>NZ_CP063849.1:5037500-7437500 GCF_015277775.1 Paludibaculum fermentans
GATCTGGTCGTTGAGTTGCCAGTCCAGTGCGACACGGCGGAAGTATTTCAGCAGCAGGGACACGGGCAGACCGCGGTTGACCTCAATCTGGAGGTATTTGCCCTGACGCGCTTTTTCGACGACGTGGGAGGTGAGGTCGGTGCCAAGAATCTGAACATTCCACCCGCCGAAGCCCTCCTCCATCAGGAGTAGCGCGAGGCTGTAGGCCTCCTGGCCGGTGGATGAAGCCGCGGACCAGCAGTTCAACTTGCGCGTGGCGTGGCGCAGCTCCTTCACTTCCGGCAGCAGGACGCGGGTAATGGCGTCGTACTGGCCGGGTTCCCGGAAGAAGTAGGTCTCATTGGTGGTCATCGCCTCGATGACCTGTTTGCGGACCTCGTCTCCTCCGGTTGCCCTGATGAGCGAACAGAGGTCATTGATCGACTGCAAGCCGCGGGCGCGGGCGACAGGAGACAGGCGCGACTCGAACAGGTAGTGCTTCTCGTGATCCAGGACAATGCCGGACCCGCGATACACGACGTCCTGGAGGAAGTTGTAGTTGCCCGGATCTATGCTGCCCAGGGCGGACGTTAATGTGGCCATGGGGCCTCCGATGGAGAAATCTGATTCTGGGCCGCCAAAGGGCGGCCGGTACGGGCGGTATGGGTAACCATTGCCTTGGGGATGAAGTCGAGCGGCAGAGTCTCATTGGCGAGACCGGCGTTGACCACTGCCCCGGCCATGCCCCAGACCACGCTGGTGGCCTCGTCCTGAGCGAGGATACACGCCCCCTTGGACCGTAGCGCGCGAGATCCGTTCAAGCCGTCCTGGCCCATGCCGGTGAGCATCACAGCCAGCACGCCGGCGCCGAAGACCGTGGCCATGGATTCAAAGAGCGCGTCGACGGACGGGCGGCAGGAGTTGAGAGGCGGTTCCTGATCCAGCCGGATCATGGCTCCCTGGCGGTGCGCTTCCACGCGCATGTGGTAGTTGCCGGGTGCGATCAGAACCTTGGGCTGGTCGAGCGGCTCTCCGTCGGACGCCTCACGAACCTCGAGCGGACACAGCGTGTTGAGACGTTCGGAAAGCAGATGTGTAAACAGCGGCGGCATGTGCTGCACGATGAGAATCGGGACGCCGAATCCGGCGGGAATGGCTGCCAAAACCTGAGCCAGGGCGGAAGGCCCGCCGGTGGAGACGCCGATGCCGACGATGCTGGATGTGGACGAAGAGAGCCGGACAGGTGAGTCCGGCCTGCCGGAGATAGAGGACCGGGCTACCACAGGAGGAGGCAACAGCCTGGCCGGCTGCGGCACCGGGGCGAAAAACTGCCGGATCTTGGGGATGAGTTCATCGCGCAGGCTGGCCAGCGAGCGGTCGAGACCGCCGGCATTGGAGGCCTTCGCCACATAGTCGTCGGCGCCCAGGGAGAGAGCCTCCAGAGTGGTGGCGCCGCCGCGCTCCGTGAGGGTGCTGAACATCACGACGCGCACCTGCGGATACTGGCGGCGGATGACACGCAACGCATCCAGGCCGTTCATTTCCGGCATTTCGATATCGAGCGTGACGACGTCGGGTTGGGTTTCCTGCACCTTCTCAATGGCGGCACGGCCGTTGGCGGCCACGCCGACGATCACCATATCCGCCGCCTCTTCCAGCACATGCGAGACCAGCCGCCGGATGACTACGGAGTCATCGACGATCAGGACCCGGATCTGCTGTCCCGGACGTAGCGTCTTGCGTAAAAGCGTCGACATCATGCCCCTACATCTGTATTCCGGCCAGGCGTAGTTTGTCGCGCAGCACGTCGGTGGTGAAGGGCTTCATCACGTACTCGTTCGCGCCGGCCTGTACGGCGGCGGCGACGTGCTCCATCTCGGTTTCCGTGGTGACCATGACGATGGGCAGCGAGTCGTAGCGGCGGTCCGCGCGGAGCCGCAGCAGAAGGTCCATACCGTTCATGCCTGGCATGTTCCAATCCACCAGGGCCAAATTGAAGTCGCTGGGCTGGCTATCCAGGATCGCCAACGCCTGGTTGCCGTCGCCGGCTTCCTGTACGTCGTAGCCCAACTGTCCCAAAGTACGTCCGAGGATCATTCGGATCGCCCGGGAATCATCCACGATTAAGGCCTTGCTCACGTTGCCACCTCTCCTTAAGCTTCCTGTGCTTTGGCGGAGGCCCGGCTGGGGATGCCGGCCGAGCCTCCACACCCGGTGTTAGAACCGGTATTTGCTGACCACGCCTTGCAGCTGCGCCGCCATCCGGCTGAGTTCCGCCGCGGCGCGCTGAGTCTCGGTGGCACCCTTCGTCGTGCTCTTGGCAGCTTCGGCGACCCCCGAGATGTTGCTGGCGATGGCGTTGGTGCCCTTGGCGGCTTCGTTCACGCTACGGCCAATCTCATTCGTGGTCACTGTCTGCTCCTCGACGGCGGAGGCGATGCTGTTCGAGATGTCGTTGATCTGGTTGATGATGGCGCCGATGTCACCAATGGCCTTGACGGCTTCCTTGGTGTCGGTCTGGATTGCCTCGATCTTGCCGCCGATCTCCTCGGTGGCCTTGGCAGTCTGCTTGGCGAGTTCCTTCACCTCGTTGGCGACCACCGCGAAGCCCTTGCCGGCTTCTCCGGCGCGGGCGGCCTCGATGGTGGCGTTGAGCGCCAGGAGGTTGGTCTGCTGAGCGATGGAGGTGATGACCTTGATCACCTTGCCGATCTCCTGGCTGGAGTCGCCCAGCTTGTTGACGGTCTCATTGGTTGTCTGCGCCGCACTGACTGCGTTGCGGGCCACGCGGGCGGCTTCGTTGGCGTTCTTGGCGATTTCCCGGATGGACGCCTGCATCTGCTCGGCTCCGGCTGCCACCGCTGTGACGTTGCGCGAGACTTCGTCGCTGGCGCTGGCCACGACGTTGGCCTGTGTGGCGGTCTCTTCGGCATTGCCGGCCATTTGATGGCTGACCGCCGTGAGCTCTTCGGCAGAGGAAGCCATGCTCTGGGTATTCTGCGAGAAGCTGCGGATGCTGTCGTGCAGATCCTGGGCCATTCGGCCGATGTCGTCCTTGAGACGCGCATGGTCGCCGCGGTAGTTGCCCTGGACGCGAGCGGTGAGATCGCTTTGGGCGATCTTGGCCAGCACGGCCGAGGACTCCTGCATGGGGGCGATGATCGCATCCAGCGTCTGGTTGACGCCTTCCACGATCTTGCGGAAGTCACCCTGATGGCGGGTGGCGTCGGCGCGGACGCTGAGTTCGCCAGCCACGGCGGCGGTCACCAGTTTGGTGCTGTCGTCCGTCACGGCCCGGATGGCATCGACCATCAAGGTGAGGCTGTCGTTGATCTTGGCGAACTGGGCCTTGGCTTCCGCGGTGAATTCGTCCGCATCCGCCAGCTTCATGTTCACTTCCATGTTGCCCTTGGCGATTTGCACCAGGTTGGAAGCCACGCGAACTACTTCGGTGTTGGTGTAGTCCTTGGCCTTGACGATGCCGGTGAGGTCCTGGACGACTTCCACGAAGCCGATATGCTCGCCCTTGCCGTTGGTCAGCCTGGACGATTGCTGCTTGCACTTCTGCCCGTTCCAGTCAAAGTATGTCTCGCCGACACCCTTGGAGAGCTGAACGAGGCCGCAGTTGTCGGTGTTGCAGATGTTGGCCCTGGCCGAGGAACAAGGCATGCCCGGCGCGTCCGCCCTGCTACGGATGATGTTGTTCTGCACCATCAGGACTTCAAACGCCTTGTTGAGGAAGACCCACTTCATGTTCTTGTCGATGACGTGAATGGGCGACGGCACAGCGTCGATGATGGCCTGATACCAGTTGACCTTGTCCACGACGACATCGAGTGTTGCATTGACACCTTCGACCACCTTCCGGAAGTCGCCGCGGTGTTTGCCTGCGTCGGCGCGGGTGTCAAACTTGCCATCCTCCGCCGCTTTCACGAGCATGCCGGCATCGGCGACCATAGCCTTGATGTTGTCGATGCAATTGTTGAGGTTGAGCTTGATCTCGTTGAAGTCGCCGCGGTAGTCGTCGGTAATCTTCGGCGGGATGTCGCCCTTCGAGATGCGGTCGACATATTCGGCCGCGACGTTGAGCGGACCGATGACGGCATCGAGGGTCTTGTTGACGCCCTGCACCACGCGGCGGTAGTCGCCCTGGTGCCTGGAGGCATCGGCGCGGGTGGCGAGACGGCCGTCGATGGCTGCCTCGACCAGCATGCCGGCGTCGTTGACCAGCGCCTTGATGTTGTCGATGCAGTTGTTGAGATTGAGCTTGATCTCGTTGAAGTCGCCGTTATAGCTGTCGGTGATCTTGGGCGGCATGTCGCCCTTCGAGATACGGTCCACGTATTCAGCAGCGACGTTGAGCGGCCCGATGACGGCATCGAGAGTCTGGTTGACACCTTCGACGATGCGGCGGTAGTCGCCCTGGTGCCTGGAGGCATCGGCGCGGGTGGCGAGACGGCCGTCGATGGCGGCCTCGACCAACATGCCGGCGTCGTTGACCAACGCCTTGATGTTGTCGATGCAGTTATTGAGGTTGTTCTTGATCTCGTTGAAGTCGCCGTTATAGCTGTCGGTGATCTTGGGCGGGATGTCGCCCTTCGAGATGCGATCCATGTACTCGGCCGAGACATTCAGCGGCCCGATCACGGCATCAAGAGTCTGGTTCACTCCGGCGACGATTTGCCGGTATCCACCCTGGAACTGTTCCGCGTTGCCGCGTGTGGCCAGTTGGCCCGCGATGGCGGCCTTGGCCAGCGAGTCGGCCTCGGCGATCAGCCGGCGGAGAGCGTCCACTACCTGAATGAAGCTCTTGCCGAGCAAGTCCTTATCTGAGCGGGCCGTCACCTCGACCGACACGTTGCCGGCGGCGATCTGTTGAGCCAGTTCGGCTCGCTCTTTCGTCACGGCGGCCATGGTGCGGAACGACCGCGCCAAGGCGCCCATCTCGTCATTGGTGTCCAAGTCGATGTGGACATCGACATCACCCGCGGCGAGCTGCTCGGCTGCATGCTGCATGGCCATCAGGGGCGTGCCGATGACACGAGAGAGGATCCAGCCCAGGAAGAGAGCAATCGCGATGCCTAGGATCACGATCCCCAACATCTTTTTCGTGGCGGCGGATGCGGCGGCCGTGGCCGCCTTCTGCTCTTTCTCTCCAATCTGGGCGTTGATATCGATGAGCTTCCGCAGCAACTTGCGGGTCTCAATCTGCGCGGGCTGCACCGGTCCCTTGAGGACCTCCCAGGCCTGGGCGTCCTGACCGGCGAGAGCGTGCTCGATGACCCGGGATCGCAACTTGACATACGTCGCGTAGCTGGACAGCATCAGGGGCAGCGTTTCCTGCTCTTCCTGCACCAGGACCGTCTTGGCATAGCCTTCCAGGTAGGATTCGATTTTCTTAGTTTCCGTCTCGATGACCGCGGCATGCTCACGGCGTTGGGCCTTGTCGGTTGTCCCCAACATCTGCCAGAGTTCCGTGCGGGTCAGCAGGAACGACGCGTTCGCGTACCCGAGGTCGCGGATGGGGACCAGCCGGTCCGCGTAAATTGTTTCGCTGCGGGCTTCAATCTCTTTCAGGCCTGAGTAACCGACCCAGCCGATAAGACCTGCGATGGCCGCGACGATCACGAAGCTGATCATGAGCTTCGTGCGAACGTGTTTATCATTGAGCCATTTCATAGAACACCTTCCCTAACCCACCGAAACTTTCTCCACGGACGCACCCGCGTCCGTCCTTGTCAAATCGCGCAGCCGCCCACCGGCCGCGCCAGCCGTCGCTGAACCTCGCGCTCAGCTACTTCCGCCATCTGGGGGCGATGACGCAGGCCCAGCTCTCCAAATCCGATCGGACCATGGCACCGTTGCCGGCAATGCCCCCGGGACACCGGGCCGCACCGGGGTTCCGGTGGCGGTGTACTGCAGCGCCTGGAGCTGAACATATTGCCCGGGCCCTCCGCGGGGCCCTTTGCACACAAAACTCGAATCACGTTTCCGTGCTGCGCGGCATGAGGCAGACCGGCGGATCATGCGCAGCCTCCCCGCTTCTGGAACACGGGCCCATCCGGCGACACGCGCTCAAAGAGAGGCGCCAGTTCGGCGGGCATCTCCTGGGTCTGCTCAGTGGCGAGGAGACCACCCGGCGCCAGCGCGCGGTGAAACATCTTCAGCACTTCGATCCGCTCAGCGAGCTGGAAGTGCAGCAGCACGTTTTTGCAGAGCACCACCGAGTAGCCCTGGCCGATCTCCTGGTAAGACAGAAGGTCGTGGTGCTGGAAGGTGATGCGGCGGCGCAGCTTCTCCGCGGCACGCAGCTGCCCGGGTTCCCCGCCCGGTTCAAAGTATTTCTCAAGGATCCCTGCCGGCAGGCGGGCGAGTTCGGCTTCGGGATAAAGCCCGGCCTGAACCGTCTGCGCAAACTGGCCGGTGGCCTCGCTGTCGGTGGCGTCGATGCGCAGGTTGCCGAAAGCGAAGTGCCCCATCTTCTCAGCGAACAGGATGGAGAGGGTGTAGGGCTCCTGTCCGGTCGCGGCGCCGGCATCCCAGATGCGGGGATGGCTGCGGCCGGCAATCCGGGGCAGGCTGTGCTCGACCAACTGGTTCAGCACGTGCAGATCGCGAAAGAAGAAAGTGAACGCCATGGTCAGTACCCCGCTCCCTGCCGAAGCGCCAGGAACAGGCGGTTGACCCGCCGTGACTCGCTGCCGGCGGCGAGGGCGCCCCGAAAGGGGAACCAGGCGCCCTTCAGCCCCCGCCAGCGATCGTGCCGTACTGCTGTTACTGCTTCGACGTTCACTGTCTTCACTTCTCTGTTCGGAACACCGGGCGTACACCCGGGATTTGGGTTGGCGCCGGCCGGATTACAGCCGGTACTTACCGACGATGGACTGCAACTGCGCCGCCATGCGGCTGAGTTCCGCCGCCGCGCGCTGGGTCTCCGTGGCGCCCTTCGTGGTGCTCTTGGCCGCATTGGCGACCCCGGAGATGTTGCTGGCGATGGATTCGGTTCCGCTGGCGGCGACTCCGACGCTGCGGCCGATCTCATTGGTCGTGACGGTCTGCTCTTCCACGGCGGAGGCGATGCTGTTGGAGATGTCGTTGACCTGGTTGATGATCTCGCTGATCACGCCGATGGCCTTGACGGCATCCCTGGTGCTGGTCTGGATGGCATCGATCTTGCCGCCGATTTCTTCCGTGGCCTTGGCGGTCTGCTTGGCCAGTTCCTTCACCTCGTTGGCGACAACCGCGAAACCCTTGCCGGCTTCTCCGGCGCGGGCCGCCTCGATGGTCGCGTTCAAAGCCAGCAGGTTGGTTTGCTGAGCTATGGAGGTGATTACCTTAATTACCTTGCCGATCTCCTGGCTGGAGCCGCCCAGGCGGTTGACGGTGTCGTTTGTCGACTGTGCCACGTTCACGGCGTTTTTGGCGACGCGCGCGGCCTCGTTGGCGTTCTTGGCGATCTCGCGGATGGAAGCCTGCATCTGCTCGGCTCCGGCGGCCACGGCGCTGACGCTGCGCGACACTTCGCCGCTGGCTCCGGCGACGATCTCGGCCTGGGTTGCGGTCTCCTCGGCGTTGCCGGCCATCTGGTGGCTGACGGCGGTGAGTTCTTCCGACGAGGACGCCACGGTCTGCGTGCTCTGCGAGAAGCTGCGCATGTTCTGGTGCAGGTCCTGCGCCATGCGGTTGATGTCGTCCTTCAGGCGGGCGTAGTCGCCGCGATAGGCGCCTTCGACACGGGCGGTGAGGTCGTTCTGGGCGATGCGGGCCAGCACGGCCGAAGCTTCGTTGAGCGGTTCGATCACCGCGTCGAGCGTCTGGTTGAAGCCCTGCGCTACTTTCCGGAAATCGCCTTTGTGCTTGTCCACGTCGGCGCGTTTGCTCAGATGTCCCTGAACCGCGGCTTCGGCCAGTGCGAGCGAATCCGCGATGAGGAGGTTCAGCGGAGTGACGATGGCGTCGAGCGTCGAGTTGAACCCGGTGACAATTTTGCGGAAGTCGCCGCGATGCACGCTGGCATCGGCGCGGACATCCAGCCGCAGGTTGGCGCCGGCGTCGGCGAGCTTGTCGACATCCACCATCAGCCGTTGGAGGTTGCGGCGAACTTCCTCAATGGTCTCGTTGATGAACGCCTTTTTGCCGGGGAAGCGCTCCAGGGACGCCTCAAAGTTGCCCTTGCCGAATTCGGCGATACACGCCATGGCCTTCTTCTTGACGGCGATGTGGCCGCCGACCATTTCGTTGACGCCGCGGGCCATTTCCAGGTAGGCACCCGCGAACTGATCTTCCGGGATCGCCACGTCGATGTCGCCCTTAATGTGCTCTTCCGACATGTGCTTCATCTCCTTGATGAAGCGGAAGAGCGGCTGGGCAATGGCGTCGAGAATGGCATTGACGCCTTCGATGCGAAGGCGGGCGACTTCGGTCGCTCCAGCCAGGTTCGTGTCCAGGCGGGTGGAGAGCTCCGAGCGCTGCTGGGCAGCGGCCACCCGGGCTACCTCCTCGTGCACCACGAAATCTTCCTCGGCCGACGGGTCGAAGATCTGGCAAACGCCGACGACTTCACCCGACTCGTCGAACCACGGGACTGAATGCACCTTCAGATGGAGGGCCCTGCCTCTCACCTGGGCGCAGGCGATGGTGGTCGCCGGCTGGCGGGTTCTCATCGCGTTTGAAGCGGAGCAGGTGCCCTGGCGGCAGGCGGGAATATCGAATAGATCCCAGACCTTTAGGCCAGCGCACTCATCCACTCTCCGTCCGCCCAGCCGGGCCGCTTCCTGATTGATGATCTGGATCGTGTGGTATTTGTCCGCCATGACCAGCGGAAGCGGAAAGTTATCAAAGAACACTCGCTTCGCTGCGTCGGTGGCCGCCGCTTCCGGCCTGGTTAGTACCGCGGAACCCGTTTGGCCTCCAAACTGGTTGCCGAGACTTCTACTATCGTCAAATGCTCGTTCCATTACCGCTCTCCTCCACTCCTACTTCGTGGCTTGCGACCTCGAACTGATTCTCCAAATCAGGGGCACCGGCTATGTCAGCGCCTCAGAACTCCGTTTGTGCGGACCCATCACGGCCACGGGGCCGGATGCAATTTCCACCGTCTTCTCGGTGTCAAGGATCAGCAGAAGCCGGCCCTTGAGTTTGAACACACCCTGGATCAACTCCCGGGCCTCGGGGGCCAGGTTGTCAGGCGGTTTCTCATAGGCGGACTCTTCCACTTCCAGGACGTCGCCGATCTCGTCGACCAGCAGGCTGACCGCGCCTTCCTGGACGCGCACCACCATGTTCATGGCTGTCTGTTCATCGGCCCGCGAGGGCAGTCCCAGGCGCCCGCGCATGTCCACCGCCGTCACGATCTGGCCGCGCAGGTTGATCAACCCCTTGACGACTCCGGGGGCCAGCGGCACGCAGGTCAATTCCTGGTGGCGCAGCACCTCCTGCACATTCAGCACGTCAATGCCGAAGAACAGGCTGTCGACAAAGAAGGTTGCGAACTGTGTTCGGGTGAGCGTGCCCGCGGATGAATTCGATGCTGTTTCGTGCATGGATCTACCTCCTCACTCCGGGCCCAACCTCTTCCAGTTCATTCAGTGCCGCCGCGAGCCGGGCCACGGACCGCACCATCGAGGGGCTGTCGAACTTCTTCAGGCACTCCTCGAAGCCGCAGTTTCCATTGCCGCCGGCGGGCGGTTCGCCCGGGGTGAGGGAAAGGAAGGGCAGTGTTTCCAGCCCGGGCTTCTCGCGTACGGCCTGCAGGAGCGAGCGTCCGCCGGAGGGAGGCAGGTCCATGGAGGCCACAATCACGTCGATGCGGCGTTGATCCAGGGTGCGCAGCACGTCGTGCTCGTTTTCGGCCTCGACCACGCGATAGCCGGCCGACTCGAGGTCGGACCGCAACAGCGTGCGGGAGAAGGCTGAACCGTCGGCGAGCAGGACGATCGGCATGCTGGCGGAGGGCTTGCTCTCCTCGAACCAGTCGGAGCAGGTCAACTCCAGAATCGCGTGCAGGTCCAGGAAGTCGGTGACGTTGTTGCCGACGACGGCCGAGCCCAACAGGCCCATGCGGCCGGCGCGATGCTGAATCACGGCCGAGTCCTCGACGATGTCGATGATCTGGTCGACGACGACGCCGACACTGCGGTCCCTATCGGTGAAGACGATGGCTTGCACGGGATCGCGGGAAAGCGAGTCGTCGGGCATGCCGGGCTCCAGGATGGAGGCCAGCGAGACCAGCGGCAGAATGGAGTCGCGATATTGGATGACCTTGTGGCCGCCCGTATTCTCGAGGGCCGAGGCGCGGAACTCTTCCAGCCTGGCGACGAGAGTAAGGGGTACGGCGATGCGCTCCAGCGAGCCGGCTTTGAACAGGACGAGCCGCTTCAACTGGGAATCGGCGGCCGCCTGGCTCTTCTGGGATTCGCCGTGATTCTGTTCGGCGGAACCGGTGAGCACGCCGGACCGCTGGCCGATGCCGACGACATCCAGGATGAGGACGACTTTGCCGTCGCCCATGATGGTGGCTCCGGCGTAGGCGGTGAGCCCCTTGAGCTGTTTGCTCAGCGGCTTCACTACGATTTCCTGCGTGTCGCTGATGCCGTCCACCACCAGGCCGAACTGACGGTCTTCCGCCTGGAGCACGACGATGTTGACCGCCTCGGGGTTCTCCGGAGCACGCAGTTGGAGCACCTCGTTGAGATAGGCGATGGGCAGCAGTTGCTCGCGCCGCCGGTACACCATCGTTCCGTGGATTCTTTCGATCTGCTTGCCGCCGGCATCGCCCTCCAGCCGGATCAGTTCGAGCAGGTTGACCTGCGGAATCACAAAGCGTTCGCCGCCGCTGGTGATGACAAGCCCCGGGATGATGGCCAGGGTGAGCGGGATCTTCAGGCGGACGGTGGTGCCGAAGCCCACGCGGCTGGTGACATCGACCAGGCCGCCGATCTTCTCAATATTGGAACGGACGACGTCCATGCCGACGCCGCGGCCGGAGACCTTGGTGACCTGCTCCGCCGTGGAGAAGCCGGGATGGAAGATCAGGTTCATCGCTTCGCGATCGCTGATCCTGTCCATCTGCTCCAGACGCAGGATGCCGCGCTCGACGGCTTTCTGCTTCAGGCGGTCCAGGTCGATGCCGGCGCCGTCGTCGCTGATTTCGATATTGACGTGCCCGCCTTCGTGATAGGCGCGCAGGAAGACGACTCCGGCCGGTTTCTTGCCGGCGGCCACGCGTACGGCGGGTGACTCCACTCCGTGGTCGCAGCAGTTCCGCACCAGATGGGTGAGAGGATCCTTGATCGCCTCGATGATGGTCTTGTCCAGCTCAGTGGAGGTTCCGTCCATCTCCAGCCGGATCTGCTTGCCGAGGGAATAGGCGATGTCGCGGACGACACGCGGGAGTTTGTTCCAGACCACGCCGATGGGTTGCATGCGGGTCTTCATGACGCCTTCCTGCAACTCGGTCGTGATCAGGTTCAGCCGCTGGGAGGTCGAATTCAGGGACGCGTCGTCGTTCTGCGTGTTGTATTGCAGAACCTGGTTCCGGGCGAGCACCAGTTCGCCCACGAGATTCATGAGCTTGTCGAGCAGGACGACATCGACGCGGATGGCGGAGTCGGCCACGGACGAGGAGTGCTCCTGCTGATCGGTGGTGGCGGCAGGCTCCATCTGCTCCGGCGCACTGTCCGCGTAGGACGGGGGTGCTGCCGGCATGGCCTCGGCGCTGGCCGGAGCTGCCTCGGGTGCTTTCTGCTGAGGAAGGGGCGGCGGCGGTGCTGCCACGGCAACCGGTGCTTTCGCTCCGTTCTGGGACGGCTCCTGCTGCTGGTAGACCTTCTTGAGTCTTTCAGTCAGGTCGGAATAGAGACAGTCGTTTTCTTCGCCGGTGACCTCGATGGCCGTCAGGATGGCCCGTACGGCGTCAATGACTTCCAGGATGAGCGAGATGATGTGGCCATTGGCATCGAGTTCGCCGGCGCGCAGTTTGCTCAGGAGGCTTTCGGCCGCATGCGTTACGGTTTCCAGATGTGCGAACCCGAGGAAGCTGCACGTCCCTTTGATTGTGTGAAACGTGCGAAAAATGCTGCCGAGCAGCTCCACATCCTTAGGCCTGCGCTCCAACTCGACGATCTCGTTGTCGAGCCTTGCCAGATTCTCGTTGCTCTCAATGAGAAACTCGCGAATCACTTCCTGGTCTTCCATCATCGGATCCCCCCCTATCCTTGGACTGGTTTGCCCAACATCAGAGTCAGGCGCCCCGCTGCGTACCCGGTAATGTCCGCCGAAACGTCGAAACGGAGAAGCGGAGCCTTCATCATCTGAAGGACATCGGCGGGTACGGAATTAAGGTCACTACACACTTCCGCGAGCACCACGCGGGCCTCGTCGTGGAAGCAGCGCGAACAGATGTTCAGGATTTCCCTGATCGTCTCCATGAGGTCGTTGTCCAGCTTCCCGGCCCGGATCGCAGTGGCGACGGCATAGGGCGGGAAGACCAGCATGGCGCCGGCGGCGTTGGCGGCGAACACGAGGTCGACGACACAGAGACAGATACGGCCGGTGGCGGCCTCGCGGTAGACGCCGAAGACTTTCGCCACTTTGGGTCCGAGGTCAAGGGGTGGCGCCTTGGCGACCACGACCTTCCTGCCCAGAATACCGGACAAAAGAGTCCCAATTACAGTCACATCCGGGAGTTTGGGTAGCGCACTCATGGCTTGAGCACCGTATTCAGGGCAATCTGGAAGTGTTCCGCGGTGAACGGCTTGCTGATCAGGTAGTCTGCGCCGGCATCCGCGGCTTCGAGCCTCATTTCGTTCGTGCATTCCGTGGTGACGAAGACGAACGGCAAGTACCTGCCTAGTTCGCGAATGCTGCGCAGGAGCTCGATTCCGGACATGCCCGGCATATTCCAATCGCAGAGCATCAGGTCTGGAACACTGCCTTTGACCATCTCGAGAGCTTCATGACCTGTTGAAGCTTCCAACACATTCTCACTGCCGTAACCGATCTGACGCAGGGTCCGGCGCACGATCATGCGCATCGCCTTGCTGTCATCAACAACCAAGATGTTCATCTTCTATCCTCATCCGCACTTGGTGAAGCGTGCGCGCGCTCCTACCCTGGGACTATCACTTGCCGGGCACTGGGTAGGTAAGTACCCCGATGCCATTTATTCGGCGCTCTCTGCAAATCTCATTAGGGTGGAACCGATAAATGTAGATTTTCTCATACACCAGCTCAGCAACTATACCGTATTGTCCTGATTGGTTTGCGCCTTATCTGTTGACTAGCTTGACTTTATGCAGAACGAGCTACCTCAGGCCATCTGTAGCCGGCATTACCTTTCAGGCTCGCCGCCCTAATGAAAACTCCTAGCGGTGCCGATCATATGACTTCAAGTCTCGAGGCAAGAAACGGCGCGTGCCGTCCTAAAGCGTCGCGGGCATATCGAGATGCCTGGCGAATACTATACGTGAAGGTATTCTATGTTTGTGATTATCGGCATCATTGTTGTATTTGGCTGCATAGGCGGGGGTTACTTTTTAGAAAAAGGTAATTTCATGGTTCTGCTGCAGCCGGCTGAACTCCTGATTATTGGTGGGGCGGCCGTGGGGTCGGTACTGATTGCCAATCCGTTGAGCATCTTAAAGAAGTTGGTAAGCAGCGGCCTGCAGGTCTTCAAAGGATCGCGCTACACCGCGACGGTATACCTGGACACGTTGCGTTTCCTGAGTGAGTTCTTCGACGCGGCGACGCGGCGCGGCCTGGTCAGCCTGGAGGACGACGTGGTGGATCCTTCGAAGAGTGCCCTCTTCCAGAAGCACCCCACGATTACCAAGAACCCCGAGGCGCTCTACTTCTTCTGCGACACGATGCGCAGTGTCCTGATTGGCGGCATCGCGCCGCATGACATCGACCACATCATGGAAGCGGACCTTGAGATTCTGCAGAAGAAGAGCAAGGCGCCGGCGGCGGCGCTCTCGACGATGGCCGACAGCCTGCCCGGGTTGGGCATTGTCGCGGCGGTGCTGGGTGTCGTCATCACCATGGGCGCCCTGGGCGGACCGCCCGAAGAGATCGGCCACAAGGTGGCGGCGGCGCTGGTTGGCACGTTTCTGGGCATCCTACTTTGTTACGGATTTGTGGGACCGATTTCGCAGAACATCAAGAAGCAGGTGGACGACCAGAGCGAGTATTTCTCGTGCCTGCGGATGGCCCTGCTCTGCTATGTGAAGGACATTCCGCCGGCTCTTGCGCTGGAGGCGGCGCGGCGCTCGATTCCGCACAACGTGCGTCCGACCTATGAGGCGATGGATAAGGCCTGCCGTGCGGCCAGGGGTGCGGGAGTCGCAGCATGAGTGGCCATGGCAAAGATCAGCCGATCATCATTATTCACAAGCATGCCGAGCATGACGAAGAACATGGCGGCGCCTGGAAGGTGGCTTACGCCGATTTCGTGACGGCCATGATGGCGCTCTTCATCGTGCTGTGGCTGCTGAGCTCCAGCGAGAGCGTGAAGAAGGCGGTGGGCGGGTATTTCCTGGATCCGACGGGCAAGGGCAAGCAGGTTGGCTCCAGCAATGTCGGCGCCGGTGAAGTGGCACGGTTGAACCGCAACGACATGCATCAACTGAAGGACAAACTGGAGCAGGCGATGAAGCAGACTCCAGCCTTCGAGAAAATGGAAAAGCAGGTAAGGATTACACAAGGCGCGGAGGGGTTGCGGATCGACCTATTGGAGACGCAGAGAGGCGTCTTCTTCCTGACGGGATCGCCCAGTCCGACCAAGGAGGGAGTGGAACTCGTCCAGATGCTCGCCTCCGAGCTCAAGAAATTGCCTCACAAAGTTGCGATTGAGGGTCACAGCGACTCGGCGCCGTTCGGGGAAGGCGAGTATTCCAACTGGGAGTTGTCCTCCGACCGCGCGAACGCCGCCCGGCGTATTCTGAGCGCCAACGGAATTTCGGACGACCGGTTCAGCCAGGTGCGTGGCTTTGCCGACCGCAGGCTGCTGCTGAAGAACGAGCCGATGAATCCGACCAACCGGCGCATCTCCATCATTGTCCGCAACATCGGACTGGATGAGATGGAGGAGATGGGGCGCGAGGTTCCACTCTCCGGCGCTGGAGCGGCCGTGGGTGAGAAGAAAGAGGCGGAAGGCGCCAAGAAAGAACCGGAAGCCGCGAGCCATCATTGACCGGGGCCCGGCCGGGCCATCGAGACCTGTAAGATGATCTTGATTCCCATGCCTCCGCGGTCTCTGTTCCTCGCTTCTCTCCCGCTCGTTTCCGTGCTGTTGGGCGGAACGGCCTTCGGCGCTCAACCGGGTGTGCCGGGCTACGACCGGCTGTATGTCTTTGGCGACAGCTACTCCGACTCGGGGGCGGGCTATATCGACGGCGATGGGCCGACCGCGGTGGTCTATCTGGCCCGGCACCTGGGCCTGAACCTGGTACCGGCCCCCAGCCGCGAGAATCCTCAATCCAGCCTGAATTTCGCGGTCAGCGGGGCGCGGACAGACCGCGGCGCGGGCCACCGGATCGAGGGAGCCCTGCTCGGCTACGGCATGCGCAACCAGATCGAGGACTTTGAGGCCGGAGTCCGAGCACACAGGATCGAGTTCAACCCGGGGCGCGCGCTATTCTTCATCGCCGGGGGGCTGAACGACTCGCGCCTGGCGACCACCACAACGATCGAGAACCTGAAGGAGGAGATCAGAATTCTCCACTCCGTGGGCGCGCGCCGCTTTATGCTGGCGCTGCTGCCCATGTCCCTGCCGAACTTCAGCCAGGTGGGGCGGCGCCTCAACCCGGACCTGGCGCGGATCCCGCAGGAGATCCGGACGGAGTTCCCGGACGTACAGATCGCACTGAGCAGTTGGGGCCTATTCATGGACTACGTGATGCGCGATGCAGTGGACTACGGCATCGAGAACACCACGTCGGCCTGTGCCGGCCGGGCGATCTTCCATGAAGACGCTACCCCCTGCCAGCAGCCGTCGACCTATTTCTACTACCACGCCGGGCATCCGTCGACCGCCGTCCACCGCATCGTGGGCGGCCAGTTGTACGAGGAACTGCTCAGCGCGGGGCCGAAACCGGAGTAGGCGGACGTTTGGGGGCCGGGCGGTAGCCAGCCGATCCACCATGGATTAGCCCCGCATTACAGCTGTATATCACATGTCACACCTGGTAATTCGAACTCAATGGCACCCGGCGGCTAGACTGAAATCGTGGTGGACCTTCACTCACATATCCTGTTCGGCATGGACGATGGGGCCCGCACGATCGACGACAGTCTTGCGATGGCGAAGATGGCGGTCGCGTGCGGAACTACCGACATCGTCGCCACTCCTCACGCCGACAGCCAGTACCGTTACGATCCAAAGCTGGTGGAGGAGCGGCTGGAGCAGGTCCAGAAACTCATCGGCACGTCCCTGCGGATGCACCGTGGCTGTGACTTTCACCTGAGCTACGAGAACATCCGCCTGGCGTTGGAGAAGCCGAATCGCTACTCCATCAACGGCCGCGGCTATCTGCTGGTGGAGTTCTCCGACACCCTGATTATGAGCTCCACGGAACAGATCTTCTCGGAACTCATGTCCGCCGGCCTGGTCCCGATCGTCACGCATCCTGAGCGCAATCCGCATCTGGTCAAGGACATAAAACGCCTCACCCGCTGGGTGGAGCGGGGCGCCTTCCTGCAGGTGACGGCGCAGAGCCTGCTGGGCAAGTTCGGGCCGGCCGCACACCGCTGCTGCGTCAGCCTGCTGGATGCCGGGCTGGTGCATTTTGTCGCCAGCGACGCCCATGATACCCAACGGCGGCCGCCGCGTCTGGATCTCGCCCGCAACTACCTGATGCAACGCTACGGCCCCGAGTACGCGGAACTCCTGCTGGAGATCAACCCGCGCAGCGTACTGGACGGCCGGGCGCTGGACCCGGGCCCCCTGGTCCTGCCGGAAGCGCCGAAACGCTGGTACCAGTTCTGGCGTTAGACCTTCGCGCGGAAGTCTTTCATTTGACGGAGCGGGCCTGTCTTACGCTCTCCCGTATGACATATGAAGGACACTAAAGTCTTTAGAATCTGCAATTTATAGCTTGCAGCAACCCCTCTCTGAACGTAAGATTGAGTCTGTTGTTGATTTCTTCTATAAGGAGGACGTGTCGATGCGCAATTGGGCAGTACTGGTACTGCTATCGGCCGCTGCGGTGATCGCACAGGCGGCGGCTCCGGTCGCAACGGCGTCTAGCGGGGAAGATTTTTCGCTGAAAGGCGCGGCGGCTCCGGTCGCTGGTGTGCCTTCGTACCCTGTCATGGCAGGTGATGAGATCCAGGCAGGCAGCGCTTCCACCGTATTGAAGTTCAAGGATGGCAGCACCGTCACGCTGGCTCCGCACGCCAGGGCTCGCGTGGAAGATGGCGGTTCACAAGTGGCTGTACGCCTCCTGTCCGGCGGCGGCACTTACTCATTCAGCCAGGCGGGTTTCGTACAGCTCTACGCCGGCAGCAAGTCCGTGCCGACACCTGGATCCACCGGGCAGTTCGCGCTGGAATCAGCGCGTGTTTCCACACCTTCGGCTCGCATCGCGGAACCCTCGTTGGTGACTCCGCCCGCCATCAGCCGTCGACGCTAGTTCCCGTCGTTCGCCCGGCTTTCCCCAGCCGGGCGGCGGCCAACCCTTGAAGCGGCAATTACAAAACACAATCGCAGTTGGTCGAGAGCGTTAGACGGGCCCAAGGGACATCGAATCCCGGGGCAATCCAGTCGGCGGCCGGCCAACACAGCAACAAGCAATTGAGGCTTGGAGATTTCTGATCGGGAGGAGTGAATTCATGATTCGTTTCGCTTTGGCGTTCCTGCTTGCCCCCATGGCCATGATGGCCGCAACCATTTCCGTGAACGTCTACGCTGCGCTGGGCCCGAGCCCTTACCCCGGCGAATCGCCCTCGTATGGCACCGCTTATCCGCAGGCCGGCACCTATGCCACCACGGTACAGGACGCATTGCAGGCGGGCGGAACCGACAGCGGAGACATCAACACGTCACCGACGGCGTTCAACAAAGTCACTTCGGTGAATGCGTCGGAGATTCTGACCAGTGCCGGCGCTTACAACATGTGGCGCGGCAACCTGAATCCCACCGGCAATTTCGCGAACGAGACGGGCACCTTCCTGTTCTTCCCGTTTTCGATCACCGTAACGGGCGGCCAGGTAGCGCTCTCGGATATTACGTTTACGCAGACCTTCAGCAACCCGACGCTGCAGGCGGCTTACGGAGTGAATTACGTCTACTCCGCCGCCGATATTTACTCGTTTGAAGAGATGGGCTTCGTGAACCCCAGCACGTACTTGACCGGCGGTGAGGGCGCCAGCACACCGGTGGATGGCATCTTCAATACCGGCGGATTCTTCGCTTTCGCATATAACGCCACCGCCAACGGCGGCGTAACGCCCAATCAACAGGTCGCCAATACGCTGGCCGCCATCGCGGCCTTCGGCAACTACACGATCAAGACTTGCGTTTCCGTCGGCACCCAGGCTTCGAGCTGCGCGGAGGTCGCGGTCAACGCGCCGCCCCAGGCGATCCCGGAACCGGCCTCCTATGCGCTGATGGGCGCAGGACTGCTGAGCCTGCTCGCTTTCCGCCGCAAGCGCGCCTAGCGGGCGGTTGCCGACCGGAAGGGTCTTCACCTTCCGGATGTCCGCCGGACGATCCCACCAAGGGGTGTCCACCGGCGGTGGCAAAGCGGCCTGGTCGATGCGAATCGATTCTCCCAAAAAGAAAGGGTCTGCCTTCCGGGGCAGACCCTTTTTTGTACCCTGAGATCGAGGGCGCGATCCCGCCCAGACTGTTACTTATTCCCTAAGACCCCGGAGGAGTCAGTTTGCCGCTCTGGACCCACAAGGTTCTGATAGTCCCCTTCCTGCCCCTCGGCTTCTGTTTCTGGACAGTCCTGCTGGGTCTCGTGCTCCGCCGGCGGTGGCTGGCCTGGATGGGCGCAGGGGTGCTTCTGCTGAGTTCGCTCGGCGTCGTGGGGGACCGACTGCTGGTCGCGCTGGAAGATTCCTACCCGCCGGTGAGTATCGCGAATTGCCCCGCGGCCGATGCCATTGTCGTGCTGGGCGGCATGGTGCGGCAGGAAGCTCCGGCCGGCGCCCTGGAGTGGAACGATTCGGCCGACCGGTTCGAGCGCGGGATCGAGCTCTTCCAGGCGGGCAAGGCCCCGGTGATCGCGTTTACTGCGGCCCGCATCGCGTGGCGGCCGGAGGTCACCGAGGGAGAGTTATTGCGCGGCGAGGCCTTGCGCCGCGGGTTGACCGCGGAGCAGGTCGCCGTCACCAGCGATCGGGTGGAGAATACGGCGGGCGAGGCTCGGGCGATCAAGTCGATGATGGGCCAACGCGGCTGGCGGCACGTCATCCTGGTCACCAGCGCCTTTCACATGCGCCGGTCGATGCAGCTGATGCGGAGCGCGGGCGTGGAGTGCACGCCCTTCCCTTCCGACTACCAGGCGCGGCGCCTGGCCCCGCCCGAGGCGGCGGATTTCCTGCCGCAAGCCGAGTCGCTGGCCAAGACGGAACGTGTGCTGCGGGAGTGGTTCGGGATCCTGTTCTACGCGGTACGCGGCAAATAGCCGGCTTGCTCCAGCAGCCCCTGGTACCAGCCGTAGGTCTCACGCAGCCCCTGCTCCAGCCCGATCTTTGGCGCCCAGCCGAGTGAATGAAGTTTCGAGCTATCCAGCAGCTTACGTGGTGTCCCATCCGGCACGGAGGTGTCGAACCGGATGGGCGCCGCGCAGCCCACAACCTGCCGGACCATTTCAGCCAGGGCGCCGATGCCGATCTCCTGGCCGCTGCCGACGTTCACTGGTTCCTCGCCGTCGTAGCTTCTCATCAGGAAGAGACAGGCGCTGGCGAGGTCGTCGACATGCAGAAACTCGCGCTTGGGTGAGCCGGTACCCCACACGACGACCTCAGTGGCTCCAGCCAGCTTAGCTTCGTGGAATTTGCGGATGAGGGCCGGCAGCACGTGCGACGCCTGCAGGTCGAAGTTGTCTCCGGGGCCGTAGAGGTTCGTGGGCATGAGGCTGATGGCGTCGAAGCCATACTGCCGCCGGTAGGCCTGGCACATCTTGAGGCCGGCGATCTTGGCGATGGCATACCACTGGTTGGTGGGTTCCAGCGGACCGGTGAGCAGATGCTGCTCCTCAATCGGCTGCGGCGCCAGCTTGGGATAGATGCAGCTGGAGCCCAGAAACAGGAGCTTCTTCACGCCATGCCGGCGCGCCGCCTCAATGACGTTCGTCTGGATCTGTAGATTCTCGGTCAGGAACTCGGCCGGGCGGGTATTGTTCGCCATGATGCCGCCCACGCGGGCGGCGGCCAGAAAGACGTACGCGGGCTTGCGCGTCTCAAAGAACCGCTCCACCGCCTGCTGATTGCAGAGATCGGTCTCCTGCCGCGTGGCAGTCAGGAGATTGGAGTGTCCGGCCGCCTGCAGGGCCCTGACAATGGCCGACCCCACCAGCCCGCGGTGCCCCGCGACAAAAATCGAATCAGTTGAGTTCATCTCTGTCCGCCCTATCCCAATACGGTCGCGCCCACATGGCCGGCCTGCCGAAGGGTCTCTTCGCGGCGGGCCAGTTCCAGGTCGTTGGAAGTCATCATCCGCACGAGTTCGCGGAAGTTCACGGCCGGTTTCCAGCCCAGGCGGGTGCGCGCCTTGGTGGAATCGCCGAGCAGGTAATCGACCTCGGCCGGGCGGAAGTAGCGCTGGTCGATCTCGACGACGGACTTCCAATCCATGTCCAGTTCCTCAGCCGCCGCGTCCAGGAATTCGCGGACCGAATAGGCTTCCCCGGTCGACACGACAAAATCGTCCGGCTGCGACTGCTGCAGCATCATCCACATCGCCTTCACATAGTCACCGGCGAAGCCCCAGTCGCGCCGGGCTTCCAGGTTGCCGAGAAACAGTTTCTCCTGCAGCCCCAGCTTGATGCGCGCCAGCGCCCTGGTGATTTTGCGCGTCACGAACGTCTCACCGCGGCGCGGCGACTCGTGATTGAACAGAATCCCGTTGCACACGAACATGCCGTACGACTCGCGGTAGTTCACGCCATACCAGTGGGCCGCCACCTTGGACACAGCGTAGGGGCTGCGTGGATGAAACGCCGTGCCCTCGCTTTGCGGAGGCGCCGCCGCGCCGAACATTTCGGATGAGCCCGCCTGGTAAAACCGTACGCGGCGCCCCGTATTCTCGCCGTAGTCGCGTACCGCCTCCAGCAGCCGCAGCGTGCCGGTGGCCACGACATCGGCGGAGTACTCGGCCTGATCGAAGCTCACACGGACGTGGGACTGGGCCGCCAGGTTATAGATCTCGTCGGGCATCGACGCCTCGAGTACGCGGCGCAATCCGGTGCCATCCGTCACATCACCGTAGTGCAGCTTGAGCCTCGAGCCGCCGTCGTGCGGATCTGAGTAGATGTGGTCCAGCCGCCCCGTGTTGAAGGTCGACGCCCGCCGGATCAAGCCCGAAACGTGATATCCGGCGCTGAGCAGAAACTCGGTCAGATACGATCCGTCCTGCCCCGTGATGCCCGTAATCAATGCTCTCTTCAAGTCGATCTCCTCAATGAGTTAGTGTCGAAGAACATCCAGCCTTCTCAAGAAGCTGTTCCTGGCCGGGAACGCAGGCCGGGGCTGGCCGCCAAACCGCACAGCCACCCCGCGACCAGAGCGTTCGCCGGAATGTACATATTGAAATCCACCAGGCTGTGCAGCAGCAGTGTGCTCAGTGCGCCGGCCAGGCCCACCGCCAGTTCCCAGTGGGTGGAGCCCGGTTCCAGCACGACCACCCGCACAAGGCCTGTCGCGATCCACAGCAGCAGTGCCGCTCCGATCGCGACGCCCACGGCGCCCAGTTCGGCGGTCGCCTGTAAATAGTCGTTATGCGCGAAGTCCACGGTCTGCATGGGCGCCACCTGCTTGTACCGCAGGAACGCCGTTTCGTAGGTACCCAGCCCGCTGCCGGTCACCGGGTAGGCCGCGATGAGGGTCCGGGTATCCCGCCATATTTCGCGCCGCGTGTCCTTGGAGATCTCATCCGTCTCGGCGAAGCTGGCGAACCGGCGGATCAACTCGTCCGTGGGCAGATAGACCGCCGCCAGCGCCGTACCCAGGCTCACAATGACGACAGGCGCCACCCAGCGCAGGCTGCGCTTCCGGCCGTACCCGGGCTCGGCGCTTGTACCCAGCACCAGCACGCCGGCCAGCAACAGGCCCATCAGGGAGGCCATGAAGCCCATGCGCGAGAGCGAAAACACCACCCCCACCAGCAGGCACGCCGCGACGCCAAGCAAGCCGCAGGCCGCCAGCGCCGGACCGGCCGGCCGCTCATGCCGCGTCTGTCCCCTGCGCCACACCGACAGGGCCCACAACGCGGCCAGGGGCAGCGCCATCTCCAGCAGCCCCGCGAAGTGATTGCGGTTGACATACGTCCCTACGGACGAATCCGCCACGCCGGTTTCGCCTCGCCCGATCGACCACTGCGCCAGCCCCAGGACGCTCTCCAACCAAGCCACCCCGATCACGGGTGCGGCCGCCAGCCACATCCGGTCTCTCCACTGCCAGCCCAACTCCCTGGCCAGGACAAAGGCGGCCAGGGCGGGCAGCATGTTCAGCAGCCACTCCCAGGTAGCCCGCGGAGCCACGCTCAACGGCAGCCAGCCCGTCACGCCCGCAGCCCGGGCGGTTTCCAACCGGGCGGGACTTAGGGCTCCGACAAAGCCGGGGGGCAGCGGGAGGATCTGGAATACCATCCAGCCCGCCAGCGCAGCGGAGAGGGCCAGAATGACTCCGCCGCCGGGCGCCAGGTCTCTTCGCGGGGTTGCCAGCAGGTAGACAGTGGAGAGTACGCCCATCGCGGCCGCACACCAGATCCACTGCGCCGGCCACACTCCGCCCTGCAGAAACACACCGGCCGCCAGCACTGCGGTCAACCCGATCAGCAGGACCAAGCGCATACACGCTCCCTTGCTCCAGCTTGAGCCCAATACGAAAAGGGCCCTCCCGGCGGGAAAGCCCATCGTAACAGGTCAGAACTTGCGTGGAATTCCGCCGACATCAGTCCGCGGCGATCTCGTCAATGCCGCCGACCACCGCCGCGCGAGCCCGGTGTTTGCCGGCCTCTACCAGCACCCGCACCCCTGGCCATTCGCCCACGGGGAACTGCCCCAGGGTGCTCCAGAGCACCTCGGCGAAGGGCGCCAGCAGTTGCACGGTCTTATCCGATCCATAGCCGTGCCAGATCTTCACCTCTCCTCGCTCACCCAGCGGCACCGTCACCCACCAACCCGGCTGATGGTCGACGTCGCTCATAAACTCCTGCCCATCGACGCGCAGGCAACTACCCTGGAAACCCATTTCCAGGCAGCTCGCCTCCAGTGCGACCCAGTACTCTCCGGCTGAGCGCGCGGACTCCAGCCGCAGCCGGGCCGACCGCAGCGCCAGTTCCGCATTCAGCACACGCCGGAACGAGCCACGAAACAGCAGGCGGCTGGCCATGTTCAGCTCGACGTAACCCAGGCTCTGGATGCCGACCCACGCCACGGCGCAGAACAGCACCAGCACCAGGCCGGCGAAAGGATTCGTACTGGTGCTGCCGATCAGGGCGCAGCCCGCACCGACGCCCGCCGCGCCATAGAGCACCAGGACCGCCCGGCGGGTCGTCATACCCATGTCCAACAATTTGTGGTGAATATGCCCGCGGTCTGCGCCGAATATCGGCTGATTTCTCAGGAATCGTCTGACAATCGCCAGACTCGTGTCCAACAACGGCACGGCGAAGGCCATCAGCGGAGCCGTGATCCCCAGGATGGTGGCCGCCTTCTGGCTCCACAGAATGCCGTAGCAGCCCAGCAGGAACCCGATGGTGTAGCTGCCGCTGTCACCCAGGAAGATCGAAGCCGGGTTGAAGTTGTAGCGCAGGAAGCCCGCCAGAGCGCCGGCCAGCGGTACCGTGGCCAGCACGAGGGCGTAGTTGCCCTGCATCAATCCGGCCGCCAGCGTGGTGAGGGTCGCGAACAGACCCACGCCGGTGGCCAACCCGTCCACACCGTCGATCAGGTTGAACGCGTTCGTGCAGAACACCAGCCAGAAGAGCGTCACCGGGATGCTCCACCACCAGGTATCCAGCCCCCGTCCGTGCAGCGCCATCACGCGCACACCGCCCCAGAAGGCGAGGCCCGCCGCCGCGAATTGCAGTGCGAACTTCGGCCACGGCTTCATGCCGCGCAGGTCGTCGTACAAACCAACGGCGAAGATCAACCCCGCCGCCGGCAGCAGCCGGATCACCTGCCACAGCTCGTTCCAGACGATGGCCCCTCCGTGGAACCGCAGCAGCAGAAGCGCGGAAAAGGCGACCAGGTAACCGAAGGCGATCGCGATGCCGCCTACCCTTGGAATGGCCTCTGTATGGATCTTGCGCCCACCCGTGGGCGAGTCCACCATGCCATTGCGCCGGAAGACGTCCCGCACCACCGGAGTGGTGAGCAGCGCAACGAGAAACGACACGACTGCCAGAAAAAGGATGGAGTACATTTTCTTGAAGAACCGCCGCCTGAGAAGTACCGCGCGGGTCTCCTCCGAGGCGCGGCTGCCGGGCAATCCCTAAAGAAACTATAACCTGAAAATCTTTAAATGAACCTAGTAAATCGAAGTAACCGGCACCGTATTTCACATTAATTCAGAGGCTCGTCTGTCACCTGCGTGACGCTCGTCATGCCGCCGTTCAAGTAGGCGGAAAGTCACACGGCGCAGGACAGGGATTCTCCCAACTGTGACACGCCGTACATCTAAACGAGCTCTTCCGGCTCCGTCACGGCGCTGATCAACTTTCGCCGTTCCGCTTCGGCCCGGATTTCCGCCTTCACGGGCAGCCCCAGGTAGTCCAGGACTCGCGTCACGCCGATGGGCAGGTCATAGTTGCGCTCGAATACCGCCCGGGCACGCCGGCCCGACGCTTCGACTTCCTCGGGATGCGCCTGCAGCCAGGCCAGCAACGCGGCCAGCGACGCGGCATCGCCCGGCTCCACCTGCCAGCCCACACGGTGCTCGGCAATGATCCGCGCGGGTGTCGCCGCCGCGGGCCCCACAAAGAGCACAGGCCGGCCGGCCGCCAGAATTCCGTAGGTTTTGCTGGGCACCACCGTCCCGCATGTCTCCGGGATCTGCGTCACCAGCCCGACATCGCTGGCGCCGAATGCAGTGGCCAGGTCGCCGCGCGCCGCATAGCCGCCGAACTGCACATTCGCGAATCGCCCTTGCGCCCAGTTGCGCAGCGCGCCCATGCGCGGGCCGCCGCCGCTGAAGCGAAAGCGGTACCGCTGCGGGAAATCGTCCTGCTCGCCGGCCATTCGCTCTACCGCCCGCTGGAAGGTGTCGAAATCGTGGGCCAGGCCGGCATTGCCGGAGTAGAACACCTTCAGCCGGCCGTCGCGCGCAAACTCCATCGGCCGGATCTCCGCGCCGTCGGCCCAGTTGTCCGCCTCAAACATCAGCGCCCGTGGAATCCCACGCGCCGCCAGCCGGTCCGTCATGCACGGGCCCAGCACCAGGATTCCGTCAGCCCGCCGCCGCGGGCCATCGGCGAACCAGCCCACCATGCGGTCGAACGCGCCGCCGGACCGGAACAACCCGAGGGAGGTCGCCACGTCAGGATAGACGTCCATCTCCCAGAGGAAGTGCCGCGAACCGCGCAGCCGTTGGGCCGCCCACCCGATGAGCCCCAGCAGCGGAGGCGTCGTCATCGTGATCACCACATCGGCGCGTGGACCGGACAGGATCCGCCAGGCGGCGCCGGCATAGAACCCGGCATAGCTGGCCAGCTTCTGCAGCTTGCCGTGGCCAAACCGCGAGGTGCCGACACGGACCACGTCGACACCCTCCGGCGGCAACCCTCGAGCTCCGCCATCGGGTGTGTAGCCGCCGGCCGCGCAGACGACGGAGACCCGGCCATCGACGGCCCGCACCAGATCCGTCAGAATCTGGCTCGTCGCTGCCTCATCCGGCCAGAAGAACTGATTCGCAAATCGGATATTCACTGTTTCGATCCCGCATCACGCCACCCGGCTGGACGGCGCAGGCGCTCACTTCTCGAACACAACGATGCTGGTCTCCTGCGCAAAGAACGATCCGGCGGCGTAACCGGGAAAGCGGAATACTCTCGCGTCCGGCAGCTTGTCCAGATCGCGGTCGACCTCCAGCAGATCGCCGCCATGCCGGTCCTTGTCCGTGTTGTCGATGATGGCGATCAAGCCCGGCCGCCGGCGCTCGAGCAGTTGCCGGTAGCAGGCCAGCCGGTGACGCCCGTCGACCGTGATGATGTCGAAGTAGTCCTTCTCGAACGCCCCGATCTTCTGGACGTAATCCTGGCCGGAGAGATGATAGAGGGAACCGCGCCGCAGCTTCTTCCTGACGATGTCCGCCCATTGCGCGTTGTCTTCGACCGCGTGCACCTCGAAGCCCTGCTGGTCATACCAGAGGGTGGACATCCCGCTGCCCCATTCAAACACCCTCATCCCGGGCCGGACCTGCTTCTTCAGGAACCGGAAGGCATCGCTCGTAATCCATGGCCGCACCAGCAGGTGCGAACAGACGACCCGGCTGATCGCCGTGCCCAGCGCGAACCCGGCATCGGTGACACCGCGCACCGACTGCACTCCGCACTGCCCTTTTTCGTCAAAGATCCGCCTGCGCAGATTCAGCATAGTTCCTCCATTTCCACTCCGTCTCGTCGACCCTCTTCGCCAAAGCAGACAACCCTACTTCGGGCAGCCCTTGCGGACCGGAACGCTGGCGGCGGACTGCCCGCACTGGTCCGCCAACGCCCAAATGTCCGCGGCACTGTCTTCCGACTCGATCTTCCATTGCCGGTACCACTCGACCGTGCGCCGGATCCCTTCGCCAAAACGCACCTTTGGCCGGTAGCCCAACATGGATTCCGATTTCCTCAGGTCGGCGTAGGTGATCGGAACGTCACCGGCCGGAACCTCCATCCGCTTGAGCTTCGCCCGCTTGCCCGTAGCCTTCTCGATCTCCGCCACCATCTCGTTCAACGTCACCGGGGAGGAATTGCCGAGATTGAAAACCTCGAAGCTGCACTCCAGTGAAACCGCGGCGCGAATGCCGTCCACCGTATCGGAGACGTACGTGTAGTCGCGGCCCATCGTGCCGTCGCCGAAGATCGGGATCTCCCCGCCCTCTTCCACCAGTTGGATGAACTTGCGAATCGCCAGGTCCGGACGCTGCCTGGGTCCGTACACCGTGAAGAACCGCAGGCACACCAACTGCATTCCATAAAGATGGGCGTAGACGTACGCCAGCTTTTCACTCGCCAGCTTCGTCCCCGCATAGGGCGAGATCGGCCGCAGGTCCGGATCGTCCTCCTGGAACGGGACGCGCTCTGTCACGCCATACACGGAACTGGACGAGGCCAGCACGAACTTCCGCGTACCCGCCCTCTTCGCGGCTTCCAGCAGCAGGACCGTCCCTGCGCAGTTCACTTCCGTATACAGCACGGCCTGCTCCAGCGAGGGACGCACGCCGGCGCGCGCCGCCAGGTGCACCACCGCTTCAGGCCGGAACTCCTCAAAGGCCCGTCCCACCAGCGCCGCGTCGCGGATATCCCCGCGGTACACGGCCGCATTGCCACTCCTCTGCACGATCGCCAGGTTTTGTTCCTTGAGGCGGGGATCGTAGTATTCGTTCAGGTCATCCAGAATGGCCACTTCCTGCCCTTCCTTCAGCAGGCGTTCAGCGACGTGCGACCCGATAAATCCCGCTCCACCAGTAATGAGAATTCGCATGGTCCTCAGCTTTGTTTTGATTTGAATGTCATCAACAACAGCGCACTTCTCACCGCATCTCCGCGTCCCCAAAACGCTGAGGTCAACAACTTCCTCCTCCGAGTACCCCGTCCCTCCTTCGTACCGCCCGTCTCCGAAGCCGCCCCGGCCCCAACCACCGGCGCAACGACCAATTGCGCCTGCTGACCGCCGCCGCCCGCTACCGTGCGCCGCCGGCCCTCAACTGCAGCTCATACAACTTCGCTCGTGCTTCCCGGATGTAGTTCGCCCGCAACTGGCTGGCGATCAGGCCGCGCCGGCCTTCCAGAAAACCCAACCGCACCACATAGTGATAGAGGAACCACATGGCCCCTTCGCCCGGCATGCGGATCACCAGCGACTTCACAAACCGCCGGAACTCCTGCGCGTTGCCGGTCGCCCGAGCCGCAATCGCCTGATGCCCCCAGCGGCCGGACTGCAGATACTGGTGCCGCACGGCCGCCTCCCAACTGGCGTAGTGCGCGTGCTTGAGCGAGTAGGCATCCAAGCCCTTGAAATCCTCGTGAATCAGGGGCGTGTGAAACCGGCCCACCGCGCCCTGCACGATCAGCCGCTCGTGCACCTCCATGTCCTGCGCCTTCGGCGGATTCGAGAGCAGATCCTCAAAACGCGCCTGCCCTCGCCTGAACAGCAGAACCGCCGAGTGGGAGAATCCGCCAAACCGGAAGCGCCGCCCCAGGAAGTGGAACTCCTTCTTCGCGAGGTAAGCCGTGGCCGGCGCCGCGGAGTTCATGGCCGCTCGAACCTCGGCCCACAGGGCCGGCGGCATCACTTCATCCGCATCTACCAGCAGCACCCACGGAGTCTGGATCCTGTCCTGATCCAGCACCCACTGCCGCTTCTTGGGATAACCGCCCGGATACTGAAACTGCACCACCTCGGCGCCCATCGCGGCCGCAATCCTCGCGGTGCCGTCGGTGCTGTTCGAATCCACCACCACGACATGCGCCGCCGGCGCCAGCGCTTCCAGGCAGCGGCGCAGGTTCGCCTCTTCGTTGCGCACGGCGATCAGCGCCGTCACCGGCAACTTGTCCGCCGCCAGCGAGCCCGCGCTGCTCTTCACTGCTTCAGTCCAGGTCATCTTCATACGCCCTCGCCTTGATCACGCGCGCCGGATTCCCGGCCGCCACCACCCACGGCGGCACATCCTTGTAGACCGACGACCGTGCCCCCACCACCGCGCCTTCGCCCACCTTGATCCCCGCCGTGATGAAGACATCCGCCGCCACCCAGGCACGGGCCCCGATCTCAATCGCGGCCGGCCGCAACGGCATCGATGATTTCGTGTGGTCGTGCGTAGCTCCGCACAGGTAGCTGTATTGCGACACGGTGGCGTATGCCCCGATGCGGATGCCGCCCACGTTGTAGCAGTCGACCGACGGCCCCAGGCAGGCATGTGGGCCCATCTCCAGCAGCCACGGCGCCCATACTTTGGCGGTGGGATAGACGTGCACCCCCGGCCCCAGCTTCGCGCCGAAGCAGCACAACACAAAACGCCGCCACCCATGCAGGATCTTCGGCGTCGGCCGGACCAGCAGGTGCCAGGCGACGCCCCACACCGCCCGCATCACCTTGTTCCGCAGGCCATGAGGACTCGGAAAGGGATCCTTCCCCGCCGTCCGCTCCATCTGTGGTGCAGCGCTGCGCACTGAGATTCCCTGCGGCACTTATGCGTCCATCACACACGCGGGCCGCGGGGCACGGCCCAGAATCCACTCATAGACACCCACCATCTCCCGCGCCACGCGCTGCCACGTGAAGCGCTGCTCCACCAGCACCCGGCCGCGCGCGCCCATCTGCGACCGCGACTCGTCGCTCATCTCCAGCAGTTGCTTCAGCCCTTCGCCTTCCGTGGTGATGCGCACGGCCGCGCCGGTTTCGAAGCCTTCCGTCAGGTTGCATTCGTCCGTCATGGCCACGGGCACACCGTACGACCAGGCCTCCAGCACAGCCACAGGCAGGCCCTCGCTGAACGACGGCAGTACAAATGCATCCGCGTTGCGGAAGGCCGCTGCCTTGGCCGCACCGAACGTCGGCCCCGCGAATGACACCCGGTCCGCTATGCCCAGCGACTCGCTCAACCGCCGCAACTCCGCCTCGTGCCCGTTCTGATCCCAGCCCGCCACCACCAACCGCCAGCCCGCCGGCCGTTCCCGCCCCCACATGCGCAGCAGGCCCGGCAGTCCCTTCTTCGCATGCAGGCGCCCCAGGAACAGGCAGGTCCGGTCGCCGCTGCCGTGCCTCGCCCCAGCAGTCGCTTCCACTTCCGCGGGGCTGCCCTCTTCCGGAGCATCGACCCCATTCGGAATGACGCATACCGGGTTCTTCAAACCGAACGACCGCATCGCGGCGGCCTCCTGCAGATTCAGGGCTCGCAGGCAGGTGGCATTCTCCAGGTGCTTCCGCTCGTAAAGCAGGGACACCAGTTGCTTCTTCCACCCCGAGTTCCTCACCGCCCACGGGTCCAGCATGCCGTGGGTCGAGATCACATAGGGCCGCCTCGTCCTCCGGTGCCACGTCAGGGCAGCCACAGACGGATACATCCATATCCCGTGGACATGCAGCAGGTCCGGATGCCAATCCTCCAGCCGCTGCTCCCACCCCGGGCTGTAGCCGAAAGACTTCGGCCCCTTCAGGTCGCTGGTAGCCACCGGAATCGTCGACCAGGCGGAGGAGTCCTCGCGCGAGAACTCGTCGGCCGTCGCCAGCACCAGCGTCTGCCACGGCTCCGGTGCGGCATGTACATACTCGGTCAGCCGCCTCACTGAGTGGTGCAGCCCCCCCGCGTTCCTCGAAATCGACGCAGTCAGTACCCCAATTTTTCGGCGCATATCAGCTTCGAAACCTCTTCCGCAAAGTGATCCGGCGTGAACTCCGCAATAATCTCCCTCGACCTCTGACCCATGGCGGCCCGCTCTTCCGGTGACAACTGCGTCACCGCCCACAACTGCTCAGTCAGGGCCTGTACATCCTCGGGGTTAAAGAGCCAGCCATTCCCGCCGGGCTCCACCAGGTCGTCCACACAGCCGCAGCGGTCCGACACGATCACGGGCAACCCGGCGGCCATGGCCTCGTTCACCACCAGGCCCCAGGGCTCGCTCATGCTGGGCAGCACGAAGCACTGCGCCCATGCGTAGCAGGGCAGCAGGTCGGCAGCCGGACGCGGGCCGAGGAAATGGACCGCATCGGCAACTTCCGACTGCTCCACCCCTTCGTGCAGGGATTTCGCATCCGGACCGCCGCCGACAATCACCAGCTCCCACTGCCCGCCGCCCAACCGGTACCGGGCAAACGCCGCCAGCAGCCGGATGAGATTCTTCTCCTTCGACAGCCGGCCGACGTAGAGAAAGTAGTCTTGCGGCAAGCCCTGCCCAGCCCGATCGCCCAGCCGCCGGATCCGCTCGCACCCGCTGGCGAAGAAGTCGTTGTCGACAACGTCATAGCGGTAACACATCTTGAAACCCGCACCGGCCAGGGTCCGGACATAGGCGGCGGCTCGCTTGCCGGCCACAAATCCGCCCGCGAACAACGCACGGACGATCGCGCCTTTCACACTCTCTTTCCAGCCCTCACGCCCCCGGTCCACTTCGGTGGAGTCGCTCATCAGCACCGCCGCCGCGCCGTTGCGTTTGGCCCACACTGCCGCCGTCAGGGCCGCCGCGTTTGAGTAGCCCGGCACCAGCACCACTTCGGGCCTCGCTTCGGAAAGCGCGCGCCACACGCCGGCCACCACGCCGCGGGCCACTCCGCCTTCCGCCACTCCGGGAAACACCGTCCGCACCGGAAGCCCCTCGGGCTGTACCTGCCCCTGCCATCCGCGCAGGCTCTCGCGATCGTAGAGTTGAATCGCGCTCAGCTCGAACACCCGGTTCAACGCCCACAAGCGGGCCACGTGGTAGGGACCGAACGTGCTCCACAACACGGCCAGCCGCCGCTTACCCAAGCAGGGCCTCCGTCAGCCGTTCTCCATATTTCGCCACCGTAAAACTCTGCGCCCGCAGCAGGGCCTGCTTCGACATCGATTCCAGCAATCCGTCATGCTTCATGAACTTCTCCAGCCGCCCCGCTATGGCGTTGCCATCGCGCACAGGCACCACAAACCCGTCCACCCCATCCCGCACCACGCTGCCCGCGTTCGGCGTGGTGATCACCGGCAGCCCCGCGCCCAGCGCTTCATAGCAAACCGTGGCCGACCCCTCGCACAGGCTTGGCAGCACAAAGACATCGGCCCAATCCCAATGCCGCTTCATCTCCGCCCGTGGCACGGAACCCAGCACCTGCACGTGCCCCGGCAGGCCGGCAAGACGGTCGGCGCTGACATCGATGGAGCCAATCAAACGGAACTCGCAACTGTCCGCGCCAAACAGTTCGGCGGCGGCCAGCAGATAGGGGACTCCCTTCCTCAACCCGACGGTCCCCACGAAGAGCACACGCAGCGGGCCACGCGGCTTCTGCCGCACCCGGCCCGGCGGGCAATCCACACCGTAAGGCACAACTACGCACTTCTCCCACGGGCCGCCCGCTTCGCGGATCCCTTCCCTGACAAATTCGGAGCCGCACACAATCACCTGGGCGGCGTTCCATTCGGCGGCTTCCAGGGCGCCAAATTCCCGCAGCAGCCCGTTCTCCTCAAAGCCGCCGGAACCCCATTGACCGTGCCGTGTCCACTCTTCCCGCATGAGCCTCGCTTCCACTTCCGTCGGCGCAATCGTCTGCTCCATCACGGCTCGCAGGCCGCGCTGCCGCGCCGACTCCAGCACGCTCAACCCAGCGGAGTTGAAGGTGTACACACCCCGGGCTTCACCCAGCCCCTGCCGCAGCACCAGTTCGTTGAAACGCGCGCCGGCCCACAGGTGTGCGGCGGTCATCTGCTCCGCGCTTCGTGCCTGCCTGCGCTTCTGGACGTACTCCCAGCCAAAGCCGGTAAACGAGGTCAACTGCTCGTGCGGCACGCCGCGCGGAATCCGGCCCTTTAGCCTTCGGACGCCCGGCGGCAGCACGCCGTTCGGCAGCCATTTCAGTAGCCGCGGCCAGCCTTGCACCGCGCAAATGTCCGTGAATAGCCGCGCCAGTTGCCCTTCCGCCGCCAGGATGCGCGGCACCGCATAGTGCATCCTCGCACCCAACTGGGCGACCACAAACGGAGCCCGCACCCTGCCCGCGCCTGCCGTCGCGCACGGCTCCGTACTCTGCGTTCGAATCATCGCTACCAGATCTCCCCGAGACCAATCGCTGCGCCGCTATCCAGGCCGCTCCGCTTAGCCGTCCACCAACACGGCTCGCCCCTTCGCGATGCCCGGCGCCGGCTGCGTCAGGCGGGTCAACACCGCGTCGGCCTGTGCTTCATACGCCAGGTCGGTGCTGGCCACGTGCGCCAACCGAGCGCGCCGGGCCGCCATCTCCGCATCCGGCACCCCGCCGATGCGCGTGATCCGCGACGCGATCTCCACCGGGCTGTAAGGATCCGCGACCTCACCCAATTGGTATTTCAGGGTGAGCAGTTCAAACCCCGGAAAATTGCTCGCGATCACCGCCAGCCCGCAGCGCAGATACTCTGTCAGCCGGCCTGGCGCCTGGTGAAAGTGCCCGATGCCGCTGTTGGGGTAGAGCAGCACACCGATGTCACTGGCCGCATAGAGCTTCAGCAACTCCTCAAAGGTCAGCTCCGGTAGCTGCAGGATCCGGCCCTCCAGCCCGATGCGCCGGGCGTGCTCAGCGCACTGCCGGCCCTCCCGGTCGTTCTCATCGCCTCCGCTGAAGATCACGCGATAGTTGAGCGGCATTCGAGCCAGGGCGTCCAACAATTCCGGAGACATCCGCCCCGGGCTGTACGGCCCGCCCGCCACAATCAACCGCGGCTGCTCCGCGCCGCGCAGGCCGGACTTCTCGATCAACTCCTGGCGGTAGGCTTCGTCCCGTTCGGGCACGGGCCACCAGCGGGGCAGCGCCGTCCGGATCACCTCGGTCATGCGGTTCAGCCGGAAGATGCTGGCCAGCGCCCGCCCGCGTCCGGGATCGTTGCTGATCACCCAGTCGCTGTTGCGCGCCATCAGCCGCTCGAACGTCTCATAGAACAGGTGCTGTCCCGGCCCGACGAAATCCTGCGTGTGATAGATGGTCGTCCGCTCGCCGTGCCCCAGCGCGAACCACAGCGCCATCGGTGTCTGCTGGGCGCCTTGCACATACAGGACAGCCGGCCGGAACTCCTTCAGCGCCCTCCGCACAGCCGCCAGGTAGCGGGGGACCGCAAGCGGGCCGCCCTTCGGCACCAGTTCGTAGCGGATCCGCCCGTCCTGCAGGGCCCACTCCGGAACGCTTTCGCGGCCCCACTGCACACACAGTACTTCGTGACCGTTTCTGGCAAACCAGAGCGCGGCCATATGATGATGGGGCGCCCGCACCCCATCCAGGGAGTAACCAAGAAACAGGATCCGCATTGGCTTCATGGGCGCACGGCACCCGCCAGCGCAGGACTGTGCAGCCCATTCGGCGGGTACAGATTCCTCGGCCGCCCCGCCCCTTCAGCCGGACGTACACGCCGCAGCGGACGCCGCACCGTGCAATAGCGGCAGGCCAGCCATAGGATGAGGAACTGCGGCACCTGCATCGCCAACCCCAGGAAGATCGCTCCATACGCAATGGCCGCCGGCACGGTCACCAGGAAGCACATGGCGATCACGGCCCGGCCGCTCTGCCGCTCGTTCGCCTGGTCTCGAATCCTCCGGAAGGCGGCACCCAGGCCGTACATCACCAGGAACCCCGCGAAGGAGAACTGCGAAAAGACGTCCGCATAGCCGTTCTTCGTCGTGTAGAACGTGACCGGGACTCCGTATACTTCCGCCACCCAGTCGTTGCTCACGCCATCGCCGATGCGCAGCTTGTCTTTCAAATCGTGGCCAATCAGCGATCCGGGCACGTAGAGTTCCACCAGGCTGTTGTAGATGGTCTCGTACCCCCACTCGTAGCGGCCGCGCTGATACCGCGCGCCGATCACCAGCATCGATTCCGCCACCTCCAGCACCTTGTCCTGCTTGCCGCTGAAGATCTCCTCGACAATCTCGCCCAGGGGCTTGTCGCTGATCGCCTGCGCCGCACCGCCCGCTTCGCTGAAGCGGTCCCTCCAGAAAGGGAATGCGTACACGACAACAAAACAGGCTGCCCCCGCCAGCACGAGCATGGAGCGCGGCGGCCGCACATGGCGGCGCTGCAGCATCCACGGAACCACATAGATCAGCGGCAGGACGATGGTGGCGGAACGGCGTCCGGCATTGATGATGGAGAGAAAAGGAAACACAGAGGCGCACAGCGCCATGACCAGTTGATAAGGACGCCGCGACCGCACAAACGAGATCACCATCAGGCTGATGCCCGGCAGCGCAATGGTCGACAACGTGTACCAGTAGACGGGCCAGCCGCGCCACTCCTTGATGTCGCCCATCCGGTAAAGCTGGAAGGATCCCAGCGATCCGGTGGCTCCGCACGCAAACCCGAGCCAGAACAGGCGGCGGTCCTTGATCTCCCAATACCAGGGCATCTTGCGGGGCGCTTTCGTCTTGCCGCCGTACCCGTAGTAGAGCGCCAGCGAGCACAACAGCACCATCACGCTATGCACCCAGAAGGCGTCATCCGGCACCTTCGTCGGGTTCGCCGCCGTCACATACATCTGCGGGCACAGAATCAGCACCATGCCCGTCGCATACAGGAACGGCGCCTCGATGATTCTGCGGGTGTCGATCAGCCCCCAGATGATGCCCCATGCGGCGAGTCCGCAAATCAGCACCAGCCAGGCGAGTCTGTCAGGTGGCACGGCGGCACGCCTCCAGGGTTGGAATCCACGTCATGGAAATCTCGCAATTACGCATTGGTCGGCTTCGCGGAAAGGCGCCGGGTGGCCCGCCCGACCTGATTCTGAACATCCCGCAGAAAACTGCGGCCATCCACCCACTGGCTCAGGTAGTCGGCAAAGCGATGCTGAAACCGCGAACAGGTGATCGCCGCCAGCATCGCGGCCGTGCAGCATTCCCAGGCCACAACGCCCAGTGCGGCGCCTGTCAGGCCGCCGATGCGGCCGCCCAGTCCCACCGCGGCCACCGAGACCAGCGCAGTGCCGATCAGGGGCAGTATCGCGAAGTGGATCTGATTGCCGGCCTGCAGCAGAACCGCGAAGGAGGCGCCCACCACATAGGGCAGCAGCGATGCCAGCAGGATCGCGATCACCGCCGCATCGTAGGGAGCATTCGGCCCCAGCCACCAGCGGAAGATCCGGCCGCCCTCCGCGCTCATGAAGAGAATGCCTGGAATCACGACTAGGAAGCCAATCTGTGTGTTGCGCACCAGGATCCGCTGGATCAGCTGGCTCTTCGCCTGTCCCAGCAGGGCGGGCACTTCCATGGCGATCGCCGTCGACAATTGCCCCAGGATGCTCTTGATCCCGTTCACCACCACGCGCATCGTCTGAAACGCGCCCACCGACGCGGAGCCCAGCACCACGCCCAGCACCAGCAGCACACCCTGGTTCTGCAGGGCGTTCACCAGCGGCATCCCCGCGTGCCCCAGTCCCGGGACGATATACGCCCGCACTCGCTGGAACGACACGCCATGCAGCGACAACGTGAACGCCGGCATCACGCGCCGGCTGTCGCGGCACAACACACAGAACCACAGGAACTGCGTTGCCAACTGGGTGAGCAGGCACTGCAGCGGCATCGCGCCAAACGTCAGGGCAGCGGCGCCCGCCGCCAGGCTGAGCGCCGAGCCGATGCTGACCATCAGGCTCCAGCGCGGATTCTGCCCGGCGCTGCGATAGATACCCGATAGCAGGAAGCCCTGCTGCGCCACGAAGATCTGCATGCACGACCAGCCGATGACGGCCGTTGCCGTCGCGTGCGGCAGCGTCTTGACGCCGAAGATGCGCCAATCCACCAGCCACGCCACGCCCCAGCCGATGCCTACGAAAGTGCAGGCCGCGCAGAGCAGCACCAGCCACGAACTGCGGTAGAGGTACACGGCCTCCTGCTCGTCCCCTTGCGCGGTCAGGAACGCCATCCGGTTCACCACCGCGCCGGCCAGTCCAAAGTCAGGAGCCATCATGATGTACGCCGGAATGGCCGTCACAATCAGCCACTCTCCATACACGGCCATCCCCCACGCGCGGATCATCAGGGGAACCACCACTAACGGACCAATCGAACCCACCACGCGGCCCAGGATGCCGCTGAGAAGATTCCCGGTAATTGCCTTGGCGATCTGCATCTCAGGGTTCGCCGGCTACAGGTAGTTGGGCAGCAGCCGCAGCGTTTCCTTGAACACGCTGCGGTCCTTCGCCGTTCTTCGCAGCATCCGCAGCAGGTAGAGGTACTTCGCGGTTTGGATGCTCAACGACTTATATCGCCCGAACAGCAGGTGCATCTCGCGGTAGTTGCGCAGGCCATCCGTATTCGCCGCCGTGCTCGACTCGGGCCACACCCGGAACGCACAGCCCACGTCCGGCAGCAGCGTGAACCCGAAGCGCATCTGGGCATCCATCGCGAACATGTAATCCCAGATGTAGTTCACGTTCGCGTTATAGGGTCCAACGGTCGCCCACACCCGCCGCGTGAACATCGTGCAGGTGGGCGCAATGGCGTCGACGATGTCATACTTCTGCCGCCAGGTGAGCTCGCGATCGGCGTTGGCGGTATAGCGCCCGCTCCACTGCAGTTCGCTGGTCTCCACAAACGCCTTGTCCCGGATGCGCAGGAACGGATGCCGCTCCAGCGCCGGAATGCAGCCCGCCACCAGACCGGGGTGCATCAGGTCGTCATCACACAGCGGCTTGATGATGTCGCCCGACGCCCACTCCAACGCCTTGTTGAAGTTCATCGGCATCGACACCCGCTCGGCATTCCGCTTAAACTTCAGCCGCGGATCGTCAAATCTGGGCCGCAGCCGCTCTTCCAGCGGTATGGCGCTGGCGTTGTCCACCACCAGCACTTCAATGTCCGTGTGCGTCTGGTCCAGCGAACACCGGATCGACTCCGCCAGTTTTTCCAGCCTGATCTCTGAACTGCACAAAGTGGGAATGCAAATACTGACAAGCATGGTTGGTTCCTGTCCGCTCCGCGGCTCTCTGTTCTCGTCGACTCTTTGCTACTGAAAACGCCCGCTTCGCACCCCGGCGGCCAGCGCCTGCCCCCGCAGCACGCAATCGTCGCTCCAGTAGTACTTCCACTGGCCGAAGCGGCCCGCGAGGATCAGCTTTGCCTTGCCGGCGACCGGCCGCTCCTCAATGCTCCAATCGGAGAGAGGATGCAGGTCGTCCGGCTCCCGCTCCAGCCCATAGCGGGTCATCCACTCGAAGATCGTGTCTAGCGCGCCGCGCTGATTGTGGTCAAACAGCACGTTCGCCCATTCCACCCACTTGGTCGAGACGCGTACCTTCGGCACGGCCTCCTGCAGAATGAGGCCCATCTGCACCAGCTCCTGCAGCACCCGCTGCCGCATCTCCTCGATGCTGCAGTCCATCGCCTTGTACTTGCTGAAATAGACCTCAACCTGAATACCCGTGCAGCCCTCGGGCGCGTTCTGGTCCGACATTCGTTCCGTGAAGTGCACGCGGGTCGTCAGCATGTCGCGGTCATAGACATAGAGCCAGTTTTCGGGCCGCTGGGCCGGGTGGGGCACCTCGAAGCTCAGCAGTAGCAACTGCGTGCAGCACAACTGGCTGGCCGCGGCCGCTACCTCGTCGGGCACCTCGCCGCAGCGCCGCACGAACTCCGGCAGCGGCATCGTCGACACCAGCGTCGTGTACGGGAAAACTTCGCCGGTGTTGCACTCCACCGTCTGCTCGGCCAGGTTCACCCGCTCCACCTTCCGGCCGTACAGGATGTTCGCATCCTGGGCCAGCAGCTTCCCGAACCCTTGGTACCCGCCCGACCGCGGATACCGCACCTTCGTGATGTAGTGCGTCTTCTTCGGCAGCGGACCCACCGCGCCTTCCAGCACATCGGAAACGGCCGGACGAAAGACGCGGGAGCCCACCCAGTCCACCGACAGCACCTCCGGCTCCGCCGTCCAGTACTTCCTGGTGTATTGCGCCGCAAACTCCTCCGCGAAGACTGCGCCGAAGGCATTCGTGAGCCACTCGGCGTAGTTCTCCGGATTCGCGCCATCGGCGTCCGCGCCGCGGCTCTTCAGGAACGCTTCGACGCACGCGCCGCGCAACGGCTCCGGCACCTGGTAGAGGTTCGACTGCGCCGGATGGTCGATCCACGCGCCCTGGTAGTAGTTCCCCACCAGTACCTCGTATTCACAGAAGGCCTGCCCCACGCTCTGCGCGAACAGGTCCCTGACGTACTGGTGTTTCGTGAACGAGACATGGGGGCCTTCATCCCACGTGTAGCCGCCTTCCATCACAGAGGCCACGTGGCCGAAGGCGTGGTCCTTCGCCTCCAGCAGGACGCACTGCTCGCGCCCCGCGTGATAGGAAACCGACAGGCCCGCCAGGCCCGCGCCAAGAATGACAATCATACGTTCCGTCTGCTCCGGCTCAAGCGAATCACTCCCTCGCCACCCCGCGTCCATCCCCGCCTCATTGCGCCGCCGCGCAGACGGCGGCCTGAATGGTCTGGGTTAATCCGTCTTCGAGTCGGACCCTTGGACGCCACCCCAACTGCCGCAGGGCCGCGGTGTTGCTCTCGGAGCACATGAGCTCATCGCCCCGGTAGGGCACCGTGCCGAAGCGGAGCTCCGTTCTCGCCTGGCACAACCGGTGCACCAGTTTCACGACCTCCGCCAGGGCGGGCGCCTCGCCTGTACCCACCTCGAACTCTTCTTCCGCCATCTGCCCCTCCGCGAACCTTTCACCCAGCAGCAGGAAGGCGTCGACAACATCCTCGACATAGACGAAATCGCGTCTCTGCCGCCCTTCCGTCAGGTCGAGTGACGCGGCGCCGCCCAGAAAGGCGCCGATCAGCCACGGGATGAACCGCGTTCCGTCGTCGCCAGGACCGTACAGATGCTCCAACTTCACGTTCACCAGCCGCGTCACACTATCCGCGGTCATGCGCCGGCCATACTCCAGGAACTGCTTCTTCGTCGTGGCGTAGTAGCTGAGCCCGCCCGGCAGCACCGTATCGGCGTTGAAGAACGCGCCCACCTGGAACTCGGCAGCCAACTCCAGCAGTTCCATCGGCAACAGCAGGTTCGTCCGCAGGATCTCGCTGGGCCGCTCACCCCGCCGCCCATACGACGTCGCCGTGTGAATGATGCTGTCCACTCTGTGTGCCTCGAAAATCGTCCTCAATGGAGCCCCATCCGCATCGTGGAGGGTGATTTCGGGGAGGAGTCCCCGGAGCCTCGCCAAATCTGACCCGGCCCGCTTGAGCACAACCACCCGCTGGCCGGCCCTGTTCAATGCCCTGGCCAGGTGGCTGCCCAGGAATCCAGTGCCGCCGGTGACCAGGACAGTCCTCGCGGAGCTCATGATCCCGCCTGCTTATACATGTTCGTGGACGGCCCCTGACAGACTGAGTTGCGGGCTGAACTCGGCCAGGTCCGCCCTGACCAGGGCCCGCGCCGGCAGTCCGAGATGCGCGCTACGATACCACGCCGCCGTCCGGCCGACGGTCTCTTCAAAGCCCCAGCGGGGCGCCCACCCCAGCAGATGGAAGGCCTTGTCCCACACCAGGTTGAGCAACCCCGCCTCATGTGGCGCGCCGGGATTGTGTGAGTCTTCCCACTCGCCCGGCCAGTGCAGCAGCAGGGCGCGCACCAGGTCGGCCACGGGCCGGTTGGAGCTCAGCGCGGGTCCAAAATTGTAAGCCGAGCTGTAGCGCGACAGTCTCTCGGCGTCGCCAGCCGCCAGCGCTTCGAACTGCTTCATCCCCAGCAGCAGGTAGCCGCTCAAGGGCTCCAGCACGTGCTGCCACGGCCTCGTCGCCCGTGGGTTCCGCACCCGAATCACTTCCTCGCGGGAGAGATGCCGGATGCAGTCCGGCACGATCCGGTCCAGTGCCCAGTCTCCGCCGCCGATTACGTTGCCGGCGCGTGCCGAGGCGATGCCCACCCGGCTGGCGCCCCTCGCCCGCGCCGCCTGAAAGAACGACTGCCGGTAGGATGCGATCGCCAGTTCCGCCGCCGCTTTGCTCGAGCTGTAAGGATCGTGTCCGCCCAGCGGATCCTCTTCGCGATAGCCGTGCAGCCACTCCTTGTTCGCATAACACTTGTCCGTGGTGACCATCACCGCCGAACACACCCGGCCCGGGCCGGCGGCGTACTCCCGGTTCAGCCGCTCCAGCGCCTCCAGCACATGGACTGTGCCCATGACGTTCGCCTCGTAGGTCCCCACGGGGTCGGCGTACGAAAGACGCACCAGCGGCTGCGCCGCCAGATGAAAAACATAGTCAGGCTGCACCGCCAGCATCAGGTCCAGGACGCCCCGCCGGTCCCGGATGTCCAGGACATGGTGCTCCAGCCGGCTCTCCAGGCCCAACTGATCGAACAGCGCGGGCTCTGTATTCGGCGGCAGGGCCGCCCCCACGACTTCTGCTCCGAGCTCCAGCAGCCACTCCGACAGCCAGGCGCCTTTGAACCCCGTATGCCCGGTCACCAGCACCTTCCTGCCGCGGTAAGCCTGTGCCCACAAGGGAGTCTGCATCATCGTCTCTACTCCCACGCGTCGATCACCACCTGCGACGGCTCGGCCCGGAACTCCTCGATCAGCGTCCGCTGGAAGCTCTTGATCATCGCCATCGGGCCGCTCAGGAAATACAACATTCCCTGGGCCCCGCCTGTCTCACGCACAATCTGCTCCACATTCAGCCGCCCGGTCCGCACGTCTCCGCCGCCGCCGCGCTCGGCCATCAGCTCCATCCGGAAGCCCGGCAGCTCCGCCGCGCACCGGCGCGCCAGTGCCTGGTAGATCAGCAGCTCCGGCGTCCGCGCCCCGTAGTAAAGCGTTACCTCTTTCAGCGGCAGCACCCGCTCGTGTAGCGCATCGTCCATAAAGGCGCAGAAGGGCGTAATCCCGGTCCCGCCCGCGATCAGCACCGCCCGCTCGCTGCCGTTCCGTCCGTCGATGCTGAACTCGCCATACGGCCCCTTGCCCCACACCGTGCCGCCGGCGTGCACCTCGTCCAGAATCCGGCGCGTATAGCGACCCTGCCGGCTGATGGTCAACTCGAGCGTCCGCCGGTCCGCCACGGCGTTGGCCACCGAGAACACGCGGCTCTCCGGCCAGAAGCCTGACGGGTCGTACTCGTCCAGCGTCAGGTGAATGAACTGGCCGGGCGTGAACCGCGGCAGCCGCTTTTCAGAGATCAGCCGGAAGCTCGCCACATCCGCGTCGTGCTGCTCTACGCGGTCCACGACAGCCTTGAAGTGCACTGGTTGCGCCATGGCTGTGTCTACCCCGCGACCCTCTGCATCACGTCCACCACGTGCGCGATCATCCCGGGCGTCAACCCTGGATACACACCCAGGAAGAAGGTGTTGCTGGTGATGACATCCGTGTTTGTGAGGGAGCCCGCCACCCGGTGCTGGATGGCCTCGTACGCCGGATGGCGCAGCAGGTTGCCGCAGAAGAGGCTGCGCGTCTCGATCCGCTCCCCTTCCAGCGCGGCGACAACCGTGTTCCGTGTCAGGCCGCATTCGGGCCTGACCGTGATCACATAGCCGAACCACGACGGATCGGCGCCCTCTGGGCACGTGTGCAGGATCAGCTTCTCCTCCAGGTTGGCGAGGCCGGCGGCCAGCGAGGCGTGGTTGGCTTTCCGCTGTTCGATGAAGCGCGGCAGCTTGCGCAACTGCGCCGTGCCCACCGCCGCCTGCATGTCGGTGATCTTTAGGTTGTAGCCGATGTGGCTGTAGACATACTTGTGGTCGTAACCGAAGGGCAAGCTGCCAAACTGCTGGCTGAACCGCTTGCCGCACGTGTTGTTCTCGCCACCCGAGCAGTAGCAGTCCCGGCCCCAGTCGCGGAAGCTCCTCGCAATGCGTGCCAGGCCGTCATCGTTCGTGGCCACCGCGCCGCCTTCGCCCATCGTGATGTGATGCGCCGGATAGAAACTGAAAGTCGCGAGATCGCCGAACGTGCCCGTCAATTGCCCGTCATAGCGGCTGCCCAAGGCATCGCAGTTGTCTTCCACCAGCCACAGGCCTCGCCGTTCGCACAACTCCTTCAACTCGCGCAGCTCGAACGGCACACCCATCGTGTGCGCCATCATCACGGCCTTCGTGCGGGGTCCGATCGCCGCCTCAATCTTCTCCAACGCGGGCACATAGGTGCCCAGCTCCACATCCACAAAGACCGGCACGGCCTGGTTCTGGATGATGGGATTTACGGTCGTCGGAAACCCGGCCGCCACCGTGATCACCTCGTCGCCCGGCACAATCCGCCGGTCCTTCAGCGCAGGGCTCGTCAGCGTCGAGAACGCCACCAGGTTCGCGGATGAGCCGGAATTCACCGTGAGCACGTTCTCCACGCCCAGGAACTCGGCCAGGCCGCTCTCAAACGACTCGGTGTAGCGTCCGGCCGTCAGCCAGAAATCCAGCGACGAGTCCACCAGCGTGCGCAGTTCGTCGGCGTCGAATACCCGGCCCGCATAGTGGACCGTCGAATGCCCTGGTGCGAAACCAGCCCGGCCTGATTCGCTCGCCTCGTGGTACTCGCTGACCAGTTCGAGAATCTGCCGGCGGATGCCCGCCTTATCGCGTGTCTGTACGTTCACCAGATTTTCCAAGGTGCCTCACCCTTCTGCCACAGCTCTTCCAGCAGCGTTTTGTCGCGTAGCGTGTCCATCGGTTGCCAGAATCCGTGATGGTCGTAGGCCATCAGTTGGCCCCGCGCCGCCAGTTCCGACAGCGGCTGCGCCTCCCAACTGATTCGGTCGCCTTCAATCAGCTCGATGCACTTCGGCGACAGCACGAAGAAGCCGCCATTGATCACGCCGCCATCGCCCGCCGGCTTCTCCTGGAAGCCGTCCACGCCGTTTCCATTCAGCTTCAGCGCGCCATACCGGCCGGGGGGCCGCACGGCCGTCACCGTGGCCCACTTCCCATGCTGCCGGTGGAATTCAATTTCCGACCGGATGTCGACATCCGCCACGCCGTCACCGTAGGTGAAACAGAACGACTCCTCGTCCTGGACATAGTCACGAACCCGTTTCAGGCGTCCGCCCGTCAAGGTCTCCTCGCCCGTATCCACGAGAGTCACCTTCCACGGCTCCGCCTTTCGCCGGTGGACCTCCATGGTGTTGTGCGCCATGTCGAACGTGACATCGGACATGTGCAGGAAGTAGTTGGCGAAATACTCTTTGATCAGGTAGCCCTTGTAGCCGCAGCAGATGACGAAATCGTTGATGCCGTGGGCCGAATAGATCTTGAGGATGTGCCACAGAATCGGCCGTCCTCCAATCTCCACCATCGGCTTCGGCTTCAGGTGGGTCTCTTCTGAAATCCGGGTGCCCAACCCGCCGGCCAGGATAATGGCTTTCATCGGCCGGCTACCACTTCGCGTTCAATTCTCGACATATGAGTCATCCCAATCCCTCCCGGGCGCCTGCTGCGCTCTCCTCCGGCGGCGGTTCTGCGCCGCGCCATTCAACTCGCAAGCTCGGCCCTGCGCTCCTGAACCCCGCTGCCCTTCACTGGCGCCATCGCCGGGAAGTGCCGTTTCAGGCGCAGGAAATGTTTCTCGATCAGATGCCACGACAGCAGCGCGATGCCGTAGGTGACCGCCACGCCCAGCGCCTTCGAGGCGCCCCACAACAGGACCTTGCCCTCCACCGGGAGCGGAACCGCCAACTCCATCAGCAGGCTGTTCTGCAGATTCGAAATTGGAAAATGGAAGACGTACGCCGCATAGGAGTACATCCCCAGCGACATCAGGAACGGCCGCCGGAGCTGGGTGGAAATCCAACTGCTTGATCCGGATTCGACATAGGCATGAAACACCAGGCACGCGTAGAGAATGCCAAAGGCGGTGAACCCGGCTGTGCCCATGAGCGCGGTGTCGTGACTCGGATTCCTCGTGATCGCCAGGACAGCCAGCAGCAGCGCGGCGCCGCCGGCCGCGATCTGCCCCAACCGGCGTTTCACCTTCGCCCGCCAGGCCTCGTTTCGAACCGCCAGCGCGGTCAATCCACCCAAGGCAAGAGGCTCGAGCCGGAAAGGAGTGAACCCGTAGAGAACACCCGGGTGCGAGGCATTGAAGGGCACAAAGGCGATCCGTAATGCGAACGACAGTGTCATGACTCCGAGGCAGACGGCCCACATCCGCTCCCGCTTCACCAGGAAGACGACAGCCGGCCAGACCAGGTAATACTGCTCCTCGATGGCCAGCGACCAGAGATGATTCAGCCCACTGTTATCTTTCCCGAGCGGGCCCAGCCAGTTCGCCGAATACAGCCAGTACCAAAGCTCGGCCGAACTGTCGGAGGTGAGCCACAGCCCCCGGCTGTGCGCCAGCGGCAGCACGAGGTGGAAATAGGCGAAGACGGCGATCAGGTACAGCGGGAAGATCCGCAGCGCCCGTCTGGCATAGAACGACGAGAAGTAGTTGGTAGACCAGCGTGTATCCAGCAGAATCCCCGTGATCAGGAACCCAGAGAGAACAAAGAACAGGTCGACGCCCGACCAGCCCAACGCGAACGGCCCGGTGAGGATCTTTGGAACACCTTCCGGCCGTGCTCCGAAATGCAGCAGCAGCACCATCAGGATGGCGATGCCACGAACCCCGTTCAGCTCCGGAACGATCCGTTCGCTGGCCCGGCCCGGTGCGCGCGGGGCGGCCTCTGCCTCGTTCGAACCCGATTGCCCTGCCGTCGTGGAGTTCAGAATTCTCGCCTGCATCCCGTGCCTGCCCTACTCCGCGCCGCCGTCCCCTGCCCTCGCCGGAAGGCCATTTGCCGGGCTCCGATTTGGCGGTCACCACAACTCAAAGTATTTTTTCTCCCCGCAACTAACTGAAAAACAAGAACCTGCAAAATCCAGAGCCGCTTCCCTGAGCCGATCTTTCAAAACGTGGTCTACCGTTTCGAGCGAGGTGAAACATGTTGAAACTGACGAGATCCGAACAGGCTCGAATCAACGGGGCGCGGTCGCGCGGCCCTGTCACGGCGGAGGGCAAGTCTCGTTCCGCCCACAACTCGTATAAGCACGGCCGCTACGCCAGGCCAGGGGCTGGAGCGGTCCACACGGTTCTGCTCGGCAACGAGGACGCAGGCGGGTTCAACGATCTCCTCGCCCGCCGCATGCAGGACCTGCTGCCGACCAGTTCCTTTGAGATCACTCTGGTCCGCGAACTCTGTGCCATCGAGTGGAAACTCGACCGCATGCAGGCGGTCGAAACCCGTGCGCTCAATCTGCAGATCACGGTCGAATCCGACGCCATCCGCAATGCCGCCGGCTCGCTCCGCGGAGTTGCTCCCATCGACACCATCTGCGCGGCCTATGCCGGGCTTCTTGGCTCTTCGCCCCTGCTCACGCACGCGGCCCGCGAGTTCACCCGCCTGCAGAAGGCGCGCCGCGATGCCCTGAATGCGTTCGTCTCGCTCAGGAAGCATCCGAAAATCTTCAAACAATCCCAGGAACCGTCTGTTTTTCAAGAACTTGACTTCTGGAACGAACCCGCCAATCAACAGCTCGAACCCACTGCGCAGCAGCCGGCTGCGGCGCCGGGCCCTCTCGAACCCGCGGCTGGAACCATGGCGGACACCCCGCCCGCGCGGAGCAGTGCTGAACCGGGGCGGATCGAAGGGAGCCCGGCCGCCTGACGCGGCCGCCTTGGCATGCCCTCCTGGATACACCTGACGCAAAACGTGGAGACGGCCGGACAGGCCCGGGATGCTGTCCTCAGGCGCTTCCACACCAGGCCGAAGCATGGCCGGAGTGTGTCTGCCGCCAACCCCGGCAGCCTCATCGTGCCGCCCGCCAGCCTGACGCAATGGGCTACGGAATCGCTCGGCTTCCAACCCTTCCCGGCGCAGGCCGAGATCCTGGACTGCCGCGATTCGCACGTCATGCTCTGCTGCTCGCGCCAGTTCGGGAAGACCACGCTCACCGCGCTGAAGGTCGCGCACCACGCGCTCACCACACCCGGGACCAGCGTGGTCATTGGGTCGCCCAGCGAGCGGCAGTCCGTCCTGCTTGTGCGCAAGGCCGTGAACTTCCTCAAGACCGCGCAGGTCGCCACCAGGAGTGTAGGCGGCGGCACATACGGGGTCCGCCTGCCCAACGGCAGTTGCATCTTCGCCTTGCCGATGAAGGAGGTCACCACTCGTGGTTTCGACGCGGTCTCGCTGCTCATCTTCGAGGAAGCCGCCTATGTTCCGGATGTCTTTTACCATATGGCGACGGCCTTTCAGGCCATCGTGCCCAATCGCATTCTTTGGCTTCTGTCCACGCCCGCGGGACAGTCCGGCTTCTTCTACGAGGAATGGGCAGACCAGGCCCGTACCCATTGGCGCCGTTTTCTCGCCCCCGCCTCGCAATCGCCGCTGATTGACGCGGAGTTTCTCGCCAGGGAGCGCGTCCGCAAGGGCGACGCGGTCTTCCGCCGCGAATATGAGTGCGAGTTTGTGGCCGACAGGTTACAGATCATTGGCCGGGAACTCTGGGATAGCGCGCTCGATCCGGACGACACACCGTTCAATGGAGGTAGACCGCTGTGGCCCGACTGAAGTGCGTCCGGCAGTCCGGGCCGGAATCCTGTTGCGCCATCCAGGCTGCACTTGGCCTGGCATGCGACCAGCCGCTGGTGCCGGCCGGTCTCGTTCAGCGCGCGCCGTCATGGTGCGAGAGGCACGGTCCATCGGGGACCGCCTCCTGCGCGCCTCGGCTACCTGGCCCTTGCGCCTGTTGCAGGCTGCCTCGCCGGAAACGTGCGGCGATGCCCTTACCGGGTCAGATCGGCAGCGCGCTATTGGCCTCTCTACGCGCTCTCGCCCTCGGTCGTCGGCCCGTAGTAACGCTTGTAGTACTTGCCGTAGTGGCCGTCGTAGTAGCCGTAGTAGCCGCCCGGGGACTGCTTCGGATTCCAGTCGTTCAGCACCGTGCCCACGACATGGATACCGTCATCCCGCAGCCGGCCGCGCGCCGCAATCGCAGCGTCACGCGTCGTCTGGTTCGCGCGCACCACCAGCACAACGCCGCTGGTCAGCCGCCCGATCACACGTGCATCCGGGATCTGCAGCATCGGAGGCGTGTCAATGAAGATCATGTCGAACTCGTCCTGCAGGTGCTCCAACAGCTCCGGCAGTTGCTGGGAGTACAGCAGGTTCGTCGCGCCGGCCACCCCAGGTCCGCTTGGCAGGACGTACAGCCCGTCCACCTTCGTCTCCACGACCATCCCGCTCAGCAGGGTCGCGAGTTCGCTGCTCAACAGCGCCGGCTTGTGGCCGCCGGCTCCATTCAGGGACTGCTCATCGCCCGGCAACTCCGTGGCAACTTCCCTGTGCACTTCACCAGTGAAGGCGCTCGCCGCGACGCCATTGGTCCTGCCGTTGCCCCGCGAATCGCCATTCCGGTAGGGACGGCCATAACGCGACGCGGTGCCGTTATGGTTGTTGCCCCGCAGGATCGTGGTCAGGCCTCGCTCGTTCACCAGCCCGAAGATGGAATGGATACGCGGCTTCCTCGTATCGGCGTCGATCAGCAGCACCCGCTGCCCCGTCTCCGCCAGCGCGATCGCCAGGTTGGTCACCACCGTTGTCTTGCCTTCACCCGGCGAGGGGCTTGTCACCACCAGCAGTTTCGGTCTCCGGCCATCCTGCCCCGTGAAGAGAATGCTGGTCAGCGTCGCCCGGAAGCTCTCCGCCAGCAGACTCGGCTTGCGCTGGTAGGTGACCAGTTCCAGTCTCTGAATGTCCTCATCGCCCGTGTCGTCGGAGCTGTCGTCCTTCTTCTTGTCGCTCCGTCCGAAGTACTTCATCCGCTTACCCGTCATCGACGATTCGGCCGGGATCATGCCCAACTCGGGGACGTTCAGGTAGTACGCGATGTCCGCCGGTTCAGTCAGGGTCCGGTTAGCCCGGTCCGTCATGACGACGAAGGCCACGCCCAGAAACAGGCCGGTCACCAAGCCCAGTGCCGCGTTCGTCGCGAAGCTGGGCTTGTAGGGCTTGGTCGGGATCTTGGCCGGATCGACCACGCGCACGTTGCTCGCCTTCAGGGCGCTCGAGATCGCGCTCTCCTTCACCCTCTGCAGCATCGAGTCGTAGAGCTGCCTGTTGGTGTCAGACTCACGCTTCAGGATATTGTAGGTGATCGCCTTGTCGCCCTGGTCCGTCACCAGCCCCGCCTGCTGCCGGTAGTCCGCCTCCAGCAGCTTTTCGCGGCGCAGCGCCTCGTCGTACTCGTTCTTGATGCGCTTCAGGATGTCGGTGCGCTGCCGCTCCAACCGCCTGGTCACAGTGACGATCTGCGCTTCCACCCGCTTCACCTTTGGATTGTCCGAGGTGTACGTCTCCTCAAACTCGGCTTTTTGCCGCCGAAGGTCCGTCAGCCTCGTCTCATACTCCTGCAGGGTCTTGTCGTCCAGTACATCGGGGAGTGTGTCCGATGGAGCAGTCGTCGCCATCTCCCACCGGCTCTGTTTTTGCACCCTGTCGGTCTGGGCTTTGGTCAGGGACTCCTGCACCTGCTTCAGCTTGTCGGTCGTGACGTTGGTCTTGTCGTCGGAGAACAGCAAGCCGTTCCGCCGCGCGTAGACCTGCAGCGCGTCCTCGCTGCGTTCCAGCTTGACCCTCATCTCGTCAATCTGCTTGGACAGGAACTCCCCGGTACGTTGCGACATCTTCCACCGGGCATCCATGTTCTGCTCGATGTACTCCTGGGTCAGCCTATTGGCGAAATCGGTCGCCAGCCTGGGATCCGTCGAATCCACCAGAATCTCGACGATGCGCGTCTGCCCGCTGGCACGAACCTTCATGTCCCGCTGAGCCATCTTGAGAGCCGCGGACTGGGCATCCGCCCCGCTGGGCTCCGGCAGGTTCAGGGCCCGGCGCCAAGCCGAGATCCGGCTCTTTCCGCGCCCCAGGTCAGACACTTCCTTTGCCTTGAACGACGCCACCACCCTGTCGAGCAGGCTCTCGCTTTGCAGGATCTTGATCTGCGTCTGGATGTCCGTCATCAGGTTCGACGTCCCGCCGTCGGCCACCTGCTGGACGTTCTTCATGTTCATGAAGTCCTGGTTCAGTTCCAGAATCTCCAGTGTCGTTTTGGCCTGGTAAACCGGCGTCTGCGGCAATGTCACCAATACCGCCAGCAGCAGCCCCAGCCCGGAGATCAGGATCAGAGTCCCTTTCCTCCGGCGCAGGATGCGCCAGTATTCGATCAGCCCTCCGTGGTCCGGCTCTTCCATCTCCGCCGGATAGCCAGTGTGTTGGAAACCCCGATCCCCCGCCGAATAGCCGGAGGCGTCGATTACCTGTTGTCTTGCGGGAAGGTTCATGCCACCCCGTCCTGTAGTGAATTCGCGATTCTGATCTTCCATCTGTTACCGCCGGTAGATTGCCAGGCCGGTGCCGATGCCGATTGCCGCTTCGGCCGACCGGGCCATCACTTTCTTCGTGCCGCTGACTGGGACAAACAGGATGTCATCCTGCTCCATGGCCACGTCTTTCTGCTTACCCTCCAGGATCTTGCCCAGGTCCAGGGCAATCTCCAGACGCTGATCCACCGTGTCGGTCTTGCGCAGGATCTTGGCGCCGCCCCGCTTGGCGAAGTTGTCGCACCCTTCCGCCATCGAAAGCGCTTCCAGTACGGTGGTCTTCTCCTTTTCACCCAGGACAAAACCTCCGCTCTTCTTCACCGCGCCCATGACATAGACCATCTGCCCCTTGGGTACTGTCACCACATCCTGGGGCTTGACTGGAATGTTCTTCTCCGGCGAGCGGGCTTCCATGATCTCTTTCACCCCTACTTCCGCCACCCAGTATTGGCCCGTCTCGTCGAGCTTCGCGCCCGGCAGCGGGATGGGACCCCACTCCTTCCTGCGCGCGATCCTCACCGAGTAACCAGCCTCTGGCTGAAGTCCGCCGGCCAGGCTCAGCACTTCCAGCAGGCTCTTCTGTCCCTGCAACTGGTGGACACCGGGGTTGCGTACGGAACCCAGCACACTCACCGGCTGGCTCCGCATCTCATGCAGGGTTACCGACACGTCGGGCTGCTTGATGTAGGCTTTCAGCCGGCCGGAGATCGCCTCTTCCAGTTGCTCCACCGTCATGCCCTTGGCTTGAATCCGGCCCACCATCGGCAGGTTGACATTGCCGCGCATGTCGATCTGGAAGGCGTCCTTCGACATCTCTTCCATATCCAGCACGCGCACCAGAATCTGGTCGCCCGGGCCCAGCACGTAAGTGGAGCGCTCATCGATCTCCTGCTGGCCCCACAGCATGGCGGACAACAGCAGCAGCAGAATGACTCTCATCACGTGCCTTCCACCATCTGCGCCAGCCGGTCCAGGCGCGCCTGCAGACTCGTCAGTTTCTGGTCCAGTTGCTCGATTCGCGATTCCATCGGCGCATGTCCGTTGTGCGGCATGTCTACCAACCGGTGCATCGCCTCACGGGCCAAGTCGCTGATACTGCGCGCCCCCGTGGCCTCACACACTTCACGCAGCCGCCGGAATTCGTCGTCCGACAGCCGGATGCTCACCATCTTGCTTCGCTTGTTGAACAGGGTCATCTACGTCAGGGCCTCAACACTTTCCGGGTCTATTTCAACCTCCACGCTCCTTTGCAGCATGTGTACCGACAGCCTCAGCCGGTATTGGTTTTTGATCTCAATCAGCCGTCCCTCCACGCCTTTCATCGGCCCGCTCCGAATCCGGACCAGGGCGCCTTCCTTCAGGTATGGACAGGGCGACGCCGGCAGCTTGCTCTTCACCAATTGCCTCACCGCTTCAATCTCAGCCTCAGGAATTGGAGCGGGCGCGCCGTCGAAAGACACTACATGAACCACTCCAGGCGCACTAAGAACGGGCACCATTTGAGTGTCATCAAAACGACAAAAGACGTAGCCGTCGAACAAAGGCACATCGACCACCTTCACCCGGTCGCTCCAGCGCCGCCGCACCTGGTAGAGAGGCAGGAATTCCTCCAGGCCGGTTGCGCTCAGGTATCTGGACACGACTTGCTCCTGTCTGGATCTGGTGCGAATGGCGAACCAGGAAATAGGAAGAATTGGCATGCGGATTATAGGGCAGGCTTCGCCCCCTTCAGTCCCAATCTCAAATTGAGACAGGCGCGAAGCGCAAAGGGGAACTCAACGGGGGTTCGGTATATCGCCGCTCTGTTCATTGAGAGGTGATATCCACCGAAAGCTACAAGACGATGCTTGTTCTCTGATGCAAGAAACTTAATAATGGACTAGTGTCAGGCGACTGTCAATCAAAAAATCGCCGTCAATTCGGTCAATCATCCATGAATTCCACCTCTCCTTCGCGGCCATTTTCAGTTCGCCTTATAGTCCCTTCGATGCTCGTCATTACAGCGTCTGTAACGCTTCTGCAGGACCTCGGTAAACTGCCCCCTATTGCAGTACTATGCGGAATTGGATTTTGCCGTGAGGACCAATCACATTCCGGGTTGTCATACACCGCCCTGGATCCCGCAAACCCCTACAAATGGGCAGCCTACGCCGAATCGCTGGACAGTTCAGGCGACACTGGCGGCGCCTCAAAGGCCTTCGATCGGGCACTTGCGCTGGGGCCGGCCATTGCCCCCGTTCACATGCGCGCCTTCAACTTCCATCTCATTCATGAACACTCGGGGCAGGTCCTGGCTCTCGGCCATCGCATACTGGAGCTGACAACGGCCTACAACGACCTGATATTTGCCGATTTTATCGGCACTCCAACATTGGATATCCTGCGAATAGGAATCCCACCCCAGTCCGTACCCGCCTACCTTGCCTGGGCCCAGGGCGCGCGTCCGACTCGAGAACTGCTGGAGATCTGGCGATGGATGAGGGAGCGCGGCCTTACCGGCGCCAGCAGCGCCAGCAGCCTCACCACCACGCTGTGCAGGCGCGGAGAGTATGCGGCCGCGGCCCGCCTCTGGGCGGACTGGCTGCCCGCGCAGCGGCGGGCCGGGTACCTGGAAGGGAACTTCCTCAGCAACCCGCGTTTCGCAGAGCCATTCAAGACACCGCTGGACTGGTCGCTGGACTCCGCGGGCGGCCTGGAGAGCCTTCAAAAAGAGGGCCTCATCGTAGCCTTCCCCGGAACAGACAACCTGGCATACAGAAATGTCAGACAGCTGTCTTATGTAATTCCCGGGCGCTATATCTTCTCCGCCGTCATCGAAGGTGTCGGAATTACGACAAATGAAGGCCCATTCTTCCACGTGTTCGATGCGGACCATCCCGACCGGTTCGGAGTGGCCACGGAGCAGGTTCGCGGCACCTCGGCGCGGCGGACTGTCGAAGTCCGCTTCGTGATCCCTCCGGAGACCAGGGCCGTTGTCACGCAGTTGGAGCGCAACGTCTCCGACCGGCTCGACAACAAGATCGCGGGCACGCTCAAGGTGTATGAGGTATCGCTGCGGAAGGACAACTAGGAGAACGACGCGGGCAATGTCGCGCAGAATACAGTTCCGGCCGGACTTGTAGCGTCCAGGCGCAGTTCGCCGTGGTGCATTCCGGCGATCCAGCGGGCGATGGACAATCCCAGGCCCGCGCCGCCGGAAGTTCCGGACGAGCGGCTTCTGGCGGTATCGGCGCGATAGAAGCGGTCGAAGATGAGTGGCTGGGCTTCGGCTGGGATACCCGGCCCCGTATCCTCGACGAAGATATCGTAAAGGTCCTCGCGGCGCTTCAGCCGGATCGTGACGCGGCCACCGGGCAAGGAGTACTTCACGGCGTTGTCCAAGAGGATCATCACCATCTGGCGCAGCAGCGATTCATCGGCGTGGCAGAGGGACTCCGCCATATGGTCTAGCTCCACCCTCACAGAGAGTTTCTCGCCCAGCACGCGGGCGGCGGTGGCGGTGTCCGCCAGGAGTTCGTCCAGGTAGAACTTACTCAGCCGCAGGGGGACGGCGCCAGAGTCGGCCCGGGCCAGCAGGAACATATCCTCCACCACGCGTTTCAGGCGGCGCAACTGTCCATCGATGATCTGGAGGGCCTCCCGATACTCGGCCTCGGTGCGGTTCGGCTTCTCGAGAGTCACCTCCGTGGCGGTGTGGGCTACGGAGACGGGGGTCCGGAGTTCGTGCGAGGCATCGGCCATGAAGCGGCGCTGCTGGTCGAAGGCGTGCCCCAGGCGCTCCAGGAGGCGGTTGAAGGTCTGGGCGAGGAGCCCCAATTCGTCGCCGGGGTTCAGAATGGGGACGCGCCGGTCCAGGTTGCGCGAGGTGATGGACTCCACCGTCTGCGAGATCAGGACGACGGGGGCCAGGCTCTTGCGCGCGAGCCAGTAGCCGCCCAGCGCCGACAGGAAGACCGCAATGGGTACGCCCAGAAGGAACGACTGCCGGAGTGTGGTGACTTCGCGCTCAGTATCCAGCTCCGATTCGCCGGAAACAAACAGGTACGCGCCGTGATTCGGTAATGACAGCCGCAGCGCGGAGTAGCGCCAGCCATGGCCGGACCAGCGGGCCGGATTCGATTGGAGGGTAAGCCGGGCGGACTGCTGAACGGCATCGGTGGCAACGGTGCGGGCCTCCGAATCGGGCTTCAATCCGACGATGCGATCGCCCTGCACGATCGTCACGGCTTGGGCCGGGAAGGTGAGCTGGTGGATGCTGACCAGCACCGACCGGAAGGAGACTTCGCCGGGCTCCTTGCCCTCGTGTTCCTCGATCTCATGCTTCAGTGAGGCAGCCAACACTCGGCCGGCCAACTCCAGACGTGAGTCCAGCCGCTGGTAGCGGCTTTCCACCAGCTGCGAAAAAACGGCGAAACCGGAGACGGCCAGAATGAGGCTGAAGACGGCGACGTACCAGAGGGTCAGGCGGGCGCGGATGGACTTAATCATCCTCGTCACGCCCCCCAATGCGGTAGCCCTCACCGCGGCGGGTGTGGATGAGCCTGGACTCTCCGGATGTGTCGACCTTGCGCCGCAGGCGTTGAATATAGACCTCGATCAGGTTGGAGAAGGGATCGTAGGATTCGTCCCAGACGTGTTCAGAGATCTCGGGCCGGGTGACCACCTCACCCTGCCGTTTACTGAGGTACTCAAGCAGAGCGTATTCCTTGGCGGTGAAGTCGATACTACGGTCGCCTCGACGGACAGAGTGGTTGCGGGTGTCGAGGGTCAGGTTGGCGACACGGAGCACGGGGTCCTGCAGGGCGGGGCCGCGGCGCAGGAGGGCGCGTATGCGGGCCGACAGTTCCCCGAAATCGAATGGCTTCGTCAGATAGTCATCGGCGCCGCTGTCCAGGCCTTCAATCCGGCTCCAAACCTGGTCCTGCGCGGTCAGCATGAGGACCGGAGCGACGGCACCCATGCGGCGCATCTCGCGGCAGATCTCGAAACCATTCCGGCCGGGCAGCATGATGTCGAGGATGACCAGGTCGTAGGTGTTGACGGACAGCTTCTCGATGGCGGCGTCGCCATCGAAGGCGATGTCCACGGCATAGGTTTGTTCCCGCAGGCCCTTTGCGAGCATGCGGGCCGCGTCCTGTTCATCCTCGACCAAAAGAAGCCGCATTGCCGCCAACTCCCCTCGTCATGATATTTCGACGGGCGCCATGGCAGCCACCGTTGCGTCAGCGGGCCTGGGTGGGGCAAACCAGGGGAAGACCACCGGGAGGACCAGCAGGGTGAGCATCGTCGCGGTGAACAGGCCGCCGATGACGACGGTGGCCAAGGGACGCTGAACTTCGGCGCCGGCGGATTGGGAGAGGGCCATGGGCATGAAGCCGAGGCTGGCGACCATGGCGGTCATCATGACCGGGCGCAGACGGGTGAGGGCGCCTTCCCGGATCGCGCGGTGCAAGGGCAAGCCGGCCTCCAGCATCTGGTTGATGCAGCTCACCATGACGATGCCGTTCAGCACGGCGACACCAAACAGGGCGATGAAGCCGACCATGGCCGAGAGGTTCAGGTTCAGCCCGCGAATCCAGAGCGCGGCGATGCCCCCGACCAGGGCGAAGGGGACCGCGCTGAAGATGAGCAGGGCCTGGCGCACCGATGAGAATGTAGCGAAGAGAAGCCCGAAGATGATGGCGATGGAGAGGGGCAGGACGATCATGAGGCGGCGCACGGCTCGATCCTGGTTCTCGAATTGCCCGCCCCATTCGAGGGTGTAGCCGGATGGCAGCTTGAGGGCGCGGTTGAGATGTTGCTGCGCTTCACTGACGAAGCTGCCCAGATCACGGCCGCGAACGTTGCACTGCACGACGATGCGGCGCCGGGCGCCTTCGCGGTTGATGACCTCGGGACCCTGTTCGACCGCGATGCGGGCGATCTGGTTGAGCCGCACGCGCTCACCGGCCGTGGACTGCAGTTGCAGGTTGCCCAACGCCTGGAGGTCATTGCGATAGGCCTGGGGCAGGCGGACGACAATCGGCACCTGCCGTTCGCCCTCGATCATTTCGGAGACCGTGGTTCCGCCGGTAGTCGAGTCCAGAAGGTCCCGGACATTGCGGACGTCCAAGCCATAGCGGGAGAGCCTGTCGCGGTCGACGGCGACGCGAAGCTCGGGCACGCCGGTGAGGATCTCGGCCTGCGAGTCGGCCGCCCCGGGGATGGCGCTGATGACCTTGAGGGCCCGATCGGCCAACTGCTCGAGTGTAGCCAGGTCGCTTCCAAAGATCTTCACCGCCACATCGGCTTTGATGCCGGAGACCACTTCGTCGAGGCGCATGGCCATGGGCTGCGTGAAGTTGCAGACCAAGCCGGGGATGCGCTCCATCCGTTTGGACATCTGGTCGACCAGCGCCTCTTTGTCGAGCCCCTTGCGCCATTGCTGGTGCGGCTTCAGCAGGACGTAAACGTCGGCTTCGTAGACGCCCATCGCCTCGGTGGCCAGGTCCGGGCGGCCCAATTTGCTCACCACGCCGCTGACCTCTGGAAACTCCATCACGGCCTTCTCGACGTGGCTGCTGATGGAGATGGACTCCGGCAGGCTGACGCCGGGCAGTTTGCGCGTCTGAATCAGGATGGAGCCTTCGTCCAGTTTCGGCATGAACTCGGTGCCGATGTACTTGAGAGAGCCGAGGGCCACAACCATGAGGAGGAGGGAGAACGCGACGATTGCCGTCCGGTGATGCATGGAGTAGTCGAGCACACGCGCATAGTGGTGCAGGATGACCTCGAACCAGCGGGCATGGCTCTCTTTGTCCGAAGCGCGCAGGCCGAACGTACTGGCCACCGGAACGACAGTTAAGGAGAGAACAAGTGCGCCCAGCAGAGCGGAGCAGACGGTGATGGCCATGGGCCGGAACATGCGGCCCTCCAGCCCTTCCAGGGTGAGGATGGGCAAGTAGACAGCGACGATGATCGCCACGCCAAAGACGATGGGGCGGCTCACTTCGATGGCCGCGTCGCGCACGGTGCGGCGCACGGGCTGGCCGCCGGACTCGCCGATGCGGCGCACTGAGTTCTCCACCATGACGACCGCGCCGTCGACGATCATGCCGAAGTCGATGGCGCCGAGGCTCATCAGGTTGGCCGAGACGCCAAAGGCCGCCATCCCGATGAAGCCGAAGAGCATGGCGACGGGGATCACGCAGGCGACCAGAAGGGCTGCGCGGAGGTTGCCGAGAAATACAAGGAGGACCACGATGACGAGGATGCCAGCCTCAAGCAGGTTGCGCTCCACGGTGTGGATGGTGCCGTAGATCACTTCGCTCTGGTCGTAGAAGGGGACGACCTTCACGCCCTCGGGCAGGTGCATCGCGGCAAGCTTCTGCTTGGACTTCTCGATGACATCCAGGCCGTTGGCGCCCTTGAGGGCGATGATCATGCCGGAGACGGTCTCCCCTTTTCCGTCGCGGAGCACCGCGCCCTGCCGGGGCATGGCTCCGGGGACGATATTCGCCACGTCGCTGAGGAGGACGGGGACGCCGGCGCGAGCCAGCAGGACGGTTTTGCCCAATTCGCCGAGGGAGGTGGCCCGCCCCAAGCCGTAGACCGTATATTGCTGGTCGAGGTGCTGGATGAAGCCGCCGCCGAAGTTCTCGTTGTTGTCCTGGACACGGAGGAAGACATCACGGAGTGTCAGGCCATAGCGCTGCAGGGCATCCGGGTTGACCTCGATGACGTACTGCTTTGTGTCGCCGCCCCAACTGTTCACCTCGTTGACTCCTGGAATGGTGCGGAGCTGGAAGCGGAGGCTCCAGTCGTGGAGGGTCTTGCGGTCCATCAGGGAGAGGCCATTGCCATCGACGGTGTACTGGAGCACCTCGCCGAAGGCCGTGGCCACGGGCCCGAGAGTGGGCTCCAAGCCCTGGGGCAGACGGGAGCGGGCCTCCTGCACGCGCTCATTCACCAACTGCCGGGCGAAATAGGTGTTGACCTGATCTTCAAAGATGACGGTGGTCATGGACAGCCCGAGCTTGGAGGTGGAGCGGATCTCGAGTGTTTTGGGGAGTCCCATGAGAGCGGTCTCGATGGGGAAGGTGACGCGGCTTTCGACCTCCAGCGGAGGCATGGCCGGGCACTCGGTGATCACGACGACCTGATTGTTGGTGAGATCAGGGAAGGCGTCGATGGGCAGGCGGAGCATGACCACCAGACCCACGATAATGACCGCGGCCAGGAGCGCGGCGACCAGGAGCCGGTTGTTCAGCGCGGCGTCGATGATGCGATTGAGCATGACGCCGTTATTCCCCCTGCAGCGAGCTCTTGAGGAGTTCGCTCTTCAGGGCAAACGCTCCGCGAGTGACGACGCGTTCCCCCTCGCTGATGCCGCCCGTGACCTCCACCATGCCGTTTGTGGTGGCTCCGATCCTGAGAGTGCGCACCTGGAAGCTGTCGCCGCCTGTCTGCACGAAGGCCACCTTCTGGCCGTTGACGTCTTCGATGGCGGATTCGGGGATGTACAATGCCGCGCGGCTGGCACCCTGCTCCAGATCCACCTGGGCGAACATCTCCGGCTTCAGGTTGCCCTGCGCATTGGGCAGATTGATGCGGACTTTGAGGGTGCGGGTGGCGGGGTCGAGCTCTTCGCCCAACTGGAGGACCGTGCCGGCGAAGGTGCGCTCCGGGAAGGCGCGGACACTGATGCGGGCCTGCATGCCGGGGCGGACGGCCGCCAGGTCGGCTTCGTTCACGCCGGCAATCACCCAGAGGCTGTTGAGGTTTGAGATGGTGAAGGCTTCCTGTCCTACTGAGAGGACGCTACCGCTGCTGACGAGGCGGCGCAGGATGACCCCGGCATTCGGCGCTTTGATGGGGACGGCATCGGGATCTTCCGTGGCGTCTCCAGCGTGTTTGGCCCCGTGGGGATCGATCTCCAGGAACTCGGTCATGTGCTGGGTCTCTTTGTCGAGGTCGGCGCGGGCCTTGACGATGGCGGACTCGGAATTGCGCACGTCGTTGGCAGCCTGATCGGCCTGCTCCTGGGAGATGGCTTCGACTTTCAACAGGCGCTGGGCACGGTCCGCCACGCGGCGCGCCATCTCCTTGTGCGCGATGGCCCGGTCGAGTTCCGCCTGCGCCTGAATGAAAGCGGCGCGGGTCTCGTGGACGGTGTGGCTGTGCATCAGGGCCAGGACCTGGCCCTGTTTGACGTGATCGCCGATGTTGGCCAGCACCTGGGTCACCTTGCCTTCGGCGAGGGCGCCCACATGCCAGGTTTCGTTCTCGTTGACGGTGATCTGTCCATTGGCGCGGATGGTGTCCTTTTCCACGCTGCTGGCGGCGAGCACCATGCCGAGGTTGGCTTCCTTCTGGGCCTGCGGGTTGAGGTGAATCACTCCGGCCGGGGCTTTGCTGCCGGTGGTCTCAGTGGCGGCCGGCAGGGGAGGAGCCTCGCCTTTGCGCGCGAGGAGGATATAAGCCGCCAAGGCGATCACCACGGCGGTGAGGGCTACGGCGAGCATCTGCAGGCGAGTTCTTTGCTCGACGAGCTCGTTTTCGGTCATGGGTTCGCTCCAGCGGCGACTTCGAGGGCTACGGCGCTCTGCTGGAAGTCGGCCAGCGAGCGGGTGTACATCAATTGGGTCTCGATGCGGATCCTTTCGGCGTCGAGCAGGCGGAGGACATCCACACCGCCCTCGCGAAACGCGAACTGGGCGATGCGGGCGGAGTCACGGGCGCGCTGGACCATGCTGGGCAGGTCGCCACTGACGAGTTTGCGTTTGAGCTCATAGTCGCGGAGGGCGGATTGAAGTTCCGCGGCAACCTGTGTTTCCACCGCGCGAGCGGTTTCCCGGGCGGCTCGCAACTCGGCTTCGGCGGTGGCGATGTTGCCCTGGTTGCGGTTTCGGACGGGCAGGTTGATCTGCACGCCGGCGATGACGGAATCGAAGCCGGCGGTGCGTTTGTAGCCGAAGAGGTAGTCCGGATCGGGCTTCGCGTTGGCCAGTTGCAGCTTCACCTGCGCTTCGGCCTGGGCGACGCCGCGGCGGGCGAGCACAACCTCGGGGCGGCGTTCGACCGCAGCGGCAGGCTCGGGAACGGGGACATCGCGTAGCGCCTCCAGTGCGTCACTGAACTCGACCAGCGGGGGCGGACCGACTCCGATCTCGCGATAGAGCTCCAGGCGGCTGCGGTCAGCATCCTGCTGGGCGACGGCGAGAAGCGCATCGACGCGCTGGGACTCGAGTTGGATGCGCAGGAGATCGGCTCCGGCCGCTGCGCCCTCCTTGACCCTGGATTCGGTGTAGCGGACGACCTGGAGGAGGTTCTGGCGTTCCTCATTGAGGAGGGCGACGACGCGCACGGCTCCGGCGGCGGCCCAGTAGGCGGCGGCCACGCGGGCGGCGACGTGACGGCGCAGCAGAGCCTGATCGGCTTCGACGCGCGCGGTATTGGCGGCAGCGTATTCGACGCGTTTGGCGAGTTTGCCGCCGCTCTCGACGGTGTAGCCGGCGTAAGCAAAAGTATCGGTATCCCGCCAGTAGACGAGTCCGGGGCTTTGCCAGAGGCGGGCATTCTCCTGCTGGAGGTACAGGCGGGGGTTGGGTTTCAGTCCGGCCTGCTGCCGCAGGCCCTGGGCCGCGCCGATGCGCTCCTGCCCGGCGGAGAGGTACGCGTTCTTATCGAGCGCCAGGCGGACGGCATCCTGCACGCCCAACCGAACCTGCGCCTCGGCCAACTGGCAGACAACTGCGGCGAGCAGGACGGGCAGGGTGAAGACTGGGGGCCATCGCATGAGGTGACCCCAGGATAGTCAAAGCGAGTTAAACAGAAGATAAATGCCCGGGTGCGAGGACGGCCGGCAACCGTGTGACTGCCGGGGAAGAGCTGACGTCCTTCAAAGGATGCTGGAAGCGAAGCTGCTGTTGATCCGGAGGCTGGCTCCGATTAGGACGAGATCGGTCCATTTGGAGTTGGCGGGGGCGCCGGATGGCCGGTAGACGAGGCGCAGGGTTTTCCAGTCGAGCTTCAGTTCGGGTTGTGCGAAGGCGCGCAGGGTGGCGAGCTTGAACGGGAGGGCGATTTGGAGGGTTTGCGGAGCGGAGTCCGCGCAGGCAAAGACTGAGAATGCGCCTAGGATGATCGGATCAGCGTTTCCATTCGCAGGCTTAATTGCCACCTGATAGAGGAATCCCGGGTGGGCGTCGGGCACCTGCACAGTCACTTCCAAGGGAGACAAAGCCTCCAACCAGGCAGGTGGAATGGTTACCGTGTCGATCGAATTGGAGAGCACGCTGATTCCCGAGGCCGCCTGTGCGATGACCCTGGCGACAGCAGGGGGCAACTCAAGGGAGCCATCGGACACGCGAAGTTGCGTCACGACGCTCCGGAACAGGTCGAGCGAGGGAGGTTTGTAGGTATAGCCCAACTTCTCAGTGGAGAGAAAGTCTTTCGCCTTGACCCGGACGTGGTTGGCATTCTCGTCGTAAAAACCGAAGACCTGTTCATCCCAGTTCTTCTGGAGTGCGGGGTCTGGCTGACTCTGATAGAAACTCCGCCACTGCTCCCAAAGACGGTCGACGTTTGCATGGTGGGCGAAGAAGAGGGGGTCGCGGGCCGCGGTTTCCAGATTGCCGAGATCGCCGCCCACCGCGGTGTGAATGCGGATATGAGGGCCATCAGCGGCCGCACCAGCGGTTTTCGGCCCGCCGCAGAACTCCGCGAAAGATGGGTTCCCTAACCAAGCCCTGACGCCGTCCCGATTGGCGGCTTCCTGAATCTTCGGGGGATCATTCCAATTCGCCTCTCCCCGCATGACTTGCGCTCCATTGGCGTATATGTCCGGAATCGTCTGGACGTTCTCCCAGTCCCAGACTGGAAGCCGGAAGTCCGGTTTCCCCAAGAGCTTCGCGAGGATACGTTCATGGAAGTGCAGGAATGCGCGATGCCATGGCAGGAAGGCCCAGTTGTCATGAACACCGAGTATTTTGCACGCGTGCCCATGGAGGGCGGCGGTGGAACAGCGGCCGCGAGCGTCCTGGCAGTCGTGCCAGCGCTGGTAGGCAGTCCGAAGATCGGTCAGATACTGCTTGTCCTGATCGCCAAGCTCAGACGCGAGCCGGCGCTGAAGCACGGCGAGCTTAGGAGGCGACTTGTAGCTCCTGGCCCGGCCTTCCGGCGGAGACGGCGCCAGACCAGGTTCCAGGCACACCTCTGGCGGTTTCGCCGACAGGCGCACCTGCGCCGCGGACCATGCCGCGGCGCCGAGGAAGGCGCGCCGGCCGATCACGATGGAAGCTCCAAGGGCAAGCTATCCATGGCCTGGAGGATCAAATCGAGTTCTGCTCTCGAAGGGCAGGGGCCACCGCCATAGGGCCCCATCTCGGCAGCAAAAGCCTGCCGGATCGCCTGCGGATTGGTGTTCAGTTGTCCGTGGAAGATCAACTGGTTCCAGTTCACGCCGTTGGCCTCTGCCTCAGTGAGCGGTATGCGCGCCGCAACCGAATCCCTGATCTGGTCCGGTGTGGGCGCCGCGGATATAGACCGGCGCAGTTCTGAGTCGAATGCCAGCCCCATGGCGATGGCCAGGGCTTTGCCTTTGCTAAGTGCCATATTCACCTCTTGCGTTGTTGATTTTGAACGACGGACTTAATCCCAGCGGGGCAGCGACGGTGCGGAGAGGCCGGTTTTGCCCCGATCACGGTCTAGAAACTCACGTGCCTGGCGCACGAAGGCGATTTCGTTGTGATCCGCGTGGAGCCAGTAGTAGGCGGGCGCCGCGGCGAGGGCGGCCACCCAGCGGCGGGCCAGTTCCAGGGCTCCGGCGCGTACGGCGATCCGTACGGCATTGGCGGGCCAGGTCCAATCCCAGGGGTCGCGCAGATTGCGGACCAGTTCGAGCGCGGCGGCGTGACTGCCGCGCGCGGAGAGGATCTCTGCCTGCAGGCAGTGGGACCGATAGAGAAACACCGGCCATTTGCCGCACTCCGGCCAGCGGGCGGCCAGGGGTGAGTCCGGCAGCGGATTCAGACAGGCCTGGGCCGCATCAGGATCGCCGGCCCGGGCGAGCACGGCGCCGAGTTCCATTCGCAATTGCTGTCCCGGCTGTTCGGCCAGGGCCTGGAGGCACAGACGGCGGGCCTCGCGGGCGTCGCCTTCAGAGAGTGACAACTCAGCCAGCTTGCGCGTTTTGCCCAGGGAGTCGTCCTGCGGACGGCCGGTGCGGCGGTCGAAGTCGAGGCCGTGCTGGAGTGCGGCGCGGGCGGACTGGAGGTCGCCTCGCTCCGCGTGGAAGCAGGCCTGGAGCGTGAAGGCCTTGCTCTGGAACTCCTCGGAGCCGGCGCTCATTCGAGCGAGCGCGGCTCGCAGGGCGGCTGCATCCTGCCGGGCGAAGGCGAGGGCCGAGGAGAGCTGATCGGTCCAATCGCGGTTGAGAATGCGGCTTCCTGCCTCATTGCCGCGCTGGGCCTCGGGGAGCCGGTTGAGGGCGAGGAGACAGATGCCGCGGCCGATCAGGTAGGCGTAGGAAGCGGGCTCGATTGCGAGGGCACGATCATAGGATTCGAGAGCCTGCGGCCTGCGGCCGAGGCGGCTGAGGGCGGCGGCGCGATAGTAGAGCGGCAGGGCGTCGTAGGGGAACTCGAGGGCGTAGCGATAGAAGGTGCGATCAGCGGCATCGTTGTTGCCGGTGTCGAGCGCGAACAGCCCGCGCATCCGGTAGGACTCGCGATCGGAGAGATTCTTCCGCGAGAAGAGTTCGGCGGCCCTCAGGTAAGCGGCCATGGCGTCGTCGCGGTGCCCTCCCGCCAGAAGGAGGTCGGCGAGGCGACCGGCGGCCAGGGCGAACTCAGGATCAGCGGCGAGGGCGGCTTCGAGGTGGGCTTGGGCGGCGGCCAGGGGGGAGCGGTCGATCACCGGGTTGCGTCCGGACCGGGCGGCGGACCAGGCGTCCTGGGCGGCCATGTATTCCGTGAGCGCATTCCAGGAAGGAGTGGTGAGTTCCTCGGGCGTGGGACGAGGGACGGCCAGATCCTCGCGGCTCTCGCGGAGAACGCTGTTGCGCACCCAGAGGGCGGCCTGGCGCGCGATGGCGGAGGGGGTGGCGTCCAGCGGAAAGGACTCTTTCCAAATACCGGCGGGGGCCTGGGGTGAAGCGCCCATCAGCTCTACTTCAACTTCGAGGATGGGCCGGCCAGTGAACGTGGTGAGGCAGCGGCCGCCCAGCAGCAGCGCGGCGCCGGCGCGCATGGCCACCTGCCGGGCCTCGGCCCGGTCGCCCGGCGCGCCAGAGAGGCCCATGCGCTGCCTGACGGAGCTCACACGCTCCGGTGGCAGCAGGCGCAGGATGGCGGAGTTGTCGAGCTGTCCGGCGAGGAACAGGTCGAGGACTTTGGCCTTGCGTGCATCGGGTGCGTCTGTGATGGGAGTGAGCATCGCCTGAGGAGCCCTGGGCACTGGTGGGCTCTTGTCCTTGTAGCGTAACCAGAGGGCAAAAGAGGACAAAATTCCAGCCGAAGCGGTGCCGAGGACGAGCTTCCTGCGGGAGAAGACGCGCGGCCGGAGCGGCGCGGCGAGGCTGGAGTTCAGGGCATGCAGAAATGCGGAGGCCGAACGGATGCGGTCAGAGGGGGTGCGGGCCAGGGTCCTGGCGAGCAGATCGTCCCAGGGACGGGCCAAGTCTGGACGGGCATCCCCCAGGCGGGGCGGAGGCTCAGTGAGCCGGCGGACCGCGGTGCGGATGAGAGATTCCGTGGGCCAGGGGCGGTGGCCGGCGAGCATCTCGAAAAGTACGATGCCCAGCGCGTAGACGTCGACGGCGGGGGTTAGGGGCGCACCGCCGAACTGCTCCGGGGCCATGTACTCCGGAGTTCCCCCGATGGATGCGTCGCGCAGGGTGGGCTCCGCCAGGTGACCGAAGGCGGTGGCCAAGCCGAAATCGGTAATGACGACGCGTTGGCGCCCGGCGGCGTCGGGGATGAGGTGGATGTTGGCGGGTTTGAGATCGCCATGAATGATGGAAGCGTTGTGCGCCGCTTCGAGCCCGGAGGCCAACTGTGCGGCGATAGCGAGGACTTCCGGGCTGGGCAGGGCGCCGCGCTGTTTGAGGCGTTCCGCCAGGGTCTCGCCGGCCAGCAGCTCCATTGTGAAGAAGAGCAGGGGGCCTGACGGTCCCGCCGTGTGGGTGAAGACATCAAAGACCCGGCAGACATTCGGGTGGCTCACCTTGCGGGCCAACCGGATCTCCTGGCGGAAGCGCTCCACCATCTCGGGTTCCGAGCGCCAGACCGAGCGAACCAGCTTGAGGGCGACCTCTTCTTCGAGCAACTGATCGGAAGCCCGGTAGACTTCGCCCATGCCTCCGTCGGCGATGTGCGCGGTGATGCGGAACCGGTCACAGAGGAGGGATCCTGGTTCGAGCCGCGCCGCAGTGGCGAACGGCGCCGGCGAGGTCTCGAGGAAGGTGCCAAGACGGTCGAAGCCATCGAGTAGGCGGAAGACACTTTCGGCAAGGGAAGGGTCGGAGGAGCAGCGGTCGAGGACAAATTCCCGGCGAGCGCGAGGAGGCAGCTCGATGGCTTCGCTGAAGAGAAGTTCGGCTGACTCGTTCCGGCTAAGTGGCGGCCGGGGTGCCATCGATTGCTCCTTTGAGCCGGACTCGGGCCACCTGCCACTCCCGGCGGGCGGTGCGGGAAGAGATCCCCAGGACGGCGGCGGCCTCTTCGATGCTGTAGCCGGCGAAGTAGCGCAGTTCGACAATCTGGGCCTGGCGGGGCGCGCTGGCGGAAAGTTGCTCGAGGGCGCGGTCGACGGCGAGGATCGTATCGGCGTCCTGCTGGCGGGAGATCAGATTCTCCTGCATTTCGACCTGGACCTCGTCTCCGCCTCGTTTGGCGGTGCGGCGGGCCCGGGCATGATCGACGACGATGCGGCGCATGACGCGCGCGGCGAGGGCGAGGAAATGATTGCGGTTTACAATCTGCAATTCCGCACCAGCATTGAATCGAAGATAAGCTTCGTGAACCAGGGCGGTGGGACCGAGGGAATTGCCCGCACGTTCGGAGCGGAGGCAGGAGAGGGCGAGCTGATGGAGGCGTTTGTACAGCAGGTCGAAAAGGGTGCGCTCGGCGCTTTCGTCGCCGCGCTGCCAGTCCTGTATGAGCCGCGTGATTGCTGGATCCGACTGCATGTTTCCGAGGCGCCCGCCGTGTGTGATCGATTATAGCTAGGCCATTTGGACCGAACAAGCGACGGGGCAGATAAATGCGGCCTGGCTGCCGCCAGGAAACTACTGATCCATCAGGGATTTCCGCCGCCAGACAGGTGCGTGCGAGGCGGCCGGGCGAGTGCGGTTCATTCGAGCTATGGTTTTGGGGGAGAATTCCTGAATGGAAGATATCATTCGCCAGCTGGATCTGAAGCGGGCCGCAGCTCGGCTCGGCGGCGGCGAGGCCCGGATTGCGGCGCAACACGCCAAGGGCAAACTGACAGCACGAGAGCGGATCGAACTGCTGCTGGATCCCGATTCGTTTGAGGAGTGGGACATGTTCGTGGAGCACCGCTGCACGGACTTCGGGATGGCGGAGCAGCGTGTGCCGGGCGATGGCGTGGTGACGGGCTACGGCACGGTGAACGGGCGCGTCGTGTTCGTTTTCAGCCAGGACTTCACGGTGTTCGGCGGATCGCTGTCGGAGTCGCATGCGGAGAAGATCTGCAAGATCATGGACCACGCGATGAAGGCGGGGGCTCCGGTGATCGGGCTGAACGATTCCGGCGGGGCACGGATCCAGGAAGGCGTGGCGGCCCTGGGCGGGTATGCGGATGTCTTCCAGAAGAACGTCCTGGCATCGGGAGTGATTCCACAGATCTCGCTGATCATGGGGCCCTGCGCGGGCGGCGCCGTGTATTCACCGGCGATCACGGATTTTCTGTTCATGGTGAAGGACAGCTCGTACATGTTCGTGACCGGGCCGGACGTGGTGAAGACGGTGACGCACGAAGAGGTGACGGCCGAGGAACTGGGCGGGGCGGTGACGCATACGTCAAAGTCGGGTGTGGCGGACCTGGCGTTCGAGAACGATGTCGAGGCGCTGATGATGGTGCGGCGGCTGATCGGGTTCATTCCGTCGAGCAACCGGGAGAAGCCGCCGACGGTGCCGCCGTTCGATCCGACAGACCGGGTGGACCACTCGCTGGACACGCTGGTGCCGGACAACCCGAATCAGCCTTACGACATGAAGGAACTGATCGAGAAGACGGTGGACGACGGCGACTTTTTCGAACTGCAGCCGGATCACGCGAAGAACATCATCATCTGTTTCGCGCGGATGGACGGTCAGACGGTGGGCATTGTGGCGAACCAGCCGATGGTGCTGGCGGGGTGCCTGGACATCAAGTCGTCGATCAAGGCGGCGCGGTTCATCCGGTTCTGCGACGCGTTCCAGATTCCGGTGATCACGTTTGTGGACGTGCCGGGGTTCCTGCCGGGCACGGCGCAGGAGTTCGGCGGGATTATCAAGCACGGCGCGAAGCTGCTGTATGCTTACGCGGAGTGCACGGTACCGAAGGTGACCGTGATTACGAGGAAAGCCTATGGCGGGGCGTACGACGTGATGGCATCGAAGCACCTGCGCGGGGATGTGAACTTTGCGTGGCCTTCGGCGGAGATCGCCGTGATGGGCCCGAAAGGGGCGGTGGAGATCATCTTCCGCAAGGACATCGGCGATGCGGAGAAGATCGCGCAGAGGACGGAAGAGTATCGGGAGAAGTTCGCAAACCCGTTCATCGCGGGGCGGCGCGGCTTCATCGACGATGTGATTATGCCGCATGAGACAAGGCGCCGCATCTGCCGGTCGCTGGCCATGCTGAAAGACAAAAAGCTGGAGAACCCGTGGCGGAAGCACGGCAACATTCCGCTGTAGTTGAAGGGACAGGACCAGCCATGTTTACAAAGATCCTAGTAGCGAATCGCGGCGAGATTGCATGCCGCGTGATGCGGACGGCGAAGCGGATGGGCATCCGGACGGTGGCCGTCTACTCGGAGGCGGACCGGCGCGCCCTGCATGTCAAGATGGCCGACGAGGCTGTACTGATCGGGCCGGCTCCGTCGAAGCAATCGTACCTGTGCATGGACCGGATTATCGCGGCATGCAAGGCGACGGGTGCCGGGGCGGTGCATCCGGGATACGGGTTCCTTTCAGAAAACGCGGAGTTTGCGCGGCGCCTGGAGGAGGAAGGCATCGTCTTCATTGGCCCGAAGGCGTCCTCGATTGAGGCGATGGGCGACAAGATCGCTTCGAAGAAGCTGGCAATGAAGGCCGGCGTGAGTACGATTCCGGGCTATGCCGGCGTGATCCAGGATGCGGACGAAGCCGCGGCGATTGGGGAGCGGATCGGCTATCCGGTGATGATCAAGGCATCCGCCGGCGGCGGCGGCAAGGGGCTGAGGGTCGCCTGGAACGCGGAAGAGGCGCGCGACGGGTTCGTTTCGTGCACGACGGAGGCCCGGAATGCGTTTGGCGACGACCGCGTGTTCCTGGAGAAGTTCATCGAAGACCCGCGGCACATCGAGATTCAGGTGCTGGGGGATGCGCAGGGGCAACTGGTGTACCTGTGGGAGCGCGAGTGCTCGATCCAAAGAAGGCACCAGAAGCTGATTGAAGAGGCGCCTTCGCCGTTCCTGGACGCGGCTACGCGGCAGGCGATGGGCGAGCAGGCGGTGGCGTTGGCGCGAGCGGTGAACTACCAGAGCGCAGGCACGGTGGAGTTCGTGGTGGGCCGGGACCGGCAGTTCTATTTCCTGGAGATGAACACGCGGCTGCAGGTGGAGCATCCGGTGACGGAGAAGGTGACGGGGCTCGATCTGGTGGAGTGGATGATCCGCGTGGCGGCCGGCGAGCCGCTGGGTTTCAGGCAGGACCAGATCCGGATGGATGGCTGGGCTATGGAGTGCCGGATCAATGCGGAGGACCCCTTCCGCAACTTTCTGCCGTCGGCCGGGCGGCTGGTGAAGTACAGGCCGCCGGCGGATTCAGCGGGGGGCGTGCGGGTGGATACCGGCGTCTATGAGGGCGGCGAGATTCCGGTGCACTACGACTCGATGATCGCGAAGCTGATCGTGCATGGAGCAACCCGCGCAGAGGCCGTGGGGAAGATGCGGAGCGCGCTGAACGCGTTCTACCTGAGGGGCGTGTCGACCAACATCGCGTTCCAGGCTGCATTGATGCAACATCCGCGGTTTCTGTCAGGCGACTTCCACACGGGGTTTCTGGCGGAGGAGTATCCACACGGTTTTCACGCGGCGGATGCGCGGCCCGAGGATCCCGCGTTTTTGGCGGTGATTGCAGCGGTGGCGCGGCGGCGGTACATCGACCGGGCTGTGCAGATCAGCGCCCAGACTCGCGGCCTGCAACGGCGGGTGGGCACGGATTGGGTGGTAATGATCCAGGACGAGAGCTATGCCATCCATCTGAAGCCCGTGGACGGGGGCTATGAGGGACGATACGGGGACAAGACGTATGTCGTGCTGTCGGACTGGCGCTTTGGCAGCCCCGTATTCCAGGGGATTTGCAATGAGATACCGGTGTGCCTGCAGTTGGAGCGGATCGGACTGCGATTCCACATTGCCTACAACGGGGTGGCAGTGGATGCGATTGTGATGACCGCCCGGGCGGCGCAGCTTCTGTCGTTGATGCAGGCAAAACCGAAGCCGGACTTGTCGCAGTTTCTGCTCTCACCCATGCCGGGGCTGCTGACGCACCTGGCGGTCGAGGTGGGCCAGGAGGTGAAGGCGGGCGAGCGGCTGGCCGTGATCGAGGCGATGAAGATGGAGAACGTGATCAAGGCCGAGCATGATGTGGTCGTGGACGAGATTCTGGCTCGCAGCGGTGAGAGCGTGGCCGTGGATCAGCCCATCCTGAAGTTCCGCTGAGAGCCCACGCGCACGATACGGCGATGGCGCGGAGGTCATGGATTTGAGATCCATTGACACCGGTGCTTACTCCTGTTAGGTTCCCTGTCGGCTGGGTGGAGGCGACTCCACCGGCCGGGGTTCGTACGGAGGCTCATCGCTTATGACAAGTTTAAGAGGTCGTAATCTCTTAATTTTGACGCTGGCATGCCTTGTTTTGCTGCCATCCACAGCGTCCGCGCAGGTCACGGCGGGAACGATCCTAGGCGCAGTCCGGGATGGGAGCGGCGCCGCGGTACCTGGAGCGACGGTCGTCGTGAAAGAGGTATCGAAGGGCACCAGTGTTGAGTATCAGACAAATGAGGATGGCGCCTATACGGCACCATTCCTTTCCCCTGGCACATACACAGTGAACGTGCAGAAGGCGGGTTTCAAGCCACAGGCGACGCCGCCCTTCGAACTGCAGGTGGATCAACGGGCGCGCATGGATTTCACGCTGAATGTGGGTGACGTCACAGCCACGGTGGAAGTGACCGCGGCGGCTCCGCTGGTGAAGTCGGACAGCGCCGAGTTAGGACAAGTCATCACGGAGCGCCCCATCCGGGAGCTGCCGTTAAATGGCCGCAACTTCGCGCAACTGGTGTATCTGGCACCCAACGTGACGCCGGGACAGCAGGGTGAAAACCTCTCGGGCGCGAGCTCTTTCAATCCGCGCGGCGCCTCGAACTTCAATGCACTGGGCAGCCAGGCGAACATGAACGCGTGGCTGATCGACGGTATCGACAATAACGAATACACGTTCAATACGGTGATCCTGCAGCCGTCGATTGAATCCGTCCGCGAGTTCAAAGTACTGACGGGCAGCTTCTCGGCGGAGTTTGGCCGGGGCGCCGGCGTGGTGTCGGTGTCGTCGAAATCCGGAACGAACGAACTGCACGGCAATGCCTTCGAGTTCCTGCGGAACGATGTCCTGGATGCCCGCAATTACTTCAATCCGAAGTCGCAGCTGAAGCCGCCTTACCGGCGCAACCAGTATGGGGTGGCGGCGGGCGGCCCCATTGTCCTGCCGAAGATCTATGACGGTAAGAACCGAAGCTTCTTCTACATGGATTACTTCGGGATGAAGGAGCGCAAGGGCCTGACGTTTGTGAACACGGTACCGACAGCGGCAAATCGCACAGGCGACTTCAGCGGCTTCACGGACACGAGCGGCAACCTCATCCGGATCTATGATCCGCTGACGACCAGGCTGAATCCGGCCTACGATTCCACCAAGCCGGTGAGCACGACAAATCCGCAGTTCCTGCGCGACGCGTTTGCCGGAAACGTCATTCCTTCGGCGCGGATCAATCCGGTGAGCGCCAACGTGGCGAGCATATTCCCGCTGCCGAATGGCTCGGGCAATTTCAATAACTACACGTCCAGTATTCCCCGCACTGTGGACGACGACGGCTTCAACGTCCGTGTGGACCACCAGATCACGGACAAGGACAATTTCTTCGCGCGGTATAGCTATGAGACCTACCGCCTGAGTGCTCCGCAGGGGCAGGCGAACTGCTGCCTACCGACACCAGCGGCCGCGGCCAGCAAGTTTGAGCTTGGACCATACGTGGCCGGCCTGCAGGTGACGGACCTCACTACGCAGGGCATGGCGATCAACGAGACGCACGTGTTCCGGCCGAATATCGTGAACGAGTTCCGCGGCGGGTTCGCGAAGACCAATCCGTTTACGCGGCAGTCTGACTTCGGACGCAACGCGGCGACGTCGCTGGGCATCACCGGTGTGAATGTGAGTTCCTACAGCTCGGGCATTCCGAACATCAACATCACCGACTTCACCGGCCTCAGCGGCGGCCCGTCGTTCCTGCCGGCCAATCCGCGGGAGACGCACTGGCAGGCGGAAGACGGAGTTTCCTGGACTCTCGGCCACCACCAGACCAAGTTCGGCTACCGCTATGTCCGGCGCATGACGTCGACCTATACGGGACCTTCCGGGGGCGGCCCGCGCGGCGACATGACGTTTGGAAAGAACTTCACGAACGATCCTGTTACCAATACGCAGGGCACCGGGCTAGCCACCATGCTGGTGGGCTACATCAGCGGCGGATCAGGGCGCAGTATCCTGCTGGAGCCCTACTATGCAACGGCGCAGGATCACAGCTTCTATTTCCAGGACGACTGGCGGATCAACTCGAGGCTGACCATCAACATGGGGTTGCGGTATGACGTCTTCGTGCCCGACGTGGAGATCCGGAACCGGCTGGTGAACTTCGACTTCACAAATTTGAAGCTGGCCTATGCAGGTGAGGATGGCATCTCCACCGCCGTCGGAAAGGTGACGCGGAAGGGCAACATTGGACCACGCATCGGCGTGGCGTACAACCTGGGCGGCGGGAAGACCGTCATCCGGGCGGGCTTCGGACGCACGTACTTCCCTGTAAATCCGTCAGGCTCCAACATGCTGGGCGAGCAGGTGCCGTACACCATCTCACAGGCGCCGTTCGGCAACATTGCAACTAATCCGGTGGATTACACGGTGATCCCCACCATCGCCAAACCGTTCCCGGCGATCACCGTGGTCAAGCCCAAGACCACGGCAGAGCTGAATGCAGCGAATCCTGTCGTGCTGGGCCACGGCTTTGCGAATGAGACACCCTCCATGAACACGTTTACGTTCAACATCGAGCGGCAGTTGACCAGCACGATGATGGCGGAAATGGCTTATGCCGGCAGCGTCGGCTCGCACATCACGTTCGGCTACAACGCGAACGAGATCCAGCCGGGCACCGGTTCGAACGCCTCGCGCCGGCTGCTGCAGCCGCTCTCGAACGTGGCCACGATCAGCATGTTCGACCCGCGCAACTCCTCCTCTTACAACGGAGTGTCCGGCAAGCTGGAGAAGCATTTCTCCCACGGGCTCCAGTTCCTGGCAGCGTATACGTATGCCAAGAGCCTGGACTTCGGCGGGTCGGCGGCCAGCGGCGGCGGGTCGGTGGGTGGCCCCCAGACCATCACCAATATCCGGGCCGGCCACGGTCCTTCGGGCTTCGACGTCAAGCACCGGCTGGTGGCGAACTATCTGTACGAACTGCCGTTCGGAAAAGGCAAGAAGTGGATCTCGAACGGGCCACTGACGTGGCTGGCCGGCGGCTGGAATCTGGCCGGCATCACCACTATTTCGACAGGCCGTCCGTTCTCGCTGTCGCTGGCGAGCGGCGTGAATAACGGTGCACCTAGCTGGCCGAACCGCCTCGCCAGCGGCAAGCTCGACAACCCGGACCGCGCGAAGTGGTTCGATGCCACTGCCTTCGCGGCCCCTGCGCCGAACACCTATGGCAACGTGGGACGCGGCGCGCTGTATGCGCCCGGGCTCATCAACTGGGATATGTCGTTCATCAAACGCACCATGTTTAAGGAGCGTTATGGATTCACCTTCCAGCTGGATGCGTTCAACATCACCAATACGCCCGCCTTCGGCTTCCCGAATGCGAGCATCGGTTCGCCGACCGTGGCCCAGATCACGTCGACGAACTCAGACAATCGGGACTTGCAGTTCGGAGTGAAGTTCCAGTTCTAGGGTCGAATGGCCAGGCTCCGGAGGCGTTTCCCGAGCCTGGCCCTCTCCATTTCTCTCCCGCCTCCACCTTCCTCATTTCCCATACTTGTAAACTCTTGCCGCGGACTGCTATCCGCTGCCTCACCTAGAACGTCGAGTGGAGTATGCTCTCACATAGAACTTCTAGGTGAAGGAGATCGCTGTTGTCGCAAGGTAAAAAGCCGGATAACCGGGAGATGGTACAAGGCACGCTGGATATGCTGATTCTGCGCACGCTTGTTGGTGGACGGGCGCACGGGCACACCATTGCGCAGATGATCGAGCAGTCGTCCGATGATGTGCTGCAGGTGGAACAGGGCTCCCTGTACCCTGCCCTGCACCGACTGGAGGATCGAGGCTGGGTGGCTTCGTCATGGGGAACGAGTGAGAACAACCGGACGGCACGCTTCTATGAATTGACGAAGGCCGGGCGCCAGCAACTGACGAAAGAGGCCGACCGTTGGCGCGCGATGGCCGATGCGATTGGCCGTGTGCTGGGTGACTTCGGCCAGCGGAACCGCCGTAAGCCGACGGAGAGCGAAGGCTGATGTCACTGCGCCGGTTCGTGCTCCGCAGGCGCTGGGACGAGGAACGGTCGCGGGAACTTGAGGCCCACATCGACCATCTCACTGACCTGCATGAGGCCCAAGGCATGAACCGCGGCGAGGCCCGGCGGCAGGCGTATTTGCGGCTAGGCAATCCGACACGAATCAGGGAAGACCTTTACGAGATGAACACACTGACACTGCTCGACTCCCTCTGGCGCGACTTCCGCTATGCGGTGCGCACACTCTCGCGGACGCCGTTTTTCGCGGCGATCGCGATTCTGGTGATGGCGCTGGGCATTGGCGCGAACTCTTCGCTGTTTACGGTAGTCCGGTCAGTCCTGTTGAAGCCGCTGCCGTTCCCGGAGTCGGAGCGGCTGGTGTCGCTCTATGGCCGCAGCATCAAGGGAGAGACAGTTTACAACGTCGTGGCGTCCGGCGATTTCCGTTCCTGGCAGAAACAGACGCACGGCTTCGAGAGTATGGCGATCTGGAAGAACCAGCGCTTCAACCTGTCAGGCCAGGGGAACCAGATGCCCGAGGTGGTGAATGCCATCGCGAGCTCGTGGGAGTTGCTGGCAACCCTGGGTGTGCAGCCCGCCTTGGGGCGAGGCTTTACGGCGGAGGATGACCAGGTGCAGGCCGCGCCGGCGGCGATGCTGACATGGAGCCTTTTCGAGCGGCGGTTTGGCGCGGATCCCTCGATCCTGGGACGTACGGTCCTGCTGGACGCGAAGAGTTACACGGTGGTGGGTGTGCTGCCGAAGTGGCTTGCCTATCCGGATGTGCGGACGCAACTCTGGGTGCCTTACTACCACGTGGTCTCACGAGATGACGCGGAAAGCCATGGAAACCATATGTCGTCGGTGGTGGCGCGGCTGAAGAGGGACGTGACTCCGCAGGCCGCCATCCAGGAGCTGAACGCGCTGCAGGAGCGGATCCATCAGCAGTATTTGACCATTCCCGTCTCAAACGGGGCGGATATGCGCCCGCTGTTGGAAGACCTCTCGGGGAATTTCAAGCAGCCGCTGTATGTGCTGCTGGCGGCTGTGGGCTGCGTCCTGCTGATTGCGTGCCTGAACGTGGCCAGCCTGCTGGTGGCGCGGACAGCGTCACGCCGGCGCGAGGTGGCGATCCGGGCGGCGCTGGGCGGCACACGCTGGCGTCTGCTGCGGGAACACATGATGGAGAGCCTGGTGATTTGCGGCGCGGGCGGAGCACTGGGTCTCGTTTTGGGCAGTTGGGCGACAACCTGGCTTCAATCGGAACGGAAGGATCTGCCGCAGATCAATGCCATCACGGTAGACCTTCCCGTGATCCTGTTCGTGCTGGGCATCACTGCGTTGACAGCGGGGATCGCGGGCCTGCTCCCGGCGCTTTCGGCCACCAGCGAGAAGGTGATGGATGCGTTGAAGGATGCCTCGCGCTCAATGGGCGCGAGCCGTGCGCGGACGACGCTGAGGAAGTCGCTGCTCGCCGTGGAAGTCGCGCTGACGGTGATGCTGTTGGTGGGCGCCGGCCTGTTGCTGAAGGGATTTCTGCACTTGCGCGGTGTGGACCTGGGCTGCGAAACGGACAACATCCTGACGATGCGCTACGCGCTGCCGAAGTCCGGCTATGGGGACCAGGACAGGCTTACCGCCTTTCATGCGTCCCTGCTCGGCCGGGTGCGGCAGATGCCGGGAGTCGAGTCGGCCTCACTGGTCTCCGTGGTGCCGGGCGGAGGGTACTGGGGCGACAACATGTTCGAGATTCCCGAGCATCCTCCGCTGGCGCAAGGCGATCACGTGTTTGCGCTGTTCCGCTCCATCGATCCGGCCTACTTTCGGACGATGCGGATTCCCCTCAAGAAGGGCCGTTTCTTTCGCGATGATGAACGCACCACGCACACGCGGGTGGTGATCATCAACGAACAGATGGCCAGCCAGCACTTCCCGGGTGAAGATCCCCTGGGCAAACACCTGCGCTTCCTGGACGATTCAGAACCGAACGGGCAGAAGGACTACGAGATTGTCGGTGTAGTGGGCAATACGCGGCACCGCCTGGGCGCCGACCTCAAATCGATGATGTTCTTTCCCGTGTACGCAGACACACAAGGCGACAACCGGTCAGTCACCCTGGTCATACGGGCGAGGCATAACGTGGAAAGCCTGGCGTTACCCGTGCAGAAACTGGTGACGCAGATCGATCCAAACCTTCCGGTTTCCGACGTGCTGACGATGACGCAGATCATTGGAGAGTCGACGACCACCGCCAGCTTCAACGCCATTCTGGTGCTCGCGTTCGCGGTGCTGTCGCTGCTGCTGGCCAGCGTTGGACTGTACGGAGTGCTGTCGTATCTGGTGGCACAGCGCAGTGGCGAGATCGGGATCCGCGTCGCGCTGGGGGCCGGCCGGCAACAGGTGCTGAGCCTGGTGCTGATCGACGGCTTGGGTCCGGCGGCCATGGGACTGGCCCTCGGCTTGGTGGGGAGCCTGGCCGGAGCACGCCTGCTGCAGTCGATGCTCTACGGCGTGAGTCCGTTCGATTCGGCCGTCTTCGGCGGGGTAGTGCTGCTGCTGGCGATGGTCTCGTTCGCGGCAAGCGCGGCGCCTGCATGGCGGGCGTCACGGCTGGATCCGCTGAGAGCGCTGCGGATGGAGTAGGGCGGCCTGACTCATGATGGGATTGTCCTGGACCGCCGATCCTGCGATGTTCAGTAGGGCGGCCCGCGCGACAAGCGCTCTCCCGTCCCGGGAAGGCGGCTCGTATGAGAGCGTTGGCGATTTTGGCGTACCTGGCAGTGACAGGCGGATTGACCGCAGCCGATTATCGAGTAGTGGATCGGATTGCCGTGGGCGGAGAGGGGAGTTGGGACTACCTCACCGTCGACCGGGATGGGCATCGATTGTTCGTCTCACACGGCACCCACGTCGCCGTGATCGACCTGCAGACCGGCAAGCCGGTGGCGGACATCCCGAATACTCCGGGCGTCCACGGCATCACACTGGCCCAGCCGCTGCAGCGCGGGTTCATCAGTTGCGGCCGTGCGAATCACGTTCTCATTTTCGATTTGAAGACGCTGAAGCCGTTGGGTGAAGTGTCCACAGGCGAGAATCCGGACGCGATCCTCTTCGACGCGGCATCGGGACGGCTGTTCACGTTCAACGGCCGCTCAAAGGACTCGACCGTGATCGACGCAGCCAGCGGCAAGGTGCTGGCGACGATTCCCCTGGGCGGCAAGCCCGAGTTTTCCGCAGTGGATGGGCACGGGAAGTTGTGGGTGAACATCGAGGACACCCATGAGATCGTCGAGCTGAATACGGCCAAGGCGACCGTGACGCGACGCTATCCGCTGACTGGATGCGAGGAGCCATCGGGCCTGGCGCTGGATGCGAAGAAGCTGCGGCTGTTCTCGGTGTGCGGCAACGAAGTGATGGTGGTCTCCGACATCGCAACAGGCAAAGTGATCGCCAAGTTGCCGATTGGAGAGGGTTCGGATGGTGTGGCGTTCGATGCCGAGCGCGGCATGGCCTTCAGCTCAAATGGATCGGGCACGCTCACCGTGGTGGCGGAGGCCGGTGCAGGCTACAAGGTGGCCGCCACGTTGCCAACCGAGCGCGGCGCGCGCACGATTACACTGGATCCCGGCAGCCATAAGCTGTATTCGCCGACGGCTCAGTTCGGCCCGGTACCGGCGGCCACGGCGCAGCAGCCCCATCCCCGGCCCCCCGCGCTGCCCGGCACGTTTCACTTGCTGGTGATCGGCCAGTAGGGCTCAGCGCCAGTGGCGCGTGATGAGTTGCACGACCTCATCGATGGCGTTGGGGTCGTGCTGCGCGCAGTGCTGCAGATGGCTGGTCAACAGGACCTTGGAGACACCCGAGAGCGCCTGCTCGACCGAGGCCACCTGGTTGATGATTTCGGCGCAGGGCCTGTCTTCTTCCACCATTTTCTGGAGACCGCGAACCTGGCCTTCGATGCGGCGCAGACGCTGAATGGTGGATTTCTTCGTATCGCAATTCATACAAGTTTTCTCCTGGCCAGGCGGAGGCTATTCGTCAGCACACTGACAGAGCTCAAGCTCATGGCGGCGCTGGCGAGCACCGGGTTCAAAAGACCTGCGGCGGCCACGGGAATGGAGACCGCATTGTAGACCAAGGCCCAGAACAGGTTCTGGCGCATGGTACGGACGGTGGCGCGGGCCAGCTTCAACGCGGAAGGGACCATCGCCAGGCCCTCACGCATCAGGGTGACGTCAGCGGCCGCGATGGCGACATCGGCGCCGGAAGCCATGGCGATGCCGGTGGCGGCAGCCAAGGCGGGCGCATCGTTGATCCCATCACCCACCATGGCGACGTGGCGGCCCTCGGCGCGGAGCCGCTGCAGGACTTCCAGCTTGCCCGCGGGCAGGACCCCGGCGATCACCTCGTCGATGCCCAGTGCTGTTGCGACACCGCGGGCGGCCGGCTCCTGGTCCCCGGTGACCATGAGCAGGCGCAGCCCCATCTGCTTCAACTCAGACAGGACCGCCTTGGCTTCGGCGCGCGGCTTGTCAGCCAGGGCGAACAAGGCGGCGAAGCGGCCGTCGACCGCGGCCCAGAGCGTCGTATGTCCCAGTTTGGCGTGTTGTTCATCGGACGGAGTCTCGATGCCGCGCTCCTGCAGGAGCGATTGACGGCCGATCAGCACCTGATGACCATCGACTGTCCCTTCGGCGCCCATTCCGGGCAGGGCCTGGAAGTTGGCGACCGGAGTGGCCGATTGGCGGCCCGCCGCGAACCGGACCAGCGCTTGCGCCAGCGGGTGTTCGCTGGCATGCTCGAGTGCCGCGATCAACGGCAGCGGGTCGGGCGAAACCGCGGGTTCGTAGGAGACCACCTCAGGGTGCCCTTCGGTCAAGGTACCGGTCTTATCGAAGACGATGGTGTCGACCTTGTCGAGCCGCTCAATGGCCTCGCCGCCTTTGAACAGCAGGCCCAGGCCGGCGGCGCGGCCTGTCGCGACCATGATGGCCGCGGGTACAGCCAAGCCCATGGCGCAGGGGCAGGCGATGATCAGCACCGCTACGGCCGCCGCGAACGAACTGGCGGCAGTCTGCCCCGCGGCGAAATACCAGGCAGCCATGGTGGACAGCGCAATGAGTACGACCACGGGCACAAAGACGGCGCTGACGCGATCGGCCAACCGCTGCATCGGCGCCTTTTCCCCTTGGGCGTCGCGCAGCAGGCGCAGCACCTGTTCCAACACCGTCTCGGAGCCCAGGGCGGTGGCGCGATAGCGGAGCCGCCCCTGTTTGTTCAGGGTCCCGCCGATCACTTTGTCGCCAGCGGTCTTGTCGATAGGGATCGGTTCCCCGGTGAGCATCGATTCGTCGACGCTGCTAAACCCGTCAATGATCAAGCCATCAGCGGCGATGCGCTCGCCGGGCCGTGCGATGAGAATGTCACCCTGCTCCAGATCCTCGATGGGCAGGTCCAGTTCCTGGCCGAGCCGTTCTACGCGCGCAGTGGCCGGCTGCAACTGGGCCAGAGCCTGCAGGGCGGCAGCCGTCTTGCGCTTCGCCCGGGCTTCCAGTGTGTTGCCGGCCAGGACCAGCGCCAGGATGAAGACGACCGCCTCGTAGTAGACGTCGTGCGGAGAGAACGCGGAGTAAAGGAACGCCGAGCCCGTGCCAAGGGCGATGAGCGTATTCATGTCCGAGGTCTTGTGGCGTAGTGCGGCCCATGCCTTGCGGTAGAAGCGATGCCCGGCCCAGATCATCACGAACAGGCTGGCGGCCATCTGGACCAGGTTCATCGCCGTGTGGGGCAGGCTGTGCAGAAACGGCATGAGGGCCATGAGCGCCGCTCCGATGCCGAGGCTGACAGCGGCGCGCAGGCGCAGGCCGCGGTACTCCTCATCGGCCTCGCGATCGCGCTCCAACTGCTCGTCCGCGATGGAGCGGCGTGCGATGGGCAGCGCCGCCTCGTAGCCCGTGTCGTTCACCGCGTCGACCAAAGCCTGGGGCGTCACCGACGCCGGGTCGAAGTCAACGGTGGCGTTGTGGAGCATCAGGTTGACGGTGGCGTCGCGCACACCCGGCTGGGCCTGCAGCGTCTTCTGGACGAACGACTGGCAGGCGGCGCAGGTCATGCCGCGCACCGGAAACGTCAGCTTGTTCTCCACCACCGCGGCCGCCATGTCAGTTCTGCCTGGCGTTAAAACCGATCCTGTTGACTGACTCGGCGATCTGCTCCGGCTGTGTTTTGGTTTCATCGAACTCCACCTCGGCCGAACCGATGTCGACTTGCTTCACCTCGACGCCTTCCACCTTCTTCAAGGCGTTGGTGACGCGGTTGACGCAGGAGCCGCAATGCATGCCGTCGATGGCGAGTTTGAGTGTCTGGGACATGTTGATATACCCTCTGGCCCTATCCTATATACCCCCACCCCCTATGTCAAGCCCCAAACTGGTCCTCTGAACGCACGAATGGCGGTGAAGCCGGGTGGGCTCCACCGCCGTTCGATGTTCGAACTCGGATTCGATTAGAAGCCGAGGCGCAGGCCGAAGCGGATCTGGCGTTCGCCAGAGGAGCTCAGGATGCGCATGAAGTTGCCGCTGGTCACGTTGCCGCTGGACACGCCACCGAAGTGGGAGGTGTTCGGCAGGTTGTAGAACTCAGCGCGGAACGCGGTGGTGATGCGCTCGGTGATCTGGAAGGTCCGGTTGACCATCAGATCGGTGTTCCACATGCCAGGAGCGCGCAGGATGTTGCGGCCCGACGTACCGAAGCGGTATACGCCGCCGGTGGTGGTAGTCGTGACGTTGGCGAAGGCCGACGTGTTGTAGTAGGTTGAGCCCGCGCCGATCGCACCAATGCGAGTAACGGAGCCAACCTGATCGGCCGTCGCGGTATTGCTGGCGGCATTCAGAGCGCCGCTGGAACCGGAGACGGTGAACGGAGTGCCCGTGTAGTTGGACATGATGCCGTTAACCGACCAGCCACCGAGGATCTTCGAGCCGATACCATTCGTGACAAACTGCTTGCCCTTGCCCATCGGCAGTTCGTAGACCCAGCCCATCTGGAGGACATGGGTGCGATCGTAGCCGGCGGCCGCGCGGTTGCGACGGAACACCGGTCCCCAGTTGAAGCCCACGCTCGCCCAGCCATCTTCGTCGGTCATGTTGATGGCCTTGGACCAGGTGTAGGCGCCCTGCAGCATCAGACCCTTGCTGAGAGACTTGCGGACGCTGGTCTGCAGCGAGTGGTAGTTGGAGCTGAGGTAGCCATCCCACATGTTGGTCGCGAGGTTGCGGCCGAACTTGGCGTAGTAGGGACGCCGCAGGGAGGCACCGGCGGAATCGCCCGGCGAACCCGCATTGATGTCACGGTCGGCCAGCAGGTGCACCGAAGAGGTGCCGACATAGGCGATCGTGGACAGGACATCCATCGGCAGCTTGCGCTCAATCGTGAAGTTCCACGACTGCGTGTAGCCGCGGTGGATCTGGCCCAGATAGGGGCTGCGCATGTCAGCATTGATCGGCAGCGGCAGGACACCGGAGGTCAGGTCCGGCAGCGGAGTGGCGGGAATGCCCTTCTCCAGCGTGCCGGCGACTTCGCTACCCTGTGCGGTCGCAGCAATGTTGATGGTCAGAGGATAGAAACCACGCAAGGGGCGGGAGAACGGCAGCGGATCGAAGTTGATGCCGTAGCCGGTGCGGATCACCGTCTTGTCGTCGAGACGATAGGCGATGCCCAGGGTCGGGGAGATCAGCTTGTGGCTGACGGTCACACCGACGCCGGTGGGGTTGTTGCCGCGGCCGCCCATATACACGAGGTTGGTTTCGGGATCCAGCCGCTCGATGCCCTTGCCGGTGGCGCGGGTCATCAGCGGGTACAGTTCATAACGCAGACCGAGGGTCATGGTCAGCTTGCGGCTGATCTGCCAGCGGTCCTGCGCGTACCAGCTGAACTGGAATTCGCGCGGCGTCATGGTGATGTACTGGAAGCTCTTCTGGACGCTATTCGACTGGCCGAGCAGGAAGGAGCTATAGCCATTGAAGTTATCCGTCGAGCCACCAGCCAGCGAGGTCGGCCCGCCGGTGAAATCGAACGAACCGCGAGGACCGGCACCGAGTTCCGGCTGCCAGTGGGTCATGCGGTAGTTCACGCCGTTGAACCCAAAGCGGAAGTTGTGCTTGCCCTTGGTCCAGGTCAGGTTCGCGCTGAGAGTGTAGTTCTCCTCAACACGGGTCAGAGGCATCCAGCCGGGAACACCAAAGCCGTCATATCCGTTGATGCTGATGTTCGGGAAGCCCTGCTGGCGAGGATCAGATCCGCCGATGCCGGGGATGCCCAGCGTCGTGGAGAAGTCCTTGCCGTAGTCCACACCACGCACGGTCTGGTCCTGGCGCTGATAACCGATCACGCCGTCGAACAGCAGGTTGGTGGTGATGACACGGTTAGTGCCGATGGACATGTTCTGCACGCGGGTGTCGCCGGTGCCGGGGTCAGCGCCGGGAGCCGGGCCAACGCCGTCGCCAAACAGGTTCTTGCCGACCACCAGGGCCTTCATGATGCCGTAGTGACCGAAGATCTGCTGCTTGTCGCTCATGTTGTAGTTGATCTTGATGTCGTTGTAGTCGCGGTTGAAGGCGGGAACGGCTGCCGCGAAGTAGTTCGACTGGTAGCCCGACAGGTTGGTGTTGGGAGCCGGATAGTAGTTCTGAATCTTCAGAGCGGCGGGGCTCATGCGAGAAGTCGGAATCTTGTTGCCGGCAAAGGCGGTGCGGCCCGTGCCGTCCGGGGATCCGGTCAGCGGGTCGTAGATGACGGTGCTGATGGCGCTGAAGTCGCCGTTCTTCATGGCTGCAGTCGGCACGGAGTAGGTGCCCTGGTTGCCGTCACGCTGGCGGGTGCCGTCAAAGCTGTAGAAGTAGAAAAGCTTGTTCTTCTTGATCGGGCCGCCGATGGTGCCGCCGTAGTTGTTGTAAATACGGAGGGGCTTCTTGAGAGCGGAGGCAGCAGCGGGCGTCGTGGCCGTCGCCTTGGTGAAGTAGTTGAAGGCCTTCAGATTCTGGTTGTCGTGGTATTCGAACAAGCTGCCGTGAATCTGGTTCGTGCCCGACTTGGTCAGCACGGTGACGGCGGCGCCGCCGGCCATGCCCTGATCGGAGTCGCCAGCAGCAGTGGTGACGTTAACGGTGTCGACCATTTCGGCCGGCATGACATAGCCAGCATGGTGCGGCAGCCAGAGGTTCACGCTGGCCGCGCCGTCAATACGGGTGACGTTGTTGTTCTTGTTCGTACCGTTGATGTTGGTCGCCAGCGAACGGCCGGGCGAATCGGTGATCGAATTCTGGAAGCCTGCGGGCGTCGCGCCCGGGACCAGATTGATCAAGCTCTGATAGTTGCGGAAACCAGGCAGCGGGAGATTGGCCACCTGCTTCGAGTTCAACTCGGTATGCGTATCGGCCTTGTCGGTCTGCAGCGCAGTGGCCGACGCTTCGACGGTGATCTGCTCAGCAATTGCGCCAACTTCCATGCGGATGTCGGTACGGCTGATACCCGCGGCCGAGACGCGGATGTCAGTCCGGTTCTGGGTCCGGAAACCGTTAGCGGAAACCTTCAAATCGTAGTCGCCGGGCAGGACGTTGGAGACGGTGAAACGGCCACCCTCATCTGCCTTGGCTTCGTAGACTTGACCGGTACCTTTGTTGGTCAGGGTGATTGCGGCTTGAACGATCGCGGCGCCCGAAGGATCCTCGACCTGACCGACAACCGACCCGTAAAGGGATTGGGCCCATGACGGCATGGACCAGCTGACGATCATGGCGAAAGCCAGGAGCGTCAACATAAATTTCGAAGAGTTTTTCATTCGTTACCCCCTGCTTGCCTGAACTAACTCGCCCAAGCCGGTCCCGGCAGGTCTGCAACTCGGGTAAAAGTCGCTACTGCCATGGCCGACGCGTCGTAACTCTATGTAATTGGGCCGATAGTCCAAGACCCCACTTGGTTGAAACGGAGTAGGTTTAATCTAAAGCCATTAGGGGGTCCATGTCAAGGGGCGCGGGCCGAGGGCCTGGACAGAGAGACCCGGCGCAACCGCTTGCAAACAGGCGAGAAAACTACAGATGTAACCGTTTATTCACCGTCACGGTTGAGGCGGCGCAATCTCAATCTCCGCTACGGCGGTAGACTTTCGAATCTCCTGGTAGGCTTTGCGTACCGCTGCTGCCTCGCCGGCCTGTCCGGCGTCCTGATAAGCCCTGCTTAGCTGGAAATGCAGGCTCCCGTCCGTGTCGGCAGGAAGTGCCGCCTTCAGATGCGGTATCGCTTCGTTCCCGCGACCTAACTGTAGGAAGACACGGCCCAGAACCGCATGCGCCGCCGGGTAGTCGCGCCTCAGTTGCACTGCTTTTTCCAGCGCCGGAAGCGCCTGTTCCAGGTGCTGCTGATTCACCAGCGAGTCACCCAGGATGAACTGCAGTTCCGGCACTTCGGGATCCCTCGCCAGCATGTCACGAGCATTACGTTCCGCGGCGGCGTAGTCGCGATTCACGTAAAGCGACGAGGTTACTTCCATCTCCAGGCGCGGGTCGCCGGGCGATAGGGCGAGCGCGGCCCGCCATTCGTTCAGTGAGTCGGAATTCCGGCCCTGGTTCCGGTACAGTTCAGCCAGCACCTGGTGCGACTCCACCGACGGTGGCAGCTTCTCCAGTTCGGAGAGGGACAACCGCGCCAGCTCGTTGGCCGCCTTCGACTGCCAGTAAAGCGACTCCAGCGTCTTGCCCGCCGAGGCCAGCGCCAGGGCCTTCTCAAACCGCCCCCTGGCGAACTCGCACGCGCTGGAAGGCACCGTACACGCTTGAGGCGGCAGGGCTTTCTCCTTCGCCAACTCTAACTGTGCCCAGTCAGGGTGATTCGTCCGCCGGTAGACTTCGGCCAATCCTGCATGGGCGCCTCGAAGCTGGGGCTGCTTCTCGATCACGGCCTTGTAGAGGGCGTAAGCGGCGGTGTTGCGGTTCAGCTTCAGCCGGACCTCAGCCGCCAGCATCAGCCACCAGGGCGAATCCAGCCCTTTCTTTTCAAGCTCATCGAAGGCCTGCTGGGAGACCGCTTCATACGCCTTGCCCAGGGCGTACCAGGGTTTCGGGTTCTGTGGAGTGGCGGCGGCCAGCTTGCGAAGGTGGGGAATGGCGGCCCCAAAGCGGTCGAGCATGATCAGGGCGTCCGCCAGCATGGCCCGGCCTTCCAGATCCTCCGGCGCCTGGGCCATGGCCTTCTCCAGCGGTCCGACAGCCTTGTCCGGATGGCCCAGCCGCATCTGGGAAGCACCCAGTAACATCAACGCCGGCAAGGTGTTAGGTTGCTGCTTCAGCACGAGTTCAAACTGCGGAACGGCCTTCTCGTCATTGCCCGACAAGTGTAGTGCCATGGCCAGGTTGAGGCGAAGACCGGGGTTGCCGGGCATCGCCTTCACCAGTTCTTCGTAGTACGGCACCGCGGCGCCATACCGGCCCGCGGCCATGTGGTCCCTGGCGCGGCGGGAGAGCTCGGCCGGATCCGGCGGCTGGGCGAAGACGGAACCTGCCAGTACGACGGTGCAGCACAGAATGGCGGTCCTCAATGTCATCACTTCCACAGTCGCTTTCCCTCGCGGACAACACCAGGCAGTGATCGTGCGCGATAGTATAATCATGCTACGTTCCGCTTGGGTGCTGCCGGCCTTTCTGTCGCTGGCGGCGGCTCAGGCCCCGCCCGTCCAATTCCGCAATGCGGCTGAATCCGCGGGGCTCAAGTTCGTCCTGGAGAACGCGGCTTCGCCCGAGAAGCGGATGATCGAAACCATGGCCGGCGGACTGGCCGCTTTCGACTACAACAACGACGGGCGCACGGACATCTTCTTCACCAACGGCGCGGCATACCCTTCCAACCGCAAAGCCGACCCCAAATACTTCAACCGGATGTTCCGGAACGACGGCAACTTGAAATTTACGGATGTAACCGCGGAAACAGGTCTCGCGGGCGAAGGTTATGGGATGGGCGCCTCGGCCGCCGACTACGACAACGACGGCTTCGTCGATCTGTTCGTCGCCAACGTGGGCAACAGCCGGCTGTACCGCAACCTCGGCAACGGCAAGTTCAAGGACGTCACCCAGGAGTCGGGCATTGTCGACAACGAGTGGGCCGTGGCCGCCGCCTGGTTCGACTACGACAACGACGGGAAGTTGGATCTGTGGGTCACCCACTACGCCAAATGGCCCCCGGCCACCGACAGGTTCTGTGGCGATTCCCAGAAGAACATCCGTGTCTACTGTCATCCGAAGTACTTTCAGGGACTGCCCAACCGGTTGTTCCACAACCTGGGCAACGGCAAGTTCGAGGACGTGACGAAAAGCGCCGGGCTGCTGGTGTCCCCTGGGCGCGGCATGGGTGTAGCCGTGGGTGACTATGACGCCGACGGGCGCATGGATGTCTTCGTGACCAACGACAACGAACCCAATTCGCTGTTCCACAACCTGGGCAACGGCAAATTCGAAGAGGTCGCGCTGATCGCCGGGGTCGCCATGATGGACAGCGGCAAGCCCGTGGCCAGCATGGGCGCCGACTTTCGCGACTACGACAACGACGGCTGGCCCGACATTGTCGTGGTGGATCTGTACAACGAAACGTTCCCCCTGTTCCGCAACACCGGCAAGGGCGGCTTCCGCGATGCGACCTATGCCAGCGGCCTGGCCCGGCTGAGTTCTAAGTTCAGCGGCTGGGGTCCTGGCTTGGCGGACTTCAACCTGGACGGCTGGAAGGACCTGTTCGTCTCCAGCGCACACGTCAACGACATCGTGGAGCAGTTTGAACACACGGAATACAGGCAGCCCAACCGCATCCTTCTCAATGAGAAAGGCATCTTCCGCGATGTTTCCTCGACGGCCGGAAGCGATTTCCAGGTGGCCCGCGCACATCGCGGCCTGGCGTTCGCCGACTTCAACCAGGACGGACTGCTGGACGCCGTGGTCTCTTCGCTGAACGATCCGGCCGAACTCTGGATCAACTCCACCATCACCGATGGCGAATGGCTGATCGTCCAACTGGAGGGCGTCAGATCGAATCGCGACGGCATCGGGGCACGCCTGCAGTGGGGCAACCAGTACAACGTCATGACCACGGCCATGGGGTACTCATCCTCCGCGCACTTTGGCGTGCATTTCGGAGCGCCCAAAGGCCAGGCTCCGGCGGCGCTGGAGATCCTATGGCCGTCAGGCAAGCGTCAGGCTGTGGCCACTCCGAAAGCCGGGCAAGTGATCAAGGTTAAGGAAGAACAGTAACCACTCAGGGGCCAACCGACCCTTATACTGAGAGTTCTCCCTTGTCACGAATCAGAACCAATCTCCCCAGCCTCCTGCTATCCTTACCCCTTCTGTTGCCGGCGCAACAGGCGGCGCCGAAGCCGGAGACACCGGAAGCGGCACAGGCCGCGACGCCCTCCAATGGGACCGCTCCGTCCGCAGCAGCCGCGCCCGCCTCCGCGCCATCACCGGCCGACGACACCAAGCGTGTCGAGCTCAACCTGCTGGGCAAAGTGAACAGCGCCGCCGGTGAGAGCCGCCGCAACGAGAACGTCCAGTTCAACCTCGTCGACAACAACGCCCTGAAGGAGCTGAATCTGCGGCTCGGCGTGGTCGCCACCATCGTCCAGGACTTCCGGGTCGATCGCGGCTACTTCGGCTCGGAGTTCGGCAATGCGCCGACGGCTGTCCTGCACGTCGCGCCCGCACGCTGGAACGGCTTCCACGGCAGCCTCTACTACACGCATCAGAACTCCGTCTTCAGCGCCCGCTCGTTCTTCCAGGTGGGCGGAGTGAAGCCGGCCCGCGAAAACGACTACGGCTTCCGCTTTCAGGTGCGGCCCTGGCGCGGCGGGTTTCTGCAGTTCGACGGCAGCCAGGACCGCATGCGCGGCAATGTGAACGGCAACGTGCTGGTGCCCAAGCCGGATGAACGCACTCCGCTGGCGACCGATCCGGCGGTGCGCGCCCTGGTGGCCCGCTTCCTCAGCGCCTACCCCACGGAACTGCCGAATCGCACCGACGTGAATGCCCGGGCGCTCAACACGAATTCGCCGCAGGTGATCAACAACAACAACGGCGGCATCCGGCTGGACCAGACCCTGAATACACGCGACCGCCTGGTGGCCCTTTACCAGTTCACTTCGCAGCATGTAGAGGCGTTTGAACTCGTGGCCGGCCAGAACCCCAATACGGACACGAAGTCGCACCGCTCGCGGCTCACCTGGAATCGCACGTGGAGCCCCACGATGGTGACGGAACTCTCCGCCGGCTTCGACCGCATCGGCTCGCTGCTGGTACCCGAGAAGAATGCCGTCGGCGTGATGGTCTCCATCTCCGGTCTTGAGACCCTGGGTCCGCAGGGCTCCATCCCCATCGATCGCGGGAACAACATGTTCCGCTACGCCGGCGCTCTCAGGCGTACCGACGGACAGCATCAGTGGTACGCGGGCTTCGGAATTCTGCGGCGCCAGTTCAATGGCGTCGAATCCGATGCGCACCGCGGGGTCTTCTCCTTCGCGAACGATTTCGGACGCGACGCCATTACGAACCTGCGGCTGGGCATTCCCACGCAGTACATCGTGTCGATCGGCGAAGTGAACCGCGGCTTCCGCAACTGGGATCTGCAGTTCTACGCCGGCGACAACTGGAAGGTCTCGAAGACGCTCTCGCTCAACTACGGCCTGCGGTACACGCCCGCCCCGGCTCCGCATGAAGTGTTCCATCGCAACCCGGTGCCCTACTCCTGCGACTGCAACAATTTCGCGCCGGAGTTCGGGTTTGCCTGGAAGGCTCCGGGCCGCCTGGGCATCGTGCGCAGTGCCTACGCGCTGCAGTACGGCGAGATCTATCCTGTGACGTTTCAGCAGACGCGATTCAGCCCTCCGGGCAGCGAGAAGATCGTGGTGCCCTCGCCTAATCTGCTCGACCCGTTGGGCGGAGTGACTTCCGTGGGTGGCCGGCCCGATGCGCTGGGCAACCTCTACCTGCTGGCGCCGGACCTGCGGACCCCTTACTCGCATCAGTACAACTTCTCGTGGGAGCCGGAGCTGAACAGCAACTGGAAGCTGCAGTTCGGCTATGTCGGCAGCCGTTCGCACAAGCTGCTGATCATGTGGTACCTGAACCGCGGGCAAGTTGTGCCGGGCATCCCGCAGACCTCATCGACGCTGAACCAGCGCCGAGCGGATCCAACGCATGCCGAGATCCGCTACGTCACAAACGGTTCGCGCGGCTACTACGATGCCTTCCGCGCTTCGCTCTTTGCGCCGCGTTGGCACGGCCTTTCGATGGACATGCAGTACTGGTTCAGCAAGGCGATGGACCTGGGCGCGGCCTATTCGAATACAGCGTACGACAACGACTCGCGCATCTCCCGCAGCCAGAACGAACACGAGACCCACGCCGATATGCGCGGCCGGAGCTCGTTCGACCAGCCGCACGCTTTCCTGTGGCGCGGCTCCTACGCCTTGCCGGGCTGGAATCAGAAGCCCCTGCTGAAGAACACCCTCGCCGGCTGGAATCTCGCGGGCGTGGTGCTGATCAAGCAGGGCACGCCGTTCACGGTAATCACGGCCGACGGTCCGGGCTTCGGGAATGTCGATGGCAACGGCAACGACCGGCCGAACCTGGTCGACCCCAGCATCCTGGGCCGCACGGTGGGCAACCCGGACGACTCGCGCGCGCTGCTGCCGAAATCGGCTTTCTCGTTCATCAAGCCGACCGACCCCAGCGGCAACCTGGGCCGCAATACCTTCCGCAAGGGCGTCATTCACAACGTGAATGCCAGCCTCTGGCGTTCGTGGGTGGTGACCGGCGAAAAGCGCCTCACGCTGCGCGCGGAATCAGTGAATCTGTTCAATACGCCACAGTTCGCCGATCCCGGCTTGGACGTCACGAATGCGAACTTCGCGCAGATCACCAACACGTTGAACGACGGCCGCACTTTCCGGTTCCAGTTGCAGTTCGGCTGGTAGCCGGGCGCATGATGGAAGCAGGGAGAGGGCCATGCAGCGCGAAAGCCAATTGCTGAAGCAGTTCCACTGGTCGGCGGAGATCGCCAACTACGAAGCCAAACGCCGTACGGCGGAACGCATCGCCAAGGAAGTGAAGGACGGCCAGGTGATCGGCGCCGGCAGCGGCTCTACGAGCTTTGTCGCGCTCACGACGCTAGCGGAGCGGGCTCAGCGGGAAGGGTTCCGCTTCAGCGCGATCCCAACCTCGCATGAAGTCGCGATGGCGTGCGTGGCGCTGGGCATTCCGACCCTGCGCCCCATGGATGCCGTGCCCGACTGGTATTTCGACGGCGCGGACGAAGCGGACCCGGCCGGCAATCTGATCAAGGGCCGAGGCGGCGCCATGTATCAGGAGAAGCTGATCCTGCGCAGCAGCCCGAAGACGTTCATCCTGGTCGACCGCTCCAAGCTGGTGGAGCGCCTGGGCACCCGCTTCCCCGTCCCCGTGGAAGTGCACCCGATGTCTGTCCGCCTGGTGGAAGCGGAGCTCCTGAGCCTGGGCGCGACCGAGATCCGCATCCGGACCGGTTCGGGCAAGGACGGACCGGTGATCACCGAGAACGGCAACATGATCTTCGACGTGCGCTTCGCGTCCATTGGCGCGGGCCTGGAGAAGGACATCAAGTCGATCACCGGCGTGCTGGAATCGGGCCTCTTCTGGGGCTATGGTGTCGAGATCGTCACACCCGACAGCTAGCGGGCCAGCACTTCCTGGTAGAACGCCTCGTACCTCGGAATGATATGCGAGGTGCAGAAGCGCGATTCGGCGGTATCGCGCGCGGCCCATTTCATGCGATTGCGCAGCTCCGGATTGGACAGCACTTCCACCACACGCTGGGCCTGCGCGGCGACGTCGGCCACCTCTTCCAGGAAGCCGTCCACCCCGTGCGTGATCACCTCCGGCACGCCGCCGACCCGCGTAGCCACCGGAATCACGCCGCATGCCATGCCTTCCAGTGCGGCCAGTCCGAACGACTCCATGCGGCTGGGCAGCAGCATCATGTCGCACTGCGGGATCAGCCGCTCGATGTGATCCTGCTTCCCCAGGAACTCGACGTGCTCGTGGATGCCCAGCTCGAAGGCGAGGCGCTCGGCGGCTCCCCGGTCAGGCCCGTCGCCGGCCATCCAGAGTTCGCAATCCACGTGCTCACGGACCAGTTTCAGGACCCGCACGCAATCCGTGATGCGCTTCACTTCGCGGAAATTCGAGATATGCAGCAGCCGCGGCCGGCCTTCGTGCGGCGTCTTCGCCATGCGGTAGAGGTCGCAGTTCACGAAGTTGTGGATGACCCGGACCTCGTTCTTCACGCCGAACACATCGAGCGTCTGCTGCTTCAGGTGGTCACTGATGGAGGTCACGCCGTCGGACTGCTCGATGGAGAACTTCGTGATGGGGAAGTACGAACGGTCGGTCCCCACCAGCGTGATGTCGGTGCCGTGCAGCGTGGTGATGTAGGGCAGGCGGCGCGTCGGCTGCGACATGGCTCGCGCCAGGTAGGCGGACGCTGAGTGCGGAATGGCGTAATGAACGTGCAACAGATCGAGATTCTGCCACTCGGCAATCTCCGTCATCCGCGAAGCCAGCGCCAAGTCATAGGGCGGGTACTGGAAGAGCGGGTAGGTGGAGACTTCCACCTCGTGGTAGTGGATGCGCGGCGTGCCCGGGTCCAGCCGGATGGGATTCGCGTAGGTGATGAAGTGGACCTCATGCCCCCGGACGGCCAGTTCCAAGCCCAACTCCGTGGCGACGATGCCCGACCCGCCGTAGGTGGGATAGCAGGTGATTCCAATCCTCATGACGCTCCGTTCAGGGCTTCCAGATTAGTTCGCCGTAGCCGAGTTGGCCGTGGACATTCTCGGCCGGGTGGGCCACATCACCGCCACCGTACCAGACCCGGACACGGTCCGGCTCGACAATTACCGTCGGGTCGCACATCACCTTGCTGTTCCAGGGCTCGCTGCCTTCGATGACCAGGCCGGTGCGCCTCCATTGCACCCCGTCGGTCGAGCGGGCCAACCCCAGCCGCCGCACCTCGTTCCGGGCGCGGCCCGTGTAGAGCATCCAGTAGCTGCCGTGCGCCTGCCAGACGGCCGGCTCGCCGAGCCCGTTTTCGTCGAAGGCGTTTTCTTCGCCCAGCTCCAGAACCGGGCTGGAGCGCAGCTTCGTCCAGCGGGTTCCGTCATCGCTCGCGGCAACGCCGAGGCGCTGGCGGCGCGCACGATCCTCGCCGAGATAGTACAGATAGAGGCGGTCGCCGGATATAAAGAGGTACGGGTCGGCCGTCGCGCGTTCATCCCAGGCGCCGCGCGGGCCGAAGTCGACGACCGGCGACGGGTCCTTCCGCCAGGTTTTCGCATCGTCAGATCGCGATATGCCGATGCGTGGTGGCGAGCCGGCCTGGTAGAGATACAGCAACTGGTTGCGCCAGAGGACGGCTGCTCCGTTGGCCGCGATGTAGTCCCCTTCCCAGGTCTTGGGGTCGGGCGACAGGATCCGTTGGGTGCCAGTCCAGGTCAGGCCATCGGAACTCGTGGCCGTAGCAGTGTGCCAGGTCTTGCCGTCATACACCGAGTACAGATTGAGCAGCGAGCCGTGCCACGCGAGGACACTGGGGTTGAGTGTATCGATGGCCTGTTCGCGGTAGATAGCGCCGGTGTGCGGAGACCACTCGTAATGCCCTGATTCCACAGGCCCGGCGGGAGCGAGTTGGAAGTCGGAGTAGCGGCCGCAGGCGGCCAAACCCAGGGCGGCCAGGAGGAGGGAGCGCTTCATATCGGCAGGCGGATCTTGAGTTCGGAACCACGGCCCGGGCGCGAAGAGAGAGCCAGGTCGCCCGCCAGTCCGCGGACCCGGCGCTGGATGCTAAGTGGTCCGATTCGAAGGAGTTCCAGCTCGTCCAGAGAGAACGTGCCGGCAAACGGGAAGCCGGTGCCGTCGTCCTCGACATCGATCAGCAGGGTGTTCTCGGCACGGGCCAGGCCGACGGCCACGCGCGAAGCGCCGGAGTGCTTGCGCACGTTGTTCAACGCCTCCCGCACAATCTGGACGACCTCGGTGGAGCTGTCAATGTCGTCGTGCATGGCGCCGGGATTCACCTTGAAGGTGGCCGGGATCCCGGAGTCTTTCTGGAAGAACCCAACGGTGGAACGGAGGGCGGCGGCGAGTCCGGCTCCATCGACTTCGACGGGCCGCATACTGCGTACAAAAGTACGGACTTCGGTCACCTGCTGGCCGCAGATCTCGCGCAGTTCCTTCAGCTCCGCCATGCCGGCGTCGAAGTTGCGCTCCAGCATTTTGCGGACGATCTCCAGCCGCATCTGGATGCTGATGAAGCTCTGCAGCGGGCCGTCGTGGAAGTCGGCTGCGATGCGCTCGCGTTCGGCTTCCCGCGCCTGCTGGGCCTCTTTACGATAGAGCACCGCCTGGCGCGACGTGTTCGAAAGGCGGTCGATCAGGCTCTGTTTCTGTAGCGCGACGACGCAGCCAAACATGCCTAGAATCAACAGCAAAGGCTCGAGCGTGTCGGCGTTGGGCGGCTGGGCGCTGATGACGAAGGCCAGGGACAGGACCGTGGTGAGCAGGACGTCGCGCCAATCCTGCAAGGTGGCCATGGCCAGGAACAGGTAGAGAGCGGCGACAGAGGCGAGCCACAGACTGTTGGCATCGCTCAGGGCGACACACAACAGGAACGTCACGACATCCAGGATCAGGTTGAAAATGTCCAGCCTGTCAATGCGTTCAGGCCAGCGCCAGAAGATCGACACCAGGCTGTAGATGGTGAGAACGACGACGAAGATGACCCAGGTGCCGGTCGCGACGGCTGTCGAGGCCAGTACGACCCACAGGCAGGCCGCCCCCACCAGCGCGCGCAGAAAGCTCAGGTAGCGGCGCCAGAGGTACGGCAGGACAATCTGATCGGAAACCACGGTAGCGAGCCTCAGCTACACCCTAGCGAATGTAGAGATACAACGTGTGGCTGCGGCCTTCACCGTCATCGGGGATGTGCTCTTCCTTGTCGGCCGTCCAGCCTTTGAACATGAAGTCGTGCGCGACGATCCGTGTGCCCTTCTTGAGCTGTTTCTCCAGCATCGGCCGGATCTTCTCGTTGGAATTCGGCAACAGATAGACGGTGAGGAGGTTAGCGCTGGAAAAGTCCTGCTGGGTGATGTCGCCGTTGATGATGTGCGCGTGCTTTTCCAGGCCCAGGGACTTGATGCGGTCCGTCGACTGCTTGTAGAGATCCTGGTCGAGCTCGATGCCCGTGGCTTCCGCCTTAAACTGCTGAGCCGCCATGATCACCACGCGTCCGTCGCCAGAGCCGAGGTCGAAGATCTTCTCCCCGCGTTTCAGGCCACCGAACTTCAGCATCCGTTCCACCACGCTATCCGGCGTGGGGTAATACGGCGCCAGCTTCTCGCCCGTCGGCTTCGGCGTGGCTTCCTGGGCCGAAACTGCCAGCATGAATACGGAAAGAACAAGGGGGAGTCGGCGGATCATGAGGGCTTCTCCTGATGTTATGGTACTTGCTTTCGCCTGGGGTGCGCTGCCCATTTCCGCGTCACTGCGCAACGTATAAGCGTACTCGATTGCTGGCTTTACCACCGGCCTCGATGGACAACTCAGAAGAGCCGGAATCAACAAACTCCGGCAACTGCACTTCGACCAGGTAGTAGCCGATGTAGCCGGGCGCCAACGTGGCGCGAACCACGTCAAGGGAAGTGCCGTCCAGCGAGGCCTGGACCCGGGCCAGGACGCGCGGAGCGTCTTCCAGGGGCGCGGCCATGCCGGTGGGCCAGTCAGGTTGGACACGGCCGAGGCCGCTCATCAGAACCTGGACCCGCATGCCAGGGCGTGCCGGATGCATGGCATCCAATTGAACACCGGAATCGGCATCGATCAGAACGGGCGTGCCGTCACGGTCGACGAGCACAGCGGGCGCGGTGCTCTGCAGCGGGAGCCCAAACACGACCGGGCCTTGTGCTGCGTTTAGAATGAGTTGCAAGGTGTCGCCGGAGACTTCGTACGGCACCTGGATCTGCGATTCGGCTTCGTTTGAGGAAAGAACGGGGACGGAGGTCCGGTTCGCGGAGGCCGTGCCGACGCTGGCGCCGAGCACGCTGAGCAAAGCGCCGGGCGCGGCGGCCCGCTGGCCGTAGTCGAACGTATGCACCACCCGGGGCTGGCGCAAACGGTGGGGCGCCAGGGCCGCATAGACTCCATAGCCGTCGACCGCTGCGATCAGCAGATTGCCATCGTCGTCCAGGCGGACGTCGCGGACCGCGGCCTCGGGCAGGCCGGCGCTGAGGGGCTGCCAGGCCGTGGGCATGGCCGGGGCCCGTAAGTCGGCCATCGTGTAGTAGATACCGCGGGAAGTGGCGAGATAGAGGGCACCGGTGGAGCGCTCGGCGGTTACGCCGTAGGCGGCGCCCTCGGCCAGATTTGCGGAGAGGTCGTCCCAGAAGCCGCCGCCGTTCAGAGTCCTCAACACGCGGGGCCCTGTGCCGGCACTGGAGAGTGCGGCCAAGGCAAACGAGCGGTCGGCGGGATCGAGCCAGACTCGCTCCACGGCGCCGGAACCAGGCAGAGCCGGAAAGAGCCGCCAGGAGCGGCCGGCGTCGAGGCTCGCCCAGAGGCGGCCGTCGGACGCGCCGGCATAGATGGCATCGCTGTAGGCGCCGGCGGCGGTGATCGTCGCGTTCAAACTGAGAGAAAGACTGCGCTTGAGCTCGGTCTCGACGGTAGCGGCGGCGTCTTTCACGGGCAGCCAGCCGCTGTTCTGGCCGGGCATCCATTCCAGGTCGCGCGGGGCGGGATCGGAGCCGGAGTCGACGGCGATGCGGACTCCACGGCTGCCGGAGGGAGCGGAGAGGATGTGGCGTACGGGCAGGTTCGGCAGGGCTTCGTTCAATCCCTGCCAGGAAAGTCCGGCGTCAACCGTGTACCAGACACCGGTGGCGGTGGCGGCCACCAGACGCTGGTCGTCGGCCGGATCGACCGCCAGATCCTTCACCTCCGAGCCGAGAAGAGACTGGGTGCGGTATTCGGTGAGGTTGTGCCAGTTCAGGCCACCATCTTCTGAGCGCCAGGCATTGCGACCGGCGGCATACACCACGGTACGGTTTGAATTTGCGGCGACGAGACGGGCGGAGGCTTCGGGCGCAACGGCGCCGGCCGGGGCCGCTGCAAACGCGGGCGGCTGGGCTGTGTCAGGCGACCACTGCTCCAAATCGGCCGTGGCATACACCCGTCCGTTCGACAGGCGAACCAGAATGCGGCCGTCCTGGCTGAACCAGACGCGATCCGCCGCGCCGCCTGCAGGCGAAGGCAAGCCTAACAATTGGCTGGAGTTACCAATCCTGCGCCAATCTAGAAGAGAACGGGAAGATTGAGCCGCGGCGGGCCAGGCAAAGGCGGCACACGCCAGCACCGTAACGGCTGTGGCGGTTCGCTTGGTCAGAATTGTGTACCGGCGACCCATGGCCTGCGTCTATTCTACCCTGAGAAGATCGACTACTCCTTGCAGTAAGTTCACGTACCCCGCTGATTTTTCAACTAAATTCGCAATCGGGCCACTACTTGCTTTGCATTTTTGGTGATAAAGTAGAGTCCTGTGGGTCTGTATGTTCGCTCGTAGTGGGTTGAGCTTCGGCAAGGTCATCACAGCGTTACTGCTGGCAACCCTTTCTCTGCCTGTTCTCAGGGCACAATCCCTCTTCCAGACTGACACCGCCGCCAAGGCCATTACCGTACAGGGGAATGTGTCGCTGGTGCGGGATACGGAACTCTGGGCGGTCAGCATGGGCGATTCGATCCAGGCGCGACAGGTGATTGTGACCGGCCCCGACGGGTATGCGGCATTCCGTGTGTCGGACGGCAGTACGTTCGAAGTTTTCCCCAATTCCCGGGTGACGTTCCGGGCGAATCCGGGCAACTGGCGCGACATGGTGGACGTTTGGCTGGGCCGCATCCGGGTTCACATCCAGAAACTGGGCGGGCAGCCGAATCCGAACCGGGTCCACACGCCCACGGCAGTCATTTCAGTACGCGGCACGATTTTCGACATTGTTGTAGAAGACGACGACGAGACCACGCGGGTTGCCGTGGAAGAAGGCCTTGTGGCCGTGGAGCACCGGCTGATGCCGCGCGATGGGGATCCCCGCCTGGTGGGCGCCGGCGAGGAACTGGTGGTCTACCGCAACGCTCCGCTAGCCGCGGAGAAGCGCCTCGACCGCGGCCGCATGATGCAGTATGTGGCTGACGCCATTTATCAGATTCTAATGCGCACGCCCCGCCTGGGTGGCAGCGGCACTGGTGGCGGAACCACTCCGCCCCCGACCTCCGGTGGTGGTGTTCCTGGCGATACAGGCGCGACTCCGCCTCCTCCTCCTCCGCCGCCCCCTCCTCCGCCTCCGGGCGATTAGCGTCGCATATTCCCACGCCAGAGTGCTGCTCCAGCTAAACTGTGAGTAGAGTGTCTCACGGCATAATCACGCTGCTACTTGCGCTCCAGGCTGCTGCTCCCGTGCCGAGCATCGCACCGGATTGGGATTTGAAGCCGAAAGTGCAGAAAATCGGTCCGGAGGTAGAGAAACTGCGCCCCGTCCTTGTGCAGTTGCAGCCTGAGAAGTGGACGGCCGCAGGCGCGCCTGAGGCGTACGAGAAGCAGTACAAAGATTGCCTGACGGCGATTGGGTATGTGCAGAACGCAGCCGGGCGGCTGGCGGAACAGCCGGCCAAGCTGTCCCTGGCCGTGGAGACGCTGGTGCGCCTGGAAAGCCTCGTCCAGATGGCGTCCAGCGTGAGTCAGGCAGTGCGGCGGTACCAGAATCCGGCGATTGCCGACCTTCTGGATGGGGAGATCAGCGCGGCTGGGGCCAGCAGAGACTGGCTGCGGCAGCACGTTACCGATCTGTCCATACTGAGGGAAAAGGAGCTATCCGTGGCCGAACAAGAGGCGCAGAAATGCCGTGCACAGACGTTGCACCAGGGGAACCGGAAGTGAGTCCACAGACCCCGACGACGACGTCGACGTCGAAGGCGCTGGCCTGCAACATCTGCAGGGAGCCTTCCCAGAGGATTTGCGTCTGGTGCACCAAGGACACCTGCAACAATCACCTGTGTGCCAAGTGCGGCCGGTGCAGCGACTGCTGCGAGTGTGAACAGATCAGGGAGCGCGGTACAAGCGAATCATGAAGAAGCGGATTCTTTGCCTCCATGCCCATCCGGATGATGCGGAGCTGCTGGCTGGGGGCACACTGGCGCTGCTGGCAGCGCGCGGCCACGATGTGGTGATTGCGACGATGACGGCAGGCGATTGCGGATCAGTGGAGTACGGTCCGCAGGAGATCGCCCGCATCCGGCAGGTGGAGGCCGCCAACGCGGCGGCGATCATCGGCGCCGAGTATCAGTGGGTGGGCTTCAGCGACCTGGCGATCTTTTCCGACGATGGGTCGCGGCGGCGGGTGACGGCCGCCTTGCGGCGCCTGCGTCCCGACATTGTCCTGACCGCCTCGCCCCGCGACTACCACTGCGACCACGAGGCCACTTCGGTCCTGGTGACCGATGCCTGTTTCGGCGCATCCGCCCCGAATTACCTGACGCAGGCCTACGACCAGTCCCCGGCCCTGCCGGCGATTCCGCACCTTTATTATGTCGATCCCGCGGAAGGGATCGACCGCGAGGGCAACACGATCGCCCCTCAATTCCTGGTGAATGTGGGCGGTGTGATGGAGCCCAAGCGGAAGATGGTGGAGGCGCACGAGAGCCAGCGCAACTGGCTGCGCAAGCAGCACGGCATGGACAATTTCGTGGAGACGATGGAGACCTGGTGCCGGTCGCGCGGAGCGTTGGCGGGCATCGAGTTTGGAGAAGGCTTCCGCCAATATGGCGGACACGCTTACCCGCGGACTCCCTTGCTGCAGGAACTGCTAGCCGACCTGGTGCTGCCCGTGCGCCGGTAGCGCGGCGTCGTTCGAGCCGCGATTGATCCAGAGCCAGCCGGAGTAGCCCACCACGGGCACCAGCGTGGCGCCCAGAAATGCGGCGTCCCACGAGCGTGCGTCCATGAGGTGTCCGAACCCGGGCATGGAAAGGGCGACAAAGGCCGACCACGAACCGGCGCCCAAGCCGGCGATCAGCCCGGCATTGGCGGTGGTAAACGTATGCGTGGCATAGCTGATGGCGACGATCACGTTGCCGCCAGCCACGAACATCGTCCAGAACAGCAGGAACAGCAGCACGGGGAACGACTGGATGCGCGCCCCCAGTGCCAGCGGCAGCGTCATCACCAGGGCGGCCAGCGTGAGGGCGCGATAGACGGGCATGGGATCGGGCCTGTTCTTCCGCAGACGGTCGGCAAACCAGCCCCACAGGAAGTAGCCGCACTCCCAGCCGAGCGGCGGGATCCACAGCACGTGCCCGATCTCGACCTGCGACTTGCCAAGAGCCCGCACGAAATAGATGGGCGCCTCGTAGAGGACGAAGGCCAGCGGCAGGCAGCCCAGGGCGTAGGAAGACATGAAGCTCCAGAGGCGGGGATCGGACCATTTCATGGCGGGCCGCGAGGCCGGGCTGGGGGTGGCCGGATCCACCGGTTGCGGCTGAGTGGCGCGAAGTTCCGGGCGACGGCTGATGAACAGCCAGGCCACCAGCCAGAGCGCTCCGACGAAGCCGGTGAAGAGGAAGGCCGCGCGCCAGCCATAGGCCTGATAGATGGGCGTGACGATGAGCGGCGTGAGCACGGCGCCCAGCGATCCGCCGCTGTAGGCGAGGGCCACGCCGCGGGAGCGCAGGCGATCGGGCAGGGTTTGGACGACGGTTCGCAGACCTCCGGGGAACGTGGCGCCTTCTCCAAAGCCCAGCGCGGCGCGAGCCACGGCGAAGCCCAGGAAGCCCGAGACGAAGGCGTGCGCCGTGGACGAAAGGGTCCAGAACGCCACGGCGGCCAGCATGCCCACGCGTACCCCCCAACGATCGAGCCAGCGGCCCCACAGCGGATTGCCGAGCATGTAGGCGACCGAGAATGAGGAGATGATCCAGCCGTACTGCTCCGCTGAAAGCTGGTTGTCGCGCAGGATGGTGGGCGCCAGCAGGGCCAGCGTATTGCGGTCGATGTAGCTGATGAGAGAGACCAGCAGCATCGAGGCGGCGGGGACCCAGTGTCGCCAGGGCGTCGAAGGCATTCCCCGTAGTGTATCGACTCGTCGCACCGCAGCGCCGCTTTGTCCGGTCATTCTCCGTTTCATCGGATTCCCGGTGCTTGCCGCGGCGCCACGCCGCACACTGGACCCATGAAGAAATCACTGTGGCTGACGTTTGCCGCGGGCTCGTTCGCACTGGGGTTGATGACGGCGCCCGGCCGCGGCCAGGATCCCAAACCAGAGGGACAGAAGGTCCGGTTCGATCACATCGTGAGGAACGACTTCTTCGCCGGTTTGAGCGGCGACCGGGAGGCGTTCGCGCGGGCCATGAGGGCGGCCGAGGAGACCATCAAGGAGAATCCGAAGCATGCCGAGGCGCTGGTCTGGCATGGCGCGGGGCTGTTCTCGCAATCGGGCCAGGCGTTTCAATCCGGCGATTTCCAGAGGGGGCAGGAGATGTGGGAGCAGGGTCTGGCCGAGATGGACGAAGCCGTGAAACTGCGCCCGGACACGGCGGCCACGCGAATCCCCCGGGGCTCCGCGATGCTGATGGCGTCACGCTTCGTACCGCAGGAACGCAAAGCGGCCTTGCTGGAGCGGGCCGTCGCCGATTTCTCGCATATGTACGACCTGCAGAAAGACTCGCTGGACAAGCTCGGCACACATCCTCGCGGCGAGCTGCTGATGGGCCTGGCCGACGGCTATGACCGCAGCGGAGAGAAGGAGAAGTCCAAGGCGCTGCTGGCGAAGGTCGTGAGCGAGATGGGCGAATCGGTGTACGGCAAGCGGGCGCAGAAGTGGCTGGAAACCGGCGATCTGCCGGCGGTGCAGCGCAACTGCATCGGCTGCCACACGGCGGGGCACTGAGCGGCGCCGTGAGTACACTGGAGTTCTGAGATGCAGTGGGTTTATTCCGACAAACCGGGCCTGACCTGGCGGCATGTAGGCATGGTGCTGCTGTTCAATGGAGCCATCGGCTTTGTGCTGTGCCTGTTGAACTTCGCCTACAATCCGCAGGCTCGCAACTCGCAGTTCGGGCTCTACCTGCTGGCCAACATGATCTACGCGCAGCTGATCGGCTGCACGGCGGCATTCACTATCCCCTGGCTGGCCGTTCGCATCTGGCGGCTGCCTAAGCTGGCCATGTGGCTGGTGTACGTCACGTCGCTGGTGGCGATCGCGGCCATCGGCACCCTGTTGGCGGTGGGCGGATTGCTGCTGGTGGGCATCATTTCCGCCCGCGAGTTCTGGCCGCAGTTCGTGGGCAGTGTGCGGACGGCGACACTGATTACGATCATCGTCGGCATCGCCAGTTTCGTCATCGAAACCCTGCGGCACCGGGTGGAGCACACCACGCTGGAGCTGAAGCAGCAGCAACTGGAACGGGAGCGGGCCCAAAAGCTGGTGCTCGAAGCACGGCTGAGCTCGCTGCAGTCGCGGCTGCAGCCGCACTTCCTGTTCAACACCATCAATTCGATCCTCTCGATGATTCGCGACGAGCCGAAGGGCGCCGAGGAGATGCTGCAGCGCCTGGCGCGCCTGCTGCGGTATGCGCTGGACTCGCAGGACCGGTCCACCGTTTCGCTGGGCGAAGAGATGAAGCTGGTGAGCGACTATCTGGAGATCGAGCGGACGCGCTTTGGCCAGCGCCTGGCGTTCTCGATCGATATGGATCACGAGGCGATGAATTGCGAGTTGCCGCCGTATGCGCTGCAGACGCTGGTGGAGAACTCGATGAAGTATGCCATCGCACCAAGGCGGGAGGGCGGGCGCATCGGGATCGTGGTGCAGCGCGAGAACGGCTGGCTGGAAGTGACCGTCCAGGATGACGGACCGGGGTTCAGCCATGACGACCTGAGCGAGGGGCATGGCCTGGATACGCTGCAGAAGCGGCTGGCGCTGCTCTATGGCGCGGCCGGCGCGCTTTCCATTGAAGGGAATCTCGTGCGCCTGCGAGTCCCGGTGGGGGTGCCGGCATGAGTTTGCGCGTCTATCTGGTCGACGACGAGGAACTGGCGGTGCGGCGCCTGGATCGTATGCTGCGGGAGACCGGCCGAGTGGAGATCGTGGGCAGCTCGACCGATTCCGTCCGCGCGCAGCAGGAGATCGAACTACTGGTACCGGATGCGCTCTTCCTGGACATCCAGATGCCCGGCATGACGGGTTTTGACCTACTCGCCAGCCTGAGTTTCCAACCGCTGGTAGTCTTCGCCACCGCCTACGACCAGTACGCTTTGCGCGCCTTTGAGGTGAACTCGCTCGACTACTTGTTGAAGCCGGTGGAAGAGGCGCAGCTCGACCGGGCCCTGGGCAAGCTCGAACGGATGGCCGGAGGCGAGATGCCGCGGCCCGCGCTGAAGACGCTGATCGATCAAGTGCAGGCGGCGCTGCAGGGACAGGCTCGCCAGGAGGGGTTGCAGCGCATCTCCTCGCGCATCGGCGAACGGGTGCACTTCATCGAGCTGTCGCGGGTGACGCACTTCTTCGCGGAGGACAAGCTCACCTATGCCGCCACGCCGGAGAAAAACTGGGTGGTGGACAAGACGATCGCCGAGCTGGAGCAGAAGCTGGATGCGCAGCAGTTTGTGCGGGTACACCGGTCGACGCTGGTGAACCTGAGCTTTGCCGATGAACTCTATCCGTGGTTCGGGGGCAAGATGATCCTGCGGCTGAAGGATCCCAAGAAGACCGAGATCACAGTGGCTCGGGACCGGCTGAAAGAACTGAAGGACCGTTTGGGAATCTGAGGCGCCGGCCTGGACTCACTCGGCGCCGGGTGCCGCGTGCAGGTTCAGTAACTCACTGACCGTGACGAACTCATAGCCCGCCTCGGCCCACTTGGGCAGCAACTGCCGGAGCGAATCCAGGGTCGAGTCAATGTTGGGGTGATGGGTGAGTTCGCGGCCGTCGTGGAAGCAGAGAATCGCGCCGGGATGGGCGCTGGCTTCCATTCGGGTGGCCACATCGGTGGCGGACAGGCGCCAGTCGCGCGCCAGGGTGGTCCACATCACACCGAGCAGGTGCAGCCGCTTCTGGGCGGGGCGCAGCCCAAACCAGCGCGCACCGAAGGTGGGCCGCACGAGCGTGGGTGTCACGCCGCAGGTTTCGGCGATGGCCTGCTGGGCGCGCTCCAATTGCTCAAAAATAAACTGCGAAGACCGCAGGTAGAGAGCCGGGTGCGTGTCGGTGTGATTACCGATCTCGTGTCCATCGGCAACGCAGCGGAGAGCGACCCGCGGCAGGCGGCGGACGTGGTGGCCGCATTGGAAGAAGGTGGCGCGGGCGCCGTAGTCGTAGAGCAGGCTGAGGAGATCGGGGGTCGATTCACTGGGCCCGTCGTCGAAAGTCAGGGCGATGGCGCGGCGGGTGGCCGGGCCTTTCCAGATCGAGGGTCCGAACAACTGCGCCGAGCGGCCGCGCACACCGTAAGCGGTGACGCCAGCCGCCGCCAGACCCGCGGCGCCTAGGACTTCGAAGACCATTGAAGGGGAGTGTATCAAAACGGGGTCAGGCGCCGGTGGACGCCCAACGCTGGCTGTGATCCCCGGTCACGGCCCAGGTCTCGGCCGGCGAATGGAGCTTGAAGAAGGACCAGGGGCCCGGGATCCAGGGGAAGCGGTCGAGCGCCGAGAGATTGATGTCGACGCCGAAGCCCGGGCGGGTCAAATCCAGCTCCAGGACGCCTTTGCGGATGGGCAGCGGCTCGGACAGAATATCCTCGGCGAGGGGGAAGGGGTACATCCCGGGCTGGGTGATGGAGCGGTAGCAGGGATACTCCAACCACGGCACGACGGTGTCGGGCCAGCAAACGCCCAGATGGGCGGCGGCGAGGATCTCCAGATTGGTGCCCCAGGAATGAAAGGCGAAGGAGAGGCCGGCGCGCGCGACGGAGGCGAGCAAACGCCGTCCGAGGTTGTAGCCGCCCTGGCAAACCAGGTCGGCCTGCACGTAGTCGACGCAGCGGGTGGCGATGAGGTCATCGAAGCCTGCTTCGTCGGGCTCGTGTTCTCCTGAGGCGAGCGGCACTTCGTCGAGATCCTTCAGCCGGCCGTAGGCGGCGTGGTCGTGCGGCGGCAGCGGTTCCTCAAGCCAGGTGACCTGCAGGCGGCCCATCTCCCGGGCCAGGTGATGAACGGTCTCTTCGCTGTAGCTTTGATCACCCATGCGCCACCAGGTGTGGGCGTCGACCATGATCTCAAAGCCCGGGCCGGTGGCTTCACGGATGCGGCGAATGGTCTCCAGGTCTGCCTCGGGTCCCAAGGCGGGGCGCAGCTTGTAGGCCGAGAAGCCGTGGGCCGCCAGTTGTGCGGCTTCATCGGCATAGCCCTGCGGGCTCTGATACATGCCGGCACTGGCGTACAGGCGGATCTCGTCCCGCACGCGGCCCCCCAGCAGGTCGCAGACGGGGACATCGAAGGTGCAGGCGGTGAGGTCAAAGAGGGCGATCTCGACCGCGTCGTAGAAGCGGGAGAGCGCGCGGGTGATGCCGGGCTGCTGGTGGAAGAGAATCCTCAGGACATCGGGGTCGAGTAGGGTGCGTCCGACGAGAAACGGCGCGATGAAATCACGAATGCCGGCCAGCGCTTCCTCGTGGGCGGGCCCCGGCGCATAGCCGCGCAGGCCGTGTTCGCCCTCGACACAGATCAACATGGCGTCGCGCTTGACGATCGTGCGCTCGCCCCCGTGATAAGGGAGGACGAGAGGCTCCGCCAGCGGCGAGGACAGCAGGAAAGCCTGCACGGAACGAATCAGCATTCGACCTTCAGGGTTCCGCAATTGCAGAGCGAAGTCAAATCACAAGGCATGCGGCGAAAAAAGGGGCCGGCGCTGGTCAAGCGTCCGGCCCTGAGTATTGCTTACCCGATGATGGGTAGCGTTTGGAGGAGAACGTTTCAGCCCAAGAGCCCGCCGTGCCCGAGGCACGCGATCTCCCAGCCGGAGACCCGGTAGCGGGCCAGCATCGGAGGAAGTATGAGGTCGACGACGTTGCGCTTGGCCGAGCGGAAGCAGCCTGGCGCCGAGACGACAGGGATGTCGTCTTTGTAACCAAGGAGGAGGAGGTTCCCCGGCTCCACCGGCGCCAGAAATCGTTCGAGATGACAGCCGCAGTCGAGCATGGCGCGGCCGATCACATCGTCGGGGCCCGCCGGTGCGGTGGTCGAGGCCACGAGAATGGCTGTCGGATTGGCGCGCAGCAGATGGCCAAGAGCCTTAGTGACGGTCGCCTCTTCCTCGACGCAGGCCAACGAGAAGCGGCAGCTTAGCCCGAACTGATCGAGACGCTGGCGCATGACGCTTTCGAACAACTGGCGGGCGCGGTCACCGGAGCAGGGATCGGTGTAGAGCACGGCCACCGCGGGGTCGCGAATGGGCCGGGCCTGGAGAATGGGGCCGCGTTCCTTGAGGATGGAGAGCACGGCATCGAGCTGTTGCTGGGAGACGGCGAACGGAGAGCTCTTCACCGTGGCGACACGGTCTCCGGCGCGGGCGAAGCTGAAATTCTGCGTGGTGGCGATGACGACGCTGGCGGTGCAGTTGATCTGTTTCAGCAGTTCATCGTCCACCAGAATGCTGGTGTTTTCCGTGGCGATAAGATTGGCGCGGCCTCCGGCGGCCAGGCGGATCTCCAGGGAGCCGCAGCCGATGAGGGAGCCAACCTGGGCCACCGCGTCGTCCTCGCCCACCTCTCCTTCGTCCAGTTCGGTGACCCAGACCTTGCGCATGCCCTCGGTTTCCAGCAGGCGCACGTCTTCCTCGCTGATCAGGTGGCCTTTGGCCAGCAGCTTCTTGCCGCAAGGCCGGAAGATGGTGCAGCAAAGCACTCGGCCGTTGGCTTCTTGTACGTCGATGGTCAGGGCGCGCATGGGACTCCTATGCCAGGGAGATTTCAGTCTGGAATTCCGCAGTTCGCAGGTGGCCGGTTCGGCCCACCCGGCTGCGATCTTCACAGGAGTAGTGCGCGGCAGGCGGAGAATCTCTCCACCGAATATTGAGATAAAAGAATCAGTTGTGCCGGAAAACCGGAATCTGAATCAGCGTCTCTTCCACCACAGGCCGGCTGAGCGAGGGGAGGGAGGTTTCGGGCTTGAGCGCCTTGAAGACGGCGATTTCATCACAAGCCTGGAACTTGGGACAGCGCAGGCAGTCCTTCCAGGCCTTCAGCGGGAGCTCGCCGCGGTCGACTTCGTGATAGCCCATCTTGTCGAAGAAGCGCGGTACGTAAGTAAACGCAAATAAAGCGCCAAGGTCGTATTCCCGGGCTTCATTCTCAAGCGCGTCCATCAGGGCGCGGCCGGCTCCGGTGCCCTTGGCGTCAGGTAAGACGGCCAGCGAGCGGACCTCGGCCATGGTGGGGCCGTAAAAGTGGAGCGCGGCGCAGCCCAGCAGGCGATCGCCCTCATAGAGAACCGTGAAATCGCGGATGCCCTCCGAGAGTTCGAATTCGTTGCGCGGCAGCATAATGCCTTGCCGGGCGTAGTCGTTAATGAGCTTCAATATGGCGGGGATATCCACCATTCTGGCTTTGCGGAGAGTCATTGTTGAGCCTCCTTTACGATCCGCGTCCCAAGCACTTCCCCATTCAGGAGCCGCTCAATCACGCGCGGCGCCGAACCGGGCGCAATGATGACTTCGCCGACGCCCTGGGCGAGTGCGGCGCAGGCAGAGTTGAGCTTGGCCTGCATGCCGCCGGTGGCCACGCCCTGGGCGATCAATTCCTGACAGCCGGCCACGTCCAGGACGGGCAAAGTGGTGCCGTCGGCCGCACGCACGCCGTCCACATCGGTAAGGAACAGCAACCGGGCCGCTTCGTAGCCTGCCGCGCAGGCGACAGCCATCTGGTCGGCGTTGACGTTGTAGATGCCGCCCTGCCGGTCGCCGGCCACGCAGGCCACCACAGGGATGAAGCCGTGCTCCACCAACGCGTTCAGCACGGCTGGGTTCGTTTGGACAATTTCGCCGACCGCGCCCAGTTCCGGGTTGAGCTGGCGCGCCTCGGCCAGGACGCCGTCGATCCCGCTCAAGCCAACGGCTGGGGCCCCGGCGGCCACGAGAGACGACACGAGCTCCTTGTTCACACTGCCGGCAAAGACCTTCAGGACCGCGTCGATCACGTCCGGCGAAGTGACGCGCAGGCCGTTCACAAAGCGGCTTTCCACGCCGCGCTCAGTCAGAAACCGGGTCATCTGCTTGCCGCCGCCATGGACGACGACCGCCTCCACGCCAGTGGACGGCAGGGCCGCGATCTGGGCGGCCAGTGCCGCGCGCGAATCGAGACTATCGAGTAAGGTACCGCCCAACTTGACGAGAACTCTCATAGCAGCCCCTCGGTTTCGTTGAACCCGAGCATCAGGTTCATATTCTGAATGGCCTGGCCGGCGGCGCCCTTGCCCAGGTTGTCGATGCACGACACCACCACGGCCCGGCCGGTCTTGGAATCCAGCCTCACTCCGATGTCGCAGAAATTGGTGCGGTTGACGCCGCGCAGGTCCGGCACGGCGCCGGCGGGGTAGAGCCGCACAAACGGCTCATTCCGATAGGCATTCACGTATACGTCGAGCAGCTCGGCGGAGGTGGTCACGCCTTTCGCCCGGAAGTAGATGGTCTCGAGGATGCCGCGGTGGATCGGAATCAGCTGCGCCGTGAAGCTGAAGTCCTCTTCCTGGATGGCGGAGTTCATCAGAACTTCGGGCACGTGCCGGTGGTCGAGCAGGGAGTAGGCCGAGAAGTTCTCGGTCACCTCGGAGAAGGCGGTCTTGAGGCTCGCTTTGCGGCCGGCGCCGCTGACTCCGCTCTTGGCGTCGCAGACGATGCCGCGGGTGAGGTCGATCACACCGGCCTGGACCAGCGGCCGCAGAGCCAGGTTGGCGGCGGTGGGATAGCAGCCGGGATTCGACAACAGCCGGGCCTGGGGCACAGCCGCACGGTTGAACTCGGGGAGCCCATAAACGGCTTCGCGCAGCAGCTCCGGCTGGGTGTGGTCCGACTTATACCAGTGCTTGTAGTTCTCGGGCGTGACCAGGCGGAAGGCGCCGCTGAGGTCGACGACACGGATGCCGGCCGACACGAAGGCCGCGGCCAGTTCCATCGAAACTTCCGGCGGGGTGGCGAGAAAGACGATCTGGATGCCGGCATCGCTGGCTGCTTCGGCGGTGCACGGGATACGCGGCGGTCCAGAATGGCCGATGGGCTGGGGCTCCTGCGTCGAATCCGCGCGATGCTCCAGCAGCCACGGGGTCACACCGGAGTGCGCCGTGAGAATCCGTTCCAACTCCATTCCGCTGTAACCGCGGAAACCGACAATTCCGACATTCGTGGTCATGAGTCTATCCTGGCCTCGGCGATGGTTAATTATGCATCGCTATGTATAAATATACCAAAATCGCCCGGGCAAGGCGGTAGGTCTTATCTGATGGATGCGGGCTGCGGCTATTTCTGTTCCGAAACGCTGCGGTCGGCCAGTTCGCCCAGGATGGGCAGGCGGAAGTTGTCACCCTGGCTGGTCTTTACCATCATGAAGATCCAGGCGCCAAAGACCACGGCTTTGAGGGCCTTGGCGATGTAGTGGGGGGCTTCGATGGAGTAGGAGAACGGGGCAAAGACCCAATCCACGAACAGCCAGAGAACGAAAAGGTAGAGTCCCTGGAACGCATGGAAGCGGACCTCGCGTTCCGCACGAAACCGGTCCGAGGCCAGGATGATGATGGAGATGATCCAGCCGGCGACCGGGATGTAGCACATCAGAGAGGCGTTGCGCGAGGTCAGATTCTTTAGGAAGTCGTTGGCTGGATTGTGCGGAGGAGGGGGCGTGGCAGGGCGCGACGTGGGGCCGGGGGCGCCGGCGGCGTGCGCCTGGCGGGCTCCGCAGGAACCGCAGAAGATATCGGCCGGTTGGACTTCCGTGCCGCATTGAGTGCAAAAGGGCATTGCTGACTTCCCCGTAGTTTACTACGACGATTCAACACGTTCCGTTCCCTATGATAGGATCACGCCATGCGCTGGACGCTTGTCTTCCTCATGGCTGCAGCTTTGTCGCTGCCGGCGGCGAACCGCAAGAACCTGGAAATCTCCTTTATCGATACGGAAGGCGGGCAGGCGACCCTGCTGGTGACGCCGTCCGGCGAGTCGTTACTGGTGGATGCCGGCTGGCCGGGCAACAACGGCCGGGACGCCGACCGGATTATCTCCGCGGCGAAGAAAGCCGGGCTGACGAAGATCGACTACCTGCTGGTCACCCACTACCACCTGGATCATGTGGGCGGAGTGCCGGACCTGGCGGCGAAGTTTCCGGTGGGCACGGTGATCGACCACGGCGCCAACATCGAGACCGGGCGCGGCGCAGATGCTTTGAACGCGGGCTATCAGAAAGTCCTGGCGGCCGGCACCAAGCGGCTGACGGTGAAGCCGGGCGATGTGCTGCCGCTGAAAGACCTGCGGGTGGAAGTGGTTACGGCGAATGGAGAACGGATCCCCAAGGCGCTGAAGGGCGGCGGCCAGAAGAACGCGGTGTGCGCAACCGAGAAGCGGCGCGACGATGATCCGTCGGAAAACGCGCGGTCGATCGGGGTGTTGATGACCTTTGGCAAGTTCCGGTTTGTCGACCTGGGCGACCTCACCTGGAACAAGGAATTGGACGCGGCCTGTCCCGAGCACCTGATTGGGCCGATTGACCTGTTCATCACGACGCACCACGGCCTGGACCAGTCAAACTCGGCTTCGATGGTGCACGGCCTGCACCCGCGGGTGGCGATCATGAACAATGGCGCGCGGAAGGGCGGCTCGCCCGCCGCATGGAGCATCATTTCAGCTTCACCGGGACTGCAGGATCTGTGGCAGATCCACTACGCCGTGGCCGGCGGCAAGGACCACAACGTGGCGGAAGACCGGATCGCGAATCCGGAGGAGAAGTGCCAGGGTGTTGGACTGGAAGTATCCGCTACCAAAGGCGGTAGTTTCACGGTCACGAATCCGCGCAACGGGTTCAATAAATCGTACAAACCCTGAGGGCGGACGCGCGCGCGGCAAGTATAATGGACTTTTCGCTCCGCGTGCGCCTGCATGCTCCTCTCCAGTTCTGTCTATTTCGTATTCCTGACGGGCATCTTTCTGCTCTACTGGCCGCTCCAACGCTGGCGCATGGCCGGTCTCGCTGTATTGCTGTTCGCGAACTACTACTTCTACGCGAAGTGGGATCTGTTCTATCTGGTTCTGATTCCAACCGCATCCCTGGTGGACTACCTGATTGGCCTGGGCTTGGGTGCGTGGAGCGATAAACGGGTCCGGCAGCTGCTGGTATCCACCAGCGTTCTCATGAACTTGGGCATCCTGGCGACGTTCAAGTACATGCCGTTCTTCCTGTCCTCGTGGGCCGACTTCCGGCATGTGAAGCCGGCTGAGTGGCACTGGACCTTCCCGCTGGGCATCTCGTTCTACTGCTTCCAGTCACTGACGTACACGATCGATCTGTACAGAAAAGACGGCAAACCGGTCAAGAGCCTGCTGGCTCACATGACGGCCGTCAGCTTCTTCCCCACCACGTTGAGCGGCCCGATCACGCGGGTGCTTTCGCTGGCTCCGCAGCTGGAGAAGAAGGACAAGCAGCTCTCGATCGACGATAGCGGCAAGGCCCTGTTCCGCATCGCTTTAGGGCTGATGAAAAAGTTCCTGATTGCCGATTACCTGGCGGAGAACCTGGTCAACCGGGTGTTCGATACACCGAACCTGTACACGGGGGTCGAGGTTCTGATCGGGGTCTATGCGTACGGGCTGCAGCTCTACTACGACTTCTCCGGCTATTCCGACCTGGCCATCGGCAGCGCGCAACTGCTGGGCCTGAAGCTGCCCGAGAACTTCAACCGGCCCTACCAGGCCTTGAATATCAGTGAGTTCTGGCGGCGCTGGCACATCTCGCTTTCCAACTGGCTGCGCGACTATCTGTACTTTTCCCTGCCCGGGCTGCGCTCGAAGTGGAAGATCTTCACGTACACGAACCTGTTCCTGACGATGCTGCTGGGCGGGCTGTGGCACGGGGCGAGCTGGAACTTCATCATTTGGGGCGCTTTACACGGCGGCGCCCTGGCGGTGCACCACGGATTCCGGACCTGGCGCGGCAACCCCAAACCCTCGACGAATCCCTGGGTGAGAATCGCCTCGCAGCTGGCAACCGCCCATTTCGTGGTCTTTGCCTGGGTCTTCTTCCGGGCCACCACGCTGGCCAATGCGTGGGAGGTGCTGGGGCGGATCGCATCGCTGACCGCCAGCCTGGCCAACATTTCGATGCCGCTGGCCGTGGTGCTGCTGATCGGGGCCACCATGCACTATCTGCCGCGAAAGGTATACGACCTTTCCACAAAGACGTTTGTGCGGGCTCCTTTCTATGCCCAAGCTACGGCTTTGGTGCTGCTGGTGCTGGCCATCGAGTACATCGCGGTGACCGGCGCCGCACCGTTCCTGTATACGAAGTTCTAGAGAGTCAAGATGAAGTCGCCCTGGCCATTGAAACCGTTCCTCGTCATCGCGACGTTCGCGCTGGGCATCACGCTGCCGCAATACATCCCACAGTGGTACAACTGGCGGATCTACGAGTGGAGCGCGGCACCGGCGATTCTGGACTTTCAGCCCCGGTCTCGGGCAGCGGCCCCGATGCAGGAGGAGATGGAACGGCTGCGCCCGGATACTGTCCCGGTGAAGGCGGATGATTCGAAGATCCACGATCCCGGCGGGGCGATGGACAACTTCTATGCGGCGCTATTGAAGACGGAGCGCCGGCAGGGCAATGCGGTCACGCGGATCCTGCACTATGGCGATTCGCCGACAACGGCCGATCTGATTACTGCGGACGTGCGCAATTTCCTGCAAACACGGTTTGGCGATGCCGGGCACGGCACTTACCTGATTGCGAAGCCTTGGGCCTGGTACGCGCACCGCGGCCTGGATGTCACGGCATCGGGCTGGAAGATGGATCCGGCGACGCTGCACGGGCAGAAGGACGGGCGGTACGGGTTGGGCGGGGTGAGTTTCACGGGCAGCGCGGGCGCCGAGAGCAAGATCACGCTGCGCAATGCCGGCCATACGCGGCTGTCGCTCTCCTATTTTGCGCAACCGGATGGCGGCGAGGTCTCGATCGACGCCGGCGACGTGCACATCACTACGCTCGATACGTCTTCACCCGAAGCGGCGGCCGTCGAGCAGACCTGGCCGATCCCGGCCGAAGCGCAGAAGTTCCAGATCAAGGTGACGCGCGGGACGGCCCGGCTGTTTGGCGTCACGTTCCGGAAGGACTCGCCGGGCGTCATGTACGACAGTATCGGCCTGAACGGCACGTGGGCGGGGGTGCTGGCGTCGCACGTGAATGGGCAGCACTGGATCGAAGAGCTGCGGATGGCGAAGCCGAATCTGGTGGTGATCAATTACGGCACGAACGAGAGCGGCTACCGGAATTACGTCGACACCACGTATCCCAAAGACGTGAAAGAGATTCTACGCCGGGTGAAGACCGCGGTGCCGGAGGCGTCGATCCTGATGATGAGCCCGATGGACCGCGGCGCGCGGGAACAGGGCGGCACGATTGGCACGATGCCGACGCTGCCGCAACTGGTCTCCGTCCAGGCGCGGCTGGCGGCCGAGAACGGCTGTGCCTTCTTCAACACCTTCCAGGCGATGGGCGGACCCGGGACTATGGGAAAGTGGTATATGGCGGAGCCGAGACTGGTGAGTGCGGACTTCATCCATCCCCTGCCCTCGGGGGCGCGCATCGTCGGAACGCTGCTGTATCAGGCACTTGTGGACGGCTACAACAGCTACAAGCTGAAGCAACTTCGCCAGAATATGGCGGCGGTGCCGAAGCAGACCGTGGGTTCGAAACCATAAATGAGGAATTTGGCACTTATCTTCGCGGCGGCGCTAGTCGCCCTGCCGGCATTGATGGCGGTGGCGCCGGTGCCCGCGGCCAGCGCCAAGAAGAAGGCCAAGACCTCCAGTAAGAAAACGGCCGCCAGGAAGCGGACAGTCCCCAAGCCGCCGCCGGCCAGCCCGGAGCAGAGGGCGGAGGCGACCGAAACCGTCCAGACCCACATGGCCGAGGCGGTGGACCTGGGCATCCAGAATGCCGCCGCGATGGTGCCGTTCTACGAATTGCTGTACCGCCAGCAGCAGCAACCCGGCGGTGAGCCGTTGAGAGTGCTGCACTTCGGCGATTCGCACACAGCGTCGGACGATTGGGCGGGCGAGCTCCGCGCACGGTTCCAGCAGAAGTTTGGAGACGGCGGCCCCGGCTTCGTTCAGGCAGGCCGGCCGTTCGCGGGGTTCCGCCGGTTTGATGCCAAGGCGACGATGTCGCGCAACTGGAAGCCGGAAGGCCTGCTGGCGCGCGAAGGCGACGGGCTGTACGGGCTGGCGGGCGTGAGCCTGGCCACGGCGCGGGCCAATGAAACCATCACGTTGGAAGCGGAAGGCCAGACGCTGGAGTTCTACTACCTGCAGCAGCCCGGCGGTGGCTCGTTCACGTTGGAAGACAACGACGTGGTGCTGGACACGGTTGCGACCGATGGTACGGTGGGGCCCGGCTTTTACCGCAAGGAACTGGCCGCGGGCGGGCACCACCTGGTGCTGCGGACGGTGAACAACGCTCCGGTGAGGGTGCATGGCTGGGTACTGGAGAAGCGCGGCGGCATCACGTGGGAACCGTTGGGGATCAACGGCGCGCAGGCCGATCTGCTGCTTTTGTGGGACCAGCAGGTGCTGAGGAAAGAGATTGAGCGGCGGAATCCGGCTTTGGTCGTCCTGGCTTACGGGACGAATGAGGCGCGGCGGCCGGACTGGACCAGCGAGTCGTACGCGCAGTCGCTGGGCCAGGTGGTGAAAACGATCCGGGCGGCTTCGCCGACGACGAGCATTCTGATCATTGGAGCCCCGGATCAGGCAATCTATTCACGGCGCCGTGTTGTGCCGTACGAAGCGGTTGATAAGATCTTAATAGCGCAACGCGACGCCGCACTGGCCAACGGATGCGCGTTTTGGAATTTGAGAGCGGCCATGGGCGGCAAGGGATCCATGAAACAATGGGTCCAGGCCGGCCTGGCACAAGGCGATTTCGTACATCTGACTTCGCCAGGTTACCGCCTGGTGGGGGATTCTCTATTCGAGCTCATCATGGGCCAGTACGGAGTCTTTCAAACCGTGCGACGCCAGGTTTTAGGAGCTAACGAAAATGGACCGTCGATCAAAACTCATTGAAATCCTGAAAACGGTGACGAAACAGGACACCTTACCGGAGCCTGGCGATTCCCTGTTCGATTCCGGATTGCTCGACTCGTTCGCATTGCCGGACCTGGTGAGCGCCCTGGAACAGGAGTTCTCCATTCAGATCCCCGACGCGGACCTGAACCCTCGCAAGTTCGACTCAATCGAGCGGATCGAAGAATACCTCGACTCTAGGAATTGACTGGGGCAATGGCATTTATCAAGGAATTCGGAAGCTGGCTGCCCGAGCGGGTGGTAACCAGCCAGGAGGCTGGCAGCTGGGTTGGCGCAGACTCCACCTGGGTGGTCAATGTCTCAGGGATTGAAGAGCGGCGGTTCGCCGTGGACGAAGATACCGTGGCCGACCTGGCCGCGCGGGCGGGCCGGGATTGCCTGGAACGCGCGGGCGTAGCTCCGGGCGACCTCGGAATGGTGATGGTGGCCAGCGGTTCGGCGGAGCGGTCGTTCCCCGGGCCGGCCTGCGTCGCGGCGCAGAAGATGGGCGCAGCCGGGGTTCCGGCCGTCGACCTGCCGATGGCGAGCGCGGGTTCACTGTTCGGCCTCTCGATGGCGGCGCGCCTTACCTCGCAGATTGGTCCGATTCTCGTGATCGGCGCCGAGAAGATGTCGCGGATTGTAGCGCGCGAGCCGCAGGAGCGCGGCGTGGCGGTACTGTTTGGCGACGGCGCGGGCGCCTGCCTGATTACAGCCGAAAAGGGCCGGGCCGAGATCGTCGATTCCGTTTTGGGCACCGATGGCTCGTATTCCGAGGATTTGACGCTGGAAAACGGCATGCCCATAAAAATGAATGGGCGCAGCGTGATTCTGCAGGCTTCCCGCAAGATTCCGGCCGCGATCCGGTCGCTGCTGGACCGCTATAAGATTCAGCCGCCGGATGTGCTGGCGTTCCTGATGCACCAGGCCAACCAGAACCTCATCGACCGGGTGGCCAGCACGCTGGGCGTGCCCAGCGCGAAGTTCTTTTCGAACATCCGCAAGTATGGGAACACCTCGTCGGCTTCGATGTTGATTGCGGCCTGCGAGTGGAGCCAGGACAACGACTTCGAGCCCGGCTTGCCCGTGGTCTTCGCAGCCTTCGGCGCCGGCTTCAACTGGGGCGCCCTGCTGGTTCGCGGCGTTTAGTTCACACATTCCACATTCCCGGCGTCTACCCTGTAGACAATGGCGGAGGAGACGCAAGGGCTGGTCGAAGCCGCGCAGCGCGGCGATCGTACCGCCTTTGGTTCGCTCTACGAACGGTATGGCCGCATGGTGCATGCCGTCCTGCTGGCGCGCGTCCATCGCCAGGAGACCGACGACCTGGTCCACGAGGTCTTCCTGCAGGCATGGCGGGCCCTGCCTTCCCTGCGGGAGCCGGCCGCCTTTCCCGGCTGGCTGGCGCGCATTGCACGAAACAAAGCCATGGATCACTACCGGCGCGGCCATGAGGAGCAGGAACTGCCCCTGACCCTGGAGGGCGGCGGGCGTCCGGGCGAAGATGGACAGTACATCCTCGCCATGGTACGGAGCCTGCCGGAAGCTTACAGGGAAACCCTGCTCATGCGCCTGGTGGAAGGGATGACCGGGCCCGAGATTTCGGTGCTGACGGGGCTGACGCATGAATCGGTGCGGGTGAATCTGTCGCGCGGCATGAAGATGCTGCGCGAGAAACTGGCTCCAGGATCCGGTGAACCGGGCCCCGGGGCGGAGAGACAGTCATGAGCGACTGGCACGACGACGAACTCGAGCGGATGCAGGAGGCTTTGCGGCCGCTGCGCTACCAGTCCCGGCGGGCGGAGTTGGAGGCACGCCTGGAGCCGCGTGGCCCCGTCCGCATGCCTGCCTGGAAACACTATGCCATCGCCGCCGCCGTGCTCGTCTCCGTTGGCGTTTCCGCCGCCGCGTATGTCTATCAACATTCACCGGGTTGGGCCATCGCCAGTACCGAGGGAGAGGTAAGCCTGAACTGGGGTTCGCGCTTCACGCGGGTATTGCGGTCCGGGGAAGGACTCGAGACCGCCGCGGGCCAGGTGCAGCTTCGCGTGGGCAGCATTGGGGCTCTCACCATCGGGAAGAACTCGCGGATCCGGCTGGTGGAGGCGTCGCCCAATCAGCAGACGGTCTCGCTGGAGCATGGTGAGATCCGGGCCAGCATTCTGGCTCCGCCACGCCAGTTCCAGGTATTGACCCCGGCGGCGAAGGCGGTGGACCTGGGGTGCGCGTACACGCTCAAGGTCGATCGCGACGGGAACGGACACCTGGAAGTGACCATGGGCTGGGTGAGCTTCGAGGACCGCGGCCGACAGTCGTTTATCCCGGTCGGGGCGGCGTGCCGGACCCGCAAGGGGCTGGGACCGGGCACTCCCTACTACCTGGACGCCGAACCCGGTTTGATCAACGCCCTGGAGCAGGTGGACTTCTCCGCACAGCCCGCGGAACGGCTGGCGGCCCGGAAAACCCTGCTGCCCCTGGCGCGCCGCCGGGATGCTTTGACGCTTTGGCACCTGCTTTCGCGAGGGACGCCAGATGAGCGGGGCATGACCGTGGACCGTCTGACCGCCCTGGCTCCGCTGCCGCCGGGCGTGACCCGCGAAGCCATACTCAGGCTGGAGCCCGACGCGCTGCAGCGGCTGTGGGACGGCATGAACCTGGGCCCCGGGGCGTGGTGGAAGCTGTGGGGCTTTACGCCGCCGCCCGCTCCTGTTGTGCGTCGCTAAGCGGCCGAAGGGCAGGAGTGCCGGGGCAGCCTTGCTGGGGTATCCTGGGATCACAGGAGACTTTCGATATGGGATGCGGCGGTTCGATGCCACCGAGACAAGAAGATTTGACGGGTAAGCGCACCGTGATGTGCGTGAAATTCGGGAAAGAGATGGTCGGCCTGGACGAGGCGCCTTTCGACGGGCATCCTCTCGGCCAGCGGATCTACGAGAACGTCTCGAAAGAAGCCTGGCGTATGTGGGTGGAGCACATGAAGATGCTCATGAACGAGTACCGCCTGAATCTGGGCACCAAGGAAGCGCAGGATTTCCTGCTGGCGCAGATGGAGCAGTACTTCTTCGGCGAAGGCGCTCAGCTTCCGCCGGATTTCACCCCTCAAAAATCAAAGAGCTGAGCGCTGTGGCTTTGCCATAACCGGCAGGGCCGTGGCGAATTGGAATTGCAGGCGGCTGTGGGCCTGGCGGAGCGAGGATTCGACCTCCGCCGGGCCCGGCCCCTTCGCAAATAGAAAACCCAGATAGCTGCTGCCTTCCGGCAACTGCTGAAACCGCTGCCCGGGCTGGGCTGTGATCTCCACCCCCTCCATTCCTGCCACTGCCAACGCCGCTTCCACGCCCGAACACCCTTCATAGAGACCATTGCGCGGAATGGGGATCATCATGACTCCGGACGCGGGTCCGTCGAGCGCAAGTGCTTCCAATGGCTGGCCGAGCGCATGGCGCAGAATCACCTGCTCCAGCGGAGTGCCGCCGTTGAAAGTGAGGACGCGCGCGCATAGGCCGCCGATGGGCCGAGCCGCGACCTCGAGCACCCAGGCTCCGCTATCGTTCCAACGCAGTTCCGAATGGATGGGCCCGTCGGTCAGCCCTAAAGCCGCCGCCGCGCTTTGAATCGCCTCGTGCATGGCGGCCTGGGCTTCCCGAGGCTCGCGGGAGGGCGTGACGTAGAGGGTCTCTTCGAAGAAGGGGCCTTCCAGCGGATCGGGCTTGTCGAAGATGGCCAGCGTCTGGAGTTTGCCGCGGGTCATCAGCCCTTCCAAGGCGAACTCGCGGCCGGGGATGTACTCCTCGATCTGAATAAAGCCGAGGGCGGGATGGCGATGGCGGAGCAACTCCGGCGCATTCAGCAAATTGCGAATTCTCTCGAAGGCGGCGACGAATTCGTCTGGATTATTGGCGCGGATTACGCCGCGGCTGCCGGAGAGTCCGAGTGGTTTGAGGACGCAGGGCCAGGGCGCCTGGAGGCAGGCGTCGGCCGGAGCCGTCGCGAGGGGGACGCGATAGAAGGTGGGCACGGGCAGGCCGGCGGCGGCGAACCGCTCGCGAGCGAGGTACTTGTTGCCGGCGGCCTCGACGGCGTCCGGCGGATGGAAGGGCAGAGACAGGCGGGCCGCGATGTGCGCAGCGGCCACGGCTGGCAGGTCGCCCACAGCCACAATGCCTGCGATGCCAGTAATTTCGCGCGCCAGGCGCTCGGCGGAGTCGGCTGGTTGATGGAACTTCAGGGGGAAGGCGTGGTCGCCCCAGGGATCGTCGAGGGAGCCGCAGCGATCGGTGGCCAGAACGGCCTCAAGACCCAACCGGGTCGCGGCTTCCTGGAAGCTGCGAGTCTGGTAGCCGAGCTTGGAGGCGACGATGAGGATCTTCACCAACATTAATTCTAGCTGGTGAAAAATGGGTGCGTTATTGTAGATCCATGAAGGGCCTTTTCTGTTTATTTCTCGCACTGGCGCCGCTGCAGGCGCAGTCGTGGTCAGTGGGCATTCCGGACTCCTTGATTACCTATCTCGCGTTGACGAGCAGCCAGGCAGGTCAGCTCGCGCAGAATAACAATGCCTACTCAGAGCTGGTATCCCGGAAGAATTCTCGTATTTACGAGGTGCAGAGCGAAATCGCTACAGAGACGGCCAAGGACCCTATCGATCCCAGCGCGCTAGGCGTGCGGTATATGGAGATCGAGCTGATTTGCCGCGACATCAAGAAGGCTGGAGACGACCTGCGCAAGAACAACACAGCATTGCTCACGGAGGCGCAGAAGGTCAAACTGGCGGCGCTGGAAGAGGCGATGAAGCTGGCTCCGGTGTACACGGCGGCTCAGAACGCGAACCTGCTTGCGGGGATACGGAGCGGGGATTTCTCGGCGATCATCGGCATACCGTCCGCTGCGGTCTTCTACCAAAAATGGCCTGCTGCCTGCAACACGCCATCCGCTGTTTCCATCTACGACCCGGTGGCCATGCCAACACCGCGGCCGTGCCGGGATGCTTCCTGCGTCGACAAACAGAAGTAGAAATTAGAGAAGAGCAACCTGCTCCTCAGTGGGCTCCGCTCAGCAGTACCAGGGTTCGTCCAGATAGGGCACGGCGGCGCGCGGGATGAGGTCGAAGTTCTCCGGCGGAGCTGCACCGTGGACCAGTTGCCAGATCTGGCGGAAGATCTCGTGCGGTGGATTGGCTGCTCTCTGACGGGACGCCACCAGATCGAAGACGCCGCGGGCCAGTTCGTCCACATCCGGATCCGGATGGTGCCAGCGGTGGAGGAGTCCGGCCGGATCGAAACCTTCCAACAGCGGTTCCACCTCCGGCAGACTCAGGATCAAGGAGTGCGCCGGGATCAGCAGCCGCAGGGCGAGTTGAATGGGCGCCACGTGGCTCGCCAGTCCGGTTTCCAGCAGCAGCGCCAGGAGGTCGCGATAGCCCTCCAATGTCGTCCAGGGGGTGAACGGCACGAAGGTCGGGTTCAGATGCAGCCCGGCTTCGCGGGCCAGAACCAGGGCGGCCAGGAAATCGGCGCGGGTGTGGCGCTTGTCGAGCTTCTCCAGCACCAGATCCTCAGTGGATTCCACGGCCGTCGTGATCAATACGCAGCCGGTGCGAGCCAGGGCAGGCAACAGCGCACGATGTTTGAGCAGGTGCTCCACCTTGATGGTGGCGTCGTAGGTCAGTTCCGGCCATTCCTGGTGCAGCGCTTCCACAATCCGCATTGCGTGTGTGGGGCCGTTGAGGAAGTCGGGATCGCCGAAGGTGATGTGCCGGGCTCCGGCGCTGGCCTGCCGGCGAATGTCCTCCAGGACGATTTCGGCGGGGACGACGCGGAAGACGCCGTTGTAGACCGGGACGACCGGGCAGTGCCGGCAGAGGTGCTTGCAGCCGCGGCTGGCCTCGGTGTAGCCCACGGTGCGGCGCTCGCCATTCACGTGGAGATGGGCGTAACGCTCGAGCTTGGGCAGGGTCGTGCGATCGGGCACGGCAAACGCCTGCCGTTCCAACTGGATGAGTGCGCCGGCCAGGCGTCCCTCTACCGCCTCCACCAGGCCTGATTCGAACTCACCGCCGATGATGTCGTGGACTCCGAGCTCGCGGAGGTGCTCGGCATTCAGCGGCGCGTAGAGGCCATAGGCCACCAAACGAACCGAAGGGTTGGCGTCGCGCACGCGCTCGAGCACCGGCAGGGCCATGCGAGTGGCCGTGTGCATGGGCAGGTGGAAGGCAATGCAATCCGCCTCTCGAACCGCCTTTGCCGGCAGGAGGCCGACCGTCAGATCGGCGCAGGTGACTTCGTGCCCGCGCGCCCGCAGCCAGGCCGCAGGCGAGGCCAGCCCGAAAGGTTGCCGGCCGAGTTCGTAAGTGGAGACAAGAACGACGCGCAACGGATCCGCCTGCTTTCATTATCGGATCTGGACAAAAGAAAAGGCTCCGTCCGAAGCAGGGGGAATCGGACGGAGCCAGCGGCGAGCGTGGCCGTCGAGTTAGAAGATGTACTTCAAGGCGAACTGCAGATTGCGCATGTTGGTGCGGGTGCCGCCGATCACGCCGTAACTCCCGGCATTGGTGATGTTGCCTGCCGAGTCACGCTGGATCTGTCCGGCATTGGTATCCGGATTGCCCCAGTTGGGATGGTTCGGCAGGTTGAAGGCCTCAAAGCGGAATTGCAGGGTGTGGTTTTCCGTCTTGGGAATGCGGAAGTTCTTCAGCGCCGAGAAGTCGACACCGACGATGGAGGGGCTGATGAGCGTGTTGCGGCCCACGTTGCCGAAGGTGCCGAAGGGCTGGAGCACGAAGGCAGCCGGGTTGTACCAGCGCTGCGGATCGCGGTTGCTCAGGTTCGGATCGGTGCCCGAGTTGTACATGGGGCGGTCGAAGCCGGCGCCTGTATTGGACTGGTCGCGGCCGGAGGTCACGGTGAGTGGGAAGCCGGTGGAGGCGGTCACGATGGTGCCCACCTGCCAGCCGCCGATGATGGTGTCGGCGAAGCTATTCGAGACGTTCCAACCCTTGCCCTTGCCGACCGGCAGGTCGTAGAGCAGCGAGGTGACAAAGCGATGGCGGGTGTCGAATGCCGACAGGCCGCGTTCGCAACGCATGCAATAGCTGTTCTGGGGGAAGAGGGTATCGCCGTCATTGACGCGAATGCCCGAGGTTTCGTCGATGGACTTGGACCACGTGTAGGACATCAGCGTGGAGAGGCCGCGCGAGTAGCGCTTGGTGACCTTGACGCCCAGCGAGTTGTAGTTGCCGCGGCCGCCGTTGTCGACCAGTTGGATGCGCCCGAAGTAGGGGTAAGGCGAACGCTGGATGACGCTGCCGGTGGCTCCGGGGAGGGCTTCGTTGACGGCGCGGAGGGATTCCAGCTTACGGCTGACAGAGCCGAGGTAGCCGGCTTCGATGACGAAGTTCGACGTGAACTCGCGCTGTACGTTGAACAGGTACTGCATGGAGTAAGGGGTGCGGCGTTCATACAGATTGGCGAACGCATAAGGATTCGCGATCTGCGGGAAGGCACCCACGATGGAGGAGAACGAGTTCGCCCACTGGCTGTCAGGCCGGTCGCTGACCGATTCCTTGCGGAAGCGGCCGGCGGTGTTGCGGGCCATGTCGAAGCGGGGATTGCCGGTGTCCTGGGTGTAGAACATGCCGGCGCCGGTGCGGATGACCCACTTGGAGGTCGGGCTCCAGCTGATGCCGATGCGCGGGGCGAAGTCGTTCATGTCACGGCGAACCATGGTGTTGCCGAGGCGGCCGTCCTGCGCCACATCGATGCCGGGCCAGCGGATGGCGATGCCGTCATAGGGATCCTTGCCGACGCCCTGCCGCAGGAAGATGGGGTAGCGGCTGCGGTCCTGGATCGCCGGCGTGGAATCCATGAACGGCATGTACACGGTGAACAGCCGGCCGCTGTCATCGGTCCAGGCGGGGGTGTTCTCGTAGCGCAGGCCAAGCGACAGGGTGATGTTGGAGGCGATCTTCCAGGTGTCGTCGATGTAGAACGAGAAACTGGTGGCGCGGAAGCGGGCGCTGCCGATGGCAACAGCCTGTTCCGCACGCCGCACTTCGCCCAGCAGGAAGTCGGCGAAGGCGTCGCCGCCCAGGTTCGTTCCGGTGGGCCCGCGGCGGGAAGCGTTCACTTCAAAGCCGAACGAACCGCGGGCGAACTGGTTGCCGTCCTGGTTGAACTGCTCGTTGCGCACTTCGCCGCCGAAGCGGAAGGTGTGGTGGCCGTGGATCCACGAGGTGTTGTTCAGGAACTGCATGGAGCGGTTCTTGTTCTCGTAGGGGCCCTCGGAGTCGTCGCCAAACCCGGAGTAGTTGGTGAGTCCGATGGCCGGGATGCCGTACGTGATGGGCGCTCCGCCCTTGAGTCCGGGAATGGCCAGTTCGTCCACGACATTGCGGACATTGGCGAGTTCGCGGGCCGTGGAGTTGTAGAACCGGGTGTAGCCGAAGCGGGTCTCGTTCACGATGTTGGGCGTGAGGGTGCGGGTGTTGGAGCCCATGTACTGCTCGACGTTGGTCAGTACCTGGGAGCCGTTCAACTTCAGGCCGGCATTGAGCTGGACTTCGTCGCCCCAGCTGTAGCGGCCGGCCCATTGGGATTTCGGCGATTCCACCCAGTCGAGACGCAGGATGAACTGGTCGCGATTGATGGGGGCGCCCTGGGCCTGCTGGAAGTTGTTCACGCGCGGGGTGGAGGTGGCCAGGTTGGGCGCCGGGTAGAACTCCAGCAGTTTCTTGGAGATGCCCTCGATACGATTGGCCGGGATGATGCCGCCCGGGAACGGGGTGGAGGTGATGAGACCATCCGCGCCGACCGTGCGGGTCTTCGGGTCGTAGATACCGCCGGCGATCTCGCTGAAGTCGCCGCCGCGCATGGCGGCGCTGGGCAGGCTGTAGAGAGACTGCGTGGAGCGGCGCTGGCGGAACGCTTCATAGTTGCCCATGAAGAAGAGCCGGTCTTTCCCGTTGAGGATTTTCGGGATCATAACCGGGCCCGACAGGGTGCCGCCGTATTGGTTCCATTTGAAAGGATCCTTGGGTGGGCGAGCGCTGCGGAAGGCGTAGTTCTTGGCGTCGAGCTTTTCGTTGCGCAGGAACTCGAAGACGGTGCCGTGGAACTGGTTACCGCCGGATTTAGTCAGCACGTTGATCTGGGCGGTGGCGCGGCCGAACTCGGCCGGGTAGACACCGGTCTGGACCTTGAACTCCTGCAGGGCGTCGATGGAAGGCTGGATCACGAAGGTGTTGAAGTTCGGATCGGTGTTTTCCACGCCGTCGAGGGAGTAGTGGTTGAACGAACTGCGCTGTCCGGCGACAGCGATCGACTGTTCGGAGCGGAAGCCGCCCTGCCGGGAGCGGGCCTGTCCGGCGGAAGGAAAGCCGGTGGAGGTATTCGGCGAGAGAGAGACTAACTGGAGGTAGTTTCTGCCGTTCAAGGGCAGTTCCACGATGCGTTTGTTCTCGACAACCGTACCCAGGGTGGAGTTTTCCGTCGTGAGCGCGCTGGCCTGCGCCGTAACTTCAATGGTTTCCGAAACGGAGCCGACGGCGAGATCCAGGTCGAGGCGAACCGTTTGCTGGACCTGGACTTCGATGTTAGTGGAGGCGGCGGCTTTGAACCCGGGCTTTTCGGCCTTGAGGTTGTATGAGCCAGGCGGGAGTGACGGGAAGCTGTAGATGCCGGCTTCGTTCGTGACGGAAGAACGAGTGGCGTTGGTGGCCAGATTCACGATGGTGACCGCAACTTCAGGCACGGGCGCGGAAGTTGTATCGCGGATCTGGCCGGTAATTTCACCCAGAGTCTGCGCAAGCATGGGCAGGCCCAGAGCAAGCACAATACAAACGACGTAGAAGATCCTCTTCATTGAGGCACCCCAGAGAGTGATGTATCGCCACAAGGCGAAAGTGTAGGTGGAGCATATCAGTAGGGATTGACGATTTCAAGTTCGTGAACAGAACTTATTTGCGAACGGTTCACGGAAGCGGACGTCAAACTCCAGTTTTCAGTCGAGATTCAGGCGAAGATCGAGCACATCACGGGATAGCTAACGATGGACGGAAGGGAACGACTTCGGAGGGCTCGTCTTAAAGACGCAGGAGTGTAGCAGCGAATACACAAGAGAGCGATGTTGAACCGCAACTAGTTGATAAGTATGAATTTATCATCTAGGCAGCAGACAGACGCTTCGCTGCCTGGGGCGACCCAGGTGTGCAGCGATTCGCGGATTCGAACACCCGTCGGCATGATCCCTGAGTGAGTATAGATTGATAGCGCCCGGCGGAGCGGTCATGGCCTGTCAGAAATTGCAGCGGTGATATGAATCAATTCACCAGCCTGGGCTCAATCTGGAATGCGTGGCTGCACGTCGGGCGGCGGGTGGAATACAGGGCGCCTCGGCGCCCGTACCCGGGAGCTTACTCGTTGGACCGCCGGCTTAGCTGCGGGCGAAGTAGAGGTAAACCGCGCGTTCGATATCCGGCTTGTTGACCTGGAGCGGACGGTTCTCGTACTGGCTGATCGCACCGATGATGTTGATGATGTCGAGCGGATAGCAGGCACGGAGCTCTGTTCGCCCGCCGGACAGACAGAGTTTGCGCAGGTACTCACAGCTGTCGTATTCAGCCGGTACGTTCTTGGTGGAGACGACGCGCTGGAAGATCATGTCGAACACCTGAGGAGCCACCGGCTCGACTTCGATCTTGTTCTGAATACGCCGGAGAAACGCTTCGTCAGCGAGGTCCGAAGGGTCGAGGTTCGTCGAGAATACGACCATCAATTCGAATGGAATCTGGAACTTAACACCATAGCGGAGGGTGAGGTAGTCGACACGGCGGTCGAGCGGCACAATCCAGCGGTTCAGCAGGTCGCGCGGGCTCATCAACTGGCGGCCAAAGTCGTCAATGATGAAGATGCCGTTATTGGCCTTCATCTGGAGGGGCGCGGCGTAAATGCCGGACGCCTCATCCAGGCGCAGTTCGAGCATCGAAGGAATGAGTTCGCCGCCCACGACGATGCAGGGGCGCTTGCACATCACCCAACGCGGATCGATGTCAGGATCGTCGAGTTCCAGCCGCGTGTGAACCACGGGGTCATACAAGCTGAGGATCTGGTTGTCGACTTCCACCGCGTAGGGAATGAGAACAGCGTCCTGATAGACGCGCAGCATGCGCTCCGCAATGGAGGTTTTGCCATTGCCGGAAGGGCCGTACAAGAAGATCGAGTTTTGCGAGATGAGCGCGGGGCCGAGTTGGTCCAGCAGGCGGTCCGGCACAACGAGGTCTGAGAACGCGGCGCGCAAAGCGCGGCGGTCAATGTTTACTTTGGCGGCCTGGCGCTTGGTGGCGGCGTGATAGTCCCGCAGGGCCACCGGGCAGGCGCCGGCGTACTGGGAGATCTGAAAACGGTCGGACGCGAGTTGCTTGCCTGCTTGCGTGAGAACGAACGAGTAGTCGTTGCCCACCATGCCTTTCACTTCAATGAGCTGCTGCTGGCGCAACTGCCGGAACGCCTGATCGATGATCGGGAGCGACAACCGGAGAGCACGGCTCAGGCTCTCCAGGGTGCTGAAGCCTTCGAGCATGGTGCGTCGAACCAGGAGGTCGATCACCAGGGATTGGGAGATGCCAAGGTCCGTCAGATTCTGCGGGACGGGCGGGGCATAGTTGGCGCGAGGACCGACCAGGGAAGTCATGGCAGTGGTCTATCGACAGGAACCCGGCGAGAGTTTAGCCGGGCCGGGCACGAATCAATACTGCACGTCCGGGCTGGCTGGGACGTCTTTCCTGATGTACTAGTGTCTCTGCGCATTTACACTCTCGTGCTCTGCCTGTGCTCGCTGGGGATCGCTGGCGAGAGCGCCCCTTCGCTCTACAAGAAGGCGCGCAAAGCCGCGGCCAGGAACGACTATGCGGCCGCGTATCTCCTTGCGTCCCAGGCAGTTGCGGCCGACCCGGCGAAGCCGGAATACTGGAACTTCGCGCAGGCGGTGCGCAGCAGGGCGCTGCCGAACCTGAAGGTGGGCCTCGAGCCGATTGCGGTGGCAGCGGGACCTGGCGGCGCTGCGGGAGCGATTCCGAGGGTTACTGAGGAAACGTCGATCAACACCGAGGGGAAAACCAGCGCGGCCGCCCCGGATCCGGAGGTCACTTTTCCGGAAATCACTGAAAGCGAGCTGAAGGAGGCACGGCAGATCCGCCCGCTCCCCACCCTGGCCGGCGGCTCCGCCCTCAAGAGCTTCAATCTGCGCGGCGATGCCAAACGGCTGTTCGAGGAGGTCTTCAAGGCGTACGGGCTGAGCGTGGTGTTTGACGGCGACTACCAGGCTGGAGCACCGGTACTGTTCCGGGCGGAAAATATCGACTGGAAAGAAGCCATTCGCGACCTGGAGAATGTCACCAGTTCGTTCGTGGTTCCGGTGAGCTCCAAGGTGGCCCTCATCGCCAAGGACACAACTCAGAAGCGGGCCGAGGTGGAGCCCGTGATCTCCGTCGTGATTCCCTTCCCTGAGCCGTTGAGCCCGCAGGAAGTCCAGGAAGCGGCCCGCGCCGTGCAATCGACCTTCGACATGACGAAGATGGGCATCGATAACGGCCGCAGGCTGGTCCTGTTCCGGGACCGTGTTTCGCGGCTGCGGCCGGCCATGCAGCTATTTCAGGAACTGATGTTGCACCGCGGGCAGATCGTGACGGAAGTGGAGCTGATTTCGGTCAACCAGGATTCCTCCCTGAGCTACGGCATGACACTGCCCGGCAGCTTTCCATTTACGTATGTAGGAGATCTGTCGCCGCTCAACTACAAGCCTGTCTACGCGTCCACATCAAGTCCTTACGCGACGTTTGGCGGCGGGCGAACACGTTTCGCCATGGGGCTGGTCGGCGCCAGTTTATTCGCCAGCATGTCGCGCGGCCAAACCAACTCGCTGATGAAGGCGGAACTGCTGGGCCTGGACGGGCAGGCGGCGCAGCTCCATGTGGGGGATCGGTACCCGATCATCACCAGCATGTACTCCGGCGCGGCTACCGGCTCGACGACCGGCGGCTATGGCACGGCCCCGAGCATCAACTTCGAGGATCTGGGTATCGTGCTGAAGATCACTCCGCACCTGCACGGGACGGAAAGCGTGACGCTGGAGATCGAGGCGGAGTTCAAGGCGCTGGCGGGCTCCGCGGTCAATGACATACCGGTCATCTCCGAGCGGAAATTCGCGACCAAGACGCGGGTTAAGTACTCTGAAACCGCTGTGATAGCCGGCCTCGTGCGCGAAACGCTGACGCAGAGCTGGAGCGGTATCCCGGTCCTGGCCATCGCGTCGCCATTCCGCTCGAACGACAAATCGATGGAGCGGACACAATTGCTGCTCACTGTGCATCCCAAGCTGGTCAATCTGCCGCCCTCGGAGTTTCCGTCTCCCCAGGTTTGGGTGGGATCCGAAACACGTCCGCGAACAGTTCTCGAGCCAACGGCCAATTGACATCCGCCCACCGGATGCTGTCCGATCAAGAATAGACTATGCTTGGCTCTGAACCGCAAGTGCGGACAAAGGAAGGAGACGGTTAATGAGCGAAGGAACTACGAAATCCCCTGAGGATCTGGCCGCTGAGCTGGAAAAGCTAAAGGCCGAGAATGCGTCACTGAAGAAGGCTCGCAATGCGGGCGTCAGCTTCAAGGTGAGCGAAAAGGGTGCCGTTTCGGTGTACGGCCTGGGCCGTTTTCCCGTCACGCTGTACAAGGAACAGTGGGAACGCCTGCTCGCGTCCGGCGACCAGATCAAGTCATTCATGGCCGATAACGCGGACAAACTGAAGATCAAGGAGTAGACTCCCCCCTCCATGTCAAAAATGCTGGCTGAGATCCGTGAGCAGCCCACGGCGCTCGAACGGACCCTGAAAGCGGAGCTGCGCGGATTTGAACGCCTGCGCGCCCGTTTCGAGAAGGAGCGGCCTCGCCTGGTTGTCCTGGCAGCCCGTGGGACCTCGGACAACGCAGCGCAATTTGGGCGCTATCTAATTGAAGTGACAACCGGAATTCCGGTTTCGCTGGCCGCTCCGTCAGTCTCGACCCTGTATCATTCCAATCTGCGGCTGGAAGGCGCCCTCCTCGCCGCCGTCTCGCAATCGGGCGAATCCACCGACACGAATGTGGTGCTGGAAGAGGCGAAGAAGCAAGGCGCATTCACCATCGGCATCACCAACGAACCCGAGAGCACGCTGGCCCGCATCGCGGACCATGCGGTCCTGGTCCGTGCCGGACGGGAGAAGAGCGTCGCCGCCACGAAGACCTATACCGGGCAATTGCTTTCTTTCTACCTGCTGGCCTATGCGCTGGGGGCGAAGATCCGGATCGACGATCTCCGCCTGCTTCCGGATCTGGCGGCCAAGGCCCTCACGCTGGAGAAGGAAGTGGCGGCCCGGGCCGAGAAGTACAAGTACGCCCGGCATGCCGTTGTGATCGGGCGAGGGCTGAACTACGCGAACGCCTTCGAATGGGCTCTGAAGATGATGGAGACCTGCTACATCATCGCCGAGCGCTTTTCCCAGGCGGACATTCTGCACGGACCCATCGCGATGGTTGAACCGTCGTTCCCGGCATTTGTCCTGGCGCCTCCCGGCCCGACCTGGCCGGTGATGAACGAGATGATCACGAAGCTGAGCGGACTGCGCGCCGAGACCCTCGTGCTCACTGACAAGTCGAATGCCGAAGCGCCGAAATCCGCTCTGCGCATCCCGGCAAAACTTGCGTTCAAACCCGGCAAGAATGGACCAGCCCTGCCTGAGGACCTGCTGACGCCCATTCCGTACATCATCCCGGCCCAGATGTTCGCCGCGTCTTTATCCGCGGTGAAGGGACTGGATCCGGACCAACCGCGAGGGTTGTCGAAAGTCACCCTCACCCTCTAGCCATGTAATACGATACAGGGCAGTCATGCTGAAACAGACTGCCCTGTCCGCCCTCCTTTTGTGCCTGTCCGGCCTCCACCCATCCAGACTTTTCGCTGAAGACAAGATCGTTGGCGGTCCGTTTGCCGTCAACGTGACAGGCAAGAGCGCCACCATCGGCTGGGTCGTCCAATCCGGCGAGGTGAGAGTGGGCGAGAACCGGGTGGTGCCCGTGCTTCGGTCAGAGAAGATCTCGATGACCGGGCTGAAGGCCGGTGAAACGGTGACCTACACCATCCCGGGCGGGCTGCGCGGGACCTTCAAAACAGCGCCCGCCAAGCCGGTCGCTTTCGAAGCGGTGGTCTTTGGAGATACGCGCACCCGTCACGACCTGCACCGCAAGATCATCGGCGCCATCGAGAAGACGAACCCGGACCTGGTCTTTCATACCGGCGACCTGGTCACGGACGGACTGGATGTCGAGCAGTGGCCGCGCTTCTTCGACATCGAGCGCGTGATGCTGGACAAGACGGCGTTCTTCCCCGTGCTGGGCAACCACGAGCGGAACAGCCGCCGCTTCTACGAATTCTTCGATGTTTCCACGCCTTACTACTCAGTGGACTGGGGCGGAGTCCATTTCGTCCTGCTGAATTCAGACCTCGGCAATGCCGCATTGAGCGCCCAGGCTCGCGAGTCGTTCTGGGCCGAGCAGTTGCGCTGGCTGGACGAAGACTTGGCCAAGGCCCAGAAGGCGGAGTTCCGTGTCGTGGTCATGCACCATCCGCCGTTCACGGCCATGAAATCCCGGCAGTCCGGCGAAACTCCGGTGAAAGCGATGGTGCCGATTTTCGAGAAACACAAAGTGGCGGTGGTATTCAGTGGACACGATCACAACTACCAGCACCACCTGAACAAGGGCGTGCACTATGTCGTCACCGGCGGCGGCGGCGCGCCATTGTATCCAGTGGACGCACCCATTGAAGGCACGACTGTAAAAGTGGAGAGCACTGAGCACTACGTACGGTTGCTGGCCGCGCCAGGGTCGATCCGGATGGAAGCGATTGCATTGGACGGCCGGATGCTGGAGAGTTTGGAGCTGAAGCCGTGAGGAGGCAGCGGATCAGCCCGTTGGGAAATTTAGGGATACGGGCCTCTCTTTATGCCCGAAATCGGACCCAAAGCTCCGGAGCGGGCTACGCTGACACGGTCCGGCAGTATATGATGTTGTTTCGGTTCGCGCACCATGACCCTACACCTAATTGACTATGTCGTCTTGGCGCTGTACTTCGGGTTCGTCCTGGGTATCGGCTGGTTCCTCCGTAAGAACGTCAAGTCCAGTTCGGACTTTCTGACCAGCGGGCACTCGCTGCCACTCTGGATCACGTCGCTGGCTTTCCTCGCGGCCAACATGGGCGCATTGGAAATGATCGGCATGTGCGGTTCGGGCGCGAAGTACGGCATGATGACGTCGCACTTCTATTGGGTGGGCGCCATTCCGGCCATGCTCTTTGTGGGTGTCTTCATGATGCCCTTCTACTACGGCAGCAAGGCTCGCAGCGTGCCGGAATATTTGAAGCTGCGGTTTGACGAAAAGACGCGCGGCTTCAATGCGATCACGTTTGCGATCATGACGATCTTCAGCTCGGGCATCTCGATGTACGCGCTGGGCATCCTGCTGCAGGCGATTTTCGGCTGGAGCTTCACCTTCTCGGTGCTGGCGTCCGCCGGCATCGTGCTGGCGTACACCTACCTGGGCGGCTTGTCGAGCGCGATCTACAATGAGGTGCTTCAGTTCTTCCTCATTGTGGCCGGCTTCGCGCCCCTCGCTATTTTGTCGGTGCACAAGGCCGGTGGCTGGGACGGCATCGCTTCGCGGCTCAGCCCGAAGATGACGCAGTCCTGGCAGCATATCGCCAAGGCCGGCGACAATCCGATGGGCGTCGAGATCATCGGCCTCATCATGGGGCTCGGGTTCGTCTTGAGCTTCGGCTACTGGTGTACGAACTACCTGGTGGTGCAACGCGCCATGGCGGCCCGGAACATGACCGACGCGCGGAACACGCCCATCGTCGGCGCTTTCCCGAAAATGTTCATCCCGTTCGTGGTCATCGTGCCCGGCATCGCCGCCGCGGCCCTGGCCTCGATGAGCGTCGGCTACGCGCTGCCTCTCAAGAACGGCAACCCCGATTACGACAAAGTGCTGTTCAGCCTGATGGCGCAGTTCTACCCCAGCGGCATGCTGGGCGTCGGCCTCACGGCGCTGGTCGCATCCTTCATGAGCGGCATGGCCGGAAATGTAACCGCGTTCAACACGGTATGGACCTACGACATTTACCAGAGCTACATTCGCAAGCACGCGCCTGATGAACACTACCTGTGGATGGGCCGCATGGCGACCATCTTCGGCACGGGGCTCTCCATCGGCGCGGCCTACCTGGCGCAGTCCTTCAACAACATGATGGACTTCCTGCAGCTGATTTTCGGCTTTGTGAACGCGCCACTCTTTGCGACATTCCTGCTGGGCATGTTCTGGAAACGCTCCACCGGCCACGGCGCCTTCGCCGGCCTGGTGAGCGGAACCGCCGCCGCGGCAGTCACTTATGGCCTGACGGAGGCGGAAGGCAAAGGCGGCTGGATGGGCGCTCAGTATCACTTCCCGTCGTCCATGGCTCAGAATTTCTGGGTCGCGATTGCCGCCTTCGGCTGCTGCCTGGTGGTCACGACCATCGTCAGCCTGGCCACGAAAGCGAAACCGGACGCCGAACTGGTTGGCCTTGTGTATAGCGTGACACCTCGCCAGACGGAAGAAGCGGAATGGTATCGCCGGCCCGCCACCCTGGCCATTGTGGCCAGCGTGATTTGCATTGCGCTGAACTTCGTATTCTTCTAAAGGAATAACCATGCTGGATCTGCGAAAACCGGCCGGCTACTTCTTCGGCCTACTCGGCCTGCTGCTGACGGGGACGGGGCTGATGGCGAACTTCAACGCGCCATTGCTGGACTCCAACCTAAATCTGTACTTCGGCATCTTTTCCATTGCTTTTGGAGGCATCTTTCTGTGGCTCGCGCGCCGCGCATAAAGCACTATCACGCCCCCGGGCGCGTCAACCTGATCGGTGAACACACGGACTATAACGCAGGCTTCGTGATGCCCATCGCCATCGCGGTTGGCTGCGACATCCGGGTGGGTTCGATCCGGAAGAAAGAGATCCGGCTGACGTCCAGGCAGTTTCCCGGGGATCTTTCCTACCCCATCGATTCGATTGCGGGCATGTCGAAGACCGGCACGTGGGCCGATTACGTCCTGGGCGTGGCACAGCAGATCCTGGCGCTGGGTCTTGAGCTGAAACCGATGCATCTGGCGATCGACTCGTCGGTGCCGACAGGCGGCGGGCTCAGCTCCTCGGCGGCCCTCGAGGTTTCCGGAGCATTGGCCCTGCTGGGCGACAACGAGGTCACTAAGCTGGAGCTTGCCCAGTTGTGCCAGCGGGCGGAGCGCGAGTTCGTCGGCATGCCTTGCGGAATCATGGATCAATACGCCTCGGTCTTTGGCGAGGCGCATAAAGCGATCATGCTGGATTGCCGGTCCAACACGCACAAACTGGCGCCCATCCCGGATGGCGCGGAAGTCGTGGTCGTCAACTCGATGGTAAAGCACGAGTTAGGCTCTTCGGCCTACCGCGATCGGGTGGCGGAATGCCATCAGGCACTCTCTCACTTCCCCGGGAAAACGGCTCTCCGCGACGTCACCCTGGGCGAATTGGAGCGTGCCGCATCCAAGATGGAAGAGATTCCGCTGGCCCGCGCCCGCCACGTCATCCTTGAGGACCTGCGCGTGGAGAACTTCTTCGCCGCGGCGGAGGACAACGACCTGCCACTGATGGGCAAGCTGATGGTGGAATCCCATCGCAGCCTGCAGCACGATTACGAAGTGAGCTGCGTGGAGTTAGATTCCCTGGTTGATACGGCGCTCACGATCGACGGCGTCTACGGCGCCCGCATGACCGGCGGCGGCTTCGGCGGCTGCACAGTGAACCTGGTGGATCCGAAAGATGTTGATCGCTTCGAAAACGAGATCATCGCGCGCTACCAGGCCCAGTGGAATCTGACTCCGGCTGTTTATCGCTTCACGCCATCAGCCGGCGCGCGGCGTGTGGAGTAGGCTTCTGCACAGGCGGGCCGTATGGCTTGCCTGTGTACTGGCTCTTGTCTCGCTACAGTTCGCCCGGCAGTTCACCGCCGCGCTGCAGGAGACGCAGGTTTTCGACGAAGGCCTGCACCTCTCGGCGGGTTACACCATCCTGCTGACCGGCGATTACCGCCTGAATCCGGAGCACCCTCCGCTGGGCCGGGTTCTCAATGCGTTGCCTCTGCTGTTTCTGAAGCCCGACCCAAAACTTGACTCGCAGGGATGGAAAGAAGCGGACGCCATCGCGGTCGGCCGCGATCTGCTGTATCACCAGCAAACTCTGAAGCCGGAGCAGATCCTGCTGCCTGCGAGGCTGGTGACGATTGCCCTGACCCTGGTCCTGGCCCTGACCATGGCGTTCTGGATGCGAGCCCGCTACGGCCCACCGGCGGCGCTGCTGGCCGTATTCCTGGTCACGCTTGACCCGAACCTCTCCGCGCATGGGCACTACGTCACCACCGACTTCATCGCAACACTGACTTGCTTCCTCGCCGTCCTGGCGTTCGACCGCATGCAGAGGCGGGGCCACCCGCTAGATATCCTTTGGGCCGGGCTCGCCCTGGGCGCGGCGTTGGTTTCCAAGTTCTCGGCCGTCTTCCTGCTGCCGGTCTTTGCCGTGCTGTGGCTGCTGCACCGGACACCCTGGCGCACGACGCTGCTGCAGTTGGCGGGGCTGATCCTGGTGAGCGGGCTTGTGGTGGCCGTCAGCTATGGTCCGGAAACGCTGCGCTCGCGCCATGCGCCCCGGCTGAACGACGTCGTCAAGAAAGACACGGCGATTGGCTATGCGCTGCGCGTGGGCGGACGCTACCTGCACCTGCCGGCGCATCCCTTCTTCCTTGGATTGAATGAGATGGCGTTGCATCAGAAGGCCGGACACCCATCCTACATGCTGGGCATGGTGCGGCTGCATGGGACGTGGAGCTATTTCCCGTTTGTCTTCCTGGTCAAGACCCCGTTGGGCGCCCTGCTGCTGTGCCTGCTGGCGCTGCCACTGCTGCGCCGTTTCAGCCGGGACCTGCTGGTCCTGGCGGTCCCGCTTGGCATCTATTGGGTGCTCTGCCTGACCAGCGGGATCAACATCGGCGTGCGCCACCTGCTGCCGGTATTCCCCTTTACCTACGCGCTGGTAGCCGTTCTCATCGCCCGGCATTCCGTTCAGGTGTACAGGAAGGCGGCTCCCGCCCTGGTGGGCGTGGCCTGCCTTGTGCTGGTGGGCGAGTCCGCTTACATTGCGCCGCACGACATCGCGTTCTTCAATCCGGCGGTGGGCGGACCGGCGAACGGCCCGAAGCTGCTGTTGGACTCCAACCTGGACTGGGGACAGGACTTAGGGAATCTCCGGCGCTGGCTGGACGCGCGCGGGCGGAATGACGTCTGCCTGGCCTACTTTGGCTCGGCCGATGAGAAGTACTTCCGGTTTCAGGGCTGGGCGATCCCAGCCAATATGCACCTGCGTGCAGGCGAGCGTCCGCCGTGCCACCTGGCCGCTATCAGTGTGACTCTGCTGGAAGGGGTCTATCACGAGCGCGCCTGGTACGCCTGGCTGAGGGCAAGACAACCGCTGGCCCGCATCGGGTGGTCCATCTACGTCTACGACACAACCGATGTTTCGGAGGGCAGGATCCCGAAGGAGAGCTTCTGACCGGGCGCTGGCCGTCCGGCGGTTGCGAGTCAGACGACCGGGTCGGCGCCGTTCTCCACCGGCCCCGCAATGGGCAGCCTGTGCTTCTTCTCCAGGTACTCTGAGAGCTTGAGCAGGGTGCGTCCGCCGCGGTCCACATACCGATTGGCGGCCTTCTGGTAGCGCCGCAGCACCTCACGGCGGTTGGCGTCGCGCAGTTCGCAGGACTCGATATCCAGCAGCACCTCCACTTCCCAGGACTGGAACGTGTTGCGCTGAATGCGGCCGCGCAGCAACTCCTGCATCAGCTTGTTGAACTGGTGCAGGCGCGCCTCAAGCTCGTGAACGGGTAAGTTCATTTCCTCCGCGTAATGATTTTAGCTGGAATTGGGAGACAGTGCCTGGAATCGTTCGTTCCAGCAGGAGACTAAGGCGCTACAAAACGAAGCCAATTCTCCACGATGCCTGCCCTGGGGTTGTCTCCGGCGCGGCGGTAAGAGCCCCATAGATTCCTCAACATGCGGCCCACAATCGCCCGCTTGCCGCAGGGCACAAACTGTAGTTCCACGCTCTGGCCGGGCCGCGCCGTGAGCTCGCGAATCTTTTCGACACAGTCCTCTTCGGTCAGCAGCCGGCCTTGATCGAACACATCGACGTAAACTCGCACCAGCCCGTCGTTGTACTGGCACACGAAGTGAGCCGGCAGGGCAACGCCATATACAGGCCGCAGCAATCGACGGGCGATCTCTAGGTAGATGACGGAGAGGGTAATCGGCAGTCCCTTGCGCCTCTCGATGACCAGCGGCAGGCAACTGTTCTCCGCCGCATAGTAGTCTTCCCGATCACCGCGCAGGCCCACCCCGTCGAACAGAACCCGGTTGACGGCGCTGAGGAAATGAGCCCCACCCGCGCCGGGCATCAGCATGCCTTCGATTTGCCCGGCCCATTCATCCAGAAGCCGCAGGATCGGCTCGGGATCACAAGGCCCGGTGTGGATGGACGCCAGTTCGATTGCCGCGGCATCGAGTTCCATCGCCTGTTCATCGCCTGCCACCAGGGCTTGGAATGCGGCTGAAGGCTCTACCAACATGATTTCTCGCAGGATAGTTTTCCAATAATGGACATCGTCCGCATCAGGCCCACTGGCCCAAGCCGCCGGACAGGGAAACGACACCCAACAACGCGACCACAGCCCCCGCCAGACGGAGTGAAGTGGCGGCGGGTGGGTTTCCAGCCGAACCACGGGACGTTACGGCCCAGGGATGCCCGCCCTGCAGCGCGCTGCTAAAGCGCTGGATACCTTCCATAAAGTCCTGGATCAGCCGCCATGCACCGGCGGGCTGGACGGCCATCCAGACGCCTGCATAGATCAATCCCGCGCCCACGACAACCGGCGCCAATCCCTGACCCGAACCGGCCGAAGGCAAAAGCATGCCTCATGCTACCACTAGATCGAGTGGGCTCACCCCGGCCGCGCAGGCGTGGCTATTTGAAGAAGATATCCAGAAACTTCGTGTTGCGTCCGGTGGCATCGACGCAGTACTCAAACGGGCTGAAACTGAGGTTTCGGTCCTTCCGGTCCACGTAGAGCAGGACTTCTTCCTTCGGAAACTGGAGAATCTGGATCACGCCCCCGTCGCACGAGCGTGTGCGGCGGATGCTCGCCAGCGTGATATCGGCGTGCGCGCTCTTCGGTCCCCAATCCTCCAGGAACCGCTGGAGGTTATAGTCGCGGCACGGCTTAGCCGGATCGCAACCCCACAGGCGGTACGCGTCTTCGTATTTCTTATCTTTCAGCAGGTCGAGAAACTTCGAGATCTGCCGCTTCTCCTGGAAGTCGTGCAGAAAGAAGTAGCCGGCCACGGAAAGCAGGACAACAGCCACGGCGGCGATGACGACGCGTTTCACTCCACGTTCGCGCTTCGCATCGGAGACTCCGTAGCTGTCCAGATACCCGGCCATGACTCGGGTCCTCCTGTCCTAGACTACTTTTTCGACGGATACGCTTTGTCGTAAGCGGCGGTGACGTCGGCTGAGATGTCCATCGTCGGCTTGAAGTACAGGAGGTTGGCGCCATCGACAACGAGATCCAGGCCCTTCTCCTCGGACACCTTCTTCACGACTTCCTGCAGCCGCTGACCCACGCGCTGCAGGATGTCCTGCCGCTCGCGATTCACTTCGTTCTGCAGGCCTTCGCTGTTGCGCTGCAGCTGGCGCTGCTTCATCTGGATCCTGGCAGCCATGTCGGCCAGGGCGGCCTCGTTGTACTTGGCCTGATTGGTTTCGTAGTCCTGGCTCAGCTTGGCAACTTCCTTTTCGAGGTTCGCCAATTCATCCTGGCGGGGCCCGAATTTGGCCTTCAGGTCGGCTTCGGCCTGCTTGATCTCGGCCGTATCGGCCAGGGCCTTTTGCAGGTTGACGGCCGCGACCTTCACTTGAGCTGAGGCCACCACTGTGGCGCAGAGCATCAGGGCAGCCAAACCGGCGAGACGTTTCCAGCGGATCGCAATCATGAGAATCTTCAAACTCCTTAAAACTTACTTTGAGGGGCCCGGCTCTAGCCGAGCACCGCCAGAATTTCGTCCTCGCGTAGAATCAGGTACTCGACTCCATCAATCTTTACATCCGAACCGGAGTACTTGCCGAAGAGAATAACGTCACCGGATTTCACTTCGAGACCGCAACGCTGCCCGTTCTCCAGCAACTTACCATTGCCGACGGCTACCACTTCGCCACGCTGCGGCTTCTCCTTCGCGGTGTCCGGAATAATTATACCGCCCACCTGCGCTTCGCCTTGCTCCACGCGCTTTACCAGCACTCGGTCGTGTAACGGGCGCAGTGCCATAGGTTCTCTCCCTCGCTATTAGACGCCAGAACTTCGAATTCGGACGCACACGCCCTCTCTCGATGCGGCCGTGCTGGTCCATCTTGCATTGTAGAATCCCCGGAGCCACATCCTCAACTGCCGAATGCCCCCCTCGTCCGTTATGATGATCTCTGGAAGATCGCCTGCAGCAAGGTCGCACGGAGTTGTTCCCGCGAGCCCCAAGCGCTGTCTTAACCGTTGTATGACGGAAGCGGGCATCCAGGCGTTTCGGAAAGATACAACGCCGCATGAACGAATTCAGCGACGAAGAGCTGGTGGCTCGGGCGCTGGAGTCCGGCCGGCCGGACCCGTCAAATCCTTGGCTGCACGAACTTTTCTCCCGTCACCAGCGTCGCGTTGTCCTTTGGTGCCTGCGCTACTCCGCCAATCGCGAAGAGGCCCTGGACCTATCGCAAGAGGTGATGGCGAATACGTTTCGCCGCCTGGAGACCTTTCAGGGCAACTCCAAATTCACGACCTGGCTCTTCACTGTCTGCCGCAATCATTGCCTGAACGCCATCAAGAGCAAAGCCAGCCGGCCGGAGTCCGGTGGCGAGGAGTTGCTGTTGAGCCTGGCCGCTCCCTCCGGCGCGTCCATCGAGGACCGCCTGACCCAGGAATCGCAACTGGAGCTCGCCCGGACCTGGATTCGAGACTCGCTCGACAAGACCGAGCAGCGCGTGTTTGTCATGCACTTTCTGGAGGAGATCCCCTTGGACGCCATCACGCGGGCCATGGGACTCACCAATCCCAGCGGAGCCAAGGCGTATATAGTGAGCGCCCGCCGGAAACTGTCCGAAGCCGCGCGGCGATGGAGGTCGCAGCATGAACGATAACGAGGCTCTCCGCGCCCCCGGCCATTGCCTGGAACCTGCTGAAATTGAAGCCTTTGTGGAAGGGCGCGCGGATCAGCTCGCGGCCCACGTCGAAGCCTGCCCCGCTTGCAGCCACGTCGCCGCCTCCTATCGCGAATTCCTGGAAGCTGACGTCCGGGCCGACGAGAAGGCCGATATCGAATGGATCGAGTCACGCCTCAGGAAGCCCGCTCCGAAGCGTAGCTGGTTCGCCTGGCTGGGCCCATCACCCATGCCACGCTGGGCTTTCAGCCTGGCCGCGATCCTCCTGATTGTGGCCGGATCGCTGCAACTGCGCCGCATGGCCGGTCCGGGCCTGCGTACCCCTGAAACGGGCGCCAGCGTCGTCCGCTCGTCGCAGGTTCACCTCCAGTCCCCTTCCGGAGATGTGGAGACCGCCCCCGATTTCTTCCAATGGGACCCGGTCGACAAGGCCGCGGCCTACGAGTTCCAGATCACCGAAGTAGACGGCACACCTCTCTGGACGGGCCGCACAAATCAGACGAAACTAAATTCCGCGCCGGACATCCAACGCTTCATGCTTCCGCGCAAAGCGCTGCTTTGGCGGGTGAAGGCACTCAGTGCCTCAGGTGGGGTGATCGCAGAGTCCGCTTCCGAGCGATTTAAGGTTCTTCCCTCCGCCAGCCGCTAGTTGAGTTATCCTTTCAAAACGCACGTGCGCGTATCAGAGGGCAGATCGCATGAAACTGGTGTTGGTTTTCCTGACAGCCGGGCTGGGACTGTTATCAGCCGGTGACTACTCCGGATACTACGGCGGAAAGTACAAGGGTCTTTGGTTGGAAGTGTCCAGCGAAGCCGCGCCGCCGGGCGGCGTTGCGCAGGTTCGCATCACGCTGACCGAACCAAAGCCCATCATCCGTACGAAGCTTTACCTCGAATTCGACGAGCAAGTGGTCGAGCAGATCATGTCCGTCGGCGCCTACAGCGAAAACGTGGAAGCCACAGGCGTCGCCACCCGCAGAGGGAACGTGCTGGTGGTCGAGGCAGCCTCCCCCACTGGCAACCTGGGCAAGCTGCCGTGGTACCCGATCTTCTCCATTTCTGTAAAGCTGCGCGATGGCCTGCCGGCCGGCACGAGCTCGCTTTTCACGATAGGAGCCAATTCGGAGTTCTACCAGCCCGATGGTACGCCCTGGACCATTGAAAGCAACAAAGCGGGCAGCGTGGCCGTCGACGGGTCCCTATCTATTGATGATGTCTTCCCGGGCGGCGGCACGATTCAGCCGGGCGAGTTCGTTAAGGTGACTGGGCGCGGCTTCACGCCCCAGAGCCAGGTGGCGGCGTACAGTGCACCCGGCGTGGCAAACTATGCCGCCGATGCGCTGCAGGTGGAATACGTCTCCTCCACCGAGCTCCACGTCACCTCCGGTACGCCCTTCAGCCTGGATCTGCGCTATCTCGAGGTGACCAATCCCGACCAGTCAGAGAAGCGCTTCTACACCTCGTTGAGCGGCATCGATACCTCCCCCAGCCTGTTCGATAACCTGAGCGCGGCCAAACCGCTCTTTGCCCCGCGTACCTTCGACACTGCCATCCTGCCCGTCTCGCAACTCAGCCCGGAGTCCGGAGCGTTCCAGGGGATCGCGCTGCAGAATCCCTCGCAGGATGCGATCGCGGTTCGTCTCGAAGTGGCAAGTCCTGACGGGGTGGGTTTCGCCTCTGCCAACGCGACCCTGCTGCCGCGGGAACAGCTATTGAAAGATATGGAAGAGGTTTTCCCGGGCTTGGCCTTGCCGGCCGGCACCACGCTGCGGATTCAATCCAGCGCTCCGGTAAGATTGATGGGTATCGCAGGCGACCGCAACGCCGGCACGATTCAACCCGTTATCCCCTCCGTCCCGTCCTCAAACTGAGGGCGAGGCCCGCGGCGGCCAGGGTAGCGGCAGCGCCGCTCAGCAACACGCTCCAGGACCAATAGGGCGTCAGTGGACTCAAGCCGTCTCCGGACAGGACAAAGGCGGCCCAATCCTCCACAGGCGCCCCCTTTTGCATCATCTCGAGCTTGGCTGTGCGAACGGCGGCCCCGCGAGGCGTCCCGTTGCTCAACTCCCGGTAGAAGCGCTGCATGAAATCGGCGGCGGCTTCATCGCGGACCGCCCACAGCGAACCCACCACACTCCCGGCGCCCGATTCCAGAAAAGCCCGAGCCAGACTCATCGGAGAATCCCCCCGCGCCGCGGCTCCAGCCTCAGTCTCGCAAGCGGAAAGGGTGACCAGTTCAACCCCACGGAGATCCAGCTTGACCACATCGCGCAGATACAAGTACTCAGGCCCCGAGAAGAGGATGCGCGAGCGTGCAGGGTTTTCGAAGTCCGCGGCGGCGTGCGTGGCCAGATGGATCACCCGGAAGTCACGCGCCTCGTTTAACGCCTGCTTGCGGGCCTCGCTTTTCACCCGCAGATCCGCCTGTCCATTCAGCTGTTTCGAGACCATGACCAACTCCGCGGCAGCGCGCGGCAGGTGCGCCCAATCCGGGTCTCCAGGCAAGGCCGTGCGGACCTCCGGATCACCGATTCCCAGCAGTTGAGCCTCCCAAGGCCAGCGCGCCCCGGTCTTGCGGGCGGCCGCAGGCAGGAATGTGGACGAAGGCAGGCTCCAGGTCTCATACCGTTCCACCACCTTCGTGCCGTCGGCCCAAGCCAGGGCATCGAAGGCGACCCCGGCCAGCGTGCCGTCAGGCACCAGGACCAGGCGATGGATCCCGTCCAAAGGCGGCAGAACATCGGAAGCTGTTCGCGCCGGCAGGTGGATCGCGCTCCACTGGCTACCGGCTTGTGTGATCTTTAGCACGCCGGCCTGCTTCCGCCCCACCCAGTACACCAGCAGGGCTGAGCCGGCCGGCACTTTGCCGCGCAATTGCGGCAGGGGTAACGTGGTGCGCCCGCGCGACCGCTCCAGCCAATCCAGCCGTTCTGCATCGCTGGCCGCGCTCTCGATCAGGGCATCGAACACATCGCGCTTGTCAGCCAGAAACCCGCCGCGCAATTCCGCGCGTCTCAGGTCAGCGCGCGTCGATTCGATGACGGCCGCCGCGGCCTGCCACTGCGACCGGTCGTGATCCACCCGGCCCAGGCCATAGAGGGCTTTCCACTGCTCTTCCGGCAATTTGAGACTGCGCGCGTTGTCCAGCACACTCTGCCAGCGGAGCCGGGCTCCGGCTTCATCGCCAGTCCGGAAGAGCGCCTCACCCAGGTACAGCTCGCACTGCAGCTCCTCGCGTTTGTTGCCGCTGCGGTGCGCCAGCGCGAGGGCCTCGGCGAACCCGGCGCGCGCGGCTGAGTAGTCCTGGAACTCCATGGCCTGCGCGATGGCGATGTTCTTCATGGCTCCCAACTGGCCATCGACGTCCTGAACCTGGCGGAATAAGGCGACGGAGGCGCGCTCGGTTTCCAGAGCCTTGTAGGGGTCGCCCAGGCGGCGATAGAGCGCCCCCAGGTTCGCTAGGACACGAGCCTCTTCCCCGGCCTCCAGCTTCTGGCCGGCCCGCCGCAGCTTCAGGTAGATATCCAGTGCGTCGTGATCCTTACCCAGCTTCTGCAGCAGTGCGGCGCGGTTTACGTCGACAAACTGCAGGACATCCGGCACCCACGGCTCGCCTGCACGCTCTTCCGCCATGGTGGCGGCGCGATTGTAGACATCCCAGGCCTCAACATAGCGGCCGCGGTAGAAATGGACCGCGCCGATGTTCACCCACGAGACAGCCTCCTGGCGCACTTCTCCGCGTTCGTGAAACAGGCTGCGGGCCTTGCCGAAGGCGTCCAGCGCCTTCTCATACTCGCCGCCATAGAGGAACTCGCCGCCCGCCTTGTTCAGCGCCTGCGCATCGTCAACACCCTGCCCCCAACACACGGCACTGATGAGCATCACTGCCACCAGGCGAATGGTATGATGGCCCGGAAACGGTGCATCCCCCCTCATGAAACCCCTTCGAATCGCATCCATTTGCCTGATCGTTTTGGGCCTATGCGCCCCCGTCAATCATACCCTCCAGGCCCAGGCCCGCAAAAAGAGGCTCCTGGTGATCGGCGCCAACAACACGGTTGGCGAGCGGCAGGGCTTTCAGCACGATTCCACGTCGCAGGCCATGGCTACACTCTGGAACCTCGGCCGCGAATCCACGCTTTGGGATACCTACTTCAAGAGCGATACGTATCTCCTGACGAAGCAGAAGCTGCCCAACAACGCCAAGAACCTCGACTATTTCGACGCGGTTGCCTTCTACACCACCGGCAACTTCCAGCTCACGGACGAGCAGAAGTCCGCACTGCTGTCCTTTGTCCGCGACGACGGCAAGGGCTTCATCGGTGTGCATTCCGCTCCGGACAGCTTCTACGACTGGCCCGAGTATGGCGAGATGATCGGCGGGTATTTCGATGGCCATCCCTGGAATACGTTCCAGGCCCCCATCGTTGTCGAGGACCCGTCGAACCCCATCGTGCGCCACTTCTCGAAGGAGTTCACGACTCTGGACGAGATCTACCAGGCGAAGAACTTCTCGCGCGAGAAGTGCCGGGTGCTGCTGCGCCTGGATGAGAACAAGCTGGATCTGACCAAGCCGGCGGTGAAGCGAACGGACAAGGATTTCGCGGTGGCCTGGATCAAAAACTACGGCAAGGGCCGGGTCTTCTACTCCACGTTCGGCCACACCCCGGAATCGTGGGACCGGCCGGATATCCGCCAGATGTGGCTGGAAGCGGTCAAGTGGACCATGGGCCTGACCGAGGCCGACGCCACCCCGCGCCCGCGCCCTGCCAAGTAGCCTCCTGCTCGCGCGCACCCTGGCGGGCTCCTGCCGGGGTGCGCTCCCCCACACCCAGCCCCGCTGACGTTTCGCCGGTTCTCCGCCATCGTTCCATCCCGCTCATTCGTCAGCCTCCTCTCCGCACTTTGCCCTCCACCCCTTGATTAAGTTCAACCTGGCCCGCTGGATAATCCGCAAATGCCGCAAAACCTGGCCGCGCCGCATCGCGGCGCAACGCCCCTGTGCCCGAAAGACAGTCCTTCTTGCAGTGGTGCTCCGGGTTAACATCCTACGCGGACGTTCTGGTTGTCTCATCACGCCCCAAGGGAAGGAAGCGGCGAATAACCAGTCTGGACACCCGCCTCCGGGCGTCCAGAATCGAGCAGTACGGTGAATGTCGTGCCCGCGCAGTTGCCTCTCGGCCTGCGGGAAACAAAGAGAAGAGCGGCCGGCTCGCTCGTGAATCGGGGCACCGGGACGCGCAAAGACATAATCACTGACCCGCCACGGTGAACCCCATATCAGGCTCACCCGGGAGAACCGGCGTGGTCGCGGGATAGCTGTTGAGCCGTTATTCATGGGCACGAGTGAACGCTCGGCCCCTGATCCCTTGCCGCTCTAAGCGTTCCGCGTAGCCCGCCGAAATGTCCAAGAAATATGCGGAGGGATTTAATGTCCACTCGATTGTTGATGATCGCGTTGGTAACCGGGAGCTTGACCGGACCGGCGATGTTGGCCAGTCCGATTGCGGGTTTCCACCAGACAAACCTCGTATCGAACATCCCAGGCATGGCAGTGACCACCGATGCCAACCTGAAGAACCCCTGGGGCATTGCGATGAGCCCGGCGAGCCCCTTCTGGATTTCGGACAATGGCACCGGCCTATCCACGCTATACAACACCGCGGGCACCAAATTGGGCCTCGAGGTCACGATCCCCGGAAACGGCACGCCCACCGGGCAAGTTTTCAATGGGACGCCCGGAGCCTTCAACGGGGATGCGTTTATCTTCGCAACCGAAGATGGGAAGATCGCCGGCTGGCGAGGCGGGCTTGGCACAAATGCGGAAGTTCTGCAGGACTTCTCAGGACAGGGCGCCGAATTCAAAGGGCTGGCCATTGGCACGAACGGCGGTGTGGTGACGCTCTACGCAGCCGACTTTGCGAACGGAAAGATTGATGTCCTCACGGACGGCGGGGGCGTGCCGCCATCCGGAAACTTCACTGACCCGGGCCTCCCGTCGGGCTTCGCACCGTTCAACATCCAGAACCTTGGCGGAGCGCTATATGTGACCTACGCCAAAGTCGGAGTCGGCGGGGATGACGAGGCCGGTCCGGGCAACGGCTTCGTCTCGAAGTTCGACCTCAACGGGAACTTCATTCAACGCGTGATCACGCAAGGCGCCTTGAACTCTCCGTGGGGGCTCGCCATCGCGCCGGCTGGTTTCGGCAGCCTCGGCGGCAAACTGCTGGTGGGCAATTTCGGAGATGGAAAGATCAACGCGTTCGACCTCAACGGCACCCTGGTTGGCACGCTGGCCGACCTGGGAGGCAATCCCCTGGTGAACAGCGGCCTGTGGGGCCTGGCTTTCGGCAACGGGAAACAGGGCGGCAACGCCAACTCGCTCTACCTGACCGCCGGACTGAATGACGAAGCGGACGGCCTGTTCGCGCAGGTGGATTCGGTGCCGGAACCGGCCACTTACTCACTCATCGGAGCCGGGCTGGCGCTGTCCGCCCTTGCCCGGCGCATTCGCCGCACCCGGAGTGCCGCAGGCGCCTAACGCGGATTTCGAGACCGGAGGGGCTCCGTCCAAGCCGTCAAGGTGTCGATGGAGCCTCTTCTGCTTGGCCGCGGCAACTCGGTTTCCGCTGGCCCATCGTGGCTGGGCCGACCTACCGCCGGGCAAACTCGCCGTAGAGTTTCGCAATGTCGGGAGCGCCCTCATAGATGACGGCGCGGTAACGCATCACCAGCTTCTGCCCGGCCGGCAGGGTGTAGCCCCCGTCTGCATTCGGGTCCTTGGTGAAACTCTTCAGCGCGAACGGATTCGCCGCGTTCAGCCCATAGCCGCGCGCATGCCATCTGGTGGGATGACGCAGGTTCGACGGGTGGTCGAACAAAGCCACTCCGGCCTGCCCGCCGTCCACGGAAGCCGAATAGTCCACCCACAACGCAGGTTTGCCCCAGATCGCCTTGGTTCCGGTGAGACCGTTGGAATTGCGCAGTCGCGCGCCTTTGTCCTCACGAAACGACTCGTTCAGGCGGAACGCGAAGCCTCCGTCGTCGCTGTCTCCGAACACGAGCCCGACTCCGCAATCGGCGAGAATCGTGATCACCGCATCAATCGTGCGCAGGTTGCCCTTGTCCGCGAACCGGAACTCCTGGCGCATGGAACCGATAGCCTTCCCGTCCGGCGGCGTCATCGAGAGATCCACCACCACGCTGCCCTTGCCAAGGCGAGGTTGGGCTTTGTTGATCAGGCGGGCCGTCTTGTCCCTGCCCTGCTCGCGCCAGAAATCAGCTCCATTGATGCTGCCGTGGCCGTACCAGAATCCGCGGTGCCAGCCATGATCCTTGCTATCGCCCTCTCGCGGCTCCAAAGGCCACCCTCGCGAAAGCACCTTGCCGGAAACCGTCTTGATGGGATAGAGAAACGGCTTGTCGTAGGCCTCGCCCGAGTAGAAGCTGGCCGCGACCTGCGATCCCACCCGGATGGGCAGTGGAGCTTCTTCGGGGGCCATCAGTGTAGCGGCACAACCGAACAGGAAGTTTCTTCTATGCATGAGAGCCTTTCTCTACCGTTGCCTGCCGCGACGCCAGCCAGTGCCAGACCGTGCCCTGATCGCCCGCTAGTGTTGGCTGCTCCAGAAGGCTGGCGGCCAGGCCGGCAACAAAGAGAATGACGTTGCCCACGGCGCCAATCGTCAGGTCGTCGCCTGGATAGTTGAACGGAGCAAGATTCACCAGGGGAGCCGCGCCTTTTGTCAGCACAGCCCACACGGTGAATACCGAACTGCACACAATGCCCACCCAGGCGCTGCGGCGTGTCGCGCGGCGGCTGAGGAACGCCAGGAAGAATAGCCCCGCCAGGCCGCCGGAGGCGATGGCGGAAACCGCAAACCACATGGACAGCGCACTGCCCTTGGTCTGGACCAGGATGACCGCCGTGACGACGTTCAGGAGCCCCACCACCACCACCAGCAGGCGGGCCACCTTGAGCCGCTGCTTGTCCGTGGCGGCGGGCCGCGCGGCGCGGTAGAAATCTTCCACCAGGACCATGGACAGCGTGTTCAGGTCGCTGGCCAGCATGGTCATGGCGGCGCCGGTCAGCGCGGCCAGCAGCAGGCCCATCACTCCGGGCGGCAAATGCGCGCTGAGGAAATACGGGAACATCTGGTCGGCCTTCTGGATCGTCTTGGGGATCGCCTCTCCGGTCAGCCGGAAGAAGGACCAGACACAGGTGCCGATCAGCATGAAGAACGCCCAGACGGGCACACAGAGCAGCGCGCCCATCGCCACACCCCGCATCGCACCGCGATCGGACTTGGCCAGCAAATAGCGCTGCACCATGGTCTGGTCCGCCACGTAGCGCTGGCCATACCAGAACAGCCCATAGAGGATCGCCACGGGAATCGTGGGCCGCGTGAAGTCGAAATCCGGGCTGCCCAGTGCAAACTTCCCGCTGTGCGCGGCGGCGGCGAAGACGGCTCCGGGTCCGCCTGGAGGCAGGAAGAGAAGATAGCCCAGGGCCACGGCAATGCCCGCCCACATGACGAAACCCTGCACGACGTCGGACCACACCACCGCCTCGATGCCGCCGATGACGGTGTAGAACACCATCACCACGGCTACCGCGAAGATCACCGTGACGATGTCCCACCCCGTCATGCTCGCGATGGTCAAGGCCATCAGGTATAGCACGAAGCCCATCTTGCTGAAGTGCGCCAGGGAGAATGCAATCGCGGCATAGACGCGCGCCGGCCGGCCGAAGCGCCGTTGGAAGTACTCATAGGCGCTCATCCCGACCTCTTCGCGATAGAAGGGGATGATGATCCTGCCGATCACCGGCAGCAGCGCCAGCAGCAGGAACCCGGGCACCAGCAGCGACCAGTCCTTTGCGTAGGAGGACCCGGGGTAAGCCACAAAGGTCACGCTGGACACCATCGTCGCCAGCATGCTCATGCCCATGGCCCACGAGGGCACAGAGCGCTTCGCGACGAAGTAGTTCTCAGTGGAAGTCTGGCGGCGCGAGAACCACACACCCAGCCCGGCCATGAAGGCGAGGTAGGCGGCGACGATGGCCAGGTCGAAGGCGCGCGTCATGGCGCCACCTGAGAACGTCTGCCGCAACCAGCTTCTATATGCATGACATCTTCCCGCTCACTCTCATCTGAAAATACTCAAACCCAGTATGCTCGAAAGCCGGCCGCCGTCCCCGGCTCAATTCAGCCGCCCCGTGGTCCGCCGCAACACCGGCGAGCGGGCAATCGGCTTGCCCCCGGCCATGACGACCAGCCCCTTGCCACGGCCGAACTTGCGGCCCGTACGATCCCACAGGATGGTGAGCGTCGTGTTGTGATAGGGCACGTTATCCAGGCAGAACCAGTCCCAGCGCCCAGCCGGGATCAGCGGATTCACCTCCACGATATTGTCCGCCCGAGGCCGCAAGCCCACCAGTCCGGTAATCACCAGGTCGTTGTAGGACGAATGGTTATAGTGGTCGCCGCGCGCCGTGAACTGTCCTTTCTTAATGGCCAGAGCCCGGGCCCACCACTCGCCGGTCTGCGGATGGAGATTCTCGTCGATGAACGGCACCACCGTCCCATCGGGCCGCCGCAGCGTCTGGCTCCTGGTGTAGATCCCGAAGGTCTTGAAGTAGTCATCTACCGAGATGCCGCTCTGCTCGTAATCGTTCAGGACATTCGCCAGCGCCTTGAGCGTGATGGTGGTGGAGAAAGGCCAGCTCGGACCATTCCACTGGCAGTTGTCACCCACCTCGTGGATGCCGTAGGCGGGGTGCCGCTGCTCGGCGGTAGTCGGCCCGTATGGCGCAAAGAAACCTTCTGGGTCCATCAGTTGCTTCCAGGCAGCCTCGAACCCATGCCGGGGCTCCGGCAGCTCAAACAGCCAGGGGGTAAAGCCGATCTCCTCCCGCACACTGGCCAGTTGATTTGTATCCAGCCGCGCCTTGAAGAACCGGGCATCCTGGTCCCACAGCTGTTGCTCCACCAGTTCGCGCAGGCGGACGGCCTTCGCGTCATACATCAGGGCCAGTTCCTGCTTGTTGGCAAGCCGCGCTATGGCGGCTATGGCCTTCGCGTTGCCGAACATATAGCTGTTGATCGTGGGACGGGCGTTCTTGTTCTTCCGCGACCCGCTGGCCGACTCCTCCATCCCGTCTCGTACGTCGTACTGCCAGAACAGCCCACCGGGCAACTGGCGGTCGCGCTCCCACTGCTGGTAATCGCTCACCAGCGCGTCCAGCAGGGAAGTTACGTACTTCGTGTCCCCGTCGGCCAGCCAGCGTTCATAGGCCGCCCACGCCGTCCAGCCGCTGTACTGGTGGTAGTGGCGCTGCATGCCGCCCTGCTCACCCTTACGCAGCCAGAAATTGAGGTACTCGTCCAGGTAGCGCCGGTCCCGAAGCCAGCGGCCCTCTGCCAGATGGTGGCCCAGGGCGCAACTGATCGTGTTGTGCACCCCCGCGTGCCTGACAGGCCGCAGGAACTCAGTAATCACAAAACCATCCGGCGTCTGTTTGATGTGCTTGCGGAAGGTCCACCAGCGGTAGTACCAGGTCCGCTCGATATCAGGATCCGGACAGGTGAACAGCGGTGTGTTGCGCTGCATCCACTCGGCGGCCTGCGCGTCCGGGATCGCGTTGACCAGATCCTCAGGAAAGGCGCGGTTGAACTCCTGCGCGTAATGAGCGAAGTGCTCGCTACGCAAAACAGTTTGCCCGCTGGCGGCCGAGGCCAGCATCAGGAGTCCAATCAAGCTTCGCATTGTTCGTCGGCCCGGCTCCATCCTATTACGAGCTGGAACCAGGCCGTGTCCCCCATCGCTAGAAGCTGAGCCGTGCATTGAACTGCATCACCCGGGCGCCACGCGTGGAAGTGAAGCGGCCGAAATTGCCCGCTTCAATCGCCGTGGAAATCCCGGAGAAGTTCGTGTGGTTCAGCGAATTGAACATATCGGCCCGCAGTTGCAGCCGCACGCGTTCGCTGAAGTCCAGATTCTTGGCCACGGCCATATCGAGATTCCAGAAGCCGGGCGCGCGCAGCGCGTTACGGCCGATATTGCCGAAGCGCAGCGGCGCATTCGCCAGGCCCACCGGAATCCTCGCGAAAACCGCCTTGTTCAGGAACTGCAGGGTGGCGGACGCATCAGGCATGTAGGCATTCCCTCCGATGTAGTCGGGCCGCGTGCTCTGGTACGACGTGCTCTGTGTGAGGTTGATCGGCGGTCCGGTTTCCGCCGTATAGATGCCCGACAGTTGCCAGCCACCCAGCAGCAGGCGGGCGCCCTTGCCCGTCCGTCCCGTCAGCTTCAGCAGAGGCAGCTCATACAGGTAGTCGATATTGAACCGGTGGCGGATGTCGAACGGGCTGGGGCCATAGTCGCCGCGGATGTTCGTCGAGTCCTGCGGCGGGTTCGGGAACCCGATATTGGCCGCATTGCTGTACGACATCGACCGGGCCCAGCTATACATCCCGCCCATCTGGAATCCGTTCGAGAACCGCTTGCGAACTGTGTTCTGCCAGGCGTTGTAGTTGCTGCTCTCCGAACCGTCGTAGTAGTTGTACTCGGAGTAGCCGTCGTAGGGACGCAGTCCGGTCAGCGGATTCACCTGGTTGATGCGCCGCACGACGTTCGCGTGGATGGCGTGGTTGCCTACATAGGCGGTCTCCACGGAAAAGGTCTTTCCGAGTTCGCGCGAAATGCTCATGGTCCATTGAATGCTGGACGGCTGGGGGAAGCGCTGTCCGATCACCGTGCCCGAGATCGGCCCGGCTCCTTTCACCAGCGGCAGTACCGTCGCGTTCGTAGTCGGGTAGGAGATCCCGAAACGTCCGGCTTCGACCGCGCTGAACACCACGCGATTCGGCTCGTCGATCGCATTCTGGATCAGCTCCACCGGCCCGCCGAACTGGTTGTGCGCGCTGGTGAAGATGCCGCTGCCGGCGCGGATGACCGTCTTCGGCGTCACGGTCCACGCAAATCCGGCTCTCGGCGAATAGTCGAACTTGCTGCCGCTGTAGATGCTGTCGGGACTGGTGTAGGGACCGATGCCGAACGGGCCGGTGCGATTGAAGATGCGGCCGGAATCCTCAGTCGGCACGGAAAACCAGTCCGCGCGCAAGCCCAGGTTCACCATGAAGTTCCGGCTGACCCGAAAGTCGTCCTGAATGAAGAAGCCGGTGATCCAGTTGCGCAGCGTGTAGGGCCGGACTCCAAAACTGATCGTCACCTGGCTGGGTTTGTTGGCCAGCAGATCGTTGGCGTTGGCGAACTGGAACTCGGGTACCGTCTCATTGTTGCGGCCCGATTCGTACATCTGGAACAGGCCGCCGAACTTGATCGAGTGCCGGCCGCGGGTCAATGCCACGATCTGGTCAAAGCTGTAGTTGATTCCCAGGTTCTCCATCAGCTCGCCGGAGTTGGAGAAGCCCAGCGAACCCGTGATGGCGCTCACCCCAAGGGTGAAGATACTGTCGAGCCGGGCTCGCTCAAACCGGTTGTAGCCGACGCGCGTCTCGGCGCTGTAACCGGCGCTCGAATGAATGTAGCTGACTACACCCTTGTGCGTTGTGACATCGAAGGTGCGCGTGTTCTGTGGAGAGACGCGCGGCGTCAGTTGGAACGGCGTGTCATAGGTGTAGCGAATCGAAAGCATGTCGCGATCGGTCGCCATGTAGTCGCCGCGCACGCTGTAGTGGTTGCTGTTTTCCACGCCCGACGCCGCGCTCTGGTAGAACCCGGTCACGGCGCCCGGCGCGTAGCCGGAGTTCGGCAGCGGGAACGTATCGAAGAAGGTCTTCATGGCGGGATTGGCCGCGGTGGCCAGCGCTCGGAACTCACCAGTCGGCACATTGCCGCTGACAGCCGTGAAGGCCCGCGACCTGTAACCTTCAAAGACACCAAAGTAGAAGAGTTTGTTCTTGATCACCGGTCCGCCGATGGATCCGCCGAATTGGTTGAACGTCACCGGCGGACGGGTCGTCAGGAACTGGTTGCGGGCCGCGACATCTTCGATGCGATTGTTCTCGAACAACGAGCCGTGCATGTCGTTTGTGCCGCTCTTCGTAATCACATTCACGTTGCCCGACATCGTAGGACCGGTTTCGGCCGGTGCGATGCCGCTGGTTACCGTGACTTCACGCACCGCTTCCAGGCTCACTGCCTTAATGTAGCCAAGCGACGTAAGTGTCTCCGATTCGCCACTGCCGCTCGCGTTCGCGCCATCCACCGTGAACCGGAAGCCGTCCTGCGGCAGGCCGTTCATGGAGACCGCATTATTGCTCACGGTCATGCCCGCGCCCAGGTTGAGCAGCGAACTCCAATCCCGATTCGCGGTCGGCAACTCCTTCACGCGAGCCAGATTCAGATTCAGGGATTGCTCGGCGTTGGCGGTATTGATCAGGGGTGTCTCAGCGCTCACCGTCACGGTCTCCGTCACCTCGCCCAGCGCCATGGCGTACTTCAGCCGCAGCTCCTGTCCGCCCGAGAGTTCGATGCCCGTATTGCGGGACTCCTTGAAGCCAGCACCCTTCGTGGTGATCGTGTAGAGGCCGGCCGGGAGAAATGTAAAGGTGTACTCGCCGTGCGCGTTCGTGACGGCATTCCAGCTTCCTCCGGTCTGCAGGTTGGCCGCATTGACGGCAGCCTGTGGGATGGCTGAGCCGCTCGGATCCGTGACGGTCCCGTAAATCGTGGCTGTGTTTACCTGGGCGAGGCAGAGGGCTGAAAAGAACAGCGCCGCGGCCCAGACCCGGGGCCAATGTCTGACTTGAGACATGGTTTACTTCCTCCTCAATTTCAGTTCGTTCGGCTGCGCCTCACACTCCGCGAGGCTTTGACCAGTGGTCCCGGTAGGTACGCTGGGCGAGCTTGGCGGCCTCAGCGTCCCCCGTGACTGCGTCTGTGTTCGCGTCGTAATGAATCGTGCGTCCTGTCCGAGCCACGATGTTGGCCAGGTGACAATGCACCACCGAGCGGAATCCAATCTCGATCTCCGCGTTCGGCGCCTTCCTCGACTTCACACAGTCCACGAAGTTCCTGACATGCGCCTCATCTTCGCCCGCGCCCTGCTCGTGCTTGACCAGCTTGCCCTTGTCGTCAAAGACCTTATAGCCCCACTGCCGGTCCCACTTGCCGATCTGCACCATGCCGTTGCCGCCGTACACCGCCACGCCGTTCTCCACCCCCTCCAGGCCGTACGGATTCCAAATGCGCAGCTCGAACATCAGCATCTTGCCCGGGTAGCGGAATGTGGCGTTGATCGTGTCCGGAGTCTGTTGATCGTCCTCGAAGTACAACTTCGCGCCGGTGCCGGCAGCCTCGGTGGGCAGCTCAACACCCAGCGCCCAGCGCGCCATGTCAATCTGGTGCGCCCCGTCATTGCCCGCGTCGCCGGTGCCGAAGTTCCAATGCCAGTGCCAGTTGTAGTGGAAGCGGTTCTCATTGAAGGGCATGAACTGCGCCGGCCCTACCCAGGTGTCGTAATCCACCTCCGCCGGTACCGGGCTGTCGGCTTTGTGCCCGATGTCGTTGCGCCGCTGCACATCCCACGCCTTCGCCATCACCACCTTGCCGATGTTGCCGCCGTGGATATAGTCGATTGCGGCCCGCGTGATCTCGCGGCTGCGAGACTGCGTGCCATGCTGCACAATCCGCTTGTTCCGGCGCGTGGCCTCCACAATCAGCCGCCCCTCGCGAATGTTGTGCGAGCACGGCTTCTCCAGGTAGACATCCTTCCCGGCGTCGCAGGCCATGATGGCCGCCGGCGCGTGCCAGTGATCCGGAGTCGCGATCACAACCGCATCAATCGACTTGTCGTCGAAGACGCGCCGCATGTCTCGGATGACCTTTGGCGGCTTCCGGCCCGCCTTCTCCAGCAGCGCCGCGGCAGCGGGCACCACCCGGTCGTCCACATCCACCAGGTACTCCACATTCGCGTCCGCCAACTTCGCAAACCCGCCCGTTAAGGCCCGGCCGCGGCCGCGCACTCCGATCACCGCTACGTTGACCCGGTCACTGGCAGCCGGCGCCAACCGGATCGCGCCGAGCCCCGCCGCCATGGTGGGCAGGAAATATCGCCTGTTCATTTTGAGTCCTTTCGGAATGCGAAATAATATTCGGATTTGTGTTGAAGTTGACGTTATCATGCTATGAAAACCGCGTCAATACAGGTGTACAAAGTTTGCCGGTTGGGTTAGCATGATGTTTTCGATGAAAGTTTCGGATACCGAGTCTTCCAAAAGCATGGTGATGTCGCTGGCCAAGGGCTTCCGGGTCCTGGAGGTCTTCGACGCCCGCGAGCCCGAGCTCACGCTCTCGCAGATCGCTGCCCGGGCCGAGCTCGATCCCGGCACGACTTACCGCCTGGCGAAGACCCTCGTCATGCTCGGCTACCTGTTGCCCGCCGAGGGCAAACGCTACCGCCTTGGGCTCAAGGTGCTGGATCTGGGCTTCAACGCCTTCGGACAGATGGACCTCAACACCATCGCGCGGCCGATCTTACGCTCGTTGATGGGGCCCATCAATGAGGCGGCCAGCATCGCCGTCCTGGATGGCCCCGAACTCGTGTACGTGGAACGGCTCCAGATGCCGCTCGGCCGCCTGGGCATCTCCCAGCGTGTCGGCGCCAGGGTACCCGCCTTCTGCACGGCCATCGGTCACGCCATTCTCGCCCATCTGCCGCTGGAAGAGCGGCTGCAGATACTCAACGCCAGGCCGCGGACGAAGATGACTCCGAATACGCCCGTGACAATCCCGGAGATCGAATCGCGCCTTCAGAAGGTGCGCGAGCTCGGCTACGCGGTGTCAGATCAGGATACGGTGATTGGAGTGCGTGTGATCGCAGCGCCAATCTTCGATCCGGACGACCGCCCGTGGGCGGCCATCAGCGCCGCCGCGCCCTGGATGGCCTGCTCTCTCCAGGAGTTCGTGGAACATACGGCTCCGGCCGTCGTCAGCGCGGCCAAGCAGTTGACGAAGGTCTCGCGCATCTCGGGTTCGACCGGATTTGCGCCGGGACGGCGGGGGGCCTGATGAATCGAGTGGGCATCATTGGCATCGGCCTGGTGGGCACCGCCGTGGCGGAACGCCTGCTGGCATCCGGCTACACAGTGACCGGCTATGACGTGCGCGCCGAGCAAGTGGAAGCGCTCCGCCAGTTGGGCGGGGCACCCGCGTGTTGCGCCGCGGCCGTCGTCGCGGAGTGCGAGCGCATCATCCTGAGCCTGCCCACTTCAGCCATCGTCAGCGCGGTTCTGGAAGAGATCAAGCCCAAGCTAAAGCCAGGCTCGATTCTCATCGACACGACGACGGGCGATCCGGAAGACGCGGTCGGGTTTGCTTCCATGCTCAGCCCGCTGGGCGTCGACTACGTGGACTCCACGGTAGGCGGCTCCAGCCGCCAGGTGAAAACGCGCGAGGCAATCTTCCTCTGCGGCGGCTCCGATACAGCCTTCGCCCGCTGCCACGACCTCTTCGAACAATTCTGCAAACAGGCCTTCCATGTCGGTCCCGCGGGCAGTGGTGCGCGCATCAAACTTGTGATGAATCTGGTCTTGGGCCTGAATCGCGCCGTACTCGCGGAAGGCTTGGAGTTCGCGCGCACTTCGGGCATCGACCCCTATGTCGCACTCGAGATCCTGAAAGCCGGCCCGGCCTACTCACGCGCGATGGATACCAAGGGCCCCCGGATGCTGAATGAGGAATTCGAGCCCGAAGCCAGGCTCTCCCAGCACCTGAAGGACGTACGACTCATCCTCGCTTCGGGCGAACGCCAGGGTGCGCGGCTGCCTCTTTCAGAGGTCCACCTCCAATTACTGGAAGCAGCTGAAAACGCGGGCTTCGGCGCCATGGACAACAGCGCCGTCATCAAGGCCTTCCAGAATCAAACACCTAAGTGATGACTTCAGTCGGCGGGGTGTGACTGCCCGCCCCATCCGGTGCGGAACCTCTATCCCAATACCTTTTGAATCACGGCGAGCAACTGCTCCGGACGGAACGGTTTCACGATCCAGGCCGTAGCCCCGGCGGTGCGCGCCGCCTGCTTCTTCTCCACATCCGACTCGGTCGTGAGCACCACGATCGGAACGTACTTGAAGGCGGCATGCGCTCTCAAATGCCGGATCAGCCCAATGCCATCGAGATTCGGCATATTCAAGTCGGTCAGCACCATTCCGAGCGGCATCGGACTGGCGAGTTTGGACAACGCATCCTGCCCATCGCGCGCCTCGATTACTTCGTAGCCCGCGGAAACCAGCGTGAACGAAACCATCTGCCTGACAGTGCTGGAATCATCCACAGCTAGAATCTTCTTATTCATTACCACCCCTCACTCGTTCGCCGAATCTCAGAATCATCGCCACTCTCATGGTCTTGCGCGCCCGGCCTGCCCATTAGAAGAACTCGATATCGTTTTCCGGCCCCGCTTCTGCGGCCGCCGGCGCGAGGGAATCCTCACTCGGCGCCTGTAATCCCGTCATGGCGGAATGGATCGATCGTTCTGACCGCATGGTGTATTGCCCCTGCCCCATTGCCAGGCTCTCAGGACTGGCCTCGGGTGCCTCCGCCGCGGCATCTCGCAGGGCATTGCTGGCCCGGAGCAGAACCTCGACAGCCGCGTCCTGCGTGCCGAACTCCTGCACGCTGGTGCCCAGGCGCTGCTTCAATCCCTCGATCAGTTCAATCGACCGCCGGTAGCCGCACCCGGCCAGCGCTTGTGCTTCCTCCAACGCTGCCCCGTCCTGGCGCAGTCCGGCGATCTCCGCCTCAGTTTGACCAAATGAGTCAGAGGTCGATTCCAGTAAGTTGGCCTCCGCGCGGATCCCGTTCAGCAGGCTCTCCGTCCTCTCCGATGCCTGCTCCGCCTGCCGCGCCAGCTCCTGGATCGCATTGGCGACAATCTCCATCGAAGCGCCGGCTTTGCCAAGCCGAGCCGCCTGGATAGTCGCATTCAAGCCGATCCGCTGCATCATCACCCCCACCGCCCGCACTCCGGTGATGGCTTCCTCAATCTCGCGGAGGCTCTGCCGGACCGTCCATGACGTCGACACCAGCCGGTGCTCCGCTTCGCTGTTCCTGCCCAACAGGTTCAGCGTGGAGGCCAGGCTCGCCCGGACGCCCTCAAAAAACGCCGGCTCGCTGCCTTCCGATGCACCCAAGAGACGGGTGGCCTCAATCGCCACCTCACCCATGTTCCCCTCGATGCGAATCAGAGACTCTCTGATCCTGTGTACGGAGGATTCAAAGACGGTTCGCGCATTGTCCAGTTGCGCGGCCTGCAGGTGGGCGATTGCCGGCAGCAGGTTCGGGCCCCCAGCCTCGCCGCCTGCCGCCTGCAGCGCCTGTTGTACATGTTCAATCTGCTGCCGGACAATGTCCTGGGATTGCAGGGCCATCACGAGATCGCCCACCGACGTCGAGATACCCTCGAACTGCTGAGACAGGTGAGCGTTCGCATTGGCCACCGCACTTCGTTGCTCGCGAATCTTCCGAAGCCCGGCACTTGTCTGCTCCATCAGTGGAGCCAGATTCGCCTGCCTCTGTGTCGCTACTGTGCCTGCCTCCGCCGCCGCGGCGGAGACCGTCTGAAGCAACGCCGCGACAGACACCGCGCTGGTGCTCACCTGGTCGCGGATCTGCTGTGACAACTCCAGCACCGAGACGGCCAATCCGGCAAAATTCCCCTCCTCGTCGGCGAACCGGGCACTCTCCACCCGTGTCATGACCGCCAGAACATCAAAAGTGTGCAGAATCGGGCCGAACGCCTCGATGGCGGAGCCTAGCGCCTTCACATCGTGGCGCAGGCCGTTGACGCAGTCTTTGATCTGCCCCCCTCCGCCATCCCCCTGCGCATCCAGGAGTACGCCCTCCAGCGACGCGATCGAGGCGTCGTGGTTCGAAAGCTGGCCGGACAGCTCAGACATGTGCCTGGCTACCGCCCGCGCCATCGACTGAATCTCCATCAGGCGCCCGCCCACGGGCAGAAACACTTCCTCCGCCGACAGGTTGAACCCGGAGAGATCCGAAGTCACCCGCCGAAGCAAGGCCGCTTCTTCAGCCGTCAGCCCGCTCACCCGGCGGCTGCTTACCGCACGCCCCAGCTTCTTCCACAGGCGGAGACAGAATTCGCTACCCAGCGCGCGCCTGGCGGCTGTCGCGCCTACTGTGCGTGACATAAGCGCACCACTTCGCGGGCGATCTCGCCGAGCGGCAGCACCCGGTCGACACCGCCAGCCTTAATCGCCTCGGCCGGCATGCCGAACACCACGGACGTCGCCTCATTCTGTGCAATGTTGAAGCTGCCGGCCTGCTTCATTTCCAACATGCCCCTGGCTCCGTCATCGCCCATGCCGGTCATGATTACGCCAATCACGTTTCGTCCCCCATATCGGGCCGCCGAACGGAACAGTACATCCACTGACGGCCTGTGGCGGCTGACCAAAGGTCCGTCCCTTAGCTCCACGAAGTAACGGGCGCCGCTGCGCTTCAGCAGCAGATGCCGGTTGCCTGGCGCGATCAGAACCTGGCCGCGGAGCACCGAATCGTTCTCCGCCGCCTCCTTCACCGCCACGCGGCAACTATGATCCAACCTCTGCGCAAACCGGGCGGTAAACGCCTCCGGCATGTGCTGCACGATGACGACGCCCGGCGCGTCCAAAGGCAATGCCTCCAGAAACTCACGGAGTGCCTCGGTCCCTCCGGTCGAGGCGCCCACTACCACTACCGTCTCAGTGGTCTGAATCAGGGCGCGGGACGCCGGAGCGGCAATCACGGCATCCGCCGTCAGCTTCGGCTTCACGCTATCGATGCTCACCCGCGGCCGCTGCAGCCTTGCACGCGCAGCCGACTTAACCACGTCGCAAATGCGGACTCTCGACTCTTCCATGAACTCCTTTGCCCCTAACTTCGGCTTGGCAATGATGTCCACGGCGCCCTTCTCCAGGGCCGCGAGAGCTGTGTCCGACCCATGCCCAGTCAGCGTCGAACAGACCACAACCGGGATCGGATGCTGACTCATGATCCGGTCGAGGAATGTCAGCCCGTCCATGCGCGGCATCTCGATATCCAGGGTCATGACGTCGGGGATCTCCTGCTTGATTCGCTCCACCGCGACATATGGATCCTGCGCCACGCCAATCACCTCGATCTGTGGATCGGACTCCAGGACTTCCCTCAAAACCTGCCGCACCGAGGCGGAATCGTCGACGATCAACACCCTCACCCTGCCCGGAGTCTTCATATCAGTCCTTCCCCTGCACCAGTGCGCCCTCCCGCCTCTGATAAATCGCCGTTCCGATCGACCTCAGGGGCACATCTAGAGCTGACAGTGATTCCGAATGGCTCGCGAAAAAATACCCGCCCGGATTCAGGTTGCGGCAGATCCTGTTCACCACCTCCTCCTGAGTCTTCAGGTCGAAGTAGATCAGAACATTCCGGAAGAACACGACATCGAACATGTCTTTGATCCGGTAATCCGCCTCCATGAAGTTCAGCTGGTGAAAGCTGACCTTCTTGCGCAGGCCAGGGATGATTCTCACCCGCTCCTCCGCCCGGTTGCGGCTCTTCAGCAGATACTTCCCGCGCATCTCCTTCGGGACGGGCTCAATGAGAGATTCCGCGTAAATCCCGCTTTGGGCATGCCGGAGAACCTTCGTGGAGATATCGGTACCGAGCACTGCGAAGTCGAAACCGGTGTTGACGCTGGCGTACTCTGCCAGCACCATCGCAATCGTGTAGGGCTCCTCGCCGGAAGAGCATCCCGCCGACCAGACCTTCAGCCGCGAGTCAATCCGGCTGCTGCTTCGCATCAGGGTGGGGATCGCGATATTCCGCAGAAATTCGAAGTGCCCGGCTTCTCGAAAGAAGTCCGTCTTATTCGTCGTCATGGCGTTGATCAGGTGCTCCCGCTCACTGCCGTGGGAAGCGGCGAAGAAGTACTCCTCATACTCATTGAGCGAGCGCATCTTGAGCTCTCGCACCCGGCGCATCAAACGGCTCTGCACCAACGGCATCTTCGATTCCGGCATCTTGATGCCAAGCTGGCAGGTGATGTAATTTGCAAACCGCGCAAATCCCTCCCGGGAGAGTTCGATCAGGCCATCCGGGACGTCTCCATTCACTCCAATATCAGCCCGCCTCATGCCATCCTTCCCCTTTCCAGCCGCTGCGCTGCCGCGCCGGACAGGCGCCAACGCCTCGCACCACCCGAATCCAGCTCATTCGCCAGATTCGCAACTGACGCCGAAATCGTGAGCCTCACCCGGAACGGCCGGCACCTCAACTCGACTGCCCTTGAGGGCTGCCCTGTATCGCCGCGCCGACCGCCGCCAATAGCTGCTCCTTCGAAAAGGGCTTTCTCAGCGTCTGGCAAGCCCCCATGAGCCGGGCAACCTTCAACATGTCTCGCGCACCGCCCATCCCGCTCATCGCCACGATGGGAACCTCCGGCCATTTGGCCCGCCGCGCGCGGATCACCTCCAGTCCGTCGCCGTCCGGCATGTAGATGTCCGTAACGATTAGATCTACGGTCTCCGACTGGAGCGTCAGTGCGGCGTCCGTCCACCTTGAGAACACACCCACCTCGAGTCCCGCGGATTCGAGCATGTCCCGAACCGACTCGAGAACCGACAGGGAGTCGTCAATTATCATGATTTTCGGCATTGTTATTTCCATCCCGCGGTCGGTCACGGCTCAACTCGGGGCGCCCTCCAGGCTCATCGGGCGGTCTTCCCACGACGGCTCCGGATCACCCGGCGAAGTGAGTTGCTCGCAGGAGAAAACGGCATTGACGTCCAATATGATGATGAAGTCTTCACCACGCTTCCCCATGCCCCGGATGAACTCGCTCCGCCACTGCATCGCAATTCTGGGCGCCGGAACTGTGTTGCTGCCATCCAGTTCGATGACTTCGTGGACACTGTCCGCGATCCCCCCCAGCACGGCAGGCTGCCCGGCCAGTTCCAGCTCCATCACAATGATCCTGGTGTGCACGGTGTCGGCTTGCGGGGGCAGTCCGAATCGCAACCGCATATCCACCACGGGAGTCGCTTGCCCGCGGACATTGACGACTCCGCGCATATAGGCCGGAGCCGTAGGCACCTTGGTAACCTGGCAAACCTCCAGCACCTCACGCACTTGGGCTACATCGATCGCAAACAGCTCGTTCCCGAGCTTGAAGGTCATGTATTGACAGCTCTCGGCCTGCATGGCTTCCTTCCTGATTGCGGCTACTCTTGATACCGGGAGAACTCGCCATCCCGTGCGTCCGCGTTGCCGGCATTGTCGTCGAGGTCGATACTCGCTCCACTTCCCAGCACCTGATGCATCTGCGCCAATCCGGCCGTAGTCGGCCTGGCCGCCGCCGGCCTGCTGCCGGATATCGCGGTGCGCTGTCCGCGGCCCTGGTGCCTGTGCGAGGTCCTGAAGAGTTGCTCGTCCCCAGTCTTGAAAAACCCAATGCTGGCCTGCAGCACTTCCGATTGACTTGACAGCTCTTCGGCCGTGGATGCCATCTCTTCCGAAGCCGCTGCATTCTGCTGGATCACCTGATCCAGTTGCTGCATGGCCTTGTTCACCTGATTGGCCCCCACGCTCTGCTCCAGGCTCGCCGCCGCGATCTCTCGAACCAACTCCGCCGTCTTCTGGATGTCCGGAACCAGCCGGCTTAACAGTTGCCCCGCCCCTTCAGCCACCCGTACCCCCTCCACGGTCAACCGGCTGATCTCGGCCGCGGCTGTCTGGCTGCGCTCGGCCAGCTTGCGGACCTCCGAGGCCACCACGGCAAATCCCTTGCCGTGCTCACCCGCCCTCGCCGCCTCCACCGCCGCGTTCAATGCCAGCAGATCCGTCTTGCGGGCGATCTCTTCGATAATGTTGATCTTCTCCGCAATCTGCTTCATCGCTCCGGCAGTCTGCACAACGGCATCCCCGCTCGCCCGCGCATCCTCAGAAGCCTTCGAAGCGATCTTGTCCGTTTGCCGGGCATTGTCGGCGTTCTGCTGCACGCTGGAAGCCATCTCCTCCATCGACGAGGTACTCTCCTCCGCGGCCGCCGCCTGCTCCGTGGCGCCTTGTGCCAGTTGCTGGGCAGTCGAACTCATCTCCTCGCTGCCGGTTGCGACATTGCCCGCCGCGGTCGCCACGTTCGACACGGTTTTTCGCAGGTTCGTCAGCATTCGGACGAGCGCGTGCCCCAACTTGTCCCGCTCTGAGCGGGCATTGGCATGCACCGTCAGATCACCTTCCGAGATACTGGCCGCCACTTGAGCTGCTGCGTTCAGGTTGTCCACCATTCCGTTCAGGGCCATCAGCATCTGCCCGAATTCGTCGGTCGACCTCACCTCCGCTTTGTTCGACAGGTCACCTTCGGACACCTGGTTCACCAGCTTGACCGCCGCAGCCAGGGGCTTTGTGAGACTGCCCGCCACCAGGATCGAGATCAGCAGGGCCATCGATAATGCAATGACCAACCCCACAATGATTCCCATGCGGGCACGGCTCACGGCACCTTCCACACCCTGTGAGGCGCGATCCGCACGCGCCTTGTTGTAATTCACGAGGTTCGTACTTGCCTCCAGGTAACGCAGAAACAGAGGTCTCTGCCGGATCGCCAACTCCAGCGCCTGCTTCACCGCTTCCGGGGTCCTCTGTTTGCTCATTGCGAAAATCCGGTCCGCTGCACCGTTGTAATCGGCCCGCGCCGCCTTCAGGCGGTCAAACAGCTCTCGATCCTTGTCATCCGACAGTGATTTCTCATAGGTCGCGTACATCGTCGTGATTCGTGTGCGCAGATCGTGCACTTCCGTATCCAGGCGCTCCATCTCCTCCCGGCTGCTGCTGATGATGTGCTGCAGCTCAAGACTGTAGGCGGCCTGCGTGTTCGCTTGAATCTGTCCGATGACATAGACTCCGGGCAAGGCCGCCTGCGTCACAAGCGCGGAGTCCTGGTTAATCCGCTCCACCTGGCTGTATGCGAACACTCCGAGCACGAGGGCAATCGCGATGACGATTCCGAATCCTGCTGAGATTCGCGTCCCGATCTTCCAGTTATTCATTTCCTTCTCCGTTTCTCTTACTCACCCCGTGACAGGTCTTCTTCCACTGCCGCGGATTCGCTCACACGCACGTCCGCCGCCGCTCTCGCTGGTTGGACGCCATCTCGTGGTCTCTCAAGTCATGTGGCCGGCGCGTAGTCCGTGGTCTGCTCGCTCGCCATATCCGGCAACCTCGCGCCAGCCTGGAGGCAGCCTCTGGACCCTGTGCCGGTACCTGCCGCGGGGTTCGCCTGCGCCATCCTCACAATCGCGGGAATGTTGAGAATCAACGCCACACGGCCATCGCCCATAATCGTCGCGCCGGACACCACTTCGATGTCCCGGTAATATCCGCCCAGCGACTGGATGACCGTCTGATGGGTGCCAAGCACAAAGTCGACGACCATCCCCACCCGTTGCTCTTCATGCTGGACAATCACGACCTTCTCGATCGGCAGCGCCGCGCCGTCCATCCTGAACATGCGCCTCAGGTCGATATAGGGAACCAGCTCTCCGCGCACTGCAATCAGGTTTCGCCCGTTGCTGCGGCATCGTTGCGAACGCAATAGCTCGACATTCTCATTCACCACCGCCATCGGAACAATGAACTGATCGTTGCCGATCTGGATCAGCAGCCCCTCGATAATCGCCAGCGTGAGGGGCAGGGTGATGCTGATTCGTGTGCCCTTGCCACGTTCGCTGGTGATCGCCAGACTGCCGCGCAACGTGTCGATTTGCCGCTTCACCGCGTCCATGCCAACACCGCGCCCGGATACGCTTGTCACCTTGCTGGCCGTCGAGAACCCGGGCAGCAGGATCAGCCCCTGTAGCTCCCTTTCGCTGAGACTGGCATCCGCCGCAATCAACTGCTTCTCCACCGCCTTCGCCCTCACCGCGTCAAGATCGATACCCCTTCCGTCGTCCTCCACGCAAACCACGACGTTTGAACCAATGTGGGTGGCGGACAAGTGCACCTTTACACGCCTCGGTTTGCCTCTCGCCTCCCGCTCATCAGGAAGTTCCGCTCCATGGTCCAGGCAGTTGCGCAGGCAGTGCACCAGGGGCTCTCCCAATTGATCGAGGATGCTCTTGTCCAGTTCGGTCTCAGCCCCCTCCGTCAGGAGGTCTGCTTCCTTCCCCAACTCATTCGAGAGGTCATGAACAAGCCGGCGGAACCCTCCGAATAAAGTGCCGATAGGCAGCATCCGGATGCCCAGCACGTTATCGCGCAACTCCGCCACCAATCGCTCCAGTTCCTGCACGGGATTCGCCAGCTCCGGCAGCCTGTGCTGCGAAACACTTTGAGCCAGGCGCGACTGATTCATCACCAGCTCGCCCACAAGGTTTACCAACCGGTCCAACCTGCTCGATGGAACGCGAACAGTCGACTCTTTCGCCACGCTCTTCTTCGAGGATGTAGAATTGTTGGTCCGTGTGGCCGCAATGGCGCCTGGAACCTGGACCTCCGGTGCGCGAACGGTGCCCTTGACCACTCCCCCAGCGGGTTTCACTTCCAGGAGACACTCATCTTCCACAAAGATGAACACGTCCCGCACCGCGTTTTCGTCGCAGTTGGCAGTGAGCCGAATGCTCCACCATAAGTAACATTGGTCCGGCTGGATCCCATCCAGCTCCGGAACCAGATCGGTATGCGCCACCACCTCACACGACCCGAGGCGCCTGAGATCCTTGAGCAGCGCAAGGGGATTGCCGCCTCTCGCAAACAAGCCCGCGTTGGGCCGGAACTCAATCAGCCAGGCACCCCCTGATTCCCCACCACCAGCCGCACTGTCGCTCCTGGCAGCTGCGACAGCCGCTATTCCAGGCTCTCCGGCAGCGGCAAGATTCCGTGCCTCCTCAATCAGCCTCTCGCTGGATCCTTCCCGCACGTCGTCCCCGCCGAGTTCCGCGTCAAGCAGCAGCCGAATCTGATCCTTGGCCTTCAGAATCAGGGCCGCCAGTACGCCCGACACCGGAACCACTCCATCCCTCACCTGGGCGAGCAGGCTCTCGATGTGATGGGTAAACCCGGCCACCGCGTCCAACCCGCACATCGCACCCGACCCTTTGATCGTGTGGAAGGCTCGAAACAGGAGGTGGACTGTCTCTTCCGGCGCCTCTCCGGCCGCCATCGAAAGCGCCGCCGTTTCGATTTCCGCCAGCAGCTCCTCTGCTTCGTGCAGGAAAGTATCGACTGGGTTAGGTGCCATAGCCGTCTCCAGACTTCCTCTCGCCGGAATCGGGTTTGCCGCTTTCGAGCCCAACCTGCCCAGTGGGCGGATCACTCCCCGGGTTTACTTCGGTCATGCCCGTCTCATAGAGCGAAAGGCCGAGCCCCTCGCTGCACGCCTTGACGGCCGGCGAGGGCGAGGCCAGGTTCAGACGGCCGCCCAGCCGATTCGCGGTCTTCACGGCGGAACAGAGCAGCTGAAGCGAGGCCGGGTCGCAGTGAGACACCTCGGACAGATCCAGTTCGGAAATCGAATGCGCCCCGACAATCCCGCAAAGCGCATCGTGCAGCGCATCTCCGTCGGTGATCTCGATCGTTCCGCTGATCTTCCATTGCCAGCCTGACGCGGCCTGGTGCAGCTCCACTTCGTACTCCCTTCAACCGCTCCATCTTTCGGGCAGAGTTCCGCCTGTCCGCCATGCATTCCATCTGCTGGAACGGCGGGCGCCCCAATCGAGAGTGCCGCCTGGCTGCGCATTGCCCGGCCAGGCTCGAAGTCGCACCCTCGCCGGATCATATCGGCGGGGCACGGAAGAGTTTGCGATTTTTGCTGGGGGTCGTTGCGGTTCATGCCGCTAGGCACCGGCCTACTCTTGGGGGTGCACCGGCCTATCCCGGCGGCTTTCTTCTTCCTCCTCCCGTGCAGGGGTGGAGCTGCCTTCCGCACGGCGCCGAAACCGTGAGGGCCCTATCCAATCAGCCTTCACCTTGCGCGATAATCTAGCTCAATGCCTGAACTGGCAATTACCGCGCCCGACGGCAGCGTCCGCAGCTTGACGCTGGATCAGGGCCATCTCTCGTTGGGACGCTCCGGGGACAACAATCTGCCGTTCCCCGAGGACGACTCGCTCTCGCGCCACCACCTGCTTTTCGAATCCTCACCTGGCAACTGGTTTGTCACCGATCTGGGCAGCAAGAACGGCACCTTCGTCAACGGCGCACGGATCCCTAACCGCCGACCTCTGTCACCCGGAGACGTCATCTCCGCTGGCCGCGTACGCATCCAGTTCCGCTCCGCCGGACCGCCGCCGGCGCCCGCTCCCCCCATCTTCGATGAAGACAGCTCGCCATTCCGCTTGACCGCCTCCACCAATCTCGCCAGCGTCCTCTCCGCCCACGTCGCCGGCGCCGCCCGTTCCGACCGTACGATCTCCATCCTGTTGCACGCCGGCCGGGAACTCGCCGCTCGCCGCCCGCTGGCGGAACTGTTCCCGCTGATTCTCGATCTGGCGATTGAGGCCTCCGGCGCCGAACGCGGCATCGTTCTCACCCTCGACAACGCCACTCTCGTCGCGCGCGCCTCCCGCGGCGAAGGCTTCCGCATCAGCAGCGCCATTCGCGACCGCGTCATCGACCAGCGGGCGTCACTCCTCGTGCGCGATACCAGCCTCGAGGAATCGCTGCGCGACCGCCGCAGTATCGTCACGCAAAGCGTCCGCTCCTTCATGGCTGTGCCCCTTCAGACCGAAGACCGCGTCTTTGGGCTCATCTACGTGGACGCCAGCGAATTTGTCCACTCCTTCTCTCCCGGTGACCTGGACCTGCTCACCGTCATCTCCAATGTCGCGGCCATCCGCATCGAACACGAGCGGCTCGTCGACATCGAACGGCAGGATCGCCTGCGCGAAGCCGAGCTCGAACAGGCCGCGCACATCCAGCAGGGACTCCTCCCCGGCGCTCCGCCCGACCTCCCCGGCATCGACATGGCCGGCTTCAACGCCGCCTGCCGCACCGTCGGCGGCGACTACTTCGACTACCTTCTGACCCCGGACAACCGCCTGGCCATCGCCATTGGCGACGTCGCAGGCAAGGGGATGCCGGCCGCCCTTCTCATGGCGAGCTTGCAGGCCCGCGTCACCTCGCTGGTGGAGTCCGCGGTTTCCACCGCCAGCCTCGTGCGCAGCCTCAACCGCGGTCTCTCTTCCTACTGCCCCCGCAACCGCTTCATCACCTTCTTCCTCGCGATTCTCGATCCAGCCACAGGCGAGTTGCTCTACACCAACGCAGGGCACAATCCGACCATCCTGATGCGGAGCGCGGGGCAGGTGGAACTGCTGGAAGATGGTGGCCCTGTGCTCGCCATCCTGCCGTCGTTCCCCTACTCGGAGCACCGGACGCAGCTCCACCCCGGCGATCTGTTGTTCTTGTACAGCGATGGGCTCACTGAAGCCGAAAACACCGACGGCCAGGAATTCGGAGAGAGCCAGCTGATGTCGGTCCTCTCCGCAAACCCCACGGCATCCGCGGAAGCGCTGATTACTGCCGTCCGCGGCGCGGTCCAGGAATGGACCGGCGGCCGGGCGCTGGCGGACGACCTCACCATGCTGGCGGTCCGCCTGGCCCGTTAACTCGACAAATCCCGTCAGTTACTCCTGCGGCTTACCGTGCTTGAAGATTCGCGACAATCCCTTCAGAGCGCGATCCACTTCCTTCTCGGTAATGATGTAGGGCGGCAGCATTCTCACCACGTTGTCGTGCGTGACATTGAACAGCAACCCTAACTCCATGCCCTGCTTCACAAAGTGACGGCATGGAAAATCGATCTCGACACCGATCATCAGCCCGAATCCGCGCACGTCCTTCACAATGGAGTGCTTCTGCTGCAAGACGCGCAACCCGTCCAGGAAATACGCACCCACCCGCCGCATCTGCGGCAGCAGCTCTTCCAGGATCTCGTAGAACTCCAGCGCCACCCGGCACGCCAGCGCCCCGCCCCCGAACGTCGTCCCATGCATGCCCGGCGCAATCGACGCCGCGGCCTTCTCATTGCACAGGATCGCGCCCAGCGGCAGACCGCATGCGATGGGCTTGGCCATGGTCACGATGTCAGGCAGAATCGCCGGTTCGTGCAACTGGTAGGCGAAATGGGTGCCCGGACGGCCGATCCCGCATTGGATCTCATCGAACACCAGCAGCGCATTATGCTGCTCCGTCAGGGCTCTCGCCTTGCGCAGCAGTTCCGCCGGCATGGGATAGATGCCGCCCTCTCCCTGAATCGTCTCCAGGAAAACCGCCGCCGTCTTGTCCGTAATCGCCGCTTCCAACCCGGCTTCGTCGCACATATTGACGAACTTCACACCGGGCATTAACGGTTCGAAGTCCTTGCGGTACTTCGGCTGGCCCGTGATCGACAACGCGCCGATCGTCCGTCCGTGGAAGCTGTTCTCCAGGGCCACGATCTCGGTCTTCTCCGGATCGATCCGGCGCCCATGGGAATGCGCCATCTTGATGGCGCCTTCAATCGCTTCAGTACCCGAATTACAGAAGAACGTTCTCTGTAACCCGCTGGTCTCACACAACTTCTTTGCGAGTGGGCCCTGGTATTCGTGGTAGTACAGATTCGAGCTGTGAATCAGTTGCCCTGCTTGCTCTTTCATCACTCGCAAGATGCGCGGATGGGCATACCCTAACGAATTCACACCAATGCCGGAAATCAGGTCCAGGTAGCGCTTGCCTTCCAAGTCGGTCAGCCAGCAACCCCTTCCTCTCTTCAGCACCAGCGGATAGCGCCCGTAATTCTGCAAGAGATACGCGCGCTCCAGTTCCATCACCGCCTGCGTCGGCGAAGCCACGTTGTCCATTTATCTATGGTAGCGTCCTCTGCCCGGTTGGTCAGCGCAGCCCGCACCGGTCAGCGGACGATGAACCCATCCAGGTCAAGATAACAACTGGCGATCGGAATCTTGCTCACGCCTTCCGGAAACCGCAACTGCATCAGGTGCTCCCCTGGATTCCCGGCGTCGTACTCCGGTGACAGCGTCTGCCACTTGGTCTCCAGCGAGAACTCGTTCACAGGTTTCTCTTCGCCCTCGTCGATCGACACCAGCCCCGAACACCGGTTCGCCGCCGCCGTGTACTTCAACTGGATCGACCGTCCCCGGAACCGGATCAATAGCCTCGACCGCGTGTCGTTCGTGTACACCAGCGTGCCCTCGTACGCCTGCGTAAACTGCAAATCCCTCGACCAGCGCCCCGAAAAATGGCTGAACCGGGTCACTTCGTCGTATGTCCCCGGCGGCGCAAAAGCCGGAGGCGGCCCCTGCATCCCAGGCGCTGGCGGAGCCCACTGCCGCAATTCCATATCGCCAAAGGACGCCACCGGTTTTGTGAACGCATCCAGGAAATCTCTCGAATACACATTCGTCGCCGGCTTCGGACTCGATGCCGAGGGCGCGAGGAAATACTTGATCTTCAGATCCTGCGCCAGCCAGGAATGTCCCTCCGGCGAGGTCGACTCCCTCAGACGTGTTGAGAACAGGACGCTATGCCACGAATTGGTGAACGCATACCCATGGAAATCCGCCACCGCGTTGTTCTCCATCCACGCCGCCCTCTCGTTCGGATCGTGCGCGTTCAGCCAATCCACCAGCTTCCGCTCGGGCGCCGATACCGCCAGATACTCGTCCACCGGCTTACGGCTCAGAACCTGGTTCAGGGCGAATTCCCGGTGATACCACCCCGCCGACGGCAGGAAGAAGAGGTTCAGCACCACCGTCAGGCCCGCCGCCCAGCCCAGGGCTCGGCCCAGTTCGGGCCCGTGCGCCCGGAAGGAGGAGATCGCGATCCCAATCAGCAGGGTCAGCATCGGCAGCGCCGGGTACGCATACCTCAGGTTCGACTGCCGCGCGAAGGTTCCGGCCAACCCGGCCAGCCCGACCCAAAGCAAGACGAAGCCGGTCCTCGGCCACCGCCGCCTGACTCCGACCAGCGCCACCGGCACCAACAGAAAGAAGAAGAACCCAAAACCCCCGTCCAACCCTTCCAGATACCGCGACGTGTGGAACGTCAGGTCGTACCACAACCGCCACGAGGGCGGCGTCGCGAACCGGACATCGATGAAGTTCTTCTGGACGTCATACAGCGGCGAGTGGAACACCGCGTTGAAAAATGGGAAAACCGGATTCGACGTCCGCACCCACGCCGAAACGTAAGTGTAGCCCCCCACCAGCACCGCGATCGGCAAACCCAGCACCAGGTGCCGGAACTTCACCAGCACCACGGCGGCCGCCAGCAGCGGCAGCGCAAAGGCCAGCGCACCCAGCTTGGTCGCCATCGCGATCCCGGTCAGGAAACAGCACGCGTAGAAGTACACCCCGCGCCGCTCCTTCACGTGCACCCGCAACAGCAGCGCCGCCCCAAGCAGTACCACCGCTTCCAGATTCTCCACGAACAGCGAGCCCGTCACCTGCTGCGTCAGGGGCGTGGACAGAAACGCCGCCGCCAGCAGGCTCGCGATCCACCCCGGGACCCGCGCGTGCAGCCGCTCCATCAGAATCCACACAATCAATGCCAAAACGCCAAGATTCAGCAGCCGCGCCCCGTACTCCCCCGCCATCTGCCACCCGATGGAGTACAGGAAATCGCCGCCCATCGGCATCACCGCCCAGATAAACTCGTGGATATTGAAATTCCACGAATGCGCGTAGGTCATCCTCGACGGAATCACCGTGTGCATCGCCAGCCCGTCCGCGCTCACCTCCGGCTTCAGCACAACCAGCCAGTGGCAGGCCAGCGGGAACAGCGCCACCGAAAGCGGAGCCAGGTCGTGCGCTGTCTTGGGGTAGTCAAACTCCAGCGCCGGCAGCCATTGATAGCGCAACGCGTAGTAGATGGGGATCGCCGGCAGAATCCAGTACAGCGCCCGGTAATGAATCGGCAGGCCCGCCGTCACCAGGACGAAAAACACCCAGGTGGCCAGCCCCGTCAGCACCGCCATCTGCGGACTGCGCGCCGTGAACGCCGGATGCCGCCGGAACCAGATCCCGCCAATCGCGAAACACGATGCCCCGAAATACCCCACCGCCAGCGGAGCCAGGGGCCCCACCGCCAGCATCGTGTAGATCACCATCGACCCCGCCAGCGCCGGCAGATACCACCTAGGCGCCTTCAGCAGCATCACTCCGGTGAACAGGGCATAGAATACGGCGAATCCTGCGAATCGCGCCAGCCCAACCGGAGCCCACACGCTCTGCCCCGCCAGCCCGTTGTGGACGATCCCGAAGATCGTCAGGATCAACAGGACAGCCAGGACACCCCATGCCAAGGCGCGTTGTACCATTTTTTGGTTGACTCGGTTACTGAGCCTGGCGCGACAGCGGCTGCGGATCGTTCTCCGGAATCTCTCCGAAGTTGATCCCCTGCTTCGCCGCGTTTTGGATGTAGTAGCTCACCGTTAACTCCGCCGCCGACGTCTTCAGAATCTTGAACGTCCCCTTCAGCGGAGGCTTCAGGTCGAAACTCACCACCTCACTCACCAGCTTGCCCTCGAAACGGAAACTCACCTTCGGATTCAACTTCTCGCCCGGCGGCACCGCATAGGTGCATTCATACGTCCCCTGCACCTTGTCGCCTTCCTGCGTAATCTCCGCTTTCGCCGCAACCCATTGATAAACATCGCCATTCTTCTTGGCGTTCGGATTGGCATACACCCAGATCCCCGCCAGGGTCGGCAGCACCATCTGCATCGCCACGGGAGTCGCTCCCAGCTCTGGAGCGGCAGGCGCTTCCTGCCCGGCCAGGGCCTGTCCGGCGGCCAGCATAGTCAACAGGGGCACGGCTAGATATCGCATGGATGGAAAGACCAGTCTAACTTTACTATAGCGGGCTATCCTAGATCCTAGGATAGGACCTCGTCTAATTCTCCTCTTAGACTATACCTGTAGTCCTGACAACACGAGAGAGATCAGCGCCGCCCGCTCCACCTGTTTGGGTCCGACGCCCGCCGCAAACCTGCTCAAACGTAAGTTCCACTACACTTTACCCGCCTCCTCGCACTCCGCCCCGGCTTCGATTTCTCGTGAGAATAACCCGCCCCGCCGTCACGATATTGATGGAGGCTGTCCCGCCTACAGCATGGACAGAGTACCTCGCCTGCGTTAGGATTAGGAATTATTATTTTAAGGACGGTCGGCCCTTCGTGTAGGTGAAAATACTACCACTTGCATGGGGCTTGCTGAGCGGCAGCTTTGTCTCAAAACGAGCTATCTCACAATCCGCCAAACTGGTACGCCCTGCGCGTCCGGCCCAACGCGGAGAAGGCTGCGGCCGAAACTCTGCGCCTCGCCGGCCTGGAGGAGTTCCTCCCCCTCGCCCGCACCCGCCGCAATTGGTCCGACCGCGTCAAATTACTGGATATTCCGCTTTTTCCCGGCTATTTATTCTGCCGTGTTTCTCTCGATATTCCCTACCGCATCGTCGATACCCCCGGCGTCTTAGGCTTCGTCGGCTTCCACGGAACCCCGGAGCCTATCCCCGTCGCGGAGATCGACGCCGTCAAACGCATGCTCGACGCCCGCCGCCGCCTCCGCTGCATGGCCCTCCTTCGCGAAGGCCAGCGCGTGGAAGTGCGCGACGGCCCGCTCGCCGGCCTCCAGGGCGTTCTCGCCCGCATTAAGAACGAGAATCATTTGGTCGTACACCTCCACCTGCTGCAACGCTCGGTAGCGGTGGAATTGGAAGGGGATGCGGTAATTCCTTATGCCTGAAGATAAATTCGACGCGCTGGATCTCACCGGACCCGTGCGGCGCATGACGCCCGCCATGGCCTACCAGCAGTCGCCGCTGGCGCCCGCCACCGTCATCTTGTCGGAAAGCGATGCGGATCAGGTCTCCCTGCCCCTCTCGCACTACCTCTGGATCCTCCGCCGCCACGTCTGGAAGATCGTGGCGTTCGTCGCCGTCATGCTCATTGCCACGGCCGTCGTCAGCCTCCGCCTCACCCCCGTCTACGAATCCACCTCCACCCTCTACGTCGACCGCCAGGAAGCCAAGGGCATCGTCGGCCAGGAATCCCAAAGCCAGGCCTACTCCACCCTCGACGCCGAGTCCTTCCTCGCCTCCCAGATCCGCCTCATCCAGAGCGACTCCGTCGTCCGCCCCGTCGCCCAGCGCTACAGCCTCCTCGAACGCGAAAAGCAGATCAAGCAGGAGTCCGACACCGCCCGCGCCAAGGACGCCCCCATCCTCCTCAAGCAGCTCAAGGTCACCCGCCCCCCCAACACCTACCTGCTCCAGATCAGCTACCGCTCCACTGACCCCCAACTCGCCGCCGACGTCGCCAACCAGATCGCCCAAAGCTACATCGAGCACACCTACAACATCCGCATCCGCAGCTCCGTCTCCCTCTCCAAATTCATGGAGCGCCAGATCGAGGAACTCCGCGCCAAAATGGAATCCTCCTCCGGCCGCCTCGCCCAGATGGAGCGCGAACTCAACGTCATCAACCCCGAGGAGAAGACCAACATCCTCTCCTCCCGCCTGCTCCAGCTCAACACCGAATACACCAAGGCCCAGTCCGACCGCGTCGCCATCGAAGCCGCCTTCAACTCCACCCGCGCCGGCTCCCTCGAGTCCGCCCAGGTCTCCACCCAGGGCGAGGCCATCCGCCGCCTCATGGAGCGCCTGAACGAGTCCTCAGAACGCTTCGCCGAGGTCAAGTCCCACTTCGGACCCAATCACCCCGAGTACCGTAAATCCCAGGCCCAGGTGAAGGAGATCCAGGAGCAGGTCGACGCCACCCGCCAGAACGCCATCAAGCGCGTCGAGGTCCAGTACAACGAGGCCAAGGCTCGTGAGCAGATGCTCCAGAAGAGCGTCGCCGAAACCAAGAGCGAGTACGACACCCTCAACCTCCGCAGCTTCGAATACCAGCGCGCCAAACGCGAGGCCGACGCCGACAAGAACCTCTACGACGAGCTCGTCCGCAAAATCCGCGAGGCAGGCATCAACGCCGGCTTCCAGAACAACATGGTGCGCATCGCCGATCTCGCCCGCCCAGCCTGGAAACCCGTCTTCCCCAAGCTCAGCCTGAACCTCCTGCTCGCCCTGCTCTTCTCCACCCTGCTCGCCATCGGCGTCGCCATCCTCACCGACACGATGGATAACACCATCCGCGACCCCGAGCAGGTCACCCGCACCCTCAAGACCCACATCATCGGCACCCTGCCCGCCGTCAAGAACACCAAGGAGCTCATCCTGCCCGCCGTCGTCGACGGAGCCGGAGTCCTCCAGGCCGACGGAGCCCTGGTCAAAGTCCCGGGCAAGGTCATGGACCGCCAGTTCTCCACCTACGAAGAGGCGATCCGCACCATCCGCAGCTCCGTCCTCCTCACCGACTTCGACCGCCGCCTCCGCACCCTGCTCTTCACCTCGGCTACCGCCAGCGAAGGCAAATCCACCACCGCCGGCCACCTCGCCTACGCCCACGCCGAGCAGCAGAAGAAGACCCTGCTCATCGATTGCGACCTGCGCCGCCCCTCGCAGCACAAGCTCTTCGGCATCCAGCTCCACACCGGCCTGTCCAACGTCCTGAACGGCGAAACCAGTTGGCGCGACGTCATCGTCCACCCGGCCAACAACCCCTACCTCGACATCATCTCCGCCGGTCCGCCCAGCCGCCGCGCCGCCGACATGATCGGCACTTTACTGGGACCCATGATGGAAGAGATGGCCCGCGACTACGACCTGGTGATCCTGGACGCCCCGCCCCTGCTCGGCTTCGCGGAGAGCCTGCAAATGGCCAGTTCCGCCGACGGCGTCATCGTCGTGACCCGCGCCGGGGAAACCAGTCGCAAAGCGGTAGCCGCCGCCCTCTCCACGCTCCAGCACCTGCGAGCCAACGTGATCGGCCTGGTCCTGAATCAGGTCAAGAAGCACCACTCGGATCACTATTACTACTACGGCTACTACGGCAAATACTACAAGAAGTACCAGGCCGCCTCCGAATCCGCGACCTAAGGCGAGCGGGGACGTTCATCCTCGCTGGGGACGTTCATCCCCTGTCCCGAAACGTAGTCGACTCCAATCAGAGGCGACAATCGCAGGTGGACAGGGCGTGAACGTCCCCCTCCGCCGCACCCTCGAACCAGCCTCCAGCCGCCACGAACCAACCCGGCAAAGCCCGTCCACCCTGTAAGCCCGTGCCCACCCCGTCCCCCAGCCCGTCCACCCCGTCCTCCCTCCTGGGCGACCTCCTGGCCCTCTACGGCGTCCAGGCCATGAACTTCGCCGTCCCGCTCCTCACCCTCCCCTATCTCACCCGCACGTTAGGCCCGGCCGCCTGGGGCGCCCTCGTCTTCGCCGAAGCCTTCGCCCGCTACACCGCCATGCTCGTCGAATACGGCTTCCAGCTCTCCGCCACCCGCGACATCGCCCGCAACCGCCACGACCCCGCCCAACGCGCCGCCCACATCGGCGGAGTCCTCGGCGGCCAACTCCTCCTCGCCGCCGCCGCCCTCTGCGCCATCCCCCCGCTCCTCCTCTGGGGCTCCCCCTTCCAGGGCCGCGGCCCCCTCCTCTGGACCGCCCTCGCCTGGGGCCTCGCCCTCGCCGCCAGCCCCCTCTGGTACTTCCAGGGCATGGGCCGCATGAAGGTCATGGCCGGCCTCGACATCACCGCCAAAATCATCGCCGCCGCCGGACTCTTCCTCCTCGTCCACCACCCCGGCGACGAAGGCCGCGCCGTCGCCCTCCAGGCCGGCATGGCGATCCTCTCCACCCTCTCCGGCTTCCTCCTCGTCGCCCGCGAAACCTCTCTCCCCCGCCCCTCCGCTGCCGCCGGCTGGGCCGCCCTCCGCGCCGGCTTCAGCATGTTCCTCTTCCGCAGCGCCGTCAGCCTCTACACCACCGCCAACGTCCTCATCCTCGGACTCTTCGCCGCCCCCGCCGCCGTCGGCATCTTCGGCGCCGCCGAACGCCTCATCCGCGCCGCCATGGCCACCTTCGCCCCCCTCAATCAGACCTTCTTCCCCCGCATCTCTTACCTCATGCAACACGACCCCGCCGCCGCCCGCCGCACCACCCGCGCCTCGGCCCTCCTCATGCTCGCCCTCGGCCTCTCCCTCGGCATCTTCCTCGCCGCCGCCGCCCCCTGGATCGTCGCCATCCTCCTCGGACCCCGCTACGAGGCCGCCATCCCCATCCTCCGCATCCTCGCCCTCCTCGCCCCCCTCGTCGCCGTCAGCAACGTCCTCGGCATTCAGTGGATGCTCCCCCTCGGCCTCGAACGCGACTTCAACGTCATCCTCCTCGCTGCCGGCCTCCTCAACATCGTCTGCGCCTGCGCCCTCGCCCCCCGCTTCGGCGGACTCGGCATGGCCTGCTCCGTCGTCGCCGCCGAAGCCGCCGTCACCCTCGGCATCCTCATCTGCCTCCGCCGCCGCGGACTCAACCCCCTCGCGCCTCCGCGCACCTGGGAGCAGGCCGCCGCATGACCTTCGACTGGCTCATCGTCGGCGCCGGATACGCCGGCTCCGTCATGGCGGAGCGCATCGCCTCCGTCCGCAATCAGTCCGTCCTCCTCATCGATCGCCGCGATCACATCGCCGGCAACGCCTTCGACACCCTCGACCCCCACGGTGTCCTCATCCACCGCTACGGCCCCCACGTCTTTCACACCAACTCCGTCCGCGTCTGGGACTACCTCTCCCAGTTCACCGAATGGCGCCCCTACCAGCACCGCGCCCTCGGCCTCGTCGACGGCCAACTCATCCCCGTCCCCTTCAACCTCCAGTCCCTCCGCCAGCTCTGGCCGCCGGACGCCGCCGCCGCCCTCCAGGCCCGCCTCATCGCCGAATACGGCATGGACGTCAAGGTGCCCATCCTGCGCATGCTCGAGCACCCAGACCCCGAGATCCAGCACCTCGCCCGCTTCATCTACGACAACGTCTTCGCCGGCTACACCCGCAAACAATGGGACCTCGAGCCCCGCCAGCTCGACCCCTCCGTCATGGCCCGCGTCCCCGTCCACGTCAGTGAGGATGACCGCTACTTCCAGGACCGCTTCCAGGCCCTGCCCCGCGACGGCTACACCGCCATGTTCCAGCGCATGCTCAGCCACCCCAACATCCAGCTGCGCCTCAACACGGACTACCGCGCCCTGCCCCCCGGACTCGAGTGGCGCCGCATGGTCTACACCGGACCCGTCGACGAGTTCTTCGAACACCGCCACGGCCGCCTGCCCTACCGCAGCCTCCGCTTCGAGTTCCCTCACGTCCCCGCCGCCCAACACCAGCCCTGCGGCCAGGTGAACTACCCCAATACCGAGCTCTTCACCCGCGTCTCCGAGTTCAAACACATGACCGGCCAGGAAATTGCCGGGACCACGCTGGCCGTCGAGTATCCGCAGCCCCACGAACCGGGCTGCAACGAGCCTTACTACCCCGTACCGCGCCCCGAAAGCGCCGTCATCCATGAGAAATATCAGGCCGAGGTAGCCGCCCTCTCCGGGACCACCATCTTCATCGGCCGCCTCGCCGACTACCGCTACTACAACATGGACCAGGTAGTCGCCCGGGCCCTGAAAGTCTTCGAGGATTCCGTGGAGCCGCTCGACCGTGACTAACTCCTCCGTCCAGCCCGATCTCCGGCCCCTCCCCCTGCCGCCGCTCGCCCGGGATCCGCTGGTGTCCATACTCGTCGCGAACTACAACTACGCGCGATACCTGCCCGACTGCCTCAACAGCGTATTGCAGCAATCGTACGGAAACTTTGAAGTCCTCATTTGTGACGACGGCTCCACGGACGACTCGCTTCGTGTTCTCGCGGAGTTTGCGGCGAGCGACCATCGAATCCGGTTCATTGCCCAGCCAAACGGGGGAATGGCCTCCGCCCTCAATCGCGCCTATGAGCAGGCCAAAGGCCAGCTGATCGCGCTGATTGATGCGGACGATACCTGGCATGACTCGAAACTCGATCGCATCGTGCAGGCCTTCCAGCAGAATCCCGCAGCGGGCATGGTGACGCACCAACTTCGCGCGGAAGACACCGATGGCCGAATCGTTCGCCGGATCCTTCCACCGAGGCTCGACAGTGGTTGGCTAGCACCCCGCTGCGTCAACGGCGAATGCCTGCGTCTCCCCCCTTGCTCCGCGCTCTCGGTGCGATCGGAGGTCGCAAAGTCGATCTTCCCGATCCCGCCTATCTTCCGGAGCTCGGCCGACAGGATCGTGCAGGAGCGGGCTCTCCTCTATTCAGAGGTCGCGGCAGTGCCCGAAGTCCTTGCAATGTACCGCGTGCACGGCAACAACCTCACGGGCCTTGCCGGCCCCCTGGATTCCCTGTCCATTCAGAAGACGGTCGCATTCCTCGAGAATGTCTGGAAGGCTAGAGCGGAGTTTGTTTGCGAGATCCACGGCATCTCGCTACAGCCGGATCGTTGGCGAGTAGCGGAAGGATCCGAGTACCAATTGGCGCTCTCCCTTCTCGCCAAGGACGGGAAGGCGCGCCCGGACGTCAGTCTCATCTCCGATCGGAAGCGCCGGATTGCCTGGTCGATCCTCACCAGGCTGCCTGACGCCATCGCCATCCAGGGACTCAGGTTCTGGTGGAGACCGAATCCGGTAAAGCGGTTCACCGACTCCCTCAGTCGCCTTTTCTCCTAGCTATCCACGCGGCTCCTGCTTTCGGCCCTAGCGGGCAGAAGATCTCATCACCGGGCACGCAGCAACCCTTACCTCACATGCAGGTGACATTCCTACCCACGGGCGAAACCGTTATCAAGCTTTCGGGAGCATCGGCGCGCCACGCACCTGCCGACCCCAAGCCCCTGCCGCGCTACCTTTCGATTGCGGCCATCGCACTCCAGACGATTGCGCTGTTTAAACTGACGACGAGAGACCCACTCGCTACGGACCTGGGTCTTCAGGCGACATTCGAAGTAGCATGCACTGGGCTTTCCTTGTTCCTCGCTGTCTGGGCACAGCTCCTCTCGAAGCGCCGAATTCCGATCAAGCCGCCGTACACCCTCCTGGCCCTCGTCTATTTGATCTGCCTGGCCGCCAGCATCAACTCCTTCTATCCCGTCTTGAGCGCGGCAAAGGCGGGGTTGTACCTCGCAAACCTCTGCACCATCGTTCTTGCAAGCAGGCAACTCGGAGCAGACAGGACTCTGAACGTTATCTATTGGACGTTGCTCTCCGCTGTCGCCGTGGGCCTCTGCGTTGGGTTGTACCTGCCGGACATGTACCCGCTCTTCATCGGTGAGTACGGCAATTGGCGAAGCCGTCTGGCCGTCCTGGCTCTTCATCCGGGCCTGTTGGCCGAAATGGCGGGCATTGCGCTCCTGGTGGGCGCCTCGCCGCGAACTTCGAAACACTGGGCTACTCAGCTGTTTTTTGCGACCGTGCTCGTCCTGACTGTCGCAAGGACGAGCATCGTCGTAGCCCTCATTATTTTTGGAATTGCGATCGTCAAGAATCACACAGCCGTGGCACGCCGGGCCATTGTCGGGCTTAGCTACTGCTTCCTGTTCGCGCTGGTAGCGGCCATTCTCATCGCACTCCAGGGAGATCTCATCCAGCCAATTCTTGGCTATATGGACTCCGTCTATCTTCGGACTATCAATGACAGCACTCTGAGCGGCCGGAGCTTCCTGTGGGCTCCGGCTATGGACATCCTCCTCAACTCATGGGCTTTTGGCTACGGCATTGGGGGTGCCCGGGGACAACTACTGGCCACGGTTGCGTGGGCCGGAGAGGCTCACAACAGCTATCTGGATATCGGCTTGGCATGCGGGTTTGTAGGCGCCTCACTCTTCCTGCTCTCCTGGTTCATCGTAGTGAGGCAAGGGCTGCGGGATTTTGGCCGGAACTACTTCTATCGCCTCCTGATCCATTTGTTCCTGTTCGCCGTCTCATGGGTCGGCGCGCTCATGTCTCTTGGTGGGACGATCGGGATCCTAACTCTCATCGTCCTCGCATCTGAAGAACCAGAGACGAATTACGCTCAAATCATCAGGCGGGCCGAGAGCGCGCTCCGAGCCGCTGGCATCAAGTCGTAGTTACTCCATGCGCATTCTCCTTGCTCACTCGTTCTACCGGGCACGCGGAGGCGAGGATGTCGTCTTCGAGGCGGAGACCCACCTCTTGCAGCATCACGGTCATCAGGTATTCTGCCTCGCCACCCAGAACAAGGACTTCGAGATTCTGGGCACGGCCGGACGGCTGTCGTCGATGATCTGGAATCGAGGCATCTATCAGCAGACGAGGCAATTGGTGGAGGCCAACCGCATCGAGGTGGTTCACGTTCACAACACCTTCCCTGCGATGTCTCCATCCATCATCCGGGCCGCAAAATCCAAGGGGGCCGCGGTAGTTCAGACCCTTCACAACTACCGGATCTTCTGCCCGGCCGCTACGTTTCTTCGAAACGGAATCAAGTGCGAAGAATGTCTCGACTCTCCGATGATGTGGCCCGCTATCCGTCACCGTTGCTACCAGCAAAGCACAGCCGCAACAGCGGCAATCGCGGCCGTGTATGCCTTGCACCGGGCCGCTGGCACATGGCAAAAGCAAGTCGACCGCTTCATTGCCCTTTCTGACTGGATGAAGACCAGAGTGGTGGCGGCAGGGCTGCCGGCGGCGAAGGTTGCCGTCAAACGCCACTTCGTTGAGAACGCAAGCCCGAATCTTGACCGACAGAGAGCCGGTGCCTTGTTCGTCGGGCGCTTGACTGAGGAGAAGGGTCTCCGCATCCTTCTGGATGCCTGGGACCGGCTACCATCGCCTCCGCCGCTCACAATTGTGGGCGAAGGGCCTATCGCCGCTGAACTGCAGTCCACATATTCAGGCCGGGCGGAGATCCGATGGACCGGCCAGCTCGGTCGTCATGAAATCCTTCGCCTTATGGAGGAGGCCGAGTGCCTCGTCGTCCCTTCTATCCTCGACGAACCATTTGGGCTGGTAGTGATCGAGGCATACTCGGCAGGACTTCCCGTCATCGCCTCTCGCGTAGGCACCTTGCCCGAACTCGTCCTGGAAAACCAGACCGGCTTTCTATGCTCACCGGGAGATCCGGTTCAGCTGGCTGCCTCCATCACTCGAATGTTCTCTGATTCGACACCTCGCAAGGATTTCCAGCAGAGCGCGCGCGCCGCGTACGAAGGCAGATATCAACCCGAAACGAATCACCAGTTGCTCATGGACATCTATCACGACGCTTTGGAGGGGCAGCGATCACGTCGCGTGGCAATCTAGCAGCGGCGTCCGCTATTACTTTCCATGAAGGCTCCGGTGACCTGAAATGATCTGCGTTTCCCATCCCCAAGGCGAACCAAGAAACCCACGCTGCTGGTCCGGAACACCCAGCAACATCGTCCGCGCCCTGGAATCGCTGGGACTTCCAGTGCAAACGGCCAACCTCGCCTCAACTAACCTCTGGAAAGGCCTCCACTTTGCCGCCGCGACACTCCAGGGCCTTGGACGGGACTTCCACCGCGCTCGGCTCTCCCGGTCTGCCGCCTTTCGCAAACTGGAAAGATCCATGGCCGGCACGGGGTGCAGCCGCGCCCTGCATATGACGACACTTTCGATGCCCGGCAGCAGCAGCAATTCCAGCTTCCAGCACTACGTCTACATCGACTCCACCTATGCGCTCCAGCGGGCCCAACGCCCCGCCGCCGACCCGCCGCACGCGCAAGACCTGTTTGACGCACTCGAAAGAGAAACATTCCAGCAGGCCCGGCACATCTTCACGGTAGGCGAGTACGTCCGCGACAACGTCATCGCTCACTACGGGATCGATCCGGCACGAGTCACCGCCGCGGGCACCGGTCGAGGCAAGATCGCCCCCTTCCATGGACCGAAGAACTTCGACCAGGCCCCAATCCTGTTTGTCGCCAAGGAACGCTTCGTGGAAAAGGGCGGGCTTCTACTCCTTGAGGCCTTCCGGACGGCTCACGCCAGGAACCCGCGCCTCCGCTTGGTCATGGTCGCCCCACCTGAGTTTCGCGGCCCCATCGAGGGCACGCCCGGAGTCCAGTTCCGTACCGCCTTGCCCTGGTCCGAACTGGAGTCCTTGTTTCAGCAGGCGGCCCTGTTCGCCATGCCCGCGCTCTACGAACCATGGGGCCTCGTCTACCTCGAAGCACTCGCGTGCCGCTGCCCCGTACTGGGGATGCGCCGCAATGCCATGCCGGAACTCACCGGAAATGGGAAATTCGGATTTTTGATCCAGGAACCCACCGCCCAGGCTGTCTCTGAGGGCTTAGTGGATGCCTTCAGCAACGCCGATCGGCTGCGGCGCATGGGAGAGGCGGGCCAGACGGAATGTCTTCGCCGTTACACCTGGGAGAGAACAGCGGAGCGGATTGCACGCGTCATGGGTCTGCCTGGGGCCCCCGCCCAGCCCGCGTTCACGAATCATCGATCGAAGGAATTTACTGCATGAATAACGCCCGGTGGATTGTCGTGACCACCATCAATCCGCCCACCGAAACGGTGCGGCGTCTCGCGGAGCTGTGCCCTGAATGGCAGATCCTCGTAGTCGGCGACCGGAAGACGCCGCCCGATTGGCACTACCCTGGTGTTCGTTTCCTCAGCGTCGACGAGCAAAAGACCTTGCCCTTCGCCCTGGCCGAGCGCTCACCCTTCAATCACTACGCCCGCAAAAATCTGGGGTACCTCTACGCCATCGCGCACGGGGCGGAAGTTCTGCTCGAAACGGACGACGACAATATCCCCTACGACTGGTATCCGGGCGCTGTCAGCCCGGCAATCGTCGCCCGGAGTGTCGAGTCGGCCGGCTGGCAGAACGTCTATCGTCACTTCTCTTCGGCGCGAATTTGGCCTCGTGGATTTCCGCTGGAGTTCGTCAACGAGAGCCTTCGCACGGACTGCGCGCTCTCTCCCCCTTTTGAACAGACCTGCGCGATCCAACAGTTCCTCGCCGACGAGAACCCCGACGTGGACGCAGTCTACCGGCTCACAACCGAAGGCGACATCTTCTTCCGCGGCGAAGACGTAGTGCTCGGCTCCGGCTCCTGGTGCCCCTTCAACTCGCAGAACACACTCTGGTGGCCGCAGGCATTCACCTACCTCTATCTACCCTGCAGCGCCACATTCCGCATGACCGACATCTGGCGCTCGTTTGTCGCCCAGGCCTGCCTCTTCGCGTCCGGAGGGCGGCTGGCCTTCCGCGGCGCCAATATGTTCCAGCGCCGCAACGATCACAGCCTCATCCGGGACTTTGCGGATGAAGTAAGTGGCTACCTGAACAACGTTGCGATTATGGATAAGCTCAGCCGCCTGCCCCTCGCCGGCATCGACCCGGCAGCTCAGCTCGACGCCTGCTATGAGCAGATGACGGCCTCCGGCTACCTCCGCCCCGAAGAACTGGACCTGGCCCGGCTTTGGCTCGCCGATTTGCAGTCCGCGCGGATCCAGGCGCAGTCTGCCAAACCGTCATTACCTCTCATCGCATGACTGTTTGTCTCCAATGAACACCGAACCGACACGCTATTCGCAGGCGCTCAATGCCCTGCGATTCTTCGCCGCAATGTGGATTGTCTTTGCACATTTCGGCATTCGGCCGCTCGGCGCACTCGGCCTGCCCGCCGCGTTCCTGGACCTCCTGCAAACGAGGTCGATTGCGACATCTTTCTTTTTCCTTCTCTCCGGCTTCCTGCTGACACAGTCCCTCTACGGGAAAAGGGTCCGCATCCGCTCCTTCCTGACCCGGCGCATCACGAAGCTCTACCCCGTACATGCGCTCTGTTTCCTGGCCATGGTCCCCACCGCCTTCATCGGGCTGGATAGGATTCGCGGGGAGGACGTCGCGGTGCACAGCCTCCTGTGGCTCACAATGGTCCATGGCTTCTTCCCGAAGGTCCAGCTCCTCTACAACTCTCCCGCTTGGGCGGTCACGAGCTTTGCTTTGGGCTACGGCGCAATCCTGTGGACGCGCCGCTGGACCCGCTGGAGCACCGCCGCCCTGCTCGCTGCAATGGGGCTCTTCTGGATCATCGACCTGGCTCCGAATCTGTGGCTGGTGACGCACTTCAGGCAATCGTTCCAATACTCTTTTCCCGGTGACCCGGCGGTCCATGTCGCCCCCGAGCTCGACCAGGCGACTTCGTTCATTCACGCGTTCCCGCCCCTTCGAATCCTGGAGGTGATGTTCGGCTCAGTTTTGGCTCTTCTCGCGAATCGAGTGCAGCCGGCGGACAAGCCACACTGGTGGGCTGGCGACTCGTTTCTGGCTGCGTCGGGACTGGCGACAGCGATCTTTCTCTCTGTCATGGGCAGCAGTTTCACCACACGGTTTCTGGCCGGCCATGCCCTGTTCCTGCCACTGTTGGCCGTGCTCGTTCTCGGCGTCTGGTTCAACCGCGGCAACCTGGAACGCCTGCTTTCGAACCCCCTGCTGCAGTTGGGCGGCAGCAGTTCCATGTTGATCTACTTCGGCCATTGGCCCGCATGTTGGGGCATCATCTGGTTCGCACAGAAGTTCGGAGGGCTGTCCGCCAGGCAGACCATGGAGAGCCCAATGGTCTTCCTCATCATGCTGGCCGGCTCCATCCTGCCTGCATTGCTTCTCCAGCGCCCCTATGATAAGTTCTGCGGCGATATTGCCAGACGGCTGGGCGCCTACTGGATCCCGGCCTCGATGGTGACCCCGCTGCCGGCGGAATCGTCCGCGGCCCGGCGCTCGACCTCGGAATCGGCGTCCGCGGCAAGACTGACAGGAGAGATCGTCTAGGAGGAGTGCAGGCATTGTCCCGTGAGAGCTTCGCCGCTGTATATCGGCAGCTAAGGCTGTTCTGTCTGGTCCTGTCGGCCGCCGGCCTTGCCCGGGGAACCTCACCTGTTCCCGTTTCCGCGGAACCCGCCCAGCAGCCCTCGTGTTCACTCTCTTCCTTCGCCTCAAACTGGATCGCCCAGGCCCCACCAGTGGCTGGCACCCGGAAAGTAGTCGTACTCGGCTCTTCGAGTGCGGCCGGAGTCGGCGCCACCCGCTACGAGCTCTCCTGGGTGGGCTTGCTCACCTCGGAACTTCGCAACCGCGGCTTCGAGGTCGTCAACAGTTCCATCAGCGGCAGCGGCACCAGCACCTCGCTGGCTCGCTTCGACTCCGACGTGACGCCCCAGCAACCAGACTTCGTGGTCCTCGCCACCTCCATCTTCAACGAAGGGTTCGTGAATGCACCGCAAGCCGCCTGGTCCCGCTACATCGCCAACACCCGGGAACTCATCCGCAGGACGCGGGAACTCGGCGCCATCCCCATCGTCGTTGGCATGTACCCGAGCGATTTCTATACCGCAACCAACATCGCCTTGATCTCTCAGCTATACCGGACGGAGGAAACTCTGGGCGTCCCCATGTGGGATTTCTGGAGTATCGTTTCGGACCCCACGGGCAATTGGCTGCCCGGCCTGACTCGGGATGGCCTGCATCCCACCGATGCCGGACACAGCTACTTCTTCAACTCGATCCCTCTTTCCTTGTTCGATATCGCCTACCGCCCATCCCAGGAAGACATGGAAAGCACCCCCGGCTCCTGGCAGACGCCAACCGCGGGTGAGGGCTTGGAGTTGGGGCGAATCGACATCGCGCTCGACCGCGCCAGCGACTCCTGGACCTCGGCCGCCTGGATCCAGGACGCGGGAGAGAACGAATGGCGTGTCTATCTGCGCTTCGGTTCTGACCAGGGCGAACGCTATCGGCTCGAACGCCACGCCACGAACCTGGTTCTGAGGGAAGGCGAATCGGAAACGCTCCTGGTGCCCGTCACGGTTGGACCAGGCCGGACTTGGCGCCATGTCGCCGTCTCTTACCAGTTCGCGACTCGGAGCCTGCGTGTCTACCTGGATGGTCTCCTCGTTGGGCAGTACCAAACGGCCCAGCCCGAACCGATGTCCCGTTTCGAATTCGGCAGCGGTTGCCTGAATTGCTCCTTCAGCGATCTGGCCGTGTACAGATCGAACCTCGACTCGGATCAGCTCGCGCAAATCATGACGGGTCTGATCCCCCGGCGATCGCTTGAGTTCTGGGCGCCGCTTCGGGAACTCAACCTGCTGCCCCGCAATTTGGCCCGTACGAATCCCTCTTTGAGCGTGTCAGGCGCCTGGCAATATCAATCGGGCGAGGCCCCGGCTCTCTGCGGGCGCGACAATACACAGCAGCAGTCGCCAGCTCGGGGTTCGGAACCGTCTGGCGCGGGATTCAACCGCTAACTTATTTTTGGCCATACCGTGGCGCTCTCCTTCGACAGAGCAAAAGTTTGAACGCAACAGCCATGCGCAACGTCGCTCCAATCACCGTAGGCCCGGCGAGCCGGCTCATCCTGGGCATGCGCGTCGACGCTACCTCCTATGCCAGCGCCGCCGGCCAGGTGGTCGCCTGGGCGAACGCAGCCGAGTCCAGGTACGTCGTCTTCTCCACCGTCAATAACGTGATGGAGGCATTCGACTGCCCCGATTATCGTGCCATCGTAAATGGCGCGGACCTCGTTACGCCCGACGGCATGCCGCTGGTCTGGGGCCTCAAATGGCTAGGCCTTCGCGCGGCGACCCGAGTCTATGGACCCGACTTCACGGCTCTGGCCCTCGGCCTGGCCGCTGGTGGGAAAATCCCCGTTGGATTCTATGGAGCAAGCCAACAGGTCCTGGATGCTCTGCTTCGCTCCGTCCGGAGCCGGCACCCTGACCTCGACATCGCCTACTCCTACGCTCCGCCGTTCCGCCCGCTCACTCCGCAGGAAGACGAGGCCGTCGTTCAGGCAATTTCCACCTCCGGTTGCCGGATCCTATTCGTGGGACTCAGCTCGCCCAAGCAGGACGTCTGGATGGCCCAGCACCGCGGCCGTATCCCCGCTGTCATGCTCGGCGTCGGCGCCGCCTTCGACTTCCTCTCCGGCACGAAACCCCAGGCCCCCCGCTGGATGATGCGCCTCGGGCTCGAATGGCTCTTCCGCCTCGCCTCCGAACCGCGCCGCCTCTGGAAACGCTATCTGAAGTACAATCCGCGCTTCGTCGCCCTTTTCGCTTTACAATTGCTTGGTTGGCAGCGGGGCGAACAAAGCAGCTGAGATTCCTGGCTGCGCTCCGACACAAACTTGTTGTGCATACAGCCCGCCCCAGTCATGCCGGCCTCCCCGCCGGTCCGCCCGCGGACTCCGATCTGCCCCTCGGAGGCGCCCTGCCACGGCTCGACGCGGATTCCTCGTCCTCTCGCCCCCAGGTCCGCGCCTCCGGCCGCGTGCGCGCCACCTGGGCCATCCTCCTCGCCGACCTCGCGGCCCTCGAGCTCTCCCTCTTCCTCGGCTACTCCCTCCGCATCTTCCTCCTCCCCTGGTTCCCCCAGGAGTTCCAGCCCCAGCACTACAAAGGCCTCGCCCTCGGCGTCCTCGTCATCCCCCTGGTCTACTTCCTCCTCGATCTCTACCCCGGCTATGGCATGAATCCGGCCGAGCGCCTCCGCAAACGCGTCCAGGCCACCTTCGTCGTCTTCAGCCTCCTCCTCGCCTGGGACTACCTCGTCCAGGGCCACCAGTGGTCCCGCGGCATCGTCCTCTGCACCGGCCTCTTCGCCTTCATCCTGCCCGCCCTCTTCGACGAAATCGCCCGCCACTTCCTCTCCAACGCCGGCGTCATGGGCATCCCCGTCCTCGTCCTGGGAGGAGGCAAGACCGGCCGCCACATCATCCGCCACCTCCTCGAAAACCCCGGCCTCGGCCTCCGCCCCGCCGCCATCCTCGACGATGATCCGGCCCTGGAGGAAACCCGCATCTTTGGCGTGCCTGTCGCCGGAACACTCGACGAAGCGCCCCGCTTCAGCAGCACCATCGAGACAATCATCGTCGCGCTGCCCGGCATGGACGAAGGCCGTCAGTCGAAGCTCATCCAGAAACTGCCCTTCTCCCACGTCATCGTCGTCCCCAACCTCCAGGGCATTCAGAGCCTGTGGGTCACCCCGCGCGATCTGGGCGGCATCCTCGGGCTCGAGGTCAACAAGAACCTCCTCATGCGGTCCAACCACACCATGAAGCGGTGTATGGACCTCGTCATCGCCTGGCCGCTTCTCCTCTTCGCCATCCCGCTCATCGCTCTTTCCGCGCTGCTCCTCAAGCTGCTCAGCCCCGGCCCCGTCTTCTTCCGCCAGCCGCGCGCCGGCAAGAGCGGCCGCCTGTTCAGCATGCTCAAGCTCCGCACCATGCACCCCAACTCCGAGCAGCTCCTGCGGGAACATCTCGCCCGCAACCCCGATGAGCAAACCAGTTGGGCCAGGTACTTCAAACTCAAGTCGGACCCGCGCATCATCCCCTGGCTGGGCTCCCTGCTCCGCCGCTTCAGCCTCGATGAACTCCCGCAGCTCTGGCACGTCATCCGGGGCGAGATGAGTCTCGTCGGCCCGCGCCCCTTCCCCGCCTACCATCTAGACGCCTTCCCCCCGGAATTCCGGGGTCTCCGGGCCAGTGTGACACCCGGCCTCACCGGCCTCTGGCAAGTCTCGGCCAGAAGCGATGGCGACATCGACGTCCAGGAAATCCTGGACTCCTACTACATCCGCAACTGGTCCCCCTGGCTCGACCTCCACATCCTGATCCGCACCTTCCGGGTAGTAGTCCTAGGCCGAGGCGCCTACTAACCCCACCTGCAAGCAACCAGACCCACCAGAGTCAACCCGAACCGCCCGCATCAACCCCAGCCGCGAAGGTCCATCCGAACCGCAAGTGCGAACAGCGCTGCGAGTGTGAACAGCGCGGCGAGTGTGAACAGAGCCGCGAGTGTCAACGAGCGGGGGAGTCACCGTAAGGCCCCAACCAACCCCAAAGAGGAATCCGGGAGCCCCACCCCGCAATCCCGCCGCAAACTGCCAACCAGCCCGCCGCCACTCAGAGCCGCCAGCGTCCGTCCGAGCCGCCAGTCCGAACAGAGCCGCGAGTGTCAACGAGCGGGGGAGTCACCGTAAGGCCCCAACCAACCAACTCCCAAAGGGGATCTCCGCCCCCCACCTCGTAATCTCACCGCAAACGCCACTCAGAGCCGCCAGCGTCCGTCCGAGCCGCCAGTGCGAACAGAGCCGCGAGTGTCAACGAGCGGGGGAATCACCGTAAGGCCCCAACCCCAAATAGGAATCCGGAAGCCCCCCAGCACACCAGCCCGGAAATCATCCAAACTGGAATCAGCCCCATGCTCACCTCGCGCCGCAAAAGAGCAAGTGCCCATCCCTCCGGGCACGTCCAGCTGAAACGCCCAGCATGACCTCGAAGCAACGACGTCTCCTCTGGGCCCTTTGGATCTTCCTCGGCCTGCTAGGCACCGCCTACTCCCTCCTCCCCGGCCCCCTAGCCTCGCAAATCCGTGAGGGGGGCTCCGCCGACCACGCCATCGCCTTCACAGCCTGGGGCCTCCTGGGAGGCATCGTCGCCCGCAGGCATCAAGTCCTACCGACGGCGATCGCGATGCTGGCAGTAGGCATCTTCATAGAGTTGGCCCAGAGGGCCATCCCCGGCCGCGCCAGCGAGTGGATCGACCTCTTCGAGGACTGTTCCGGCATCCTCCTGGGCATGGGGGCAGTGCTCCTCTACCACCGGTTCCGTCCGGCAAGGCCCACGCCCGAATAACCCGCCGCAGGCCCTGCCCAAACCCACCGGGGCCCATCCAGCCCCAAGCCCGAATCTGCCCGAGCCCCAACCAGCCCAACGCCACCCCCTGTACGGCCGCGGACATGGGTGACAATCTGGTCTACCGACATGGGTAACAGTCGTCGCGGGGGCTTGTCTGATCGCCTTTCGCGATTCTAGCCGGATTCGTACGCCTGTGGAAATGTGGGAATCGCGTAGCGATTTCCAAGCGCGGTGGGAAGCGAGGGAATCCTGTTTTTGGATTTCCTCGCTTTCCACGGTGCGTCATTTCCATGGGCCTTACTCAGCGGCCGGCACCGCCGCGGATTCGTCGTCCTGTTGCTCCAGCGCCTTCGGCTTCTTCCTCATAAACCGATTACGCTCTATGTCCAGCCAGCCGAGCAACAGCATGCCGTAGAACACTTCGAAATAGCGATCGTCAACCTGCCGCAGTCCAAGCAACTGACGCGCAAAGATCTCGCTGATGAAAATCCTCTGATCCTTGTAGTAGAGATCTCCGTGATTCTGGATCCGTCGTAGCACGAGCCCTGCCGGGTACTCCACCTCCGGGATCCGACGTGGCATCGGGCGCAACGACGGCTGATAGTGTTTTGCCGGCGTATCGTAGTCCAGGGCTTCATGGGGCCGCTGCTCGTTGTAGATCCTTTGAAAGTCGTGAAATCGCTTCTGCTGCTGGCGCGGGTTGGCCGCCGGCGGATTCAGCGTGTCCTGTTTCAACGTCCGATGCATGCGCTCGTGGCGGCCGTTTTCCTGCGGTGAGGCCGGTGCTGTGCGCTCCGGCAGAATGCCCAGCCGAACCCAGCGCATCGACAACCGACTGAGTCCGCCAGGCGCCCGCGTCGAAAACGGCGTGCCATTGTCCGTACGAATCACCTCCGGCAGACCGTACTCTCGAAACGCCGCCTCGAAGATCGCAGCCGCATGCTTTCCATCCGTCTTCGGCGTAATTTGGCAGCGCAGCAAGTACCTGCTGTGGGCGTCCGTGATGGTCAATGGATCGCAACGCACGCCATCACCTGTACGGAACCAACCCTTGAAGTCCGCGCACCACGTCCGATTGGGTCCATCCACGGACGCAAAGGGCTGCCCGAAGGGCGGCGTCCGCAAGCGTCGCTTTCGTGTGACACTCAGACCCGCTCTTTTCAGGATCATGGCGATGGTGCTGGGCGCCGGCCAGTGCTTCCTCTCCGGCTCCGCCTCGGCCAACTTCCTCAATAGCTTGCGCGGGCCCCAGTTCCACTTCCGCCGCTCAGCCAGGATGCGCTCTATGACTTCCTGACTGACTTCCTGCGGGCTGGTATGAGGCGCCCGGCTGCGGTCCTGCAAACCGGCCACGCCTTCCTCCTCTCGACGCTTGATCCACTTGTGGACCGTCTTTCTCGATACGCCATAGGCTTCCGCCAGTGCGGTCACGGTCTCGCCTTCGTCGTACTCCTGCAATAGTTGAACCCGTTGGTCCATTGCTCTGGTCTCCTTCCACGGCATCGACACTCATCGTGCCGTACCGATAAGGCGGATCAGATCTCTTGCGCCGCTGATCTGTGTTACCGATGTCGCCGGTCCACCACCAGTCCCGGAGCGCAGCGACGGGCTACCCGCGCGTCATTGATTGAGCAAGCCGCGCCCTCGCGCCTCCTCTCCCGGTCCGTCCCCTGGGTTGACCACCCAACATCACAAACCCGCATCAACCCGAACCGCCACCCCCAGCATTACCCCCGTCGGAGCCGCAGGCGAAGGCGGGGGCCCGCCCCAACCCAGCAACCACCCGAAGACCAACCCAAACCATCCCAGCAACGTGCGGCCAGGCACCAAGTCCAATCTCGGAAGCGCAACACACGCGTCCACCCACCCCGCACCGCAGCGACGGGCTACCCGCGAGTCATCGATAGCGCGGGCCGCGCCCCCGCGCCTCCTCGCCTGGTCCGTCCCCTGGGTCGACCACCCAGCATCACAAACCCGCATCAACCCGAACCGCCACCCCCAGCATTACCCCCGTCGGAGCCGCAGGCGAAGGCGGGGGCCCGCCCCAACCCAGCAACCGCCCGAAGACCAACCCAAACCATCCCAGCAGCGTGCGGCCAGGCGCCAAGTCCAATCTCGGAAGCGCAACACACTCGTCCACCCGCCCCGTACCGCAGCGACGGCGGGGGCCCGCCCCAACCCAGCAACCACCCGAAGACCAACCCAAACCATCCCAGCAACGTGCGGCCAGGCACCAAGTCCAATCTCGGAAGCGCAACACACGCGTCCACCCACCCCGCACCGCAGCGACGGGCTACCCGCGAGTCATCGATAGCGCGGGCCGCGCCCCCGCGCCTCCTCGCCTGGTCCGTCCCCTGGGTCGACCACCCAGCATCACAAACCCGCATCAACCCGAACCGCCACCCCCAGCATTACCCCCGTCGGAGCCGCAGGCGAAGGCGGGGGCCCGCCCCAACCCAGCAACCGCCCGAAGACCAACCCAAACCATCCCAGCAGCGTGCGGCCAGGCGCCAAGTCCAATCTCGGAAGCGCAACACACTCGTCCACCCGCCCCGTACCGCAGCGACGGGCTACACACGCGTCCTCAACCCAAACGATCCCAACAGCCTCCCCCACCCAGCCCCATCAACCCGAAAAGCCTCCCCCCAGCCTTACCCCCGTCGGAGCCGCAGGCGAAGGCGGGGGCCCGCCCCAACCCAGCGACAATCCGAACCCCAACCCAAACCATCCCAACAGCCTCCGCCCACCCAGCCCCAACCACCACAACGGCTCCCCCAGCCTTACCCCCGTCAGAGCCGCAGGCGAAGGCGGGGGCCCGCCCCAACCCAGCGGCAATCCGAACCTCAACCCAAACCATCCCAACAACCTCCCCTCACCCAACCGCCACAACCACCACAGCCGCCCCCTCGAACCGAGCCTCCGCCCACCTCCATCCGCCCACCTCCACCTTGAAAAACCGCCCGGACCCTGGCATAGTAATCCAGCCCCACCCAATCACTGGAAATCACCCAATGCCGCAGGACCTCGACCACCTCCAGGGCACCTGGCTCGTCACCTCCCTCGAACTCGACGGCCAGAGCCTGCCCGAAAGCCTCCACGCCGAGGCGCGCATCACCGTCACCGGCCCTCGCTTCCAAAGCACCGGCATGGGAGCCGTCTACGAAGGCACCCTCCGTCTCGACGAAACCCAGACGCCCGCCCATCTCGACATGCACTTCGAGGCCGGTCCGGAAACTGGCAACACGAACCTCGCCATCTACGAACTCGCTGGAGCCACCTGGCGTCTCTGCCTCGCCACCCGAGGCAACACCCGACCCACGTCCTTCGCGACAACCCCAGGCAGCGGCATCGCCCTGGAAACCCTCACGAGAGACACACCAGGCGCATCCGCCAGACAACCAGCCGAAGCCACCCCCGTCCCCGAACCGAGCCCCTCCGCCGGAGAGCCCGTCACGGAGCTCGGCGGCAAATGGACCATGGTCTCCGGCATCGTCGACGGCAAGCAGTTGGACCCCTCCACGGCCGGCTTCGTCAAACGCGTCACGCAAGGCAGCAAAACGACGATCTCCGCCGGCCCCCAGACCATGCTGCAGTTTGAGTTCACAGCCGATCCCTCCGCCAGTCCGAAGGCCATCGACTACCGCCACACAGCCGGCCCCATCAAGGGCAAAACCCAGCTCGGAATCTACGAATTCGAGGGCGCTCTCCTCCGGATCCACATGGCCGCGGCAGGAGAAGCAAGACCCACGGAATTCACCCCGCCGCCAGGCAGCAAATCCTCATTTACAATCTGGAAAAAGGCCTGACAGCCCGAGTCCGAGCCCCAGCCCCGACCCAGGCGCGAATTCCGGGCCACACAAGCGTTCCGAGCCGCGCCCAAGCACAGAGCCACCCACGAGCATTGAGCCGCCCACTCGCATTGAGCCGCGCACGTAAGTAAGCGGATAGCCAACCAAAAAAACCCCACCCATCTGAGAGGCGCCCCACAACCTGCCCGTCTTCAACCCAGCCCCCCCGTCCCAGGGCAGCACTGATCCGGCAAGGGGCTTCACCCCCACTGCCCCGCAAAACCGAACAACCCGTACAGAGCCGCGACGGCAAGGAGCGGGGGAGCAACGCCAAGCCCCCAGCAAACCAGCAACCCAGCAACCCAACAAACCAACCAACAAGGCGCCACCCAACCCCGACAACCACCCGCTATCCTGTGACAATAGGGGACCACGGCCACGACCACGAGCCCACCACCCCCAACCCCGACCCACAACCTCCGCCAAACACGCCAGTCGTCAACAGGGAAACCCAGGGAGAAACGCCAATGCACCCGGAATCTCAATCGGGGAACCAACCGAAAACCTCAATCGCTCCCATGCTCTCGGTCCGCCGCGGAGCCCAGGCCGTCGACTTCTACAAAGCCGCCTTCGGAGCCGTCGAGCTCTTCCGCATCGACGCCGAATCCGGAGCCGTAGTCGCTCAACTCGCGGTGGAAGGCGCCGAATTCTGGGTAGCTGACGAATCGCCGGAACACCTCAACTACAGTCCGGAGACCCTGGGCGGAGGCACGGTCCGCATGGTGCTGGTGGTGGAAAACCCGGATGCGGCCTTTGACCAGGCGGTAGCCGCCGGAGCCGCAATCATCGGGCCCGTAGCCAACCAGCACGGCTGGCGCCTGGGCCGCATAGTAGACCCCTACGGCCATCACTGGGAAATCGGCAAACCCCTCCGGTAAGCCCAAGGAAAACCCGCAACAGCCCCAAACCGCCGCAGCACCAACCGAATCGGCAGGGAACGTCCATCCCCTGTCCGACAACGCCGACAGGTCAGAATCCCACCCCAGGGGACGTTCATCCCCTGTCCTGCAACGCAAACAGGCCATAATCCCAACGCAACCCGAAGGTGGACAGGGCGGGAACGTCCCCCACCCCGCAAGGCCCCAGCCCCACACAACCCGGAGCCACCCCGTCGCCGCCCCGCAATTGAGCCGCGACCGTCAGTGAGTCCCCATGGCCCTGCGGTCCGCCAAAACGGAGGAAGTCGCACTTTGAGCCGCGAATGTAAATGAGCGGATAGCCACCGAGAAGCCCCACACCGGCAGTCTCGCGACCCTTTGCCAGGGCGTCTTCAAGGAGCAGGCCACGGACACCGCCCCCTCAACACCGCACGCACCAACCGCGACATCACCCCCGTCACGGCGCCGGAGCCCTCGTCAGAAACTGGAAAAACACCAGCACCGCCGCCAGCACAAACAGGGCAACCACCACCAACCGCCCAACCCGCTCGCCCTGCTTCCGCCGCCAGCGCGCAAATCCGCCGTTCCGTCGCGGACTACTCTTTCCGCTCGAGGACGGTCCGCCTTGATAAAACCGGTGCCGGCACTCATGGCAACGGTACGGAGTCTGGAACATCACAACACCAAACCAGTCCCGCAGTTTTCGAATGTGCGCCAAACGCACCTGGGTCCCACCGCAGGATGGGCATTGGATCGGAGGGCCTGAGTCTTCAATCAAAGTCTGTCATCCCCAACCGGGTTGTATTTGAATCCATGCAGGGATCAAGCCGCGCTACGCCGCAAAGGCTCGAACTCCTGGGTACTGCCCTGTTACCGCTTCCAAATCAGGACGCCGGACGCCGTAGCCATGCCGAACGCGACCACCTTTTCGGTCGTGCCCACCCATCGCTTACGGCCTACGTCTTCCGGGATATACAGCGTGTCTTCGGGCTCCAGCGCAAAATCCACGGCCTTGCGCTGCATGATCTTCGAGAGCTCTACCTGGATCTCGGCCTTGCCGCCCTCGTTGTCCGCCTTCCGGTACACATAGGCGAACTTCTGGGGAAACGGCGAAAGTCCTTCCGAAAGCGCCAGCGCCTTCAGCACCGTCATCTGGTTGTCCTCCTTGACAGGGAAGGCCCCCGGCTTCTTCACATTGCCGGTGACAAAGATCTTCCGTGCCTCCGGCACCCGGATCTCCTCGCCGCCATGCAGCACCAGGTTCATCTCCGGCTTCGCATTGTCGATCAGGTCTCGGACAAGAAATCTCTGCGTCAACTGCTTCTCTTCGCCCGGTTCGCCGGTCGACGACGATACCAGGATCTCGGGTCCGGCCAGTTCCGAAAGCCCCTCCGCCCGGGAAATCGCGTCGAGCAAAGTCACACGCCCCACGGACTGGAACGTAGTCGGCTTCTTGACCGCGCCCACCACCGAAACGGGACGGCTCGAATACTCGGCCACCGTCACCATCACCACCGGCTTCACCAACAATCCTTCCTTTACGAGGATTTCCGCAATCGCATTCTCCAAGGCCGAGGGCATCAGGCCCTGCGCCTGAATCCGGTCAGACACCATCGGGAGCCGGATGTAGCCTTCGGCCCCGACACGCACCGTGCGGGTCAGCTCCGGAGCGTCATACACGGAAATCGCCAGCAGGTCGTTAGGCCCGATCTTTTGTCCGGGTAGGTTGGCCAGGCCCGCATCGGTCATCGGACTCTGCGACGAACCGGGACGCGGCTGCTGCGCGCTCACAACGGAGCCAGCCGAAAGAATCACAGCCAGACATGCAACGAGCGGGATCCGCTTCATACCTATAGAGTGCGCGCGCGGCGCATTTATCGTCAAGAAAGTACGCATGACCTCAAAAAAAGAGAAGGCGAATCAATTCCGGAACGATCTCCGGCGGGTCTCCCCGCCTTTCGCGATTTATTTACTCCGTAGAATCAAGTATTTAGGAGAATCAGAACCGATAGGCGGCAAATCGTGGTGTATCGTGTCGGCGAAGACTGGCCATCATCCGGCATCAACTCGGGTGCCGCGCCGGCGGCCGCGAATGGGATCGTGTGCCGTTTTTTGAGGGAACAAACCCATTGCGGCGGTGGAGCGAGTCAATCCTCTCTCTACGAGGGATCAAAGCCATTGGGGGAGGGGATGAGGGCAATTCTCTCTGTAGGAGGGATCAAAGCCATTGAGGGGAACAAGGGCAATTCTCTCTCTGTGAGGGATCAAAGCCACCTCAGGGCAGCGGGTCCTTTCCATCCCGGACGCCGGCCGCCGCCAGCACGGCGCAACACCACAAAAAAGTATGAAATGCGGGTAACTGATGGAAGGGATAGTCCAGGGCCGCATGCACGCCCACCACCAGGAACCCGATCCCCCACACCGAGACCACGAGCCGCCGGGCGAGCACAACGAAAGCGGCCGCCACCGCCAGCAGGAACGGGAGCCCCCCTTCCGCCGCCCACTGCAGCCAGTCACAGTGCGCCTGGTTCACCACCACCCCGATATCGAAGGTGGCGAACTGCGGGTACACCATCGGCCAGGTGCCCAGGCCGAAGCCGGTCCAGGGCCGCTGCTGGATCATCTCCAGGGTCGAACGCATGATCTGCCACCGGAAGTCCTGCACCGGGTCCAGCCCGGTCAGCCGCTGCCAGAAGAAGTCCCAGCCGGCCAGGAACCCCCAAACCACCACCAGGACACCCGCCTGCCCGGCTACCAGCAGCGCACCTCGCCCCGAGATCGCCTTCCGCAGCCACCCCGCCAGCAGCACCAGTGCAATCTCCGCCAGTAAGAAGGACGCGCCGGACCGCGACGCCCCCGCCACCACCCCCGCCGCCATCACCGCCCCCAAGGTCAGGTACAACGGCGCCCGCCGCCGGTCCACCAAGGCCCGCCACAGCGCCAGCGGGAACACCACCTCGACAAACTGTGCGTACTTGTTTCGATAGACAAACGGCCCCAGGACATCGGAGTCATACCCCGTGTCGAACACCCAGAAAGCCTTGCCCTGGCTGGTGAAGACCTGCATCACGGCCACCACGGCAATCAGGGTCGCGAAGCCCAGCAGTGCGGTCCTCAACCGCGATTGGAACTCGGGATCCGGCAGGGCCTGCACCAGGAGGAACACCGCAAAGAAGACCACCGTCCACTCGACCGTGGACTCCACCGTGAACCACGGCAGCACGGTCAGCCCGGCCGACAGTTGCACAGCCCCGAAGACCGGAGGCAACGCCAGCGGGATCAGCACCTTGTCCCACCGCAGCGGGCTCTTCAGCCAGGCGTTCATCCAGAACCAGGCCAGCGACAGCAGCAGCACCCCGCCCTGGAACAGCGCCACCGCCCAGCGCTCGCGCACCCAAAGCGTCAGGATTCCAAACGCCAACAGCGCGGCCAACAGCCAGCCGGTCATCCGGGTCGTCTTCGTGATCACCAGGCGCCCCCGGCTCGCAGCCGCAAACCGCGCAGCCGCAACTCGCCTTCCACCCGCGGTTGCCCGTTCACCCGCACAATCTCCAGCGACAGCCGGCACAGCCCCGGCGGCACAGCGAAGACGGCTGTCGCCGCCCGCCACTCCTCGCTCAGCGGCAGCTCCTGCACGGCATCGGCCAGCCGCCACTGGACCCCGGCCTTCGGCTGCGAGAAGCCGCGTGTCTCATACTCAAACGTCAGGGTCCACTCATCAGCGCCCCGCAGGTAGAGATCCTGCGCCAGCAGCTCCGCCGTCTCCGGCTGGGTCCCCGAGAAGGTGAACTTGATCCCGTGCTCCGGCACACCACGCAGCGTCTCCACGCCCGTCACCGCCGGAATCTGCCAGTCGAACCCCGCCGGACGCACTGGCAACTGCAGTTCCGGGTTGACCAGCGGTTCCGCCGCGTTCGGCAGCAATTGCGCGGCCTCCAGCGACTTCCACAAGCGCCAGGCCGGTTCCGGCCGGCCGGAACCAATCAGCGCCGTCACCGCCGCCGCCACCGTCTCCACCTGCTCTATCGGCCGCGTCCCGGAGGCCTGCGCCGACCGCAGGTAAGCCGCCGCCGCCAGTTCCAGGGAATCCGGCTCCATCTGGCGCACCAGAAAGTACACAAACGCGCCCAAGGCTTTAGGGGTACCGGGAATGATCGACTTCAGCAGCTCCTCATCTGTAGCGCCGGCATGACGGCAAAGCAGGAACAGCGCGCCCGGATCCGCATACGACCGCAGCATCGCTGCCTGCGCCCACCGGAATGTCTCGCCCTGCCGGTTGTGCCGCGCATAGAAGTTGGCGAGCGACCACCGCGGCAGCCAAAGGTGATTAAATTGTTCGGCTTGCAGCAGCAGCCGCTCCGCCTCCTGGACCGATCCGCTCAGCTCCGCCGAAATCGCCGCCTGCGTGAGCGAAAGGTCCCGCCGCGGGTTGACGGCGATAGCCTGGCGCCAGGCGTCGAGCGACGGCTGCCCGTCTTCTTCCAGCTTCTGTGCCAACCGGATCCGGTACAGGTCGTTGCCCGGATCAGCCGCCGCGGCGGCGTGCATTTCTGCCGGAGTTCGCGCCTTATTCATGAGATATTCGGCCCACCCTCGCCACCAAATTGGCAGCAGGCAGAGGCTGATGCAAACTGTCGCTAAGACAGCAGCCAGTATGTGCCGAAGAGCAGAAACGGGACTTGAAGTTGAGTCGACCATGGCAACCGGCGGAAGACGCAGTGCGCTGAGCTCATCGCGATTCTATCACTTCAAGTGCACCTAACTAGTTGAGACGGAAGATATTTATGCGGCAGTTTCTCCTTGCAAGCCCCGCGTGTTTTCAGTAGTCTGGTGTGGGGGATTCGGTCGCGGTTGAATCTAGCAACGAAGGGCTGGAGTGAAGTGACGAGATACAACAAGAAGTTCATCCTATTCGCCGTGCTTTCAATGACTTTCCTGCTTACGGCGCAGGCTGGCAGCAATGTCATCGGCATGGCTGTGTCGAATGGACAGATGCAGGTCGACCGCTCCGCGGTGACCGGCAATGCCAATTTGGTGGAGGGATCGAGCCTGAAAACGAATGCGGACCCCAGCCGCATTCAGTTGAGCAATGGCAGCCGCGCCACGTTAGCCGCGAACAGCGAAGCTCAGGTCTTCGCCGACCATCTGGTACTGCAGAGGGGCTCAAGCCTCGTTGCTTCCCCGTCATACCGCCTGCAAACCAATGGCTTGATCGTCACCGGAGCCCAGGCGCAAGTGGCATTGAAGGGCGGAGTGGTGAATGTGACCGCCGTGAACGGAACCGTGAGTGTTCGTTCGATGGAGGGCGTGATGCTCGCCAGCGTCAAACCCGGCACCGCGCTGGAACTCACCCCCGGCAGCGGCAGCAACTCTACGTCAACCATGACCGGCACGTTGCGCCAGGAGAGCGGAAAGTTCCTCCTGAAGGATCAGGTCACCAACCTCGACGTCGAACTGCGAGGCAGTAATCTAAAGAACGAAATCGGCCACGCGATCGAAGTCACAGGAAAAGCAACGTCCACGCCGAATCGCGACAGCCAGATCCTGGAAGTCGCCAGCCTGAACCGGCTGGAAGAACCCGGCCAGAGCGGGGGCGCCCGGCCCACCTCCGGCAGCGACGGCAAACCCGAGAAGAAGCCCGCCGGCGGCACAGGCGGCAGCGGGAGCGGGAGCGGAAGCGGCTCCGGAACCGGCATGAGCCATGGAGCCAAGGTCGCCCTGATCGTGGCGGTCGTGGGCGGCGGAGCCGGCGCAGGCATCGCCTTCGCGACCATGTCGCGCTAATAACCCCAATACCTTCAACAGAAAAGCCCCTGGCCTCGCGGCTCAGGGGCTTTTCCTTTAGTGGCGATCTTCCTCTACTCTTGTAGTGGCGATCTTGCTCTACTCTTGCAGGTACTGACTGATGCCTTCGGCCGCTTTGCGGCCCTCGGCCATGGCCCAAACCACCAGCGACTGGCCGCGGCGCATATCGCCGGCGGTGAAGACGCCCGGCACGGAGGTCATGTAGTTTTCGTCGGCCTTCACGTTGCCCCGGTTGTCCAGTTCGACGCCCAGTTGCTCGATCAGGCCATTCTTGACCGGTCCGACAAACCCCATGGCCAGCAGGACGAGTTCGGCCGCGAACTCCTCTTCGGAGCCGGGGATCGGTTCGAACTTCGGGGCCGGCCCGACCTTCACGGCTTTGAGCGCCCGCACGTTGCCGTTCTCGTCGCCCAGGAACTCGGTGGTCAGGATGGCCCAGTGGCGCTGTCCACCCTCTTCGTGGGACGACTCTTCGCGCAGCATGAGCGGCCACAACGGCCAGGGTGTCGAACCGGAGCGTTCGGCGGGCGGCATGGGCATGATCTCGAACTGGCGGATGGACTTGGCCTTGTGACGGTGGGAGGTGCCCAGGCAGTCGGCGCCGGTGTCGCCGCCGCCGATGATGATGACATTCTTGCCTTCGGCCGAGATCCACTGCTCGTCCGGCACGCTGTCACCGGCGTTCCGCTTGTTGTTGAGGGGCAGGTACTCCATGGCGAAGTGGACGCCCTTCAACTGGCGGCCGGGCACTTTCAGGTCGCGTGGGGCTTCCGCGCCGCCGGCGAGCAGGACGGCATGGAACTCCTTGCGGAGATCCTTGACGCTGATGTCCACTCCAATGTGGGCGTTGGTCTTGAACGTCACACCCTCCGCCTTCATCTGCTCCATCCGGCGGTCGATGTGGTGCTTCTCCATCTTGAAATCGGGGATTCCATAACGGAGCAGGCCGCCGATGCGGTCGGCCTTTTCAAAGACGGTGACCAGGTGGCCGGCACGCGCCAGTTGCTGCGCGGCGGCTAGTCCGGCGGGACCGGAACCGACGACGGCGACGCGTTTGCCTGTGCGCTCGGTCGGGGTTTCGGGCTTGATCCAACCTTCGTTCCAAGCGTGATCGATGATCGCCCGCTCGATGGTCTTGATGGCCACCGGCGGCTCATTGATGCCAAGCACGCAGGCGGATTCACAAGGCGCAGGGCAGATGCGGGAGGTGAATTCGGGGAAGTTGTTCGTGGAATGCAGCGCACGAATGGCTTCCTTCCAGCGGCCCCGGTAGGCGAGATCGTTCCAATCGGGGATCAGGTTGGTGAGCGGGCAGCCGGTGTGGCAAAACGGCACGCCGCAGTCCATGCAGCGGGCGCCCTGGAGCTTCGTCTTATCTTCCGGCAGAGGCTGATAGACCTCGAACCAGTCGTTCAGGCGCTCAGCGACGGGCCGGCGGCCGATCGTCTCGCGCTGGAATTCCAAAAATCCGGTCACTTTACCCATGGGACGCCTCCAGGCAGTAGTTTCGATCGGGGAACACTGTCTTACGCACGGGCCACCTCCGAGGGGTTGGCGTCGACGGGACGCCGGAGCGTGACCTTCGGCATATCCGCGGTGCGCGGCGCGCCCATGACGCGCTTGTATTCGTGGGGGAAGACCTTGACGAACTTGGGCAGCATGGCATACCAGTTCTCGAGGATCCACTTGGCCCGCGGGGAGCCGGTGAGCTGGTGGTGCTTTTCGACGAGATGGCGCACCATGTCGACATCGTGCGACTCGGTCATGGGATCGAGGTCGACGCTCGTCGTGTTGCAGAGGCGCGAGCGGAACTCGCCATTCATATCCAGCACGTAAGCGATGCCGCCCGACATGCCCGCCGCGAAGTTTTTGCCCGTTTTGCCGAGCACGACGACGAGCCCCTTGGTCATGTATTCGCAACCGTGGTCGCCGACACCTTCGACAACGGCGGTGGCGCCGGAGTTGCGGACCGCGAAGCGTTCGCCGGCCATGCCGTTGAAGAAGGCCTCGCCGGTGGTGGCGCCGTAGAGCACCACGTTGCCGATGAGGATGTTGTCCTCGGGAATGAAGGTGGAATTGCGCGGTGGGTAGACCACGATGCGGCCGCCGGACAGGCCTTTGCCGACATAGTCGTTGGCGTCGCCTTCCAGGGTGAGGGTCACGCCGTTCGCAAGGAAGGCGCCGAAACTCTGACCGGCCGAGCCGGTGAAGTTGAACTTGATGGTGTCGTCAGGAAGTCCGGCGGAGCCGTACTTCTTGGCGATGGCTCCGGAGAGCATGGCGCCGACGGTGCGATGGACATTCTTGACCGGCAGCTTGAACTCGACGGGGGTGCCGTGGTCGATAGCGTCGACGGCATGCTCAATGAGCTTGTAGTCGAGAGCCTCCTCGATGCCGTGGTCCTGCTTGGTGGTGCAGCGGCGGGCCACACGGCTGGGGGCCGGCGGGTTATAGAAGATCGAGGAAAGGTCGATGCCCTTGGCCTTCCAGTGGTCGAGCGCCTGGCGCATTTCCAGACGGTCGACGCGGCCGACCATCTCGTCGACGGTGCGGAAGCCGAGGCGGGCCATGATCTGGCGCATCTCTTCAGCGATGAAGAAGAAGAAGTTGATGACCGCCTCGGGCGTGCCGGTGAACTTCGCACGCAGTTTGGGGTCCTGGGTGGCGATGCCCACGGGGCAGGTGTTGAGGTGGCACTTGCGCATCATGATGCAGCCCATGGCGATGAGCGGCATGGTGGAGAAGCCGAACTCCTCGGCGCCCAGAAGGGCGGCGATGGCGACATCGCGGCCCGTCTGGAGCTTGCCGTCGGTCTGCACGCGGATGCGGGAGCGCAGGTCGTTCATGACCAGCACCTGCTGGGTTTCGGCGAGGCCGAGTTCCCAGGGGGCGCCGGCGTGTTTGATGGACGTCAGCGGGCTGGCGCCGGTGCCGCCCGTGTCGCCGGAGATGAGGACAACGTCGGCGTGCGCCTTGGAGACGCCGGCGGCGACGGTGCCGACCCCGACTTCGGCGACGAGTTTCACCGAGATGCGGGCTTCCGGATTGACGTTCTTGAGGTCGTAGATGAGCTGCGCCAGATCCTCAATGGAGTAGATGTCGTGGTGCGGCGGCGGCGAGATGAGGCCGACACCGGGGGTGGAGTGGCGGACTCGGGCGATGACCTCGTCCACCTTGTGGCCGGGCAACTGGCCGCCTTCGCCGGGCTTAGCGCCCTGGGCGATCTTGATCTGGAGCTCGTCGGCGTTGACCAAGTAGTTGGCCGTGACGCCGAAGCGGCCGGAGGCCACCTGTTTGATGGCGGAGCGGCGCCAGTCGCCGTTGGCATCGTGCTCGAAGCGGGCTTCGTCTTCGCCGCCTTCGCCGGTGTTGGACTTGCCGCCCATGCGGTTCATGGCGATGGCGAGTGTTTCGTGGGCCTCGCGGGAGATGGAGCCATAGCTCATGGCGCCGGAGGCGAAGCGTTTGACGATCTCCTTGGCCGGCTCGACGGCATCGATGGGGAGGGGCTGGGCCGCCCACTTGAACTCCATCAAGCCGCGCAGGGTGGCCAGTTGCTTGTTCTGGCCGTTGATGTGCTCAGCGTACTCCTGGTAGTTGGCGTAGCTGTTGTTGTTGACGGCGTGCTGGAGCTTGGAAACCGTGAGTGAGTTGATGAGGTGGTACTCGCCCCGGGTGCGCACGTGATAGGCGCCGCCGACATCCAGTTCCGTCTCCGAGTCGGAGAGCGGGGTGAACGCAAACTTGTGCTTGCGGCTCGCCTCTTCCGAAATGACGTCGAGGCCGATGCCTTCAATGCGGGAAGAGGTCCCGGTGAAGTACTTGTCGATGAGCGACTTGCTGAGACCCACAGCTTCAAAGACCTGGGCGCCGCGGTAGCTCTGCAAGGTGGAGATGCCCATCTTGGAGAAGATCTTGAGCAATCCCTTATTGATGGCCTTCTTGTAGTTCTTGAGGGCCTTCTCGAAGGTGACGCCGGGCGGCAGGTAGCCGCGCTTGTCGAGGTTCTCGAGGGTCTCGATGGCGAGGTAAGGGTTGATGGCCGAAGCACCGTAGCCGATGAGCAGGGCGAAGTGCATGGTCTCGCGCGGCTCGCCGGACTCGATGATGAGGCAGACCTGGGTGCGGGTGCCTTCGCGGACGAGGTGGTTGTGGACGGCGCTGAGCGCGAGCAGCGAGGGGATGGGCGCGAGTTCCTCATCCACACCGCGGTCCGACAGGATCAGCACGGTGTAGCCGTTCTTGATCGCGAGGGAGGCGCGGCGGCAGAGGCCGCTGAGGGCGCGCTCGAGTTCCTTGCCGCCGCCTTCCACGCGGTAGAGCATGGGCAACGTGGTGGCCAGGAATTCGCCCCAGCTCACACGGCGGAGCTTCTCGAGGTCGTAGTTCGTGAGAATGGGGTGGTCGAGGCGCAGGGTGTGGGCATGCTGCGCCGTCTCGGCCAGGATGTTGCGCTCCGTGCCGATGTAGGACGTGAGCGACATGACCAGTTCTTCGCGAATAGGGTCGATGGGCGGATTGGTGACCTGGGCGAAGAGCTGTTTGAAGTAGTGGAACAGGGGCTGCGGCTTGTCGGAAAGACAGGCGAGCGGCGTATCGGTGCCCATGGAGCCCACGGGCTCCTGGCCCTGTTCGGCCATGGGGATGAGGATCTTGCTGAGGTCCTCTTCGGTGTAGCCGAAGGCGCGCTGGCGCATGAGGACAGTGTCGTGGTCGGACTCATGCACGCGAGCCGGGGCGGGCAGGCTGTCGAGGCGGATCTGCTGATCCTCGATCCACTTGCCGTAGGGCTGGCGTTCCCACAGGGTGCGTTTGATCTCTTCGTCGGGGACGATGCGGCCCTGGGTGGTGTCGACGAACAGCATCCTGCCAGGCTGCAGGCGGCCCTTATACTCGACGTCTTCCGGCTTGACCGGCAGGACGCCGGTCTCGGAGGACATGATGAGCAGGCCGTCCTTGGTGACCATGTAGCGGGCGGGGCGGAGGCCGTTGCGGTCGAGGGTGGCGCCGATGACGCGGCCATCGGTGAACGCAACCGCGGCGGGGCCGTCCCAAGGCTCCATGAGCGACGCGTGGTATTCGTAGAACGCGCGCTTCTCGGGGTTCATGGTCTTGTCGGCGTCCCAGGCTTCCGGGATGAGCATGGCCATGACGTGCGGCAGAGAGCGGCCGGCCAGGGTGAGCAGCTCAATGACATTGTCGAGCGTGGCGGAATCCGATCCGCCGGGCTGAACCACGGGCAGCAGTTTCTTGATGTCGGGCCCGAAGAGCGGCGATTCGAGAATCGGCTGGCGGGCGGCCATCCAGGCGGCGTTGCCGCGCACGGTGTTGATCTCACCGTTGTGGCAGATGTAGCGGAACGGGTGGGCGAGCTGCCAGGTGGGGAACGTGTTGGTGGAGAAGCGCTGGTGCACCATGCAGAGCGCGCTCATGCAGGTGGGGTCGGAGAGATCGCTGTAGAAGCGGGAGATCTGCGGCGCGAGCAGCAGTCCCTTGTAGACGATCGTGCGGGACGAGAGCGACGGGATGCTGAAGAAGCCCTTGTCGCGGACGTCCTCTGACTCGGCGATCTCCTTCTCAATGCGCTTGCGGACGACGTACAGTTTGCGTTCGAGTTCGTCCTGATCCATGCCGACGGCGCGGCGGATGAAGATCTGTTCGATGTAGGGCTGAGAGGCGCGCGCGACGCGGCCGATGGCTTCGATATCGATGGGCGTATCACGCCAGCCGAGGAATTCGAGGCCCTCTTCTCGGACAATGCGTTCGATGATTCCTTCGACGAGGAGACGCTGTTGCGGCTCGACAGGCAGGAAGACGAGACCTGCGCCATACTCCCCCGGCGCGGGCAGAGTGAAGCCGAGGCCGGCGCACTCCTTGAGGAAGAATTCATGCGGGATCTGAATGATGAGGCCCGCGCCGTCGCCGGTATCCGGATCGCAACCACATGCGCCACGGTGGGTCAGATTCAATAAGATCTGAATACCTTTGAGGATGATGTCGTGGGACTTAACACCTTTAATATTGACTACGAAGCCGATACCGCAGGCGTCGTGCTCGTTCCTGGGATCATAGAGGCCGGCGGGCGCCGGTAATCCGGTGGGTTGATAGTCTTCGGGCTGCATGGTGGCGTGATCCTGCTTCTTCGGGGAAGTTTTCTCAGTATAAGCCTTACCGCTGTATCAGTCAAAATTAAAATATGACTATTGCGTTATCAGGACTACTTATGGTAGGATGACGCGAGTGGATCTGACGCAACTCCAACTTTTCAAAGACATAGTGCAGACGCGGAGCATCAGCCGCGGAGCGCTGCAGAATGGCGTGACGCAGTCGGCTGCGAGCCAAACGGTGCAGGAATTGGAGCGGTGTCTGGGCACGATGCTGCTGGACCGGTCGAGGCGTCCTCTAGAGGTTTTGCCGCCGGGCCGATTGCTGTACGACTTCGCGAGGGACGTATTGCGGCGCAACCAGGACTTCCTGGTGACACTGGAAGAGTTGAAGGGCGGAGCAGGCGGCACGGTGCGGGTGGCGGCGATCTACTCGGTGGGGATCAGCGACATGTCGCGGCTGGAAGAGGAGTTCTACCGGCGTCTGCCGGCGGCGCAGCTGGAGGTCAGCTACCTGCGGCCGGAGAAGGTGTATCAAGCCGTGCTGGACGAGCGGGTGGACCTGGGGCTGTTGAGTTACCCCGAGGCGACGCGCGACGTGATTGCGCTGCCGTGGCGGGAAGAGCCGATGGTGGTGACGTGCGCTCCGGATCATCCGCTGGCGCAGGCGAGCAAAGTCCATCCGAGCGACCTGGAGAACACCGAGTTCATTGGCTTCGACGAGGACCTGCCGATCAGCAAGGACATTGACCGGTTCCTGCGGGAGCGCGGGGTGCGAGTGCATGTGGTCATGCGGTTCGACAACATCCAGAGCATGAAAGAAGCGTTGCGCCTGGGCCATGCGGTGTCGATCCTGCCGTCGCCGATGTTGCGGGAAGAAGTGGCGGAGGGGCGGCTGAGCACGGTGCCGCTGGACTGTACGCTGAACCGGCCGTTGGGGATCATTCACCGGCGGCGGAAGACGTTTCCGCGGGCGGCGCAGGTGTTTCTGGATTTGCTGCGGGACCCGGCGGCCTGACCCCACTCTAAGTTCAATCCCAAAGCCCGCTGCCCGGACTGTCGCCGCGCCAACTGGCGGATCGTAGAATTTGAGAGTGCGCAAGCTCGCCCTCTCCCTGCTGATTGTGTGGTTGGCGACCCCAGGAATGCCGGGCCTGCCGCAGCCAGCCGACGGCGAGCCGTCCAAGCCCCTGATCACCGGGCTCGATCACATCCCTTTGGCGGTCCAGGACCTCGCCAGGGCTGCCGAGCGGTTCCGTTCGCTGGGCTTCGTGTGGAAAGAGGGGCGAGCCCATTCCAACGGGATCCTGAACCAACACGCGAAATTCCCGGATGGAACGGAGATCGAGCTGATCACGGCGCCGGATGCTCGCGACGCGCTGACGTCGGAATACCGGGCATTTCTCGCGCATGGGGATGGGCCGGCCTACATTGGATTTTTCGCGACTGACCAGGACCAGGTTGTGGCGGCTCTCGAGAAGGGGAAGAGGAGCTTCGAACGGGATGGCGGGCTGCTCGGGTTCCCGGTTGGCGACGGGCTGCACCATGTGTTCTTTGCGCGCCGCAACGCCTCTCCGACGGACCGCCCCGAGCATTTCCTGCACCCGAACACGGCGGAATCGTTGATTGGGGTGTGGTTGGCCGCGGACGATCTTTCGCCGGAACGCGGGCTGCTCCGCAGGCTTGGGATCCCCATCGAGAAGCGAGTGGCTTGTACTCCGGAGTGCGCGATGGCGGAGGTGGCGCGACTGGGGGAGGGGGAAGTCGTGCTGCTGCCGGGGAAGCGGCAAGTGGTGCCGGGCCGGCGGATTGCCGGGGCCACGGTGCGGGTGCGGAGCCTGGCGGCGGCGCAGGCTGTGCTGGAACGCGGCGGATGGAAGACACGAGTGCTGCGTTGGGAGAAAGGCCAGAGCGTCTTTCTCGGACCTGAGGTGGGTTGCGGACTTTGGCTGGAATTACGGCAAGACGGCGATCAGCGACGGAATTGATCGTCTGGCACCCGGAAGACGCCCTTGATGCAGTCAGGATTGCAGACAGCGATCTGGATGTGGGTCTTCTCCAGGAAACCGGCGCCGGGGTAGGCTGGGGCTCCCTCGGTGAAGACGCCTTTGATCGTGTCCGGTGCCGAGAGTCGGCGGTCTGCAAGAATCGAGTGCAGCATTCTGACGACAGCGCAGTCGAGGTTGCGGCGCAGTTGGTCGGAACTGTTTGTGGACAGCGGCACTCCAGCGGCCAAGCTAACCTCCGCGAGACTTTCGTATGCGATGCGCATCCAACCCACCCCACTCGAGGTGGTGAGGTCCAGACATAGGCCTAACTCGATAACGGCACCCACCACGAAAGGCTCCCTTATGGAAGATGGCGTTCGCTTCGAGGCTTCTCGAGCAAACTCAAGACCGCGCCGTGGGTTGGCCTCCCAGAAATAGACGCCGGGGCCGAGCCAGTCGTACTCGTTGTTGCTTGGCTTGAACGGAGCACCCTTCAGGAGACGCTCTCCAACCTGGCGGTCACAGCCGTGGTAACCCAGGACGAAAGAGGAGGCGAGGCGGTGCACTCGAGGACTACCGGTAGCGCTTGGTCAGTTTCCCCGACTTGGTGGCGATGCCTTCCTTGACGAGAACCGCAAGAGCAGCCTCCCGGGAGACAGTGGCTGATTGTGTGAAGGCTCGTGCCGCTTTGCGGAAGTGCTCGACGGCCTCCGGCGTGTTCAGATCCGCCGGCATTCCGTTCTTTGCAGCGCGTGATGTTGCACTGATCGTCTTCACCCTTTGAATATAGCACCGGGCACTCAGAGGGCCTGCAAAAGGCGCAGCGCCGAACTGGACCTGAGGCCCCGCGCGCGTTGTTTCCGCCTCGTCGAAGCGATAGGTTTGTAGGCATCGCCATGACGCATATGCCTTTGACTCGACGCGCTTTCGCTGCTACGGCCGGCTCTTTGCTGACTGGCCGGGCCGCGGATACGCCCCGGCCTAACATCCTTTGGGTGACCTGCGAAGACATGGGTCCGCACCTGCATGCGTGCGGGGACTCATATTCGGTCACGCCGAATCTCGACAAGCTGGCGGCTCGCGGATCGATTTACATGAATGCGTGGTCGAATGCTCCGGTGTGCGCTCCGGCGCGGACGACCATTATTTCGGGTGTGTATCCGCCGTCGACGGGGTCGGAGCATATGCGGTCGATGACGAAGATGCCCGCGGGCTGGAAGATGCTTCCGGGGTATCTGCGGGACGCAGGTTACTACTGTTCGAACAATGTGAAGGAAGACTACAACCTCGAGAAGCCTCCGGGCACGTGGGACGATTCGAGCAAGCAGGGCCACTGGCGGAACCGGGCTTCGGGGCAGCCGTTCTTTTCGGTCTTCAATCTCGAGATTACGCACGAGAGCCAGATCCGGAAACGGCCGCATACGCTGGTACACGATCCGGCGAAGGCGAGGGTTCCGGCGTATCATCCCGACACGCCGGAGGTGCGGCACGATTGGGCGCAGTATTACGACAACATCACGACGATGGATGGGCAGGCGGGCCAGATCCTGGCGGATCTGCAGAGCGACGGGCTGGCCGATGACACGATCGTGTTCTTCTTCGGGGATCACGGTTCGGGCATGCCGCGCAGCAAGCGGTGGCCCTACAACTCGGGGCTGAACGTATCGATTGTGGCTGCGATTCCGGAGAAGTGGAGGGCCCTGGCTCCGAAGGATTACGTGGCCGGCGGCAAGAACAGCAGGCTGGTGAGCTTTGTGGACCTGGCTCCAACGATGCTGAGCCTGGCGGGCCTGCCGGCGCAGCCGTTCCACCAGGGGCAGGCGTTCCTGGGACGGCATGAGAAGGCTCCGCGGGCGTATAGCTTCGGGTTTCGGGGCCGGATGGACGAGCGGTATGACTGCGTGCGGTCGGTGCGGAACGACCGGTATGTGTATGTGCGGAACTACATGCCGCACAAAATCTACGGGCAACACCTGGCTTACATGTGGGAGACGCCGACGACTCCGGTGTGGGCGCGGTTGTACCAGGAAGGGCGGCTGAACGCGGCGCAGAAGAAGTTCTGGGAGAGGAAGCCGGCTGAGGAGTTGTTCGATCTGAAGTCGGATCCGGATGAGGTGAAGAATCTGGCGGACTCGGCAGAGCACAGGCCCGTGCTGGAGAAGTTGCGGGCGGAGCATCTGGCGCACGAGCGATCGCTGCGGGATGTTGGGTTGCTGCCGGAGGACGAGATTCACGGGCGGGCTCGGGGCGGGGCTCCGTTTGAGATGGGGCATGACGAGAAGCGGTATCCGGCGGAGAAGGTGCTGGCGGCGGCTCAACTGGCTTCGTCGCTGAAGACGGGGGTGACGGGGCAGTTGCTCGCCTTGATGAAAGATGGGGATTCGGCGGTGCGGTACTGGGGGGCCTTGGGCGTGCTGATGCGCGGGGCGGCGGAGGTGAAGGCGGCTCGGGCTGAATTGCTGGAGTTGCGGGCTGGGGCGGCTCCGGCGGCTGCGATTGTGGCGGCAGAGGCGCTGGGCGAGTACGGGACGGATGAAGATTTGAAGGCTTCGCTGGCGCTGTTGATCCTGTTGTCGGATTACGAGAAGAAAGGGGTCTATGTGGCCATGCAGGCTTTGAATGCCATCACGGCCCTGGGGCGGAAGGCGAGTCCGTTGAAGGAGCAGATTCGCGCGCTGCCGGCGGCGGCTGTGAATCCGGCGGATCGCGGGCGGGCGGATAACTTCCAGAAGTTGAAGGGGTATTTGCTGGAGGAAGTGCTGGGGTAGACGGGGGGGACGGGGTTGTGGGTTGATTGCGGATTGACGGTGGCTCCTCCGCTCCCTCACGGTCGCGGCTCAATTTGGCGGCGGTCGTTACGGATTCGGGTTAGGGCCGGGGCGAGAGCTTGAGGACTCGGACGGCGTTGGGGTCGAGGCGGACCGGGAATTCGACCGACTGCTCGGCGGATTGCAGGGCCACCGGGGTTGAGTTCAGCAGGTCCACGGCTTGGAAAGATCCTGACGGCATGGTTAGGCGGACTGTCGACTCCACGGGCTTGGCGTTGTGGTTGAAGACGAAGACAAGACGGTCCATGCCGGATTCGAGAGTGTGGGCTTCCAGGTTGGGCGCCTGGATGGGACGGGCGACTCCACTCCAGGTGAGCAGGCTTTCGAAGAAGCTCGCAGCGGCGGCCGTTGGGGTGCCCTGGTAGGCCGCGCTGAGGTAAGTGCCAAGCATCAGCGTCTTGCCACGGCCGAAGGTGGAGGCGATGGCGGCGGGGTCGCCGTTGGGGAAGCGGGCCACGATGCGGGCGGACGGGTTCAGCGGCTCCAAGGACTCTTCATACCAGGTACCGGGGAGTTCGTCTCCGGGCTTGAGTCCGGGGAAGGTGGTGTCGGCCCAACGGATTGTGGTGCGGCCTTTGGCTCCGGTTTGAACGGCCACTTCGCGGCAGCCCATCAGCTCCCAGAGCCCCATGCCGGGAATGCGATCGGAGGCTTTGCCCGATTCGCTCATCCAACCCAGGCGGGCTTCGGCGACCAGGGTCCCTCCGGCGGAGACGTAGTCGCGGAGGAGTTTCGCGGGCGCCTCGGGCATCATGAGCGGATAAGGGAAGAAGACCAGCTTGTACTGGCGGAGCTTTTCGGGCGTCAGGTGGGCAATGTGGATGTAGTCGATGGGGACGTTGGTGGGGAACAGGGCGCGGTGGATGCCGAGGAGGGAGTCGCGCTCGATGCCGGCGACTTCGCCCTGGGGTCCGCCATAGACGGCGGCGCGCTGGCGGCCTCCGACGAAGTGCGAAAGCGGGTTGTAGATGATGGCCACCTGGGACTGGGGCGGACGGGCGTCGAGGAAGAGCTTCTGGTTGCGGTCGATCACTCGGGCGATGGCCCCGGCTTCGCGGGTTCGATCGGTAATGGTGCCGTCGAGTTGATTCAGGCCGAAGCCGCCGGACTCATAACCGGAGCTCATGGGATACCAGGCGTAGTAGTTGATGGCTTTGGCTCCGCGGGCGAGAGCGGACCAGGTCCAGATGCGGAGGTCGGCGGGAGTGACGGTGGAGCTGACGTTGAGGGCGATGGTGCCGAAGCCGCCCTGGAGTTCGCCGATCCAGAAGCCTTTGCGGCCGGCGTCGAAACCGAAGGAGCGGGTGAAGTCGAGGAGGGCGGCGCGCCAGGGGACGTCGCGGTCGATGAAGGCGGAGTGTTTGGGGTAGAAGGACGTGCCGTAGTAGTCGACCTGGGACGCCATGGTCCAGTCATCGGATTGGCCTTCCCAATGGTGGGGCGAGGCGAAGAGGCCGACGCCGGCGGCGTGGCTGGTGGCGAGGCGATCGGGGGCGGCCTGTTTCACGGCATCGGCGCGGTCGTGGAGATCCTCGCCGAGTTTGTCGACGATGAAGGCCTTCCAGTCGATGTAGTCGGTGAACGAGAGGATGGTGCTCATGCGGCCGGGTTCGACCTGGTCCCAGGAGCGATAGCCGCGATACCAGGCGGCATTGAGAGCGTCGAGCGAGCCGTACTTGTGCTGGAGCCAGGCGCGGAAGCGGGCGAGGGTATTGGGGCAGTAGCAGAACTCGGGTTTGTCGATGAAGACGGGGGTGGCCCAATTGATGACGTGGGGCTCGCTCCAGAGATCGAACCCAAGGAAGGCGGGGCTGCGTTTGAGGTGGTTGGCGAGGGCGGAGTAGAAGGCGCGGTCGGCTGCGCGGACGCCGGCGTGGTCGCGGCAGTAGCCGGGGGCGGTTTCGGGCTGAATGACCTGGCCGCCGGCGGAGACGAAACGGGATCCGGGATACTTGTCGCCGAGCCACTGCGGGGCGGAGTCCATATAGACCTGGACGAGCAGGTGGAGGCCTTCCTCCTGGGCGAGTTCGACGAGGACGTCGAGGGTCTCGAAGTTATATTGTTTTTCCTGGGGCTCGCCGGTGGCCCAATCGATCCAGGCGCGGAGGGTGTTGAAGCCCTGGGCCCTGATCTGGCGGACGTCCTGGCGCCAGAGCTCCTTTTTGGCTCGGGCTCCCGATTCGAGCATGGGTGCGCGCGCTTTGCCGCCGCCGTACCAGACGGAGACCGGGAAGACGGGCTGGGCGTGGGCGGCCAGCGTGGCGAGAAGAAAGGCGAGCGTTGGGATGATCCGGCTCATGGGGACCTCTGGGCGCCACGGAGGGCGAGGCGGCCCAGATCCAAGTTAGCGTGAGCCGGCGGCGGTTGTCAGATGGCGGCGCCGCAGAAGCCGGCCAGGGTGATGGTGCTGGGCAGGGTGGCGGATCCCGACTTGGCGGTTGGCGTCTTGAGCTGAACGGAGATAGCAGCGGCCCGCAGGACAGTGCGCAGGGGCCGGGCCTTGGCTTCGGACTCGATGGCGGACTGGAGCTGAAGCAGGACGGCCTCGGCCGCAGCGGTGTCGGGGTGGACGTCGCCAAGGAGCGTATGGCGCATCTCCCAGGACTGGCGGGCGGGCGTGAGTCCTTCCTGAAAATGGCCGCGCGACCATTGCAGGGCGGCGAGGTGGTAGCACATGGTGGCCGTCAGGGCGTTGACTTCGCCGAAGGCGCGGGAGGCAAAGAGGATGGCGAGGCTGTAGAAGCAGGCGGCCTGTTCGAGGTTGGCGGCGAGCTTGTAGTTCAGGGCCAGGTTGTTACAGGCGGTGACGAGCTGGTCAGGGACGTCGCGGTTGGCTTCGGCGAGGGTAAAGGCACGCCGAAAGAAGGTCTCCGCCTGACGGTAACGGCCGAGTTGGCGGAGGGCCACGCCGAGCAGGGTAAGGACTTCGAACAGCAGGCTGTCGCGCTCGGGGCGCGGGACGGAATCACCGAGCTCGTCCAGGATTTCTTCCGCGCGTTCGGCGCATTGCAGGGCCTCGGCCCACTCCTGACGGCGGTCGAGGATCCAGCCCAGACGGCAGAGGGCGGTGACGACGTCGGTGTGGATGGGGCAGAGTTCTTCGAGGATGAGGAGCGATTCGCGGCAGAGCTCCTCGGCCTCCTCCAACTGGCCTTCGATCAGGTGTTCGCGAACGGACCGGCGGACGGCGTTGTGAATGCCGGACATACTCAGCACCTTCCGGCGACCAGGGACGCCATGGCACCGCGCTGCAGGGTGGACGAAACGAGGCCGCACAATGAGAGCCAGGCTTCGCGAACTTCGGAGGTGAACTTCTCGCCAAGAGCTTGCTGCAAGGTCCACAAAAGACAGGCGCCGACAGCATCGGGGATCTGCTCGCCGGCGCCTGGGGTGGAGGTGTTCGCCGAGTTGTCCATGAAGTCGAGGCTGCGAACAGCGACGGCAATCACACGCATCAGCTTCTGCGCCTGCTCCTCCACAGGAGCGCAGAAGACGTAGCGGAGGGACGGCTCCACGGCGAACAACCGGTGGAAAAAGATGACCCCGGCTTCGATTGAGATCGGCTTCAGGGCCGCGTAACTTGCCTGCACCAGAGATTTCTGACGAGACGTCATGGTCATAGCTCCGAGTAGTCTAGGTCCCGGCGGAATGGGTGCCAGCCGAATCCTGCGTTAGCTGCCTCCGTGCGCCGAGTGGTACGAATCCCACCGATGGAGAGCAATGGACGCAACTTCAAGTCCGGGGCAGCATATTTTCGCTCTCATATTGATCTGCGCAAACGAGCGGCGAAACGTACCAATGGATGAAAATATTTTTCACGTTTAGAATGGGCTATGGTCAATTTGCCCGGTGGATCGGCCCGGGAACAGGTGACGAAGCTTCTTGTGGACTGGGGCCAAGGGAACAAGGAAGCGCTGGACCTGCTTACCCCCATTGTTTATAGGGAATTACATAATCTGGCGGAGCGGTATCTGCGCCTGGAGCGGAATGCGGCTACGCTGCAGCCGACGGCGCTGGTGCATGAGGCGTACCTGAAACTGGTGGCGCAGGATGCGCCGGACTGGCAGAGCCGGTCGCATTTCTTCGGCGTGGCGGCCCATCTGATGCGGCAAATCCTGGTGGACAACGCCCGGAAGCACAGGAGCGAGAAGCGTGGCGGCGGAATGGCCAATGTTCCGCTGGATGAGGCGTTGTCGATGTCACCGGAGCGTAGCGCCGGGGTGATTGCGCTGGATGACGCGTTGAATCAGCTGGCCATTGTGGACGAGCGCAAGGCCAAGGTGATTGAGCTCCGGTTCTTCGGCGGTATGACAGTGGACGAGACCGCGAACGCGCTGGGGATTTCGGTGGCGACGGTGGGCCGGGAGCAAAGGCTGGCCGAGGCGTGGCTGCATCGCGAAATGAGCCGGACGACCGCGTAGGTCACAGCTGAATAATGTCACCGGAGAACTGGAAACGAGTCGAGGAACTGTTCAACGAAGCCGTCGAGCTGCCGAAGGCGGAGCGCGGGCAGTGGCTGGACGCGCAGTGTGCGGGTGACGCGGAGCTGCGTCTGGAAGTGCTGGCTCTGCTGGCCAGCGACGAATCGGGCCGGGGCTTTGTGGAGCAGGAAGTAGCGGGGGCAGTCCTGGAACTGCACTCGCGCCAGACGGCGTCGGAACCGCGGCGGATTGGGCCCTATCGGCTGGTGCGGGAACTGGGCCGGGGCGGGATGGGCACGGTCTACCTGGCGGAGCGCGCGGACGACCAGTATCAGGGCGAGGTAGCGATCAAGCTGGTGCGGCAGGGGATGGACACGGAGTTCTTCCTGGCGCGATTCCGGCGCGAACGGCAGACTCTGGCGCGGCTCCAACATCCCAATATTGCGCGGCTGCTGGACAGCGGCACGACGGACGAGGGGCTGCCGTTCATCGTGATGGAGCGGGTGGACGGGGTCCCGATCAACACCTACTGCGAGGAACACAAGCTGGGCGTGGATCCGCTGCTGCGGCTGTTCCTGCAGGTGTGCGCCGCGGTGGCGCATGCGCACCAGAACCTGGTGGTGCACCGGGACCTGAAGCCGGGCAACATCCTGGTGGACTCGACAGGCACGCCCAAGCTGCTGGATTTCGGGATCTGCAAGCTGCTGTTGCACGAGCCGGCGGAAGGGGAGACAGTGACGGGCGCGGCGATGATGACGCCGGATTATGCGAGTCCGGAGCAGGTGCGCGGCGAACCGATCACGGTGGCCAGCGACATCTACTCGCTGGGCGCGGTGCTGTTTGAGCTACTGACCGGAGCACGTCCGCACCTGATCGAAAAGTACTCGCCCCAGATGCTGGAGCGAGCGATCTGCGAGCAGGAGATCCGGCGGCCGAGTACGCTGGTCAGCGACCGGACACGGGCGCGGCAACTGGCCGGAGACCTGGACACGATTATCGGCCAGGCGATGCAGAAGGAGCCGGCCCGGCGCTACCAGTCGGTGGAGCAGTTCGCGAACGACATCCGGCGCCACCTGGACAACCGGCCGATCACGGCGCGGCCCGATACGATGACCTACCGAGCCCGAAAGTTCGTGTTGCGGAATCGGGGCATGCTGGCGGCGGGACTGGCGGTAGCGGCGGCCCTGACGGTGGGGATCGTGGTCTCGGCGCACGAGGCGAGGGTGGCGCAGCAGAGGTTCGGGCAGACGCGGAAGCTGGCCAATGCGCTGATTTTCGACGTGTACGACCGGGTAAAGCCGCTGCCTGGTTCCCTGCCCGCCCGCGAAGCCATTATCCGCACCGGCCTGGAGTATCTGGACAACCTGTCGGCGTCGGCGCGCGGGGATGGCGATCTGCGGGTGGAACTGGCGGGCGCGTATGAGCGCATGGGCGAGGTGCAGGGCAACATCCTGGGTTCGCACAAAGGGGACACGGCCGGCGCGCAGACGAGCTTCAAGAAGGCGCTGGCGACGCTGGAGGGACTGCCGAACAGCGGCCAGGCGGGTCAGGCACGGCTGCGGATCTACCAGAGACTGGGCAATCTGGAAAGCTATACGGGGCACAAGGCCGAGGCACTGCGGGTCTACCAGGAGGCAGTAAAGATCGGCGATGAACTGGCGAAGACCGGACTAAACAACGAGGCGCGGCGGAGCCTGGCGGGCGTTCACGACTCGATCAGCCGGGTGTATCGCGAAAACGGCAGGTCGCAGGAATCCCTCGAAAGTGAGAAGCAGGCACTGGGCTTACTGGAGGATGCGCTGAAGGCGAATCCGGAGGACCGGGCGCTGCAGGCCTCTGTGGCGGCCTCGAATGCCGGCTATGGCATGGCGTTGGCGGGGGTGAACCAGTTGGAGGCGGCGCTGAAGAAGTTCCAGGTGTCGGCGGACGCGTGGGAGAAGATCTGCCAGGCGGAGCCAACCAATATCGACTTCCAGCGGCAGCGCATGCTGGCGTACAGCCACTTGGGGGATGTGAAGGGCAATCCAAACTACCCGAACCTGGGCGACAAGGCGGGCGCCCTGGCGGCTTTCCGCAAGATGATGGAGATCGCCGGAAGCCTGCACGACGGCAATCCTTCGGACCAGGGCAGTTTGTTCGATTACGGGATGGCGACGATGCGGACGGCGGCGCTGCCGGCGCAGAGCGCGGAGGAGCAGGTCGTGTTGTTCCGGCAGGCTTCGGAACTGCTGGAGCAGGCGTCGAAGAACAGTCCGGCCAACATCAACATCGTGGTGAATATGGCAGCCCTCCACGAGCAACTGGGCGATGTGTTGTTGGGTGCGGGCCGGGCACGAGAAGCCGACCACGAATTTCTGGTGAGCCACCAACTGGCGGGCAAGCACCTGGCGGAGATGCTGCCGTTTTACCGGATTTACATCACGACGGGCCGGAAACTGGCGGAGTCCGCGGCGGGACGCGGTGAGAGCGAAACGGCACTGCAGTACGCCAACCAGGCGGTGGCCATGGCGGAAAAGCTGAGCACGGCCAAGGGGGCCGGCGTGCCACAACGGGCGCTGGCGCCGCGGGCATACTCGGGGTTGGCTTCGACATACGAACGGCTGCACCGCGCGGCGGATGCGCGGCGCTGGCGGGAGAAGGCGCTGGCATTGTTTCAAGAGTTGCAGGACAAGCCCGGATTCACCCGCTACCACAAGGAAGAGATGCAGAGGGTGGAGAAAGCGTTGAAAGGGAAGTGATGCGGCAGGACGCACAACTGGTCCGCGATAGCTTTGAGGCGATCCGGGAGATGTCGACCCCGACAGCGATGCTGTTTTATGGGCGTCTCTTCGACCTGGATCCGTCGCTGCGCGGATTATTCCACGTCGATTTCAAGGTGCAATCCGGCAAGCTGATGGACACCCTGTCACTGGTTGTCGAGAGCGCCGAGCGGTTGGAGAAACTACGGCCCACGCTGAGGGAGCTGGGACGGAGACACGTCGACTATGGCGTGCGGCCGGAGCACTACCAGACGGTGAGTACCGCCCTGATCTGGGCGCTGGCCCAGGCGATGCAGCCCGACTTTCACGATGACGTGCGGGCGGCCTGGACACGAATCCTGGACGAGGTCTGCCAGGAGATGATGAGGGGCGCGGAGCAGGGCTGAGACCGCGCCGGCGGAGCGTGATAGCATTCTCGGTCAGCGAAGGCCGGGTGCGGCCTGACTTGTAGGCGGCAGGAGGCTCCATGCGAGTGCTGGCGGTGTTGTGTGCCTGGGGCGCGGTCTTATGCGCGCAGGACTCCCTGGATCTGGCCCGGATCCACGATGGGCGGGCGCTGCGGTCTTCCAGCAACAATACAGACCTCACGAGCAACGACGACAGCAAGCGGCCGATCCCCGGTGAGACTGTGGTGCTGGCGGACCTGGAAGGTCCGGGAGTAGTGCAGCATATCTGGCTGACCATCGCGGCGAACGAGTACGCCTGGCCGAGGCTGTTGCGGCTGCGGGTCTACTACGACCACAGCCCAACCCCGAGCGTGGATGTGCCGGTGGGCGACTTCTTTGGAGTCGGGCTGGGGCACGAGCGGCAACTGCGATCGCTGATGGTGGTGAACGGGTCAGAGGGCCGGTCGCGCAACTCCTACTGGGCCATGCCCTTCCGCAAGGCCTGCAGAATCACGATCACGAATGAGGGGCGGCGGCGGGTTTCCAACCTCTACTACCACGTGGATTGGGAGAAGCGGACGCTGCCCGCGGATATCGGCTATTTCCACGCCTGGTACCGGCAGGAGCTGCCGGCGAAGGCCGGGCAACCGTACGAGGTGTTGTCCGTGACGGGGCGTGGGCAGTATGTAGGGACGCTGTTGAATGTCATCCAGGTGGCACCCGGGTGGTTCGGCGAGGGCGACGAACACCTGTTTATCGACGGCGAGAAGACCGCCTCGATTCAGGGCACCGGCACGGAAGATTACTTCAATGATGCGTGGAGCCTGCGGGTGGGCGATAGCCCGTATTGGGGTGTGACTACGGCCGAGGGGACGGGCCGCGGGTCGCGCATGTCGGCGTACCGGTGGCACGTGCGGGATCCGATTCCGTTCCAGAAGAGCCTGCGGTTTGTGTTCGAGCATGGCGGCTGGACGTATAACGAGAACGGCACCGTGCGGTCGGCGTTTGAAGAGCGGGCGGATCTGTTCTCCTCCGTAGCTTTCTGGTATCAGCAGGGCGTGGCACAGGGGCTGCCCGAGCCGCCGTATGGTTCGGCGCGCCTGCCGCACGGGAATGCAAAGCAGATTGAGGCGGAATCGCTGGCCTCAGAGGTGCGGGCGGAGAAGGGCCGGACGGAGGTCCAGAAGGAGGTCTTCTGGTCGCGGGATTTGTTGTACTTCCAGGCGGAGGGGCCGGGCTCGCGCATGGAGATCCCCCTGGATGTCGCCGAGGACGGCTATTACGAGATTGTGGCGCAGGTGGCGCACGCGCCGGACTACGGCGACTACAGCACGCTGCTGGATGGGAAGCCTGTCATGGACGAGGGCGACCTGGAGCACGAGCCTGGGGCGAACATGGGCTCCCGGGTGGCCTTCAGCGGGTGGGGGCCAGAGTTGTACGTAGCGGAGGACCGGATGCTGGGTTGGCGCAAGCTCACGAAGGGGCGGCACTGGCTGGCGTTTGTCTGCGCAGGCAAGGACATGCGAGCGACGGGGTACCATCTGGGGCTGGATGGCCTGATTCTGGCGAAGGTGGGCCAGGTGCAGACGGTGCAGGCTCCGGTTGCGCCACGGGGTGTCCGGAACCTGATCAGCGCATTGAAGGACCCGGATGCGGTCCAGCGAGGGGTCGCGGCGCTGGCGTTGCGCGACTTGGGGGCCGGCGCGAAAGAGGCGCTGCCGGCGCTGGCCGAGGCTTTGAAAGACCGGGATACGGGGGTCCGGATGACTGCCGCCGACGCGATTGCGAGGCAAGGACATGGTGCTATCGCGGTGATGGACGCGTTGATTGCAGCGGGTGAAGTAAAAGGCGAAGACGCGCACGTACAGCGCAGTGTGGCGATTGCGCTGGGCGGGATTGGGGCGGATGCGGCGAGGGCTTTGCCTGTGCTGGCGGAGTTGGAGAAGATCCCGCGTGTGCAAGCCACGGCGGCGACGGCGAGGCGGCAGATTCAAGGAAGACGTTGAACGGCGGGCCGCGCTATCAAAAGCACGGCTCCGTCGTCCAAAGAGGTGTGAGACCGGAGCGGACACGCCGGGTTCGTTGCCGCCCTGCCAGGGGAGACAAAGGACTTCCGCTCCGGCCGCCATGCAGGAAGCGCTAGGGCTTCCAACGGACAATCGGCTTGCGCGCCGCGGTGACTTCATCCACACGTGAAGTGCGGGTCATGTAGGGCGCGTGCTTCACCATTTCGGGATCGGTGTCGATCTCGTTGGAGATGGCGATGAGCGATTCGCAGAAGGCGTCGAGTTCCTGCTTCGATTCCGTTTCCGTGGGTTCGATCATGAGCGCGCCGTGCACGATCATGGGGAAGCTGACGGTATAGGGATGGAAGCCGTAGTCGATGAGGCGCTTGGCGATATCGCCGGTGCGCACGCCTTTGGCTTCCTGACGGGTGTCTTCAAACACGCACTCGTGCATGGAGGGCGCGTCGTAGGCGATCTGGAAGTAGGGGGCGAGCTTGGCGCGCAGATAGTTGGCGTTCAATAGCGCATCGAGCGTGGCCTTGCGGAGGCCGGGACCGCCGTGGGCCATGATGTAGGCGAGGGCGCGAACCAAGACCCCGAAGTTGCCGTAGTAGGCGCGAACGCGGCCGATGGATTGGGGGCAGTTGTAATCCCAGGTCCACTGGCCATTGGCCTGCCGGAGGCGCGGGGTGGGCAGGAACGGCTCCAGGTGCGACTTGACGCCGACGGCACCGGCTCCAGGACCACCGCCGCCGTGTGGGGTGGAGAAGGTCTTGTGCAGGTTGGAGTGCAGGACGTCGATGCCGAAATCGCCGGGCCGGGCGACGCCGACCAGCGCATTCAGGTTGGCGCCATCCATGTAGACTTGCGCGCCCTTGGCGTGAAGGATGGCGGCAATCTTGACAATGTTCTCTTCGAAGACACCGACCGTGTTGGGGTTGGTGATCATCATGGCCGCCACGGAGTCGTCGACGGCGGCTTCTAGCACCGCGGGATCGATCATGCCCTGCTCGTTGGACTTGAGGGTGGCGACTTCGTAGCCGGCGATGATGGCCGTGGCGGGGTTGGTGCCGTGGGCGGAATCGGGGACCAGAACCTTCCTGCGCGGATTGCCCTGGGACTCGAGATAGGCCCGGATGAGCATGATGCCGGTGTACTCGCCATGCGCGCCGGCGGCCGGCTGGAGGGTGACGGCGTCCATGCCGAAGATTTCGCCGAGGTACTGCTCGAGGACAGCGGCGATTTCCATGGCGCCCTGGGAGAGGGATTCCGGCTGGTAGGGGTGCGCCCAGGCGAGGCCTTCGATGCGGGCCACGGCCTCGTTGATGCGCGGGTTGTACTTCATCGTGCACGAACCCAGCGGGAAGAGGCCGAGGTCGATGCCGTAGTTCCAGGTGGAGAGGCGCGTGAAGTGGCGAATGACTTCGACTTCGCTGACTTCCGGGAAGTTTTCGATCTCGGTACGGACGTTTTCGCCGCCCAGGGCTTCAGCGGCGTCGACGGCGGGCACATCCAACTCGGGGAGCTGATAGCCGGTTTTGCCGGGATGAGAGAGCTCGAAGAGCAGGGATTCGTTCTGCGTGAGATGGGGGCGGATTTTGCCGAGAGTCTTGGGCATTAGAGCAGAACCTCCTTGACGGCGTCGATGTCGGCGCGCTTCGACATTTCAGTGGCGCAGAGCAGCATGGAATCCTTCAACTCGGGGAAGAAGCGTCCCAGCGGCAGGCCGCCAATGATCTTCTTCTCGAGGAGGGCCGCATTGGCCTCTTCGGGAGTCCTGCCCTTGGGTTGGACGACGAACTCATTGAAGAACGGGCCGCTGAAGGGGAGCTCGAGCCCCTTGGCGAGGTAGTGGGCCTTGGCCAGGTTTTGCTCGGCCAGTTCGCGGAGACCCTGCTTGCCGTAGACGCTCATGAAGACCGTGGCCATCAGGGCGATAAGGGCCTGGTTGGTGCAGATGTTGGAAGTGGCCTTCTCGCGGCGGATGTGTTGTTCGCGGGTGGAGAGAGTGAGGCAGAAGGCGCGGTTGCCGTCGGCGTCCTTGGTCTCACCGACCAGGCGGCCGGGGATCTGGCGCATGTACTTTTCCTTCGTGGCGATGATGCCGGCGAAGGGTCCGCCGTAGCTGGGCGAGATGGCGAAGCTCTGGAGTTCGCCGACGACGATGTCGGCATCGCGCGGCGGCTCGACGAGGCCGAGGGAAACGGCTTCAGAGAAGACGACCACCAGGAGGGCGCCGTGCTTGTGGGCGAGTTCAGAGGCCTGTTTGATGTTCTCGACAATGCCGAAGAAGTTCGGCGACTGGAGAATGACGCAGGCGATGTCCTTGTCGAGCTTCGACTCCAGGCCGGCCACGTCGATGGAGCCGGTTTTGGGGTCGTAGCCGAAAGGCTCCACGTGAAGCTGGGCGTTGCGGGCGGCGGTGTCGAGCACTTCGCGGTACTCGGGGTGGAGATTGGCGGCGACCAGGAACTTATGGCGGCCCGTGACGCGGGCGGCCATCATGGCAGCCTCAGGCACGGCGGTTGAGCCGTCATACATGGAGGCGTTGGCGACTTCCATGCCAGTGAGCTGGCAGACCATGGTCTGGAATTCAAAGATCGTCGTCAGAGTGCCCTGGGCGATCTCGGCCTGATAGGGCGTGTAGGAGGTGAGGAACTCTCCGCGACTCACAACCACGTCGCAGAGGACGGGCCGGTAGTGGGCATAGACGCCCGCGCCGAGGAAGCTGGCGTACCCGTTGGCGTTCTTTGCAGCCTGCTGCTTGAAGTAGTCGGAGATTTCATACTCCGACTTGCCGGCGGGAATGTCGAGGTTCCGAGGGAAGAGGGCTTCCGCGGGGAGGTGAGCGTAGAGATCATCGAGGGACTTGAGTCCGCAAGCGTCGAGCATGGCACGCCGCTCGGCGTCAGAGTGGGGCAGGTATCGCAATTGTGATGGCTCCCGGAAATGGAGCAGCCGGGGAGGCCACCCCAATACCCTATTGTAGCGTTGCGGCCCGGCTTTCGAGATTACCGGGCCGCTTTAGATCACTTAGGGAGAGAGGTTGGGGAGCGGGGAGGAGTTGGGGTTAGCCGCCAATGAATGCCTGATACTCCTCGGCGGAGAGGAGGCCGGAGACTGCGCCGGGGTTGGACAGGCGGATCTTCACGAGCCAGGCGTCGCCATGGGGGTCTTCATTGAGCTTCTCGGGCGCCTCGGCGAGGTGGGTATTGATCTCGAGAACTTCGCCGGAAACGGGCGCGTAGATGTCGCTGACGGCCTTCACCGACTCCACCGAACCCAGGCTCTTGCCTGTTTCGATCACGGCGCCGACTTTCGGCAGGTCCACATAGACGATATCGCCGAGTTCATTCTGGGCATGATCGGTGATGCCGATGGTGCCGGTGTCGCCGTCGACAGACACCCATTCATGTTCTTTCGTGTAGCGGAAGGTTTCTGGGTAGTTCATTTCGCTCGCTTGTAGAAAGGGATGGGGATGGTGACCGCTTCGACAGGGGCATTCCGTACCATGACTTCGATGGAGGTGCCGGGTACAGCCTTGTCGAGGGGCAGGTAACACATTCCGATGTTCTTGTTGAGCGTCGGGGAAGGACCGCCGGAGGTGACCCAGCCGGCGGGAGCGCCCGCGACGCGGACTTCGTAGCCGTCGCGGCCGATGCCGCGACCACACATTTCAAAGCCAATCAGTTTACGGGTGAGACCGGCGGCCTTCTGCTCTTCCAGCCTGGCGCGGCCGAGGAAATCACCCTTGTCGAACTTGACGATCCACTGCAGGCCGGCTTCGAGGGGCGAAATGGAAGCATCGATCTCGTGGCCGTACAAGGCCATGCCGGATTCCATGCGGAGGGTGTTGCGGGCACCCAAACCGGCGGGTTTGATCCCAAACTCCTCGCCGGCGGCCATGAGTTCGTTCCAGCGTTTCTCGGCGAGGCTGGGGTCGACGTAGATTTCAAAGCCATCCTCGCCCGTGTAGCCGGTGCGGGCGATGCGGGCCCAGTCTCCGGAGACTTCGCCATCGGTGAACCAGTAGTACTTGATGGGCGAGAGTTCGGTCTTGGTGAGCTTCTGGAGAGTGGCTAGCGCCTTAGGTCCCTGGACCGCGATTTGGGCGTAACGCGGGCCGGCGTTCTCGACGGTGCAATCCCAGCGGTTCTGGGCGGCGATGTGCTCGAAGTCCTTGTCCTGGTTGGAGGCGTTGACGCACAGGAAGTAGGAATCGTCAGCGACCTTGTGCACCAGGATGTCGTCGACAAAGCCGCCGTGGTCGTAGAGCAGGCCGGCGTAGTGGACCTGGCCGATGGCCAGCTTGGCGGCGTTGTTCGTGGAGACGTAGTTGACGAGAGAGAGGGCTTCCGGCCCTTTGATCTCGATCTCGCCCATGTGGCTGACATCAAAAAGGCCGGCGGCGGTGCGGACCGTGTTGTGCTCGTCGATGATGCCGGAATACTGTACGGGCATGTCCCAACCGCCGAAGTCCACCATGCGGGCCTTGAGGGCGCGGTGGGCTGCGTTGAGAGGCGTTTTCAGCAGGTCGACGGAAGGATCACTCATAGGATTTGGCTTACGGTCAACTCAATCTAACATAGGGCACCCCCAGGTGGCGTAGCAGCGCGGAGCGGGCCTGTCATCTGAGGAGCATGAGCCGGACATCCATCACGTTGGTGCCGGTCGGCCCGGTCTTCACGAGGTCACCCAGGGCATCGAAGAAGTGGTAAGAATCGTTGCGGCCCAGGGACAAGGCGGCATTCAGCCCCAGTTTGGCGGCGCGTTGGACCGATTCGCCGTCCGCCATGGCGCCTGCCGCGTCGGTGGGTCCGTCGGTGCCGTCAGTACCGCCGCTAAAAGCCAGCACTCCGGGTTGGCCGTCAAGGACGATGGCGGCGGCGAGCGCGAACTCCTGATTGCGGCCCCCGAGGCCGTCGCCGCGGATGGTGACCGTGGTTTCGCCGCCGGAAATGAAGCAGACCGGTGGTTTGGCCGGACGTCCGGTGGCGATGGCCTCGCGGGCGATGGCGGCGTGCATGAAGGCGACATCCTTGGTCTCGCCCTCGATGGTGGTGGAAAGGACGACGGGCTTGTAGCCGAGGTCCTTAGCCTTGGCCGCGGCGGCTTTCACGGCGAGCAGATTGCTGCCGATGACGAGATTGCGGGTGCGGGCGAAACAGGCGTCCCCCTCTTTGGGTGTATCTTCCACGGTGCCGCGGAGGCCGGACTGGAGGCGGGTGCGGACGGACGCGGGCAACTGGGCGGCGAGGCCGTATTTTTCGATGACGGTCCAGGCGGTTTGGAAGGTGGAGGGGTCGGGGGCGGTGGGGCCGGACCCGATGACGTCCAGCGGGTCGCCGACCACGTCGGAGAGCATCAGCGAAACCACGGTGGCGGGTGCGGCCAAGCGAGCCAGTTGGCCTCCCTTTATGAGGGAGAGGTGTTTGCGGACCGCGTTGAGCTCGTGGATGGTGGCTCCGCAGCCGAGGAGGAGCCGGGTGGTGTCCTGCTTCTCCGCGAGAGTGATTGGAGCGGCCGGCAAGGGCAGGAGGGCCGAGCCTCCGCCGGAGATGAGGCAGATGACCAGATCGTCCGCTTTCGCATCACTGGCGAGCAGGGCGATCTGCCGGGCGCCGTCAACACCGCGTTGATCGGGCACGGGATGACTGCACTCGTTCAGCCGGATGCGCTTGAGGTCCGCGAGATGACCGTCCTTGGTATTCACGAGCCCAGCGGTGACATGGCCGCCGAGGGCGGCTTCCACGGCATGGGCCATGGCTGCGGAGGCCTTGCCTGCGCCAAGGACAAAGATATGGCGAAAACGATGAGTGGGGATCCTCTTGAGAGCGGCCAGCACGGCGGTTTCCGGTTGGGCAGCATCGACCGCGGCCTGGAAGATGGCCTTGGCGTCGCGGCGGAGAATCCGGGCAATAGGCATTGGTAATTAGAAGATGGGCAGTTTCAGAATGGTATCGACCGCGCCCTGGGAACCTTCCGAGCCGACCGGGATTCGATAATCCGACTTGTCGTAGAACTCGCGCCGCGCCCAATAGAGGGCTTCGAACTTCTCGGGGTCCCGGGCGAGGGGCCGGTGGGTGGAGTGGGCGATGCGGGAGCGAATGAGTTCCAGAGGCGCATCCAGCCAGATGGAGAGCCCGTGGTTCTGGATGAGCTCGAAGTTTCGGGGTTGGGCAAAACACCCGCCACCGACGGAGATGACCCAAGGGACGCCGCGGGCGACATCAGAGACGCGGCGCTTGAGGGCCTCGCTCTCGATGCGGCGGAATTCATCCTCGCCATGCGTATCGAAGATCTGGCCGATGGGCTGTTGCTCGCGCGCCTCGATATCCTCGTCCAGGTCGGCAAACCGCCACCCGAGGTATTTGGCGAGTGCGCGGCCCACCGTCGTTTTTCCGCTACCCATGAAGCCCACCAGGTAGATGCCCGGTGTGCGCTTCAGCTTAAGAATCATGCTTGCTGCTCCAATTGGCGGTGGAACCGCGCCAAGAACCTTTCAGTCTGCCACGGAAAGAGCCGCGCCGCGAGAAGCAGCAACCTGGCGCTGCCGGGGGTCACGACGGTAGCGGCTCCTTTTTCGATACCTCGAACGATAGCATTGGCGCATTCCGCGGCGGTGATGGCGAAGTGCGAAGGGTTGCGGAGGGAGGGGGGCATGGCGGCTCCGCGAACGTTCTCAGGGAAGGCCGTTTTCACGTAGCCGGGGCAAACGGTCATGACCTGGATCCCTGCACCGGAGAGTTCGGAACGCAGGCCTTCCGACAGCGCGCACAAGGCGAACTTGGAAGCGGAGTATATGGAAAGCCACGGCAAGGTCAATCTCCCAGCGACGGAACTGATATTGACGATGATGCCGCTTCCTCGCTCTTTCATCAAGGGCGCAGCGAGTTGGATGAGATGGAGGGGCGCAAAAAGGTTGAGCTCGAACATGTCGCGCACGTCGTCGAGAGGCGAGCGGGTGGGCGGCGCATACATCCCGTAGCCAGCATTATTGACGAGGATGTCAATGTGGCCGAATCGATCGAGGGAGCGTTGGATGAGGGTGTCGCGGAAGGCGGAGTCGCAAAGGTCGCCGGGGAGGACAAGGTCCTCGGGTTGGGCGATGCGTGCGAGCCGTTCCGTAGAGCGGCCCGTGAGCACGAGACGCGCACCGCGGCGGCGGAGTTCCGCGGCGAGGGCAGCACCGATGCCGGAGCTGGCTCCCGTGATGAGTGTGACACTGCCGGAGATCTTCATGAGTAAGGGCGGTTCCCGGCGCGGGCTGGGCTTATCTCCGCATGAGCCATAATACAAAGATGCCGGAGGGCCTGCTGCCGCTGTTTCCACTGGAAGTGGTGCTGTTTCCGAACACGAGTTTGCCGTTGCACATCTTCGAGGACCGGTACAAGGAGATGATCAACGAATGCATTACCGAGGATCGCGCTTTCGGCATCGTGCTCTCGCGCGGGAACGGGGTGCTGCGGACCGGCACTACTGCCGCCGTGGAACAGGTGCTGCAGCGGTTTGAAGACGGCCGTTTGGACATCCTTACGCTGGGGCGCCGGCGGTTTGAGATCCTTTCGATCCAAACTGACAGGAACTTTTTCCAGGCGGAAGTCCAGTATTTCGACGATGACGATCAGGCGCCGGCCAGTCTGCAGACGATTCTGCGGGCGCTTGAGCAGTTCGAAGAACTCGTCAAGCTCACCGGAGACGAGACCGAGACGCCGGAAGCGGACCACCCCGAGTTGAGCTTTCAACTGGCCCAGATCTCGACAGATCTAAGTTTCCGCCAAACGTTGCTGCAGATGCGCTCGGAGGCGGACCGGATGGAGCAGGTACGCGAGCATCTGGCGGTGCTGCTGGAGCGGCACAAACTCGGCAAAGAGATCAGGAAAGTGGCACGGCTGAACGGGCATGGCAAGCATACGCCGGACCTTTCCAGCCTCGAATAGACCGTTACTCATGCGCCTCAACCTGCTGATCGACGCCGACGATACGCTGTGGGAGAACAACGTCTACTTCGAGGCGGCTTTCGAGCAGTTTGTCTCGTTCCTGGAGCATTCGACGCTGACGGCGGATGAGGTTCGGGCCATCCTGGATGAGATCGAACTGGCCAACAGCAAGGTGCACGGGTACGGTTCGTTGAACTTCGGCCGGAACCTGCAGGAGTGCTACCGGCGGCTGGCCGGACGGGCGATCCGGAACGAGGATCTGGAAACGGTGAAGGGGTTTGCGCTTCGGATTCTGGAACAACCGGTGGAGTTGATGGAGGGAGTGGCGGAGACGCTGGAGTACCTCGCATCGCGGCATGCCCTGACCATTTGCACGAAGGGCCACGAGGAAGAGCAGAAGCTCAAGATCGACCGTTCCGGGGTGGGGGTGTGGTTCGAGCACACGGCCATTGTGAAGGAGAAAGACCGGGGCGCTTACCAGCGGCTGGTGGCCGAACGGGGGTTGGATCCGGCTGTTACCTGGATGATCGGGAACTCTCCGAAATCCGATATCAACCCGTCGCTGGAGGCCGGATTGAATGCGGTGTTCGTGCCGCATGAACGGACCTGGACGCTGGAGCGGCAGGCGTTGCGCGAGCCTGGACCGGGGCGGCTGGAGATCGTGGAGAGATTCTCAGACCTTCAGCGGCTGTTTTAAGGGCGAACAGGACGTCCCATGAGCGGACAGCGCCTGGCGCCGCACCTGGCGGCAAGGCACTGATGCGGCAAGAGTTGACTTTGGCTCTGTGGGTGCCGCTACACTCCCGCGATGCTTCCGGATTTCATATTCGCCTTTCGTTCCCTTCACAAGAGTCTCGGCTTCACGCTGGTGTCGGTGCTGACACTGGGCTTAGGGATCGGGGCCTCCACGGCGATGTTCAGCGTGGTGCACTCGGCACTACTGCGCCCGCTGCCTTACCCGGAGGCCGATCGAATCGTCCATGTGTGGGAAGAGACCGCGGCGATGGGGTTCCCGGAGAATACTCCGGCGCCGGCCAATTACTATGACTGGAAAGCGCAGTCGAAGACGCTGGAGGACATGACGGCCTTCCGGCGCTGGGCCTTCACGTTGACGGGAGAAGGGGAAGCTGTCCGCATCGAAGGCGTGAAGACGACCCCCGAGTTGTTCCCGCTGCTAGGCGTGAAGCCGCGGTTGGGGCGGGTGTTCACCGCGGCGGAAGACGAGGCTGGAGCGCCCGGCGTAGCGATCGTGAGCTACGCATTGTGGAGGGACCGGTTCGGCAGCGACTCCTCGCTGATTGGAAAGACGCTATCGCTGGACGGTGCTGCGATGACGGTGATCGGGGTCATGCCGGCCGAGTTTCGCGTGGCCGGGTATGAGGCGGACATCTGGACTCCGATGGCGTTCAGTCCGGAAGACCGGACCCGGCGAGGCTCCCACTTTCTGCAGGTGATGGCGAAGCTGAAGCCCGGGGTGACGCTGGAGCAGGCTCGAGCGGAGATGAAGGGGATCGCGAAGCGGCTGGAACTCCAGTATCCGGATTCGAATTCGGAAGTGGGCGCCGTGGTGACCAGCCTGCGGCAAACGCTAAGCGGGCGGCAGAAGCCGATGCTGCTGGCGCTGCTGGGGATTGTCGGGTTCCTGCTGCTGATCGCCTGTGCCAATGTGGCCGGGCTGCTGGTGGCACGGGCCTCGGCGCGGCAACGGGAATTCGCGGTGCGGGCGGCTTTGGGCGCCGGGCGGATGAAGCTGCTGCGGCTGCAACTGGTGGAGAGTTCGGTACTGGCGGCCCTTGCCTGCCTGCTGGGTTTGGCGTTGGCCGCCTGGACCAAGGAGGGCGTGTCGCGGCTGCTGCCGGAGGCGCTGTACGGGGCCAAGGAGATCGAGCTGAATCCGGTGGTGCTGGGTTTCTCGATGGTTGCCGCGGCTCTGACCGCGCTTCTTTCCGGGATGGCGCCCGCCCTTTTGGCCTGGCGCACGGCCGAAGCGGACTCGCTGCGGCAGGGCAGCCGGAACCAAGTGGGTGGGCGGGCAGGCCTGCGCCAGTTGCTGGTCGGCGCGGAGGTTACGCTCTCCGTGCTGATGCTGACAGGCGCCGGATTGTTTCTGCATAGCTTCCTCAAGCTGCAACGGCAGGAGTTGGGTTTCGACCCCGAGGGCCTCGTTACGATGCGGCTGGTGCTGCCGGACCGATCGTACGCGAAGGATGAACAGCGCGTCGCCTTCTACCAGGCGTCGCTGGAGAAGATCAAGGCGATTCCTGGAGTGGCCGACGCCGGTTGGACCTACCGCGTACCGACCAGCATGGCCGGCGGAGCAAGCATGGTGACGTTCGATGGGCGTCCGGCGCCGCCGCGCGGGCAGGAGATCGTCGTGCCGCACCGCTATGTGACTCCGTCGTATTTCCCTACGATGCGGATGCGGCTGGTGGAGGGGCGGCTGATGGAGGCGCGCGATACGAAAGGCCCGGTTTACGGCGTGATGGTGAACGAGACCTTTGCCAGGCGCTTCTTCCAGGGACGGTCCGCGCTGGACAGTACGTTCGTCGACAGCAACCAGGAGGCGAAGTGCCGGATCATCGGCGTGGTGGCGGATGTGCGCGAATACAACATCGACGAGCCGGCCCGGCCGGTGATGTACAACCCGCTGCAGGCCGCCCCAATGGTCCGGGACCTGGTGGTGCGGACAGCGATGGAGCCAGGGGCGGTCGCGACGCTGGTGCGTGCCGAGATCCGGTCGATTGATGCCAGCCTGGCTGTGTCCCATGTGCAGCCGATGGAGGAGGTGCTTTCGAAGGCGGTGGCGGGCCCAAGGCTCCAGATGGTGCTGGCCGGCATATTTGCGGTGTTGGCGCTGCTGCTGACGGGCGTGGGTTTGGCGGGCGTGGTGGCACAGAGCGTGGTTGAGCGGACGCCCGAGATTGGGCTTCGCATGGCGCTGGGCGCACAGCGCGGTCATGTGCTGGCGCTGGTGTTCCGGGAGGGCATTCTGCCGACCGGGGCCGGGCTGGCGGCGGGCCTCGCACTGAGCCTGGCGATGGCTCGTACGGTGCAGAGCCTGCTGTATGGGGTGCAGGCGCATGACACCCAGACGTTTGTCACGGTGCCACTGGTGCTGGCGGGGGTCTCGTTGCTGGCCATGCTGCTGCCGGCGCTGCGCGCCCTGCGGATTGAACCGATGAGCGCGCTGCGCGGCGATTGAAGAACGCTAGAGAAGCGGCGCGGTGTTGCCCGGCAGCAGGATCTGCCGCATGAGTTTGAGCGGCAGCGGACCCTGCTTCACGAACTCGTCGTGGAAGCCCTGCAGACTGTAGGCGGACCCCTTGGCCTGCTGGTAGTCGGCTCGCAGTTTGTAGATCATCAGCTTGCCGAGCGTGTAGTAAAGGTAGGTCGGATTGTAGGCGCCGCGGCGCGATTCCTCAAACGCGTTGGCCGGTTGCTGAAAGCCCTTTTCCACGAAGAGCTTCTGCCCTTGCTCGACGGTCCAGCCCTGGGTGTGCAGCTTGATGCCCGTGATGTAGCGGCAGTCGCGCAGCAGCGCCTCGGAAAGCTGCGCGAGGTGGATCTTGGGGTCGCCTTCGCCGTAGCCCTGTTCCAGCATCATCTGTTCGGTGTAGTGCGCCCAGCCTTCGGCGTTGGAGGCCGCTCCACCCAGCTTGCGGGTCTTGGTGGGGAACTGCTTGCCGTAGAGGAACTGGAGGTAATGGCCGGGGAATGCCTCGTGGATGGTGATCATCTGCATCACGTACTTGTTGTAGAGCCGCAGATGCTCTTCCTTGTGCTTCGTGTCCCACTCTTTCTCGGGCGGCGTGACGTAGTAGAAAGCCTCAGTGGCCTTTTCCTCATAGGGGCCGGGCGTGTCCATGGAAGCGAAGCTGCCCACGCGGGCGTAGACCGGGGTCTCCTCGATGCGCGGGCGGACTTCCGAGGGCACGGTGACAATCTTGTGGTCGATGAGGAACGAACGGGTTCCTTCGATGGTGCGGCGGGCGGCGGGCAGGAGATCGGCTTCGGTGGGATGCTCGGTCTCCAGCGACTTCATGACGTCAGCGGGCGAGAGCTTGGGGTTGATCTTCCTGGCGGTCTCGACGAAGTCGTTGTAGTCCTTGTCGAGATTCGCCTGTCCAACAGCGAGAACGCGGTCGAGCGGCAGATCCACCATCTCCTCGTAGAGGAGCTTCTTCGAGAAGTTCCCGGCGCCGATGGAGTAGGAGCCTTTCGATCTCGGCAGCAGGTCTGACTTGAGCCACGCGGCGGCGTCCTTCATGGCGGCCACGACTGCCTCATCGGCCTTCTGGAAATCGCTCAAGGCCTGGGCGTCACCGCCGGCCGCGTCCTTCGCCCAGACGGCGACTTCCTTCTCGAGGAAGCCGATGGAGCCTCCGGCCACGCGAATGGCAAGGTCAGTGAATTCCTTGGGAGGATTGTCCACATTCGCCTTCATCGCGGCGATCAGCGCGGGCGCGGCGGCCAACCTGGCCGTGACGCCGGCCAGGCGCTCTTTCGCCGGTGCGAAGTTGCGCTTCATGAGCAGATCGACGGCGCCGCCCGGTGAGGCAACGTAATCGATGGGATTGTGCCGCCAGGTCTGAATGGTCTCGAGGTCGAGCAGTTCGGCCTGCAGAGCATTGTGGATCATCGTGAGGTCGATCTGATCCTGCTCCGCCGGCTTGGCGGCCTGCAGCGCCTCGGCCTGCTTCAACTGTTCCTTCACCGTAGCGATGCGCCGCTCGTAAGCGGCGGCAGAGCGATCTTCCAACTGCTTGTCATATTGATGGAAGCCGACGCTGGTTCCAAAAGAGGGGCTCCAGGTGAAGAGCGCGTCGTAGTAGGTGTCGACGAAGGCGCTGACCTTGGGCGGTTCCGGCTTGGAGGCGCACGCGCTGAGGAGGAGGGTGAGGGTGAGGCCGGAGACCGCACCCGCGGAGGCGAATCGCATAATTTCAGGGTAGCAACAGGCGTGAGGAGGAGATCGCCGCCACGCCTGCCGCCAAGGGAAGGCGCCGGCGCGCCACCCCGCCCGCAGCCGGCTAGTTCGCCGGTGACGGATCTTCGATCACAACCGGCGGTTCCTGAACCACGAGGGTGACCGGGATCTCGAGCACCGGGTGGAACGCGTCGTTAACGGTGACCTTGATGATCGTTTTGTACTCGCCCGGGGCCAGCCCATCCGGGTTGACGCTGAGCTTGAGCTTCATCGGAACCGTGCCGCCGTCCTTCTCGAGGATCAGCCAGGGCTCGGTGCTCTCGGGACCTTCGGCGGGGAAGGCCTGTGGACAACCGGCGTAGACCACGGAATTGATGGGTGCGGGCACTTCGCCGCCCAGGACATAGGTGAATCGCGCTTCGGAGAGATCGCCAAACCAGATGCCCAGCCAGGGGTCACAGATCTGGCAGACGAAAGCGTCGTTTCCGCTGCCGAGCTTGGTCTGCAGGGCGTTGGCCGACAGAGGCAGGTCAGACGAGTAAGTGATGCCCGCGATGGTGGCGGACTCGCCGGGTCCCAGCGTCAGTGCCAGCGATTCGTCATTCTCGACACCGCCCCAGAAGGTGGAGGAGATCAGTTGCTTCTGGTCCACATCGAGCCGCAGCAGGAACGCATCGAACTTGCCGCCGTGGTTCGACTGCAGGGCGCGGAAGCCGGGGAAATCCGGCGAGTTCGTGTAGCCGGTGATATAGACATAGCCGCGGGCATCGATCTTCACGGCGGTGGCGGTTTCGTCCGGATCCGTCGGCCCGGAGGAACTGCCGCCTAGGTAGGTGAGGTATTCGGCGGCGGTCCCGTCGACGCTTAGGCGTAGGAGAAATGCGTCGCGGAAACCACCGCCGAAGGCTGTTTGCAGTGCATTTTCGGAGGTAGGCAATTGCTTGGAGGAGGTATGGCCGACTACGTAGGCGCGTCCATCGCGGTCCACGGTCAGGCCCCGAATCGAGGTGTAGCCGCCCTTCCAGCCGACGTAGGTGAAGTAAATCAAGCCGTCGCCTTCGGGCTTTACGCGAGCCACAAAGCTGGAGTAGCTCTGGGGCAAGGTGATGTAGGCACCCTCGGTGGCCATGCCGGTGGACATGGTCTCGCCGGCCACGTAGAGCGAGTCGTCTGGACCGACTGCGATGGCGTAGATGTTGTCGGTGCCGCTGTTCCCACCCAGGTAGGTGGCGTAGGCGAGTTGGAAGTCGGGCGTGATCTTGGCGATGAAGGCATCCTGGCCGCCGCCGGAGATCTGCGGCTGCATCGCGTTCTTCACGGGCAACTGCGCGGAGGAGGCGCGGCCGGCGAGGTAGATGTTGCCGACGGAATCGAGCGCAAGGGCGAGACCTTCCTCATTGCGCTCGCCGCCGAAGTAGGTGGAGAAGAGGAGCGTCCCCTCCGGATCGAACTTCATGACGAAGCAGATGTTGAGGCCGCCCTGCTTGTCCTGGATGGGGTGGAGCAGCGGAAGATCGCGGGCTCCGGTGGTGCCGGCCACATAGATGTTGCCGTCTTTGTCGAGCGCGACGGCGTGGGCCACGGTATTGGAGGAACCGCCGATCTGCGCGCGCCAGAGCACTTCCTTGCCTTCTGAGCTGTACTTGGTGAGGTAGGCCTTGAAAACGGCCGAATTCAGGGGCTTGCCGCCGACGGGCTTCACTGGGATGTCGCGCGATTCGCTTTCGCCGGCGACATAGATAAAGCCGCCGGGATCGACTGCGACCGCTGTCGCGTCGTCGTACCGGTCGCCGCCATTAAAGGTGGAAAAGACGAGACGCTTGTCTTCCGAAGGGGATTGCGCAGCCAGCACAGCCGCGAAGGCAAAGAGTGAGATGATCTTCCGCATACACACAGAACGCGCGGTGACCGCGGAGAAGGGATCACGGTGTGAAGTGGATTCGCGAAACAATTTTTCGGAGTCCTGGAGTGCCAGGCCTCCCGGAATCAGGCGAGGGTAATGAGCGCGCCGGGCAGGCGTCCAAATAAGGCCCGCAATGGAATGGATCCGGCGCACGTCCAGCGCTCATTTGTCAGGACATTCACAATGTTCCTGCCTGCCAACTCTTCGGGCACCGGCAGCACGGTTTCGTGCCAGCCCGCGGCTGCCGAAGCATAGGGTGCACCGGCCAGGAGCCCCGCCATCCAGCGCAAGCCCGCGGCCAGCAGCACACGCCCGCTCTGCACGCGCGCGAAGGCCACAAGGTGGTCGGCGATGGGGCCGGTGGCATACAGCGGAATGTACTCGCCCTCTATCACCAGGTCCGGGTTGTCCCGGCGCAGGTTGAGACCGATGGCCGTGATCGCCGCCTTCAACTCGCCGGTATCGACCTGGGGGGCGATCTGGGCGAAGTCGAACACGCGATTCCCAGCGCGTGAGCGCTCGTACTCCGGTTGCCAGCGGCCGAGCCAGTTCTGCCTGGAATCAAAGTCGATCGATTGGCGGTTGTCGGGGTCAACAAGGGTCAAGTCCCAAAACTCGGTGCCTTGATAGAAATCCGTGACGCCCGGCGAACCCAGCTTGAGCGTGAGCTGCGACAGTGAGTTCAAAGAACCAAAGAATGCGATGCGATCCGCAAAGGCGGCAAAGGACTCCCGGAACGCCGATGTGTGCTGCTCAGTGAAGAGACTGCGGATGAAGTGCGCCAATGCCGCGTCATACTCATTCGACGGATTGATCCAACTGGAGTGGGTCTTGGCCTCTTTCACGGCCTTGGCCATGTAAGCAAGGATGCGGTCGTGCAACCGGTCATCCTCCCAGCCCGTCGAGGTGGGCCAGATGGCCAGCAGGCTCTGGTAGAAAAGGTACTCATCGTTGCGGTCCGGCGCCACCTGCCCACCGGTGCGTGTGCGCGCGGGCGAAACGTATCGGGACCAGCTTCGCAGTTGTTTGCGCCACTCATCGGGTAGTTCAGAAAGCACGCTGATCCGCACGCGGGCATCCTCCCCACGCTTGGTGTCGTGAGTGGAGGTAGTGATCATGGAGCGAGGGCTGCGCGTCTGGCGATAGGCATTGGCGGCATGGAAGTCATCGAGCGGTGCGCCTAGTGACGCCGGCTCGCCGCCCACTTCGTTGAGGGAGGCCAGAGGGCAGTACCGGTAAAAGGCCGTGTCTTCGATCCCCTTGGCCTGCACAGGGCTCGTGTACTGCTGAAACTTCTGCGCAAAGCGCAACCGGCGGGCGCGGGTACTGTCATCCGGCTCAGCAGGGTCGGGACACACGCACTCGCGGATGAAAGCGAAGATCGAAGACTCCATGGCCGGATTGCGGCGGATCGCTTCCCGGATCGCCTGATCGATCGCTACTTTGTCGGAGTAGGCCACGCCGCGCGGACTGATATACGTCCGGTAGACGGGGAAGCAGGCGACCACCTCGCGGAGCGCCTCCTGCAGGCTGTCCAGGGTGAAGTCGCGATAGCGGCGGTCCTGCTCGGACATGCGGTTGAGCTCATGGGCCAGCACGTTCAGTTCGCTGACCATCGAGGTCGAGATGATCTGCTGCTTGGAGGTATACCGGATCTCTTCAAAGTCGGTACTGCGCCGGGAAAAGCTGTGATAGATGCGGCGAATGGACTCGAGGTTCTCCGGCCGGATGAACAACCGGTTGAGCTGGTTCAGATACTCGTAGCCGGTGGTGCCATCGACGGGCCACTCCGAAGTGAGGCGCTCGGTCGAGGCCAGAATCTTCTCGACCACGATATAAGAGGTGACCTGGTCCGTGTCGACGGTTTTACGCAGTTCGTGCAGATAGCCCGAGGGGTCGTAGAGTCCGTCTATGTGATCGAGACGCAGACCGTGAGCGCGGCCCGTGCTGAAGAGGTCCAAGACCTTCTTGTGTGCGGACTCAAATACCTGCGGCGCCTCCATGCGAAGACCAGCCAGTTCGTTGATGTCGAAGAAGCGGCGATAGTTGATCTCGTGCAGGGCTGTGCGCCAATAGCAGAGCCGGTATGGCTGCAGTTCGAGCAGTTCGTGGAGAAGATTGAAGCTGGCCGGATCGCCAGGGCGGCCATTGAACTCCTCAACATTCCGGTCGACGTGGCTCCGCAGAGCATCCGACTGGGACAGCAATCGGGACAGACGCTGGCTGGCGATGGTCAGCTCGCGAGCCCTGTCATTGCGTGCTGCCAGCGAAGTATCGGTGTAAGGGGGCAAATGGTCCAACTGAAACAGAATGCTGAGGTATTCCTGCTGGGCTTCCGGCTGATCCTGCAGCAACTCGGGTAGCGCCTCGGCGCGATGCCGCAGAATGAGGCGGCACTGGCGCGGATTGAGAGGCAGGTTGTTATCCCAGTAACGCAGGTGGAAGTCCCCGCACTGATGGACGACCTGCAACTCTCCTGCCTCCAGCACTGAACCGTATTGGTGTCCCAGGATGGGCAGGAGCACTTTGTTCTCGAGTTCCGCTTTGACGGGCTGCCAGTCGATGTCGAAATACTCAGCGAAGGAAGAGGATGGACCGTTGCGGAGGACATCGCGCCAGGCCTCGTTGTACAGGGGATCGGTGCACATGTGGTTGGCCACGTAGTCGAGGATCAGCCCCATGGAACTGCGTGCCGCGGCCTCGCACAGCCTGTTGTAGCCGTGTTCTCCGCCCAGTTCCGGATTGATTTCGGCCAGGTCGCAGATGTCGTAGCCGTGCTGGCTGTGCGGCCGGGCCTTCCAGATGGGTGAGAGGTACAGGTGGGTCACTCCGAGCCCGGCGAAGTACGGCACCAGCCGCGTTACGTCATCGAACACAAGCCCGTCGTTTAGCTGCAGCCGGTAAGTGCTCACGGGATAGGACGGAATGCCGGGTGTCACTTCAGTCTTCTCCTTTGCCATCGAAGAACAATGCGCAGCCCGCGCGCCCAAACTGGAGCGGTCGACCCACCTCTTCACCAGGTCGCGGCATTGGATCAGGCACAAACTCGGGATCCTCGCTGGTCAGGAGAAGGACACCGGACGGGCACGCGCCGGGCAATTCTCCTCCACCCTGCAATGCCACGACCAGCGTGAACGCCTGATGATCGTCACGCCATTCCAGCGTGATGAGCCCGGCCTGTTCACCTACTGTGCAGTGCAGGGACCGGCAGCGGATCCGGCGCCGCAGTTGAATGAGCCGCGTGTACCAGCGGAGCATGGCTTGATGCTCTGGCTGCTCCCGTTCGCGCCATCGCAACTTACTGCGAAGAAAGGTATCGTCCGCCTGGGGATCAGGAATCGAGGTCCGGCTCGCTTCGTCGGAGAACTCAGGGAAATGGGCGAACTCTCGCCGCCGGCCGTCGCTCACCAGGGGGCCCAGTTGTTCGTTGTGGTCAGTAAAAAACTGAAACGGGGTAGTCGCCGCCCATTCCTGTCCCATGAAGAGCAGCGGGGTCTCGGGCGCCAGGAGCAGCAGAGCGCTCGCGGCCCGATGGGCGTGATTGGGGATCTGGTGATGGAGCCGCTCGCCTCGGGCGCGATTCCCAATCTGGTCGTGGTTCTGGATGCAGATGATGAACCGGCTGCGGTCCAGATCTCCTGTGGGCGTGCCGCGCGGCGCGTCGTGGTGAACGGAGTGCTGTCCCTCATAGAACCAGCCGTTCCGCAGAGTGCGGGCGATGCTGGCAGGCTCGCCGTCATAGTCCGCGTAGTAGCCTGCGGTATCACCGGCCAGGGCTCGCCGAACATGGTGATGGAAATCGTCGGCCCATACGGCGTCAATTCCGTAGCCGCCCTGCTGCGGCGGCTGCAGGATTGTATTGAGATTGCGGGCATCTTCCGCGATCACCTGGACGCTCCGCCCCAGCTCGGCCGCACGGTGGTGCAGCGCCTCAGCAAACTCCGCCAGGAAATGCAAGGCGCTACGGTCCTGGATGGCGTGAGTGGCATCCAGGCGGAAACCGTCAATGTGGTATTCCTCCAGCCAGTGCAGTGCATTGCAGACGAAGAAGGCGCGTGTATTGGCGGAGTGTTCTTCATCGAAGTTGAGACTGTCGCCCCACGGCGTCTTCACACGTGTGGAGTAGAAGCCGGTGTGAAAGAGCCGGTGATAGGCGCCGTCCGGGCCGAAGTGGTTGTAGACGACATCAAGATAAACGGCGAGGCCCAGCGAGTGGGCGTGATTCACGAATGCGCGCAGGTCCTCAGGCCGGCCGTAGTTTCGATTGGGTGCATAAAGAGAGACTCCATCGTAGCCCCAGTTCCGGCGGCCCGGGCTATCGGCGAGGGGCATGAACTCGGCGGCCGTTATGCCGAGATCACTCAATTGTCCAAGCCGATCCTTCGCGGCGGCGAAGGTCCCTTGCGGCGTAAACGCTCCGCAGTGCAGTTCGTAGAGCACGGCTTCGTTCCACGCGCGAGGCGAGAAGCCCGCGTCGGTCCAGGGGAATGCCGGGTCGACTACTTCCGACAGTCCGTGTACGCCATCCGGCTGAAATCGGGCAGCGGGATCAGGGAATGGACCTTGCCCGTCGATGCGGTAGCCATACCTCGCGCCGGCAGCCAGCCCCGGAACGAACACCGTCTTCAGGCCATCGGAGCGCAACTGGAGTTGGTGGGTAGACGGCGCCGGCCCATCCACTACGAGTTCAATCTGGCTCGCCGCACTCCATACCTGGAACAGGACCCCGTCGGCTTTCAGGATGGCCCCAAAGCGGCGTCCATCCAAGCCGCTCAACTGGCGTACTCCCGCCCATCGAGCCGGGCGTTGAGATTCAAAGCCGCGCTCACGAGGCCCAGGTGAGTGAACGCCTGCGGGATGTTGCCCAGTGATTCCCCAGTGGGCCCGATCTCTTCCGAATACAAGCCAAGGTGATTGCAGTAAGTGAGCATCTTTTCAAAGATCAGACGGGCTTCCTCCAGGCGCCCGGCGCGCGTAAGCGCCTCGACAAGCCAGAAAGTACACATGCTGAAAGTGCCTTCTCCTCCGGAGATCCCGTCATCGGTGAACACCTCGCCGTGCAACTGATAGCGATAGACCAGACTGTCGGAGACGAGCGCTTCAATGGTGCGGTCGATGGTGCTCAACATGCGTGGGTCTGTCGGGGCTATGAAATGGACGAGCGGCATGAGCAGATTGGCGGCGTCGAGGGCCTTGGTGCCCGCGGCCTGCACGAAAGACTGCTGGTCAGCGTCCCAACCATGCGTCATGATCCACTCGAAGACCTTGTCCCGCTCCTGTTCCAGATGGGCCCGGTTGAGCGGCAGGCTACGGCGCGCGGCCAGGCGCAGTCCGCGATCCAGCGCGACCCAGCATTGCAGCTTGGAATAGATGAAGTGCTGGCGCTGGCTGCGCACCTCCCACAGCCCTTCATCGGGCTGCTGCCAGTTCGCCGCGACCCATTCCAGCATGACCCGCACCTGCTTCCAGAAGCTGTACGAGATGGGCGTGACGTGCTTGTCGTAGAGATCGATTGAATCGACCACCTCGCCGTAGATATCGAGCTGCAGTTGGTTGTATGCGCCGTTGCCTACGCGCACCGGACGCGAACCGCGGTAGCCCTCAAAATGATCGAGGGTGAACTCCGTCAGGTCGTGGCGGCCATCGATAGCGTACATGACGTTCAACGGCCCATTGACGCGCTCCTGCTCGTGGATGCGGCTCTCGAGCCAGCCCATGAAGGCGGTAGCCTCCTCAGTGAATCCCAATCGAAGGAAGGCGTAGACGGTGAAGGCGGCGTCGCGAATCCACGTGTAGCGGTAGTCCCAGTTGCGGGTCCCGCCCACCTCTTCAGGCAGGCTACACGTGGGCGCTGCCACGATCGCGCCCGTGGGGCGAAAGGTGAGCAACTTCAGGACGAGCGCCGAACGGATGATGCGCTCACGCCACCGTCCCGTGTAGGTGCAGCGGCTGAGCCACCCGCGCCAGTATTTCACGGCCTGATCCATGAGGATCTCGCCATCGACCGTGTCGTGCCCGCCCGGCGTGGGCTCTCCGTGCTCCAGAAAGCGGAGGGAGAAGGTGAAGCTCTCCTTGGGATGGATCGTGAACTCGGCGATGGCGTGGCCGTTTTCCTCCGCAATCGGCACAGGGCTGCTCAGTGCAAGGCTGCCTTGCTCGCTCCGGAAGAGGCAGCCCCAGGGGCGAACTTCCGTGTCGTGCGGAGCCAGGGCGTAGCCGAAGGCCGGTGAGCAATCGAGCCGGATCCGCGTGACACCGCGCACCCCGCGGACAATGCGGATGATCTCACTGGGCGCCTGGGCGCCAGCCCATACGACATCGTCCCGCACGGGCATGAAGTCGAGGACTTCCGCCACGCCATCGGGCCGCAGGAACCGTGTCATGAGGACGTTTGTCTCGGGCAGATACATCTGCCGGTTGACGCCCTCCGTTACGGGTGCGATTCGAAAGTAACCGCCCTTACCCTGATCTAAAATCGCTCCGAAAATGCTTGGCGAATCAAAGCTCGGCAAGCAGCACCAATCGATCTCGCCCTCCGTAGAGACCAATGCAACCGACTGCAAATTGCCGATGATCCCGCAGGATTCAATCGGCCGGTACATCCTTGGCTTCGAGTCTGAGCCCATTCCCAAGTCGAAGGTACCTCCAGATGCTTGCATCTTCGCATAGGAGGCGCGTCCGGTTCTTTTTCGTAGTTAAGGACCTGTAAGACGGTTGACGCGATCGAGCCGAAAAAGGCAATGGCCGGCGTGGACCGGCCATCCTGATTGCGAACTGGATTTGAGACAAATCGCGCGGCTATCGAATCAACGAAGCCGACCGCCCGGCGAAGTCGAGGACGAACGACGGGAAGATCCCCAGGAACAGCGTCACGATGGCCGTGCAAAGAATGGCCACGCGAATGCCGGCGCTGGGTGCGAGCAATTCCTCGGCACTCTCGGCAGGCGGCTGCATGTACATCACGACGATGATCCGCAGGTAGTAGTACGCAGCCACAGCGCTGTTCAACATGCCCAACACCGCCAGCCAGATCAGATTGGCATCCAGCGCGGCCTTGAAGATGTAGAACTTGCCGAAGAAGCCGGCGGTCAGCGGGATACCGGTCAAGGAGAGCAGGAAGATGGTGAGCATGGCGGCCACCAGCGGCTGCGTTTGGCTGAGTCCTGACAGATCCTGCGTCGCCACGTGCTTCTCACCGCGCCGCGCGACGTAAGTGACCACGGCAAATGCGCCGATGTTCATGAAGGCGTATGACGCCAGGTAGAACATGGCAGCCGCGGTGCCGATCTCACTGTGCGTGGTGAGGGCCACCATCACATAACCGGCGTGCGCGATGGAACTGTAAGCCAGCAGGCGCTTGATGTTCGTCTGGCGCAGCGCGGCAAAGTTGCCGATGATCATCGTCGCCAGCGCGGAGACCCACAGGATGGGTTCCCAGCGATCCTTCAAGGGTTCGAAAGCGGTCATCAGGATCCGCAGGAACATCGCAAAGGCGGCCGCTTTCGGGCCTACGGACATGAACGCTGTGACTGGGGCAGGCGCGCCCTGGTACACGTCGGGCGCCCACATCTGGAACGGTGCGGCGGAAACCTTGAAGGCGAGGCCGACAAAGAGCAGTGCCGTCGCGGCGCCGAGCATCACCAGGTTGGGATGATTCGTGGGATCCAGCAGCGTGGTGCGGATCGCGCTGAGGTTCGTGGTCCCCGTGAGGCCGTAGATCCAGGCCACTCCGTAGAGCAGGAAGGCAGTAGCGAACGAGCCCAGCAGGAAGTACTTCAACGCCGACTCGTTGTTCCGCTTGTCGTCGCGGAGGTAACCGGCCAGGACGTAACTGGCGATAGACGAGCATTCCAGCCCGATGAACAGCATGATGAGTTCGTTGGCGGAAACCATCAGGCACTGGCCGATGATGGAGAACAGCATCACCGCGTAGTATTCGCCGGATTCGTGCTGCTCCAGCTTCAGGTAGTTCGTGGAGATCAGCACAATGAGCAGCCCCACGACCATGACAAGGATCCGGAAGAATGCCGCGAAGCCGTCCAATACCAGCATTTTCGAGAAGGCGGTACCCGGATCGTTGGTGCCCATCACGGTCAGCACGATCCCGGCAATGAGCGCGAGGAAGGTCATCACGGCAAACTTGCGCTTGCCTTCCGGCGCACTCAGGGGCTCCATCACCATGATGAGCGTGGCGACCACGGTCATCAGCATTTCGGGCGCGAACCGGAACAACTCCTGCGGGGAGGGTGGCACGAAACTAGCGGGCATTGGCAAGCTCCTTCCCTGCTACAGGGGCTTTCGATTGGACCACGGAGAGAATCTTCGAATCGCTGGCGCTGATGGCTGGCAGGAAGCTGCTCGAGCCGATGCCCATCCAGACCATCATGGCGATGAGCGGCAGAATCACGCCCCACTCGCGCAGCGAGAGGTCGCTGAAGTGGTTCTTCACCGCGTCCGGTGTTTCGCCGTAGAAGGTGCGCTGCACCATCCAGAGCATGTAGACCGCGGAGAGGATGACGCCGACGGCCGCAAACACGGCGTAGAGGAAATTACGCTCCGCCGCACCCTGCAGCACCAGGAATTCGCCGACGAAGTTGTTCAGCAGCGGCAGTCCCACACTGGCCAGAGTGGTGATCACGAACATTGTGGACAGCCAGGGCGCCACTGTACCGACTCCGCCGTAGTCGGCGATCTCCAGCGAGTGGCGGCGCTCATAGAGCATGCCCACGAGGATGAAGAGTGCGCCGGTGGAGATGCCATGGTTCAGCATCTGGTAGACCGCGCCGTCGAGCCCCACCTGCGTAAAGGTGAAAACGCCGAGGATCACGAAGCCCAGGTGGCTGACTGACGAGTAAGCGACCAACCGCTTCATGTTCGGCTGGACCATCGCGACCAGTGCGCCGTAGATAATGCCGCCGATGGCCAGGCCGATGATCCACCGCGCGTTCTGATGTGACGCCTCAGGAAACAGCGGCAGGCAGATGCGGACGATACCGTACGTGCCGAGTTTCAACAATACGGAAGCCAGCATTACGGAACCAGCGGTGGGTGCCTCGCCGTGGGCATCCGGCAACCAGGTATGCAGCGGGAACAACGGAACCTTGATGGCAAAGGCGACGAAGAAGGCCATGAACAGCCAGAAGCCTTCGGTCCCTGTCAGCACCAGCCGGCCCTTGGCCATCATGTCCATCAGCAGCGGGATGTCGAACGTGCCGCTCTTGTTGTACAGGTACACCATCGCGATCAGCATTAAAGCCGAACCGGCCATCGTGTAGAGGAAGAACTTAACCGCAGCGTAGATCCGCTTGTCGTGGCCCCAGATTCCAACCAGAAAGTACATCGGCACCAGCGACACTTCCCAGAACACAAAGAACAGGAAGAGGTCGAGGGAAACAAAGACGCCTAGCACCCCGAACAGCAGGAAGAGTAGGAACGCGTAGTATTCCTTGACGCGCTTCTGAATGTACTTCCAACTCACCAGGATCACGATGGGCGTGAGGAACGTCGAGAGGATCACCAGCCACAGGCTGAGCCCGTCCAGGCCGACGTGGTAGCGGATGGAGGGATACTCGATCCACGGCGAGTTGCTTTCAAACGAGAGTTGCTGAGGATTGGCCAGCACCGGCCCGATGAGCCCCAGCGACAGCAGGAAGGCGATCAGCGAAACAAACAGTGTGAAATTCCGGACAAGGCCCGGATTGTCCTTCGGCAACAACAGCGTCAGCAGAAAGCCAGCCGCCGGCACAATCAGGAGTATGTTCAAAAGGTTCACCGAACGCCTCCCCAAAAGCTGACGACAGCCACGATGACGATGCTGCCGAGCACGACCCACGCGGCGTACCTTCGTATGTAGCCGGATTGCAAGTGCCGCAAGATGCCGCCGATCCCCTGCGACAGCGACCCCACGCCATTGACCGCGGCGTCAATCACGCCAGCGTCGATACCCTTCCAGAGGATGCTGGTAGAGCCGTCCCGGATCGGGTGGACGATCATGGCGTCGTAGGCTTCATCCACGTAGTACTTGTTGTAGAGCACCTTGTACGGCCACGAGAACGTGCGGGCGATGCCGTCGGCCAGGCCGGGCTTCGCCACATAGAAGAGGTAAGCCAGCAGGATGCCAATGACACCCGCGGCCACAGAAATGAAGACCAGCGTTTCGTCGTGCGCGGCATGCTCTCCGCCGAAGATCGGTTCGAGGAAGTGCGGCACATCCAGGTATCCGCCGCCGAGGCTGAGCAGGGCGAGAACACCAAGCGGCAAGGTCATAATCAGCGGGGACTCATGCGGATGCGCATGCCCGCGATAACTCCCAAAGAAAGCCATGAACCAGGCACGGAACACGTAGAACGCGGTCATGCCCGCGGTCACAACGCCCACCCAGTACATCCAGGGAGCCTTGGCGTGGGCTGCCAGGAGGATCGCGTCCTTGCTATGGAAGCCCGAAAACGGTGGCACACCGGCGATGGCCACCGAGGCGCAAAACAGCAGCGCACAGGTCACCGGGATCTTCGACCTCAACCCGCCCATCATGCGCAGATCCTGTTCGCCGTGCACCGCGTGAATCACCGATCCGGCGCCCAGGAAGAGCAGCGCCTTGAAGAACGCATGCGTCATGACATGGAAGATGCCGGCCGAGTAAGCACCGCAGCCCAGTGCCAGGAACATGTAGCCCAACTGCGAAACCGTCGAATAAGCAAAGACCTTCTTGATGTCGTACTGCGTGAGGCCGATGGTCGCGGCCATCACAGCCGTGGCCAGCCCGATGTAGGCGACCACATCCAAGGCGGCCGGAGAGTGGTTAAACAGAACGGCCGACCGCGCAATCATGTACACGCCGGCAGTCACCATCGTGGCCGCATGGATCAGGGCGCTGACCGGGGTTGGGCCTTCCATCGCGTCCGGCAGCCAAACATACAAAGGAAGCTGGGCGCTCTTGCCGGCCGCGCCCACCAACAGGAGCAGGCAGATCAGAGTGAACGTCGAGGTGGTGACGCCGCCCGCATCCATGGCGCCCGCCTTGGCAAAGACCGTCAGGAAGTCCAGAGACTTGAAGTGGACCAGGATCAGGAACATCGCCAGCGAGAAACCGAAGTCGCCGATGCGGTTGACGATGAACGCCTTCTTACCCGCATCGCCCGCACTCTTTTTCACGAAGTAGAAACCGATCAGCAGGTAGCTGCACAGGCCCACGCCTTCCCACCCGACGAACAGCAACAGGTAGTTGGCGGCCAGCACCAGCACGAGCATGAAGAACATGAAGAGGTTCAGGTAGGCGAAGAAGCGGTAGTACCCGCCCTCGTGCTCCATGTAGCCTGCCGCGTAGATGTGGATGAGTGTGCCGATGCCGGTGACAATCAGCAGCATGACGGCGCTGAGGCGATCGACCGAGAAGTCGAAACCGATGTTCACGTAGCCGCTTTGGATCCAGGTGAAGTAGTGCTCGACGTGGGGCGTCTCCATGGCGCCCAGTGCCAGCACGGTCTTCACGACCCACAGGAAGGCGAGTAAAACGCTGCCGATTGCCGCTGCGTTGACGGCCGCTTTGGGCAGCTTGCGGCCGAACAGACCGTTTACCAGGAATCCGGCAAACGGCAATGCGGGAATGAGCCAGAGTTGATGCATCGGATCAGAGCTTCATCGAGGAGACTTCGTCGACTTCCAGCGTCGAACGATTCTTGAACACAGTGAGGATGATGGCGAGCCCCACGGCGGCTTCGGCCGCGGCTACAACCATCACGAAGAAACTGAAGATGTGGCCGTCCACCTGCTTCAACTGGTGGCTGAAGGCAATGAACGTGAGGTTCACCGCGTTGAGCATCAGCTCGATGCACATAAAGACGGTGATGATGTTGCGCCGCAGCAGGAAGCCGGCGGCGCCGACCACGAACAGGATCACGCTGAGGATCAGGTACCACGAGAGCGGTACATGGGCGGGTAGTGCGATGGGCAGCTCAGGCATGGGGTTTCGTTAGATCTCCTTCCGGGCCAGCACAATCGCCCCGAGGATGGCGATGAGGATCAGGATGGAAGTGGCCTCGAAGGGCAGCAGGTACGTGGTGAACAACGCGCTTCCGATCTCGCGGCCGCCCACGATGAAGCTGCCGAACTTCACCACGTCGGTGGAAGGCGTTTGCGAAGCAACCAGGAATGCGCCGATGGCCAGCAGCGTAAACAGCAGGGGCAGCGCGACGGCGGCCCGCAGGATGTTTCGCGTTGGCTTCTGCTCTGCGCCCGCATTCAGCAGCATGATCACGAAGATGAACAGCACCATGATGGCGCCGGCGTAGACGATCAACTGCACCGCGGCGATGAATTCGCCACCCAGCAGCAGGTACAAAACAGCCAGCGAACCCATCACGCCGACCAGTGACAAAGCGCTCGAAATCGGGTGCGTCTGCAACACCAGATTGATGGCGCAGCCCACGGCGATCGCGGCGAACAGGAGAAACAACAAAGCGTCCATTTCGCGTGCTACCTCATTAGCTCTGCAAGGCCACCAGCAGACCCGTGATCAACAGGTTGACGATGGCTACCGGGAATAGGAAGGTCCAGGCAAACCGCATGAGTTGGTCATAGCGGAAGCGCGGCAGCGTACCGCGGATCCAGATAAAGATGAACAGCAGGATGCCGACTTTGCCCACGAACCAGAACAGGGGGATCAGGATCGGCTTCAACACCGGCACCAGGAACAGCGCGCCCACCACCAGGAATATGACACCGAAGGCCGGGAACGAGAAGCGGTCCCAAGTGCGGCTCTTCACCGTCTGTCCACCGTGATAGAACAGCATGCCGGCGGCCGCAAAGTGGATCAGCGGTGCCACAAAGTCAGAGCCCAGCGATGACGGCCACAACGGCTGCCAGCCGCCAAGATAAAGCAGCGTGGCGACCGAGCAAACCGTGATCATGTTCGCGTACTCCGCCATGAAGAAGGCGGCGAAACCCAGCGAGCTGTACTCGGTGTGGAAACCCGACACCAGTTCACTCTCCGCTTCCGGCAGGTCGAACGGCACGCGGTTGGTTTCCGCGAACGCCGCGATGAGGAAGATCAGGAAGCTGAAGAACTGCGGGAAGGGGCCGGCGAAGATGTTCCACTTGGGAATGACGCCCAGCCAGTAGCCCGACTGCGCGTTCACCATGTCGCGAAAGTTCAGCGTATTCACGATCAGCAGCGGCGCGGCGATCGCCAGCGACATCGGCAACTCATAGCTGATCATCTGGGCCGAACTGCGCAGGCCGCCCATCAGCGAGTACTTCGAGTTCGAGGCCCAGCCGCCGATGGCGATGCCGTACACACCCAGCGAAGACAGCGCCAGGATGAACAGGACACCAATGTTCACGCCCGTCAGCTCCATGTTCGTCTTCACGCCGAACACTTCGATCTCCGGCCCAAATGGAATGACGGAGATCGACGTTAAGGCCAGTGTGACGGCTAAGAACGGTGCGAACAGGAAGAAGAAGACGTTGGCATTACCGGGAATGACGCCTTCCTTTGTAGCCAGCTTCACGACGTCGGCCAGCGGTTGCAGCAAGCCGTGCGGTCCAACGCGATAGGGACCGGGGCGGAGTTGGATATGGGCGAGCACTTTGCGCTCGATCCATTGCAGGTAAGCCAGCGTGGTGAGCAGAACAAACGCCACCAGGCCGGTCTTGATCAGGCTAAGGAGGAAGAAGTTCATTGCCTTACGGTTTGTACAACTGTCCCGGTGCTTCCATGACTCGATTGAGCATCTTGGAGTAGCGCCCCAAGGTGCCCGATGTGAAGAGCGTATCGCCAGCTGAGCGAATATACTCCGGCTTGCCCGTCTGAGGCACGCCGCCGTTCACCGCGGCGGTCTGCGCCGCGCCGCCGGTGGCGATCACCGGCAACGGCACATTGTAGCCCTGGACCGTCCGCCGGATCTCCTCGAAAACCTTGTCCGACGTCCAGATGCCCAGGTTCAGGCCAAGCTCCTTGGCGAGCAGCCCGAAGATCTCCAGGTCCGACTTCGTGCCCATCACCTTCGGCCCCTGCTTCAGGCGCTGCACTTCGCCGCAGACATTCGTGACCGTGCCGTTCTTCTCATAGGCGCTGGCCGCGGGCAGCACCACATCGGCGCGCTGCGCGGTCTCAGTGAGGAACAGGTCCTGAACAACCGTGAAGGTGCTGGTACCGGCCGGCGCCGTGGTCTTGAATGGATTCGACCCCACCACCCAGAGCACGTCGAGATCGGCCGCGGCCAGCATCTCGTCGCGCGACAGGCCAACCGCCGGAGCGGCATGATAGCCGGGTCCAAGATTGGGCAGCAGCCCCATGTCCATGGCTCCGCGCGAATTCGCGTAGTCCACCAGGCACACATACTTCACGGGAATTCCGAGCGACTCGCCGAACTCCACAAGCTGGCGGACCGCCTGCCCGCGGATCGCATCGCCGAACAGGATCACCAGATCGCCGTGCTTCTTCAGATCCTCGGCCAGCGACTGCGCCGTCCCCAACTCCTGCCCGGCCTCGCAGTGCAGGCTCTTCGCCGCATACTGCTCTTCCCTCACCACGCCGCTGGTCACCGTATAGACGGCAGCCTGGTGATGCCGGAAATTCGCGCGCAACTGGAAGGCCAGGAACGGATGCTGCTGCGCCAGATCGCTGCCGATCACCAATGCGGCCTTCGCATTGTACAGATCAGCCGACGTCGCCAGCTTTCCGGTCTTCCCGCTCAGCGCATCCAGCAGCGCCGGCACGTCGCCCGACCGGTGATGGTCAATGTTCGCCGTACCCAATCCCTGCCGTGCGAACTTCTGCAGGTAGTAATTCTCTTCGTTGCTCGTGTGGGTGGATCCGATGATGCCGAACTTGCCGTTGCGCGCCTTCACCTCTCCGAAGCGGGCGGCCACCGCCGCCAGCGCCTCACTCCAGCTCACCGGCTCCAGATTGCCGTCCTTGCGCAGCAGCGGCGATTGCAGCCGCTCTTCGCTGTGGACGAAGTCAAAACCGAAGCGGCCCTTCACGCACAGGAACTCGCCGTTCACTCCACTGCGATCGCGGTTATTGGCGCGGATCACTTCCCCATTGCGCACGCTCAACGTGGTCTTGCAGCCATCGGAGCAGTGCGTACAGATCGTACCCGCGTAGTTCATCTCCCACGGACGCGACTTATACCGGTAAGTGCCGGAGGTCAGCGCGCCCACAGGGCAGACATCGATACACCAGCCGCACTCATCGCACTCGAGGTGGTCGCCGTGGCTCGGCGTGATCTCGGCGGCCACGCCGCGATAAGTCAACCCCAGGGCGCCGACGCCGATGCCCTCGTCGCACACGCGAATGCAGCGATAGCAGAGAATGCAGCGCGCGGCATCGTAATAGACCGCCGGGCTCCACTGCTTTTCGTCGACGTGGTGTTTGATCTCGACGAAGCGGCTCTCACCCGCCCCGTAGCGGAACGTCATGTCCTGCAGTTCGCACTCACCACCCTTATCGCACACGGGACAATCCAGCGGATGGTTGGACAACAGAAACTCGAGCGTACCCTTGCGCGCCTCGACAACCTTCGGCGACTCGGTGTAGACCACCATGCCTTCCGCCGCGGGCAGCGTACAGCCCGGCTGCAGCTTGGGCATTTTTTCCACTTCCACCAGGCACATGCGGCAGGCGGCCTGCAGCGAGAAGCCTTCGTAGTAGCAGAACGCGGGCACTTCAATACCGACCGTCTTGGCAGCTTCGATGACCAAAGTGCCGGCCGGCACCTTCACCTGTCTACCGTCGATTGTCAGCGTAATGGGATCGGCCATGTCTTCTCCCTACAACACAACCAGGGGTTGCGTCTGAGGCGCTGGCATAAAGACCTGCGCCGACTGAATCTTCGCCTCGAACTCTTCGCGGAACTTCCGCACATAACTCATGGCCGGCATGGCCGCCGCATCACCCAGGGCACAGAAGGTCCGGCCCATCATACCCTGTGCGAGCTGATCCACCATGTCGATGTCCCGCTTCGTACCCACGCCTTCATCCAGGCGCGCCATGATCTTCTTCAGCCAGGTCGTGCCCTCGCGGCAGGGAATGCACCAGCCGCAGCTTTCGTGCGCATAGAAGGCCATCAGCCGCGCCAGTACTTTCACGATGTCGGCCGTCTCGTCCAGCACCACCGTGGCGCCGGAACCCAGCATCGAACCCGCCTTGGCCAGCGAATCATAATCGGCCGGAATGTCGCACTCATCGGCGCGCAGAATCGGGCTGGAACTGCCGCCCGGGATCACCGCTTTCAGCTTGCGGCCCTTCCACACCCCGCCACCCACCTCGTTGATGAGCGTCATCATGTTCATGCCCAGCGGCACTTCATAGACACCCGGCCTGTTGAGATGGCCCGACAGGCAGACCAGGCGCGTACCGCCATTGCGCGGCGTACCCAGGCCCGCAAACCACTCGCCGCCCTTGAGGATGATCTCCGGCACGGCGCTATAGGTCTCGACGTTGTTCACGATCGTCGGAGCCTGGAACGCACCGGACGTAGCCGGAAATGGAGGCTTCAGCCGCGGATTGCCGCGCTTGCCTTCCAGCGACTCCAGCAGCGCCGACTCTTCGCCGCACTCATACGAACCCGCGCCGGTATGCGTGGAGAGGTGGAACGCCCAGCCGCTGCCCAGCACGTTGTCGCCCAGGTAGCCCTTGTCATAGGCCTCCTGAATGGCGCGATCCATGATGTCGATGTACTCGCGATACTCTCCCCGGATGTACACCCAGCCGCGGTTGGAACCGATGGCGCGGCCGGCGACGAGACACCCTTCGATCAGGCGGTGCGGCTCGTGCCCCATGATGATGCGGTCTTTGCAGGTGCCCGGCTCGCCTTCGTCACCATTGACGACGATGTACTTCGGCTTTGGCGACTTGCGGTCGACGAAACTCCACTTGAGGCCCGTGGGAAAGCCCGCTCCGCCGCGGCCGCGCAGCGAAGACTTCTTCACTTCGTCAATGATCTCTTCCGGCTGCATCGTCAGCGCCTTGCGGATGGCGTCGTAGCCTTCGTCCGCGACGTACTGCTCAAGCCAGATCGGATCCTGCTGCGGATACTTGTAGCGCCGTGTAAGGACCTTGACTTCCAGTGGATGCGGTTCGTTCAGAAGCATTTCGTATTCCCCAGAATGGATCCCCTACTGCGTCTTCTTCAGGCTCTCGATGAGCCCGTCCAGCTTCTCCGGCGTCACATTGAAATGGAAGTCGTAGTCGATCAGCATCGCCGGCGCCCACGAACAGGCCCCCAGGCATTCCACTTCTTCCAGCGAAAACTGGCCGTCCGCCGTCTTCTGCTTATTGCCGATCCCCAGCTTCTTGCAGGCGTGCTGGTACAGTTCCTCGCCACCCGTCAGCATGCAGCTCACGTTCGTGCAAATCTGCACGTGATGCTGGCCGCGCGGCTCGCGGGTCAGCATCGTGTAATACCCGATGACTTCCTCGATCTCCACCCGCTTCACCTTGAGCCGTTTGGAAACTTCTTCGAGCAGTTCCGGGGTCATCGAGCCCACTTCATCCTGGGCGAACAACAGCATCGGGATCAGCGCGCCCTTCTGGCGGCCCGCCGGGTAGTTCTGTATCATCTTCGCGAACTTGGCTTCGAGTTCGGGTGAAAAGGTCATGACAGTCTCTCTGTTCCTTAGCGGTCCACGTCGCCGAGGACGAAGTCCATGCTGCCGAGCGCGGCGATGGAGTCGGAGATCAACTTGCCTTCGAACAGCGCGGACAGGCACTGCAGGTTGCCAAAGCTCGGGGTCCGCATGAACACACGGTAAGGCTTGGAGGTGCCGTCGCTCACCGCATAGAATCCGATCTCGCCGCGGGGTGATTCCACCGGCACATACGCCTCGCCGGCGGGCACGCGGAATCCTTCCGTGACGATCTTGAAGTGGTAGATGAGCGCTTCCATCTGCGTCTTCATCTTTTCGCGGTCGGGCAGCACCACCTTCGGGGCATCGGCCTTCCACGCGCCGTCAGGCATGCCGTCCATGGCTTGCTTACAGATCCGCGCGCTCTGCCTCATCTCTTCCAGGCGGACCCGGAAGCGCGAATACACGTCGCTCTCGTTGTACACCGGCACATCGAAGTCGAACTTCTCGTAGCTCGAATAGGGCTCCGACTTGCGAATGTCCCAGTTCAAACCCGCGGCCCGGATCATCGGCCCGGTCACGCCGATGTCGAGCAGCTTCTCCAGGCTCAGGTACCCGACTTTCTGGGTTCTCTGCAGGAAGATCGGATTGGTGTTGAGCAGGTTCTCGTACTCGTCGATCTTCTCGGATAAACCATCTAGGAAACGCCCGACGGCCTTCTCCCAGCCGCGCGGCGGTTCCAGCGCCACGCCGCCGATGCGGATATAGCTCGTCATCAGGCGCTGGCCGCTGAACATCTCGAACAGCCGGAGAATGTCCTCGCGCTCGCGGAAACAGTAGAAGAAGACGGTCATCGCGCCCAGGTCGAGCGCGTGGGTGCCCAACCAGACCGCGTGGCTGTTGATGCGCGAAAGCTCAGTCAGCAGTACACGCAGCCATTGTGCCTTGGCCGGAATTTCGATGCCCAGCAGCTTTTCCACCGGCAGCACATAGGCGAGATTGTTCGCCATGTTGGACAGGTAGTCCATGCGGTCGGTCAGCGTGACAACCTGCTGCCAGGTGAGGGTTTCGGCCTGCTTTTCAATGCCGGTGTGGAGGAAGCCGATATCGGGCTCGGCCTTCTGAATGATTTCGCCGTCGAGTTCCAGCAGGATGCGCAGAACACCATGGGTGGACGGGTGCTGGGGGCCCATGTTCAGGACCATCCTGCGGCCACCGCCCGGCAGCTTTTCCGTCACCTGAGTGTCGAAGCCGGCCGGCACTGTCGTTTCATCGATTTCGTTCATGGTTCCCCTCTTCAGAACCGGACGCCCACTGCGGATCCGCTTAGTCGTTCTGGTAGCTGTACTTGTGACCGTGAACAGGGAAGTCTTTCCGCAAGGGATGACCTTCCCAGTCTTCGGGCATCATCAGCCGCTTCAGGTTCGGATGATTGTGGAACTTCACGCCGAACAGATCGAACACTTCGCGCTCATACCAGTCAGCGCCGGCCCAGACAGCGGTCACACTCTCCACCTGCGGAGCGTCGCTTCCCAGGGCGACTTTCAGCTTCAACCGCTCATTCCTCGCAATGGAATGAAGCAGGTACAGCACCTCAAATCGTGGCTCGGCAGGGAACCTGTCGATGCAGGTGACGCCCGACAGGCGCTCGAACTTCAACTGAGTCTTCAGGTACTGGCAGACCGCCACAATGCGCTCCGGCTGCACAAACAGCAGCGTCTCGCCAAACTCGTGGCTTCCGCCTGTCACCACCGCTGAGTCCCACGCCTCAATCGCGGCAGGCACGGCCATATCCTTCAAATTGTCCGGCAACATTCTAGCGCCCCCTCTAGCGCTGGCTATCCTGCGGGCTCTCCTCAGCGGCCCAATTCAATACCCCCTTCTTCCATATGTAGAAGAAGCCGGCCAGCACAAGGCCGATGAAGAGAAGCATCTCGAAGAACCCAAACAGCTTGAGGTCGCGATAGACCACGGCCCAGGGATACAGGAAGATCGCTTCAATATCGAACAGGATGAAGAGCATCCCCACCAGGTAGAACTTGACGCTAAAGCGCTCCTTCGCGGAGCCCGTCGGTGTGATGCCGCATTCGTAGGGTGTGTCTTTAACTTTATTCTTGACGCGTTTACCCAGTAAAACGCCCGCGCCAAGCAATCCCGCGGCCACTGCGGCAGCCAAGATCACCTGGACCAGGACCGGGAAGTATGCTTCTAAGACAGATGTGGGCATGAGTGCGGTTGTCGAGTCCCCGGGGCGTTAACTTTTAACTATAATGACCCTCAGAAGAGCGTGTCAAACCAACTTGGTGGTCTCGATATCCCTATCAAAGTCAACGGCGAAGACCGAATCGTACCTGCTGGTCTGAATATCCGGCAGCTTCTGGCCCACCTGGGTCTCGATTCAGGCCGCGTCGCGGTCGAACTCAACCGCGAGATCGTCCGCAAACCGGACTGGGAATCCACTGCCGTCGAATCCGGCGCCTCCCTCGAAATCGTCACCTTCGTGGGTGGCGGCTCGCGCTGAAACTGCCCCCCATTCCCTAGTGGCTCGAATCGGCATTGGGCCAGATCTTGCGAATTGACTTCCCTACCCCCTCCTATAGACTCGTGTATGAGTTTTGGCCCCAAACAGAAAGGGAGTGAGATGTTCAAAACAAAATCGCGACAGGGTGCACCCGCCCCCGGAGAGCGGACGTTTTCGAGCGCTGACGTGTCGCGTTTGTCCGGAGTCAGCCTCCGGCAACTGCAGTGGTGGGATGAACAGAGGGTGGTATCTCCCCGTCACGAGGGCCACAAACGAATCTACCTGACTGAGGAAGTTGTCGAGGTCAGCGTTATCGCCGAACTCCGCCGCAAAGGCTTCAGCTTGCAGAAAATCCGCCGCGTGCTGCGCTTCCTGCAGCGCGAGATGGGCAAGCGCCTTTCCGATATCCTGAACGCCGGCAGCGATTTGCACCTGCTCACTGACGGCAAGTCCATCTATCTCGAGGAGAGCCAGGAGCGGATCATCGATCTGCTCAAAGCCGCCAAGCAGCCGATGTTCCTGGTCTGTGTAACGGACCAGGTCCGTCGGCTGACGGTCACCCCTCGCAAGCCGCCGAAGAGCGAGACCCCGGCCGTCGCGCGCAAGTCCAAGGCTGTCTAGCGGCTCCCTTGCGGGAATTTAGACCTTACTTTTACATTTCTCAAACCTACAGGGCCTCTGCGTCGTCTAACGGCTCAGAGGCCCTGCGTTATACTTGGGTCAGGTCTGGGGAGGCCACTACATGCGCCAATTCCGCGCTTTTGTCTTTTCTTTGCTGGTAATCGCGTCGTGCGCGATTGTCGCCGGAAACTTCGGCCCCGGCGCTTCGGCGCTGGCCGAATCCTCTGCTGCCCCAGCCTCGGCCGACGACGAACTCAGTGCCGGTCTCAAGACCTTTACCTCCATCTACCGGCTGGTCGAAGAAAACGCCGCGGACAAAGTAAACCCGGACAAGGCCATCTATAAAGGTGCCGTCCCCGGCATGCTTCGGACCTTGGATCCCCACTCCAGCTTCTTCGATCCCCGCGACTTCCAGCAGCTCCGCGAAGACCAGCGCGGCTCTTACTACGGCGTTGGCATGACCATCCAGCCGAAGGATAGCCGCATCGTCGTCGTGGCCCCGTTCACCGGCTCCCCCGCCTACAAGGCCGGCATCCGCCCGGGCGACGTGATCATCGAAGTCAACGACAAGCGTACCGACGGCATGAACACCTCCGAAGTGGCCGACCTGTTGAAGGGCCCGAAGGGCACCAAGGTCCAGGTCCTGATCGCTCGCGAGGGTGTCGACAAGCCTATTACTTTCAATCTGATCCGCGGCGAGATCCCACGCTTCAGCGTCCAGAACGCCTTCTGGCTCAAGCCAGGCATCGCCTACATCGACGTCGAGAGCTTCAACGAGAACACCTCCAAGGAACTCGAAGACGCCATGCACAAGCTGGGCGAAGCCAACGTCAAGGGCCTCGTCTTCGACCTGCGCGACAACCCCGGTGGGCTTCTGAATGAAGGCGTCGCCGTCGCCGGTCACTTCCTCCGCAAGGGCCAGACCGTTGTCAGCCACCGTGGCCGTTCCTCCCCAGAGCGCCCCTACACCGCCAGCAACGGCAGCTCCGCCCGCGACTATCCCATCGTTGTGATGGTGAACCGCTACTCCGCCTCGGCCGCTGAAATCGTGGCCGGCGCCCTGCAGGATCATGACCGCGCCTGGATCTTCGGTGACAACACCTTCGGCAAGGGTCTCGTCCAGACGGTCTTCCCGCTCTCCGAGAACACAGGCCTCGCCCTGACGACCGCCAAGTACTACACTCCGTCCGGCCGCCTGATCCAGCGCGACTACACCAGCGGATCCTTCTACGAGTACTACTTCAACCGGAAAGATGGAGCACAGAAAGACACCACAGACGTCAAGATGACCGACGCCGGCCGGGCCGTCTACGGCGGCAACGGTATCACTCCAGACGAGAAGTTTGTCGTTAAGTACAACAAATTCCAGATCGAACTGGCTCGCCGCAGCGCCTTCCGCGACTTCCTGCCGAAGTATTTCTCCTCGCACAGCACGACGCTGGCGAAGGACTGGACTCCGGATAACGCGATGCTGAACGAGTTCCATGAATATGCGCTGAAGAACAACGCACAGTTCACGGAAGCCGAGTGGGCCGAGAACAACGACTGGATCAAGACCCAACTGAAGCGCGAAGCGCTCATCACGGCTGTATCGCTCGATGAGTCCCTTCGCTATGCCATCGAAACCGACCCGGCGGTGTTGAAAGCAATGGAGTCCCTGCCCAAAGCCAAGGCCCTGCTGCTCGACAATTCCAAGAAGCAGATGGTTCAATTGGATAAGAGGGCCCGTCGCGATTGAACCAGTCTCCTGACCAAGGTACACGGCCGCAAATCATCGTACTTGATACGGGTGGTCAGTATTGCCACCTGATCACACGCAAAATCCGTGAACTCGGCGTTTACTCCGAGATCCGCCCAAGCGAGACCCCTGCCTCTGAACTGGCAGGGGTTTTGGGCATTGTGATCTCCGGTGGACCCGCGAGCGTTTATGAAGCCGGCTCCCCCCAAGTCGATCCTGCCATCTTCGACTTGCCCTGTGCCGTACTTGGCATCTGCTACGGCCAGCAACTCATCGCCTGGCACTTGGGCGGCACCGTAAGTCCCGGGAAAAAGGGCGAGTACGGCATGGCCCACCTCGACCTCGAGTCGAGCGCAGCGCTGTTCCAGGGCGCTACCGGCCGCCAGCAGGTCTGGATGAGCCACCGGGACACCGTCACCGCCGCACCCGCCGGCTTTGACATTTACGGCGCCACCGAAACCTGCGCGATTGCCTCCATGGGCAGTGCCGCCCGGCGCATCTACGGAGTCCAGTTCCACCCCGAGGTCGTCCACACCGAGCGCGGCCGGCAGATCCTTTCCAACTTCCTCTTCGGTGTCTGCGGCTGCGAATCCGACTGGAGCCCGCGCGAGCAGACCAGCCGCATCGAGGAAGAGATCCGGCTACGCGTCAGCGACCGGAATGTCTTCTTCTTCGTCTCCGGCGGCGTCGACTCCACGGTTGCCTTTACCCTTTGCCTGCGAGCACTTGGCCCGGAACGCGTGCGCGCCCTCTACGTCGACACCGGTCTGATGAGGGATAGCGAAACCCCGTTCGTCCAGGGCGTCTTTGAATCCCTGGGCAAGGGCATCTTCGCCGTCGAACACGCCGAGGAGCGGTTCCTCAGCGCCTTAGCTGGCGTCCGCGAGCCCGAAAAGAAGCGCCACATCATCGGCGAGAAGTTCGTCGAGGTCCAGGAACAGATCCTGGCCTCCGGCCAGTTCATGGAAGGCAATTGGATTCTCGGTCAAGGCACATCTACCCCGACACCATCGAAAGTGGTGGCACGGCCAAGGCTGACCTGATCAAGACCCACCACAACCGCGTCTCCGGCATCCAGAAACTGCTGGCTGAGGGCCGCATCGTGGAACCGCTCCACCTGCTCTATAAGGACGAAGTCCGTGAAGTCGGCCGCGAGCTGAACCTGCCCGAGGAACTCCTTTCGCGTCATCCATTTCCAGGCCCGGGCCTGGCGATCCGCTGCCTCTGCGAGGACGAAGTGCAACCCGTCGAGCGGCTCGACGCCGGCTGGCTCGCCCCGCTGCACTCCGTGGGAGTCCAGGGCGATTCGCGCACCTACCGGCCCGTACTTTTACTGGAAGAATCGCCAGCCACCCCCGGCGTGCACGCCCAGGCAACGGATTTGATCAACCGGCTGGCAGGCATCAACCGCGTAGTCGCGGTCACGGGCACCCATTCCCCTGTGGCTGACCTGAAGACCTCGGTGGCCTACATCACGGCCGAGAGGCTCGACCGGCTTCGCGCGGCCGACTCTATCGTCCGGTCCCTGTGTCTATCTTCCGGCTTCGAGCACAAGGTCTGGCAATTTCCGGTGATTATCGTTCCGCTCGGAGCGGGCGACCGGCCGGATTCCATCGTCCTGCGGCCCATCGATTCAGTGGACGGCATGACGGCGCAGTCCGTCGCCATGCCCCAGGAACTGCTCGACGAGATGACCAGCGAGCTGCTCGCGCTGCCGGGAATCTGTGCGGTCCTGTACGACCTGACGCACAAGCCGCCGGGCACCATCGAGTGGGAGTAACTCCTACTCCGCAAACAGCTTGTTAGCCGCCGGGTAGCTCAGTGAGCATTCCGTAAAAACGCTGTATGCCCCGGTGGCCAGCAATTCCGCCGCGACAGCTTGGGCCACACTCAGGGCCGCACGCGACGGCCCGGATCCTGTACTGACCCGTCTCACCCCTAACTCCTGCAGCCGGCCCGTAGCCGGTACGCCAGCGTTCGCCAGGATGTTGATCGGCTTGGCCACGGACTGCACCAGGGCGCGGATCACGGTTTCATCTTTGACCGCCGGGACAAACAGCGAATCCGCCCCGGCTTCCGCATACGCCCGTATCCGCTCAATCGCCAGGGCAAGCCGGCTCGCCGGATCCCCGATCCCCGCCAGAAAGACATCCGTCCGGGCATTCAGGACGATATGGACACCCGCGGCGTCAGCCGCCGCCCGAACAGCCTTCACGCGTTGGACCTGTTCGGCCAGGGGGATCAGGCCGGTCGCGCCATCGCTCTCCATATCCTCCAGATTCATCCCGACCGCCCCGGCCTCCAGCACCCCGCGCACGGTGCCTGCAATGTCGCCATAACCGGCCTCGACGTCCGCCGTCACCGGCACCTTCACCGCCTCGGCGATGCGCTGCACCACCGCCAGCATCTCCGCCGCCTGGATGCGCTGCCCGTCCGGCTTCCCATAGGTGAACGCAACGCCCGCGCTGGTTGTAGCAATGGCCGGGAAGCCTGCCTTCTCGAAGATGCGGGCGCTGCCGGCATCCCAGGCGTTAGGCAGCACGAGAATTTTCTCTCCGTGGTGCAGATTCAACAGAATCTTGGCTTTAGCCTGCAAATCAGAACTCATGACAGGGCCCCCATTATCTCCGCGGCTGTCGCCACCGTACAGTACTCACCGTGCAGGTTTGCCAGGGACATGGCATGAACTTCGTCAGCGCTCCGCAGAACGCCATTCCAGTCCACCTTGGCAAAGGTGAAACAGGCATCGGCGACCAGGAATACCTGATAACCCAGGCAGGCTGCGTGCCGCACGGTGGACTCGACGGAATTGTTGGTGATCACACCAAAGACGACCAGAACCTCGTGGCAGCCGGTGGCCATGCGTTCGCCCAGCTCCGTCCCCTCAAATGCACTGCCGGTGTGCTTGCCGGTCACCGGCTCGTCGGCATGCGGGACGAACTCGGATTTGAAATCGTGGCCAGGTTGCCCCGGCCGGTAGGTGGAGTGGGGCTCGACGGAGTCGTGGCGGACATGGTACACCGCCCGGCCGCTGTCTCGCCAAGCGGCCAGCAGCGATGCGCCCACCTGTTCAGCGTTCGGATTGTTGCGGACACCCCAGGACGGGTGGTCGATGGCGTGCTGCAGATCGATCAGGATCAGTGCCGCAGTGGCGGGGATACTCTCCATACCCCATTCTAGATGCGGTGGAAACTCCGCAGGATCTCGCGCGTGGAGTACCGCAGCGCCACCGGCCGCCCGTGCGGGCAGCTCATCGGATATTGCGTCCGGGCTAGCTCCCGCAGCAGGTAGTCCATGCGCGTCTGGTCCAGCCGCATGTTGATCTTGATCGCGGCGCGGCACGCCACCGACGCCGCAATTCCGCGCCGGAAATCGTCCACACTCACCCGGCGCAGCTCCGTCTCGGCGATCTCGAGGATCTCAAAGATAGCCCGTTCCAGATCACCCGTGGACAGATCCGAAGGCGCCGCCTTCACCGCGATGGTCCGTTGGCCGAATGGCTCCGTTTCGAAACCGGCTCGCGCCAGGTCGTCGGCGATCCGCTCATATTCCACCTGCTGCGACGGCGTCAGTTGCAGCACGATCGGCAAAAGCAGCCGCTGCTGCTCCACCCGGCCCGCCGCCTGCTGCGCCAGCACCTTTTCGAACAGAATCCGCTCGTGCGCCACGTGCTGGTCGATGATCCACAAGCCATCCCTGCCGGCGGCAATGATGAAACTATCGTGCAGTTGCCCCATCACGCGCAGGTCATCGAGCGAGACCATCCCCTGCGGCGCATCCAGGTCGTAGCCCGCAGGAAATCCACCGTGTGTATCCGGGATCTTTAGTCGCAGCGGTTCGGCGCCAGCCGGCTGCGGATCCATGGTGATGGGTTCGCCGCCGCTGAAATCGAACCGCGCTGGAGGCGGCGCCACGGGCCGCAAAGTGTACTCCGGAATCTGCATCGACTGGGACGGTTGGCCCTCTTCCGGAGGCGGCAACACCGGCCGGGCTTCGTCGTAGCGGAAGTTCTCGATGGTCTGCGTGAACTCGGAGTACGGCAGCCGGGTCGCGGATTGCCCCGACGGTCCCTCCAGGAAGGGCGTACCCGGCGGCGGCGCGCTCGGCACCGGCCTCTGCTCGATCAGCGTGGCCCGCAGCGAATCCCGAACATGGTCATGGACATAGCTGCTGTTCCGGAAGCGTACTTCGGTTTTCGAGGGGTGGACATTGACGTCCACCTCCGCCGGATCGCAGTCCACAAATAACAGGGCAAACGGGTAGCAGGCCGGCGGCATCAGGTTGTAGTAGGCCGCAGTGATGGCGTGCATCAGCAGCCGGTCGCGGATCAGCCGCCGGTTTACAAACAGGAAGATCGAGTTCCGATTCGTCTTCTGTACCTGGGGCCTGGAGATGAACCCGGACAGGCGGAAACGCCCCTCCCCAACATCGCGTTGCGGCAGTTCGACGAGATCCTCCAGCGCCTCGGCTCCGAAGACCTGGAACACGCGTTCCCGGTCAGTAAGCACCGGAGTCACGCGCAGCAGTTCCTTCCCGGCGTGGGTCAGCTCGAACGATTTCTCGGGATGGGCCAGCGAGTAATGGGTGACGAGCGAGGCGATATGGGCCAGTTCCGTCTGGTCGCTCCGCAGGAACTTCTTGCGCGCCGGAACATTGAAGAACAAGTCGCGCACGCTGATGGCGGTGCCCGCCGGCAGGGCGCTCTCTTCGCAGCTCAGCAGCTTTCCGCCGGAGATCTCGACCCGTGTACCCGTCGGCTCGTCGGGCGACCGGGTCTCCAGGACGAGCCGCGAAACCGAGGCAATGGACGGCAACGCCTCGCCGCGAAACCCTAGCGTAGCAATCGCTTCCAGTTCGTCAACATTCGAGAGTTTGGAGGTGGCGTGCCGCTCAAACGCCAGCATGGCGTCGTCGCGCAGCATGCCGCAGCCGTTGTCGACGATGCGCAGCAACCGGCGGCCGCCACTTTCGACTTCGACCCGGATGTCAGTCGACCCGGCGTCCAGGGAGTTTTCGAGCAGCTCCTTGATGACCGAGGCAGGCCGTTCCACCACCTCACCGGCGGCGATCTTGTTTGCGACGTTGTCGGAGAGAATGCGAATGCGGCCCATAAAAAAGAAGAGGGCAGGCCGCAGCCCGCCCTCTCTTCCATGATAGGGGTTTCCGCTACTGCATCACGATGCCTTTGACTTCCAGCAGGTTCCCCACCCGCTGTTGCAGGTTCAGGACGTTGCGGCGGTAGTTCACCGTGCTGTTGACCAATGTCGACTGCGCCTGCGTCAGGTCGTTCTGGGACGCGAGCAGGAAGAAGATCGTGATCACACCCAGGTCGTACCGCTTCTGGTCGGCGTCGGCCCGCTTCTGGGCGAAATCGAGGGCGACTTGCGCCAGCTTCACTGAGGCCCTGCTGCTCTCCAACTGATTGACGGCCGTAAGTACATCCTGCCGTACGGATTGCTCGAGGGAACGCTGGCGGAGGGCAGTGAGTTTCTTGCTGACGACCGTATCCGCCAGGTTGGCTGAGGCGGCGCGGTCGCGCAGCGGGAAGTTGAACGTCAGGCTGAAAGCGAACGTGTTGTAGTCGAAATACTGGCCAAAAGCGTCCGTAATGCCGCCGGGGATGGGGATTCGACCTCCGGTCACCGGGTCGGTGGCGAAGGCTGTGCCGCCTCGGCCTGTCGTGCTGTAGCGGCCACCCAGGCTCAAATTGGGCTTCAGCAGATTGAGCGCGCTCTGGATCTGCAGATCGTTGACGTCCAGTGTCTGGCGCAACGAGATCAGGTCCGGCCGCTTCTGCAGGGCCATGCCCACCAGCGCATCTGAATCCAGCGGCGCCTCGTCGGCCGCAGCCATGGACTGTTCGGTCAGCACGATGGGCAGCTTCCGGACATCTGGATCGAGGTCGACGCTGATCTGGCGGCGCAGGGCATCTTCAGCGATTTGGAGCTGAAACTTCACCTGGGTCAGGTTGATTTCGGCGGTAGCGTAGTTCTGCTGCGGCTGGAAGATTTCCAACGGTGAGGTGGCGCCCAGTTCCACTTCCTTCTGCGAGCGCTTCAACGCCTGGTCGGCGAGGAACAAGGCCTGCTCCTGAACTTTCAAACGCTCGCGGGCGCTGATTACGTCCCAATAGGCGTTTTCAGCGTTAACCAGCAGCGTTTGCAGCGTGCTCTCCAGCGAAAGTTCCTGCGTCTTGCGTTGTGCCCGGGCGATTGTAATGGGCAACCGGTTGATGTAGATGCCGCGATTGCGCAACAAGGGTTGGGTGAAGCTGGAACTCCAGGAGGTCGTCAACGCCGGGTTGTACTGGTTGAACGAGCTGTTCGTGGACGTCTTCGACATGTTGATCGTGCTGTTGACCTGGGTGCCAGGCGCGAACAACTGCTGGTAAGAAGCCTGGAACGGCTGATCCAATTGGTTGAGAATGTTAGCGCCCTGCAACGTACTGGTGGAGGGCGTCTTGGCGCGCGTGGCCGAGAACGAACTATTGATGATGGGGTCGAAGACGCCGAACGCGCGCTGGATGGCGTTCTTGGGAGTTTCCAGCGTCAGCCGCTGCACGGCAATGTCGGTGTTGTTGGCGACCACCAGGTCGAGGTAATTCTTCAACGACAGCGTCAGCTTGCCGTCGACTACGAAATCCTTCAACCGCACCGGACCATCCACGATGACTGACGTGTCGTTCGCCGCGAAGGTCTTCCGCCACCAGTTGCCGGTTCCAATCCAAGGCGCGGTCGGTTCGGAAATGGCTGCGTTCATACGAGCCACGGCCCCGGAACTCACTGGCGGAGGGGCGGAACTCGTCTGAGGAGCTGGCGCGGGCGCCGGCGCCTGGCCGGCGGGCGGTTGCTGCGCGGGCGCAATGAGTGTGGAGCAAAGTAGGACAACAAGGAAACGCATGGGTTGGACCTGATGATATTTATGAAGACTACTCATACCGGATGGCCTCAATCGGATCGAGTTTGGCAGCTTGCACGGCCGGGTAAATGCCGAAAAGCAGCCCGATGCCGACTGAGACGCCGAATGCCACGGCGATGGAAGTGAACGTCACCACGGTGGACCAGCCGGCCGCGGCCGCAATGATCTGCGCCAACGTCACTCCGAACACAATTCCGAGGAACCCGCCTATGATCGAGATCATGACCGCTTCTGTGAGGAACTGACGCACGATGTCGGATTGGCGTGCACCAATTGCGCGCCGGATTCCGATTTCGCGGGTTCGTTCCAACACCGTCGCCAGCATGATGTTCATGATGCCAATTCCACCTACCAATAGACTGATGCCGGCGATACAAATCATGACAATTTTAAAGATGTCACTGGTCCGCTTCTTCTGCTCCAGCAGGCCGGCCGGCACGGTGACCGTGTAGTCGCCCGCGTCCTTGTGGACTGCCGCCAGGATGGCGTTGATGACCGCCGCGGTCTCGATGGAGTTCGTGCCCGGCTTGACGCGCAGGTAGATGCCATCGATCTCGTCTTTCAGATAGCTATTACCGTCTTCGAAGCGGAACATTACCGTACGCAGGGGGCTCACCACCAGATTATTTCTGGAGAGGATTTCCACACCTTCCACGTCCGTGTCGCCGCCCGACTGGGAGGCCATTACGCCCACCACCTGCAGCCAGGTGTCGTTGATCTTGACGTATTTGCCCACCGCGGGCTCATAGCCCAGCAGGTTGACCTTTGTCGTCTCACCCAACACGCACACGGGTGCGGCGGTCGCGTTCTCGTCGTCGTTGAAGAACCGGCCTTCCACCAGCTTTAGGCTTTGGATATCCCGGTAATCCGGTTCCACACCGATGAGCATCGGAGGTTCAGCCGCGGTCTTGGGCAGAACCTTCAGGGGCTTAAAGCGCTTCCGGGGCGTCGCCTTTTCAAGACCCTGCGTGTTCTCCATGATCGCCCGGTAGTCCCGGAAGGTCATGCCCGGGCTGACGGCCCGGCGCTGCTGCAACTCGTTGCGGTCCACGGCCTCCTTGGCTTCGATAATGATGTTATTCACGCCAAGCAGATCGATGTAAGAGAGCATCTCCTTTTCGACACCGGCGGTGATGGCCAGCATGGCCACCACGGCGCCCACGCCGAAGATCATGCCCAACATGGTGAGCATGGTCCGGAGTTTATGAACCAGGAGGCTCGAAAGCCCCATGTAGATTTCAGGCAGGACTGCCTGCAGGAACGACGTCATAACTTACTGCCCACCCTTTGAACCGCCAACCGGGAGTGCGCCCGCGGCTCCGCCGGAGGATTTCTTCTCATCCGCTTTCTTTTTGTCGCCAGGCTTCGCATTCGGATCCGCCAGCGAGATAGTGTCGCCCGGATTCACGCCCGATGTGACCACAGTGACAGACTCCGACCGCTTGTCGATCTTGATATTGCGCGCCACCCAGTTCTCGCCGGACTTCACGTAGACAACGGGCTTTCCGTCCTTCTCGAAGATGCTCTGATTCGGCACATAGATAGCGTTCGGCACCTTCTCCACCAGGATCTCCACATCGGCGAGAAGACCCGGCCGGAGCAGAACTTCCATGGTGTCGCCCTCTTCCGGAGGAGGAGGCAATGTCGCGTTCTCGAGATCCTTGGCCGAGAAACCGCCTGCGCCACCCGAACCCATACCCATCATGCCGCCGCGATTCCCGCCGCCGGCCGCGCCCGGCGCCTGCGGACCGAAGGAAGGGGCACCCGCTGCCGCGCCGCGCGCGCCGGTTCCACCAGCAGCGCCAGGGGCTCCGGGAGCGCCCGCCCCACCGGCCGTCTCCGGGCCGCCGCCGCGGTTTCCGCCGCGTTGCGGCATCTCAATACCGGCCTTCTTGGCTTCCTCCCGCACCTTCGCGAACATCGCCTGGCGTTCTTCCGGCGAGAGGTCGATCATCGTCTTGCCGTTGAGCGCCTTCTTGAGGATCTCCTGCATCTTCTTCTGCTGCTCGGGGGTCATGTTGGAGTTGGCGCCCATGCCAAAACCGCCGGCCCTGCGCTGTCCGCCCTGCCCGCCGGCCTGATCTCCACCAGCCTGCGCTCCGGGCATCCCGCCCTGCATGCCGGCCATTCCGCCCGACTGCATTCCCCCACCAGCGGCGCCAGCCGGCATACCACCAGCCTGCATTCCGCCCGCCTGGGCTCCGCCGCCCATCAGGCCGGCCATTCCAGGCATACCGCCAAACATCGAGCCGGTGGTCACGCTGAGCGGTTTCTTGCGATTCTCCTCCGCCAGGGCCAGAATCCGCGCGATGGCGTCAGGCTTTGCGCCCAGCGTCGTCAGCAACTGCTTCATGTCGATGGAGAAGACTACGTCAAATTTCTTGCCGGGGTCCGAACTGAACACGTTGGCACTAGCCGTGCCACTCATGCTCTTGATCTTGCCGTCGAAGACCTTTTCCGCCAGCGCATCCAGGCGGATGACCACTTCCTGGCCTTCGCGCAGATTGGCGCGGTCCAACTCACCGACGCGGGCGATGACTTCCAACTCAGAGAGATCGAGCACGTCCGCCACCGGAGTCCCGGGCGGCACCTGATCGCCTTCGCGGATGTCGGGGACCTGCGTCCCGAACATGCCCGAGAAACCGCTGCGGTTTTGCCGCACGGCTACGAGCCCGCCGATGGGTGAAAGCAGCTTCACCTGCGACAGGCGCATCTTCTCGCGGTTGATGTCCAGCAGGCTGCGGTTGCGCTTTTCGCGCAGCACGTTGATCTCGGCCAGCGCCTGTTCCTGCTTCGACTTAATGTCGCTCTCCAACTGCTTCAGCCGGCGGCGCGCTTCGTCCAGGTTCAGGATGTTCTTCTTCTGGTCGATGGCGGCCAGAATCTCGTTGCGCTTCACTTCGAGTTCCGCGCGGCGGACCGCGTAACGGGCCCGCAGCAAATCCACCTGATCCTGATTGTTGCGGATCGCCAGGTCGGCTTGCGCCTTCTTGATCTGCTCATCCACCTGATCGAGTTCCAGTTGGCGGGATTCCAGGCGGGACAGCACTTCGGAATCGTCAAACTCGACGATCAGGTTCTTCTCGCGGGCCAGCGCGCCGAGCGGAGCGAGTTTCGTAACCTGTACCGTACCAAACAGATTGGGGGCAGCCAGACTCGCCGTGCGCACTGCGCGCAATTCTCCTCGCGTGAAACTGCGAACCACAACATCGCCGCGCCGGACTTTGGTGGTGGGCAAGCTCTGCTGACGCGCAGACATGCCCTGGAAAAAGTGATACACGCCATAGCCGGCCCCGAGGACCACTGCGATCAGGATTAGACGGAAAACGACTTTCTTCATGGATTGCGATCTCGTTACTGCCGTGTCTTTCTGGGTGCGACGATCTGCCCGCTATAATTTCTTTGCTCGTTTGGCTACTTCAGCCGGGTCTTCCAGCGCGACACGGTCCCCGGCCTGGAGGCCCTTCAGGACGATGATGTCGTTGTCATTGCGCTTTCCGACTTCGATTTCACGCGACTGGAAACCGGCGCCCTTCTGGATCCAGACGTGCGGTTTTCCGGCTTGCAGGAAACTCGCCTTGTTCGGGATCAGCAGGCTCTCCGGCTTGCTCTCGATCAGAACGATGCCCGTTGCGCTCATGCCGGGCCGCAGCCGCGGGTCAACCGACTTCAGCGTGGCCCGGGCCGGGAACGTCTTCTCGTTCGCCGAACCGTACCCGCGGAAGTTGAGCGAGGCGATGGGGCTGATCCAGTCCAGAGTGGCTTCAAATTCCTTGTCCTGGATCGCGTCAATCTTGACCTTGACGCTCTGGCCGAGTTGGATCTTGCCGCGATCCACTTCTTCCACCTTGAGTTCCAGCCGCATCTCCGAAAGATCGGGGATCTCGGCAATGGCGGCACCGGTCCAGGCGCGGTCGCCTTCCTTGAAGGCCGGCGGTGTCTGGCCCCAGTTACCCTGGGCGCGGAAGTTGGGCAGGATGTTGAGAATGCCGTCCTGCGGAGCGCGGATCGTCATCTTGCCCAGGTAGTCCTTCACTCGGGCCATGTCGCGCAAGGTCTTATTCTTGCGAGTATCCAGCCGTTCCAGGTCAGCCTGCTGGCTGACATCGTGAGCTTTCACGGAAGTCTTGACCTGACCGAGGGCACCCTCGGACAAACCGACGTTGATGCGATTCTTCGCGCCTTCGATCTCGGAGAGAATTTCCGCCTTCGAGGCTTCGAGGCCGGCGCGCTGCACGTCATACTCCGACGTCATCAGGCTCATTGCATCCTGCTCGTCCGTGATCTTGTGCGTGGCCTTGGTCTGGACGATTTCGCTGTCCACCGTGCGGGCGTTCGTCACGAAGTTCAGGTAGAAGTTCTCATACTGGGCGGTATCGAATTCGACGATGACCTGCCCTGCCTTGACCATCTTGCCCGATTCGGCCAGAGTCGTGATCGTCGGATTCGGCACCTGCGGGGCAGAAAGCGTGACCGACCGGGTGGAACGGATTTCGCCGCGTGCGCTGATGGTGATGGTGAACTCGCCCTTGCGAACGCTGACCGTGGGCACCTCTACCGGCTTGGCGGTGGAGTACCGGTAGGCTGCAAAGCTCCCCCCGGCGAGAGCCAGGAGGATGACGACCCAGAGAACGATCCGGCCCTTACCGCTGCCGGTTTGCCCAAGTTTCTTGCCGGGCTTCAGATCCTTAGAAGACATTCAATACTCCAAGATAAAAATTCGGATCGGGCCTCAAACGCGTTGCCACCTGTCGTTCAGGCGGCGGTAAGCCCGGAGCAGCCGGCCGCGGAGCCCGAGAGCGGGTACGGCAAGGGCCAGCACCCAAGGGCGGCTCGAATTCGCCGGCGGCGGAACCTGGCCGGGCCGCAGCGCGGCCGATGCCGTGGCTTGCGCTTCCGGCTTGCGGGGCGGATCCAACGCGAGGACCTCGCCGGCTTTCAGGCCGGAGACCACGCTCGTCTTAATGTTGTTGCGATCGCCAAGCTCGACCGTCCGCTTCTCGAACGTCTCGCCTGTCTTCACGAACACGTAGGGTTTTCCCGTGGGCGCATCGCGGAAGATGGACTCAATCGGAGCGAGCACCTGGTTCTCGTTCGTCTGGATCACCACATCCGCACTGACGGTCAAATCGGGGATCACGCGCGGATCCAACCGGTCGATTTTCAGGTAGATCGGGATTTCCTTCACATAGGACGCCCGCGACCCACCCGGCTTCGTGATGGCCGCGATGGAAGTGACATGCGCCGGAAGCGTCATCTCCGGGTACGCATCGAAGTGCAGCGTCGCCTTGGAACCTACGCGGACATACTCCACGTCGGCCTGATTAATGGTCGCCGAAACCAGGAAGGAACTGGGGTCCACGATGCGCGCAAACAACTGGCCCGGAAAGAGTTGATCACCCTGCTGAACCTGGGAAAACTCGCTGCCGCGCATCATGTTTTCCATGGCGATCATGCCATCCATGCTCGCGGTGATCTGCATCAGGCTCACATTTCGTTCCGCTCGCTTCAGCTCCACTCGAGACTGCTCGACGTCGATCTCGGAGATGCGGCGCTGGCTCTTGAGACTCGTCTCCTGATAAGGGATCTGGAACTGCAGCTGCTTCAGATTCGCCTGCGCTTCTTCGAGCGCCAACTGGAGCTGCTCGGCTTCGATGGCGGATCGCACCGGGGTGGTCTTGATGTCGAGCTTTGCCTTCTCGACGGCGCCTTTCGCCTGTTCGATGTTCTGCGTGTAGGACTTGCGCTGAACTTCCAGGGTGGAATCGAGGGAGCGAAGGGTCCTGTCCGCCTGCTCAACGGTCGACTTGTAGTCATCCAAACGGAGCAGTTGGAACTGTTGGTCGAACTCAGCGACAATCTGGCCCTTTGTGACATGGCTGCCAGCGGAGGCCACTTTCTGCAAAACCTGCATGAAGTCGTCGTTGCCGCCACTCAACGCGTTTCCACCGCCACCACCGCCACCACCGCCACCGCCGGTGTTGCCACTCGAGGTGGAACCGGACGAGGTTGAGGAGGAAGTAGAAGACCCGGTGGACCCGGTGGAACCGGAGCCGGAAGTTGTGCCCGACGTGGAAGTGGTTGAGCTGGAACCGAAGCGGTTGGTGGACGCCCGGAAGGTCGACGTGGAACTGGTGGAACTGGAGGCCGTGCCCGACGAGGACGACGACGAACTAGTCGTGGTCGAGGAGGTTGTCGAGGAAGAGGTGGTGCCCCCGCCGCCACCTGTGCCGCCGCCACCGCCGCCGCGCATGCCGCGCAACTGCGGAGCCGCGAGCGAAGCGAACTTGTCTGCGGAGGTGACGCCTGTCAGGCGGATAGAGCGTTCCAATGTTCCGGCCGCCACTACCGCAGTCCGAACACCCGTGAAGCCCGAGCCTGAACGAGCGGGGTCATTCGCCTGTTTCCAGGCAAACCAACCGGCGCCTGCGAGCAGGGCTACGACAAGAAACGCGATACCGCTTTTGGACCTGGGCCGTCTCGGTTCCTGAGAAACCGGAACGACGCCGGGTACGCCCTGCGGAGTGGATTGCGGAGATGGATTCATCTGCGGCTGCATACGGTCTAACTCTGGATCCTAAACACGTGGAATGCGTTGGGCCGATTCGGCAGGCCTGTCCCGCATGTTAAGACGACAAGCCTATCGAAAAGGTTATCCCAAGCGCTGGAAAGATGAAGGACGAACTATCAAAGATATGGATTCCATTGCAGTTAGCTACGCAAGCCGCTCCGAATCCCACAAAGAACCTATCGAACGAAACGGAAACGAACAGAATGAAGTCGGGTTCATAATTTTTATCCCTTCCAGAGGCAACGGCTTACAGACGGCGCTCCGATTCCGGCCCCGCCTGTCCAAAGCCCTGGGTGCGCCTTGCAGCGGGCGGCGGCCTGAAACTCGTAAACTAGGGTTTCACCCTCGAAGCCGTGCCGCTGGACCTCTCCACCCCGATTAAGTTTGTTAAAGGCGTCGGACCGCGTCGTGCCGCCGACCTCGAAGGGCGTGGCTTGACGACCGCGGCCGACCTGCTCACCTACGCGCCCTTTCGCTACGAGGACCGCTCGAACATCAAGCCGCTGGGGCAACTGGCGCCGGGCGAGATGGCCACCGTGCTGGCTGAGGTGCACAGCTTGCACGCTCCGCAGTTCCATCGCCGTGACCTCGGGATGATCGAGGTGATCTTTCAGGATTCCAGCAGCCAGCGGCTGACTGGTAAGTGGTTCCATGCACAGTACTTAAAGAACGTCTTCCTGCCGGGAATCAGAGTCTCCCTGTTCGGCAAGGTGGAGTTCGACGGGTACAAGGGCGAGTTGACCATGCTCCACCCGGACTACGAGATCCTGCGGGACGACGACGAAGAGGATGAAGCGGGCCTCCATACGGGTCGAATCGTTCCTGTCTATGAGGCAGCCGGGAAAACGAGCACTCGTGTCCTGCGCGGGGTGGTGAAGCGGATCATCGACAATCTGCCCGAGATGCCCGATGCCCTGCCCGAGTTCATCCGCCGCCGGCTGGCACTCCCCGACTTGACCACCGCATTGAAAGGGCTGCACTTCCCGAGCGTCGACACAGACCTGCGGCTGCTGAACAACTTCCGTTCACCGGCCCAGATCCGCATGATTTTCGAGGAGTTCTTTTGGCTGGAAACCGGCATCTCGCTGAAGCGGCGGCAGGCGCGGACGGAGCCGGGCATCCGGTTTGAGCTGAACGAGCGTGTGCGGGAGCAGATCAAAAAGATCCTGCCGTTCAAGCCGACAGGCGCGCAAAAGAGGGTATTGGGCGAGATTGCCAGGGACATGTCCACCGAGACCCCGATGTCCCGCCTCCTACAGGGTGACGTAGGCAGCGGCAAGACGATTGTCGCGGCGCAAGCGGCCGTGATTGCAGTCGAGAACGGGTACCAGGCCGCCTTGCTTGCCCCGACGGAGATCCTGGCCGCGCAGCATCAGGTAAACCTGGAGCGGGTGCTGGCTCCGCTGGGTTACCGCATCGCGCCTTTGATGGGCTCCATGACGAAGAAAGAAAAGGCGGTTGCGAAACGAGCCCTCGCTACCGGATTTGCGCAGATCGCCATCGGGACCCACGCGTTGCTGGAAGAAGACGTAGAGTTTGACAAGCTGGGCCTGGCGATTATCGACGAGCAGCACCGGTTCGGCGTAATGCAGCGCAAGTCGTTGCAGCAGAAGGGCGTCTACCCGGATGTCCTGGTGATGACGGCAACGCCGATTCCGCGCACCCTGGCCCTGACGATCTATGGCGACCTGGACGTCAGCATCATCGACGAACTGCCGCCGGGCCGGCAGCCGATCAAAACCTTTCACAAGACCAAGTTGGAACTGGAACAGGTGTACAGTTTCATCCTGCGCCAGGTCCAGGCGGGCCGGCAGGCATACATCGTGTACGCGGCGATTGAAGAAAGCGAGACGCAGGCCGTGAAGGCGGCCCAGGCTGCATACCAGGAACTGTCGACCGTCGTGTTTCCGCAATTGAAGGTCGGCCTGCTGCACGGCAAGCTACCCAGCGCGGAGAAAGACGCCGTCATGGACGGTTTCAAGCGCGGTGAAGTGCAGGTGCTGGTGTCCACAACAGTGATCGAAGTAGGCGTCGACGTGCCCAACGCCACGGTCATGGTTGTCGAGAATGCCGAGCGGTTCGGGTTGGCGCAGATCCACCAGTTGCGGGGCCGTGTGGGCCGGGGCGCGGACCAGAGCTATTGCGTTCTGGTGACTGATAAGTTGAGTGATACGGGGCGGGAGCGGATCCGTACTCTGGTGGAATCCACCGACGGTTTCCATATCGCGGAGATGGATTTACGGCTGCGCGGTCCCGGGGAATTCCTGGGCACGAAGCAGAGCGGGCTGCCGGTGTTCCGTATCGGCAACCTGTTGAGGGACCAGGAGATCCTGGAACTGGCCCGAGAGGAGGCGCGCACGTTTGTCGAGCAGCCTCCATCCGAGGAGTTATTGGAGGCGGCGCTGCGGTTCGTACGCGAGCACTGGCAGCGGCGCTACGGTTTGGCTTTGATTGGATAGAGGAAAGGCAAAGTTGTCATGCGAGTGATTGGTGGTGAGTTCCGAAGCCGCCGGTTGAAGTCACCGGCGGGGGACAGCGTTCGTCCGACTCCGGACAGGTTGAGGGAAGCGCTATTCAGTGTCCTGTCTCCACGCATCGAGGGCTGTGTATTCCTGGATGCTTACGCGGGGGGCGGCAGCGTCGGGATTGAAGCTCTCAGCCGCGGGGCCGGCCGGGCCATCTTCCTGGAGAAGAGCAGGCCGGCGCTACGCGCCTTGCAGGAGAACATTTCCATCCTGGACATCTCCCAGCGCTGCGAAGTGCACGCCGGAAATGCCGCGGCCATGATCACAAAGTATGAGGCGGAGATCGTCTTCCTGGATCCGCCCTACCCCCGCGAGCAGGAATATGGCCTTTGCCTGGACGCCCTGGGCGAAGCCCCGCGGCCGCTAGTGATCGTCCAGCATGCGTCCAAGTTCACACACCACCTGAAGGAAACCTACGGCCAACTGCAGCGGGTAAGAATTCTGAGCCAGGGAGATAACTCGCTTAGTTTCTTTGAACCAAGGTAGTTCGCCGCGTGGAATAGCGAAGCGGGCCAGGGATCCTGGCCCGCTTCGCCAACTTGGAAAGTACCGCGAACTAGAACGTGACGGATCCTGGGGCCGACGTCCCAATGCTATTGGTGAGGGTGACAGCGGCGCTGCCGATCGCTGTCAAGTCGCTGACGGTAAAGGGCAGGACCAGCCGGAACTGGCTGCCGAACGGAGCCGACGCCGAATCTGTGAAGTACGTCGTGAAGATCTGGCCGACGGTGAAGGGGAAGTCCGTCGCAGTGAGCGACTTCCCGGCAGCCGCGGTGAGCTTCACGTTGGCGGCGGTGACCTGGCGCGGGGTTGAGAACCCGTAAACGATCAGTTCAAACCCGGTCGTGGTCTTGTTGAGATCGACGCGGGTGATCACCGGCGCCGACGGGGGCACACGAACCTGCTGGGTGGGTACGGGCGTGGGAGTGACGTCCGCCCCCTGTACATTCAACGAAGCAGTGATCGTGATCAGGCCGGCCACCGTGCCGGTCTGGAAGGCGGAGTTCGGCACCTGGAAGTTGGCGCCCGTGGAGCCGGCCGGGATGGTGAACGGGAGGGTGCGGCCGCCGGACGCGAACACCACCGCCGGATCATCGAACCCGGAATCCGGAGTGAACTGGAGGGCCAGGACTCCGTTCAATGCAACCGGGTACGGATTCGTCAGCGTGAGGCCGACGTTGATCTGGGAGCCCGGACTGGCGCTGGTCGGGATCGGGGTGAAGATCACCGGGCCGATGGGCGCCAGCGTGACCGTGATACTGAAGCCGCCGGTGGAGGACAGGTTGTCAGCATCATCAATCCGCACAGTAAAGGTATAGATGCCCGGGGCACCGGGAATGCCGGTGATGGCTCCAGTTGCGGCATCCATGGACAGGCCCGGCGGCAGATTCCCGGTGTAGGACCAGCGGAAGGGCTGGCGTCCGCCTTTGGTCGAGAACTCGGCCTGGTAAGGGACACCGACCACCGCGGCCGGAGGAACACCCTGGATGTTGATCGTGGGGCCACCGCCGACGGTGATGCTGAAGTGTTTGGTTGTGGTGCGCTGGCGGGAGTCGGTCACCTTGATGTCGAATTCAAAGCTGCCGGCCTTGGTCGGAGCGCCGTAGAAGCTGCCGGCATTGAAGAGGATCCCGTCCGGCAGGCTACCGGAAACCACCTGGAAGAGGTAGCTGGGGGCGCCACCGGCGACACTGAGCTGAGCGGTGTAGTCCTGCAGGACCAGCCCGTCCGGCAGAGTGTTCGGCGAGACCGTAAGAACGGCGAAGACGCGGATGCTGTAAGTGCCTACGGAACTCACGCCGTTGCCGTCGGTTACCTGGACATCAAAGCTGAAGTCGCCGGAAGTTAGCGGTGTACCGGCGATGCTTCCGTCCGTGGCGAGGTTCAAACCGTTGGGCAAGGCACCCTTGGCAACACCGAACGTGAAAGGCGCCACGCCCCCCGATGTCGTGATCTGCGCACCGGGATAGGTTTCATTCTGGGTTCCATCGGGCAGGACTGTGCCGGGCAGAGTCACCGTATTCAGGACGGTGAGGCTGTAGCTGCGCAGGATCTGCTTGTGGTTCGCGTCCGTCAGCAGGATGCCGAAGGTGTAGAGACCGACGGAGGTGGGCTTGCCGGCGATGGTTCCGGTGGCGGTGTCGAGGCTAACGCTCGGCGGAAGGGCTCCGCTGATCACCTGGAAGGTGAAGGGGGCGGTGCCGCCGCTGGGCGTCAGGCCTTGGCTATAATCCTGCCCCAGGTACGCGTCAGGCAAGGTGGAAGGAGACAGGTCGAGGACCGTGGGGTCCACGTAGAGCGAAACCAGACGTTCGATGACCAGATTGGACGAGGTCAGACGAACGACGAACTTGAAGGTCCCGCTGGTGGTGGGCGTGCCGGAGACGGCTCCGTCAACGCTCAGGCCGAGACCAGGCGGAATGGTACCGCTGGTCAGGCTGAAGACATAGCCGCCCGTTCCGCCGCTGGGGGAGAAGATCTGGCTGTAGGGTACCCCGATGGTGCCGCCCGGCAGGATGTCGGGGGTGAAATCGAGACCGGGGACGCCGATGATGATACTCAGGGCTTTTGGCCCGGCGATCTGGTTACCGGCGGTCGCGCTGACCTGGAAGGGATAGGAGCCTTCCTGGGTGGGGGTGCCGGTGATGTCGCCGGTGGCCGGATTCAGCACCAGGCCGGCCGGCAGGGCTCCCTGCACGATCGACCAGGTTGGGGCAGAGCCGAACCCGGAGGTCGCCAGCGTCGCCTGATAGGCCTTGGAGAGGAACCCGCCGGGCAGCGCTGTGGTGGTGATGCTCGCCGCCGGAGCCACGGTGAGGCTGAAGGTGCGCGTGGCGAACCCGTTGGCGCTGTCATTCAGCAGGACATCGAAAGAGTAGGTTCCGGCCGTGGTCGGGGTGCCGTCGATATTCCCGTTTGCGCCGCTATTGAACCTGAGTCCGGGGACGCTGAAGGTCTGGGTCGTGAAACTGTAGGCCGGGACTCCGCCGGTGGCCTGAAAATCGACGTGGTAGGGGAAGCCGACCTGGGCGCCGGGAAGCGTTGCGCCCGTGACGAACGATACGGGGCTCACCACCTGGATCTGGTAATCGCGACTGGCGGCCTGGCTGGCGCCGGCCACTATCGCGCGGGCCGTGAACGAGAAGAGGCCAGCCTGGGTCGGTGTGCCCTGAAAAACGCCATTGGTCCCGAGGGTGATGCCCGGGGGCAATGAGCCCGCACTCACGTTGTAAATGAATGATGCGGTGAAGCCCGAGACGGAGAGGCTAGCGGAGTAAGCACTTCCCAAGTAACCCGTGGGCAGGGTGGGCGGATTGAGCGTCAGGACGGGAGCCGGCGCGACGACAATGGCAAAAGACTGGGTCACTACCGCGCCGTTGGCGTCCGTGGCGCGAAGCATGAAATTGAAGGTGCCGGCCGTGGTGGGCGTACCGGTGAATGCGCCGCCGGTGCCGATGTTGACCCCGGGCGGCAGATTGCCGGACTCGAAGGCGTAGGTGAAGGGATTTGTGCCGCCCGACGCCGCGACGCCCGCACTGTAGGGCGAACCAACGGTGCCGCCCGGCAAGGTGCTGGTGGGGAATGTCGGGAACGGGTTGACGACGATGGGGATCACGCGGCTGGCGCCGAAGCTCGAGTACAAATCAGACACGTTGAAGGCGGCGTTGAAGGTGCCGGCGGTCGTAGTGGTGCCGGAAATCACCCCGGGCTGGCTCACTTGCAGGGTAGGCGCAAGATTGGTGCCCCCAAATTGGACGCTGCCGAGGTTACCGGCCACCGCCAACTGCGTGGAGGGGTAGGGCCGGCCGGCGGTCCCTTGAGGCAGGCTGGACGTAGAAATGCCCAGGATGTGCATCGTATAAGAACGGGCAAACGACCGTTTGGGCGTGAACGCCTGCGCGCAGTTTCCTTCGTTCCCCGTAATGGTGAAGGTGAAAACGCCCTCCTGCGTAGGCGTCCCGGAAACAAAGCCGTAGTAACTCTGGGAGGAGAGAGTTAGCCCAGGCGGCAGGATTCCACTAGTGACGCTGTAGGTAAAACAGGTCTGAGCGGGGCCAGGAATGAGAGTGGTGCCTTCGTAGAGGCTGCCCACTGCTCCGTCACCCAACGAATCCGGCAGGAGCGCCAGGGAATCGATGGTCAGAGTATACGATTTGATCACCGGCGGCACGGGGGGCGGACTGCCGCAGGGCAGGCCGGCCGCGGCAGTGAGGGTAAATGAGAAGGTCCCTGTCTGGCTGGGTTTGCCGGAAAGAATCGCCGAGAGGTTGCCAGGCTGGGGTTGCGATAGGGTCACACCGGGCGGCAAAGCTCCGGCGGAGACAGACCAGTTACGCGTGGTGCAGGTTTCCGGAGACACCTGCATCACGAAGCCCGATCCGTTCAACGGCTCTCCGATCGTGCCGTTGGGCAGACTGCTGGGCAGCATGGACTGCGCGCTGAGACCGGCAGCGGCCAGTATCAGGAGGGCAGGCAGGCGGGGGGTGAGAACTTTTTGGGATAAAGGAGACCGTGCCATGTGAATTCAGCTTCCTCTCTGAATTAGCGCGGAGGTGTAACGGAGGGGGTGCCAGGTGTGACGGTAACCGGGGAACCCGTTTGGTTCGAGCCGCCGCCACCCGAGTTCACTCCCAATGCGATGCCGGCCGCGGCAGCGGCTCCGGCGATCAGAACAATCGCCCAGATCGCAGTGCTGCTGAGGGCAGCCGCGGCGGCGACGTTGCTCATGCCGATTACGGCGGATGCGGCAAGGCCGCCCGCTGAGGCGGTGACTCGCATCTGATACTGGCCTTTGTGATTATTGGCCTGCAAGCCACGAGCGGTGGCGCGGCCATCCGGACCTGTGACGGCAGTGAGTGTATTAACGCCATTCGCGAATGTGGCACCCGGGCCGTTGCCGGGCAGCAGGAATGTCACCACCGCGCCTGCCACAGGTTTGTGGTTCTCGTCCTCGACTTGGACAATCGGCTCGCGGGCGACGCGCTGGCGGACATTGTTGATGACGCCGTCGCCTTCGACGATCACGATATTGAGTTGTGTCGGGGCCGTCGTCCCCTGGCCGCACAGCAGTGCGGAGAGGAACAACGACAAGTAGATTCGAAGTATCGAATTCTGTTTCAACATCCCATCACCCGTTCGGCCAAGCTAATCGGTTAGCCCGTAGTATAGCTAAAAGTTAATGCGTGCTGAATCGATTTGATGGTCCCTTAGCAAGAGATTCCGAGGCGGCTTGCGGGTGGGGGTACAATGGCCTCAAGTTTGCAGAGGGCTCATTGAAGAATCTGGAGAGCGACATGACAGAGTCAAGATTTCTCGGCATTGGCGCAACGCTTCTGACCGTTCTTGTGTCCACGACGTGGGCGCAAGCGCCCAATGGATTGACAGCGCGGGAGCTATTCTACACTGCTCCAGCGGTGGCGAAAGCGCCGGCGCCGCCCAGAAAGCCGGTGCAGACGCCCACAAAGCCGGCCGTCGAAAAGCAGGTGCAGAAGGAGCAGACGATAGCCAAGTCGGCATCCGAGCCCAAAAAGGCGGTGGAACAGATTCCCGAGCGGAAGCGGCCCGCAGATATGGAGATGAAGCTGCCCGGAGGCGGCTCGCTGGTGATGGCATCGACGAGTTCGGTCCCGCTGGGCCTGCGCTACAGCATTCTGCGGTACACCGGGGACGACGACTATGTCGAGGTAGACCCGGAGTACACGTTCCATTCCGGCGACAAGATCCGGTTGAGGGTGCAGGTCAACGACGCTGGCTATCTTTATGTCGTGATGCAGGGGACGAGCGGTGCGTGGCGCGTGATGTTCCCGGCTCCGGAGATCGACGCCGGCTCTAACCGCGTCGTGCCGAACCGGCAATACGACGTGCCCGGCCGGACGCGGGTCTTCTTCGACGAGCAAGCCGGCACGGAGAAATTGTTTGTCGTGCTTTCCCGCCAACCGCTGAAGGAGATGGACCAACTGATCTACGAGTTGGACAACCAGAAGAAGGACGACCCGGCTCCGGCTTCGGCAACGCCGAAATCCATGATGGCGAGTGCCGCGATCGGGAATTCGATGGTGGCTCAATTGCGGAACGGAGTGATGGCGCGCGACCTGGTGTTCGAGAAGGTGGACGAGAGCAAGCCCGCACCAACCGCGGCCGGCAACCGGAAAGAGACCGCCACCTATGTGGTGAACGCGTCACTGACTTCCGATTCCCGTCTGGTGGCGGATATCAGCTTAAAGCACAAGTAAGTTCGGCTAGGGGAGAGAGGGGAGGTCCGCAGTGCGACTGGGACTCGTGTGTTTGCTAGGCGCGGCTTTGTATGGCCAACAGGCCCCGAACCGCATGGAAATCAAAGTGGAACTGCGCAAGGAGGGTGCCTGGAAGATTGTGGATCCGTCCACGGTCTTCGACAAGGACGCACAGGTGCGATTCCGCGTGCGAACCAACTTCGCCGGTTGGCTGTACGTCATGAATCAGGGCACCACGGGCAGCTACAGCCTGCTCTTCCCGCGTGAAGACACTGGCAGCCAGAACCGGCTGGAACCGGATCGCGACTACATCGTCCCGGCAGCCGCGGGCGCCTTCAAGGTGACCGGTCCGGCGGGTCACGATATTGTGTACTGGATGGTGACGCCGGTGGAGATTACCAGCAGCGAGTCGAGGCCGCCGGCCTCGTCGTACGTACCGCTGCCGCCGCCACCGCCGCCAGGCACCAAGCTGAATACCCTGATGCCGCGCTGCGATGATTCCATTTTCAAGGCCCGGGGTGAGTGCATCGACTCGACGGCCGGTCCGCGCAAGGTGACCAACGTGGAATCGCTGCCGGACAACCTGAAGGACGTCCAGGGCTTGAAGTCGCGCGAGCTCGTGTTTATCAAGGAAAAAGGGGGCGCCGTGGTTTCGACGCCCGGAAATCTGAAGGGGCCGGTGATCTACGAATTCCGGTTGTCGCACAAATGAGAAGCCTTGTTTTCCTCCTGGGACTAGCGCTTGCCGCCGGCGCACAACAGCAACCGCCCGCCAAAGAAGGCCAGAAACAGCGCGACCTGAAGTTCGAGACAGAAGCCAACAAGCCGCCGGTGAAGCAGGCGGCCGCGCCTCCGCAGATCCCGCGCAGTTATGCGCTGGTGGTGGGCATCGCGGGCTATAAGAACCTGCCGGAGAATGCGCAGCTCTCGTTTCCCGAGAGGGATGCGGAATCGGTGTATTCGATCCTGATCAGTCCGGAGGGCGGCAACTTCCGCGCCGAGAACGTCCACCGGCTGATTGGCCCGAAGGCCACGCTATCCAACCTGCGCAAGGAACTGGAAGAGTGGCTGCCCAGCGTGACAAAGGATGACGACCGGGTGTTGATCTACTTCGCGGGCCATGGGTTCGTTTTCCAGAACCGGGCCTATCTGGCGCCCTACGACATCACGCAGGACAATATCGCGGCCACCGGCTACCCCATGGACCGCCTGGGCGAGGTGTTCGGCACCAAGATCAAAGGCAAGTGGAAGGTGATGCTAACCGACTCGTGCCATAGCGGAGCGATCACCCCGGCGGCCGACGCCGCCTTTATCAACGGCAAGCTGCTGGACCTGAACAAGAACGTGTTCTCGCTGACCGCCAGCCGCGATCGCGAGCGCAGCTATGAAAGCAAGGAGTGGGGCGGCGGTCACGGCATTTTCACCTACTACGTGGTGAAAGGGCTGGAGGGGCTGGCTGACGAGTCGCAGGACGGCATCGTGACGGCCGACGAACTGGCGGAGTATGTCCGCCGCAACGTGCGCGAAGCCAGCGGCGGCCAGCAGAATCCGACCTCCGACCGCGGCAGTTTCGATAGCGACATGCTGCTGTCGTACCTCCCATCGGGCGTGACGCCGGGCACGCCGCCTCCGCCCAAGGACGGCACCCTCGTGCTGGAAGCGAACATGGACGGGGTGGAAGTCTTCGTCAACGGCCGAAGCGTGGGTGTGGTGGACAAAGGCAAGTCCCTGAGGCTGCCGGGCCTGCCTCCGGGCACCATCACGGTGAAGGGCGTCAAGATGGGCTACGAGCCGGACGGACCGCGGGAAGAGATCATCTACCCGGGCACGGAATCCACCGTGTCGATCAAGATCGTCATTCCCAGGCGGAGACCCAAGGCGGCTGTCGAAAAGTTCGATGACGGCCTGAACCACTACAACAAGGGCAACCAGGAAGAGTACAAGAAGGCGGCCGCGCTGTTTGAACAGGCGCTGGCCGCCGACGCCACCTACAGTCAGGCGGCGCTCTATCTGGGCCGAACGTACGACGCGCTCTTCCAGCAGGAGACGGCGGCCACTTACTACAAGAAGGCGATCGAGATTGATCCGGACTACCTGGAAGCGCGCGCCAGCTATGGCGGCATGCTGCTGGGCCTGGGCAGCGTCGATGAGGCCATCCGCCAGTTTAATGTCGTCACGCTGCGCGACAAGAAGAACCAGCTCGCGTTCTACCTGCAGGCCCAGGCGTACCGCATGAAAGACATGTACGCGGAGTCGATCGAGTCCGCGCGCCGGGCCATCCAATTGACGCCGTCGAACGCCGAAGCCCACTTCTGGCTGGCGGAGAGCCTGCGCATGAGCAAGAAGCCGGCGGAGTCGACCGCGGAGTATGAGTCCTACCTGCGGCTGAGCGATTACGATTCCAAGATCGGCGGGAAGCTGAATTACTACGTGGCCGGCTTCGTGTTCGGCATGGGCAAGAAGAAGCGGGCGGCGCAGCGCGACATCTGGAAGGACCTGCGCAGCATGGCCTACTTCGGGCTGTGTGAGAACTCGAAGAACTCCAAGCAGTATGCGGTGGCGATCGGCTACTGCCAGAAGGCGATCACCTACGATCCGGGCGATGCGTTCAACTACTACCTGCTGGCCCTGAACTACAGCTACGAAGCGCAGAAGACCGGCTCGTTGGAGATGCTGGCTGCGGCTCGCAAAAGCTTCGTGCGCATGCTGGACCTGAACGCCGAACTGGACGAAGCCAAATTCGCGCGGCAGAACATTGCCGCCATCGACAAAGCCCTCCAAGCCCAATAATCCCCCGCCGGAACCTGACAAAATATCTGCATGTCAGTCCGCAGTGTGTCCCCCCGTCTGAGCCGCCGCCTGATGCTGGCCGGCGCCGCCGCCACCGCACTTTCCTCCGCCGCTCCAGTAGTTCTTGGCCGCAAGGTCCGCCTGGCCATGTGGGGCCTGGACGGGCATCCCGGCGACATCACCAAGCCGCTGGCGCAGTACCCGGATGTGGAACTGGTGGGCGTGCAGGACTGGAACCAGACAGCGGCGCGCAAGACCGCGGGCAGCAAGGCGCAAGTGTTCACGGACGCGCGCAGGATGCTCGACGAAGTGAAGCCGGACTTGGTCGCCATCAACAACAACAATGGCGAGCGTGCCGCCGCTATCGTCGAATGCGCGAACCGCAAGCTGCACGTGATGGCGGAGAAGCCGCTGGCGCTGGCGCGGGCGGACCTGGATCGCGTCAAGAAAGCCGTGGCGGCCAACGGAATCAAGCTCGGCATGCTGCTGCCGATGCGGCTCGACTCTGAGTTCCTGGCCCTGAAGCAGATCGTCGAGTCGGGTGAGATCGGCGAGGTGATCCAGATCTCGTCACAGAAGTCGTATCAACTGGGCGAGCGGCCGGAGTGGATGAAGAAGAGAGCCACTTATGGCAGCACGATCCTGTGGATCGGCATCCACATGTTCGACCTGATGCGCTGGACCAGCGGCCGTGAGATGAAGGCCGTGAGCTCGTTCATGGGGATTGCGGGCGACCTGCGGCAAGGCGAGATGGAGAACTCCACGGCCTCGAGTTTCCGGCTCGACAACGGCGGGACTGCCACGCTCCACATGGACTATTGCCGCCCGGCCATGGCCGGATCGCATGGAGACGACCGCGTCCGCCTGGCCGGCACCAAGGGCATCGCCGAGTATATGGCGGCCACCGGCGTGACGGTGATGTCGAAGACCCGCAAGCCGGAGAAGCTCACGCAACTGCCGCCGGCCGGTGCGGTGTTCGGCGAGTTTCTGGAACACGTCTACCTGGGCAAGCCCACTGCCCTGCCCCTTTCCGAGATCTATCGCCTGTGCGAGATCACGCTGGGCGCCCACGAAGCCGCCCTGAGCGGCAAAGTTATTCCGCTATGAAGATCAACAGCACTCTTACCGCTCATTCGCTGGAGAAGAAGATCCAGCATCTGTTTGAACTCTCCGCGCAGAAGCTTCATTCGCTCGAAGCCGAATGGAGCCCAGCCCAGGGCTCTCCGGTCTTCACCGTGGAGGGCCGCTACACCAGCCGTGGCTGGACCGAGTGGACCCAGGGCTTCCAGTTTGGCGCCGCCATCCTGCAATTCGACGCGACGGGCGATGCCGCGGCTTTGGAATCCGGCCGGAAGGCGACCGTGGCCTACATGGCTCCGCATGTTTCGCATGTGGGCGTCCACGACCACGGCTTCAACAATGTCAGCACCTACGGCAATCTGCTGCGGCTGATGAATGAGGGCCGCATTCCGGCCGACGGGTGGGAGAAGAACTTCTACGAACTGGCGCTGAAGTGCTCCGGCGCAGTGCAGGCGGCCCGCTGGTCGCGGACGGCCAGCGGCGGCGGGTATATCTACTCGTTCAACGGACCGCACTCGCTGTTTGTCGACACCATCCGGTCGCTGCGCGCGCTGGCGGTGGGCCACCGGTTGGGGCACGCGTTGATGGGCGAGAACGATCACAGGATCTCGCTGCTGGGCCGCCTGGTGGACCACGCGCGCGCCACCGCGCAGTACTCGGTCTACTACGGAGAAGGACGGGATCATTACGATCTGCGCGGCCGTACGGCGCACGAGAGCGTATTCAATGTGAACGACGGCAACTACCGCTGCTCGAATTCGCAGCAGGGGTATGCGCCGTTCAGCACCTGGACCCGGGGCTTGGCCTGGGCCATGTGCGGCTTCGCGGAACAACTGGAGTTCCTGCAGACCTTGAGCGACGAGGATTTGGCTCCCTTTGGCGGGCGGACCGCGATCGAGGCCATGATGCGCAAAGCAGCCGAGGCCACCTGTGACTTCTACATCGCCTACACACCCACGGACGGCATCCCGTACTGGGACACCGGCGCGCCAGGGTTGTCGAAGATGGAAGGCTGGACGGAACGAGCCTCGGATCCCTTCAATCCGCACGAGCCGGTGGATAGCTCCGCCGCGGCGATCGGTGCGCAGGGCCTGCTGCGCGTGGGCCGCTACCTGGGCAACAGCAGTTATTGGCAGGCGGGCCTCACGGTCTGCGACAGTCTCTTCGACGAGCCGTACCTGAGCTCCGATTCAGGCCATCAGGGCTTGATCCTGCACTCGGTGTATCACCGGCCGAATGGCTGGGACCGCATGCCCGGCAGCGACGGCGTGCCCCGTGGCGAATCTTCAATGTGGGGCGACTATCACGCGCGCGAAGCGGCGTTGTACCTGCTGCGGGAGATCAGCGCAAAGCCGTATCTCACGTTCTGGAGCTGACAGGCAAAGCGGTCAGCAATCAGGCTTCTTGGGAAGCTGATTGCTGACCGCTGGCCGTTAAGCCTGTTTATTCCTTCGGCTGGCTCACGACGCAGCGGAAACCAACGTTGGGTGCCGTGAAGCGCGCCGGCAGGGTGATGAACTCCGCCGACACGGCATCCTGCACCGGACGGTCGAAGGCGCCGCCTTTCGCGGCATACCAGGGCTCGTTCGCGGTGGGTGGCGGATTCAGGATGGTGGAGAACGCCTGGACGGCGCCGGCGCTGGGCGTGCGCTGTTCGTCCACCCACTCCCACACATTGCCGGCCATGTTCAGGGCTCCGAACGGGCTGGCGCCCATCGCCATCGAGTCGGCCGGAGCCAGGGGTTTGTTCTCGACGGCCGCCTTGGAGGGATCGGGGTCGTTGCCCCAGGGATAGATGCGGCCATCCTTGCCGCGCGCAGCCTTCTCCCATTCCAGCGGCGTGGGCAGGCGTTTCTCGACTGAGGAGCAGTAATCCTTGGCCTGCAGGACGCTGACGTAGGTGACCGGATAGTTGGCACGGGTGTCGTCCAGATCCTTCGGCATCGGGATATTCTTGGTCCGGCAGAACTTGACGAAGTCGCCGCGCGTCACCTCGGTGCGATCCACGAAGAAGGTCGGGAGCTCGTGCGACTGCTTGTCGTTGCCGGCCAGGAACGCTCCGCCTTCGACCAGCGCCATGCCCGGCGGCGGGCCCATGCGCCGGTTGCGGTCCACCGCCTTATAAATCAGATCCTTCTTGAAGAGCACGATCCCAATGAATCCGACGCTGATCAGGGCGGCGACCAGCAGCACAACCAGGGTCACCTTTTTGCCCGAGACGCCGGAGGGCTCCGGAGAAGGCAGGGGCGCGGGCGCTGGCTGGGGCACAGGCGCCGGCGGAGGAGCAGGCGGCGGCACCGGTTGGGGCGTGGAGGTGGGGTGCAGCACCTGATTCAGAACGGCGATGACGTCGGTGAAACTCGCCGGCCGCTCAATGGGATTCTTGGCCGTCATGCGGCCGACAAGCGCGATCACCGGCTCGGGCACGCCCTTTTCCCGCAGTGTGTCGAGCTTCAGCGGTTCGTTCAGAATCTGGTAGAACAACCGTTCGATGGTGTCTCCGCTCACGGGGCGGACGCCGGTGAAGAGTTCGTACATCAGCACGCCATAGGCGTAGATGTCGACGCGCTCGGTGGCCGGGTCGCCCATGATCTGCTCGGGCGACATGTAGTAGGGGGTGCCGACCTGGAAGCCCGTCTTGGTGAGGTGCAGGTCCTGCGATTTGGCGATGCCGAAGTCCATCAGCCGGACGCGCCCCTGCGGGTCGATGTGCAGGTTGTCGGGCTTGATGTCGCGATGGATCAGCTTCTGCTGGTGGACGTACTCCAGTGCCTTGGCGCCCTGCAGCGCGATGCCGATCTGGGTCCGCACGTCGCCGGAGGAGCCGTCCTTGATGGCGGTGCGCAGGTCGGCTCCGGTCAGGAACTCCATCACGATGTACGGCTTGCCCTGCTCCTCGCCGTAGTCGAAGATGCGGATGACGTTATCGTGCATCAGCGAGGCCGACATCTTGGCCTCCGCCAGAAACCGGGCGCGGGTTTCCGCATCCGCGGCGCCTTCCGGGGTAAGAATCTTCACGCAGACCACACGGTTCAGCACAGTGTCGCGAGCCTTGAAGACGTGCGACATGCCGCCGCCGAGGAACTGGTCGAGCTGGTATTTGCCAAACTGCGCGGGGAGTTGCATGGGCCTTGTAGAACGATAGCGCGGAGTGGGCCGCCGTGCCAAAAACAAAAAGGGAAAGATCAGGCCCCAGCGGGCCCCTTCTACTGCTACTTCTTGAAGTGCATCAGGAGGATTCCGTAGCCCACCCCGGCCTCGTCGGAGCTCTTGGCCACCTGAAACGCCATCATCCTGCCATCGGTTGAGACAACAGGGTTGGACGACTTCCAGCCTTCGTAGTCATTGAAATGGGTGAGCCGCTCAAAGCTGCTACCGGTGCCATCCAGCTTCAGCTTCCAGATGTCGACATCGCGGAACAGCTTGGTGGAACCCATCTGGACGGCCTGCCGGTCGGATTCGACGCAAGTGTGCGTCCCGCCTGGGAAGATGCCTTCTACTTCGTTGTAGCTGCCGATCGATTTCGTGTGATTGACGAGTTGCTTCGTCGCCAGGTCGATGGTCCAGACCGATCCCAGCCCCTTGGGCTCGTAGCAGGTGAAGGTCATTTTGCGGTCGTTGTCGAAGAAGTCCTGCGCCTCGAGCGTGCAGGAGTTGTCGGGACTGGAGTGGACGACATGCTGGTTCTTCAGCGCCGGCTGGGGTCCCGAAAGATCTACTTCGGCCACGATCAGGTTCGACGCGCCGCGGGGCAGAGCCGGGTTCTGGCCGCTGGTCTCGGAGAACGAAATCAGCATCGACTGCTTCGACAAGGCCGCGCCCTCGCTCATCTTCTGGCCCAGCTTCACTGGCTTCGAGCCCGGCTTCTTCGACAGGAACCAGAGCTCGTTGTCACGCCCACGGCTGGTGTGAATGTCGGTGAACTTCTCGGCGCCGATCAGAATATAGTCGCCGGAAGACAGGTGCATCACGCGCAGGAAGGCTCCACCCGGGACATTGCAGGTGAGACAGCGGATCTGGCGCGTCTTCAGGTCGATGCTGAATGCGTCGCCGAAGCTCTTGGCCATGAAGGCCACCGAAGTATTCGAGGGCGAGAAGTCGGCCCGTTCTCCGAAATGCGTCAGCACTTCGATGTTCTTCGGAAGGTTCTCCAGCGGGCTGGATTGCTTGCGGGGCGACTGCGCGAGGAGGGGGAGGGCGATGAGGGAGGCGAGGAGGAGCTTCATGGCTGCGACGTTGAGTCGAAACCAATGTACTGCACCTCTTCCTCCAGGTCGATGCCATACCGCTCATGGACACGCCGCTTTAACTCCGCCACCAGGCGGCGGACTTCAGCCGCGGTGCCGTCTCCGACGTTGAAGATCGTGTTGGCGTGATAGTCGGCCACACGGATCCCGCCCTCAAAAAGGCCGCGCGCGCCTACTTGATCGAGAAACCAGGCTGAGGGCACCTTGCCGCCTTTGACCACTTCCGCCGGAACCTCGGCGCGACTCGCGGCGGGCAGTTCCGCCAGGATCAGGTTCTTGAAGATGCTGCCGGCACACTTCATCTCGGGCGGGAACTTCCGATTGCGCACGGCCAGGATCTCGGCCGAGGTCTTCATTAGTTCGGCGGCGTCACCCGGCTGCATGCGCAGCTCCGCCGACAGGATCAGCCACGGCTCGCCCTGCAGACGGTTGCGCTTGAAGATGCTGCCGCGATACCGGAACTCGCAGCCGGCCTTGCCGGTCTCGCGAACGGCCTGGCCGTCGAAGTAGCGGACCCGCTCGACTACATCGGAGATCGACGCGCCGTAGGCTCCGGCATTGCCGTAGATGGCCGCCCCCACATTGCCGGGGATGCCGGTCATTGCCTGGATCCCCTTCAGCCCGCGGGCGGTGGTGTGGTCGACCAGATCCTGCAGCGCCGCTCCGGCCTGGACATGAACCTGGGTGCCATCCGAATCGATCACGCCGCCGCGGTAGCGCAGCACAATGCCGTCATACCCTTGGTCGGCCACCACCAGATTCGTACCGAGGCCGATAACCAGATGCGGCAACCCGCTCTCTTTCGCGAGGCGGAGTGCCTGCAGGAACGCCGCCTCGTCCTCGCTGTCGACAAACAGCGAAGCCGGACCGCCCAAGGCAAAGCGAGTGTGACGCGCCAGCGGTTCGTTGCGGCTAATCTGGAGAGACGGGACCAAACCGAGGCGCTCGTGCGCCTCTTGCACAGACAGCATTGTCCCAATTGTAGGGGAGGCAGCCGAATGCGTGCCAGCTTTGCCGGAATGCCCAAGGAATCCATCAAGTTCCTGAGGGATCTGGAGAAGAACAACAATCGCGACTGGTTTGAAGCGAACAGGACTACCTATCTGGAGAAAGTGAAAGCGCCGCTGGAGGCGCTGGTGACGGCGGTCGGCGCGGAGATGACGAAGTTTGCCCCGGAAGCGGCTACCGCGCCGGGCAAGGCAATCTACCGCATCTACCGGGACACCCGTTTCAGCTCGGATAAGACGCCGTACAAGACCCACCTGGCCGCGTCGTTCTACCGCAACGACCTCGGTAAGCACATCGCGGGTGGATTCTACTTCGAAATCTCCCACAAGTACGTCGGGTTCGCCGGCGGCGTCTACATGCCCGAGGCTGAAAACCTGCGGCTGATCCGCGTCCACATCATGGACAACTTCAAGCGTTTCCAGAAGCTGCTGGCGGATAAGAAACTCGCCGATATGGAGGCGCTGAAAGGCGATTCGCTCAGCCGGCCCCCCAAGGGCTTCCCGGCCGATCATCCGACCATCGAGTGGCTGAAGCGCAAGCAGTTCTTCTACTGGCGTGAACTGCCGCCCGAACTGGCCACCAGTCCGGAACTGCTGGGTGAGATCTGCGCGCGATTCAAGGCCATGGCGCCCATGATCAGCTTCCTGAACGAGCCGCTGTTGTCGATGAAGCAGAAGCGGGCTCCACTCGAGACCGGCTGGATCTAGTCCGCTTACCGGCCGGGGTGTGAATAGTCGTTCACGTGCGGGATCAACTCCTGGTACGTTTCGTTCGAGAGCGGGGTGTGCCAGTGGCCCGTAAGCTTGGCCGCCCCCACGAGTCCGAAGAACAGTACAGCCACCCCGGCCGCCATCACCCACGCCGGCACCGGCTTCTTTGACGGAACCACCAGCGCCATGTGGAGGGTGTCCTCCACCGGGCAAACCGCCACGCACTCCATACAGCCCAGGCATTCGGCCGACTGGATCTGAATCAGCTTGTCCACCGGCAACCGCGAGGGGCAGACCTTGGCGCACTTGCCGCAGTCGATGCACGACTCGGCCTTCCGCTGGATCTTCATCGGGCTCAGCATCGACACCAAACCCATCAGCGCGCCGTAGGGACAGAGGTAGCGGCACCAGAAATTCTGGACGAACACGGAGGCCAGCATCAGGATGGCGACGGTGATCGCCGCCGCCATGCCCATGTTGCGGAAGAAGTTCAACATTTTGACGTCGGCCACCAAGCCGTAGGGCGACTCCAGGAACTCCCTCAGCGCCACCGGCGGCATGGAGAACACGGCATAGAAGAACAGGCCGAAGAGGATGTACTTGAGGCTCCGCAGGCCGATGTCGAGCCAGCGCGGCAGGTAGAAATTGCGTTTGAAGGTATCGCGGCCGAGCTTCCAGAGGTACTCGGACAGCGTGCCCACCGGGCACAGCCAGCCGCAGAACGCCTTGCGGAAGAAGATCGAGGCCGCCAGGAATGCCACGAACAGCACCATCGCCGCGGGGTGGACTACCGGGACCTGTCCGGTGAGGACAAAGTAGCGGGTATTCATCATGCCCGCAATGGGCAACCAGCCTTCGACCCCGGGCGGACGGGTGTAGCCGGTCATACCCGAACCTTCGAACTGCCGCACAAAGAGGTAGAACTGGAAGCCGATCCAGAGATTCAAGGCCAGGAAAGAGAACTGGACGAGGCGCCGCAGCATCTGCGAGCGATCGACGCCAATGCGCCGGACAAACGGCTTTTTCGGCTTGCGGCCGGAAGCGGCGGGCGGGTCGGCAACTACTGGCGCTGCACTCATGGCCTCATTGTGGACTTTCGCCACAGGAAAGGCTGTGACTCAAGTCACTTGCCCAGGGTCTGCCGCGCCATTCCCACCACCGCGTTCACAAAGATCGAACCTAACGCTGTTGGAATCATGATCTTCCAGCCGATATTCATCAGCTGGTCGTAGCGGTAGCGCGGGAAGGTGCCGCGCAGCCAGATGAACAGGTAGAGCACCATGAACAGCTTGAGCGCCCACCAGAAAACGGGCGCCGAAGGAGCGTTCACGGCCGGGACCATAAAGAGCGCGGCCACCCCCAGGAAGGCGACGCCAAGTCCTGCCATGCCAATGGTATAGCCCTGGATAGGCTGGCGGCGGGAGAGATACAGGCAGCCGAGCCCGGTACCGCCGAAGACCAACAGTGGCATTCCGTAGTTCATGGGGACCGCCAGCCAGGAGACACTGGGGAACGGCCGCAGCCAGCCGCCCCAGAACAGGGTCACCAGAACGCTGCCGACGGCGAACATGTTGATGTACTCCGAGAGCATGTAGATGCCCCAGCGGAAGCCGCTGTACTCGGTGTGATAGCCGGCCACCAGTTCGGATTCTGCTTCCGGCAGGTCAAACGGGGCCCGGTTCGTTTCGGCGACCGAGCTAATGAAGTAAATTACCATCGGCACGAGCATCAGGCCGTAGTTGTCGAAGGCGAACCAGACGCCCTGCGCCTGCTGCGCCCGCACGATGCCCGTCAGCGAAAGGGTACCCGCGCACATCACGCCGCTCATCAGCGCCAGGCCGAGGGCCACTTCGTAGCTCACCAGCTGTGCAGCCGAGCGGAGCCCGCCCAGCAGCGAGTAGTGCGAGTTGGAAGACCACCCACCAAGGATCAGGCCTAGGATGCCGACGGCCGACATGGCCGAAATCACCAGCAGGCCTACGTTCACATCGGCTACTTTGATGGTGTCTGAGAACGGAACCACCGTGAGACAGGTAGCGCCGGTAAAGAAGCTGATCGCCGGAGCGAAACGGAAGATCCACTGATTGGCGTCCTTGGGGACGATGTCTTCCTTCAGCAGCAGTTTGACGGCATCGGCCAGGGTTTGCAGGACGCCATTCGGACCCACGCGCATCGGGCCCAGCCGCGCCTGCATGTCGGCCAGCACCTTGCGCTCCAACAGAACGGTAAACGCCACGGCCAACGGAGCCAACGCGATGATGATAATCCCTGTAACTAGCGGGATGAACCAGGGTTGTGTGAAAACGGTGCTCATCGAATAGGGCCTCTCATCGTTGGAAACTCTGCTGCGCCAGGCGGACAAACGGTTCCGGGTAGACGCCGATCACGAGGGTCATCACGCCGGTCACCACCAGGGCAACCTGCATGCCGAAACTGGTGCTCAGCGCGGGCGTCTCTTCCTCCTCCGTCTCGATGAACATCGCCTTCACCATCCGCATGTAGTAGTAGATGGCGACAGCAGCATACAGACAGCCGAGGACGGCCAGCACATAGTGGCCGGTCTCGATCAGGGACAGGAAGATGAAGTACTTACCGAAGAATCCGGCCGTGGGCGGAATGCCGGCCAGCGACAGCAGGAAGATCAGCATCCACAGCGCGTGTCCGGGCGACTTCTTCATCAGGCCGCGCAGATCGTTGATGTCTTCTCCAGCCAAGCCCTTACGGGTAAGGGAGGTGAGCACCAGGAACGCCCCCAGGTTCATGAAGGTATAGACCAGCAGGTAGATCAGAACGCCCTTGTAGCCCGTGTTGTTGCCAGCGATCACGCCCAGCAGGATGTAGCCGGCATGATTGACTGAACTGTAGGCCAGCAGGCGCTTGGTATTGGTTTGTGTAATCGCCGCCAGGTTGCCGATGGTCATCGAGAGTACGGCGGCCGCGATCAACAGCGGTTCCCAGGTGGCGCGGGCCGAACCAAGGGTACTGGCGAACAACCGCATCAGCAGGGCAAACGAGGCGGCTTTGGAACCAACGGCCAGGAAGGCGGTGATCGTTGTCGGCGCGCCTTCGTAAACGTCAGGCACCCACATGTGGAACGGAGCACCGCCGATCTTGAACAACAGGCCAACCGTCGTTGTCGCGATGGCCAGGAACAGGATCGTGTCGGAATGACTGCGGGTCGCCACAGCCTTGGCGATGTCGTTGAGCTGGGTGGAACCGGCGATTCCGTACAGAATCGAGAAGCCGTAAGCCAGGAACCCTGACGAGAGTCCGCCCAGCAGCAGGTACTTCAGGGCTGCTTCGTTGGAGCGCTGCTCGGCTCGCAGGAAACCGACCAGCACATAGAACGAAACGGCCATCGTTTCCAGGCCGACAAAGATGGTGACCAGTTCATTGCCGCTGGCCAGGAAGAACATGCCGCACTGGGCCAGCATCAGGATGCCGTAGTATTCGCCGTGATGCTCGTCGCGCACTTCGAGGTAGCGGTAAGAGATCAGCCCCACGATCAATGTCGTGATCAGGAAGATCCAGTGAAAGAACAGCGCGAAATGGTCAACTACGACCGCGCCATGAAAGGCCGAAATCTCACCGCCGTTGATCGCCAGGGCCATACCCTGCCGCCAGAAGGCCCAACCCGCGAACGCTTCGCCCAGGCCGAGAAAGATCAGCAGATACTTGCGCTGATGCGCTTCCGGGAAAACCCAGAAGTCGAACAGCAGCGTGGCACAACCAAACAGCGCCAGCAGAAGAACCGGCAGCAGCACGAAGTGGTCGAGCGAGGTGTAGTACACGCTCATCGGGAGGCAACCTCCGGAGTGGGGGTGGTAGGCACAGCAGCGGCGTTGGCCGTGTCATGCACGCGATGCACGATCTGCGCTACCGGCTTTTCCAGGATGTCGAAATACGGCTTAGGGTACACGCCGATGGAGATGGCCCAGATGATCAGCGGGATGAAAACCGCCCACTCGCGCCACTTCAGGTCCGGCAAACCCTTGTTCTTCTCGTTCGTGACCTCGCCCAGCATGGTGCGCTGGTAGAGCCAGAGCAGGTAGGCAGCGCCAAAGATCACGCCGAGCACAGCGAACGCGGCCCAAACGTGGTTGGCGTCGAACGCGCCTTGCAGGATGGTGAATTCCCCAACGAACCCATTTAACAGCGGCAGCCCGGCGCTGCTCAGCATGGCGATGGCGAAGACGATGGCGTAGTTGGGCATGATGTGCGCCAAACCGCCGTACTCCTTGATCTCTCGCGTATGTCGGCGTTCGTAGATCACACCCACCACAAGGAACAACATGCCGGTCGAAATACCGTGGTTGATCTGCTGGATGATCGACCCGGTGATGCCGCTCTGGTTCAGGGCGAAGATCCCCAGGGTGCAGAAACCCAGGTGGCTGACAGAAGAGTAGGCCACTAGCTTCTTCCAGTCCTGTTGCATCAGGCTGACCAGGGCTCCGTAGAGAATACCGATGATCGACAGGACCGCTACGATCGTGACGATCGTGTGATCCGAGCTGGCCTTGGGCAGCAGTGGCAGCGAAAACCGGATGAATCCGTACGTTCCCATTTTCAGGAGCACCGCGGCCAGGATCACCGAGCCGGCGGTGGGCGCCTCCGTATGGGCGTCCGGCAACCACGTATGGAACGGGAACATCGGCACCTTGATGGCGAAGCCCACGAAGAAGGCCCAGAAGACCCACTGCTGGGTGGCCAGCGGCAGGTTGATCTTCATCAGTTCCGCGATCTCAAACGTGTAGCGGCCGAACTGGGCAAAGTAGTTGAAGTAGAGCAGCAGGATGCCCAGCAGCATCAGGACGCCGCCGGTCAAGGTGTACAGGAAGAACTTGATGGCCGCGTACAGCTTCCTGGGGCCGCCCCACACGCCGATGATGAAGTACATCGGGACCAAGACCATCTCCCAAAAGACGTAGAACAGCAGGAAGTCCATCGAGATGAAGACACCCAGCATGCCGGTCTGCTGGAGCAGGAACATCGAGTAGTATTCCTTCTCCCTGTCCTTGATGGCGTCCCACGAGGAGAAGATGGCCAGGAAGCCCATGATCGTCGTCAGCATCACCATCAGCACGCTGATGCCGTCGACGCCGATCAGATACTGCACACCGAGCGACGGAATCCACTCCGCGCGTTCGACGAACTGGTAACCGCCATTGGAACGGTCGAAGCCAATAATCAGCGGCAGCGAGACCAGAAAGCCGATGGCCGCCGTGATGTTGGCCCAAAGCCGGATGAACGTCTTCTGCGACTTGGGGATGAACAGCAGAAGGAAGAGTCCGGCCAGCGGCGTGAACAGGATGACCGAGAGTAGGTGTCCTTGCATATCTCAATAGCTCCGCTAGCGAACCCACCAGAAGTATCCGAACATGGCGAAGACTCCGGCGATGAAGACGAGTGCGTACGACTGGAGGAAGCCGGTCTGGAAAAATCGCACCGGGAACGACAGCGCCCGGACGGTGTAGGCGCTCAAGTTGACGAGCCCGTCAACGATCCAGGTGTCGTACCACATGGAGATGCGCGAGACCATCTTGGTCAGCCAAGCCGTGCCGTTGACACCGCCATCGACCACGGTCCGGTCAAAGGCGCCCATCAGCGAACCGCCGCGCATCGACAACCCGCGGACGAAGAGGAAATCGTAGATCTCGTCCACATACCACTTGTTGTACAGAATGGGGTGCAGCGCGCCGCCGGTCGGCCGGTCGGATTCCTTCATTTTCAAGTAGATGTGGCGAGCCAGGAAGATGCCGGAGAGCGCCGCGCCAATCGACAGGCCCATCAGGATCCACTCCATGCTGGTGTCGTGGTGCTCAGCTTCGTGCTCAGCCACCTTCTTGCCGGTTTCGAACACCGGCGCCAGCCAAAGTTCCAGCCCTTGGAAGAAGCCGTTTTCCCCGAAGACCTTCGGCATGCCGATCCAGCCGGCGCCGATGGACCCGGCGGCCAGAACCATGAGCGGGATGGTCATCGACTTGGGCGACTCGTGGATGTGGTGCTTCGTGTGTTCGTCCATGCGGCCTTCGCCGTAGAAGGTCATGAACATGAGCCGCCACATGTAGAACGCGGTCATGAGCGCGGTGCAGAAGCCCACGGCCCACAATACTTTGGAGCCGAGCGGGGACGACCACGTCTGCCACAGGATCTCGTCTTTCGAGAAGAACCCGGCCAGCCCTGGGATGCCCGCAATGGCCAGCGAGGCGATGAACATTGTCGTGAACGTGATGGGAATCTTGTTTCGCAGGCCGCCCATCTTGCGCATGTCCTGCTCGCCGCTCATGGCATGGATCACTGATCCGGCGCCGAGGAAGAGCAGGGCCTTGAAGAAGGCGTGCGTGTAAAGGTGGAAGACACCTACCCAGTAGGCGCCGACGCCTACCGCAACAAACATATACCCAAGCTGGGAAACCGTGGAGTAGGCCAGGACGCGCTTGATGTCGTTCTGCACCAGGCCGATGGAGGCGGCGAAGATGGCCGTAGCGGCGCCGACCGCCGCCACGATGTGGGAGGTCTCGGGCGTCAGCGCGAACAGCGCATTGGACCGGGCGCACATGTAGACACCAGCAGTGACCATGGTGGCGGCGTGGATTAGCGCGCTAACCGGTGTGGGGCCTTCCATGGCATCCGGAAGCCAAACATACAGCGGGATTTGTGCGCTCTTGCCCGTGGCGCCGACGAAGAGCAGCAGGGCCGTCAGGCTCAGCACCCCAAAGAAACCAACCTCGGGAGCGAACCGCGCGGACCGCAGTGCTTCGTTCACGTCGACGAAGGTGAGCGAGCCGGTGAGCTGGAACAGGAAGAACATGCCCAGAATGAAGCCGGCATCGCCGATCCGGTTGACAATAAAGGCCTTCTTCCCTGCGTCGCCAGCGCTCTTCTTATTGAAGTAGAAGCCGATCAGCAGGTAGCTGCAAAGGCCCACACCCTCCCAGCCGACGAACAGCAGCGGGTAGTTGTTGGCCAGAACCAGCGTCAGCATGAAGAAGACGAACAGATTGAGGTATCCGAAAAAGCGATAGAAACCGCCGTGCCGGGGCCCGTGCTCATGGGCCATGTAACCGGTGGCGTACACATGGATCAGGAAGCCGATGCCGGTGACGACCAAGATCATGACGCTCGACAGCGGGTCCAGCATGTAGCCCATGTCCGCATGGAGTAAGGGGAGCCACTGGAACAGGATGACCTGGTGTACTTTCTCGGGCAGCGAGGCCAGTTGGATCACCGCACCGAGAGACAGTAAGAACGAAAGCAGGACCGCTCCGGGACTGATAATCCGGACGGCGGCCTTGGGCAGACTGCGGCCAAAGAACAGCATGATCGCCGCGCCGCAGAGCGGCAGGATGGGGATCAGCCAGATGAGATCGAGGAAGTTCATCGTGCCGGCTCCTCCTACCACTTCAACAGGTCGATTTCGTCGACCAGGACCGTTTCCTTGTTACGGAAGACGGCGATCAGGATTCCAAGGCCAACCGCGGCTTCCGCCACGGCAACAGTGATGATAAAGATGGCAAAAACCTGGCCGTTGAGCTGTTGCAGATGTTTGCCGAAGGCGACCAGATTGATGTTGACCGCATTCAGGATCAACTCCAGGGACATCATGACGACCACAGCATTGCGGCGCAGCAGGATTCCCACGGTGCCGATGAGCAGCAACGCGGCGCTCAGGACGAGATAGTGTTCCGTGGTGATGGGGTGCAGCATGGGTCAGATCCTCTTTTTCGCCATGATGACGCTGCCTACGACCGCCACCAGCAGCAGGATGGAGGCCAGTTCGAAGGGCACCAGATACTGTTTGAAGAGCACGTCGGAGAGCGCTTCGACGTTGCCAGCGGAGGGAAGTTCCGGCGCCGACTGGCCCAGGTGCATGCTGCCCGAACCCTGGCGCAGGAACCAGGTGATCAGGGCACCTGAGCCCACGACACAGACCACAGCGGCAATCCAATGGCGGTGGAACTGCCGTTCCCGTGCGGCGGCGTCCAGATTCACCAGCATGATGACGAAAAGGAAGAGGACCATGATGCCGCCGATGTAGAGCACAATCTGGACGGCGAACAGGAACTCGGCTTTCTGCAGCAGGTAAAGCCCGGCGACACCGGCCAGCGACCCAATCAGCGCGAGGGCGCAATGGATGGCGTTGCGTAAGGTGACGGTGAGGATGGCGCCGATGAGGGTCAGCGCCGCGAACGCATAGAAAAATCCGGTTTCTAGCATGGACACACGTCGGGTTTGAGAACCCGCTCCCTGTAAGTCATGGGGCGCTCAGAACTTGTACTTGGTAGGCTTGATGCCCTCTTCGAGGATCTGCCGGTCAAAGATCGCCCCTTCCCGCGAGTAACTCGCCAATTCAAAGTCCTGCGTCAATTCCAGAGCGTCTACCGGACAGGCATCTTCGCACAGGCCGCAGAACATGCAGCGCGAGGTGTCATAAGTGAAGTTAATGAGGTCTTTGCGCTTGGTCTCGGGGTTGCGTTCCCACCCGACAACAATCAGGTTCTCGGGGCAGGCCAAGGCGCAGAGGTCGCAGGCGATGCAGAGCGTCTGTCCGTTCTCGGGATTGATATTCAGGCGCGGAGCGCCGCGATAGCGCTCGGCGATCTTGGGGCGTTGGGCCGGATACTGCTCAGTGACGATGTTCTTCGGATTCTGGGTCCGGAAGGTCACCATCAGGCCCTGCACAAGGTCGACGAGAAAAATGGTTCTCAGAAGCTTACGCATGGTCGTTTAGATCCGCCGGGGGTTAGCGGTCCACCTCCCCAAGCACAATATCGATGGTGCCGATGATGGCCACCAGGTCCGCTACCAGCGAACCGCGCGCCATCTTGTCGAGCGATTGAAGATTAACGAAGGACGGCGGCCGCACCCGGCAGCGGTAAGGCTGCGTGGAACCGTCGCTGACAATGTAATACCCGAGCTCGCCCTTGGGCGCTTCGATCGAGACGTAGGCCTCGCCCACCGGCGGCTTCAAGACCTTGGGCACCTTGGCCATGATGGGGCCTGCCGGGATGTCGGCCACGGCCTGGCGCACAATGCGGACGCTTTGGCGCATCTCCTGCATTCTCACCATATACCGGTCGTAAGTGTCGCCGTTTTCGCCCGTCGGAATGTCGAAATCGTACTTCTCGTAGCCGGAGTAAGGCAGTGCCTTGCGGATATCCCAGGCACATCCGGCGGCGCGGAGCATCGGGCCGGTCACACCGTACGCCTTGCAGTCTTCAGTGTTCAGGATGCCCACGCCGATCATACGCTCGCGCCAGATTCGGTTGCCGGTGAGCAATTCTTCGTACTCATCGATCTTCGGCAACATCATGTCGCAGAAGTCGTTTGTGTCCTTCTCGAAACCTTCGTACGTCTCATACTGCAGGCCACCGATGCGGAAGGCGTGCGTCGTCAGGCGGGCGCCGCAGTACTTTTCGAAGATGTTGAGCGCATACTCGCGCTCACGCATGCAATAGAACAACGGAGTGATGGCGCCGATATCCAGGGCGTGCGTGCCCAGCCACAGCAGGTGGCTCGCAATGCGATTGAGTTCGGTGAGGACAACCCGGACGGCCTGCGCGCGCGGCGTGGCTTCGGCGTTCAGCAGTTTCTCGACCGCCAGGCAGTAACCTAATCCGTTGGAGATTGCCGCTACGTAGTCCATTCGGTCCACGTAGGGCGCAAACATGGTGTACGTGCGGTTTTCCGCGATCTTTTCGACGCCGCGGTGCAGGTACCCGATCACCGACTCCGTGCCCAGAACGCGCTCGCCGTCCAGTTTCACGATCACGCGCAACACGCCGTGCGTGGAGGGGTGCTGGGGCCCCATGTTCAGAACCAGTTCAGTGGAATCGAGGAATGTTCCCGCCATGGTTATTGTCCACTCTCGATCCCCAGGTTCTCCTGGACCCACTTCTGATCCATTTTGAGGATCCCGTTTTCCTTGCGCAGAGGGAAGGTCGACCACTCGTCCGGCAGCAGGATGCGCCGCATGTTGGGATGACCGTCAAACTCGATGCCGAACATGTCGTAGACTTCGCGCTCGAGCCAATCCGCCGTAATATGCACCGTTGTCGCGGTCGCAACCCGTTCCCCATCCTTGAGCAGGACTTTGATGCGGATGCGCTCATTTCTCCGGAAGCTGTAGAGAACGTAGATGATGTCGAATTGCTCATCACGCTTCGGCCAGTGGACTGCGGTAATGTCCACCAGGTAGTCGAAGCCGTGATTGTCCTTTAGCGACTGGAGGATAGGAATCACGGCAGCGGGCTTGGCTACCAGGAAGTTCTGGCCGAGATAACTCAGGAAAGCAGGAATCTGGTCGGAAAACTCAGCAGCCAAGACGGACGGTAACTCGCCTTCCCAAGGCGCGGTAACCATCACAGCCGGGGGCTTGGGCGCTGGCGGAACAGCCGGTTTCGCGGCGGCCGGCGGCTTGGGTGCGGCGGCAGCGGCAGGTTTCGGCGCCGCGGCCGGGGTTACCGGTGCGGCATCGGAAGTTTGTGGAGCGGCGGCAGGCGTTTGAGCTGGCGGAACAGGCTCCGGCGCGGGGGCGCCTTCCGGCTTTAGGTCGTCAGGCATGGAAGAATCCTAACTGAACATTCAGGGTTATCACAACCGGAAATTCGGTGTCAAATGTCCGAAGTTCCCTGAGTGCTGTGAACCCTTTGCAGGAGAGGGCTTCACGGCCCTCTGGCGACAAAAATACCTCAAAAGCCGAAGCCCGGAGCATAGCGGGAGGCCGGAAGCGGGCTCCAGGGTCTCACAGCGCCCCGTTTTCGACCGCACATTAACGTCAAGTTAAACTTCGGCGCTGAGCGCGCCCCACTAGTCCACGTAGGCCCGAAAAGTCCCGGTGGGCGCTCTGTTCCACCGGCACAACGGCCATGTCCAAGAGATTGTAAAATGGAATGAACCACTGTTCTCCTAAGGAGCTCCCGTAACAATGCTGAAGCGAGTTCTGGCGACTGCCGCCATTACCTTGAATCTGGTTTCCGGTCTGGCGCTGGCGCAGAAGAAGGGCGACGCGGATAAGGGCAAGGAAGTATTCGAACAATGCGGCGTGTGCCACAATGCCACGACCGACGAAAAAAAGATGGGTCCCAGCCTGAAGGGGCTGTACAAGAAGCCGAAGCTCGCCAACGGGCAGAAGCCGACGGATGCCGCCATCCTCGGGATCATCAACAAGGGCAAGGGTGCAATGCCGGCCTTTGATGAGGTGCTGAGCGCGGACGAAAAAGCCGACCTGATGGCCTATCTCAAGACGATCTAGCTCTATTTAGCCGGCACGCCGGTTTCAGTGACTTCGGCGGTCCACTGCAAAGCCCGAAGGTAGACGTCAGCGACAACTCCAACTGGCAGTAGGAGTTGTCGGCAATGCGGTTCCAACTCCTGAGGGGATGCTCGTTCGTAGGATTCGACAATCCGGACAAGCGCCCCCAAGGGCCCCTCACTGCGCCCGAGCAGAACGGACGCCAACTCCTCCCCCAGTCCCAACTGTTGAACTACCTCGCGCATGGGGGCGCCCAGCAGCGCATCCATCAGCGTGAACATGCCGGCCATGAAAGCGAGCGACTTAGCGAGCTTGAGCCCCGCCTCCTCCGCCAGTAACTCGCACATCCGCGCGCGGATCAGGGCGGCATCGATTATCTCGGTGCTGCGGCCGGCGGCCAGGGTAGGCAACAGGACGAAAGTCATCCAGCGGCGCGTTTCATTCTCGCCCAGCCGCATCAGGCACTGGCGCAGGCTGGAGATCTCGCGCGGAGCACCGAATCGTGCTGAATTGGAGTATTGAATCAGTCGGTAGCAGAGCCCGACATCGGGCGCGATGGCGGCCTCCACCTTTTCCAGCGTGAACTGGTCAGCACCCAGCAAAGTCAGCAACTTGAGCTTCGTATTGTGGCGGGCATTGAGGGTTCGCCCGCTGACCACGCGAGGCCGGTGCAGGAAGTAGCCCTGGAAATAGTCGTAGCCGGCGGCCAGGGCGGAATCGCGCTCCTCGACGGTTTCCACCTTTTCGGCCAACATGCGCAGCTTACGCTCTTTCAAGCGGCGCGCGATTCTGACGGAATCGGCGCCGGAGATAGCGCGAAAATCCACCTTTACCCAATCGACAAGCTCCAGTAGCGGGTCGAACTCCGGCAGCCCGGTATAGTCGTCCAGGACCAGCAAATAGCCGAGTTTGCGCAACTCCCGGCAGGCCGCCAAAACCTCCGCATCAGGCTGCACATTCTCCAGGATTTCGAGGCCGATGACGTCGGAAGGCAGTGAGCGGATGCGATCGTCCAGCAGCATGCTGCGAGGCACGTTGATCAGCGCCCGCCGGCCCTTCAGGAGAGAATCGAGGCCGATATCGAGGAAACTCGCCGAGAGAACCTGCCAACTGGCCAACTCGTCGTTTCGGGTAGTTGCGGTTGCGTCGGGAAGCGCTCGAAACAAAAGCTCATAGGCCACCACATTATTGGTGCGATCAAAGACAGCTTGGCGAGCTACGTGAACTTCGAGTGACATCCGCTAGATTTTGACCGAAATTGGAGTTCACGGGACGGCCGGCGGTTCCACTTCCGCCGACGCCGCGAATCTGTACCATGTTATATCAGCGCTTCTGTCAGCGGCTGAACACTCATCGGCACCAATCTAGCAGTATCGAACAAATCCAGCCACCCCGCCCAGCGGCCTGTGAAGATTTGACCAAAGCGGCGTGAGGCGGCTAAACTAAAAAGGTCAGCGGTTCTGCGCCGCTGTGTGCGTCCCCATCGTCTAGCCCGGCCTAGGACACCGCCCTTTCACGGCGATAACGCGGGTTCGAATCCCGCTGGGGACGCCATCTTAACTCTCCCCACCCGCATCAATTCCCCCAGAACGAGTAGCATCGCACGAGTCCCTCGCGCGTGTGAGATACGAGCGGACGAGTTCGCGGCTAGTCCCAGGGCTCAGGCTTCTTTTCCACCTTCGGCGGCGCCCCTTTGAAGGTCAGCACAACATCCACCAACTGGTTCTTGTCGTCGACCATTGTTTCCGCCTTCGTGTCACCGAGATTGTCGAAGATCCCCCGTTCCCGCACGCGCTCCAGGAAGGCGTCCGGATATTTGCTTCGAAACGGATCGCCAGGCTTGAGAATCCACAGCTTGCGCAAGACGGGCTCGGTTTCGATATCCAGGCCTTTGATCATCAGCCGGCCGAACTTGTACTCAGGCCCCGGATCCACGTTGATGAAGATGTCCACCGTCTTCTTCTCGTCGTTCAGCGCGCGATCCGCTTTGTAAGTGGCGCGCATGTAGCCGGTCTGCTTCACCTCATCAAGGATGCGTTGCATGCCTGCACCGATGACGGAGTAACTGACGGTCTCACCGGTCTTGAACTGCGCCAGATTCTGTACTTCTTCGGGCGAAATCGGCGCGCCACGCACTTCAATCTTGTCGAGTTTGTACACGGGCCCTTCGTCCACCTGCACGGTCACCACAACACCTTTCGCGGTCTTCGAGGGTTCCGCGGTGAACTTCGGGAAAGAGGCCTTGAGATGACCCACAGCCTCGTACATGGGCCGGATCTGGTTTTCCAGGAAGAGCCGGAAGTTGGTGTCCACGAACGGCATGCCCACGGCCACCTGGGACAAGGCTTTCACCAGATACCTGGAATCCAGTACCCGCGCCCCGGTGAAGGCAACCTCGGTGACAACGGGCGGCGCCGAATTGGGTCCAAACAGGATAGTGACCTGATCCTGGCCCAGCAGCAGGACCCGTCCCTGGACCGTCTCCTTGATCCCCTTCTCGCCGAGCATCGCCTGCATGATGGCGGCAACCTTATCGATTAGGACGTCCGACGGGGGGATCTTCTTACCGAACAGCGGCAGGGAGCGGCGAACCCGTTCCTCGACGGCCGCGCGCTCCAGCGGCAACCGGTCGAGCGACCACTCCATGAAGTTGGTGGGCTCAGTCACTTCCAGGGTGGCGGCCACACCTTTCACATCGGGCAGTCCTTCGTACTTCCAGCCGAAACTCTCAAAGAAGCCGGCGGCCAGGACGCGGTCGCGCGCCCGCTCGAAGTTCTGCTTGGTGGCGAGATCGCCCAGGCGGAGACCGGACGTGGAGATCACCTGTTCGGCCGTGTAGAACTTGTTGCCCGTCACGCGGATCTCGCGGATGGGCCAGATTTCGTTGGGTGCGGACTGCGCGGCGGCAGGATTCCGCGCCGGGACCGGGCGGCGGGCAGGCGCCTGTCCCCACCCCAGACAGGCGGCGACAAGGACGATGGCGGCGAGTCTCATTGCTTTCATTATGTGAAAATTTGCCAATGCTAGACTGAAAGTGATGTCCTACGATCTGATCGTGATCGGGAGCGGACCTGGGGGGTACTCCGCTGCGATTCGCGCAGGCCAGTACGGCCTCAAGACTGCGCTCATTGAAAAAAGCCCTCTCCTCGGTGGGACGTGCCTGCACGTTGGCTGCGTTCCCACAAAAGCCCTGCTCCACACTGCGGAAGTGTGGGACTACTTCCTGAACCCCGGACCTCAAGGGATTTCGTGCCAGGACCCCAGGCTCGACTATCTCAAAGTTCTGGAACGGAAGAACAAGATTGTCACCAGCCATGCCAAGGGCATCGAGTTTCTGATGAAGAAGCAGAAAGTCGAAGTCATTCGCGGCTACGGTCGGCTGAAGGGCCGCGGCCAGGTGGAAGTGCTCACCGACGGCGGCACTAAAACGCTGGAAGCAAAGAACATCATCATCGCCACCGGTTCCGAGGCGCGGATGATTCCAGGCCTGACGGCCGACGAGAAGACCATCGTCACGAATATCGAAATCCTGAGCCGCCCTCAGGTCCCCAAGAGCCTGCTGGTTATTGGCGCCGGCGCTGTTGGCGTCGAGTTTGCCTCTATCTTCAAGCGCTTCGGCAGCCAGGTGACCGTCTTTGAAATGCTGCCCCGGCTCGTGCCGGTGGAAGACGAAGACGTGAGCAAGGAACTGGAACGCCAGTTCAAGAAGCAGGGAATCAACCTGGAAACCGGCGCCAAGGTGCTGGAAGTGCAGCGTACCGCCGAAGGCGTCAGCCTGCAGGTACAGCTCGCCAGCGGGAAGGTGCAGCAGTTCGACGGCGAGATGCTGCTGGTGGCCGTGGGCCGCAAGCCGCTCACGGAAAACTGCGGTATCGAGAACACCCGAGTGGAACTCGACCGCGGCTTCGTCAAGGTCAACCAGTACCAGCAGACCGCCGAGCCGGGCGTCTACGCCATCGGCGACGTGGTCGCCGGCACGCCCCAACTCGCGCATGTCGCGACCATGGAAGGCATGGTGGCTGTCGCCCATATGGCTGGCAAGACCGCGACGCCTATCAACAAGAACCGGATTCCCGGCTGCACGTACACTGAGCCCGGCATCGGCAGCGTCGGCCTCACCGAGAAGCAGGCGCGCGAGAAGGGTTACGACGTGAAGGTGGGCAAGTTCCCCTTCGCCGGAAACTCGAAAGCCTCCATCCTCGGCAACCACGGCGGCTTCGTCAAAGTGGTGGCCGATGCCAAGTACGGCGAGATCCTGGGCGTCCACATCATCGGACCGCATGCCTATGAGCTGATCGCGGAAGCGGTGACGGCCATGGAAGCGGAAGCGACCGTCGAGACCATGATGTCGACGATCCACGCCCACCCGACGCTCTACGAAGCCGTCGGCGAAGCGTTCAACAGCGTGTACGGCCTGGCCATAAACGCCTGATCCCGATGCGAAAACTGCAAGTGCGCGAGCTCGGCCGCCTGGCCTATGGCGAGGCATGGGATTTACAGAAATCCCTGGCCGAGCAGCGCAAGCAGGGCCTCATCCCGGATCAACTCCTGCTGGTCGAACATCCCCACGTGCTCACCCTGGGCCGGAACGGTCACGAAGAGAATATCCTCTTAAGCCGCGACCGGTTGGCTGAACTCGGCATCGAATACTTTGAGATCAATCGTGGGGGCGACATCACTTATCACGGGCCGGGACAGATCGTCGGATACCCGATTCTTGATCTGAGAGAATGGAAGCGGGATGTCGTCGCCTATATCCGGGCACTGGAAGAAGTAATCATCCGGACTCTGCGGCGCTATGGGATTGAGGGAGTTCGTGATCCGGGCGCGGCCGGCGTCTGGGTGAACGGAGCGAAGGTCTGTGCGGTCGGCGTGCATATCAGCCGCTGGGTAACGACGCACGGCTTCGCCTTGAATTGGACTACGGATTTGAAGTACTTCCAGTACATCGTGCCCTGCGGGCTGACGAAGCCCGTGACCTCGATGGAAGAACTGGGAGTCCGAGTGGATCGCGCGGAGCTGCACCAGGCGATTCTGGACGAGTTCGCGCAGGTATACGAATACGAACCGGCGCTCGTGAGCGCCTGAGCCTGACAGACTGGAGAAAGTCGAAATGTCCGATGTCGTCATGCCCCAGATGGGCGAGAGCATTGTCGAAGGCACACTAACCAAGTGGCTCAAGAAGGTGGGCGATCGCGTGGAGCGCGACGAGCCACTCTTCGAGATCTCCACCGATAAAGTGGACACCGAGATTCCGTCGCCAACGGCCGGCACCCTCACCGAAATTCTGGTGCAGGAAGGCGCCGTGGTGGCCATCAACACCGTGGTAGCCCGTGTGGGCGACGGGGCCGCTGCACCGGCCCCCGCTCCGGCGCCTGCACCCGCTCCTGCCGTTGAGGCGCCCAAACCACCTCCGGCCCCTGTGGCTGCGGCACCTGCCCCGGCACCTGCCCCGGCAACTGCTCCGGAGCCTGCTCCGGTCCCGGTGGTGGAAGCAGTACCCGTACCGGCGGACGAGGACGACCAGGGCGGCCCCATTAGCCCGCTGGTGCGCCGCATGGCGCGCGAGAACAACATCGACGTAAAGGCGCTGAAGGGCAGTGGCGCCGGCGGCCGAGTGACCAAGCAGGACGTGGAAAACTACCTGGCCAGCCGCCAGGCTCCGCCTCCTGTGGCAGCAGCGCCTGCCGCTCCGGCTGCACCGCCTGCGTGGGCCACACCGGTGGCTCCGCCGCCCGCACCCGCCTCGACCGCGCCCCTACCCAGGGTCGAACCCGCTAAAGTACGCGTCGAGCCCATGTCCACCATGCGGCAGAAGATCGCAGAGCACATGGTGATGTCGAAGCAGACCTCCGCCCATGTGACGACGGTGCACCGCGTCGACATGACGAAGATCGCCAAGGTCCGCGCGAAGTCGAAGGATGAATTCCAGCAGCGCTACGGCTTCGGGCTGACGTTCCTGCCCTTCGTCCTGCGCGCCACCGCAGAGGCGTTGCGGGTGTTCCCGCTCTTCAACTCGTCGATCGAGGGCACCAACATCCTCTATCACAACGAGATCAATATCGGCGTCGCCGTGGCCCTGGAGAACGGGCTGATCGTGCCCGTCGTCCACCAGGCGGACGAGAAGAATATCGTCGGACTGCAGCGCTCCATCGTCGACCTCGCCGCCCGTGCCCGTTCCAAGCAGTTGAAGCCGGCTGAGGTCCAGGGCGGTACGTTCTCCATTACCAATTTCGGCAGCTTCGGCTCGCTCTTTGCGACGCCGGTCATCAACCAGCCGCAGGTGGCCATCCTCGGTGTTGGCGCCGTGGAAAAAGTGCCCGTGGTGATCGACGACGCCATTGCCATCCGCTCGATGGCCTACCTGGCCCTGACCTTCGACCACCGCCTCATCGACGGCGCTCTGGCCGATCAGTTCTGCCAGAAGGTAAAGTCGGTTCTCGAAAACTGGAACGACCAGGTTCTGTAACCACCACTCATTGACGAAAACACGCCGCTCATCGGATCTCCGGTGGGCGGCGTGTTTCGTTGTGGCACACTCGATGCCGTGAAGACGCTGCTTGGATTGCTGGCTTTGGCCGGGCTCACCGTTTCCGCGCAGCCCACAGCCAAAGAGCGCCTGTTGGAGCGGATTGAGGCCATCGCCGTCTCGGAACCGCCAGTGCTTGGCGTTGACACGCAGATCAGGACGGCGGCCACGCTGGCGTCCAAGGATCCGGATCTGGCCGAGCGCTGGCTGCAGGCAGCCACTTCGCGCGCCTTACCCCTGGTGGACCTGCACACCCGCGGCGAATTCCTCATTGCGATCGTCGACCAGTACCGGCAATTGGACACAGAAGCGGCGGAGCAGGTCTGCAGCCTCCTGCCGCGCCGGGCGACGGGCGCCAAAGAGGATCCCTTGGCCCGGTGTTACCACAGCCTCTTCTCAGTCAAGCGCTCATGGGAAGAAGAGAAGGCACTCACCCGCCGGGCCCTGTCCGCGGGGGCATTCCTGGCACCGGAGATTCGCAGCCACCTGGAACGCTCCATCAAGGAGCATCCGGAGGAGTGTGCCGCCGAGTTCGCCGTTATTGTGGAAGGCTTCCCCGCCGCCGATGCTTCCCCCCAGGAGCGCAGGCACTTGCTCGATATGGCCAATCTGATCAGGAAGCGCGAGCCGGAGTTGGCCGCGGCCGCCAGGAAACTGGCGGAGAGCAAGCCGAAAGCCCCCGCCGCGGGCACTGAAGAGGAGCTCGAAAAGAAGCAGGTGCTGGGTGAAGAGAAGCCACCAACGGAGGGCCTGGCCACGCCGGAACGGATCTCCCTGGCTCGCAAACAAACGCCCGCAATGCAGGTGGAGATGTTGCTGGAGGTCATGGACGGCGACAAGGAACTCTCGCCGCCACAGCGGATCGCCCTTGCCTATGAAGCGCTCGAGGTGACACCCAAGATCAAGGCCGGCGACGAACGGCTGGTCAGTCAATCGATGCTCGCGCGCCGGCTATATGACTACGGCGATCGAGGCAAGGCCGCCGTGGCCGCGCAGATGCTGGCTGAGTCGTTCGAGAAGTTCTACAACTGCGAGACCGCCGCGTGTGTAGCGTTTGAGGGCGACTCGAGCCCTGGTGAGGTGATCAATGATTTCGCGGAGTACTTGCGCGAGAACAAGATCCAGCCGGAGGATCTGGGGCTGCGCCACAAGTCGCTGGAAGCGCGGCTGCTGATCCTCGACCTGCAGCAGAGCCTGGGCATCGAAAAGAAGCGGTTCTCATTCTTTTGAGATATTCAGTTCTGATATTGACATTCTATAGGAGTGGGCGCATGATGGCCGTATAGGCAGTCTATACGAACCGATGCCGCCCACTACCAACCTCCTACAGGGGACTCTCGACCTTCTGATCCTGCGTTCGCTACTCACGGCCGAACTGCACGGACTCGGCATCTCCCGCCGCATCGAACAGATGACCGGCGGCACGTTCCAGGTGAAGCCCGGCTCTTTGTTCCCCGCGCTGCATCGTATGGAGGAGGCTGGCTGGTTGAAGTCCTCATGGGGCGAGTCGGAGTCAAACCGCCGCGCCCGCTACTACCAGATGACCGCCGCCGGCCGCCGGCACCTCAAGTTGGAAACAGAGGAATGGCAGCGGATCTCGCTCGCCATGGCGCAGGCGTTAGCCACCTCCTGAGGTACCACCGATGTCACTGCTAAGCCGGCTGTCCGCCTGGAAACGGAATCTCCTCCACAAGAGCCAGGTGGAACAATCTCTCGACGAAGAGCTGACCGCCTTTGTGGACTTGCTCACTGAAGAGAAGCAGAGGGCCGGAATGGAGCCGCGGGAGGCGCGGCGGGCGGCGCTCCTGGAGGTGGGCGGCCTCGACCAGGTGAAAGAAGAGTGCCGCGACAGCCGCGCGCTGCACTGGTTGGACGTGCTGCACCAGGACCTGCGCTACGGCCTGCGGCTGCTGCTGCGCAATCCGGGCTTCGCCGCTACGGTCGTCGTCACGCTCGGCTTGGGTATCGGCGCCACCACCTCGATCTTCAGCGTAGTGCACGCCACGCTGTTGCGGCCATTGCCCTACAGCCACCCCGAGACTCTCATCTATATCAAGCAGAATCTGGGCGGCTACGGCCCCATGCCGTTCTCGTTTCAAAAAGAGTTCACCGCCTGGCGCGACCGCAATCACAGCCTCAGCCAGATCGCCGCCTACATCGGCACCCGCGTCAACGTGGTCGGCGTGGGCGAGGCGCAGCGAATGAACTGCGGAATTGGCACCGCGTCGTTCTTCCAACTGCTGGGCACCCGGCCGGAGGCGGGGCGTCTCTTCGTGCCGGACGAGGATAGGCCGGGTGGGGCTCCAGTGGCGCTGCTGAGCTATGCGGTCTGGCGCGGCCGGTTTGGCGGAGATCCCGCCGCGGTGGGCCGCACGCTCACCGTGGACGGCAAGCGGTTTACCATCGCCGGTATCCTGCCCGCCTCCTTCCGGGTCCCGGATCGCTACGGCTTCGAGTACGAGATCTGGCTGCCCTTCTCCGCCAGCATTCAGCCCGAAGGCGCGCCGCCCTATATGCTGCGCGTCGTGGGCAGGCTGGCGCCCGGAGTCACCGTCTTGGCCGCCCAGGCTGAGATGGATTCCATCCTGCAGACCACGTTGCGGCGGCCGCGCAAGATCAATGCCTTACTGGTTCCGTGGCAGCAGGAGATCGCCGGAGGCGTTCGCACGTCGTTGCTGGTCTTTCTGGGCGCTGTCGGATTCCTGCTACTGATTGCCTGTGTGAATGTCGCCATCCTGCTACTCTCCCGGGCAGCGGTGCGGGAACGCGAAGTGGCCGTCCGCATGGCGCTGGGGGCTCCTCGCTCGCGCATCATCCGGCAATTGCTGACCGAGAGCATGATGATGGCCCTTTCCGGCGCGGCCTTAGGTCTCGCGTTCGCATATTGGGGCAAGGACCTGCTCGTCAATTTCCTCTCGAAGAACCTGCCTGCGATGTACCCGGTTCAACTCGACGACCGCGTGCTCGCCTTCACCCTCGGCCTGGCCGTCGCCACCGGCCTCTTCTTCGGACTGGCGCCGGCGCTGCAAACAGTCAGGATGCGAGATAAGGGCGGGCTTCGCGAATCGGCCCGCGGCGCCAGTGAGAGCCGCGCACACCACGGCTTCCGGAACATCCTGATCGTCACCCAAGTTGCGACCGCGATTACGCTGACCATCGGCGCCGGGCTTCTCGTGAAGAGCTTCCTGCGGCTGCACGGATTGGACATGGGCTTCCGTTCCGACCGGATACTGACGCTGACCGTAAATCTCACCCCTGCCGATTACCCGGATGCGGCGCGTCAAACGCAGTTCTTTCAACGCGCGCTGCAGAACATCCAGGGGTTGGGCGGGGTCGAATCGGCCGCTGCCAACTACTGCCTCCCCCTGGGTGATACACGCTGGAGCGTCAGCAAGTTCAAACTGGAGGGCCGGCCGGAACCGGTGGATTCCTCCGACCTGGAAGTCATCAGCACGGGTTACTTCCATACCATGCAGATCCCCTGGAAAGCAGGACGCGACTTCAACCAGCAGGACAGGGCCGGAAACCCAGCGGTGGCTATTGTGAACGAAACCTTCGCGCGGCGCTTCTGCCCCGAGGGCCGGTGCCTGGGCCGCCGTGTGGAGCATTGGAAGGATCCGAATCAATGGATGACCATCGTTGGCGTCGCCGGCGATACGCGCGCGTCCATGGAACGTCCGGTGGAACCCGTGCTGTTCATCCCCTATCTTCAGGGGGAGGCGCCCTCCATGACGTTTGCCATTCGAACAGCCGGCGAGCCGATGAGCATGGCCGCCGCCGTCCGGGCACAACTTGCCGCCATCGATCGCAATCAGCCGCCCAGCGACGTCATGAGCCTGGATGATCTGCGCGGCAACTGGATTGCCAGCCGGCGGGCGAGTATGCTGCTGCTGGCCGCTTTCGCGCTGCTCGCGCTGGTGCTCGGCTGCATCGGCATTTATGGCGTGGTGGCCTATAACGCGAACCGCCGTACACACGAAATCGGCATCAGGATGGCTCTGGGCGCCAGGGAGAGCGACGTGCTGACTCTCATCACGCGCCAGACCCTGGCGTTGATCGCCGCGGGTGAGTTGGCCGGACTCGGCGCCGCGCTGGCCCTGAACCGCGTGCTCACGACCCTAGTGGTCGAGGTTCCCACCACCGACCTGTTCACTTACATCAGCGCCTGCCTGCTCTGGACCACCGTGGCCCTGCTCGCCTGCTATGTGCCGGCGCGCCGCGGCGCTCGAGTCGAGCCGATGATGGCGCTGCATTGCGAATAGTCCCCTGCGCTTCGCGATAAAATCGAAGCGGGGGGAATGCTGCACGTGTCTGCCAGCGACCGGCTCTTCATCGAGTTTTCCGCAAAGAAACTGCGCCAGTTCCTCAGCCGCATCCATGTCTGCCTGGAGAAGTTGACCGACGACCAGATCTGGATCCGGACCGGCGATGCTTCCAATTCCACTGGAAATCTCTGCCTGCACCTGTCCGGGAACGTCCGCCAATGGATCCTGCACGGCATCGACGGCCAGGAGGATCAGCGGCAGCGGGACGCGGAGTTCGTCGCGCGCGGCGGTGTCTCCCGGGAAGAGCTGTGGCAGCGCCTGAACGGCACCGTGCAGGAGGCCTGTTCCGTCATCGAACAGATTCCGGCTGAACGCCTCACCGCCATCGTCCGGCCTCAGAACTACGACGTCACTGTCCTGGAAGCCATCTATCACGTCGTCGAACACTTTGCGCAGCACACTGGCCAAATCCTGTTCTCCACCAAAGCGGTGACGGGAGAGGATCTTGGCTTCTACCGGCACCTCACCGGAACCGTTCAACCACCGCCGCCGCCGGCGGGTCAGGAGACACCATAGCCATGGCAACTGTCGAGCAGGCTTTCCTCGTTTTCTCAACCTCCAAGCTTCGTATGCTGATGGGCCAGATCGAGACTTGCGTGGGCAAGCTGGAGGAGTCCCAGATCTGGGGCCGCACGGGCGACAATGCCAACTCCGCCGGCAATCTCTGCCTCCACCTGGAGGGCAATGTACGGCAGTTCATCATCCATTCCATCGGCGGGCAGCCCGACGTCCGAGTTCGCGACGCCGAGTTCGGTGCACGCGGCGGCCTCACGAAGCAGGAGCTTCTCGCAAAGCTGTCAGCCTGCGTGGAAGAGGCCTGCACTGCGCTCGAGAAACTGGCGCCGGAGCGTCTATTGGAGACGGTCGCCCCGATGGGACGCGCCATGCTCACCCTCGATGCCATCTATCAGGTGGTGCAGCATTTCGCACTCCATACCGGCCAGGTCATCTTCCTCACCAAGGCCTTTACCGGTGAAGACCTGAACTTGCCGCGGTTTTCGACGAAATGATCTCCCTGCGCGAGTGGGCGCCCGATGACCAGCCCGCCACGCGGGGGCTGCTCATTCGCGCATTCGGCCGCCCCGGCGAAGCCGACCTCGTGGAAGCCCTTCGAGCGGAAGGCGCCGTGATTCTCGAACTCGTCGCGGAGATGGGGCAACAGGTGGCGGGCCACATCGTATACAGCAGGCTCTCGCTGGACCCGGCCAGGGAATCGCTGCAAATGGCCGCGCTGGCGCCGCTGGCGGTGGATCCGGAATTCCAGCGCCGCGGCATCGGCGGAGCGCTGATCCACATGAGCCTACCCACGCTCGCGCATGCCGGAGTGGATGCAGTGGTCGTGCTCGGTGATGCCGCCTACTACAGCCGTTTCGGATTCTCGCCTGAACTGGCCGCCACCCTGCAGTCACCATTCCCACCTGGTGACCACTTTATGGCGATGGAGCTTTCCCCCGGCTCCATCGAGGGTTGCCGCGGCAGGGTCTGCTATGCGCGCTCCTTTGGTCTCTGATCGACGCCGCTGATCCCCCGCCAACCGCCGTTCATTGGCCTTCGATAGGTCTTGCCGGCATTCCGCCCTAGCCTGAATCAGGAGGTTTGGAACGCCATGCTGCCAAGGGAGCTCGAACGCCAGTCGGCCCTCATTGAGAGAGTCGGCTCGTTGCCCACCGGGGTGCCGGTGGAACTCACTACAACGGCGCGCCACAGAATCCAGGGCAGGCTTGGATTTGCGACCGACGACACCGTACATATCAACACCAGCAATGGGGAAACTGTCTGGATGTTCGACGAACTGCGGTCCGTGCGCCGATTGGATCGCCGCCGCTTCGGCGTCGTCCACAGGTTACTGGCCCTGTTGCTGGCGACGGCCTGCGGACTGTCTGCCGCGAACCTGCGATCCAAGGCTCTGGACATCCCGAATGGTGCGAAGGTCGAGATCCAAATGAAGGCCGGCGAAAAGTTCACGGGCTTGCTGCGCGCCGTCGCCGAGGAGGGCATCACGGTGGAGCTCATCTCCAGCCAGCCAGGCGCCCAACGCGTGATCGCCTTCGACGAGATGAAGTCACTGAAGTATCCGCGAGGCGGCCTGCATCCGGGCATCGTTGCGGCTCTGACGGTGGGCGCGCTCATGGCAATTGGTGGGTTAGCAGGTGGAGGTTAGAAGACGTATGCTGTTCCGGCCAATTTCGTTGCTGCTGTTCTTCGCGCTGCTGCTGCCGGCCAGGGACCTGCGCTCAATGGCGCTCCAGTTGCCTCTTGGCACGCCGCTACGCGTTCAAACCCAAACCCAGACTATTGTAAAGGCAAGGCTCCAGTCCGTCACAGACGAAGGAATCTCCATTCTGGTCCTCGACGGAGGCGCCCTGAAGGAACAGACCTATCGTTACTCGGAACTGCGGTATCTGGAAAGCCGCGCTGGACGCATGTCCGGAGGCAGAGCCGTCCTCACCACGCTCGGTATTCTCTACGGCATCTCGATGGTCTGCACTTTGGTCCTTCTTGCCGCGCACTGATAGCAGTCGTACCATCCTGATTGACGTGTACCGCACGATCTCAGTTCTGGTCTACACCTTCGGGCTGGCTGCCTTCATCGGGCTGTTTGCGCTCTGGACCCGCCAATTGCGCCTGGGCCGCACGGAGCTGCGCAGCTGGCTCTATCCCGCCATCTTCATTTCGTCCTCGGCCTGGTTCGGCCTGAATATCCTTGTGCCGAGCCACTACTTCGTTCTGCTGGCCGGAGCCTGCGTCTTCCCGGCCCTGCTCGGCAAACTCTTCGGCTGCCGCGGCATCCCGTTTGTCGCGCTGGCCAGTGCTATCATCGCCGCCCTTTCGCTGCTCCATACCGTGAACGCGATCACCCTGGCGCACGCCCAGCGCGACCTCAGCATCGCCTACTGCGTGGTCTTCGCCTGGACCTGCGCCACCGCGGCTCGTGCCCCCGGCAGCGGCCGCACCAGCGTAGTTCTGCTCGTCGTCATCATGGTGCTGATCCCGCTCGCCATGTTCACATTCGGCGACTGGCTGAGCCTGCTGATGCGCTCCCTTCCCCTGCCCGTCCTGATGGTGCACAGCTACTCCCGGCGGCGCTTTCTCTTCCTCGACCTCTTCGCCAAATGGGGCTCGAACTTCGCCGTCGCACTCATCGCGCTCACCGTCTGGTTCAGTCTGCTGCCTGCGGGCTTGGATCCCATCTATTCCGCGCTGCTGATGCTGCCCGTCCTGTGGGGCGTCTTCCGCCTCTGCCGATCTCTGGGCGAGCTATTGGATCGCCGCGTCCTGGGCCGTCCCTACTCGCCTGCTGAGGCCCAGCGTGTCTTCCTGGAGAAACTGCAGGGCAGTGAGGACGAAACCGTCTTGCTCCGCGAAGCCCACACGCTGGCCGAGCACATCTTCCACACGCGTGCCTCTGTCAGCGCAGACGGCGTCATTAGCCTGGAAGACCGTCCCGACGGGCGGCCGTTGTTCAGTGAGGATCTGGCGCTGGTGAAGACGCTTTCCGAGATGCTCCACTTCCTGCTGGAGAATCGCCGCCTGGAAGCCAAACGCCGGGCCCTGCTGCTCGATGCCAGCCGCTCGGAACTGAAGGCCCTGCGCGCCCAGATCAACCCGCACTTCCTGTTCAACGCCCTGAACACCGTGGCGGGGCTGATCCCCTCCAACCCCGAGCTCGCCGAAGAGACGGTGGAGAAGCTGGCCGAAGTCTTCCGCTACACCCTGCAGCGATCCGAAGCAGAGATGGAGCCGCTATCGCAGGAACTCGACTTCATCCGCGCCTGGCTGGATGTCCAACAAGCCCGCTTCGGCCAGCGATTGCGGGTGGAGATCGAAGCCGAAAGCGACACCCTGGCCGCTCGCGTGCCCGCAATGACGCTGCAGCCCCTCGTCGAAAATGCCCTCAAGCACGGCGTGGCAGTCACCAGCCAGCCCTGTCTGGTCACGATCCGCGCCTGCCTCCGGGGCGACACCCTGGTCCTCACCGTCACTGACACGGGCCCCGGCCCGAAGGAGCCGGCCACCGAGACCGGACACGGCCTGAAGAATGTCCGCGAACGCCTGTCCGGCTACTACGGCGACCGCGGCCGCCTCACACTCAGCCGCGACCACGCCCGTCAGGTCACGACGGCTACAATCGAGTTGCCTGTATGACCAGAGTGCTCATCGTCGATGACGAACTGCCTGCGCGCGAACGGCTCCAGCGGCTGTTAGGCGGCCTGGAAGGAGTCTGCGTCTGCGGCGAGGCCGACGATGGCGTTGCCGCGATTGAACAGATCCGCGTGCTGCGCCCGGACGTCGTCCTGCTCGATGTCGAGATGCCCGGCTGCCGGGGCACCGAGGTCGCCGCGTCGTTGCCGGACCCCCGCCCTCACATCATCTTCTGTACCGCCTACGATCGCTATGCCGTGGAAGCCTTCGAATTGCGCGCCATCGACTACCTGCTCAAACCTGTCACCCGTTCCCGCCTGGAGCAGGCCTTGGCCAAGACCCGCGAGGCCGCACCGAAGCTCCCCCCGCCGCAGCGCTTTCTGGCACGTTCCGGCGAGCGCTACGTCGTCATCCCAGTGGCCGACATCGTCGCGTTTCTCTCAGAGTCCGGCCTGACCAAGCTTTGTACGCGGGACCGCGAGTACTGGATGGACCCCACGCTCAACGACCTCGAAGCCCGGCTCGACGCCGCTCACTTCTTCCGCATCTCGCGCGCGGCATTGGTGCGTCTGGACGAAATCAAGGAAGTGGCGCCGCTGCCCGGAGGATCCGGTCAGGTAACACTGAAGAGCGGCCGCCGGGAAGAAGTGTCGCGCCGCCGCTTCCGCGAGCTCCTCGATCGCCTGGCGACCTAGACGATCTCCGTCTCGCTGCCGTATGCCATCGCTCCGAAGGCTAGTACGATCCACACGCTCACCGCCAGCGCCAGGTGCAGGATCTGCATCCAGACCGGAGCCAGCAGCACGACGTTCAATCCGCCCGCCGCCAGTTGCACCATCGTCAATCCAAGCAGCCAGGCCTTCATCCGGCCGCGGAAGCGCAGCAGCGCGGCCAGGATCAGGAACACGCCCGATGCGGAAGCAATCACCGGATGAACCAGCCTCAGTTGCAGCAATAGCGGAGCTTCCTTCGAGAACTCCTGCCGCATGCCCTCCTGCAGCGAGACCGCCGGCCAGATCGTGTCGCCCAGCGCAGCCACGACGCCGGTGATGCTGGCGCACAAGGCCACGCCCAGCGCCGTCCAGACCAGCGTGGGGACACTGGCCTTCACCCAGCGGTCGTGACGCGCAAACCATCCACACGATCCGATGGCCGCCAGTAGCAGCAGCGTATTCGTCAGGTGGGCGCAAAGGTAGAGGGCGCGTCCGGCCGACGCATTCTTCTCGACGTACGCCAGTAGCACCAGTCCCGCGCCCAGCAGCGCCTCGACGATGATGAAGATCAGGGAGGCCCAGGCCGCCTTGCGCGCCAGGTGCCCTTTGGAAAACAGCTTGCGGCTCCATGCCACCAGCGCGGCCACACCGATCAGGGCCACGCCGCTGGTGAGCCGGTGTGTGAATTCGATAATCGTGCTCGTGGTGGGCGACGGCGGCATCACCTCGCCGTTGCACAGCGGCCAGTGGCTGCCACAGCCCGCCCCTGATCCAGAGGCCCGCACGAAGGCGCCCCACAACACCACAAACACATTCCACCCCAGCATGGCCCACGCCAGCCGGACGAACGCCTGCACTCGATTGTTCATGACTTTCTACAATGAAACCGTATGCCTTCCACTTTACGGGATGCGTGGACCACAAGAGTACAGGTGGAGGACTATGAGGCCCACATGGCCGCCATCGGCCAGGCCCAGGCCAATGCCGCCCACATGGCGGACTTCCTCCAGCGTGTCGGCGAGCCCGGGGCCCGCCTCCTCATCGCCGGAGCCGGCACGGGCCAGATGTTCGACTACCTGCCGCCGGGCGTCTTCGACGGCTGTCGCGCGTTCTTCACGGACATCAACCCGCGCTTCCTCGCCGCCTTGCGCCAGCGTAGCCCAGGTGCGCTCTGTGTCGCTGATGACATGGAGTCCTCCGCGCTGAAGGGCCCGTTCCACGCTGCAGCCGCAGTCTTAGTCCTGGAGCACATCCGGTGGCGGCTGGGCCTCGACACCCTGACCGCCCTGAATCCGCGCTACCTCTTCCTCGTCCTGCAGCGCAACCCCGAAGGCATGACCACAGCTGTCAGCCCCACGCGAGTCCTGCCCGCCAGCATGCAGAACCTCGGCGGCCAGCACCCCGAACTTGTCGACAAAAACGAAGCGGCCACCCATCTCCAGCGCTTTGGCTATGCGCTGATCGAAGAGTGGCCACGAAAGGTACCCGACTCGAAAGTGATGCTGGGGCTCTTGTTCGAGCGCGTGCCTTAGCCCGCGCCGCCGCCCGAGGTCTCTTCCCGGAACGTCGCTGATGCCTTGATGTAGTCCCGGTGCATCCGAGCGATGTTCTCAATCGTGATGCCCTTCGGACACACGGCCTCGCACTCGCCCGTATTCGTGCAGTAGCCGAAGCCTTCGTCCGTCATCTTCAGCACCATGCGCATCGCCCGGCGGTCGCGCTCCACCTGCCCCTGGGGCAACTGCCCCAGATGCGAGATCTTGGCCGACACAAACAACGACGCCGAAGCATTCGGGCACGAAGCCACGCAGGCGCCGCAGCCAATACACGCTGCCGCGTCCATCGCCATATCCGAGCACTTCTTGATTACCGGCAGCGCATTGCCGTCCGGCGCCGAGCCGGTGTTCACCGAAATGAACCCGCCTGACGCGATGATGCGGTCGAACGAACTGCGATCCACCATCAGGTCTTTGATGACCGGGAAGGCCTTCGCACGGAAGGGCTCCAGCCACAACTCGTCGCCATCGTGGAAGTGGCGCATATGCAACTGGCACACCGTCGTCCCGCGCTGCGGCCCGTGCGGCACGCCATCAATCATGAATCCGCAGCAGCCGCAGATGCCTTCGCGGCAGTCGTGCTCGAACGTCACGGGATCCTCGCCCTTGCGGGTCAGTTCCTCGTTCAGGACGTCGAGCATTTCGAGAAACGACATGTGCTCGTTGGCGTTGGGCACCTCGTAGCGCACCATCCTGCCCGCGGATGTGGCGTTCTGTTGACGCCAGATGTTCAGAATGATCTTCATCTTCGGATGCCTCTATTTGTAGTTCCGCTGAGCCAGGTGGACGTGTTCAAACTCCAGCGGCTCTGTGTTGCGCACCGGAATCTTGTTCTCGCCCTGATACTCCCAAACGGCCGCGTGGCAGAAGTTCACGTCATCGCGCTTCGCCTCGCCGTCCTCCGTCTGGTACTCCTCACGGAAGTGGCCACCGCAGCTCTCTTCACGGATGCGTGCGTCGCGGCAGAGCAGTTCGCCCAGTTCCAGGAAGTCGGCCACACGGCCGGCGCGCTCCAGGCTCTGGTTGAGCTCGGCGCCGCTACCGGGGACATTCACGTTCTCCCAGAACTCGGCCCGCAGCTCGGGGATGCGGGCAATCGCGTGCTCGAGGCCCTTGGCATTGCGAGCCATGCCGCAGTCCTCCCACATCACCTTGCCCAGCTCACGGTGGAAGTCGTCCACCGTCTTCTTACCCTTGATCGACAGGAACTTCTTCGTCCGCGCGTCCACTGTCTCGCGCGCTGCCCTGAACTCCTGGTGCGTCGCGTCCACGCCGCCCGGCTTCACACCGGCCAGGTAGTTGCCCATGGTGTAGGGGATCACGAAGTAGCCGTCGGCCAGACCCTGCATCAGCGCGCTGGCGCCCAGGCGGTTCGCTCCGTGATCGGAGAAGTTCGCCTCGCCCAGCACGAACAGGCCCGGGATGGTCGACTGCAGCTGATAGTCCACCCACAGGCCGCCCATCGTGTAATGGACAGCCGGGTAGATGCGCATCGGCTTCTTGTACGGATCGTCGCCCGTGATGCGCTCGTAGATCTCGAACAGGTTGCCATAGCGTTCCGCGATCACGTTCTGGCCCAGCCGGTTGATCGACTCGCTGAAGTCCAGATAAACGCCGCGGCCTCCGGGGCCGACGCCATAGCCTTCGTCGCAAGCCACCTTCGCCGCACGCGACGCGATGTCGCGGGGGCAGAGGTTGCCGAACGCCGGATAGCGCCGCTCCAGGTAGTAGTCGCGCTCCGTCTCGGGGATCGTGTTCGGATCGCGCGTGTCCGCCTTCTTCGTCGGCACCCAGATGCGCCCGTCGTTGCGCAGCGACTCGCTCATCAGCGTCAGCTTCGACTGGTAGTCGCCGCTCTGCGGAATGCATGTCGGGTGGATCTGCGTGTAGCAGGGATTCGCGAAGCCCGCGCCCTTTTTGTATGCGCGCCAGATCGCCGTCGCGTTCGAGCCTTTGGCGTTCGTCGACAGATAGAACACGTTGCCGTAGCCGCCGGTGCCCAGCACCACGGCGTCCGCCACATGGCTCTCAATCTCACCCGTCACCATGTTCCGGGTGATGATGCCGCGCGCCCGGCCGTCGATCACGACCAGTTCCAGCATCTCGTAGCGGTACAGCATCTTCACACGGCCGGCATCCACCTGGCGTTCCAGCGCCTGGTAGCAGCCCAGCAGCAACTGCTGCCCCGTCTGCCCTCGCGCGTAAAACGTTCTCGATACCTGCGCCCCGCCGAAACTGCGGTTCGCCAGCACGCCGCCGTACTCCCGCGCGAACGGTACGCCCTGCGCTACGCACTGGTCGATGATGTCCACGCTGACTTCCGCCAGCCGGTAGACATTCGCTTCGCGAGCGCGGAAATCGCCGCCCTTCACCGTGTCGTAAAACAGCCGGTAGACGCTATCGCCATCGTTTTGATAATTCTTCGCGGCATTGATGCCGCCCTGGGCCGCAATCGAGTGGGCGCGCCGGGGAGAATCCTGAAAACAGAAGCACTTCACGTTGTAGCCCAGTTCGCCCAGGCTGGCCGCCGCCGCGCCGCCTGCCAGGCCGCTGCCGACGACAATCACGTTGTACTTCCGCTTGTTGGCCGGATTGACCAACTTCATCTCGAACTTGGCCTTCTGCCACTTCTGCTCAATCGGTCCGGAAGGGATCTTCGAATCCAGATTCAGTGCCATGTGTATTTGCCCTCCTTACTTCACGAGCCCGACCAGCACGGCCAGGGGCATGGAAACATTCCCGATCCCGACCACAAAGCCGTAGACCTTCGCCAGCGTCTTCAGCTTCGGTGTGTACTTCGGGTGGTTCACGCCCAAACTCTGGAACATGCTCCAGACTCCGTGGTAGAGGTGGATCGCCAGCAGGATGTTGGCAATGATGTAGAAGAAGGACGCTGCGGGGTTTTGGAATCCGACGATGACGTTGTGGTACACGTCACCCTTAATGAATTGATCGCCCAGGGCTTGGCCCGTCGTGAAGTGAAGGATGTGGTAGATCAGGAACGCCCCGACAATGGGCCCGCTCCAGATCATGGTCCGGGCGGCGTAGGTCGTGGCGATGTGGGCTTTCTTGACGTAAGCCTGTGGCCGGGCTTCATTCTTCAGCCGCCACAATTGAAACGCTGCGGTCACATGCAGCACGGCAGCCGACAGCAGGACAAAGCGGACGAACCACAGCAGCCCGCCCAGGCTCTGCAGCATCTCGGCGTAGTGATTCAGCTTCTCCCGCCCTTGAAACAACTGCAGGTTGCCGAACATGTGGCCAAGGACAAAGCCGCTTAGCACGAAGCCCGTCAGGGCCATGACCACTTTCTTGCCGACGACTGACTGGTAGAAGGTTGCTGTTCTGTTTAGGCCGCTGTTAACAGCGATTGAGCTCATCGAGGCACTCCGTTTTCCCCGTAGGTATGGTGTGGGGTGTGAGGGGCCATCCCATCTCGTTACCTAGGATGCCCGGAACCCACTATTGTATGCGAAATTTCGGAGTGCGGGGTACGTTGACAAAGCGGGCCCGCTCAGGTGGCGGGCCCGCTCAAAGGAGGAGGAGAAGTGGTCTTTCGTTCAGTTCAATCAACGCCGGCTAGCGATTGAGCGCGAGTACAACCCGCTCGGCCGGAGTATCCTTCGCCATCAGCAACTGGGCATGAGTGGCCGGAATACGCATCACGGACGCCGCACCGATAATCTGCGCCTGCGCCAGGCGGTAGGTCGAGCCTACGTGCTCGAACACCAGCTTGCCGTCAAACCGCGACTTCGCATCACCGGCCGGCGCTACGATGATCGCGTTTTTGCCAGCCTCTTTGCCGGTCAGGAAAAGGACAGTGCCGCTGTCGGATGTCTCCAGCAGATACTCGCCCGCCGGCAGCGAAACATTCGAAGCCTCAAATGCGAATGGGACGCTCACTCGAGCACTCGCTCCGAATGCCGGCATCGCCATCGTCAGGCTCATCGCCATTGCGATCACACCAAAAATCGTGAACTTCTTCCCAGTAGTCATGGTCACGTCTCTCCGTTCTTCTTCCGTTACTTTTCTTGGCTGGGCCGCTATCCCGGCGGCCCGCCTCTAATCTCAAGAACGCATCCGCCGAGAATTTGTTCGCTCGCAGGCGTGCAATTTACACCCGCGTCCTTTGTTTCACTTGGAACGCGCGATGCCCTCGCGGATCTGCTTCAGGTAGTGGACGCCGTTCTTCTTCTCGAAAACGAGGTTCACCTTCTTCTGATCCGTCGCGATGGCCATCGACCCCGAGTTGTAGCTCACCAGCGCCATCGCAGCGGCGCCGTTCGAGGCACGCAGGGTCAACACCGGGGCAGAGGGCTCGTTCACAAAGCTGTACTGCCCGGCCGGCATCTTCTGCCCCGAAGCGACGAAGTCGAACGGGATGTTCACCCGCACCTCCGGCGCGGCCGCGGAAGCCACCATTGAGGTCATCATCATCGCGGCTGTGGCCGCGTAAACACACATCGAGCGCAGCGATTTCATGGTCTGTTTCTCCAGTTTGTTCAGTTTGAGCCGGACGCTTGTTTCTGCGTCGCGTCCGCCTTCAATGAATTAAACGGATCAACCACACGAATAGTTCGCTGCGCTCGAAATGTGTTCGAAGTGTAAAATCCCTTACGCCATGACCCGTTCGAACGCGCTTTTGAATTTTTCCATCTCTTCCCTGGTGCCTACGGTCACTCGCACCTGCGTCGGCCAGATGGGCCACGCGCGGCCGACGTACACATTCTGCTTCGCCATCGACGCAATCACTTCCCGCGCCGGACGCTTCACATCCACCATGAACTTGTTGCTCACGGAAGGCACAAAGGAGTAGCCCTTCTGCGTCATCCACGAAAACACACCTTCGCGCACATCCTGCGTATACTTTTTCCGCTGCGGCACCAGGTCTTTCACAGAGAGGCTGACAGAAGCGCCCACCATGCCCGTCGATGGCGTGTAGCCCGTGCCGAAGCCCAGCATCTTGCTCAGGAGATCCGGACGCCCGAACGCCGCGCCCGCGCGCAAGCCCGCCATGCCATAGATCTTCGAGAACGTGCGCAGCACGATCACATCCTTGCCAGCCGCCACCATGTCCGTGCACCGCTTCGCATCGCTGAAGTGGATGTACGCTTCGTCCACCATCACGATGCTGCCCGCCGGCTTGTTCTTCACCAGGTACTCGATGTCCTCGCGCGCCGTCAGCGTACCCGTGGGATTGTTCGGATTACAGACATAGAACACGCCCGCGCCGCTGCCGCCCGCGGCCAGCATGGCCTTCACATCGTGCCCATAGCTCTTGGTCAACGGCACTCGATGCACCGGAGCCCCAATAAACTCCGCCGCGCGCTCGCCCGCTTCATAGCCTGGGTTCGCCACAACGAAACTCCGTGACGGAGAACAGAACGCCAGCACCGTGCGATGCAGCGGATCGCTCGAACCGCAAACGCCCGTGCGCACTCCTCGGGCAGTCCTTCCTGTTGCGCCAGCGTGCGGGAGAGCTTGATCGTCTCGCCGAAGAGGTAGCGCCCACCGCGCTTCAGGACGCCGTTCATGGCCTCCAGCGCTTCGGGACAAGGCCCCAGCGGATTCTCATTCGCGTTCAGCATCACCGCGTCGGCCGAGGGCTCCCCTACGAAGCTCAACTGCGCCAGCGCGGATTCGGAAAGGATGGTCAGCGCGGAGGCAACGCCCCCGAACGCACGTCTTGATACAGCCCAGCTCTGTCCCATTTTTCGATAATCCCTTTGACCAAGTCTGCCATCCGTTCTACCACTGCCTGGAAATAAACGGAAGCCTTGGCCTTATCGAACCGGACCGAGCCCTGCCCCGGCTGATACAGGATCACCGGCGTGGGGAATGGATAGGCCGCCCACGTGCCCGCCGCCGGACGCGGCGTCTCCAATTCCTTTGAATACAGCTCCGGATGCACGAGCTTCTCGTCAATCGCCTGGATAAACGCTGTCTCGTTCCAGCCCGCGTGCCCGCCGTCTTCTCCGAACACCTTCAACGTGACATCGCTGCAGATCGCCCACCAGTTGCTCACCAGCATCCGCACACGCTGCTCGCGGCCCACCTTCTCCGCGATGTCGTTCAGGATCGCGGTCTGCGGCCCGCCGTGTCCGTTGATGACGATGATGTTGCGGAACCCGTTCCGCGCCAACCCGGTGAAGATGTCGGTAACGAACGCCCGGTAAGCCGCCTCGGAGATCTGGAACGTGCCCGCATACCCGTCCAGGCTGCCCGTCACGCCATAATTCAAGGGCGGCGCCACCAGCGCATTCAACTTCGGAGCCATGGCCCGCGCCAGGGCCAGCGGTGCCGTATTGTCGGCCCCGTTATTGATCACCCCGTGAGCCTCCACTGTGCCTGTGGGCAACAGCACCGTCTGGATCTGTGCCGGAACCAACCGGCGGTACTCCATCCAGTTCAGATCGTTCAGTTCACGCGTGGACTGGGCCGGCAGGGTCAGCACGGCCAGAAAAAGGATCGCAGCGAGTCTGTGTACCATGGCAATTGCCTTCCATGGTACATGGCCACCTTAGTCCTCAATCGAGAACGAAGGCGCCTTCCGCAACGGCCCCGCGCTGCATCGTGCGATCACCTGCTTCGCAATCGCGTAGAACCCTTCCGCCTGTGGTTCCTGCTCGCCCATCAGCGCGATCGGCCGCCCCGTATCCCCACCAATCCGCACCTGCGGATTCAACGGCAGTTCACCCAGGAACGGAATATCCATGGCTTCCGCCGTCCGCCGCCCGCCGCCCTCGCCAAAGATGTCCACCTTCTGGCCGGTGCCCGGCACAATCAGGTAGCTCATGTTCTCCACCAGGCCCAGCAGTTCCACCTTCACCTGCCGGAACATCAGCACAGCCTTCCGGCCGTCTTCCAGTGCGACTTCCGACGGCGTGCTGACGACAATCGCGCCCGTAATCGGCGCCGTCTGGATCAGGCTCAACGCCACGTCGCCCGTACCCGGTGGCAGGTCGATCAGCAGGAAATCCAACTCGCCCCAATCCACTTGCCGCATGAACTGCTGCATCACGCTGTGCAGCATCGGTCCGCGCCAGATCAGCGGCTTGTCGCCGGGATTCAGGAACCCCATCGACATCAGCTTCACGCCGTGCTGCTCCAGCGGCTGGATCCGGTTCTCCACCGCGTAAGGAGTATCGTGGATGCCCATCATCAGCGGCACGTTGGGGCCATAAACGTCTGCATCCAACAGTCCGACCTTCTGGCCGAGCCGCGCCAGGGCAATGGCCAGATTCACCGAAACCGTGGTTTTGCCCACACCCCCTTTGCCGGAGCCGATCGTAATCAGATTCCTGACGCCGTCAATCGGCATCTTCGGAGGTTCGTTCTGCGGAGGCATACCCATAAACCTTTAGTGTACCGTCACGGCTACTTTTGGACGAACTCCCACAACTCGGCCGCATGATCGACCACCCGCTGGCGGTCCCGATCCAGCAGCAAGCGCAACTTCACCAGCTTCTCGGCCTCCAGGCCGACCGTCTTCAGGTATTCCTCCTTGCTCGCATACCTCCGGCCAATCGCGGCCTTGTCAAAGGCGAAGAACGAACCCAGCGTCGGAGCCATCTCCTTCGGCGCCCCCGCCGCCGCCGTCCGCATATTCCAGCCGGTAAACGTACCCAGCGGCACGGCCACCTCCGGCATCCGGATCCCGCCCAGTTCATTCCCGTCCGCATCCACCTGCGGCACCAGCACCGGAAACGGCTTCCCCACCTTCGGAGGCTCCATCGTGATCACACCCGTCGTCTCCCAGTCCGGACCGTAGGAGACGTTGTACGCCACCTTTGGATGCTCGGGGAGTGCCGCCTTCATCGACTTCGGCCACCTCACCTGATCCGGCCGCACCAGTTGCCCTTCGGTGATCAGCGGATACTGCGATGCTGGAGGCTGCTTGCCGTCCTTGATCCATGCCTGCATCGCATCCAGCAATGCCCGCTGCAGGGGCCGGTGATCGTTGGGATTCAGCGGATACTGCGCGCCCGCAGCCGCGCTGGGCAGCCGCCCCGGACCATGCTGCGACCCCGCCACCACATACAGCCGCGTATCCGGCGACATCGGCGCATCCATCTTGCCGTCCACGCTCACGTGGATCAGGGCGGCGCACCGATTCCAGTACTCCCACGAGCCATTCGTGTAGAAGATCTTCGGCATCGTCGCCGCGCTGACACCCATCAGCAACCCGTTCGGCTTGTTCGTATCCGGATCGATCTGCGGCACGTCCGTGAACGGAAATACATCGGTCGGATACAGCGTATTGAAGTGGGCATAACCGTCCCTAGACGCCTGCCCGAACCGGAAATTGAAGCTGCCCCGGCCCGCTCCGCCAACGTCTGCCCAGACGCCGTCGAACACTTTCCGTCCCTTCTCGTCTTCATTGAACCCGAAGTAGAGAAAAGTCCGCAGAAAGCGCCCGCTTTGCGAGATGCCGAATCCGATCGACCGCTTGATGAATCGCCGCTGGTCCGCCAGCAGCGTCTCCACCCCGCCGTACTTCAGGAACGAAATCGCGTCCCGCACCGCCGCCAGCCCCAGCCCCTCGATCCGCGGATTCTCCGCCTGGTACACCACCTCGTAGATCTGGCCGGGCTGGAATCCCGACTCCATTTCGATCGCTGTCCGGTCCTCGTTGAACTTCCAGTCCGCACCGGGAATCGTCCGCCGCGCGCCCAGCACGGTGGGCCGTACCGTCAACGTCACCGCCGGGCTCACAGCCGCGTACGTCGTGTGCTTGCGATCCGACAAGTGCATCATGTTGGTGCGCGAATCCGGAATGAACTCAGACCGCACCAGCCCGCGAATCGCCTGCCCGTTCAGCATCGCGATCGGGCTATCCAGCCGCAGCAGCTTGTCGCCAGGCGGCGTATCCCACTGCCACCCGACCCACAGCAGCGTGTACCCCTGCTCCAGCAGATTCCTGTCGCCGAACTCCTCTTCCGTGCGCGGATCCGAGGAACCCCGGGCATAGTTGAAGCGCGACAACATGCCTTTGCCGCCACGGTTCGACACCTCGAACAACACCGTGCCGTTGCCCTTCGCCGGATCGCGCGGCTTCAGGATGTAGAGATCCGCCGTGAATTCGACCAGCCCCCGCTCATTCCGCGGAGCCAACTCCAGGTCGCGCACCGCCTTATTCTGCGGCAGCTTCGGATCCAGCGCGAACTGCACTTTCGCAATGATCCGCTCGTATGGCCCGGCCGGCCCTGTGGATTGCCCGCCAAGCACGTCGCTTCTCTCGACGACGCTGACGCTCGTCACGCCCGCGCACAGCGGTAGCACGCATAACAGAACAATTCCGGATAGTCGCAAGTCAGGGCTCCTCAGCCCTCGATTCTATCCGACCCTCGCCACTCGCACTCAGGCCAGCGTGAGGTTAGCCTGCGCCTTCAGCGTAAGATCGTCGAATTCCCCCCGCAGGAACCGCGGCACCGCCGCCGCCGCGATCATCGCCGCATTGTCCGTCGACAGATGAGGAGCCGGGAAATACACCGGGCACATCAGGCGTCCGGACTGCGCCGACGCCCGCAAACCCGCATTGCAGGCCACGCCGCCAGAAATAATCACAGACCGCGCCGCCGTCTCTTCCACCGCGCGCCCCACGCGCCGCAGCAATTCCTCCACCACGACACGCTGGAACGCCGCCACGGCATCCAGCGTCGTCTGCGGAGTCACCGCCAGCCACTGCTCCACCGTCGGATGCGGATGCAGCTTCATCAGCGCCCGCCGCGTGACAATCTCGCCTTCCATATCATGCGCCTGCACCCAGCGCAGCATCGCCGTCTTCAACCCGCTGAAGCTGAAATCCAGGGCATTGCCCTTCATTTTTGAAATCGGTAGCGCCAGCCCGTCGGCATCTCCATAGGGTGCCAACTTATCCAGTACTGGACCGCCCGGATAGCCGAACCCCAGCAGCTTGGCCACTTTGTCGTATGCCTCGCCCGCCGCGTCATCACGGGTCTTGCCCAGCAGCCGGTAGGTCATCCGCTCGCTGACTTCGAACAGATGCGTGTGTCCGCCGCTGGCCACCAGCGCCAGTGCCGGGAGTTCGATCTCCGCACCGCACTGCCGCGCTTCCAGCAGCACCGCGTGGATGTGTCCCTCAATGTGGTTCACGCCGATCAGCGGCAGCCCGCGCACCAGGCACACGGCCTTCGCGTAAGTCAGCCCCACCAGCAGCGAACCCACCAGCCCCGGTCCCGCCGTCACCGCAATCGCATCAATATCGTCCCAGCCCAGCCGCGCCTGCTCCAGCGCGCCGCGCACCACCGGCCCAATCGCCCGCAAATGCTCGCGGGAAGCCAGCTCCGGCACTACGCCGCCATACTTGCTGTGCGTGTCGATTTGCGACGCAACGACGCTCGCACTCAGCTCTCCGTCCGACGTCACGATCGCCGCCGCCGTCTCGTCGCACGAACTTTCGATTCCCAGGATTCGCACAATGGCTCCGCAAATGGGTATATTATTCGCAGCGAGGTTTATTTTTTTCGCTCGCCTTTTTATGCAGTTATCAGAATTCGACTATCAATTGCCCGACGAACTGGTGGCGCAGGAGCCTCTCGCCGATCGCTCCGCCGCCAGGATGCTCGTCGTCAACCGGCAAGCCGGATCCTTCCAAGACGCTTCATTTCGCGACCTGCCCGCCCACCTGGGCGCCGGCGACTGCCTAATTCTCAATGATACGCGCGTTTTCCCGTCCCGCATCTTCGGCAAGAAGATCGGCTATGACCGGCAGGTCGAACTCTTCCTCCTCCGGCCCGAGTCATCCGACCGCCTCACCTGGTCGGCTCTCGCCCGGCCGGGCCGCCACCTTCACATCGGCACTCGCGTTTACATCACCCCTCGCCTGTTCGCGGAAATCCTCGAAACCCGCGATCGCGGCGAGCGCCTGCTGAAGTTTACATGTAACGGAAATCTCGACGCCGAGCTCGAAGCCAACGGCCACGTCCCGCTGCCGCCCTATATCCACCGGCCCGACCAGCCCGCCGATCGGGAACGCTACCAGACCGTCTTCGCCGAAAAACCCGGCTCCGTCGCCGCACCCACCGCCGGCCTGCATTTCACTCCCGAAGTCCTGGACGAGTGCCGCGCCGCCGGTGCGGAGATCGCCAAAGTAACCCTCCACGTAGGCCTAGGCACCTTTCAGCCCCTCTCCTCCGACGAAGTCGAACAGAATCACCTCCACTCCGAACGCTACGAAATCACTGCGCCCAACGCGGAAATCATCGCCCGGGCCACCCGCCGCATCGCCGTCGGCACCACGGCGGTCCGTACCATTGAGACTGCCAGCCGCAACGGCGGCTTCCATCCTCAATCCGGAGAAACGAGTATCTTTCTCTATCCCGGCTGCGAATTCCAGGGTGTCGATGCAATGATCACCAATTTCCATCTACCCAAATCGAGCCTCATCCTGCTGGTCGCCGCATTCGGCGGCAAGGATTTGATGCTGGCCGCTTACCGCCACGCCGTCGAGCAGCGTTACCGCTTCTTCTCCTACGGCGACTGCATGCTGATACTCTAATAAGCCATGCGGCTTCTTGTTCTCTGTGTGTTGGCGGCCTCTTCACTGCTTTTTGCGCAGGACGACGTCACCGTCACCCTCCAAAAACAGGCTGAGGCCTGGAATCGCGCCAATCTCGAGGAATTCATGACCACTTACATGGATTCCCCCGACATCACCTTCACCGGCCGCGCGGGCGTCACCCGAGGCTACAAGCCCGTGCTCGAGCGTTACCGCAAGAACTACGGCACGCCCGAAGCCATGGGCACCCTGCGCTACAGCGAATTGGAAGTCCGCCTATTGGGCCCGGACGCCGCCCTGGTCCTGGGCCGCTTCGACCTCACGCGGACCCAGGCCGGTGGCGGCAACGCATCCGGCCATTTCACGCTGGTGCTGCGCAAGACCGCCGCCGGCTGGAAAATCATCCACGATCACACGAGTTAAGCGGCCAGGCTCCGCGACAGAATCTCTTCCACCGTCTTGGGCGTAATGTCCTGCCGCTCGCCCAGCTTGACCGCCCCGTTGCTCTCCAGTTTCTTCGCCACCAGCGCCGGAGTCTCAGGCTTTACCTCCGGATACTGCGACAACCGCGTCGGCAATCCCAGCGACTCGAAAAACTCTTCCGTCTTCCGGATCGCCGCCTCGCACCTCTCATCGTCGGTTCCGGTCCGAATCCCCCAAACCCGCTCGGCAAACTGCAGTAACTTCTCGCGCTTGCCATCGGCCTGCACCCGGAACAGGTGCGGCACCACCGTCGCCAGCGTCCGCGCATGGTCGATGCCGTATAGGGCCGTCAACTCGTGCCCAATCATATGCGTCGCCCAATCCTGCGGCACGCCGCTGCCAATCAAGCCGTTCAAAGCCATCGTGGCCGACCACACAAACGTCGCCCGCAGGTCGTAATTCTCCGGCTCGGCCAGCGTCTTCGGACCGACTTCGATCAATGTCTGCAGAATCGCTTCCGCGAACCGGTCGTTCAATTCCGCATGCACCGGGAACGTCATGTATTGCTCCAGCGTGTGGACGAATGCGTCGACAATACCGTTCGCCACCTGCCGCTGGGGCAAGGAGAAAGTGGTCTCCGGATCCAATACCGCGAATTTCGGGTAGCAATGCACCGACCCGAAGGCGAGCTTCTGCCCGGCCGACCGCCGGCTGACCACCGCAAAAGTGTTCGATTCCGACCCCGTCGCGGGCAGCGTCAGGACGCACGCCAGCGGAACCGCTGAATCCACCGCCGCACCCTTGGTCAGGATGTCCCACGGCTCCCCCGCAAACGGCACCGCCGCGGCAATGAACTTCGTGCCGTCCAGCACCGAACCGCCGCCTACAGCCAGCAGCAGGTCCACCTTCTCCCGCCGCGCCAGTTCCACGGCGCCCATCAGCGTGTCGTACTCGGGATTCGGCTCGATGCCGCCGAACTCCAGCACCGTGCGCCCTTCCAGGGCCTGCATCACCTGCTCATACACGCCGTTCTTGTGGATGCTGCCGCCTCCGTAGGTGATCAGCACCTTGGCCGAAGCCGGGATTTCCTTGGAAATGGAGGCAATCTGACCCTTGCCGAACAGAATCTTGGTGGGGTTGTAGAAGGCGAAATTAAACATGAGAGGCTCGCTCCCACTATCTTAGGCGACCCGCGGCTAGTGCCGGGACCAGGCGAACCAGACGACTGACCCGGCCATGGCGCTCAACACCACCAGCCCGATCGCGGCCACCGCGGCTTCCGCGCTCATCCAGGCGATCCCGCCCAGCAGCCCCAGCCCGACCACGGCCATCGCCGCCCGCTCCGCCACCACCACCGGACGCGCCGCCCGCGCCGCATCATCGCGCCGGGCCCGCAACTGCATCTTCCACCACACCAACCCGGGCTCCTGCACCGGCGCCTCGGCCGTCGCCGCCGCCTCCTGCAGGAATCCGGCGACCATCAGGGTCTCCGCGCAGTCGCCGCATTCGGCCAGGTGCTCGCGCAATTCCTCGGTCCATGCATCATTGCGCTGCGCCGCCAAAACGTCCTGTTCGTGGGAACACATCGTCTTCATCGTCCAGTCTCCTGCCGGAAGCCCCGTTCACGCAAGAGGCTCGCCAGTTTCTGCTTCACCCGGAACAGCAGCGGCCGCACGCTGGCCTCTTTCAGCCCCGTCACGGCCGCTATCTCCCGGTGGCTCGCCCCTTCCACATACGCCATCCACATCAGCGCCCGCTCATTCGGTTTGATGGCATTCATCACTTTCTGGATGTCCGCCGACAGTTGAATATCGGCTCCGCTCTGGCCTTCCTGCGGACGGGTCGCAATCCGCTCATCCAGCGGAGCCGGTTCGAACTTCTTACTCCGGAAGTGGTCCCGCGCCAGATTCGTCGCCGTCCGGTACAAGTAGCTCTTCCGTTGCGCCTCGTCCATCGCCGGCAATTCGGACCGCATCAGCCGGTAGAACGCCTCCTGCATCAGGTCCTCGGCCAGCGCCGCATTGCCAGTCAACCGGGAGAGGTAGGACTTCAGCGGCCGCGCATGCAGCGCGTACAGGTCGCGGAAGCCCGCCTCGGTCATGCGTAGCGCCTCCACCGGCGCGCCGCTGGCCGCGACTATGTTCGCGAGTGGAATCGCCGGAGTCATCTCAGGTTCTATCACAGCAGCAGCCTTGCCGTTCTAGCTCTGTTCGTTCGTCTTCCCGTTGATCAGGCCCAAGGTCTTCGACAGCAGGTAGCTCGCCCCCGCCGCCGCCAGCAGGCCAATACCCAGCGTCAGGATCAGCGTGCCCACCACCGCCACGTCCCGCTGCGAGTATTTGTCCACAATATTCTGCAGGAACAACACCCCGATTCCGATCACCGTGCAGACAACCCCGTACTGCACCGAATTCAGAATCCGTCCAAAAGTTGCCGGTTTCTCCTGCGGCGCCCCCTGCATCAGGCGCTGCCCTGCCTCAGATTGCAGATAGGCAAGCACTTCCGCCCCGCTTCCCAGCTTGTCCATCAGCTTGTTGAAGATCTCCGCCTGGGCCCTCTCCGCCTTCGTCCGCCGCAGGTGGTCAAACAGGGCCCGCGTGATGATCACCACCGCCAGCGCGACCGTGCCGAACACCATGATGATCGCAATTGCTTCCGTTCCCATCGCTGTACTCCTTGATTTCCGCTGCGCCTTTGCGCTTCCTTCAGTCATTCCAACGCGTGGGGCCCGGGGCTTGTTAACGCCCTTGAAAACTATTTCCGGCCGTGCGGATTTCGGCGCTATTTGTATGACCAGAGAGAACATGTCCGACACGGGCGAACCAGTATACTGACAGGAGAATATGATGATTGAACGCTGCGCCTACGCGCGAGCCGGCCTGATCGGGAATCCATCAGACGGCTACTTCGGCAAGACCATCGCAGTCATCGTCAGGAACTACCAGGCCCGCGTCACCATATACGAAGCCCCCCGCATCTCCATCCGCGCCGGGCATCGGGACCGCCTGGACTTCTCCAGCTTTTCGGAGTTCCTGGAAGACGTCCACCTGAACGGGTACTACGGCGGCGTCCGCCTGATCAAGGCCGCCATCAAGAAATTCAACGACTGGTGCGCCGCCAAGGAAATCCGGCTGGACCGCACCTTCGCCATTGAGTACGACACGAACGTGCCGGTCCGCGTCGGCCTGGCCGGTTCCAGCGCCATTGTTACGGCCACAATCCGTGCATTAATGGCCTTTTTCCATATCGAAATCCCAAAACCGGTGCTGCCCGGCCTCATCCTCAGCGTCGAACTCGAGGAACTCGGCATCGGCGCCGGACTGCAGGACCGTGTCATCCAGGTCTATGAAAATGCGGTTTTCATGGACTTTGAAAAGGCCCGCATGGAGCGTGACGGCTACGGCTTGTATGAACCGCTCGACCCTGCCCTGCTGCCGCCCCTCTTCGTTGCCTTCCACGACAACCTGGCCGAGGGGACCGAACTGACCCATAACGACTTACGCAGCCGCTTCAACCGCGGTGAGCAGGCCGTGCTCGACGCCATCCAACACTGGGCGGACCTGGCCGAGCAATCCCGCATCCTGTTGCAGGAGGGGAAAGGCATGGCGATCGGTCCGCTCATGAACGAAGCCTTCGACCTGCGCGCCAGCCTGATCCGCATCAGCCCCGGCAATATGGAGCTCATCCGGCGCGGCCGCGACCAGGGCGCGTTCACCCAGTTCTGCGGTTCCGGCGGCGCCATCATCGGCTGTTACGACGGCGACCCGGCCCGCTTGCGGCGCCTGCGCATCTCCTACGCGGAGATGGGCGCTGAACTCATCGTTCCCCAGATCCAGGCCGTCTCCAAGACGAATGGCGAAGCAGTGGGGGCATTCCGTCTATGAAGGTACGCAAAGCAGTCATCCCCGCCGCCGGCATGGGCACCCGCTTCCTGCCCGCCACCAAGAGCATGCCCAAGGAGATGCTCCCCATCGTCGACAAGCCGGTGCTCCAGTTTGTCATCGAAGAAGCGGCACAGAGCGGGATCGAGGATGTCCTCATCATCACCGGCCGCGGCAAACAGGCCATCGAGAATCACTTCGACTTCAATCCGGACCTCGAGATCTTCCTGCGCGGAGCCGGCAAGCAGCACCTGGTCGACCAGGTGCGCGACATCGGGGACCGTGTCCAGATCCACTACATTCGTCAGAAGGAGCAGTTGGGCTTGGGCGACGCCATCCGTCTCGCCCGCGCCCATGTCGGCCGCGAACCGTTCGCCGTCCTGCTGGGCGACACCATCATCGAACCGCCTCCGGGCCAGAAACCCGGGCTCCGGCAACTGTTGGATTCCTTCGAGCAAACCGCGGCCAGCGTCGTGGCAGTCCACCACGTGCCCAAGGAGTGGGTCACCCGCTACGGCATTGTGGACGGCGAACCGGAAGGCAGCAATCCCGACCTGCTGCGCCTGCGCAAGCTGGTCGAAAAGCCGGCCGTGAATCTGGCGCCCAGCGACCTGGCCATCGCCGGCCGCTATGTGTTCAGCGCCGATATCTTCGACTGCATCGATGCCACCCAACGTGGGGTCGGCGGCGAGATTCAGCTCACCGACGCCATGAATTTACTGGCCCAGCTCCAGCCTGTCTACGCCCTCGCCTGGCAGGCCAAGCGCTTCGACATCGGCAACCGGGTCGAATACGCCAAGTGTTTTCTTGAACTTGCGCTGAAACGGGAAGACACTGGACCGGCCATTCGCGCCCATCTGGCACAACTACTCGCCGAGGAGTGAGTCGCGTTGCTATACTGGATGGTGCTGCCTTGGGCAGTCGTGTGTCACTACGCGTGTCCAGTGGGACGGCCGTGTGCCGAACCCTACCGGTAGGTCGCACCCCTAACAGTCTGGTGATGGCGTAAAGGAAACCGTCCGCGCGCGTGCGGGCGATCGAGAAGATGTTCGATTCGTTAAGCGACAAGCTACAGCGGGTATTCAAGAATATCCGTGGCGAAGGCAAGCTGACGGCCGAGAACATGGAAGTGGCCCTTAAGGAGATCCGTGTGGCTCTCCTCGAGGCGGACGTCCATTTCAAGGTCGTAAAAGCCTTCATGGAAGGGGTGCGCACAAAGGCACTCGGCCAGGAAGTCCTATCGTCCTTCTCCCCCGCCCAGCAGGTGATCAAGATCGTCCGGGATGAGCTCATCACTGTCCTGGGCACCCACACCGCCCGCCTTCGCACCGCCAACCAGCCGCCCACTGTGGTGATGGTCGTCGGCCTCCAGGGCTCCGGTAAAACCACCTCCAGCGGCAAGTTAGCCCGCTATCTGTCCAAAAACGGCCACCGGCCGCTGCTTGTTTCCGTCGACGTCTACCGCCCCGCCGCCCGCCAGCAACTCGCTGTTCTCGCCAAAGACCTCGGCATTCCGATCTACGAAGGCACCCCCGAAGAGACCAAACCTGTCGATCTGGCCCGATCTGCCCGGCGTGAAGCCGAGATCAGCGGCCGCGACATGGTGCTGGTCGACACCGCCGGCCGCCTGCACATCGACGAAGACCTGATGACCGAGCTCTCGCAGCTCAAAGAGGCCCTGAACCCCACCGAGATCCTCTTCGTGGCCGACGCCATGACTGGCCAGGACGCCGTCAAAAGCGCCGAGGAGTTTCATAAGCGCCTTGGAATCACTGGTGTAGTACTCACCAAGATGGACGGCGACGCCCGTGGCGGCGCGGCCCTCTCCATCCGCCACATCACCGGGCAACCCCTTAAGTTTGTCGGTACGGGCGAAAAATCAGACGCCCTGGAAGCCTTCCATCCCGATCGCGCCGCCTCGCGCATCCTGGGCATGGGCGACGTGCTCAGCTTCATCGAGAAGGTGGAGTCCGCCGTCGACCAGAAGAAGGCCGAGCAGATGCAGCGCAAGCTGCTCGAGGACGATTTCACCCTCGAGGATTTCCGCGACCAGCTCAAGCAATTGCGCAAGCTGGGGTCGCTCGAGTCCCTCCTGGGCATGATGCCGCAGGTCGGCATGTTGAAGGAATTGAAGAACGTAAAGGTCGATGAGCACGAGTTCACCCGCGTGGTGGCCATCATCGACTCCATGACGCCCAAAGAGCGGGACAACCACATGCTGATCAACGGTTCCCGCCGCCGCCGCATCGCCAAGGGCAGCGGCACCAGTGTCCAGGACGTCAATAACCTTTTGAAACAGTATGGGCAGGCACGCAAGATGATGAAATCCGTATCCGGCGGCCTGCTGGGCAAGAAGATGGGAAAACTGAAGCTGCCGTTTCCGAACCCTTTCGGGTGAGGCATGGCCGCTCACGCCAGATTTGCTAGGAGAGTAGAACGCATGTTGATGATTCGGTTGGCGCGTTTCGGCGCCAAGAAGAAGCCCACTTACCGTGTGGTCGTGATTGAAAAGGATCGCGCCCGCGACTCCAAGGCCATTGAGGTTTTGGGGCATTACAACCCCGTCGCCGACCCGGCCGTGGTCCAGTTGGATCATGCCCGCATCGAGCATTGGACCAAGAGCGGCGCGCAGCTGTCCGACACCGTCGCCCGCCTGGTCAAGGCAAACCCGGCTCCGGTGGAACAGCCCGCGGCCTAAAAGGCCTCAGGTTTCCGCTCGGCGCGGGGCGTGTTTGTTACGTGTCCTCAGCATGTTAGCATCGGAGGCAGGACGGGAGGTCCTCGCAATGTCTGGAATGAAAGATCTCGTTGAGGAAATTGCGAAGGCGCTCGTGGACACGCCAGACGAAGTCCAGGTGCGTGAAGTACAGGGCGAGCAGGTAACCGTGCTCGAACTGCGGGTTGCGGCCAGCGACCTCGGCAAGGTGATCGGCAAACAGGGACGCACGGCGCGTTCCGTCCGCACCCTGCTGGGCGCCGCCGGGATGAAAGTCAATCGCCGCTTCACGCTGGAAATCCTTGAGTAATGGGGAGTTCCACGCCGCTATCACCACCGGATGATGGGGTGATGATCGGACAGTTGACCCGCACGCACGGCCTCAAGGGTGAGATTCTCGCCGAGGGCTGGAACGATGTGGAACGCTATCAGGCTCTGCCGCTGGTCTGGTTAAGAAACCGGACGGGTGCATGGGCTCGCGGCGGCGAACCGCTGCAGGTGGAAAGCATCCGCCCCCACAAGGGCGGTCTGCTGGTAGCTTTTGCGGGACTGCCGTCGGTGGACGATGTCGAGCCTCTGCAAGGGTGTGAGATGGTGATTCGCAGAACGGATCGCCCGCCCCTCGACGAGGGTGAGTTTTACATGGCCGACCTGGTCGGCTGTGAGGTGTTTGACCGTGCCTCCGGGCGCAAGCTCGGCACGGTGACCGGCTGGCAGGAGTTCGGCGGGCCGGTGTTGTTGGAGGTTTTGGCCGAGGGTGCGAGTCCCGGAGAACCCGGAGACAGCATTTCGATCCCCTTCGCCCGTTCGATCTGCGTGGAGATCAATCCCGCGGAACGGCGGCTGGGCGTGGATCTACCCGACGGCTTGCTGGAGTTGAACAAAACCGTGCCGAAAGAGCCCGGTGACGCCCGATGATCTTCCATGTGCTCAGCATCTTCCCGGAGTTCTTCCAGGGACCTTTTGGGCATGGGGTCGTGGCCCGGGCGGATAAGTCCGGCCTGTTGCAGATCAAGATTCACGATCTGCGGACGTGGACCTACGACTTTCACCGGACCGTGGACGACCGCCCTTTCGGGGGCGGCGAAGGCATGGTACTGAAGCCACAGCCGCTGTTCGAGGCGGTGGAGGCGATTCTGCCCAACCGGAATCCGGAGAAGCAGAAGGTAGCACTGCTTTCGGCGCAGGGCCCCGTGTTCCATCAGGGGACCGCCCGGCGGTTTGTGGAATTGGATGAGCTTTTGCTGATCTGCGGACGCTATGAAGGCGTCGACGAACGGGTCAGTGAGTATTTGGCCGACGAGGAGATCTCGATCGGTGATTTTGTGTTGAGCGGCGGAGAGTTAGCCGCCGCGGTGGTAGTGGACGCAGTCGCCCGGTTGATTCCGGGTGTACTGGGCAACGAGGAATCTTCCCGTCAGGAGTCGTTTTCGGCTCTGGAAGACGGGGAGGAATCTGGCATCCTCGACTGTCCGCACTATACGCGGCCGGCAACATTTCGCGGCTGGAGCGTGCCGGAAGTTCTGCTGGGCGGAAATCATGCCGAGATCCGCAAGTGGCGCCGGCAGGCGGCATTGGAGAAAACGAAACGGCTCCGGCCGGATCTGCTGTCCTCACGGGCGGCGGTCCTGGACCCGGATGGAGTAGTGAAGAAAGGTTAGAAGGAAGAAGACCATGATCAGCCCCTACGTGAACAAGATCCTCAATAAGAACAAGCGCACCGATATCCCCGTACTTCACATCGGCGACACCATCAAAGTCCACGTGAAGATCAAGGAAGGTGACAAAGAGCGGCTGCAGGTGTTCGAGGGTGTGCTGATCGCGCGCAAGAACAGCGGTCTGGGCGAGACCATCACGGTCCGCAAGATCAGCTTCGGCCAGGGCGTCGAGCGCATCTTCCCCATCCATGCGCCTGTCATCGACCACGTCGAAGTGATGCGCTCCGGCAAGGTGCGCCGCTCCAAGCTCTACTATCTCCGCGCCCTGCGTGGCAAGGCCGCTCGCCTGAAAGAGCGCGACCAGCCCAAGGGCTAGTTCAGGATACACGTCCCGTGCGTTGCACCAACCAGTTGGAAGACGAGGTGCGACGCACGGGCTATGTCAGAATCGCGGGTGTCGATGAGGCCGGGCGGGGTTGCCTGTTCGGGCCTGTATTTGCCGCCGCCGTGATTCTAGATCCTGATAAGCCGTTGCGGGGTCTTGCCGACAGCAAGACCTTGGCATGTGAACGCCGCGCGGAACTGGCGGTTCTGATCCGGGAAAGGGCCATGGCTTGGGCAGTCGCCTCCGCCTCGGCCTCCGAGATCGATCAGATCAATATCCTCCAGGCCTCGCGGTTGGCCATGCGCCGTGCCGTGGAAGCGTTGAATCCGCCCTGCGACTATCTTCTCGTGGACGCCACTACCGTCGACTGGCCGGTTCCCCAACAGGCCCTGATCAAGGGCGACGCACGGGTGCGCGCCATTGCCGCCGCCTCGATTCTGGCCAAAGTCGGCCGCGACGAGTGCATCGGCCTGCTGGATGAGCAGTATCCCGGCTATGGACTGGCCCGGCACAAAGGCTACCCCACGGCCGAACACAAGGAGGCGTTATTGCGCCTCGGTCCTACCGATCTCCATCGCCGCTCGTATGCCCCCGTGCTCCAGGCCCTCCAACGTACGTTATGAACCCAGAGCTGCCCAATCCCGACGAATCCACCCCCTCCGGCCTGCCGCCCGAGGCGGAAGAAACCGGGCAGCCCACCGCGCGGCGCGCTACCTGGATGGAGAAGACGGCCGCCGTTTTGTTCTGCGTATTCTGCATTGAGCTGGGTCTGTTCCTGCTCGTCTATCCCTGGCTCGACAACTACTGGAGCCGCAATTGGCTCATCCAATTGCGCCCCGAATGGACGTCGATGCTCCTCAGCCAGCAGTTTCGCGGCGCCGTCAGCGGATTAGGGATCCTCAATATTTTCTTAGGTTTCCTGGAAGTGATGCGGCTCTCACGCTTCGCCCGTCCTTAATAGCCCAAGAACAAAGGGCGAAGATCAACGCGTCCCCGACAAAAACCACCTATCCCCCGGCCAGGTTTTGTATGCCCTACAAAAATGGCTCATGTCCTCCCCCGGCAAATCCGATATCTAACCGTGGCAGTACGCACTGAGACCCATGCCGGTCGCAGATTGCGCCTTATGGCGCTGGTATGCCTGTGCTGCCTCTCCTGGAGCTGCAATCGAAATGCGGCCTTGTCCGGCCCCTCCGTCAACTCCATCAGGGCACTGCGAAAGCTCGATCAGGCGGCATTGCAAGGCCAGGTTGCGGTACGAATCCAAGGCACAGTCACTTTCGTCGACCCAGCCTGGAAGCTTCTGTTCGTGCAGGACGAAACCGGCGGCGTGCGCGTGGACAACGCGGAGCTGCCGCCGGGCCTGCATCCCATGCAACGCGTGGAGATCACGGGCATGGCCGGGGCCGGCAGCCCCAGTCCCCTCATCATTCAACCGGCCATCCGGGTCCTGGCAGGCACCGCGGTTGTCAAACCGGTCGACATCGGACCAGAACGAAGAATTCGGCCGGAGCTGGAATACAACCTCGTGGAAATGCGCGGAGTCATCCGCTCCGTCGGCCTGGAGGGCACGGGACGTATCAAGGCAGTCCTGCAGTCAGCCACTGGACCGGTGAACGCGTTGGTCGTGGACCATGCGGGCGGCGAATACACCGGTCTCGTGGACAACGAGGTCGCCATTCGCGGAGTCCTCAGCCTGAGCTTCGACGCCGGCGGTGAACCCAGCCGCGCAAAGCTGCGGGTCTCGCGGCTATCCGACATCAGAGTCCTGAAACAGCCAACGCCGCTTGCCTCCCTGCCCGCCCAGTCCATCGCCTCCATCCTCACCGCGGGCTTGGATCACCTGCCTGTTCACCGGGTCCGGTTGCGCGGCCGCGCCGATGGCGACCAGTTCTCCGACTCTACCGGCCGGTTGCGGCTGCGAGCCGGCTTTGCCGCGCCATCCGGTCCGACCGAAGGCGCCGAGGCGCTGGGCTTCCTGGACGTGGAAGAAGGCAGACTGGTGCTGAGCGACGCCCAGTTGATTCCTGTCAGTGACATCGCCAATCCCGCCGGATCGGGCACTCAGACTCACCTGCGGACGTTGACCACCATAGGCGAGATCCATCGCATGAAATCGTCCGAGGCCGCCTTGGGCTACCCCGTGCGCATGAATGCGGTTGTGACCGCTCACGAGATCTCGCGCCACTCGCTCTTCGTGCAGGACTCAACGGGCGGCATCTATGTGGCGGGATTCTCACTAGACAACAGCAACCTCGTCACCGGCGACCAGATCGCACTGGAAGGCGTTACCGGCCCCGGAGAGTTTGCGCCGATCATTCTGGCCCCGCGCATCCGCAAGCTGGGCAAGGCGCCCCTGCCCCAGCCGCACAGACCTGAGATAGACGACCTGCTATCCGGCCAGGAAGACAGCAACTGGGTAGAGGCTCGCGGAGTCGTGCAGGCGATCAGGGTCTCGAACGCCGACACAACGCTGGACCTGAACTGGGGCTCGCACCGCTTCGAGGCCCGCATCCCCGGCTTGCTCACCCCGCCCCACAGCCTGCTGGACGCAACCATCCGCCTGCGCGGGGTCTGTGGTTCGCGCTTCAATTTCCGCCGCCAACTGGTGGGCATCTCGCTGCTGGTCCCTTCGCTCAGCTTCGTCACCGTGGATCAGCCGTCGTCCGACCCGTTCCTGCAACCGGCCCGGCCCTTCTCCGACCTCATGAGCTACTCGCCCGACGGCAACACGGCCCATCGGGTGAGGGTGTACGGCAAAGTTGTCATGACCCAACCGGAAGGTCCAACTTACCTCAGCGACGGCTCCGCGGGCCTGGTTGTGGAGAAGCATCCCAGGACTGCACTCCATGCCGGGGACGTTGTAGACGTAGCCGGCATTCCGCGTCCCGGTGAGTTCAGCCCACGGATGGGCTACGCCGAACTGCGCCTCATCCGCTCCAGCCAACCACCCGTGCCATTGCATGTCACGGCGGACCAGGCGCTGGAAGACGCCCGCGACCTGCAACTGGTCGAGGTGGACGCGTTTCTGGTCGACAGGGTTGTCACCCAGGTGGATCAGACACTGGTGATGCAGTCGGGCCGCGTGCTGTTCCCTGCCAAACTGGACCTCGGAACCCGTCTCCCCCCGCTGGAACGCGGCAGCCTGCTACGCCTCAGGGGCATCTGCTCGATCCATGCTGACGGCAGCGAGGATCTCAGGCCCGAATCGTTTTCCCTGCTGCTGGGCGATGCCGGCGATGTTCACGTGCTGCGGACGGCGCCCTGGTGGACGGTGCGGCGCACCTTCGAGGGGCTGGGACTGATCGGCCTCGTGGCCTTGTTGGCACTCTCGTGGGTGTTCATCCTGCGCCGCCGCGTGCGGCAGCAGACCGAGATCATTCAGGTCAAACTGACCCAGGAAGAGGCCCTGAAAGAAGCGGCCGAGGCCGCCAGCCGCGCCAAGAGCGAGTTTCTGGCCAGCATGAGCCACGAGATCCGCACGCCCATGAACGGCGTGCTGGGGATGACTGAGCTCGTGCTCGACACGAATCTGGCCAAGGAGCAGCGTGAGTACCTCGAACTGGTGAAGGACTCCGCGGATGGCCTGCTGACCGTGATCAACGACATCCTGGATTTCTCGAAGATCGAGGCCGGGAAGATCGAAATCGACCGCGTGGAATTCGATCTTCACGAGAGCATCCACACCGTCCTGCGCACCTTCGCGCTGCGGGCGCATGCCAAGGATCTCGAGCTGATCAGCGACTTCGAATCGGGTCTGCCGAATATAATCATCGGCGACGCCGCGCGCCTGCGCCAGGTGCTGGTGAACCTACTCGGCAACGCCCTCAAGTTCACGGCGGCCGGCGAAGTTGAGCTCAAAGCGATGGTGGATGCCCGCGACGAAAAGACCGGCGAGTTCCTGCTCCATTTTGCGGTACGGGATACCGGCATCGGCATTCCGGAGGATAAGCAGCAAGTCATCTTCGAGGCGTTCACACAGGCGGACAACTCGACGACGCGCATGTTCGGCGGGACGGGCCTGGGCCTGGCCATCTCGGCGCGCCTGGTGAACATGATGGGCGGCCGGCTGTGGGTCGAAAGTGTCCCGCAAGAGGGCAGCACCTTCCATTTCACGGCCAAAGTGCAGGAGTCCGCGGCGTCCACCTTGCCCGAGGCCGAAGGGGCTTACCCCTTGTCCGGTGTCCGGGTGCTGGTGGTCGATGATAACTCCACCAACCGCAGGATCCTGGATCTCACCCTGGCCAGCTGGAACATGAGTCCCATCCTGATGTCGGACGCCGAATCGGCCCTGGCAGAACTCCGGCGAGCCCAGCAATGCGGTGAAGCTTATCCGCTGCTGCTCACCGACGGCCATATGCCCCGCATGGATGGCTTCACCCTGGCCGGCTGTGTCCGCCAGGACGAGCGCCTGAACGAAACCTCGATTGTGCTGCTGACCTCGGCGGGCAAGGCGGGCGACGCCGCACGGTGCCGGGAATTGGACATGTCGTCCTATCTGACAAAGCCCGTGCGCCGGTCTGAGTTGCGCGCGGTGCTGAGCCGCGTCCTGGCCGGCCGTCTCACGATGCGACAGGCCATCCCTGCCGCGCCTCCGGTTCCTGTGGCCGCCCCGGCGGGGGGCCTGGATCCGCTGCGGTTCTCCCAATCACTGGCCGGCCTCAGAATCCTGCTGGCCGAGGACAACGCCATCAACCAGCGGCTCGCCGTGCAGTTCCTGGAAAAGCGTGGCTGTCAGGTGACCGTCGCCGGCAATGGGAAGATTGCCGTGGAAGCGGTGCGGAAGGATCAGTTCTCGCTGGTCCTGATGGACGCGGAGATGCCGGAGATGGATGGCCTGCAGGCGACCGCGGCGATCCGGCAGTGGGAGAAGGAGAACGGCGGCCACATCCCCATCGTGGCCATGACCGCCAGCGCGATGGAAGGCGATCGTGAACGCTGTCTCAACGCGGGCATGGACGGCTACATCGCGAAGCCCATCCGCCTGGCGGAGTTTCAGGCCGTCGTTGAGTCCTTTGCGAACGGAGTGCCGGAGAGTACCACCGCGCCCTTCGTCATCGAAACGAAGTGAGCGGCCCGGACCGCCCACTTCTTCCCTTTACTTGATCGTCACCAGGTTAGTCAGCAGTCCGGCCAGGCCGTCCGTAACGGTGACACGGTCCACCTTTTCCACCACCCGCTCCAGGGTCTCCAGCTCCTTGAGCCGGACGAGCAGCGGGTTCTCTTCCATCAGCCGGGCGGTGTTCAACAGCGAGCGGGTGGCCGCGGTCTCTTCCCGGCGCCGGATGATGTTGGCCTGCGCCTGCTTCTCGGCGGTGACCACTTGGTTGAGGATGTCACGCACATCTCCGGGCAGGATGACGTCCTTCAACGCGATGGCGCCCACGCGCAGGCCGCAGACGGACAGCTCTTCGCGCACCTCCTGCGCCACAGTCTCGTCGACGTCGGTCTTATCGGCCAAAACCTCGTCGAGGGTCCGGTGCCCCAGCGTGCGGCGCACCGCCAGCTGCAGGGCGCGGTAGAGCAGGGCGGCCGGATCCTTGGCGCTGCGGGCCGCCATCACCGGATCGGCTACCTGGTACTCAGCCGAGATGTTCACACGCAGCGAAACCTTGTCGCGCGTGAGAATATCCTGGCCGGCGATTTCCATGGTCTGGCGCCGCAGGTCGACCGTGTCGACGCGCGGGCTCGAGGCGTTCCAGAAGGCGTGCTTGCCGGCCTCCAGGGTACGAGTGAACTTGTTGTCGAGATACAGCAGGCCGGCCTGGCCCTCCGCCACCCGTGCCATCGTCACGGGTGCGGCGGAGCCCAGGCGTTCGAGAGCCGGCAACTTGGCCGCCGGAACCTCGGGCGCGTCGATCACGACGACGACCTCGGCGGTGACCTCGACCTCGCCCTTCCAGTACAGCGCCCGTCGCGCGGGCGGCAGCACATGGAACAGCCGGCCGTCGGCCGAAACCATCGCCACCTCGACGTCGCTGGTCTCCACCAGGACGAAGAAGGTGTCAATCAGGTCCTGCCGCTGCTTCAGCAGAAACCGGTTCCACTCGCTCTCGAAAATCAGCCCGTCGGTGCGGCAGACCACCGTCTCCAGCCGCGTGAGCGGGGAGACGAACAGGTTGTGCTCGCCGGGGCCGAGGATGGTGTCGAAGCGGCCGTCGCGGATCACCAGAACCCGCTCGCGGTCGCCTACGGCAATGCGCTTCCAGATCATACTTACCTCCTGATAGAACACGCCCCAGACACGGCTCCGCAAGCGCCACGCGGGCGAAAATCCAGCGCCTGATTGTCCGTATAATTCGACCGTAATTCCAGCGGAAATTCAGAACTTCCGCCTTCCGTGCCGGCCGGCTGAAACAGCCTGGTCAGGCGGCCATTGTCTTCGCGCTGAGCGAAGCGGCCGCTGCCTTCCTCGTCTTCAAGCCCACCCGAAGGAGGGATGGAGACGGTTCGGGCTGGAACCAGTGCCTGGGGTCAGTGTTGTGTGCTTGGTGGGCTTTGAGGGCCCGGTTGGCTGTGATAACGGGAGTCGAACCCGCAACCTACGGATTATGAATCCGTTGCTCTACCGTTGAGCTATATCCAGGCTGGATAGACGGACCATGCCGGTATGCGGTACTTCAGAGAAGCCGCACCAGGGAGGATTTGTGAACCTCGACATGTGGCAGTGATTCGTCATAGGCGTGTGCCCCTATCCTCTGCAAGGATAAAAGACCGGCCGACATAAGTCAACAACCTGGCGAAAATAATTCTGATTTATGCCGCTCTGGCGCCCCTGCATTTCGACGCAAAGCGCAGCGCACTTCCATCCCTGTCCACGCCTACGGAGAGGACCTCCCCTTCGTCTACAGCTTTGTCCAGGACCAGCCTTGCCAACGGCTGGATCAGGTGCCGGTGGATAGCCCGCTTCAGCTCCCGGGCGCCGTACTCCGCGCTGGTTCCACGCTCGATCAGGAAATTGCGTGCGTCCCGCGTCAGTTCCAAAGGGAATGCGGAGGACCCCAAGCGCTGCGCAATATGCCGATCCAGCGCCTCGAGTTGCAGGTCCAGGATCTTCTCGGTGGCATCGCGGTCCAGCGGCTGATAGGTGAGCATCGCATCCACCCGATTTACGAACTCGGGCGAAAACCGCCTGCGCACCGCTCCGGTGCTGATCGCGCGCAAGGTCTTCGCATTGGCCTTGGAGGGCAGCGCGGAGGCCAGGCCGAAACGGTCGTGCAGTTCCGCCATCATCTCGCGCGCCCCCAGGTTTGAAGTCATGAAGATCAGGCTGCGCTCGAAGTTCACGGTAGTGTTGTCGCCCAGCTTCAGCGCGGCCTTGTCCAGCACGCCCAGCAGCAGGCGCCGCATCGACGGAGCCGCCTTTTCAATCTCGTCCAGCAGGACGATGGACAGGCCGCTGCGTTCGCTCGCGACGGCATTCAGCTTCTGCTGGCTGATCATGGGCTGGGTCTCGCGATGGCCCAGGTAGCCGGGCGGCGCGCCAATCAGCTTCGCCACTTCGTGCTCCAATTGGAACTCCCCGCAGTCGATGCGCAACACGTTGCGCTCACTGCCATGCAGGGCGTCAGCCAGCGCCTCCACCGTGCGCGTCTTGCCGGTACCCGTGGGCCCCAGCAGCAGGAATACCCCCACTGGACGCCCAGCCGGAGCCAGCCCCGACTCGAAGAGTTCGACGTAAGGCACGATCGCCTCTATCGCCTCGCCCTGTCCCACTACCCGCCGCCGTAAGCCCGCGGCCAATTCATGTAAGCCTTCCGCGTTCATGCCGCGGGGCCGGATCACCTCAATCGAAGTACGCATGAGAATGCCTTTTTCTCCGCGCACATTATAGGACCCGCCTTCCAAATCCAGGCCATGGAGGGGGGCCTTTCAGACCTACATGTACGAAATTTAACTGGAGGTTCTAAATATCTAAGAATGAGTGGGTTGCGCCTGCAATCCGGCCGCAATTGTGGCGAATTTAGTGAGGACCCCGAAATCGTGTGACCGGTCCGCGGGCTCCGGCCGAATCGGGCAATAAGCGCCCAGGCAGGGCCCGGTTCTGTGCGGTGATACTGACTTTGGTGTGGAATTCCGCCGGATGGCTTTGCAGGTGCAGCACGGGCCAGCACAACTTACTGGCCTCGAGACTGGCGCCAGAAGCGACATGTGCCTGGGGCGGCTGCGTGCCTATCCCATGACCAGGAAGACAATACTACCCCAGCGCCTGAACCAGGAGTCAGGCGGCGCGGCTGAAATGGAATGGGGAACGGATTGAGGACTATTTGTGGCGGTAGGTGATGCGGCCCTTGGTGAGGTCGTAAGGTGACATCTCCAAGGTGACGCGATCGCCGGCCAGGACACGAATCCGGTTACGGCGCAGCTTGCCAGCCAGGTGAGCCAGCACGAGACGCTCGGCATCGAGCTGTACGCTAAACAGGCCGCTGGGAAACTTTTCCACCACCGTGCCAGTCACTTCAATGCAATCTTCTTTGCTCATCTTCCTCCAAACACGCGAATTGCGCACACTTCCCCCATCACGGGGACCGTGCATTCACAAGTATAGCCTAGAACGTGGGCCCGCCCGCCCAGATGCCGTGCACAGTTATGCGTCACAGAATGGCTGGCCGGGCCGATAGGGTCACCGGGGGCACTCACTCAGATGGCCAAAACGCTTTTGAGTATACGGAAAAGCATGGATTGCCTCGACGGGGCGGATGCGCGGTTCCGCCTGGCGCTATGCTGCTACGTGGCCGCCCTGGAGGGCGTCCAACAGCATGTATTCGAGGCACTTGCCGGCAAAGCAGGCGGCTCTCCACTCAGCCTGGAAGCGGAGGCCGCGACACTCCGGGCAACTCCGGACGATCTCGCTTTCGAAAACGCCCGGATGAAGCTGGACTCTCTACTGTGCACCTCATCCGGCCAGATCGAGCGCCACCTGGCGGGCGTCGTTGACCTGGAAGAAGTCCTGTCCATGCTCACCTCGGCGCGGCAATCTCTCTCCAAACGTCAGGAATCAAAAGAGGAGGAACTCCGCGCGGTAGCCTCCACACTGGACGAGGCGTCGAGAGAGGACGGGCTCGACCAGTTGCGCCGGAGGATCCGGCAGGAGGCCCAACGCGTGAGTGTGCTCGTCCAGCAGATGCACGCGGACAATCAGCGGATGTTGCAGGAGTTGGATGAGGAGATGAACCGCTACCGCAGGCGCCTGAACGATGCCGCCGATTCGGCCAACCACGACGCACTCACCGGGCTGGGCAACCGGCGGCTGGTGAACGACCGGCTGGCTGAACTCATCGACTCAGGCACCCCGCTGTGCCTGTTGATGCTCGATTTCAACCGCTTCAAATTGATCAACGACATCCATGGCCATCTGGCCGGCGACGAACTGCTGCGTGCGTTTGCCGCGCGCCTGCGGAATCACCTTAGGCAGGACGACATTGCGGCCCGGTGGGGCGGCGACGAGTTCGTTATCGCGCTGCCCTGTGCCATCACCGACGCCATGGCACGAACGAGACTGCTCCAGCAGAACCTGAGCGGGGAATATTCCATCCGGTTGAGCGGTAAATCCCTCCGGATTCAACTGACAGTGTCGATCGGCATTGCGGAGTACCGGCCCGGCGAGACGGTCAATCAGCTGATGACCCGCGCTGACGAATCCCTCTATACCCATAAGCACAGGTAGCCGGCGATCCCCCTTCCTACCCGGGGCGAGTCTGCTAGGATCTGGATGGGAAGTTTGATCGGTGCGCCAATTCAAAGAAAAGACAATCCTCATCATCGGCGCGGGACGCGGCATCGGGAAACGGCTGGCAATCGGATTTGCCCACGCCGGAGCGCGTGTCGGGCTGATGGCTCGCAGCAAAGCAGAGTTGGACCTGGCCAACCTCGAGATCGAGCACGCCGGAGGAGTATCTCTCCGCCTGCGGGCCGATGTCCGGGAGTACGAGCAGGTTGCGGCCGCCGTCGATCGACTGAGCGTGCAATTCGGCGGGGTCGATCTCCTCATCTGCGCCCATGCGGTGTTCGGCTCCATCGGACCGTTGGCAGAGAGCCTGCCGGCCCAGTGGGCGGATGCCACGGCCACGAATGTTGTGGGTACGATGAACGCATGCCGGGCCGTACTGCCCGGCATGCTCGAACGCCGGGGCGGCAAGATCATCCTGCTGGTCGGGCCGGGCAGCGAGAGTCCACGTCCCAATTTCAGCGCCTATAGCGCCACCCAGGCGGCGCTGGTCCGCTTCGCCGAAACGCTTTCGGAAGAGGTACGCGAGGCAAATGTGCAGGTGAACTGCATGAATCCGGGCGCCACTTACACCAGCCTGACCGACGAGATCCTGGAAGCAGGCGACCGTGCTGGCTGGAAAGAGGCCAAAGACGCCACGCAGATCCGCACAACCGGCGGCACCGCTCCGGATAAACAGATCCAACTAGCCCAGTTTCTTGCCTCGGAACGCTCCAATCACCTCAGCGGCAAACTGATCTCCATCCACGACGACTGGAAGAAACTGGAGAACGCCAACGCGCATGCCGAGATGTTTACGCTGCGCCGTTTGCAGAAGGTATAGCTTCAAAGCAGTGCGCGCGTTCTTTCTGATCCTGGCCGTCATGATGGCAGTTCCGGCGCATGCCGCCGAGATCCGCATCACGTTTCCCGTGGTCCGCAAAATGATGGCGGACCAGGTCTTTACGGTGGAAGGCAAGAAGTACGTACGCGGCGACAAGTCGAAGCGCTGCGACTACGCCTATCTCGAAAATCCGCAGGTGGGCGAGTGGAACGGACAGTTGATGATCAAGGCGAAGTTCTCGGGCCGGACGGCGTGGGACGTCTTCAGCCGCTGTGTCGGAGTCGGCGACGCCTTCGACCTCACCATCGTTGCTACCCCCCTGGTAAAACGGGGGGTACTCGTCCTGGCCGACGTCAAAGTGGACACGGGCGGCAAGGACTCCTACTACATCCGCAAGGTCCGCAAGGCTCTTGGGACCAGCCTGGAAAAGGAGTTCGGCCTGGACATCACAGGCCGTGCCCGCGAACTCATTGAGCAGAAAGACCCGAAGGCCGGCTATCTGCGCGACCTCTCCGGCTTCGATTTCCGCCAGGTGAAGCTGTCCAAGGACGCTGTCATCCTGGATGTCGATTTCGTGGTCACCATTCGCTAGCCGCGGCTAGGCCATGGCAGAGAGTACAGCGTAGGCGACCGCCTCGTTGGCGATGCCCGAGTGGCCGTTGACGAAGGTCGTCGACTCCAGATTCAGCACACCGCCGGAAGCGGGGAAACTGTACCCCGCCGTTCCTGATGCCAGCAGGGTGTTGGCGGTCGCCTGCGGAGTCTTCTGCGCGCCGTTGCGCCCCATCCCGCCGTAAGGATCGTTGGGCCCGCCGTCGATGGATGAGGCGATGATGCTCTTCAGCCGGGCCGCAATCGGGTACGCCCAGCCGACCGCGTGATCGTTCGGCGTGTGCGTAATCAGGATCGGCCCTTCGATCCGTTGATTCAGCAGGATGCTCTGGAACGCTCCGTTGCTGTGGCCGTCGTAGAGAGTCGAGAAGCCGTAGTGGGAGAAGGCGGCTTGCAGCAGCGTCATCGACTTGGGGTGGAACTGTCCGCCAGCGGCTGCGGCAGCCGTCACCAGCCGCGCACCGAAGCTGTGCCCCATCAGGTGGATGCGGGCATTGGCGTGGACGGCGATGCGGGCCAACAGCGGATTCAGAGCAGTCAACCCCACCAGGCCCGCGCGCTCGCGCATCGTGTAAAACGTGAACAGATTCAGCCCCGTACGAACGGCGCCCACCAGATCGTCCAGGGGATTGGAGAACAGGCCCGCGGCCCCTCCGTCATTCGGCCCGGCCGCGACCGCTTCGGCTTCACCGGTCAGCTTCTGCAGAAACTCCTCGTTGCTGAAAGCGCCGCCATCGGCGGCCGCGGCCTGCACGTTGGCCGAGCCCTCTTCGTTGCTGACGGGCACCGCGGCCAGAAGCTGCCGCAGCAGCCCGATGGCTTCGTCACGCTCCGGGATGGTCAAGTCACCCTGCACCGTCAACTCCTTCAGCCGGGCCAGGATGGCGGGATCGGCCGCCGCTTCCGCCCCTTCGAAGGCATCGGCCAGGGGATCCAGGAATTCCGCGCTGGCCGCGCCTCCCGGGATGGCGTCTTCCTCCGCGAACTTCTTCGAGGGCCAGAAGACCCCGGCCACGGCGATGGTGCGGCCCGCCATGGCCGGCACCAGATTCCTGTCGAGCACAGACCGGAAGCTGGTGAACATGCGCTTGTAAAGATCCAGCGCGTCCAGTTCATCGTTGTTCCAGCCGTGCGAGATGACGATGAGTTCCACAGGCCCCTGGCTCTGCAACCAGGTGGAGAGCGCCTGTTCCTCAGCGGCATCCACGGCCTGGGCGTCTTTGTTGAACTGCAGGGGAAAGAATGGGAAGTTGGACAGATTCCCGGGAAAAGCCATAACGAACACCTCCGAAAACTTCAGGAATGATCAGACCGACTGGATGACCCGCATCAGGTCGAGTAGTCCGCGGCCCTGGAAATAGCGCTCGCGGCCAAGGTCCGTAGCGGACTCGAGAAAGATGTTTTTGACCACCGAGGGTTGGCCAATGAATTCGCGGCGGATGGAGAGGAACGCGGCCACTGCGCCGGAAACATGCGGAGCGGCCATGCTGGTGCCGCTGTTCTCCAGGTAGGTGCGCGACTGCTCCTCGGGCGTGACGGCCACCCCGGTCTGCGCCAGCAGCTTACCGGCGGCGCAGGATTGGATCTTCTCTCCGGGCGCCACCAGGTCGGGCTTCAGGCGGCCATCGCCGGTTGGTCCCTTTGACGAGAAGTAGGAAACCCCATAGACATGAGGGGAATCGCGGTGCGTGGAGCCCACCGTGATGGCGTCCTGCGCATTGCCCGGATCGTTGATGCTCACCATCAGACCGGCGGATCCGGGTCCAGCGAATTGGGTTCGATTCAGCCCATAGCCGGTATTGCCGGCCGCCACCACAACCACCACGCCGGAACGAACCAAACGGTTCACGGCCACGCACAGCGGGCTCTGGCCGCAGGCAAACCACTCCGGCTCGAAGGCATAGCCGACGCTGAGATTGGCCCCGTGAATCAGCAGGTAGCGGCCATAGTCGTTGATCTCGAGGATCTTTTCAATGGCCGAGATGATGGAACTGGCACGCCCCTTCCCTGCCTCGTCCAGCACGCGCAGGCTCACCAGCCTCGCGGCGGGCGCAATGCCGGTATAGACCGTCTTGCCCATCTCGTTCTTGGTGTACTGGACACTGGGGACCGCGAGTCCGCCGGCATTCTCCTGGCGCCTGGCGGCCAGGCTGAGGGCCGGCAACTCCTTTGCCGGCGGAGTGTAGCTGCCGGCGATGATCCCGGCCACATGGGAACCGTGACCGTAGGGATCCACCGGCTGAGCGACAGTCGCCGGACTGAGGCCCGTAAAATCCCAGTGGGAGAGGGGCAACTCCAGCTCCAGGTTCTTGTAGTCCGACTTGAAGTGCTCGTGCGACGCGTCGATGCCGGAGTCGAGCACGGCCCATGTAATCCCCTGGCCGCGGGCGCCGAAGGCCACCCGGGCGGCATCGGCTTTGACAGTCCGCACGGATTCCACAATCATCGACGACACTTCGTGGTCGTCCCAGATGTGATAGATGGGACGCTGCCTGGGCAGCTTGCCCGCGTCTTCGTTCAACTGCACCAACTTGAAGATCTGCCACCACATCAGTTGGGCGAAGAGAAAGGGCAAAGTGGGAGACGGAGTAGCCAGGTGGGAGCCGGGCGCTGGCAGCGGGTCAGCGCCCCCAACCGGCGGAGCCACGGGCGGCATCAGCACCTTCTCTACCATGTCCGCTGTCGCCTGCACGGCCGCCTGGCGTCCCGCCGCAAACTCCAGGTTCACTTCGATGATCACCCTGTGCCCCTGCGGGCGCGCGGTGACCTCACCGGATGCCTCGCGGCGGATCTTCCCGTAGAGCGGCTCCGTAATGATGGACTTGGCCAGCGACTCGTTTAGCCGGTTGTTGTCGTCGGAAAATGCGGGCACAGGGGGATCAGGCATGTTGCATCCAGTGAGACGTTTATATCCCGTCCCAGCGCGAAATGCCAGAGAATACGGCCAAAGGAGAGCGGGTTCGGACGCGAAAAAGCCCCGCCGGAGGAGCAGCGGGGCTTTTCGTTACTTTCGAACGATTTAGGCGGCGGAATACTTGTCGGTCTTCGCGTCCCACAGCATCTTCTTGCCGGTGCGATAGCTCATCACCGAAAGGAACCCGGGGATGGCGGCTTCGTAGCCGGCCTGAGGCGGCGCGATGGGCTTCTCCACGCCGAGAATCGAGTTGAAGAAGTTGCGAAGGTGCGCTTCAACCGCCAGGTGGTCGTTGTTCGGGATCGTGATGGAAAGCTCCTTGCGGGCCTTCACGATATCGGACACGCCGTTGTAGTTCTCGGGGTAGAAGTTCAGCGTCGAGCGCTTGCTGATCTCGATGGTGCCTTCGTTGCCGCAGAACTGTTCGCCGTAGCCGAAGTGGTCGCTGCCCAGGTAGCTGGAGTAGTTCACATGGAACTTGCTCTCGGGGTAGTCGAGCAGGACGCTCCAGGTATCCGGCACATCGCGGTCGTCGCCATCCACCCAGCGATTGATGCCGCCGGTGGCTACAACGGAGGAGGGGAAGTGGCGGTCCATTACATAGGCGATGATGTCGGTCTGGTGGACCATCAGGTCGGTCGCGATGCCGCTGGAGTAGTCCCAATACAGGCGCCATTGGAAGTAGCGGGGCTTGTAGAACTCACGCTTGGGCGCGGTGCCAAGGAACTTATTCCAGTCGGTGTTCTCGGGGGTGGCGTCCGGCGGCATCGGGTAGCGCCAGGCGGCTCCGCCATTGGGCAGGGCGTTGCGGTACCAGAAGGCGCGGACGTAGTGGCAATCGCCGATGAGGCCCTGCGCAATCATCGTCTTGGCCATCTGATACAGGCTGTTGGAGCGGTTCTGCGTACCCACCTGCACGACGCTCTTCGACTTGGAGACGACGCGCATGATCTCCTGCGCCTCTTCCACGGTGTGGGCGAGCGGCTTTTCGACGTAGACGTTCTTGCCGGCGGCAAGGGCGTCCAGCAGCATCGTCTTGTGGAGATGCTCCGGCGTGGCGATGATGACGGCGTCGATCGACTTGTCGGCCAGCAGGTCCTTATAGTCGACGTACGTCTTGGCACTGTTCTTACCCTGCGTCTGGACGAGGTCCTTGGCGCGTGCCAGATTGCCTGAGAACGTGTCGCAGACGGCATTGATCTGAAAGCGGCCGGCATTGCCGGCATAAGCGCGTTGGGATAGATAGTAGCCGCGGCCTCCCGTACCGATCACGCCAAGCGAGATCTTGTCGCTGGCGCCCAGCGCCGGCAGCACGGCCGGAGCAGCGGCCAGCGCGGCTGCTTTCGCTACAAAGTTACGTCTCGAGAGTTCCTGGCTCATCTATTCATCTCCTTACTTAAAGAAAAGGCCCGTTTGTCCCCAACGCACCAGCATACAGGAACCGGGGCCGGGTTCGGCAACGCAAATCCCCCGGGAAGCATCTGAGATGATAGAAGCGAGAGCACTATGAATGGTCTGAAAACGGCACTCCTCCTCGGCCTGATGAGCGGCGTCCTGTTAGTCGGCGGCCAACTGCTGGGCGGACGGAGCGGTCTACAAATTGGCTTGATCCTGGCGGTGGGCATGAACTTCTTCAGCTACTTCTTCTCAGAGAAGATGGCGCTGATGTCGAGCGGAGCCATCCCGGTGAGCGAAACACAGAACCAGGAGGTCTACTGGCGGCTGGAACCCATGGTGCGCCGCCTGACCGAACGCATGGGGCTGCCCATGCCGCGCCTGTGGGTGATCCCCGAACAGGCTCCGAACGCCTTTGCTACCGGGCGCAACCCCAGCCATTCGTCCGTCGCCGTGACGGCCGGACTGCTGGAACTAATGAACGATACGGAACTGGAAGGCGTGATCGCCCATGAATTGGGCCACGTCCGCCACCGCGACATCCTGATCAGTTCGATCGCCGCCACCCTGGCCGCGGCCATCACCTACTCGGCCCACATGGCCATGTTCTTCGGTGGCCGGCGCAGCGATGACGACGACGCTCCGAATCCGCTGGTGGCGATCCTCATGATGCTGCTGGCGCCGATCGCGGCCGGCCTGATCCAGATGGCGATTTCCCGCTCGCGCGAATACAGCGCGGATGCGGCCGCCGCGAAGTATACCGGTTCGCCGAACGGCCTGATTTCCGCCCTCGGCAAGCTCGAAACCTGGTCGAAGCGAATCCCGATGGACGTCTCCCCGGCCATGTCCCATATGTACATCATCAAACCGTTCACGGGCCAGACCCTGGCTCGCCTGTTCTCCACCCACCCGGCCACGGAAGAACGCATTGCCCGGCTGGAAGGGTTGCGCGCCCAGTGAGCGGCGTCAAGGTCACTCGCAAAGCCGAATCCCGGATTGAGTCCGGTCACCCCTGGATCTTCTCCAGCGACGTCGCGGAGCGCGGCCAAGCGCAGCCCGGCGATGCCGTGCGGGTGCTGAACCTGCGCGGGCAATGCCTGGGCGTCGCGCACTACAGCAGTACGTCGCAGATCGTGCTGCGCATGCTGTCGCGCAAGGACCAGCCCATTGACCGCGCCTTCTACCTGGCCCGGCTGCAGGCGGCGCTGAAGCACCGGCAGCATGTGGTGCGCGAGAGCGACAGCTACCGCCTGGTGCATGCCGAGGGTGACCTGCTGCCCGGCCTGATCGTCGACCGTTATGGCGACTACCTGTCCGTCCAGTTACTGGACCAGGGCATGGATGCCGCCAGCGAAGTGCTGGCCAGTTGCCTGGAAGAGGTGGTCCAGCCGAAGGGGATCCTGGCCCGCAATGACGTGCCAGTGCGCAAGCTGGAGTCGCTGCCGCTGGTGCCCAAGGTTTTGTCCGGCGAGCTGCCGGAGCGGGTTCCTGTCAAGATGAACGGCCTGTCCCTGCAGGCGGATCTGCTGCATGGCCAGAAGACCGGAGTCTATCTGGACCAGCGGGAAAACTATGTGGCGGCGGCCCATTGGGCGCGCGGCCGGGCGCTGGACTGCTTCACCTCGACTGGCGGGTTTGCGCTGCATATGGCGCCGAGCTGCGAGTCAGTGGAAGGCATCGATTCGAGCGCCGAAGCATTGAAAACGGCGACGGCCAACCGGGACGCCAACGGAATCAAAAACGTGACGTTCCGCGAGGCGAATGCGTTTGACTACCTGGCCGGCCTGGCGGCGGCACGGCGTCAGTTCGACACGGTGGTACTGGATCCGCCGGCTTTCGCGAAGTCGAAGACGAACATGGACGCGGCGCTGCGCGGGTACAAAGAGATCAACTTCAAGGCGTTGAAGCTGTTGCAGCCGGGCGGGGTGCTGGTGACGTGCTCCTGTTCGCATCATGTGAACGAGGGCACGCTGCTGCAGTTGGTGGCGGAGGCGGCGCTGGATGCGGGCAAGACGTTGCGGGTGCTGGAGCGCCGGGCGCAGGCCCAGGACCACCCGATTCTGCTGACGGTGCCGGAGACGCTGTACCTCAAGTGTTTGATCTTCGAGGTGTTGTAAGTGAAGGTGTTGTGAGCAATTTCGCCGCCAAATGTTGCCCGTGAGGGGCGCAGCGTTTATACTGGAGTTTGTTCGCATGTGCGCCCGTAGCTCAGCTGGATAGAGCAACTGGCTACGAACCAGTAGGTCGGGTGTTCGAATCACTCCGGGCGCACCATTCCCCATCCAAAAAGCTCCTCTCTCCACCCAGGATTCAACGCGAGGTCGCTGACTCCGCCCACAACAGATTCACAAAACAGTGCCCGTCGTGCTGCCGGTCATCGAGACCGCTGAGTCTCACCGGGACTCCGTCGCGGAGGATCGCGTCTTCGAGGTGCTCCTTCGCGGGGTTCCAGAGGTTTTCGATGGCAATCACGCGTTTATTCGGACGGTCGTAGACGACCACGGATGAGTTGATGCGCTGACAGCCCGCGGCCGGCCGGATTTCGATCCACTCCTCCTGGCGGCCTACGATTTCGGTGCCAACCTCTCCGCCCAACGCTGTTCCGTGATCGTACACTTTGGGCGCTTTGACCGCCATATACGGTTTCGGCTCAATCGCGCACTGCGTTCCCCGGTAACTCCAGTTGTGGACGAATGGAAAGGTCAGGCCCGCCATCTCCCCTCTCACCTCCTCAGCGCGGAGATTCCGGAATCTGTAGAGTTGCGTGACCCAATGCCCGGAGCAAAACACGCTGACCATTGGGTCCGAGGCCGCCTCGTCGTACCAACTGGTCAGGAGTTCTGCGCGACCGTCATGGTCGAGGTCCACCAGGTGCTTGATGCCCATTCCGTCCTCCCCCTTGTAGACCAACGTGAAGAACGGCACGGGGAGCCCCTGGTCATCCATCAGGAGAATTGAAAGGGAGAACAGCGGGGTGGTCCGCCCATTGAAAGCGGGACCCGAGGCAAAGAGGACATAGTCCTGGACGCCGTTTCCATCCAGATCGCCCTTCCAGACCTCATCGAGGGCGTGGATATGCACTTCCCAGGCTTTCCCGCGTTTGCTCACTCCTCGGAGGAGGATGGCGCGTTCGTCCCGCTTCGACGAGGCGGAGATCCCATCGAAGACGATGTGCTTTCCAGCATCAAGCCGACCGGATCGAACCCGGGTCAACGGGAACCTCGGCAGTTTGTTCAGGTCGATGCCGGTGGACGTATCGTTCCAATTGCCCCATGCGGCGGCGAATGAGAGCATGACTACAAGCGCGGAGCGCAGAGCCCTGATCGACATGTCCCCATCTTCGCGCATTCTCCCGAATTTCGGCAGAATGAGATCGAATTTTCCGATCCAAGTACGGATTTACCGGAGCAGATCCAGATCTTCGTCCCGAGGAACCGCCGCCTCAGCCTGCGCGGCCAGTTCCTCGTCCGATAGAGTCGAGGCCTTCAACAATTCCAGCGCATCCTTGGCCCGCGATGCCGGCACCAGGAGCCGGATTCCACCCGAAGCCGCCACAGATAATTCCCGCCCTCCCAGCATGTACTCGTCGTACAACTCACACGGCATGCCCTCAGCCACCAGGACGGATTCGGCCAATTTGGCTTCTTCGAACGATCCGTAGGTCTGGACGACTACCAATTGCTCGGCATCCATGGCCGTAGCGTACCAGAAGCCGCCCCGGCGTCCACCGTAAAGTCATGAGGAACTAACCCACCGTTTGTTGTGCGTCGTGCCCTAAGGCGGAAAGGGGGAGAGACGTGCGATGATCCGGCTTAGCATGGCAACTATGCCCAGGGTCCTGCGGGTGCTTTGCATCCTGCTTCCGCTTGTCCTCGCAATCACCGGTTTCCTCTCACACATCCTGTCGGACTGGTGGCTGGAGAACCTTGCGGTCTTCCTCGTGCTGCTCGCCCTGGCGCTCGCTTACAAGCGGCTGCCCCTCTCCAATACGTCTTGGATACTGCTCTTCCTGTTCCTCTGCTTTCACGAATATGGAGCGCTCTACAGCTACAGCAACGCTCCTCTGGGTGAGTGGATGATGCCGTGGTTTCACACCCAGCGAAACCACTACGACCGGCTGGTGCACCTGCTTTTCGGGTTGATGCTGACATGGCCGGCTCTGGAGGCGATCGGCTTCCTGACCCGAAGCCGAGGCGCCATCCTCTACGCCTTAGGCGTACAGTTCATCCTGGCTGCCAGCGCCCTTTACGAGATCACAGAGTGGCTAGTGGCGTCGGCAGTGGATCCGGTCCTCGGAGTCGAGTTCATCGGCGCACAGGGCGACGCCTGGGACGCGGCGGAGGATATGGCTGCGGCCCTCATCGGCGCGCTGGTGGTTGTCTGTGTGGCGGGCACGGTGCGGGCCTGGCGGAACCGGCGCGCGCAGGCTCAGCGTAGAAGTTCCGCGTCCTCGGCCGACGGCTCCGCCGCCTCGGCCTGCGCCGCCAATTCCTCGTCTGACAACGTCGAGGCCTCCAGCAACGCCAGCGCCTCCTTGGCACGCGATGACGGCACCAGAAGCCGCATCCCGCCGGACATCACCACCGCGAGTGGCCCTTCTATCGCCAAGTTTTCGTCGTAAAGCTCGCACGGGACGCCTTCCGCCAGTAGAATCGATTCGGCCACTTTTGCCTCGTCGTACCACTGGTAGGTACGGATTACCACCAATTCGTCGTCCAGCATGGCTCCAGCGTAGCAGCCGCTCCGGCTGGTTCGGCGATAATGGGAGGCAGATTCCCCTTTGCGACGCGCTCTGCCATTCCTGGGTAGGCTCCCCGATTTCCGCCGCGATCCCGTGGGCTTTCTTGCCCGCATGTCCGCGGAACAGGGCGACGTGGCCCGCTTCCGCCTGGGTCCGCAGAACGTCGTCCTGCTGCGCCACCCCGACGACATCCGCGACGTCCTCGTCACCTACAACCAGCGCTTTGTGAAGAGCCGCATGCTGCAGCGGACGCGCGTCCTGCTCGGCGATGGGCTGCTCACCAGCGAGGAGCCGTACCACACGCGCCAGCGGAAACTCGTCCAACCCGCATTTTATCGAGACCGGCTGGTGCGCTACGCCGCCACGATGGCCGAAAAGGCACGCGACGCCGGCGTCCGCTGGTCCGACGGGCAGTCGGTCGACCTCGACCAGGAGATGATGCGCCTCACCCTCTCCATCGTCACGGCCACACTGTTCAGCGCAAATGTCGAGGCGGAGACGGCCGAGATCGGCGCCGCCATGTCGTCGATCCTCAACATGTTCAACCTGCTCATGCTGCCGATGAGCGAGTGGCTGATCCGCATTCCGATGCTCCCGTCGGCCCGGCGGTTTCGCGAGGCGCGCGGCCGGCTCGATTCGGTCATCTACCGCATCATCCGCGAGCACCGCCAAGCCCATGCCGACCAGGGCGACCTGCTCAGCATGCTGATGGATGCGCGCGACGAAGCCGGCAAGGGCATGAGCGACCAGGAGTTGCGCGACGAAGCCCTGACGCTGTTCATCGCCGGTCACGAGACGACGGCCATGGCGCTGAACTGGACCTGGTACCTGCTGGCACAGAATCCGGACGTCGAACGCCGGTTTCATGAGGAGCTCGATACCGTCCTGCAGGGCCGGCTGCCCGGATACGACGACTTCGCCAAACTGCCGGTGACCGAGAGTATTTTCGCGGAGTCGATGCGGCTCTATCCGCCGGCCTGGGGCATCGGCCGGCGGGCGATTGCGGCCCATACCGTGCGTGGAGTCGAGTATCCGGCCGGCACGATCTTTGCGGTCAGTCCGTGGGTAACCCACCGCAGCCCGACGCTGTGGGCGGATCCCGAACGGTTCGATCCCGATCGGTTTCGGGGAGAATCTCGCGCGGTACAACCGAAGTTCGCCTACTTCCCCTTCGGCGGGGGTCCGCGCGTCTGCATCGGCGAGCGCTTCGCCTGGCTGGAAGGGGTGCTGGTGCTGGCGGCGATCGGTCAGCGCTGGCGGTTTGAGCTCGATCCGGCGCAACCCGTTGAGCCGCAGCCTCTACTGACGCTGCGGCCCAAACACGGCATAAAGGTAACGATTCACCGGCGCTAGGCCGGGCTATTTGGCATCGACACGGGGCGGAATCTTCTCCAGGTTCCCGATCTCGATGCCCAACGCCAGGCCGAAGCGGGCGAACTGCTCCATCCCGCTGAAGTCCCAGGACGCTTTATACTCGTCGCTCGGCTGGTGGTAGGTGGACCCTTCCTCCTTGGCCTTTTGTGCGGCGTAGTCGGAAGGCCGCCCCTCGTATTCGCCCCCCATATTGATGGAGAAGGCGGGGATGCCGACGCGAGCGAAAGAGTAGTGATCGGAGCGGTAGTAGCCGCCGGACTCGGGGTGGCCGTCGGGCTTGATGCTCAGGCGGTGGCGCTCGGCGACGGATTGGACCAGGGCGAAGAATGAGGTGCGGTCCGCGCCGGTCATGATTGCATCCTTGACCCGCCCGTACGGCGAGAAGGAGTCGAAGTTCAGGTTGGCGGCGATCTGGGCCGCCGGCAGCATGGGGTGATCCGCGAAGTAGCGCGACCCCAGCAACCCGCTCTCCTCGGCGGCGACGGCGACGAACCAGCCGCTGCGCAAGGGTTTAGGCTCCATCGACGACCAGGCGCGGGCCATTTCGATCAGCAGGCCGCAACCGGTGGCGTTGTCGATGGCTCCGTTGTAGATGGGATCGCCGTTGACCGGCTGGCCGATGCCGAGGTGGTCCCAGTGGGCGGAGTACAGGACGGCTTCGGAAGACAGTTTCGGATCGCTGCCGGGGACAACGCCGGCGACGTTCACCGTCTCAATGTCCTGCAGTTTGAAGTTGAACTTGCCGGCCACGTGAATCTTGCCGAGAGGCATGGCTTTGAAGCCGCGCTTGTCGGAGGCCTGCAGCATCTCTTCCACGGTCCTGCCGGCCAGGCCCAGCAACTGGGCTCCGGCGTCGGTCGTCACCCAGGCGGCGAGGGTCAGGGCGGGCTCGCCGGCGGCGCGGCGGACCTGGGGCTGGGCTCGGCCGTTGGCGCGCAGCACCTGCCAGCCGTAACTGGCGGTGGGGGTGGTGTGGATGATGATGGCCGCGACGGCGCCCTGGCGGGCCGCTTCCTCGTACTTGTAGGTCCACCGGCCGTAATAGGTGAGAGCCTTTCCCTTGAAGAAGTTAGCGTCGGTGGAGGGCGGTTCGTTCGTGAACAGGACGACCACTTTACCCTTGACGTCTACTCCCTTGTAGTCGTCCCACTGGTACTCGGGGGCGACGATGCCGTGGCCGACAAAGACGGCCTCGGCGTCGAACTGCCCGGTGGGCTCCTGCGTGTGGGAGGTGGCCACGAAGTCGTCCAACCATTTGAAACTGATGGACTTGCCGCCGGCTGTGGCGGTGAGCGCTCCGCCCGGCTCCACTTCGACGCTGCGCAGGGGTACGCGCTGGAAGTAGGTGCCGTTTTCACCCCCGGGCTTGAGGCCGGCGGCGGCGAACTGGGCGGCGATGTACTCGGCGGCCAACTGTCCACCGCGGGCGCCGACGCCGCGGCCCTCCAGCAGGTCGCTGGAGAGGAACTTCACATGGGGGCGGATGCGTTCCCCCTCAATCCGGTCGATCTGGGCGGATAAAGTGGCTGCGGCGGCCAGTAGCAGGATGGAGGATTTCATTCGATCATGTCCTTTTGGCGGCAAGACGGGCGACGAACTTGGGAATGTTGATGACAAAGCGCTCGTGAGTTCCTTCACCAACCAGTTCTTTTTCGTCCCTGGCTTCGACTCGGAACACGACCCGGCGGTCGGCGACTTCGATGACCGTGGCAGTGAATGTTACAGACATGCCAACAGGGGTGGCGCCCAGGTGGCGGATGTTCACCGTGGTGCCTACGCTGTCTTCGTTTTCGTCAAGTAAGTGCTTGATAGTATTCCGGGAAGCCCATTCCATGTACGCGATCATGTGGGGCGTCGAGAGCACCCGGGCTTCTTCGTGGCCGAGGAAGTCGATGGCCACTTCCGGCGTCACCAGCAGCGGCAATTGGCCTGTGGTTCCAACCGGGATGTCATTCATGAGAATATGGTAGCGCGGTGGAGAGAGGGCTCGATTCCTCGATTCCAGTAACGTCAGTCCCAAAAACCGCATCCAACGGATTGATCGTATCCAACGATTGAGGATTTCATTATTTGCCCGTGCTTTGTGCGCTGATAGTTTTGGGGCTGCTGTCACCCGCCACTGAGGTAGCGGTAGATAGACCAGAGACCCTTACCTTCTCGGGATTGGCTGACACCCAGGCGGAGCGTGAGAGTGAGCAGGCGCTCACCCGCTACCTGCAGGCGAGCCGGCGCAACCTCATCCGTGGAGTGAGCATGATGGCTCATTTCGCCGGGCGTTTGCCCAAGATGCAGAAGTCGGCCACCCTGGATGCCCGCCGCCGTGTGACCAAGGAAGGCGCGATCATCTACGAGCCGACCGAGCGCCAGGGCGACAGCACCGTCCAGAAGGAACTCATTGTCCGCTTCATCAATGGTGAGATGGAGAACTCCGGCAAAGAGAATACAAAGGTTGCCATTAGTAATGAGAACTATAAGTTCAAGTACAAAGGCATCCGGGATCGGGCCGGGCGACAGGCGTATGTGTTCGAAGTAAACCCGCGCAAGAAGCGCGAAGGCCTGTTCAAAGGTGAGATCTGGATCGATACCGACACGGCACTGCCGGTGCGCGAAGTTGGACGGTTTGTGAAGAGCCCGTCGGTGTTCCTCAAGAAGGTAGACTTCACCCGCGATTACACCATCAAAGAGGGTGTCGCCGTGCCGCAGACGATGGAGATCAACAGTCAGACCCGATTCTGGGGGATGGCGGAGTTAGCCATCCAGTACAGCGAGTTCCACTGGGAAGATTTCCACGTGATGGCCAATTAGGCCGCCCGCCGCGCTTCTCTCCCCCGACCTTCATTCCATAGCCCTTTGATTTCAATCATTTAGTGCATCTATGTACACCGCCCGAGGCGGCGCACACGAAGCCTTAAACGAACAACGGGCCGCCTGAGCAGGCGGCCCGAAGTATGATCTGGGTTGGTAGTTACCAGCGGGGTTCGCGCCGCCGGCCGCCGAAGCCGCCGCCGCCGCCACCGCCACGATCGCCACCGCGACCGCCGCCGCCACCGCCACCACCGAAGGGGCGCTCCTCACGAGGACGAGCTTCATTCACATTCAGCTTGCGGCCTCCGAAGTCAGCGCCATTCAGCGCGTTGATAGCGCGCTCGGCTTCGTCGTCGTTGGGCATTTCAACGAACGAAAAGCCGCGCGAGCGGCCGGTTTCACGGTCCGTGATGATGCTGACGCGGTCCACGGTTCCATATGCTTCAAACAAGCCCCGCACTGAGTCTTCGCTCGAGCTGAAGCTCAAATTACCTACAAAAATATTCTTCAAGCAGACGCTCCTTCGTATTTGGACAGCTGGCTAGTTCGGGGGAGTTCAGACAGGCGGGAACAAACGCGGGTCGGACTCTAACCTACCTTCACACAGGCAATCTAAATACCGATTCAGAATAGCAAACCTTGTCAACCATTAAAAGTTAAATATCATTAATCTATAGATAGGTCAATGTGTGTGGATTGCCCTTCATCCATCCGGGGCCAAACCAGCCACAGGCCCCACAAATTCCTACACATGGCGCCTCCACGGGCACTACAATGATCCCCAATGAGACGCTTTGCCCTGCCCTTCACCCTGACTGTGCTTGCTACAGGCTTCGTCGCCGCTCAGCCGCCCAATGGCTACCCGACCATCGGCAAGATCCACCGGGAAAGTCCGGCGCTGGACGCCCTGATTCCGCCCAACGCCACCATCGAAGTCCTGGCCTCCGGATTTGAATGGGCGGAAGGCCCGGTCTGGGACAAGCGGCATGGCTTCCTGCTCTTCTCCGACATCCCCAACAACTCCATCATGAAATGGACTCGGGAAAAGGGTGTCGAGTTGTACATGAAACCCTCCGGCTACACCGGAGTTTCCCAGTGGGGCACGGAGCCGGGCAGCAACGGGCTGATCCTGGATCCGCAGGGGCGGCTGATCCTGATGGAGCACGGCGACCGGCGTGTTGCCCGGATGGACACCAATGGCGGCAAGAATACATTGGTGGACGGCTACGAAGGCAAGCGGCTGAACAGCCCCAACGACGGTGTCCTGAAATCGAACGGTGACGTCTACTTTACGGATCCCCCGTACGGGCTGCCAAACCGGGGTGAAGACCCTCGGCGTGAAATGGACTATTGCGGCGTATTCCGATGGTCGAACGGGAAGGTCACGCTCCTGACTAAGGAGATGACGCTCCCGAATGGAATCGCCTTTTCTCCGGACGAGAAGACGCTCTATGTGGCCCAGAGCGATCCAGCCCACGCATTGTGGAAGGCGTTTCCGGTGAAAGGAGACGGGACGCTGGGGGCGAGCCGCGTGTTCGCCGATGTCACCTCCCTGGTGGCGCAGTATCCGGGCTTGCCGGACGGCATGAAAGTAGACAAAAACGGCAACTTATTCGCATCAGGACCGGGCGGAATCCACATCTTCGCTCCGGATGGGACGCGGTTGGGCCGTATTGAGACTGGCGAGGCCACCGCCAATGTCGCGTGGGGCGACGACGGTTCCACGCTCTACATCACCGCCGATATGTACCTGTGCCGGGTCAAGACGACCACGAAGGGCGCGGGCTGGTAAGCGCGGTCAGACGAAGTGCCGGCGGCGGCGGCGGCGCAGCTCGTCCAATCCGGCTTCAAAATCAGCGGGTTGCGGGATGGCATCCCCTGGAGCGCCGGCCCCCAGCACGCGCAGCAGCGCCAGGCGGGAAGCACGGTTACAGAGGCCCAGCAGATCCTCCCCGGTGAAGTCCTGGGTGGAGCGGGCGAGGTAGTCCAGGTCCGCCTGGAGCTTCGGCGTGCGGCTGGCCAACAACAGTTCGAGAATCTCCCGGCGCTCGTTCTCCGCGGGCAGGGGAATCTCGATAATTTCGTCAAAGAAACCGGTCCCGAGCAAGGCCGGGTCGAGCCGGTCGATGCAACTCGTTGCGCCCAGCACAACGATCCCGCGCAGCCCGGCCAGGGCGCTCATCTCGGCCAGCAGATGTTGGGACAAGTAGGACTGCATCAGGTCCTCGACATGGTCCAGGAACAGGATACAGGGCGCGGATTGGCGGACCCGGCGGAAGGCTTCTCGTAAGGTCCCGGCCGGATCCTCGTGCTGGGCGTGGAAGATCTTGCCATGGAGAGCGAGGAAGCCGGCGCCGCTTTCACTGGCAACCGCCCGGGCCAGAAGGGTTTTGCCGACGCCGGAGGGCCCGCTGAGCAGGACGCCGCGGCTGCCGGAGACGCCCGCCCGGACATAGGCTTCAGCATGCCGGATGGGCCATTCGATCAACTCCCTGAGCCGCTGCTTTTGAGGCTCCAAGCCGCCGATACCGCTCCAGCGGGCGTTGGGAGTTTCCAGAAACACTTCCCCACGGGCCGTGCCTTCGACGACGCGCAGCGCCATCAGGAAGTGGTCCATTCTCAGCCGGGGCTGTTCGCGCTGATGACGGCAGGCGGCGAGCACGGCCTCTTCGCAGATGCTGGCCAGATCGGCTCCCGTAAAGCCGGACGTGATCCTGGCGAGGCTTTCGAGGTCGATGACGCCTTCCACCGGAAGGCTGCGGACGCATGCTTCGAGGATCTCTTTCCGGGCGACGCGGTCTGGCACGGGCATGACGATTTCCCGATCCAGGCGGCCCCGGCTGCGGAGCTCCTGGGCGATCGTGTTGGGCTTGGAACTGGCAGCAACAAGAAAGACCCGGCTGCCGGCTTCCGTGCAATCGACCTGTTTCAGCAGGTGAGCGACCAGAGGGAGTTCGGCACGACCCTGCTCGAAGACCAAACGAGGCGCCAGCATTTCAACATCAGACAGAAAGAGGATACTCGGCGGATGTGCTCGAGCTTCATCGAACACCTGCGTCAGGCCGCCGACCCCATCGCGGTAGAACTGGTCCAGTAAATGACCGCATTCGTGCGGAAAGAACGCTGCACCGCATTCCATGGCGGCAGTGCGCACCAGTCTCGTTTTGCCGCAGCCCGGGGGACCGGAGAGCAGGATCCCGCGCGGCGCCTGAAGTCCGAGGAACTGACCGGGCGAGCCGGATAGCACCCAACGGGTGAGTTCCTGGAGCCGCAGTTCATGCGGCTTAGCAGCCCGGTCTGGAGAAGGTGGATGGATTGACGCCATGGTGGTGCCTGGGCAATCTGGATTGCCCACTTACCTCTTCGTCCACTAAAAGGCTTTCTTGATTCGAATGCGCGCAGTCCAGGAAGGCGGCGGGGCTGGCGGATCAGGCACAAGCTCGGCAATGGCGTGCGGCCTGCGCGCCTCCAGCAACCGGATGCGTTTGTCCAGATCCTGCAATTGCCGTGTCTGGCGGTTCAGTGCGGCGTGCAGTTCATTGACGTAGAGTTGCCGCAGGTCCAGCTCTGTCCTGAGACGCCGCACCTCGGTGTCCTTCTGCGCGAGGATCGATTCAAGGCGGTCGAGATGACCAGCCAGGATCTCCTCCGGCTCGTCGCGGTTTAATCCGTCCACACCCTGCTAGTGGGTGGAAGACCGGGGAATTCTCTACTCGGATTCAGTCCATTGCAGGCCGCCGCCGAATTCGACACCGACCACAAACCCCATCCCTTTGGCAACGCAGTGCCGGACGTGGGCTACGCCGGCGATGCGGAACTGCAGGCACTCTAGGTTTACCAAGGTACCGACGGGGATGGCGCGTTCGAGTTCCAGGCGTATCCCGCCACGGGAAATATTCAGGCACTTGGCAGGCGAGTGGAACGAATGCCCTTCGACCGTCCGCCAGTGAACCTTGACCTTGCCCGGTAGGGGGTGGCGGACGTGCCGCCGTTCTTCGTTTTTTGCCGCCATTGCCGCCTACACCTAAATGAGTGAAACATCCCGAGCCTAATCTGGGTGTAGTTGATGCGGCGGCAGAATGCAAGGGGGAGTAATCCAATTCAGCGGACACCCGTCATGAGAGGTGAGGATGATGCGGCCCTTCGGACAGTGCCGCAAGGAAGCCCGGAAGAGATTGAAGGAACTGACGTTATGAAACGCCTCACGGTCGTGATGTTCATGCTGGCAGGCACCCTGCTGGCTCAGGGGCCGGGCGGCCCCGGATTTCGGCACAACGGGATGGGCCCCCGGCAGCAGCAGATGCAGCCGGCCGGAAACGCTGACGCGCTGAAACAGTATCTTGGCTTAACAGATGCGCAAGTCCAGCAGTTGAAGGACTTGCGGAAGCAGCAGGCGGAATCGCAGCGGCCCGTCATGGAGCAGATTCGCGATAAGCGGCAACAACTGCGGGACGCGGTGCGGGCGGCCAATCCGGATGCCGCGCTCATCGGCCAATTGACGGTGGATATCAAGAAACTCACTGAGTCGATGCTCGCCAATCGCACCGATCTGCAGGCGAAGGCGCAGGCCCTGCTCACTCCGGACCAGAAGACCAAGATGGCCGCGTTGGAGCAGGCGCAGAAACTGATGCCGGCCGCGGGCCAGGCGACGTCGCTGGGTCTGCTCGCACCCCTGGCCGGGACAGCCGGACAGGCGGGCATGGGCCCGGGGATGATGGGGCGGCCGCGGCAGGGCCGAATGATGATGCGCCCGAACGGACCACCGCCGCCAGCGGCGAATCAACAGTAATTTGAACGAGGTAGAGGAGGGGCGGGGCCGAGTCACCACCGACGCGGCTCCGCCCTTTTTCTTTATCTGGGCGCCCAGCCGGGCATTACGTAGGCGTAGAACAGGACGACGAGACCGATCACCGAAGCGAGAAAGATACTGTGGCGCAGGGTGAAGCGGAAGAGCCGGGATTCATCAGAGAGGGGCATGCCGGTGGCAGCCGCGGCCACGGCAATGCTCTGCAGGCTGATCATTTTGCCCATCACGCCGCCACTCGAATTGGACGCCGCCATCAAGATTGGATTCAGTCCGAGCCGGTTGGCGGTAACCACCTGAAGGTTACCGAACAGGGCGTTGGCGCTGGTGTCGCTGCCGGTGAGGAACACGCCCAGCCAGCCGAGCAGGGCGCTGAAGAAGGGGAAGGCGGCTCCGGTGGCGGAAAAGGCCAGGCCCAGGGTGCCGGTGGCTCCGGAGTAGTTCATCAGAAACGCCAGCCCCAGCACAGAACTCACGGTGAGGACGGGTTTGCCCAACTGGCTGCAGGTGGTGCGGAAAGCGAGGGCCACTTTGGCGACCGGCGGCTGCAGTACCAGCATGGAGAGCAGGCAGGATACGAGGCAGGCGGTACCTGCCGCGGAGAGCCAGTTCAGGGTGTACTTGGCGGCGTAAGGCAGCACCTTGGTGGTCACCGGCGGAGCCTGGAGGATCTGATTGTGCAGTCCGGGCCAGTCGAGGATGACCGTGAAGCTGTTGAGAAAGACTTTGATTTCGGGGCGGCCCCACAGGAGCACGCAAACCACGAGCAGACCGTACGGCGCCCAGGCCTTGATGACCTCCCCGAGCGGGTGGTGCGGCGGCAGCTTGGTGACGGCTTCCGCGCCATCGAAGACGAAGTGATCCTTGGGTTTCCAGATCAGGGTGAGCAGGACGCAGGAACCGATGGCCGCCAGGGATCCGAGAATGTCCGTCAGTTCCGGCCCCAGGTAGTTGGAGGCGTAGAACTGAGAACCGGCGAAGGCGACGCCGCACGCAATGGTGGCGGGCAGGACTCCGCGTAGGGCACGCCAGCCGCCCATGACCATGACCAGGTAACTGGGGACGAAGACGGAAACCGGGGCGCAAATGCGGCCGACGGCGGCGCTCAGTTGCGCAAGCGGCAGCCCGGTGATGCCGGCCAGGGTGATGACAGGGATCCCGATGGAGCCGAAAGCGACCGGAGCGGTATTGGCGAGCAGGCAGATGCCGGCGGAGTAGAAGGGCGAGAAGCCGAGCCCGGTCAGCATGGCGGCGGCGACGGCGACGGGAGCCCCAAAGCCGGCCGCGCCTTCGACAAACGCTCCGAAGGCGAACGCGATGAGCAGGGCCTGCAGCCGGCGGTCCTGGGTGAGGCCGCCAATGGAGTCCTTCACGACTTCAAACTGACCCGTCTCGACGCTGAGGCGGTAGAGGAAGATGGCCCAGAAGATGATCCAGCAGATGGGGAAGAGTCCGAAGGCGGCTCCATAGGCGATGGCTGCAAATGTCAGGACGGCGGGCATTTGGTAGACGCCTAGCGATACCAGTGTCGCGGCGGCCAGGCCCCAAAGCCCGGCGACCCAGGCCGCTTTTCGTTTGGCGCCCAATAAATAAAGGAGCGTAAAGAGTGGTAGCGCGGCCACCAGAGCGGATAAACCCAGACTGCCGGCAACCGGAGTATAGTGTTGCTGCCACATGGCAGGTCATTCTATGACATTCGGCCCATGGAGCGTGCGAAGCGCCGATGAGTACCGCCCGACGGCGGAGTCAAAAGGCAGCCAGGAGCTTTCCATGATCCGGCCGGCATCCGTTCACGAAGGGAATCTCCCTCGCCAAATCCTTCGCTGCGGATCCGGCCGCCGGGCCGCGGCAGGAGTTACGCCGCCGGACGGCGTGACGGCCGCTTTTTCCTTGCGGCGGGCGGCGGGGGCTCAACCGGCTGCGGGGCTGCGGGCCGGCGGGCAAGGTAACGGAGCCAGAGCAGGGACTGGCCCTGCGCATCGAACGTGGTGCGCCAGTATTCGCGGAATTCCGTCTCAAGATTTTTGGGCGCGAGCTTCCACTTCCGCCAGGGCCGGCAGGACAAGAGGATCGGTGGCGGACAGCGCGCTGAGGCGGTCGGCCGCGACGGCGCAATCCTGCCTTTTGCCGAGGAGCGACTGGATCTGCCGGACTCGCTCCAGGCGCTGCAGGAATACGGGCCCGTAGAAGGGACGGAAGAGTTCGAGAGTGTAGCGAAAGCGCTTGGCCGAGAGGCGGAAAGCGTGCAGCTTTTTCGCGGAACCGGCTTGGACTGCCGCTTTGCGTCCGGCGTCGAAGAACTCCGACGCGAGCGGGGGCAGGGCCTCGCGAGCCTGCAGGGCTGCGTCATCCGCTGGTCCGGCGATGGCGGCGACGCGCTGATGCCAGACGCCGGGCGCTCCAGTGGAGAGCAGGAGATAGACCTGCCCCAGGAGAGCCAGGGCCGCACTGTCCCGCTCCGCCTTCATGCTGACGAGCAGCGGGTGCCCCTCGGGCAGGCCGCATTTCACGAGGAGCGCTTCACAGACGTCGTGATCGCGGGCGATGGCGGCGGCATCCAGCGCCGGCTTCAGCGCCTTGCGCATGCTCCTGGCTGATTTTCCCGGCAGTAGGGGTCCAAACGTCCGAAGGGCCTGCGACACACGACGGATGGAGACGCGCAAGTCGTGTACGGGATCTTCACTCGTGTCCTTGAGCGTAACCACGATCTGCTCCTCCAGCTTGCCAATCGACTGGCGGAGCGTCTCGCGGGCATGTTCGGACGATGTCATGTTGAGCTCACAAACGAGCGGAAGTGACCGTGAGCGGCTTTTGGTAGACCTGGCGGAACTGCGCCGCGGCGCGCTCCACCGCCCACTGCTCGAGGCCGGTATCCTCGCTTGCCTCTATTGTGAGACAGAACGAACTACCCCGGAGCTCGCACTGGATGCCGGCGACACGCTGGTCGCGGCTGCGGTCGAGCGCGTCGGCGATGCGCAGCAGGGGCGCCAGCAGCATCACGACACGCTGGCGCTCGGGCGGCAATTGGAGGAAGTCGGCGTGCCGGGTGCCAGGCATGGCCTTGCGGTGATAGCGGCAGAGCATGGCGACCTCGATGCGTTCGAGGTCAGTGAAGCCGGCGATGTCGGAGTTGGCCACGATATACTGCGAGTGCTTGTGGTGGCTCATGTCGTTGATGGCGTGGCCGACGTCGCGCAGGTAGGCGGAGGCTTCGAGCAGGCGGCATTGCTCGGGCGAGAGGCGATGCCAGGGCTCCAGCGCCTGGAAGAGTTCCCGGGCAAAGATGCCGACGCGGCGGGCGTGGCGCAGGTCGACGCCGAAGCGGCGGGCGAACTGCTCCACCTGAAGGCGTTGCTCGTTGTCGAGCCGGGTGCGCTCGCGGCCGACTCCGCGCTCGGCCAGATCGCGCAGGATGCCGTCGCGGACACCGGCGGAGCAGTAGGCCAGTTGCGAGATCTGGAAGTGCTCCATCACGGCAGAGAGGACGGCCGCGCCCGGCAGGATGATCTCGGCACGGCGCGGGCCGATGCCGACCACCTTGCGGCGCTCGTCCAGTTTCATGGTGGCCAGACCTTTGTACAGACGGCGGATCTGGGCCAGGCTCGCCCGGCGGCGGTCGGCTTCGGGGCGGCGGGCGCGCGGGATCCGGTTGGCGGCGCAGACGATCGCTGAAGCAGAAGCGGAAGTCCCGATGGCTCGGGCGAAGCCTCCTTTGTCGATGCGGCGCGAGACGACGGCCAGCTTTTCCTCAATGAACTCGCTCATGCGGCGGAGGTCCTCGGGCAGCGGCGGGTCGGTCTGGAGGAATACGGAATGGAGGCGGACGGCGCCCAGCGGGCGCGAGAACGCGGCTTTCATGAGGCCGTGCTCTGCTTCGATGATCTCGGCGCTGCCGCCGCCGATGTCGACGATGAGGATGCGCTCGTCGGGATGCGGCCAGCGCGTCTCGACGCCCAGGTGGATGAGACGGGCTTCTTCCTGGCCGGAGATCACTTCGACGGGCTGGCCAAGGACTGCGCTCACGCGCTGTACAAATTCATCGCCGTTGGAGGCGTCGCGGACGGCGGCCGTGGCAACGGCCCGGACCGCCAGGACACCCAACGGCCGGTAAGCGGCGACCATGCGGGTGAGCACGCCGCAGAGAAACTCCAGGGAGGCCGGATCGATGCTGCCGGTGCGGAAGACACTTTCGCCCAGGCGCGTCACCTGGCGATCCTCGGCCAGCACCTTGAGGGGCCGGCCGCGCTCACTTTCCGCAGCCATCATGCGGACTGAGTTACTGCCGATATCTATCGCCGCATAGCGTGGCATGGTGCAAAATGAATGAGTTCCCGCGAGACTTCGATTATGACCCAATGGACCACCACACTGGGACTGTTTGCGCTGGCCGCCCTCAGTTCCGCCCAGACTCTTGACACGCAAAAGCTGCTGCAGCAGGTGGAGGCACGTTCGGGCCCGTACAAAGCGATGTCGCGCCAGATCTGGGAGAACCCGGAATTGGGGTGGTCGGAGTTCAAGAGCTCGGCCTTGCTGAAGGAGCAGTTGCGCTCGGCCGGCTTCCGGATCCAGGAGAATATTGGGGGTCTGCCGACAGCGTTCGTAGCGGAGTGGGGCAGCGGGAAACCGTTGATCGGGATCATCGGAGAGTACGACGCCCTGCCAGGCCTGTCGCAGGATGCGGAGCCGGCACGCAGCCCGCGAGTCTCCGGCGGTCCCGGCCACGGCTGCGGCCATAACCTATTTGGAACCGCCTCGGCGCTGGCGGCCGTGAGCGTGAAGGAGCACCTGATCGAAGCGAAGCTGCCGGGCACCATCCGGTTCTATGGCACTCCGAACGAAGAGGGCGGCGCGGGCAAGGTGTACATGATCCGCGCGGGCGCGTTCCAGGATGCGGATGTCGTGCTGGCCTGGCATCCCGGCGACACCAACCAGGCGGACGACAACTCCTATCTGGCGAACATCAGCGCAAAGGTGCGGTTCTATGGGAAGGCGGCCCACGCGGCGGGCGCTCCGGAGGCGGGGCGATCGGCGCTGGACGGCCTGGAAATCATGACGCATGCCGTGAACATGCTGCGCGAGCACATCCCGCAGGAGTCGCGCATGCATTACATCATCACCAGCGGAGGGGCGGCGGCGAACATCGTGCCGGACTTCGCGGAGCTGTCGATCATTGTGCGGCACCCGGATTTGAAGACCCTGGACGGGATCTGGGAGCGAGTGAAGAACTGCGCCGAGGCTGGTGCGCTGGCCAGCGGCACGCGGGTCGAGATCGAGATTGTTTCGGCCTACGCGAATTTCGTGACAAACCCCGTGCTGCGCGACCTGCTGGACAAGAACCTGCGCATCACAGGCGGCTTCACCTATACGCCGGACGAAGCTGCTTTCGCCGAGAAGATCAGGCAGTCGCTGGGGAATCCGAATCTGCCGCCGTTGGACACCACCTCGAAGATCCTGCGGCCCTATACGGCGGTGAGTTCGGTCTCCACCGATGTAGGTGATGTGAGCTGGGTGGTGCCGGTGGGCCATATGCGCGCGAGCACCTTCCCGCCGGGCACGCCGCTGCATTCCTGGCATTCGACGGCCTGTGCAGGAACGGAGCTCGGCCGCAAGGGCATGATGGTGGCTGCGAAGGCGCTCGCGTTGAGCGCTTCGGACCTGTTCCACAACCCGGAACTGGTAAAGTCGGCACGGGCCGCCTTCGACCAGAAGATGGCAGGGAAGCAGTATCGTTCGCTGATCCCGGAAGGGAAGCAGCCGGCCTTGCCGGCGCGGCCGTAGGCTTCACACCGAGGGCAGCGACCGGCGCCAATCGAGCAGTTTTCCCGAGAGCTCTTTGGAGACTACCGGATTCGCGGCGGCGACGTTCGCCTCCTCTTGCTGTGATTGGCGGAAGTCGTATAGCTCGAGGTTCGAGCCGTCGCCGTTCACGAGGAGTTTCCAGGGGCCGCTGCGGATGGCCAGATTCGGACTCTGATCGCGAGGCAGTCCCGGACGGATCATGGAGGCGGAGCGCCCGTAATCCCACAGCAGATCCTTCGGGCGATCCATTGGGCTGCCGAGGAAGGCCTGGCTGAGGTTCACGCCATCCAGTTTCGCTCCGGGCGGCGGAGCCACTCCGGCCAGGGCGCAGCAGGTGGGGAACAGGTCGACAGAACTGGCAACGGTGGTCGAATCGGTCTGGCCCGCCGGGATGCGTTGGTCCCAGCGAACGATGAGGGGCGTGCGGATACCTCCCTCGTAGAGGCTCCACTTGCGGCCGCGCAAGCCGGAAGTGCTGCCGGGAGGATCGAGCTTCTCCTTGTAGTAGTAAGGCCAGGCCGTGGGTCCGTTATCGCTCAAGACGACGAAGAGCGTGTTGGCGGCCTGCCCCATGCGCTCGATGGTGTCAACCAGGCGGCCGACCTGCTGATCCAGGTTGTCCAGCATCGCGAAGTATTGCTGGACGTACTTGTTTGCCGCAAACCGCTCGTACTTCTTCATCAGCTCCGGTTTGGGTTCGAACGGGTCGTGCACTTCGTTCGGCCAAAGGTGGAGGTAGAAGGGCTTGCGGGCAGCCGCACTGCGCTGGATGAAGTCGACGGAGCGGTCGACATAGATCCCGGTCAGCTCGCTCTGCGGGGCGTGGGTGATTTTGCCGCGGCCCATTTTCTCATTGAGCTCCGACAGCTTGCCCGGCGGCAGTACGCGGTCCCCGAGCCCTTCGAACGAGGTGTAGGACTCGTCGAAACCATACTCCGCCGGAAGCGGCGCATCGCCCACGTCTCGTCCGCCGCCCATGTGCCATTTGCCGAAGTGGCCGGTGGCGTATCCAGACTGCTGGAAGGCCCGGGCGATGCAGGGGGCACCGGCGTCGAGGAAATCCCGCTGGCCCAATTCCCGCTGCCGCTGCCGGGTGTCGAGATAGGAATGTATCCCCTGGCGGGACGGGAACTGGCCGGTGGTGATGCCCACACGCGACGGGGAGCAGACCGGAGAGGCCACATAGGCCTGGGTGAACCTCACCCCCTTGGCGGCGATGCGATCGATGTTCGGGGTGGCGATGGCCCCGCCGAAGCAACCCAGGTCACCGTAGCCCATGTCATCGATCAGGATCTGCACCACGTTCAGGCGCGGCGCCGGCGCGGCTAGTGCGCTGCTCGCCAACGCCGCGCCTGAGCTCTTCAGGAAATCCCGGCGATATACCACTCGTCCGATCCTCCTCGGCGGCTCGCTCGTCCGCGCATCCAATGAGATCATACCGGGTGGAGAGCGGGTGCGAGTGCTGCTTCTGCCGTTAGGAGAGGATCTCGAAGACCGCTTCGACTTCCACCGCGGCGCCGACAGGAAGCGAGACAAAGCCCAGTGCGGAGCGGGCGTGGTAACCGTTGCCGGTCTTGCCGAAGACTTCGTGGAAGAGGTCAGAGGCTCCGTTGATTACCAGGTGCTGCTCAACGAAGTCCGGGTGCGAGTTGACGCAGCCCAGCACCTTGATCACGCGCAGCCCGTCGAGAGTGCCGTGGGCATTCCAGACGGAGTTCAGAATCTTGGCCGCACAGTCGCGAGCGGCGGCGTAGCCTTCCTGCGTGGTAAGGCCGGCCCCGAGCTTGCCTTTCGCGGTGCTGACGTGGCCCGAGGAGATGAGCTGGTTGCCGGAGCGGATGCAGAGGTTCAGGTAGCCAGGTTCAATCCTGGTGAATTCGATGCCGAGGGATTCAGCGGTTTGTTGCGGAGTCATGCGTGAGTCTGTTGCTATTATCGCGGATCGACTGCGGGCGGCACCGGGCCCCGATCGGCAGTCAGTTTCGACGCCGGAATGGGCAAATTCCTCAACGGGAACACCCACCTAACGGCAGATTGCCGGGGGCTCTGCTCGTGGGGTAGAATCTGGCGAACCCACAGCAAAAGTACAGTACCCCGGCATGTGCTCCGCCCAACAGTTTTTAACACAACCTCGCTTACACCCCGGCCACAATAGCAAACGCCTGATGCGTCGCTGTGTCCGGGGCGAACAGACGTAAGGTGATGCAGCGCCTTACCCCAGGCCGGCGTTTCCTTCTCCTGACTGCAGTTGCCCTGGGCTTTGCGGCCCTTCCCGTATTGGTCGACTCTGGAGCCATCGCGGACAGCGCTCGCCTGTTTCCCAGGGCGGCCGGTCTACACCCTTACTTCGTACCCGAGCACGGAGTGTTGCTGTACTTGCGTGCGCCACTCGTGGCCATCAGTTCCTTCCTGCTTTGCCTGATGCCCGGCCTGTTTCTGGCATTTGCCACCGGCGCGGCCACTCGCCTGGACCGCTGGGTGCTTTCGGGCTTCGGACTCAGCCTGGCCGGGGTGAGCCTATGCGCGGGCATCGCGCAGTCCTTCCTGAGTCAGCCACTGGCCGGGGTAGGCTTCTTCGCACTTCTGATCGGGCTGGCGGCCGTGTCGTTTGGAGTCGCATGGCTGCGCGCCGGCGATCCTGCGCAGGCTCCGGAATGGAGCCGCGCCGACACGGAATCAGTACTCCTGACCGTGATGGTGTTGTGGTGCTGCCTGGCCGCGCTGGTGCCGAAAATCTACTGGGAAGCGTTCCATCCGGACGGGCACCAGGTGCTCGAAACCAGCCGGAGGCTGCTGTTTCACGCATTGCCTTTCTGGCCCCCGGAATCGGGGGACGCCAGCTTTCCCGGCTTCACCACGATGCTGTTTGCCTTCCCTGGCTCGTGGTTTGTAAGGATCTTCGGAGACAGCGAGGCGTCCGCCCGCCTTCCTTTGTTCCTGTACCTGCTGGTGTTGTTCTTCGGCGTACTCGCGTCAGTGACGCGGCGCATTGGACGGCCGGGGCAGATCCTGATCTGGATAGCCCTGGTCATTTACCTGGTGGTTGCGGGTTATAGCATCACCTACAATCCGTATCACGCGGACCTCGCCTCACCGGCGACGCAGGACACCCTGTTTGTGGTCTGTTTCCTTGGATTCGCTCTAGCCTATTGCCAGCGCGCGTATGGCTCGCTTGTGCTCTGGACGGCCGCCCTGTACACCTGTTGGCCTACCGGCGCCATGCTAGCCTGCCTGTGGTGCGCGGCGACGCTCGTCGCCTGGAAAGAGAAGCCCAGAAATCAGGTGGTGGCCACGGCGGTGGTATTGGCCGCTTGCATGATCACAACCAGGATCCTTGGTCACTTCTTGCCTTCTCTCGGAGTCCCCCAGCCTGGCGGCGAGCATGGTTGGTCCGCGCTGCTCGAGGAACGCCTGAATGTCTACCAGATCGGAGCCATGCTGCGGTTGAGATTTGTGTGGGACACCTTGTTCCTGCAGCGCTGGTGGTGGGTGGTTGTGCCCGCCGGCATCCTGCCTTTCGGTTCGCTGGCCCTGTGGCGCAGGCAGGACGAACTGAGCCGCGCTGTTACCTTGACCACGTTGGCCTACTTCCTGTTCTTCTACACCCAGGCGCTGGTGCACATCCATTACTTCGTGCCCGTCATGCTGCTGCCCCTGGTAGTCTTCTGGCGGATGGAGCCAGACGACGTGCCGCGCCGGCGGCGCTTCTACATGGCCACGGCAGCGGCCGCGGCGGTGGCGATGATCCTCTCCTGGCCGGAAAGAACCGGCGTGTATGTGACGACACGGTCCATCGGCTCCAGCATTGAATGCCTCATCCCCGGATACGACTGGCAGGAGCCTCGCGTGTACAAGGGGTTCCAGTTGATGGCCCAGGCGATTCCCGACGGCTGGGCGGAAGGAGTGCCGGAACGGCGCTTCGGCGTGCTGCCTTCGGTCTGGGCCTATTACGCGCACCGTAGCCGGGTCCCCGGCGTCCCGATCAACTACATCCTGACAGACCAGACCGCGGCTGTTCCTCCACTTTCAAGCCTCCTGGCCTCGGATGGCGAAGCGGCACTCTACGTGAGGAGCCGTGAAGTGATGGAATCCCAGCGCGGCCTGCGGCTGGTCGACAGAGCAGGCAGCTCGATCTACCAGGCTCCTCGATGGACCATGCTCAAGAAGAAGCAGCTGCTATCGGAGACTTGGGCCGAGATCCGCAGGCGCCTGGGTTTTTGAGGCAAATAAGCCGGGAGAGGTGGCGGCTGGGCCCCATATCCGGGACTCGCTACTGCCGCTGCAAAAGAACAAGGCCGCCTACCCTACGGAGGGGGGCGGCCTTGCTCCAATTCGACAGGAACCAGGATCTCAGCGCTTGTGCAGCCTTCTCCGCAGCAGGCCGAGCCCGATCAGCCCGCCTCCAAAGAGGACGAAGCTGGACGGTTCCGGTACGGAGGACGGCTGGGTATTCACGTTGATGTTGAAGCTGTTGCCCAGGTCGAGGTAATCGCCGTAGGTCATCCCATCAATCGTAAAGCCAAACCGGAAATAGTCGGGGACCCCCATGTTGGTTAAGTCGTTCGAGAAGGTGAGCGGGACGATGACGGAGCCATAGTTCTGAGAGAGGCTGTCCGAGATCCCGTAGGAACCCGAGCCGAACACCGCATAGGCCCAGTAAGAGATGCTGAACTGGTTGAATTCCCCTGTCGCGGTGATGCCAGGGCCGTAATCACTGGAAAGGAAACCATCAATGTCGAGACTGAAGATGCCGGGGTTGGAGACACCGTACAGCTTCGCCTCTACCGTAATGGGGCCGCAATCGAGATCGCCCCAGCAGGACAGGCTCATGTTCGACATCTCGTACGAAGATGCTCCAGTCTGATGGATCGACGGGCCTGACAGGTTGAACGGCTGGATGTACCAGTTCCCAGGCATGAAATCCAGCGGACCTGACTGGGTCGGACTGGAGCCGACGGTGGTCACCGTTACATTTGCTGAGATCCCGGCCGCGGTGGACGGGCCAACGATTACCATGAACGCAAGTACGGCCATCAGGCCGTAATAGCACACTAAAGACGACGTACGGACCTTTTTGTCCGGTTTCATTGACTTTCTCCTCCTCAATCGTGGACAGTGAACGAAGAATACATCCGGGTGAGAGTTCAGTCAAGAGTTTCGTGTAACAGCCCTGACAGTCAACGACTTCAGAACCGGCGCTGCCCGCCGGGCGTCTGGGTGGACCGCTACGGAGCCAGAACCTGGAAAAACCGGTCCTGATAGACAGGTTTCCAACCAGCGTCCCGAAGAGCCTTGGACGATGGGCGCACGGGGAAAGACCAGTGCATGCGTGAAGGGTATTGGTCGAAGACGGGGCGCCAGCCCGGTCGTGTGTCCCAGATTTGCATGACCTGGCTGAAGAGTGCGGCGCCATAGAAGTCCGAGCGCGAATCCAGGAAGACCTGCTTCCGGCCATTGAAGTTGTAGGTCAGGTAGCCCGCGTGGACATCGGCGGAGTAGATGCGCACATCGTCGGGGAGTTGAGCGAGGTACTTCCAGGCGCCATCGGGGTACATCATCGGGTTCCACCCGATCCGCTGCTGGTTGACCGGATCCTTGGCCCAGAGCACCAGATAGACCACTAACAGGCAGGCGGGGAGCGCCCCTTTGAAGGAGAAGTCGAACTCCTGGACTTCGTCCGAGAGGCGGAGGAAGCCTCTGGCCCAGCCGGCCTTGGAAAAGTCCTGCCGGATCCAATGCGTGAGGGATGCGGTGAAAATGGGCACTCCAACCAGGCCGAGCATTGGGATTCCGCGAACCACGCGCAACGCGGTAATCAGAACCACCAGCCCGATCAGCAGCCATTCCAACCGGCGGATGCGAACGGACAAGAGACAACCGGCGGCGGTCAAGGCCACGGCGAAGGCCAGTTGTCCCGCCTCCACGCGCAACAGATCGGGCTGCAACCACTCGCCCACCCCCTTCACTGCTTCGGGATGCAGCAGGAAGTCGACGATGTGTAAGTGAAGCTGGATCCCATAAGGATTGATCAGGCTGCCCGCGCCCGCACAGAGTGTCGCAAGCCCGTACCATCTCGCACGCTGCAGGCACTGCTGCCGGTCGCAATCCTTCCAGATCCAGGGCTTCACGAGCCAGGCGGCGCAATAGGCGGCCGCAAACTGGATCCCCAAGGGGAAGCTCGCGTGGAGGTTCGCCCAGAGTGAGAACAGCCCCACCCAAAGTAGGGCTTGGGGGATTCTGAACCGGCTGCCACCGCGTTCGAGCAGAACGAATGCAGCCAGCGTCAGGATCCAACCTATGAGATGCGGACGGGCGATCCAGTGCAACTGCGTGGCGGTCACCACCGGCGCGGCCAGCAGGCAGACGAGGATCGGACTGGAGCCCAGCGTCCGTTGCAGGTGGATCCACATCCAGAAGGCAGCGGCGATGACACCCAGATAGAAGGCGAGCAGTCCGGGCAACCCCGCCCAGGAGTGGACAACGCTCATGATCACTTCGGAAAGCCACTCCCACGCATGCCAGGGCCGGCCAGAGGTGACAAACGACATCCAGTCGGTACGGGGAATAGCGTGGTGGCGGAGGATCCAATCCCCGACCCGGATGTGCCAGCCGGGATCGGAGTCGGTCAGCAGCCGGCGAGGGGCATCGCCGCGCACGAGCGCATACGCCACTACAAGGATCGCCCCCACCATCCGCAAGTCCGGCAGAAACCAGGAGCTCCAGGATCTCGGCTCGGCGGCTTGTTGTTCCTTGTCGGCAGTGGGCGGCATTTGAGATCGGTCTCCAGCTAGAGTACTAGACGACGAAGGCCGCCTGCCCGGGACGGGGCGGCGGCCTTCACACAGTCAGGTTGAGGGGCGGTTCACTCCCGTTTGTAGAGCTTGCGCCGCAACAATCCCAGACCAACCAGCCCGCCGGCGAACAGCGCCATGCTGGAAGGCTCCGGCACGGAGGTAGGCGTGTTCACGTTGATGTTGAAGCTGTTCTCCATCGACAGGGTTTCCAGGTAGTTCATGCCGTACAACGTGACACCGAATACCAGGTTGAACGGGGATCCGACGGCAGAAAGATCCGGTGACGTAAACGGCCCAACCGCGAAGGAGCCGTAACTCCCCCTGAGGTTGCCGTACACCCCGACCTGCGAGTTGCCGAGGTAGGTGTACGCAAAATACGAGCCATTCAGTGATGAGCTATCGCCCAAAGTCGTCTCGTTGAAGCCTGGGAGGCCGAAATTCCCGTCGAGACTCACCGTGAACACTCCGGGATTGGTGAGACCGCTCAGGTACGCCGCAATGGTGACCTCTCCGCATCCGGCATCGTTTTGGCAGCTGATGCTCAGGTTGGACATCTTGATCGAGCTGCCTTTTTGGGTGATCGACGGTCCACTGATGTAGAACGGCGAAACATCCCATTCCGAAGCCACGAAATCAAGGTTGCCAGACTGAGACTGACCCGAGCCATACACGCCCGAGCCATAGACAACCACGTTGGCGGAGACGGCGCTAGCCGCGGATGGGCCGACCAGGACCATGAACGCGAGGACGGTCATGAGCCCAAAGTAAAGAAACGCGACGGGTGTATTGACCCGTTTCCTGTGCTGCATTGTGAACACTCCTCCAAATCTTCGGTCGGATCAGAATACAGCTAATGTAGAGCACCGTCAATGACTAACCCGTCTAGAATCAACGATACACGCTGGTCAGGCACATTTAGCGGTGACAAACGTCACACGCCACAACCAGTGGTGTACCTATAGCAGGCCTGACCGGAGTGTGGAGCTGATGACACGGAACTCGAGCGCCTCCGGGTCAATCAGCTCCGAGTGGCCGGTGGCAGGCAGGGTGATGAGGCGCGCATCGTCGCCGGCCTTGCGGGCGGCGGCTTCGTAGCGCTTGGAGATTTCCAGCGGTACCACGTCATCCTTGATGCCGTGGATCAGGCGGGTGAAGACCTTGATGGGCACACGCTCTATGGGCGAGCAGCGGGCATAGCGGTCCGGATGCTTTCCTGGATCTCCGCCCATCAGTTCCCCCACAACGCCATTATTCAGCTTCAACTCGAAGCCGCGGCGGAGGTCGGCGACTCCAGCGAGACTCAGCACCATCCGCAGGGGCGCGACCTTCTCGCCGGCCAACCAAAGGGCCAGGTGCCCGCCGGCGGAGTGGCCGGCCACACCCAGCCGCTTGGGGTCGAGGTTGTACTTACCCAGGTTTTTCGCGAGAAAGGCAGCTCCGGCGCGAACGTCATCGAAGGTACCAGGCCAGCCGCCGCCCGCCTGCCCGATGCGCCGGTATTCCAGATTGAAGCAGGCGACGCCCTCCATCGCGAGCGCCTTGCACAGAGGGGCCGCATGCTTCAGGTCAAAAGCAGCGCGCCAGAAGCCGCCGTGGAGGAAGATGATCGTCGGGTGGGGACCGGTCGCGCGCGGCAGATACAGCTCGCCAAACTGGTTCGGATCCTGGCCGTAGGCGATGCGGGCATCGGCATCGGGTGCGGGTTTGGACAGGGCACTCTGCATACTTTGCAGCCTCGACGCGGATCAGGCGGGTTTGTAGAGCAACACCGCAGCCTGCGCTTCGCCGGATTTGCCTTCGCCAACGGGCCCAACCTTCTCGGCGGTCTTGAACTTCACCGAGACACGGTCGACAGGCAGTCCCAGCGCGACAGCCAGGCTTTCCCGAATGGGCAGGCGGAAGTCCTTCAGCCGTGGCCGCTGCAGGATCACAGTGGAGTCGACATTGGAGATGGTGTAGCCCAATTCCCGAGCCAGGGTGACCGCGTGCCTCAGGAAGACCAATGAGTCGCAGCCCTTCCAGCGCGGATCTGTATCCGGAAAGTGCATCCCGATATCCCCCAGCGCCAAAGCACCCAACAGTGCGTCCGTGATCGCATGCGAAAGCACATCGGCGTCCGAGTGGCCGTCCAGGCCAAACTCGCAGGGGATTGTGACGCCCCCCAGAATCAGTGGCCGCCCGACGGCAATGCGGTGGTTGTCCCAGCCCAGGCCGGTGCGGATATCCATCAGTTCTGGACCTTCCGCTTTTCCTCGGCCAGGAACAAGCGGGCTAACTCGATGTCGGAGGGGCGGGTGATCTTGATGTTCCGGTCGCTGCCTGGAACCACTGTGACTTCGACGCTTTCCAGCCGCTCGACCAGGCTGGATTCGTCAGTGCCGACGAACTGGTCCTCGCGCGCCTTCCGGAAGGCTTCGCGAAGGAGTGCGGCACGGAAGACCTGGGGCGTCTGGGCCAGCACCAGGCGGTCGCGGTTCAAAGTTCCGCGCACCACATGCCGCTGGACCTGCTTCACGGTGTCCACAGGCACGATCCCGACAATGGCCGCTCCGGTCTCGGCAGCCTGCTGGATCACCTGCACGATGGTTTCAGAGTCGATGAACGGACGGACGGCGTCGTGGACCGCGATGATGTCGACATCGGGATCCAAAGCCGCCAGCGCGTTCTCGACGGAGTTCTGCCGGGATTCTCCGCCCTCCACGCAGCGCACGGGTTTGGCGAAGGTCTCCTGGCTCAGCAACTCCGCGGCGAGTTCGAGATCGGCTCCTCGCAGCGCTATCAGGACTTCCGTCACCAGCGGGCAGGCGACGAACTTGCGCACGGTATGCAGCAGAATCGGCGCGCCTTCCAGCGACATGAACTGCTTCTTATTGGTGCCCGTATGTTCGGCGGACTGGCTCTTCATGCGAGTGCCGAGTCCGGCGGCGGGTAGAATCACGGAGACTTTCATCTTGTCTGGCTCTTGGTCGATTCAATTTTCACTTGGCGGCCACGAGGCCGGCCGTCTCAGGGTTGCGGATGCGCGGGGAGGGCCGACTTCTCCTGACCCGACTCACTGGCACGGCCACGATCCGAGGGCATGCTCTTCTCGTGTACGTGGTGTACCCTCTCATCGAAGCGGCCAAAGATCATTTTGCCGGCCTGCGTCTGCAAAACGCTGGTCACGGAAATATCGATGGTCTTCGAGATCAGGCGTTTGGCGTTGTCCACCACCACCATCGTACCGTCATCCAGATAGGCCACGCCCTGGTTGTATTCCTTCCCTTCCTTAAGGATGAATACACGCATGATCTCGCCTGGCAGGACGATGGGCTTGAGGGCGTTCGCCAGTTCATTGATGTTGAGCACCTCAACTCCATGCAGTTGAGCCACTTTGTTGAGGTTGAAGTCGTTGGTGATGATCTTGCAGTCGTAAATCTTGCCCAGCTCGATCAGCTTCAGGTCGACTTCGCGGATGTGCGGAAAATCGTCTTCCAGCAGTTGGACGTTCAGATTGGCCATCTTCTGGACACGCTGCAGGACGTCCAGGCCTCGGCGTCCGCGGTTGCGCTTCATGGAGTCGGCGGAATCCGCCACCAACTGGAGCTCCCGCAGGACGAACTGCGGGACGACGAGAGTCCCGTCGAGAAAGCCTGTCTCAGCGATATCGGCGATGCGGCCATCAATGATCACGCTGGTATCGAGGATCTTAAAGGATTGCTTTTGAGCCTTTTCGCCGCCGAACAAACCGCCCAGGGCCGACAGGTTGAGCATGTCGCCTTTGGTCGCGCCGACAATGAGGCCCACATATGACATCAGAAGCAGGATTAGAAGTTGAAGGAACGGAACCGTTCCTTTGCTGCCCGGCAGGGCCCAGGCAATGATAAGCGACACGAGGAATGCGCCGACGATCCCCAGGACTGAGCCCACGGCCGCCCCGATCAACCGTTTCAGACTAACCTGCTTAAGCCGCACCTCGAAGAGAACAATCAGGATCCCTAAGATAATGCCGACACCGGCGGCGAATGGAGAGGTTAGACCAAAGGGCTGAAGGAACCAGGCCGCAGCTGTCAGGATGAGCACGAACAGCGCCCTGATCAGCAACAAGTCATTCACCGGATTCTCCTCAACTCACACTAAATTCCAGCAGGGGAACCCGATCATGATAGAGCGGACCCCCATCGCGGAATGAGTATACCACCAGCCCAACTCGGAGATTGGTACCACGTCAAGGACTAGGGGTAAGGGGACGACTGGAAAGACGGAACGGGCGCGCCAGACTAGCCGGCGCGCCCGTTCGTGTTTGAGTTAAGAAAATGAAGTCTAGAGAGCCTTTGCCAACTCTTCGGCAAAAGCGCTTTGAGGGCCATTCGGGCGGCGGTGCTTCTTGCCACCGCGGCGATTCCGGTCACGCTCGCCACCTGGGGCTTGAACGGCAGCGGAAACGGAAGCAGCGGGAGCAGAGGAAGAAGGGGAAGCGGTATGCCCGATGGGCCCACCGGGGCGCACAGCGCCCTTGGGGCGCGGCGGTTGAGCGGGATTTGCCCGCAGAAGGCGGTCTTCAAGAGGCGCGCGATCGAAACGCCGGATGATTGAATTCATCTCTTCGTCGTTCGGCGCTTCAATGAACGCAAAGCCTTTGGATTCCTGAGTCTCCGGATTGCGGATGACTTTCACGGAATCGGCCACCAAGTTGTCCGCTGTCAGCCACGCCTTGATATCATCGGCAGTGACCCAGACCGGAAGGTTACCGAGAAAAACGGTCGAACTCATCGAGTTGGGAAGTTAGCTCCGTCGGGGATTGGGACTGGTTCGAGAGGAAGTGCAGTCCATGAGGCACTTACATGTTATCACGCACAAATATGGGCGGCAATGCGAGCCGCCCATTTTTTTGAAACGAATTGTGTGGAAGTGGCGTCTTCCGCCAGTTGGCCTAGTCGCCGGGCTGCACGGTCACGGCCAGGCGAACGGCGGGATTGGTCCGCAACTCGTCCAGCACGGCCTCTCCTGGCGCGGAGTCCACCTCCACCAGCGCTACCGCGATCAGCGGCTGGCCTGGGGCAGTGGGCTTATCCTGGCGGCCCAGCGAGAAATTGGCGATGTTCACTGAGTTGCGGCCCAGGACAGTGCCCACGTGGCCGATGACACCGGGCACGTCGTCATTCCTCATGTAGATGAGCTGCCCGGCTAGCGTACTCTCCACCCGGATCCCATCCACCGACAGCAGACGCGGCTTGTCCAGGATGATGCTGCCTGAAACGGAGGTCACGCCCTGGTCAGTGTCGATTTCGACCAGCACGGAGTCCTCACCGATCGAACGCGGCTGGTGCGACTCGCTCACCGTCAGGTTGCGTTGTGCCGCCACCTGCATGGAGTTGACGAGATTCACCCGGTTCGAAAGCCCGCGGCTGAGCACGCCGGCCAGCGCGGCGTTCCGCACCAGATTCGTGTTCATCTCCGCGATCCGGCCGAAGTAAGTGACCCGGACGCCTTTGGGATGCCCCGTGGAGACGTATGCCGCGAACTTACCCAGGCGCTCCGCCAGGGTGATGGAGCCGCCAATCGCCTTATACTGCTCCGGCGTCACGGCGGGCATGTTCACTGCGTTGATCGCTACTCCATTCTGGAGGTACTCGACCAACTGCTCGACAATGCGGATGCCCACAATCTCCTGAGCTTCCTCTGTCGAGCCGGCGATGTGCGGCGTGGCGATCAGGTTGTCGCACTGCAGCAGCGGATGATCGGCGGGCAGCGGCTCCGGCTCGAACACGTCGAGTCCGGCGCCGGCCACCTTCTTCGAAACCAGGGCCTCGCAGAGCGCGTTCTGGTCGACAAGTTCGCCGCGGGCACAGTTGATGATGCGGACGCCATCCTTCATGCGCGCGATGGTGGCGGCGTTGATCATGCCCCGGGTCTCCGGAGTGACGGCCAGGTGCAGGCTGATGTAGTCGGAGTTGGACAGCAACTCGTCCAGGCTCACCAGTTCGACACCCAGGTGGGCCGCGGTAGCGGGATTGACGTACGGATCGGAGGCGACAATGCGCATCTCGAAGCCGCGCGCCCGCCGCACCACTTCCTGCCCGATGTTCCCCAGCCCCACGACCCCCAGGGTCTTACCCCGCAGCTCGTTGCCCAGGAACTTCTTCTTCTCCCACTTTCCGGCCCGGGTGGACGCCGTGGCCGCGGGCACCATGCGCGCCAGCCCCAGCATCATGGCCAGGGTGTGCTCGGCCACCGAAACGGCGTTGCCGCCCGGCGTATTCATGACGAGGACGCCAGCAGCCGTGGCGGCCGGCAGGTCCACATTGTCGACTCCGACTCCGGCGCGCGCCACCACGCGCAGCTTCGGAGCCTTCGCCAGGGTGTCTCCCTTCACCTTGACGGCACTACGCACCAGCAATGCGTCGCAATCGGCCAGGTGGGGTTCGTATTCTTTCGGGTTCGAGACGACGATGTCCCAACTAGACTGCTTCTGGAGCAGGGCGATCGCTGCGGGCGACAGGGGTTCAGCGACGAGGATCTTCATCGACTACTTCACCGCCGCTACTTCTTTGGCGGACACTGCTTCGGCGTAGACGCGCTGCACAGCGGCCACACCCTTGCCGAACTCCACGGGAATGCCCTTCGAGTGCAGGATGATTTCGAGCTCGGCGACCATGGCGAACAGGTCGGGGAAGTCGAAGTAGCCCAGGTGCGCGATACGGAAGATCTGCCCCTTCATCGTGCCCTGGCCGTTGGCGATGACGGAACCGAACTGGTTGCGGAAGCCCTTGACGATGTCGCTGGAATCCATCCCCTTGGGCGCCTTGATGGCGGTCACGGAGGACGATGGCGCGTCGGGCGCGAACAGTTCGAGCCCCAGCTCGAGAGCGGCGGCGCGGGTAGCCTTGGCCAGCAACTGGGCGTTCTCGACCAGCTTGTCCATGCCGAGTTCCTTGATGTACTTCAGCGCTTCGGCCAAAGCGAGGATGTGGCTGACGTTCGGCGTCCAGGCGCTTTCGCCCTTATCCGCCATCTTCTTCTCCTTCTTGAGGTCGAAGTAGAGGCGCGGCAGCTTGGCGGACGCGCTCTGCGCCCACGCCTTGGCGCTGACGCTGATGAATGCCAGGCCGGGCGGGATCATGAACGCCTTCTGCGAACCGCCCACCACGATGTCGAGGCCCCAGCCGTCGATGTCGAGCGGCATCGTACCCAGGCCGGTGATCGCGTCGACGATGCACAGGGCGCCGGTCTTCTTCGTGATCTCGCCGATCGCTTTGACGTCGTGCGCCGCGCCGGTGGAGGTTTCCGAGGCCTGGAAGAGAACGCCCTTGGTGTCCGGATTCTCGTTCAGGGCCGCTTCCACGGCGGCCGGAGCGACCACGGAACCGTATTCCGCCATCAGGACTACCGCGTTCAGGCGGAAGGCCTTGGCCAGCTCCACCCAGCGTTCGCCGAACTTGCCGGCGCAGCAGATGACGACCTTGTCGCCTTCGCTGAAGAAGTTGGTAATGGACGCTTCCAGGGCACCCGTGCCGGAAGACACGGTAATGAGAACGTCGCCCTGGGTCCCGAAGACTTCCTTCAAATCACGCAGCACTGTGGGGTACAGCTTGATGAAGTCCTGGGTACGATGGTGAATGTCGGACGCCATCATAGCGTGCAAAGCGCGCGGCAACAAGGGCGTCGGGCCTGGCGTCAGGAGTCGCTGTTTCTTGATATACATGGCTGTGGGAAAATAAACGGGAAGTAGGACTCAGGATATCAAATATGCCGCTCCTCGATCAGTTGCAGAAGGATATGGCGACCGCCATGAAAGCACGGGAGGAAGCGCGGCTCAGCGCTATCCGGATGGTGAAGGCGGCCCTCATGAAGGAGAAAGTCGACTCCATGAAGGAGCTCGACGAAGCCGCCGAAATGAAGGTGCTGAACTCCCTCATCAAGCAGCGCCGCGACTCCGCGGAGATGTACCGCAAGGGCGGACGCCCTGAGCAGGCGGAGAAGGAAGAGACGGAACTGCGGCTCATCGAGAGCTACATGCCGGCCGGCGCCACTGAGGAAGAGGTGGATGCCGCCATTGCCGCCGCCGTCGCTGAAACCGGCGCCACCACCGCGAAACAGATGGGCCAGGTGATGACGGCCGCCAAAGCCAAACTGGCGGGCAAACGCGTGGACGGCAAGTCGATGAGCGACAAGATCCGCGCCAAACTCAGCTGAGCCAGATCACCCAAGGCGAGACGCTCAACCCAAAAAGAGCCCGGCGCGTACTGTCCGCACCGGGCTTTTTGGAGTAACACACACTGGGTGCCCGGCAGGCGGGCAGATCTCTCAGGCCGGCAGCTTAGTTGTAAAACGCGGCGTTCGAATCCGCGAAGGCAGCCAGTTCGGCCGGCAGTTCTTCCAGGACGTAAATCGAGGTGGTGGGGCAGACGGGCACGCAAGCGCCACAGTCGATGCACTCGCCCGGATTCACGAACAGATGGGCCGCTTCCTCGTAGCCCGGTTCGTCGGGCGTCGGATGAATGCAGTTCACGGGGCAGGCGTCGATGCAGTGATTGTCTTTCGTGCAGGTATCGGTGATCACATATGCCATAAGAGTAGGGGCTCCGTTTATATCTTATGCAAGCGGCATGCCAATCCCACTCGATCTGGAAACTGCACAAGTTCAAACACTTAGCGCTTGCCCCACCCTTCCGCCACTTGGGGCAAATCACGCACTAGCGGGAACTCGCCCTAAACCAGTATCATGATCTCCGGTTCAGGGAGTTTACACCCGAATGGCTAACCCGCATAACCAACACAAGCCTTTTGTCCCACCGGACATGAAAATGGCGGAGTTCACACTCCGCGCAGTCCTCCTAGGTCTCGTCATGACCGTCATCCTCGGCGCCGCAAACGCCTACCTCGGTTTGCGCGCCGGCCAGACCATTGCCGCCACGTACCCAGCGGCCGTGATCGGCATGGCGGTTTTGCGTCTCTTCAAGGGCTCCATCCTGGAAGAGAACATCGCCCGCACCGTCGGCAGCATCGGAGAATCCGTCGCCGCCGGCGCCATTTTTACGATTCCCGCGTTCGTCATCGTCAAGGCTTGGACCCGCTTCGACTCCTTTGAAGCCTACTGGCAGTCCAGCGTTCTCATGCTGGTAGGCGGCACCCTGGGCATCCTGTTCGTCACGCTGCTGCGGCGCGTGATGGTGGAAGACCCCGAACTGCCCTACCCCGAATCCTCCGCCGCGGCCGAGATCCACAAAGCCGGCCAGCGCGGCTCAGACGCGGCCGCCACCCTGTTTCAGTCGATGGGCATCGGCGGGTTCATCTACCTGCTGGGCGAATTGAAGCTCTTCTCCGCCAGCAAGGACTTCCTGCTGCACGTCGGCGAGATCGGCAAGAGCACCGTGAAGCTCGGCGCCGACCGCATCCTGAACGTCGGCGGCGTCTCCAAGTTCTCCCTGCCCGCCATCAGCCCGGCCTACCTGGGCGTCGGCTACATCATCGGACCCCGCCTGGGCGCCTTGAACTTCGCCGGCGGCCTGCTGGCCTGGGGCCTGATGGTTCCGCTGCTGGCCTACTTCCTGGGGCCCGAAATCTCCAAAACGCTGCCACCCGGCTCAGGTGTCGAAGCCTGGGACGCCATCTCGAACCAGATCTGGCGCAATATCGTCCGCCCCATCGCCGTCGGCGGCATGCTGGTGGGCGCCAGCTACACGATGTTCAAGATGCGCAAGGCGCTCGCCAGCGGTATCGGCCGCGCCGTGGCCGACCTCAAGAAGGCCGGCGGCCAGAGCGAAGCGCAGGACCGCACCCAGATCGACCTCAACTTCCGGACCGTCTTCCTGGGCCTCGGCGCCACCTTCGCCGCCATGATCGCCCTCTACAACTTCTTCTCCGGCTCCATCGTGGCGGCCGTGGTCGCCGCGGTCGTCATGATCGTCCTGGGCTTCTTCTTCGCCGCCGTCTCCGGCAACCTGGTGGGCATCATCGGATCGTCCAACAACCCCATCAGCGGCCTGACCCTCTCCACCCTGATCATCGCCGCCCTCATGATGGTCGCCATCGGCGTGAAGGGCATCACGGGCGTCGCCGCGGTACTCGGCGTAGCGGCCGTGGTTTGCGTGTCGTCGGCGGTCGCCGGCGAGATGCTGCAGGATCTCAAGGTCGGCCACATCCTGGGCGGCACCCCGCGCTCGATGCAGATCGGCGATTTCATCGGGGTCGCCGTGGCCAGCCTGGTGCTCTACTTCCCGCTGCTGCTGCTCCACATGGGCAACATCAAGGAGGGCGGCATCGGCTTCGGCGACGCGAAACTCTCGGCTCCGCAGGCCGGCCTGATGGCCATGCTCAGCCAGGGTATCGTCGGCGGAGACATGGCGTGGCCTCTGGTCGTGGTGGGCATCTGCATGGGCCTGGCGCTGATCCTCCTCCAGGTGAAGAGCCCCATGCTCTTCAGCGTCGGCATGTACCTGCCGCTGGAAACCACCTTCGCCATCTTCACCGGTGGCGTCATCCGCTGGCTGATGGACCAGGCGCGCGACAAGAAGGGCTTCAACGACGCCCAGAAAGCGCGCGTCGAGAACGCCTCGGTGCTGATCGCGTCCGGCCTCATCGCCGGCGAGGCGCTGATGGGCCTGGTCAAGGCCGGTTTCAACATCGCCGACAAGCCCCTGGCCACACTGTTCAGCTTCTTCAACGATCCCCCCACCGTCGCGGGCCTCATCGTCCTGGTGCTGCTCTCCCTGCTCATGATCCGCTGGCCGCTCACCAAGGCCGGTGATCCCAACGAGCCCGCGCCGCCCACCGCGATCATGTAGCATCAACTGTTATGAATCTCATGCGCGACATCCGAGCCTTTCCCGTGGAGAAAGGCTCGGTCGCGCTGTGGTGGTTAGGCCAGAACAGCTTCCTCTTCAAGAGCCCGGAAGGCACCCTGGCCGGAGTCGATCTGTACCTCACAGACTCCTGCGCCGCCCTGGGCCACGCCGCCGGCATCAATCTCTCCCGCGCTGTCCCCATCCTCATCCAGCCCGAAGAGCTGGATATCGATCTCTTCACCTGCACGCACAATCACCAGGACCACACCGATCCCGAGACCATCCGCAACCTGCGCAACAAGGACGTCTTCACGTTCCTGGGACCGCACCCCAGTTGCGACGTCTTCCGCCAGGAAGGGGTAGAGTCCGGCCGCATCCAGGCCGCCTGGCCGCAGTGCGAATTCGAATTCCGCGACCTGAAGCTGCGCGGTACGTTCGCCCTGCCCACCGACACCACGGACCTGAACCATATGGGCTTCCTGCTGCAATTCGGCAATGGCCCGAAAATCTACATCACGGGCGACACCGACTACACCGAACTGCTGCACGAGGCAGCCGCGCACAAGCCCGACCTGCTCATCACCTGCATCAATGGTGGATTCAACAATCTGTCGTTCTGGGAGGCCGCACAACTGGCAGAAGCTGTAAAACCGAAGGCCGCCGTGCCTTGCCACTACGACATGTTCCCCGACAACTCGGTGAATCCGCGCATGTTTGAGGCTGCCATGAAGCTCAAGTGCCCCGATGTGCGGTACGCCCAGCCGGAACACGGAAAACCCTTTGTTTTTGATATCGGGTAATCGCCCGAGCCAGCGAGTATCATAGAAGTTTGTCGATCGTCTCTTCTTCTCTGTCAGGGAAATTTACCGCCTGGCCCATCCTCTACGGCGCTGTCGCACTGACGACAGGGGCGACGCTCATCCTTGAGCTGTCGCTGACGCGCATTTTCTCGGTCGTCTTCTACTACCACTTCGCGTTCCTGGCGATCTCCATAGCCCTGTTCGGCCTGGGCAGCGGCGGCGTCCTGTCTTACTACATCGTGGCGCGCGGCGAGAAGCTGTTCCATCGCCTCGGCGTGCTCTCGGCTCTGAACTCCGGCGCGGTCGTCCTTTCATTGGCCCTCATCCTCAATCTGGCCGGCAAGCCATCGGGCTTCCAGACCCTGGCCATGGTCTACTTTGCCGCCGCCCTGCCCTTCCTGCTCTCCGGCATGATCGTCTCGCTGGCCATCGCCGAGACCATCCACCGGGTCGACCGGGTGTATTTTTACGACCTCGTCGGCGCCGCCGGCGGCTGTCTTCTGGTCATCCCGCTGCTCAACATCGTCGGCGGACCCGGAGCCCTGCTCTCCGCCGCCGTCCTCTTCGCCGCCGCCGCCGCCGTCTGGTTTGGCCTGGCGCGCGCCACCACGGGCCGCGTCCTGGGTGTTGCCTTGGCACTCTTCCTGGTCGCCCTGATCATCGTCAACAAGCGCAAACCGATCCTCGACATCAGCAGCGCCAAAGGCAGCAAGCTCGCCGCCGAAATCTTCGTCCAGTGGAACAGCTTCTCGCGCATCTCGGTCCGCCAGGACCCCAAGGACCAGAGCCTGCTGGTCGTGATCGACGCCGACGCGACCACAGGAATCCCGCAGTTTGATCTCGACAATCTCACCGACAAGGACCGCGCTGAGCTCACCGCCCACGGTCCCGGCTTCCCCTATCAGCTCCGCCCGGGCGCCAAGACGCTCATCATCGGCGCAGGCGGCGGCTGGGATGTGGCGCGCGCCATCGCCTCGGGCTCGAAGGATGTCACCGGCGTCGAGATCAATCCGATCATCGCCGAGACCATCATGCGCGGCCGCTTCCAGGGCAGCAGCCACGGCCTGTATGCCCGCCCCGAGGCGCACATCGTCGTGGAGGATGGCCGCAGCTTCGTGCGCCGCTCCAAGGACAAGTACCAGCTCCTCCAGGCCACCCTGGTCGACACCTGGGCGTCCACCGCCGCCGGGGCCTTCGCTCTCTCGGAAAACAATCTCTACACGTCCGAGGCGTTTGAGGACTACCTCTCCCATCTCACCGACGACGGCGTCCTGGCCTTCACCCGCTGGGGCTTCGATCCGCCGCGCGAGTCGCTCCGCCTGCTCTCCCTGGCCCGCCAGGCGATGTACAAATTGGGCGAACATGACTTCGCCCGCCACGTGATCGTCGTCCGCGAGGACGTCCAGAGACTGAACACCTGGGGCGCCACAGACACTGTACTGATCTCGCGCAAGCCCTTCCGGGTCGAGGATCTGGAGAAGGCCGCGCTGGCCGCCGCCAAGGGCGGCTTCGAGATCCTCTACCTGCCCGGCCAGAGCCCCGACAACCAGTTCTCGTCGTTCCTGACGGCAAAGGATCAGGCCGCCTGGTTCCGCGATTACCCCTACGACGTGACGCCCGTCCCGGATGATCGCCCGTTCTTCTTCTATACCGTCCAGCCGCGCGACATCTGGAACTTCAAGACCACCGCTACCCACGAGAATGCGGATTTCAAGGTGAACCTGGCGGTCCCGACGCTCTTCTCGCTACTGGGCGTCAGCCTGCTAGCCACGTTCATCACGCTGGCCCTGCCGCCCTTCCTCCTGAAAGCGCGCCTGCCCCGCGAGCCCGGCGTCCCCACGTTCCTGCTCTACTTCCTCTGCCTGGGCGCCGGCTACATCCTCGTGCAGGTCGGTCTCATCCAGAAACTGGTGTTGTTCCTGGGACATCCCACCTACGCTTTGACCGTCGTCATCTTCTCCATGCTGGTCTCCAGCGGCTTGGGCAGTTATGCCAGCCGCAGGCTCGTCCGGGGCAACGATAACCGCCTGACGTACGCCTTATGCGCCGTCACGGCGATCGTCACGATCCTGGCCTTCAGCGTGAAACCGATCATCGACGCGGGCGAGGGCCTGCCCCTGCCGGTGAAGATGCTGATCACGGTACTACTGATCGCGCCGGCCGGCTTCGCGATGGGCATCCCCTTCCCCAGCGGCCTGACGCGGTTGGAGCACTGGCATTCGCCCTCGGTCCGCTGGGCCTGGTCCCTGAATGCGGCGGCGAGCGTCCTGGGCTCCTGCGGAGCCATCTTCCTGGCGATTTACCTGGGCCTGCGGATGACGCTGCTGATCGGAGCGGCGCTCTACCTGGTGGCTCTCGTGACGTTGAAGCTCACCAGCAAACACGCGGTGGCGCAGTAGCCTTCAGCGCGCGAGCCCTGGGTGGCGCTTGTTCGCATACCCAAAGAAGACATTACCGGAAACAACAACGGGGCCCCGAAAGGCCCCGTCAGTCTACAACCCAAGTGTGCAAGCTGGTGACTACAGTTTCCCCGACCCGTTCGGCTTCTTCTGTGCCAGATTGTGCCGCAGCGCCGCTTCCAGGGCCTCGCAGAAGAAATACTCGCCCCACATGACGCTCTCGTTCACACCCAGGTCCTTGTGGATGTGATACACACCGCCCTGCAGGATCCCTTCCCAGTTCGAGCTGTCCTGCTGCGTGTGCTTCTCGCACAACGTCTTCAGGATGCGCAGCGCGCTGGACCAGTAGTAGAAACCCTTCACCGGATCGGGCAACATCCGGCACAACCGCAGCAGTCCGCTCGCCGCAATCGCCGCCGCTGACGTGTCCAGCAGCTTACGCGTATCTTCCGGAGCATTGAAGTCCCACGAAGGCACGCCATCCGCGTTCGTGTGCGTCAGGAAGTAATCCGCGCAACGCTCCGCTGTCTCGAGGAATCGAGGATCCCGCGTGTACTCATAGCAACTGCCGAAGCCGTAGAGAGCCCACGACAGCCCGCGCGACCAGCAGGAGTCGCCGCGATAGCCCTGGTGCGTCGTCTGCCGCAGGAACTCGCCGGTCTCCAGGTCAAACAGACCTTCGTGCGCCGTCGAGCCATCGCCGCGCACCAGATAACGCCGCGTGGTCAGGGCATGCCGGATGGCGATGTCGCGCAAGCGCCGGTCGTTGGTCTCCCGCGCCGCGTAGAAGATCACCGCCACGTTCATCATGATGTCGATGAAGATGGAGTCTTCGCTCACGAACGACCGCAGGTACTGGCCCTTCTCCTGGAAGCGCAGCGACATCGTCTTGCCGGCCTGCACCAGTACATCGTTCAACCGCGGCTCGCGCGTAATCTGATACCAGCGGTAGTAGGTGGAGAGGAAAATGAAACCAAGGTCGTGAACGTCGCGATCAAACTGCCTGGGCTCCAGCGGGCGGCTGTACTCGATGGCCTTGTCCATCCAATACTGCTTGTTCTCGCCATTCTCCAGGGACCGCCGGTGGAAGATCCACATCATCCCCGGCAGAAAACCATCACACCAGTGCGTCCACGCCGGACCATCGTGTTTCCACTTGCCACTCTTTGTGTAAATGGGATAGAAACCTGGGTGCTTCTCGATGAGATTTGTGACCTGACGCTCCGCGAACCGCAGCGTATCCTCGAGCAAAGTGCGATCGATTTCTGGACCAAACTGAATCACGGCTTATCTTCTCCCCGTCCCTCCAGGGTACGCCAAGTAGTGTTGAAGCCGCTCGATAGCTTCGCCCGGGAGCCGCGCAACAGAATAATGGAGGCGCCCGGCGCGGCCTGCCCAATCTCGGCCGGCGGCAGCCGCTGCTCCGGTCGCACGTTCACAAACGCCATCTCCAACTGCTTGTCCAGCGCGGGAAACTGCAGCTTCGCCTGGAAGATCCCGCTGGCGTTCTCATAGCTGACCTGCCCCGGCACCAGGGCGAGAAAACAGTGTCCGGTCGGGAACTGCCGGCAAACCGCCATGTCGATCCGCATCTGCACCACCGCACCCTTGGGCAGCAGGACGGTGCCCTGCTTTTCCACGTTCTTCGCGACTTCGAACTTCAGTGAGTCGCCCACCACCGATTTGCCCAGGTCAACGGAGGAAGTCAGCTTCAGTTGCACCTGCACCCCTTCGGGCAGGTGGATTACAGTCTGGGCCAGCTTGGGCGCGGCTGCATCCGGAGGCGGGTCCTCAAAGATCAGCGTCGATTCGCCCGCATACTGCCGGCAACTGGAAAACATCGTGCGATTGCGGCTCTCCGTGCCATCCATCGAGGTCAGGCTCATGTCCATCCCCACCGGCAGCGTGTAGGTCTCCCCACCGATCTTCACCGGAGCGTAGTCCAGCAGCTTGTGCCCCTGCTTCAGCGGCACCTGCGGCGGGATCTCGTCGATGTTCATCTCGAGCCGCGTCAACTCCAACGTCTCCACGTCATTCCACACCCAGCCGTGGTACCCTACCTCACCTTCCGCCGTCCCCATGCGCATGAGGTAGTAACTGCCAATCATCGGCACCCGGAAGTAGAACTTGTGTGCCGGCCGGCCGTTGATCACTTCCTGCCCCTTGTACTCGAACTTGGCATTCCCGCTGAAGTAGATGCTCTTGGCATGCAGCGCGAAGTCGCCTGTCCCGATAGCCCCCTGGCCGCCTACCATCTGCCGGACATCACTCTCATCGAACTTCTTGGCGCCCGGCCAGGCATACAGCTCCTTGCCGTCCACTAACGCCACTTCCAGCCGGATCGTATCCAGCAGTTCGAACTTCTTCGATGTTTGTTCCCTGCGGCTTCGCTCAATCGTCTCCACGCAGGTGAAATTAGGCATGCGGGCCATCATCTGCGAGACAACGCTGCGGATGCGGGCCATCAGAATCGTATCGGCGGTCAACGGCGCCTTGGGGTCGTACTGCGCAGGCAACGCCTGGAGGCTCAGCAGCATCAAATACACGGGAGCCAGACGCATGACAAGATTATAGTCTTGGGGCCATCTGGTATTCTCTGCCTTATGGCTGTTAAGGTTACAGTATTCAACAACGGTCCTCTTCGCATCGAAGGGGAACCGTCCGATTTCACCATTTACGACGCACAAGGCGCTGCCTTTGGGCTCGGCGGGCGCGTGGCCATCGGCCTCTGCCGCTGCGGCCTCTCGGCGAACAAGCCGTTCTGTGACGGATCGCATGCCAGACAAGGCTTTGAGTCGGTTTGTGCGGCGCGCGAACTTCCGCCTCCGAAGCCCAAAGCCTAAAAACTATTTTCCAGGAGGATCGATGAGAATTCACGCAGGCCAAATGGCCTTCGCAGGCCTACTGACCACGACGCTGTTCTTCGCCGGGTGTTCGAAAAAGGACGAACTCCCTACGCAACAACAAGCCCAGCAGCCTGCTTCAAGTACTCCTGGCTCCGCGCCGGCAGGGCAGTTGAATACTGCCCCGCCCCCGGCGGCCAATGGACTTGCGAGCCAGGGCAGCCAGCCCGGCGCTCCGGTCCGCAGTGCCTCCACCTCAGCCGGCCAGGCAGGCCAGCCGCAAACCCCCTCGGGCGGCGCAGCGGTTGGCAGCCCAGCGGCCCCCTCCAATTCCTGGGGTTCCACGCCCGGCAAGGCTCAGCCTGTTGCACCCGCGCCTCCGCGGCAGTTCACGCTGTCGGCCGGCACCAGCATCCCGGTGCGTACCATCACCAACCTCTCCACCAAGACAGCCGCTCCCGGCGATGCCTTTGAAGCCACCCTCACACGCGACCTCGTGGTGGACGACTATGTCGTGGCGCCAAGGGGCTCCACCGTCACCGGCCGGGTCACCAACTCCGATCCCGGCGGGAAGGTGAAGGGCCTGGCCTCCATCAGCGTCGCCCTCTCTTCCATCTCCGCCGCCAACGGACCCATTTCGATTCAAACCTCGGCCGTCGGACAACAGGCCCGAACCACCAAGCGCAAGGATGCCGCTAAAATCGGTATTGGCGCCGGCATCGGCGCGGCCATCGGCGCAATCGCCGGCGGCGGCAAAGGTGCAGCCATCGGAGCCGGCATTGGCGGAGCCGGCGGCACCGGTATGGTCTTGGCAACAAAAGGCGAGGCGGCCGTGATTCCCAGCGAATCTCTACTGACTTTCCGGCTGTCCGCGCCCGTGACCGTTACTGAGAAGAGGTAGGACCCAGAACGAGTGAGACCGAGCGGGACTAAGTTAGGCCACCTGCGATCCAGATTATTCACAATTCCCGTAGCGGTTTTGGCGACGGCAGTACTTGTGACCACTGCCGTCGTCACTTCAGTCTTTGCTCCGGAAGGCCGCTGGCAGCGCTTCCTCTACCGCCTCTGGGGCGGCACCGTTCTCGGCATCTTCGGCGCCCACGGCCGTGTCGTCGGCGCTGAGAAGCTCAAGCCCGGCGCCAACTACGTCATCGTTTCCAATCACCTCAGCCTCGTGGACACCCCCATGATGTTCCGCTGGCTGCCCATCCCCTTCAAATTCCTGGCCAAGCGCGAACTGCTGAAGGTACCCTTCATCGGCTGGTATCTGAACCGCGCCCGCCATCTCACGGTCGATCGCGCCAGCCTGCGCTCCTCCATCGAGAGCATGAACGAATGCGCGCGCCTCATCCGCGAACGCCACCTCTCCGTCATCATCTTCGCCGAGGGGACGCGCAGCCTCACAGGTGAAATGCAGAGCTTCAAGGACGGCGCGGCCTATCTCGCCATCCAGTCCGGTACTCCGGTGGCCCCCATCGCCATGGTCGGCACCTGGGACATCCTGCCCGCCAAGTCTTCTTACTTCATGCCGGGCAACGTGGAACTGCGCATCGGCGAACCGGTGAGTCCGGAGGGCTACACCCTCAAGCAGCGAGCCGCGTTCACCGCCCTGCTGGAAGAACGTGTCCGTGAACTGCTGGCCGCCCCTACGGCCTGAGGTTCCTCCGACCATACCCCGAGACCGCCCCAAGCGGCATCATCCGACTGTACAATCGGCTGTCGGCCTTCCGTAGTCTCACTCTTTGTCGGCTCGAGCCATTTGGGGCCGTGGTGCTGGGTTGCAGCGGTTTCGCCCGGTGCCAAAGCGATTCAAATGCCGCCATCACTTCTCCAATTCGAAGGGGATCACTAAGGAACGCGGCAAAGTTGGACGATTCGGCTGGGTCGTCCGGCGTATGATCAATCGGGAAGTGAAGCACCGCAAACGCTGCGTTAACCACGAGGATTCTCACGCGGGGTGTCCCTCCAGCCGATAGAAGCCTCACATTCTCCCTGAGCTTCTCCAAGCCATATTCCGCAAGCTCCGCGGAGAATCTGCGCGCTGCGGCTTCTGGAATCAAGATACGCAGACAGCGACGCAGTTCGCCGACGCGCCGGAAAAACTGAGGATTGGTCTCACGGCCGCCACCGAGCATCGCAAGCAGGACCTCGATAGGGTAAGTAGCAGTGAGCCAATCGACATGCGAGAGGGTATGCTTGTTTCGAATGTAATCGATCTTCTTAATCGTCGCCTCAGTCACTTGCGTCGGGATCCATACCTGCTCTGCGCGCTCCCATTGCTCTATTCTCTGGCGAATGAGTTGATAGGGCACCTTTCTCCCCTCTGTATCGGACAGCCAGTGCATGATATACAAAACAGCCTCAACTGTGATCATACAAAATAGAGATCCAATATAAATTGCAAGATGAAAGTTTGGAGCCACAGCCTTGATGTTTACAGCCGCTTCACGTATAATTTCTGGCTTGACAATCGTGATAAATGTTGCAAGTCCAATTCCAGACGCGATAACGGTCTGAAGTGACAACGCCAGCGCTGTATTCTGGTTCACCGCCTGAATCCTGGCAATGGACACTAGCAGTAGTCCTCCACAAAGTGCTATTTCAATGGCCTCGACCGGTTCGTGCTGATGGACTGGAATTAGTTTTCCGAGGGACCCCCCAGTCAAAACCATCGACATGGCCGCAGAAATGTAGACGGCGTATAGTTTAAGCCAAGGCACCAGACGGGAATGAGGAATCTCGTCATGATGACCCGGGCCAATCGCCTTGCTCTCTCCGCTTGGTGAGGTCTCATCGGTCGCGGCATCCTTTCTCAGGATCCGTCGTAGCGGACTGGTGGCCGCAAGCAACATCCGAGGAAGCAGTCTCGACGCCAGAATACTCAGCATGATAGCCAGCACCATGGCACACAAGTATCGAAATGGATGATTCAACATATTCCTCCCACGGCTTACAGAGGCCTGGAGCCGCTGATCCATCTGAGCTTCAGTCCGTAGACGCCATCGGGGACAGCCATCAGAGCCAGAGTCACCAGAAGCGCAAGCATGATTGCATCCGGCCGGTTTGAATTCAGAAATACAAGTGGCACACTCAAGGAAAATGCAGTCATAAGCAATTCGCCAAGCTCCTTGTGACGTTCGCCCTTGAGGATCTTATAGAAATAGAAGACAAACAGAGTCACCATGTATCCAAAGTATATTCCTAAGCCAATATCCGATGGCCGGTGCAATCCCCGCGTCACTCGCACAAATGCGATCAAACCAGTGATACATAAGATAACGACTAGTTTGGAGATGGCGCTCCGCGCAGAGGGGACTTTACTCTTCCTCATCTCGAACGCCGAAATAAGACAGATGGTAGCAAGGATCATCTGCCGAGGTACAAATCCTGACGGTGCACCTTCATTTTTCGATTGCGTCTCAACCACATGCTTCAACAAGAATGTCTCCCCGGCGTTTATAGTTGGACGATCGACGGCGAAAGCGGGCTTAAGAATGAGGTGTTCAGCGAGGAATGACAGCACCAGAAGACACAAACATAGGGCGGCGGAGGCGGCGACCGCCTTCCAACCTCTGAACCTCTCTGGCCATCGGTAGGTCAGCAGGGCTCCAAGCCCTAATGAGGCGAGAACTCCAGAGATCCCTTGCAGGACAAGTGAATCGAGATAGAAGGTCAAGTCATTAAGAGGGGCTGTTGGCGCAATGGCCCCGTCCTGCCACTGGCATTCCGTGGATAGGACAATTGCGACGAACACCACTGGAATGAGTGCAACAAATAACCTGACCGAAGTATATGCGTTTCGAAAGTGGTTCATGAATACCCGAGTACGTCAGCATACTACTTTTCACTTCTCATATAAAGCACTAACAGATCCGTACATCTTAAAATCATTTTCAAAAGACCAATCCGAAGGACGGTCATTGACTGTTCACCTCTTTTAGGGAATGCCCTCTTCGCGAGACGTGCCAAGCCCAACGCGGCGTCTTCGGACATAAACCGCGCCGAAGTTCGCTGATACAACGCCCCTGCCTCCCCTCGGGATTGCGGGTTTGGAGCAAGCTCAGCCTCCCCTTTGACGGCGTAGTGAAGTGTAGGTACTCGGCCACTCGTAGCCGACTCAGGCAGGAGGCCCCAGACACCGGTGCACCCATGCAATCTGAGGGCAGCACGGCCCAGCAGGCACTGCTCAAATTGATAGAATGGTCGCGAGCCGGAAGACCGGCAAGTGGAGGTTGTTAAAGGTGATCGCCATGGTGCTACGTTTCTATAGCTGCTTGTTCGCCCTCTTGGCGGGTGTGTTCATGACTGGAGTCTCTTGCCTGCTGCTGCTCAGCGATACCAAGAACTTCAAGCTGGACATGCTGCCCTTCTGGAAGGGCGAGTCCGCGCTGTATGGAATGCTCGTTTTAGGATTGCTCGGTATCGCCGCAGCGCTCCTCGGCCTCGTGAGAAAAGTGAAGCCGCTCCTGCTGGTCTACACCGTCATCGTCTTTGCCCTGATGATTTACGGCTTCTTCCTCAGCCCCGTCTACCGCTTCTCAGGTGCGCCCGAAGCCAAAAGCGTGGCTTGGATCGCATGCGCCGCCCTCCTCGCCGTCGTGGGCGCTTTTATGCAGTACCGCGAACCGCGCCGGGCGTAAGTCCGCTGACAGGGTTCATCCACCGGGCCTGCCCCCACAAGGGGTGGGCCCATTTCATTTACGACCAGAGTTCGTGCACCGGCGCATACTGCTCCGACTGATTCGTCGGCACCAGCGAGAAGCCCCGGTTCAGCGGATCGTCGTGATACACCTTCGTCCAGTCGATCCCCAGCGCGGAGTACAGCGTCGCTTCCAGATCCTCCGGCCGGATCTCCCGCTGCAGCGACCAGCCTGGCTCCACCAACCCGTTGCCCTGCGCGTCCGTCTTGCCGATCACCCGCCCGCCCTTGATCTTCGCCCCCGCCATCATCACGGCCTGCGTCATGAAGTGGTCGCGGCCCGCCCCCGAATTGGGCGCGCCTACCGTACGGCCAAATTCCCCCATGCACAGGATCAGCGTCTCATCCAGCAGCCCGTCACTCTTCAGGTCCGCGATCAGAGTGCCCAGCGCCAGGTCGAACGTACGGCCCGTGGAGGCCGCATTCGTCGGATTCAGCCCCGTGCCCGTATAGATGCCCGTATGCATGTCCCAGCCGCCGGTCGTGATCTGGATGAACCTTGCGCCCAGCTTGCCGCGCAGCAGGTTCCGCGCCGTAATGCACGCATTCCCGAGGCCCGTCGTGCCGTATCGCGCCCGCTCCGTCGCATCGAACTTGAACACGTTGTCGACGGCGGTGTTGTACATCAACGATCGCGCCGTCAGATTGAACTGCTCCATCTCCTTGACGGCCGACCCGATCGCCGCCTCGGCCCGCGTCTCGGCATCCAGCTCCAGCAGCAGCCCATACCGGCGGTCGAAGCCCGTGGCGCCAATCGGGGATGTCGTGTTGCCTAATCCGTTTCCACCGGGACTCACATAGAACGGTGCCGTCGTCGGCTCCAGGTAGCCCTGCCCCGGACCGCTGCCCGTATTCAACGACACAAACGCCGGCATGATCGCCGTCGGATCGCCTAACTCGCGCGCGACCACAGACCCGATATGCGGCGCGATCTTCGACAGCCCCGACAGCGGATTCCGTCCAATCTGCACCCAGGTCTGCATGATGCCGTGCACCAGAGCCCAAGCCTTGGCGGAGCGCACCAGCGCAATCGAATCCATCTGCCCGGCCAGCGTCGGGAACAACCCGCGCGGCCAGCGGATGTCGCCATACGACGTCGGCTCCATCGCCGGCAGCGTCCAGTCCCCTTCCTTCAGGTCGAAGGTATCCGTGTGGCTGGGACCGCCCGACATCATCACGAAAATGACATTCTTGGCCGTGCCGATGGGCGTGCTCTGCCCCTTCGCGATCGTCTCCAATGCCCGGCCCGGCAGGAAGAAACTACCCGCCACCGCCGCGCCTGCATGCTGGAAGAACACCCTGCGGTCGATCGCCGGACGACGCCAGAAGTTCGTGCCCTGCACCTTCGACCAGTCAATGCCAAACCGGTTCTTCATGGTATGCGTCCCCTCTAATAGCTAAACAGAAAATCGGTCTTGTTGATCAGGGCCCATGCCAGGTCCTCCAAGGCGGCCGAGCGCGGATACGCCTTCGTGCCCGAACCGTTCAGGGTCTTCAGAGCAACCATCTTTTCATATTCGCTGGGATGGCGCGAGAGAAACGTGAGGAACAGATCCTCCACCACGTCCTCGTTCCCAGGATTCTTCACGAGTTCGGCCAGGTACGGGGAAGCCGTAACCTTCACCCGGTTCATGATCACCGGCGAGTTCATCAGCTGCAGCGACATCATTACCGTACCCGACGTGCCGCGCGGGATCAGGTCCCGGTTCCCGCGGTCGAACGCATCGAGAAACTCGCGCGCCCGCCCGTCTTTCTGTGGTTCCGTCGGCTCCGGCAACTGCATCGCCCAACTCACTTTGTCGGGCCACCCGCCCACCAGGTAAGCCGGCAGGATATCGGTCGCTTTCACCACCGCATCCAGCACCTCCTCCGCCTCCAGCCGCCGCGGCAGGTGGCGCGCATACGTGCGGGCCTTCGCCGAATCCCAGGGAGCGTTATACTCTGAGCTCAACTGATAGGTCGTGCTCTCGGCAATCAGCCGCAGAATCTCCCGCAGGTTGAAATCGTTCTTCCGCGCCAGTTGCGCCAACTCCTCCAGCAGCACGGGATGAGACGCCTGATAGGCCCATCCGGCCGGAGGCTTCACCGCCGGATCCAGCCGGTCCGGGTCCAGGTTGTCCACCGGCTCCGCCAGCCCCACCGTGAACATCGCCTTCCACAGCCGGTTCACGAAATTGCGCGCGAACATCGGATCCTCGGCGATCTTGTTCGCAAACGACGCCCGCCATTCTCCTTTCGCCGGTGTTCCATCCCGGTAGACCGGCGCCAGCTCTTTCTGCTCTTTCCCGTCCACCCGGATCGGATACCGGTCCGGACGGTTCCCCCACTTCGTGTCCAGCAGGTACGCGCCCGTCGGTCGGTCCAGCACGATATGCGAGCGTGTGTAGAAATTCGCCGTGTCGTTACCCGGGTAGGGCAGGAAGCTGATCCGTGCGAAATGCGCGGACATCCGCTCCGCCTCCAGGCGCGTCGTCCGTGTGCCCCACGCCGACACCGCCTCCAGGTGGCCGCGCCCATCGTGGCACATCAGGCAGTCGTAGGACCCCATCCCCAGGAAGATCGTCGCGGCGCGCACCGCCACCGAATCATAGATATCCTGGTTCGGCCCCATCGGGGCAAACCCGCGCACGATGAAGTTCACACCAGCCGATGCGTCGTCATAGCTGTTCCCCGTCGCGGTCAGCATATGGTACGCGATCTCCCGCCACGACCGGCCCTCCGCAATCGAAGTCTTGATGTACTTATGGACGGCGTTCCGCCCCGACATCCCTTCGTTCCGGTTCGTCGCCATCATCGCGTTCTGGAACAGGTCGCCCATCCAGACCGTCCACTTATCCACGAACTCCGGGCTGTGCAGCAGTTGGTTGATCACCGCATCGCGCTTGCGCGGAGTCCGGTCCGCCACAAACGCCCGCACCTCTTTGGCGCTGGGAATTCGTCCAGTCAGATCCAGATTGATCCGCCGGAAGAACTCCTCGTCCGTCGAGAGCGGAGCCGCCGGAATCTTGCCCGTCTGCAGGCGCTGGAAGATCTCACGGTCAATCACATTGCGGCGCGCCATTTGGGACGCGGCGACCACTTTCCGGTTCGTCTGCCGCCTCGGCACCGCTTTGGCAAATGCCAGCGCCTGTTCGTAGATCTCGCTCCGGATGTGCGTGGCTGCGGCCCCCGAGGATTTGGGAGCCGTGGTGTACGAGCAATCCCCCAGCCGCTCCGCTCCGCGCGGTGGTACTTCCCCCGCAACCGCCAACCGGGCAGCGCCGCTAATCGCCAGCACGACCCGCAAGAGAATTGGGTACAGCCGTCGAACCGTCATTCTGTACTCCGGCATAGTGAATTATAACCGCCGCCGGGAGTCTCACCCAGACCGTCTTGTGATTCCAGACGTCTGCCAGGTGGTAAAAGTGTACTTAATTATCTCCGGGAATAACAAAGAGAGGACTTTCGATTTCCCTTCCGCGAATTCCAGGATTCCCTGGAAATTCTTCGCGCCCGCAGGACGAATGTCCACCAACCGTCCTACGCGGCCATTCCGAAAGGTGGGAGGGCGAACGCCCTCGTCCGCAGCCGGCCCCGGCTAGTAACTGAACAGAAAATCAGTCTTATTGATCAGAGCCCAGGCCAGGTCTTCAACCGCCGCGGCCCGCGTATACGTCGCCGTACCCGACTTGCCCAGCGTCTTCAAGGCCACAGCCTTCTCATACTCGCTGGGACTCCGCGACAGGAACGTCAGGAAGAGATCCTGCACCACCGCCTCGTCCACCTTATTCTTGGCCAGTTCCGCAAGATAGGGAGACGCCGTCGTGCCCGTCGCCTTCACACGGTTGGTCACGACCGTGGAATTCATCATGTTCAACCACATCAGCACCGACCCCGACGTACTGCGCGGCTGCGTATCCCGATTCCCGCGGCTGAACGAGTTCATGAAGCCGTTCGCCGTCCCGTCGCTGCGCGGCTCAGTGGGTTCAGGCAACTGCATCGCCCAGTTCACCTTCTCGACCCATCCGCCCACGGAGTACGCCGGCAGCAACCCCGTCGCCTTCGTGATCGCGTCGTGCGCCTCTTCCGCTTCCAGCCGCCGCGGCAGATGCCGGGCAAACGTCGAGACCTTCGTCAGATCCCAATCCCCGTCATACCGCGAACTCAATTGATACGCCGTACTCTGCACCATCAGCCGCAGCGTCTCGCGCAGATTGAAGTCGTTGTCGCGCGCCGCCTGCGCCAGCTTCTCCAGCAGTACAGGATGGGAGGCCTGATACTCCCACCCGGACGGCGGCGGCACATTCGGATTCAGCCGGTCCGGATCCAGATTGTCCACAGGCTCTGCCAGGGCCAGGTTGAACATCGCCTTCCACAGCCGGTTCGCGTAGTTCCGCGCAAACATCGGATCCGTCGTCAGCTTCTGGGCAAACGAGTCCCGCCAGTCGCCGCCGGGCGCCGTGCCATCCCGGTACAACGGAGTCAGATTCGTCACCGCCACGCCATTGATGTTGGCGGCCACCCGGTTCGGCCGGTTCCCATAGGTCGTGTTGAGCGTGTAACTGCCCGTCGTCCGGTCCAGCACGATCGTGGAATTCAGGTAATAATCCGCCGTATCTCGACCCGGATAAGTCGACAGGCTGATCCGCGCGAAATGCGACGACATGCGCTGTGCGTCCACCCGCAATGTCTTCGCACCCCAGGCCGAAACCGCATCGAGGTGCCCCCGCCCGTTATGGCACAGCAGGCAGTCGTAGTGACCCAGCCCCAGGAACATCGTCGCCGCCCGCACGGTGACCAGGTCATACGTATCCTGCGCCGGACCCATCGGAGCAAACCCGCGCAGCATGAAGTTGACGCCGGCCGTATCGCGATCGTAGTTGTTGCCCGTCGCCGTGACCAACTGATACGCAATCTCGCGCCACGACTTGCCGGAGTCGATCGCATCCTTAATGTATTCGTGGAACCGGTTCCGCCCCTCCTGGTTCTGGTTCCGGTTGGCGGCGGTCATCGAGTTCTGCAGCAGGTCGCCCAGCCAGACAGTCCACTTATCCACAAACTCGGGGCTATACAGCAGCTTGTCAATGACGTCGTCGCGCTTCGCAGGGTTCGCATCCGCCACAAAGGCGCGGATCTCGGCCGCCGTTGGAATCCGCCCGGTCAGGTCCAGCTTGATGCGGCGGTAGAACTCCTCGTCTGACGCGAGCGTCGCCGGTGCCATGCCGTCCGCTTCCAACTTCCGGAAGATCTCTTCGTCGATGAAGCTGCGCCTGGGCAGATCGGCCGCCGAAACCGCCGCGCGGACCGCCACGGACTTGGGCATCGCCTTGGCGAACGCCAGCGTGCGGTCATACGCTTCGCGCCGGATACGGTCCGCCCGCGACAGCACCTTCTCCGGTGCGGCGATGAACGAACAGTTCTCTCCGGAGGCGCTAAGTGGTTGCTGCTCAGCCGCTTCCACAGGATCTTGAGCGAATGCCCGCGGCACTGGGCCGACGCATGCCACCAGCGCGAGCACGGAAGTGAGAGAGGTATGGATCCGCCGAGCAGTCATGGTCACCCTGGATGCGTGGATTATAGCAGGTCGTCTGACATCTGCCAGGCACGGACTACTCTGCCCCGCCCGCTGGCCAGGCCCAGTACGCTGGCCCATTCACCCGAAAGTACAAACCCGAGATTCCACGAAATTGCGCGATCTAATCCGAATGCCCGAGAGTATAATCGAGCCGGGTGCGGTCCTTAATTCTTGTCCTGTTACCCAACCTGCTCCTGGCGGCGGAGCCGGATCCCCTGCTCCCTCTCATCCGCCAGCGCATTTCCGATTGGCGCCGGGAACTCCCCGACTTCCTCTGCACCCAGGAGTCAACATTCGACCAGGGAAACCGCGGACGCGGCATCCGCATGTCCGACTCGGCGTTTTATGAAATCCGCGTCGTCCGCGGCCGTGAGTCGTACGTCCTCAGAAGCGTCGCGGGTATCGATATCAAGGCCAATCAGTTGGAGCCTGTCGACCTCGCCGGGATGAACCATCGCGGAGAATTCTCATCGGCCCTGCTGCTACTCTTTGATGCGCCTACGAAAACCCTCTTCCATCGCGCCGACCGGGAAAGAGTGGATGGCCGCCGCCTGCGACGCTACGATTTCAAGGTCCGCCAGGAGAACTCCCAGTGGTACGTCGGCCCCGGAGCCGCCTACCAGCCCGCTTACGAAGGCTCCTTCTGGGCGGATGAAGCCGACGGCAAGGTCTACCGTCTCCATATGGAAGCCCACCAGTTTCCCCGCAAATACGTCGTTCAGGACGCCTGGCTCACCGTCACCTACTCAACGGTGAGCATTGAGGGTGAGCCGTTCCTGATGCCCGCCCAGGCCGAGGTTCGGGCTTGCCATACCTTGATGGACTGCAGCCATGTCTACATGAAGTTCACGGATTACCGCCACTTCACCGCCACATCCAAGGTCGATTTCAAGGATTAGCCATGCGCGTTCTTTCCCGCCGCCGGACCATCGCCACCCTCGGCGCCTCCCTGATTCCGTCCGCCCTCGCCGCCCCACCCTGGCAAACCAGGCCGGTCGAGCAATGGTCAGAGAAGGAACTGCAGCGCGTAGTCACCGACTCCCCGTGGGCCGTCCGCGTCTCCGTCCCACTCACCGGACCCGACGGGCCCACCCCAGGCCGCTCAGGGTCCGCCCCTGGTCTTCCCTATGGCCGCAGCGCAGGCGCGGGTATGCCCATGCCTGTGGAACACGAGATTCCGTTCCTCGTCCGCTGGGATTCCGCCAAGCCGGTTCGGGAGGCCCTCAAACGGCTGAATTTGGCTTACCCGGAGGTCGACGAAAAGCAGGAGGGCCGGATCTACGTCATCACGATCCTGCCTGGGGAGACACTCTTATCCACCGGCCATATCATTCAGCCTGAAGGCGAAACCCGGAAGAGGATCCTCACCAGCACAGTGCTCCGCCGTCGTGGCCAGCCGGAAATACACCCGTTCAGTGTGAAGGGCCACTACGACGGCCCGGCCCTCTTCACCTACTTCTTCCAGCCGGCGATCCGGTTCGCCCCCGACGATGGTGCTGTCGAGTTCTCCACCATCGCCCCCAGGCCTCTCTCCTGCAAGTTCAAGCTCACTGAGATGGTCTACGAAGGCCAGCTCGCGCTTTAGTACGCCTTGGCGATCACCACTCGGCGATCCACAGTCTCACCCGTCAGGATGCACTTGCCCGGCCCGTCGTACAGATCCACCGACGGAATGTTTCGGACGCTTGCCTTGAATTCCTTGATCCGCGCGTCGTTGGCCGGATCGTCCTTCAAATGCGCCATCACGAACTTGCCGCCGCCCTTCTCGGCCGTGACCGAGCCCAGGATCTCCTCCACCTCGCCGATGGAGTTCGCCAGCACCGTGTTGTCCTGCATCCGCTGCCGCGCCTTCGCCAGCAGGTCGCGCTGCATCGCGTCCAGGATCTCCGCCTGCTTCGCCACTGCCTCGGACTGCGGAATCACTTCCTTCGTGCCCGTGTCGCGGCGCTTGATCACCATGTTGCCGCTGGCCACGTCGCGCGGACCCAGCTCGAACACCACCGGGATCCCTAACCGCTCCCAATGGAAGAACTTGGCGCCCGGGGTCATACCGTCTCGCAGGTCGACGTGCGCGCCCAGGTCCTTCGCCAGCTTGGCCGCCGCTTCCAGCACCACGGCCTTCTCTTCGTCCTTGCGGAAGATGGGCACCAGCACGCTCTTGCGCGGAGCCACCTTCGGCGGCAGCACCAGGCCCTTATCGTCCGAATGGGTCATGATCAGCCCGCCGATCAGCCGCGTGCTCACGCCCCAGCTCGTCTGCCACACGTAGTCCAGCTTCCCTTCCTTGCTCTGGAACTGGACATCGAACGCCCGGCCGAAGTTCTGGCCCAAGTCGTGGCTGGTGCCGGCCTGCAAAGCCAGGCCGTTCTGCATCATAGCCTCGATCGAGTACGACCGCAGCGCGCCCGCGAACTTCTCCGCCCGCGTTTTCACACCCTTGATCACAGGCACGGCCATGATCTCTTCCGAAACCTCGGCGTACAGATCCAGGATCCGCAGGACCTCTTCCACCGCCTCCTCATGGCTGGAGTGAGCCGTATGCCCTTCCTGCCACAGGAACTCGGTCGTCCGCAGGAACATGCGCGTGCGCAGCTCCCAGCGGATGACGTTCGCCCACTGATTCACCAGCACCGGCAAGTCGCGGTAGCTGTGGATCCACTTCGAGAAGAAATGGCCGACGATGGTCTCCGAGGTGGGCCGGATGACGTAAGGCTCTTCCAGTTCCTTGCCGCCGGCGATGGTCACCACCGCCAGTTCCGGCGCGAACCCCTCGACGTGCTCCGCCTCCTTCTGCAGGAAACTCTGTGGAATCAACAGCGGCAGGTAGATGTTCTGGTGGTTGGTGGCCTTGAACCGGTCGTCCAGCTCACGCTGCAGACGCTCCCACACGGCATAGCCGTTGGGTTTGATCACCATGCAACCCTTGACGATCTCGGCCGGCTCGGCCATATCGCCATGCAGCACCACATCCTGATACCAGGTGGCAAAATCTTTTCCGCGAGGAGTAATAGGAGACTCGGACATCGTAATAGACCATTCTAGCGTGCCGCTCCCAGGCCAAACGTGAGGAATTGCTGCATCTTGCCTGCGAACAGCCCGCTGAGCGTCCATACTGTGTAGACAAGGCCCATGGTCGCGCCAGGGAAAATCCGCTTCGGTCCTTACCTCTTCGATCTGAGGGAGCAACGGCTTTCCGGGCCGGCCGGCGAGATCCCGCTCAACCTGAAATCGGCCGCCGTCCTCGCCTACCTCGTCCAGCGCCCGGGCCAGATCGTCCCCAAGGACGAACTGCTCCATGCCGTCTGGGCCGACACCGCGGTCACCGACGATGCCCTGGTCCAGCGCGTGCTCGACGTGCGCAAGGCGTTGGGCGATAACTCGAAGACTCCACAGTACATCCGCACCCATCCCAAGCGCGGCTACGAGTTCGTAGCCGGTCCGGAAACTCCGCCGGCCAAACCGGGCGCCACCCGCTGGTGGAGGCCTGTCCTTGCCTTTGCTCTGACTGTTGCGGCCGGCGCGCTGTTCTGGTTCGGCCGCAAACCGCCTGCCGCCCCCGTCGAACTCAAAATCGCCCAGATGACCTTCCTGCCCGGCATGGAGGACTACCCCGCCTTTGACGCCACCGGCCGCCGCATCCTGTACGGCTCCGACGAAAATGGCACGGCCAACCTCTGGATCCTGGAAGAATCCAGCGGCGACCGCCGCCAGGTAACTCAATCCAAAGCCAATCTCTCCGAACCAGACTGGTCGCCCGACTCCGACTGGATCGCCTACCGCTCAGAAGAGGGCAAAGGCGGCCTCTTCGCCAAGTCCCTGGTCACCGGCGAAACCGCCCCCATCGCCGAGTTCGGCCACCACCCGCGCTGGTCGCCCGATGGCCGCTTCGTGGCATTCCATACCGCCGGAGCCCAGAGCGACATTTACATCTGGAAGAAAGAGGACCGCTCCCTGCGCCGCGTCGTCGTCACCACGCCGACCCTCCACAGCCTGTCGTGGCCCGCCTGGAGCCAGGACGGCCAGATGCTCTATTTCATCGCAACCGCTCAATTTCGCAGCGAAACGGCGCAGACACGCTCGCCCGACTGGGTCTACCTGGGCCATCAGATCTGGCGCGTCAATGCCGCCGGTGGCGAAGCCAAAGTGGTGACGCCCGGCACCGGGGTCCTGAAGGACGGCGGCTTTGACTACGACCGCACCCGCTCCCAACTGGTGTTTGTCGGCCTGGATCGCGGCCTCTGGCGCTCAGAGATTGACGGCCGCACCGGCGCCGAAACCGCCCGGCCGGTCCGCCTGACCCTCACCACCCAGGGTCACCAGCACCCGCGTTTCAGTCCCGGAGGCGAGATCGCGTTCTCCGCCATCGCCGCGCCGGAAGCCCTTTGGCTGGTTCCCTTTAAGCCAGATGGAAGGCTCGACGAAGCAGCCATGGCCCGCCTCACCACAGGCGCCGCCTCCGTCCGCGCTCCCGTACTCTCGCCCGACGGCCGCCGCATCGTCTACTTCCTCTGGCAGGGTGAGCGCTTCGAACTCTGGCTGCTCGACCTCGAGACCCGCGCCGTGCGGCCCATCGGCCCCAACGACCAGCTTTCCCGTACCTCTCCATCCTGGATCGACGAAGGCCGTGGCCTCGCCTACGACCTGATGGACGGCCGCAACCGCGAACGCCGCCGGGCCCTGTTCAACCAGGACTACTCCAAACTGGTGGATGAGAAGGTTCTCGACGGCGCGCCTTCTGGCCGGGCACCCAGCAACTGGGATCCCACCGGCCGGTTCCGGCCGTATGTCGAGTCCAAGGACGGCCAGCAGAACCTCTGGCTGGAACGAAAGGACAGCACACCGCTCCGCCTGGCCGGTCCGGGCCACTATCAGGGCGCCACCTGGTCAGTCGGCGGGCGGCGCATCTACTACCAGTCCGACGAAGACGGCTGGTTCAATATCTGGCTGCTCGACTTCGATCCTGCCCGAGGCACCCCCATCGGCCCACCCCGCCAAAGCAGTTACTTCCGCGGCAGCCCCTACCTGCTGTCGGACAGTAACCTGGGCTTCGCCATGCAGCCAAAGGGTTTAGTGGTTCCGCTGCTCGAAAATCGTGGCGACCTGTGGCTCATCCGCAGCCACTGATCCGGCCTCCGCTTAACGCCCCCATCGTCGATTTGTCGTGACAATTTCGCCCGGCTGTCAGTACTTGCGCCCCCTTCCGGGCGCAGCATGGGTCACCGTAGCGCAGTAAACAAAGGAGTTCCCGTCTATGTTGACCTGGGGTCTTAGAATCGCCACGTTCCTGATTCTCACCGGCCTGATGCATGCCCAGTCCATCACCGGCAGCATTGTCGGCACCGTCAGCGACACCTCCGGCTCGCCCGTTCCGGCGGCCAATGTCCAAGTCCAGAACCAGGATACGGGCGCCGCCCGCACCGTCGCCACGAACGAGCAGGGCAACTATGCCGCCACCCTGCTGCCGCCCGGCCGCTATACCGTCTCCATCGCCCAGCCGGGCTTCAAACCCGGCCGGATCGTGGACTTGGAAGTGCGCGTCGACCGCAGCCTCCGCGCCGACCTCGCCCTGCAGCTGGGCGAAGTCAGCGAGACCATCACCGTCTCCGACGCCGCCGCCACCAAAGTGGAAACCGACACCTCCACCCTGAACCAAACCCTCGGCCAGAAGACGATCGTCGACATGCCCATTTCGCGTAGCTTCGTCTCGCTGGCCGGGTTGACCGCGGGCGTCGTGCCCGTCACCGGTGAGAACGGCCAGAGCCTGCAGACCAGCTTTACCAACCGCGGCAACCTGAGCGCCTTCGTCAGCGGCCAGCGCGAATCGTCTGTTTCCTTCCTGATCGACGGCGTCGAGTCGCGCGGCGAACGGCTGGGCAACGCCAGCATGCCGGTCTCGGTGGATGCCATCCAGCAGTTCGGGATGCTGCGCAACACCATGTCGGCCGAGTACGGCAACGCCGCGGCGGTCATGAACGTGACCATCAAATCGGGCACGAACCAGATCCACGGCACGGCGTTCGAGTTCCTGCAGAACTCCGTCATGAACGCCCGCAACTACTTCGACACCAGCGCCAAGGCGCAGACGAAGATGAACGACTTCGGCTTCAGCCTCGGTGGGCCGGTGGTGAAGGACAAGACCTTCTTCTTCACCAACTTCGAGGGGATCCGCAGCCGCCGGACGACTCCTCTGCTGGGCCGTGAACCCACCCAGGCCCAACTGGGCGGCGACCTGTCGTCCATCGCCAGCGTGATCTACGACCCGCTTACCACGGACGCCGCCGGGGTGCGTACCGCCTTCCCGGGTAACATCATTCCTGTCAATCGCTTGGATCCGGCGACGAAGAACTTCAGCAACTACATCCCCGTAGCCAACCTGGCCCAGCCCATCAACAACAGCAACCTCTCGGTCTCGCCCAGCGCGATCGCCGACAGCAACCAGGTGCACTTCCGGGTCGATCATGCCCTCAGCAGTACGGATCAACTCTTCGGCCGGTGGTCGTACTACGACGCTCCGAACACGGCTCCGTCCCTTCACCCCCTGTGGAGCAAGGAATACCCCTGGACTACCTACAACGGCGCTCTCCAGGAGACACACGTCTTCGGACCCCGCACCGTGAACGAGTTCCGCTTCGGCTTCAGCCGCGACAACATCTTCCAGAAGGCGATTGGCGTGCCCGGCACGAACCTCGCCCAGTTGATCGGATTGAAGAACACGGTCCCCAACGAGCCCGATGGCGGCGCCCTGCCCGGCGTGACCATCACCGGCTACAACGTCTCCGGCGGCAGCCGTCCAACCGGCTATATTTCCAACCGTTTCCAGTACTCCGACGTGCTCAGCCTGACGCGAGGCAACCACGTCCTGAAGCTGGGCGCCGACATCCGGCGGCTGCAGTACAACGTCTACAGCTCCAACTCGCCGAACGGTGACATCTCGTTCGCCAAGATCTTCACGACCTCGACGGCGGGCGGCAGTACGGGCGGCGATCCCCTGGCCGACTACCTGCTGGGAGCCTTCAACACCGCCAGCGGCGCGCGTACGGTGAACAGCCCGGCCTTCCGCAATACGACCTACAACTTCTTCGCGCAGGATGAATGGAAGGTCACGTCGCGCCTGCACCTTTCCCTGGGCTTGCGCTATGAATATGCGCAGCGCGCCTACGATGTCCACAATAAGATCGCGATTGTCGACTTCTCGACCGGCAACCTGATCTTTGCCCGCAAGAACCCCTTCGATCCCAAGGACTTGAGCCTGAACCAGGACACCTCGCGCGCGCTGCTGGACGAGGACTACAACAACTTCGCGCCGCGCTTCGGCTTCAGCTACGACGCGGGCAAGGATACGGTGATCCGTGGCGGCTACGGCATCTTCTACGACGTCACCCAGGCCAACGAACTGAACTTCCTGGGCTTCGTGCCGCCCTTCCAGACGCTCATTTCGGTCACGAATAACCCCAAGGCCGGCACGCCGGGCACCCTCTTCCAGAACCTCTTCCCGAACCCGGGTCCGCCGGACCGCATCGATCCCGGCACCTCGACGTTTTCGCACCTCAAGACCGACCGGACACCCTATGTCCAGCAGTTCAACTTCAACATTCAAAAGCGGATCTTCGGCGATTACCTCATTGAGGCCTCATATGTCGGCACGCTGGGCCGCAAACAGTCGAAGCGCCGCAACTACAACCAGAAGCGGATCACGGCCGCAGTGCCCTACTTCCCGCTGCCCAACCTCGGCCCCATCCTGACGTCTGAGAAGAATTCGAACTCGAGCTACAACGCGCTGCAACTGCGGCTCGAACGCCAGTTCAAGACGGGCTGGTCACTGCTGGCGAATTATACCTACTCGAAGTCGATTGACATGGACTCCGCCAACGCGTCGTCGGCCGCCAACCAGGACGCCACCAACCTGGGCGCCGACCGTGGTTTGAGCGACTTCGACGTGCGCCACCGCTTCACGGCCGTGGCGAGCTATGAGCTGCCATTTGCCCGCAATACCAAGGGCATAACCCGCGTGCTGGCGGCCGGCTGGCAGACCAGCGCGATCGCCACCCTACAGGGCGGCTTCCCGCTGACCATCTCAGCTGCCGACACCTCTGGAGCCGGCTCGTTCACCGCGCTGCGTGCCAACCGCATCGGTGCCGGGAATCTGGACTCCGGCGACCGGACCATCCTGCGGTGGTTCGACACGGCGGCGTTTGTGGCTCCGCCGTCCGGGACCTTCGGCACGGCGGGCCGCAACATCGTGATTGGACCAGGCACGAACAGCTGGAATCTGGCGGCGATGAAGAACACGTCCTTCCTGGAGCGCTACAACCTCCAGTTCCGGGCCGAGTTCTTCAATGCTTTCAATCACACACAGTGGTTTGCGCCGGCCACGAACGTGAGCGCTCCGCTGCAGTTCGGGCGCATCACCTCGGCCCGCGCTCCGCGCAACATCCAACTGGCGCTGAAGCTCTATTTCTAGATAAACAACACCTGTCGTTTTGGCTCCAAGCATGAAAACCCTGAAAACAACACTTGTCGTTTTGGCGTCCTGCTGCGCCCTGCTGCCCGCCCAACGGCTCGATTCCTACGATGTAGTGGTGATTGGAGCGACCCCCGCCGGCGTCGCCGCCGCCATCCAGGCCGGCCGGGCCAAGCTCACGGTCGCCCTGGTGGAAGAGATGCCGGTCCCCGGCGGACTGCTGACCAGCGGGGTGTCGCGAGCGGATGACGCCATGGTCCAGTCCGTCAGCGGCGTGTTTGAGGACTTCCGCCAGCGCATCGCGAAGTATCACCGGACGGAACTGGCCAACGACCCGGTGGTGAAGGCCCAGCTCGCGGCGCCCAGGATCCGGCATAGCGTACCCATGGGGCAGGCGTGGGAACCCAAGGTCGGCGTGATGGTCTACCACCAGATGCTGGCCGAGCAGCCGAGTATCCAGGCCTACTACCGGGAGGTTCCGGTAGCCGCCAAGGTGGAAGGTAACCGCGTGGTGGCCGTCGTGACGAAGGACGCCCAGGGCGCGGAGCACACTTACCGCGGCCGGGCCGTGATCGACGCGACGTATGAGGGCGATGTCGCGGCGTTCGCGGGCGTGCCGTACGACCTGGGCCGGGAGGCGCGCTCGGCCGAAGAGCCCCATGCGGGTGAAATCTATACGGATGCGTTCTGCGAGGGCGTGTATCAGTTGCCGGGCACCATCCTGCCGGGCGGCAGCGGCCAGGACGACAAGAAGATCATGGCCTACAACTACCGTTTCCTGGTGAAGGACTACGGCAAGGCGGAAGGGCCGCACAGGATCAAAACTCCGCCGCCAGGGTATGATCCGAGCCGCTATAAGTGGTCGCCCCTCAAGGCTTACCTGCCCAACGGCAAGGTGGACGTGCTGGCCATAAACTGGGGCAACGACTGGTCGGGCCCGCAGTGGGCCTACCCGGAGGCGGGCTGGCCGGAACGGGCCGAAATCGCGAAGAAGTATCGCGACTATGCCCTGGGGTTCCTCTACTACATCCAGACCGAGGGCAAGCAGCCCAACTTCGGGCTGGCCGACGATGAGTTCACCGACAACGGCAACTTCCCCTACAAGCTGTATGTGCGCGAGGCGCGGCGCATTCACGGGCTCTACAAGCTGACCGAGAGCGATATCCATAAGGACTTGCGGGGCAATGGGTTGCGCGGACCCCTGCACGACGATAGCGTCGCCATCGGGCTGTATGAGATGGACTCGCATAACGTGCAGAACCCAACCAATCGCGAGTCGCGGTGCTCCGGCGAGGGGGCCATCAACCTGGTGGATGTCACGGGTCCGTACCAGATCCCGTACGGGGTGCTGGTGCCGGTGAACCGCGAGGGCCTGCTGGTGCCGGTCGCCATCTCGTCGTCGCACGTGGCGATGACGTCGGTGCGGATGGAGCCGGTGTGGTCGGCCCTGGGCGAAGCGGCGGGGGCGGCGGCCGTGCTCGCCCTGAAGAAAGGCATCTCGTTTCGCGAGGTGCCGGTGCCCGAACTGCAGCAGCGGCTGCTGGCCTCCGGCGCCAAGTTATTCTTTTACCAGGACGTAGACGCGTCCATGGCACGTTTTGCGGCGATCCAGAAACTGAGCCTGCTGGGTGCGGTGGACGGCGACGAGAACTACCGGTTCCATCCGGAAAGGCCCATCACGGTGGGCGAGCTGTCGAGGCTGCTGGTGAAGGGCCTGGGGCTGCCGCTGAGCATCACGGGGGCGCACTTCCGCGACGCTCCGCGAGGGCACGAGGCGTTCAAGTATATAGAAACGCTATACGATGCCAGCACTTCATCGGGCCAGCCGTTCCTGCCCTTCGAGGTCCGGCAATACCTGACCTATGCGTCGTATAAGGACTCGCTGGCATTCGTCTACCCCGATGCGCCCGTGACGCCGGAGGTCTTTCGGAAGATGACCGAGGGCGCCCTGCGGCGGGCCGGTAAGAGTTTGAAGGGACAGAAGTTCGAGTTCGAGTCCAAGACTACGGTGCGGCGTGAAGAGGCGTGCGGAATGATCGACCTGCTGCGTTGAGGTCAGACGGCGGAGACGTCAATGGACTGGACGATGATGCCCAACTCGCGGGCGTCCATCTCGCTGGGCGGAATCGCCTTGTCGAGGGAGAACTGGAGCAGGACCGGGGCTCCGCTGGGCAGCGCGGGGAGTATGGCGCGGTAGACCATATCGCCCGGCTCGGGGTAGAGCATGGGTTCCAGCGGCCGGCCGTCGGCCCGGCAGCGCAGGGTGATGGGCCCCATGACCCGGATCACATCGCCCGAAAGGAAGAATTGTACTTGCAGCTGGAAGGTGGAACCGGGCTCGGCCGTAACGGTGGCGAGGGCCGAGAACTCGCGCTGGGTCCAGCGCCAGCCGCGCTCTTCCGCAGGGTGCCAGCCGGAGAGTAACTCCACGTTGGCCAGGGCCTTGCGGCTCTTCAGCAGGACGTAGGCGCGCTCGTCGTGCTCCGCCAGGCTGAGCGGGTTGGAGGTGCGGGTGTCGCCGTAGTACGACACATGCAGAGTCGACCAACCGGCGCGGCGGGCCAGGCGGCGCAGTCCGGCGGGGGTGAAGATCCAGTAGTTGCTGTTGTCCTGGTTGAGCTCGGAATCGTCCAGCAAGTAGGCCAGCGGCTGGGGATCGAGCCGCAGCCCCTCCGGGCTCTGGCGGGCTACCCGCGTACTGAGAACGCAATACTGGGCGGAGCGGGCAATCGCCTCCAGCACCTGCAGCGGGCTCTTGAGGTGATAGAGCACGCCCAGGCAAAGGACGAGTTGGTACGGCTCGAGTTCGAAGTCGCGGTCGAGGTTCGCTCCCAGGATTGTGACGTTCGAACCCAATTCCCGGGCGAGCAGCCGGATCCCCTGCATGCCGTTGAAATTGGTCGCCGGGTTGTCCAGGGCGTGGACGGTATAGCCGGCCTGGGCCAGCAGGAAGGAAAGATCCCCATCGCCTGCTCCGATGTCGAGGATGGGTCCGGCACCGGCGAGTTCCTCAAACGAGGCCGCCGAGGCGGCGAAGACCGGTGTGAGTTTGGTGAGATTCGAGAGAGTCTCGTACGGATACCAGGAGCAGTCGCCGGCCAGCCGGGTCTTGGCCGCCTGCAAAGAAGAGGCGAAGGAGGCAGCCAGGTCGAGGATTCCGCTCCAGGTCGGGATAGGCATGGGGTACTACGGGGTGGGAGGATTGCGGCGGCGCCAGTCAAAGAGCACCACTCCGGCGGCGACAGAGACGTTCAGGGAGGCGATCTGGCCGGCCATGGGGATGCGGATGAGGAAGTCGCAGTGGTGGCGGGTCTGCTCGTGGAGGCCGCGCCCTTCCCCTCCCAGGACGATGGCGGCGGGGTTGGTGAATTCTGTGTCGGAGTAGTTCTGTTTACCGCGCTCGTCGACGCCGTAGATCCAGAAGCCGTGCTGCTTGAGGGTCTCCAGGGCGCGGTTGATATTGTTTACTTTGACGACCGGCAGCAGGGCGAGAGCTCCGGCGGCGGCCTTGGCGACGGTTTCCGTGAGGCCGACGGCGCGGCGTTCCGGAATGACTACAGCCGTAGCGCCGGCGGCATGGGCGGTGCGGACGATGGCGCCCAGATTGTGGGGATCCTCCACGCCGTCGAGGACGACCAGCAGGCCCGGCCTGTTGAGCACGGACTCCAGCGTATGGGCGACCTGGGTGGACGGAACGGCCACAACTCCCTGATGGGGCAGGCCTTTCACGAGACGGTCGAGGGCTTCGCGGGTATCGAAACGGACCGGCAGCTTGGCGGCGCGGCAGAGTTCGATGATCTCCTGGAGGCGGGGACCGGCGGCTCCTTTGACGATGTGGACGCGGTCTAATGATTGACCGGCGCGTAAAGCTTCGCGAACAGGGTGGATGCCGGCAATGAAGGCCATGACGTTTTCATGGTAACGGAGGCGGGTGCTTCGCGCATCAAACAAAAAGAGCCGGAAATGGTTGACGCCGGGTTAGTCTTTCTCTAGGATGACGGTAGACTCCCACAACCCGATGGCCACCGCAGCGACCCGGCCGCAGCCGGTAGAGATTCCGAACAAACTGTATTTCCGGATCGGCGATGTCAGCCGGATCACGGGAATCAAGTCGTACGTTCTGCGGTATTGGGAAACCGAGTTCAACCAGCTCTCGCCGAAGAAGTCGGGCACGAACCAGCGGCTCTATCGCCGCAAGGACGTGGAGATGGTGCTGGAGATCAAGCACCTGCTCTATGAAAAGCGCTTCACGATCGAAGGCGCGCGGACTTTCCTGCATCAGCGCAAGTCTTCGCCCCGTTCGACCGCGAGCACACCCTCGACGCCTCCGCCGCCGGCCACGCAGAGCAGTCTGTTTGGGCCGGATCCGGTGCAAATGGCCGCCCGGGCCACGGAAAAGATGGCCGGCGTGAAAGCTGAGCTGAAAGCCATTCTCGAACTACTGCGGTAGTTGCCCTTCCCCGTCCATTCTTCCCCCTCCGATCTCGAATCTCGTTCGCTCACCGCCTGGACTTTGCCTGAAAAGGCTGAAGGAAGAGGGCGGCGGGACGATATGGGCAATTGAGGTCAACAGCATGGTCCGTCTGACGCGCATCAATCAGGCGCCGTTCTATCTGAACTCGGACCTGATCGAATTCATTGACACGACCCCCGACACGCTGATCACGACGGTGAGCGGCACGAAGATTCTGGTGGTGGAGGGTCCCGAGGAGGTAGTGCGGCGCGTGGTGGAATTCAGGCGGTTGATTCATCCCGTGGCGCGAGGGCCGGTTGGGGTGCCGGACCCGGCGCAGGAGATGGGCCGGGTATGAGCAAGCTCGCGGAGGCTAAGGAACAGCCGGCCACAGCGAAACAGGCAGGGCCGACGAGCGAAGGAAAGCGCCGGAGCAAGCTGGACCTGAGCACCCTGGGCGGCCTGGGCCTGGCGCTGCTGGGCATCCTGGGGGGCTACGCACTGGAGCATGGGCGGGCAGGCGACCTGTGGGGCGCCTCGGCTGCGTTGATCGTGTTGGGCGGCAGCATCGGTGCGACGCTGGTGGCCAATCCCGTGGGGCTGGTGAAGAGGGCGGCGCGGCGTGCCTCGAGTTTGATCTTCGAGTACTCCGACGACAGCCAGGAGACGCTGGACCGAATGGTGAACTACGCCATGCGGGCCCGCAAGAACGGTGTGGTGTCGCTGGAGCAGGAGGCGGCGGAGATCCAGGATCCATTCCTGCGGAAGAGCATGATGCTGGCCGTGGACGGCATGGACCTGCACGAGATCCGGGCCTCGATGGAACTGGAGATGGATGCCGCGGAACGGCGGCTGGAGGAGGAGGCGAAGGTGTTCGAGATTGCGGGCGGGTTTGCGCCCACCATCGGCATCATCGGCGCGGTGCTGGGCCTGATTATCGTCATGGGCGAACTTTCGGACATGAACAAGGTGGGCAAGGGGATTGCGGCGGCTTTCGTTGCAACGATTTACGGCGTCGGCTCGGCCAATCTGGTGTTTCTGCCGGCGGCCCTGAAGATCAAGCTGCGGGGGGCGGCGGAACGGGAAAAGCGGGAGATGATGCTGGAAGGGGTGTGCGGGATTGTCGAGGGGATGAATCCGAAGATGCTGCGCGGGAAACTGGAAGCCTTCACTGCGGGGGCGCCGGAGAAGCCGGAAGAACCGGCAGTGGATCCACAGCGGACCGCGGCATAAGGGCCGGCCATGGCTAGGAAGCGGAAGGCGGGCGATCACCCGAATCACGAACGGTGGCTGGTGTCGTATGCGGACTTCATGACGCTGCTGTTCGCATTCTTCGTGATGATGTACGCCAACTCGCAGACGAACAAGGAAAAGGCCACGCTGATCTCGCATGCCTTCCGGGAAGCGATGCAGGAAGGAACTCTCGGCCATGCCTTGTCCCGCCTGCTGAAGACCAACCCCGGTCAGCAGTTGCCGGTTTCGGCGCCGTTGGTGACGGTGCTGCCGCAGCCCGGCTCGAAAGCGCGGCCGGTGGAATTGCTGCCGTCGCTGCATCAGTTGAACGAGACGCTGAAGAAGGAGATTGAGTCTGGGCGGCTGGAGGTGCGGATGGAGCGGCGGGGCCTGGTGATCAGCCTGAAGGAGGCGACCTTCTTCCCATCGGGTGGGGACATCCTGGAACCGACGACGCTGCCGATGCTCGAGGTGATTGCGACCGAGATCAAGCGGTCTCCGAATCCGATCCGGCTGGAGGGTCACACGGATTCGATCCCGATCAAGACTTCGCGGTTCCGGAGCAACTGGGACCTGTCGGCGGCACGGGGCATTGCCATGCTGGAGTTGTTTGCTGAGCGGTTTGGCGTGGAGCGGAGCCGCATGGCGATCTCGGGCTTCGCGGACACGGCACCGGTGGCCAGCAACGAGACCGACGAAGGACGGCGCAAAAACAGGCGGGTGGATATTGTCGTACTGAATGAAGTGGCGGCGGCCCAGGAGCCGGTGCAGGCGGCATCCGCCAAGCAGGGCGCGGGCAAGTAAGGGGGGAGGGCCGGCGGGGCTATTTGGATTGAAGCGATTGAAGGTGCTGGAGCAGGAGTTCGGCGGCCTTCTGTCCGGCGGCCTTTTTGGAGGTGCCTTCCGACTGGGCGGTGAATTCGCGTCCGACGCGAGCCTCCACCATGAACGTCTTGGCGTGCTCGGGGCCGGTTTCCTGCACGATGACGTAGCGCGGCACGGGCAGTTTGAGCGACTGGGCCAATTCCTGCAGTGCGCTCTTGGCGTCGACCGGCACTTCGGCCTCGCCGAGCTGTTCGACGCGAATGCCGCTCCAGACGTACTTCTCGAGGAAGCGGCGGCAGACTTCGAGTCCAGCCACGGGGCCGGCGTCGAGGTAGAGGGCGGCAATCAGCGCTTCTACGGCGTTGGCGAGCAGCGCTTTCTTTCCACGGCCACCGCTCATTTCTTCGCCCCGGCCCAGCAGCAGGTAGTCGCCGAGTTCGATGGCCTGAGCGGTGCTGAGCAGGTGCGCGGCACTGACGAGATGAGCTTTGAGCTTGGAGAGTTTGCCTTCGGGATAGGACGGACAGAGGGTCAGCACGAACTCGCTGGCCAGGAAGCCAAGAACGGCGTCCCCTAGGAATTCAAGCTGTTCATTGTCGCGGATGGCGGATTCGGTGAGGTACGAATCCGGGGAAGCATCGGCGAGGAGGGACTTGTGAGTCAGCGCGCGGAGGAGCAGTTCACGGTCGGCAAAGGTATGACCGAGCCGACGTTCCAGCTCCTCCAACGGTGCGCGCATCACTTCTAATCTACTTCGCCGCGGCCTTGGCTTTGTTGATGTCCATCTTGAGCTGGGTGGCGGCGCTCTTCACCTGGGGATGAGCGTTGGGATCGGCCAGCGCTTTGTCGACATTGGCGAGGGCTTCGTCGAGCTTATTGACCTTGATCTGGCAGCTGGCGAGGCGCAGCATGACGGCCGGATCGGGGGTGGAGGCGTTGTCGACCGAGAACTTGAATTCGTCGGAGCAGACGTCGTACTTCTTGCGCACCAGGGCGGAGAGGCCGAGAGCTTCATGCGCCTGGGCGGCGAAGTCCTTCTTGGCGGAGGCCCACTGGTCGTCCGGGATCTGCGGATTCGGCTTGGTGGCGGTGGGGATGAGCTCCAGGGCAGCCTTGGCCAGCTTTTCCGCGCGGCCAAGCTTCTCTTCCTTATCGAGGTCGAATTCCTTGGTGCGCGACGCCAGGCCGGTGGCGATCATGATCTGGGCGCCGAAGAACTTCGGGTCGGCTTCGAGGCACTTTTCGGCGAACACGACCATGTTCTCCATGTCGTTCTTCTGCTGATAGGAGAAAGCGGCGATGTAGAGGGCCGTCGCCTTGTACTCAGTCTCAGAGAACTTGGTGATGAGGTTGTTGGCCGCCGCGATGCGGGCATCGGGGTCCTGTGCCTGGAACATCGCCATGATGGCGTCGGCTTCCTTCTGGCCCTTGGGCGCCGGCGCTTTCGGGTTTGCGGTCTGCGCCAACAGAAGACTCAGGGAGATGGTTAGAGCCAGGATTGCTTTAGTGATGATGGAACGAGTCATGGAGTATTACCTCAGGGTTTAGCTTGCTTGATAGCTGCGGCCACGGTAGACATTTCCTGCCGAGCCGCTTTAGTGGCACCCTCGCTGGCCCCTTGAACTGCGAGAGCGGCCTGATAGTACTTGAGCGCGGCCTCGACCTCCGGCTCTTCAGCGGCAAGGACCAGGCGGGCCAAATAAACATAAGCCCATGCGCGCTCAAACGGTTCGGGATCCAGCTCGAGTGTGCGCTCGAGCATTTGTACTGCGAGTTCCGGGTGCTTCTCGAGCGCGGCGATCCGCCCCAGCCCAAAGAAGGCCTTCGCCTGCAACGGTTTGTCAGCGGACTGCTCGATCACCTTCCGGTAGGCGTTGCGGGCGGCGGAAAAGTTATGGGCGGCGTACAGTTGGCCGGCTGTGGCCAAGTCGGCGGCGGCACCGGTGAGCGGCGGCTCGGCGGCCTTGGGCGCGCTTTTGGCTACACGCGTGACGCGTTGCGAGACAAACTCGATCTGGGCGATGCGCTTGTCTTCCTTGGCGACATCCAAATGGTCGATCATCTCGGGCAGGTACATGCGGAAAGCGAGGTCCTGCTTCTCGTAGGCGGGCAACGCCTCGTAGAAGTACGCCGTGAGGATGAACCCCTCTTTCATGGACTGCTCAACGTAAGCGCTGCCACTGGGCCCGTCCAACCGAGCCTCGATCGCGCGCACCATGCACATGCTAGCCAGTCTAACGAAATCATTCTTGTAATCCTCGGCAAGAATGGGAGAGGCCTGGGCGAGGTCGCCGAGTCCCTTCTTCTTGTCGAAGAACTTGGAATTGCGAATGGCGAGCGGGTCGACCAGGTAGTCGAGGTAGGCGTGCCGGATATCGCGGATCCTGAGGTCGACGGACGGCGTGACGACCACGAAGTAGTAGTCGCCGTAAACCCTTGTATGGACTTGGTTTGGAGCGGCCAGCAGGTCGACGAAGACCTGGAAGCGATGGCCCCTGGTCCCGCTGGTGGGATTGCGCAGGAAGGCGTTGGATTCGAGCACGGCCTGGGTGACCGGCTCGTGGTAGCGCTCGATCGCCTGCTCAAAGAGCGGCTGGGCCTGTTTCCAGGCCGACTCCAGGTCCGCCTGCCGGTAGAAATCGGTCATGATTTCTGTAAACCCTTCCAGGGCAGCCACATCCGGGGGCTGCTGGTTGTCGGGCAGGATGGGTTTGAAATCGGGCGGCCCGTAGGTGGCCAGGGCAAAGCTGATGTACTGGCTGAGATCGGCGTTTGGATCGGCCTGATGATGGTCAGTGAAGAACTGCTTCAACCTGCGGAGAGCGGGCGGATTCCGGGCCTCGACCCACTTACGGACCGCGGCCCGAAGGGGGCTGTTGGTGGGGGAATCGAGGTTGGCGTCGTAACCGGCGGCATTGATGGCGGTGAGGACAGCGAATAGCGACGGGCTGGCATCCAACTGCCCCTGGCCTTCCACGGGCCGGGGTGGCGGCGGGCCGGCAGGAGGAGCGGCGGGCGAAGCGGCTTTCTGAGCAAAGCACAGGCACGGCGACAAGGAAGCCACCAACAATAGCGCCGTGAAAGAGGTAGCGCGGCTCATCCAACCGAAGCCTTTAGTGTAACGGATTCCCGGTGCGGGAACAGGCGAAACGTGCGCGGATTGAAGGGAGCGCGAGGCTCGGATTCGTAAAGAAACGTTTAGGAGAGTCCGGACAAGACCGGCGGGGGGCCGGGCCGCATCCTACTCGGGGAACAGACGGAGTTGCCTCTTCTTAAAGAAGAGGCGGGCCACGGCTTTCCCGCGCGACGGCACATGGGAGAGAAGCTTGCCCCGATAGCGGCGGGCCATTTCGCGGGCGAGCTCGAATTCGGGGTCATTTGCACTCAACGGGGGGCCGCCTGTTTCGCGGATCCACGAGTCCGTCACGCGAGTGAGTTCCGACTCCAGCAGGACATCGGCGCAACGCCAGAAGCCTCTGCGGAGAAACACTTTCTGGCCGCGAATTCTCAGTAGAGCGCCCATGATTCGAAGTACTCGGGCAAGTTCGATTATGCCACCACACCGGCCCCAGGCAAACCATCTTGCAGCAATCATTGATTTTGCGCGCCGGGGCAGGCGCCATTCTCCGTAGTACCTCAAATAGGTGAACCCGGAAAAAACCTTACAGAGACCTCAAGTGGGTCGGGTGTTCCGCCGATGATTTTAGCTAGGAGCAATCACCATGGCGGATGTAAGCGAGAACAACCTGGGCCGTCTGACCGCGCAGGATTACCACAGGATGGGCGTCCGGGCTCTGGAAGCGCAGCGGTTGGAAGATGCGGTGATTGCGTTGCGGCATGCGGTGGAACTGAATCCGCACATGGGCCGCACGTGGAACGATCTTGGCGTCGTGATGGAAGCCCTGGGCAATCCGCGTGAGGCGATTCGCTGCTACCGCCAGGCGCTGGCCGTGCAACCGGAGAACCAGGACGCGCAGGGCAATCTCAGCATGCTGATGCTGCAGATGAACATGGCCCACACACTGCGCCGTCACGCGATGTCGGCCGGGGCGTCTTACTAACCAGCCCTCGCGCCAGAGTACCAGCCCACAGCAGACCCCGCTTGCGTCTTTCCCGCCTCGGAGACGCAGGGCCCGACAATCCAGCCAGCCGGTTTCTCAGCCAGCGGCAAGGACTAGGATTGGCCCAGCCTGCGTTCCAGATCCAGACAGCGAACCCGCCAACTCTCCTGGCCCGCAATCTCCCTCCGCCGCGAGCCCAGAGTGGGGTCGTTCTCGGCCAGGGCCGCGTCCAACTGCCGGAGAAACTGCGCCGGGTCGTCGGCGAGATAGACGAGGTCTGAGTATCTTTCGACTTCCGGCAAGGTCGCGCTGACGACAGGCAAGCCGTATGCGAAGTACTCGTAGAGCTTGATCGGATTCGTGGAGAGAGTCAGGGCATTGCGCACGAACGGGATGATGCCGACGTCAAACGAAGCCAGGTGCCGCGGAAGGTCCGCATAGGGAACCTCGCCGTGCAGGTGGACGTTGGGCAGATGCCGCAGGGATTCGATGCGGTGGTTCTCGATGCGGCCGATCAGGACGAAGCGCCAGGCGGGCCGGGCCGCGGCCGCGAAGCGGATGAACTCGATGTCAAACCAGGTGCTGAGCGAGCCGACATAGCCAATGGTCGGCGCGTGCCCGGTCTTTGGGGCCGGTTGGTGACCAGGGGCAAAATCAGTGGAACTGACGGCGTTCCTGAGCAGGATCGAACGGCTCTCGATTCCGGGATGCAGTTTCCGGCAATGGTCGAAGAGCGCCTGCGCCGAGAAGATTACCAGGTCGGCGGAGTCGAGCAGACCGGATTCCGCGTGGAGGAGATCCGGCGCGATATTGCCGAACCCCGTCATCAGGTCGTGGCAATCGTAGATGACCTGGCTCCCCCACTGGTGTTTGAGAGCGTGGGCAACATCCGCCCACAAGGGGAAGCTGGTAATGACGAGGGGCGGGCCTGGGGCGTGGTTGAACGGCAATCGGACAATCGCATCGGTCAAAGTCCGGCTCTCCATACGGCTGAGGCAGCGGTGATGAAACACAGGCTCCCTGGGCAGGTGTACGTGGAGTTCCCGGATGCGAGGGCCGATGGTGGAGACGATTCGCTTCGAGCCGAAGGGGTACACGGAGGGAAACTCGCGCCCCAGGTGCGGATTCACATAGAAGCAGCGGTAGCCCATCGACGCGAAGGTGAGAGCGAGGTGCTGGGTGCGCTGGATGCGGGTGTGCCAGTCGGCGAGAGGCAGAAACAGAATGTCCGGCTTGTTGGAGGGCGGGTCCGCCAGCCCTGCGGCGTCAGGACGGGTACGCCCAGAATCGAGCGAGGTGGCGGGGTAGTTCCAGCAATCCCTGAAATAAGTGGGGCAATTTTGCGCCCGAAGCCGGAAGAACAACCATTTCAAGTAATACGGGCGGACATACTCCTTGGCGCTTTGGAGCCAGTGGTTGGGCATCGTCCAATCGAGGGAGGAAGGCCTTACGAAATCACCACCCACCCGATCTTATGGCAGGATAGCACCCCCCTTTGCACGATTGCAGCAAACGCGGGCGATCTCCGACTGTGGGGGCCCTGACGATTCCGGTTCCGGAGGCATGAATCCCGTGTCGTAGTCAGGCGACCGCATGAAGCTGAATTCACGGGCTGCGCCGCCGGCAGGACAACCCAACTTACCGCCCTCGGGCCTTGAACCTGGAGCGTACAATCGAATTCGTTGGCTGGGGGCCGGCTGGCCAATGTTCGGGGGCAATCTCTCGCGCCAGCCCGGGCAAGCCTTTAGTTTTTGGAGGAGTCGTCAATGAGTTTGTTCACTCGTAGATACGGAATCGCCTGGCTTCTGGGATCCATCTGGATGGCAGCCAGCGCTCAGCAGGTGCCATCGATCCAGGTTTCCGGGCTGCCCGCACAGGGACTGGTGGAAACGACCGGCAACAGCATCACGCTCGAAGGCTCCATTACGGCACCCGCCGGCCTGGCGAGCGTCACATGGACGGATCAAGCAGGCAGGCGTGGGGCGGGCCAGTTTGAGGCGGTCGCCGGCAGTACTTCCGAGTACAGATTCACACTGGGGCCGGTGGGCCTGCGGCGAGGCCTGAATGGTATCCACGTCGCCGCAATTGACCCGGAAGGGGCGGCCTCCTCCGTTCACGTTCAGGTGCTTTCCCAAGCACCGGCGGAGGCGGAAGGGGAGCGGCGGGTGGGCCGCTGGCAGAACCAGCCGGTCACCTATGAACTGGTGAATGGGATGGCCGTCGTGGAGGGCGATATTCTGCTTGGACCGGCAGACCAAATGGATAGGGAGCCGCCGCAGGGCAAGTCGACCGAGGGCAAGCGGGAAGGGCTGTCGATTCTGTACTCGAACAGCTACTGGCCGGTCGACGCCGTGACGCACGTGGCGAAGGTTCCGTATGTGGTGCTGAGCGGCACAACCAACATGACCACGGCGATCAGCCAGTTCAATACGCTCTTCTCGGGGCTGATTCAATTCGTACCGCGCGTGGCCGAGGCGGATTACGTCGCCATCGACTTGAACTCAGCCGACCACAGCCGGTCGTGCTTCGCGACCTTGGGGCGGGCCGGCGGCCAACAGGGCCTGCAGGGTTCCATCGACTGCGATGTCCCGACGCTGCTGCATGAGATGGGCCACTCGATCGGGCTGTATCACGAGCACCAACGTGCGGACTACCCAACGTTTGTCACCTTCAACCAGGCCAATCTGGACATTCCACTGATGTTTGGCAACTTCGGCGTTCAGACCCTGAATGCGAAGAACGTGGGGCTGTATGACTACGCCTCGATCATGCATTACGGAGCGGCCGGATTCTCGAAGAACAATCAGATGGTGCTCGAAACCATTCCGCCGGGCATGCCGATTGGCGAGGCGGCGACCTTCTCCCCTGGGGACATCGATACGGTGAAGCGGCTGTACGGCGCCGCGCCGGCGAGTGTCACCATCACCACGAACCCGGCGAATCTGCCCATCGTGGTGGACGGGGTGGCGTTGACGGCTCCGCAGACCTTCGCCTGGGCGCTTGCCTCGGTCCACACAATTGCCGTCCCGACCGGATCCCAGAAGACGACGCCGGCCGACGGCTCGCGGTACTTCTTCGGCAACTGGAATGACGGCGGCGCGCAGTCGCACCAGATCACGGTCACTTCCGGCACAGGCGCACCCGGGTCTCCGGCCACCAGCCCGGCCGTCACCGTCTACCAGGCGAGTTTCCAACGCTACAACCAGATCAATCCGGGCATTAGCGGGGTCACTGGAGCAGGGGGCGGGACACTGGCCCTCAATCCGCTGCCGCAGTCGATCAGCGGCGGCTCGTACTACCTGCTGCGCCAGAAGGTTAGCGGGCAGGCGGTACCGAATGCGAGTTCGGTGTTTGTAGGGTGGTTCGGCAACGATTTCCTGCCGCGCGGAGCGAATCCCCGCGAGTGGATCATCCAGGCCTCGCCGTGGAACATCCAGGCGGACCTGGAGCCGACGACGCCGGTCTATACGGTCTCATCCACTTTCACCAATCCGGTTCCGCCTACCAGTCCGCTGAACCCGGCGGTGACGGCGATCATTGACGGGGTGACGCACGTCATTCCCGAGATCTTCCGGGCGAGTGACGGGTGGACGAGCGGCTCGGCGCACACCCTGAATGTCACGAACCTGCAGACACCGGTGACCACCAACGTGGCGTACAAGTTCAACAACTGGAGTCTGGGTGGGACGAGCAGCGCCACAGCCGCGCAGAACATCAACGTACCGGCCGGCAGTACCAGCTATGTGGCTTCGTTCACACCTTCGTACCGTGGCTATTCGCTGATGAATCCGTTCTGCGCCGCCAGCGCTCCGAATCCACCGCTGGCGGACCAGAAGTATCTGGATGGCACGGTGGTCAACTTCCAGGTGAATCCGATCGCGCAGTGGTTCTTCGCGGGCTTCTCGGGCACCTTGAACACGTCCGCCAATCCGCAGTCGTTGACGGTGCACGACGAGTTCGCCGTGACCGCGAACCTGAATACGGTCGCAGCTCCGCTGACGGTCACTGGCTTTTCACCTGCCTCGCTCACGCAAGGCGCGGCCAGCACCGTGGTGACGATTATCGGAACGGGCTTCACGGCTACCAGCAAAGTGTTCGTGAATGGCTCGTACTCGTCGCTGCGCACGGTGGTGTTCGTGGATGCACAGCATATCCAGGTGCAGCTTGGCCCAACGGACCTGACGACGCCGGGCGGATTCCCGATTGCCGTCCAGAACGCCGCCAACGGCTGCAGCATTTTCGTGGAAGGTTCATTTACAGTGGATCCGGCGACGCCGCGCTGGCAGATTACCAAAACGCACACCGGCAACTTCACGCAGGGGAGCACAGGCCAGTATTCGATCACGGTGACGAATAACGGCGGTGCGGCCACTTCCGGCCTGGTGACGGTGACGGAGACCGTGCCGGCCGGCATGACGCTGACGGGCATGAGCGGAACGGGATGGTCGTGCTCCACCAACACCTGCACCACCAGTACGGCGCTGGCGGCCAGCGCGTCGTACCCGGTGATTCTGGCCAATGTCTCGATCAGCACCAGCGCGGCGACCGCCCTGACGAATCAAGTTTCGGTGACAGGCGGGGGCGCGGGCAGCGGACTGGCCTCGGATCCGACGACCATTGTCCAGGTTCCGGCCACGATCTCGGCCGTGGGCGGCGGCGGGCAGAGCACCGCGGTGCTGACAGCCTTTGGACAACCGCTGCAGGCCGCGGTGCTGGACGCAGGCGGGTCGGGCATACCGGGCAAGCTCGTGACGTTCTCGGCGCCGGGTTCCGGCTCCACCGCAGTCTTCACCTCCGCGAATCCGGCCACCACCAACGCAGCGGGCATCGCCTCGGTCTCGGTGAGTGCAAACGGGCTCGCGGGCGGGCCATACCTCGTGGGGGCGAATGTGTCGGGGGTGGCGGCGACGGCGCAGTTCTCGCTGACGAACGGCCTGGGGACGAACGTGATCTCGTTCCCGGCTATCCCGAGCCAGCCGTTCGGCACGCCGCCGATCGTGATTTCGGCGACGGCGACTTCCGGATTGCCCGTGAACTTCACTTCCAATACGCTGGCGGTCTGCACGCTGTCGGGTTCCACCGTCACGATGCTGACGCCGGGGAACTGTTCGATCACCGCACGGCAACCGAGTAGCGTGAACTACAGCCCGGCCGCGCCGGTGACACAGATTTTCCAAGTGACCGAACCGAGCATGATCTCAGTCAGTCCGTCCTCTGGAACAGGCGACCTGCAGACGTTTACGGCGATCTATTCGGCGGTGAAGGGCTATACCGACCTGCAGTGGGTCCAACTGCTGCTGGCGGTGGCTCCGGACGGAGGAGGCCAGTCGTTCTGCTATGTCCACTACGACGTGCAGGGCAATGCGTTCTGGCTGTACGGAGCGAGCGGATTCTTTGTCGGGCCGATCGCGCCGGGGACGCAGTCGAACCTGCTGCAGAATTCGCTGTGCGCGCTGAACACCTCCGCTTCCACGGCCTCGGGCACCGGCAAGAACCTGACGGTCAATGCCAGCCTGGTGTTCAAGGCGGCTGGGGCCCGCAATGTGTATATGCGCGCCATGAATAAAGCGCAGGCCGACTCCGGGTGGGTCTTGAAAGGGGCCTGGACCACGGTGGCCGCGCCGTTGGGTACGATGACGGCGACGCCGAACACCGGCAAGGGGAGTCCGCAGACGTTCACGCTGACCTATCCGGATCCGGCGGGCTTCGCCGGGGCGGCCTATGGATGGACACAGTTCCTGGTGGCGAAGGCGTCGGACGGCGGCGGCCAACCGTTCTGCTATGTGCACTACGATCGCGCCGGCAACGGGTTGTGGATGTACTCAGGGGATGTCGGGTTCTTCCTGGGTCCAGTGACGCCGGGCGTGGCCTCGAATGCGCTGGACAGCTCGGCCTGCTCGATCAACCCCGCCGGTACGACGGTGAGCAACCAGGCGGGCAATCTTGTACTGAACGTGCCGATTACGTTCAAGGCGCCGATGTCGGGTGGAAACAAGGAGTTCCAGAGGACTCTCGATGTGCTGAACCGGGATTCCGGCTGGCAGCAGACGGGCAACTGGACGGCTCCGTAGACTGAGAAGTTGAGCCGGAGTTCAGTATAAGAAAAAGGCCGCCGGATTCCGGGGTATGCCCGGAGGCCGGCGGCCTTTTCGGTCTATGGGTGGATGGACCCGTTTATGGGATGTTCCAGGTACCGGTCTGAACCCAACCGGTATCACGCCGCAGGACATCCAGGGTGCGTTCGAACAGCTTCTTCGCACCGCTCATGGGCGCCTTCATCGTGACCGGAACGGAGACGATCAGGTTGCCGGAGTTGTTCTGGACGGTGGTGCCGGCCGGATTGACCGAGCACGCCGTGCTGTCGAGGGCGTTCGAGGCCACTCCAGGGGTGATGGGCCCAAGGAAGAACCCAACGTCGCCTGAGTACATCCAGAGGCCGTTGCCGGCGCGATCGTAATGGACGAAGCAGAACGGCTGTCCGCCGCCATCGGTGGCGCTGGCGACCAGGAACTGCACCCAGCCAAACGGAGCGCCGAAGAAGCCGGGAGGATCGGGGTAGGTCAGGACAAAGGTCTGACTTGCACCGCTGCCGGAATTCGGGTTGACCGTGGGCGTGGCCGGCGGCGTGGCCACCGTGCTCCAGATGCCCTGCTGCACCCAGCCGGTATCGAAGAAGAACTGGTCCTGGGTGCGGAGGTAGACGTTGCGGGCGCCCGCCGTCTTGAAGATGACGTTGGGGCTGACCGTGAGGGTGGTGCCGTTACCCGCTACCGTGGAGGCCGAGGTGTTCACGGCGCAGAGGGTGTTCTGCAGGACTTGCGAGGCGGCGCCGGGCGCGATTGGACCGACGAAGAAGCCGCCGTCGCCATAGAGCCAGAGCCCGTTGCCCTGGACGTCGTAGTGCAGGAAGCAGAACGACTGGCCGCCACCGTCGGTTGCGACGGCGAAGAGCATCTGAACCCATTGGAGGGTGGAGTAGCCGTTGACGGTCCGGTAGACGCCATTGAACGTCTGAACGCCGCCGGAGCCGGTTTCGGGCGAGACCGACATGGTGGTGACCGGCAGAAGGATGCCAGGCTGCAGCAGACCCTGGACGCCAGAGGTGCTGGTGGCCGGGGAAGCGATGCCGAACTGGCCGAACGAGTTGCTGCCCCAGCCGCGGACGAAGCCGTCCGTCTTCCAGCCGATGCTGTGCGTGCCGCCGGCCGCGATGGCCAGGCCGCCGTACATGCCGACGGTCATCGTGGGGACAAAGCGAGTGGTGTTGGTGGTGTCGCCCAATTGGCCGCTGGTGTTCAAGCCCCAGGCCCAAACGGAGCCATCCGCCTTCAGTGCCAGACTGTGAGCGTTGCCGGCCGAGATAGCCACAACCCCGGTCAGCCCGTCCGCGCGGGAGAGGGTGACCCGGTTGCTGCTCGTGCCGTCTCCAACCTGGCCGGAAGTGTTGAGACCCCAGCCCCAAACGGTTCCATCGCTTCTCAGCGCCAGTCCGTGGGAAGCGCCGGCTGCGATGGCGATAATGCCCGCGAGTCCGGGGACCTGGACGGGCGTCAGTTTCCTGGTCAGGGTGCCGTCGCCCAGCTGTCCGCTGGTGTTGTTACCCCAGGACCAAACCGTACCGTCGGACTTCAGCGCAAGGCTGAAGCCGTCGCCGGCGGCCACGGAAACCATGCTGGTGAGGCCGGTGACCTGGACAGGCGCGAGGCGGGTGGACTGAGTGTTGTCTCCGATCGCACCATTTGTGTTCGCGCCCCAGGCCCAAACCGTACCGTCGCTCTTGCGGGCCAAGCTGTGATCCTTGCCGCCGGCAACCCGCGTCACGCCGGTCAAGCCGGTGACGGTGACTGGCGACAGGCGGGTGGTGGAGGAACCATCACCCAACTGGCCGGTCGAGTTGAGGCCGAAGCTGCGGACCGTTCCGTCCTTCAGAACCACAAGGGTATGTGACCAGCCCGCCGCTACGCCGAGGATGTTGGTCAACCCGGGGACCTGCACCGGCGTGGGGCGGTCGGTGGTGGTGCCATCGCCGAGTTCGCCGTTCGCATTGCCGCCACTGCCCCAGAGGGTCCCATCGTTATACAGCACCAGGGAGTGATCCTGGGCCGCCGCCAGGCGTTGCCCCAGCGTGCTGGGCGTCGGCGCCGGGTAGAAGCAGGGTGTTTCCGCCGCCGTCACGGCGAAGGTGTTGAAGTAGGGAGTCGCGCTGCCGCGGCCCAGTTCGCCGCGTTCGTTGTCGCCAGCGGTGATGACGCTGCCGTCCGAGAGGCGGATCAGGCTGTGGAAGGCGCCGGCGCCGGCGGCAACCGCCGTGGTTACGCCGCTGACGGCCGTCGGAACCAGAGCGTCAGAGAAATTGCCCTGTCCGAGAGCGCCGTAGACGCTGTAGCCCCAAGTCCAGGCGGTACCGTCGGACTTGATGGCAATCGTGTGATAGCCTCCACCGGCGATTTCCGTCGCGCCGGTCAGCGTGCCGGAGCGCACGGGAGCAGACTTGGCGACCAAAGTGTTGTCGCCCAACTGGCCGTGATTGTTCGCACCCCAGGCCCAGACTGAACCATCGAGCTTCACCGCAATGCTGTGGAAGCTGCCCGCTGCGACGGTTTCCGCCACGAAGCTGAGAATGGCTTTCGGCGTGAGGCGGGAAGTAGTGGTGCCGTCGCCCAGCTGGCCAACCGTATTGAGGCCCCAGGCGTAGACCGTGCCGTCGCTCTTGCGCGCCAAGCTGTGGGAGTCGCCGGCGGCGATTGCCGTGATGCCGGTGAGTCCGGAGACCTGTACCGGGCTCTGCCGCGTGGTGGTCGAGCCGTCACCCAACTGGCCCGCGCCGTTGAAGCCCCAGGCCCAGACGGTGCCGTCGTTCTTCAGCGCCAGGGTGTGATACTGGCCCGCGGCGACTGCAATGACGCCAGTCAAGCCGGGCACCATAATCGGCACGCTGCGGCTGGTATTGATCGAGGCGCCGTTGCCCAACTGGCCCTGTCCGTCGTCGCCCCATGTCCAGACCGTTTGATCCGATCTGACGGCCACACTGTGATTGGAGCCAGTGGCGACCGAAATGACGCCAGTGATGGCAACGCAGGTGGGGTCCAGGCGGGCGTGGACGGTTCCGTCACCCAACTGTCCATACTGATTCTCACCCCAGGCGCTGACCGAGCCGTCGGCCTTCAGCGAGATGCTGTGGTTGGCGTAGCCGCGGAGTGTGCCGGTGTTCGCACCAATTGCCTTGAGAGGACCACTGGCGGCCGATACCGCGGCCAGCGTAGTACCGTTCGCAGCCAGCGCCCGGTTGGCCCTGATGGCCGAGGCGGTGGCGTTCTGGGATTCAATCGAGGCCGCATCGGCGGAGATGACCGCCACGGCCCAACCGGCTTTGGCATCGAGTACGACGCCATCAAACTGATATTCGCTGTTCGTCCCGTCCTGGATGAGGGTCAAGGTGCTGTTCACGGCGGTCACTGACCGCGACGTGAGCGAGTTGCCCAACCATTTGGCGTCCACCAGGGGGCTCGGATCTTCCTGCTGGAACCGGCGCTTCAGCTCAGCGGAGCTCTTCGTCAGTTCGTCGCCGCCCAGGATGCGAGCGGAGGAGGATTCAGACCGGCCGTCAGTACCCCAAGCCCAAACTTGGCCCTGCGCGTCACGGGCGTAACCAAGGTTTCCGTACACGGCCACGGCCTCGATGCCGGAGAGTCCCTTCACCTGCATGGGTGAAGAGATCAGCTTGCGCGACTCGCCGGGGACAATGCCGTTCCAGTTCGAACCGAAGGCCCAGACCGTGCCATCGGCGCGTAGCGCGATGGAGAAGAGCTGGCCGGCGGCGATCATGCGGACGTTCGTCAACCCGGGGACAACCCCGGGGACAGCGCGATTCGCCAGGGTGCCGCTGCCGAGCTGGCCTTCCGTGTTCGCTCCCCACGCCAAAATTGTTCCATCCTGCTGCAAAGCCAGGGAGTGCTGGGCACCCGCCGCGACAGCGGTGACGCCGGAAACGCCGGCCACCTGACTCCATGTATTGCGCTGTTGAAGATCTCCAGTTCCTAGTTGTCCCTGGGCGTTGCTACCCCAGGACCAAACCGCCCCGTCCACGGTTCGAACCAGGATATGACCGCCGGTTTCGGGCACCGCCAGGTTCCGCGCCCCGGCGACTGTCCCGATGGAACGAAACGAGTACTGGGCGTTCTGCCCCGTATTTTCCTGTAGAATCTGAATCCGTTCCGCACCTGACGCCTGCACTGATAGCGCAGCCAGTGTGAATACGGTCGCGACGATGCCTCCGGCTGTGGGTAAACCCCTGAACAGTAGTGATTTGTGTTTGATCAATCTGACTTCTCCTCCGCCCCGCACACTCAAGAACCGCTCTGAGGGTAGGCACACCTCCCCCAGGCAATCAGTATAAGGTTAATCGCTGTGCCCGGGCCTGTCAATTGAGGGCCTTACCAGTACGGCACAGTATTCCGCCTAAACAATACGGAGTGAATTCAGAATGATCCGGCTTTCGCCGTGGCAGAAATGGCGAAATACCGCGTCAGCGGACGCGGCTCCGGCGGCGCACCGGCTCAGGTTCCGTGAGATGGCCATTCATCAGCCAGAACGAGCAGCCGTCCGCGTTCAAAATCCCCCGGCCGTGCAGAAAATGAACTGGCAAAAACGGCTTCCAACTGGAATTCCAGAGCAGAAAAGCGGCCAGCATATACTGTTCGTTGTAGTAACGAATGTCAAAATGCTCGGGGTACTCTTCAGGCAAATAGATATCGTGAACGTGCACCAGCACGCCCTTGGGCAGCATGGGCATGACGCGCAGGAAGAAGTGCGTGACGTCGGAGTCGTGGAAGCAGATATGGCTGCCGTCGAAGAAGACGAAGTCGCCCGGCTGCAGGCTGGCGAAATACTCCAGCGGCGTGGCGATCAGGCTCTCCTCGCGCACCTCGTCGGCCACGGCTTTGATGGACAACCGGGGGGACGGGTCGATGCAGGTGATCTGCGTCTTGAGCTTCCCGTCGCGAATCGCCTTGCGCAGGAACCGGGTGCTGTTCCCGCTGCCGATCTCGACAATGCGGCCCGGCACGTAGGCCCGTATCAGCGCGTAGGCGGCGCGCGCGTCCATCCCGGTAAAGAAGATGTTCTTCCAGAACGGCGAGACCTCGTCGGTGGGATCGGCCAATTCGTCGGCTACGTCAGGCAGTTCCAGGAACGGCTCGAGCCGGGTGTGGAGCTCCTCATACGCCCAGATCCTGGTCTCGAGCAGTGAGGTGATGGCGGCGTAAGGGTCGCGGCCCTTTTCCCGGGGCACGACTTCTTCGTAGTCGATTGGGACAATCAGCGCCGGCACATTGGTTTGCGGCATCAACGTACGATTCTGGTAATCGACGAAGCAATAATGCTCCAATACCAACGCTTTGATGTAGGCCAACTCCTCCTCGCAAGGGGGACCCGGCGGTACATAGGGTGCAATCTCCTCGGCGGGAGGCTCACCGATCTCAGCCAATTCGCCCGACTCTCCGACGGACGCTTCCCCTTCGGGCGCGGGCTCCTCGCTGGGTAGGGCAGCTTCTAATATGGGTTCCGGCTCGGGCTCCTCGATGGGGGCGGGCGGGGGTTCAGGCTCCTGGATGGGCGGGGGGGCTGGTTCAGGGTCCGCGACGGGCGGCGGCTCCGGAGCCGGCTCCTCGACGGGGGTGGGCTCTTCGACGGCAGGTTCCTCGACGGCGGGCTCCTCGATTTCGCCAGCCTCCACGGGCGGCGCAACCAGTTCCGGATCCGGTGCGGGATCGTTGAGGTGAACGGCTCTCAGGTTGAGACCGGATTCGTAGGCGGCAATGACCTCTTCGATGGGGCCATCCATGCGCAGTACGCCCTCGTCCAGCCAGATCGCGCGCTGGCACAGCTCCCGAACCGTCGCGGCGGCGTGGGAGACGCACAGTATCGTCTTGCCGGCCTGGTGCAGCTTGTAGATGCGTTCGACACATTTGTCCTGGAAGGCGCGGTCGCCCACGGCAAGAACCTCGTCGATGATGAGGAAGTCCGGGTCGACACAGACGGCGACGGAGAAGGCCAGACGCATCACCATGCCCGACGAGTATGACCGGACAGGCTCGTGCACAAAATCGCCGATTCCCGAGAACTCGATGATTTCGTCCATCAGCTCTTCGGTCCGCTGGCGGGAGACACCCAGGACGGAGGCGTTCAGGTGGATGTTTTCTATCCCGGTCAGGTCGGAATGGAAACCGGAACCGAGCTGTAGCAGGGCGGCACCGCGGCCGTTGACAATGATCTGCCCGGAGTCGGGATCGACCAGGCCGGCGACGAGGCCGAGCAGGGTACTTTTGCCCGCGCCATTGCGGCCGATGATGGCGACGCTTTCGCCGGGGTTCACTTCGAACGAGACATCCCGCAGCGCCTGAAAGCGCTCCGGCCGATGCCGCGTCATCAACTCCTTGAGGTGACTGCGCAATAGCCGCCGGGGCTTGTGCATGACAAAGCTCTTGGAGACGTTTCGGACGGTGACAATGGGTGAAGTAGTCACAGCGGTTACAGGTAGTCGTAGAACTGACGTTTCCAATGCCGGAAGGTGAACGACCCGACGGCTAAAGTGCCGAATGAGACCAGGGCAAGTTTCAGCAGCAGCTCACCGGACGGAGCCACGCCCTCTAAAAGGATATTCCGGGAAGCAAGCACCAGCGCAGCCACCGGGTTGTACTGATACAAAGGCTGGAGTTGCGGGGGGATTGCGCTAAACGGGTAGAAGATAGGGACCAGCCAAAACATGACTAGGTTGACTGACTCCACAACGTAGCGCGTATCCCGGATGAAGACGGCGAGCGTTCCCGTGATCAGGCCCAGGCCGCAGACAAAGGCGATCTCCAGGCCCCAGACCACCGGCAGCAGGAGCCAGTAGCGATTGACGCCATAGCCAAAGAACAGGACCAAGGCGAAGAGCAAAGCCACCTGCGCAGCCATGTTCAGCGCCGTCGAGAGCACAGCCGTGAGCGGGATCATCTCGCGCGGCACATTGACGCGCTTGATGAAATCGGCGCTTTCCACGATGGAGGCGCTGGAGGTGGCCCAGGCGAGGCTGAAGAAGTTGTAGGGCACCATGCCCGTCAGGACAAAGACCGCGAAATGATCGACGGTCTTGTTCGGGAAGATCATGGTGAAGACAAAGGTGAGAATCCCCATCATCACCAGGGGATTCAGCAGGGACCACAACATGCCCAGGGACATGTTGCGATACCTGACCTTGAAGTCCTTCAGGACCAGGTTCCGGACGAGATACAGCAGGTCGCCTCGCCACATAAGTCCGCTAGAGTCCGCTCTTTGGCCCGGTCAGCCTCGTGGTGCCGGGAACCCGGCCGCGCCTCGGCCCGGCGGGGCTAGACATTTGAATATCTCCGGGCTCTGAGGATCGTGAATGCCTTTTTGAGTTCATTGATACCCTCCGGCAGCGAGACCGCCGGCTGGAAGCCAGTGGCTTCAATCTTCGCATTCGAAACGATGTAATCACGCTTGTCCGGATCTTCGCCTATGGGCGCCTCCAAATAGGAGAAGCCCGGAATCAGCTTCTTGATCTCCGCGCACAGCTCGAGCTTGGACAGATTGGCGTCGCTCAGGCCGACGTTATACGGCTGCTCCTTCATGGCGTCGAAGCGCGCCATCACATGTTGGAAGGCGCGCGCCACATCGCGGATGTGGATGTAGTTCCGCTTGAAGTGGCCCTCAAAGATCACCAGCGAGCGGTCGGTGACGGCGCGGTGGACGAAGTCGTTCACCAGCAGGTCGATGCGCATGCGGGGGGAGACGCCGAACACGGTCGCCAACCGCAGGGAGACGCCGTTGCCGGCATCCAGCACCTGCCGCTCGGCTTCCACCTTGTCCCTCGCGTATTGGGAGATCGGCTTGAGCGGAGACTCTTCCGTACAGTAATTCGATGCTTCTCCAACTCCGTAACCGCTGTTGGTGCAGGGATAAAGGATCCATTGCTGCTTGGACCGCAGCTTCAGCAGCGATTGGATGCCTTCCAGGTTGGTGGTCCGGGCCGCAATGCGGTCAGCGTCGCAGACCGGCGCGCCCACCAGGGCCGCCAGGGCGATGATGATGTCGGCGGAACCGATGGCGTCGCGCAGCACCCGTTCATCCCGGCAGTCGCCGCGAATGATCTGAAAGTCGGGATGCCAGCAGTTCTCCAGGAGACTGGGCTGGCCGTACAGGAAGCTGTCGAGCACCGTGACGGCAAAGCCGGCATTGAGAAGTTGCGGCGTCAAAACCGAGCCGATGTAGCCCGCGCCGCCAGTGATGAGTACTTTTGCTTGAGCCATGGTTGGATGTCATCCGGGCGGCTAAATCGAGGCGGGCAGCAGCCTGCGCACCCGCTCGAATTGCCGGTCCCAGTTCAACTCTTCTTTCATTGCGAGATTGCAGTTCGCGACCATCTCGTCGTATTCCGGCGTGCCATACAGCTGCATGGCCCGGGTGAAGGCATCCAGCATGTCCTGGAAGCCCCAGCCTTTCATGACGATGCCGCACTTGTAGCGCTCGACAACCTGTTTCGGTTGAGGGTGGGGGGCGGTGATGGGCGGAACGCCGGAGGAGATGGATTCGAAGAACTTGCACGGACAGGCGAAGGTCTGGTTTTCGTTGGAGGTCTTCCAGATCGTCAGGCTATAAGCGTAATTCGGCCGGGCGGCTTCCAGGTACTTGGTATCGACAAAGCCCTTGTAGCGGATCTGGCCCCCGGCGTTCACGAGCACTTTCCGGGTTCTCTCGGGCTCCGACCCGCCGATATAGCCATAGATGTCGATAGGGAACAACTGCATCCGCGAGTCCCCGTAGTAGTCGACGAAGGTGGCGTTCACGTCGAGCGCACCCGAGTAGTAGATGCGGCCGTTCCGGTCGGCCGGGGGGATGGGATCTTCCAGATCGGCCAACCGGGTGGGCGAGTTATACGCCAGGGCCACCGGAATCTTCTCGAACCCGCAGCGGCGAATGTCGATGGCGGCCCGGTTCTCCTCCGGGAACACCACCACATCGATCCACTGGCGGGCATGGCGGTTGAACTCGGGGTCGAAGTTGCCGTAGTAGGTGGTCGACTCCGTCGCGTGGTAGATCACGAGCGGCGGCTTCTTCGCCAAGCGGAACAAAACAGGGATGTTCCAGGAGCAGCGGATGATCAGGATGCGCGGCTTTAGTTGATTGATCCGGGCAGCCACCATGGAGACGAACTCGATGCGTCCGGTGGTGCTGCGGAAGTGCGTGGAGGTGGGGATGCGCTCGACATCCAGCCCGCCTTCCAACTGGGAGATCGCCTTGTCCTGCTGATCGGGCTCCAGAATCGTGGCCGGGATGCCGTAGAGGTCGACCAGAGAACGGAGCAGCGACAGCGAGTCGAAATTGCCCGAGCCGACGCTGATATCGGAGACCTGAACGATGCCGCCGGTCGGGGTCATGCGGTCACCCGCGCGGCGCCGATCTTCGAACCGCGTTGCTCCTGCCCCGCGCGGGGCGCTTCAGGGGGAGCTCCGGCGATGGACGTCAGCATCGAAACGAGCCGGCCGGCATTGTGGAAATCGTAAGCGGCGGGGGCGTTGTCCATGGCCGTATTCCTGTAGTGGTCATAGTGGGCGAGAACCTCCCTTACGGCGGAAGAGAGCTTATCCACATGCGTGTAGGCGACGCCGATTGCGCTCAGGGGGAGCGGCGCAGCCCCTTCCTGCTGCAGGAGAAAGCCGACTTCAAAGTCAGTGCCGGTCAATTCCACGTCGGCAAAGGCGTGGCGCAGGTTCAGGAGCACCTTGGTGGTATCCGGCCCCACCGGGACGAGCGCCACGATCTGGGAGCTCGCATAGCCGGGGGACAGAATATCGGAGCCTTCCTCGCACTTACGGCCCGCGCGGTCGAGACCGGTTGTGCTGACCAGCACGGCGTGCCCCTCCTCGGAGCCCTCGAGGGTCATCCTGACCCAGAGGTATGTCGCTTCCGCGGGGACGCTGATCCAGGCCTGCGCGGCGCGGTCACCGCCGCCAAAGCTGATCTCCCGGCTGGCGCCGAGGTACCAGGATTTACCCGTGGCCGGCTGCTGCCAGAGTTGGTGGCGGCGGATGGGCACCACGTCCTCTTCCAGCTTCTGGAGGAGTTGGTTCCGGTAGGCATACACGCCGTCGGCAAACTGCCGGCCCAGCCAGGAGGCGGCGGGGGCAACGACCGGGATGCCGGCGGTGAGCGCCTCAATCAGGACCCCGGAACTGCGGGCGTAGTAGTTATCACGGTCGTAAGGCAGAATCAGCAGGTCGGCTTCGCGCAGCACGGCCCGGTATTGCTCAGAGGGCAGAGGCTCCAGAAACAGCTTGACGCCGCCGCCGAGCGCGCCCTGCAGCAGGCAGCGGGCGACCACCGCCTCGGATTCGCCCTTGGGAATATTGTAATTAGACTGAATCTGGAATTCGACGCGGCCCTTCGCGATGAAATCGCGCCGCAAATCTTCCACCAGAGCCGGGAAAAAGTGATACCCCTTTTCAGCACGAGCATCGCCCAAATAGACCAGCTGCAAAGGCTTGGCCGGTGTGGCCACGCGTACAGAAGGACACTCGGTGTGGGGAATCGGGCAGGTGTGGAAGGGCAGTGAAGAGACCCGCTCGTGCTGGATGGTCAGCTCTTCCGTATCTGTGTAGAAGAATACGCGGGCGGCGGAGGCGCGGCTGCGGAACGAGAGGTACGCATTGCGGAGCGGGGTCAGGTGCGCGTCCTGGTTCGGGTATTCCCACTCGCGTCCATCGTAGAGATTGCGGCGGAACAAGAGGTGGTAGGTGGCCTTCAAAGCCTCCGGATACTTCTCCCAAACCTCAATCAATCCAATCATTTCCGGGACGCCGAGAGTGGGAATGAAGATCAGGTCGCCTTCTTCGGGTTTCAGCGCGCGAAGCAGTTCCAGCGTGTCAGCGGCGAACAAACGCGCTTTGCGGCGCTGGAAACGCCACTCCTGGAGAGTACCCCCGCTGGAGAGGGATTCGAACAGCAGGCCGAGGGCGCCGGTCACGCTGGTCCAGGCGGCATCCCAGATCTGGCGGAAGAAGCCGCGGAAGGGGATGATGGCGGCCAGGATTCGGAAAATCGCCCGGATTGGCAGAAAGATTACAGCCAGGGCGGCCGCATAACCGATCTTAAATGCCGAATCAAATGGATGCCAGCGCAGGTACTCAATTGCGTTATTCCGGACAACCCAAAGAAAGCCCAATTGAGAGAAAAACAGGCGCGTCTTGAAAACAAAGAAGTGATGGTACAGGGCGGTGTAGGCGTTCGCCAGACGCTCGCCCAGCGTCGCCTTCGACATGCGCTTCCAGAAGCCTAGACGATAGGCAGGAAACACCTTCCAGGGCGCTTCTGTGGATTTGAACTCACGGTGAGCGGCGAGGACGGGGGTGTGTCCGGCGGCCTGGGCGGCGGAGAGAACATGCTGCGCGTATTCATAATGATGACCGCCGATATCGACAATTGATTGGTCTATCAATATGAATCTTGACATTGAACTGATCTTTTTACCTTTTCAATTGAACACTACGCGAGCATCCGCCTAGCTCGCAGTGCAGCGGGAGAAGGAGGTCCATGATATCATAATTAACTGTTGCTACCCCACCGCCCTCCGTGGCGGCAGAGCCTCATGCGAATACTTGTCACAGGTAGTGCGGGATTCCTCGGCCGGCACACGATGCTTGCGCTTCGTGCTCATTTTAGCGGAGTGCAAGTCATAGGGACAACACATTCCGACTTCGATCTTACGGAACCCGCCGCGGTCGAAAGCATGTTCCGGCAGCACAAACCGGACGTCGTCGTGCATCTTGCAGGCTATGTGGGCGGCATTGGTGCAAACCGTGCCTATCCGGCGGACTTCTATTACCGGAATACCCTCATCACCGCCCTCGTCTTTCACCAGGCAGCCATGGCCGGCGTTCAGAAGCTCGTCTACCCGTTTGGGGGCTGCAGCTATCCGGCGAAAGCGGCATCACCCATCGCCGAAGACCAACTCTGGCAGGGCTATCCCCAGCCCGAGAGTGCACCTTACTCCACTGCCAAGATGATGGGCGTGGTGGCCAGCGAGTCGTACAGGAAACAGTACGGCCTTAACTCTATTCCTCTGATTCCAGGTAACATGTACGGCGAGTACGACAACTTCCGGCAGCATGAGTCGCATGTCGTACCGGCGCTGGTGCGGCGCGTCCACGAGGCTCGAGAGGCCGGGGCGCCACAGATCGTCGCCTGGGGCTCCGGCAAGCCGGTGCGCGATTTCGTCTACGCGGGTGATGTCGCCAGGCTGATCCCGTGGTTCATTGAAAACTACGATTCCAGCCAGCCGGTGAACCTGTCTTCCGGGGTGGCTACCCCCATCCGGACGCTGACCGAAGCCGTCTGCCGCCTGTCTGATTTCGCCGGCAATCTGGAATGGGACTCGTCCAAGCCGGATGGCCAGATGGTTAAGGTCTTTGACGTCAGCAGGATGCGGGCGCTGGGACTGGATTGCCCGACGCCACTGGAAGAAGGACTGCAGCGGACAATCTCCTGGTACCGCGAACACAGCGCGGCCGGCACGGACGGAATCCGCCTATGACCGGCGGGGAGGTCTCCCGATGATCTTCGTGATTGGCGGACGCGGTCTGGTGGGCTCCGGCTTCGTGCGCCTGCTGGAAGCCAGGGGCGACGAGTTCCAGATTATCGATCGCGCCAACTACGACTCCCTGCGCGGCCAGAAGTGCGAACTGCTGGTGAACGCCAACGGGAACTCCAGGAAACCATTGGCCAAACAGGCCCCGTTGGAGGAGTTCGACGCGTCGGTCCGGTCCGTCCGGTCGTCGCTGATCGACTTCCCCTGCGAGACCTACGTTCACATCTCCTCCTGTGACGTGTACCCGGACTGCACCAGCCCGGAGGTTAGCCGGGAAGACCAGATCCTCAATCCCGCGAAACAGAGTCCGTACGGTTTCCACAAGTATCTGGCCGAGCAGTGCGTCATGCACGCCGCTCCGCGCTGGATTGTGGCCCGCTGCGGCGGCTTTGTCGGCCCGGGCCTGCGCAAGAATGCGATCTTCGACGCGCTGCACGGCGGTCCGCTCTGGCTGGACCCGGCCAGCAGCCTCCAGTTCCTCCACACTGACCAGGCCGCCGAGGTCATTCTGAAATTGGCCACCCAGGCGCCGGCCAACCGGGTGTATAACGTCTGTGGGCAGGGTGTGATTTCCATCGCGGAAGTAATCGAGGCCGTCGGCCAGCCGGTACCCGTTCAGCCGGGCAGTCCGAAAGTGCGCTACGAAGTCAGTGTCGAATCGGCTCAGCAGTTTGCGGAGATTCCGGAGACCCGCAAGACGGTGCTGGACTTTGTGCGCGCCCAACTGGAGACTCGGTAAGTCCATGCCAACAAGGAGCCTCCTGATTCTGGCCGGCGGCAGGGGGACAAGGCTCCAGGAGGTACATCCGGACCTGCCCAAGCCGATGGTGCCGGTGGCGGGCCAGCCGTTTCTCGAGTGGATGCTCCGGTTCTGGGAACAGCAGGGCGCAGGCGACGTGGTCGTGTCCACAGGCTATCTTGCTGAGGTGATTGAGGATTTCCTGAAAGCTCGCGGACGTGGAACGACGGTAAGAGAACGCGAGGCCCTGGGCACGGGCGGCGCGGTCCGTTTCGCGGTAGAGCAGCAGCCGGTGAGTGATCCCTTCGTGGTGACCAACGGCGATTCCCTCGTGGCGGCCGGCCTGAGCGGCATGTGGGATTTGGCGCCAGGGGTGGAGGCAGCCATCGCGGCCATCGAGGTAGACGACGCCAGCCGGTTTGGCACTTTGGCGATCGACGACGAAGGCTTCCTGCAGCGGTTCGAGGAAAAAAGGCCGGGGGCCGGGTGGATCAATGCCGGGATTTACTGTTTCCGGCGGCATGTGATTGACACATTTCCAATGGGTGCATCGAGCATCGAAATGGACGTATTTCCGTCGCTGCTGGCGGCGGGGGCTCGAATTCGTGTGATCCGAGTGAGCGGGCAGTTTCTGGATATTGGCACGCCGGCCAGCCTTTTGCAGGGGGATGCCTTCGTGCAGAAGCTCAAGGAGGTATTGCCGGCATGATCATCACGAGAACGCCGTTCCGCATCAGTTTCTTCGGCGGCGGGTCCGACTATCCGGACTACTTCCGGCAGTACGGCGGCGCGGTCCTGGCCACGGCGATCGACAAGTCGGCGTACCACTCGGTGACCCACTTCCACTCCCAGCTCTTCGACTACTCGATCCGTGTCGCCTATCGCCAGGTGGAGTGCGTCTCCCAACTGGACCAGCTCGAGCACGCGCCTTTCCGCGAGTGCCTGCGCAGTTGTGGCATCACGCAGGACGTCGAGGTGAACTATACGGGCGAGTTGCCCTCGTTCACTGGCCTGGGGACCTCATCTTCGTTCGTTGTAGGCCTGCTGAACGCCCTGCACAGCTTCCAGGGCCGTAGGCTGGAGCCGCTGGACTTGGCCTATGAGGCCATCCGCATCGAGCGCGATGTCCTGGGCGAGTGTGTCGGCTGCCAGGATCAGGCGCTGGCTGCCATTGGCGGTTTGGCCATTGTCGAGTTCCTACCGGACGGCGAGATCCGCCCCCATCCCCTGGTGCTGCGGGGCGAGCGCAAGGAAGAACTGCAGCAGCACATGATGCTGTTCCACACCGGGATTCACCGCCGCGCGGCCGAGATGGCCCGGCGGCAAATGAGCCGGCTCAGCGAGAATACTGACCGCATCCGGGCTCTGCGGAAACAGGTGGATGAAGGCTACGAGATCCTGACGGGCCAAGGCCCGATCTCCTCGTTCGGCGAACTGCTGCATGAGGCGTGGATCCTCAAACAGGAGCTGGACACGCATGTGGGGCCGCCGGTGGTGTGCGATATGTACCATCGGGCGCGCATGGCGGGCGCCCTGGGCGGCAAGCTGCTGGGCGCGGGCGGGGGCGGGTTTCTCCTGCTCTTCGTGCCGCCGGAACGGCAGGACAAGGTGCGGCGCGCTTTGCACGACCACCACGAAGTACCCGTGCGGATTGACGCTCCGGGTAGCCACGTCCTCTACTCAACGGAACCTGCGACTTCAGACGAGACGGTCGCTCCGGTGCTGCGCGCCAGAACCCAATTCGCTGACTGAATCAGACCCGGACTACTTACCTGCCGCACGCCCGGGCAGCGGAGTCCCGTCGCGCATCTCATCCGTGGCGCGGCGCACCACCTGGTCACCGGCCTGCAGGCGGCCCATCACTTCCACCATGTCCCCGTCGGCCGCTCCCTTCTTCACATCCACCCATTCGGCGCGGCCGCCATTGCTGCGCACCACGAAGGTCCGTTCCGTCGTGGTGACGACACTGGTCTTCGGAACAAACAGAGACGGCTTGGGGCGGCGGACCGGCCACTTCACTGACGGGTACATGCCGGGCGCCAGCGAGGCATCGCCGTTAGCGACATCCAGTTCGACGGGCATGGTGCGGGTAGCGGAGTCGAGCATATGGGCTGAGCGAGCCACCGTCCCCGCAAACGTCCTCTCTGGAAATGCCGGCACCTTGAAATCGACCCTGGCTCCGTTTGAAATGGCGCCTGTGTACTGCTCCGGCACGGCCACCACCAGGCGCAGCCGAGCCAACTGCTGGATACTCAGCAAAACCGGATCACTGCCGGGGCCCACCAGCGCTCCCGGATGAACCAACCGTTCCGTCACGACACCGTCGAACGGCGCGGCGATCCGCAGGTACGACTCCAGATCCTTCTGCGCACTCACGGCGGAAGCCGCAGCCTGGCTCGCCTGTTGCTTGGCCCGCACCAGGGCTTTCAGCGCGTCCACCTGTTTCTTCGCGAGAACCACTTCGTTGCCCGCAACGGCACCCGGAGTCTCGGCGGCCTTGGCCATACGCTCCGCCGTGCTCTCGGCCGCGGCGAGCTGCGCCTCTGCCTGAAGCCGCTCGGATTCGGCCGACTGCACCTTGGATTCCGCCTCGGCAATCTGGGCCTTCATCTCCGGCGCGGAGAGCTCCACTAGCGGCTGGCCCTGCTTCACGAAGCTGCCGCGATCCACCAACACCTTCTCCACATACCCGCGGACCTTGGCATGCACGGCTACGCTGAGGAACGGCTGGAACTCGCCCGGTAGCTCGACGGACTGCGAGACCGGCTTGGCCACTACGGGCACGAGGTCACTGGTCTGCGCCCAGACGGCCGCCATCGACACGAGGAGGGAGGCCAAGGTCAGGATGTTAATGCGCTTCATAGTATCGGCTCTCCGGATCCATCGGGTTGAGCGATGGCGAATTCGTGGACGCTTTGCGCTGCAGGATTGCGTAGATCGACGGCAGGACGGTGAGGGTCGTGAAGGTGGACGCGATGAGCCCGCCGATGACGGCACGGCCCAGCGGCGCGGACTGCGCCCCGCCCTCTCCGATGCCGATGGCCATGGGCACCATCCCGAAGATCATGGCGGCAGCGGTCATCAGGACAGCACGCAACCGGCCGGCGGAGCCTTCCTGCGCGGCCTCCAAATGGTCGCGGCCCTCATGCCGGGCGCGCTCAGCGAAGGTGACCAGCAGGATCGAATTGGCCACGGCGATGCCGATCGCCATGATGGCGCCCATAAACGACTGCACATTGAGGGTCGTGCCGGTCGCCAGCAGCATGATGGCCACGCCGCAGAGCACAGCCGGGATCGTGAGAACGATCGCCAGGGCGAGGCGCACGGATTGGAAATTTGCTGAGAGCAGCAGGAAGATCACCAGCACGGCCAGCAGCAAGCCCAGCCTCAAGCCGGAAAGAGTCTGCTCGAGTGCGGGCACCTCGCCGCGAAGCTTCACCGTGACACCCTTGGGCGGAGCACCCGCCGCCGCAATCGCCCGGTTGATCTGTATGACCGCCTCACCCAGCGTCGGGCCATGCAGGTTCGCCGTCAGGCTGACGACATGCTGGCCGTTGTAGCGCTCGATCATGCCGGGCATGGTGCCCAGCTTGAACGCCGCCACATCCGTAAGACGGGGCTGTGAACGGCCATTCTGCATGACAGGCAACTGCCCCAGGCTCTCCACGCTTTGCATCTGGTTCTGGGGCAGTTGGAGTTGGATCTGGAAGGCGTTGCCAGAAGCCGGGTCGCGCCAGTAGTTGGGCTGTGTGAAGCGCGAAGATGACGTCGCCGGCACAACGGACCGCACAACATCGGACATGGTCAGGCCGAACTGGCCGGCACGCTCGCGATCGATATTGATGTCGACCGTGGGGAAGTCCGACGCCTGGGCGATCTGCAGATCCCGCAGAAAGGCCAGCTTCGCCAGTTCACCCTGCAGCTTGTGCGCGAAGTCGTAGTCCGCCTGCAGGCTGATGCCCTGCACCGCCACCTCCACCGGCGTTGGCGATCCAAAGCTGATCACCTGGCTGACGATGTCGGCCGCTTCGAACGATATCCGCACGCCCGGCAAATCCTTGCCAAGCCGCTGGCGCAGCCTTTCCCGCAAAGCTTCGCCGCGCGGCACACCCGGCTGCAGTGCGACCTGGATGACCGCCTCCTGCGGACCGCTGGTGAACAGGTGGATCAGGTTCACCGGATAGCTGGAAGGCACAATCCCGACAAAGTCGCTGGTGATCCGAACGTTGTTCGCGCCGATCTCACCCTGGATCGAATCCAGGGCCCTCAGGACGATGCGCTCAGTCTCCTCAATGCGAGTGCCCGTGGCCGCCCGCAGCCGCATGCGCAGCAGAGGCGCATCCGCGTCCGGGAAAATCTCCGTGCCCAATCTCGGCAGCAGGAGGTACACGAGGCCGATGCTGGCGACGAGATACACGGCCGCCAGCGGCCAGCGAACCTTCAGCGTGGCGCGCAGATAGCTTTCGTAGAACGATCGCAGGCGCCCGAACAGGCCCTCGTGCTCCTCCCCGCGATGGCCTTCCTTCATCAGCCACAGGGAGAAGACCGGCACCAGGCTGCTGGAGAGCAGATATGACGCAATCATCGAGAAGCCGACAGCCAGCGAGAGCGGGACGAACAACTGCCGGCCCACACCTACCATGAAGAACGAAGGCACGAACACCGCGAGAATGCAGAACATTGATAAAAGCCGCGCCATGGCCGTGCGGCTGCACGCCTCGAGTACGGCGCGAGCGCGGGATACGCCCGGCAGCATCTGCGAGTGAATGTTCTCGATCTCCACGGTCGCCTCGTCCACCAACACGCCCACGGCCAGTGCGAGTCCGCCCAGCGTCATGATGTTGATGGTCTGGCCTGTGGCCCACAGCGCAACCACGGCGGCCAGCAGGGCGAACGGGATGTTCAGCACGACGATCAGCGCGCTGCGCCAGTCGCGCAGGAACAGCAGCACCATCAGACCGGTGAGCGCGGCGCCCAGCAGCCCCTCCGTCACGAGTCCGTTGATGGAGTTGGTGACGTAGGGCGACTGGTCGAACTCCAGCCGCACATCGACACCATCCGGCAGCACCTTGCGGAACTCCGGCAGGTTCGCTTTCACGGCCTGGATGACGGCCAATGTCGACGCGTCGGCGCGCTTGGTCACGGGGATGTAGACAGTACGCTTGCCGTTTACATGCGCATAGGCGGTAACGATGTCGGTTCCGCTCTCGATGCTGCCGATGTCGCGTAGGTAGATATTGGTTCCGCTGGCCGGATGGATGGGTGTGCTGAGCAGTTCCGAGAGGTTCCCGCCCAGTGCGGCATTGGTCCGCGCGATGCGCTCCACCTTGCCGGTCCACATGTTGCCTGAAGGCATGACCAGCGAAGACTTGCTGACCGCCACAATGGCCTCGTCCGGCGAGATCTGGTACTGCTGCAGCTTGGCCGGATTCAGCGTGATCACGATGGTCCGCTGATTCCCTCCGAAGGGCGGTGGAGCGGAAACGCCGGGCAGCGTCGCAAACAGCGGCCGGACCCGGTTCAGGGCGAAGTCCTGCAGTTCCCCTTGCGTGTGCGTCGCGCTGCTGAACACCAACTGACCCACGGCCACGCTGCCGGCATCGAAGCGGGTGATGAACGGCGGCACGGCGCCCGGCGGCATGAACGCGCGGGCCCGATTCACATAGCCCACGGTCTCCGCCATCGCCTGGCTCATGTTCGTGCCTTCGTGGAAGACCAGCTTCATCAGCGCGGCGCCCTGGACGCTCTTGCTCTCCACGTGATCGATGCCCGTGATGTAGAGGAAGTGATACTCGTAGTAGTAAGTGAGATAACCTTCCATCTGCGCCGGATCCATGCCGCCATAGGGTTGCGCCACATAGATCGCCGGGTCGCCCACCTGCGGAAAGATATCCACCGGCATCCGCTTCACAGCCAGGATGGCGCACAGAGCGACAGTGAGCAGCGCGACGACTACCGTGAGGGGCCGGGACAGTGCGGCTAAAACGATGCGCATGGAATGAAACCCCTGTGGACGCTCACTTGGATGCCTCGGCGAGGAAGGGCTGGAGATCTCCGCCCACTGCGGCAATGGCGAGCAACCCTCGCCAGACGCCGAGCCGGGCCAGCGAGTCGTCGATCTCCGTCTGAGTCAGCAGCCGCTGTGCGTCGGCGACTTCCGTGATGTTGCCCAGGCCCGACTGGTACCGTGCCGTCGCCTGCTGCACCGCGGCGCGGGCGGAAGTGAGCTGCACGGGCGTATTCGCGGCGATGCGGCGCGCCCCGTTGATCGTCGCCACCGCGCGGTTCCACTGGGCCCGCAACTCGGCGGCCAATTGCTCCGATTTCGCGGCCTGCGAGCGGATCACCGCACTCTGCGCGGCTTCACGGGCGCGAATGGCCGGCAAATCGAGAACCGGGAAGGTCACGCTGAAGCCCACCGCGTAGTTCTGCACATTCGGGGCCAGGCCGTTCGCGCCACCCAACCGCGTGCCGTCAATCTCCGCCCCTGTGCCTCTGGCGTAAGCGGCGCCCTGCAGGTAGAACCTGGGGAAGTACGACCGCTCCAAGGCGCGTAGCTGCGCATGGGCCTGCTCCACCGCCGCGCGTTGCTCGGCGACAGCCGGGTTCGAGGAGATCGTCATCGCCGGCACGTCCGCTTCGGGCGGCAACTTCAACAGGCTCCCCCCCGGAAGCGGCGTCGTGGCGGGCTCACCACCAGTGAACTGCGCCAGATTCGCGCGCGCCACATCCAACGCCTGTTGGGCCTGGATGAGTTGGGTCCGGGCAGCCGCCTGCTCGGCCTCTGCCCGGGATTGATCCGCACCAGGACGCAACTCGGCCCGAACCTGAGCGGAGATGATCTGGAGCACGGTGCCGGCTCGCTCGACGCCGGCCTGCGCGGCCCGCACGGTCTCCTGCGCGGCGACGACTGTGAGATAGGCGTCCGCGGCGGTAACCAGCAGGTCGAACTGCGCGCGCTTCAAGGCGGCTTCCGATTGCGCGCGAGTTGCGCTCGCCACGGCCACATTCGCGCCACGCAGGCCGAAGTCGAAGGGCTCCCAGCTGACACTCGCGCCAACGGCGCTGCCCCACACGCTGCCGAGATTATTCGACCCGATGACCGGCCCGGAGATGGACGGCAAGGTGCTTTGCGGCAGCACCGCTCCAAACACGTTGTTGCGGGTGGCTCGGTTCACCTGGGCGATCGCATCCACGCGCGGCAGATAAGCCGTCCGGGCCAGTGCGATCCCGGCGGTAGCGGCGTTCACCTGCTCCTGCGAGACGCGGATGGACGGGTAGTTCCTGAGCACCGCCTCCATCGCCTGCTGCATGGTCAGCGGCTGAGCGGCTGCGATCTGCTGCGGCAGTGCGGCGCCGGCGGTCAAGAGCAAACCGGCTGTGATCTGGAGAACGAACTGAGGCGGAGCCGTCATCGTGTTCAAGGGACTACTCGCCTTCTATGAGCTCACGAAAGAGTTCACGCACCTTGTGTTTCGCCCCCTCCAGGGCCCGTTTGCCCGCGGGGGTAGCCCGATAGAGTTTGCGCAGGGACTTCCCATTCCGCTCCTCCTTCGACCGCAGGTAGCCCTTCTTTTCCAGTCCATGCAGGATGGGGTATAGGCTGCCCGGACTGATCCTATAGCCATGCCGCGCCAGCTCCTCCATCATGCCGAGCCCGAAGATGGGCTCCTCTGAGGCGTGGTGAAGGACATGCAGGCGAATCAGGCCGGAGTACAAGTCCCGATCGATCGCCGGTTGTTTCCCCTCGGGCTTCGTTTTCGACATTCGATTACGAGTGTCGTCAGTATAGGGATCTTCCGGAGGAACTGTCAAACTGTCGATGGATGGTGGTAGAGAAGGCAGGCGGCGGCCAGGCGCTGATCGCCCGGCCGCCGTGACAAGGCGGGATTCCTGGGATCAGCGCTTTGTAGCGGGTTCGTGGAAGGTCAAAGCCATCACCGCGAACGAGGTCGCGGCATCGCGCATGAACAGCCCCGGCATGGCCCCTGCCGGGTAGACTTTGTTCATCGAAGTGGACTCCCAGTAACCCGCCTGCGGATCCTGGTGGGCACGCAGCCACGCCAGCGCCGCCGACATCCGGCGATCGGAAGCGGGCACCCCGCCGGTCTGCAGCAGGTACGCCGCAACGGCCGTCGCGTAGCTGTTCGCGCCCGCGCCAGGCATCGCATCCGGATGTTCCTTCCAGGGCCCCAACGCCTCAGTCGACCAGCTGCCGTCGGCGTTCTGCCTCTTGAGCGCCTCCTCGACAATCGCCTTCATCGCCGGCTTCGGCAACAGCCCGGGCAGCTTCCGCGCAGCCCACAACAGCATCAGCCGGTTGTGCAGCGGTTGTGCGGCGGAAGCGGCAGCGAAGTAGGCCTTCAGCGCGGCGGTGCCCGCCTTCACCTGCTCCTGGTCACGATACGACGCAGGAGTGCTGCCAACGGCCAGCGCCGCCAGCGTCGCGCCGAAGAACGGCGAGTCCGGCGTTTCGTACGGATCGGAATTGAACACGTACCACGGCCAGGCGCCCTGCAGTGGGCCGGACTTCTGCTGCAGGCGCCACAGCCGGTCAAAGGCCTGCTTCGTCGCAGGACTCATGCTGCCCGACGCCTCGTCCGCCCGCGCCAGGCACAGCGCCGCGAAGATCGCCTCCACCCCAATCGCCTGCGAGGCCATGGGCTCCTTTGTGATTCCGGGCGCGTACTCCTTTGCCTCGGTCTTATCGACCCTGGCTCGCAGCGCGTTCAACAGGCCGTTTTCGTACTCAGCGGGTTGGCCTTCGCCTAATACCCGGCGCAACGAAGGACGTGCGATCAGGTAGGTGAGACCGGTGTGACAGGACATGCAGGGTCCGCCCATGGATTTCGCGGGTCCCCAGGCAAACCACTCCTTCTGCCGGGTATCGAGATAGTCGGCGGCCAGCCGCGGGCTCCAATCCGCGGCGATAGCGCAGGTTGCGAGCAAGGTGGCGAAAACAGCCAGGGTAAGGAATATTCTCATCGTTGGTCCTTCCAGGAAGAGTCGACTACGGCCGCAGCTCACTGAACACGAAGTCGTGGTCGCTGCGATTCTTGTGGCACCCGGCGCAACCCTGCCGGCCGCTTTCGTCCAACGTCCCCTTCGTCACGTCGGAGCCCATAAACCGCTCAAAGCCCCAGCCGCCGGAAGCAGGGAACCGGGCGGCGCTCTTGATCATCACATCGACCCGGAGGCGAGCCCCTTCCACCGTGACACCCGCCTTCTCGCGCGCCTCCACCAGATCAAAGACCAGCACGGCTCCGTCGGAGTAGTGCCCCGTCTTCAATCCTTCCAGCGCCTTATCGTTGGCGTAGACATGGTGGATGCCGCCCGACCCCGCGAAGAAGGGGCTCTTCTCGCCGATGAGCTGTGTCTTCACGTGCGTCCAGCTACGGAACTGCGAGGGGTAGGAGATGACGGCCGGAGGCGACGCCCAAAGGTAGAAACAGCTGGCGGCCAGCGCCGCGAGTTCCGCCGATCGTCCCAGTGGGATACGCCAGCCCGCAATCGAAGATTTCCGGATCCAGGTCCTCATATTGGACCCAGTGTGCCAGCCGGATGGCCTCCTGGTCGCTCAAAAATGGATGGCCGGATGCAGGAACGGATGGAAATGCGGCGGCCGTCCTAGCGGCGGCTTTGGCGCAGCACCAGCCCGGGTGAAAAGCCCAGCGAGCGTTTCATGTGGAACGACAGATGGCTGGCATGCGTGAACCCGCACTCCTGCGCCGCCTGGCTGATGGAACTCGTCCCCTTGAGCAGCAGCGCCCGCGCGCGGTCTACTCGCCGCTCGATCACATACTGATGCAGCGGCCGGCCCATCGACTGCCGGAACGCAGCCTTGCAGTGGGACACGCTCAGCCCCACGAAATTCGCGATCTCTTCTAACGACAGGTCGCCGCCGAGATTCTCCTCGATGTAGCAGAGCACCTGCTTCAGGCGGTAGCCCGACAGGCCGCCCTTCGTCTCGCGCGGAGCACCCGACAGGCTGGAATGGTGTTGCAGCACATGCCCGCTCAGTGCGACAGCCAGGCTCTCGACATACAGCCGGCCGTTCGGATAGCCGGCCTCCAACTCTTCCCGTAAGGCCCAGCCCAGGTGCTCGATGCGCCCATCACGAACCTGGAAGCGGTTGGCGATCTCGATGGCGCCGCCGCGCAGACCGGACTCTTCCGCCACCGACTGTAGCAGGCTGGTGGAAAGACCCATGATCAGCGCCGTGTCCGCTTCCTTCAGGTCCCACCGGCTGGGCTCCCCCACGGGGATGATGTCGACGTCGCCGTGAACACTGCGGCCCCTGTGCCGCCGGCCCACGCGGTCACAGCCGATCATCACGGGAGCCCCGATGTGCACCACCAACGCGGCGCGCGGGCTACCCGGCGCCAGCAGCACGCCGGCCGGATCTGTCTGTACCCGCGCAAAAAACCGCTGGCCGGTCAGTGAATCGGCTGTCACCTTGGGGCGCTCCACCTTGCCAGTATCCACGAGATGAAGCTTTTTGTTTGTCACAATTCGTCCTCCTCTCGCACTCACAAATAGCGTAGCCACCCCGACTTTCGCGTGCTCTTCAGGCGCCAGTACCACACGCAAACGGGATACAACACTGTCACCAGCCCGATCCACACGAGGTAGACGACCCACAAGGGATATCCATAGCCCGCCGGATACAGCGATGCCGGCCCACCCATCGACGGCAGCGGATGAAACAGGAATGCACCCGAGCCATAACGAACAATCGCCAGCACCACCGCGAGTGCGTGGATCAGGTAGAGGTGGAGAAGGAAGTAGAAAAGCGGCACCCGCCCGAAGACCAGCAATGGATTCAACGGCCGGAACTGCATTCTGTCCAACAGGCTCAGCACCAGCAGCGCCGGCCCCAGCGTCATCAGCAGGAAGTCCAACGACGGCGGATACTTCAGTACGTTCAGGAACGACACCACCGTCATGGCTGCCGAACTCTGGCCCGACCACGGAGCGGGGTTCCCGTAGATGTTCACCCACCTGATAATGACGAACGCGGCCGTCGCCATAGCCCCAATCCGCACCATCCACCGCCGCCGCAATTCAGGTTCCTGCATCATCACTGAGCCGAAGCAGAAGCCGGCCGACATCACGGCGAACCACGGGATCAGCGGGTACGCCAGCAGGAAGATGGGCGCCTGCGGAGGAATCACCCCCGGCTGGTGCAGCACGTTCCAGATCCAGCCGAGCGACTGCAGCAACGCACCCTGCACCGGATCCACCGCATTGTGCAGGAAAATGACTGCGACACTCAATAGCGCCAGTGCGCGGATGGGCAGCCAGGCCAGCCCACCCAGGAGGATCATCGACCAACCCAGTGCCCACAGCACCTCCAGCACCACCAACCCTTCGGTCAGGCTGAATGAAAAGGCTAGCCGGACCGCAATCAGCTCCAGCACAATCAGCCAGAGCCCGCGTTTCCAGAGGTACTGCGCCAGCGCGGCCTTGTCACCCAGCCGCCTGAACACCAGGAAGGCGCTCATACCGGCCGAGAACATGAACACCGGCGCGCAGAAGTGTGTGATCCAGCGCGTGAAAAATAGGATCGGTGTCGTCCGCGCCAGATCCTCGGGGCTGAAGACGAACGCGCCTGCGTGAATGAAGTCGCGGATATGGTCCAGCGCCATGATGATCATGACGGCGCCGCGCAGCGCGTCGATCGAGTCGAGTCGATTTCTGGAGGTGGTCGGGGCAGGCATAGGTTCGGTTGGCTCGAGGGGCCAGCAGATGCGGCCTTGGCAGCGCGCAACATGTCAAAGCACACCGCCTCAACTCGATGAGGATATTCTAGCCGCACTCCGCCAACCAGGGGACCATCCCATGCAGAAAAGGACGGTGTTTTTGCAGCCTGCCGTGAAAGCCCCCCCCTCGGCCCCAGTGATAGACTCGGTGGTTTCCCATGCGGTTCCTTGTTGGGTTGATCGGCAGCAAGATCGCCGCGTCCGGCTCTCCGGCGATTCATGAAGAAGAGGCCCGAGCGCTCGGCCACCACCTCCTCTACCAGTTGGTGGACCTGCACCCGCGGGGCCTCTCCGCGGCCGACCTGCCGCGCCTGCTGGATGCGGTGGAACTGCTCGGCTTCGCGGGCGTGAACATCACACATCCCTGCAAGCAGGCCGTAATCCCGCATCTCCATGAACTCTCCCCGCACGCACGCGCCGTCGGTGCCGTAAACACCGTCGTTTTCCGCAACGGACGGCGCCTCGGCCACAACACCGACTGGCTGGGCTTCCACGAAGCCTTTCTACGCGGCCTGCCGGACGCCAGTCGCGACTCGGTCCTGCTGCTGGGCGCCGGCGGAGGCGGTAGCGCCATCTGCTATGCCGCGATGCAACTGGGCATCCAGCGCCTGTTCGTTTTCGACCAGGACCTCAGCCGCGCGGAAGCCCTGGCACGCCAGTTCGGTGAAGGACGCATCTCCGCAGTCACAGACCCGTTACCCGCGCTCCGTACGGCTAGCGGGTTGATCCACGCCACGCCCACCGGCATGACCGGCCAACCCGGCATCGCCATCGCGCCGGAGCACCTGAGGCCCGACCTCTGGGTCGCCGACATCGTCTACTTCCCGCTGGAAACGCAACTTCTCCGCGAGGCCCGCCTGCGCGGCTGCCGGACCCTGGACGGCGGTGGCATGGCTGTCTTCCAAGCCGCGGAAGCCTTCCGGCTCTTCACCGGCCTCGATCCCGACACGGAGCGCATGCTCGCCCGCTTCCGCGAAACCTATCGCGGCTGACCCGGACCCGATCAGCGGCCCGCATTCCGCGTTCGCACCGCGTACACGCTCGATCGCGCCGCAATGAACAACGTCTTCCCATCCTTGCCGCCGAACGACAACTGCACCGGCCGTTCCGGCACATCGATCGTGTCGATCAGCTTGCCGGCCGGCGTGTACACATAGATCTCACCCGCGGCCAGGTATACGTTGCCTTGCGCGTCCACGGCCAAGCCTTCCGCCGCCTGGTCCACAAACAGCTTCAGGTTCGTCAACGTGCCTTCCGCATCCACCGTGGCCGAATACGTCTGGTGCTGTTCTTCGTTGCTCACATAGAACGGCCTGCCCGCCGCCGCAGGCGCCAGTCCGAAGCCGCGGATCACGTCTACCAGCTTCGAGCCGTAGTACAACCGGCCCGTCACAAAGTCCTCGCCCGCCGGCAGAAACGTCGACCCGTCCGGCGTCACATACTGCGACGGCTTCCGCACCGGCACGTTCTCCAGGAAATCGTTCTCCAGCCGCCAGTGGGCCACCGGCAGCACCGGCGTCATCCCGGCTCTCGGTGCCGCGGCCTGCGGCTCCAGCATGCGCACCGGGGCGCCCGGCTTGTCCGGCTGCAGGCAGTACACCACCCCCTTGCCGCCATAAGAGACCACACACAGGTCGCCGGCTCTGTCGAAGAACAGATTCACCGGCTCCAGCGGAGCATCACTCACCGTCGACAGTTTCCGCTCAGCCGCATTCCAGCGGTGGATCCGCTGCCACTTGGCATCGACGAAGTAGTAGTCGCCGGCCGCCGAAACAGCGCCACCCGATACGTTGAAGAACCCCGTGGCCAGCCGCTCCACGTTGACGCCGGGCTCCACGACGACACTCGGAGCCTTCACCCGCGCCGCCGGAGCATGCCCGGAAACGTTCATCCAGGCGAATTCGCGCTGCCGCATCTGCACGTCGTGCGACTCGTCGTACACCGCACTCTCGAAGGACGCTTTGGCATCGGTGTAGCAGTGTATGTTGCGCAGCTTGATGTCCTTCGAACCCGCAATCCGAATGGCATACGGGAAGGACTGGAACGCGCTCACCACTCGATACAGATGGAAGTTCGCCACGGTGATATTCGACGAGTCCTCGATCTCCATGGGAATCGCGTATCCGCTCTCACCACGCTCCTCTTCGGTCTGCGGAGCGTACACCACCCAGTTCGACACACGGTGGAACTGCAGCTCATAGCGCACGTGGTGCTCGCTCGACACGTGATACACACGCCCCGGAGTCGTTGTGTCCGACACCAGCAGGCCGGCCCGCGCGAACGTGCTCGGGGTCCAGATGTCGACAAACGTCCCGCCTCCGCCATTCGTCACCCACAGGCTCGGATACTGGCTGTCCCATTTCCGGTTCAGGTTCGGGTCCGCCGTATGCGTGTTGTTGTAGATGTCCTCGCGCGTCCCATCAATCTTCGACGTTCCATGGCCGCCCAGGAATCGCACATCGTTCATCATTGAATCCCGGCCCGCCATCCAGAGCGCGGCCACCGCACGCGGATTGACGCCGTTCGTGTAGATACCGAGCCCCGCCACCAGGTTCGTCCCACTCTTCGGAGCCTCCAGCACCGCCACGGGCCCGCCCAAGCCCTGGAATGCGGGCGTCCCATCGGCCAACACCAGCGCGGTCCTGCTGGGATGCAGGCCCACCAGCACCGTATCCGGCCGCATCGTGATCGTATCGGTGACGCGATACATGCCCATCGGGAAGTACAGCGCCCGATGAGCCGCGATGGCGCTCCGCAGCGCGGCCGTATCGTCAGTGCTCCCATCACCCTTCACGCCCAGCGTCTGGACATTCACCCAGGTCTCCTGGCCCGGCAAGGCCGGCAGATCGGCGCGATCCGCAGGCATCGACGAAATCGCCACCGCCTGCAGATCGGTCCGGAAAACACCCGCCGCGCCAACATCGGCATAGTGCAGCCCGTGGGAGAACGCCTTGACGTGATAGATCGCCGCCGGCCCCGCCACACGCCGCCCGCTCTCACGCAGCAGCGCCAGCACAGGCACATTGCGGCAGTCCAGATCCTCCAGGTTGATCTCCGTCCGCGGGCTCTTCTCCCGGCTGATCACAATCGCCGGATTGCTGACATTCTCAAACCGGCCGTTCTTGATCCACAGCTCTTCGATGTAGCCGTCGTCGATATCGATGGCCGTGGGCACATTGCGGATCACCGGATGAATCAGCGTCAGCCCCGCTTCGTGCGTCCGGATCGCGGCCAGCCTCTGCCCCTCGAACACGGTGTCCACCAGCGTGAACTGCCAGCCCGGAGACGGCTTCCGCGTGAACACGCCATACTGCCCGCCCACAAAATGCAGATCTTCGCCATAATTTCCGCCGTCGTGGATCCCCGCCAGCGCACTGCCCAACCGGAACTCGACGTGAGCCAGGTAGCAATGCTGCGCATACCGCGAACGCACAGCAACTGCGCCGGCATTCCCCGCCCCGATCTCAAAATCAATGTTGCTCAATGCCGAGTAGAAAGTGCCCGGATTCGCATCCAATGGCTGGCTCAGGTTCGCCTGGTGCAAGCCGCTGCGGCGCGGTCCCTGCACCGGCTGCTGGCCACTCCCGCCTGGCCGCTGGCCCCGCCCCGGCCGGTTCCCGGTGAAAAACACCATGTAGTTCTCCTGGGCTGGATCCTGGTACCCCGCAGTGGCATCGGCCAACACCAGCACGGGCCGCTGTGCGCCATACCCCATCAGCCGGATCCCCGGCCACACATGCAGGGTCCTGGTGATGCGGTACCGCCCCTGAGGGACAAACACTACGCCCTGCCCCGTGCTCTCCTGCACCTTGTCGATTGCGCCCTGAATCGCCTCCGTATCGTCCGCCACGCCGTCCGCCTTCACAGCGAAGCCCGCGCTCGTCAGATAGACCGCCTTCGGGTCCTCCGGCTTCACCGTGTAATACGAAGCCGCCGGCACGGGCAAGGCGGACGACAGACAGATCAACACAGACCAGATGCGCTTCATGGCGGCGTCAGACTCCTTCTTCGGGCGCCGCGTCACCGCGCGCCCCAATGGCTCCAGGCCGGACTCGATTCCATCGAAGCCGGCGGCTTCCACCAGGAATTCCAGGCCTGTTGCACCCAATTAGTATCGAACCCCGTCCATAAACACAAGTGCGGGCGTGGTGCGGCTGTCTTGTGTCCGCCGGAGAATCGGCAACTCCATTTGCGCGCCCAAGCGCACTCCTGCCCAGCCACCCCAAAGGCTAATCCGCGGGACCCTAATTCTCGATATTCACAAACGGGATTGCTATACTAATCCCGTAGGCGATTCTATCGCTTATGCCTCGGATCGGATCGGCTTTGCCTTGAGGGGGGAAGAGCTGGATTTGGCAGGATCTTCCGTGCGCGGAGGCATAAGATGAACCGAACCGTCCAAGCTCCAGACTTTCCGCCATTCGCCCCCGATACCTGCGATTTCGCTCGCTGTCCGGATGCCTGGTACGCTCTCACGGTTCGCCCCCAGCATGAAAGAGCCGTGGAACTCGCGCTGGCGGCCAGGGGTCTTGCCGCTTATCTTCCTGTCTTCGCAACTGTCAGAAAATGGTCCGACCGTTTCAAGAAATTGGTCGTGCCGTTATTTCCCGGATATATCTTCTGCCGTTTCGACGCTTCTTCCCGTGTGCAGGTATTAAAAACCCCAGGAGTGATCTCCATCGTGTCCACAGGACAAACGCCCACCCCCGTACCCGACGCCCAGGTGGAGGCGGTTCAAAAGATGCTTGCCTCGGGCTCGCCCGTCGAGCCGTGCGCCTACCTCAAGGAAGGTGAGCGCGTGCGCATTGAGGAAGGACCCATGGCAGGCGTCGAGGGCATCCTGTTGGAAGTCCGCGACGCCTGCCGCCTGGTCGTGGCCATCGAACTCTTCCAGCGTTCAGTGTCCGTTCAGATCCATCGCGAGAGCGTCGTTCCCGTGCGAGGCTGACTCATACCGCCCGCCGCGGCGGCCGCCTTAACATGCGTGTCGCGTGGGACATCGCCCGCCGGAGGCATCGTCCGCCGGCCTCGCGTGTCGATCGCTACCTGCAGCTGCCTCAGCTTCTCGCCCATCCCGCGATTGATCGCATCCGCCAGTTCATCGGCACCGCTGCACGGTATGCGGCTTTCGTTCGTCCGGTAGAACTCCACGAAGTCCGACCCGCCCACCGGGACCCACAGCCGCCACATCCCTGGCGACACCGCCTCCGGCCCATCGCTAAACCGGGTCCCGCCCAGGCTCGCCCGCACCGCTGCGAAACCAAATCCGTGATACACACTCAGCACAGCCTGCCAGCAGCCCTCCAACGAGGTCGCCATCGCCAGTTGCCTCCGGAAGCTCTGCAGGATCAACTGCCGGTTTAGCAGCCGCCGGAAGATCCCCTGCCGCAGCATCCGGCCGGCCTCCCCAAACTCCACGTAATCCAACTTACGGACGCCGATCCAGGCCGCCACGCAGAACAGCAGCAGCACCAGCCCGCTGTAGTTCTCCCAAGTGCTGCCCGCCAGCGACAGAGCCGCTCCAAACGTACACACGCCATACAGGGTCAGCGTTACTGCCTTTGGGCCCAGCCCCCGGGCCAGCAGCCGGTGATGCACATGCCCGCGATCCGCACCGAAGATCGGCTGCTGCCGCAAATACCTCCGCGCAATCGCCAGGGTCGTATCCAGCAGTGGGACGGCCAGCGCCATCAGCGGAGCCGTCATTCCCAGGAACGTCGCCGACATCTGCCCCCACAGGATCGCGAGTATCCCTAGCAGGAACCCCAGCGTCAAACTCCCGCAATCCCCCAGGAAGATCGACGCCGGATTGAAGTTGTACCGCAGGAATCCCAGAAGCGCCCCCGCCAGCGGGATTGTCGCGAACATTAGCGGCTCATTCCCGCGCAACATTGCCGCCGCCAGCGTCGTACACGTGGCGAAGAACCCGATGCCCGACGCCAGCCCATCTACTCCGTCAATCAAATTGACGGCGTTCGTACACGCCAACAGCCAGACCACGGTGAGCACCAGGCTCAGCCAACCCGGCAACGGATTGCCGCGAACCCCGGTGATCGCCACGTGCGCGAACCCAATCACCCACACGGACGCCACCAGTTGCCCCAGCAGCTTCTGCCAGGGCCGCAAACCCTTGATGTCATCCAGCAACCCGACCAGGAACACGAGCGCCACCCCTGGTACGATCCGCAGGATCCCGGGCAGCCATTCCGGCAGCATGGCCCGGTAATGGGGAGCCGCCCCGAGAACCAGGCACGACGAAGCAACATAGGTGAGCGCGATCGCAATTCCACCCACGCGCGAAATTGGTAGGCGGTGAATCTTTCTCCGGCCATCCGGCTGATCCACCAGGCCGATCCGTTTCGACCAGCTCGCCACAATCGGCGTCAACACCAATGAGAGCAGGACGGAAAGCAGTCCCAGAAGTAACAATGAGTGCATTTGCAGTAGCTCCAAAATGGACCGGGCTCATCCGGCAAACCGCCGTTGCGGTGCCGTCCATGCAGGAAATTCGGTCAGGCGCTTCGCCAGTGGAAAGCAGTTCGGCTCAGCGCGTCCGCTCGAGCCGGTCGCGCCACGCCAGGAATGGCTGCTCCACGAATTGATAGGAAATCACCGCGACGCACAACGTGCACACTAGGTTCAGGGGGAACTGCGCCACAGTCAGACTCGACGTGCGGTCCAGGAACAGCTCCTGCCAGATGTACAGCGAGTAGCTGAGCACGCCGATGCGCATCAGGATCGCCGAGTTCAGCAACCCGCCGCCAAAGCTGCCCGGGTACCGCACGAAGCGGTCGATCAGCACCGCCACGCCCAGGTGCGCGAGTTGCATGAGGCCAAAGGAAAGCGCCTGCCGGTCGGCCAAATAGATGCCGGCCGCGGGAACCACCAGCAACAACAGCGGAATCGGCGACCTCAGCATACGCAGGTAGGTCTCCCATCGCCCCAGGCGCTCACTGACGCAAGCCAGCAGACAGCCGACGGCAATCGCGTCCGCATCCGTTGGCGCCCACCACGCGCCATGTCCGAAGGCCATCTTCGTCCCCACTCTTAGTAGCGGAGCCGCGACCGCAAACACCAGGCACGCCGCGCCGGCTCTCCGCCAGCCCAGCAGCACCAGGATCACCGGCCAGAGGATGTAGAACTGCTCCTCCACCGACAACGACCACAAGTGCCCCACCGCCCAGCTCGGCCCGTCGACGAAGTTCATCGTGTAGGTGGCCGCGTGCACGAAATCGCTCCAAGCCATTGGGATCGTCCCCAGTGCGGCCAGCACCGCCACCACACTCAGATACACGATCGCCACAGGCAGAATCCGGAACGCCCGCCGCCGGTAGAACGTCCCCACCCGGATGGACCCGTGCTTGCGCCACTCTGCCTGCAGGATCCGCGTGATCAGGTACCCCGAGATGACGAAGAATACGTGCACGCCGAACTTTGCCAGCGCCCGCACCGGTTCCGTCACTTCGGAAAACCAGAAGCCTCGTGTGCCCACCAGGTGGCCGAACAGCACCAGCATGATCGAAAGGGCCCTCATCCCATCCAGGCTGGGAATGCGAGCAGTGGCCACCGCCAATAGACGAGGCCGGAACGGAATTGTGGGGGATGTGGCTGCTTGCATGTCTGAGTACGCAATGGCGTCGAACGCCGGTTAACCGGATAACGGAACTCAGGCGCTGGCCCGCAACTCCGGACTCAGCCCCTGCATCGCGGCCCGCACACTCGCGTACGTCCGCTCCCAGGAATACTCGGTCGCCACCAGCCGCCGGCCCGCAAACGCCAGCGACCGCCGCAGCCCCACATCGTGGAACAGCCGGACGATCTGGTCCGCCGCATGCTTCGGCGAATGATAGACGAGCAGATCCCGGCCCGGCTTGGCCGCGATCCCCTCTAGCCCGATTGCAGACGTGACGCACGGCAGGCCCAGCGCCAGATACTCGAGGACCTTGTTCTGCATCCCCGCCCCGGCCCGCACCGGACAGACGGCGCAGATCGCGCCATCCACGGCATCCGCGATACTCTCCACGCGGCCCGTCACCTCCACGCCCTCCAGGCGCCGGAACGCCGCCGCCGCACCCTCGGGAATGTTGCCCACAATCCGGAACACCGCATTCACGCGCTGCCGCACCAGGGGCAGCACTTCCTGAATGAAGAAGTGGCAGGCATCCAGATTCTGCGCGCTCACCAGGTTGCCGATGAACGCGATCACGTTCCCCTCTTCGGGCAGCCGGAACCGCAACTGGTGCGTGTCCACGCCGTTCGGGATCACCTCCACCCGTGACGAATCGCTCTCCGTCAGGTACTCCTTATCTACATCGGAAATCAGCCACGTCGAATCGAACTGCGAGATCACCGTCTGCTCGTACTGCTTCAGCCGCTGCTGCTCCAGCCCGTAGATATACCGCCGCGGACCGCGCGCCCCTGTCAGTTTGCTGAAGCGCTCGTAGTTCAGCGACACCGCATCCGTCATTTCCAGGATCCGCCGGATCCCCGTGGCGTTCTCGATGTACTGCCCTGTGCGAATCAGGTGCGCCCATACCTGCCCGTGTGTCGGCAGCAAAGCCTCCACCCGTTCCCTGTATTCCGCTGACTCATAGTACGCAAGCTGGAACGGACGCGATGTCGGCAGCGCCATCAGCGTATTCCAATACGACTTCCACTTCGGCAAATACACCTTGTGGATCGCGTCAAACAGAGGCTCCGGCTGCTCGCCGTCCATCTCCTCCTGGCTCTGGCAGATGGTCAGCAGCGTCAGCCGCGACTCCTGCGCCAAGGCCTTGCAGACGTGATACACCCGCAGCCGGTCGCCTCCGATCACGGGGAACGGGAATCGTGAGGTCAAGACCAGGGTCCTATTGCTCTTCATTCAGATCTCTCCAAAACTCTTGAATCGGACCGGCCACCAGGGCCGGGTGATACTTGCGGGCCTGCTCCAGGCCCAGCCGTGACATCTCCTTGCGCAGCGAGGGATCCGTCAAAGCGGAGCCCAGGGCGCTCGCCATGTCCTCCACGCTCCGCGGATTGAAGTACAGCGCGGCGCTGCCGCACACCTCAGGCAGCGACGTACACTGGCTCGTCACCACCGGCGTGCCCGAGGCCATTGCCTCCAGCACCGGAATGCCAAATCCCTCCGATAGCGACGGAAACAGAAACACCGCCGCTTCCCTGTACAACTGCCTCAGCGCCTCATCGCCGACCCGCGGCAGCATCTCCACCAGCCCGCCGATACCCAGTTGCCTCGCCAGTTCCTGGTAGTGCCCGTGAAACGGCTCGGAAACACCCACCACTTTCAGCGCATGGCATCCGGGCCGCCCAATCTCGTTGCAACGGGCGAAGGCCCGGATCCCATCCGCGAGGTTCTTGTGCGGAGCCTCGCCGGACACACACAGCACATACGGCTCCCGAGCCGCCGCGGATCCGGGCGCCTCATACCAGTCCGTGCTGAGCGTGTTCGGAATCACGCGAATCCGGCCCGGTCGAATCCGGAACCGCTCCTGAATGCTCTGCGCCGTATGCTCGGATACGGCAATGATCTGGTCCGCCCGCTCAATCACGCGCGGCACCACGGTCCTTCGATACAGCCGCCCCGCCCGCTGGTACAGCGAGCCGTCCTGCGCACCGCGCTCCTGGTCCTCCAGGAAGATCAGGTCATGCACCACCAGCACCAGCCGCAGTCCGGCGGGCAACCGTAGCGGTGCCGTATTGAACGGGCAGATCAACACCTGCAGATCCAACTTCCGCGCCAGCGCCGGAAGCGAGAACTGCTCCCAGAGCGGGTACATCTGAAACCCGCCGGCCTCCAATCGGAAATCGGCATCCGACTCGCCCGGCGCGCACAAGCCGATCAGTTCCTTCTCCCGCCCGGCAATCAGAGTCCTGAGAAACCGCCCCATCCCACGGGTCGAGCCCATCGCCAGCCGCCCGTCAAAGCCAATGCGCAAGCTGCGCGATCGGCGCCGCGCCGCTGGGACCGTGTGTGGTGAAACCAACGTTGGTGAAGTTTGAGACATGAATTTCTACGTCGAAACAAGGTTTGGGCAATGAGCATGTATGCACACGGGAAGGCGCCTCTTCGCCGTGCGCGTTGGTTGAGATCTCGACTGGTCTTGTCGCCCGGGGCCGCCACCGCCTACGGCAACTGGAAAACGGCCCGGTACAGCGGAGCCACACGCTCCGCCGTGAAGTGCTCATCGACAATCTGCATGGCCGCTCGTCCCAGCGATTCGGCCTCCTGCGGATTGTCCCTCAGGTATTGGATCTTCGATCGCAGGTCCAGCGCGTTTCCGCACCGGAACAGCATCGCGCCCGCACCGTCGTTTGAGAGTTCCCGATGCGCCGGCAGGTCGCTGACCAATGCCGGTAGTCCATGGGACATCGCCTCCATCAGAACCAGGGAAAACCCGTCAGAGTGAGAGGGAGAGATGAAAAGATTCGCCTGTTGATAGAACTGTTCGGGGTCGTCCTGGAAGCCCCAGAAGGTCGTCTTCGTGCCCGCCGCCAACTGCTCCGCTTCGTCGCGGAAGGGTCCGTCGCCCACCACCCAGAGCTCCACCCCCTCCAGCCCGTCCATCGCCGCCAGCAGATCCGCCAGCCCCTTCTCGGGCACCAGCCGCCCCACGAAGATGAGCCGGTAGGGAGCTCGATCCTCGCGCCGCCGCCCTTCCGCCGCCCGTTTTGCAGGAATCCAGTTCGGGACCACCGCCAGCCGCGTCCTGCGCAGGAAAGGCCTGTGCTGCTGCGCCAGGTACGACGACACACAGACAATCTCCGTCGCAAACCGCGCATTGAAGCGGTACAGGCGGCGCTTGACCCCACTCGGCTCCAGCGTCAGCGCCGAATGCCGCGTCACAATCACTCGCTGCAACAGCAGCCGCAGCGGCAGGGCAAAGATCGCCTCCGCCTGCCCGTTGAGATGCACCCGCCGGATCCGCCGCGTCGCCATGCACCACAGCATCAGCAGCCACACCGCGGGCAGCCGTAGCAGCGCCGATTTCCGCGCCCACTGCGGCACCTCATACACCGACACCTCCGCGCCGCGCAGCATCCTCGCCAACACCGGCGAACACACCACCGCCGCCAGTTCGGCCTCGCCTTCCAGCAGCCGCGCCAGGCGCGTGTAATGAATCTCCGCTCCGCCGTAGATCCGGCCGAGACTCACCAGCAGCAGCTTTGTCTTGTCATTGTTCACGCCGGGTCATCTCCATAGCTCTGTGAACTGCGTGCGCCGCCAGCAGCGTGGCCGCCAGGGCCACCCAGCTCTTGAAGGTCGCTGCGAACGGCTCCACCATGCCCGATCGCGGCATGTAGATCAGGTTCATCATCGCCACCGTCGCAAACGCGCACGACGCGCCGCGCAACGACAGGTGCAGCCGGCTCAGCAGCAAGCCGATCAACGCCGACGCAATCGCCACCGCCGGAATTCCGCCCACCACATACGCCTCAGCCAGGTACGTCGACCCCGTGCCAAAACCCAGGCTCATCGCCTCCGCGTTCAGGAAATTGCTCAGGTCGATCCCGAACAACTGCCCCTCGCCGAATCGGTCCTGGTGCACAAATACCAGTGGGATCTGGTTCAGGATGTACTCCAGCCCATGTGCCGAGAACAGATGCCGGAACCCCACTGCCAGCGCCGTCACCTGGAACGACACGCCTTGCGCCCACAGAAACACCGCCGGAGACGCCGCCGCGCTCTCCCGCATCTCGCGGAACCCGGCCACCAGCTGCGCCACCGCGCCCAGTGTCGTCACCAGGATCGCCAGCGGCACACCGCGAAAGTGCGAGCCCTGCTTCTTCTTGTAGAGGAACAGGAACGTGAACAGCAGCAGAAACGCCTTGCCGCGCAATCCGATCAGCAGTTCCACCACCGTCACCGCGAAGTACGCCACGCAGATCGTCAGCAGCCGCCGCTTGCGCTGCTCGTACACGAAGTACAGCAGGAACGCCGATGAACACACCTGCGACAGCACGCGCGCCAGGCTCCCGGCCGCCTCCAGATGCGCGCCGCCATCCGTGTAGATCGCCAGATACCCGCCGTGCGAACGGATGTACGACAGGTACTGAACATTCTTGTAGATGTGGAACGGAAACGTGGCCAGGAACAGCAGCAGCAGCGCCTGCGTCAGATCCTCGCCCGGCGGAGCCTCAAAGCCCGACACCCGGTACGACAGGCTGCAGGGAATGTAGATCGCCACTCCAGACAACAGCAGCAGCCACGTCGCCGTCAGGTTCGCCTCCGTGGGCAAGGTAAACGGCACAGGCGACTGCAGGTCGATCAAATACGGATCCCCATCCATCCCCATCAGCGCCGCCACCATCCGGCCGCCCTGGAACAGCAGCAGCATCCCCAGGAACAGCCACACCGGATGCATCCCGCGATGAAACCGCAGCCACGTCATCACCAGCAGGCCCGCCAACCCCAGCGTCACCACCAGGGCGTGTTGCTCCGTTGTCAGCCATCCGGCCCGGATCGCCAGAAAGTCCAGGCTCACGACAGCCGCCAGTGCGAAACTCTCCATCCAGGCCACTGGAATGGCATTGGGCGCCTGGACCACCGCCGCCGTCATTGGACCACCTCCGCCGGCTCCACCACGGGCTCCATCTCCGCCGCTGCCGCAAACCCCCGCTGCACAATCGCCAGCGTCACCGGCAGCACATAGCTCACCGCCACGGCATTGATCAGCACGAACTTCAACGTTGCATTCAGCGCCAGCCCGTCAATCCGTGAGAACACGAAATACACCGGAATCGCCAGCACCGCCGCCGCCGCCAGGTTGATCACCTTCTTCAGCAGGAACGCCGGAGCCGGCATGTGAGCCACCGCGCGCGCCACCACAATCGACTTCGCCAGCACCGCGAAAATCACATTCGTGCCGATGCCGGCCCACAGGATCCCCTCACTCCCCATCCACCGCACCATCACCGCGCCCTGCAGGATGTACTCGGCCGCCTCCATCAGCGGCAGATAGTAGCCCGGCCGGAACGCGCCGCGCGCCGTGATGAACACGTCATCCACCGTCTTGCTCAAGTTCAGGAACAGCAGCACCGAGAACAGCGCCACCACCCCTGCACTCAAGCCCCGATCCTCATGGAACAGCGCCGACACAAACGAACCCGCGCTATACCGGAATGCCCCAGCCAGGCAGAATGCCGCAAAGTACGCCGCCAGGCACACCGTGCCGTACTGCCGCCGCCGCTCCTCGGGTGACGCCACAATCAGCCGTGCCGCAATGGTCGACGTCATGGACGCAAACGCGGCATTGAACAAACCGATCATCCCCGCCGCCAGGTACTGATACTGCGCGTACGTCTTCACCGCCACCAGCGATGCGGCCAGCGACAGGATGATGAAGTCGGACTGATAGTAGATCAGCCCGCCCACCTTGTGGAACAGCACGTACTTCGCCTGTGCCCGCAGCTTCAGTGTGTGTTCCGCCAGGTGAAATCCTTGAAACGCCGGAAACACCGCCCGGAACGTACGCCGCAGCAGGAACACTTCGCCCAGCGTCAGCAGCGCCACCGCCGCCGGCACCGCCAGGTACGAATGCAGATACACTGCCGCGCTCAGGCCCACTGCCGTCTTCAACAGCGCGCCTCCGCCCAGAATCATGTTCGTCCGGTAGATCTGGCCAGACGCATTCAGGTACGCCTGGCAGTGCACGGTCACCAGCGTGATCAGCGTGGACGCCGCCACCAGCACCATGCAGCTGAACGCAATCGCCCACGGGATCTCCGAATGCACGGCCCGCGAATACACATAGATCAGCGGCAGCGACAACGGCGCCGCCACCCACAGGAGCCGCCGGATGTCCCCGCGCAAGGCCGACAACAGCCCCGAGGTCTCCGCGACATCGCCTCGCTCCACGGGCTCGTACAGCATCGAGATCGCCGCCGTCGACAACCCCAACTCGGCCAGCATGACGTAATAGATCACCTGGTTCAGAACGGCGTTCAGGCCCCCGTACTCCGCCCCGATATACTGCGTCACCACCCGCAACTGGATCACCGCGCACACCGCTCGCGCCGCGAAGTAGAACACTCCCGACGCAAGATTCAGCGTGTGCCGCGATCCCATTACGGACCGTAGTGTCCGCGCCTCAGGCCGTTGGTTCATCAGGACGAGGCCACTCCATTTTGAAATTCAACATGGATCGGAGAATCACCCACGCGCATGCACAGAAGAACGCCACCATCGCCGCCGCCGCGCTCAGCAGCGCCCGCGGAGGCCACGACTTCCTGTCCGGCACCACCGCGCTATCCACCACCTGCAATACCGGAGCGCTCTTCGCCTCATCCAGCCTCGCCGCCTCCGACTGCTTCGCCAGCAGCTCGAACAGCGCCTCGTGATACTTCACATCCCGCAGCCGCCGCATATACTCCAACCCCGCCGTCGGCAGGTTGCCCGACGAGATCAGCGCCGAACCAGCGCCGCCCGCGCGTCCTTCCAACTGCCTCAACTGCTCTCGCACCGCGGCCTGCTCGCTGCGCAACACCTTGATCTGCGGATTCTGGTCCGTCGCGAAGGTGCTCATCGCCTGCGCCTGCACCTCCAGTCCGGCCAACTCGGCCCGCGCCTGCGCCTGCGCCCGGATAATCGCCTCCGCCTGGCCCGCCGGCTGGATCATCCCGCTCTTCTCCTGCGCCGTCTTCAACGCCGTCTCCGCCTCGGCCAGCGCCGACTTCTGCTCCTCCAGCTCCCGCTCAAAGAACAGCCGCCGCTGCGACGCATCCGTCACCGCCAGCCGCCCGTTCTGCTTCTGCAGCTCCTCGACGTAAGCGTTCGCGATCGCCGCCGCCCGCTTCGGATCCTTGTCTTCCACCGCGATCTCGATCAGTCCGCTCTTCCTGGACCCGATCTCCGTATGCTCCGCCAGGGCCTTCCGCGTCTCCATCATCGTGCTCTTGCCGTAGACTTCCCTCATCCGGAAGCGCTCGATCACCGAGTCCGCAATCGTGCGGCCCTCCAGGATGCCGACATACAGATCGCTCGGCGACTTCATCCCCATCAGTTGGGCCGATCCACCCAACCCGGTCAGCGCGCCCAACTGGCCCATCAGCGCCGACGATAACGATTGCGCCTGCTGCGGAGGCATGATCACCGCCGTCGCGGTGTACCTGCTCGGAATCAGGCTCAACACGCCAAACGCCGCCGCCGCGGTCAACACGGCCGCGCCGCCGATCAGCCGCCGGTGCGCCACCAGTTCCATCAGCACATCGCGGTGCCGGCCGAACAACATCTGCTGCTCGGGCGCGGATTCCGTCTTGGCAGCGCGCGCGGCGCGCTTCGCAGTAACAGGATTGCTTCGCGTGGGCGTCATAAGGTCACCGCAAAATATTGATCGCCGCCGCGCCCAGCGCCAGTTGGCCGAAGACCTGTGACCAGTCCCTCAGCCCGCGCAGAAACGGCGTCTTGAACATCTGTTGAGGGATCACCAGCGAATCCCCCGGATTCAGCCGCGTAGCGTCGAACGCCTTCGTGAACGGGCTGCTCGACCCCTGCTTCGGCACCACACTGCCATCCGCCCGGATGATGAAGATCCGGCCCTTGTCCGCATTGCGCGTGCACCCGCCGGCCTGCCGCAGATAATCGGCCACTCGCAGGCTGCCCTCGTGGATGAACGAATTCGGGTTGTACACCGCACCCAGCACATTCACTGTCGCCGGACGCGGCGGCACCACAAACCGGTCCCCGCCTTCCAGCACCAGCCCCATCAGCTTCGACACATCACTGCCGGCCGGATCCAGCCTCAGCACGATCCGCCCCGTCGCCTGTGTCGCGCGGAACGCATCCACCATCCGCCGCTCGCTCTCCATCCGCGTCGTCAGCGCCGCCGTATCCTGCGGAGTTGTCGCCCCGCCCAGCAGCGCCGTACCCGTCTGCTCCACCTCCCGCTGCAGGTCGCGCGTCAGCTCGTCCAGCCTCCGCTGCTGCTCCTTACGCGTCGATTCCCGCTGGAATTCGGAACCGAACAAGTACGCCTCCGGCATCAGCCCGCCGGCCCGCTCAATCAACTGGCCCAGCGTCTCGCCCGGCCGGATGCTGTACACACCCGCCGCGCGGATCTCGCCCTCCAGCCGCACCGTCCGGTTCTGCTGCGACACAGGCACCCGGATGTCATCCTGCGAAAAGATCGTCACCACGTCGCCCGGCCGCAGCTCCAGGTTCTGGCTCTCGTCCCGCTCCAGCAGCATCTTGCCCAGGTTGAACGGCAACAGTTCCGGCTTCAGATCCTTCTCGTTCTGCCGCTCCACCACCGCATAGGCCCAGTTGATCGACGGAGCCGTGACGTCCAGCTTCGTCTCCATGCGCTTCTTCAGCGCCTCCGACTTCGGCTCGCCCGCCACCGCGTCCTCCGGAGCAACGTAGCCCTGCAGATTTCGCTGGTTCCAGAAATCCCTCGTAATCAGCGACGCCTCATTCGGAATCAGGTCCCGCAGCCGCATCCCCGGCTTCCACGAGAACCGCCCCGGACTCGCCACATGCCCGCGCAGCGTCACCGCATTCGCGAACTGCGGCAGCACCGTCTGGACCCGCAGCAGGTCGCCATCCCTCATCGGCGTCGACAGCCCGCCGCTATCGAGCCCCAGGTCCGTCGTCTCCCGCGCCGCGCGATCCTTGATCCGCTCCAGCACGGCCCGGTGCCCTTCCGCGATCGACGACAACCCGCCAGCCAGCTTGATGGCATCGCCCGCGTTCGTCTCGCCCCTTAATTCGTAAATCGCCGGATGCTTCACGCTGCCCGCGATCGCCACTTGAGGCCCGGCAGTCGGGATGTAAATGACATCCCCCGGCAGCAGCCGCGCGTCCTTTGACTGGTCTCCGTTCAGCAGCAGGTCATACAGATCCAGCTCCGTCACCAGCACCCCGCGCCGCTTCAACTGGATGTGCCGCAGCGAACCCAGCGCCGTCGGCCCGCCCGATGCGAACACCGCATTCAACAGCGTGCTCAGTGAGTTCACCGTATAGTTGCCCGGCCGCCGGGCCTGCCCCACCACCAGCACCTGAATCGACCTCAGCTGCCCCAGCGTCACGCTGAACTCGAAGTTCCGGAACACCCTCGACAGCTCTTCGCGCAGGTGCCCCTGCATCTGCTGGTACGTCATGCCCGCGACATTGATGTTGCCCGCCTGCGGCACGTAGATCTGGCCAGCCCGGTCCACCGTCACATTCAGGTTCTGGTTGATCTGGCCCCACATCCGCAGCACCAGCTCATCACCCGGCCCAATCACGTAATCCATCGTGATCGGCGACTGCTGGATCGGCGTGATCGGACTGGCCTCACCAGCAAACAGTTCCATCCCGAAGATCGGCAGCGTCTGCCCAAACGACGACGCCACAAATCGCTGGAACTCGCTCGCCGGCTCCGGCTTCAGTTCCTTCTTTTCGGTCCTGCTATCTTCGGGAGTCTTCTCGTCCTTGCGCTCCGTCCTCGTCGCCGGCCCCTGCCCGGAGGCCGCATCCTGCTGCGACTTCATCCTCTGCAGCGCCGCCTTGGCTGCCTGGCACTCCGGCAGGTTCTCACTACCCGGAGCCGCGCACTTCTGCGCCAGCGCCTGCGCATTGTCCTCCTGCGCCGGCCTCGACAGGTCGCCGGGATTCGGAATCCCCTGCGCCCGCAGGCCCGCCGTCATCGCCACCACCAGTACCGTCGCCTTGCATATGTAGCCGACCGTCTCTCTCCACGCTTCCAAGGACAACTTCATGCTTCCTCTTCCTTCATTTCGCTCACGCGCTTACCGGAACAGCCGCAGCCGCGGCTCCCACCGCAACTCCACCCTTCCGCTCAGGTTTCGCTGCGGACCGCCCAGCACCGGCAGCCAGAACCGCTCGTACTGCAACATCACATCCGCATAGCAGTGCCCCGGTAGTTCCACCGACCCCTTCATCGAGGCATCGCTCTGCGTCCCTCCACCCGGCAGAAATTGCCCGCTGATCTTCCGTTGCCGGTAGCTGCCTTCCACCTTCGTCCGCGCGTTAAACCAGTACGTCGACCACGCTTGAATCGCCCGCCCGTCGCGGCCCACCGAACTGCCCAGCAGATTGCCGTAGTTCGTGTTCCCGCTCCGGTATTGGCCGTTGTAGTAAATGAACTGCCCGCCCCGGTCGATCGCCAACGGAGTCGTCGACGACGTCTCCACCCGCAAATCCAGCTTCGGGACACCCGGAATCCTCGTCAGGTGGATCCCAGGACTGATCGCGGCATGCCTCGGCGCCGCCAGCGGCGACGGATCGTCATCGCTGTACGAATCGCTATAGATCGTCACCCAGTCGCGCAACCCGGGAATCCGGTACTTGAAATTGAAACCCGCCTTGCGGTCGCCCGGATCGCGCGGATCCGTCGGCCCAATCGCCACCTCGCTCGACGTCGCCGTGAAGTTCCGCACAAAGCTCTTGAACGTAATCGGGTGCCCTTCCCCCCAGAGCATTGACCACCGCGTGAACCCCATCTCCAGGTTGTCCGTCAGCTTGAAAGACACCTTCTGCGCGTTGAACCACGGCCGCCAGGTATACGCGTGCCCGCCCAGCTTCCCCATCACGAACTCGCCCCGGATCTCGCCCAGATGCCCCAGAAACCCGGGCAGCCGGTACGGATGCAGCATCGAGATCTTCGCGTTCTTCGTCGGCTCCGCATTGGTGCTGAACGAGAGGGGCCCATCCGTCCCCGGCCCCCACCACAGCGCCTGCTTGCCTACCGACAGTTCCAGGTTCGCCAGCCGTACACCCGCATACCCTTCCACCACTCGATACCGGTTGGTGTCATCCGCCTCTCGCTCCGGCGGCAGGGGGATCGTGTCCAACTTCGAAATCAGTTGCCGCGTCTCCAGCGAGACCGGCGCCGCCGCGGCGGCATGCTGGAACTCGCTCCGCACATACCCGAAGAACCGCCCCGACTCCGCCCGCACCGTAAGACCCGTATTCATATTCCAGCCCCGTCCAAACGGACGCCCGAAGTCGTTCACCCACGTCTGTCCGAAGTGATACCCATCCGTCAGCGCCGGACCCGCGATCCCGCCGTTCCGCACGTACACCGAATCCAGCACCAGCGCCCCTCCGGCCTGATCCGCTTCATCGAACTCGCGGTGCAGCGCCGCCAGCAGCGGCTGCGCTTGCGACGCCGCGCGCCAGTCGCGGTCCCTGTCGAGCATCGCCTCATCGGCCTCCGCCAGTTGCCGCCGGCACTCTGCACGGGTCCAGGGCCGCAGTCCCGCAATCTGCGAAGGGATCAAACCCAACCCGGCCAACCGGTCCAACGCCGGATACACCCAACTGTCCATCGGCACATACACAAACCCGTGAGCCGCCGTGGAATCCGCCGCCCTCCGCTCGCTCGGCGGATCCAGGTACATCCGCTGTGATTTCGGCTCCGCGCCCTGCGCCAGGTAATGCCCAATCAGCCACCCCAGCGAACTGCCGATCAGCACATCCGAAGGGAAGTGCTTCTGCCCGGCCACCCGGCTGAGACTCACTGAGCTAGCCAGCCCGTAAACAGCCACCTTCGTCAGCCACCCCGGATACCGCTCCGCCACCACCGGAGCCACGGCCCAAACCATGGCTGAGTGCATCGACGGGAACGACGAGTTCACACCCGAGCCTTTCAGGAACGCGCCCGACCCGTCTCCGTCCAACGGCCTCTGCCTCCGCGCGATCAGCTTCACCACCTCGGTCGCAATCATGCTGGCCGCCAGGGCCCGTGTACTCACGGTCGCCGTCGTCGTCGCGTACTCGTCCGAGTGCCGCCACCCGTACCACGCCAGATACGCCGGAATCGAAAGCATCACGCCCGTGCCCGCGTTCGCAAACAGCGAGCTCCGATCCTGCGTCAACGGCCCTCCGTGAATTCGATCCCGCATGTTCCGTTCGTCAGTAGCAAATAGAAAGGAGGTTGCACCCGCCATGGGAACCAGCCAGGCCAGATCCTTTTTGCGAAGCCGCGCCGGACTTGTGATGACCTTCTTCTGGTCCAGGAAGAGGTCCTTAGGCAAAGCCGAAATCGGCCGGATATACGCCGGAGACCCGCTCGCCGGGGGCGGTTCCGTGCCGCTCTGTGCCATGGCCTGCTTAGGCCCCAGCACCACCCCGATCACCAACGCCAACCGCAGCCACAGGGCGCGCCGCCTCCCTGTTCCTACGCTCAAATACCGCTCCCTAACCGCCGGCCGGTTCCGCCGAAAAATCTCCAATACTGAAGGTAAGTCGTCATTTATCAATCGCTTCGGCGTGATTCGAAAACGTGGCGAATCGCCCGTCCGGGCATAGCTCACGCTCTGTGAGTCCCGAAATTCCGGCCCGGAACTCGTGGACCGTTTGGGTGGAACCCGTTACGCCTCTTTCACCCAAGCTTGCAAGTACAGGGCCAAGTCTGGCGTGGACACTGGCGTCGCCTGATCACTTGGAAGCACTCCGGCAAGGCCAGCCAATGGCGTCCCCCAAAGGCATGACATGCCTTGGCTTGGTCACCCACTGCGCAACGCTGCTCCTTCAGGCATTATCCATTTCCCGCACAAATACCCGCAACCAAACAATTGTCAATTCTTCATTAATCTGTTGAATACAATCGTCCAATTCCTGTCATGCAAATGCAGCCGCGCGGCGCCCCCCCGCTCATCCTGGCGGCCCGGAACTACTGCGCGTGATTCTCCGCCCGCACCGCCGGGCCGGCCCCCTGTCCGCCCCTTTGGCCTTGATATTGCTTAACTTAGCCCTGGGAGGATGCGGCAGAATGACAACCACGGGAGCACTCGGCCAGGGCGGCCCCGCCTCGCGCCGTAACCTCTTGAATTAACTTCACTCGTGGTCAACTCATCCCGCCGTCCCCGTGCCCGGCCGGTCGGTTACTGGAATACTATGCGATTGGTAAAATTTACTTAATTCAAGACTGATTGGAAGTTATTTCCACACTCCCAATTAGTCTGTCCGGTATTTTACACAGCCCGGCCGCGGCTTCCACCCAGTGCTTCAACCCGTCCATCCCCCACCCCGGCTGTCATACACGCCCACCCCGCCCGCGGATCTTCGCCCGTTGCTCACCCCTGCTCTCGCACACCCAAACTGCCGCCCCGCGTAACCTACTTGGGGACAACTGCGCCCGTAATAGATTCAGGTCCATGCCGTAGGCGTGGACTGCGGCCTTACTCTGTCCCCACAGGCAGGTAGTTTTTAACGTACTGAAAGGACTAATATGCAGTTCACACGGCGAGACATGGCCAGGTTCGCACTCGCTTCCGCTCCGCTAGCCACGGCACTGGCCGCAAAGAAGATCAATTCCAAGTTCGGCGGCGTGCAAATCGGCGCTATCACGTACAGTTTCAATCGCATCGCCAGCCCCGACGCCGAAGCCATCATCAAGGCCTACGTCGAGATCGGCCTCGGCGAAGCCGAACTCATGTCGAATCATTGCGAAGCCCTGGCCGGCGCTCCGCCCATGCCCAACTTCTTCCGCCCGGCCCCGCCCCGTCCTCCCGCCGGCAGCCCGCCCGCCGCTGCAGCGACCAAAGGACCCGGACCCCGCCCCCAACTCACCCCCGAGCAGATCGCGGAACGCAAGGCAGCCCAGGAAAAGCTCGTCGCCTGGCGCGGCACCACCACCCCCGCCACCTGGAAGGCCGTCGCCAAGAAGTTCAACGATGCCGGCATCGACCTCGCCCTCCTCTGCTACAACATGCAGGACTCCATGAAGGACGATGACATCGAGTTCGGCTTCCAGATGGCCAAGGCCCTCGGCGTCAAAGGCATCACCACCAGCACCACCCTGACCATGGCCAAGCGCATCGCGCCCTTCGCCGACAAGCACAAGCTCCTGGTCGGCTACCACGGCCACGACGCCACCAACGACCCCAACCAGACCGCGACGCTCGAGAGCTATCAGACCCTGATGGCCTACGGTAAGTACAACGGCGTCAATCTCGACATCGGCCACTTCACCGCCGCCGGCTACGACGCCGTGGCGTTCATCAAGGAACACCACGCCAAAATCACCAACCTTCACATCAAGGACCGTAAAAAGGCCCACGGCCCCAATGTCGCGGTCTGGGGCACCGGCGACACGCCCATGAAGGAAGTCCTCCAGCTCCTCAAAGCGGAAAAGTATCCCATACCCGCCAATCTGGAATTGGAATACCCCATCCCCGAAGGCTCTGATATCATCGCGGAGGCCAAGAAGTGCCTCGCCTACGTCAAGAGTTGCCTGGCGTAGCCGGCGGCTTAAAAACAGTCTGGTTGTAGAATTCCACGGAGAATAAGTATGGCTCACACAAGACGGCATTTCTTCTACGGCGCACTGCTGGCCGGGGCAGTCCCCACGGCCGGATTCGGCAGCGTTGCTTCCATGAAGTTCGCGGGCTATAAGTCCCCGAACGAGAAATTGAACTTCGCCGCGATCGGTTCCGGCGGCCAGGGCGCATCCAATCTGGGCGCCGCGGCCCCCACGGAAAACATCGTTGCCCTCTGCGACGTGGACGACCGCCGCGCCGCTCCCAGCTTCAATCGCTACCCCACTGCCACGAAGTATAAGGACTTCCGGCAGATGCTCGACAAGGAAGCCAAGAACATCGACTCCGTGATCGTGGCCACCCCCGATCACATGCACGCCACCGCAGCAATCTGGTGTATGGAGCGCGGCAAGAACGTCTACGTTCAAAAGCCCCTCGTCCGCACCATCTGGGAAGCCCGCCAGCTCCGCGCCGCCGCCGCCAAATACGGTGTCGCCACGCAGATGGGCAACCAGGGCTACTCCAATGAAGGCACCCGCCAGTGCGCGGAAATCGTGTGGAACGGCGACATCGGCGCCGTCAGCGAAGTCCATGCCTGGAGCGATCGCCCCCTCTGGCCCCAGGGCCTCACCGAAATCCCCAAGGAAGAGCCCGTACCCGCCACCCTCGATTGGGACCTCTGGCTCGGACCCGCGGAAAAGCGCCCCTTCACCGCCGGCGGCGCCACTGAACCCGACCGTTGGGGCGGCTTCTTCTATCAGCCCTTCAACTGGCGCGGCTTCTACGACTTCGGCTGCGGCGCCCTCGGCGATATGGCCTGCCACATCCTTGGCGCGCCCAATATGGCCCTCCACCTCTCCAAGCGCAAGATCGTCGGCGTCGAGTGCATTAAGAAGGAAGGCACCAGCCCCTTCATGTTCCCCAAGGTCTCCGTCATCCGCTACGACTTCGCGGCCTACGGCGACATGCCCGCCCTCAAGATCTTCTGGTACGACGGCCTCAAACAGAACCCCACCGTCCCCGGCGTCCCCGAGGGTGAGTGGATCGGCGATCCGCCCTCCATCGTCCGCAACCAGCCCGCCGGCGCGCCCGGCGCTGGTGGCCCAGGCGGCCCCGGAGCCCGTCGCCCAGGCGGCGGCCCCGGCATGATGCGTCCCGCCGGCAACGACTTCCACTCCCCCGGCCGCGTCTTCAACTACGACGACTTCAAGGCCATGAAGGATCCCGAAGCCAAGCTCCGCTTCCCCACCCCCGACGGCAGCGTCTTCCTCGGCGATAAGGGCGTCCTCACCACCGGCACCTACGGCGAAGTCACCCGTCTCCTCCCCGTCGAGAAGATGAAGGACTACCAGATGCCCGCCCCGCTCCTCACCCGTTCGCCCGGCCACATGCGCGACTTCATCCGCGCCTGTAAGGGCGGCGACCCCGCCTGCTCCAACTTCGACGTCGCCGCGCCGTTCGTCGAATGGATGCTCCTCGGTGTCATCGCGCTCCGCCACGAAGGCAAGCTCGAATACGACCCCGACAAGATGCGCATCACCAATAACGTGGAAGCCAACAAACTCCTCAAGCCCGTCTTCCGCAAGGGCTGGGAATTCCACACCGTCAAGTCCTAACCCATTCAGGTCCGGACCTTCGCAACGGCCGGAGGAAGTCCAGGGCGCCCGCACTCGCGGCGCCCGCTCCCTCCGGCCGCTTTGCGTTTACTGCCCGATTTCCCGCCAAACTACCTGCGCCGGAAACCCGGGAATTCGCCAAATCAGGAACTCCTCGCACCGCTGAAGTCCATGCGACGACACTGAGTGTGCTATATCAGAGCTTGCATCTCTGTGGGAGGATCGAGGAATGCCTCTGGTCAAGGCTCGAAATTTCTTTTTGTGTGTGATTTGTTTATCCCTTGGGTGTCCTCTATTCGCGCAAAAAGAGCCTGAAAAACGGCCTTCCGGGCAGACGCTCGCCACTGCGACCATCAACGTATCCCCATACTCTCCCGGCATCTTCACCCTCAGCGGCGACGGCCACGGCCGGGCCAGGGCAGAGGACGCCGCGGGCTTCGCCCTCACCGACTCCCATCTCGCGGTCCCGGGTTCAGTCGTATCCATCTCCGCGACCGGCTTGGGCCAGACCGTGCCCCCCGCCGTCACCGGCCAGATCCCCGCGACGCCCCTCACCACCGCCGTCACCCCCCTCGTCTTCGTCGCCGGCCAGAAGGCCACCGGAGTCCTCGCCCAACTCTCCAGCACCTCCTTCGGCGTCTACAAGGTCACGTTCACGGTCCCTGCCGCGATCGGACCCGGCGAGCAGCCCCTCTTCCTCCAGATCGGCGCCTACTCCAGCAACCTCGCGTCCATCCCTGTTCAGGGTGCCCTCGGCCCCATGCCGCCCACCGCCGACTCCGTCACCCCCGCGTCCGGCTCTGGCTCCAACCAGACCTTCTCTGCAGTCTATTCCGATCCCAACGGCACGCAGGATCTCGCCTGGACCCAACTCCTCTTCGCCGTCGCCCCCAACGGCGGCGGTCAACCCTTCTGCTTTGTCCACTACGACCGGGCCGGCAACGGCCTGTGGCTCTATGGCGACGGAGGCTTCTTCGTCGGCCCCGTTACGCCCGGCACAGTCTCGGCCGGTTTGAAGAACAGCGCCTGCGCCGTCAACACCAGCGCCACAACCATCACCCAGTTCGGCTCGGCCCTCACTTTAAACGCGCGCGTCGCCTTCAAGACGGGCTTCGCCGGACCGAAAAACATCTACCTGCGCGCCTACGACCGCTCCGAACAGGACACCGGTTGGCTCCATCGCGGGACAGTCGACGTCAACAATCCCACCCCGCCCATCCTCGCGGTCTCCCCACCCTCCGGAGCCGGCTCCGCCCAGATCTTCACCGCCAACTATCCCGACGCCCCCGGCTTCATCGGCCTCAGCCTCGGTTGGGCCCAGATGCTGTTTGCCGTTGCCACGGATGGTGGCGGCCAGCCGTTCTGCTTCGTCCACTACGACCGTGCCGGCAACGGGCTCTGGCTCTATGGCGACAGCGGCTTCTTCCTCGGGCCCGTCACCCCCGGCGTCTCCTCCAACCTTCTCCAGAACAGCAGTTGTTCCATCGATACCGCGGCCACCACCGCGGGCAGCGTCAGCGGCGCCCTGGAACTCAGGCTCTCCGTTTTCTTCGGGCAGACCATGGCCGGTGCTCGAAACATCTATCTGCGCACCCTCAGCCCCATCGGCCTCGACACCGGCTTCCTCCCGGCCGGCACCTGGACCTCCACCGTCACAGCTGGCGACCACCCAGCCCCCATTTAGGCGTACTCTTGCGCTCCCAATCGGGCCGTAAACCTTTGAAAGGTAAGAGTAGTACCATAATCCACCCTTAAGTCCCACTTAGATTTGAAATGACAGCAAGAAAAAGATCTTTTTGTGCTATATCAAAGATTGCGTCTTGGAGGAACGGCCGCCCCATGAACCTGCTCAAAGTCCGGAGTGTCGTCCTATGCGCGCTCATCTCCTGCGCGGGCACAGCCCTTCTCGCCCAGTCCGCCGGCAGCCAATACCAATCCCGCCACTCGGGACCCGTCCCATTCCATCTGCCCACCGCCAACTCGATCAGTGAACAGGCTGCGGCTCTCATCTCCCCCCAGGCGACCACCGCCGTCACCTCCGCCGTCAACGCCGCTTCCTTCCAGGACACCCACTCCCCCGGCGGACTCTCCATCCTCTACGGTTCAGATCTCGCTCTGCCCCTGCCCACCACCATCGTCACCTCGGTCAAGGCCAACGGCGTGGACGCCCCCATCCTCCAGTCCAGCCCCACCCAGATGACCATCCAGATCCCCAGGGAACTCTCCCCCGGCACCATCGACCTCACCATTCGCCGTCTCGGCCAAACTGTCGCCACCAAGTCCCTCAATCTCGCCCAGTTCTCGCCCGGGTTCTACACCGTCAATGGCACCGGCCAGGGCCGCGCGATCGCCGAGGATGCCGCCGGCGTTCCCATCACCGACTCACACCCCGCCGTTCCCGGCACCATGGTGTCCCTCTTCGCCACCGGCCTGGGACCCACCACACCCCCCGTTCCCACCGGCCAGATCCCGCCAACACCCCTCCCCACGACCATCACGCCCATCGTCGGCATCGGCAACCTCCCGGCCACCGGGGTCCTCATTCAACTCACCAACACCTCCCTCGGTGTCTACAAGGTCAGTTTCCTGGTGCCCGCCGCCACGGGTCCTGGCGAGCAGTCTGTCTTCCTCGCCAGCGGCGCCGTCAGCAATGTCGTTACCATCCCCGTCCAGGGCTCTCTCGGCCCCATGCCCCCCACAGCCGACTCCATTACCCCCTCCTCCGGCAGCGGCTCTACCCAGACCTTCACAGCCGTCTTCTCCGACCCCAACGGCGTCCACGACCTCGCCTGGGGCCAGATCCTCATCGCCGTCGCCGAGAACGGCGGCGGCCAGCCCTTCTGCTTCATTCACTACGACCGCTCCGGCAACGGCCTCTGGCTCTATGGCGATCAGGGCTTCTTCCTCGGTCCCGTCACCCCAGGCACCGTCTCCGCCTCCCTCAAGAACAACGCCTGCGCCGTCAATACGAGCGGAGCCACCTTTGACCCCGCCGGCACCAGCCTTCACTTGAGCGTGCCCGTCTCCTTCAAAACCGGCTTCGCCGGATCCAAGTACACTTACCTCCGCGCCTACGATCACTCCGAACAGGACACCGGCTGGGTCCAGCGGGGAGCTTTCACCGTCACCGATCCGCCCACCCCCGCCCTGTCCGTCACCCCCGCCTCCGGCTCCGGTGCGGTTCAAACCTTCACCGGAACTTACCCCGACGCCCCCGGCTTCACCGGCATCAATCTCGGCTGGGCGCAAATGCTCTTCGCCGTCGCCACCGATGGCGGCGGCCAACCCTTCTGCCTCGTTCACTACGACCGCGCCGGCAACGGCCTCTGGCTCTACGGCGACAGCGGCTTCTTCCTCGGCCCCGTCACCCCCGGCTCCGTCTCCAGTTCCCTCCAGAACAGCGCCTGCTCCATCGACACCGCCGGCTCCTCCGCCGCCAACGTCAATGGGGCACTCGAATGGAAACTCTCCGTCGCCTTTAAGTCGGCTATCCTCGGAGCCCGCAAAATTTACCTGCGCACCCTCAGCCCCATCGGCCTCGATACCGGCTTCCTCCAATCCGGCTCCTGGACCATCGACGGCACCCCCGGAGCCCAGTCCCTCACACCCGGGTCCGGCACCGCCCACACCCAGGCCTTCACCGCCAACTTTTACGATCTCGATGGCGGCGCCCAGATCTCCTGGGCCCGCATTATGCTCGGGGCGGCCTCCAACGGCGGCGGCCAACCCTACTGCCTGGTGCACTACACGCGCGCCACCAACGCCATGTATCTCTTCGGCAGCGACGGCTCCGTGCTCGGCCCAGTCACCCCGGGCTCCATCGCGGCACCCATCGTGAACAGCGCATGCATGCTCATCCCCTCCGGCTCCGCTGTTTCCGTTTCGGGCAACACGCTCACCGTCACCGCCTCGCTCTCGTTCCTCTCCGCCATTCCGGCCAGCGTCCAGTCTTATCTGCGAGCCGTCGACGTCAACACGCTCGACAGCGGCTGGCAACTCCGCGGCAGCTTCAACCCCGTACCGTGATGGGTCGCCCGCTTTCGACCAAATCCAGGTCCCGCTTCGATCACGACGCCTGCTTCCTCATCGCCTTCGTCCTGCTCGCTCCCCTCGCCTGGGCGCCCGGCCTGTCCTTCCACTTCGACGCCGCCCCCAAAGCCGTAGCCCTCCAACTCCTCGCCGCCGTCCTCCTCTGCCAGCCAGGCCGCCTCCTCCATCGCCTCACCGCCCTCTACGCCCGGCCCGCCGGCACACTCCTGCTCCTCCTCTGTGGGCTCTACGCCCTCACTCTCCTCATCGCCACCGCCTTCTCGGAAAACCCGGCCCTCTCCCTCTACGGCAGCGGCTGGCGGCGATTCGGCGCCCTCTCCCAACTCGCGGTCCTCCTCTGCGGCCTCTATTCCGCCGCCTGCTTTACTTTCGACACCCGCTACCTCCGCCTCGCCCTGCGAGCCCTCTGCCTCGCCGGCCTCCTCACCGCCGCCTACGCCGTCTGCCAGGCCATGGGGCTCGACCCCTTCCTCGACGCCTCCCTCTACGCCCTGCCGCCCCCCGCCAAAACCCTCCGCCCGCCATCCACCCTGGGGCACGCCGCCTACCTCGGCAGCTTCCTCGTCGTAGTCGCCTTCCTGGGCATAGCCGCGCAGTCGCTGGAAACGTCGAAGTTTTGGCGGACTCTCTGCCTGGCCTCCGTGGCCCTCAGCGCCGCCGGCATCGCCGTCAGCGGAACCCGCGCCGTCCTGGGTGGCCTGCTCCTCGGAGCTCTTGTGCTGGTCCTGTCCAAGAAAGGCAGCGCCGCCGTCCTCTTCCGCCAACGCACCCTCCTCTGGACCGCCGCCACCACGGCCTCCATCGCCCTCGCCCTCCGCCTCTCCCCCGCCTGGGCCCCAATGGTCTCGCGAGCCAAAGAATGGACCCTCGACCTCTCGGGCGGCACCCGCCTGCCCCTCTGGCTCGACACCCTCAGCCTCATCGGCCGCCGCTGGCCCATTGGATGGGGCCCGGAGACGTTTCCCGCCGTCTTTCCGCTCTACCAGTCCCTGCGCCTCAGCCAGCTCTACCCGGACTTCTACCACGAGTCCCCACACAGCGTCTGGCTCGACGCCGCTGCCTCCAACGGACTCGCCAGCCTCCTCTGCCTCCTGGCCCTCTTCCTGGCCGGCTTCTACTGCAGCTTCCGCGCCCGCCGCCTTGGACTCCTGCCCGCCTGCCTCTCCGCGGCCCTGCTAGCCTTGGCGGTCACCCACTCCTTCTTCGTCTTCACGCTCCCGTCCCTCTGCTGCCTAATGCTGATCCTGGCCGCCCAGTCCTCCCTGGCCGCGTCTCCAGCCCAAACCGCCCCAACCCTCAGCCCATTCTGGAAACCCGCCGCCGCCCTGGCCGGCTTGGCCCTGGCGATCTGCGCCCTCTCCGTAGCCTGGACGGACTCCGCTTACCAGCGCATCCAATCGCACCTGAACGCCGGCAACTGGCAGCCGGCCATCGAGTGGCACGCAAAAGCCCAGCCGTGGCCGGCCAGCCCTGCCCCGGAGCTCTGGTATTCGCAGCGCATGACGAAGCTGGCCTCCCTCCCCAACCCGGAAGCGACACGCATGGTGATCTGGAAAGAGGCCGTGGACTCCAGCCGCCTGGCCCTCAGCCGCCCGGGCGAGGACGTGAATCTGGCCTACTACAACGCTGGAGTCCTGGCCGTGCTGGCGCAAAACGGGCCCCAGGCGGAATCGGACCTCCGGCAGGCCATCCAGCGCGCCCCCAACTGGTATCAGCCCCGCTGGCTCCTCTGCCGCATCCTGGCCCAAACCAACCGCCCCGCCGAAGCCCGTCCGCAGTGCTCTCAAGCGCTAACCCAACTAGGTGACCAGCACGAAGACCTGCGCAAACTCATCACCCAAACCCTGGAGGCTCAACACTAGCCCTGCGCCCAAGCCCACCCCGTAGGACGGCGGACCCCCTGGTCCGCAAGGGGTCCCCTGACCCCGCCGCTTCCTACACGCCCAAAGAAAACGCGTGCCACCGCACACCCGCCCCGCTCACCCAGGCCGTCAACCACTCCAGACACAAACACCCAATCAGAACCAGCGGCCCCATCTTGACCGCCCTCCCCCTCACCCGATTCTGGAGCGTCAGCTACGGCCCTCCTCACTGCGGCGCTGTCGCCGCCGGCAGCCGCCACCCCACAATGCTGAACCGCGGAGCCGCGTTCTTTGCCTGATACTCCACCCGCAGCAAAGCCTCAAACAGTGGGAAACGCTCCCGCTCGCCCAGCTTCAAGGTTGTCCGCAACATCCGCACCCACGGCTCGCTGGTGATGAACTCGCCGCCCGCCTCGGTCGCCGCAATATCCGTACCCGAAATCATCAGCACGTGGCTGCCATGCGCCGGATTCCGCAGCAGGGCCACCCGGCAAAAGCCCAGCTTGCCCCAATCCAGCGTAAACGTCCGGCTCTCCCCCGCCCGCGGCGCCATGTTCTGAAAGTAGACGTAGTCCGGCCGCCCCGGCACCATGCTGCGGAAGTTCAATTGGTTCTCGAACATCTCCACCCACGGGTTCGACAGCCGGCTACCCAGCAGGATGACATTGTGGGATCGCAGGTAGTCCACGCCAAACTCGCGAGCCGGCACCACCTCGGTGCGCGTCCGCTGCGCTGCGTTCAACAGCGTCAGGGTCGCCACCAGTTGGGTGTCCACCACACTGCTGAACTGATACGCGGCCAACCCCTTCGCAAACTCCCGCTGCACCAGGTCGCTCATTTCGATGCTCGCCACGTGGTTGAAGTCTTTGATCCGGTACTCCGACAGCGTCATCCCGCGCCCCAGCATGTTCTCGAACAACACCAGCACCGGATCGGACATCACAATGCACGCCGGCTCGCCGTTCTCCAGCAACTGCGCCCAGAAACGGTTCACCGCCGGACCCGTGCCCGGTGCCGGCAGCAAAGGCGATCGCATCAGCGCCCACACCACCACCCCGCCCAACACGGCCGCCAGGCCTGCGAAACCCGCCGTCCACCAGTTCCACCGCCGCCGGCTTCGCTCCGCTGGCGCATCCAGCACAACAAGACCGGGCACTGGCTCGGCCACCCTGCGCGGAAATACCGGAGTGTAAGCGCCCCTGGGAATCTCGATCAGCACCGGCTCGCTCTTGCCTTCCGTCTCAAAGTGCTGCTGCAGCCGTTTCCTTAATTGGGACACCTGCACCCGCACCAGCGGATCCTGCGCCGTGTCGTAGCCAGGCTGCCGCCCAAACACTTCCGCGCCGATATCGCCCTCGTGAATCACATGGTCCGGGTCGGCCTGCGCGCGCTCGCACAGATAGTACAGCAATTCACGCAGCCGGGCCGATTTGCGAAAGGCCGCGCCGGCCACCACACGTTCAATGAGCGCGTCGCGCGAGGCATTCCGGCCATGCTCTCCGGAAGGCGCGAGACTATCTCCGAGCATTGCAGCGTCGAGTGTAGCACAGCCCCGCTAACCCCTTCTTTGCTGGTTAATTCTCGGTAAATTTACTTGCGGCTCAATGCCTTCCGGACAAACCATGAAACCGGCCCATGGGCCGCCTTCAGGCCCCATCCCAAGTGAGTTCAGGAGTCTTTCAACTGTGAAACGTGTCGTTACAATCGCTCTGTCCGCGTGGCTTGCCCTCCTCCTCCAAGCCGCTGCCTGGAGTCAGACCGGCAATGGAAGCGTCCGCGGCGTCGTGCGCGATCAGTCCTCGTCCGTCATCCCCGGCGCCGAAGTCACCCTCACCAACGCCGAAACCAACATTGAACTTCGTGCCAGGACCAACGAGGCCGGCCTCTACGTCTTCCCCAGCGTCCCGCCCGGCCCTCAACTGCTCCGCGTCTCCTTCGCCGGCATGGGCGCCTTCGAGGCCCGCCTCACCGTCCGCGTCCAGGAATCCAGCAACGTCGAGGTCCTCCTTCAGCCCGCTTCCACCTCCACCACCGTGCAGGTAACGGACGTTACTCCCATCGTCGTCGCCGATAACGCCACCCTCGGTCACTCCCTCGAATCCAAACGCATCGAGGAACTGCCCATCAACGGCCGGCAGTTGACCAACCTCCTCCTCACCACCCCCGGCATGACGTTCGATAGCAACGGCCGCATCCGCACCATGGGCGAAGGACCCGCTACCCACGACATCGTCCTCGACGGCTCGCCCCTCACCGACATGGTCTACGGCGAAGGCACCCTCAACCGCCAGCCCAGCCTCGAGAGCATTCAGGAGTTCCGAGTCGACACCAACGCCAACTCCGCCCGCTCCCCTCGCCCCACCAACATCATCATGACCACCAAGAGCGGCACCAACCAGTTCCACGGCTCGCTCTTTGAAACCAATCGCGACAATTACTATGGACTCGCCCGCCGCCGCGAGGACGGCAACACCGCCAGCAAGTTCATTCGCAACGAGTACGGCTTCACGGCCGGCGGCCCCGTCTTCGTCCCCAAGGTCTACAACGGGAAGAGCCGCACCTTCTGGTTCTTCGCCCTGGAAGAGTTCCGCCAATCCACCGGCACCACCGGAGCGTGGCGCGTCCCCACCGACGCCATGCGCGAAGGCGACTTCAGCGGCCTCACCGACGCGAACCTCGTCCCGCAGCGCATCTATAACCCCTACACCACCAACTCCACCACCTTCCAGCGCCAGCAGTTCTCCTACCAGGGCAAGGCCAACGCCATCGACCCCTCGCTTGCCAGTCCCCTCTGGAAATACCTCATGAGCGAGGTGCCCCACGCCAACCGCCCCGACGTCAATCCCGCCGTCGGCAACAACTACTTCGGCCCCTCCCCGTCCTTCACCAATCAATCCACCTGGTCGCTGCGCATCGATCAGAAAGTCACCGACAAGGATCAGCTCTTCGCCCGCCTCACCAGCGCGACCCACCACAACAAGTGGAACTCCGGCGGCGTCCCCTCCACCGACGGCATCGTCGGCTATCGCGCCTACGACTCACCCAACAAAACCCTCTCCGTCAATTGGACCCGCTCCGTCACGCCCACCCTGGTCAACGAGTTGCTCGTCAGCGGTACTCGCACCATCAGCTCCTCTGGCATGGGCAACGGCGACAACAGCCGCCTGTGGGCCACGGAACTCGGCCTGCCCAACCCCGCCCTCCAGTCCGGCTTCCCCGTCATCGGCAGCCTCGGCATCAACGGCAGCGGCAACTTCTGGAACACACCCCTCGTGCGCGGCGAGTTCTTCTCTTACTTCGTCCTCGACGACAACGCCACGAAAATGGTGGGCCGCCATGAACTCCAGTTCGGCTTCCACGGCCGCCGCGACCTGCTCAACTACCTGCCCCAGCAGCAGCGCAGCGGCGGAGCCCTCACCTTCCCCGGCGTCACCACCGCGCTCTACGACCCCAACTACCCCGACCGCAGCGTCGCCACCGTCAACACCGGCTCCGCCATGGCCGCCGCCTTTCTCGGCACCGCCAATTACGAGTACCGCGTCGTCAAGGGCAAATACTACATGCGGCGCAACGAGTTCGCCGGCTACCTCCAGGACAACTTCAAGGTCTCGCAGCGCCTCACGCTGAACCTCGGCCTCCGCTGGGACTTCAATCCCATCCCCACTGAGAAGAACAACGTCTTCACCTCCTACGACCGCAAAACCGGCGCCATCGTCCTGGGCCGCGACATGAACACCCTCTACAACCTCGGCGCCGTCTCGCGGCAGTACATCGCCGCCACCCAGGGCGTCGGCGTCACCTACGAGACGCCTGATCAGGCGGGGCTGCCTTACCACATGGTCAACAACAACTGGCGCGACGTCAGCCCCCACCTCGGCCTCGCCTATCGGGCCCTGGAAGGCAAACGCTCCTTCGTCGTGCGCGCCGGCTACTCCGTCAACTACTACCCCATCCCCATGTACGGCTGGAACGATAGCTTCAAAATGAACACTCCGTTCTACGCCGTCTATATCAACCAGACCCTCACCTCGCGCGCCATGTCGCCCGACGGCCTGCCCAACTACGGCCTGGTCTCCAGCCCCTCGATCATCGCCGGCAAGAACAGCAGCAACGCCATCAGCTTCGACAACCTCAGCCCCGGAGCCCTCGGCCTCGGCAGCAACTTCCAGGCCGCCTACTTCGACCCCAATCAACCCAGCTCCCGCGCCCACACCTGGAACTTCACCCTGGAAAAGGAAGTGCTCGCCAACACCGTCGTGCGCCTCAGCTACAACGGCAATCACGGCGCCCATCTGGAAAGCTATCAGGACCTCAATCAGTCCCTGCTCAGCTACGGCACCTACAACTGGTACAAACGCACCGGCAACCCGGTGCCGGAAGGCGATACCGCCTCCATGCTCACCAACGCCATTCCAACCAGCCCGCTCGGCACCACGCAACTCTGGGGCAAGGACGGCTGGTCCAACTCGCACGGCATCACCGCCGAGGTCGAGCGGCGCTACGCCAAAGGCATCGGCTTCCAGGCGTTCTATCAATTGACCAACGCCAACCGTGCCGCCGGCGAAGGCTGGTATGTCGGCACTGACCTGCCGGAAGCCTACCCCACCGGACAGCTCCCCTCGGACCTGCACCAGCGCATGCGGCTCCTCAACTATGGCCGCGACACCCAGATCCCCCAGCACGAGATCCGCTTCAACTGGAGCGTCGAAGTCCCCGTCGGCCGCGGCAAAGCCCTCGGCCACAATATGCCCAAGGCCTTCGATGCCATCGCCGGAGGCTGGCAGGTGGCGGGCATGGGCCGTTTCTACAGCAACTACCTCTCGCTGCCCACTGACATGTGGCCGACAGGCCAGAAGGTGGAATACTACGGTCACAAGTACCCCATCCAGGACTGCCGCAGCGGCACCTGCGAAGCCGGCTACCTGCTCTGGAACGGCTACATCCCGGCCTACCTCATCAACCAGCCCAACGGCATCATGGGCGTCCCGGCGAACTACAAGGCCGCCGCCGCTCCCACCAGTGCTTTCCCCGCCAACTTCCTCAGCCTGCAGGGAGACGACCCCAGCGCGCCCAACTACGACCCCAACTACTCCTTCTACGGAACGAGCGACCTCACGATGAAACTCTCGGACGGCTCCGTGGCCCGCACCACCAAGGCCGACCTGAATCCGTTCCGCAACACCTACCTGCCCTCCACCTGGCTCTCCACCACCGATGCCTCGATCTTCAAACTCTTCCGGTTTGGCGAGCGAGCCAACCTCAAGGTGAAGTGCGATTTCTTTAATGTGTTCAACCAGCCCGGCATGGCCTTCAACCCGGGCGATGGCACTGGCATCGTGACGAAACAGTACAGTCAGAACTCGCCGCGGCAGCTACAACTCTCCGCCCGGTTCTCCTGGTAACAGGAAAGGGGGGACGAGCCGCCGGGTCGTCCCCCCTTTCCAACTCGCTCGAAATCCCCGCGCTCACACGGTGAACTGGTCCACTTTCGACCGCAAATCGGCCACTAAAATCCACCGTGTTTCCGGTCATGCCTGCCGACCAGTCGGCATCTGCCGAAATCCCGCCAATCCTATGCTAGGACGTCATGTAAAACGTTGCCCGCTACGTCCGTCAACCGGAAGTCGCGGCCACTGTACCTGTACGTCAGCTTTGTGTGATCGATACCCAAAAGGTGAAGTATCGTCGCGTGAATGTCGTGAACATGAACGGGCTTGTCCACCACCTTGAACCCGAAGTCGTCCGTCTGCCCGTAGATCGTCCCGCCCTTCACTGCTCCGCCCGCCAGCCACATCGTGAAGCCGAAGGGATTGTGGTCGCGGCCCTTCTTCGCATTGCCGCCGCCGCCGCCCACCTCCCTCACCGGCGTTCGGCCGAACTCCGAACCGCACACGACCAGCGTGTCTTTCCATAACCCGCGTGCTTTCAGGTCTTTGACCACCGCTGTGAACGCCTGGTCGGAGTTCTTCGCATTCACCTTGTGCGCCATGATGTCGCCATGCGCATCCCATGGGTCGCCCTTCGAGTAGTAAAGCTGCACCATCCGGACGCCTTTTTCCAGTAAGCGGACGCCCGTCAACGCGCCACGCGCCACCGGTCCGGGGCCGTACAAATCCAGCGTCGCCTGCGACTCCTTGCGCACATCGAAGACCTCGGGGGCCTCGGTCTGCATGCGGTAGGCGATCTCCATCGACTTGATCACCGCTTCCACCTGCGGGTCCGTACCCTGTTCGGCACTGCGGATTTTCTCAAGCTTTTCAACGAGATCCAGCTCGCGGCGCTGCTCGGTCAACTCGAACTTGGGATTGTTGACGTAACTGACAAGCTTCTTCGGGTCGAAGTTCTTTTCAACCACGACTTTCTTCATCTTCTCGTCAGGCTTGCCGTCGGCCGTCATCGGCTCCATCGGCGGCGCCTCGCCCTCGGGAACCTGTACCTTGTTGGAGATATAGGTGCCCTGGTGAATCGCCGGCAGGAAGCCGTTGCTCCACAGCGGCGGCCCCACCGTCGTCGGCACATCGGGACAAAGCACGACGAAACCGGGCAGATTCTGGTTCTCTGAGCCCAAACCGTAAGTGATCCAGGCGCCCAGCGACGGCCGGCCCGCCTGGTTGGCGCCCGTGTTCATCATCAGGCACGACGGTTCATGATTCGGGATCTCGGTGTAAACCGAGCGGATCCAACAGATATCGTCGACCACCGTGGACAGGTGAGGCCACAGATCGCTCACATCCATGCCGCACTGGCCATGCCTTTTGAACGTGTACGGTGATTTCATCAGTTCACCGGTACGGCGCTCGGTTTTCACCTGGTTTCCAGGCAGCGGCTGACCGTCGTACTTGTCCAAAGCGGGTTTCGGATCGAAGCTGTCGATGGTGGACAGGCCGCCGTTCATGAACAGGAAGATGACGCGTTTCACTTTCTGCGGGTGATCCAGTTTGTAGCTGGCCATCGACCCATCGGCACCCAGGACGGCCCCGGCACGTGCCATCGATTCGCCGAGCATTCCGGCGAAAGCCATCATTCCAAAGCCATTACCGACCCGGCGCAACGCCTCGCGGCGCGTAGTTGGATTGCGGGACTTATGATCTGACATGCGGGAAACCGGGGCTCCTTCAGTTAATAAACAGGAATTCGTTCGAGCTCATCAGGACCTTCACATAACGGCCCCAGGCGCTCGGCTGGTACTTCGGTTCGTTGGACCCCGCCCCGCCGGGTCCACGCCGGCCTCCGGGCATCACGCCGCCCATCATGCCCATGCCCATCATCTCGGGGGCGGGCATGGCGTCGGCACCTGCCGCGGGCGCGGGCATCTGGTCTGCCCCCGCTCCACCGGTCTGCGCCTCAGGCATGTCGGTTGCTGTCTCCATGGGCGCAGGTTCTTTCTTTTCAGTATCTTTAGCGTCGCCTTCGGCTTTGGCCGGAGCGCCTCGCTTAGGCTTCTCCTTGGCCTTGTCCGCCTCGCGCTTTTTGGCCTCTTCGTACTCCGTCAGAGGCTCCTTCTTGAGGTAGTCGAGCGCCAGCGTGACTTCATCCAGCTTCGGTTCGCGTCCATAGACGATCTGGTACGCTTTGCGCACCCGGGCCTTGTTGTCGGCTTCGTTGGCGACCTTCTTGACCACCTCTTCCGCTTCCACTTGAACGAAGTCGCTATTCATCATGAACAAGCGCTGAAGTGGAACGGTAGTCGTGAACCGCTTCTCGGCGCTGATGGCCGGCGTCGGGAAGTCGAAAAGCTGCAAATACTGGTCGAGCTTATAGCGGCTCACCTTGCCATAAACGGTGCGCCGCGTGACAGCGGGGGTCAGGTCGACGGAGGGTCCGCCGAGAGAATCGTCAAGATTTCCGGCGACAGCCAGAATGGAATCGCGCAACTGTTCCGAGTCGAGCCGTTTCTTGTTGGCGCGCCAGTAAAGGCGGTTGCCGGAGTCTTTCGCGGCCGCGACAGTGTCGTTCTCGGTGCTCAACTGGTAGACCGAGCTGAGCATGATCTGGCGGTGCAACTTCTTGATGGATAAGCCGTCCTTCACGAACGAGTCGGCCAGGTACTCCAGCAGTTCGGGGTTCGTCGGCCGCTCGCCGGTGATGCCGAAGTTGCTCGGACTGTCGACCAGGCCGGTGTCGAAGTGCGACTTCCAGATGCGGTTGGTGATGACGCGCATCGCAATGGGCTGCCTGACTATGTCTTCTGCCAACTCGAGGCGGCCACTGCCCTTGGAATAGGGCTTCGGATCCGTTGGAGTCAGGACTGAGAGGAAGTGGCGGGAGACCTTGTCGCCCAGGTTGAAGGGGTCGCCGCGCTGCGCCACCTGGAGGTCGATGGGGCTGTCAGAATCTTTAACACCATGGAGATAGGGGTAATGGGGCTCCAGCTTCTTGCGCTCGGCCGTGAGGTCGTTGCGCAGCATTTCGAGCCGGGCGCGGGCTTCGCCACCGATGCGCGACTCCAGGCCCCAGCCCCGGAACAGCAGCACGCCGGGCTTGCCGAAGCGGCCCGAGGCAGCCATGGCGGCCGGGTCGTCGGCTTCGCTGAGCTCGCGCTGGAAGATCTCGGTCCAGAACGCGTTGGTCTCTTCGGGCAGGGATTTCAACTGTAGGGCGCAGCCCGGACAGAAGTCTTCGTTGGTGACGAAATTGGACGGCTTGTTCGTCCGTTTCTTCGGCTTGGTGCCCTCCATCGCCTTGCTGGCAATGACTTTGTTCTCTTCGTTGATCTCGTTGCGGGCCAGCATGACGGCGACCACATCCTGCTGGAACTTCTCGGCCGCGGCCTTGGCGGCTTGGGGGGTGCCGCCCTTCTTCATCATTTCCTGCCAGGCGGTCTTCTGCTTGTACTTGTCGCTGACCTTGCCCATGTAGGCGATCCAGCGATCCAGCAACTCGTAGTCGAGCTTGCGGGCGTCGACGACCTGCGACTTTTCCTTCTTCTGCGGACCCGTAACTTCCCAGACACCTTGCAGATAGTTGGCTGTCTGCAGCGCCAGGGTCTGCGAGAGCTGGGTGCTCTGGTCGCCCTGGAACTCTCCCAGCATCTTCTGTTTCTTATCGAGCTCGTCCTCGAGCTTCGCGTATTGATCGACCACCGACTTCGGGGCGCGCGGGTACTCTTCGTAGATCGTGTTCTGGAAGATGCCGGCCAGCGAGTAGTAGTCGGTCGTCGGGATGGGATCGTATTTGTGATCGTGGCAGCGGGCGCAGGCGACGGTCATGCCGAGGAAGCCGCGGGTGACGACGTCGACACGGTCGTGGCGCTCGTCGGCGCGGGTCACTTCGGTGGAGCCGTTGTCGTAGTACCAGGGGCCGAGGCCCAGGAAACCGGTGGCGGGCAGCGTCTTGTGGCGGACCGCGGGGTCCATCAGATCGCCCGCGAGCTGGGCCTTGACGAACTGATCGTAAGGAAGATCGTCATTAAAGGCCTGAATCACCCAATCGCGATAGACATGGGCGTTTGGATACGGGTTGAGGCCGCGGCGCATGGGGTCGAGACTGCGGTAGTCGTCTTCGCCGTAGCGGGCGACGTCGAGCCAGATGCGGCCCCAGCGCTCGCCGTAGGCGGGCGAAGCGAGCAGGCGGTCGACGATCCTGGCGAAGGCGTCGGGGGACGGGTCCTTCTCAAACGCCTGGATTTCCTCGAATTTCGGGGGCAGGCCGGTGAGGTCGAGGTAGGCGCGGCGGATGAGGTCGCGCTTCGAAGCCGCTTTGACTGGCTTCAGGCCTTCGCGCTCGAGGTGGGCGAGGATGAAGCGGTCGATCTCGGTTTTGGCCCACTTGGTGTCTTTGACAGCCGGCGCCGGCGTGGGGTGGATGGGCTGGAACGACCAGAAGGCGCGCTGTTCGGCGCGGATATTGTACTTGCCGGACTCGGTTTTAGAAGTAGTGGTGGGGGCGGCGGACTTGGGCCAGACCGCGCCTTCCTTCACCCAGGCGACGAGGGCGCTGATTTCGGCGTCTTTCAATTTGCCGCCCATCGGCATCTTATAAGCAGCGTCTTCGTGGCGGACGGCCTTGATCAGAAGGCTTTTGTCCGGGTCACCGGGTATGACGGCTGGGCCGCGTTTACCGCCTTTTTGCAGGGCTTCGGCGCTGTCGACACGAAGTCCGCCGAGCTGCGACTGAGTGTGGCAGCTAAAGCAGTTATTGGCCAGGATGGGGCGGATGGTGGACTCGAAGAACTCAGGGGAGTTGGCTCGAGTGGATTGGGCGAGGGACGGGTGGGCGGCGAGAAGAACGCCAGGCAGAAGTATCTTGAAGAGCCGTGTCGAACAGCGCATAGGGATGGATCCAAGCAAAAGGAGCGGGCAGTATTGCCGCCGACGGGGCTAAGCGTGGTTCGACTGGGAGCTGGTCTGCCAAGGGACCAAAAGATATATACGGCTTGAGATCAGTTGTATCTGTTCCAGTATTGGTTTGTCAACGAATATCGAGGCAACCGGCAAGGGGGCGGGTTTTCCGGGTTATACTGAGGATCCCAACGGCCAAGCCCGCCGCCCGCCCCGCCGCTCTGAATCCAATCCCACGAGAGAGCTATAGCGCGATGCACTTGTCCGTCCCCCTTTCTATTGTTTTGCTGTTGTTGCCGGCGGCTGGCGCGGCAACGAAGGAGAAGCCCGCCGCTGCGCCGAAGACGGGCGTGAAAACGCCGGGCGTACAGATCCCCTTCGCGAATCTGAAAAACGAAGCGCAGATCGCGGTAGCCGGCCTGTCGGGCGCGCCGGTGATGACGATGATGGCGTTCGCGCCGCAGAAGGGCACGGGCGCGCTGCTGCGGATCGACGCCAAGACGAACAAGCCCGGTGAAGCGATCAGCGGGCTGGACCAGCCTTGCGGGCAGATGGTGTCGGCATTCCGGAGCCTGTGGGTGCCGGGCTGCGGCAAGAAGGGCCTGCAGCGGGTGGATGCGCGATCGGGCAAGGTGAGCGCCACGGTGCAGACCGGCCTGGCTGGTGAAGGCGTGATTGTGGCGGCCAGCGAGGATAGCCTGTGGGTGCTGACGGACTCGCGGACGAACCTGATCCGGATTGATCCTGAGGGCAATCGAGTGGTTTCCGAGTTGCGGCTGCCGGTGGGTTGCTCGGCCGTGCTGTCGGCGGAGAGCGCCCTTTGGATTGCGTGCCCGCAGCAGGGGAAAGTGCTGCGGCTGGATCCGAAGACGGAAGTGATTACAAACCGGATTGAGACGGCGGCCGGGCCGGTGGCGCTGGCTGCGGGCGCGGGCTCGATCTGGGCGCTGTGCAAGAACGAGGGCAAGGTGTCGCGGATTGACCCGAAGACGAACAAGGTCTCGGCTACGGTGGAGCTGGGGGTGCCCAATGCGGAAGGCAGCCTGGAGTTTGGGGAAGGTTCGGTCTGGGCCAGCGTGCCGGGGTTTCCGGTGATGCGGATTAGCCCCGAGACCGATAAGGTCGTGCAGCAGTTCGCGGGCGAGGGCGGCGGGTTGATGCGGTTCGGACTGGGCTCGATCTGGCTGGCGGATGTGAAGGGCGGGCAGTTGCTGCGCTTTGATCCGAAGCGGATTGCGGCGACCTTGGCGGAGTGAGGGGGACGGGGTGGAGGGGACGAACGTCCCCTCCGGGTGCTATTCGCTTTGGGCGGCGATGAGGGCGCCCCTGGCGGTTGTTTCCAGGGGTGCTTTGGCCATGCGGATTTCCGAGATGGCCAGGGGCAGGCCGGCGGCCGTCACTGCCTTCTCGAAACGATCGCGGAAGCCTTCCGGCATGACTCCGCCGCCGCTGAGAACCAGCGGCACGGGCCGGCCGAACTTGGGCACGTTGCGCGAGGTCTGGAACGATTCCTTCAGGCCCTGGACGACCGCCTGGATCATGTCGTCGTAGTAGACGGTGAGCGCCTGCTGCACCTTGTCGGCGAAGTGTCCGTTGAAGTGGAACGCCTCTTCCTTCACGATGCGGACGCGGTTGATGAGTTCGCCGGTGACGCCGGCCGCGCTGGAATCGATGAAGTCGCCGCCCTTGGCGACGCTGAAGCTGAGCACGGGCACGGACATGTAGGAGAGGGCCACGTTGCAGAGGCCGCCACCGCAACTGATGCCGATGCCGGTGTAGTTGGAGTCTTCCAACTCGCTATAGATCACGGCGAGGCCTTCGTTAACGCTGCGGACATCCAGGTAGCCGAGCTGATTAAGGATCTGCTTGATAGTGGCCTCATGGTAAGTGAGGTTGCTTTCCTGGCCCAGCGGGGGAGCGGGCACACTGAAGCAGACTTTGGCGCCGCCCTCGGGCCGTTCGCCCAGGACGGAGTTCACAATCTCCTCCATCTGCTGGAGGCTCTCCGGTTCGTTGGAGTTGAGAATGCCGCGAGTCATGGGGCGGCGGATTTCGCGGCCCAGCAGGTCTGCCATGCGGGCGCTCTCATTGCCAAAGACGACCAATTGCCCGTCACTGACGGAGTGCGGAACGTGCTCCCGTTTCAAGCTGTTTTCCGTGAGCTTGGAGTAGGGGATTGCGACGAAGGCATTGAGCTGCGCCTCGACACTTTCCTGCTCATTCAATTGCTTGACTGCGACAACGCGGCTCGTACCAATGTCGAGTCCGATCATGGTCGCCTGTTGTTGCTCGGTTTTCATCCTTTATTCTCCTTGGACAGCTCTGTTTTCGTTTTCATGCGGGAGAGCACCTGCCTGTAGCGCTTCTCCAGTTCCTTGCGATAGGCGGCGACGTCGAGGCCATGGGCCGTGGCGTTCTGCCGCAATTGATCCTCACCGAGTAGCAGGCCTCGCCAAAAGGCCTGACCGGTCACCTGAACCAGCGAGGGGTCGTACGTAAAGCCGAAGAGCCAAAGACCCGGCGCGGGCACGGCGTAGTTGTCGGGCAGACCGACTGCGAGATAGGGGAAGTTGCTGGCCCAGTCGTAGTGGTAGCCCACCTGCATGTTGTCGGGATTCACGGACACCTGCGCATGCGTGGCGCAGTCGGCCGTACTGATTTTGTATTTTGCGCGCAGCATTTCGGTCAATACGCGCAGGGCGTGAATCTGGGCGGGTGTGGCCTGTGCCTTGGCCTCGCCCGGCTGGGTGATGGTTTCGACGGAGATTCCGAGGAAGGCGCGATTGACGTTGACGTAGGTGAACTTGTTGTCAGCCCAGATGGAGTAGCCGGCGTGGTTGGCGGAGTCGGACTCGCGGACCACGCGCCAGACGTTGCCGAAGCGGTCGACCATGTAGTGGTAGGCGTGCTCGCGCTGGAGGAATTCGAGCAGTTGGGCGCCTACGCGGCGGATGGTCCGGGTCTTGTCCTCGGCAAATTCGACCTGATTGCTTTCGGTGGTGTGGAAGACGATGCCGGAGGGTGCGGTGCGCTCTTCGACGGGGCCGGCGTCTTCGTCGCCGCGGCGGAAGATGGGGTATTTGCGGGGCTCGTTGGCGATTTCGTAGCGGCGTTCGATGCGGAGGCCGTTGGAGTAGGTCTCGAAGCCGGAGGTCGTTTCGACGAGCCAGACGTTGGGGAAGGTCTCCGGGCCGGACTCGTTGGCCTGGACGGTGACGATGGGGCCGCGCTTCCAGAGGCGGCTGGCGCTGGTCACGGTGCCGGCGGGGATGAGGAGCAGCGCGCCGAGCGCCAGGACCATCGTGGTGCGGCGGCTGCGGAAAAAGGCGCGGCCGACGTCGGAACGGGGGTCCCAGACGCAGCGGTCGCCGAGGGTGTGACGGAGGAAACGCAGGCGCTCAACGGGATCGGCAATGCGATCGGCCCGCCAGCCGGCAGCGGCTCGCAGAAGGGCGTTGGGCGCTTTTCGCATCACTGTCATGGTCGTTGGGCGGGCGGCGTGCAGACGCACGGTTCCCTGCTGTAGAAGAGATCGACGGAAGTGCGGCAAAACCTTAGTGTCATCGGTGATTTACCTTAGTGTTTATTTGGAGAAAACACTAAGCCCAAGTGAGTGAAGGAGTTGCTGGAGCTAAGGGAGTGTCCTCGGCTGGAATGAGGTCCGGGAAGGCCGGCGGCCCGGGAGACAGCCGATTGAGTTCTGTACCGGCAAGGTCTGATTCTACGCCGATTTGCCGGCCAGGGGAATGGCGTTGTGGGGCCGGCCTCACTTCACTGCAGGAGGTTCGAAGGTAATCGTCGACTCGCTGCCGAACTTCTTGTACGCCGAATAGCGGATGGTCAGCTTGATCCGCAGCGGCCCCGTCTTAAACGGCAGCGTATCGTCGGCATGGGTGAGCACGGGGAAGTAATGGACCCCGTCCAGGGCCCGCCGCAGCGTAGTGAACCGGGGAAACAGATTCTCCTGCCCCTTGGAGTAGATGGGCGGCACGGCCTGGCCGTAGGTCCGCACCACGCCGAGCGACTTCTTGTCCACCCACATCTCGCCTTCGAACAGGCGCATGCCGCGGAGGATCTGCCGGGGCTGCAGGCTCAGCACCCAGCACTCCACGCCGTCCACGGTCTCTTCGCCCCGGAACTTCACCTGGTACCTGGGCAGCAGTTCTGGAGTCAGCAGCAGGGGCTGGATGTTGCGGATGTCCTGGAAGTCCTCGTCGGTGAGGATCAGGCGCTGCAGCCGCGACGTCGGCTTCTCGGCAAACTGCTCATTCCGCTCGCCCGAAGGAGAGAAGATCACCTCGCGGAGTTCCCGGTAATTGCCGGCCAGGCGGCCCCGGTCAGCGAACTCCTCGATGTTCACCGACTGCCGGTAGAGATACTGGCTGCGCACGGTTTCGGTTTCGGCTTCGCGCTGGGCGACCTGGCGCAATAAGTCGGGCGGCGGTTCCGTCTGTAAGGATAGGATGGCTATGATGAGTGCGACCATTTGGCTGCCCACTGGAATGGAGGATATCGCAGGCTCGCTTCCGTGGATAGCGGCGGCCGTCCTCCTCGAAGTCGCAGCCTACCTCAGCCTGGCCTCCGAACGCGCCCGACAATGGTGGACCCACGAGCGCGTGACGCTCTTTGCGCCCATCCCATATCTGCTCTACGCCTTGCCTTTTCACATGCTGAACTGGGCCAGCGTCGTCGCGATCCTCACGGCCATCTGTGTCGCTTCCTACTGGTTCACGCTGCTGCCGCGCAATCGCTTCACCGACACGGGTTTCGTCGTGCTGATGGCCGCGCCCCTGATCTTCAAGTCGTTCGCCTTCGTCTACGGCCGGCCGCATCCTGACATCCGGCTGGAGTTCCTGGGGCAGCTCCTATGGATCCGGGCGGGCGTGCTCGCCGTCCTGAACGACCGCAAGCCGGAAGGGATCGGCTTCGGCTTCTGGCCCAAGCTGAGCGAATGGAAGATCGGCGCGCTCGTCTACATTGCCCTGCTGCCCGTCGTCTTTGTGCTGGCTTCGCTGACGGGTTTCGCCACGTTCACCTGGCCGCCGTGGACGTGGCAGGAGACCACCCTCCGCGCTGTCGGCACGTTCGTTGGCATCTTCTGGGTGGTCGCCCTGAGCGAGGAGTTCTTCTTCCGCGGACTGCTGCAGCAATGGATCGGCATTGCCGCTGCCTCCATCCTCTTCGGGCTCGCGCACCTGGGCTTCCGGCAGTTTCCGAACTGGCAATTCGCCCTGGTGGCCGGAGTGGCCGGCGTCTTCTATGGTTTTGCCTTTCGCCGCGCGGGTGGCATCCGCGCGGCGATGGTCACTCACGCTCTGACGGTCACTACCTGGCGCGTGCTGTTCAGGTAAGCACGGTCGCGGCGATGTGATCGAGCGCCTGCTCGAAGTCGCGCAGCAGGTCGCGCCAGTCCTCCAGGCCGATGGAGATGCGCACGAGCCCGCCGGTGATGCCGGCGATGCGCTGCTCCTCCTCAGAACAACCGGAGTGCGTCGTACTGCCCGGATGGCACACAAGCGTCTCCATCCCGCCAAGCGAAACCGCGTTGTGGGCGAGTTCCAGATGCCGCAGGAACTCAAACGCGGCGGTCTTGCCTCCGTTCAAGTCGAGGGCGATCATCGCGCCAGGATAGTCACACTGCGACAGCCGGATCTTGATCTGCTCCGTGTCGTCGAACAGGGTGGGGTAGTAGACCTTGCGGATCTCCTTGCGGTGCGCCAGGCTCTCGGCGATGCGCTGTGCGTTTTTGCTCTGCCGGTTCATGCGCAGCGACACGGTGGGCAGCCGGCCATCGAGAATCCAGCACTCGTCGGGCTGGAGGATGTTGCCGAACAAGCCGCGCTTGCCGCGGATCTTCTTCTGGATCTCGGGATCTGTTCCGAGCGCGACGCCGGCCAGCAGGTCGCTGAACCCGCCCAGGTACTTGGTGGCCGAGTAGAGCACGAGGTCGGCGCCCAGCGTGATGGGATGCTGGAAGGCCGGCCCCAGGAAGGTGTTGTCCACGATCACGACCGGCTTGGGATCGAGGCCGCCCGCCAGGATGCAGGCACGCTTGATATCCGTCATCACCATGGTGGGATTGGCCGGTGTCTCGATGAGGATCACGCGCAGGTTGGGGGTGTTCCGGATGGCCTCGTCGAGGTCAGGCCCATGGCCGGCCACGACTGCGCGGCACTGGATGCCGAACGGTTCCAGCAGGTCGTGGATCAGGTTCTGCGTCCCGCCATAAAGCGGCACTGTGTAGAGCAGGCAGTCGCCCGGCCGCAGCAGCGCCATCAGCGACGTCATGATCGCCGCCATGCCCGAGTTGAAGACCACGGCCCACTCGGACCCCTCTTCCAGGGGAATAATCTGGTCCTCCAGAATCTCCGCGTTGGGGTGATTGAAACGCGAATAGATCAGATCCGGCACCTCGCCGGGTTCCACCGTCTGGCGGCCGGAAACCAGGTCGAAGGCGCGCTCCGCCGCTTCGGGCGTAGGAAAGACGTAAGTAGAGCTCCGGAACACCGCCGGCCGGGCTGAACCAACCGAAAGGCGCGGGTCGAAGCCGCGGGTCAATACCGCGGTCGACGGATGCGCGCCAGGATTGCCACGTTGTTTGGCCATAGAGAGTTCTCCGCGCACTCAGTGTACCGCCGCGCGAGGAAGCGCATGCTCGCAGAAACCGCGCCACTGGGCAGCGGGAAACCCCGTAGTTCCACTTACGAGGAAGCGTGCGCGGACATTCGCGATCTCTACACCCCGTACTTAGTACATAGTCCGTCATGGTCCGGGTACCGGTTATGAACTGAGGGCCGAACTCAGCCGATTCCCCGATTCAGGCGCGCCCGTCCGGCCTCATACAATGCCCACAGAGGCGGATTCCGAATCTATGACAATCCCCCGGCCCGGCAAGGGTTACTACAGTGAGACTGAGGCGGCTCAGGCACTCGGGCTTACCGTCGACAGTTTGCGTGCCCTGGTGCGCCAGCACATCCTCCAAAGCGAGGATGAAATGGCGAATTTGCCCATGACCACGTTCCAGCCTTCCGATCTCCTGTTATTGCGCCTTTTGTCGTCGTCCCGATCGCAGCAGACGACCGTCGAGGTTCGCTGACTTCTCCCCGGCGAACCTCCCCTTGAGACGCTGAGTTGATTCCGTCATGATGGATCTCCGTAAGGAGACCCGCGTCATCATGAAGCAGATGCTTGCCGGCCAGATGGCCGCCATGAAGGAATACTTCGACCGCTCTACCCGCGCCCTGGATGAAGCCGATTCCGGCTTCGCTCCGCAGGCCGGGCTGTTCACTTCCGCGCAGGTTGTGGCCCACGCCGCCCAAACCGTCGAGTGGTTCATTACGGGCGCATTTGCACCCGAGGGTTTCAGTCTCGACTTCGACGGAATGGACAAGGAGGTGCGCGCTGTCACCTCGCTGGCCGCGGCCCGCGCGTGGTTCGACAAGGCGTGCGCCACGCTGCAGGACTCCATCGAAGCCCACTCCGAAGCCGAGTGGATGGCGGCGCTGCCTCCGGGCCCCATCATGGGCGACCTGCCGCGCATCGCCGTCTTCAACGCGTTGACCGACCATACGGCCCACCATCGCGGAGCCCTCACGGTATACACCCGCCTGCTGGGCAAGGTTCCGCCCATGCCGTACATGGACATGTAGAATAAACTGCATGCAGCCCGTCAGCCTACGCGAGAAATTCGCGCAATTCCAGGAGCACTGGAGCCCGAAAACGGTAGGCGAGCTGAACGGGCAGGCGGTCCGGCTGGTGAAGTTTCAAGGCGAGTTCGTCTGGCATCACCACGAGGACGAAGACGAAATGTTCCTGGTGGTGCAGGGCCGCTTCCGCATGGATTTTCGAGACCATGCCTGCTGGCTATCGGAAGGTGAGTTCCTGATCGTGCCACGGGGCGTGGAACACCGCCCCGTGGCCGATGAAGAAGTCCATGTGCTGTTATTCGAACCGGTAACCACCATCAATACCGGCAATGCCGGGGGCGATTTGACTGCCCCGACCACGCACCTCTAAAGCCGAGCACGGCCTTGCGTTCTACAACGTGATCGACTGCAGATACTCGCGGAACGGGCCGCCCAGATCCTCCCGCTTCAGGGCGAACTCCACGGTCGCCTTCAGGAACCCCAACTTATCGCCGGCGTCGAAGCGCTGTCCTTCGAACTTGTAGCCATACACCGGGCGGCTGGCCAGCAGGTGTTTCAGCGCATCGGTGAGCTGGATCTCGCCCCCGCGCCCGGGTTCGATCGCTTCGATGGACTGGAAGATCTCGGGCGTCAGGATATACCGCCCGATGATCGCCAGGTTCGACGGCGCATCCTCGGCCTTGGGCTTCTCCACCAGGTTGTGGATCCGGAACAGGCGGCCGTTTTCGCCGTTATGCGACACGGGTTCGGCCTGGACTACGCCGTAGGCCGAAATCTGGTCCTTGGGGACTTCCATGAGGGCCAGCACGGAGCAGCCGAAAAACCCGTAGACATTCAGGAGCTGCTGAAGACAGGGAGTGGGCGCGTCGATGACGTCATCGGACAGGACGACGGCAAAAGGCTCAGGGCCCACCAGTTCCTTGGCGCGGTGGACGGCATGTCCGAGTCCGAGCGCCTCCTTCTGGCGGACATAGGCCACATCGATCATGTCGGAGATGCCCCGGATGGCGGCCAGCACGTCGGTCTTTTTGCGCATCTCGAGGAGATGCTCCAACTCGAAACTGACGTCGAAATGATCTTCAATCGCGGTCTTCCCGCGGCCCGTGACGATCACGATGTTGTGAATGCCTGAGTGGATCGCCTCTTCGATGCCGTACTGGATGAGGGGCTTGTCCACAAGGGGCAGCATTTCCTTGGGCATCGCCTTAGTGGCAGGCAGGAAGCGGGTCCCCAGACCTGCGGCCGGGTAGACGGCTTTGCGCACTTTCGGTATCATGAAGTCCATTGTAAGCCGCCCATGTAAGTTGAAGAGGCGGCGATGCTTGTAAGGTTCTTTGGAAGCCTCGATGCCGCGGCGCGAAGACAACCTCGACAGCGAAACACGGCCCAGCGCGGAGCTGCGCAACCTGGCCTTTGAGCTATTCCAGCGCGCGTGCCAACTGCAGCAGCAATCTGAATTCGAACTCGCGGCTGAACTCTATCGCAAGTCCATCCAGGTGCATCCCACCGCCGAGGCGCACTGCTTCCTGGGCTGGACCTATCACTCCCAAGGCCGCCTGCATGACGCGATCACGGAGTGCCGCAAGGCGATTGAGGTGGACCCGGATTTCGGCAACCCCTACAACGACACCGGAGTCTACCTGATCGAACTCGGGCGGCCGCAGGAGGCGATTGAGTGGCTGGAGCGGGCCACCACCTGCACCCGCTACCAGACCTATCACTACCCCTGGTACAACCTCGGACGCGCCTATTTGACGCTCGAACTGTTCTCGCGAGCCCGCGAGTGCTTCCAGAATGCCCTGGATATCGAGCCGCACTACGGCCTTGCCGCCGAGGCCCTGCAGCGCGTCAGACTGCTGATCCAATAAGCGAAAAGACCCCCAAACACCGAAAATTGTGGGGGTTGTGGTGGTGTGCTATATTCCGATCAACGGCACCAAGCTGGAGAATTTTCAGAGAGGGACATTCATGGCGTACGTAATCGCTGAACCTTGCGTCGGAACGAAAGATACTGCCTGTGTGGATGCTTGTCCGGTCGACTGTATCCACCCTAAGAAAGATGAGCCGGCGTTTGAGACCAGCGAACTGCTCTATATCGACCCGGTCGAATGCATCGACTGCGGCGCGTGTGTGCCCGTCTGCCCTGTTTCCGCGATCTTCGCGCTCGACGATCTGCCGGAGAAGTGGGCGGAGTACACGGCCAAGAACGCGGCCTACTACGGTCAGTAAACCAGTCCGGTAGTTTCCATCGGTTTCCAGGGGCGCGGCTCAAATCCGCGCCCTTCCCGCATCTGCAGTTCTGCCTGCCGCCTTCCCCTTCCCCCTTCCACGCCCCATTCGATGTTTGCTGTTCATTTTCCGCTTGACTTGTATTAGAACATTAGTACACTAGCTAACTAGATGAGCAAGTCAGAACCATTCCGGTTTCGATTGGACAACGCCACTGGCGTTCCGGTCTATCGACAACTGATTGACCAGGTTCAGCTAGCTATTGCCTCCGGAGCCATGCGGGGCGGCGACCAGCTGCCCACCGTCCGCCAGGTGGCCGTGGACCTGGCTATTAACCCCAATACTGTGATGCGTGCATACCGTGAACTCGAAATCCGTGGCACCCTTGCCACGCAACAGGGGCTCGGCACGTTCGTCTCGTTGAAACGGGTCGAACCGGACCATGTGCAGCACGACGCCCGGCTGAGCCGCCTGGCCGCCGAATGTGCCGCGCGCGCCGGAGCAGAAGGCTTCAGTGTCCGCGAACTGATTGGCCGGCTGGCCGATCTGGTGCCCGATAACGAGCCCGAATCCTAAAGGGCTCAGGAGGATAGAGAGATGTTCGGCAGATGCGCCGTCTGGCTGGCGGCGTGGATGGTGATCGCCATCGGCGTAATGGATCTGATTCAGGCTCGCCAGGTGCTCTTTGAGCTCGCCGGCGAGCAGTTGGTTGAAATGTCGGTCAGGCAGATTGCAAGGAGATAGAAGTTTATGTTTCCCAAGGGTTTCTCGGTAAACACCGGCAGTTCCAGCGTCGTCCGGGCGCAGCCCGTGAGCAGCATCGGGGCGACTGTGTTTGCTATTTGCGTACTCATCGGCGTCGCCCTCGGCGCCTCACTCAAGATGCCGCTGGTGGTCCTCGCCTTCGTGCTGTTAGGCATCTATTTCCTCTTTGCCATCAAGGTGGCGCAGCAGTGGGAGCGGGTGGCCGTCATGCGCCTGGGCAAGTACCAGGGGTTGAAGGGGCCCGGGATCTTCACGATCGTCCCCATCGTCGACGAGTTGAGCGACTTCATCGACCAGCGCATCCGGGTCACGGATGTGAAGGCGGAGTCCTCGCTGACTCGTGACGCGGTGCCGGTGTTTGTGGATGCGATCGTGTTCTGGGTGGTGTGGAACGCCGAGAAGTCGATTCTGGAAGTGGAGAACTTCTTCAGCGCCATCACGATGAGCGCCCAGACGGCGCTGCGCGAATCGATTGGCCGGCACATGCTGACGGAGATGCTGACGGACCGGGAGGTGCTGGGCAAGGAGTTGCAGCGGATCCTGGACGAGAAGACGAACCCGTGGGGGGTGACGGTGCAGAGCGTGGAGATCCGGGATGTGCAGATCCCGCAGGAGCTGCAGGACGCCATGTCGAGGGAAGCGCAGGCGCAGCGGGAGCGGCACGCCCGCATCATCCTGGGCACGGCCGAGACGGAGATCTCAGAGAAGTTCGCGGTGGCGGCGGAGCACTATCGCGACAACCCCATCGCGCTGCAATTGCGTGCCATGAACATGCTGTACGAGGCGATCAAGGAGAAAGGCTCCATGGTGATTGTGCCCTCGTCAGCCGTCGAGACCATGGGCCTGGGCGGCGTGATGGGCACCTCGGCGCTGGCCCGCGGGGCCGGAGATCCAGGCGCCGTGAAGTAACCGGTTCGTCATCCAGAACGCATTCGCCGCCTGGCCCGGGGATTTCCCGCGCCGGGCGGCTTTCTTTTTGCGCCCTGTCATTGCCACGGCCAAGGCCCCTGCGGGATAGTGGAAGGAAGCCTGGAGGCAGCGATGGCGGATGGCGGAAAACATTCTCTATCTCACAGAACTGCTTGGGCTGAAGGTCTATGATCTGAAGCGCCGAGTGCTGGGACGCGTGCGCGATGCCGCGCTTGTGCCCGTGGTGCATCCGGTCCGCATTGAACGCATTCTGCTGAGCGGCGGTGGTGGTTATACGTGGGTCTCGGTCCGCTACGACCAGATCGAATCGATCACCCTGGACGGCATCTATCTCAGCGACGAGCACCTCATTCCGTATCACGAGGACGAGTATGTGCTGCGGCTGGTGCGCGACCTGCTGGACCAGCAGATCATCGATGCCCAGGGCCGTAAAGTGGTCCGTGTCACCGACATCACGTTCGATATCCGGCGCGAAGCCCTGCGCGACGTGCTGCATGTGCTGGAAGTCGACATCGGCGTGCGCAGCGTCTTCCGGCGGCTGGTGCAGGGCGTCCTGCCGCGGCGGATTGTCAGGAAGCTACAGCACTATATCCCGGTGAATTCGATCCGCTGGGAGCTGTGCAACATCCTGGAGCCGGATCCGCAGCGCCGCCTGCGGCTGAACATCGACCTCACGCTGCTGGAGGAGATGCACCCGGCCGACCTGGCCGACATCGTCGAGGAACTGAGCCCCGAAGACCGCGAAGCGATCTTTGAAGCCATCGACACCGAGGCCGCCGCGGAAGCGCTCTCGGAGATGGAGCCCGACATCCAGGCCCAGATCATCGAGTCCCTGGAAACCGAGAAGGCCGCCGATATTCTCGAGGAGATGGACCCCGACGAGGCCGCCGACGTGCTTTCCGAACTGGGCAAGGAGACCTCTGAGGAGATCCTGGAGGAGATGGAAGGCGAGCCGAAGGCCGAGGTGGAGGAACTGCTCGAGTACGACGACGACACGGCCGGCGGCATGATGAACACCGCGTTCGTGGCCGTGCACGAGGACGGCACCGTCGCTGATGCGCTGGAGGCCCTGCGGCGCCAGCAGGAGCTCGCCGACACCCTCAACACGATTTTCCTGACGGATCTGGACGAAAGGCTGAAGGCGGCGCTGCCGGTGGCGCGGGTCTTCCTGTCGCGCCCGACGCGAAAGCTCAGCGAGCTGGTGCAGGACGATGTGATCAAAGTGCCGGTCAAGGAAAAGGCGAACCGGATCATCGAGCTGTTCGACAAGTACAACCTGCTGACTCTGCCCGTGGTGGACGAAGAAGGACGCATGGCCGGCGTAGTCACGGCCGACGACATCATCTCAGTGCTGAGGCAGCACTGATGCAATTGCTGCGGCGGCTGAAGTATCACATCCTGATCTTCTTCTCGGTCATTGGGCCGGGCTTCATCACCGCCATGGTCGACAACGACGCCGGCGGCATCTTCACTTACTCCCAGGCCGGCGCCAAGTATGGGTACCTGCCGCTGTGGACGCTGGCTCCGATCACGCTGCTGCTCATCGTCACCCAGGAGATGGGCTCGCGCATGGGCGCGGTCACCGGCAAAGGCCTCTCTGACCTGATCAGGGAAGAGTTCGGATTGCGTACGACGTTCCTGATGATGGCGGTGCTGGTGCTGGCCAACCTCACCAACGTGATGGCCAACTTTGCCGGTATCGCCAGCGCCCTGGAGATGTTCCACGTCAGCCGCTTCATCTCCGTACCCATCGCCGCCATCGGGGTCTGGCTGCTGATTGTAAAGGGGACGTATGAACGCGTTGAGAAGGTCTTCCTCTTCGCCACGGCCCTGTATGTCTGCTATATCTTCTCCGGCATCCTGGTGAAGCCCGACTGGAAGGAAGCCGCGATCAACAGCGTCAAGCCGGTGCTGATGTTCGACGAAGGCTACCTCACGATGCTGATCGGCATGGTCGGGACCTCGGTGGCGCCCTGGATGCAGTTCTACCTGCAGGCGGCCGTTGTCGAGAAGGGCATTACGGCCAAGGATTACGCCGAGAGCCGGATCGAGGTGATTGTCGGCTGCATCGCCATGTCGGTGATCGCGTTCTTCATCATCGTGGCGTGCGCCGGCGCCATCCACACCGTCAAACCGCGCGACATCACCGACGCCACTGACGCGGCCAAAGGACTCGCTCCCTTCGGCCAGTACGCGGTGCTGCTCTTCTGCGCCGGCCTGTTCAACGCCTCTATCTTCGCCGCCTGCATCCAGCCGCTCTCCACGGCCTATACGGTGTGCGAGGGCATGGGCTTCGAATCCGGCGTCAACAAGCGCTTCAGCGAGGCGCCCATTTTCTACTGGCTCTTCACCCTGCTGATCGTCATTGGAGCCGGGGTGGTGCTGCTGCCCGATTTCCCGCTGGTCAAGATGATTCTCATGAGCCAGGTGCTGAACGGGGCGCTGCTGCCGTTCGTGCTGATCTTTATGATCCTGCTGATCAACAAAGAGCGGCTGATGAAGAAATGGAAGAACAGCACCATGTTCAACGTGGTGGGCTGGCTTTCGGTCATTCTGATGATCGGCCTGACCAGCGCTTTGGTGCTGCTGAGCATCCGCGATATCATGTCAAACCACTAAGCTTTACTGGCCGCCGCCCCATGCCCTGCACCACCATCGACGAAGTCCTGGCGTCGCTCGACGCCATCATCCATTCGCCCGAGGCCTCCACTTCCTGCATCGGCTACTTCCCGGCGCTCTACCGGAAGGTGACGGCGCAGGTCAAGATTGGTATTGCGAGCGGGCGCTTCCAGGACGGTCCGCGCATGGAGCGGATGGATGTCGCCTTCGCCAACCGCTATCTGGACGCCTATGAGTGCTGGCGCAGCGGCCGCCCGGTTACGGGCTCCTGGCGCGCGGCGTTCGAGGCCGCCCAGCGCTGGAAGCCGACGATTCTGCAGCACCTGCTGGCCGGCATGAACGCGCACATCAACCTGGACCTGGGGATCGCGGCGGCGGAGATCTGCACGCTGGACGATATCGAGGCCCTGCGTCACGACTTCGACGAGATCAACAACATCCTGTTCGCCATGGTGCAGGAGGTGACGGATTGCATCGGCAGCGTCTCGCCGTGGATGTGGATCCTGGACAAGCTGGGGGGCCGTACGGACGACAAGCTGATCGAGTTCTCCATCTGGCGCGCCCGGGCGGTCGCGTGGCAGAACGCCACCGGGCTGGTACGGCTGGACAAGGACGGCCTGGCCGCGCGGGTCGTTGAGATCGATGATTTTGTGGAAGGCCTGGGCCGGTTCATGCTGAAACCCGGCCCAATGATGCGCCTGGGGCTGTTTTTGATCCGACTGCGCGAGCCGAACGACCCGCGCAAGGTGTTAGCGGCGTTCTGCTGAGCTCAGCCCTTCTTGCGTTCCAGCAGATAGACGCACTTCTCTTTGCGCGACTGGCCGCCGCCGTCGTTTACCGCGTATTCGAACGACGCCATGTAGCCGTCACGGCGGATGCGGCCGTTCCAGAGCGATGCTCCGGCGTGGACGCCATCCTTCCTCAGGGCGTAGAAGTTGATGTCGAACCGGTCGAGCTTCTTCTCGTCGTTCTCATAGTTCTTCGCGATCCGCTTGAGGGCGTCCATGCAGGCGTCCGCGGGGGACATGCCGTGGCGCATATTCTCGACGATGGTGTGGGCTCCGGCAATGCGGATGTTTTCCTCGCCGCGTCCGGTGGAGCCGGCCGCGCCCACTTCCTGGTCGACAAAGCAGCCCGCGCCGACGATGGGGGAATCGCCCACGCGGCCCGGAATCTTCCACGCCAGCCCGCTGGTGGTGGTCGTGCCCGACATCTCGCCCTTGGTGTTCAGCGCCAGGCAGTTGATGGTGCCCGTGGTGGGGTGCTTCGCCATCCAGCGCGCCCACTCGAAGTCGTCGTCGGTGGCGTGCGGGAACATCTCCCGCAGCATCGCAGTTCCCTTCTTCTCCGGAGCGTCGAGGCCGTCGGTCCAGTTGTTGTTGTTGTCGGCATCCCGCAACGACTGTTTCCACGTCATCCACGCCAGACGGGCCTTCTCGGTGAGCAGGTTGATCTCGGGGATGCCCCAGGCTTTGGCAAACCGGGTAGCGCCCTCGCCGGCCAGCATGACGTGGTCGGTATTTTCCATCACCATCTTGGCCAGCCGGGCGACGTTCTTAATGTTGCGGACGCTGGCTACGGAACCAGCGCGGCCGGTGGGACCGTGCATCACGCAGGCGTCCAGCTCCACCACGCCCTCTTCGTTGGGCAATCCGCCGTAGCCCACGCTGGTGTCGTTCGGGTCGTCTTCGACGGTAGTGACGCCCTGCACCACCGCTTCCAACGTGTCGCCGCCCCGTTGGATCACGGCAATGGCCCGTTCACAGGCCAGCATCCCGTTTGCGCTCGAGATCACAATGTTCTTCGGCGCGCTCTGCATCGCCTGCGCTGCCATCGGTAAGGCGGCGCTCGACAACAACCAATCCCGTCTCCGCATCGGAAGACCCCCTCTCGCGTTCGCTACACTGAAACTTTATGAAATGGTGGTTGCTCGCGTTCATCACGCTAGCCTCCCTATTCTTGTGCGCGGCGCAGGACCAGCGCAAGCAGAAGGGGGCGTTGCTCAACGTAGTTGAGTGTAAGGCCGTGCGCCACGAGGACTCCATTCTGCTCGACGCCAAGCTGAGAAACGATGGCGAAGACACGATCAAGAACGTCGTTTTGACCATTTACTTCGTGGGGCCAGGCAAGAAGGTCGTCGCTACGCGCAAGACGGATATCGATGCCACCGACATCGAGCCAGGCGGGGAAGCCGAGATCAGCCTGGAGACCCCTTTCCCGGCGCGCACCATTGCCCTCCGGTTTGAAACCCGGACGCGCATGGAACGCTGGATCGACTTAAAGAACGATGGACCGTTCCCTATCGAGTAAGGAACGGCGGAAAGACACACTTATGAGAGAAATCATCACCCCGGGCGGCGCCCTGGAAGGCACAGTCCGCCTGCCCGGCGACAAGTCCATCTCGCATCGTTACGGCATGCTGGCGGCGGTCGCCGAAGGCGTCTCCACGATTCACAACTACTCTTCCGGCGCCGACTGCCATTCCACGCTGGGCTGCGTCCGCTCCCTCGGCATCGAGGTCGAGATCGACGGCCGCCAGGTGAAGGTCCACGGCCGCGGCATCCACGGCTGGCAGGCTCCGGCCACCGACCTGGACGCGGGCAACTCCGGCTCCACGATCCGCATGATCTCCGGCCTGCTGGCCGGGCAGCCCTTCACCAGCCGGCTGATCGGCGACGAGAGCCTGTCGCAGCGCCCCATGCAGCGCATCATGGGCCCGCTCACCCAGATGGGCGCCACGCTGACCGCCCGCGACGGCAAGTTTCCGCCGCTGGAGATCCAGGGCGCGGACTTGCAGCCGATTGACTACACCCTGCCCGTCGCCAGCGCACAGGTGAAGAGCTGCGTGCTGCTCGCGGGGCTGACCGCGAACGGCGAAACCACGGTCCACGAATCCGCCACCACGCGGGACCACACCGAAGTGGCGCTGCGCGAGTTCGGGGTCGACATCGAGACCGGCCGCGGCTGGGCGCGCGTCAAAGGGCCAGCCCGCCTGGAAGCCCGCGAACTCACCGTCCCTGGGGATATCTCCTCCGCCGCCTTCTTCCTCGTCGCGGGCGCGATTGTGCCCGGCTCCAAGCTCGTGCTGCAGGACGTGGGCCTGAACCCGACGCGCGCAACGTTGATCGAGTTCCTGGTCTCCACGGGCGTCGACGTCAAGATCCTCGACATGCGCATGAGCAACGGCGAGCCGCGCGGCGACCTGCTGGTGCAGGGTTCCCAGCTCAAGGGCGGCCTGATCGAGAAGCAGTGGGCCGCGGCCCTGATCGACGAGATCCCGGTGCTGGCCATCCTGGGCGCCGTCAGTTCGGAAGGCCTGACGGTGCGCGATGCTTCCGAGCTCCGCATCAAGGAGTCCGACCGGATCGAGACGGTCGCCACCAACCTGCGCAAGATGGGGGTGACCATCGAAACCACCCCGGACGGGTTCTACATCCCCGGCGGCCAGACGTTCCACTCGGCGGAAGTGGAGAGCTATCACGACCACCGCATCGCCATGGCGTTCGCCGTTGCCTCTTTGCGCGCCGACGGCCCTGTGGCTATCAATGGATCGGAAGCGGCGTCGGTGAGTTTCCCCGAATTCTGGAGTACACTGCGAGGGATCATTTCTTGAGCCGCGCGGCGGAGCCCTCCGTGGTGGATGATCCGAATCCTACTCCAGACCTGACACTGGCCGGACTGGTCCACGATCTCAACAATGTGTTCGAGACCATCTCCGAGGCGGCGGAGCTCGTCTCCGGTGATCCGCAGTCGCGCGCGCTGGCCCAGGCCATTCATCGCAGTGTCGACCGGGGCCGCCGCATCGTCGGCCTCTATGTCGACCAGAGCCGCTCGGGCCCGGAGCTCGATCTCGTGGTGGAGCGCGCCGCCACGTTCCTGCAGGACTTCCTCACCCACCTGCCGGGCACCAAGGTAAAGGTGATTCGCAAGGTGCCCGCCGGCATCCGCCTGCAGGGGGAGCCCAGCGACTGGGAGCGTGTCTTCATGAACCTGTTCCTGAACGCGGCCCAGGCGATGAAGGAGAATGGCGGAGGGGAGATCGAGGTCGTCGCCCAGGCGGCCGATGGCTCAGTGGAGTTGCGCGTCTCAGACAACGGGCCGGGCATTCCCGACGCCATCCTGGGCAAGATCTTCAAGCCGCGCTTCTCCACTCGCAGCAAACACGGCGGCCTGGGGCTCCATATTGTGCACACCATCACACAGCAGTGCGGCGGTAGCGTGAAGGCCGAGAATCGAAAGGACTCCGCCGGAGCGCTTTTCACGATCACCGCGCCCGTCGCCTGAGCCTCGCTCCGCCTGTCAGGCCTTTTTCGCTGCGCGCAGCAGATCCTGGATGGACGCCACGAAATCGTTCATGCGGGGCTGCTTGGGCAGCAGGTGATACGGCTCGGCTCCGGCCAGCTTCGCGTGGACGGCGGATTCCTCCGCCCCGCTCCAAACGACGATCTGCATCCGCGGGAACGCCGACCGGATCCGCCGGACCAGCTCTTTCGGGTCCAGGCCCGGCAGGCTCAGATCCAGGATCACCACATCCAGGGCCGCGCCGATCTGCTCGCAGAGGGACCACCCCTCGGCGTAGCTGTCTGTCACGAAGACGGTATGCCCTACCCGGCGGAGCATCTTCTCGGCCACTTCGCGTACGGCCGGCTCGTCGTCGATCAGGAGCAAGGTGGCGTTCAGTTGCTCCTCGGCGTCCAGTCCAGCGGACGAGTGTGTCTGCATGTGCCAACCCGGAATGGGAGGCATCGTGAAGCGGAAACAGGCACCGGAGCCGGGGGTGGAAACGACATCCAGCGACCCGCCGTGCGACTCTGCGATCACGCGCGCCGCCGCGAGTCCCAGCCCACGCTGGCCTCCTTTGGTGCTGAACTGGGGGTCGAAAATCCGTAAGCGGTCCTCCGCGGAGATCCCGGGACCGTCGTCCTCCACTTCCAGCGTGACCAGGGCCGGTTGCGCACTCTCGTCGAATCCGGTGCGGATCTTCACCTCGCCACCCATCCCGCCCTGCGATTCACAGGCGTTCCACGCGAGGTTGAGAATCAGTTGGCGCAGCTCCGCCGCCCTGCCGGCAACCGGAGGCGCATTGCGGGCCAAGCTGTACTTGAAAGTGCAGCCATGGGGCACGGAGACCCGCAGGAGCTCCGTCATCTCCCGGAGGATCTGGTTCAGGTTCAGCGTCCTTGTCTTGCCGGCATCGCGGTTGCTCGCATAGGCGAGCATCTGCTTCGTCATGTCGCCGGCGCGCTGGGCGGCGGTGTCGATCTGAGCCAGGCTGTACTTCACTGCTTCGGTGATCGACCGGTCCATCAAAGCGAGCTGGGCATTGCCCTGGATGGCCGCCAGCAGGTTGTTGTAGTCGTGCGCCAGCACGCCCGCCAGGGAACCCAGCGTTTCCAGCCGCTGTGCGCTGCGCAGACGCTCTTCCAGCGGCGTTTGGGCGCGGCCTCCGCCTTCCACCCGCAACCGCAGTGCCAGCAACCTCACCGCCAGTTCGCGCGTCTCGCAATTGAGGGCAATGTAATCGTCAGCACCCGCCGCCAGCAGGGTTCCGATCTCCGCCGGTTCCACCCACTCGCCGGCCGCCAGCAGCACCGCGTCCACGGCCAGCATCTGGCGCACCGCCCGAACCGCCTCGCCGGCCTGGTCCAACGGACCGCGCGGGCAGATCACGTGCAGCACGAGCCCGGGCTCTTCCGGCGAAACCAGGACACCGTCCGGAACCGACACGTAGCCCAGGGACTCAGCCCTTTTTCGCAGGGCGCGCCCGGCTTCATCGATCGGGATGGGCCATTGGATCTTCATTGCATCGCTAAGGTTAACGGATTAGTCTATCCCAGTTAGTCGTATGAAATCCTGCCTGATTTGTCTTCTCTTCGTCCCAGCCGCGCTGGTTTTCGCGCAGAACGCGGCCGCGGATCCGTCCGCCATCCTGCGCCGCAGCCTCGACCGCGACCGCCTCAACAATGTCCGGGCCAAGGACTACACCTACACACAGCGCGCGGAAAAACGGGACCTTGACTCAAAGGGTAAGGTCAAGAACACGGAATCCGATACCTTTGATGTCATTATGATCGGCGAACGGCCCTACAGCCGCAAGATCGCCCACAACGACAAGCCGCTTTCGGACAGAGAGGCGGCCAAAGCGCAGCAGGAGTTCGACAAAGAGCTGAAGAAGCGGCAGGACGAGAATCCGGATCAACGCCGGAAGAGGCTGGCCGAGGAGGAAAAACGCCGCCAGGAGAGCCGCGCCTTCCTGGCTGAGATCCCGGATGCCTTTCAACTCACACTCGCGGGCACAGACTGGGTGGACGGCCATCCGGCCTGGATCATCGACGCCCAGCCCCGCCCGGGCTTCAAAGGCAAGGCCAAGCGCTGGGAACTGCTCACCAAGTTCAAGGGCCGCATCTGGGTGGACCAGGCGGAATACCAGTGGGTGCGGGTGGAAGCGGAGACCATTGCCCCCGTTTCGTTCGGTTGGGTGTTGGCGCGCCTGGATCCGGGCGCCAAGCTCACTTTCCGCCAGGCGCGGATCAATGCCGAGGTCTGGCTGCCCGTGTATGCGGTGACCCATCTCGACGCCCGCCTCGGTCTCATCAAGAAGCTGCGGGCGGATGTCGAGGTGACTTGGAAGGACTATCGCAAGTTCCAGACCGATAGCCGCCTGCTGCCGGCTGGAGAGTCCCCGGACCAATCGAAACCTTAACCGGTTTGTTCCACTGGTCTCGAACCCAGAACCCAACGGTTTGGGACGAAGTGCTATTTGGGCTTGAGAGCGGTTTCCAGGAGGGCGGCGGCGTCGGTGAAGCCTCCGGCGCGGGCCAGTTCCAGGGGCGTGCGGCCGGCTTTGTTGCGGAGACGGGGGTTGGCGCCTTTGGCCAGGAGAACCTGCACCACCTCCAGACGGCCCCAACTGGCCGCTACGTGCAGCGGGGTGGAGCCGCTGTCGGTATCCGGGACATCCAGCTTCGCTCCCTTTTCCAGGAGGAGTTCCACTACGGATTTCTGGCCGGCCAGGGCCGCATCGTGAAGGGCGGTGGAACCGGCGGGGGTGACGGCGTTCACGTCGGCGCCGTGCTCGATGAGAAGTTCCACGATCTGGCGATGGCCTTTCAGGGCGGCGTCGGAGAGCAGGGGTTTCGGGTTCGCCCCGAGTGAGAGCATCATGGCCACGACGTCCGTTTGGCCTCGCAGGACCGCCTCGCGGAGCTGGCGCTCCATGCTGAGGGGCGCGCCCTTGGCCGAGAGCAGTTCCATCACCCGGGTGTGTTTGTAGCGCAGAGCCTCGTCCATGGGGGTGGCGTTGGAGTTGTCGCGGGCGTTCACGTCGGCTCCGGCGGCGAGCAGGACTTCGACGACGTCCGAGTGGCCTTTGACGGCGGCCTCGTGGAGGGGGGTCTGGCCGGTCTCCTCGCTGCGGATGTTGACCCTGGCGCCGCGGTCGAGCAGGAGCTTGGCTACGTCGGCATGGCCCTTCCAGGCGGCTTCGTCGAGGGGCGTGGAGCCGCTGGCGTCGCGAATGTTCACGTTGGCGCCCTTGTCGAGCAGGAGTTGGACCAGTTCGAGGTGGCCGCGGTTGGCGGCGAGATGGAGGGCGGTGGCGCCGTTCTTGTAGGCCGCGTTGAGGTCGGCCCCGTTTTTGAGCAGGATTTCGACGACCGGCTGGCGGTTCATGAGGACGGCGTAGTGGAGAGGGGTGGAGCCGGCTTCTTTGTGGCGGGCGTTGACGTTGGCTTTGTAGCTGATGAGGAGTTCGACGATGGCGGATTCGCCGCTCCAGGCTGCGTCGTGAAGGGGGGTTCCGCCCAGGGTGTCGTAGGCGTTGGGATCAGCGCCCTTGGAGAGGAGGGTACCTACCGTTTCGATGTCTCCGCTGCGAGCGGCTGTGTGGAGGTCGGAACAACAGAGGAGAGCCAGCAGCAGGGGGGCGATCATGGGTAGACCGGGAGGCGGCGCCGCGGGTGGCACCGCCTCAATTCGATCGTAGTCCTAAACGGCTTGCGTGGATTCTTCGCGAATCGCCATGGGGACGTACTCGCGTTCGTCGTAGCCGAGGTAGACCTGGCGCGGGCGGACGATGCGCTGTTCCGGATCGAGGATCTGTTCTTCCCACTGCGACAGCCAGCCCGGCGTACGGGGGATGGCGAAGAGGACGGGGAACATCTCGGTGGGGAAGCCCATGGCCTGGTAGATGAGGCCGGAGTAGAAGTCGACGTTGGGGTAGAGCTTGCGGCCGACGAAGTAGTCGTCTTCGAGGGCGATGCGCTCGAGTTCGAGGGCGATGTCGAGCAGCGGGTTGCGACCGGTGACTTCGAAGACTTCAAAGGCCACCTTCTTAATGATCTTGGCGCGGGGGTCGTAGTTCTTGTAGACGCGGTGGCCGAAGCCCATGAGGCGCTGGCCTTCGCCGGCCTTGACGCGGCGGATGAACTCGGGGACACGATCCTTGGAGCCGATTTCGACCAGCATCTTGAGGACGGCTTCGTTGGCGCCGCCGTGGAGCGGGCCGTAGAGGGCGGCGGCTGCGCCGGCGAGGGCGGTGAAGGGGTCGCAGTGGCTGGAGCCGATGCCGCGCATCGTCGTGGTGGAGCAGTTCTGCTCGTGGTCGGCGTGCAGGATGAAGAGGACATCCATGGCGCGTTCCAGCACGGGGTTGGGCTTGAACTTCGTTTCGGTGCCCTTGAACATCATGTTCAGGAAGTTGCCGGCGTAGCTGAGGTCGTTATCGGGGTACGCGAACGGCATGCCGATGGAGTGGCGGTGGCAGAAGGCGGCGATGGTGGGCATCTTGGCCACCATGCGTTCGAACTGGATGACGCGGTTCTGGGCGTCGAAGATGTTTTTGACTTCGCGGTAGAAGGTGGAGAGGGCGGCCACGGTGGAGAGGAAGGCGCCCATGGGGTGCGAGTCGTGGCGGAAGCCGTCGATAAACTTCTTGGTCTGCTCGTGGATGATGGTGTGGCTGAGCACCGTCCGCTTGAAGTCATCGAGCTGGGAGCGGGTGGGCAATTCTCCGAAGTAGAGGAGGTAAGCCACCTCGAGGAAGTCGCTCTGCTCGGCTAGCTGCTCGATGGGGTAGCCGCGGTAGCGCAGAATGCCCTTGTCGCCGTCGATGAACGTGATCCGGCTTTTGCAGGCGGCGGTGTTCATGAAGCCGGGGTCGTAGGCCATCAGACCGAAGTCTTCCTCGTCGGTCTTGATCTTGCGCAGATCCAGGGCTTTGATCGTTCCATCCTCGATCGGAACTTCGTAGGTCTTACCGGTTCGGTTGTCTGTAATAGAGAGGGTGTCAGGCATAGGGCTACCGCTAACGAGAATTAGTGCCGGGGTGAAACAACGACAATTCTAGCTCATCAGATGTTTCGGACGCGCAGCATGACGCAAAAGCCATATAATCCGTCACATGGCTGCACGTTTCAGGTCCCTCGCCCCTCGTGTGTTCACTCTCACGCTTTTCTGTGCCGCATTGGGCTTCGCGCAAGCGAAACGGCCCATTCTGCACAAGGATTTCGATGCCTGGCGGTCGATCACCGGCCAGACGCTGTCGCGTGACGGGAAGTTTCTGGCGTACGCGTACATGCCGCAGGATGGAGACGGGGACCTGGTTGTCCGCGAGCTCGCGACAGGCAAGGAATGGCGGCAGAGTGTGGGTGCGCTGCCTCCTCCGGCGATCGTCCCGGTGGATGTGGAGACGCCGCCGCCGCCGCGTACGGTGAAGATGAGCTTCACCAGCGATGGGCAGTACCTGATCGCGCAGACCTATCCCGCCAAGGCGGCGACCGAGCAGGCCAGGAAGGCGAAGAAGAAGGCCGAAGAGATGCCGAAGCAGGGGCTGCTGATCCTGAAGCTGGGCGGCGGCGAGGCGGTGCGTGTCGAGAACGTGAAGAGCTTCCAGGTGCCCGAGAAGGGTGGACCCTGGCTGGCATACCTGAAAGAGCCCGCGGTGCCGGTGAAGCCGACCGATGCGGTGAAGACTACGGAGCAGGACGGGGACGGCGAGGATCAGGCTCGTGGAGCGGCTGGACGCGGAGCGGCGGGCGGCAAGAAGGAGTTCGGGACGGAGCTGGTGTTGCGCAACCTGACGAAGGCCGAGGGCGGCGAGCGGACGTTTGCGAACGCGTCGGAGTACACGATTGCACGGGATGGGAAGACGTTGGTGTACGCCGTTTCTTCGAAGAAAGAAGAGGAGAACGGGGTCTATGCGGTGGCGACCACGGCGGAGGGGGCTCCGGCGGCGCTGGCGTCTGGCAAGGGCAAGTACTCCAAGATTGCGTGGAGCCGGGAGCAGGACAAGCTGGCGTTCCTGTTTGAGAAGAGCGCGATGCTTTGGGACGGGTCGGCCGGCAAGGCAGTGGAAGTGGTAAACGCGCAGACGGCCGGGCTGCCGGCGGGCATGGTGGTGAGCGACAAGGGCGCGGTGACTTTTTCGCGCGACGGGAAGCGGCTGTATGTGCCGGTGGCGGCTCCGCCGAAGGCCGAGAAGCCGGCGGAGGAGGCGGCGCCGAACGATGAGAAGGTCCTGATGGACCTGTGGCGCTGGAACGATGACCTGGTGCAGCCGATGCAGAAGGTGCGGGCGACCCAGGAGCGGAACCGGACCTATCGCGGGGTGTACGACATCGCGGCGAAGAAGTATGTCCAGTTGGCGACGCCTGCGATGCAGACGGTGCTGCCGACGGATGACGGCCTGCTGGCCCTGGGGCTGGACGACCGGGCCTGGCGGCGGATGATCGACTACGACTCGACGTATCAGGATGTGTACCTGGTGAATGGCAACAGCGGCCAGCGGAAGCTGATGCTGCGGCAGTTGCCGGGGGGCGGCGGGCCGGGCGGTGGAGTGCTGCAGATTGCTCCGGATGGCAAGCACGCGTTCTACTACAATGCCAAGGCGTGGCACGTGATGACGTTGCCGGAGGGGGCTTCGAAGAACGTGAGTTCGTCTTTGGGCGTGGCGTTCTTTGACGAAGAAGACGACACGCCGAACCCGCCGGGCTCGTATGGGCACTCCGGGTGGGCCAAGGACAGCCAGAGTTTCTTCGTGAACGACCAGTACGACGTGTGGCAGGTTTTCGTGGACGGGCGGCCGGCGCGGAACCTGACGTCGGGCGAGGGGCGGAAGGCGAAGATCCAGTTCCGCATCCAGCGAGTGGATGCGGTGGACGAGAGTGAGGACCGGGGCCAGGACGCGACGAAGCCGTTCACGTTCCGGGCTGAGAGTGAAGAGACCCGGGAGAGCGGGTTCTACCGCGTGACGGGCACGGGCGCGCCGCAGCGGCTGTTGTGGGGTGCGAAGAACTACCGGTTCGCCACACGGGCGAAGGACGCCGATGTCGTACTGATCACGGCATCGCGCTTCGATGAGTTCCCTGACCTGCAGTTGACGAACGCCAGCTTCGCCGCTCCGAGGAAGGTGAGCAACGGCGCGGCGCAGATGGAGCCGTTTTTGTGGGGCCAGGGTGAGCTGGTGTCGTACAAGAACGTGGATGGTGTGCCGCTGCGGGCGGCGCTGTACAAGCCGGCGAACTTCGACCCGAAGAAGAAGTACCCGATGATCGTGTACATCTACGAGAAGCTGTCGCAGGGCGTGCACGCGTTCGTGGAACCGCGGCCGGGCCACAGCATCAACTTCAGCCAGTACACGTCGCAGGGGTATGTGATTCTGACTCCGGACATCGTGTACTCGGTGGGGCATCCTGGCCAGAGCGCGCTGAAGTGCGTGCTGCCGGCAATCCAGTCGGTGGTGGATCTCGGGTTCATCGACGAGAAGCGGATCGGGATCCAGGGGCATAGCTGGGGCGGGTACCAGATCGCGTATATGGTGACGCAGACGAACCGGTTCCGGGCGGCGGAGGCCGGGGCTCCGGTGGGCAACATGACGTCGGCGTATAGCGGGATCCGGTGGGGCAGCGGCATGCCGCGGCAGTTCCAGTATGAGAAGACGCAGAGCCGCATCGGGCCGTCGCTGTACGACAACCCGCTGCTGTATATCGAGAATTCGCCCATCTTCCAGGTGAAGCGGGTGGAGACGCCGATGCTGATCCTGCACGACGACAACGACGACGCGGTGCCGTGGTACCAGGGCATCGAATTCTTCCTGGCGCTGCGGCGGACGGGCAAGGAAGCGTACCTGATGAACTACAACGGTGAACTGCACGGCCTGCGGCGGAGACCGGACCAGAAGGACTACGCGATCCGCATGCAGCAGTTCTTCGATCACTTCCTGAAAGACGCGGACAAACCGGAATGGATGGAGAAGGGGATTCCGTTCATCGAGCGGGAAGAAGAGAAAGAACGGTTTGAGAAGCTGACGGACCAGCGCTGAGCCATGGAGACCGAGCGTCTACTGCTGCTGCCTTGGCGAGAAGGGGACGAGTGGCTATTGGAGCCGCTGGCCACGGATCCGCTGGTGATGAGGTACATCACCGGCGGGACACCGATGACGGCGGAGCAGATTCAGGCCGGTGTGGCCCGGCAGGTGGCGCTGTATGCCGAGTTGGGCTTGTGCCGCTGGCGGCTGGAGCTCAAGGATACTCGAGAGACGATTGGGTTTGCGGGGGTGGGCCGCCTGGCTGGCATGGAGGAACTGGAGATCGGGTGGTGGCTGGCGCCGGTGCATTGGGGGCATGGATATGCAACGGAGGGCGGACGGGCGGCACTGCGGGATGCGTTTGAACGGGTCGGGCTCTCGAATGTGATTTCCATAACGCTGCCCGAGAATATCGCTTCGCAGCGGGTGATGCAGCGGATCGGACTCCACTACCAGGGCCGGCGGGTGCACGCCGGCCTTGAGCATGTTGTGTATACGACTACTCGCGAGGAGTGGCTGGCGGCGGAACTAGACCGCGCGGGCAGCGGTGGTTGAGATGGCCTGGCCGGCGGCCTCTCGCAGAAACGCTACGCCTTCGCTGGCGATGGAGTCGACCGTTGGGGCGAGGTCGCGCCAGATGCAGGCGGCCGCGGCGATTTCCGTTACGCGGGAGCCAAAGCTCTCGATGACGCACCAGTCGTCGTAGCCGGTGTCGCGCAGGGCGGCGAAGACGCCGGTCCATTCCACATTGCCGGTGCCGGGGATGCCGCGATCGTTCTCACAGGTGTGGACATGAGCGACGTGCTGGCCTAGTCCGCGGATGGCGTCGCCGGCGTGTTTGTCTTCGATATTCGAATGGAACGTATCGAAGAGGATGCCGATGTAGGGGTCGTGGACTTCGGCGCAGAGCTTCGCTGCATCGGCGGCGGTATTGAGCACGTAAGTCTCGAAGCGGTTGAGGGGCTCCACCGCCAGGGTGACGTCGTGGGCGCGCAGGGTGGGGGCCAGGGCTTTGAGCTCGTCGACGCCCCGCTTCCACTCGTCTTCGGTGCGGCGCCGGCCGGGCAGATAGCCTACAGGCGACAGGTAGGGGCCGACAAAGACCGGGGAGCCGATTTCCGCGGCGGTCTCGATGCCGCGTTTCATGAAGTCGCGGGCGCGGTCGCGGATGGAGGGATCGTCGCTGATGAGGCTGACGTCGCCGGTGAGGGCGGAGCAGAACGTAACTTCCAGGCCTTCGTTGTGCGCGGCTTCGCGGATGAGGCGCGCCGGGAATCCATCGAAAGCGAAGCGAGCGACCTCCACGCCGTCAAAGCCCCAGGACTTGATCTTTGCCAGCAGGGGCAGATGATCCAGATCAAACGCGGCGGTCCAGAGGAGAGTATTGATGCCGAATTTCATAAAGCGGGGTCCTTAGGATGGGTGGTAGCTGAATGCAGCCTGGCGGGGCCGGCCCGCACAGGGTTCGAACGGGCTATTGAAGCGGCCTACGCCCCAGGAGGCGGGGATGACGTTGGCTTTCATAGAGTGCCTTCGAGCTTATCGCATCGGTTCATGCGGCGGGGTCCTCGGAGTAGATGCGGAGGAGTTCGAGGGGGTCCTTCTCGCTGGTATTGCGAATGTCGAGGCCGCGGCGGGCGCGTTCGCCGGTGATGAAGACTTCGTCGGGTGTCAGTTTGCCGTCATGCAGGGCATGGGGCGATTGGATTTCGACCTTGGAGACGAGGCCCTGGCCGCGGAGGCAGAGGAGGACGACGGGTCCTTTGTACTGGAGGTGGCCGGATTCGCCGGGTCCGAGCATCCATTGATCCGAGACGGGTCCAAGTTCGACGTCGTCGAGGGGTTGGAGGGTGAGGTCGCCGTTGCTCCAGCGGGCGAGCACGTTCCAGTCGGGGGCTTGCGCGCCGAGGTACCAGTCGCGGAGTTTGTCGAAGGCGTCGCGCAGGGGGATGCGGCGGGCGCCGATGGCGATGCAGCTGAGATGAGGCTCGGAGATGGAGGCGATCCAGCGTTCGCCGTTATCGGCGAAGTTTGGGGCCAGTCGGACGACGCCCTCGCCCGCCGCGACGGCTCCGCGCAATAGAGTGACGCTCGGCATGACGGCTTCATCCTACACCTCGGGGGGGTGGGTGCGTGAGGAGCCGACCTGGGGGTCGGCTGCGGACGAGGGCGTCCGCCCTCCCAATGAGGAATGACGGCTGCTAGACCATGCTGGCGCCGCCGCCGGCCTGGAGGTTCTGGCCGGTCACCCAGCGGGCTTCGCTGGTGCAAAGCCAGGCTACGACTTCGGCCACGTCGGCGGGTTGGCCTACGCGCCCGAGAGGCGACATGCCGGCGGCGATGCCGACCAGCGTGGGGAACTGGTTCAACATGTCGGTGTCGGTGAAGCCGGGGGAGACGGTATTCACGGTGATGCTCCGGGGGCCGAGTTCGCGGGCCAGGGCGCGGGTGAGTTGCTCGACCGCGGCTTTGCTGCCGGAGTAGATGGCGCTGCCGGCGGGGCTGGAGACCGTGGCTCCGGTGGAGATGGAGACGATGCGGCCGCCGTTGCGCAGGCGGAGGGCGGCTTCGCGGCAGCAGAAATAGGTGCCCCGGGCATTCACTGAGAAGATATGGTCGTACTGCTCCTCTGTGGATTGCGCCACGGGCTGGAAGCTGGCGACTCCGGCATTGTTGACGAGGATATCGAGGGGGCCGAGAGCGGCTTCGGCGGTTTCGAAGAGGCGGCGGATGTCGGCTACAACGGAGACGTCGGCCTGGATGGCGAGGCCGCCGATTTCGGCCGCGAGGGCTTCCGCTTCGGCGGCGGAGCGGGTGTAGTTGACGACGACCCTGGCGCCTTCGGAGGCGAGGCTGGAGGCAATGGCGCGCCCGATGCCGCGCGCCGCGCCGGTGACGATCGCGGTCTTCCCGCTCAAACGCTGTAAGGACATGCAAGCAGGATAGCGCCCGGACGCGTGGTCCGGGCGTGGTCCGCTACTGGAGCTTCACTTTGAGAATGGTGAGGGAGTGTTTCGGGAAGGTGTAGGTGAAGCCGTTCTTCTCGACCTTGGCGGTGTAAGTGGAGTTGGCGGGCACGATCTTCTTATCGGCTCCGAAGGTGTGGGTGGCCTTGAGGTCGTCGTAGTTCATGGTCCAGACGCCGACGGCGGACTGGATGGCGCCTTCCACGTTATCGAGGCGGGTAGCAATGTCGAGCTTCTCGCTGCGGTTCAGCACATTGACGTAGAGGGCGTTTTCCTTCGTGTTGTGAGTGACGGAGACGTCGAGGTAGCCGAGAGGCTTGCGGCCCGGGGCGGGCGTGTAGGTGGGCGAAGTGACCAGGGCGTTGAGCGACATGTTATTGCGCTGTTTGCCGTATTCCGCGATGGGGAAGTAGATGGGCTGGAGGAAGAGGCCCTGCTTGTTGGTGAAGATGGGGGCGATGACGTTCACGAGCTGGGCGAGGTTGGCCATCTTGACGACGTCGGCGCGGCGGATGAACGAGTTGAAGAACATGCCCATGGCGAGGGCGTCCTCGTAGTTGTAGATCTCCTCGAGACGGGTGGAGCCGGTGGCGAACTCGGTGTTGCCGCGGGCGCGATACCAGACGTTCCACTCGTCGTAGGCGATGTAGATGGGGCGGGGGTTGCGCTGCCCGGACTGAGCGGCCTGGATGAGACCGGCGACGACTTCGATGCGTTCGTCGAGATCCTGGGAGGTGGCGAGGAAGCGCTCGAAGTTGTTCTCGCGATTGCCGATATAGGTGTGTAGCGAGATGTAGTCGATTTCGCTGCGCAGGTTCTGGAGGATCTCGCGATTCCAGGCGATCCAGTCGGCGTTGGGTCCGAAGTTGGAGGAGCCGCTGGCGATCAACTGGATGGAGGAGTCGACGCGGCGCATGGCTTTAGCCGCTTCGAGGGCGAACTTGGAGTAGTCTTCGGCGTTCTTGTGGCCGAGCTGCCAGGGTCCGTCGATCTCGTTGCCGAGACCCCAGATTTTGACGCCATAGGGCTTGTCGCGGCCGTTCTTGCGGCGCTGGTCGGCCCAGTAGGTGCTGCGGGCTTCGTTGACGTACTCCACCCACTCGCGGGCTTCGTTCACGGTGCCATAGCCGGCGTTAATGCAGATGTAGGGGGTGACGCCGAGGCGTTCGCAGTATTGGAGGAACTCGTCGGTGCCGAAGCGGTTGGAGTCGAGGTCGCCCCAGGCGTGATCGGGGCGGACGGGCCGCTGATCCTTGGGCCCGATGCCGTCCTTCCAGTTGTAGCCGGAGGCGAAGTTGCCGCCGGGCCAGCGGAGGAGGGAGACGCCGAGGTTTTTGGTGGCCTCCATGACGTCTTTTCTGAAACCGCTTGCATCGGAAAGGGGGCTGCCTTCCTCGTAGATGCCGCCATAGATGCAGCGGCCGAGGTGTTCGGCGAAGTTGCCGAACATGTTGGGGTGGACTTCGCCGACTTTGCGGTCTGTATCGATCTTGATGCGAGCCTGAGGGCTTTGGGCGTGGGCAAGCGAGAGGGTCAGGGCGAGGGCGGTAAGCGCCAGGTGCCGGGCACGAAACATAGGGCCTCCAGAAGGACTGCGAAGATTCCTGGGTATTCTATCGAGAAAGCAGGGCAGGTGCACGGGGTTCCGAACGGGCGAAGGCGGGGTTCTCTGAAAGGGCTTCCAGCGGATTGCGGCGCGTGTCGCCGGGAATGGCTGAGGGAGAGGGAGGATGGTGCCCGGGGCGGGGATCGAACCCGCACGACCCTTTCGGGTCAACGGATTTTAAGTCCGTTGCGTCTGCCAGTTTCGCCACCCGGGCATGCTGAAAAGAAAGGACTTACTGACGAAGTGCAGAACTCTTCGCTTCCAGTGTAGCGAAAACTGTGGAGGATGCCTGGAAACCTCGCGAAAGGCAGCTGCCCTGGCCGGCGCCGGCGGCACGGAGCCACTCGATTTACCCATCTAAAGACAACTACTTGATTAAGAACTTAATATCCTCATTTGGGTCATGTTCCTTACATGTCGCGCCGATGTGAAGACAATGCAAGCACAAGCCACAACCTGGTTTCCCTGGAAAGACGCCTATTCCGTTCAAGTGCCTGAGATCGATGCGCAACACAAGCGCCTGGTCGAGATCATCAACAGGCTGCAGGACGCAATGCTCCAGGGCCAGGGTAAGAACGTGATCAACTCGGTCCTGGTAGACCTGGAGGAGTATGCGAAGTACCACTTCTCCTTTGAAGAGGATTTGCTGAGGCGCCATGCGTATCCGAAGATGCTGACGCAGGAGGCCCAACACCGTAGTTTCGAGTCGAAGCTGGGCCAGTTCCGAGCGGATTACAATTCCGCCTCGATCACGATGTCGGTGAGTGTGATGGACTTCCTGAGAGACTGGCTCACCCGGCACATCATGCAGGAAGACCGGGCCTACTCGGCGCACATGGTGGCGGCGCTGGGCAAATAAGCGCGCGATCGTAGGCAGTTGCCTCCGGCCTGACCGGTTTTTGGGGTCCCTTACGTGGACAGGCCTTGCGGGGTTCCTGACGCGATGCTCTGATGGAGCGGCCATCCGCCGCCCAGCGAATCGACATCGGGTAACTCCACCGCTGCGAGCAGGACGTACCAGTCCTCTGGTAGTCAAAGTTTGGAGATACCGGATCGACCTCCGCCGACGTCCAATGTAACGGATAATGAAAGTATCCGACATTGCCTGGAAAGGGACCCACCCCACATGAAGCAGAGCTGCGCGGCGATTCTGTGCGCCGTGTCACTGGTTATCCCGGTCTGGGCGCAGAGTGCGCCACCCGTTCGAGCCACATCGGTCCACTCGCCTTACGGCGAGGCGCCCACGCTGCCGAAGACGATCATGGACCGGCCGAAAGCCGGCCCTGTGGCCATTATGCGCGCCTCGGAAGTGAAGGCGGGCATGCAAGGCGTGGCCTGGACTGTGTTCCAGGGCACAGTGCCTGAAGCGATTCCGGTGGAGATCATTGGTCCATGGAAGAACGCCTGGGGTCCGCGGCAGGACGTGATTCTCGCCAAGTTGGGCGGCAAGGCGGCTAAAACGAACGTAGCCGGCGGCATGAGCGGCAGCCCTGTCTATATTGATGGAAAGCTGGTGGGCGCCATTGCCCTGCGCATCAGTGTGTTCTCGCCGGACGCCATCTGCGGAATCACCCCGATTGAGCAGATGCTGGAGATCAACTCGATCGACGAGACCCGGCCATCGAATCCGAAGTCGCCGCAGCAACCCACGGCGCGCGCGGAACTGACCCCGCCGGCATCGCTGCTGGATCCATCCGCGCGCCTGGTGCAGATCGACACGCCGCTGACCTTCAGCGGCTTCAACGAAGCGACGCTGCGCGAGTTCAAACCGTACTTTGACCAGATGGGGATCACCGCTGTCCAGGGCGGCGCTGCCGGCGCCGTGACCTCCTCGAAGCCAGCCGCCGGGTGGAAAGACGCCCTGCAGCCGGGCGAAGCGATCGCGGGCGTGCTGGTTTCCGGTGACATGAGCATCACCGGCCTGGGCACGGTCACTTATAACGACGGCAAGCGGGTGCTGGGCTTCGGACACAGCTTCTTCAACCTGGGTCCGCTGAGCATGCCGATGAGCAAGGGCGAAGTGCTGATGGTGCTGAGTTCCGCCTTCCAGCCGAACAAGTTCGCGAATGCCACCGAGATCGCCGGAGCGCTGCATCAGGACCGGCACTCGGGCATCATGGGGGAACTGGGCGCGGCGGCCACGACGATTCCGGTGGATTTGAAGGTGCGGGTGCAGCCTGTGCCGGGCGGCCCGGTGATCGAGAAGAAGTACCACTTCGATGCGTTCATTCACCCAAAGTGGACCCCGTTCCTGATGATGCTGACGACGTTCAATACGCTCAACGACATCAACTCGTCGGCGGCGGATGACGCGACGTTCAAGCTCGAGGGGAAGGTGGAGTTCGACGGCCTGGAGACGCTGCAGGCCAGCACGATGGTGGTGAGTGGGGACGGCCCCATGCCCGCTCCGATGCAGCTGGGTTCCTGGTGGGCCGAGAAGTTCAGCCGGTTGTTCTCGAACCCGCGCGAGATTCCGAAGGTAAAGCATGTGGAACTCGTGGTAGAGATGCAGGCGGAGCGCAGGGTGACGACCGTGGAGAGCGCCTGGCTGGACAACTCAGATATCTCGCCGGGCGGTGAGTTGACGGGCAAAGTGGCGTTACGGCCATGGCGCGGCGAGCGTGTGCTGCGCGAGTTCAAGGTGAAGGTGCCTGAGAGCATCACGCGCGGCGATCACCGGCTGCTTTTGAGCGACTCCGACACGCTGAACCGCACGCAACTCATGGCGGGCATGTCGAACCGGACACTCGACCTGACGCAGACGGTGTCGCTGATCAATCAGGAACGGTCAAACGATAAGCTGTATGTCTCGCTGGTGGATCCGCGGCCGACGGTTTATGCCGACGACCGGGCGCTGGCCGATGTACCGACCTCGGTGTTGAATGTAATGCAGTCCGGAAGGGGCGGACGCCCGATGGCGGCGACCGCGGAAACAGCGCACCTGGTGGAATCGATTCCGCTCGATCAGGTTGTCAGCGGCAACGCCGCTCTGCGCTTCACGGTGAAGTAGAAAGCCTCAGAACGAACACATGAAGATCAGATTCTGGATATTGCCCGCGGCGCTGGCCGCTGTCTCTGCGTTTGCCGTTGAGACGAAGACCTGGACGCAGAGTGAATCGGCGGAGTTTGAGAAGGGCAAGCTGAAAGGGCTGGCACTCTCGAGCGAGGGCCGGCTGAGCCTGGCGCCGACGTGGAAAGAGATCTTTGATGCCGGTGTGCCACACCTGTGGTGCGCCGTCGCCAACGGAAAAGGGGAAGTGTTCGCGGGGGGCGCCGACGGCAAGGTGTTCGCCATCAATGCGCAGGGCAAGGGGCGGACGCTGGCCACGCTGGAAGGCGGCGCCGTCTACGCTCTGGCCGCGGGCACGAAGAACGACGTGTATGCCGCGGTCTCGCCCGAGGCGAAGATCTACCGTATCGAGAGCGATGGTAAGTCGACGCTCTTCTCCACCCTCAAAGCGGGCTATGTGTGGGCGTTGGTGCCCGCGGCAGGCGGCGGTTTCTATGCGGCCACGGGCAATCCGGGCCAGATCCAGAAGATTGGGACGGATGGGAAAGCCACCGTGTTCTTCGACGCCGGCGAGACGCATGTGCGGTCGCTGGCGATGGACAGCAAGGGCAACCTGATCGCGGGCACGGAACCGGGCGGCCTGGTGTTGCGCGTGGGTCCGGATGGCACTGGCTTCGTTTTGTACCAGACGTCGAAGCGGGAAGTGACGGCGGTGGTGGCCGGCCAGGATGGCGCGATCTATGCGGCTGCTTCCGGCACGCGGTCGGCCGTCCCGATGGTTACACCGGTTGCTCCGGCGCCTGCACCGGCAGCAGCGGCCGCGGCGGGTGGAGGCGTCCAGATCCAGATTGGCGGTGGAGCCCGCCCCCAGGCGGCCGCGCCACCAAGCATCGGAGTCGCCTCGGCTCCGGGCAACAGCGAAATCTACCGGATTGCGGCCGATGGCGAGCCGCGGCGGATCTGGTCGAACTCCCTGCTCACCGTCTATGCGCTGGCTTTCGATAAGAATGGAAAGCTGCTGGCCGGTACGGGCAACATGGGCCGCATCTATCGCATCGATACCGATTTCACGTTCACGCGGCTGGTGGATAGCGAACCGCAGCAGGTGACGGCGATGGCTGCGGGTCCAGGCGGCGCCGTGATTGCGGTGACCGCGAACCCGGCCAAGGTGTTCCAACTGGGACCGACGCTCGAGCGGACCGGCAGCATCGAGAGCGAACTCTTCGACGCGGGCAGCTTCACCTATTGGGGCCGGCTACGGAATGAGTCGGAGCTGAATGGCGGCAAGATCAGCGTGGAAGCCCACAGCGGCAACCTGGATCGCGCCGAGAAGAATTGGAGCCCGTGGGCTGCGGTGGATGCCGCGGCGGGTTCGCGAGTGTCAGCCCCGCCGGCGCGGTTCCTGGGTTGGCGCGCGACGCTGACCGCTGCTCCCGATGGACGGTCGCCGGTGCTGAAGTTGGTGGAGGCCGCGTATCAGGCGAAGAACGTGGCTCCGGTGTTGGAGGCGGTGGAAGTGACTCCGGCAAACTACAAGTTCCCGACCTCGTCTTCCTCGCTGACGGCGTCCTCCTCTCTCTCGCTGCCCCCGATTGGCCAGTCGCGGCGGCCGTCTTCTTCCTCAGCGACGGACACCGGCGCGGGTGCAGCCACACTGAGTTTTGAAAAAGGAACCCTGGGCGCACGCTGGCGTGCCCACGATGCCAACGGGGACACGCTGGAGTACAAGGTGGAGATCCGCGGCGCGGAAGAGCGCGAATGGAAGCTGCTGAAGGAGAAGGTGAAAGACGCTCGGCTGAACTGGGATTCGACGGCCTTCGCGGATGGGCGCTACCAGCTGCGGGTGACGGCCACGGACGATACGGACAACTATCCGGGGCAGGGACTCACCACGGTGATGGAGAGCGAGGAGTTCGTCATCGACAACACACCGCCGCAGATCGAAGGCTTGACGGCCCGGGTCGACGGCGGCAAGCTGCGGATCCAATTCAAGGCGACTGACGCACTGAACTCACTGCAGTTCGCCGAGTATTCGGTGAACGGCGGCGAGTGGATCTCGGCCAAGCCGACGACGCAGATCACGGACTCGCCCGCCCACGAGTACAATCTCGAGGCGGAGAAGCCGGCGGGGACGGAATTCACCGTGGCCGTGAAGGTCGCGGATGAGAACGACAACCTGGCCGTGCGCAAGGTGACGATCCACTAAGCTCGCTTCCACAAGTCCGACGTTTGGCTGCCGCCGGTGCCCTCAGCGCCGGCGGTTTTGCTTTCTGAGCGTCGGGTTGGACGGGTGCGCCCACTGAAGTCTGAAATTTCAGATTGGCGGCACTCAGACGCGCCGATGTAAAATGCACGCATGCCGCAGCTTGCCGGAGTCTTCCCGATTCTCGCCACCACGTTTCGTGACGATGGGTCATTGGACATGGAAAGCCAACTTCGCCTGGTGCGCCATCTGCTGGCCGCGGGCGCACACGGGTTCGGGCTTTTCGGCAATGCCAGTGAAGGCTACACGCTGACGGCCGCTGAGCGCCGCGAGATCCTGCAAGCCGTGGTGCGGGAAGTGGACGGCCGGGTGCCGCTTGTCGTCAGTTCCGGCCACACGGGCACGGCGGCGGCGGTCGAACTAGGCAGGCAGGCCGAGGACATGGGCGCGGCGGGCCTGATGGTGCTGCCGCCCTACCTGATGAAGACCGACGGCGAAGGGCTGCTGCATTACTACGGCGAGGTCGGCCGGGCGGTGAAGATCCCGGTGATGGTGCAGGATGCGCCGCTGATGACGCAGGTGGCGATGCCGCCTCCGCTGCTGGCGCGCATGGTGAACGAGACGCCGAATGTCTGCTACGCCAAAGTGGAGGCGCCGCCGACCGCGACCAAGACCACGTCGGTGGTGAAGGCAAGCGGCGGAGCCATAACGGTCTTCGGCGGCTTGAACGGGCTGTTCATGATCGAGGAGATGCAGCGCGGCGCGCGCGGCGTGATGCCGGGCAGCGACCTGACGGCGCAGTTCGTCGCCATCTGGAATGCCGTGGAGAGCGGCCACCTGCGTGAAGCCTGGCGCGTGTTCACCCAGGCGCTGCCCCTGATCCGGTTTGAACTGCAGCCCGGACTGGGCGTCTCCGCAATGAAACACAATCTGGTGGCGCGGGGGGTGATTGCCAGCGCGTTTGTCCGGCATCCCACTTCGTCCCTCACACGCGAAAGCCTGGGGGAGCTGGAATTCCTGCGGGAATGGGTGACCGCTGACCCGCAAACGACCGTGGACGCCTGACCCGGCGGCACCTCGCCATGCGCATCCGGCATTTGCGTTGGTACATTGCCGCGCTGCTGTTCGCCGCCTCGATGATCAATTACATCGACAGGCAGGCGCTCTCCGTCGTCGCACCGATTCTCACGCGCGAGCTGCACCTGTCGCCGATGCAGTATGCGGGCATTCTCCAGTGGTTCCTCTACGCATACACCATCACCTATGTGATCAACGGCTGGGTAGTGGACCGCTGGGGCACGCGGCGCTCGATGGCGGTCTTCATGGCCTGGTGGTCCGCCAGCAACATGGCGCATGCGCTGGCCTCCGGCGCCGGTTCGCTTTCGGCCTTCCGCTGCCTTTTGGGGATGGGCGAATCTGGCAGCTTCATGGCCTCGATCAAGGTGGCCTCGGAGTGGTTTCCGGCGAAGGACCGCGCGGTGGTGAATGGCCTGGTCAACGCGGGAGCAGCGGCCGGCGCGGTGGTGGCGCCGCCTCTTGTCGTCTGGCTGGCCACGCAGTATGGCTGGCGCTTTGCCTTCGTGGCGACTGGCGCCACCGGGTTCGTATGGCTGATTGCCTGGCTGGCACTGTATGAACTGCCGGAGCGGCACAAGCGGATCACGGCGGAGGAACTGGCGCTGATTCAGGCTCCGGCTCCTGCGGCTCCCGTGCAGGCGAAGGGGTATCTGCAACTGCTGGCGCTGCGACAGACCTGGGCTCTGCTGGGCGCGCGGTTTCTGTCCGATCCCGTCTGGTGGTTCTACCTGTTCTGGCTGCCGAAGTACCTGGTGGAGCACCGCGGGTTCACGCTGCTCCAAATGGGTGTCCTGGCGTGGCTGCCATACCTTTGCGCCGACCTTGGTTCTGTAGCGGGCGGGCTCGTTTCCGGCGCCCTGATCCAACGCGGCTGGGCGGCGGGACGGGCACGGAGGGCCGTCATGCTGCCTTGCGCGTTGTCGATGCCGTTGAGCATCGCAGTAGCGCTTACGCCTTCGTCCGGGGTCGCCATCGCACTTATCTGCGTCGTGCTGTTTGCGCACATGGCCTGGCGAACGAATCTGACCACGATGACGAATGATCTGTATCCACGCGCGCTGGTCGGGTCGGTTTCGGGGCTGATCGCCTTCGGCACAGGGCTGGGCGGAGCGTTGTTCACGAACCTGACCGGCCACCTGGTGGAACGCTACTCCTATACGTCCGTCTTCTACATCATGGGCTTCCTGCACCCGGCGGCGCTGCTACTGTTGGGTGTACTTCTGAAGAAGAGGCGTGAATGACACGAATCCGTAGCGTGGAAGCAATCCCGGTACGCCTGGCGAGGGATCTGGACGAGGCGACGGGCACGGCCGGCTCGCCCTCCGTGCTGAAGAGCGGCGAGGCGGACTACCGGTGGTCGGCCAGTGTGCCCGCCATTTACTCCCGGCACTTCGAGACGGCGCTGGTGAAGGTGACGCTCGACAACGGGCTGACCGGTTGGGGCGAGGCGCAGGCGCCTCTGGCTCCGCAGGTGGCGTGCGCGATTGTGGACAGGCTGCTGGCGCCACTGCTGGTGGGCGTGGAGTTCCAGCCGGAGCCTGAGCATATTGAGAAGACCTGGCACAACCTGTATGGGAGCATGCGGGTCCGCGGCCAGACGGGCGGCTTCATGCTGGACGCGATCAGCGGTGTGGACCTGGCGTTGTGGGACCTGGCCGGCCGGATGCGGCAGCAGCCCGTGTCGGGCATCATTGCCGGTTCCCTGGCGAAGACCAGGGTTTCGGCCTATCTGAGCGGCCTGCCCTCGGGCTCATTTGCCGACCGTTGCCGCTTTGCCCTCGATTATCAGGCGCAGGGCTTCGGCTGCTTCAAGGTCTTTCACGAGGCGGCGGAGGGCGAGTTGTTCCAACTGCTGGACGAATTGCACGACGCGTTGGGCGCTTCGGCTCAGCTGGCGGTGGACGCGTTGTGGCGCCTGGAGGAGTCGAACGCGGCGGCGTTTGGACGGCAGTTGGACCGGAGGAACGCGGTCTGGCTGGAATGTCCCTTTATGCCGGAGGAGGCAGAGGCGCACGTCAGGTTGGCCGACGAGATCCAGACACCACTGGCGGCAGGCGAGAGCTTCCGCACACGCAATGAGATCGCCCCGCTGCTCCATGCGCTGCGGTTTGTCCAGCCGGACCTGGGCCGGACGGGCATCACGGAAGGCCTGCGGATTGCCGCCATGGCCGCGAGCGCGAACGCCGCGGTGCTGCCGCATGTGAGCATTGCGCTGGGTCCGCAGATTGCGGCGGCGATCCACTTCGCAGCCGCGCTGGAAAATGCTCCGCTGCTGGAGTTCAATCCTTCCGTCTGCCGGATGGCGAACCTGTTCCTGGAGTCGCCGCTACGGGTGGAGGATGCCCATTGGCAGGTTCCGGCCGGGCCCGGACTGGGGATTCAGGTGAAGGAAGCCGAACTGCGGGCAGCGATCCGGTGGTAATTGGTCGGGAATGTAACATCTTCCGAACGCGAAGCATGATTAGTCGTAACTACTGGCTAGGTGAATCATGTTTGAATCCTTCGCGCAGGACATCTCCTACGGCCTCCGGCAACTGAAGAAGAGCCCGGGCTTTACGTTCGTTGCGGTCGCGTCCCTGGCCTTGGGCATTGGCGCCAATACGGCCATCTTTGAGCTGGTTGCGGCGATCCGGCTACAGACGCTGCCCGTGCAGAAGCCCGAGGAGCTGGTTTCCGTTGAATTTGCGAAGGGATCCGCGCGCTCCGGCTGGTTCTCGACGCGATCGGCGCGGCTGACTTCCGCGCACTGGGAGCACTTGCAGAAGCATCAGCAGTCCTTCAGCGGAGTCCTGGCCTGGAGCGCCACTCGTTTCAACCTGGCGGATGGCGGCGAGGCCCGGTGGGCCGAAGGACTGTACGTCAGCGGCGATTTCTTCCGGGTCCTGGGCGTCAGTCCACTCATTGGCCGCACCATCACGACCGCGGATGATACAGAAGCCTGCCCGAACCCGGGGGCGGTGGTCAGCTATGCATTCTGGCAGCGGGAGCTGGGCGGGGACAAGAGCGCCCTGGGCCGGAACATCAGCCTGAACGGGCGGCCTGTTCCGGTGATCGGCATCACCAAGCCCGAGTTCTTTGGCGTGGAAATGGGCCGGCGTTACGACGTGGCCATTCCGGTTTGCGCCGACCGCATGATGGCGGACGACGGCAAAGGGCGGATCCCGATCAGGCACGCGTGGTGGCTGTCGATGATGGGGCGGCTGAAGCCGGGCATGACGGTGGAGAAGGCGCGAGCCCAACTGCAGGCGTTGTCGCCGGGCATGATGGAGGCCACCATCTCGCCCACCTACAAAGCGCAGACGGCTAAGAAGTACCTGGCGAACAAATTGGATGCGCAGGAGGGCGGAACGGGCGTTTCGAACCTGCGCCGTCAATATGAGCAGCCGCTGTGGCTGCTGATGGCAACCACGGGCCTGGTATTGCTGATCGCCTGTGCGAATCTGGCGAACCTGCTGCTGGCACGGGCCAGCGTGCGGGAACGGGAACTGGCGGTCAGGCTGGCCCTGGGCGCCTCCCGCAACCGGCTGGTGCGGCAATTGCTGGCGGAGAGCCTGCTGCTGGCGATCATGGGCGCAACCCTGGGCGCGGGCCTGGCCCAACTGTTGAGCAGGGGCCTCATCACGTTCATCAGCACCACCGATAACCCCTTGTTCGTGAATCTCACGTTGGACTGGCGGGTTTTGGGGTTCACCGCACTGCTGGCGGTCAGCACGTGCCTGCTCTTCGGCTTGCTTCCGGCACTGCGGGCTACCAACATGCCGCCCTCAGCCGCGATCCGCTCTGGCGGACGCAGTGTGACCTCCGGGCCGGAGCGCTTTAGCCTGCGCCGCATCCTGGTGGTGACCCAGGTGGCGTTCTCACTGGTGCTGCTCACCGGGGCGTTGCTGTTTGTGCGCAGCCTGCGCAACCTGATGACGACGGACTCCGGTTACAAACCGGAAGGCATCATGACCGTGGACCTGGACTTCAGCCGCGGCCAGTATCCGAAGGAGCGGCGTCCTGCCCTCTACAGGGAGCTTTCCGACAAGCTCGCCGTACTGCCGGGCGTGCAGGCGGCGGCGCAGGTGATGATGACCCCGATGAGCGGATCGGGGTGGAACAACGACATCGGGCCCGATAACACCCAGGCGGCGTCGAGCGGCAAGCAGTCGTTCTTCAACCGTGTCGGTCCGGGCTACTTCCACACGATGGGTACCCAGTTGTTGGCCGGCCGCGAGTTCGACGAGCGCGACAACACGTCCGGGCCCAAGGTGGCAGTGGTCAACGAAGTGTTCGCGAAGAAGTTCTTTGGGAAGGCGAATGTGGTGGGCCGGACCTTCCACATGGAGGCGCCGGCAGGCAAGCAGGAAGACCTGATTCAGATCGTCGGCGTCGTGAAGAATACCAAGTACTACGAGCTGCGGGAGGATTTCCTGCCGATTGGATTCTTCCCGATGGCGCAGGATGAGGATCCGGGGCCTGGACTGTCGATGGTGCTGCGGGTGCAGGGATCACCGTTGGAGCTGATGAACGGGGTCAAGGGCGCCATCGCCGGGGTCAACCCGACCATCGGAATCGAGTTCAAGACGTTCTCGACCCAACTGGAAGAGTCGCTGTTGCGGGACCGCCTGATGGCCACGCTTTCGGGCGCTTTTGCGCTGCTGGCGGGCCTGCTGGCGACACTGGGTTTGTACGGCGTGATTGCGTACATGGTGGCGCGGCGGCGCAATGAGATCGGTCTGCGCATTGCCCTGGGCGCCGATCGGGGCAAGGTAATCCGGCTGGTGCTGACGGAGACCGGACTGCTGCTGGTGGCCGGGCTGGTCGTGGGCGTACTGCTGGCGCAATGGGCCGCGCGCGGAGCGGCCAGCATGTTGTACGGCCTGCAGCCCTGGGATCCGGTGTCGACCATGGTTTCGATTGCGCTGCTGGCCACGGTGGGCCTGTGCGCGGGATTCGGACCGGCCCGGCGGGCCGCGGCCTTGGAACCGATGTCGGCACTGCGCGAAGAGTAGCGGCCGATTGCGGGCGGACACCCCATTGCGGCGTGCCCGCCCGCGACAGCAAATCACGAGACCTTCATCAGGGCGTCATGCGGCTTTGACCGCCGCACTCCAGGATAGGGGATGCTCCGTGTCCTGCCGGTGGCGCTTGCGCACCTCTTCTTCTTCACCGTTCTTTCAGCCCAGACCACAATCTATGTGGTCCGCCATGCCGACCGCGCACCCGGCAACGAGGATCCGCCCATCAGTGAAACCGGACAATTGCGAGCCAAAGCGCTGGCGCGGCTGTTGACCGATGCGCCGCTGGGCGCCATCTTCGCGACGGAAGCCGTGCGGACCCAGCAGACGGCCGCCCACACCGCCTCAGCTCACCGCCTGCACACAGAGACCGTCACCGCCAAGGACATTGCGGGCCTGCTGCGGCGGATCAAAGCGGAACTGCCGCCCGGCAAGTCCGCCCTCGTGGTGGGCCATCGGGCCACGGTGCCCTTGATCGTACAGGCGTTGGGTGGCGGCGCCATACCTCCCCTCGGCAGTTCCGAGGTCGACCGGATGACGGCGGTCACTTGCTGGCCGGACGGCAAGTGCGCCGTGCAGGTCTTTCGATACGGCCCGGAGTAACGGAATTTTCAACAATCCGTTCACAGTTGGCAATGTGCGCCGCGTAGCATGGGGCCTTCGATCGACCCGCCCCTGGGAAGGACCCATGCACAGACCACCTCGCTATCCCGGCGCCACCGCGCCGCACCGCTCCAAGTTCCGCGCTGCGTTTGAAGTTCTATCCGCATTGCTATCGATCCTCCTGTTCTGCCTCACCGGCCTGCTGGGCCAAGCGACGGAGGGCACCATTCTAGGGACGATCACCGACAACTCCGGCGCACCCGTGGCCGGTGCGGTGGTCTCCGTGACCAACGTGTCCACCAACCAGAGAAGAACCACCGTTTCCAATGAGAGCGGCGAGTACGTGGTGACCAACCTGCCGCTGGGCCAGTACACCGTCTCGGCTGAGATGCAGGGCTTCCGCCGCGTGCAGACGCCGGGGGTGGAGATCACCATCAAAGCGCGGCCTCGAGTGGACCTGCGCCTGGAGGTTGGTGAGATCAGCCAGGCGGTCAGCGTGACCGGCGATGCTCCACTGCTCAAGACCGACACGGTGGAAGTGAGCACGGTGGTGAGCCGCCAGCAGTTGGAGAGCCTGCCGCAGATGAGCCGCCACCTGCTGACGCTGGCGTCCCTCACGCCCAGCATTTCGCACTTCAACGGCGGCCGTGTCGGCGACTTCTCCGGCGGCGAAGCCATCTCGCTGGGACCGCTGGGCGTCAACAGCAATAACTTCATGATCGACGGCATCTCGAACAATCTGGAGCTCACCGGCGGCATGAACGCCGTGCCGCCCATCGACGCCATCCAGGAGTTCTCGGTGCAGACCAGCGGCTATGCGGCGGAGTTCGGCCGCGCCGCCGGCGGCATCGTCAATGTGGCCCTGAAGAGCGGCACCAACCAGTTGCACGGCTTCGGCTACGACTATCTGCGCAACGACATTTTCGACGCGCGCCCCTATGACTTCTCCGGAACGAATCCGGCCCGCCAACCGCTGCGGCGCAATCTCTTCGGCGGCGGCCTGAGCGGCCCGGTCAAGAAAGACAAGATCTTCCTCTTCGGCAACTATGAGGGGCTGCGCCAGCCGCAGAACGCGATCGAGTACGACACCGTGCCGACGACGTTGGAGCGCGCCGGCGACTTCTCAAAGAGCGGCTTCAGCATCTATGACCCGGCGACGCAGCGGCTGGACCCTTCCAATGGCCGCTACGTCCGCGATGCGTTCCCCAACAACGTCATCCCCCAGAACCGCATCAATCCAATCGGCTCGAAACTGATCAGCATCTTCCCCACACCGAACTACAAGGACCAGAACCCTTCCGTCCTCAGCAATTCCCTGGCGATCCTGACCAATAACGACAAGCGCGACTCGATGAACCTGAAGGGGGACGTGAGCCTGTCCGCGTCGGATTCGCTGACCCTGCGCTACTCCAAACAGTGGTTGACGAAAGACCGCAGCGGCTACATGCCGGAGAGCTGGATTGGCGGCCATGCCACATTGAATGGGACGAATGCCGGCGCAACTTATACCCACATCTTCTCGCCGTCAGTGGTGAACGAAGCGCGCGGCGGCTGGAACTACATCACCGACGGCAACTTCAATTCCAACCAGACCGTGATTGCGGAGCTGAACAAGATTCCCGGCGCCGTCGTGCAGGCCGGCTATCCCACCGTATCGATGCGCAACATCTCGTCGACGAAGGCGGTGCGCCCGCTCACGACGCTGCCCACGCCGTATCTCGTCTGGCAGAACTCCGTCCAGCTGATGGACAACCTGAGCTGGCACAAGGGTAGCCATGCGTTCAAGTTCGGCGTGGAGTATATCCACCACCGCAACGATGTCGGCGGCGGCTGGGCTCCAGGCGGCGTGAAGTTCAATTTCGACGCCTACCAGACCGTGCCCTACGCCGGAGCCAAGCGCGAGTCCAATCGCACGGGTACGCCCGATGGCCTGCTGGGCCTGGCCGGAGCACTCACCACGTACCACTACCTGGACAAGACGCGCATGACCGACAACCGCTTGGCCGCCTTTGCCCAGGACGACTGGCGCATCACGCGCAAGCTGAGCCTGTCGCTGGGCCTGCGCTACGAGTGGTTCCCGCAGTGGAACATGGCCAAGGATCTAAATACCAACTTCGACCTCAGGACCGGCAAGATTGTCATCTCGGACACAACGCGCGACTGGGTCGCCGCCAATCTCGGTCTGGCGAACGGCGTGCTGCCGGGCAACTACGAGTACCGCCCGCGCGACCAGGTGCAGCCGACGTCCACCTCCATCGACCTGTCGCCGCGCATCGGCTTCGCTTACTCGATCAACAGCAGAATGGTGCTGCGCGGAGGCTACGGCATCTACTACTCGGTGCTGGACGCGCTGAACATGAACAACACCAGTGGGGCTCCGTTCAGCTTCCAGGTACAGCGCAACGGCGACACGATCAAGGCCATCGACATCAACGAAGGCTTCCCGTCCGCGAACATCTTCGAGACGCTGGGCTCGATCAACATCGGGCCGGCCCAGTTCGATACGCGGTTCAAGGATCCTTATGTGCAGAAGTACAACATGAACCTGCAGGTCAGCCCGACCAAATCGACGGTGGTCGAGATGGGCTACAGCGGTTTCCACTCCATCCGCGGCGCAACGTCGTGGCGGGTGAACTATCCCACTCCGGCGCCTGGCGACCTGCAGAGCCGCCGGCCTTATCCGCTGTTGGGCGAAGGGTTCGGGATCTTCTTCATGAACGCGGCGCGCTACAACGCGTTGGAGGTGAGCCTGCGGCAGCGGGAATGGCGCGGATTGAGCGTCACGACGGCACTCACGCTGTCGAACTCCATTGGCGACAACGGCAGCATCGATCCGTACAACTTCTCTTACGGGCACGGCCGGCTGTCGAACGACTACGGCTACAACTGGGTGAGTTCGGCCATCTACAACGTGCCCACCCCCAGCAACTGGAACAGGCTGTCCAGGCAGATCCTGGGCGGCTGGCAGACCGCTACCATCGTGCAATTGCAGGGCGGCGCGCCGTTCTCAGTGAACTCCTCGCAAACGATGAACGACGATGTCGATTCCAGCCGCGCGAACCTGATCGTCACCAAAGGTCCGGCGACGTTGGGCGGCAGCCAGCGCTCGATCAACCGCTGGTTCAACACGGATGCGTTTGTCAGCCCGGCGGACTATACCTGGGGCAATTCGGGGATCAACATCCTGCGGGCTCCGGCGTTCATGCAGGTGGATCTGGCGGTCCAGAAGAGCTTCCGGGTGTATGAACGGGCGCGCTTCACGTTCCGAGCCGAATCGTCGAACGTCCTGAACCAGGTGAACCTGGGTGGACCGTCGGCCACTGTGGGGGCAGCGGCCTTCGGGACGATCCGCAGCCTGAATGGGGATCCGAGGCACATGCAGGTGTCGCTGCGGGCGGATTTCTAGCCGCCATCGCAGGCTCCGTGCGCGGTGCGGCTTGGCAGTTGCACCGCGCAACACAGCATTTTTGACGGCGGTGTAGGGATTACGCGGCCCCGCGAGTCTTTGAATTGAGATGAATCCGTCCTTTTCAAGACGTTGCGGGTGCCTCGCCGTTGTTGCGCTGCTCACCCTTGCCCTGAACGCGCAGCCCCGCCTGGAGAGCCTGGCGGCGCTGAGCGGCGACGGCGCAACTCAAGTGAAGTCGATGGCAGTGGACGCCTTGGGCAACATCTACCTCACCGGCAGCACGACGTCGGCGAACCTGGCCACCCCGGGCGCCTACCGTGCGAAACGATCCAGCTCGAACCTCTACGCCTACTCGATCAGCGACGGCTCGTTCGAACCGAGTTACCCCACCCGGAGCGGCTATGCCAGTGATGTGACAGGAGATCCGCGCCAGAATGGTGAAGCTTACGCATTGACCCCGGACGGTCTGCGGAAGACCACAGACTCCGGCGCCGCCTGGGCTTTGGTCGATGGCGGATTGCCCCCCGGAGCTGGTCCGCGATTCCTGGCCTTCTCCCCATCGCAGCCAGATGTTTTGTATGTTCTGTTCGCCCAGGGCATCTATCGCAGTACTGATTCCGGCCGCTCATGGAGCGCCGCGTCGCCATTGGCCGCTGCGATGCCGCCCGATCTGAAGACCGTTGTCAGCAGTCTTGCGATTGACCCGTTTGATGCGGCCCACGTCCTGGCGTATGGCTACTATTCATACGACTCCCGGGATGGAGGCCAGACCTGGCACGAGCTGCCGACTACGCTCGTCCAGGCAGCCTTCGACCCGCTACAACGCGGAGTCGTCTGTGCCCTGGTCTCCGAGCAAGCGGGGCCTGTATCGAGGAACGTCCTGGTGAGGAGTACGGACGGCGGAAGATCGTTTCAACAAGTACCGGGTCGGCCGGTGACGCAACCACAGGCCTTTCTGCTGGATGGCAAGCGGGCCGGCCGGATCTACGTCAGTGGTTACAACGACTTCGGCACCGATCCAGGTATTTACCGCAGCGAGGACAACGGTGCGACCTGGGCCTTGGGGATCGGCACGGCTCCGGGACAGTTCCTGCAGGACACACAGTCGGGTGAAGTGTTTGCGGTGACCGGAAGCGAAGGCATCTTGCGCAGCACGGACGGTTTCCGGAGCGTCACCCAGATGAAGATTAAGGCCTATCTGGGCACCGCAACCATTGTTTCCAGCGGCAAACTGCTGGTCCGGTTTCCGGATGTCAGCACTGGGGACGCGTTCGTGGCAAAACTCGACCCGGCGGGCCGCCTGCAGTACTTCACCTACATCGGAGCTCTGTTTCAGAGTTCGGGCACCGCCATCACCGTCGACAGCCAGGGACGGGCCATCGTCGGTGGGTTCAGTTCCGGCGACGTGATCCCGAATGCAACGAGTCTTACCGGCGGGGCCCCTGGGTCCACCATCCTGTTCAGGCTCTCGCCCGATGGCAGCCAGATGGAGTATGCCACCTGGGCACCCGGCGGAGTCATCAACGCGCTAGCACTGGATACAAACGAAGACGTCTATCTCGCCGGGACGACTGGCAGCAGTTTCTATGCGACTGCTGGCTCCGCTCAACCCTACTTCACAGACTGGCCATATCTGCCCCAGGGCCCCACCCACAATGATGGCTTCATGGCGAAAATCACCCGGGAAGGGGACAAGTTGATCTACTCCACCTTTATGGGGTACGGAGGAATCGACCGCGCGTGGACGAACTCAGTGGATTCGCAGGGCAATGCCTACGCGGCCGGTACCCGGGTTTGGAAGCTGAATGCGGATGGCTCAGCGTTCCTCTGGAGCACCACCCTGCAACCAGGCGAGATCCTGTCCGGCGTGATCGATGGAGAGGGTAACTACTACGTCTGCGGGGCTACTCGCTGGACGGATATGTACACGACGCCCAACGCGTTCCAGCACGATGCTCCCCCAAGTTACGGAGTCTATCCGGGCGATGTCCGCTTCGGCCCGCCTGAGCTGGATGGTTTCGTGGCCAAGTTCGACGCCGAGGGAGGTGTGGTCTATTCCACGCTGCTGGGCGGCTCGTCGAACGACTCCGCGACGAACATCACGCTCGACGGGAACGGGCAGGTGATCGTGGCCGGCTACACCAAATCGACCGATCTTCCGCTGCGCAACCCGATTGAGAGCGGACAGGCAGCAGCGTTCCTGACACGCTTGAGCGCCGACGGGTCGGATGTCGCCTATTCCACCTACCTCCCGGGCGACAGCCAGATCCGGCCGGTGGGGCTGGCCTTGCGGCCTGGTGGTGGATTGATCCTGGTCAGATCGTCAGGTTTACCGGGCACCGCCACGGTTGAGCTAATTACCGAAAATCTCCACTAGTCGAGGGAAGAGTTCTCCAGGACAGCCCACTGCGCCAGGCCGGCGAAGCGGCGGTACTCGGCAACCCGGAAGCCCGGCACTCGGCGGGCGTCGAAAAGGTGGGAATGCGGAGACGTACGGCGTTGATTGACCCCCGCGTTCTCCAGGATCTTCAGCAGCCAGTCCCACTCAGGCGCGGGCGTGGTGAGCATCAACTGTCCTTTAGGCTTCAGCAACTGGCGGCAGGCCTCGAAGCAGTCGACGTGCTCCAGGATTTCGAAGGCCACAATCACGTCGAAGGCTCCCGGCTGCAGACCCAGGCGGGGCCACTCCAGGATATCGCCCACGACATCGGCCGGACCCTGTAAATCCAAGCCGGTGTATTGCTTAACGCCCCTGGCCCGCAGATGGCCGCCGGCCCAACCCGAGCCGCAACCCACCTCCAGAACCTTGGCATCGAGGGGGATGCGGTCGAGGAAGTAGCGGGCGCGCAAACGCCGCATTCTGGATTCGAGGAGGGCCATGGGGAGGGTTCGTTCCCATGGTAGCGGACGAAGCGGGCCGGCGGTCAGGCGAGGATGCTGAGGATCGCCTGGTTCAGGTTGTCGAAGTTCTGGGCAACCTGCACGTTGGCGTCCACCATAATCTTCGCCTGCATCATGGCTACCGCCTCGGCGCTGAGGTCGACAGTGTCGGTAGGCGCGGATGCCACGGTCGGCATCTTCGCAATACGCGCCGCCGTGGCCCCAGCCAGTTCAAGTCCATTGTTGATGCCCGCCAGGGCGATGCTCAGGTCTGCCATTTGTCCGTCTCGCAATTCTTATCGGAGAACCAGGCGGCCGTTTGAGAGAAACTTACCAGTCGACGGGTTTGCACCAATGTCGGAGAATGAAATTGAGCCATGCGTACGCCTTCGATTCTGCTCGCTGTCATTTTGTTCTGCTGCTGCCAGCTGGCGCTGGTGTCCCAGCCGTCCATCGTGCCGATGCCCACGTTTCTGGGCACGGTGAAGGGCAGCGACGGGAAAGTCCTTTCCATTGAATCGGATGACGGGAACACGATGCAGTTCACCTGCACCCGCAAGACGGAGTTTCTCGACGGCAAGAAGCGCATTAAAGCGACCGACCTCCAGCCAGGGGAGTATGTTTCGGTGGAAGCGAAAAAGGCACCCGACAGGACGCTGGACGCCGTGATCGTCCACCGCGAAAAACGCCCGGACGCCTAACCCCTCAACCGGCCCTGCGGAAGGCCAGCACCGCGTTCAAACCGCCGAAAGCAAATGAGTTGGAGAGCACCGCTTCGACCCGCGCAGCCCGCGCCTGGTTGGGAATCACGTCCAGATCGCACGCCGGATCCGGCTGCGTGAAGTTCACCGTCGGGGGCAGCAGATCACGCTCAAAAGCCATCATCGCCGCGGCGGCTTCCAAAGCGCCCGCGGCCCCCAATGTATGGCCGTGCATCGACTTAGTCGAGCTCACCACGGGCGGTTCCGCAAAGACCGCGCGAATCGCCTTCGTCTCCGTCGCATCATTCGCCGGCGTACCCGTGCCATGGGCATTGATGTAGCCGATCTGCCCGGGTGCCAGCCCGCCATCCGCCAGGGCGGCGCGCATGGCAGCGGCGGCACCCTCGGCCGAGGGCATCGTAATGTGCGAAGCGTCCGAGGTCATGCCAAAGCCGCAGATCTCGGCCAGAATGTGGGCGCCGCGGGCTACGGCTGACTCCAGCGGTTCCAACACCAGGATGGCCGCGCCTTCACCCAGAATCAGCCCCTTGCGGTCCACTGTGAAGGGCCGGCAGGTGTCGGGTGCCACGACTCGCATCGCTTCCCAGCCGCGCAGCATGCCCAGTGAGAACGGAGCCTCATGCCCGCCCGCCAGGGCCGCATCCACCATGCCCGCCCGCACCATCCAGAACGCCTGGCCGATGGCGTGGGCGGCCGACGCGCAGGCCGTCGAGACCGTGTACGCAGGTCCGGTGATGCCGTGGTGCATGGAGATATAGCTCGCCGCGCCGTTGGCCATCACCTTCGGAATCGTCAGCGGGTCAAACCGGGTCTTCTTTTCCTCGTAGAGTTGCCGGTAGGTTTCGTCTTCCGTCGTTTTCCCGCCGACGCAGCAACCGGTGACCACCGCGGTGCGGGCGGGTTCCAGAATCAGGCCCGACATTTTGAGCGCCTCGGCGGCCGCGACACCCGCCAGTTGCACCGTCCGGTCCAACTGCATGGCCGCCTTGGGATCGAAATGGAGGAAGGGATCGAAGTCCTGCACCTCGGCTCCGTTCGAAAAGCGGAGCGGAGTGCAGTCGACTGCCTTGATGGGGCCGATGCCGCTGCGGCCTTCCGCCAGCGAAGCCCAGAACGAGGGGAGATCCGGCCCCAGCGCGGAGATCACGCCCGCGCCGGTGATGACGACGCGCCTCATGCCGGATCGGATGCGGAAGCAGCAGCCTGCTTGCGCGCCAACAGCGTCTCGACGCCAGCGATGGCCTGCTGGATGGAGGTGAACTCCTTGCCGGCATCATCCGGGATATCGATGTCGAACTCCTCCTCCAGGGCAAAGAGGATATGGAGTCCGTCCAGGGAATCGATGTTGAGTTCCTGAAACGTGCTCTCAGCCTGAATGGTATCGACCGGGATGCGCTGGTTCTCGGCAATGACGCGGATGACGCGCTGACTGGTAGTTTCCTGCATTCTATTGAACTCCATTTGTCACGATTCGAGCCGCCGCGTGAATCTCTAAGTCTACTTTCTCGTTCACTCGAAGGACAAACGTACTTGGATTCTTCAGGCCCCAGGCAACATACGGGATCGAGAATTTGGAGTCGGCGCCGATGTGGCCGGGTTCGACACTCACCTGGATGGGCAGTGTCGCCTCGTGCTCACTGCCATGCAGCAGGAAACTTCCATGCACCTGCAGCGTGGCCGAACCCTGTGCGGGCACTTGTCCGTCCACATGCTTCGGCTTGAAAACCACGTCGGGAAACTTCGCACTCTCCAGGATGCTCTTGTGCATTCTGCCGTCCCGGCTGTCGTTCCCGCTGGCGCCGGTGCGGGCATCGACGATCAACTCACCCGAAGCGTTCCCGGTGGCCGGATCGAAGCGAACCGTGCCGCTGCGCAACTGGAACGTACCGTGCACGGTGTGCACCAGCGTATCCAGGGTCCAGTGGATCTGAGTCTGCGGAGGATCGAACACCAGCACGGTGTCGGCCGCGTGGAGGGGAAGAATCAGGCCAGCCGCGAGCAGCGGCAGGGAGAGCAGGTAACGCATGGTGGTGGCCTTTCTCAGGCGGTGAACATACTCCAACCCAAGGTGATGGCCGAGGTCGCCAACACCCGGGGGGAGAACCCGTGGACATGCATCGAGAGCATGTCCGCAAACACCTTCGGCCGGGCCGAGAGTGCGGAAAACACGCGGCGCCGCAGGGAGTCGCGCTGGTCCATCAGCAGCATCAGGTCGGCCATCAGGGCCGGCCGGCGGCGGATGCGGTTGTGAGCCTTCTGATACAAGCCCAGATCGTCCAACTCCATGGCTCCGGCCAGCGCCAGCGCCTGCTGGAACGCCAGGGACAGCCCCTCGCCGGTGACCGCATCCACCGAGCCGGAAGCATCGCCGATGAGGGCAATGCGGCCGTGGCACACCCGCCGCAGGCGGCGGGAAGCGGAGATGGAACCCCGCTCCGTCGAAGACGGCGCCGCGCCGCGCAGCCTCTCCATCAGTTCCGGAAACAGCGGCAGCGCCTGGTCCAGGCGCAGATCCGAACTGCGGGAAAGCAGGGCGACGTTCACCTGGTCGGCCGCTACTGGTGTGACATAAATCTGGCAGCCCGAAGCCCAGTGGACCTCGACATGATCCGTCCAGGGAGCCACCTGGAAGTGCCGCCGGAAGCCGAAACGCTGGCTGTCCCTCAATCTCGAATCGAGGCCGGCCCAGCGGCGTACGGCGGAGCCCGCACCGTCAGCCCCCACGATAAACCGCGCTGTCAGGGAGTGATTGCGCAGCAGCACCCGCTGCCCGTCCAGGCCCAACACGGGCGAATCCCACAGCAGGGTGACCCCGGCCTCTTCCGCTTTCGCGGCCAGGATGCGATGCAGTGTCGTGCGGCGGACACCGTAGCCAACTCCGGCCGGGAAGGTAGCGGCTACGGAACGCCCATGGCCGCTAAAGCGGATGCCGCGAAAGGGCACGTACTCGCCGGGGGCTATCGACACGCCCAAACTGCTGAGCGCCGCCACGGCATCCGGCATCAGGCCTTCGCCGCAGGCCTTGTCGATGGCGCTATGAGCGCTATCGGCGACCACGACACGGAATCCCTTCTGCCGCGCGGCGATGGCCGCCACCAGGCCCGCCGGACCGCCCCCGGCAATGAACACATCAGTTTCAGTAGGTAGATCCATACTTTCACCAGCGCAGCAATATCAGCTCGGAGCAGAACGCCGGGCCCATCGCCGCCATCAGGCTGTACGTACCCGGCTGCGGACGGCGGTTCATCATTACCTCTTCCAGCACCAGCAACACGGACGCGGAAGAGAGATTGCCCGTCCGCTTCAAGCACGCCCAGGACGCGTCCAGCGCATCCGGCGGCAATTGCAGGGCAGTGCTCGTTGCCTCCAGCACGCGGGGTCCGCCGGTGTGCAGCACCCAACTCCCGATATCGGCCCGGGTCAGGCCCTCCGTGCTCAGGAACGCGTCCACGTCCCCCGCCAGATTCTGCTCCACCACCTCGGGGACTTCCCGCGAGAGCACGATCTGGAAGCCCTTCTCCGAGATGTCCCAACCCATCACATGCTCCGTATTGGGATAGAAGACCGACCGTGTCGCCAGGATCTTCGGTCCACTCACGGGAACTTCGGCCCCGGCCACCAAGGCAATACCCGCGCCGTCTCCGAACAATCCCGAGGAGATCAGGTTGGCGATGGAGAGATCCTCGTGCTGCAGCGTGAGCGAACACAACTCCACGGCAATCACGGCCGCCACCTGCTTCGGGTACGCCTTCACATAGTCCGCCGCCCGGGCCACTCCAGCCGCACCGGCGACGCAGCCCAGTCCAAATATGGGAATCCGCTTGATGTGGACCGGCAGGCTCATCCGGTTCATCAGCCGGGCGTCCACCGAGGGGCTGGCGATGCCCGTCACCGAAACGAAATAGATCGCCCCCAGCGCCGACTTGTCGAGCCCGGCCCGCTCCAGCGCCAGGGTCAGGGCCTCTTCACTCAGGTCCACGGCCACGTCGATCCAGTGGTTATTCGCCTGGCCCCACGTCTTGATCCCGTAATACTGCTCCATCGGCAGCGCCAGATGACGAGTCTCCACGCCCACGCGGTTGTGAAGCCGCTCCATGAACTGGGGGTTGTCCAGCTTTGGTCCCCAGAACTGCTTCAGGGCGGCGAGCAGCACCCTCTGGTCGTACTTGTGTTTGGGTAGAGCGCTGGCCGCGCTGGCAATGATCATTGGAGAAGTCTACTTTCAACGGAGGCGGGCAAGTTCTTCAGCATAGAGATGGTTGTGGGGAAACTGCCGCGACAGCGACTGCAAAAGTGTCCGCGCCAGTTCCCGGTTCTTATCGCGAAGCGCGGCAACGGCCAACAGCAGGCGGGCGAACGGCTGCAGGAAACGGCCCTTCTCCGCCGTGATCTTCAGCTTCTCCAAACCCAATTCCTTATTGGTTGCATTGCCGTTCCACTGTAGAAACCAGCGCACCGGCAGCGGCTTCAGGCTCAGCAAATAATTCTCGACCCCAATCGCCAGCCAGGCATCGGCGAAGTTCGGATCGGCCCGCAGCAACTTCTCGGCCAGCAACCGGCTGTCCTTGGTGGCGTTTAGGGAACTCAGGTAGCGCTTCTCGATCAGGGCGTCGTAGTCGGATTGCAGGCCCAGCGCCAGCACCTGGGCGAAGACGGCGTTCGAATCGCCGGGCGACCGCGCCACAATCCGCCCCGCCAATTCTTGCGTACGCGCCAGTTCCCGCTGGAACGCCTGCTGCGCCGCGGCATCCGGTTTCAGCTTCTGGCTGGTCCGGAAATTATCGTCATGCAGGAAAAATTCCGACTGCAGAATATGCAGCCGGTCAAATTCCGAAAACAGGTAAGCGGCGGCGTTCGACACCGGGCCCAATGGATCCTCGGGATGTTGCCGCATCCATTCAGCAAATGTCTTGTGAGCCGCATCGAACTCAAGGTTGTACATCTGCTGGTAGCCAAGGTCTAAACCCTGAGTCTGCTGGGCAGTAACCGGCATGACGGCAGCCACCACAGTGGCAATTAATAAGTTGGCGAAGGATGACACAGATCGGTACTACTTATCAGATGCGCAGCCCCAGCGATCTTATTCCAAAAGGAGGTGTACCTCTTTTGGGGTGGTCGCTCAACACCCAGCATTACTTCGGATGCACGGCACGTTACATCGGTTACGCAGCGGGGGGCTTTTCTGTACCCAATCGATCGATCTGAATTCTGGCCACGCGGTTGAAGTCCATCCGCGCCACGGTGAATCGCCGTCCATCGTACTCGACGAAGTCCCCCGCACTGGGAATGCGGCCTAACCGGAACAGCAGGTAGCCCGCCACGGTTTCATAGGAATCGCCGGGCGGCAGCAGCACGCCGTACTGGGTCTCCAGATCCCGCAGGCTGGTGGCTCCGTCAATCTCGAAGTCCTCGGTGTCTTCCGGCACGGGCGTCGCCGTCTGAAGATCGAACTCGTCCTCAATCTCGCCGAAGATCTGCTCAAACACGTCTTCGATGGAAACCAACCCGCTGACGGTGCCGAACTCGTCCACCACCAGGGCCACGTGCGCATGCTTCTCACGCAGGTCGTCGAGCACCAGGTGCAGGGCGCGCGACTCGGGCACAATCGGGGCTTTGCGAACAATCCGGCTCAGCTTGAACGGCTCCACCGCTCTCCGCCGGGAGTTCGATTGGCGGCGCTGAGCCCAGAAATCCAACACGTCCTTCACATGGACGAAGCCAATCGGATTCTCCAGCGACTTCTGGCAGACAGGCAGCCGCGAATACCGGCTACCGCTCATGAGCTGGAGCACCTCGTCGATGTCCGCGTCCATCTCCACGGTCACCATCTGGTTGCGCGGCACCATCACCTGCCGCACGCTAAACTCCTGCAGGTCGATGATCCGGCTGATCGCCTCGCGCTCAAACTCAGTCAACTGGCCGGCCGAGTGGCTGGCCGCCACCACGAACTTCAGCTCTTCCGGCGAGTGCGCTCCGTGCTGGTGCCCATGCACGCCGATCAGGCGGGAGAAGATACCCGAGGCGCGCTCGATCACCCAGACAAATGGCTCGACGAGTTTGTAGAACACCAGCAGGACGGGGGCCACGATGATCGCCAGACGGTCCGACTTGTCAATGGCCACGTTTTTCGGCACGACTTCACCGAAAACCACGTGCGTGAAGGTCATGATCGCGAACGCGCACACCAGGCTCACGATGCGGATCACGGCTTCGGTAGCCGGCGTGCGCACAGCCGCGAACATCGTCAGCAGCATGCCGTCGAGCGTAGCCTCGCCCAGCCATCCCAGCGCCAGGCTGGCCAGCGTCAGTCCCACCTGGCTGACCGACAGCAGCCGCTCAGGGTTCGCCAGCAGGGACATGGCCGCGTGCGCACCCACCACGCCCTGATCCGCCATTTGCCTGAGCCGCGACGGCCGCACGGAAACAAGCGCCGTTTCAGCGGCCGCAAAGAAGCCGTTCACGCCGATGATGATGAACATCAAGAGCAGGCGGTAGCCGTAGCTTGCTGATTGTTCTTCCATGATTTAGCGGGGGTTCGCTCGCCGCGGTGGCCCTATGGGTACCATTGTAGAGATGTCGCGAATCCTGCGTGCCGTGAATGCCCTCATCCTCCTGCTTGTTTTGGCAGGACTGATAGGCGTGTACTGGTTTGTCTGGCGGCCCACCACCCAGACTTCCGGTGAAATTCCGGCGCCCACCGCCAAGCCGGTCCGCATCGTACGCGACAGCCTCGGCATCCCTCATATCTTCGCGGAGAATATCGACGACGTGCTCTTCGCCCAGGGGTTCGCCACCGCCCAGGACCGGCTCTGGCAGATGGACACCCTGCGCCGCCTGGCCGCGGGTGAACTCAGCGAAATCATCGGGAAATCCGGCCTGGAACTCGACCGCAAGGCGCGCAGGCTGCGCATGCGCCAGGTCTCCCAATTGTGGCTCAAGAATCTGCCGGCCAAGGATCGCGCCCTGCTGGCCGCCTACGCCCGCGGCGTCAATCATTACATCGAAACGAACCGTGGAAAATGGTCTCCGGAGTTCACGGTCCTGGGCTATCAGCCGCGCCCCTGGCTCATCTCCGACACGCTGCTCTGCGCCCTGCAGATGCACCGCACCCTGAGCGGCAACTGGGAGCAGGAAGCGCTCAAGGCCCGCATGCTGGCCCACGGTGATCGCGATAAGGTGAACTTCCTCTTCCCGGAACGCGTTGGCGACGAACCCATGCCCGGCTCCAATGCCTGGGCGATCTCCGGAGCTCATACCACCACCGGCAAGCCGGTCCTGGCCAACGACCCCCACCTGGAATGGAGCATGCCGTCCACCTGGTATGAGATCCAACTGCAGGCGCCGGGGCTCAACGTCACGGGCGCTTCCCTGCCCGGCGTCCCGGCAGTCGTCATCGGGCACAACGAGCGTATCGCCTGGGGCATCACCGCGCTCCAGTTCGACAACCAGGACCTCTATATCGAGAACATCGACCTGCGCACCGGAGCCTTCTCCTACAAGGGCCAAACCGGGCAGGCGCACCGCGAAGTGGAGCTCATCGCCGTCAAAGGCGACAAACCCGCCGAAGTGGTGATCTACACCACCCTGCACGGCCCCATCTTCCACTCCGAAGGCGATGTCCATATGGCCCTGCGCTGGGCCGCCGCTGCCAACAACCCGTTCGAGTTCCCGATGATCGACCTCAATCGCGCCCGGAACTGGACCGAGTTCCGCTCCGCCCTCAGCCGGCTCACCGGACCCAATATCAACGTGCTGTATGCCGATGTGGACGGGAATATCGGCTGGCAGGTCGCCGGCCGCCTGCCGCTGCGGAAGGGCTTCCGAGGCGACGTACCCCTAGACGGTGCCGGCGGAGCCCAGGAATGGGACGGCTTCGTTCCGTTTGACGAGCTTCCGTCTTACTACAACCCGAAATCCGGCATTCTGGTGAGCGCCAATCAGAACGGCTTCCCCCCGGACACCCCCTACCAGGTGAGCGGCTTCTTCGCCTCCACCCATCGGGCCCGCCAGATCGAAGCCCGCCTCCTGTCCAGGCCCAAATGGAAGCCCGAGGAGATGCTGCGCATCCAGTCCGACGTCTATGCCAGCAGCCTCAAGTTTCTGGCCACCCAGGCGGTGCAGGCGGTGGACAAGCGCGGCGACCAGAACCCCATGGCCCGTGAGGGCGCGCAACTGCTGCGCGACTGGGATGGACAGATGAACCGCGAGAAAGCCGCGCCTGTGCTCGCTTCCCTGCTCTACCAGCACCTGCGGCGCTCCATGGCCGATCGCGCCGCCCCGAAAGAGGGCGCCGACTACAAGCCTTACATCGCCCACAGCGTAGTGGAAAAACTGCTGCGGCAACGGCCCGCCGGCTGGTTCAACGACTACGACCTATGGCTCGCCACCTCGCTCGCCGACGCTGTCGAGGAAGGCAAACGGATGCAGGGCCGCAACACCGCGAAATGGCGCTATGGCGCGTTGAATCTGCTGACGCTGAAGCATCCCATCGCCTCGCTCGTACCAGGCATGGATTCCTTCTTCAACATCGGCCCATTGCCCCTGAACGGCTTCGGAACGACCATCAACGCCACCAGCGAACGCATTGGCCCGTCCCTGCGTTTTGTCGCGGATACCAGCAACTGGGACGCCAGCCAGATGAACCTGACCGTGGGCGAGAGCGCGCATATCTTCAGCGGCCACTACAAGGATCAGTGGGAGCACTACTATACCGGGCGCAGCTTTCCTCTTGAGTTCGGCAACGTCAAGGCAACGGGTACCCTGACGCTTCGGCCGTAGCCGCCGTGCCGTCACCGCGCCAGCGGTTGAACGCGGCACAGAACGCGAAGCCGGCCGCCAGCAGCGTCGCCCAAAGGAACGGCTGGCGGTAGCGGCTGTCGGCCTGGATGAAGTAGTACAACAACGGATAGACCATAAAGACCGTGACGAAAACCGGATGTCGCCGCAACAGGTACATGCCGGGCAGCGAAAGAATCGTCATGATCGAAAGCAGGGCGCCCCGCCAGGGCCGCTTGATGATACGGGGAAACCAGTACAGCCAGGCACGAGCCGCACTAAGCTGGAGGAACCGTTGCGGATGCGATGTGATCCATGCCCGAGCGCGGCGGCCCCGGTCGGCCATATACGCCGCCTCGCCCATCTGCTGGACGTCCTGCGCTTCGCTGAGGCTGAAATCCGGGTGATAGCGCAGCAGCGATGAGTTCTGGAACGTGTATGCCTGACTCTCGTCATTGTTGGAAACGTACAACTCCAACGGAAGGTTGTCCCGCAGGAAGAAGATCTTCCCAAAGGTTGTGTAGTTGCGGATGGTCCACGGAACACACGCCGCCACTAGCGTGAAGGAATAGATCGCTACCCATCGGCGCGGGGGCCGCTTCCACCAGAGCCAGCCTCCTAACAGCAGGATGCCCGAGGGGTTGACATGCAGGCTCAGTGCGCCCAGGAGAGCGGCCGGAACGGCGGACCACGCCGCGATGGGGATCAGCAGGCACACCAGAATCGTGACGGTTTGCAGGATGGTCTCAATTTGAACAGCCAGGGGGAAGAGAGGCACCACCAACAGTCCGGCTGCCACATACCCCGGCCTCCGGTCCCCCAGCAGCCGCAGCGAAACGAGAGGCAACAGCGCGAACTGCAGACCATGTAAGAAAACATGGAACAGCGCAAGGGGGATGGTGAGACGGACTTCATTGCCGAAAAGCCGGATGCCGCCGGCGACCAGCCACGGATAGAGAGGTGCGCAGTGGGCGGTGGGACCGGTGGGCAGAACCTGATAGGGATTCGAAAAGCCCTGCCCGGCCGCCAGGCTCCTCGCCACCGCCAGAGGCTCAAATCCCTGCCCCATCGAGGTATCCGGCATGACTTCGATGTGCAGGATGGTCACCACGCAACCCACCAGCCAGAGGAGTAGAAATGACACGCGGGGGCTGAGTCGGGAGGGCACCGCCAGCTAGGCTACTACATCGCTGTGCCCCTCGTCAGCGGGAACGCTGGTCGAACACGGGAAGGCCCATACCCCACTGCTATACTCGATCTTATTCCGCTCGCTTCGGGAGATTATGATGAGCCGCCCCACCGTCCTCCTGCTGACTCTCCTGCCCGTCCTCCTGCACGCCGAAATGACATACCAGAAGCCGCCGCAAGCCATCCTCGACGTCATGCACGCGCCGGCTTCGCCCGTACCCTCCGTCAGCCCGGCCAAGACCCACATCCTCCTCATCCAACGCCAGCTTTATCCCTCCATTGCCGTGCTGGCCGCCCCGGTGCACCGCATCGCCGGCCTGCGGATCAATCCCGCCAACAACGGGCCGCACGCGCCGCTGGGCATGGCCACCGGGCTGGTCCTCAAGACGATCGATGGCGGCGCCGAGGTCAAGATCGCCACCCCACCCGGAGCCAGCCTCGACACCCCGGTCTGGAGCCCCGATGGCAAGTACTTCGCCGTCGCCAACTCCACCGCCACCTCCATCGAACTCTACATCGGGTCCATCTCCAGCCCCATTCTCCGCAAAGTCCCTGGCGTTGTATTGAACGACACCATCGGCCAGCCGGTGATCTGGTTCTCCTCGAGCAAAGAGCTGCTCGTGCGCATGGTAGCCGCCGCCCGCGGACCCGCGCCCAGGCCGCCCGCCGCTCCGGCCGGCCCCAATGTCCAGGAATCCTCGGGCAACGCAGGCCCTGTCCGCACCTACCAGGACATGCTGAAGAGCCCTTACGACGAGAAGCTCTTCGACTACTACTGCACGGCGCAACTCGCCAGCGTCGATGTGGCCACAGGCCGCGTCACCCCCATCGGCAAACCCGGCATCTTCTCCTCCGTCGCACCCGCGCCCGACGGCAAACACCTGCTGGTCGCCCGCATCCAGAAGCCTTATTCATACCTCCACGCTTACCCGGACTTCCCGCGGGAAACCGAGGTCTGGGACCGCTCCGGCCGCACCGTCTACCAGGTCTTCAGCCATCCACTCGAAGACACCGTACCCATTGAGGGCGTCCCCACCGGCCGCCGCAACATCGGCTGGCGGCCCACCGAAGGAGCCACACTGATGTGGTGGGAAGCCCTGGACGGAGGCGATCCGAAAGCCAAGGCGCCCTTCCGCGACAAGCTCATGATGCTGCGCGCGCCGTTCACCGGACATCCGGTGGAAGTGTTCAAAACCCAGCACCGCGCCCGCGGCCTGATGTATGGCGAAAGCGGCGGGCTGGCCCTGGTCAGCGACTACGATCGCGACCGCCGCTGGCTGCAAATGTTCCGCATCTACCTGGACGATCCGTCCGCCCAAGCGAAGCTGGTCTCCAGCCGCAATGCCCAGGATCGCTACAAAGACCCCGGCCTGCCCCTGCTCAAGCGCCTGCCCACAGGCGGCATGGTGCTGCAGCAGAGCGGCGACTATGTCTTCCTCTCCGGCACCGGCGCCACACCACAGGGCGACCGCCCGTTCCTGGATCGCATGAATCTCAAGACCTGGGAGACCGAGCGCCTGTTCCGCGCCGGCGAGCAAGGCTACGAAACCGTCGTGGGGCTGCTCAATGCCGAGGGCACCCGCTTCCTCACCAGCTACGAGACGCCCAACACGCCGCCCAATCTGTTCATCCGGCAAAAGGATAGCGAAGACCGCGTCGCCGTCACCCACTTCCAGGACCCCACGCCCATCCTGCGCAAGATCAAGCGTCAACTCGTCACCTACAAGCGCGACGACGGCGTCCAGCTCTCCTTCACGCTCTTTCTGCCGCCAGACTACCACCCGGGCCAGCGTCTGCCCACCATCCTGTGGGCCTATCCGCTGGAGTACAACGATGCCGACACCGCCGGCCAGATCGGCGGGTCCACCCAGCGGTTTGTCCAGATGCGCGGCATCTCCCAGCTGTTCCTGCTGCTCTCCGGCTATGCCATCCTGAACGACGCCACCATCCCCATCGTGGGCGATCCGGAGACGGTCAACAACACCTACCTCGAACAGCTCGTCGCCAGCGCCAGGGCGGCCATCGACAAGGCCGTGGAAATGGGCGTAACCGACCGCAACCGGGTCGGCGTCGGCGGCCACAGCTACGGCGCGTTCATGACCGGCAACCTGCTGGCGCACAGCAAGTTATTCCGCGCCGGCGTCGCCCGCAGCGGAGCCTACAACCGCACGCTGACCCCGTTCGGCTTCCAAAGCGAGCGCCGCACATTCTGGCAGGCCCGCGATACCTATATGAAGATGTCGCCATTCACTTACGCCGACCAGATCAAGACCCCCATCCTGCTCATCCACGGCGAAGCGGATAACAACCCCGGCACCTTCCCCATCAACAGCGAGCGGCTCTACCAGGCAATCCGCGGCAACGGCGGCACCGTGCGGCTGGTCATGCTGCCGTTTGAATCGCACGGCTACGCGGCCCGCGAAAGCTCCGAGCACACCGTCTGGGAAATGTTGACGTGGTTCGATAAATACGTCAAAAACGCCCCGGCCGAAGCCGGCTCGAGATGACCCAAAAGGGCCTATCTTAATTATCTGCAACCATACTAGGTTAATATCTCGTCATTCCTATATAGGAGGGACGGCAGATGTTACGATTTGCATTCGCGGCGGCCTTCGCCGCCAGCCTGGCCGTAGCTCAGACGGAAGTCCCTGCGTCTGAGTGGAAGCACGCGGCTAAGGAAATAAGCGGCGAAGCCGCCTTGATCCGGGTAGCGGCCCAGGATGTGGCCACCAAGCCCTACGGCTTGGGCGTCGATCGGGGAGCCATCCGGCAATCTATAGAAAATCAACAGGTTAGCGCGGCGCGCATCCAGTCCAAGCTATACGAAGTCGAGCGCGCCGAGTGCGCCAGGGGCCTGTATCAGGACCACCGGCTCGACCGCCTCAAGGAAGCGGCCGACCGCCTGACGGACCTGACCGCCGTGCAGCGCGCCACGCTCGGGGACGGGGAGAATAAACCCGCCTGGGGCGTCCTGAAACGTCAGGCGAAAAGCACTTCAAAGCTGGCCGAAAAAATTGGGAAGGACATTGGGGGCATAGCTGATTAGCCCCTGATTGTGTGCTTTGGGAGGAAATGATGTATCGTTTGATCTTCGTTCTCGCCATCTGCCTGATCGTCGTCGGCCGGAACCTGGCCGCACAGTCCTCGAAGACGGTGGTCTCCGATGTGGTGCGGGAGGCCGGGGCCATTGCCAAGACGGAGAAGTCGCTCCAGAGCCTGCTGGAGCAGACCAAGTCGGACCCCAAGCAGGCCGAGTCCCTGGTTAAGACCGCCAAAGTGAAGGTCAAAACGATCAAGGAGCTGCTGGATCAGCTGGATGCGCGGTACGACACACTGAACGAGGAGCAGCGTTCGGCAGTCCGTGAGTCGTGGACGATCAGCGAACTACTCGGCGCCTACGTCGACAACCAGCAGGACGACCTGGCCGGCCTCGCCGACAATGAGCGCCGCGAAGATGCCCGCGTGAATGCCACCTGCGCCGTCCGGCGCGCCGAAATGCTGGTCGATTCTGTCCAGCGCCTGACGAAATAACAGCATCCGGCCGGCCCGCGGGCTGCGTACAATGAAGGCCGGAGAGCCTTCATGTCAGTCGAAGAGATTCTGAATAGACTGGGCATTCAGCCTTTGAATTCCGGAGCTTGCGGCGCAGGCTGGCTGGAAACCCCGGGCGGCGGCGAGCTCCGTAGCCTGAATCCGGCTACCGGCGCGCCCATCGCGAGCGTCGCCATGGCTTCAGCCGCCGATTACGACACGGTCATGGACGACGCCGCTGCCGTTTTTGAGCGTTGGCGCCTGCTGCCCGCCCCCAAACGCGGCGAAATCGTTCGCCTGATCGGCGAGGAGCTGCGGCTCCACAAAGACGACCTCGGCGCGCTGGTCGCCCTGGAAATGGGCAAGATCCTCGCCGAAGGCAAGGGCGAGGTCCAGGAGATGATCGACATCGCCGATTTCGCCGTCGGCCTGTCCCGCCAACTGTACGGGCTCACGATGCACAGCGAGCGGCCCGGCCACCGCATGTACGAGCAGTGGCATCCGCTGGGTGTGGTCGGCGTGATCAGCGCCTTCAACTTCCCCGTCGCGGTGTGGAGCTGGAATGCACTCATCGCCGCCGTCTGTGGCGACTGCGTCCTCTGGAAACCCTCCTCCGAAACCCCGCTCACCGCGATCGCTGTTCAGAACATCTGCAACCGCGTGCTGGAACGCACCGGCTGGCAGGGCGTGTTCACTCTCGTCATCGGACGCGGATCCACTGTGGGCGAGAAGATGCTCGCCGACAAGCGCGTACCCCTGGTCAGCGCCACGGGTAGCTGCCAGATGGGCTACCGAGTCGCCGAAGTGGTGGGCCGCCGCCTGGCCCGGACCATCCTCGAACTGGGTGGCAACAATGGCGTGATCGTCACCGAAGACGCCAACCTCGACCTCGCCCTGAGAGCCGTTCTCTTCGGAGCGGTCGGCACAGCCGGCCAGCGCTGCACCACCATTCGCCGGCTCTTCTTGCACAAGTCCATCGCGGGCCCCTTCATCGAGAAATTGAAGGCCGCCTACGCCCAGGTACGCATTGGCGACCCGCTGGATCCGCAGACGCTGATGGGCCCGCTGGTCAACAAACCGGCCGTGGAAGAAATGCTGGACGGGTTGGAGCGAGCCAAAGCCCAGGGCGCCGAGATCCTCTATGGCGGGGCGGCGCTGGAACAGAACGGCGGGTTCTTCGTCCAGCCCACGCTGGTCAAGGCCAGCGCGTTCATGCCCATCGTCAGCGAAGAGATCTTCGCCCCCATTCTGTACATCCTGGAATACGAAAACCTCGACCAGGCCATCGCCTGGCACAACTCGGTGCCCCAGGGCCTCTCCTCCGCCATCTTCACCAACAGCCTGATCTCCGCGGAGACCTTCCTCTCCGCCCGGGGCAGCGACTGCGGCATCGCCAACGTCAACATCGGCACCAGTGGCGCCGAAATCGGCGGCGCCTTTGGCGGCGAGAAGGAGACGGGCGGCGGTCGCGAAGCCGGCAGCGATTCCTGGAAGGCGTACATGCGCCGCCAGACCGTCACCATCAATTGGTCGAAGGACTTACCACTGGCGCAAGGCATCGAATTCAAGGTCTGAGAATAAATGGGAATACGCGGCACTAGTTCAGTGCTATGCCGCGTATCGCCATCTGCCTATTCCTTCTGATGCCTTTGGTCCGGGCCCAGGCGCCCGCCCGAACGCAGCCCGAAGTGGAACGGCTGGAGAGCCTCATCGAGGAGCTCACCGCGATGAAAGCGCAGGTGGCCGCCTTGGAAGGACGCATCGACACCGTCCTGCGCGGCCTCAGCGAGCAGAAGGGCGCACTCCAGAGCAAGCCCACTGCGTATAACGCACTCCGCAATATAGAATCGGATCCCGCTCCCGACGCCAAGCCGCCCGCTGTACGCTGCGCCGCCCTCACGGCCTCTGGCAAGCGCTGCACCCGAGCCGCGGCCGACGCTTCCAAGTACTGCAAGCAGCACCAGTTAGCGCACTCGAAGTAGTCTGGGCCGCCGCCGCGATCCACCGCCGTCGAAGGCGGCCCGTCCCTCTCCACCTAATGGCCATTCCCGATAGGGCCGATAGGAGTAGAGATGATCAGGACGAGTGTTCCGCCGGCGGGCCCGGTGCACTACCAATCCAGCGCATCCTCTACCAGGCACCAGGCGGAGGCGTCCCCGCGCACATTCTGGCCGCTGCCGGAGGCGCAAACGCGGGTCGTCTGCCGTTGGCTTCTGCTGGCACTGGCCGCTCTTTACCTGATCCAGATCCCCACTCCGCTCCGGCTCAACTACGACAGCGTTCACCTTCTGGGCGTGGGTGAAAACCTAGCGGAAGGCCGCGGCTTCATCGATCACGGGCAACGGCCTGTCTTCCCTCCGGGCTTCCCTCTCGTCGTGGCGGCGCTGCTGAGGACGGGCCTTATGTCGCCAGCCGCCCTCGCGCTTTTCAACCTGGCCATGCTCGCCGTGGGCTTGCTGGCGATTCGCCGCATCCTGATGAACCGGTTCGACATGGATGAATCTACGGTGTTGGGCGTTGCGTGTTTGTTCCTGCTCTCCGTCGTGGTGATCAAGCACTCCATGATCCCGCTTACCGACGTGCCGTTCTTCGCGATCTCCATGGCCGCGCTCGCCTCCATGGAACGGCTGCGGGACCTCAAACTGGGCTGGAAACTGTGTCTCGGGTGCGCCCTGGCACTGCTGTTGGTATGCTGCGCAACCCTGGTTCGAACCATTGGAGTGGCGCTTTGGCCGGCGTGGCTCTGGTGCGTGCTGAGCAACCGGAGCGTGCGGGTGCACACCGCCCGCATCCCCAGGAAATTGGTCGCCGCGGTTGCACTGCTCCTGCTGGCCGCTGTTGCTGTAGTCGCCTGGAAGCTCACTCTCATCCTGCGCAACTACTTCCTCCAATTCGTTGGAGCCCAGGCCTGGTACCAGTTTCTATGGGGCTTGGCGGAGTTCCGGCTGATGGAGTTCGGCCAGCTCTTCCTGAATCTGCCCAAAGGCGTCCTTCCGCTCGAATCACAATGGATTGTGAGGCTTCCGGGCGCCCTGCTGCTCGCCGCAACTGTCGCGGGCTTGCTGGGCAGGCGGCGGGACCTCAGCTCAACTGACGTCTATTTCGGGTTCTATGGGCTGATCCTCGCCATCTGGCCGCACTTCGATTCCCGCTTCTGGCTGCCGGTGCTGCCCTTGCTGGTCGCCTACGCGTTCAGGGGAGTAGAAGCATTGCCGCTGCCGGCAGCCATCAGCCGCTGGTCGCCCGTCGTCCTGGCGCTGTACGCCATTATCGGGCTGACTTCGTTGGCCTACAGCACCCAGCTCACTTACTCCGGACGGTCGTTCCCGAGCCTCTACCCTGAGTACTCCGCGTCTTACTGCGCCGAAGCATACACTTGCGGCAAGGTCGACCCGAACGAGGAACAAGACCCCGATGCGATCCATATCCTCCGCCGTTTCCGCTAGTTAGCTCCTACTCGCCCAATCTCACTGGAAGGCGATCTCGCGCACAACCGCGCGGGTCTTGTAGTCCAGTAGCAGCTTCACAGACCGGCCCGCACCCGGCTGCGCGCCGCGCTCGTCGTCGCGGTGGATGGCGGCCATCACCTCCGCGCTGCCGCCGGAATCGGGCCCCTGGCTCTCCAGCCGGTAGTCAGCCTCCTGCCAATGCTTGACCCGGACCAGATACTCCGTTGCCGCCTTCCGCAAATCCTCCGCCGGCACAATGGACGCGCGCAGAAATCCGGCGGACCCGTACTCTACCGTCGCGGGCCGCCATCCGTCCGCGGCGAAGAAGCCTTGCTGATAGCGCCACAGAATCTCCAGCCGGGCCCCGCTCCGTTTCAGCCACGTCAATCGGTAATACAGGTGGCGCCGCCAGGACGGAGCCGAGCCGGTCATGAAGTTCATCTCCAAGGGTGTCGGCCAGCTCACCCGGCTCTGTTCCGTCGTCAAGGTGACCTGATCACCCGCGTCGGGTTTGAATGTCACATCCGGCAGGGTATCCGGACCACCTTGTTTCCGGCCCGGCCCGCAGGGGAACTCGCCATCGGCGTAGGTGAATGTCACCCGGCCGGTTCCGGAAAGGGCCACGTTGAATCCCGACGGGAGGCTGCCCGGGACCATCAGATCAAGACGGACACCCGCCATTTCGAGCACGCCATTGTCGTATCTGAGCTGATCCAACGGCCGGACAGCGGTTCGATTTGTCGATAAACGATCGAGCGCTCCGCTCAGCACGCGGATGCCGTACAACCAGATGACTACCCCGACGGCAGCCAGGAGAGCCAGACCAAGCAGAATGCGCACGTCTGACTCTAGCGCAGGTTCCTCCGCTCCGCTTTAGAGAGTTCGAGTTACAGATCGTCGTGTGCCTGAGCCAGCACCACCTGGCGGTCCGGCCACGAGATCGACTCCACACACCTCGTCGTGAGCAGCACCTTCTGGCCGTTCATCCAGCTTCCTGTGCGGGCCACCACATACCGCACGTACCAATTCGAATCTTCCATGATCAGGTCGTCGATCTGGCCCAGTTCCCCGTCCGCCGCCTTCACCTGGTAGCTGATGATGTCTTTCGAACTGTGCAGGTGCGTGTCCTCTTCCATGACTGCCGTTTGGGGACTGGCAAAGACCGGGACCAGCGGCGGCTCCATCGACCAGTAGGTAGGCCAGCCGTAGTACTCGCTGATGGCGATCTCTTCCTGGCGCGACACCGGCCTCGCCGTATCGACATCCGGACTATTCCGGATTTGATCCATGGTCAGGCTCACCGGCAGGATGCGTTGGTCCCAATCCGGTTGCCCCGCCGCGGCGGGCGCCACCAGCACCTGCCGGCTGGAGAACCAACTCCCTGTTTCTACAACGAGATAGCGCACTCTCCAACCACGATCGTCGAACAGGAAATCGTGGACGTGTCCCAGATTGCCATCCTCCGCGTGGATCGTCGAGCCGATTAAAGAACTCAGGCTTCGCAGCATGATTTCCTCCTGGAATTTGCGTTTACGCTTCCAGTTTGGCCGCCGCGCGGAACGCCGGCGATCCCGATTTCAGGTGACAAGGGCTCGGAATTCAGGGCAGGCGACCACCGCGGCATGCGAACTTCGCCTCCTCTTCAGGAGTAGCCCGGCATTCGAACTCTCTCGCGCAATCTCCGCCCGAAAAGAAAAGAGCCCGGGGACCAGGCTCAGTTGGCCCCCGGGCTTTCTACGGTTTCTCAACCACAAACTCAGTCGTCGTCGTTGTCCGGCGCGTCCATCCAGCCGGGCCGGCGCAAAACGTCTCGGGGACGGGATCCATCCGGCGGACCGATGATCCCTTCACGCTGCATGTTGTCCAGGATGCGGGCCGCGCGGCCATACCCCAGCCGCAGGCGCCGCTGGAGAATAGACGTCGAAGCCTTGCCCATCTCGCAGACCACCCGCACGGCGTCGCGGTAGAGGGGATCTTCCTCGCCGTCGGCCTCGTCCGCCTCGTCGTTGTCGTCGTCGGACGGCGGAGCGATGAGGTAGCTCTGGTCGTAGTCCGGCGAACCTTGTTTGCGCCAGAAATCAACCACATCGGTGATCTCGGTCTCGGTGACGAAGGCGCCGTGCACGCGCAGCAGGCGGGAGGTGCCGGGCGGCAGGAACAGCATGTCACCCTTGCCCAGCAGGTGCTCCGCGCCCATCACATCGAGCACGATGCGCGATTCCACGCGCGTCGCCACGCGGAAACTGATACGAGCCGGGAAGTTGGCTTTGATCAGGCCCGTGATCACGTCGACACTGGGGCGTTGCGTGGCCAGCACCAGGTGCATGCCCACGGCGCGCGCCATCTGAGCCAGGCGGATGACGGATTCTTCCACCCCGGCGCGCTCCAGCATCATCAGATCGGCTAACTCGTCAATAACAATGAGGATATACGGCAGCGGCCGCTCTTCCTCCACCGGATCCTTCGGCTTGTTCTCGTCGAACAGCGACATCGGCTTGTCGTTCGCCAGCCGGATCTTCTTGTTGAACTGGTCGATATTGCGGACGCCGTAGCTGGCCAGCAGCTTCAGGCGGCGCTCCATTTCCAGCACCGCGTTGCGCAGCGCGTTCACGGCCTTCTTGGGCTCAGTGATCACCGGCGTCAACAGGTGTGGAATGCCGTCGTAGATGCCCAGTTCGACCCGCTTGGGATCCACCATGATCATGCGGACCTCGTCCGGAGTGGACTTGTAGATCACGGACATGATCAGGGCATTCAGCATGACGCTCTTGCCGCTGCCGGTGGAGCCGGCAATCAGCAGGTGCGGCATCTTCTCGAGTTCGGAGATACGGATGCGGCCGCTGATGTCCTTGCCCAGGGCGATGGTCAGGCGCGACGCCGACTCAATGAATTCATCGGATTCCAGGATCTGGCGCAGGCTGATCATCTCGCGCCGTGAGTTGGGCACTTCGATGCCCATGGTCGGCTTGCCGGGGATGCGCTCGATCAGGATCGACTCCGCCTGCAGGCCGAGGCACAAGTCCTCGCTCAAGGTGGTGATCTTGGCGATCTTTACTCCGGCGTCCGGCTTGAACTCGAACGTGGTGACCACGGGACCCGGGTTGATCTGCACCACATTGCCCAGCACATTGAACTCTTCGAGTTTCGACTTGATGCGGCTGGCGACGTCCTTCAGTTCGGCGCTGTCATAGCCTTCGCGTTCCGGCACGATGTTCAGCAAATTTGTGGGCGGAACCCGGAACGACGTCCGGCGGGGCGGTTCTTCCTTGGCCTTTACTGCAGGCTTCGGCAGCGGCGGAGCGGGCACGACAGCCGGGGAGAGGTCGTCTTCCAGCGAACGAATAGGGATATCCGGCTCCCACGGAGGGGCGTCCTCGACAGCGGCTCCGCCATTGCGGAAGTTGCCCGTCGAGCCGTTGGCATAGCCGTTCGTGTGGCCGTTTGAGTACACTTCGCCGTGGCCGTTCACATACTGAGGGATCTCGGTGTCGAGCCCGGCGCCTTCCATTTGCGCCACATCCGCGTTCAATCCGGCGGGACTCAGAGCCACGGCGCCGGCTGCGGCGGCAGCGGCCTTCCCCTTCAACTTGCGGCTCGCCATGGCCTGCGCCAGCAACCCGGGGGCTTCGGTGCCCTCGCCTTGCATCTGCTCATCGGCCGGGTCCATCTGCGGCTTCGGTTTCCGCTTCCATACCTTACTGAGTTGTTTCGCCAGCCATTGTTCAACCGCCTCGCCAATCGCGGCGATGGAGAAGGTCGACACCAGGTAGATGGACAGAATGAACAGGCAGGTCAACAGGATAGCGGTACCCGTGACATTCAGGATCCGGATCATGCTGCTCGCCACCAGGAAGCCGGCCACGCCGCCCACGGCAAACGCCCCGTCATAGGGAGTGAGCGGGTGCATCAGGTCCAGCGCGCCAGAGATCGAGGCGGACATGAGGCAGTAACCCAGCAGCCGGATGATGGGCGACCGCAGGCTTTTGGCGCGCATCCAGCGCAAACCGAGCCAGGCGGTGAGGAAGGGTACAACCCACGCCGTCAGACCAATTGTCTGGAACAGAAAATCGGCGAAGTGCGAGCCGACGCTGCCGATCTTATTGTGTGCGGGGGTCCGCCATGTGGCGTTATTCCAACTGGAATCAGTTGGATCGTAGGAGGCCAGAGCAAACAAAAACCCCACAGCGGCGAGGAGCAACACTATGCCCGTCACCTCTTTGAGGCGTGGAAAGCGTGTAAATAGTTTTACCTTCATCCGCCTTACCGGCGAGCGAAAGCCAGAGCAAAGCAAGTATAACAGAAGACCAGAGCGTCAGCCCTGGCCATTCTCGACGGGATAGCCGTGCTGGATCCAATCGGCCGAGAAGTTGGTATCGATGATCAAAGCCTTCAGGCGCTTGAACCCCAACTGCTTCAATTCCGCAAACGCCGGCTTCATGTTGGGGCAGTGGTCCCACGGACAGCAGCCGCAGTAGAGGACAACGTCCTGGTCCTTGGAAAGCCCGGCGGCGGCCTTCCTCAGCAACTCGATGCCTTCCGGCTTATTGCACGGCCCGACGTAGACCGAATTCGGGATGTGCTTGCTGCGATACAACACCCCAAAGCCCACATGGAAGATGGCAATCTTCTTCGCGTCCTTCCCGCCCAGCCGCTTGGCGAAGTCGGCCGGCAGAATCAGGTCGGCGTCGTTCCAACCGGCGGGCGCCGCGCTGGCAGCCACGGCCGTCAGAGCCGCCAGCGAGGTCCGCATGAGGCCGCGGCGCGACAGTCGTGGGGTTACTTCGGTACACATGCTCCAATTCTAGTCCTAATCATCCAATCCAATCCCACGTCCCGAATCGGCCTTAAACCATTCCCATCCAGTTCGATTCGCGCGGATCGCCGATTCCCACCGCTTGACTTGCCGTTCACCTCGACCCTATTATCGATATTTATATCGATTGTCAGACTCGAGGAGTTCCATGTCTGAATTCACAGGCATCAATCCAAGGCGCAGCCTGCACCCCTGGCTCCTGGTGGGCCTGCTCTGGGTCGTGGCCGCCCTGAACTACCTCGACCGGCAGGTGGCCTTCTCCATGTTCCCGCTGCTGCAACGGGATCTCGGCGCCACCAGCACCCAACTCGGGCTCGTCGGCACCGTGTTTCTCTGGACTTACGGACTACTCTCCCCCGCCGCCGGCTATCTGGCCGACCGCTTTGGCCGCATCCGCATCATTCTCTTTGGCCTGATCGTCTGGAGCGCCGTCACCTGGCTCACCGGCCACGTCCGCACCGTGGAAGAGCTGCTTTGGACCCGCGCGCTGATGGGCGTCAGCGAAGCCTGCTACCTGCCCGCCGCCCTGGCCCTGGTTGTCGCCGCCCACCCTGACAAGACTCGTTCGCTAGCGGCCGGCATCCACCAGAGCGGGCTCTATAGCGGGGTGATTCTCGGCGGAGTCTGGGGCGGCTGGATGGGCGAAACCCACGGCTGGCGCATGGCCTTCACGGTTCTCGGGGCTGTCGGGATTGTATACTTCATCATCCTGTTCGCCTTCTTCCGGCGCCATGCGGAGCCGTCGCCGGGCGCCGTCCCCCATCCGCTGCACGGCTTCGGAGAACTGCTGCGGAATCCGGCCTTCCTCCGGCTGGGCGCGGCCTTCGGCCTGGTCGGAGTCGCTAACTGGCTGGTCTACACCTGGTTACCCGCGTTTCTGGTCGAGAACTACTCGCTCGGCCTGGCAGCCGCCGGATTCTCGGCCACGTTCTACCTGCAGGTGGCCAGCTACGCCGGCATCCTGGTGGGCGGGTTCGCCTCTGACCGCTGGCAGCAGTCCTCCTCGCGCGGGCGCATCCTCACCCAGGTCATCGGACTCGGTGTCGCCGCACCCTTCCTCTTTCTCATGGGCACCACCAAGTCCTTTCCCATATTGGTCTTAGGCCTGATCCTCTTTGGCCTCGGCCGCGGGCTCTATGATTGCAACACGATGCCGGTGCTGAGCCAGTTTGTGAGCCCGGGCCTGCGCTCCACCGGCTACGGGTTGATGAACTGCCTCTCCTGCCTGCTGGGCGGTGTCATGGCCGGCCTGGCGGGGTATCTGAAGAGCCAGGTGGGCCTCGCGGCCGCGTTCCAATGCAGCGCCGCTGTGTTGTTGCTGGCCGTGATCCTGCTCTCCGCCCTGAAGCCCCGGCCAGCCCAGTAGAGGGGGATCACAAGATCCATCTCGCGTGATCGTGCCGGACCGCCCTGATTCGCTACAATCCGGCGATGGACCTGATTCTGTTGCTCAAAGCCCTCGTCATGGGTATTGTGGAGGGCCTCACCGAGTTCCTGCCGATCTCCTCCACCGGACACCTCATCCTGGTCGGGGATCTGCTGTCGTTCAACTCGGAGAAGGGCAAGGTCTTCGAGATCGTGATTCAGACCGGCGCCATCTTCGCCATCATCTGGGAATACCGTACAAAGTTCCTGGGCGTCCTGAAAGGCCTCTTTTCCGACCGGCGCGCCCAACGATTTGTGGTGAACCTCTTCATTGCCTTCCTGCCGATTGCGGTGCTCGGCCTGGCTTTGAACAAAGTCATCAAGGCTCATTTGTTCAAACCGGTACCGGTGGCGCTGGCGTTCATCATTGGCGGCCTGGTGATTTTGTGGGCTGAGCGGCGCAAACACGTGGTCCGCATCCGCAGCGTGGATGAGATGGATTGGAAGGATGCCCTGAAAGTCGGGTTGGCCCAGTGCCTGGCCATGATCCCCGGCACGTCACGCTCCGGCGCCACCATTATCGGCGGTCTCTTCCTGGGTCTCTCCCGCCAGGCGGCTACGGAGTTCTCATTCTTCCTGGCCGTCCCCACGCTGATGGTGGCCGGCGCTTACGAGCTGTATAAGGAGCGCTCGCTGCTCTCGATGGCCGATGCGGGCTGGTTCGGCGTTGGCTCCGTGGCCGCCTTCCTCTCCGCTTTCCTGTGCGTCCGCTGGCTGCTCCGCTTCATCAGCAGCCACGACTTCACTGCCTTCGCCTGGTACCGGATTGTCTTCGGTGTGGCCGTGCTGGCAACAGCTTACATGGGACTGGTGAACTGGACCGCGCGCTGATTACGGTTTGGTTGCTGGGGATTGGAGCCCAATACGGGGCATAATGGAATAAGGCCACCGTTGGGCGAAACATTTCACCAATCCGCATGACCAACACCAAGATCGTTGCCACACTGGGACCGGCCTGCAGCTCTCCGGAGATGATCCGCAAGCTCATTCAGGCCGGCGTAGACGTTTTCCGCCTGAATGCTTCCCACGGCACCGTGGAACAGCGCCACGAAGCCGTCCTGGAAATCCGCAAAGCCTCCGAAGAGCTCAAGCTCAATACAGGCATCCTGCTCGACCTGCAAGGCCCCAAGATCCGGATCGGGACCTTTGAAGGCGGCTCAGCCGTGCTCCTGCCCGGCGCCGAATTCGTCATCACGACCGAAGACGTCATCGGTAATACTGAAGGCGCTTCCACCACTTACAAGGACTTTGCCCGCGACGTAAAGAGCGGCGACCGCGTCCTGCTGGCCGATGGAGCCCTGGAACTCATCGTGATCGACTGCGACGGCATCCGCGCCCGCTGCCGCGTCGTCCGCGGCGGCGTCATCAAGGACAAGAAGGGCATCAACCTGCCCGGCGTCCAGTTGTCCACCCCCTCCATGACCCGCCGCGACATGGAAAACATGCTCGCCGGCCTCTCAGTGGGCGTCGACCTCGTCGCCCTCAGCTTTGTGCGCCGGTCCAGCGACGTGTTGCGCCTGCGCCTGTTCCTTGAGGAGAAGGGCTCGAATCTGCCCATCATCGCCAAGATTGAGAAGCCCGAGGCTGTCGAGAACATCAAGGACATCCTCAGCGAGAGCGACGGCGTCATGGTGGCGCGCGGCGACCTGGGCGTGGAATGCCCCATGGAGAAGGTCCCCTTCATCCAGAAGTCGATCATTGAATCCGCCCGCCGCGCCGGCAAGTTCGTCATCACGGCTACGCAGATGCTGGAATCGATGATCGAGAATCCGTTCCCGACCCGCGCCGAAGTCAGCGACGTCGCCAACGCGATCTACGACGGCACCGACGCGGTCATGCTCTCCGGTGAGACCTCCGTCGGCAAGTATCCGGTGGAAGCCGTCAGCATGATGGACCGCACGGCCGCCCAGGCTGAAGAGTCTACGCGCAAGTACGGTTTCCGCGAACTGCCCACCCGCGAGTACGTCACCCACGCCGAGATCGTCTCCGATTCCGCCTATCACGCCGCCAAGATGGCCGGCGCGCAAGCCATCGTGGTTTTCAGCTCCTCCGGTTCCAGCGCCCGTCACGTCGCGCGCTTCCGCCCGCCGGTGCCGATCTTCGTCTTCACGCAGACGCAGCAGGTGGCGCGTTCCCTGTCCGTCGTCTTCGGCATCAGTGCGATCGTCGCGCCTCACACCACGTCGACAGACGAAATGATGGCGCAGATGGACCGCGTGCTGGTCGAGAAAGGGCTGCTGAAGCCCCGCGACAGTGTGGTCTTCGTGGCCGGCATGCCCATCGGCCGCCCGGGCAGCACCAACATGATGAAGCTCCACCGCGTCGGCGAAATCGGCTGACAGGGGCAGCAGTCCCGATTCGCCCTGCACGGAGCCGCCGGAACTGTAAAATACTTTACGGTTCGATCCGATCAGCGCCACTGTTTGCGCGTATTGATGGAAGGACCCGGTAGGAGGGGCTCTCGCAGTGAAGAAAGTTCTGCTTTACGTTGTCATCGCCCTTGTGGTGATCGTGGGCGGCGGGTATGCCGCCCTGGTGCTCAAGAAGCCGGCCATGAATCCGCCTTCCGCGCTCAAGGTGGAAGCCACGGCGGAGCGCCTGCAGCGCGGCAAATACGTCTTCGAGTACGTGGCGGACTGCGGCGGGTGCCACAGCGAACGCAACTGGGACAAGTTCGCCGCGCCGGTCTACGACGGCCGTGCCGGCGTTGGGTTCGTGTTCCCACCCGAACTCGGTTTTCCCGGCAAAGTGGTGGCCCCCAACCTGACACCCGATGCCGAAACCGGCCTCGGTTCCTGGAGCGACGGGGAGAAGCTGCGCGCGATTCGGGAAGGCGTCTCCAAGGATGGGCGCGCCTTGTTTGCCTTCATGCCGTACACGCATTTCCGCAAGATGAGCGACGAGGATGCCAACTCGGTGGTGGCCTACATGAACTCGCTGCCACCGGTGAAAAACCGCCTGCCCCGGACGGAGCTCAACTTCCCTGTCAACCTGATGATCAAGTTCGCGCCGCAGCCGGTGACCACTCAGGTGCCCGTACCCGATCATTCGAACCGCCTGAAATACGGAGAATATCTGGTCGAGATGGGCGGCTGTACCGAATGCCACAGCCAGTTGGAGAAGGGCAAAGCCATCGAAGGCAAGGAGTTCGCCGGCGGCCACGAATTCAACCTCGCGGGCAAGTTGGTACGTTCGGCCAACATCACGCCGGACGAAGAGTCGGGCCTGGGCAAGTGGAGCGAGCAGCGTTTCGTGGACAAGTTCAAGGGCTTTGCGAACATGACGTACGACAACGCTCCCCGGATGAACCAGAGCAATTTCACGGTGATGCCGTGGCTGCCGATGTCGCAGATCCCGGAAGAAGACCTGCGGGCGATCTACACCTATCTGCGCACCCTCAAGCCGGTGCACAACCCGGTGGAAGTCCACCCGCCACTCGCTCCTCCGGCGCAGTAAGCCGCAAAAAAACGGGGGCGCCGTGGTGGCGCCCCCAATTAGCGTGAAAGCTCAGTTCCGCCTGCTTTGATCTCTACTGCTGCACGGTCGGGATCGAGGTGAATGCCTCGCCGCCGAAGCGCAGCCCCAGCACCGACAGGCCTGCCGCCGGTACGGAGAACTTCGCGACGCCCCGATTGCCTACCATCCCGCTCAAGCCGGGCAGACTGCGCAACAGCGCCGCAGTCTTGCCATTCGCCGGAACCGCGATGGTCGAGGTGCCGATCTGGTTGCCGCCCGCGTCCAGCACCAGCACGTTCACAAGGGCCGCCGATGCAGTGGGATTGGCCACACCCACAGCCGTGGCGAACGCCGTATCGTCCCAAATCAAGGTGCTGGTGGGCAGCGTCGTCCCGGTCAGCGGCACAACCGCCTCCTGGTCCGCGCGTCCCTGGATGCTCTGGCGGAAGATCGCATACCCGATCACTCCGCTGGGCAGATCCACTTTCACCCAGCCCTGCGTCAGCGCGCCGGTATTGGTCGCCTCGAAGAGCGCCGTGCCGTTGGCGCTGAGGTTCAGCGTCTTCGACGTTCCGCCCGCATCCGCGACAGGCAGCGGATTCCCGTCTTCGCCCAGGAAGTTGGCCGTGACGGAGACCGGACTACCGGTCGTATTGCTGAAGTACAGCGCCGTATACCAGCCGCCGCCGAAGGCCAGTTGCGGCAACGCGAACGAGGTCCCCACCGGAGCAGCCGTGGGAATGGAGGTGAAGGCCTCACCGCCGAACCGCAGCCCCAGCACCGACAGGCCGCCGGTAGCGATGGAGAACTTCGCCAGGCCCCGATTGCCCGCCATGCCGGCCAAACCCGGCAGGCTGCGTAACAGCGTCGCCGTCTTGCCGTTGGCCGGAACGTCGATCGTGGAGGTACCAATCGAGTTGCCGCCCGAATCGAGCACCGTCACGTTCACCGTAACCGCGCTCGCATTCGGATTCGCCACCGCCACTGCCGTGGCAAACGCCGTATCATCCCAGATCAGGGTGCTGTCCGAGAGGCTGGTGCCCGTCAGCGGCACAACCGCCTCCTGGTCCGCGCGTCCTTGAATGCTCTGCCGGAAGATGGCATAACCGGTCACCCCATCCGGCAACTCGACCTTCACCCAGCCCTGCGTCAGCGCGCCTGTGTTCGTTGCTTCGAAGATCGCCGTGCCGCTGGGGCCGATATCCAGGGTCTTGGTCGTCCCACCCGCATCCGGCACCGTGAGCGGACTCCCGTCCTGGCCAAAGAAACTGGCCTTCACTGAGACCGCACTGCCGGTCGTGTTGTTGAAATACAGCGCCGTATACCACCCGCCGCCGAAGGCCAACTGCGGTAAGGCGTAAGTGGTGGTCGTCGGAGTCGAACCGGAGCCGGGTGAGACCGTCAGCGACGAGTTGTAGATGTGGTCGCCCGGATCCTCGCGCCCATTGTTGTTGGCCGCATTGCCGGCTACATAAAAGGTCACGTTGCCTACGTTGACGTCAGCCGGCGGAGTCCAGAGAACATCCCAGGTGCCGGAGTTGGACGTGCCCTGATAGGTACCCGTTGACGTGTGTGTGATGAACTGGATCCCGGCGGAGCTGACCTTCCGGGTATTCGTGGAGTCCGCCACCACCAGCGTCCCCGCGCTCTGGTTGGCATCCGAAGCCAGCCGGGGGGAGATTTCGAAACCCCAGCGTCGCGCTGTCGGATCCGCCAATGTGATCCGCAAGCGGAGTTGCTGCCCTGGCGTCCAGTGGCTGGCGTCCACCAGTTCCACCTTCACGCTGCCGGTACCGCTATTGGCCACGCCTCCATGACAATCCGTACAGATTCCATCCCCAGGAGCGCCCGTGACAAACGTCGGAGCGCCCGTGCTATTTGCCAACAAGGAAGCGCCAAAAATTACGGCGCAAATTGACAGTTTTGTAGTGATTTGAATTTTCCCCATCCTCATGTCGATAGAAACCCGGATGCATATTTTTGGTTTTGGTTACTTATCGGTTGAGGGAATCGCACTGAACGACGTAGTTCCAACGCGGAAACCCGCCACCGAGAAACTGCCGGACTCCACCGTGAGTACAACCGTCCCACGATTGCCCGTGGCGGCCGTGAACTCCGGTATGTCCTTCAGGTTTACTTCCAGTTTAGTTTTGGCGGGCAGAGCGATGCTGGAACTAGCCACGGCTTGACCGCCAGGATCCGCCAGGGTCAAACGCACTGTGGTGTTTTCTGACCCGGGGTTGCTGAGCGAAAGCTGAGTCGTGAGCGTCGTATCGTCCCACGCCAGCGTACTGCTTTTGACGCCGGGCGAGGAGAAATTGAGTACAGTTTCCATCGCCGGCTGGTCCGGCGGAGACTTCGTGAGAACGGCATAGCCGGACACACCGTCCGGCAGCACAAGCGAGGCATAGCCTTCGGTCAGCGCGCCGCCGGCGGGCGCTTCGATCACCGCGCTGCCGTGCGCCGCCAGGTCCACTGTGGGCGCGGCGCCTCCAGGCACCCCGCTGGAGGGCGTACCATCGTTGCCCGTAAAGAAAACAAGAATCTTCGCCGCCGAGTCCGTGGTGTTATACAGATACAGCTTCGAGGACCAGTTCTCTCCGAACACAAACCTGGGCACAATGCGGTTCACCGTCGGCGCGGGCGTCGTTGGGTTGCTGGCCGCTGGCGAGACCGCGAGCGTCGTCGTATAGATCTTGTCGCCCGTATCGGGCTGGTTGTTTCCGTTGGCCGCGTTGCCGGCCGCGTAGAAGGTCACTTCCCCGGCGGATGCGCTGTCTGGTGGAGTCCACAGCAGTTCCCACGTGGACGAACCAGTGGTCCCCAGCTTGGTACCCACCAGGGTGTGCGTCACAAACTGGATGCCCCCGCCGCCGTTGTTCAGCCTGGTATTCGTCGTGTCGGCCAGCGCGAATGTCCCAGCCCCGGAGTTCGGATCCGAGCTCAGGCGCGCCGTGACGTTGAAGCCCCAGCGCCGCGCCTGCGGATCGGCTAGCGTGACCCGTAGCCGTACCTGCTGTCCCGGTGTCCAGGTTGCGGCATCCACCATCGCCACGGTCAGCTTGCCGGCGCCCGTATTGATGTTCCCACCATGGCAATCCGTACAGATGCCGTCCCCCGGCGCGTTCGTCGTGAACATCGGCGCCCCGTTCACCTCGGCCCACAGCGACGCACCCAGCATCGCCGAACACACTAATAACTGAATTGCCCTGCGGCCCATTTTGTTTCTTCACCCTTTCTGCGCTCCAGGGACCTTTCCGGCGTCCCCGCGAAAGCATCTATCCTGTGGGGTAGGACAAATGCTCGTTCCAGGTGGAACAGCTATCCTCCGCGGACGCTTTCAGGAGACGCTCACATGCCCAACGCCTTGCCCCCCATGAAGCTGGGGCTCAACACATACTGTCTGCGCGCGCTGCGCTGGAACGATGCCCAGTTGCTCGACTACACGGCGTCGCTCAAGCTGGATGCCGTCTTCCTGCAGGACTCCCTGGACCCCAAAGCGATGGATCCCGCCCACTGGAAAGAGGTCCGCGCGCAAAGCGAGCGGCTCGGCCTGCACCTGGAAACCGGCGGCGGCGGCATCATGCCCCGCACCGCCGACCAGTTCCAGCCGGCCGTTGCCTCCCTGCTCAAGAACGTTGAACGCGCCAAGGCCATGGGCTCTCCTTACATGCGCGGAGTGCTGGCCAGCGAGCGCGCGGCCTTCCCGCCCGGCCCCGTCGAGCAGCACATGGAGACGGCGGTCAAACTCCTGAAGGCCGTCCGGTCGCAGGTGATGGACGCCGGGATGAAGATCATCATCGAGGTCCACAAGGACCTGCTCGCCTGGGAACTGAAGCAGGTGGTGGAAGCCGCGGGCAAGGAGTTCGTGGGTGTCTACATGGATACTGGCAACCCGGTCTTTGTCCTGGAACACCCCATGACGACCCTGGAGACCCTCGCGCCCCACATCTGCTGCCTGCACCTGCGCGACTCCGTCGTTTACGAAACGCCGCGCGGCGTCGCCGTTCAGTGGGTGCCGCTCGGGGAAGGGGTGGTGGATTTCAAAGCCATCATGGCGCGAGCCCGTGAGCTCTGCCCGAATGTCTACGTCTACATCAAGCCCATCACCGGGCGTCCACCCGCCATCCTGCCTTACCTGGAACCCGGCTTCTGGAAGATGTATCCCGACATGCGTGGCTCCGACCTGGCTCGTTTTCTTGCCCTCGCCCGCCAGGGCCACCCCTACGAAGGCCACGTCGTCATCGAAGACGTGCCGGGCCGTCCTGTACCGCCCGAGTTCGTCGAGGCCCTGAAGTTCCAGCAGAAGGAGCACATGGAACGCAGCGTCGAATACGGCAAGAAGGTGCTCGATCTCGGCGTGCGCTGGCGAGGATAGCAAGTAGTGCCCGAGCCGTTGTCAGCCCGCCGCATCCCCGAACTCGATGGTGTGCGCGGGCTGGCCATCCTGTTGGTGCTGGCCGTCCACTTCGGCCTCACCGCCAATCCGCCGGAGCCGCTCTATTCCCTGCTGCGCCTGGGCTGGAGCGGCGTCGACCTCTTCTTCGTCCTCTCCGGCTTCCTCATCACCGGAATCCTGCTGGATACCGCCGGATCGCCCAACTACTTCCGCGCCTTCTACGCCCGCCGCGCGCTGCGCATCTTCCCCCTCTACTACATCTACATTGCGGCGTTCTTCTTCGCGGTCCTGCCCCTGGCCCATGCGCTGAACCGCCCCGTGCCGCCCGGCCCGGCCCAGGGCTGGTACTGGCTTTACCTTTCGAACTGGCGCAGCGCCCTCGGCCCAGACTATGCCTTCCTCAGCCACCTCTGGTCCCTTTCCATTGAGGAGCAGTTCTACCTCGCCTGGCCGCCGCTGGTGCTCTGGCTGGGCCGGCGCCGCCTGCCGTGGCTCTGCGGACTCCTGATCGCCGCCGCGCCCCTGTTGCGCTTCGCCTGGCGCGTCCATCCTTACTCGCCCGAGTTCCTCTATCGACTCACGCCATTCCGCGTCGACACCCTCGCCTGGGGCGCGCTGCTGGCCGTGATCGTCAGGAACGAAGCGGGACTCCAACGGCTCCTCCGCTGGGCACCACCCCTAGCCGGAGCGGCAGCGGCCGGCCTCACGGCAATCTTCGTCGTCTTCGGGACGAAGAACTCGCAACCCGTCGTGGCGGTCGCGGGCTACACTCTCTTTGGAATTCTGTACTTATTCGTAGTTCTAGCCGGCTTCCGTGGTTGGCGGCCGCTCCGCTCCACGCTGCTGCGCACGTTCGGCAAGTACAGCTACGGCGTCTATGTCCTGCATTTTCCGTTGGTCGGCTACTTCTACCTGGCCATGGAGCCAGCCGCCCGCGTCATCGGAGCAGTGCCCGCGGCCTTCGTGGGCTTCCTGCTCGGCTCAGCCATCGCCCTGGGGCTGGCCCGCCTCTCCTGGCTGCTGCTGGAACAGCGTTTCCTGGCTTGGAAGGACCGCTTCCAGGCGTGATATCGTGCTTCTGGGATTATCATTTTTTAGCGAGGTATTGTCATGAGCTCCGTCTCTCGCCGTCATTTTTTCCAAGGCGCCGTACTGGCCGCCTCCGCCACCCGCGTCATGGGCGCCAACGACAAGGTCAACGTCGGCATCATCGGCCTGGGCGGTCGTGGCAACGACCACCAGTCGAACTACATGCAGATTCCCGAGGCGCGCATCGCGGGCCTCTGCGACGTCAATCAGGCCGCCCGCGAGCGCTCGCAAACCCGTCTCACCAACGCCTCCCTCGAGAAGGCCGCCGAGTACGACGACATGCGCAAGATGTTCGCCGATAAGAACATCGACGCCGTCTCCATCGCCACCCCCAACCACTGGCACGCGCTGGCCACCATCTGGGCCTGCCAGGCCGGCAAGGACGTCTACTGCGAGAAGCCGGCGAGCCACAACATCCACGAGAGCCGCGCCATGGTGGCTGTAGCCCGCAAAACCGCCCGCATGGTCCAGATCGGCTCGCAGAGCCGCAGCACGCCCTACAAGATGCACGCCATGCAGATGCTGCATCAGGGCGTGATCGGTAAGCTCTACATGGCCAAAGGCCTGTGTTACAAACGCCGCAAGAGCATCGGCAAGGCGCCCGTCACCCCGGTTCCGGCCGGCATCGACTGGAGCCAGTTCCTCGGGCCCGCCCCCCTGCGCGACTTCACCATGAACCGCTACAAGTACAACTGGCATTGGTTCTGGGATACCGGCAACGGCGACATCGGCAACCAGGGCGTCCACGAGATGGACATCTGCCGCTGGGGCCTGGGCGAAGTCACCTGGCCCGAATCCACCTCGTCGACCGGCGGCAAGTACGCTTACGACGACGACCAGGAGACGCCGAACACCCAGCTCGCGTCCATGCAATACCCTGGCATGGAGATTGTCTTCGAGGTTCGCGGCCTGCTCACGGGTCCCGAAGGCGGCCAACCTGTCGGCAACTACGCCGTCGGCAACCTGTTCTATGGCGACGAAGGCTGGATGTGGGTGGACTCCACCGGCTTCCAGATCTATCGGGGCGAGAAGAGCGAGAAGACGTACGAAGAGAAAGCCGAGCGCGGGCCCGACGGCACCATCGCTCACATGAAGAACTTCCTCGCCGCCTGCCGCAGCCGGAATTACAAGGAACTGCATGCCGAAATCGAGATCGGCGCCATGTCCGCTTCGCTGTGCCACCTGGCCAACATCAGCTACCGCGTGAAGCACACCATCAAGTGGAACGCTGCCGGCATGAACTTCGGCGCCGACGCCGCGGCCAACGAACTACTGACGCGCAAGTACCGCGCGCCTTACGTCGTCGCTTAAACCGTACGCCCAGCTCCGGGTTGGGTGGATCCGCCATGCGGATATGATGGAGATGCCATGATCCTAGGCATTGAACATACCGCTATCGCATCCCCTGACCCGGCTGCCTTGGCCCAGTGGTACGTAGATACCCTCGGCTTCGTCATCAACTATCGCGGCAGCACCGCCTTCTTCGTCAAAGCCCCCAACGGCACGATGATCGAGATCATCCCCGCCGAAGGCGACCGCGGCGGGAACACCCTCAAAACGCCCGGCCTGCGCCACCTGGCCCTCACCGTCGGCGACTTCGAAGCCGCCCTGGCCGAACTCCGCGCCAAGAACGTCCATTTCCTCAGCGAACCCAGCGAGAGCAAGGGCAACAAGGTCGTCTTCTTCACTGATCCCGAGGGGAACATTCTCCACCTGCTCTACCGGGCGACGCCTCTCGCCTGATTCACTCGCCAGTTCTGGATCGGAGCCGGCTCAACCGGCTCCGCCCTCCGGGAAATCACCGGCCGCACAGACCGCACTGTCCCGTTTTGTGTCACCCACCCCCCTGACTGTTCCAATCCGAATCACTCCCCAGAATTGACGCTTGCTTCGCCGGAAAACTGGATCCTCCACGATTTCAACCACTTGGAGCAAAACCTGGCATTGGCAATCGACGTGTAATAGAAAGGAGCAACCCCCTCAGGTCACATCGGGAACGGGACGGGTTCTCCACTTCAAGACCGTGACCTGATCCAGGACACTCGACAGGTTTGCCGGGTTCCTCCGATGATGCGGCGGCCAGCGTACCTTCCTCCTCGCTGGCCGCCGTACCCATTTCCAGCGCAGGTTCAGTGCTTGCCGCACCACACGAATGGGACTACCGGCCCAGCAGCCGCCTCACCCTCGACGCCAACCGCACCAGCCAGAAACTGCGATACCGGGCGAACTCCGCCTCCAACTCGCGAAAATCGGCGATCGCCTTTTCCGCCTTTGCCTCCAGGTGGTCGATCTGCGATTGACCGGCGGTCAGGAGTACGTCGCTCTGCTCCAACTTCCACCGGGTGGCCGCTACCTGGGCCCTGACGAGCGGCAGCACGCCCGGCGTCTCAGGAAGCGGCGACGGACCGGACGCTGACGCCAGCAACGCCAGCCGCTCCCCATCGACGGCCCGATCCTCCACACGCGCCTTTCCGTGCCCTTCCCGCCATCCGCAGAACTGGGCCGAGCACCCGGAGCTCAGATACCGGCCCGCGATCATGTCGCTCCGCTTCGCCATCGCCGCCGGAGAATTCCACAGCGCCGAGAGCGAGGCCGCGTAGAGGTTGCCAATCGGTTTCGCGATGAAGCACACATGCGCGTCGCCGTTCTCCGCTACAAACAGGGTCGTCCACGGATTCGGGCACAGCTCGAACGCGCCCTCCGACAGACCGTCGCTATCCGGATAGAGGCCCAGCCGCCCCTCCTCCAGGAACGCCGTCTCCAGCCCGTGGCTCTCGAACAGGGATTGCAGCCCGGTGACGCGCAGCGTCCGGAAGACCTGCCGGTGAACGGGCAAGGCCGACTTCAGAATGGCGTGCAACTCTTTCACCTCGCCCCCGTCCCGGATCACTTCGTCCGCTTCCAGCGTCGGATGCCTGGCGGTGTTTTCCGTGGAGAGCTCCATCGTCTGCAGCGTCACGTCCGCCATGCCGTGCTCCGCCATCAGTTCCAGATATTGGGTGATCTCCCGGAAGTTCGACCGCATGATGACGAAGAACGAATCCAGATAGGGAGTTTCACTCTCCAGCCGCAGCTTCCAACTCCGGATCCGGTCGATGTTCGCCAGCACCTGGTCCAGATCCGCCCCGCGCCGCAGACGGTTGTAGGTCGCCCGGGTCCCGCCGTCGATGGAAACCGTGATGTTGACGAACGGTCCGCGCACCAGCCGCTCGGCCCACCCCTCGTCCAGCAATGTTCCGTTCGTGCTGATACTGATCAGCTTACGCTCCACCAGCCCCGTGACGTCGCCGATCAGTTCGCTGAATCCGCGCATCGCCAGGACCTCTCCACCCTGGATCCGCAGCGTGGACAGGTAAGGATAAAAGGCCATCAATTCGCGCCGCAGTTCGATCCCAATCTCCGCCGGCCGCAACAGATTGGCGCCGTTTTTTGCCTGATAGCAGTGAAGGCAGTCGATATTGCAGGCATTGCCCAGAACGAGCCCCAGGCAACGCGGCCGGCTGTAGAGATAGACCTGCCCCTGCTCATACTCCAACTGGCTGAGACGCAGATTCTGCCGGTATTCCCGATCGGGGTCGATCATCACGGGCGCCTGTTATCAGAGTGGCAGATTGTCCAGCCCGGTTGGGTAAGAGTTCGGCGGTGGGAAACTCTCCCCGCACATTTCACGGCAAGTCGGGGTTATCATCAATTACCATCTGGGCGGCAGTTGCCGGATGCTCAATTGGGGGGGTGCCGCATGTCTGGTCAAACTGGGGCCACCTTCGTGGCTTGCTTACTGTTCGCGGTAGGGCTGCAAGCCGCGGATTACTCCGTTTTCGGTGTCTCCAACACGCCAACCTCGGGCGGCGGCCAGTGGTCCACCGAACTGCGCGTCACGAATCAGGGCTCCGCCGCAGTACTGACATTCTCCCTGCGTGTCCCTCCCGATCAGGTGCCGCCAGACCCGCAAACACGCACCCTAGCGCCCAACGAGACCCTGGTTCTCCGGGATGTCCTAGCCGACCTCTGGGGTCTTTCCAGCGTCTCCGGAGTGCTGCAGGTCGCTACGGACCAACCCGTGCTGATCTCCGCCGCGAAATCTTCCGCGGGCCGTTACGGCACGAGGCTGCCCATCATCGGCGATCAGCTCAGGATCTCGTCCGGCCAGATCGGGGATTCCTTGTGGCTTCAGCAGGATGCCAAGGCCTCGACAACCATCACCCTCAGCCTGGAGACGCCCGATTCCAACCTGGACCTCATTCTTTTCGATGATGCTGGAACGAAGCTGAATACCCTCTCCTTCACCGGCGGCCCCCAGATTGTCGTCGTTCCGGTGAGCTCCCTGACCGGCACGGATCTTCCCGTTGGCCGCGCGGAGGTGCGGGTGAAAAGCGGACGGGCCGCCGGCTACTACGAGGTAACCGACAGCACGACTGGCGACCTCATGGGTACCGGCTTGCTGGGCCTGGCGGATACGGACCAGAGCCTCATGCTGGGCGGCGTCGTACACGGGCGTGGCGGTGAAACCGACGTCCGGATCTTCAATCCCGGGTCCAGCACGACCACGGTGTTAGTCGCGGCCGGTGACACCACCGCCAATGTCGACGTGCCGGCGCACGGACTGCGGCAACTGCCGGGCGTCCTCCCCAACACCCTCAACCTGTCCGACGACTGGGCAGGCTACCTGCGCTTCTTCTCCTACACCCCCATCGAAGTGACGGCTCGCACCACCACCCCGGACTCAAGCGGTGGCCTCTACGCCGAAGTACACAGCGCGACAAGGGCGGATTCGCTCTACGAACAGGGAGCCGCCACTTTCCTGCCCTCGCTGAACGCCGGCGCGACGCTCCTTTCCAGGGCTGGAGCCGGCGGCGCCACCGCACAGCTTTCGCTCCTGGACCTCACCGGAGCCACTGTGGGCTCGGTCAATCTGGCCCTCGACCCGAATGCGACGCGGGCCGACTCGATGGCGGATCTCTTTCCAGGTGTTACCGTCCCGGATTCATCCTCCATGCAAATCGCCGTGCTCAGCGGCGCCATGGACGGGGCCGCCCTGCTCAAGGCCCCTGGAACCGGCGATCCGTCCTACCTGGCTTCCACAACCACGCTGGCGGGCGGGTGCGCGCCCCCGGTCATCGATTCCTTCAGCGCCTCCAACGTCTCCCTGGCGCAGCCGGGTCAGGTCGTCCTCTCCTGGTCCGCTCGCGCCACCGATTCCGTCGATGTCACCCCGTTTGGCGCGGGCCTGCCGGCCGCTGGCACTCTCTCGGCCAATGTCGGGGAGACGGTCACTGTGTCCCTGGTTGCCTCCAACGGCTGCGGTACCGACACGCGCAGTGTCGTCATCGCAGTGGGTCCGCCGGTGCCTCTCTCAATCCTCGGCGGCACCCCATCGCCGGACACCGGTGAACCGTCGGCCAGTCCGGGACAGACCCTCGCCATACAATTCGACAATCTGGCCGACCCGGGCAATATCGACGTCCTGGTGCTGGTGGCGCCGGACGGCTCGGAGCGGCCCTTGACGCCCGAGGGCGTGACCACAAACGGAGCCATCGCGTTCCGGTTGCCCATCTGGGTGGATAGCGCCAGCGCGGGCGGCTATCGTACCGGCGAGGTCGTCATCGCGGCCGAGGCGGGCGGCACGCGCAGCGCAGCGCTCCCCCTCAACATCCTGCCGCTGTCTTATGCCGGAGACCCCATTGCGGACTTCCGCGCCTTGCTCGACCGCGTCTCCGCCGCCGGCCAGACCGCCCTTGCCGCCTGGCAGCAGGACGCATCCTCGGCGCCCATCGCCAGCGCCCAGCAAAAGGCAGCCGCCGCCATCGAGTCCAGCCTGCGCGCCATGGTCGACTCCATCCAGGCGAACGGCAGCGCCACGCTCGACTGGGGCACTCCGGGTCTGCCCACCGTCACGATTACCGCGGACAACCTGGCTACCCTGCTCGCCTACAACGCCAATGCCCTGGACTCGCCCATTCCCGGCGCCGAGGACGGCGGCAGCGCCCTCACGCCCGAGAAATCAGCGTCCTCCTCCCGCATGGCGAACGCACTCAACTGCTTGAACATCCGCTACCCCCTCATCGCCTCCTGCAAGAACCTCGACGCAGCCCACAAACTGGCCGACCCGGTGACCGATTTCCTGCATCAGGCCGATTCGATCAGCAAGGACGATATCGCCAAAATCGGCGCCAAGGAGGTGCAGGACCGCCTTCGGAAGAAGTTCGCTGGATCCTTTCTCGGCCTGCTCGGCAAACGGCTGCAGGGCTGGCTGAACGTCCTGGAAGTGGAGTGCAACGTTCAACCCATTCGTCTCGACGGGTTTACGGTGCGGCCATCCACGATCAAAGCGAACTTCCGCGGCTCAGGCCCCAGCGCCCTGGCCCTGAATGCGCAGATGACGCCGGACTACGATCAGAACAATCTGGCGAAGGACATCGAGAAGAAAGCGCTCGACCGGTACATGAAGGAGCTCAACAAGAGCGCGAAACTCAGCCCCGAGGCCTCGAAGAACCTGCGCGACTTCCTTCAGCTCATGCTCTTCGATTTCAATGCGGACTACGACAAGGCCCTCTCCGACGTGGTGAAGTCGCTGGGGCAGTTGAAATCGCGGGACAGCATCCAGGTCGGCATGTGCGACCTCGACAAATTCTACGCCGAAAAGAACGGCCCCAGCGACGCCTACAATCCACGCAAGAGCATAGTGGAGCCGGCCAGTTGGCGGTCGGATTTTGGAGACCTGACCTTCTGGTATATCGGCCGCCGCGCCCCCGCGCCTGAGAAGTTCTGCGTGTACCCGAAGGTCCAGAACTTCCTGTTTCACAAGAACCTGGAGCTCTCCAACACCGCCCTCAACATCACCAGCCGCGAGACCTGCTACAGCCAGCCCGGCATCTCAGTCGGAAACTCGGCGGGCAAGGTCCGAGCGGCCGGCAGCCGTGCCGCGGCGCTCACCCCGGGGGATTTCACGGGTCCCGGCTACGCCGACGATATCTATGTGGGCCCGGCAGGTGCGGCTGTCAACGTAACAGTCAAATACTGGGCCGGCAATGACAACGCTCTCTACGTCGGTCCGACCGCCCAGGCGGCCCTCGATCAGGGTGAAACCATCAACGCGTCCATGAATGGCGGCCAATCCAGCGTGACCCTCAACGCTTCGCGCAAGGGCCGGACCACCTATACCTCCACGCTCAGCGGCTACGGCGCATATACAGCGGACCGCCAGGTCTACGCGGCCGAGGGGTATGTGGGGATGAGCGCAGTCATTCCGCCCAACCGGGACGGCACCCAGAACTTCAACGCCACCGTCACCAATGTGGGCGGCAATTGCGAGGCATACGGCTACTTCATTTCCTGGACGGACGAGAATCAGCAATACCACAAGGTGGGGGACCTCTACTCCAGCAAGTTGCCTCCCGTGATCACGGCCTCCGGGGCAGGCGTACAGAGCGTCCAATTGGGCATGACATTCCGGGCCAATGGAACGCCCGCGAACAGTTGCTCGTTCAGCATAACGCTGGAGATTATCCCGAACGACGGGCAGTGAGCCGCTCAAGCTCGCTGCCAATCTCATTCAGGCTGCGGAGCCGGGATTCCGTTCGTTACAAATCGCTCCAGCCACTGGATGCCGAACTCCACCAGTTCCGGACCATCGAACAGATATGCGTCCGCGGCGCCAACCCGCCCCTGTACGCCTCGTCCCTCCGCGAGATAGGCCGTGGCAATCTGCTCGAAACAGTTCTGCGGCAGCAGGTCATGCACCGGATCCGCCGTGTCGAACTCCTCAAACTCCACCCACTGCGGCCCCTCCGCCCCGGGCATCAGCCGCCGGTAGCGCCGGATCCGCTTATCCGGCAGCCGTGCCTGGTGCTCAGCGTAGTGCAGCAGGGTGATCGTGTCGAGCGGAGCGCCGAGCATCAACACCCGCCCCTTCGCCCGCACAACCTTCTCCAGCGGCGTGCCGGGCCCGTAGCCGTATTGGAAGGGGTGTTCCGCCGTGATCCATTCCGCCTGGGCGCCCAGCGCCGCGACACCCGCGTCCGGATGATCGCTGCGCAGCGTGCCCGGCCAATTCCTGATCGTCTCGTGCAGGATTCCGTGGTCGCGGGCGGCGTGCGCGATCCGTTTGTCGAAGACAGGAACCTCCTCTTCGTCCTCGTCTTCGAAGCAGGGTTCGAAGTCCAGATACGCCACCAGCGTGCCGGAAGGCCCGAGAGTATCCAACAGGGCCTGCACAATGACGTTCACCCCGCCCCTGACCTCGCCCATCGCCCGCACGCTGGAATGGACCATCAGCACCTCGCCCGCCCGGATGCCCAGGCCATTGAAATCAGCGCGCAGTGAACTGCGGGTGGCAATCATAACTCAATCGTACAATCCGGCAGGCGAACCCTCGGCGGCTACAGGCCGCCCACGGTGACGCTCCAGGGCATAGAATCCTCCCAGGACGTTTATATGAACAGACGCGACTTCATGCAGATCTCCGCCGGCCTCGCCCTGCCGGCCGGCGCCCAGACGCCCGCTGCCGGGACGCGGGCGGGCTGGTACGACCGCCCGATGCGCTGGGCCCAACTCGCGTTTGTCGAAGACGACCCCGGCCAGTACGACCAGGCCTTCTGGCTCGACTACTTCCGCCGGATTCACGCCGACGCCGCCTGCCTGAGCGCGGGCGGTTGTGTCGCTTTCTACCCCACGAAGATCCCCCTCCACTACCGCAGTAAGTGGCTCAAGGATGGCGACGCCTTCGGCGACCTGGTGAAGGGCTGCCGCGGCCTGGGCATGAATATCATCGCCCGCACCGATCCGCATGGGCTCCACCAGGATCTGGCCGACGCGCATCCTGACTACGTCCTCGTCAGTGCGGATGGAAAACCGCGCAAGCACTGGGCCGACCCCGACTACTGGGTCTCCTGCGCCCTGGGCCCCTACAACTTCGATTTCATGACCCGCGTCACCGAGGAGATCGTCAGCCTCTACCAGGTGGACGGCATCTTCTCCAATCGTTGGGCCGGCTCGGGCATGTGTTACTGCGCGCATTGCGTCCGGAACTTTCGCGACTTCTCCGGCCTGGACCTGCCGCGCACCAACAATCCGCAGGACCCGGCCCGCCGGCAATACATCGTCTGGAAGGAGAAGCGCCTCTTCGACCTGTGGCATCTGTGGGATGCGCGCATTAAGGCCATTAACCCGAATGCGGCCTATATTGCCAATGCCGGCGGCGGCGCTCTCAGCGACCTCGACATGAAGACCATCGGCGAACTCACGCCCACGCTCTTTGCTGACCGTCAGGCCCGCCATGGCCTCATGCCGCCCTGGACGAACGGCAAGAATGGCAAGGAGTACCGGGCCGCCCTCGGCCGCAAGCCCATCGCGGGCATCTTCAGCGTCGGCATTGAGGAGTCCTATCGCTGGAAAGATTCCGTGCAGAGCGGCGACGAGATCCGGCTTTGGATGATGGACGGGGTCGCCCAGGGCCTGCGTCCCTGGTTCACCAAATTCAACGCGAAGCCGCTCGACCGCCGCTGGCTGCCCGTCGTCGAGGAACTCTATACCTGGCACCATCGCAACGAGCGCTACCTCCGCAACGAAGAATCACTGGCTCGGGTCGGCCTCGTCTACTCCCAGCAGACCGCCACCTTCTACGGCGGCGAACGCGCCCATGCCAAGGTCGAGGACCACACCCTCGGCTTCTACCAGGCCCTGCTCGAAGCGCGGATTCCGTTCGAGATGGTCCACGATCGCATGCTGGAACCGGCTCAACTGGCCCGCTTCAAGACGCTCATCCTGCCCAACATCGCCGCCCTCTCCACCGCCCAGTGCGGCCAAGTGCAAGCCTTCGCCGACGCGGGCGGCAGCATCGTCGCCACCCACGAAACTTCGCTCTACGACGAATGGGGTAAGCGCCGCGACAATCTTGGCTTGGCCCGCCTCTTCGGAGCCTCGGTCACCGGAGCACTGGAAGGTCCGCTCCAGAACTCCTATCTCACCCTGAACAAGGACCCGGCCACTGGCCAGTTCCATCCGCTGCTCGCGGGCATGGAGGATGCCGGCCGCATCATCAACGGGACCCATCGCGTCCCGGTCCGTGCGGACTCCGGTTCCGGGCTATCGCCGCTCACGCTCGTTCCGACCTACCCCGACCTGCCCATGGAATCCGTCTACGTGCGCCAGGCGCCGGGCAAGGATCCGGGTGTCTTCCTCAAGGAGAACGGCAAAAGCCGCATCGTCTACTTCCCCTGGGACCTCGACCGCACCTTCTGGGAGGTCATGTCCCTCGATCACGGCCGCCTTCTCCAGAACGCCGTCCGCTGGGCGCACAACGAGGTCCAACCGCTCACGGTCAAGGGCAAAGGCCTCTTCGACCTGGCAATCTGGACCCAGAAGAACTCAATGACGGTCCATCTCGTGAACCTGACGAACCCCATGATGATGAAGGGGCCCATCCGCGAGATCATCCCCGCCCCGCCCCAAACGGTGGTCGTGCGCCTGCCGCCAGGCAAAACCGCGGCAGCCGTACACTTGCTGGTGGCTGGCCGGACCATCGCGCATAAGCGCACCCCACAGGGGCTCGAAATTGCAGTGCCGCCGGTCGGGATCAATGAGGTGATCGCAATCGACTTCGCGGGCTAGCGCCGCACTGGCTGCCTCTAGCGGGAGCCCCGCCGGCGCATCTTCCGTCACGGGCCGCTACGCATCCAGGCTGAAAGTACTCATCACGCGGATCTTGCAACAGCCATAGGCGTTGGCGGGCCGGACGGCCTTCCGTTCCTCGTTCAGGTGCGACCTCTGGGCCCGGGCTGTCCGCTGAGCCCAGTGCCACAGCTCCAGTGCGTCCTCCCATCGCTGCAAATCGGTGCGGTAACTCACCGTCAGGATGTCCAGCAGAGCCGTGGAGGCACACGCCGCCGCATCATGCCGCTCCGCGGTCATCGCCGCGCGAAACTCAGCTTTCAGCTGTTCAAATTCGTGTTCCATGGCCCTAGTTGCTCGAGTTCGAGGAGCTCATCGCGTCCAATACCTGACTGATGTAGTTGTACTGCTGCTCCAGCGTCGCGACCAGCGCGTCGGCCGCCGCCATCCGTTGTTCCAGATCCGCCTGTATTCCGTCGATATAACTCTGCTTCTCCGCAATTTGGTTATCGAGCGCCGTGGCCTGGTTGTCGACTGAATTCTTTGCGGCCGTCAATGTTCCGTTGACGGCATCCTCCACTTCGTTCAATGCCGAAACCGCATCGTGCAGGAATCCCTTGGCCGCCGAATTGCCCAGAAAGTTTGTAACCCCCGCTGAATCGGCGAAGTTTGCCGCATAGAACGACATCTCGTTGAACGCCATATGGCCCGTCTGGTCGAGGCTTACCCCCAGGGCGGCCAGCGAGTTCACGCCGGCGCCCGGCTCCACGTGGCTGGTCATCTTCTGCAGGGCGCCTGTCAAAGCCCGGATCACAGACTGGCCCGCCAGCGCTCCTCCGGCCGTCCCGTGGTGCTTGTCTACCTCGTCGACAGCAGCATTGTACGCATTCACCAATGACGTCAATGCGCTGGAAACTGCTGAACTCTCACGGGTGAGCGTGATGCTTGTTGGATCGCCCGCTGTGCTGACACCAAGCAGGCTCACACTCAATCCTGGAGCAATCGTTACCGAGCGCGAGTCGCTTTCAGATATCTTAGAGGACCCATTCACTTTGTATCTGGCCACCTCGCCCCGTACCTGCTCTGTCTGCAGTTGGATCACGCCATCGGTGAGGGACACCGCAAAGTCCCCCAGCTTTGAAGCCTTGAGCGACAACCGGTAGTCTGGTGCGGCGTTTGATCCAACGTTCACCATCGTTGCGCGTACGCCGTTGAGGGAGTTCGCGTTGATCGCATCCACAAGACCGCTTAGCGTGTTCTTGGCAGGCTGGACCGTGAACGTGTTGGCGCCCACTGTGAGCCTGAATGCCGGCGCCGCCTGGTTGCTGAGACTCTGCGAATCCGGATTGGAGACAATGTTCGGCCCCGGCTCCCGGCTGCGGGTGGAAGTCACTCCCCCGCTCGCATCTCCGTGGCTCTGTTCGGCCAGCAGATCCATCGAACCATCGTTCAACTGAATGCTGACAGCGCCTGCAACCGAGCTCACTACTGACAAACGGTAGTCCGGCACAGCGGTCGTGCCCACATTCACCTTGGAGGCCTGGACGTTCGCGCCACTCTGCGCGTTGATCGCATCGACCAGCCCCTGCAATGTGTTGGAGGCCGGACTGAGCTCGTAGGTGTTCGTCCCCACAGTCAAACGGAAAGCAGGCGCAGCCGCCTTACTCAGGCTCTGGCTGGCCGGATTGGTGACCCGGCGCGGACCCGTATCCGAAGTAAGGGTCGTTGTGAACGCTCCCTGGTCCAATACCTCGATATCGTAGGTGCCTTCGATCGCACCGCTGGAAACTGAGGCGCTCACCGTGGCCGTGTCGGTCATGGTTGCCTTGATCGCACCGCTGCCCATCGCATCATTCAGCCCCGCGAGCGCGGTCTGCACGGCCTGGAATTTGGTGTCCAACCCCTTCAGCGCGGTCGACTCGTCCGTAAGACTTGTCTTCTGCGTCTTCAACTGATTGAGGGGCATCGAGGCGATCGCCACCGTGCGGTCGATGATCGTCTGGAAGTCCGTGGCATAGCGGCTGTTCCCGTTAAAGATGGTGCTGCTCATATTGCGATCGAACCGGGCAGCTCAAGGCCGCCCGGTTCGACTCGGGTTGTTATCGACCGTGGATTGTTAACCGCGGAGCAGGGACAGAATGAGCTGCGGCGCCGAGTTGGCTTGCGCCATGGCGGCCACCGCGGCCTGCTGCAATACCTGCGCCTTGGTCAGGTTGGCAGCTTCCGCGGCCACGTCGGCGTCCCGGATGCGGGACTCGGCGGCCGAGAAGCTGGAGATCTGGGACTGTGCCAGCGACAGGGCATAGCTCAACTGGTTCTGGCCGCGGCCTACGGCAGCCTGGGCGGAACCGAGTTTCGAAATGGCGGCGGAGATCGATGTGACAGCCTTCAATGCGTTCGACATGGTGTCGATCGAGATGGTGCTGGTGACATCGCCGAGCGTCGCCGAAGTGACCGATCCGGCAGTAGTTGTCGCGTCGCTGGCGCTGCCGTCGAGTCCGGTGTTGTTGGCCGTGCTGCTGACGCTCACCCGGAAACTGTCGCCGCTGCTGAGGAAGTTGATCTTCTCAGCACCTGAGACGGTCTCCTTCACCGCCACAATGCCTTGCAGGGCAGCGATGTTCGACTGCTGCAGTTGCTTGTTGATTGAGGCGACAGCCTCGTCAATCGAGCGCGAAGACCGGGCCGTGGCATCGTTCCGCAGAGACACCACTTGCGACTGGATCTTCCCATCCCCATCGGTGACCGAGACGGTGAGAGTCTGGTCGTCGCTGGCGTAGTTGGACGCCGTGAACGCCATCGCCGCACTTTGCTGCGCTCCATTGGAGTCAACCGCAGTCCGCTTGGATGTGGCCACCGTCAGGTTCGAAGCGGCGGAGGCATTGAAGGTTGAGCCGGAGACGCCGAACCCAAGATCGGCATCCAGGGCGACGGCCCCACCATTCACGCGGAAGAAGGTGCCATCGGAATCCAGTTTCAAAGCCGTGCCAGAACCGTCGGCCTTCATTCCGGCTTTCTGGAGAGTCGCGTCTTCCGAGATCTGCTGGTTGATGTCGGCCGCGATGCTGTCGAGCGAACGGCTGGCCGCAGCAGTCACTGTGGAAAACGTAAGCAGATTGGTGCTTACCGCAGTGCCGTTGAAGGTCAGGGTATGGGCTGCCCCTTTGTTGTCATTCTCGATGCTGATGCGGCCATCCTGAGTGACCGCAACGGTGGCGTGCGCTCCATTGAGCGTCGCCGACGCGCCGTCGATCTGACTCTGAATCGAACTGGCCAGCGAGAGGGGGCTTCCGCCTGAAGCCGCGGTGCCATAGCCAATGGTGCCGGAGGTGAAGCCCAATAGAGTCGCACCCGCGTTGCCCAAAGTGCTGGTCACCGCGACGCTGTGTCCAGTGCCGGTGGCGTAGCCCGTGATGACCAGGTTGCCGCTGCCATCCAACGAAGCGGTCGCCTTGTTCGCCCCGAACTTGTCGTCGATCTCGGCCTGGACCGCATCCACGATCGTGCTGCTGTCGTAGGTGTCGTCGGCGAGAGTGAGCGTATGGCTGACGCCGTCCACCGACAGGTCAAAGGACTCATTGTCCGCTGACGCGGTGATGGCGGGGAAGGCCAGAAGGTTGCTGGTCACGGCATCGCCCGCAAAGGTCAATGTGTGTCCAGTCCCCTTGTTGTCGTTCGTGATGCTGATGCGGCCGTCCTGAGTCACCGCAACAGTAGCGTGAGCTCCGTTGAGAGCCGCCGAAGCGGCGTCGATCTGCGTTTGAATGTCATTCGCAATGTCGACCGCGCTGCCCGCTGCCGCTGCTGCACCATACCCGATTGAGCCAGGGGTGAATCCCAGAAGCGCGGCGCCCGTCTTGCCGGTGGTGCTGTTGATGGCGACGCTATGACCGGCGCCCGTGGCCACGCCCGTAATGCTCAGGTTACCCGTGGCGTCCAGGGCCGCGGTGGCGATGTTGGCACCGAACTTGCTATCGAGTTCGGACTGGACTGCATTCACAATGTTCGAAGAGTCGTAGGTATCGTCGGCGAGAGTCAGCTTGTGGGTTACGCCATCCACGGTGACGTCGAACGACTCGTTGTCCGTCGAGGCATCCACTGTGATGGAGCCAGTGCCGTCGAACGTGTCTCCAGAAGCGGTAATCGCACCGCCGGTGGGCGCCGTGTGAGTCAGCCCGACGTTGACGGTGTGGCCATCAATGGTCAGGTTCAACGTGTCGTTGCTCGAGGTGATCGTATTCGAGGCGGCCAGTACGCCAGTCTTCGAGCTGTCCGATGAAATGTTGCCACCCGTGACGGTCACACTGCCCGCTGCTGCGAACTTGGCGCCGCCAGCCGCGACATTCCCACCAGCGGGGGCGGAATGAGCAAGCGTAACGTTCACCAGGTGGCCGTCGATTGTGACACCCAACGCATCATTGCTCGCGGTGATCGTGTTCGAGGCTGCCAGGACTGTCGTCTGTGACTTGGCGGCGGTCGCATTGCCGCCTGTCAGATCCACAGTGATCTGCCGCGCGGCGGCTCCATTCAGTGAGATCTCCAGCGTGGAAGTGTCACTCGTCGTGGAGGCCACATAGTTGGCGCCCGTGAGGGTACTGTAGTCCACAGCGCCGGCAGTTCCACTCTGGAACGCACCCAGGCCCAGCAGGTTGGCGCTGTCGCCGGTCGCCTCGACCGTGAACTTGTCGCCATGGCTGCTCGTAAAGGTGAGGGGCGTTCCAACGCTGCCGCCGCTCACGCTGATGCCGGCATCCACCAAGGCCTGTTTGGCACTAATCTGCGTGGTCAGCGAGGTAACCGCGGCAGCCATGGTTTGACCGCCGGCCAAAGTGATGTCGACCGGACTGGCCATCCCGCCGCCGACGATCCGGACAGTCACATTGCCCGCACCAAGAGTTCCTGCTGTGGTGTTGGCGCCATGCACACTGGTAGCCAGGGCCGCCCCGCGCGTCGCGGGATCCCCGCCCTGGACGCTGAAATTACCCATCAGGGCGTTGGCTTTCACGTCGCCGGCCTGAACCTGGATTGGGGCGTAGGACGAATTGAATGCCAGTTGCTTTCCGCCATTCACGTTGGTGTACGCCGTGGCCGAGATTCCGGCCTGCTTGAACGCATTGGCTGCGGCCGAGACACCGGCTCCGGCTTGCCCGATAGCGTCGTTGATGGCTGACACCAGGGTGTCGATGTCGCTCACGCCGGTCGTATTGACCGAGACCTTGATCTTGTTCCCGTCCGAGAAACCCGAGCCGGAGATCAGGAAGTCGGTATACCCCGCCGCACTGGTGTTACCCGTATCGTTGAGGATGTCCGCTACCGTATGCGTCGCGGAAGTGGTGCCGATATCCGTCGTATTGGAACCGGCCAGAACTTGCATGCCCTTCAGGTTCAGGCTCTTCGTATCGACAGCGGCGCCGCCGAGATCGAGTTTCACGGTGCCATTCGTTGTATCGACGGCGCCCAGGCCCGAAGTGCGTCCTCCGCCGACGAAGACGGAAAGGGTCTTCGCGTACAAGCCGTCTTTGTCGAGACCGACGGCCTGCGCCTGACGGTCAATTTCCTTCAGCAGGGTCTGGAACTCATCGTTCAGCACCTTGCGGTCGCCCGAGAACGTCTGCGAAGCGGACTGCGAAGCCAGCGTCTTCAACCGGTCGATCATCTTCGAGATGTTGTTCATGCCGCCGTCAATGATCTGCAGCGTGCTGATACCGTCGTTGGCGTTGCGCACGCCCTGGGACAGCTCGGCCACATCGCTGCGGAACTTGTTGGCCACGGCTAGGCCGGCAGCGTCGTCACCGGACTGGTTGATGCGATAGCCGGAGGTAAGCCGCTGGATGGTCTTGCTCTGGAAGTCGCCGTTCACGCGCATGTTCTCCTGCGCGATGAGCGAATTTACGTTGGTCTGAATTGAAAACATACGATTGGCAAATCCTTTATGCGTGCAATGCCGGACATTCCTTCCGGCGAATCCGAACGGAGTTCAGTTCGGAGTCACTGCCCATATCGGCCGGCCCTCAGGAAGATGAGGAAAAAAGAGGCGGTGCGCGGATCAGGCCAGCACGGACTTCCAGCTACTCTGTGTCCCGAGGCCGGGAGCGGGACACCGGCGCAACCGGAGACGCATCAGGCGCGCAGGCGCCACGTCCATTGCCCATCTCCTGGCGCAGCCGGCGCGCCAGCAACGCAGGCAGTTCCGCCCCCGCGCCCCTGGCGGCCGAACGGTTCTGTTCGCTCACCTGGCGGATCTCCCCGCGCACAATCGCCAACCGCTTCGGCACCACGAGGCCCAGCTTCACATGCCCTCGCGAGCACTCCAGGATGTGAATCTCGATCTCCTCACCAATCAGGATGGTGTCCGCCTCCCGGCGCAACATTACGAGCAAGCCGGGCCTCCAATGGGGTGGCGCAGCTGGTAGGCCGGATCCGCCTGGATGATCTGCACGGCCCGGCTGCCCGGCACATGGATCACCAGCGGCGCCATCAGATTGGCCGTGGGCGGGCCATCCTCACCCACTGAGATGATCGCCAGACACGCGAACTCGCTGCCGATCCCAGGCTTACAGTCCGCGGGGAGCCGCAGCGCCGACAGTTCATCCGGCTGCATGTCAATCTGGTAACCCGCGCACAGCGGCAATACCGACATTGTGACGAAGCACAACTTCGGCGTAGCCAAACTCTGCAGGAAGATCAGCGGCGCGCAGTCCTCCCTGGAGATCGACACGAACGCCGTCTCGTGTTCAAATCCGGGAAGCCCGCGTTCAAAACGGATCACGCTGGCCTCGGGAAAACTCACTTCGCCAAAATACGCTGTCTGAATTGCTTGCATTTGAACAAATCCGTCCCTAATCGGAACATCTGCCCAAATACCTGCAATCCATCGGCCAACTCAGCCCCACCACTCGCAGCCAAGCCGGAGTGCGGATCCGCTGACGAACCCGCACCTCCGGCTCAACCAGGGTCAATAACTCACAGAGACGTGATACTCGTGCGCCTCGGCAGGAGGAGGGTATGACGGCGCATAGCCGCCTGAATAGCCGGACCACCCATACTGTTCGTCCGAAACCGGCTCAGGTTCTGGCATGGGCTCAAAGTCCATCGCCGGGGCGGCGAGATGGTCAGGACGAGCGGGCACGGTCTCGGTGCACGCCATCCAGGCTTCCTGGATGATCCTCAGCAGGCGCGCCACTTCTTCCAGCGGCGCATCGCTCTGCTCCAGATTCGCGGCCAGCAGACGCCCGCGCAAATAGCAGTACGTCTCAGCCAGGTTCCGGCTCACCTCTCCACCCGCCTCATGATTCAGCGATACTTCCAGCTCAGTGATGATCTCGTGGGCCTTGGAGATCGCTCTGGAGCGGGCGGCGATATCTCCCTGCCGCAGACACTGTCGCGCCAGTTCCGCGGCATCGATGGCCGCCTGGTACATGATCTGAACCAGTTGAACTCCATCGGCATTCAGGATGCGGCTCTCGAAATATGAGTCCTGGACATCAATCGACAAAGTTATGTTTCTCCCTCAAAAGCCTCATCGGTAGAGACCCGCCAAGTGAGAGAAAACTGCTCGCTCTTCGCGTGAAGCGGGGAGAGGGTCCCGCTCAGTTCAGCTCTCCAGTCTCCGCAGCACCGATTGGATGCCCGGAGCCATCGCCAACATCAGATTCCGGTTCTCCTCGCTGCCCAGGTCAGAGACCACATACGCCAGATAGTCCTTCGTCTCGATCGCGGCCAACTGGAAACGCGCCGCGCGAGCCTCGTACAACGCCACCCCGTGCTCTTTCAGCTCAGGCACAATCTGGTCCCGCACGAACGATTCCTCGACATTCCGGCGGGTGATGATCACCGACAGCAGCTTGGAGTTCGACTTCAACTGGAAGTGCACAAACTTGCGGCCGTGCCGCGTACAAAGGTGAGCGGAATACAGTTGGAACGACTGCGGAGCCTGCTGTTGAACCACAGTCAGCACCTCGGCGAACTGCGGCGGCAGGTCCTTCACAGCCTGGGCCAACGGCGGGATCGTATGCGGCACTTTGCCGTAGACGGAGCAGTGCAGATGGTCATCCAGCCCCGGACGCATCGCCGTTGAGACCTTCACCAACATGGAGCTCATGAACGATTCGCGCTGCCCCGCAGTCAATCGCAGATGCCCCTGCTGGTAGACGATCCCCGCGGCGATGCTGATCACCAGCGCAGCCGCCGCCGGCAGCCACACCATGGCGAGCCCGAAGCCGCTCCGCCCGGCCCGCCGCTCCTCATCCAGCCGCTGCCTGATTTTCACCGCCAACTCGGGCGGCGCCTCCTGGCTTCGCACAGCCTGGCGCAGCCGTTCAGCCAGTTGTTGATCCCTGGGTGTCGAATCCATCGGCCCGGAACTCATAAACCTTGCTCCTTCGCCTGCTTCGTTCCAATCCCGTACGATTCGGCCACGGCCTGCAACAGCCCGCGCAGCAACTTACGCCCACGGCTGATCCGGGACATGACAGTGCCCAGCGGCAGGGAAAGAATAGCGGCGGCATCCTTATATGAAAACTCCTCGACATCAACCAGCAGGATGACAGCCCGGAAATCGCCGGGAATCTGGTCCAGGGCCTCCAGAATTTCGCCATCGGTCAACTGGCCGGAGACAGGAACCGGCGCGACCAGGTTCGCTTCCAGGAACTCCTCCGACTCCTTCAACAGAGGGAAACGAAACCACTTCCGCCGGTGATGGTTGATGCAGTGAAACAGGATCTTGAACAGCCAGGCACGGCAATTGGTGCCATGCTCAAAGCGGTGGTACGACTTCCAGGCCTGCAGGTAGACTTCCTGCACCACGTCCTCGGCCCGAGCGCAGTCACCCAGAATCCGCGTAGCCGTCCGGAACAGATCGTTCACGTGCGGCATCGCCTCGGACTCGAACTCGGTCCGGGTGAAGGCGGCCACTGTGGCTGGGTCCGACTGCTCCACAAATATCGGGTGTCCTGTCAGCTGATGCTCCATGACCCTCTCCATCGGGCTGGGAAATACCCGACAGAGACATATGACATAGGGTAGGCGATCTATTCCCGCCTGGAGAATGAAAATCAGGCTGCGCCGGGCGCCAGTGCCGGAAACTGCGACAGAAACCGCTCCACTGGCACAGCGTCTTCCTCCGCCAACCCGTGCGTGACGAGCGGCCCCCGAAAGCCTGCTGCATGAAGCCGGGCCAGATAGTGCCCATAATCGAGGACCCCGGCTCCGGCACGCGTGAACCGCCCGTCGGCCAGGCGATCCTTGGCATGAGCCAGAGAGATCCGGTCGGCCAGCAACTCAATACCCTCAGCCACAATCGCCCTCTGGCGCTCCAGCGTCTCCACCTCGAAGAGGTTCGCCCCATCGAGAACGATCCGCACACGCGGGCTCCCTAACTCGTCGATCAGCCGCCGCGCCCGCCGGGCGGAGCTGACGACATTGGCGTGCTCCGGCTCGATGCCCAGGTCGACATCGAACTCATCGGCAATCTTGACGGCGGCCTCCATACTTTCCAGCAGGCTCCGCCATGGCTCGGGCCCGTCATTCCCGGGATGGCGCCGCCACTGATCCTCCGCATCCAACGTACCCGTGCACAGCGTCAGCAGCCGCGTACCCATCGCCCGAGCCGCTTCCGCCAGCACGCGCAGCCTCCGGAGCCCCTTCTCGCGCACCCCGGCATCCGGATGAATCATGTTGTAAGTCGCCGAGAGCGCGGCAATCTGGATCCCCGACGCCTTCGCGTCCGCCCGGATCGAGGCCGCCAGTTCCGCCGGAATCACCTCCGGCATCGGATCCAGGCCGGCGCACGCCATGTTGTACTGCACCGCCGCGTACCCTGCCCGTCGCGCCGCTTCGAACGGCCGCTCGGCGAAGGTCCTGGCGAAGATTCCGGGAATCATAGAACACCACCCTGCACGCCTGCGAGTTTCACCGGCCGCCCGGTCCGGGCCGACTCCGCAATCGCCACCAGCGCCCGCACCGAAGCCACTCCGTCCTCAATCCCAGCCCCCAGCATCGGCGCCGAATGCAGGATGGTATCCGCGAAGCCCTCCAGTTGCCGCCGGTAGAAGTGGCCGTCCGCCCCCAGCACGCGCGTCGTCGAGGCCGTGGCTTCGTGGAAGATATCCACTTCACTCGACTTGTAGAACCACGGATTGAACGTCTTGCCCATCACGCTGCCATGCTCGCCGTAGATCTGGAACCCCTCGTGCCAGTCCATCCGGATCGCCACAGTCAGATCCAGGTGCCCCAGGGCGCCATTGGTATAGGCAACGTCTACAAACCAGCAGTAAGCACCAAACCGCTGGCTCAGGCGCGCCTCCACTTCCACCAGTTCGCCGCCCAGATACCGTGCGGTATCCACCAGGTGGCTGCCATGCGTCAGCAGGAAATAGCGGCGCAGATCCGCCTTCGGGTCACCCTCCGGACGGTGTGCCAACCGGCTGGTGACCAACGCCGGCTGCACGGCATCGGTCATCGCATAGCGATGCGTCGAATCGCAGTACCACGCCTTCAGCGCCAGCATCTGACCCATCTCGCCCTCAATGAACTCGCGAGCCGCCTGCAGTCCGGCGTCGAACCGCTTCATATGCCCCACCTGCAGCACCAGCCCCGTCTTCTCCACCGTCGCCCGCAACCCTTCCACTTCTTCCACCGTCAACCCCAGCGGCTTCTCGCACAGTACGTGCTTGCCGGCCTGCAAGGCCCGCTCCGCAGCCGGCACGTGGAAGGCATCCGAGGTGGCGATGACCACCGCCTCCACCTCCGGATCCGCCAGCATGGCGGAATAGTCCGAATACGCGCGGCGCGGCCCGTGCGTGGCGGCCATGCGCTCCAGCAGATCCGGCGCCACATCGCAGATCGCGTAGAGTTCTGTATTCCGGCCTTTGACGCAGCTTTCGAAATGGGCTGCCTGGGCGATAGGTCCGCAGCCGAGGACACCAACCTTAAGCAGGCGTTGCTCCTTCAGGGGCATGATTGGATTCTCTGACACTTGGCAGCCCGGTGGCGCGCCGTGCTGGTCAGGCCTGCCGCGCGATCCACCCGCGGATCAGATCCATCTTCAACGACTTCCGCAGGTGCCCCGCCCAACGGTCGATGCGAGCCTGGCGCTCGGCGGTCACCGCGACATGCCCAACAGCCGGAGGCAGGCCGCAGTCCTGCCTCGCCCGATCCACGAAGTTGTGGCGGAACGCATCGTCATCGAACAGCCCGTGCAGGTAGCTGCCCCAAACGCGGACCGTTTCATCCCGAGCACCATCGGCCCACTCCTCCAACCCGCCTTCCCTCAGGATGCGCGAGAACGGCCGGCTCCCCGGCTCATACACCGTCTCGCCCATGTGGATCTCATAGCCCGCAAACGCCGGAGCGGCCCAGCCCTCCACCCGGCCCGTAGCCCGCCGCACCGTCTTTTCCGCCTCCATCACCGTCCGGACCGGCAGCAGTCCCAATCCATCCGTCGACCTGGATGACCCGCCGTTCTCCACCCCTTGCGGATCCTCAATCGAAAGCCCCAGCATCTGGAAGCCGCCGCAGATGCCGATCAGCGGCCCCGTATGCACAGCCAGTGCCGCCGCGAACCCGCGCCCGTGCAGCCAGTTCAAATCGTCCACCGTCTGCTTCGTACCCGGCAGGATCAGCACATCGGCCAGAGCCGCCTCTTCCGGATGCTCCAGGAACGCCAGCGACACCGCCGGTTCCATGCCCAACGCATCGAAATCCGTGAAGTTCGCCATATGAGGCAGCGCCACGACGCCCACCCGGAGCCGCCCATCCCGGGGCCCGCCCCACTGCCGGCCCGCCGTACGCCGGTCCTCCATCGCGACCCCATCCTCTTCTTCCAGGCCCAGATCGCGCAAATAATGCACGACCCCCACGCAAGGGATCCCCAGCCGCTGCTCCATCATCTCGACGCCCGAGTACAGCAGCGACTCATCCCCGCGAAACTTGTTGATAATGAAGCCCCGGATGCGCGCCCGGTCCTCCGCCGACAGCAGTTCCACCGTCCCAAACAACGACGCGAATACCCCGCCCCGGTCGATGTCGCCCACCAGCAGGCAGTCCGCCTCGGCCGCATGCGCCATCCGCATGTTGACGATATCGTACGCCCGCAGGTTGATCTCGGCCGGCGACCCCGCGCCTTCCAGCAGGATCAGGTCGTGATCCGCGGCCAGCTTCCGGTAGCTCTCCAGCACGGACGGAAACAGCGCCTCGGTGCGGTGCTTGAAGTAATCGGCCGCCGTCACCTGGCCCCACACCCGCCCTTGCAGCACGATCTGCGCCCCCGTCTCCGACGATGGCTTGATCAGCACCGGATTCATCTCCATGCGCGGCGTCACCCGGCAGGCCTCAGCCTGCAGCGCCTGCGCCCGGCCGATCTCAAACCCGTCCGGAGTCGCGGCCGAATTCAGCGACATGTTCTGCGCCTTAAACGGAGCCACCCGCCGCCCCTCATCCGCGAAGATCCGTCCCAGACCGGCCGTAATGATGGACTTTCCGGTATGTGAGGCAGTGCCAAGGATCATCAGCGCGGGTGTTCTCATAGGGCTGCTACCAGCATGGCGCAGCCGGCCGCCCCGGCGCTGGACAACTCCCTCCCGCTCAATCAGTTCTGGGTCCTGCATCCCGCCGAATTGCTGGCGGGTCCCCGGACGCGGCGCTAGACTGTAGTTTGCAGTAGTCCCCCATGACCGGACCCGCTGAAGACCAGAAAGACTCCATCCGGGCAGAGCTCCAGCGGATCCTGGCGAGCGCGGCCTTCTCAGGCTCCGACCGCCACCGCAAATTCCTCAGCTTCGTCGTCGACCAGGCCCTCAAAGGCGACACGGAGAAACTGAACGAATTCGTCCTCGGCTTCGAAGTCTTCAACAAGAACGAATCCTTCGACCCGCGCATCGACTCCATCGTCCGCGTCGAGGCCCGCCGCCTGCGCGAACGCCTCAAGAAGTACTACCAGGAAGAGGGTCAGGCCGACCCGCTCATCGTCACCCTCCGCCCGCGCAGCTTCGTCCCCGAGTTCACCCAGCGCAACGCACCCTCCCCCACCTCCAGCCAAACCGCCGCCCGCTGGCTCCAATCGCGCCGCATCTGGATCGTCGCCCTCGCCGCCCTTCTCCTCGGCGCCGCCGGCACGGCCGTCTTCCTGTCGCTTCGCCCCCGCCCGTTCGTCCCGCCCTCCACCGCGTCGATCATCGTCCTGCCTTTTCAGACCTTCGCCGGAGCACCCGACCCCGAACTCGGCAGCTCCCTCGCCGACGCCATCATCTCCGGACTCGCCGGCAACCCCGGCCTGCGCGTCATCTCCCGCGGCTCCTCCATCCAGTTCAGCGAATCCGGCGGCTCGCGCTTCGAACGCGCCTCCAGCCTGGGCGTCGACTACATCGTCGAGGGCAGCGTCCGCGTCACCGGAGCCCGCTCGTCGGTCTCCGCCAAGCTCACCGACGTCCACACACAGTCTTACCTCTGGGCCGACACCCGCGAGACCGACACGGCCAAGCTATCCGACCTCGAACACGACCTGACCCGCGCCATCCTCGCCCGCATCCGCCTGCCCGCACCACCACCCGGAGCCCGGCGCCCCCGTCAACGGCCGGCCAACTCGCCCCAGGCCTATGGAGCCTTTCTCAAGGGCCAATACTACTGGTATCAGGGCGGCCGCGACAGCCTCGCCAAAAGCGCGGCCCTCTTTGAAGAAGCCCTGCGCGGCGATCCCACCTTCGCGCCCGCCTGGGCCTGGCTCTCGCAAAGCTACTTGCTGATGGTCTTTCATGAGGACGGCCGCAGTCCCGAAGCCCTCGCCAAAGGACGCCAGGCCGCCGCCAAATCATTGGAACTCGACTCCGGCCTCGCCGAAGCGCACGCCGCCGTCGGCAGTTACGCCGCCCTCGACTGGAACTGGCCCGACGCCGAACGCCGCTTCCGCCGCGCCATCGAGCTCAACCCCGACTGGGCCCAGGGCCACCTGATGTTCTCCATCATGTACCTCGTCCCCACCCGACACTTCCCCGAAGCGGTACAGGAAGTCTTCCACGCGCATTCGCTCGACCCGCTCACCAGCATTACCCGCTCCATGCTGGCCGAGGTGCTCTACTTCAACCGCGACTACGCCCGCGCCATCGCCGAGTCAGAGGATCTGCGCAAAGGCACCATCGGCCCGCCGGCCGACCGCGCTTATCTCCTCTCTCTCAGCCTCAACGGGCAAGGGCAGCGGGCGTTAGCCGAAATGACGCGTCCTGACGCGGATGACAACCCCCTGGGCCTCTCCCTGCGCGCCTACCTGCTCGCCCGCCATGGAGACCGCGCCCAAGCCCTGGCTATCCGCACCCAGCTCACCGCCAAGGCGAAAACATCCTACATCCCGCCCATGTCCCTGGCCCTGGTCAGCATGGGCCTGGGCGACTACGACGAAACCCTGAGCCAGCTCCGCGCAGCCGTGGCGAACCACGTCCCGGCGATCACGCAAGTAGCCGCCGATCCCGTCTTTGAGCCGCTCCGCAAGGACCCGCGCTTCCAGGACCTCCTCCGCCAGATGGGCCTGCACTAACACGACAAACAGAGCCGCAGCGACAAATAGAGCCGCGAACGTAAAGGAGTCGGATAGCCCGCCGAACTACTCCCTTCCCCTGGACGCAGCCGGCACAATCGGCCCCCCCTCACTTCAGGCGCTCACCGTCTCCGTGCTCTCCACCTTCTCCGGAACCTGCATCGGCACAATCCCGCCTTCCTGATCCCCGTCGACATCCAGAATCTCGCGGAAAGCCCCCTCAATCGTGCGCACGGCGTTGCCCAACTGGTGCAACCAGTTGCCCCAGAACTGCGGGATCGAAGGCACCTGCTTGGTCTGCTTGATCTCGCGCTGCACATCCTTCTTGTGCGTGGAAAGGTCGAAGCCGCGCAGCATCGCCGCCCCGACGTCGGTCAAGTTGATCTTGTCGTTCAGTTGCATCCGCACCAGGTCCCGCCGGATGATCCGCTCCACGCCTTCCTTGTTCATCACCGGCACACACTCCTGGAAGGTGAGGACGCCCGAAACAATCCCGGTGTCGCTCGTCATCCGCAGCAGCGTGGTCGCGCTCGTCGGAGCCTTCACCCCAATCGCCGGAGCCGTGGCGTGCAGCCGGATCACCGCCGGCCCTGAGATCCCGGCCCACAGCCCGCCCGGCAGCTCGGTCATCGAGAAGTAGTTCGCCACAATGGCTTCCATCACCCGATCTTCCAGCTTCTCGATCTCCTTCGCGCTGAACCGCTTCGCCTCCTCGGCGCGCTTCACGATCTCGTCCTCGTACTGGGTCTTCTCGTACAGCCGGTTGAGGACCTCCTCGGTCCAGTTCGGGGTGCCGAACGTCCACGCAACCGGGATCGTCTGGGCCGCCAGCAGGTTCAGCCGGACAATGATCCGGTAGATCAGCAGCTTGTTCGTGCTCTCGATGTAAACCCGGCCCTCGTTGAAGTCCAGCAGCACCGGAACCTGCTTGCGGACAATCGTGGTGACGCCGAGAGTCTCCTGGTCCACCGTCTTCTTATCGGTGGCCTGCAGAAACCGGTAAGGGCGCTCCAGCAGCACATACGACCGCTGCTCCTTGATCGAGGGCAGGTCGCTCGCCTTCTTCCAGTCGTTCGCAACGGCCCACATTCCAAACCAGGGCATCGTCGGGTGAAGCTGGAACCGCTCCGCCGTGACGGCATACCCCTTGTCCGCCAGAATCTCCTCCGGCAGGGTCTCTTCGGAACCCTCTTCCCGCTCAGTAATCGCAAACTTCGCCAGCTCCGCCTGCTGCTCCTCGTTGAGCTCCTGCTCCTCGTCGAGCCGCGGCGCGCTGAACGGGTTGAACCCCAACGCATCGGCCCCGTACAACCGCGCGATGGCGGACGCCGCCATCTGGGAGGAAGCCGCCATCAGCAATTGGTTTTCCAGGTTGGTCCGGAAGACTTCGAGCGACTCTTTCGCGAGCCCAAGGATGGCCCAATTACCGCGTCCAAACATGCAAAGTTCCTGCTTTTCCTCTAGAGAATGTCGACAAACGCCGGAATCTGGCAGCGCGAAGGAGTGGGTCGGCTGGCAGCTCGGAAGGTCCCAGGGGGCCGAGGCGCGTCACTGCGGCGGCACGGCGGCTGACTCCTAACCTCTCACTCTTTTTACCACGCGGCGGGATTTCGGCGGAATGCGAGCCGGTGCCCGCTGGAGAGCGGTTGCCTCCGCGGCAGGTGAATGCGCAGCGGCCGACAAGGCGCGATGGAAAACTCTTGACGGCCCCGGCCAGTCACTGTACCATCACACCATTACAGTGAAACAGCACCTCCTGCGCCTCGACCCCGCCTCCGGACTGCCCATCTACGTCCAGCTTGTCGAACAGATCAAACACGCAGTCGAGATCTGCGCCCTGCGGCCGGGCGACCAACTGCCCAGCGTACGCGCCCTGGCACAGGAGCTGGTGGTGAGCCCTAACACCGTGGTCAAGGCCTATATGGAGCTGGAATTCGCGGGCGTCATTGAGCTGCGCCAGGGCGCCGGAGCCTATGTCCTCGACGCCGAGCGCAACCCGCAGGCGGCAGGCAAACTACTCCAGGCCAAAGCCGAGGTGCACAGCCTGGTGGAAAAGCTGCGCGGGCGCGGACTGCTGGACGATGAGATCCGCCGCATCTTCGAAGCCGAACTGCTCAGCACCGGCGAAGTGGAAGCGAGGAACGGGCGGCACAAGTGATCATCGAGACCCGGCAACTCACCAAGAACTATGGCCCGGTGGTGGCGGTGTCGGATCTTCGCCTGCGCGTTCCCGCGGGCGGAATCAGCGCCTTTCTCGGTCCCAACGGTCACGGCAAAAGCACCACGATCAAGATGCTGTTAGGCATGACGCGCCCAGCCTCGGGCACCGGCCAGGTGTTGGGCCACAACATCACGGATCCCACCGGCAGCCTGGAGATCCGGCGCCGAACGGGCTTCGTGAGCGAGGACAAACTGTTGTACGGATACATGAGCGTACGCCAGATGCTAGCCTTCACCCGCTCGTTCTATCCCACCTGGCAGCCGCAGCGCGAAAAAGAACTCCTGGCCCGGTTTGAGCTGCCCCTGGATCGCAAAGTGAAGCAGCTCTCGAAAGGAATGCGCACGAAGCTGGCGCTGATCCTGGCGCTCGCCCGCGGCGCCGAGTTGTTGATTCTCGATGAACCCAGCGAGGGCCTGGATCCCGTCGTCACGGAGATCATGCTGCAGGAGGTCGTCCGATCGGCCGCCGAAGGCGCCACCGTCTTCTTCTCCTCCCACCAGCTCTCGGAAGCCGAGCGGATTGCGGACCACATCTTCATCCTGAAGCGCGGCCAGGTGGTGCTGGAGGGCCGGCTGGATGAGTTGCAGTCGAAGTACCGCCGCCTCAATGCGGTGTTCGCGGGCGCGCCACCACTGGAAGAGCTGCGGCCGCTCAACCTGCTGCACACACAGGCAGAGGGGCATGTCTTGAGCACATTGACCAATGGACAGGCCGAGACGGCGATCGCGGGCTTGCGGCAATTGGGCGCCCTGAGCGTCGAAGCGCATCCGGTGAACCTGCGGGAACTGTTTCTCCAGGTCGTGCAGGAGCAAGCACAGTGATCTGGTACAAAGCGTGGCTGGAGAGCCGCTGGCGCTTCGCCGCCGGAATGCTGCTGATAACGGCGATCGCGGCAATGGACATTGGCCAGGCACGGCTGTTGATGCCCAGGCTCGGCATACCCGAGGATCAATTCGGCCAGTTCGTGTGGAAGTCTTACTTCACACGCATCGCCTTTGGCTGGACCCTGAGCGCCTTGCTGCTGGCCGCCGGCGGGCTCGTTCGCGAACAGGCCCTGGGTTCCTGCCTGTTCAGCCTCTCGCTGCCGGTCAGCCGGCGCCGCTGGCTGGCCGTGCGAACCCTGCTGGCCCTGGGGCAATCACTGGCGCTGGCCCTGATGCCAGCCGGAATCGTCCCGCTCATGGCCAGACTGCTGGGCTGGAGCTACTCCCCCTGGGACGCGGCGAAGTTCTCCCTGCTCTTATTTGTGACAGGTCTGGCGACCTTCGCGGTCGGCATCCTGTGCTCCTCCCTGTTCCAGAACGAATTCGCGTCGGTGGCCGTCGGGGTGGGCTTCGTGTTTGCCTGCGGCATGGTGGCCAACGCGGTGGCTCCGCACAGTGAGTACGGCGCGTATATGACGGGCCGCCAGCACATGGATGCCGCCTGGCATCTGACGAACGGCTGGCCCTGGTGGGGCATCGCGGCAAACGCCGTCGCCTGCATTGCGCTGCTGGGCATCGCGCTGAGGAACCTGGAGCGCAGGGATTTCTGAACGTCCGATCAGGACACGCAGACCGGCATCGTCAGGACAGCGCCATCACTCGTCAGAGCGCACCCGCCATCGCGGCCGCCATCTCACGTCGAGCCACGGGCAGCGGACTGAGTAGCTGAGGCCGCTTGTACGCCTTGCGAGTCTCGATGCCCAGTCTCTTCATTTTGTAGACCAGGGTGGTTCGCGGCAATCCAAGAGCTGCGGCGGCGCCTCCACGACCTCCAATCAACCACCCGGTCTGGTTGAGGACCGCCAGAATGTGGTCCCTTTCGGCTTCGGCAAATGTGCGCGTGTCAGATTCCGCCGGTGTCTTCCGCCTCATCTGTTTGAGTTCTGCCAGAGGCGGACGCAGGACGGACGTCTGCGACATGACGACAGCGCGCTCAATGAAGTTCTGTAGTTCGCGAATGTTGCCAGGCCAGTCGTGGTACTTGAGGAACTCCAGCACTTCTTCCGGAACGCTTTCCATCGGCTTGCCGAGGCGCGTCGCGTACTTACGGACAAAGTGTTCGGCCAGCTCCGGAATGTCCTCGGTCCGCTCGCGTAGCGGCGGAAGGTAGATGGGAATCACGTTCAACCGGTAGTAGAGATCCGCGCGGAACTGCCGGGCCGACACCAGTTGTGCAAGATCCTGGTTCGTCGCCGCGACGACGCGAACGTCGACTCGAATGGTGTGCGCGCTGCCCAGCCGCTCGAACTCCTGTTCCTGGAGGGCGCGCAACAGCTTGGGCTGCAGTTCCAGCGGGAGGTCGCCAATTTCGTCGAGAAAGAGTGTGCCACCGTCGGCCTGCTGGAATCGCCCCTTGGTTTGGGTGACCGCCCCGGTGAAGGCGCCCCTCTCATGTCCAAACAGTTCGCTCTCCAGCAGGGCGCCCGGGATCGCCGCACAGTTTAGCGTGACGAAAGGACCTCGGCTGCGGTAACTCTGTTCGTGGATCGCGCGGGCGATCACTTCTTTGCCGGTGCCCGTCTCGCCCTGGATCAGCGTTACGGAATCGGCTTTCGCGATAATTGCGACCTGCTCCAGTACACTTCGCAGTGCCGCACTATGACCAACGATTTTCTCGTCAGAATGGGTGACAGGGTCCAGTTTGCTCAACACAGGCAGATCCCTCCTTATTCGGCTATCCAGGATGGCGTTCCGTTTTGTATTAGCATTCTGGCGCGCTTCGCGTCCGGCGCCTACCCTTGATCCAGTTGGATTCACCCCCTTGATTGGTATGGGGTGGGCTCCCTCATTCGTGGTAGCTATTTGTGCCGGCTGCGGCCGTTGATCTCGAAGCGCTTTCTTCCAAACAGGTGGGCATCCATCGACCAGGCACCGGGACCGAGCATCGCGACGCTGCCGGCGAGGATGGCCAGCAGGAAGTGGACCCACTCATCCCCTGGATGGAGCGGGCGAAGCGAAAACCCAATCCACGCTTCGGCAACTGCTACGACCGCGGCCACGACCGGGGTCCACAGACCAATCAGAAGCAGGATGCCCGCCAGGACAGCCAGCAGCCGGAAGGCCAGGCGAAGAGGCATATCAAAACCGTTAAAAACGCCGGCATCGAACCAGATGAGTGAAGCTGCCGCACCAGCCCGCAAGAGAAAAAGGCCCACTCCGGGCCAGCCATCCGGAAAAGTGGAAAATAGTCGTTGCAGAGGAATATCCCAGCTTCAGGTTAGAGGAAGCATACCGCCCTCGCCCCCCCAACAGACGCCGGAAAGACCCCTCTTTAGAGGGGGCCACAGCTCTACAGATCAATGATCCCGCGCTTCAGGCCAATGGTGACGGCGTGCGTCCGATCCTTGGCGCAGAGTTTCGCGAGAACGTTCTTGACATAGCCTTTGACGGTTTCCTCGGTGATGGAGAGGCGCGCGGCGATCTCTTTGTTCGCGTTGCCGCCGGCGATCAGGCGCAGCACATCGACCTCCCGCCCCGTAAGGGAGTCATCGCTGGAATGCTCGGCGATTTCCGCCGCCACTTCCGGCGACATCCGTTTGTGTCCCGCGTGCACGGCGCGGATGGTTTCAATCAACTCCTTGCGCAGCAGCCCTTTCAGCAGATAGGCGCGCGCGCCTGCCTGGATGGCCCGTTTCACCTGGATATCACCCACGTAGGTGGTGAGGACGATGATGCACGAACCTGGGAATTCGCTGCAAATCGCACTGGTTGCATCGATGCCATCCATTTCCGGCATTTGCAGGTCCATCAACGTGATGTCGGGGCGATGCCGGCGGAATAGTTCAACCGCTTCCCGGCCATTGCACGCCTCGGCCGCCAATTCCATGTCCGGTTGAATACTCAGCAGCCCAGCAATGCCTTCGAGGAGTAGCGGGTGGTCGTCTACAGAGAGAACTCGAATCACAGGATTACCTCGTTATTTTGCGAAACTGCTTAAAACGCGAGCCGTCGCTCGAACTGCGATAGGCGATGGCGCCCGGAATGCTAACCTCGACCTCAGTCCCCCTCCCGTCGCCGCTCCATATTTCCAGATTACCGCCCGCCTGCCGGGCCCGTTCCCGCATACCAGTCAAGCCGTAGTGGCCTGAGCGGCCCCCTGAGAGAAAGTCGGCTGGGATGCCTGCGCCATCATCGCGAATACGCAAGCGGAAGAGCCGGTCGCCGTATGTAATCTCGGCCTCAATCTTGCGCGCCTGTGCATGACGGAAGGCGTTCCTCAGAGCCTCGCATCCGATGCGATAAAGCTCGTCGCGGATGATCGGATGGAGGTCGCGAACGCTGCCTTCCACCAGCAGGCCGAACTTCACTGGATGCTCACCGATCAATTCACGGGCAGCCAGGCGTAGCGCCTCGGCCAAGTCATTGCCAGCCACTGCGGAGAAGCGAAGTTCCGAGACCGCGCGCCGTCCCTCGGCGATCGCCTGATCGGCCCGCTGCAGACTCTGTTCCAACTGCTCCTTTGCCTTGCCCGGAGGGAGCAGATCTTCCACCAACTGGAGGCGGAGCATCAGCCCCTGGAAGCTTTGCAACAGGGTGTCGTGCAGTTCGCGCGCGATCCGCTCGCGTTCCGCGGTCCGTCCCTCCAGCCGGCTTTGGACTTCAGCAGTCGCCTGCCGCAATCGCAGCCGGTACAGCAGCCACAAGAGGGCCAATCCTGTTGCGTAGCTGAGAACCTGGAACCAGGCGGTCTGGTAGAAGGCGGCATCGATGCGGAACGCGGCAACCGTGTCGGCTTCGCTCCAAACTCCATCGTTATTGCACGCCCTGACGCGGAACTGATATTCGCCCGGTCCGAGGTTGGTATAGAAGGCCCGCCGCCTCGTCCCCGCCTCGCGCCAACTGTTGTCCAAGCCATCGAGCCGGTAACGGAAGCGGACCCGTTCAGGCACTGTAAAACTCAACGCGGTGTAGGAGATGTCCAGGTCGCGCGTGAGCGCCGGCAGCCGCAGATTCGCGAAGGAGTCGTAGCGCTTTCCATTCGCAACAACGGAGCGAACCGTTACCGGCGGAGGCAGCGGATTCCGGGGCATATCGTTAGGGTCGACGGTAACGGGCCCTGCGCTGGAGCCGAACCAGAGTTTCCCATCGTTCGAACGGATCAGCGTGGGATAAGGCTGCGATTGCTGCGTCGCGCCAGGCAGGCCGTCGTAACTGTCGAGAACGGAGTATTCGGCAGTGGCGGCCCCAGCCTTCAATTGGGCAACCGCCGCGGGCGCGATTCGAATGATCCCCCGATACTCATTGAGCCAGAGCGCGCCGTTGGGCTCTTCGACGACGCCGGAGACGCTACCGAACGGGCCGCCTTCAGCCGGGCCGACATCGCGAAGCCGGTTTCCATCAAACCACTGCAAGCCCTTGGAGCCTGCGATCCAGGCGCCGGCTCCGCGCGCAAAAATCGCCAACACGGCGCCAACCCGCAAACCGTCGGATCCCGAGAAGACACTCTGCGCCGCGCCATCGAGCATCAGAATAGTGCTCTCTTTGAAGCCGAACCATAGGCGGCCGCCTGGGTCCGCGTAGATGAGAGTGGGATGCTTTCCGGCAATCCCGGCGGGCGGATCGAAGGCGCTCCAGATTCCGTCCCTGCGGACGAAAATACCGGGCTCGCCGGCAATCCACAGGGATCCCGAATGATCGGCCGCCATTCGAACGGCCTCGGCGTTGCGAGCGAAAGCCGGAGGATATCTGAAGAATGTGAATTGGCCGTGCACCTCCCGGAAACCAGCGACGTCCGCGGCCCACCATGTGCCGCCATGGGGGTCTGGAGCGATGACGAAAGCCGTCACTCTTGAGGGCTCGGGCATCCATTTGTTCTCGTGAATTCGTCCGCTGGCGACGCTCAGGCCGCCCACCCAGACATCATTCCCTTCACCGGGCGCCATGGTTGTGCGCGTCAGGGTCCCGGGCACAGGGACGGGAACCACTATCCCTTTACTGAAGCGATCGAGGCCGGCAGATGTCCCTACCCAGATATTCCCTTCGCGGTCCTGGTAGATGGTCGGTGCATAGTCGGCGCTCAGTCCGTCTTTGGCCGTGAAGGTCTCGAGTTGGTCGCTGGTCTTGCCGACTTTCTCGCGAATCAAGCGGTCGGGATACCGGATGCGACGCAACCCGTCGCCCAGGGTTGGAATCCAAAGGCTGCCCTCCTGGTCGAACAGGAGGCGCATGGATCCCAGCGAGATCCGCGGGTCCCTTCCAGGCGAGGGCATGGGCCTGACCGCGAGGCCTGTTTCCGCCATCCACAGGACGCCGCCCGGAGATTCCTGCATGTTCATCACGAAGCGCGTGTCGCTGAGCCGCCGTTGAAAAGATGAGGCGCCCGGCGGGAGCGCAAAGACGGCATTCACGGAGGCCACCCAGAAAGTACCGTCAGGACTGAGATGCAAGCTGATGGGAGTTCCTTCAAACCCCGATTCCGCGCCGACCTTCTGCCACTTTTCGCCAATGAGCTTGGCAAGACCCTGTTGAGTGGCCGCCCACATAATTCCCTGACGATCCTGGGCGAGGCCTAAGACCGCCCCCTCCGGGAGTCCGTCCGCCGCCAGGTAGTTCCGATTGGTTCCATTGTGGATGTGGCTGAGTCCGGCGACAGCGGAACCCACCCACAGGTCACCCTTGGGGCCGGCAAGCAGGGAGTAGACCGACGCGGACGGAAGCGGTTGGCCGAGCGGCGCATAGCGTTCAAATTCGACGCCATCGAAACGGTAGAGCCCCTGGCTGCTGGCCAACCACAGAAACCCGTCCGCGGTCTGCGTGATCGCCATGACATTCGTGGGAGCGCCATCCTTCGCTGTCCAGCCCCTGTGGACAAACTGCGCGATGGTGCGGCTATCGCCCCAGGCGCGTAGGCACAGCATGAGCAGCAGGAATGTCCGGCTCAGCATCAGGCGACATCGATCCTGCCGCCTCCGCTTTCGCGCCCAGTGCGGCAAAATTCGACACTTTCCCCTCTTCGGTATTGTACTCCGGCCACCCCAAGCGCCGGCGGTTCGAGTCCTAAGCCAGGCATCTCGCAGCGGCGCGTCGACTGTCGACCGCCGGTGTCCGGTGAGTGTCACTCACCTCACTTCGCGCGCAGAGTGAGTCCTTGGATGGAAGGTAAACACCCTGATTTCGAGATCATTGCCCCTTTCCGCAGGAAAGGCGGGGCTGGTTCTTGAAATGCACTCTGGCAGCTCGTGATCTCGCAAACAACAACATCCCCTGGGGCATTGACCTCGGACGCCGCGGGCTTGAGGGAAGCAAGTGAAGGTCTTCACGCCAGATACAGAGCCGTGCGGTCGATGACTCGCTCGATCGCAGCAGGAATCCCGGCTGAAGATCAGATGGTGCAATCCTGCCCGGATGCCAGCCCGATGAAGTGGCACCAGGCGCACACGACATGGTTCTTCGAAACGTTTGTGCTGCGCCCTTATCTTGCGGGCTACAGGCCTCTTCGCGAGGAGTTCCGCTGGCTTTTCAACAGCTATTACAACTCTCTCGGCGAGGAGGCGCCGGAAAAGCATCTGCGCGCTTCGTTGTCGCGTCCGTCGCTGGAGGAGGTCACGGCTTTTCGCAGTCATGTTGATGCCGCCATGGAGAACCTGCTGGCGAACAGCATGAATGACGAAGCTGCACGAAGAGTGGTTTTGGGCCTCAATCACGAGCAGCAACACCAGGAATTAATGCTTACCGACATTAAGCATGCATTCTTCTCGAATCCACTTCGTCCGGCTTACCGCGCCATCCGGCTGACTGAGGCATGCAACGTAGCGCCCTCCGAGTTCAGGTGGCACCGCTTCCATGAGGGGGTGACTGAGATTGGTTACCAGCTGGATGCGGCGAACTGCCTCGACTTCTGCTTCGATAACGAAGCTCCGCGCCACAAGGTGTACCTGGAGTCCTTTGGGATCGCAAACCGCGCCGTCACCTGCCGTGAGTATCTGGAGTTCATGGCGGACAACGCCTACACGCGTCCGGAGTGCTGGCTCTCCGAGGGCTGGGAAACGGTGAGGAAGCAGGCATGGAGGGCTCCACTGTATTGGGAGCGCGATGCCACAGACAGCACTGGCTGGCGCATCTTCACCCTTCGGGGTTGGCATCCGCTTTCCACGTTGCTGGATACGCCCGTGTGCCATGTGAGTTTCTTTGAGGCCGATGCATTCGCGCGCTGGAGAGGCTGCCGGCTTCCCAGCGAAGCGGAATGGGAGCTTGCGGCCAAAGGAAGTCAGATTCGGGGGAATCTGCTCGAGAGCGGAAGGTTCCAGCCCGCCGCCGCGCCCGGCGAGGGAATGGACCAACTCTTTGGTGACTGCTGGGAGTGGACCGCAAGCCCTTATACGGGCTATCCGGGCTACATGCCCCTGCCGGGCGCACTGGGCGAATACAACGGCAAATTTATGTCCGGCCAGATGATTCTGCGCGGGGGGTCCTGCGTCACGCCCGAGAGTCACTTGCGCGCGACCTACCGTAATTTCTTCCACCCGGCGACGCGATGGCAGTTCACAGGAATACGTTTGGCCGCATAAGGAGACAAAGCGATGGATACCGCGACCGATCTACGGATCATCGAGTCGAACAGCCTGGCGCCGCTGGACTCGCGCGAGGCGCTGATTGGTGAGGTTTTGCGCGGCCTGCGCAAACGCCCGCGTTCATTAGTTCCGTGGATGCTCTACGATTGCGAGGGCTCACGGCTCTTCGAATGCATCACAACGCTGCCGGAATACTATCCCACCCGGACCGAGCGCGGCATTCTGGCGCGTCATGCGGAAGCGATCGTCACGGCGACCGGCGCTGACTACTCCCGGCCCTTGCGGTTGCTGGAACTGGGCGCGGGGACGGCCGCCAAGACCGGGATTCTGTTGAGCGCCGCAATCCGCTTGTGTGGCCAAGTGGTCTATTTTCCGGTGGATGTTTCATCAGATGCGCTCGAGGCGGCCTGCGACAGTATCGGCTGCATGTGCCCGGGTGTGCGATTGGAGCCCATGGTGGCCAACTATGTCACGCACCCGCCGAGACTCGAACGATTCAATGGCACTACGCTGGCGATGTACATCGGTTCGAGCATCGGGAATTTCCCGCCGGCGGAAGCCCGCACGATCCTGCGCAATCTGAGGTCTCAGCTCAGAGCCGGCGATGCGTTGCTGTTGGGCACAGACCTGGTCAAAGACGAGGCGACCCTACTGCGGGCGTATGACGACGAAGCCGGTGTTACCGCGGCGTTCAACCTGAACCTGCTGCATCGCCTCAACCGCGAACTGGGTGCGAACTTCGATACCGGCTGCTTCCGGCACCGTGCGCGGTGGAATGGCCGGGCGTCGCGCATCGAGATGCACCTGGAGAGCACGTGTGACCAGTCTGTTGAGATCCCCGACGCTGGACTCAGCCTGCGCTTCGCAGCCCTTGAAACCATCCACACCGAGAGCAGCTACAAGTTCACGCAGGAGACGCTCGATTCCCTGTTGGAGGATGCCGGCTTCACGGTTGACCGGACTTGGACCGATCCGCGGCAGTGGTATGCGCTCACACTCGCGGGGGTGAGCTGACGGCAATACGGCAGAGCTGTGTACCCCATGCGGCCCGCAATCCGACTGCGGGCCGCGTCGCGTAGGACCCGAACTACACCTTCTTCGCAGCCCGGTTCAAGCCATGAAAGGCCGAGAAGTCGCCCGCGTTCCAGGCCTCACGGAGTCCGGGGGCACTCAAGTCCCAGTCTGGGCGGATCTCGCTGGAAACGGTGCGCAGGTCGTGCCAGAGGTCGGTGACAGAAGGCCGGCCCCAGAACCAATAGCCGTTGTAGATGCTGTGGATGATGAGCCCCGGCTTGAGCACGAACGTGTGCGGAATCATCGGATTGTGCTCGGGGTCAGTGTACTCCGCTATGTCCAGGTCCTTTTGAATGATTCTGCCGGGATCAGAGAGGAAGCTCCACTGCGCGCCGAGCGACGCGCGGAACTCCTGAAGTGTGTGGTGATCATCGGTGGAGATGGTGACGATCCTGGTGTAACCAACAGCGATCTTGGGATAGAAGGCGACAAGATCCCGATGCTGCTGGTGCTCCTTCGGGCAGTAGTGGCCGCGGGCCAGGGTCAGGATCAACGGATCATCGCCTTGGAGTCTGCTGAGCTTGCGAGGTATGTCCGTGTGGTCGGGCAACTGGTAGTCGGGAAAAACGGCTCCGGGGACGAGGTCCTGGCGCATGATTGGATTCCTTTCAACAGGGGCAATTGGGTTACCGCTTCAGGCGTTGCAAGAGCACGCCTGGAGCCTTGTTCCTACTCAGAAGTACAGACTGTCACTTCATCCGCTGAACCCATTGATGGCGCCAGGCCGGCGCTTCGAAGGGATCAGCGAAATACTGTGTCTCGTGGACGGCCTTGCCGTCCCGGAACTCCATGATGCTGACTGTGCAAGCTGAGCGCCCCTGGTAGTCGATTGTGTATTCCGTGACCCAGAGGTCACCTTGCCCGAGAATCCGGTGAATATGGAAGCCAGACGGCTTGCCCGGGTGATGGCTCCGCAATGCCTGCAGATTGGCGCGCCCGACAATCCGTTCGCCGGACTGAGGGTAATCACAGACGGCATCTTCGTCGTAAATCTCGTGTTCGGCGTTTGCATCGCCCACCGCCGACGCCTGCCAGTGCCTATCCAGAGCCGCACGGATCGTCTCGTCCTGCATGATCATCTACCTTTGGGAATGAAGCCGGGGCTGCCAGTCCGCACCACTTCATTGAATCTCTGCCGGGTTTGAATTCGAGCGATTTCGTCCATGGCGTCCTCCGGAAGAGGGGCGATGTCGAAGTTCTCCCGCGCGCGGGCCGCGGTTCTGGGGGTGGTCAGCAGAGCCGTGCCGCGCTGCACCGCCCAAGCCAACAGAACCTGAGCCGGCGTCTTCCCCACTCGTGCGGCAACTGCGGAAACGACCGGATCTTCCAGCGGCCCGGGCCGGATTCCGTGGCCCAATGGCGCAAAGGCAAGGAACACGATGTTGTTCTGCCGGCAGAATTGCAGAAGCTCCGTTTCCGGCAGATAGGGATGGGCTTCCACCTGGACCACAGCAGGCTTGATTCTGGCTGACTCGTAGAGGGGCAGCAGTCCTTCCAAGGTGATGTCAGAGAGTCCGATGGCCCGGCAGCGGCCACTGTCCACAAGAGTCTCCATCGCCCGCCAGGTATCGAGAAGAGTTACTCCGCGGTCGTAGAGGATGTTGCCGTCTGCGTCGCGCGGGTCCTGCTCCTCTCCTGGTTGAAAGGCAAAGGGAGTGTGGCTGAGATAGAGATCCAGGTAAGTGAGCCCGAGCCGGGCCAGACTCGCTTCGAAAGCGGGCGCGACGCGCTCCGGCCTGTGATTCGTGTTCCACAGTTTGGTGGTGACGAAGAGGTCTGCCCGGGCAATCCCCCCAGCGGCGAGTCCTGCCTGTAGCGCTTCGCCCACCTCGCGCTCATTGCGGTATCGTTCCGCACAATCGAAGTGCCGGAATCCGGCGTCCAGAGCGTCCCTGGTCGCGCTGATCGTCCCGGCTGCATCCGGGATCAGGGTGCCAAAGCCGAGTGCGGGCATTTGGCCGAATCCATGGTGGAGCGGGAGTCTCTTGGTGCGGAAATCAGGAGAGTCGATCATGGTTGTTTTGATCCCCCAGGTTTTCGTCTGCCCCGCGGCTGAACGCCAGAAGGTGTGGATCCAGTGGAGATCGATGGACTCCAATTCCCCACCGCCGCGAAGGCTGTAGCTGCCTGACCGCATTGGCCGCCGTCGTGCAGCGACCGCCGAATGAGGCAGGCTTCTGCCCACTACCCGGCAGGCCGCCTCTGAACTAAACGATTATTCATCGTGCCCCTTTCCCTGGGAAAAACCAATACTTTCCATCTCGTTCCTGACAAGGCGACACCCTTGTTCCGGGTGCCGGAGTCGACAGGTGCAAGGCTCGTGCCAGGGGTAACCGAGTGAATTGATTGGGTCAAGTCAAAGGGACAGGAGCAGGTGACGGGGGGCGGTGCCGGCGGGTCGACTCGAGGTCGGTCTTCCCCCAGGCGCTTGCCCACCGCAGACTCCATCCCAGCTTCGCGGCGTTGGATCACGATTCCGGCATGAACCCCTCCGCCGCATCGGACTCGATCTTCTGTTGGGTCGAGCGTATGGGCGGCCGCACGGGCACGGCCGCCACCTCTGTCACGACCCGCGGGCATTTTGCCCTCCTGGGGTGGATCTGTCGCCGTTGGAGGAACGCTCCTCGACACTGAACGACAGACTCACCCGACCTGGGTCAACCCGCTGAGTCGGGGTGCCGGGCATCCACGTGAGGTGAAATCAAGATGCGAATTTCAAAGACCATGGCGGGCCACGCGTGGGGCGTGGTCCGCGACTGTTCTCCCTGCATGAGGATCGCCCAGCACGGGTGAGCCGTTTCGGGTGGACTTGCGCTGGGGTTGGAGGAACTTCGCCAGGCGAAGCTCGTTTGCGTTCGTTAGCCGGGCGGGGGCGCCCTCCTTCCGACTGAGGTGAGTTGGCTGGTTGGAGGGGCTTGCTGTGGCTTTGATCGCTCGGGCAGAGAGGATTGCTGGTCCGGGCGGGGGTGGTTCGATTGGGCGTGGTGGCTCATTGGCTGGATGGCGGCGGCCGCAGTTGGGACGGGCGAGGGCTTCGACGTTGGGTTTGATGCCTCGTGGAGAGTGGATTTCGGGGTTTCGGGTGGGGCCGTGTTGGCCGGGGAGGAGACAGGGGTGGGCGTAATGCTTTGATTTGGGGATGGTTGGGGGCTTGGTGTGGCTCCCCCGCTCCTTCTAGTCGCGGCTCTGTACGCGGGGGAGTTCGTGGTGTTGGGGTTGCGGGGCTCGGTGGGCGCTTGGGATACGGGCGGCGCTGGAGGGTGGTTGGTTGGGGACTTTCGGTTGGCTATCCGCTCGTTTACACTCGGGGCTGGGACCGGGCGGACGGGGCGGCAGGCGCGTTGCCCCTTTCCGAAAAGTTGGAGGCCCGGAGACGGCAGAATGAAATGGCGGTTGCCTGACGCCGGGGCCTGGTCTTCCGCCCTCACTGGTGTCGTGTGGGTTGCACCGGCTTGCACGGTTAACGCTATGGGCCTGGTGGAACCGGCGGCCGAGGCGAAGAGGGCGTGGACCCGGGCGGGGATGGCTTGCTGATGAGCGACGTCTCCGGTCAGATAGGGGAAGGCGGACCTTTGGATGGCCCGGATGCGGACACAGATCCAGGCGTGGTAGCGGCCCAGGGGCTGGACTACTTCGCCCTGGTTCTCGCGGATCCAGAGCGCGGCTTGGGGGATGGCTTGGTTGTTGACTCGGAGGGCTTCGGCCCAGAGCTTGCCTTCGAGTTGGAAGAGGCGGCGCTCGTGGCCCCGGAGGATCAGGCGGTGGACGAAGAGGGCTCTGAACTTCGGGTTGGCGATGTCCGCCGTCTGCTGCAGCGCCTGATGGTAGAGGCGCGCTTCGATGTCTTCCGGCAGGCGGTGCGGGCCGGAGTAGAGGTTGTGGCGGGTGGCGTTCTGTGAGACCCGGAGCTTGCCTTCGGCGGTGCGGGGACCGGTCGATTTCTGGGCGTTGGCGCGGTTGGCGGCGAGGCGGCGCTCGGAGATGGGTTGGTTGGCCATGGCGGAAGTTCCCTGCTCCGGGCCTCAGCGGGGTTCGCTCCTCAACGCCTGGAGGGCGGCGATGTCGGCGCGGCGGCGGCGCCAGGAGCGGGTCTCGAAGTCCTGGCCGGCGCGGACGCAGGCGGTGTCGCGGGGGCCGAACTGGCGGAAGGCGGCGTAGGTGCGGTAGGCGGGATCGGCGTTGGGGCACTCCTTTGTCACCGAATCCCAGTCGCGCTCGATGGCGGCGGAGAGAGCTGTGCTTTCGAGGAGCGAGTAGCGGGCCTTGCGCCAGAGTTCCTCGGCGATGGAGTCAGCGACGTGCTGCTCGAAGCGGGTGGCCGGGGTGAAGTGTTGGTGAACGTCGTCCCGCAGTTCCGCGAAGAGGGCTTGGTCCTCGATGCACGTGATGAGGCTGGCCGAGTCGTCTCCGAGGAGAAGGGCATTCTCGGCGCCGGTCGTTGCCAGGAAATGGCGCGAGGGTACCATGTCGTCCGTATTCGTATTGAAAATCCGCATAGTTGTTCTCCTTGGGCAACGTTATACAGGCAGGATCCAAGGCTGTAGGGGGGTCTTCCCCGTAACCGATTGATTCGAAAGCGATGATAAATTTCGAACTTGGGAACTGGTTTTGGGGGAGGGGCGGAAATGGGGGAGAAGTCGAGCGGGTGGGGGGGGCCGGGTGGGTGGTGGAGGTGGTTTCGTGGGGGCGGGTTGGGCACTGGCCGGACAGGGACACAGGCACCCCTCCATTGGGATTCTGACTGAGCTAAATGATGACTCTCTTGTGTTGTTTGTTGAATATGCTGCAGGACCGGGCGACCTAGGCGGGTTGACGCGATCGACTCGGGCGTGGCGGCTCCGAGTGGCCGACCAGGGGGCCGTCGTCCCACGTGTTTCGGTTTCGCGGAGCTGTTCCCCGGTTCGGCGGCACGGAGGGCCATACTAGGACTCCATTTAGGGCGCGAAGGTAGCCCGTCGCTGGCGCTCTGGGACTGGGGATGGGGGGCGGCTTCATTTGTTTTGGCTGCCCGTGGGGCCATGGGGGACTCCTTGCCAGTCGCGGTTCGCAACGCGGAGGGGACGCCTCCCTCTCGGTCGGCGTGCGTTTCGGGTTGGTCCGGTTTGCGGCACAGCGGGCCAGGCGGGACTGCTTGGAGGACGGGCGGGCAATGGGGCGCGCTGCGGTACTGAGTGGAGCCTTTCGGTGGCTATCCGCTCACTCACGTTCGCGGCTCCGTTCGCGGCTCAAGGGGCGGTTGTTCGTTGACCGAAGACATTCACTCATGCAATAGTCAATAAACGTTTCCTGAGCCATGCAGCCAGAGGGTGCCACTTCCGGATCACGCGCCTGGATTGCGCTGGGCATGCTCACCTTCGTCTATGTCCTGAATTTCCTCTCGCGACAGCTTCCGTCCATCCTGGCCAGTAAGATCCAGGAGAGCCTGCACGTCTCCGACGCCGAGTTGGGCCTGATCGGTGGTCTCTATTTCGCCCTGTTCTATTGCGGCATCTCGGTGCCCGTTGCGCGGCTCGCCGACCGGACCAACCGCTCCCTGGTGCTGACGGCCGCCTGCGCGGTGTGGAGCGCGGCCACCATGTTTTGCGGCACCGCCGGCAGCTACCTCCAGTTCGTGGCTGGGTATATGACTGTTGGCTTCGGCGAAGCGGGCGGGGTGCCTCCCTCGTACTCCATCATCTGCGACTACTTTCCCACCGGCCGCCGGGGCACCGCGCTGGGGGTGTTCAACTTCGGCCCGGCATTGGGCGCGGCACTCGGTATCGCCTTTGGCGCCTCCATCGCCGCCGCGTACAGTTGGCGGTATGCCTTCCTCTTCCTGGGTGGCGCCGGTGTTCTCACCGCCATCGCTATCCCGTTCGTGATCCACGAACCCCGCCGCGGCGCCCTGGATGGCCTCGCAAACCGGCCGCTGTCCTCCGCCCGGACCAGCTTCGGGGAGAGCCTGCGGCTGTTCTTCTCGCGGCGTTCGCTGCTGCTCGCCGGGCTGGCCGCCGGCGCCAACCAACTGGTCACCTATGGACTCAGCAACTTCTCCGTCCTTTTTCTGATGCGCGAAAAAGGCATGACCCTGCGGGAAGTCGCCGTCTGGTACTCGTTGACCGTCGTGATCGCCATGGGGGCCAGCATGTTCGTCTGCGGCCGCATCATCGACCGGTTTGCGCGGCGCACGAAACTGGCCTACGCCCTGGCTCCCGCCATATCGCTAAGCCTGGCGATCCCGTGGTATCTCGCGTTCGTCTGGGCGCCCGCCTGGCGCCTCGCCCTCCCCCTGCTGGCCGTCACGATCTTCCTGAACTACTTCTATCTCTCGGCGATGGTGACGCTGGTCCAGGAGCAGGTGCGCGCGGATCAGCGCGTCATGTCGGGCGCATTGCTGCTGCTGGTGATGAACTTCATCGGGCTCGGGCTGGGCCCCACCTATGTGGGCAGCATCAGCCAGTTCTTTCGTGCCACGCATCCGCAGAACTCGCTGCAGATTGCCCTCTACGCCCTCACGCCGTTCTATCTCGTCGCCGTGTTTCTGTTCCTGATGCTGGCCCGCGTGCTTCGAAGAGAGAGTGCTGCTTCCGGAGAAACTGCCCCATGATTCCTCGTGCTGCTTCCGTGTGCCTGTTCTTCGCCGCCCTGGCGTACGGGGCGGATGCGGTGACCGCGCACCCTCCCGCCGGCAAACTGCAAGGCCGGCTGGAAGGCCAGGTGCGCGTCTTCAAAGGGATCCCTTACGCGATGCCTCCGGTGGGAGCGGCGCGCTGGAAGCCCCCGATCGCCATGCCCCGCTGGACGGGCGTCAGGAACGCGGCGGAGTTCGGACCGGCCTGCCACCAGCCACAGGCCAAGCTCTCGAACATCTATGCGCGCGATCCGATGCCGATGAGCGAGGATTGCCTGACGTTGAACATCTGGACGCCCGCCAATGCCCGGCGTGCGCCGGTCTTCCTCTGGATCCACGGCGGCTCCCTCACCGGCGGATCCAGCCGCGAGGAGATGTACAACGGCGCGCGACTGGCTGAGCGCGGGCTCGTCGTGGTCAGCGTCAACTACCGTCTGGGCGTGCTGGGCTGGCTGGCGCATCCGGAACTGAGCGCCGAATCGGCGGATGGAGTTTCAGGCAACTACGGTTTGCTGGACCAGATCGAGGCGCTCCGTTGGGTGCGGCGCAACATCGGCGCGTTCGGCGGCGATGCTGGGAACGTCACCCTGGCGGGGGAATCGGCGGGCGCCCTCAGCATCCTGTACCTGATGGCCTCGCCCGCGGCACAGGGCCTGTTTTCGAAGGCGATCGCCGAGAGTGCGTACATGATCACGACGCCCGAGCTGAAGACGGGCCGCTTCGGGTTGCCCTCCGCCGAGGAGAGCGGGACGCGCCTCGCCGCCGCTCTGCACGCCACGAACCTCGCCGCCTTGCGTGCGATGGATGGCGCCGAACTGAGCGCCAAAGCGCCGGCGGCCGGGTTTGGTCCGTGGGGCGCGATCGACGGACACGTCCTGAAGCGCCAGTTGGTGGACGTGTTCGACCGTGGGGAGCAGGCGCGCGTGCCGCTGCTGGCCGGCTTCAACAGCGGCGAAATCCGGTCCCTGAGAAGTCTCGCTCCGCCTGCACCCGCCGATGCCGCCGTTTACGAAGGGGCCATCCGCGAGCACTACGCCGATCTCGCCAGCGAATTCCTGCGTCTCTATCCGGCGACCAACCTGGAGGAGAGCATCCTGGCCACCACGCGCGACGCGCTCTACGGCTGGACCGCGCAGCGCCTGGCCAGGAAGCACACCGCGCTCGGAGTGCCGGCGTTCCTCTACTTCTTTGACCACGGCTACCCGGCCACCGACTCGGCGGGCCTGCACGCCTTCCACGCGAGTGAACTGCCGTTCGTGTTCGGGACCTTTGACGGCACTCCGCAGAACTGGCCGAAGATTCCGCCGACCCCGGTGGAGACCGGCCTCTCCGACGCAATGATGAGCTACTGGAGCACGTTCGCGCGCACCGGCCGCCCGGCCGCCGCGAAGCAGCCCGGCTGGCCGCAGTTCAATGCCGCGGGCGCGTACCTGTCGTTCACTGATGCTCCGCATGCCGCGGAACACTTACTGCCGGGCATGTATGAGCTGAATGAGCAGGTGGTGTGCAGGCGCCGCGCGGAAGGACTCACGCCGTGGAATTGGAATGCCGGGCTGTGGTCGCCCAAACTGCCGGCGCAGACGGCGGAGTGCCAGTAACGGAGTCAGCCCTTCAAGGCTAGGAAGCCCGCGGCCATGAAGCGGGCCAGGCGCAGCTTCACCGCCGGAAAATCCTCAGACTTGCACAGTCCGCCCGACAGACGATCGATGCGTCCGGTGCGCGCCAGTGTGTTCATCAGTGCGCCGGTGACGAAGTGGTAGCCCCAGAAGAGCTCCTGTTCACTGTAGTCCGGCAGGGCGCGTTTCAGAATGCCGATGAGCCGCAGTACGACGGGGTCGAAGTGAACCGCCATCATGGCCGCTCCCTCCTGGCTGTTACTGACGCGCGCGACAAACGCACCGTAGTTCATCCAGGATTCGCCGCCATCGTAGTAGAGGTCCAGATCCGTGTCGAGAAAGGCGTGCAGCGCGCCTTCCACGGTGGGGTGATCGCCGGCTTCCTGCTCGTAGCGCTCCAGCGCGGCCATGCGCCGTTCGCAGGTGGCGCCGGCCCGGCGTTTGAAGACCGCGTCGAACAGATGGTGCTTGTCGCGGAAGTAGTAATGCAGCAGCGTCGTGTGGATGCCCACGCGTTCGGCCACATCGCGCAGAGTCACACCGTGGAAGCCGTTCCTCGAAAACAGATACTCGGCGGCATCCAGGATCTGCTCCAGACTCTCGGCCCGCTGCTGTGCCTTTGTGCGGCTGGGGCGCTTCTCGCTAGCACCGGCCGGCATCACGTCCAACCTTCATTCCCTCAGGGTCCCATTGACCACCGGCAGCGATCAAGTTCCCCGTAAGGCGGGATACAGCGCCCGCGGGATCAACCGGTTCTCAAAGGCCTGGCGCTCCAGATCCTCGCGAAAGTCCGGATGCGCCAGCGAGATCATGGCGCGGGCGCGATCCGGCACGGACTTGCCCTTCAGGTTCACCATGCCGTGCTCAGTCACCACGTACATGATGTCCGTCCGCGGCGTGGTGACGATGTTGCCCGGCGTGAGCTCCATGACGATGCGGCTCCTGCGCGTGCCGCTCTTCTCGAAGACCGAGGGCAGGCACATGAACGACTTGCCGCCCCGCGAGGCATAAGCGCCACGCGCGTATTGAAGCTGGCCGCCGGTGCCGGAGATGTGGCGATGGCCGTCCGATTCCGAGGCAGCCTGTCCCTGCAGGTCCATCTGCGTCGTGCTGTTGATGGAGCAGACGCGGTCGTTCTGCATGATGATGTGGGGCAGGTTGGTGTGTTCGGTCCCGCAGCACAGCATGTCGGGATTGCCGTCGATGGCGTCGTACATCGATTGGGAACCCCAGCCAAAGGTAAACACGGCCTTTCCACGATCCAGGTTCTTGCGTGCGCCGTTGGCGACGCCTGCCCGGTACAGCTCCATCAGCGAGTCTGTGAGCATCTCGGTGTGGATGCCCAGGTCTTTGGCGCCCGAATCCCGTAGCAGGGAACAAACCGCGTTAGGCATGCCGCCGATGCCGATCTGGAGGCAGGCGCCATCCTCGACCTCGGCCGCGATGGTGCGTGCAATGGCGCGATCGATCTCGGTCACGGGCGGGCTCTTCAACTCCGGCAGTGGCGCATTGTCCCCCTCGACGATGTAATCGACCTCACTGATATGGACTCCGTTGTCCACCCCGTGAACGAAGGGGACCGCGGAGGACGTTTCGACGATCAGCGTCCTGGCGCGCTCCACCAGGGCCCGGTGCCACGTATTCGTCGGACCGAAGCTGAAGAAGCCGTCAGGTCCCGCCGGTCGCACCTTGAGGACGACGATGTCGATGGGATCGAGGAAGCGCCGATAGTAGTCGTGCAGTTCGCCCAGGTTGGGCGGCATGTGGTAGCAGACGCCGGCGTCGGACCTGGCCCGCTCCCAGGCCGTGAAGTGCCAACTGAACCAGTGGAAATGCGCCCCTTCCGGATCGCTCTCCACCACCGCGCGCGGCCGGGGAGCGAGGCTGGAGCGGAAGCTCACACCGGTCAACTCCAAGACGCGAGCCGCCAACGCGCGGTCAAAGACATCCGGTTGGCCGAGACACGCGCCATAGTCCAGCCAGAATCCCGATTTCACCAGGGATGCGGCTTCGGCGGCAGAGATTGTGCGGGCAGGCGCGGAGGCGGTGCGGTGGTACATGGCAGGTTGGAGAGTTCAGTATTGCCCAACTTGCCTCGTCATGCAATACTCATTCTGTCGTTAGTGAAGATCTTGCCGCGCGGGAGGTCCAGATGATCGAGCTGAAGGATCGTGTCGCCATCGTCACCGGAGCGGGCGGTGGGCTGGGCCGCTGCTACGCCCGGTTGCTGGCCGAACGCGGCGCGCGCGTGGTGGTCAACGATCTCGGCGACGCCGCTGAACTGGTAGCGCGGGAGATTGTGGAGGCGGGCGGACAGGCGAGCGCGGCGCCCTGCTCAGTGACCGAGGCCGAGGCTGTCCAAGGGATGGTGCAACGGACCCTGAAGGAGTGGGGCCGGGTCGATATCCTCGTCAACAACGCCGGCCTGCTGCGGGACAAGTCCTTCGCCAAAATGACCCTTGAGGACTTCCGCCTGGTGGTCGACGTTCACCTGATGGGCTCAGTGCACTGCACCAAGGCGGTCTGGGAGGCGATGCGCGAACAGAAGTATGGCCGCATCGTCATGACCACGTCCTCGTCGGGACTCTACGGCAGCTTTGGGCAGTCGAACTACAGCGCGGCGAAACTCGCGCTGGTGGGCCTGATGCAGACCCTCGCACTGGAGGGGGCCAAGTATGGAATCCATGTCAACTGCATCGCGCCGACGGCTGCCACGCAGATGACCCAGGGCATCCTGCCCGAAGACCAACTGACGCGGATACGGCCCGAACTCGTGGCTCCCGGCCTGCTTGCGCTGGTGGCGGAGAGCGCGCCGACGCGAACGATCCTGTGCGCGGGCGCAGGCAGCTTCGAAGTGGCGAACATCACCCTGACGAAGGGCATCCACGTCGCCGGTGATCCGCCGCCGGCTGAAGAGCTGGTGGCGCGGTGGGGGGCAGTGACCGATCGGGGAGGCGAGATCGTGCCGGGCTACGGCCTGGTCCAGTCAGAGATCGAGTTGAAGAAGGCCGGGCCTGTCCCGGCGGATGGGGAGGGCGCCTGAAGTGAGCCGTGAAGCCGTGATCGTTTCCGTTGCGCGAACCCCCATTGGCCGCGCCTACCGGGGGGCATTCAATGCGACTCCGGCGCCCACGCTGGCTGCTCACGCGATTCGCGCCGCAGTGGAGCGCGCCCAGGTCGACCCTGGCGAGATTGAGGACTGCATTCTCGGGTGCGCGATGCCCCAGGGCCTGCAACACACCATCGGCCGGACCGCCGCCCTCACCGCCGGCCTGCCGGTCGCCGTCGCCGGCCAGACGGTCGACCGGCAATGCTCTTCGGGGCTGATGAGCGTCTCCATGGCATCGAAACAGGTGGTGATGGACCGCATGGATGTCGTGGTGGCGGGTGGTGTGGACTCCATCTCGCTGGTGCAGACCGAGCAGTTCCGGGCCGGCTCCGATCCGGCCCTGCTCGCGTTGCACCCGGATATCTACATGCCGATGATCGACACGGCCGAGGTGGTGGCCCGGCGCTACGGCATTTCGCGCGAGCAGCAGGATGTCTATGCCTGCGAGTCGCAGCGCCGTACGGCGGAGGCCCAGGAGGCCGGCCGCTTCGACCAGGAGATCGTGGCGGTACGAGCGAACAAACTGGTGACGGACAAGGCCACCGGCGCGGCTTCGCTGGAAGAGACCGTGCTGCACCGCGACGAAGGCAACCGTCCCGGCACCACACTGGAGGGGCTCGCGGCATTGAAGCCGGTGCGTCCGGACGGGTGCATTACGGCGGGCAACGCCAGCCAGTTATCGGACGGAGCCTCGGCCTGTGTGGTGATGGAGGCGCGCCTGGCGGCTTCCCGCGGCTTGCGGCCGCTGGGCCGGTACTGTGGCATGGCGGTAGCCGGTACCGAACCGGATGAGATGGGCATCGGGCCGGTGTTTGCCGTGCCGAAACTCCTCAAGCGCTTCGACCTCACAATGGAGGACATCGGACTGTGGGAGTTGAATGAAGCCTTCGCCGTGCAGGTGATCTATTGCCGCGATCGTCTCGGCATTCCCGGCGAGCGGTTGAACGTCAACGGCGGCGCGATCTCAATTGGCCATCCGTACGGCATGTCGGGCAATCGCCTGGTGGGCCATGCGCTGATCGAGGGGCGTCGGCGAAACGTCCGCTATGTGGTGGTGACGATGTGCGTGGGCGGCGGCATGGGCGCGGCCGGGCTGTTTGAGGTTCTGTGAGGCAAGGAGCAACCCGCGCCGCGTAGCGACCCCGGCTGACCACCGGCATCTGCGCGGAGTCAACTCGTAGGGCCGCAATCGTGAGGGGTAGATGGGGCGGCTAACCCACACACAGTCCACTGCTCGAGTTGAGGAAGTGCCGCTCTCCGTTCCCAAATGTCCGTCTAAGCCTACGATGCGCCCGGCCCCTCGTTCAGCAGGTCAGCGGTTGGTTATATACTGAGCCGTGCCGGAGGGCGCGGGCGAACGCAAAGACGGCCTGCTGCCCTTTAGCGAGGAGAGAGAGATCTCATGTCGCCTTCTAATAAAGGTTTCGGATTCAACCGCCGCCAGGCGCTTCTGTCGGCTACCTCGGGTGTGGTCGCGCTGACGGGCGCAACTTCGGTTTCGGAAGTCAAAGCGGCCACTACCGCGAGTGCAAGCTGCAGTACGCCGCGGTCGGCAGTTGCGAAAACGCAGTACGGGAAGGTGCGCGGCTATGTGGAAGACGGCGTGCTGACCTTTAAGGGCGTCCCATACGGCGCCGACACAGGCGGCGAGAACCGATGGCTTCCGGCCAAGGCGCCCAAGTCGTGGGACGGCGAGTATCCGGCCTTGATCTATGGCGCAAACTGCCCGCAACGCCTGCACAGCTGGACGAGCGAACAGACTTTCCTTTTCCAGTGGACGGATGGCTGGCAGAGCGAGGACATGCTCAAGCTCAACATCTGGACCTCCAGCTTGAGCGGCAAGCGGCCGGTGATGGTCTACCTGCATGGCGGCGGCTTCACTTTCGGTTCGGCCTATGAACTCGCCTCCCAGGACGGGGCGCAGATGGCCCGGCATTACGACGTCGTCTCGGTGACAGTCAACCACCGCCTCAACGTGCTCGGATTCCTCGACGTGTCGTCGATCGGCGGGCCGGCTTATGCCGACTCCGTGAACGTCGGGATGACGGACCTAGTGGCAGCGCTGCAATGGGTGCGCGACAATATCGCCAATTTCGGTGGCGATCCAAGCTGCGTCATGATCTACGGCCAGTCCGGCGGGGGATCCAAGGTGACCACGCTCCTCGGGATGCCCTCTGCGGAGGGCCTGATCCACCGGGCGTCGGCGCAGTCGGGCGGGGGCGGCAATCCTCCGAGTGCCGAGGAGTCAAAAGAGTATGCCAAACAGGTGATCGCGGAGTTGGGCGTGAAGGACATCTCCGCGCTGCAGAAGATCGAGTGGGCGAAGCTCAATGAGGTCAGCAATGCTGTCGCGGCCCGGATGAATCCGGCCATTGGCGCTGGTGGGCCGACTCCAGCGCCGGGCACTGCCAGACCGCGGGTAGGTCCAGGGCCGACGGTCGACGGGCGCCTCATCACCATGCGGTCTTTCTACGATGCCGCTCCGGAGATTTCAAAGAACGTACCGCTGCTGTTCGGCTCGGTCAGCGAGGAGGGGAACATCATGTCCTCGCGGCCAACGGAGAGCCAGTGGCTAGCCAATCTCACCAAGGCCTATGGGGACGTCAAGGCCAAGTCGCTGGTAGAGGGGCTGAAGAAGGCACACCCGGAGAAGAGCATCCGCACGCTTTCCTATATGTGCAGCGGCTCGGGGTTGAACAGCCTGAACATGCGCAACAACGTTACTCGAATGGCAACCATGAAGTACAACCAGAAGGGCGCGGCCGCCTATGCGTGGTACTTCACATGGCAGTCGCCGATGCTGGAGGATGCGGGCGCCTGGCACACGGCGGAGCTGGCGTTCTGCTTCGACAATACCAGGCGCTGCGATCAAGGGACCGGCAATGGGCCGGATGCCCAGGCACTTGCAAGAAAAATGGCAACGGCCTGGGCGAATTTCGCCAGGACGGGCAATCCGAGCCAGCCCGGATTGAAGTGGGAGCCGTTCGAGCCGGCGACCGGGCGGACGATGGTGTTCGACAGCAATTGCCGGATGATCAACGATCCAGAAGGCGACGTGCGCAGGCTGTTGTTGGCCTAATCGAAAGACCGGGTGGAGACGGCGTTGTTGCGCTGCGACGTCTTTAGCAGGGGTCGGATGCGAGAGCTACGCTGGCGAGCGGATTCGCCGATGCGCCATGCCCAGGCGGCCTTATGGCAGGAGGACAATGAATGACTCTCGAAGTGGAAGTGATGGCAGATCAGATCCGTCGAGCCTTTCGCGGCGAGTCCTGGCATGGGCCCTCGGTGCTTGAGGTGCTGGCGGGTGTTTCGGCCGAGGACGCCGCGGCCCACCCGATCGCAGGCGCTCATAGCATTTGGGAAATTGTTCTTCACATGACCGCAGGATACAGGTTGGTTCTGCGGCGGGTTCGCGGCGAGGATGCGCAGTTTTCGCTGGTGGAAGGGTGGCCTCCCGTGCCGGCGTTGAGTTCGGAGGCCTGGCTTGAGAGCCAGCGCACCTTGGAGGAACTGAATCAGCAGCTCCAGAGCGCCGTGCGCACTTTCCCAGCGGAACGCCTTTCGCAAGCGCTCGGCTCTGAGTATTCGGCTTATACCCAGTTCTGCGGAGCGCCTCAACACGACGTTTACCATGCGGGCCAGATCACGATTCTGAAGAAGGCACTCGCGGCGGCGCGAGGAGCGGCCTAACCGGCGCCAGCCACGGCAAGCGCACGCACCAGGTGGCGCAACTTATCTGGATTGTGCACCACATACAGCGCCCGAATGACCTCACCCTCAATCTCGAACGCCGCAGCCTGAACCGGGCCTTCGGGTGCCTCCACGATAACGCCAGGCAATCCATTGACAAGTGCAAAGCGAAACCTGACATCCTTGCGCCACTCCGGATTGAGGCGCTCCCGCGTGGCGCCCACCAGGAATCGCAGCGCGCGATCGGCGCCGGTGATCTCGTGGCCGCCCCCGTGCCGGTTGGCGTTGGTCAGGGCCGCTGCCGGTTTGCCACCGCCGTCCGTCACGATGCGGACGTCGCTGGCTAGCAACTGCGTCAATGCATTGAGATCGCCAGACTGGGTTGCCGCTGAGAATGCCGAGATGAGCCGCACGTGCTTCGCATCGATCCCGCCCACGGGTTCCGGCGGCGCGCCCGTGCCGCGTGGCCGCAAGGTCCGGACGTGCGTGCGAGCGCGGGTTGCCAGCTTCCGGCACGCGGCCTCGCTTCGCTCCAAGGTGCTGGCCACTTCGGTGAAGGAGAAATCGAACACGTCATGCAACAGGAAGGCTGCGCGCTCAAGCGGCGACAACCGATCAAGCGTCAAAAGCAACGCGATGGATAAATCCTCAGCCAGTTCCGTGCGTCTGTCGGGCAGGAGAGCGGCCGTGTCCAAAACCGGCTCCGGCAACCATGGACCTACATATTCCTCGTGCCGTGCGCGCGCCGAGGTCAGGATGTCGAGACAAATCCTTGTTGTGATGCTCATAAGAAATGCCCGTGGATCTGACACTTTGCCGCGATCGGCCGCATGCCAGCGCAGGTAGGTCTCCTGCACCGCATCCTCGGCGTCAGCCATCGATCCGAGCATCCGGTAGCCGAGGCCGAGGAGCCGGCGGCGATGGGACTCGAAGGTCGCGGCCGGATCTGAGTTTGTTGAACTCACCGAGCTCACGTCATTCGTCCCGGTTCAAAGGCTGCGCGACGGCGACGGGTGAGCCCGGGCACGCCAAGGGCGACGGCAATCAGGCCGAGAACGAATGCCGCGGCGCCACCCACCACCCCGTTACCGGTGCCGGGACCTCCATTGGCAATCGCCACATTCAAGCCCCCACTGACCGCTGCGAGGAATCCCGCGACCAGGGCAACGGTGGGTCCCAGCCGCCCGGAGTCGGCTCCGAAACGACTCGTGGGGCGCACCCGAGCCAAACTACCCACAAGCACGCCCACCAGTCCCATCACAGCAGCCGTAGTTGCCCAGAGACGCCGTGGGGTCAGTCCGTAGACCGTGGTGGTCGCTGGCTCGGAAACGTGCGCGACCACCAAGACGGCATGCACGAGCCCGGCAAATATGGCGGCTGCGGCCACGGCGGTAATGATGAGGGTGATGAGTCGTCTCACAGATTCTGTCTCCAGCCTACAGTTGTGAGACGGAGCAGGCCGCTGGAATGTGACATTGCAGCCACCGAGGATCGGCTAGTAAACCCCAGACGTTGCGGATGCGATGCGCGACGCCAATACCTTCGCCTAGGCTCTCAGGGGAGAACGCATCAACCAGCCGTGGCGTGCTCGCAAAGTTTCATTCTGTCGGCCGCACTAAGAGCGGATTTGATTGACCTGACAAGGAAGCGCCTGATGCTTAAATCGCAGAAGCGAGGGCGTCAAGCTGTAGGCTGTTGATGCTATTGGTCGGGGCGGGGCGATTTGAACGCCCGACCCCCTGCGCCCAAGGCAGGTGCGCTACCAGGCTGCGCTACGCCCCGACATTGCTACACCTTCTCATTCTAGAACACTTGCATCGCTCGAATCCGCATCGCTTGCGGAGCCAGCCGTGGCAGCCTCACGCCGCGTTCAGCGGGAGCCTTACCTGAAACACGGTCCGCCCCGGTTCGGAATCCACCAGGATCGTCCCCTTGTGGCTGCGCACAATGCGGCGCACGATATCGAGCCCCAGGCCCGTCCCCTCGCCCACACCCTTGGTCGTGAAGAACGGATCGAAGATCCGGCTGCGCACCTCGGGCGGAATGCCGGGGCCGTTGTCGCCAACCTCCACCAGGATGCCCTCCGGTTCCAGGCACGTCCGCACGGTCAGCACCTTCGGCTGGCCGGCGGGCATCGCACCCATCGCATCCATGGCATCGATCGCATTGTCGATCAGGTTCGTCCAGATCTGGTTCAACGCGCTGCCGTTCGCACGCACCTTCGGCAGCTGGCCGCTCAGGTTCCGGTTCACCGTGAAGCCGTGCTTCAACTGGTGCTGGAACATGCGGAGCGTGAGGTCGATCCCCTGCTCCACATCCACTTCCGACACCGGACTCTGGTCCATGTAGGAGTACAGCTTCACCGCCTGCACCAGATCGGAAATCCGCCTCGACGCCTCTTCCAATTCGCGCGTCAGGCACAGCGTCTGGTGATCGGCCACGATCAACTTGAGAAAGTTCGCCAGGGGATCCAGCGGCAGCGCCGCCGATAGCGGTTTCAACTCCTCCAGCGTGATCCGGGCCTCGACGAGTGCCGAGGCCAGCGAGCTCGGCAAACCGGCGTGGTCCAGCCAGTCCGACATATCCGATTCGAGATCGGCCCGCTCCAGCGCGTCGATGTCTCCCGGTGTACTGACGCATTCCTCGATCGACTCGATCATGCCGCTCATGCTCTCCCGGGCCCCGGGCGGAATCACAACTCCATGCAGCGCCACGGCCGCTTTGCGCCGCTCCTTCAGCACGTCCCGCAGCAGCGCCGACGACCGCACCGCGGCCGAGGCCGGGTTGTTGAGTTCATGCGCCAGCCCCGCCGCCAGCTTCCCCAGTGCCAGCAGCCGGCTGGAACCCTCTTCCATGCGCGTGATTTCCCGCGTCCGGTCCGTCATCTGCGAAACCAGCCGTTGGGCCACCAGCGGCGCGCGATACACCAGCTCCCTCAGGTGGGATGACTCCATCGCGGCCAACCGCGTCGGCACCACCGCCCAAACGCGGCCCGTCGCCTGCTTCATCCGGGAGAATGGCAGCACCCCTGTCGGGTGGCCGGCGGTTCCTACAATGAACTGGGCATACGGATCATCGTCCCGCCGGTAGTGGAGTTCGCCTTCCAGGACCAACTGGAACTCCGTCACCACATCGCCCTGATTCCACAGAACCTCGCCGGCTGCAAGCCGCCGGATGTGCATCTGTTGCGCAATCCAGGCTACTGCTTCCGTGCTCTCATCCTGGAAAAGCGGAGATTGCATCAGGTCCGCAATGGTTGCTGGTTCGTACGTCTCTTCCGGCATTTGATCCCCTACCGATTCCGCATGTACTGGCGAATGAAGTACAGAACAATCGAGCCTTCGCCCACGCTATTCGCCACCCGCCGCACCGCGCCATCGCGGACATCGCCCACCGCGAACACACCCGGCACGCTGGTCTCCAGCAGGTAAGGATCCCGGTCCATCTTCCAGCCGGCCGGCCGCTTGCCGTCCGAGAGAACATTGGCGCCGGTCAGCAGGAAGCCCTTGTTGTCCCGCCGGACTACTCCGTCGAGCCACTCAGTGTGCGGCTCCGCGCCAATGAAGATGAACAGAGCCGAGGCAGGCAGTTTCTCTATGCGTTTGTCCGGGAAGTGCCGGACGCTGATCTCCTGCAGCCGGCCTTCCCCGCAGACGGACTCCACCTCGGCATTCGGCATTACCGAAATGTTCGGGATGGTCTCGATCCGCTGCACCAGATAGTGGGACATCGATTTCGACAAGGCATCGCCGCGGACGATCATGGTCACGCTGCGCGCCACTTCGGCAAAGTGGACGGCGGCCTGTCCCGCCGAATTCGCTCCGCCGACAATGTAGACGTCTTCGTCCTTGCAGGACGCCGCCTCGGTCGTGGCGGCTCCATAGTAGATGCCCGCGCCTGTGAGCTGGTCCATTCCGGGCACATCCAACCGGCGCCATTGCACGCCTGCCGCGATGACGACACTGTGCGCGGCGAGTTCCTGGCCGTTGGAGAGCTTCACTACCCGGTATTCGCCTTCCACCGAAAGCCCGACCGCGTCGGCCGGCGCCAGGACCTCGACTCCGAACCGCTTCACCTGGGCTACGCCGCGGCGCGCCAGATCCGCGCCGCTCAAGCCTGACGGGAAACCCAGGTAGTTCTCGATCCGCGAACTCAAGCCCGCCTGACCGCCGGCCGCCTCGCGTTCCACCAGGACGGTCTTTAAACCCTCCGTGCTGCAGTACAGCGCACAAGCCAGGCCCGCCGGGCCCGCTCCGATCACAATCACGTCGTAGAACCGGCGGCTGGGCACCGTAGCCAGGCCCAACTTCTGCGCGACTTGCGGCAGGTCGGGCTGTTCCAGAATGGTGCCGTCGGGGAAGATCAGGGCCGGCAGCGCCGGAGTCCGGCCGGCCAGTGCGGCGAGCACTCGTACGTCCGCCACGCCCTCCGGCTCCAACCAGCGGTAAGGCACTTGGCTCTTCGCCAGAAAGTCCTTTAGTTTGTGTGTCTCCGGAGCCCAACGAGTGCCCAGCACAATCGCACCGTCGAACTCTTCCCGGCTGGACGCCTGCCAGTCTTCCAGTTGATCGGCCAGCACCGGGTACAGATTGTGCTCCGGCGGTTCCCACGGCTTCATCAGGTAGTGGTTCAGCTTGACCTTATTGATCGCCTCGATGGCCGCCGTCGAATCCGCATAGGCGGTCAGCAGCACCCGCTTGGCGGAGGGCTGCAGGGCGATCACTTCCTGCAGGAATTCCGTGCCGCTCATGTGCGGCATCCGCTGGTCGACCAGGAAGAGTGCCACCCGGTCGCCACGAGATGTCAACTGGCGGACAACGTCAATCGCCTTTTGAGGCGCATCCACCGCGATGATGCGATAGTCCTGGGAGAACTTAGCCTTGAGATCGCGCTCCACAGCGCGCAACACCGAAGTGTCGTCGTCGATCGCCAATATGTAGGGTTTTTTCATGCACTTGGCGCTGAATGGGACGCGCTGCTCGGCCTAATGTCTCTGGAAACCATATCACCTTGTATTCTATCCCTTGCGGTCTTGGCAACCCGGCAGGCAGATCGCCAGGTGTGCTTCATGCGGCCCGCTCTGACACCATTACATCAGCCAGCATGCGAACCGCCGCGGCGGCGTACTCCGTCACCTGCTCCGGCCGGATCCGCAGCAGCCGCGCGCACTGCTCCAGCGGCATAGACTGAAGAAAACGAAGGACAAAGCAGTGGCGCAGGCGCGCCGGCAAGGCCAGTACCCGCTGCATTTCGGGCGGGAGGCCCAGCTCCTCTCCGCCATGCTGCGGACCGTCCAGAGCGGCGGACACTGTCCGCTGAAGCAGCGCCTCGTGCAACGATGCGCATTGCACGCCGCTATCCGTGATCTGCCGCAGACTTTCCGTCACCGCTGCGTCAGCCCTGCGCCGGCTGCCCGTCAGCAGCAGCGCCAGCGTATAGACTTCATTCAGAGATTCAGTGGTTACTTGCTTTTGAATCATGGCGTTAGTCCTGATGCCCTTTCTTCAGCCCAGCTACCAAGTCCTGTCCACACCCACGACGGAGGCGCCCTGCGCGTTCTGTCTCAAATAGACGATCACGGTCTGCCTGGGACGCGAAGGAGCGCTCAACTCCGCCGCCAGGTACCCATTCACGGCAGGCACGCTCTCCCCTATTACGTCTGACAGAGGCGTTCGGATCCCAGTCTGGTTGTCGAGCCGTGCCCAATGGACCTGCACGTTTCCTACCACTCCGAATCCATGTTTCTGGCTCAAATCATCCCAACCCAGACGTCCGGATTGAATCCTGAATCGGTCGAAGGGCAGGACCTTCGCGAAGTAGGCCATTCCGATCTTGTCGCGCCGCTCGCGCAGGCACTGGGCGAGGTAGGCAGCCGCCTTCTGGTTGGAAAGTTGCCCCGTGCCGACGATAGCCGCAATGTCGTCGTCGCTGAACGCCATCACCTGCTTCGCCGCCCAGAACTCGTCGTCCGGCAAACGATTGGTAAACGAGGGATTGGGGTATTCAGGCACCCACTTCTCCGGATCGAACACCTTCGACTCAAACAAGCCCACCGACGGATGATCCGGATATTGCGCGAAGGCCCAATACGGTGGCTTCAAGCCCAAGGTGAAGAGTTGCGCCGCGCTGCCCTTCCAGGTAAAGAAATAATCGCCGGAGCGGGGACTGTTCGCCCGGTTCGTCGCACTGCCCAGCGCCGAGCCGAAGTCCAGCAGGTAGTGGCGGACGTAGGACACTCCGTCCTCCGTCACCACCGTGTCCAGGTTGTTAATGGCCCGGGAATCATCGTGATCCAGCCAGGCGCAAAAGACCTGCAGGCCGCGCAGCACGCGCAGGTGTTCGTGTGGCGCGATATCGTTCGGATCGTCCGTACGCGTGCCGTGATAGCGGGGCGGGCCGATGGGTTTACCCGCCACGCTGCGGCTGGCGGTGGCGCGGTAACGGCCCTCGCGGTCCACCGGAACCTTCCGCAGCAGCCTTGTCACGTCATCCTGCGTCATCGGCCGCTTCTTGCCAGTGGCGTCTTCCACCTGAACGTTCGGGCCCAGTTGCAGTTGATCCGCCCGGAAGCGCACGAGGTAGTTCTCCGGCACGTAGTAGCCGAGAGCGTAGAAGAACCGCGCGCCAATCGAATCCGCCGCCGTCGCCATCTCTGGATTGGACGGCGGATCAAACTTTACGTAATAGAATTGCTTCTCGGAATCGACGATGGCGAAGCCGGGCGTCACGCCCTCCGACTTGGCGGCCACAATCGTCCATTTCCCGCTCGCCGAGGGGGGATTCTCCGCTCCAGGGCCGCGTACCAGTTCCTCCCGGCTCATCCGGTGATAGTAGTGACGTTTCCGATACCAGCCCCCGTCCATCGGTTCGCCCAGCGTATTCACCCCGAGGGCGCGGATGGGGGTGCCGCCACGGGGTTGCCGCTCTCCGACGTCACCGAACTGGTTCGAAAACAAGTCATAGTAATCGCTCAGCTTACGGCTCAGCAGGTCGCCTACAGAGAGTGGCGGCGGTTCTTTGTCCAGCGGATCGTCCACATAGAACCGTTGGGCGGCCAGCGGCGCGGCCAGACACAGGAATAAGGTCAGTCGACGCATCGCTTTGTCTCCTCAGTACAGGGGCTGCCCGGCACTCGTGCCGAACCGCCGCGTCGCAAAAACATCATTGAACTTGAACCACACCTGGAAGCCCTCGTGGCTGAAACCCACATCCACACGCACCGCGGTCCGGTTGCGCGCGTTGAACCGCAATCCAAACCCGACCGAAGATTCCAGATCCCGGAAATTCAGCAGGCCCCGGCGCGGGAAGACTTTACCGGCGTCGGCAAAAACCGCCCCGTCGAGTCCGCTGAAGATCTCCCAGCGGTATTCCGCGTTCAGAACCATGGAGTTACGATCGTTGAACCGGAACGGGCGGTAGCCGCGCAAATCGTCAGACCCGCCCAGAAACGGCTGCATGTAGAACGGAATCTGCTCGTTGCGGTCTGTATCGCTCAACCGCGCTTTGGCTCGCAGCGCGATCACCCGGGTCTTGTTCAGGAACCCGATGTATTGCTGGAGATCCAGGTCCAGCCGCCGGAAGCTGTACAAGCCTATGCGGTTATCGTGATACCACGAGTACTGCATCACGTAGTTCCCGCCCTGCTTGGGGCCCGCGGGGTTATCGCGGTAATCCCACTGGGCAAACACGCCATTGCGCAGGTAGTTCGTCTGGAGGTCGATGCCCGGCGCCTGGGCCGGCGTGAACGCGGTTTCGGCGGAGGCGAACCGGCTGTCGCGGCCGCGGCCGACATTGGTCCACAGGTAGCCGCTGGTCCCGCCCAGCACCAGGCTCTTCCACGGCCGGCCGGCGAGGGTGCCGTCCACGCTGGTGTCTTCCAGCAGGTAGTTGGTCCGGAACTCCTTCGGGGTGTCCGGGCCCGTCCCATAATATTGAAGCGACGGGAGATAGCGATGGACGGCGAGGACATCGAAGTTCAGCCGGCCGCGGGCCAGTTCCGGCATGGCCATCGACGCTTCCAGCTTGTGGTAGTTGCGCGTCGATATCTGCGCCGAGGCCCTGACGTTCATCAAGCCGTTGGCCAGTCCGTTTCTGTAATACTCGGGCCCGATCGCAAACCCGCCGCCGGTGACCATGTTGCCGATCTTCGGCCGAAAACCATAGATGCCGGCCGCAAACCGCTCCATGTAGTGCTGCTCGCGGAAGTCGCGCAAACGCCGTTCCGCCGGCGACACTTCATCCGGTTTCAACCGGGCCGCCTTCTCGGCCCGTTGCTTTTCAATCTGCCCTGCCCGGGTCTGTTCCTGCCCGCTCGCACCTTCCGCCAACAGCGCCAGGGCCGCCAGGCTGGAGCAGATGGCGGCTCTCCAGCCTGGCCGCTGAGGCCGCTTTCGGGGTGCACTGACGGTGCGGTTTTGATACCTCATGTTTGCTCCTCACACGGTTCTTCGGTCCGCTCACGCCAATACAGGCACGACTGGTACGAATGGAAATCTTGTTGTTTCGTTTGGACAGCTACCGGGTCGGGACGAGGACCCAGGCCTGCCTGGAGGAATCTGAACTGCTAAGTCCTTGACATCAACCGGGCCACGAATCAGAGCGCGATGAACCCGCGCGTCAATGCGATTGTCACCGCATGAGTTCTGTCGTTAGCGGCCAGCTTGCTGAGAATGTTCTTCATATGCATCCGCACGGTTTCGTCCGCGATGGATAAATGGGCGGCTACTTCCTTGTTGCGATTGCCGCGCGCTACCAGTCGCAGGACCTGTACTTCGCGAGGGGTCAACGACTCTTCCCCAAGATGATCGGCCAGTGCCGACGCCACCTGCCGCGGAATCGACTTCCGTCCGGAATGGACCTGGCGGATGACGTCGAGCAGTTCCTGGTTTGGCATGCCCTTCAGGGCCAGGCCCCGCACACCCGCCTCCAGCGCCCGCAACATATGGGCGTCGCCCTGCAGCCCTGTAATCACCACGATGCGGGCCGTGGGGCACTCCGCCAGAATCTGCCTCGCCACACTGTCACCGGGCATATCCGGCAACTGTAAATCGAGTGTGACCACATCCGGCCGCAGCTTCCGGAAGGCCTCCAGCGCTTCCTCCCCGCTGGCCGCCTCGGCCACCACCATCATGCCTTCTTCCTTGTTAATGACCGCCGCGAGTCCTTCCCTCACCAGGGGATGCGCGTCCACTGTCAGGACTCGAATCGACGCATTTCCGGATCTCAGACTCCAACGAAGCTCGGGGGCTGTCCAGGAGGCCTGGGGCATCGAGCTGGCAATCGCCGCCATGTTCCTTGTCTCCTTCCAATGTGGGTCCGGTTTACAGCCTCGACCCTTCTTACCTAATATGCGGCAATCCTGAAAAGAAACTATCCCAAAATATAATGATTGTTATCTACCACTGTAAGCGGGACAACACGCTACCACTTTTGAGGTAACAACGCGCTCAACCGCAGGGTCTACGGCTTGGGTGTCCGCGGCAGATGAGGGATGATGATCTCGCGCCGGCCGAACAAACGCGCATCGAGGGAGAAAGCACCCGGGCCCAGAAACACCACCGCCACCGCAACAATGACGATGAGCACTGTGGGCAGCGGAGCATTGAAGAGATTCCGCGAGGGAGCCGGCAGCCACGACATGGCGACACTCACCGCTTCCACGGCCACGACGACGCCGGCAACAGGGGTCATCAGGCCGATGCTGAGGGTGAGCCCCGCCAGCAGGCCGGCCAGACCCACCGCCGTGATCCAGACTGCCGCGTCGTCACGGCCAGACAGATAGACAGCGCTCTGAATCCCTGCCGTCACGCCCGCCGCGGCACGAAGCAGCAACAGGCCTACTCCAGGCCACCCGCCTGGAAACGTGGAAAATAGCCTCTGCAGCTTGCGTCTCCTTGCACCCTTACAGTGCGCTAAATGCGCACCTGACAGTAAGGTAGCGGCTGGCCGGACAAAGTGAATCCCTCAACTTCGTCATGCTCTGCTAACTCTATTGTGGTAGCCCTGCCGGCACTCAGAGTTGGATGACTCCGCGCCGCACAGCAATCGCGACTGCCTGCGTCCGGTCGCTTGCGCCGAGTTTCTCCATCAGGTGCTTCACATGGACCTTCACTGTCTCCTCGGAAATCCGCAGCAGTTCGGCGATGTCACGGTTCCGGTTGCCGCCAGCCAGATGCCGCAGGACGTCGATCTCCCGGTCTGTCAGTGACTCGTCGCTCAGGTGCTCGGCCAGTTGCGCCGCCACTTCGGCCGGCAGCCGTTTCTTGCCCGCATTCACCTGCCGGATCACCTCCACCAGTTCCTTGGGCGGCATGCTCTTGAGCAGGTAGCCCCGGGCGCCGGCGGCCAGTGCACGCTGAATTTCCACATCTCCTTCGAAGGTGGTGAGCATGATGATGCGCGCCTCGGGAAACTCGGTCCGGATCGCAATGACGGCATCGATGCCGCTCATATCCGGCAGCCGGAGGTCCATCAGCGTGACATCCGGTTTGTGCGTCCGGTACGCCTGGATCGCATCACTCCCGCTGGCCGCGTCGCCGACCAGCACCATGTCGGGCTGGTTGTTGATGATCGTTGCGATGCCCTCCCGCAGCAGTGGATGATCGTCCACGCTGAATACCCTGATCTGCTTTTCTTCGTTCATCCAGCTCCTTCACTCAAACCTTTGATTTGCCTACCCGTTTTCCACCAAACGCGATATGGTTCGGCACGGACAATTCGACTTCTGTCCCGGCCGAAGCGCTGCTGTAGACGTGCAGCTTCGCTCCGATCCATTCGGCTCGTTCCCTCATGCCGGGCAGGCCCCAATGCCCTTCACGGCCCTGCTTCAGCACCTGCGGATCGATACCGCAGCCGTCATCGCGCACCAGGAAGCGGAACTGCTTCGAGGTGTACTCCAACTCCACTTCAATGCTCTTGGCCTGCGCGTGCCGGAACGCGTTCACGACAGCTTCCCGGCCGATGCGGTAGACCTCATCCCGCAGGATTGGGTGCATCGACTGCGGCCGCCCCTGGACGATCACCCGGAATTTAACGTCTTCCTGGATGCCCATCTCCTGCTGGATCCGGGAGAACGCCTGGTCCAGGTCGTGGCTTTCGCTCCGCTGCGACCTCAGCCCCTGCACGGCGTGCCGCCCTTCCTCAATCACCTGCGCCATCAGTTTCAGAATCTTCTCCAGGCGCGGCTTGGCGGCCGACTCGTCGGGCAGTGTATCCGCCGCCACGTGCAACTGCATCGAGGCGCTGAGAAACCCCTGGAGGAGAGTGTCATGCAGGTCCTGGGCGATGCGCGTGCGCTCAGCCAGGCGCTCCTCGAACCGCATGTTCAACTGCCTGGTCAACTGCAGCAGCCTCAGCCGATAGAGCGCCGCCGTCATCAGGATCAGCAGCGCAGCGCAGGACAATTGAAACCACCAGGTCTGCCAGAACGAAGGCTCAATGTCGAACTGCAGGCTGGCCTCATTGCCGTTCCAGAGCCCGTCAACATTGCTGGCAATCACCCGGAACCGGTATGGGCCCGGGCCCAGGTTCGTATAGATGGCTTCGTGCGCGGAGGTGGGTTCGCTCCAACCCCGGTCGAACCCATCCAGCGTGTAGCGGAACCGCACGCGCTCGGGCACCGACAGGCTGAGGCCGACGAAGCCGAACGTCATGCGCTGCGGCCGGGCCGGAATCCTGGTGCGGCCGCCCAGTTCGATCGCCGCCCCGTCCGCCGCGAGCGACTGGATATGAGCGATGGAAGGCGCTGAGACGATCGTCTGGCGGCCCGGATCGACCACCGAGATACCGCGGCTCATCGAGAACCAGATGCGTCCCTCGGGGTCGGCCGCAACGGACCGGTGGCGCTTCACGCCTTCGACCCCATGCAGGCCGTCGGTCCAGCCAAACTCCCTTACCGCCTCGGCCAGGGAGGCGCCCTTGAGAATGAGAGCGCAGCGTAGCCGCATCACCCGGTTCGTGCTCGAGATCCAAAGCGAGCCGCCTTTGTCGAAGGCCAGGCCCAGAATCGGCTCTTTCAGCGCCGGGTAGTCGCCCGCCGGCGCCTGGATCCGGCCGCCGCGCAAGTAGGCTAGTCCGGCCGACGTGCCAATCCACAGGACTCCATTCGAATCCTCGGCCAGGCTGTTGACGCCTTCAGACGGCAATCCGTCTTTCAGGGCGTACGTGCGCCAGCGTCCCTGCGAGAGGGAGCTCAGGCCCTGCGGGGTGGCGAACCACATTGTGCCGTCCGCGGCCTCGAGAATCGAGGTGACCGTATTGGAGGCCAGCCCGCCGGCAACCTTATAGCTCGTGAACCGTCCGTGCTCCAGGTGGCTCACGCCGCCGCTCAGGGTGCCGGCCCAGACCGAACCATCCCGGGCGCGGTACACCGCGTAGACGCTGTTCTGCGCCAGTCCATCCGCCTGCGTGTAGGTCTTTGCCGTGATCTCACCGTGATCCACACGCAGTGCAGTCAATCCGCCTCGCTGCCGGCCCACCCACAGCTCACCGGGGGCGCCGCCGATGGAGTAGACCACATCCTGCCCAAGCCCTTCCACCCGCACCGCCGAGGCCTTCCCGTTCTCCAGTTTGTAGAGCCCGCCTTCCACCGGGGCGAACCAGGTCCGGCCGGAGCTTTCGGGAAACACCGGCCCATTGTTCTCAGAGGGCAGGCCCTCCGGCTCCCCGTAAGTAAGGAACACACTGTCGCGCAGCCGCTCGACGCCGCCGGCGCTGCCCATCCAGATGTTGCCCTCACGATCCTCGAAGACGGCCGTGACCGCCTCGGGGCTCCGTTTGGAGCCCTCATCCAGCATTGAGACGCCCTGCGCGTTCATACGGATGAGTCCCTGCGAGTTGGTGCCGACCCAAATGTTCGAGTCCCTGTCGCGAGTTAGCGCGAGAGCGCGTACCGGCAAGGGAAAGGCCGGCATCCTGGCCTGGATCAGTTTCTGCCCGTCCCAGTGCGCGATGCCATTATCGGTGCCCACCCACAACTGCCCCTCCCGGGTGGAGAGCAGGCAATTGATCTTCGGGTCGGGCAGCCCATCGCTGACCGCTTCAGCCTTGCCATCCCGCAGGCGGAAGAGACCCGCATCGCGTGTCCCAATCCAGATGGTGCCAGGTGTCGATTCCGACACCGAGAGGACAGGCGAGCGGGAAAGACCAGTCGTCGAGGCCACATTCTCGAAACGGCTGCCCGCGTACTTGATGGCGCTGCCTTCGCCTTCCAGCACCCACACCAGCAGCGCTCCGTCCTGCATCCGGCCCATCGCCGTGACGGTTGACGTCGGACGCCCTAACGCGCCCATGGCATTCTCGAACCGGCCGTCTTTATAGCGCAGCAGCGTCGGCCGCCGCAAACGAACCCACAAGCTGCCGTCCCGATCGCCCATCAAGCCCAGCACGTGGCCGTTCGCCAAGTTGGAGGTCGTGTCGCGAATAAGTTGGAACCTGGTTCCGTCGAAACGCACAAGTCCCTTCTCCGTGCCGAACCACAGATACCCATCCGCGGTCTGTGCGATGTCATAGACTGCGCCTTTGGGAAACCCGCTCTCTGTGCCCCAGTGGTCGCGGACATACTGCGACATGGCCCGGTTGGGATCCACCGCGCTAGCCGGTACCGCCAGGCACAGAGCCCCCAATCCGGCCAGCAGCCAGTGCCGCAGGCCGGTGGGCAGGCAACGGGACCATGCGGAGCTAGGGCAGATACTGGAACTTCTCAATCACCACCTCGGCCCCATTCCGCTGGAGCGTCCTTGATTTCCCATAGACATAGAGGTTCATATGAAGCGCCTCTCCGCCGGGTGAGGGGACACCCGAAGTGAAGACATGCTCCGAGATGACCGCCCCGCCGCGCTGCAATCCGTCCCCGTGCTGGGCCTTGAATGACACACGGCCCGGTTCCCAACGGAACGAATAGGTGATCTGGCCCGGCGGAGACAGGTAGCGAACCACATTCACAGGCACGTAATAGGGCTGGATCGTAAACTGTGAATTCTTCGACCCGGGATCGCCCCACTGGCTGATTTCTATGTCAATCTCCCGGTGGTTTTCCTCGACTCCCTGGTCGTCCCAGGTGAAGAAGCCCAGGACACTGGACGGCTCGAGACTCGCCACATCCCTCGTCACAAACACATAGGATCCGTAGCCCAGGCTGCGCTCCAGAGACAGCTCGGCGCACTCCCACCCATCGGCTCCTTTCGATATTTGCAAGTGCAGCCTGCCCCGGTCGTCCGTCCACGCGTTCTTCGCGGAATAGGGGTTCGCCGCGCCGCCCCGGTCGCTGGGTAGAAGGCGGACCTTCCAGTCGTAACCGCTGAAATGCAGCGTTGGCGACGTGAGCGTTTCTGGCGCACCACCTTTCACGACAGCAACGGCGCTGATTTTGCCTCCGATGGGCGGCAGGCTCGGCATTGTGGGAGCGGGCGCGAAACTCCTATCCACCAGCAGGGCGGCGTACTCCGTGCCCATGTGCGTGGCGCTCTTCCAGGTGGAGTCCGGCTGTATCTCGGTGTTCGGCAAGGTGGTAAAGGGCTGGACCCACCAGATGCCGCCACGCGCGTAGAGCACAAGTTTCTGGCCTGGCTTCGCGCCTTTCACCCGGCCCGCAATCGTGCCGATCATCTTGGGGCCGCCCGGACCTGTTGCCGGGACCTCAGTGAACGCTATCGATGGTTCGGGCTCAACCGCCGTTTGCCGCCTGCACCCGATGAGCAGGCAGCAAAACGCCAGGAGAACCACGCCAAGCCCAGGCGCCGGCCTCCACGCTACACGCTGCTCATTGCGCGATTCAACCACGGAACCTCAATTTTCGCGCCGTTCGCGGGGAAAGTGGAGCCTCACCAGTCCGCCCTCAAGCCCAGTTGGATTTTCCGTGGGGTAAACCAGTCGCTGGTGCCGGTCACCTGACCGAACAACGGACTGGCTGTGTTGACGTTGATTGTGCCCCAAAGGGTTCGATTGAAGGCGTTCAGCACCTCACCCCGCAATTGCACGCGCACCGCTTCGACCGGGCGAAATCCTTTCTGCACGGCCAGATCCTCCGACATCTCCCACGGGCTCCGCAATTGGGAGAGCTTATAGGATGTATTGCCCCGCTGGTAGCGCCCCAGCGTCGTGGGATTCACGAACAGCGGAGTATTCACATAGCGGTTGGCGGAGTTCGGCTGGCTGATGCGGCTCATGTCCAACTGGCCTGCGTCCCAACCCGTGGCCAGCGGCAGCCCGCCGGGATTCAGTGCATAGCCCCGGTTTGTCGCGAAGTTGCTGTTCGGTGTGCCGGAGCCGCTGACACCCAGGGCCCATCCGCTGTTGTAGGTGCCGATGTAATGCAGGGTCCATCCGCCCGCCAGCAGGTCCAGGGCGGCCGGCAGCGTCTTACCGAAGCGCCGCCCCCGGCCAAACGGAAGTTCGTACTGCACCGCCGTCTTGAAAACATGCGACCGGTCTGCGTCGGAAACCGACTTGTCCAAGCGCTGGTTGTAGTAGTCCAAGGGACGGCCGCTGTTGGCGCCCCACGTATCTCCGAAGGCCGATCTCACGTTGTCGATCGATTTCGAGAACGTGTAGTTCCACAGAAACGACAGGCCGCCGGAATACCGCTTGTTCACCTGCACCTGCAGGGCGTGGTAGGTGGAGAATCCCAGCGGGCTGTCCGCACTCTTGATCTCGTTGGTGCCCAGCATTTGCGGATATGGCAGCAGGGTCTGGTAGGCCGGCACCCGGATGCCGGCATCAAGGAACGGATACCGCCCGCCTGCCGCGGCCACCGAGGCCGGCAGTTCCGCCTGGCTGGAGACCGTGACGCCCAACGCGTCGCCCAGCGCCAGGAACCTGGGGTTCAACTGATTGAGGCGCCGCAGTTCATTCGCCTGGATCCCTGTGCTCTTGGAGCCCACATAGCCGGCGTCAACCACGATGCCGGCGCCCAGTTCGCGCTGGATGTTCAGGTTCCACTGCTGCGTGTAGCCGTTCTTGCCAGCATTGGGATCGTAGCTCACAATGCCCCAGATGCCGGGCGAACCGTTCGCCAGCGAGGCGTTTTGAGGTAGAGGCCGATTTACGCCCGGATAGGGATTGTTCCAGTTCCAGGCGGCCTGGTAGTCGACCGTCGTGCTGACGCGATTCTCCTGCCCGAAGCCGGCGGTCTGGGCCCACGGCACGCCAGACCAGCCGTTGCCGTTCCGAGCCAGGTAGAAGATCCCATAGGCTCCGCGAACGGTGGTCCTGGCATTGACCTGGTAGGCGAACCCGATGCGAGGCGAGAAGTCCGTGTAGTGATTGGGCGCGAAGGTCCGGCGGTCGGCACTGGCGAACTCCAGTGCGCCGGGCAGCCCCCATGCCGGATCCACCACGCCTGGATTCCAGTTGCCCAGCCGGTTGTACTGCTCCACCGGCAAGGGCTGGTAATCCCAGCGCACGCCCAGGTTGAGCGTCAGACGGCTGGTAGCGCGGAAATCATCCTGCAGGAACAAAGCGAAGTTGGTGAACCGGGACCCGGTCGGCGTCGGAGTGGGAACCGTGGCTGAGGCAACCTCGCCCAGCAGCATGCTGGCGAAGCCGTTGCCTGTCTGCGTGTAGCCCGGCAAACCCGTCTGGGCCTGGCTGAAGTTGATGGCCGCCGGCCCGTTGTCCGTCCGCCAGCGCAGGTACGAACGTCGCCAATCGGCTCCAGCCCGCACCGTATGGCGGTTCCGAACCCAGGAGACCGTGTCGATTACCTGGAAGTTTTGCCCGGCGCCAAAGTCGTTCGTCTGGAAACCGAGCGCCGGGTAGTTGGCGGGGTAGTTGTTCGATCCGAACTGGATCTCCGAGTAGTTGAACTCCTTCGAGAGTCCGGTCAGTCCCAGGGCGGCCACTCCGTTCTCGCCCAGGTGCGCCGACACGCTGGGGTTCCGCTGGCGGTTGAACCCCAACTGCAGGTGATTCAAAACCGAGGGCGACAGTGTCCAGTCGTACGCCAGCCGGCCATACCAACTGCGGACCCACTGCAGCCGGGCGCGCGACAGCGGGCCGCCCGATGGATCGTTGAAATCCCAGACTCCGCCCTGGTCCAGGATGGTTCTGGGCCGGTCGATGTAGGAGAACGATCCGCTCAGCTTGTGTGCCGCCGAGAGGTAGTGGTCGAGCTTGACCGAGAACTGGTTCTGCGTGAATCCAGCCTGGTTCGACACGGGAAAGAACGAGTTGTTCAGCAGGGGCACCTGGCCGTCGGCGCTTTTCACGGTGGGCGAGTAGTGCTGCCGGAAGATGGCGCCCAGCTTCTGTGCCGGTCCGGAGATCCGGCTCTGCGGGATCAGGTTGCCGGCGAACACATCCCGCACCACCTGTCCATTCACCGTCCGGGTGGAGGCCGGGTCGTAGATCGCGCCCTGGTTGACGTTGCGTCCCTGCGCATCCTGGCCAAGCACGGTGCCCGTCATCAGGCGGCTCAGATTGCCATTCCAGAATTCGTCCAGGGGAACCGTGACCGTGGGCGAACCACCGCCCGCATACGACTCCTTGTAGCGCTCGTACGCAAGATAGAAGAACGTCTTGTCCTTACCTTTGTAGAGCCCCGGCAGCACCACCGGTCCGCCCAGTGATCCGCCCCAGTCGTTCCTGCGATCGCGCTGCCGCGGCCGCCCATAGTAATTGTTCACGAACGAGTTGGCGTCCATCCACTCGTTGTGCAGGAACCCGACGGCCGACCCATGCATCTGGTTGGCGCCCGACTTCATCACGAAGTTGAAAACGCCGCCGCCCGTGCGGCCAAACTCGGCGCTCATGCCGGATGTCTGCACCTTCAGCTCTTCGAAAGCCTCCAGCGAAGGGCTGGACTCGCCGAACTGTCCACCTATATAAATGGTGGCATCGGCCCCATCCAGCACCACCGCCTTCGAGAACGCGGCGCTGCCATTGATCCGGCTTTCGTAATTGTTGCCGCCGACGCCGGGAGTCAGCTTGTAGGCGAAGTTCTCCGCATACCGTCCCCCGCTGAAGCTCAACGGCAGTCCGGTCAGCTTCTGGTGATTCAGCACCGTGCCGACATCCGGCGCATCGGTCTGCAGCAGCGGAGTCTCCGCCGTGACGTCCACAGACTCAGTCAAGGTGCCCAACTGCATCTGCGCGTCGATCCGCACGACCTGGGCCGCGTTGAGGACTACCTGCTCGCGGATCAGCGTTTTGAAGCCGCTGCCCCGAAACGCCAGCCTGTAAGCACCGGCCGGCAGATTCGGGACCGTGAACAGCCCCTCTTCGTTGGTTCGCGATTCATAAACGGCGTTCGTCGTAGCCGATTCGATCTTCAGCTCCACGCCCTTGACCGAAGCGCCGGACGAATCGCTGACCCGGCCTGTCAGCGTAGCCCGGTCCTGCTGGCCAACACACATAAAGACAAGTGCGAACGTAATCAGAATGTAACGGGAAACACAGCTGCATCCCATAGCTCCCTCCGGTCTGCAACAAGGCGTTCAACCCCATGCCCACAAGTCACAGATGTCGGGTCACGACACAGTGCGGGACACCTCGGCCAATTCCAGATTTGGCGGGGTGCCGAATCTCAACGTTTCTTAAGGATAGTTCGTGTGGGGGATATGGCGCACCCCCATTCTGTGGAGGATTACTATTACTCGAAATGGGGATGGGTTGCTGCCTATTTCGAGGCGGCACGCAATCTACTGCAGTTCCAAAGCAAACCCGCCCGATGCGGCCAGTTTCAGCTCCAACACGTCGCCGCGATTCACGGGCCTTCGTTCCACCTTGACCTGCCGGGCAGCGGCTCCATCGGTGTAGATGATGGCTGTTGCCGGCCCCGGCAGGAAGGTCAGCGGCACGGTCACGGTCCTTGCTTCTTCGTTTGTCAGCCCGCCAACAAACCAGCGCCTGCCCGACCGCCTGGCGACGATGACAGATTCGCCCGGCCGGCCGTCCAGGACACGCGTCTCGTCCCATACCGTGGGCACGTGGTCGAACAGCGCCAGCGCAGGATTCGTCTCGTCCACGTCGGAAGGACGGTCATACCAGTACATGAACTGGAATGGGCTGTAGTAGACGATGGACAACGCCATCTGATGCGCCGCCGAGTTCTTCAGCCGCGGAGTCGACCAGCAGATTGTATAGTCCGCCGCCCCGGCCAGGTACCGCGTAAACGGCAGCACCGTGTTGTGCGTGGCGTCGGGGAATTCTTCATTGCCGCGGATCCCCTCCTGTGTCAACAGATTCGGCCAGGTGCGGCTCATGCCCGTGGGCCGGAACTCGTCGTGGATGTCCACCATCAGGTGATGCGCGGCCGCCTTGCCCACCGCGTCGTACAGCCAGCGCGTCCAGCCCTGGCTGCCGGTGTTGACAAAGCCGTACTTCACGCCGCTCACGCCCCACTTCTCGTACAGCGGCAGGATCTGGTCCAACTGCCGCTCCATCGCCCGCCGGTTTACATACAGCAGCACGCCGATCTGGCGGCTCCTGGCGTAGGCGATCACGGCCGGCAGGTCCAGCCCCTGATACTCCGGCTCTTTCCGCAGCCGCAGGGGATCCACCTGGACCCGCGACGCGTCCGACTCGTCGCTGTACTCGTGGCCATACCAGCCGGCATCGAACTCGATATAGCCCAGCCCGCGCCGAACGGCGAAATCCACTGCCTCCCGGGCGCCTTTTGTCGACAACGTGACCTCCCGCAACACCTTGCCGGGACGGATCCACGACAGATCGGCGATCCGCGAGGGCGGGCAGAGATTCAGCAGCAGGTAGTTGCGCTCCAGCAGGTCGCCGGGTTTCTGCCCCACGAGAAACACGCGCCAGGGCGTCTCAGCCGCCCGCGCGCCTCCGGCCAGCGATACCGTCACAACTCCGGGTCGTTTCGCCGGATGGGACAACCGCATGGACGAATAGTCGCTGAGCGCCGCTTCCGCGATGGCGGCATACACGCCGTTCGCATACTCCAGCGTGAGCGGCCGCTCCGCGTTCGGCTTCAACTCGTCCACCGGCACTTTCGCATAGCGCGACTGGGCCCCGTGTGTCTCCCAGGCCAGTGTGCCCGGAGGCAGCGCGAACTCCGTGGCTTCGTTCTCGATCGCTACGGCCTGCGGCAAGCGGTAGCGGAATGCCAGGCCTTCGTCATAGGCGCGTACAATCAATTGCAGCGAACGCCGTGGCGGGATCGTCTCTTGCAGTTCGACCACCGCTTCTTCGTAGTGGTCAGGGATCAGCGCCCGCTCTCCGTACACGGGCTTCCATTGCGAGGAATGCGTGGTGTGGGTGGCCGTGCCCACCCGCAGAAACGGACCCAGCGGAGCGGCGCCATCCAAGATAAGTCCGATGACCGAATCCAAAACCAGCGGCTGTCCGCCGTACTGCACACGGTACTTATTCCCCTCAATGCGAAAGGACAGCCGCCCATCCGGCGAGGTCATCTCGAAACTCTGTGCCTGGCAGACGGAAACCAGGCAGGCGGCCAAAAGAAAACGGGCAAGTCCCATGACAGATAACATCTGATCACAGTCCTTGCCCGTGGACAGCGGGAGGGGATCCGCCGTTTACTTCTTTTTCTTGAAGATGTCCTTCAGCGCCTTCGTCGCCTCGCCCACGCTCTGCGCCGGAGCCGCCCCCATGCCCGCCAGCGGCAGGTTCGGGAAACTCAGGCTGTACTCCCGCACCGTCTGGATCTGCTGGCTCTGCAGTACGGCCAGTTGTTCCAGCGCGACGTCGAAGTTGTAGGCGTTGCCCACACCGCCATTGGGCGCCTGATTGCGGAAGAGACGGAAAGTCGCGTCGCGCGACTGCCCGGGATTCAGCACGAACTGCGGATCGGCTTTGCCGCCCTGCACCACGCCGATGCCCGTCACGCTGGTATCGTACGTGCCCGCCCGGCCCCAGTAGTAGCGCTGGCCCAGGTTGTCGATCACCGAACTCGTCCCGGCCTTATAGCCGAGAATGAGCTGCTCCCCCGAGACGTTCCGGATCCGGACATTGAGGCGCACCACGTGATAGCGGCTCTCAGTGCTGGGGATTACGCTCTTCACCTCAGCAATGAACGGACCCGCGTTATAGCAGCGCTGCAATCCCGCGCAGGCATCGGCTACCGGAGCCTGCGGCGCGGCGGCGGCCGGAGGGGCGGCCGGTTGAGGCACTCCCGCCGGCGCTGGAGCCACGACTGGCGGTTGCGCCATCGACGGCGCTGCCTGCCCCGGTGCGTTGAAACTTGTGTTGTTGGTCAAAGCCTTGAAATGCAGGGCATGCTCGGGCCCCAGGCGGATCTGGTTGCCCGGTAGGGGCACGATCTCGCGAATCGTCAGTTCCAGCTCGAAACTCAGCCCGAACACCACGCCGCGCGCGGGCTCCCAGATCAGCTCAAACCGCCCATCGCTTGCCTCGCCCGGCTGCAGGACGAACTTCGAGTCCGCGTTGCGCCCCGAGATCTCACCGATGCCCCGGATCGTGCTTGCCGCATAGCGGTTCCCCTGGTCGTCAATAGCGGCGCCGGAGCCGCTGACGTAACCGAGGATCAGCGGCCGGTTCGTCTTGTTCTGAAACCGGATCGACGTCGTCAGCACCTTGTAGCGCCCCGACGTGCTTGTCCGGAAGTCGTTGATCGTCGCGAGAAAGGGCGTCACTTCCGCGCACGCGTTCCGCCCCCCACAGAGCGGACCCATCTGCGCCGCCGCCGGACTCCCCATAGCCAGCAAGACCGCCACCGCCCCCAACGGGCAAAAACTCATCAGGTTCATTTTCATAAGTGCAGTTCCTCCAGAAATTACCGCTGCGATGCCCACTGTGCGTCCACCAGGTGCAGCACGATCTTGATGCGCGGCAGACTGTTCATCCCGCGGCTCATGAAATCTTCGTCCGCCGCATACTGTGCCCTCAGCGCACTGTGGAAGTAGTTCTTCTCCGGATGGTTTGTTTCGTTGACCTCAGGCCCCCAACCCAACTCCAACCCGCTGCCGGAGTTCTTCGCCGAAGCCACCGCGCCATACTTCTGCGTGAGCGACTTCCGGAAGATCTCCGAGTCGAACCAGGGGAACAGCCGCTCCACTCGAATCGCCCGCACAATCTCGTCCTTGTCGAAGTACGCCGTCACGCACACCGCGCCCGGGTTCGGGCTGCGCCTCCCGACATAACTCGCGCATCCCATGCTGTTCACTTCCAACGTGCCGGCGAACTTGTCGACACCGTTCTTCGGTGTCACGCGCTGGGGCTTGCCGGCCGTGCGCGCCAGTGTCGCTTCGAGGTCCGACACTTTCACGCCCACCCGGAATCCGGCCACATCCGCCTTCGCCAAATCAAACGGCGCCGCCGGCGCGCTCGCCGCCAGGGGCACGATCCTGGGCAGGTACACCACATTGCCGTTCCCATCCAGCAACCGCGAGGAGAGGATCTCCGCCCGGATGACCCGTTCGCCCGTCACGCCGCCGGCCGGATCGCCTTTGCCAATCACCTTGAAATGAATCTCATTCGTCACGTGCCGCGAGATCTTCTGCAACTGCAGGTCGAAGGCTCGAGCTTCTTCCTTCGGCATCGGGATGGCCCGCGCGCCCTCCACGTTCGCGAACACCAACTGGTATTGCTGCCGGAACGCATTCACGGGCACGAAGTAGCCTGGCCGGAACAGCACGACATAGAATTCGCCGCGCTGGTGGTCGTACTCCGAGATCGAGTCGTTCACGCGCATCACGAACTCTTTGCCCGGATCCGATGAATTCAGCTGCGCCTGCAACCGGGCCGTCTCGGTCTTCACCGCATCCGGCCGGTCGAAACCCGACGCGCTGCGCACCGCGTTGCTGCTCTGCGCCACGGTCTGCAGGTCCAGCGGGTCGCCTGTCAGCTTGTGATAGACCAGCGCGATCGCCTGATTCTCCGCATCTTCGTTCTGGGCGAAGAAGGCCGTCGCGGCCAGTAGTCCCAGTACTGCCAACCGTGTTGCCCGCATGTCTACTTCACCTCCGCCTTCTTACGCAATCCAATGGACTCGCCGCTGGAGAACTTCAGTTGCATGCGTTCCGGACCATCGAGAGTCAGGACCGCTTCCAGCCCGTTGGCGAGCCTGATGGCGCGGCCGCCATCTGACCGTGCTTCCGCTTTCAACGGAGTCATGCCCGCATAGATGTCATTGCCATCCACGACAATCAGGTGCAGGCCGTTGACGTAGGCCAGGACCGCGCCCGGCATGTCCGGCCGGCCCGCGGCGCGGTCGAGCTCCCACACCTCTCCACTCCTCGACGGGGCGCGCACACCTGCTGAATCTCCACCGCGGCCGCAGCCGGCCAGGCCTGCCAGAGCGACAGCCAGCATCATCGCCTGGCCCGTCCGGACCCAGCGCGCGCAAACAGGCCGGGCAGTACACGTAAGTGCTTGCATGGGAATATCCTTGGGTGTTAGCATCGCGGCATCAGGGCACACCTGTCGCAGGCCTCTGCCCACGGTCGTCAGCTGGGTTCCCTGTCCTCACCTCGCAATGCGCAGAGACCCTGGAAAAACCGTCATGTCCTCGGAGAATTCATTCAATGGTGACGGGGTCGAATCCGGTGAACCTCTCACCGTGGAGCGGCGGCGCGAACTCGATCATCTGTTCAGCGTGACCTATGAGGAACTGCGGCGGCTCGCCTCCACTGTCCGCCGCGGAGATCCCAGTGCCACCCTCAGCCCCACCGCCCTCGTCAACGAGGCCTGGCTCAAGATGGCGAACTCGCCGCGCGTGACAGCGGAATCCCATCTCCACTTCAAACGCATCGCCGCCCGGGCCATGCGCCAGTTGCTCGTCGAAGCCGCCCGCCGCCGCCATGCAAATAAGCGAGGCGGAGAGCAGGGAATTGTGTTTGTAACCCTACAGGACTTCATCGACCAATCGAAGCCCTATGAAGATCAGGTGCTCGCGCTCGATACCGCGCTCGAGGATCTCGCCCGGCTCAACCCGCGCCAGGCCGCCATTGTCGAAAGCCGTTTCTTCGGCGGATTGGATGTCGCCGAAACCGCGCTCATGCTCAATGTTTCGGAGGCAACCATCCTCCGCGACTGGCGCGTAGCCAAGGCTTGGCTCGCTCGTGAGCTGCGCCGCAACGCCTGAGATTTTCTTCGCACTGGGGGGCAGGTTGGACAGCGCGCGCCTGGAGCAGATCCAGAACCTCTTTCACGAAACGGCAGATCTGCCGGAAGCCGAGCGGCTGCCCCATCTGCAGGCCGCCTGCGCAGGCGATGCGGCCCTGCTGCAGGAGGTTCTTTCCCTATTGGAGGAGGATGCCCGTCATTCCTCCCTGCTCGACCAGCCGGTCGGCAGTGTCGCCGGCAAACTCCTGGCCGATCCGGCCCAACCCCGCCAGTTCGGCCCCTACCGCGTCACTTCCCTTCTCGGCGAAGGCGGCATGGGTGTCGTCTATCTCGCGGAACGCGACGACCTTCGCAGCCTGGTCGCCATCAAGATCCTCCGCGATGCCTGGCTCTCACCCGCCCGGCGCGAGCGGTTCTCCGCCGAGCAACGGACCCTCGCCCAACTCAACCACCCCTCCATCGCCCGTCTCTACGATGCGGACACTCTCCCCGACGGCACCCCCTGGTTCGCCATGGAGTACGTCGAGGGGGTGCCCCTCACCACCTTCTGCCAGCAGCACGCCTGCTCCATCGAGCGCCGCCTGCGCCTCTTTCGCGCGGTCTGCGAAGCGGTGCAGTACGCCCACGGCCACGCCGTCATCCACCGTGATCTCAAGCCCTCGAACATCCTCGTCAAGCAGGACGGCTCCGTCCGGCTGCTCGACTTCGGCATCGCCAAACATCAGGAAGCGCTCGACTCCGCGGCCGACGTCACGCAGACCGGGCTCCGCCTCATGACCCCGGCCTACGCCGCACCCGAGCAGATCCGCGGCGAGCGCGCCAGCATCCACAACGACGTCTACGCCCTGGGCGTGATTCTCTACGAACTGCTGGCCGGCCGCCTTCCGTTCGACCTCTCCAACCGCACACCCACAGAGGCCCAGGCGATTGTCGTGCAGCAGGAGCCCGAACGCCCCTCCAGCCTGGCCCGCAAGGCGGCCCGGCTCTCCGCCAGCGACTCCTCCTGGGCGGATCTTGATGTCCTCTGCCTGACCGCGATGCACAAGGACGTCCAGCGCCGCTACGGCTCTGTCGAGGCGCTCATGCGCGACGTCGATCATTACCTCGCCAACCAGCCGCTCGACGCCCGGCCGGACTCGCTCCGCTACCGCCTGGGCAAGTTCATTGGCCGCCATCGCAGCGCCGTCGTCACCTCTTCGCTCGCCGCCGCGGCGGTGGTCGGCCTGGTCATCTTCTTCACGGTCCGCCTGGCCAAGGCCCGCAATCTCGCGGAAGCCGAGGCCGCCCGCACGCAGCGCATCCAGCAGTTCATGACCCGGCTCTTTGAAGGCGGCGACGAAGCCGCCGGACCCAAGGACGACCTGCGTGTCGTCACGCTGCTTGACCGTGGTTTGCAGGAGGCGCGCGGGCTCGACTCAGAACCCGCCGTCCAAGCCGACCTCTACCAGACGCTCGGCGGCATCTATAAGAAGCTCGACAACCTCGTTCAGTCGGAATCGCTCCTCAAGCTCGCCCTGGAACGCCGCCAGGCGCTGTTCGGGCCGAATCACCCCCGCGTGGCGGAAAGTCTCGTGGCGCTGGGGCTGCTGCGTGTTGACCAGGCGCGCTTCGATGAGGCGGAAAAACTGGTCCGTGATGGCCTCGAGATGAGCCGCCGCACTCTTCCACCCGGCGACACCGGGATCGCCCTCGCCGCTTCCGCCCTGGGCCGAGTACTCAGCGAGCGCGGCTCCTACGACAAGGCGATCGGCGTTTTGGAAGAGGCGGTCCGCCTCCGTTCGGAGGGGGAAGTCACGCCCGAACTGGCCTCCAGCACCTACGAGCTGGCGAACGCACATTTCTACGCGGGCCACTTCGTGCAATCCGGAGAGCTCAACCAGAAGGTGCTGGCCATGCACCGCCAGCTTTACGGGTCGCGCCACCCCCACGTCGCGGAGGACCTGATCAACCTCGGCGCCATTCAGTTTGAGCAGGGCCGCTACCCCGAGGCGGAGGCCCTCTACCGCCAGGCGCTGGAGATCAACCAGTCCTGGTACGGCAAAGACCACCACACCACCGCATCCAACCTCACGATGCTCGGCCGCGCCCTTGTCCGGGAAGAACGCTTCGACGAAGCCGTCGACCTGCTGCAGCAATCCGTGGCCATCCAGGAACGTGTCTACGGCCAGGACCACCCGCGCGTAGCCTCCGCCATCAACGAACTGGGCTCCGTCGCCCTCAAGCGGAAGCACCTGGACGAAGCAGAGTCTCAATTCCGGCGCATGGTGGAGATCTACCGCAAGGCGAATGGCGACCGCCACTACCTGGTCGCCATCGGACTGTCGAATCTGGCTAGCGTTTACATCGAGCGCAAGGAAAACCACCGTGCCGAGCAAATCTATCGCGACGTCGTCCAACGCTTTACCACTGCGCTCTCGCCCGGCCACCTCAACACCGGCATCGCCCGCATCAAGCTCGGCCGGTCGCTTGTGCGGCAGCAGAAGTATCCCGAGGCCGAGACGGAGATCCTGGCCGGGTACGCGATTCTGACGAAACAAACCAGCCCTTCCGTCACCTGGCTCCAGGCGGCCCGTCAGGATCTGATTACGCTGTACGATGCGCAGGGCGATAGCGCCAAAGCGGCCCTCTATCGGGCCGAATCCGCGAAAGCCGCGCCGCCTAAGAAGTAGACGCCGCGCACTTCTGCACGCGTTCCACCAGCAGGGCCTTCTCCCGGCCGTTCTGCGCCAGCGACACGGCTCGCTCCAACTCCAGCCGCGCCTCGTCCATGCGGCCCAGTTTCATCAGAAAGTCGGCCCGGACGCTGGGCAGCAGGTGATAATTCTCCAGAGCGTTCGCCGCGGACAGGGCATCCACCAGTTCCAGCCCGGCGGCGGGGCCAAACGCCATGCCTACCGCGACCGCCCGGTTCAGTTCCACGACCGGAGAAGGCTGCAGCCGCACCAGTTCCCGGTACAACATCGCGATCCGCCGCCAATCCGTCTGCTCCGGCGTCCGCGCCCTCGCGTGGCAGGCCGCAATCGACGCCTGCAGGACATAAGGACCCACGTCGCCGTCCTGCGCCTCACCCAGTTTGTAGGCCCGGTCCAACGCCGCCAGGCCGCGCCGGATCAGCAACTGGTCCCACAACGACCGGTTCTGCTCGTACAACAACACCGGCTCGCCCTTGGGGCCCACGCGCGCGCGCCCTCTCGACGCCTGCAATTCCATCATCGCCACCAGGCCGTGAACTTCCGGCTCCTGTGGAGCCAGTTCCGCCAGGATCCGCCCCAGGCGCAATGCGTCGTCGCACAGCCCCGGCCGCATCCAATCGTCGCCGGCCGTCGCCGCATATCCTTCATTGAAGATCAGATAGATGACTTCGATGACCGAAGTCAGCCGCGCCGCCAGTTCTTCGCCCCGCGGCACTTCGAACGGCACCTGCTTTTCGGCCAGTGTTCGCTTCGCCCGCACGATGCGCTGAGCGACTGTGGATTCGGTGACGAGGAAGGCGCGTGCAATCTCACCGGTCGTCAAGCCGCCCAGCATCCGCAGGGTCAAGGCGACGCGAGCCTCGGGCGGCAGCACCGGGTGGCAGGCGGTGAACACCAGCCGCAGCAGGTCGTCGCCCACGGGATCGTCCAAAGCCGCTTCCACTTCCGGCACGGCCATCTGCCGCGCTTCCAGCTCGATCCCTATCTCCTCGTGCTTCCGCTCAATCCGTTTGTTCCGGCGTAGATGGTCGATGGCGCGGTTCTTGCCCGCCGCCATCAGCCACGCACCTGGATTGCGCGGCACCCCCGACTCCGGCCATTGCTCCAGCGCAGCCACCAGCGCATCCTGCGCCAGTTCCTCGGCCACGCCGACATCGCGCACAATTCGCGCTAGTCCAGCGATCAGCCGCGCCGATTCGATGCGCCAGACTGCTTCGATCGCCCGGTGTATATCGGTAGCCGTCACAACTACCGATCACACCACCTTCCACGCCGCACCCGCAAGGGCGTAAGCGTCCTTACGTGCTCTGTCCCGTCTTTTCCTGCATTTCCGGGAAGGCGCTCGCCGCTTCTTTTACATCCGGCGGGAAATCGGAGAATTCCATTACCTGTCGCAGCTCAATCGTCTCGTTGTCCGAACCCGGGCACCGGGTCGCCCACTCAATCGCCTCTTCCCGCGATTTCACCTGAATCATCCAGTAGCCGCCCACTACTTCCTTCGCCTCGGGGAAAGGTCCATCCAGCACGTTTGGCTGGCCGCCTTGGAATGAGACCCGCACCCCCATCGATGGCGGATGCAGCCCGTCCAGCGCCAGCAGGACCCCCGCCTTCTGCAGTTGTTCGTTGTAGGCCATCATCGCCCCAACGGCCTTCGGGTCCGGCATCGTTCCGGGCTTGGCGTCTTCATAACCCTTGGGCATCATCAGCATCATGAACCGCATACCCACTACACCTCCCCACCCGTGCGTCTTCCCTCGCAGCGGGCCATTCCCGGGCCCTTTGGGGGACGCCACCACAGCGTCCCCTCGCCCCTGACTTCTACATCGCCGGATCGCAGTTCACAATCCACGGGATCCCGAAACGGTCGGTCAGCATCCCGAAACGGGGTGACCAGAAGGTCTCCTGGATCGGCATCGAAATCACCTGCGCTCCTTCCGCCAGGGCATTGAAGATCCGGTTCGCCTCGTCCGGGCTCTTCACGTGCAGCGAGACCGAAATGCCAACCGGCTTCTGGTACTGGCCCGCCATGGCATCCGACGCCATCAGGGTCTGGTCGCCCACCTCCATGCGCGCGTGCATGATCTTCGCCAGTTGTTCCTTGGGCACGTGCTCCGCCGCCGGGGTGCCCGCATGGGGCATCATGGCCGTGATCTTGCCGCCCAGGGCCTGCTCGTAAAACTTGAAGGCCTCTTCGGCCTGTCCATCGAATGTGAGATAGCTAACCAGCTTCATAGTCGTCTCCTTGATCTAGACCTTCCCAGCGGTCTTCTCCAACTGCGCCCGCATCGCCTCTTCATGCGCCGCCTCTTCGGGCGTCAGCACATCCGAGGGGAAATCTTCCGTCTCGAACACCTGGCGAAGTTCCAAAACACCTTCGTTGCCCTCCATCGGGCCAGGGCACTTCAACGCCCATTGGATCGCCTCATCCCGGGAGTTCACCTTCAGCATCCAGTAGCCGGCGATCAGCTCCTTCGTCTCGGGGAATGGCCCATCGACTACCGTCTTCTGCCCGCCCGAAGAGACAATCCGAGCTCCCTTCGAGCTGCCCTGCAGCCCTTCGCCGCCCAACAACACCCCGGCGTCGAGCATTTCCTGGTTGAACCGCCCCATGGCTTCGATCAGCTCTCGGCTCGGCATGACACCCGCCTCTGATTCGGGAGTCGCTTTGACAATCATCATGAATCGCATTCAGGTCACGTTCCTTGTGGATTTTCACGCCCGACGGCCCGGTCTGCATCCCCCAGCCGTTCCTTTCGGGCTCTACCCTTGCGTCGATTCGCGACGCCCGGAATCGACAGCAATCGCGAGATTTTTTCCGCACATGGCCGCCGTGCCGCTGCCTTGCTAGCATGATCGTCAGCATCATGAGGACTCTTATCCTGCTCGCCAGCCTCCTGCTCCCTCTACAGGCTCAGATTGTCCGGGAGAACATCGAATGGCTGGACGTGTGGATGCCCGACACCAACGTGCACGCCCTGCCGCGCGTCCTGCTCATCGGCGATTCCATCACCCGCGGCTACGGCAAGCAGGTGGAAGCGCTGCTCAAGGACAAAGCCTACGTAGCCCGCCTCGCCACCTCGAAGAGCCTGGGCGATCCCGCCCTGCTCGATCAGGTTTCCCTTGTACTCAAGGAGCAGGCCTTTGACGTCATCCATTTCAACAACGGCATGCACGGTGACGGCTACAGCGAGGAAGCGTATGCGGCGGCCCTGCCTGAGCTGCTGGCCACGTTGCGCCGCCTGGCGCCCAAGGCCCGCATCGTCTGGGCGACCACCACGGACGTCCGCGTGAAGGAGCATCTGGACCAGGTCGCGCCCAAGACCGGCCGCATGATCAAAAGGAATGAACTGGCCGCGGCATTCGCGAAGCAGGAAGGACTGCCGGTGGACGACCTCTTTGAAGTGATTAAGGACCACCCGGACTACCACGTACCCGACGGAGTCCACTTCAACGCCAAGGGCTACGAAGCACTCGCGGCGCAGGTGGCCGCTGCCGTCGCGAAGGTTCTCCCGTGACCGTCCTGTTGCGGGGGTGGTTGCTGGCAGGCTGCCTGGGCGTTCTGGCCGCGGGCCAATCCTTCCCCACGACTCAGGTCGAGACCCTGGCCGGCGGGAAACTCTCCATCCCCCAGGCGTTCGGAGGCAAGCCGGCCATTCTGGTCTGGAGCTTCAGCAAGAAGGCCGGAGAGGCCACCCGGGCTTGGACCGACCCCTTGGCCAAGGAAGGCCTGCCGGTCTGGTCCGCGGCCATGCTGGAAGCCGCGCCCCGCTTCGTCCGCCCCATGATCCGCGGCGGGATGCGCAAGGACATGCCGGAAGCTCAGCAGCAGCACGCCCTGCTGTTTTACCAAGGCGAAAAGCAGTGGCGCCAGATCCTGAAGCCGCCGAAAGATGACGATCCGCTCGTGGTCCTGCTGGACGCGCAGGGCAATGTGGCGTGGAGCTACTCCGGCGTTTACGCCGCGAAGACCATTGACGAGGTCCGCCAGCGATTTAAGAGCCTCGCGAAGTAGCGGCGCAGCCTAGTCCTCGCTGCTGCCCTGGCTCACCTTCAACACCGACAGGAACGCCTCCTGCGGGATCTCGACGCGGCCTACGCGCTTCATCCGGCGCTTGCCTTCTTTTTGCTTCTCCAGCAGCTTCCGCTTGCGCGAGATGTCGCCGCCGTAGCACTTGGCAATCACGTTCTTGCGCAACGCCGCAATCGACTCGCGGGCTATGATCTTGGCCCCGATCGCCGCCTGCAGCGCCACTTCGAACTGCTGCCTCGGAATCAACTTCCGTAGCCGCTCGATCAGACCCTTGCCGCGCTCGTACGCAAAGTCCTTGTGCACGATAATCGACAGCGCGTCCACCGGGTCGCCCGCCACCAGCACGTCCATCTTGACCATCGGCGAAACGCGATGGCCCGACAAATGGTAGTCCAGCGAGGCGTACCCGCGCGAAGCAGACTTCAGCCGGTCGTAGAAATCGAGCACCACTTCGTTCAGCGGCATCTCGTAGACCAGCATCACGCGTCCGCCGCCGATGTGCTCGAACTTCTTCTGGTCGCCGCGCTTCTCTTCCAGCAGCTTCAGGATCTCGCCCAGGTACTCCTCCCGGGTGATCACCGTCGCGTCGATGATCGGCTCTTCGATCTTGATGATCTCGCTCGGATTCGGCCACTTGGTGGGGTTGTCTACTTCCAACACGTCGCCATTGCCCAAGGTGATCAGGTACCGCACACCCGGCGCCGTCGTGATCAGGTCGATCTGGAACTCCCGCTCCAGGCGTTCCTGCACAATCTCCAAATGTAGTAGACCCAGGAAGCCGCACCGGAACCCGAAACCCAGGGCCACCGAGTTCTCCGGCTCGAAATTGAACGCCGAATCGTTCAGCCGCAGCTTTTCCAGCGCATCCCGCAGCAACCCATGCTCGTGGCTCTCAATAGGATAGAGTCCGGCGAACACCATCGGCTTCATCTCTTCGAAGCCCGGCAGCGGTTCCGTAATCGGCCGTGCCGCCTCGTAGATCGTGTCGCCGATCTTCGCGTCCGACACCGTCTTGATGTTCGCGAACAGGAAGCCGACCTCGCCCGCGCTCAACTCGTCACAGGGCACCGGCTTCGGCGACTGGAACCCAAGCCCGTCTACTTCATATGTCGTTTCCGTCGTCCAAAGGCGGATCTTCTGGCCTTTGCGAACCTTGCCGTCGAGAATACGGGTCAGGATAATGACACCGCGGTACGGGTCAAACCACGAGTCGAAGATCAATGCCCTCAGCGGTTTGTCGGGGTCGCCCTTGGCATGGGGCACGCGCTTGACCACGGCCTCGCAGATCTCATGGATGCCGATGCCGCTCTTCGCGCTGGCCAGGACGGCCTCGCTCGCGTCCAGCCCGATTATATTTTCGATCTGCTCTTTGATCCGTTCCGGTTCCGCCGACGGCAGGTCGATCTTGTTGATAACAGGGATCAGTTCCAGATTATGGTGGATCGCCAAATAGGTGTTCGCCAGCGTCTGCGCCTCGACACCCTGGCTCGCATCCACCACCAGCAGCGCCCCTTCGCACGCCTGCAGGCTGCGCGAAACCTCATAGGTGAAGTCCACGTGGCCGGGCGTATCGATCAGGTTGAGCTGGTACAGATTGCCGTCGTCGGCGTGGTATTCCAATCGCACCGCATGAGCTTTGATCGTGATGCCGCGCTCACGCTCCAGATCCATGGAATCAAGGACTTGTTCTTTCATTTCGCGCTGCGAGAGCGCGCCGGTATATTCGAGCAACCGATCCGCCAAGGTCGACTTGCCATGGTCGATATGGGCGATGATCGAGAAGTTCCTGATGTAGGCGGGATCCATGCTGTAAACTGGGAGAGTCCCCTAATTATCCCATATGTCGCACAAGGTCTTTGAGGGCAACCTCGACGGGAAGGGCTTGAAATTCGCCCTGATCGTCAGCCGCTTTAACAGCTTCATCACGGAACGGTTGCTGAGCGGCGCTCTCGATGCCCTCAGCCGCGCCGGTGTCGCCCAGACCGATATCGAGATCGCCAAAGTGCCTGGTTCCTGGGAAATGCCTGTAGTCGCCGCCCAGATCGCCCGTCAGAAACGCCACGACGGCGTCATCTGCCTGGGTGCCGTCATTCGCGGAGAAACTCCACATTTTGACTATGTTGCGGGCGAAGCCGCCAAGGGCCTCGCGCACGTCTCGCTCGAAACCGGCATCCCGATCGCCTTCGGAGTCCTGACCACCAATACCCTCGAGCAGGCCATCGACCGCGCCGGGGCCAAGGGTGGCAACAAGGGCTTCGAGTCGGCCATGACCGCTATCGAGATGGCCAACCTCCTGAAGTCGCTCAGCTCGAAGGCTTAGCAGAACCGACAGAATGCCAGCAAGACGCAAATCGCGCCATCGTGCCGTTCAGGTTCTCTTCCTGTGGGACGTCCGCAAACTGCCGATCGACGACGCCATCCAGGCCTTCTACGACTCCCTCATTACCGCTGAAACCGAGGAAGAGACCGGTGAAGAGCCCGCGGAAGCGCCCGCCCACGACGCCTTCATGGAGAGCCTGGTCCGCGGAACCTCTGCAAATGTAGTAGAGCTGGATAGCTACATCGCCAAGCGCGCCGAAAACTGGCGGCTGGAACGCATGCCCATCGTCGACCGCAACCTGCTCCGCATGGCGGTCTACGAGATGAAGCACGTCGGCACTCCGCCCGCGGTCGTCATCGACGAAGCCCTGGAACTTGCCCGCCGCTACTCTGAGGAAGAGGCCGTCCCCTTCCTGAACGGAGTCCTCGACGCGGTCCGCAAAGTCCTCTTCCCGCCCAACTCCGCCGAAGCCAACTAGCCAGACAGTCCAGGTTTAAACGCAAAAAGGGCCGCCCCTGTGCGCCACGAACATCCGTGTGCAGGGGGACGGCCCTTGGAGTTTAGAACTCGTAACGCAGGGCGAACTGCATCACTCTGGCCTGGGTGGCCGTTGAGGTGAACTGGCCGAACGTTCCGGGACTCGACAGCGTCAGGGACAGTGACGAATCCGCAAAGTTCACGTTATTGAAAGCATTGAAGGCTTCGGCGCGGAACTGCACCGAGTGGCCTTCAAAGGGCAGATAGAACGTCTTGCCCAGGGAGAGGTCGAAGTTGGTGAGCGGCGCCCCACGGACAATATTGCGGGTGCCGACGCGGCCAGGAAACTGCCCGTAGAAGCTGTTCGTGGCCGTGGTGCTGGCGAAGATGCTGGGGGCGCCGTTCTGGTTGTATTGCACGCCCGTGGACGGCATCGTGGCTCCAGGCTTCAGGATCGCGATCGAGCCATTCAGGTAGTTGGTGGGGTAGACGCCGCCCACCGAGATGCTCAGCGGCATAGCGGTCCGGTACCGGCTCAACATCGAAGCCTGCCATCCACCGATGAATTGGTTGACCCAGCCCGGCGTGTCGTGGAACAGCAGCTTGCCCTTGCCGAACGGGAGCTCGACCACCGTGTTCGCCGTGATGTTGTGGCGGATATCGAAGTCCGACGAGGCGTAGGATTCCTTCGGATTGAAGGAGTTCTGGATCACCGCGCCGCCCGCGCCCGCTCCTGACTCGGCCGTCGACTGGATGTCGAAGGAGTGCGCCAGCGTGTAGTTGAAGTCAAAGCCCCAGCCCTTCGAAACCGGCCGCCGTACCACCAGGGTGCCGGCGTTGTAGCTGGAGTTGTTGGCATTCACCCAAACCCGCATACCCGCATTCTGCAGCGGGAAGAAGGTGTTGCAGCCCAGCACCGAGATACAGCTGCCGTCCGACTGCCGCTCGCGATCCATATCATTCAAAGCGTCCAGATCGCTGCCGGCGTAAGTGCCGTAGGTCGTGTAGAAGTAATTCGCCGTGGGGCTGCCCGCGAACTCATAGCCCGCGGCGCCGGGGAACATGTTCTCGAAGAACGGAACCTTTGGGATGATCCCGGGGTTGGCCTTCACTTGCGCCGGCGTAATGCCCTGTTCGTAATAGTTGCGCAACTGGCCCGCTGCCTGCGACCAGGTCTGGCCGGACTTCGGATCCTTGAACTCAGTCAGCGGCTGGAAGAAGTCCTGCTGCAAAAGGCCCTTGCGGGACATGCGGCCGACGTAGCCCACTTCCACCGTGATGTGCGCCTTCGTCTCCCGCGCGTAGCTCAGGTTGAGCAGGAACGAGTACGGAGCCACGAGGTGCGAGGCCACACCCGTGTTCGAATTGAACCCGCCCAGGATCGTCGGCGGCGTGTACGGGAAGCCGCTGTTGACCGGAGCCGAGGGCAGTGTCGGCAGGTTGCCACCCGTGTACCGCGCCGAGTCGCTGAAGTTGGTGTTGCGCGGCTGCGTGACCTGCGTCGCCAGACCCGGCGAACCGGACTGGTCGAAGTTCACTACCATGTCGCTGCCATACCGGTCATAGAGCATCGCCGCGCCGCCGCGGATCACACTACCCTTGCCGAACAGGCGGCCCCAGAAACTGTCGCTCACCGGAGCATAGGCGAAGCCGAAGCGCGGAGCCCAGTTGTTGTTGTCCCGGCCAAACCAGCCGCGGCCATTGTTCACCGGCCCGCCCAGCGCATAGGTCAGGGACGCGTTGGGCATCGTGGCGCCCGAAACACCCGCCATGGAAGCGCCAACGCGCTCAGCGAAATACTGCTCGAGATCGACAGTGGGTACCACCTGGACGCCGTTCTTCTCGTAAGGCACCTGGTAGCTGCCGTAGCGCAAGCCGTAGGTCAGCGTCAGGTCCTTGCGCACCTTCCACGAATCCTGGACGTAGAACTCATACTCCTTTGTGGCGAAGCTGCGCGAGATGGGATCGCCCACCGGAACCGCTTTGCCGTCACGCCCGAAGTTGTAGGTGACGCTGTACTGGTTCACCAGGCCCAGCAGCGCGCCCATGGCATTCGTCACCTGGGTGGCTTCGGAAAGGGCCAGCGAAGAGCTGCCATACTTCGTCCGGATGTAGCCGTTGATCGAATCCGTGATGTCGGAACCCAGGCCGCGCAGTGTGTTGCGGCTGAAGCTGTAGCTGGGGTACGACGTCGTGAACGAGTTGCGGTCGTTCTGGATGAAGCGGAAGTTGATGCCGTACTGTACCGTGTGGGTACCCTTCATCCAGGTGGTGTCATTGGCCAGGTTCTGCGTGGGGATGAAGCGGCCGAACCCGCGCGTGTAGTTCTGCAGTGTGGCCAGCGTGCCGAAGGTGATCGACGGACCCGGCGTACCCGACTGCGCAATACCCAGCCGCGTGTAGCCATAGCTCAGTACGTTCACAATCGTCGGCGAAATGACGGCGGTGTACCGCGCCGCGAGACCCTTCGAGTTGTCGAGGTTGCGTGCCGCGGCGTCCTGCCCGGGGAACTGGGCCAGCACCTGGTCACGTGAATTGTCCGCCAGCGTACCGCGCAGCATCAGCGTGTGCTTCGCGCTGCGGTCCAGGTTGAAGTCCATCTTGGAAACGAGCGCCCGGTCGTTCCGCGTCAGAGGAGCGTTGAACCGGAACAGCGAGAAGTTCAATCCGCGGTCGGCGCCGCCGGCCAGGTCGTTTCCAACCGGGTACTGCTTCATGATGTCGAGCATCGTCTGCGATGCGCCGAGACCCAGCGGATCGACACCCTTCAGTTCCTGCGGGTTCAACTCGCCAATCTGGCCGTTGTTCATGCGGAACCGCACGGTGCCGGCCTTCATCGTCTCTGTGGGCACTGCACGGCTCTGGGCCGTGGCCGACCGGTCTTTCCGCTCTTCCCAGTTGAAGAAGAAGAACGCGCGGTCCTTAATGATCTTGCCGCCGAAGGACGCGCCATAAAGATTGCGGATGAGGTTCTCACGAGGGATGCCGGCGCGATTGCTGAACCAGTCGTTAGCTGCCGTCTTCACATTGCGGTGAAACTCATACAGCGACCCGTGGTACTGGTTCGATCCACTCTTCGTCACCAGCGCCACCTGGCCGCCGGCGGAGCGGCCCTGGTCGGCGCCCTGTCCAGCAACCGTGACACGAAACTCCTGCACGGAATCCAGCGGCACCGGCAGCGCCGCGAAGAAGCCGCGATCATCGTTCGAAGTGCCGGCGCTTTGGTTGTCGTTGACGTCGACCCCATCGAGAGTGACGTTGTTCTGGTCGCGCTTGGCGCCCATCACGTTGCCCTGCGAAGTAACGCCAGGCTGCAGGCTCAGCAGTTCCACAACGTTTCTTGTTTGCAGCGGCAACTGCCGGATCTGCGTTTGCGTAAACGGGCTGCCGACCGTCGCGTTCTGCGTGTTCACCGATGCCGCATCTGCTTCGACACTCACCGTCTCGGTAACGAGACCCAACTCCATCTTGATATTCAGCGTGAGCGGGACGTTGATTTGCAGCTGTACCTGCTGCAGTTGTGTGCGAAAGCCGGGTGCCTGCGCCTCCACACGGTAGTTGCCGGGCGGTAGTTGCACAAAGGAATAAGTGCCTGAGTCGGTCGTCACCGTCTTGCGTGCGGCGGACGTTTCTGTGTTGGTGATATTGACGACGGCGTTGGGAACGGTGGCCCCTTGAGAATCACTGACAGTCCCCTGAACTGAGCTGGTTTGAGCGGCCAATGGCAGAAGCATGGCCGCGAGTAAGAGCAGCAATCGATACACGTGTACGTCCCCTATTTTTGATTCGAACGGAGTTGGCTTGGGCCCTTGACGGGAACACTTGGCTCTACAGGGAGAACACGAGCGGGGTATTTAGCTGGACGCCTTTGATGGACGAGTTGAATGACCCAGTTTCACAAAAGTTTGAGGTACTCGCGTTACAAAGTCAACAGGAAATGCGCTAGACTGAATCCACTTACCTGCAACGTCTGCGGGCACCCCCCGTCATCGGCCACTGGGCTCTGTCGTCTACGATCTCCAAAATCCAACATCGTAAGGACACCTCTGCCATGTCGGTCATGTTCTGGCCGGTCGTGATATTCATGGCCATTTCTCTGTGCATTGGGCTGTATACGTACACTCAGGTGCAAGGATCCAGCAAGCGTTATACGGTGTGCGGCAAATCGATGCCGTTTATCGTAGTAGGGACAGCGCTGGCCGCTCAGGCAATCGATGGCAACGCCACGCTGGGCAATGTCGCGCTGGCCTACTCCGGCAGCCTTTGGGCGGGGGCGGCAATCCCATTAGGCTTGGCTCTAAGCCTCTTCCTCGTGGGACGATTCCTGGCCGCGCCGCTCAACCAACTGGATCTCCTCACACTGCCCGAGTTCTTCTATCGCCGCTACTCCAAGCACGCTGAGTTGCTCGCCTCCATGCTCACGATCATCTGCTTTATCGTGCTGGTGGCCGGAAACCTGAGCGCCGTGGCGTGGATTCTTTCGGTGGTGAGCGGATGGGGCTATGGTGTTTGCCTGCTCATCGCCACTAGCGTGATCTTTCTCTACACCATCGCCGGCGGACTTTACGCCGCAATCTGGACCGATTTTTTCCAAATTCACGTGGCTATTATTGGCTTTGTGCTCGCCGCGGGTTACGTCCTCTGGACACAGGACTGGTCCGCGATCATGGCACGGGTCCCGGCGGCGACCACCAGCCTGACCGCGTTGACCACCGTGAAGGATGGCGGCCTGGCTAACTGGGCCACCATCATCTCGCTCGCCTTCGGCAACGCCATGGCTCTCGACTTCATGGAGCGCGTCTTCTCCGCTCGTACACCGGCAACCGCGCGTCGCGGATGCTACTACGCCGGCGGCTGGACCCTCGTGATCGGGCTGTGCTGCACGGTGTTGAGCCTGGCTGCCGTGGCCACCCTGGGCAAAGTGAGCGATCCCCGCATGGTGCTGCCCATGTTTGCCTCGGGTTACCTGCCCCTGGTCATCGGCATCATGGTCTTCGTCGGAGTTCTCGGCGCGTCGATGTCCACCGCGAATGGCGCGATGCTCGTCATCTCCGTGGTCGCCGCCAGAAACCTTTATCAGCGCTGGAGCCAACGGCGCCTCGACGACGAGTTCATGCTCTTCCTATCCCGTGCCCTGGCCCTGCCTACGGCCGTGGCCGCCGCCTGGATCGCCTATGTTCGTCCGGAACCCGGCATGCTGCTCGTCATCGCGTTCGACATCGTCTTCGCCGGCTGCGTGATCCCCTTGTTCTTCGGCGTCTACTGGAGCAAAGCCAACTCCAATGGTGCAATCGCCAGCATCCTCTCAGGCACTCTGGCCCGCGCCATCTGCCACTTCGCGATGCCGCCCCAGCTCGCAGGCCTCGACACCCTGCTGCCGCCGGTCATCAGCCTGGTCGTGTTTATGACGGTCTGCCTGGCTACACAAGGAGCCCCAGCAACGGCTCGGGTGCTCGATGAATCGTTCGGTGAGGCCCTGGAGGGGTAATGAAGCTCGCGAGTCTTTTTCTGGCCTGTGGTCTGCTCATGGGCCAATCTGCGCCGCCCGAAGCCGCCCCTAAAAAGAGGCCCTCTCGTCCGGCCCGGCCAGGCATCAAAGAGGTCCAGAAACCGATGACGGAGGTCGCGCCGCAGGCCGTATTCCCGGTTCCCGGCGTGCCCGACTGGACCACCGCTTCACCCGATGGGATCTGGGTCTCCAACAAACCCAAGAACTCCATCTCCAAGCTGAATGCGAAGACCAATGCCGTCGAGGGCACCGTCGAAGTGGGCCAGAAACCATGCAGCGGCATCGCTTATGGCTTCAAGAGCGTATGGGCTCCCAACTGCGGCGACAAGACGGTCTCCCGGGTCGACGACAAAACCCTGAAAGTCGTGGCAACGATTCCCGTCGGCCCCGCCGATAGCGAGGGCGGCATCGCCTGCTCAAAGGAAGCCGTCTGGATGCCCACCGGCGAAAAAGGGGATACGGTCGCCCGCATCGATCCCAAGAAGAATGCCGTAACCGCCAGGGTCAGCGTACCGGAAGGCTCCTACACAGCCGACTTCGGAGAGGGCGCTGTCTGGGTCACCTCCACCAAAGGCAACCTCGTTTCCCGCATCGACCCGAAGACCAACAAGGTCACCGATTCCATTCCCGTCGGCCCCGCGCCCCGCTTTCTCACGGTGGGCGAAGGCTTCGTCTGGACCCTGAATCAGGGCGACGGCACCGTCTCCAAGATCGACCCCAAGACCCGCAAGACCGTCGCCACCATTCCCGTCGGCATCCCCGGCGGCGGTGGTGAGATCTCAGCCGGTGGCGGAGCCGTCTGGGTAACCGTCTTCCAGATCCCCATCTCCCGCATCGATCCCGTAACCAACAAAGTATCGAGCCAGTATGCAGGCGCGGGCGGCGATGCCATTCTCTTCGCCCACGGCTCCGTGTGGCTCTCCAATCTGCGCGAGCAGAACATCTGGCGGCTGGAACTTTCGAAGATCGGAGGCAAGTGACAGCAATCCTGGTGGTTGTGTAGTCGAATAGGATTCATGATGCAATCGATTCTCTGGGAAGAGGAGTTGCGCGGCGGGCAGACCTGGTCGTACGTCCTGAAACGCGGCACCGCTTTACGATTGACCGATGTGGACGGCGGCGCCAACGTCAGCGCACTGTTCTACAACGCGGACTTTCCGGAAGAGCGCTACAACATGCCCGATACGCTGAAGGCCCAGCATATCGCGCGGCTCACTGAAGGCTTCGTCCTCTACTCCGACATGGGCCACATCCTGTGCTCCATCACCTCGGACAGCGTGGGCTGGCACGATCCCATCGGCGGCACGCTCAACGCCGCCATCGTCCACGCCAAGTACGGCGACAAAGACTATCAGCGCCACCGCAACGAATGGACACAGAGCAGCCGCGAAAGCCTGCTGCTCGAACTCGCGAAATACTCACTCGGACCGCGCGACCTCACACCCACCGTGAACTTCTTCAGCAAAGTGCAGGTTGACGCCGACGGCTCCATGCACTACGTACCGGGCAATTCCAAGCCCGGCTCGCAAGTGGAACTGCGCGCCGAGATGAACGTTCTCGTGCTGCTCTCCGCCAATCATCACCCCATGGAACCAGGCGCCGTCTACGCGCCGAAGTCCATTCACCTCGCAGTGGGCCAGGCCGCGCCCGTAGCCGCCGATGATGCGTGCCGCGTATCCCGGCCAGAGAACGGCCGCGGCTTCACTCTCACCGAACGCTACTTTGGCAGTGAGGCACGCGCATGAGCCTCATCGAAAGCACACTCCAGCCCGTCGACGCCATCCTCGACGTGACCATCCCTGCCGGCGACGGCTGGATCCATGAAGTGAAGAAGGGCCAGACCTTCCGCATCGTCGACCTGGAAGGCAATCAGGCCGTCGACACCTTCTTCTTCGACGCCCACGACTACACCGACCGCTACTCCGCCGTCGACACCATCTGCGCCCAGGGCAATATCTACCTCAGCACCGGCACCCGCCTGCTCACTCAGAACGGGCACGCGCTGATGACCATCACCGCCGACACCTGCGGCCGCCACGATACACTCGGCGGCGCGTGTTCGCAGGAGTCGAACATGGTCCGCTACGACATAGGCAAACGCTACATGCATGCCTGCCGGCAGACGTTCCTCAAGCAGATCCTCAAATGGAAGCCCGACCTGAACGGCCGCATCCTGGAGAAGCGCGACATCGGCCACAACGTGAACTTCTTCATGAACGTGCCGGTCACGCCCGAAGGCCGCCTCACGTTTGAAGACGGCATCTCCTACCCGGGCAAGTACGTCGAAATGCACGCCGACCGCGACACCCTCGTCGTCATCTCCAACTGCCCGCAACTCAACAATCCATGCAACGCGTACAATCCCACACCGGCACGCGTTCTCATCTGGGAGGCAGAGTAGAGCCGGTGATCCGGAAAGTTCTGATTGCCAATCGTGGCGCCATCGCGTGCCGCATCATCCGAACCCTGCGCCGCATGGGCATCGCCTCGGTCGCCGTCTATTCGGAAGCAGACAAGCACTCGCTGCACGTCCACCAGGCCGACGAGGCAGTCCTGATCGGCCCTCCGCCGCCGCAGCAAAGCTACCTCGATGTCGACGCCGTCCTCGACGCAGCGCGCCGCACCGGAGCCGAAGCCATCCATCCCGGCTACGGCTTCCTGAGTGAGAACGCCTCCTTCGCCGAAGCCTGCGCCGCCGCCGGCATCATCTTCATCGGACCCACGCCGCGGCAGATGGTCGAGTTCGGCCTGAAACACCGCGCCCGGGAACTGGCGCAGGCCTGCGGAGTGCCTCTCCTCCCCGGCACGCCCCTCATCACGGAAGCCAAAGCGGCAGCCGAAGTCGGCTTCCCCCTGATGCTCAAATCCACCGCCGGTGGTGGCGGCATCGGGATGCGTCTCTGCCACACCGAGGCCGAACTCGAAGACGCCTTCGCGGCCATCGAACGCCTCAGCCGCGCAAACTTCAAGGACTCCGGCATCTACGCCGAGCGCTTCGTCGAACACGCCCGCCACATCGAGGTCCAGATCTTCGGCGACGGCCAAGGCCGCGTCGTCGCCCTCGGGGAACGCGACTGTTCCGCCCAGCGCCGCAATCAGAAGGTCATCGAGGAGACGCCCGCGCCCGGCCTCACCGCTGCGGTCCGCAAAGCCCTCTTCGACTCCGCCATCCGCCTGGGCAAGGAGGTCTCCTACCAGTCCGCCGGCACGGTCGAATTTATCTACGACAGCGATCGCGGTGAGTTCTACTTCCTCGAAGTGAATACCCGCCTGCAGGTGGAGCACGGCGTCACCGAGGAAGTCACCGGAACCGATCTCGTCGAATGGATGGTCCGCCTCGCCGGAGGCGAGGATCCCATCCGCGAAGTCACGCCCCAAGGCGCCTCCATCCAGGTGCGCGTCTACGCTGAATCGCCCCTCAAGAACTTCCAACCCAGTGCGGGCCTGCTTACCGACGTCCAGTTCCCCTCCGATGCCCGTGTCGAAACCTGGGTTGAAACCGGCACCGACATTCCGCCCTATTACGACCCGCTCGTCGCCAAGATCATCACTCATGGCGCAGACCGCGCCGAAGCCCTCCAGCGCATGCGGGCGGCCTTGTCATCAACCAGCCTGGCGGGCATCGAGACCAACGTCGACTACCTGCGGGCCATCTGCGCGGAGCCCCGCTTTCAGGCCGGCGGCTTCCCCACGAAATTCCTGGGCGAGTTCCACTACGCCCCCCGCCTGACGGAAGTCATCGATGGCGGCACGCAGACCAGTGTCCAGGACTACCCAGGCCGCCTCGGCTATTGGGCCATCGGCGTCCCGCCCTCCGGCCCCATGGACTGGAAGTCGTTTACAGAAGCGAATGAACTCGTGGGCAACAAAGCCTCGGCGGCAGCGTTGGAGTGCACCCTCATAGGCCCCACGCTGAAGTTCCACAGCAGCGCCGTCATCGCACTCACCGGCGCGGACATGGAGGCCACGCTCGACGGCGCGCCCGTGCCGCGCTGGCAGCCCGTGGAAGTGCGCGCCGGATCAATACTCGAAATGGGCGCCGTCAGCGGACCCGGAGCGCGCGCCTACCTCGCCATGCGCGGCGGCATTGACGTCCGCGAGTATCTCGGCAGCCGCAGCACCTTCATCCTTGGCCGCTTCGGTGGCCCTGCCGGTCGTGTCCTCCGCACGGGCGATCTTCTCCACTACGGCACGGCCGTCGCCGCTGAGCCGCAGCCGGCCAGGCCCGTTCCCCAGTTCGATCACCACTGGAAGATCGGTGTCACCTACGGCCCGCACGGAGCGCCCGACTTCTTCACCGATCGCGACATCGACCGCTTCTTCGAAACCGATTGGAAGGTCCACTACAACTCCGACCGCACTGGCGTCCGCCTCATCGGCCCCAAGCCCGAATGGGCCCGCCCCGACGGCGGCGAAGCGGGTCTGCACCCGTCCAACATCCACGACAACGCCTACGCCGTGGGCACCGTCGACTTCACCGGCGACATGCCCATCATCCTGGGACCCGACGGCCCCAGTTGCGGCGGGTTCGTTTGCCCGGCCACCATCGTCCACGACGAATTGTGGAAGATCGGCCAGCTCAAGGCCGGGGACACGGTCCACTTCCAGCGCGTCAACGCGGAGCCCGCCATCCTGCAACAAGCCCCCGGAGTGGTGGTCCGAGCCGATGGCGATCGCAACCTCCTCGTCGAATTCGGCGAAGCCCATCTCGACTTCGGTCTCCGCCTGAAAGCACAGGCCATGGCCGATTGGATCCGCCAACAGAGCCTCAACGGAGTAGTCGATCTCACCCCCGGCATCCGCTCGCTGCAGATCCACTACGACACAGCCCGCATCCGCCGCGAGGAGATCCTCGAAGCGGTCAGCGCTTCGGCTGCCTCGGCCCAGAACGTGGAAGAGGTGCCCTCGCGCACGGTCTATCTGCCTCTCTCCTGGGACGATCCAGCCACTCGCCTGGCCATCGAGAAGTACATGCGCTCCGTCCGGCCCGACGCCCCCTGGTGCCCCTGGAACATCGAGTTCATCCGCCGTATCAATGGCCTCGGCTCCGTCGACGACGTGCACCGCATCGTCTTCGACGCCAGCTACCTGACGCTCGCCCTGGGCGACGTCTATCTCGGCGCCCCCGTCGCGACACCCATCGATCCGCGCCACCGCCTGGTGACCACCAAGTACAATCCGGCGCGCACCTGGACGCCGGAGAACGCCGTCGGCATCGGCGGCGCCTACCTCTGCGTCTACGGCATGGAAGGCCCCGGCGGCTATCAGTTCGTCGGCCGCACCATCCAGATGTGGAACACCTGGCGCACCACTGATTCCTTCACCCAGGGCAAGCCATGGCTGTTGGACTTCTTCGACCAGATCCGCTTCTACCCCGTCAGCGCCAAGGAACTCCTGGAGATGCGCGAAGGCTTCCCGCACGGCGAATACACCGTGCGCACCGAGCCCGGCGTCTTCAACCTCGCGCAGTACCAGTCCTTCATGCAGTCCATTGCCGGAGAAGCCGCAGCCTTCAAGGCGACGCAGCAGGAAGCCTTCCACGCGGAGCGCGAACGCTGGGCCGCCGCCGGCCTGGCGGAACACATCGAAGAACCTGTGCCCGTCGCGCCGCCCGAAGAGAGCGTGCCGGAAGGCTGCCGCTCCATCCGCTCCCCCATCACGGCCAGCGTCTGGAAGATCCAGGCGGAACCTGGACAGAAACTCAAAGCAGGCGACCCGCTCGTCGTACTGGAAGCAATGAAAATGGAAGTGGCTGTACCCGCCCCCGCAGCCTGCGAGGTCGTCGAAATCCGCTGCGCACCAGGAGCCATCGTCCACCCGGGCCAGGCCCTCATGGTGGTGCGATGACACCCGCCGAACGCATCCGCAAAGCTTACGAGCGAATCCGGCAACGAGGCGCCGCGCCGATCTGGATCTCCCTCTTGCCCGAAGAAGATGTCATTCGGCGCACCGAATCCATCGATCCGACGTTGCCCCTGGCCGGCCTCACCTTCGCCGTAAAGGACAACATCGACCTCGCCGGCCTGCCCACCACCGCCGCCTGCCCGGCCTTCGCCTACACGCCCCAGCGCTCGGCTACGGTCGTCCGCCTGCTGGAGGAGGCCGGAGCCATCGCCATCGGCAAGACGAACCTCGATCAGTTCGCCACCGGTCTCGTCGGCGTCCGCTCGCCCTACGGCATCTGCACCTCCGTCTTCTCGGAAGGCTACATCTCCGGTGGCTCCAGTTCCGGCTCCGCCGTCTCCGTCGCGCTGGAAGACGTTGACTTCGCCCTCGGCACCGACACCGCCGGCTCCGGCCGCGTCCCGGCCGCCTTCAACAATCTCATCGGACTCAAGCCCACTCGCGGCATCTTCAGCATGACCGGAGTCGTGCCCGCCTGCCGCACCCTCGACTGCGTCTCCGTCTTTGCGCGCGACCTCACCCTGGCCGAGCGCGTCTTCCGCATCGCCGCCCAGCCCGACCCCGAAGACTGGTCCACCCGCACCTTCCAGGATCCCGGCGACACCTGGTCCGGCACCCGCTTCCGCGTCGGCGTCCCTGCCCCAGCCCAACTCGAGTTCTTCGGAGACAACGAATCGCGCCGCCTCTTCGAAGCCGCCGTCGCTCGTTGCGAACGAGCCGGAGGTCAACGCGTCGAGATCGACTACGAGCCCTTCCGCGCCGCCGCCGAACTGCTCTACTCCGGGCCCTGGGTCGCCGAACGCCTCGCCGCCCTGGAAGACTTCGCCCGTGATCATGCCGAGGAGATGCACCCCGTCACCCGCAAGATCATCACCAGTGCCGGCACCCTTACCGCCGTGCAGGCGTTCCAGGCCGCCTACAAACTGGGTGAACTGAAATCGAAGACCGCCGCCGTGTGGAACTCCATCGACTTCCTCCTCCTGCCCACAACCGGCACCATCTACAAGGTCGAAGAGGTCGAAGCCGATCCCCTTCGCCTCAACACCAACCTCGGCTTCTACACCAACTTCGTCAACCTCCTCGACCTCAGCGCCCTCGCTATCCCCGCCGGCTTCCGGCCCAACGGCACACCCTTCGGTGTCACGCTGATCGGCCCCGCCATGGCCGACCTCGCGCTCGCCCGAGTGGCCGCCCGTCTCCTGCCAGAACAATGCGTCCAGGTCGCCGTAGTCGGTGCGCACCTCACCGGCCAGCCCTTGAACAGCCAGCTCACCTCGCGCGGCGGCACACTCGTCAAGACCTGCCGCACTTCGCCGGATTATCGCTTCTACGCCCTGGCAAACTCGACGCCCGCCAAGCCCGGTCTCATCCGCGAAGAAGGCTTCGACGGCCCCGGCATCGAAGTGGAAATCTGGAGCGTCCCCGTGAGCGAGTTCGGCAGTTTCGTAGCCCTCATACCGTCGCCGTTAGGCATCGGGACGCTCCGTCTCGACGATGGCACGCAGGTGAAGGGCTTCATCTGCGAACCCGCCGGCGTCACAGGCGCCCGCGAAATCACCTCCTTGGGCGGCTGGCGCGCCTATCTCCAAAGCCGCGCCTGAAACCACCGCACGGTGGTTCGGCGAACAAACGGCCACTTGCGAGTAATCCAGCCGCGTCATGTAACGAAGCGCTCCTCATCCGCACTACCTCTTCGCAACCGACAGAGGAGCCACCCCCCATGCCCACCCTTTCCAATCCCCAGGATCTTCTCCCCCTTCTCGGGTCCGTCGCCACCGCCGACGATCCCATCGCGTCCCTGGAAAAGCGCGGCAGTGTGTTCAGCCCGTCGCTGAAGTCCAATTTGCAGCCCCGGCGCGTCGTCAAACCGGCGCAGCGCCTGGCCTGGAACCAGGCCGCAGCCAAGGCCGGCAGGATCACCTACACGGCTGGAAAACACCCGCAAATTGCCCCCCGCGCGCTCGGGCAAGGGGAGTACGAATTCAGCGCCGGCCTGAAGACCTCTGCGGCCAACGAGGTGCTGGCCGGCCTCCTGGCCAGCGGCACCATCCCCAATACGGTCTTCCTCGATGAAATCTTGTCCTCCGGCGAGATCGACCTGCTGCAGGGCGCCTTCGTGGTCGATAAACCCGGTGGACGCATCAGCCGCTTCCAGGTCACGGCCCCGCCCACCATCGCCCTGTTGCGCGACGGCTTCGATCGCGTCGCCCTCACCATCCCCTTCCGGCTCAACTTCGAGCGCATCTCCCACATCGTCACAGGCGATCTCAGAACCGTCGTGACCTTTGCCACGGGCCGCCTTCGCCTCAGCGTCGGCCTCGTCACCAAAATCGTGCCCGTGAGCGTCGCCGCTCGGAACCTGGAGATTCAGCTCGATCTCTCCAACAGCACCGACGCCCGCCTCGAGCTCGATGCCAACTCTCCCGTCAAACGCGTCAACCCGCCTCCGCCCGATCAGGCCGACGGCTTCGCCATCCTCCTGCAGAACGCCCTGCAGCAGAAGCTGGCCGCCACGCTCCGCATGACCATCAGCGCCTCCATCCCGCTGCCCATCGGCAAACTGGAGATTCACGAGACCGCCCTGCTCACGCGAGGCGACGCCATCCTGGTTGGCATCAAGGTGCAGGGCACCCCTTCGCCGGGCAATCCCGCCACCCTCACCGCGCTCTTCCCGAACACTGATACGAACTTCTTCACCCGTGTCCACGACTCCGTCCTCCGCCTCATCGTCCAAAGTGCGGCCCGCAGTGGACAGCTCACAGCGATCGCCAAACAAACCCATCCCGACGCCGTCATCGACAGCGCCGACATCGCCTTCGGCAACGGCACCATCCAAATGATCACCACGGGCAAGATCGTCGACCTCTGCCCGCTCGGCGTCGACCTCGGCTTCACCACCACCACTACGCTCACCATCACGCTGGAAGGCACTCGGATCCGCGTTCAAAAGGACACCAACAACGACCTCGACAACACGGACGTCATCCTGTGTGTCATCACCAGCCTGGGCCTGGCTCTCCTGGCGGCCCTTTCCGTGATCCTGACGCAAGGCCTCAGCCTGGCTTCCGGCTTTGCCGCGGGCTTCGCGCTGGGCGTGGTCGGTGTGCTCAGCGTCATGATGGAATTCGATAGCAACGACTTCGCGCTGGTGCTGGGCGATGGGGGCGACAACAAACCCACCTTCATCGAGCTCGATTTCCCCATCCCCGGGACTGACCTGCTTCCAACGCTGACCGGCACCTTCATCCGCCTCGACGAAAGCACCATGCTCATCGCGGCCCATCTCAGTACCCGGGCGGACAACCTCAACACCTATTTCTACGTGCAGTTCCTCGAGCCCGATTCCCTGGGCATCGCCCGTGCCATGCGAGGCGTCACCGTGCGCCTCATGGATCGCGATTCACCTGCCCCGGCCGGAGACGATGTGGTCATGCCCGCGCCCACCACCACTCACAGCAGCCACCACCTGCCCACGGGCACCATCTCCACCACCATCAAGACCACTTACGAACGCACCAGCGACGAAACCGTGCAAACCGCCACCACCGATCACGCCGGCCGCATCCGCATCTACATCCCGCGCAACAAGCTCGCCAGCAAGGCCGGCAATAAGGTGGTGCAAACCACCAGGCTGAACGTGGACACCGACAAGGAGACCACCGGCACCATCAGGACCCCGGTGTCCGAGGCGCGTCCGGACTTCTACTTCCGCGTCACGCGCCCCAATGGAACCATCGTGGATACTCTCCAGATCCCCGCCGGCTTCTTCCTCAACTTCCAGTCCGCCCGCATAGGAACGCCCACGCAGCCGCGGGTCATCTCCTTCGGCGGCAGCGGCGGCGTCATCGTGGCCAGCAAAGCCGCCAGTTCCTAAACCACGTTGGGCACCACGTACGGGCTTCTATACTGCCGCGTCAGCAGCCCGTTCGCCTCCGAGTCGCCGGAAAACTGCATCTTCGCCGGGTCGAACCGCAAATCGCGGTTCACCCGGTACGAGATGTTGCTCAGATGACACAGCGCCGTCGAAATGGCGGTCTCTTCGATCTCCGCCAGCAGCAGATTCCGGTTCCGCGTCCTCACGGCTTCGGCAAACTGCTTGAAATGGTCAACGTCGGGCGGATAGGACGGCTCAGGCTCCGGTTGCTTGTTCCGGCCCAGGGTGACCTGCACCCTGCCGTCGTCGAAGATGTGAAGGTGCCCCTTCGTGCCGAAGAAGTCCCACGACATCGCCTCAGGCGTATACAGCCCGCGCAGCTGGCCCACAATCATCGAGCCGTCTTCGTACACCCACGTCGCGTTCTGCGTGTTCGGCGTCTGCGCCTGGTCCTTGTACCCGAACCGCCCGCCTGTCGAATGCACCCGCACCGGCAGCGTCTTCTTCATCGCCCAACGCGTAATATCCAGCAGGTGGATGGCGTTGTTGCCCATTTCGCCGTTGCCGAAATCCCAGAACCAGTGCCAGTTGTAGTGCACCAGATTCTCGTGATACGGCTGCTCCGGAGCCGGCCCCAGCCACAGATCCCAGTTCAGCCACGCCGGCGGCGGCTGCACCGGCTTGAATCCTATTGATTCCCGGGGACCCGGAAAGACAAAGTTGCCCTGATACACGTCACCGATGGTTCCTCCGTGAATCAGTTCCACCGCCTTGCGAAACCGGCCCCACCAGCGGCGCTGCGTCCCACCGGCCGCCATCCGGTTGTAATGGCGGGCCGCCTCCACCAGCTTCGTACCCTCCCACACGTTGTGCGACACGGGCTTCTCGACGTACACATCCTTACCCGCCTGCATGGCCCAGATGGCTGTCAGCGTGTGCCAGTGATTCGTCGTCGCAATCGTCACCGCGTCGATGTTCTTGTCGTCGAACACGCGGCGCATGTCAGACTCGATCCTCGGCGACTTGCCGGTCTGCTTCTTCACGATCGCCGCTGCCGCTTCCGTGCGCCGGCCATCCGGATCCACCACCGCGGCCACCTCGATGTTGCCCGCCGGCAGCATCTCTTTGATATGCGCGGTGCCGCGCGAGCCCACTCCGATCACAGCGACGCGAACCTTGTCGTTCGCGCCCGCCCACGATTGCGATGCCGCCGCCGAAGCAGCTACCAGAAATTGTCGTCGTCGCATGATTCAGAATATGCCCTGGCACCCACCCTATGCGAGCGCCGAGGTCGTGTCCACCGCGAAATACGGCTTCGCCGTCTTCCATTGCCCGCGCGTGAAATCCGGGAACGACACCGGCTTGCTGCCGCCCGCGATCGATTCCTGCGACAACGGCACCACCACGCTCATCGTCAACCCATCCTCCAGTGACAACGGCAGCGGCTGCTTGTCCCTTACCGCCTCCAGATACTTGTACAGCAACAGTGGATCCGTACCCCCATGACCCGCCGCTGTCTGGTCGACACCCGGCTTGTCGGACTTCACCGGCTTCCACCACGTGTGGTCGTACTTCGCCTGGTACGGTGGAAACGCCTCCCACTCGTGTACCTTCGGGCTGCGCCGCCACAGATAGATCGAGTTCCGCTCTTCGCTGTACACACCCTCGGTGCCCTGAATCATCCAGCGGTTGTCGTACGGCCGCGGAAGCTGCATATCGTTGTTCAGCACAATCGTGTTGCCGCGCTTCGTCTTGATCAGGGACGACACAATGTCCCCCTGCGCGTAGTGCCGCTTTGCCGCCGGATTGTCCGGTCCCAGCGTTTTCTCGAAGTAGTGATTGATCCCCAGCGACCGGCTGGCCATCGAGACGATACTGTCCAGCGCATCGCCGCAGTTGATATCCATCCAGCTCAGCACCGGACCCAGGCTGTGCGTCGGATACTGGTCGCAATTCCGCTGGATCAGATACTCGCCGCCCCACCGCGCGTTGCCCTGCCGGTCGAAGTACCACGGAGTCCGGTTCACGCAGTCGTTCCCGTGCGCGCAGTGGCAGTGCACAATCTCACCTAGCAGGCCCAGCCGGATCATGTTCAGCACCGCCAGGTTGTCTCGCCGGAACGACCAGTTCTCCAGCATCATGCACGGCGACCCCGTCTTGTCGCGCGTCTCCAGCAGCTCCCAACACCCCTCCACCGTCTGCGCCGCCGGCACCTCAACCCCCACCGCCTTGCCCGCCTTCATCGCCGCCAACGCCATCGGAACGTGATACTGCCAGGGCGTCGCCACAATCACCGCGTCCACATCGTTCCGCTCCACCAGGCGCCGGTAAGCTTCCTTCGATCCCGTGAACGTCGCCGGCTTCGGCTGACCCGCGGTTTGCACCCGGTCCTGCCCCTTCGCCAGCGCCGCTTCATCCACGTCGCACAGGGCCGTCACCTGCACCCACGGCATGCGCAGCACCGGACCCAGCAGCGCCCCGCCGCGATTGCCCGTCCCGATGAAACCCACCCGCAGCGGGCGATCCTGGGCCGCCCCCTGCATGGCGGCGGCCGCGCCGATCACGGCGCTCTTGATGAACTCTCTGCGTTCCGTCATGGTTATCTCTTTCCTTCCGGGATGCGCGCAATCGCATCGATCTCTACCTTGATCCCGCTCCACAGCACGCCCGCCGAATAAGCCCCTGTCGACACCTGCTTGTCCGGATGCCGGATCTCCTGCTTGCTCAAGCCACTCCTCCTTTTCCTCGGGCCGGCCTGCACAGGAACGTCGCACTCAGCGCCGTCACCGGCTGCCGCAGCACCGTCTTCAATGTCAACACCGCACAGCGTGGCGCGAACAGGTGGATGTTCTCTCGCCCGAACACAGGCTCGAACCTGGACTCCACCACCGCCTCGTCATAGCCGCTGTACTCCGTCACGCCCACGCGCCCCAATGGGGCCGAGGCCGCCAGTCGCTGCCCGGCGCCCTTAATCTCAATCTGTTCATTCTCCGCGAATGGCAACGCGGCGGAACCCTCCCAGATCTCCACTTTCCTCGCAATTGCGCTCTCCGTAGCCTCCACCACATGCGAGCGAAACTCCCTGTCGCCATCCGGCCGGATCCTGCTGCGCACCCGAATCCGAATCCCTTCCACCACCGCCCACCACTCCGTCTCATATCCGCCGTCCACCAGCCGTCCGCCCTCCACACCGGCGCGCCCCGCAATCAGGCCGCTCGCCGGATCCCGGAACACCAGCGCGCTGTCCCACGTGGCCCTGTCCTTGCGCTTCGTGAAACAAAAGAAGAGTTGCCCGGAGTACGAGAACTTCGTATATCGGTCCCGGTAGATCGCATCAAACCGCCCGTTGTTCACGAAATGCAGCCGCGACTCGCCCGTGCTCTTGCACCCCGAAATCAGGACGCCCGGCCCCGCCAGGGCGGTGACGAAGTCCCGCTTCTCGCAGGGCAACTCTTCCTCTCTCTCTGTCCAGAACGCATCCCTGCGCGGGATCAGCAGGAACGCGAACGCCTGCATGCCCCAGTACGGATGGCCGTTGTCGATATACGACTCCGCGAACTCCGGCGTGCCCACCTCGGAGATCGTCTCCCGCAGCTTGCCCTTCTGCCCGTCGAACGCGCCATGCCCCCAGAAGAACGCCATGTTGCGCCGCACCAGCCCGCGCAGCAGCCCGGCCGAATGCGGCCATAAGCCTTGCCGGTACGCCAGCACCAACGCCGTCAATACCGCGAACCGGTACACCAGCGAGACGCCCATCATCGCATGCGCCCCGCTCGCCGAGAACAACTCCGGAGCCTGCAGCATCAACTGCTTCACCCGCCCCTCAAAACGGCTGTTCCACTCCGGGTACTTTGCGCCGATGATCTCGCGCCAGTACAGATAGTGGCTCGCGAACACCCAGAACGAATAGTAATCGTGAATGTGCGTGCCCTTGCCGTCCGTATACCAGCCGTCGCCGGCATACATCGCGTCCATGGCCCTCAAATCGTCCAGCATCCAGGCTTCATCGCCGTGGAACTCGCTCCAACGCTCCGACAGCGCCAGCCGCACCGCCTGGTTCACCGCCGTGAACCACGCGAAATTGTTGTACCGCACCTCCCGCACCGTGCAGGACGCCAGCCACCTCTGCACGTTCTCGCGCTCCGCCACGGTTAGTGCGCCCGGCAGCCGGTCCCTGAGCAGCCACAGCGTCCAGGCCACCAGGGACGACTCCACCTGCCGCAGGTCGGGCTTCTCCGCTGGAGAAGGACCCCAATAATCCCGATGCTCCGGATCAAAAGCGTGCCGGTACACGCTGAGAATCGCCTGGAACAGCACTCCCTCCGCATCCCGCCCAGCCATCACGCAGGCCGCCAGCGCCGGCAGCATTCGCGACACGCTGCAATACGTCTTCCCCGATCGCGAAAGACCGTCCGGCCGCTTGCTGCCACCCTCAAAATCACAAACCGCCAGGCTGTCGCTCGTTCTCTTCGCGTTGGTCAGATACCCCTTCACCAGCGCGTTCAGCCAGGGCAGGTAGAACTCTCCGCTCACTGCGGGCATGCTCTCCTCCGAAAGCACACCCGCCAGTGCAACGGTGCCAAACAGGTCACGTCTGGTCATCTCTGAAGCATCCCTTTAGAAGAGGATGCGCACTCCGCCCGTGATCAGGCGGGAGTAGGCGTTGCCGTTCAGGCCGCGGATCTTGCCGTAGTCCGCACTGTCCATATTCATGTTGGGGTTGGTGAAGTTCGGATGATTGGGCAGGTTCCTCGCCTGGCCCTGCACCCGCATGCTCCACCGCTCAGTGAGGCGAACATCCTTGAAGACACCCGCGTCGATCTGCATGATGCCCGGCCCCGTCACCGTACCCACGCCCGCATTCCCGAACCGGCCCGCGAAGACACTCTTCCCGTCCGCGCTCAGGAACGGCGCCTTCGTGAACGCCGCCGTATTGAACCACGCCTCCGTCGTCTTCAAGCCCGTATCCGGATCCTGGCCCGCCACCACATCCGGCCGGTTGCGGGAGGAACAGTCAGTGCCGGCCTGGCAGTGGCTCGTGAAGAATGGCGTCAGGTGCGGACCGCTCTGGAACATCATGATGCTCGAGACCGTCCACCCGCCCGCGATCCCATCCACCAGCCGGTTCCAGCTGCGGCCCCAGTGCCGCCCGCGGCCCAGCGGAACGTCCCACAGGAAATCGGTCAGCAGCCGGTGATACGGAATGCCCACCATCGGTCCGCGCCAGTAGCGCGGATCGAACCGGTTGTTCAAATCCGCCGGGATCTCGTTCGAGAAGTTCGCGACGTTCGGATCCGTCTCCACATTGCTGATCCCCTTCGCGAACTTGTAGGAGTTCGTCACCGTCAACCCGCCCAGGCCCAGCAACCGGTGCTGGAAGGTCAGGTCGTGATAGCTGCTGCTGCCGCCGTTCGCGCGCAGGCGCACCTGCCGGTAGTTTGGATACTGGCGAGCCGACGCCGGCAGGTTGTTGTAGCCCACCGTGTTGGGCGCCACCTCATTGATGTTCGGCGACGTCACCAGCCCGACGCCGTGGTTGCCGGTATACGTGACGCGCACTGAGTTGCGCCGCGCCACTTCGCGCTCGATCGTGAAACTCCACTGCTGCGTGTAGGGATCCCGGAACCGGATCGCGTTGGCCGAGCTGAAGTTCAACGTGCCCACCGCGACGTTGCCCAGGTCCGCCAAAGAGTTGGACGTGTTCGGCCAGACAATGGAATGCGAACTGGTCGCGTCGTTGAAGGTGTTGGTGAAGATCTGCTGGCCCGACGTGTGAATGTCCGTCATGCCCGCGAAGAACGGCCCCAGGACGCGCACCGTGTAGAGGCCGTAGCCCGCTCGCAGCACCGTCTTGTTGTTGTTGAACGGCCGCCACGCCACGCCGATGCGCGGAGCGAAGTTGTTGCGGTCCGTGAACCTCAGCCGCCCCGGAATGCCCGCCTGGTCCGCCGTCAGGATCCTGGCAGTGCCAATCGCGTTCACGAATCGGGGCGTCGCCATCGCCCGCGAGGCCTCCGAAGGCACCACCACATCGCCGTTGGCCGACCCCTGCAGGAAGTTCGCAATGTTGCCCTTCGCATCCTCGAACGGCGAGTGCAGCTCGTAGCGCAAACCCAGGCTGAACGTCACCTTCCGCAACCGCCACTCGTCCTGCACAAAGAACCCGTAGTGGTTCGTGCTCGCATCCACACCCGGACCCGGCTGCGTCTGGTTCACCACCGTCGGCACGCCCAGCAGGAAGTTGGCGAAGGGGTGATTCGTACCCCGCGTCAGGTTGTTGTCGAACGTGAACGTACCCAGTTCCCCATAGCCGCCCGCCGGCTGCTGGAAGTTCAGCCAGTGCACCTGCACGCCGGCCTTCACTGTATGGTGTCCGGCCTGCCACGTCACGTTGTCCCCAAACTCGTAGGTATGCGTGACCAGCGGCTGGTCCTTCGCGCGGCCAAACGCCGTGTACCCGCTGATGTTCACATTCGAGGCGCCCGAAATATCCGGGATGCTCGACGTCACCAGCTTCAGCCCCGTATCCTGCAGGAAGTCCCGCGCCCGGATCCCCGACAGCGTCACATCCTTCAGCAGGCTGAAGCCGAAGCGCGCCTCGTTGATCAGGTTCGGCCGGATCACGAAGTTGTCCGACAGCACCATCGTGTGCGAAGGCGTCAAAGTCTGCAGCCCACCCTCCGACTCGAAGTTCGTCGCCGCCTTCCGGTTATAGGCCTTCCAACTGTACCGGCCGAACACATTGTGACGGTTTCCGAAGTAATGGTCGACCCGCACGTCGTAGTTCTGCTGGATTTCCGGAGCGTTGTCCTGCAGGTAGAAATACAGGTTGCTCGCCACGTTCACCGGTCCGATGTACTTGTCCGCAATCTTCCGGCTCACGCTGTTGATCCGGCTCGCCGGAATGATGTTGCCCGCGAACGGCTGGTTCGTCGCCGGATCGTTGATCACTATCTTCTGCGCCGTCGTCAGGAACCGCGAGAAATCGCCCTGCCGGATATCATTCTCCGGCACCGTGATTCCACTGGTCGAGTTGCGCACCAGCCCATACTTCGTCAGCCGCTCATACGCCGTGAAGAAGAACGTCCGGTTCGGAATGATGCGCCCGCCTACGTTGCCGACAATGTCGTTGTTCACTTCACGCGGCAGCACGCCGTTGTTCACCTGCTTCGCGAAGTACGACGGGTTCGCCCGCATCGAGTTGCCGTAGTAGTTGTACAGCACAGACCCGTGATACGCGTTCGTGCCCGACTTCGTGATCGTCGTGATGCTGCCCATCTGCGCGAACTCGGCGTTGTTGTTCACCGAGCTCACCTTCAGCTCCTGGATCGTGTCCGTCGACGGGAACAGCCCTTCCGCCCGCAACCCGATGCCGTTGTCGCGAATGTTCGTCGACAGGATGCCATCCACCGAAACGTCGTTCTGGTACACCATGCCGCCCGACAGCGAGAACTGCCGCTCTTCGCTCACTCCTAACTGCGACTCCGAGAATAGCCCCAGCACCCGCGCCGGCGACGTGGCCGCCGACCGGTACATGAACGGACCCTTCAACAGTTGCTCGTTGCTCCGCACCGACGAGACCGTGGGTGTCTCCGTGTTCACCAGCGGCGCGCTCGCCGCCACTTCCACCGTCGATGCCACCTCACCCACTACCAGGCCCGCGTCCATGCGGACAATCTGCCGCGCCTGCAACTCGAAGTTCGCCGTCGCGAACCTCTTGAACCCGGCCATCTCGATCACAATCTTGTACTCGCCTTGGGGTACATTCAGGAACTCATACAGGCCGTCCGGCGAAGTCGTGGCCTGCCGCGTCACGTGGGTCCTGACCTCCAACAGTCCGACCTTCGCGTTCGGAACCGCCCCGCCCGTGGAATCGGCCACCTGTCCGACAACCGAGCCAAATGTGGATTGCGCCGCCACCGGGGCGGATAGTGACGAAACCAACAGCAGGAGAACGAACAGGGGCCCTGCCGGACTCTTGAGCTTCACAGCTTTCATGGGTTGACCTCCTTCATGCCGCCGCTTTGCACGAAGCTCCAGCGGCCGGCATTGCCGCAGTGTAGGGGCGAATACGATCGCCAGTCAAGAAGAAAATAACAGAAACAAAACTTTCTATCGATAGACGCGCTTCCGTAACACATCGAATGTTCTCTTATGGAAACTTTCTCTTGACACACACGCCCGTTCATCCTACGATCGCTGGGAGGCCCGATGAAGTACGTCAACACTCAAAAGGAACGCGATGCCGGAGTCATCCTCAATGTCGTTCGGAACTTCGGACCCCTCTCCCGCGTCGAGATCCACCGTCTCACCGGCCTGCGTACCAGCACCATCTCTCAGTTGACCAAGGAACTTCTCAGCGAGCGCCGCCTCGAGGTCGCCGGACTCAGCGATAACCCCACGGGCCGCAAGCAGGTCCTCCTGCGCGTCAACCAGGAACAGGGCTTCCTCCTCGGCATCGAGTTCGACTCCGAAACCGTCGTCGCCGGCGTCATGGACCTCGCCCCCCGCATTCGCGGCCTCGTTCGCGAACCCACCCGCCTCGATGGTGGCGAAACGGCGCTCGTCGATCAGTTGAAAGACTGTGCCCGCAGGGCGCTCGCGGAAGCCGGGGTCTCGGCCCGCAGCCTCCGCGGCATCGGCATCGCCGACGTCGGCCTGGTCAATCGCACCCAGGGCATCTCCGTCCTCTCTTCTCAGTTGGACTTCTGGCGCAACGTCCCCCTCGTCAAAATCTTCGAGGACGCCTTCCATGTCCCCACGTTCGTCGAGAACGCTACCCGCTGCCGCGGCAATGCCGAACGCCTGCTCGGCGCCGGCGAATCCAACGACGACATGATCTATGTCGAATATGGCGCCGGCATCGGCTCCGCCCTCTTCTCCGGAGGCCGCGTCATTGAAGGCCGCCGCACCAGCGCCGGTGAATTCGGGCACACCCGCGTCAGCATGGCCAATATCGCCTGCAAATGCGGTAGCTTCGGCTGTCTCGAAGCCGTCGCCGGCTCGCCCGCCCTCGCCCATCGCTTCCGCGAGATCATCCGCGAAGGCGGCTCATCTCTCGCCCTCACGCGGACAGGCGGCGATCCCCTGCGCGTCACCGGTTGGGATGTCCTCGAAGCCGCGCGCGCCGGCGACAAAGTCTGCCTCTCCATTTCAGAAGAGATGTGCCGCTACCTCGCCATCGGCCTCGCCAACCTGGTAAATCTGCTCGACCCCGCCCGCATCGTGCTCGATCAACGCCTCGAAATCTGCGGTGCCGGCTTCCTCGACCAGATCCAGCGCACCGTGCGCCTCCAGGCCCTCAGCCATCTCACTGAGGATCTCGTTATCTGTTTCGGCTCGCTGGGCGACACCGCCGGTGTCCTCGGTGCGGGCCTGCTGAGCCTGGAAGAGCTGTTCACCATCCCCGAACTGAAGACCCCGCAGTATCTGCGCGAGGGCGGCTCGGGCCGCATGAAGCTCTCCACCAGCGACTAGAACCGTATGCGCAATCTCGCGTTGCTGGCCCTGGTGAATCTCCTCTGGGCCATCCAGTTTCCTGCGTCCCGTGTGGCGGCTCAAGAGCTGCGCCCGCTCACACTCACGTGGTTTGCCATGCTCCTCGCCGCCATCCTCATGCTCCCGGTTGCCTGGTCGGAACGCCGCCCCGCCGCGCCGCCCGGACGCTGGCCCGCCCGCGTGGCCCAGGTTCTCTTTCTCGGACTCAGCGGCTCCCTCGTCGCGCAGATGTGCCTGAACTGGGGCCTCGAACGCGCCCCCGCCTCCAACGCCTCTGTCATCAACCTGACGGTCCCCGTGCTCATGACCGTCCTGGCCGCCCTGCTGCTGGGCGAACGCATGAGCACCGTGCGCTGGCTCGCCTTCGCCCTCTCCATCCCCGGAGTCCTGCTCTCCTCCGGCATCCGCTGGAACGAAACCAGCTTCGTCGAAGGCCGCTACTTCCTCGGCAACATGCTCATCTTCCTCAGTTGCTGGGGCAGCGCCTTCTACAACGTCTACAGCAAACGCGCCCTCGATTGGCTGGGACCCGCGCAACTCCTCGTCGCCACCTTCACGGTCTCCCTCATCGCCCTGCTGCCGGCCATGCTCATCTACGAGCCCGGCCCGATGCAGCGCCTCCAATCCGCCTCGCCCGCGGCCCTCTTCGGCCTCATCATCATCGGGGCCCTCAGCCTCGCCCTGTCGATGTTCCTCTACTTCCGAGTCCTCGGCGAGGTCGATGCCACCCAGGCCTCCCTCTCCATCTACTTCCTGCCCGTCTTCGGAGTCCTGCTCTCCAGCCTGGCTCTGCACGAAACGTTGAACTCCGCGCTGCTGGCGGGCGGCTTCCTGGTAGGTTTCGGCGCCTGGCTCGTAACCATGCACGAACAGCGATCCAAACGAACGGTGACCACTTCATGACCTTTCAAATCGACGGAATTGTCCCCATCATCCCCACTCCCTTCGAGGAATCCGAGGAGATCTGCTGGACCGGTCTCGATCGCCTCATCGACTTCGCCGTGGACGCCGGCGCCTGCGCTGTCTGCCTCCCGGCCTATGCCAGCGAGTTCTACAAGCTCTCTGAGGAGGAGCGCCTCCAGATCACCAGCCGCGCCGTGCGCCGTTCCGCCGGCCGCGTGCCCGTCATCGCCCAGGTGAACTACGCCTCCACCCGCCTCGCCATCGCCGCCGCGGGACGCGCTGTCGATGCCGGAGCCTCCGCCATCTGCTCCGCCGCCCCCCGCCAGTTCGCCCTCTCCGACGCCGACCTCCTCGACCATTTTGGAGCCCTGCTCTCCGCCGTGCAGGTCCCCTTCATCCTCCAGGACTTCAACCCCGGCGGGGCCTCCCTGTCCGTGCCCGCCATTGCCGAGCTCAACCGCCGCCACCCTCAGTTCCGCTACATCAAGTTGGAGGAGCCCCGCCTCGCCGATAAGGTGGCCGCCATTCGCGACGCCACCTCCGGCCGCGTGGGGGTCCTCGAAGGCTGGGGCGGCATGTATACCCTCGAACTCGCCCCCGCCGGCATCGCAGGCGTCGTACCCGGCCTTGGCCTCACCGATCTGCTTCGCAAGGTCTTCCTGCTCGCCCGTGAGGGCCGCCGCGAACAGGCTCAGCCCCTCTTCGAAGGCATCCTGCCCCAGATCCTCTACAGCCTCCAGAACATGGAGCTCTTTCATCACGCCGAAAAGCTGCTCCTCCAGGCCCGCGGCCTCCTCGACAGCGTCACCGTCCGCCGCGCCACCCTCCGGCCCAGCCAGCACGACCTCCAGTACATCGCCCTCCTCAACCAGCGCATCGTCCGCCTGGCACAGGAGCACGGCCTCGAACCTGCCGCCCAGGGAGCGCCCCGTTGAAGCTGTCCGCTCTCACCGCTCCTGAAATCGCCCGCCTCGCACCCGGCGCAATCGCGGTCCTCCCCGTCGCCGCCGTCGAGCAGCACGGCCCGCACCTGCCCGTAACCACCGACACCGATCTCGTCACGGCCCTGGCCCATGCCGCCGAGCAAGCCCTGGCCGATCGCGTCATCCTCTGCCCGGCACTGCCCTACGGCTCCAGCCACCACCACTCCTCCTTCGCCGGCACGCTCAGCGTGAACCCGGAGCTCTTCACCCGCCTCGTCCTCGACCTCGTCCGCTCCCTCGAAAGCTCGGGCTTCCGCCGCATCGTCATCCTCAACGGCCACGGCGGCAACATCACGCCCGTCCGCCAGGCGCTCTCGATCCTCGCGCAAGCGCCCGTCGCCGAGGTCGCGCTGGCCACTTATTGGGAACTCGCCGCAGCCGCCTTCGCAGGCCTCCCGCCCCTGGAGTCGCCAGCCCTCAGCCACGCCTGCGAGTACGAAACCAGCATGATGCTCACCCTCGATGCAACCCGTGTGCGCATGGACCGCGCTGCTCGCGCCAATCGCCCCCCCGCCAACAATTACATCGGCTGGGAAGACGACGCCCCCTATCGCGGCGTCTCCCTCGTCCGCCGCACGGAGTTCCTCTCCGGCAACGGCGCCAGCGGAGAACCTCACAAAGCCACCCGGGAAAAGGGCGCCCACCTGCTCTCCGCCGCCACCACGGCCCTCATCGAATTCCTGAACGACTTTGCCTCATGGCCACCCATGGAGGATCTACGAAATGCCTGAAAAACTTGACGTGGGCCGTATGCCCGCCGGCGTCGCCGGCCTCGGCCTGATGGGCGCCAGCATCACCGCCTGTCTTCTCTCCGCCGGACACCCCGTAACCGGTGTCGAAAAGGATGCCGGCCAGCGCTCCACCGCGCGCCGCCGCATCGCTTCGCTCCTCCGCAAAATGGGCCAGGAGAACCTCCTCCGCGCCCCCGGCGACGAAGTCATGCAGCGCTTCCGCACTACCGGCGATGTCGCCGAACTTGGCGAATCCGAGATTGTCATCGAGTCCATCTCGGAGAACGGCGTGCAAAAGCAGAAGCTCATCGAGAGCATCGAGGGCGCCGTCGGCCGCCATGTGCCCATCGGCTGCAACACCTCCGCCATCCCCATCTCCATCCTTCAGAAGGAGACCCGGCACCCCAAGCGCATCCTCGGCATTCATTGGGCCGAACCCGCCCACACCACGCGCTTCCTCGAAGTCATCTGTGGCAACGACACCTCGCCCGCTGTCGCCCGGCGCGTCCTCGCGCTCTCGCGCCACTGGGGCAAGGAGCCCACCTTCCTCCGCCGCGACATCCGCGGCTTCATCACCAACCGCTGCTTCTACGCCCTCATCCGCGAAGCCCTCTACCTCGTCGAAAACGGCTACGCCACCGTCGCCGATGTCGACCGCTCCCTCCGCAACGACCTCGGCTACTGGATCACCTTCGCCGGCCCCTTCCGCTTCATGGACCTCACCGGCCTCCCCGCCTACGCCACCGTAGCCAACGACCTCTTCCCCGAACTCTCCAACGCCACCGAAGTCCCTGCCACGCTGAAACGCCTCGCCCAATCTGGAGCCAAAGGCGTCTCCAATGCGCGCGGCTTCTACAAATACCGCGACGGCCAGGCCGAACGGTGGGAGAAACTCTTCCTCGACTTCAGCTACCGTATCCGCACCCTCGCGCAGGAGTACCCCGAGGACATCGGCGACCGCCCCACCTCCCGCCGGAGGAAGCCTTGAGCCTCCTCATCCGTTCTGCCATCGCCACCCCTGTACGCGTCCCAGCCCGGCCCGACAGCCTCAACTCCCGCGAGGTCGACGACACCGACGCCGACTTCGCCCGCCGCTTCCATACCGGCAAAACCTGGCAGGACTTCCCGCACGAGGTGAAGTGGATCATCCAGCTCCAGGGCAGTGACGGCCGCGTCGGCATCGGCGAGACCTATCGCGCCGCCGATCCCGATCACGTCGAAGCCGCCCTCCAAGCCGTCGTAGGCCGCGATCTCTTCGCCCTCAACTGGCGCGCCCTGCCCGTCCCCCACGCCCGCGTCTACGACGCCATCGAATCCGCCGTCCTCGACCTCGCCGGCCAGGCTCTCAACGTACCCGTCTACCAACTCCTCGGAGGCGCCTTCCGCCCTTCCGTGGAATGCAGCGGCTGGACCGGCCGCCGCACGCCCGCCGACGCCGCCCGCAAAGCCCACGAAGCCATGCAGCGCGGCCACCGCGTCTTCAAGTTCAAGTGTTCTTCTGAAGACCCCGTCCGCGAATGGACTGAAGCCATCGAAGCCCGTTGCGGCCAGGGCATCCGCATCCTGCTCGACCCCAACCAGCGCTGGAACGACGTCCCCACGACGCTCCGCCTCATGGAGGGCGTCCGCCCTGAAACCATGTACGCCCTGGAAGACCCCGTCCTCCGCTCCGACATCGCCGGCTTCCGCCAGATCAAGTCGACCCTCGGCATCCCCCTCTACCTCCACGTCGCCCTGCCCTACGACCAGAACCCCGCTGACCTCCTCGCAGGCCTCCGCCTCGACGCCGTCGACGGCTTCAACTTCAATGGACCCATGTTCCGCTTCGTCGAACTCGCCTCCACAGCCGCCCTCGCGGGCCTGCCCTGCTGGCACGGCAGCGAAGTCGATCTCGGCATCCTCGAAGCCTCCGCCCTCCACGCCTGCGCCGCCGCCCCGTCCTGCACCATCCCCTCCGACATCTTCGGAGAACTCGTCCGCGAGGACGACCTCCTGGAAGCTCCCATCGTCTTCAACCGCGGCTTTGCCCAGGTCCCCCAGGGTCCCGGACTCGGCGTCCGCCTCGACCACTCGGCCCTGCGCCGCTACCAATCCGGAGAACCTCTCGAATGCTGATCCGTCTCGGCGCCGCCCTCCTCGCCGCCTCCACCCTCGTCCCAGCCCAGGACCTCCCCCTTCTCCCGCAGCCTCACTCCCTCCAACGCGGCCCCGGCTCCCTCAAACTCATCCGGCCCACCCTCGGCTTCGCCGCCAAACCAGACAAGGACGACGCCCTCGTCGAGCGCGCCCTCCGCGACATCCTCCACCACGCCGGCATCTCCGCCACCTCATCCACCGCAGCCCCCGTCATCCTTCTCGAACGCACCTCCCACCAGCAATCCTGGCAGTGGGACGACGCCCCCGGACCCAACTCCTCCGAAGCCTACTCGCTCAAGATCACCCCCACACGCGTCCATCTGAAAGCCGCCACCGCCCGCGGCCTCTTCTACGCCGTCCAGACCCTGCGCCAGCTACTCAGTCCCTCCGCCACCCTGCCCATCGTCGAGATCAACGACTGGCCCGCAATGCGCCTGCGCGGCTTCATGCTCGACCTCAGCCACGGCCCCTTCCCCAAGTTCGACGAGCTCAAACGCCAGGTCGACTTCCTCGCCCGCTGGAAGGCCAACCAGTTCTACCTCTATTCCGAAACCAACATCGAGCTCGACGGCTACCCGCTCCTCAGCGCCTCCGCCCGCCTCACCAAGGCCCAGGTCCGCGAACTCGTCGCCTACGCGCACGACCGCTTCATCGACGTCGTCCCCTGCGTCGAACTCTACGGCCACCTCCACGACCTCGCCCGCATCGAAACCTACTCCGCCCTCGCCGAAATGCCCCACGGCGGCGAAATCAACCCGCTCAACCCCAAAGCCCAGGCCCTCATCAGCGACTGGGTCAACCAGCTCACCGCCCTCTTCCCCAGTCCCTGGTTCCACGTCGGCATGGACGAGACCTACGAACTCGGCAAAGTGCCCGGCCGCCAGCTCGAGCCCGCCAGGGCCGGCGAGATCTACCTGCGCTTCTTCGAGCAGGTCTCCACCCTGGTCGCCGCCAGGGGCAAGCGCGTCATGATCTGGGGCGACATCCTGCTGCAGCACCCCGAGGTCATCCCGCACGTCCCCGCCGGCACCGTCGCCATCCCCTGGCGCTACTCCGACGAGCCCGATTACGACCGCTTCGTCGCCCCGCTCGCCACCGCCAAGGTCAATTCCCTCCTTGGCTCCGGAGTCTGGAACTACTACGACGCCGTCCCCGATTTCGACCACACCCTCCGCAACGTCGACGGCCTCATCAAGAGCGCCCGCAAACACGGCTCCCTCGGGATCCTCCACACCGAATGGACCGACTGCGGCCAGGTCCTCCTCCGCATGGCCGATCCCGCCGTCGCCTACGGCCCCATCGCCTCCTGGAATCACGAGACCCTCTCGCACGCCCAGGTCTACGATCGCTACGCCCGACTCCTCCACCCCCGCCACGCCGCCGCCGTCAGCCGCCTCCTGGCCACAGTCTCCGAATCCCAGGGCGCCCTCGAAAACGCCCTGGGCACCCGCGTCTTCCAGACCCTCTGGGCCAACCCGCTCGAACCCCGGCGCCTCGAGCGCGCCCGCACCCACGCCTCCTCCATCCGCGAAGCCCGCATCCAGGCCGAGACAGCCCAGGCCGATCTCCTCGCCCTGCTCAAAGACGGCGCCGACCCGTTCTACGAGTCCCTCCTCTACGGCGCCCGGCTCCTCGACTACATCGCCCTCCGCCAGCTCTACGCCCTGGAACTGGACGAATTCCGCGAGGCGCACGCCAAGGACCCCAAACTCGCCAACTATCGCCTCCTCTTCGGCATCGAAACCAGCGAAACCGATCACAGCCGCCTCTTCGACCTCATGGAGGCGGCCGGCGAACTCCGGGCCCAACTGCGCACCCTCTGGCTCCGCGACTACGTGCCCTACCGCCTCGAAACGGCACTGGGCCGCTGGCAGGGCGAGTTCGACCTCTGGCGCAACCTCCAGGAGAAAATCGCCCACCCCGTAAAGAGCTACCGCGAAGGCGACCCGCCGCCCAGCCTCCTGCCCTGAGGCTGGCGGCGGCCGCAGTTCCCATTCGGATGTACCGATCCACAAAGCCGGCGCTGGTAAACTAGCCTCACCGGCAATTGAAACCGCCTGCCATGGCATGGATCCGCCTCACATCGCGATCTGCCTCCGCTGATCCCTCCCAGCCCTCGCCCTCACTCTCGTCTACCGCGGCCGGCGTCCACCAGGATGGAATTTTCCTCGGAGTTACGCCTTACCAGATAAGGGTTCGCCGCGGAGCTGCCGTCAGTACCCTGCTGCGCCGGGAGGATTCCAGCACCGCCCCAGCTCGTTCGAACCGGCGGAACGGCGTAGTTGCACTGGCACCCTGCGGAGCCGGAAAGGCCCGGGCTATAAGGACTTACGAAATGTCATGGTGTTTGGAATGGACCGGTACTCGGAAAACTGCTCAAGCGGCGCCGCCAGCCGGCCGGCTGTCCAAACACGGTTGGCATCGCCCCATCTATGCAGACTCGGCCCGCATCGTCCGCGGCGGTCTTGACAGCCGCGTCATCGTCATCGCGCGCCGCCCTGCCCACACGGCAGCTTGAGGTACAGGCATGACTACCAGAACCATTGGCAACTACCGCTTCACCCGCCAGTTGGGAGCCGGCGGCATGGGCGCCGTCTTTGAAGCCGTCGACGTCATGGTGGATCGGCGCGTCGCCATCAAAATGCTGCACAGCGAGATCGCTCGCCAGCCCGACCTCATCGAGCGCTTCAAGGTCGAGGCCGCCACCCTGGCCAAGCTCAACCACCCCTGCACCGCCACCCTGTTCAGCTTCTTCCGCGACGGCGATGACTACTACATGGTCATGGAGTTCGTGCCCGGCCGCACTCTGGACCAGATCCTCAAGACCTCCGGCCCGCTCCCCGTCGATTCGGCCGTCTCCGTCATCCAACAGGTCCTGCAGGGCCTTGCCCACGCGCACCGCACCGGTGTCCTCCACCGCGACATCAAACCGGCCAACATCATGATCTCCGACGATGGTCACGTCAAAGTCACAGACTTTGGCATCGCCCGCGTCCTCGGCTCGTCGCGCCTCACCCGCATGGGCAGCGTCATCGGAACCCTGGAATACCTAGCGCCCGAGCGCATCCGTTTTGAAGAAGCCGACAGCCGGTCCGATATCTACTCCACCGGAGTCGTCCTCTTCGAGGCATTGGCCGGCCGCGCTCCGTTCCTCGGCGCCTCCGATCGGGAAGTCCTGCAGGCCCACCTCGAACAGCCCCCGCCGTCTTTGCGGGCGCTCGGCGTGAACTGTGCGCCGGAACTCGAAGCCGTGGTGGGCCGCGCCCTCGCGAAGAAAGCGGATGACCGGTTCCAGTCGGCCGATGAATTCCGCGAGGCCCTCCTCGCCGTGCCGGTCGCCGCCAGGAAGCCCACCCGCCTCGCCAGTGATGAACCCTCCGCTCCGCCGCCCCCCGAGACCCGCCTGGCAGCCGTCGCGCAGCCGGGTCCCAGCGCCGTTCGAAAGTCCCAGTTGCCCCTTCTCGCCGGCGTCCTCGCCATCGCCGTGGTCGCCGCCGCATCCGGAGTCTGGGTCTTGCAGCACTCCGCCCCACCACCCCCGCCGCAGCCTCCAGTTGAAGTAGTTCGGAATCAGCCGCCACCGCAGCAGCAAGCCCCCTCTCTGCCGCCGGGCTCGCTCGACGCCCCGGCCTCCATCGCCCCGGCCGGCAGCATTACGCCAATCCTGAACGAACCCACGCCCGTCCAGCCCGTGGCGCCCAGCCGGCCCGCCCTCACGCCGGAGCCGCGCAAGAAGGTCGCCCTGCCTCCGCTCAACGCGGCTGTACCCGAAACGAAGCCGGTTGAGCCGGCCGAACGCCCGCGCGCCGCCGCGCCCCCGCCCGTCGAAACCCCGGCGCCCGCCCCAGCGCCCACACCGGCCGCCCCGGCCCGGCCCACCGTCCGAGCCCTGCGCGATGTCAGGACCATCTTCGTCGAGAAGATGGACAACGACCTCGATGTCTACCTCAGGATCGAGATCGCTGAACAGTTGGCCGGCTTCCTCTCCGTCGTGCAGCACAAGGAAGAGGCGGACGCCGTCTTGAGCGGCAGGAGCGAAGACACAGCCACCACCGGCTCGAAAGTCACCGGAGGCTATCTGGGCATCAAGGATCAGGCGCGCGGCGCGGTCACCTTGCGCGACCGTGGCGGGCACGTCGATCTCTGGTCCGGCGAAGCTGGCGACAAATCGCTGATCATCGGCGCCGTCAAACGCGGCGGCAGCCGCAAGGTCGCTGAGCGCCTCGTGGGCAACCTCAAGAAAGCCATCAAATCCACCCGCTAGTCGGCGTTCTCGCGCGGCCGCCGGTGCCGCGCCCGCCACTCTTCCTCCAGGGCGATCCGCAACGCCTGCACCCCACGCCGGATCTCCCGGGTGTCGACCGCCGCGAAGCCCAACTGCAACCCCTCCGCGATCCCTCCGCCGTGGCTGTACTCACTCAGGGGCACCACGTCGACGTTCCGCCGCGCCGCCGCCGCTCGCACCGAGACACCGTCCAGCCCGTTCCGCAGCCACCCCGCTGTCTGCAGACCTGCCTCGACATCCGAGATCTCCAGCAGGCCGCTTAGCTCTTCGCGGGCACTCTCCAGCAACACGGCCACGCGCTCCGCATAGATCCCGCGCATCCGCCGCAAATGCCGGCCGAAGTGCCCCTCCTCGATGAAGTCGCACAGCACAGCCTGTTCCAGCACGGGCGCATGCCGGCTCGTCACCGAGATCGCCGCCGAGAACACCTCAACCAAATCAGGCGGGATCACCAGATAACCCAGCCGCAACGAGGGGAACAGGACCTTGCTGAAGCTGCCCGTGAACAACACCAGCCCATGCCGGTCCAGTCCCTGCAGCGCCGGAACCGGCCGCCCCGAGTAGCGGTACTCGCTGTCGTAGTCGTCCTCGAGGATCGCCGCCCTGCTCTTTCTGGCCCATTCCAGTAGTTGCAGCCGCCGGGCCAGGCTCATCGTGACACCCAGCGGGAACTGGTGGCCTGGAGTGATGTACACCAGCCGCGCCCCCTTCAACGCGGCCAGGTCCATCCGCATGCCCTCGTCATCCAGCCCAATCCCCTCCACCTGCGCGCCCATCGCCTCGAACATCGTGCGCGCCCCGGTGTAGCCCGGATTCTCCATGCATACCCGGTCTCCGGCATTGACCAGCACACGCGCCGTGAGATCCAGCGCCTCCTGCACGCCGCTCAGAATCGCAACTTGCTCCGGTGTGCACTTGACGCCGCGCGAAGTGCTCAAATAGTCGGTCACCACGCGCCGCAGCGGGAGATGTCCCAGCGCGTCGCAGCCTAGCAGCAGCTGTGTCGAGACGCGCCGCAGCCGCCGCGCCGCCACCTGCGCCCACAGCGTGGCAGGGAACAAATCCAGGGCCGGCACGTTGGGCCGGAAGGCGCGCGTCGGCCGGGCCTCCAGATTGGAAAACACCTGCACCCGTCGCCCGTAGTCGGACACCGCCCGTGCCGGCTTCAGCGTCCGCCGTGGCGCCCTCGCTTCGCTGCGTGCCACTTCCAGCAGTTGTTCAGGCAGCACCTGGCTCACCCGCGTCCCCGAACCAACCGCCCCTTCCAGGTACCCCTCGGCCTTCAGTTGCTCGAACGCGCGAACGATGGTCCCGCGGGCCAGCTCAAACTGGGTGGCCAGCTCGCGCGTGGCGGGTAGCCTCGAACCGGGCCGCAGCCGCCCCTCCAGAATTGCGCTCCGCAAAGCCCCGTACAGCCAGCGGTAAGCCGGAGCCTTCGCCTCCCGGACCGGCAGCACCAGGCTGAAGTTAGTCGGCTTCTTCGCCATGAAAGTGGTACAGCGAAAATATCATAAATGGACCTAGTGGCTAATCCACTATCCCGTACGATTGGATTCAGAAGGAGCTGTCGATGAGCCACCTATTCCAAAGCGCGGGCACGAGCCTGGTCCTGCTCTGTACCCTGGCCGGCCAGCCCGCCGCGGCGCCCCAACGCGTCCGGCCCGTACTCGCCCACACCCTGCCCCGGCTCGCCGGCGGCCATCTCAAAGCCTCGATGCTGGAAGTCAATTACGGCCCCGGCGAGTCCTCGCCCGTCCACAGCCATCCCTGCGCCGTCCTCGGCTATGTCGTCCAGGGCGCTATCCGCACACAGGTAAAAGGCGAACCCGAGGTCGTCTACAAGGCCGGCGAAGGCTTCTACGAGGCCCCCAACGGAATCCACGCCATCTCAGCCAATGCCAGCAGGACGGAAGGCGCGAAGTTCGTAGCCTACTTCCTCTGCGACCACGACGCGCCCCTCAGCGTCGATGTCCCCGCCGGCAAGGAGCCTCGATGACCGGCCTCAACTGGGAACGCGCCGCAATCCTCTATGCCCGCATCGCCCTGGGCGCGGCCTTCCTCTCCGGCATCGCCTCCCGCTTCGGGCTCTACGGTAAGGATGTCGGGTATGGCAACTTCGGCAACTTCCTCAAGTACACGGCCGAGGTCAACGCCTTCATGCCTGCGTCCACCATCCCGTTTCTGGGCTGGTCCGCCACCCTCGCCGAGTTCCTCCTCGGCCTTGCGCTCATCCTCGGAATCTGGCCCCCCTGGGTAGCCCTCGCCAGCGCGTACCTGCTGGCCCTGTTCGGACTCGCCATGACCATTTCGCTTGGTATCAAATCACCGCTGGACTACTCGGTCTTCTCCGCCTCGGCGGCGGCGGTACTGCTCGCAATCCACAAACCCGGGAGAACAACGTGAAGACACGACGCACTCTGATCATGGCCGGCCTGCTGCTGGCCGGTGTACTGGGCGGAATCCTTCCGCTCTCAGCTCAGGACGACCTGCTGACCGTCCGCGAGGCCGTCTGGCGCTCCTGGTTCGCCAACGACACCAAGGCCCTGGCGAAACTGGTGCCTCCGGACACGATCGTGATCAGCTCTGGGGAGGTGGCCTGGAAGCACCAGGCCGAGGTCTTCAGGAGCGCCGGGGAATTCCAGGCCGCCGGAGGCAAGCTCATCCGGCTGGAGTTCCCGCGCACCGAGGTGCAGCGCTTCGGGGATGTCGCCATCGTCTGGAGCAGCTATCTGGTCGAGACGGAGACCAAGGGCAAACGCTCGATCTCATCAGGACGCGTCACCGAGATCTTCGTGCGCCGCGATGGCCAATGGACCAACCCCGGCTGGCATACAGACGCCGAGAAATAGTTAGGGCGTTGGGGACGGCCCCAACGCCCTGTTCAGACTACTGCGCGATGTTGGTGAGTACCGGCTGGGAGGTAGCCAGCCGGGGCACTTCCAACTCGGGCATCATCTTGCCACGGAACAGCTTCAGGCAGATCAGCGCGGTCCAGCGCGCCCAGCGGTTCGCGCTCTTCCTGCGGGCGCTATCGGTGGCGATGCCGGTATTGGCGTACATCTGCCGGTACAGCTTGGAGATGAACACGAAAGCCAGCCGGCCCTTCCACGACTTCACGCATTGCGCGCGCTTCCACACCTCGCCCAGCGTGTAGTAGTTGTCCCATACACCCTGCGTCCGGATGCGGATCTCTTCCGAGCTCATGCTCGGATGGGGCATGTATAGCTTCGGACGCCGGTGGCCCGGGATCAGCCAGTAGCGCGTGATCGGGATGCCTTCGACCTTCTCGTTCTTGCCCTGCGAGCTCTTCTCCCACTTGTCGAAATCGACGGTGCCGGGGAAGGGGGTCATCATGACGAACTGGGCGAAGGTCAACTCGGCCTTCTTGGCCAGTTCGGCTGTCGCATCGAAGGTCTCCGCCCGATCGCTGGAGAGTCCGAAGATGAATGAGCCCAGCACGTGGACGCCATGTTGCTTGAACAGCTTCAGCCGCTCCACCAGCTTGTCGCCGGAGAGATTGAAGTCCTTGAACACCGTCTTCAGGCCTTCCGGAGTGACGGCTTCTACGCCCACCAGCGCTCCGCGGATGCGGGCCTTGCGCATGGCCTTGAGGAACTCGATGTCCTCGGCCGCTTCCATCGTGATCTGCGTGAACATGATGGTGTCGTCCGGCAGCCCGGCCAGCAGTTCCATAAACTCGAAGCGGTCTGACCGCAGTTTCTGCAGTTCGGCCAGCTTTTCCATGTTGCCCTGGCGCTCCGCCAACGCGAGGTCGTTGAGCGTGACCGGATAGAAGTTGTCGTCGGCCAGGGCGATGAAGCGATAGCCCATGCGCCGCAGTTGGACGATTTCGTCGATCACCGCGTCGCCCGTGCGCTGCCGCGGAGCCTGCCCGTCGGTCCGCCACACTGAGCAGAACGAGCAATGCTTGGGGCAACCCCGGACGGTCTGGACCGAAGCCCACATGTAGCTCTTAGGGGGCAGCAGATCCCAGCGTGCCGGCAGGAACTGGCCGGACTTCACGCGGCCGCCGTCGTACAGCGGCTGCAGCCTGCCGTTCACGTGATCGGCCAGCAACTGGCCCCACGCTTCGTCGCCGTCGCCTTGCACCACGGAGTGAGCCGCGCCGTATTCCACCGCTTCACCCGGATACAGCGTCGAGTGGATGCCGCCAAACACAACGATGGCGCCGCGCTCGCGCGCCATGCGGCCTACTTCAAAACCGCGCAATGCGTTCGCAGTGTGGATTCCGATGCCGACAACATCACCGGATTGAATCTGCTCGGGGTTAATGGCCTCCAGCGTCTCGTCGACGATGATGGGGTCCCCATACTGCCGCGGCGTGGCGGCAGCCAGCACATAGAGCCAACGTGGAGTAATAACGCCAACACCAAATGCCACGTCGCTCGGGTTGACCAGGATAATGCGCATCAAACTTCTCCTTCACTTTCAGTAAGGCCGCCGGACCTGGGTGAAGGATCAGCGAGGCTCCTGAGATTCTCGAACTTAAACCGCCAATCTGCAGTACTGCAGATACTGAAGTGCCGGGCGCAATACCCGCGCCCTCGATTCACTGGACACCGCCGGATTCGGGGGCAGCTTGGAAATGCAGCGGGTCCCTTAAACTCTGAAGTTCACGGTAGTAATACAGGGCGGAAGGACGCCGGCCGTCAAACTTCAGCTTTCTCAAAAACTCGATCTCCTCTTCGGTCGCACTCCCACTGAGGGAGGCATCTCTCAAAAACTGCTCGAAGCCCGGCTCCATCTCAGGTGGCCGCTCGGGCGAGCACTCAACGAACTCGAAACGCTTGACCGCAGCCGGCCCAAGCCGCTTGTTGAGGACGACTTCCATGCCGAACGATCTTAAGTCTATGTCCCAGGAGTCTATCATTGGATGGAGGAACGACACACAGCTTTCCAGCGAGACCTGGAACATGTCGGTGTCCAGAAACTCCAGCATGGCCACCCGGACCTGTTCAAAACTGCGTTCGCTGTGCTCCGCCAAGGCCCGCAACCAGGCCTCATTGCGCAGTTCCTCGCGTGCCACGGCCTGGGCCGTATCGAGAATCTTCTGCGTCACCAGCCGCTCTAGTTCGCCAAACGGATCCTTCTCGAAGATCCGGCGAACCTCTTCCCGGCTACCGGGTTCGCACTTTCGGAGGATCAGGTCGCGGCAGTCCTTGAAGAGGGGCGTAGGCGGCTGCGCCACCCGCTTCTTCAACTCCTGCTGGCGCTGAAGGTCGGCCAGCCTGGAGAGTTCTCCTGAAGGCAGCCGAAGTACCCGCTCGACCTTCTCGTAGATGTCGGTTCGTCCAGGCGCGGGCGGAGCCTTCTTCCGGCCCAACAATTGGGAGATGTAGGACTCCGTCACCTGTGCGGAGGCAGCGAGGTCCTTTTGGTCCAGGCCCAGTTCGCTCAGGCGCTGCCTGATTAATAGCGAAACGTCCACGTGTGCTCCGGCTTGAAAGTGACTTAACTTCTCTGAGTAAATCAGCGGCTCCCAATTGTGTCACTTCCCGCCTTGACTTGCAAGCACGGTTAACTAATAATGGTTAATGTCTGGACAGCTCCGTTCACTCACGGACTGCCTGAACTAAGTCAGGCCGTCTGTCCCGTCCTCTTAGGCACAACCCGACAACCGGAGGAGGTTGCCATGACAAAGGACTGTCTCTGCCCAGAAGTTGCGTGGCCGTCATCGGTCCTGCCAGTGGGAATCCCAACGGGACGCCGCGCAGGCGGCGCATGATGCTCAAGACGGTGAAGCTCAGCACCCACGAAATTGAGTTGCTTGTCTCCCTTGCCTCCGATCAACTGTTCCGCCGAGAATTCATCGATCCGAAGATGCCCGGGCATGTTTCGAAGTCGGAAGACATTACCCTGGGCAAATCGCTGGTGGCCCGCCTGAAGGCGGTGCTGGACCAGGACAAGGTGCGAACCGCTCTACCCGGGAAGAAAACAGGATGAAATTCGATTGCCCTCACCGTGGGGCAACTCATGCCATTTGAGAGGCCCTTCCCCCGGCCGTTCACGGTCAGCTCCATCCGGGAGCACGCGCCGGCGCTGCCCGGTGTATTCGGGCTTTCGAACTCGCGCGAGTGGCTGTATATCGGCGAGGCCGAGAACATCCAGGCCGCATTGCTGGAACACATGGTGTCGGCCGGCTCCGCCGCACCCCACCAGCAGCCTACCGGTTTTGTCTTTGAAGTCTGCGATCGGGCCCGCCAAGCAGTGCGGCAAGCCAGCCTGATGCACGAGTACAAGCTGACAGGGCAGTCCCAACGGCCGTCGCAGCGGTGATTGCCGAGAGGGAAAGGAGAATTCGATTGGAGAAACCGAAGATGCAGTTCGTATTGACCGGGTTCAAAGAGATTCTGGGCGCGCGAGTCTTCCAGTTCGAAGGGGTTGCCGCGGACCGCAGTCGAACTCCGTATAGCGTCACGACCAACCTGGCGATGTCGCGCCAGTATGGGATCCGGCTGCAGGAACTGCCGCTGCTGTGCCGGTCGGTGCTGGAGCAAGGTTACGAGGCCACCACCAACCATGCGTTCACGTATGCCGAGGCCGATATGAGCCGGTATGCCGAATGCGCGGCGGCGCGAGTGGAAGCGGCGCACCGCAGGAAGGCTCCGCGGCGTCCGTTGACCGACCATGTCGGCGCGGCGTGGCGCGACCCGACTCGTTAGTCCGTTATTCATGGCGCAGCGCCTCGATGGGGTCCAGCTGCGCGGCTTTGCGCGCGGGCACAAAGCCGAAGAGCACGCCGACCATGGCCGAGAAGATGAAGGCGATGGTGGCGATGCGCATGTCTGGCTGGAATGGCACTTCGAGCGCCTTGGCGCCGGCGACGGAGACGAGTAGTCCGAGGGCGAGGCCCATGGCTCCGCCGAGCGAGGACAGCACGACGGCCTCGACCAGAAACTGCGTCATCACGTCGTTCTCAAACGCACCGATCGCCAGCCTCACGCCAATCTCCCTGGTCCGTTCCGTGACCGAAACCAACATGATGTTCATAATGCCGATGCCGCCGACCAGCAGGCTGACCGCGGCGACCGCGCCCAGCAGCATGGTGAGCAGTTGGGTGGTGCCGGTGAGGGTGCTGATGAGCTCCTGCGGGTCGCGCACCATGAAGTCGTCCTCCTGATGCGGCTGGATCTTGCGGCGCTGGCGGAGCAGGCGCTGCACATCGGCCACGACGGCGGAGGAGATGGAGCCGGGCCGCATGCCCACGAGCAGGCTGCTGATATAGCGGGTGCCGGAGATGCGGCGCTGGAAGGTGCGCAACGGGGTGAGCACCAGATCGTCCTGATCCATGCCCATGCCGGACTGGCCTTTCGATTCGAGCACCGCGACCACCTGGCAGGAGATGGCCTGCAGGCGGACGTTGATCCCGATGGGGTCCCGGGTGCCGAAGAGCTGTTTGCGGACGGTGGCGCCGAGGATGCAGGCGGCTCCGCCGGAGCTGAGCTCGGCCGCGGAGAACTCGCGGCCGCCGGCGAGGGTCCAGTTCCTCACCTTGAAAAAGGCGTTGTCGACTCCGTTCACCGTGGTGGACCAGTTCGTGTTGCCGTAGATGACCTGCATGGACTTGGAGGCCGTGGGCGCGACGGCTGTGACTCCGGGCACCTCATCGCGCAGGGCCTCGACGTCGGCCGCTTCGAAGAGCTTGGCTTCTTCGCGCATGCCGCCGCCCATGCCGCGGCGTTCCTGGCCGGGCATGACCATCAGCATGTTGGCTCCGAGGCTGGAGATCTCTGAGGTGACGCGGGCGGTTGCTCCGTTGCCGAGGGTGACCATGATGATGACCGCAGCCACGCCGATGACGATGCCCAGGACTGTGAGCGTCGAGCGCATGACGTTGCGCCGGATGGCCGAGAGTGCGAGTAGAATTGCGTCCCATAACATGATTTGCCTGCTTTCCGGGGTCAGTGGTGGACGGGGTTGTCGTTGGGGATGGGGTTGGGTGGGAGATTGCGGCGCTCCCTTTGGGTCGCGATGGGAGCTCTGGGCGTAGTGCCCGCTCCCTTACGGTCGCGGCTCTGTACGGGGGCGCGGCTTGGCGCGGAATCGCGGCTCTGTACGGAGGCGCGGCTTGGCGCGGAATCGCGGCCCTGGACGGGGTTGGGGTTGGTTGCGGGTTTGGGGCGGATGGGGTGGAGTTTCATGATGGCCTCGCTGGTTCAATGGCTCAATGCCTCACTGGCTCACCACTTGGGCTCGGGCGGAACGTGAGACGTCCGAGGAGACCAGGCCATCGCGGAAACTGATGGTGCGGCTGGCGTATTCCGCCATGTCCGGTTCGTGCGTCACCATGGCGATGCTGATGCCGCGCTCCCGGTTGAGCTGGCAGAGGAGTTCCATGATCTCCTTGCTGCGGGCCGAGTCCAGGTTGCCCGTGGGCTCGTCCGCCAAGAGGACGGCCGGTTCGGTGACGATCGCCCTGGCGATGGCGACACGTTGCTGCTGGCCTCCCGAGAGCTGGGCCGGGGTGTGATCCTCCCAGCCCTTCAGGCCTACGGTCTGGAGCGCGATCGCTGCCCGCTCGCGGCGCTCGGCTGACTTCGTACCGCGGTAGACGAGCGGCAATTCCACATTCTCCAGGGCCGAGGTGCGGGCCAGCAGGTTGAAGCCCTGGAACACGAAGCCCAGGTAGTAGCGGCGCAGGCGGGCGCGCTGTTTGCGCGGCAGGCGGCCGACGTCGATCCCCTTGAAGAGATAGGCTCCGCCGGTGGGCGTGTCGAGGCAGCCCAGGATGTTCATGCAGGTGGACTTGCCTGAACCGCTGGGCCCCATGATCGCCACGAACTCACCCTCTTCGATGCGGAAGTCGACTCCGGCCAACGCCAGCATGGAGGCGTCCCCCTGGCCGTAGACCTTCTCCACTTTGCGAAATTCCATCAGCGCCGGTTCCTGGGCGCTATTGAGCGTTGGGGTGTCTTCGGGTTTCATTTCATCCCCTTCATCGCTTCGACGATCAGCGGGACTCCGGCGGCCAGGGAGCCGGAACGGATTTCGGTTACCTTGCCGTTGGTGACTCCTGTTTTCACCGGCACCGCTACGGGTTGCTGGTCTTTCAGGACCCAGACTCGCGGACCGGTGGCGGCGGGGTCTTCCGTCTCCGCCTTGCGGTCGGGCATGGGCGGCGGCCCCGGCATGAGTTTGCGGAAGAAGCTGCGTTGATCGCCCTGCGGGCCGGCGGCGAGCGTGGCCGGTTCGAAGCGGAGCGCCACATTGGGCACCAGCAGCGCGTTGTTCAGGGACTGGACGGTGATGGTGGCGGTGGCGGTCATGCCAGGGCGCAGCAGCATCTTCTGGTTGTCGACCGAGATCACGGCCAGATAGGTGACCACGTTGTTGGTGGTGGTGGACTGGTAGCGCAACTGGGTGATGCGGCCGGGGAAGTTCTGACCTGGGTAAGCGTCGACGGTGAAGGTGACCTTCTGGCCCTCTTTCACCTCGCCGATGTCGGCTTCGTCGATGTTGACCTGGAGTTTCATGCGGGTGAGGTCCTCAGCCAACTGGAACATCGTGGTGACCGCGAACGACGCGGCGATGGTCTGGCCGGGTTCCACGTTGCGGGCCAGGACGATGCCGTCGACGGGCGACTTGATGACGGCCTTGGAGACATTGGTCAGGTTGATGGACAGGGTCGCTTCGGCTTGCGTGACGGCGGCCTGGGCACTGCTGACGGCGACCTTCGCGCGGCCATAGGCGGCCTTGGCGGTATCCAGGTCGTGCTGCGAGGGCAGCTGGCCCTTGGAGCGTTCCCGCGCGGCTTCGATGCGCTTGTATTCGGCCTCGGTCTCCTCGACGGTCACTTTGGCATCCTGCACTTTGGCGCGCGCGGTCTCGAGCGACGCGCGGTCCTGCAGTACCTGGGCTTCCAGCTTCTCGGTGTTGATCTTGGCGAGCACCTGGCCGACCTTGACGAAGTCGTTGTAATTCACCAGCACGGCGTCGATGATGCCGGAGACTTCGCTGCCGACGTCGACGGTGCGAGTGGGCAGCAACTGGCCGGTGGCGGTGACGGTGACGGTGAGATTGCCGGTGCGGGCCTCTTCGGTGCGGTAGTGCACGGACGGTTCGGCCGCGGCGGCCTGGTAGCGGCCGACGAGGATGGCCGCGCCGATGCCCACCGCAATGAGAATCACCAGCCACCAGAGGATGCGCTTCCAGCGCCGTTTGCCGGGGGCCACACCGAGGTTTTCCTGAACTTCGACGACTGAGGTTGTCATGACCATATCTCCTTTCATTTCCTTTGGGTGCCGGGCGGGATCGCCCTTAGCTCCACCCGCCGCCCAAGGCTTTGTACAGCCGGATGAGGTCGGCGGTAATGGCGGCATCGCTCTGAGCCAGTTGATTCTGCAGACTCAGCAACGACCGTTGGGCATCCAGCACGGTGAGGAAGTCCTTCAGTCCTGAGCTGTATAGATTGCGTGACAGGGTTGCGGCGCGTTCGGCGGCGGCGGCCGCATCGGCCAGCGACTTCCGCCGGAGCTGTTCGTTGGCGAAGGCCTTCAAGGCGTCCTCGACGTCCTGCATTGCGCCGAGCACCGTGCCTTCATAGGCTGTTTCGTACTGTTCGAGCAGGACGTCCTGGATGTTGAGCTGGGCGCGCAGGCGGCGGCGGTTCAGGATGGTTTGCTGGACCGAGCCGGCGAGGCTGCCTGCCAGGGTGGCCGGGGTGAAGAGGTTCACGATGTCGAGGGAGCTGAAGGACAGCAGGCCGGAGAGGGCGAACGAGGGATAGAGGTTGGCGGCGGCGACGCCGGCGCGGGCGGACTGGGCGGCGACCTGGCGTTCCGCACCACGGATGTCGGGGCGGCGGCGCACGAGATCGGCGGGCAGGCCGACGGCGACTTCGGCCGGGATGACGGGGACGGGCTTCACTTCGCCGAGCAAGGCGTCGACGGTGCCGGGCCGTTCCCCGAGCAGGACGGAGATGGCGTTGGACGCCTTCTGGAGTCCGGTTTCGAGGGTGGGGATGCCGGCGCGGGTGGATTCGACGGAGAGGGCGGCCTGCTGGACGTCGAGCTCGGTGGCCAGGCCGCTTTCGTGTTTGGCGACGGTCAACTGGTAGGTTTCCTGCTGGGCGGCCAGGTTGGCGCGAGTGATGGCCAGTTGCGACTGGTAAGAGCGCAGGTCGACATAGTTGAGGGCGACTTCGGCGGTGAGGCTGACGAGGATGTTGCGGAGGTCCTCCTGGGCCGCGTCGACATCGGCGGTGTAGGCGGCGACGGTGCCGCGAATCCTATTGAAGAAGTCCGGTTCCCAACTGGCGGAGAGGCCCGCGGAATAGGACTGGCCGAGTTCGCCGTTGGCGCGAGTGCTGGCGCGGCTGCCGGTAGCGGAGCCGCTGGCGGTGATGGAGGGATAGAGGTCAGCGCGGGCGCTTTCGCGCTGGGCGCGGGCCTGGCGGATCTTCATTTCGGCCTGGCGGAGGTCGAGGTTGCCTTTGACGGCGCGTTCTTCCAGGGCGGTGAGGACGGGGTCGCCGAGGGTGGACCACCACTGGGCGAGAGTCTTGTCGTCGGTAGGGCTGGCCTTGGCACCGCCGGCCGGGGTGGTATTCCACGTGCCGGCCTGGGCCAACTGGGGGCGGCCGGGGGGTGGTATTGCATCCTCTTATTGGCGCAGCCGGCCAGCAGGAGGCAGGCGCCCAGCAGTGCGCCGGCAGTCTGAATTGTTTTTCGTTTCATCGATTCGGCCTCGCAAGCCCAGAGTCCGCTGGAGGGGCGGACGTACGTGAGAGACAGGTGGAGACATGGAGGTGATGTAACGTGACACGTGTTGTGTTTTCAGTGGGATGCGTGGAGGGGGCAGGGCGCACGGGGTGGGTGGGACCGGACGCGCCGTGGGTGGGCGGGTTCATAGCCGTACGTTCCGGGCGGCCCACCATGCAGCCAAGGCGAGGGCGATGGCCATGTCGTCGTGCCTGGGTCCAGATCCGTCCTGGAGGTTGAGGACCTCTTCGCGGATGGAATCGAAGTCGTGGACGCGGGTGGGGATGCGGAGGAGGCCGCGTTCGAGGAGGAGTCGGAGGTTGGTGACGAGGTCGCGGCGGGGTACGGTGTAGCCGCAGCCCTCGTAAGCGCCGTTGCTGTGGGCGGCGCCGCTACCGGTGATGGTGAGGGCGATGAGGGAGGCCTGGAGGTTGGCGCGCTGGAAGAGTTCGACGACGGGTGCGCCGACTCCGGAGGCGTCCACGATGAGGGTTTTGTATGGATTGGTGATGCGGCCGGAGGCGACGGGCCAGCCGCCGAGGAGGTTGCCGTCGCCGTCGCGGAGGAGTTCGCAGACGCGGTCGACGATGGTGATGTAGGGGGTGCCGAGGTGGAAGCGCTCGACATGGCGGAGGCGGAAGAGGAGTTCCCACTCCGGCTCCATTTTGAAGCGGTTCCATTCGCCGGTGGGTTCATGGATGCGTTGGAGGATGGCGAGGGCGGCGGGGTCGCGGCGCTGGCCGAGGTCGAGGCCGAAGTAGAGGTGGGGCGGGAGGCGTTTCATGGGCGGGGGTCCTTGACGGGGTGGAGCGGGGGTGGGCCTCCGGCGATGCCGGAGGGAATGCTGGTGGGGGTGTGGGCGAGGTTGGGGCGGGGTTCGCGGGGCCGCTCGTTTTGGACGGGGTTGGACGGGGTTGGGCCCCGGCAATGCCGGAGGGAATGCTGGTGGGGGTGTGGCTGGGTTGGGGGGTTGGTTGCGACGGTGCTGGAGTCCCTCGGAGTTGTGTGGGTTGCGGCGGGGCTCCGGCAATGCCGGAGGGAATGCTGGGGGGAGAGCTTGGTGAACTGGCGAGACTGGGGTGGAGTGCTAGTTGAGAATTGGTTCTTCGGCGGGGGTGCGATCGGGCGGGCCGGATTCGAGGCGAGCTTCCATGGTGGGAATGTCGAAAGACTCGCGCCTGAGTGTGGTGGGCAGGTCCTTTTCGACGGGGCCGGACGGGGTTGGGCCTCCGGCAATGCCGGAGGGAATGCTGGTGGGGGCGTTGGCTTGGTTGGGGCTGAGTTTGCTGAGCCGGTCCTTTTGGACGGGGTGGAGCGGGGGGGTGCTTCGGGGTTTAGTCGTTCCATAGGGGTTTGCCTCCGTTGAAGGGGATGTCGTCCTCGTCCAGGGCGGAGTCCCAGAGCTCGCGGCTGATGATTTGGGTGGCGTCGGAGACGAACTCGCATTCGTATTCGTTGCGGAAGACCGTTTCGCCCTTGCGGATGCGTTCCTCGGCTAGGAAGGCGGCGTCGATCAACGGGCATTCCGTGGCGGGGACTCGGAAGCGGCGCCAGTGGGTGCGGGCCGGGTCGGACCACTCCTCGTAGAAGAAGCCGGACTTGGCGGCGGGCGTGGAGATGAGCCAGAGGGACCGGTTGCGGACGACGGCCTGGAAGGGCGTTGCCATGTGGTAGAAGGAATCGCGGGTGTAGGCCGCCTCCTCGAAGATGAGCAGGGAGACGGCATCGAAGCCGCGCGTGGTGGTCTCCTGTTTGGGGAGGGCGTAGATGCAGCTTCCGTTGGGGAGGCGGGCTCCGTAGGTGCCCTCGGCGGTGGACCGGATTCGGACGCCGGCACGGCGAAGGAATTCGCCCGCCTTGTAGACCAGACGGGCCGACTGGCGCTGGCCTGGGGAGCCGACGACCACGCTCGTGTTGGGCGTGGAGAGGGCGTGATAGGCGGCTTTCAGGGCCGTGAGCGTGGTTTTGCCGAACTGACGGGTGCAGCAGAGCATGACGTGGGAGTCCTGGCAGTCGAGGATTTCGGCCTGGGCCGGGAAGGGATGGAAGTCGAGGGCCTGGGCGGCCCATTCGGACAGGGGCGGCAGAGGAGCCGCGGGCTGGAGGGAGCCGTCCGATTCGGGCGTGAGGGCTCCGCCGGTGGCGGATGCACCTGGGGCGGCGGCCTGGAGTCCCGACGAGCGGGCGCCGATCCGGCTACGCGTTTCCCTTTGGATTGCGTAGAGCTGGAGGGGCTCCGCCATCGCGTTGCGCTTGTGCTTGCCGATCAGATAGGGCATGACTTTGCTGGTCCCGAGAAAGCGAGATTCCGGCTGACAGGGCCGCGACCTGGAGTCCCGCGTGGGGCAAGGTAGGGCCTGGCGGCGGAGTTCAGGCGGCAGGCCTCCTTTCGAGCGGAGTGAGCCCTGGTTCCGCGTCGGGGGCTGACTGAGCCTCCAGGGCGACTGGGCCGGATGGGGGCGTTGGCGCGGGGTTCACGAGTTGCGGGGTCGCCTGGCTGTGGGATTCCTGGCCGAGGGGGCGGTCGATTGCGGGCGTTTCGGCAGGCTGCGGAGCGGGGTCCGGGGGTTGAGGTGTTTGCGCGGAGGGCGGTGCTGATTCAATGGGCGGCTCCGGGGCGGCTTCCGCGGTCTCGGGGGCGGGCTCGGGGTCCCAGAGGTCGACATCCGTTGGTTCGTTTCGCGGGTCGTCGTCGGAGTCGAGCCGGCGGTCAAGTTCCTGCAAAATGGCGGGTTCCTGCGAAATCACGACTGTTTGCTGGCGCTTGCGGAGCGAAAAAAGCGCGTTGAGTGTTTCGCGGCGCGAGCGCTGGAGGCGGGTGAATTCGCGATCGGAGTAGGCGAGGAGTTTGGAGGTTTCGAGGAGCTTGGTTTCGGCCATAACGGTGACGTCGATGGGGGCGACGCCGCGGAGGGAGCCCTGGGTGCGGCGGATGGCCTCGCACTCAGCGGCGATCTGGAGGTCGATGGCGCGGGTCTTGACGGCCATGTTGCGGACGAGCATCCACTCGATGGCGCAGAGTTCGCGGACGAGGGTGCACTCGTAGGAGTTGGTGGGGAGGAGGTCCTGGTTCAGGCGAGCCAGGAGGTCGTTGAAAGCGGAGCTGTCCTCATTCCGGAGAAGGGCCGCGTGGGCGGCAGAGACGGGTTTGGCGTACTGGCCGTGCTTGGTCGAATTGTGGGCCGAGCGCGCTTTGCCCTCGGCCGTAACAGGGCCGCGGGAGCGCTTGCCGTTGGCCCGCGCCCGCTCGGATTTCGAAAGTTCCTGCATAAATCACCTCGACGGAGACGGTAGAGTATGGAGTGGAGGAATCGGCTCGGGGTTGGGCGGGGTGGACGAGACTGATCCTTTATTTGTAGTTGGTTACAGGCGAAAGAAATATTTCGAAATGCGGTGACTGGGGTTTTTGGGGTGGGGGATTTTGGGGAGAAGTGGGGGTGGCGGGGGCGGCGGGGCGGTGGCGCCACTGGGTGTCGCGGTCGGGCTATCCGGCGCTAGAGTTGGCGCGGACGGGTTTGGCGGAGGTGCTGTTCGATGTCTGCCGGGAACTTCGAAGGGCCAGTTTGAGGCTGCGAGGGAATCGCTTCGTACACACTTGGCAGTTGACGCTCACAATCGGACTAACGGCAGGGCAGGGCCGACGAATCACTGGTGCTGACGGACTTGTTGACGTGAATTTGACTGACTTAACCGCCAGGTGGCGTACGATCCAGGAGCAAACCGGTATGAAGCCGGAAAAGGGTCTGGTAAACGCTGGGCTGCCGCTGGCTGTACCCAACCGCGTGCCGCGCACTTGCGTTACGTCGGGATCGGCTCTCACTTTTCAGAATGGATGGTAGAGAAGACCACCGAACTGACGCGGACAGTGTCGTGACGGACGCGCGAGCTCATGCCGGACGTCAGGTCGCAGCGTCCGGCACTCAGTCACCCCGGAGAGCCGACGCCGGCTCCACTTTGGCGGCTTGAGAAGCAGGGATCGACACACCTAGCATCGCAATCACCCACATGGCCAAGACCGCAAGGGAGAGTGCCAGCGGATCATTCGGCTGAATTCCAAACAGGAGGCGATGAATGAGGGAACTCAGACTGAGCGTGACGGCAAGCCCGCCAGCAACGCCAACCAACACAAAGTGGGCAACGCCACGCACGATGGTCCAGGCCGCCTGAGCGGGGCGGGCACCGAGCGCAATCCGGATGCCGATCTCCCGCTTCCGCTGCGCCACTGAGTATGAAAGGACCCCAAAGAGACCGGCACCGGCGAGCAACGCGGCCACCATTCCGAAGAAGATCGAGAGGGTCGCCAGGGCCCGCTCCAGCCGGACATTGTCTCCGATTTGCGCGTCGACGGTCTTGATGTCGAAGAGAGCGATCGTCTTGTCGACGCGCCCCACGGCGGCGCGGATACTGTTGGCCATGGATGCCGGGTCGGACGACGTCCGGACGAACAGGGTGAGGGCGCGGAAACTACTGGTGTCGCTGCCGAGTTGGGCGAACGGCACGTACCAGAACCTGGTAGTGGCTTCGCGCATTTCCCGGTACTTGGCGTTGCGGGACACGGCGACGATGGTGTAGTCGGGCTTGCCGCCGCCGGGGCCGATGCGCATGCCGAGAGGATTCCGGCTGCCGAAGTAGAATTGGGCGAAGGCTTGATTGACGATGGCGACTTTGGGGGCCGCGGCAGTGTCGGCATCGGTGAATTCGCGCCCGGCAATCAGGGGGATGCCCAACGCAGAGAAGTATTTGCTGCCGATGACGTCGCGACTCGGTCCGTTGTCCCCTTCTGGCGGATTGAAGCCCGGGACGACAATCCCACTCTTCCAGGCTGCATTGGAGATGAGACGCTGGCGCCCAAAAGCGGCCGCCCGAACTCCAGGCAGTGAACGGACTTGCTCCACCAGTTGGTTGTAGAAATCCGGCAGGCGCTCGGGCGCGTAGGTGGACGGATTGAGAGTCACCTGCAAGAGCTTATCGGTACGAAAGCCGAGGTCGATGCCGCGAAGGTTGACGAGGGACCGCATGAAGAGGCCCGCGCCGGACAATAAGATTAGCGAGATGGCCACCTGAAGGCTGATCATGACTTTTCTGCCCATGAGACGGCCGACGTGGTACGAATGGGCGCCTTTCAGACCGGGCGCGAGCACGGAGCGCGACGACTGCAAGGCGGGCGCGAGTCCAAAGGCGATGCTCGCGGCCAGAGCCACGGCGAAGTTGAAGGCGAGCAGTGCGGCGTCCGGAGCAACGGCGACGGTGGAGTGCTCCCGATCTGAGATGACCAGTGAGACCAGGATTCGACCGAGGCTGTAGGCGACCAGCAAGCCGGCGCCCCCACTGAAGACGCCGAGCAGAAGGCTTTCGGTGAGCAGTTGGCGGACCAGGCGGAAGCGGCTGGCGCCGATCGCGAGGCGGATGGAGAACTCATGCGCGCGAGCGGATGCTCTGGCCAGCAAGAGATGCGCGACGTTGACGCACGCGAGCAGGAGGACGGCAGCGACCATGAGGCCCAGCGCCCAGATCGCCCTCTCGTAGGTGTGTCTCTGCGCGCCCGTTCCCTGGGCCGCCGGCGTGACGTGCAGGCGTTCGGAAGCCAGTACCTTGGCGCGATACTCCGTACGACGGGACCGGCCCGGGTCGAGGTCGTGATCCTGCAGCAGGACGGGCATGAGCGATTCAGCAGCACGGTTGGCAGACACACCCGGCTTCAGACGCCCGAAAACCTCAATCCAGCGGCTGCCCCGGTTGGAGAGAGGGGGTGGTCCCGGGAACTCGACCAGGGTGGAGACCATGCTGATGGTGACTCGCAGGTCGGGCGAGTGTCCTGGATCGAGGCCGGCGAAGCCGCGTGCGGAGACACCGATTACGGTAAAGGGGTGATTGTTCAGGTGAATCGTCCGGTTGAGAACGGAGGGGTCGGCACCAAAACGGCGCTGCCAGAAATTGTGACTCAAAACGACGACAGGCTGGGCATCCGGCGCCTGATCGTCGGCGGGGGTGAACTGGCGGCCGAGGGCGGGGTGGACTCCGAGAAGTTCGAAGTAGTTGCCAGTGACGAATTCGGCCGAGACGGGTTCCGCGGCGGAATCGACCAGCATGGCGATCTGGTCGCGGCGATCGAAGCCCAGAAAGCCATCGAACGGGAGGTTGGCAGAGGACTGAAGGTCGCGCAGGAAGGGATTCGAGAAGGAGCTGGAAGGTCCGGGAAGTTGGATCGAAGTTTTGGTAATGGCGACGATCTGGTTAGGATCGCGGACCGGCAGCAGGTCGAGAATGACCTGCTTGACGAGGCCGAAAATCGCCGTGTTGGCGCCGACGCCGAGGGCCAGCGACAGCACGGCCGTGGCGGTGAAGCCAGGCGATTTGAGGAGCAGGCGCGAGGCGTAGACGAGATCTTTGCCGATGTCTTCCACGAGACGGACACGGCGGTTATCGCGGCACTGCTCGGCAGTGTCCACTATGGCGCCGAAGGCACGGCGGGCCGCATCGGCAGCATCGCGTTCGCTCATTCCAGCAGAGCGGTATTCCCTAGTGAGCTGTTCGAGGTGAATGTCGAGCTCCCGTTGGAGATCGTCCTCCGCCTGGGAGTGACGCAAGAGAGAGCGGAGCCGCTGACGCATTATCCTGATGAGACGCATTGCTTAGGCCCTCTGGATGACCAGGGCGACGGCGGAGGAGAGCCGTGCCCAGCTATTCAGTTCGGTGGCGAGTTGTTTTCTGCCTTCGCGAGTAAGCGAATAGAATTTCGCGCTGCGGCCGAGGTCGGAGTCTCTCCATTCGGCCGAAATCCAGCCCTGTTGTTCCAGGCGGTGGAGCGCCGGATACAAGGATCCCTGACCGACGGACAGGACGTCGTCGGACAACTGTTGAATCCGCTTGGCGATGCCCCAACCGTGCATCGGCTCGCGGACGATTGTCTGGAGAATGAGTAGATCCAGAGTGCCCTGGATGAGATCGGATGATTTGGCCAATAGTGATACCTCGACAATCGACAATCATGCCTCGATGATCGACAATACTACCTTGACGATCGACAATCGTCAAGAGGCTCGGAGGATTGGGGCTGAGTGTGTTGTGACATGTAAGACGGGTGGGGAGTGGATCCCCACTGACGGCGCAATGTTTACCAATGGCTTCCGAATAGCCAGTTATGCGGACGTTGAACCAGGTTGATCCCGCAAGACGATTTCTCGCCTTCATTGGCCAGGCAGTCCCTCACTTAGAACTTGCGGCTACTAACACTCCTGGACCATAAAACTCCCGCTGCTCGATGAACCTCGAGCGGCGAGATCCTTATCACTCCGTCGTACTCGCCGGCGGCCTCCTCGTGCCCTGGATGCGCGGCGGTTGCGGCAACGGGTGCAGGCACGCATCGGGGCCCGCGGAATGTGGTAGAAAACTTCATGACCCGTGGACTTCTGCTCTTTCTTGCACCGCTGCTTTGCGCCGCTGACTTTGGACCTCCGGACTTCCTGGCGCGGCGCGCACAGGTCTTCGACCAGATTGGGCATCGGGCGGTTGCCGTTGTGCAGGCGGCTGCGCTGCCTGAAGGGTTTGGCGTGTTCCGGCAGGCTAATGACTTCTATTACCTGACCGGGCTGGAGGTGCCGCACGCCTACCTTCTGCTGGATGGCCGGACGCGCAGAGCGACGGCGTTTCTCCCGCACCGCAATGTGGCTCGCGATAACAATCAGGGCAAAGTGCTGGCTCCGGAAGATGCCGAGGAGGTGAAGCAGGTTTCCGGCGTCGATGCGGTGCTGGGCGTCGAGGCGCTGGCACCGCAGCTCGCTTCCATGCAGATCCGGCTGCCGGCTCCAGTGCTGTATGTGCCTTCGAGCCCGCTGCAGGGCGTGATGGGGAGCCGCGACGAACTGCTGAAGGCCGCCGCCGAGGTGGCCTCCGACCCCTGGGATGGTCGACCGACCAGGTCGGCGCAGTTCCTCTCCCTGTTGAGAACCCGCTTCCCGTCGCTCGAGATTCGCGACCTGTCTCCGGTTCTCGACGAATTGCGGCTGGTGAAGAGCACGCGGGAGATTGAACTCATCCGGCAGGCGTCGAAGATCGCGGCGCTGGGCCTGATCGAGGCGATGCGCCATACGAAGGAAGGCGTCTTCGAGTATGAACTGGATGCGGCGGCGCGGCAGGTCTTTCTGGCGAATGGCGCGAAGTATGAGGGCTACCCGTCGATTACCGCGGGCGGCACCAATGCCTACATGGGGCACTATATGTCCAACGGCAGCAGGCTGAAGGATGGCGACCTGGTGCTGATGGACTATGCTCCGGATTACCGTTACTACACGAGCGACGTGACGCGGATGTGGCCCGTGAACGGCAAGTACACCAAAGACCAGCGGGCGCTGTGTGAGTTCATCCTGGCCTACCGGAATGCGCTGCTGAAACGGATTCGCCCGGGCGTGACGGCGGATGAAGTCATGAATGGCGCCAGGGCGGAGATGACGCCGCTGGTCGCGGCACTGGCCGTTTCCAAGGAGATCTACCGCGAAGGCGCGCGCGGGATGCTGGCCTTCCGGGGCCATCTCTCGCATCCCGTCGGGATGACCGTCCACGACGTGGGTGACTACCGCAAGGCCCCGCTGGCCGTGGGGCAGGTGTTTTCCATCGACCCGATGATGTGGATCCCGGAAGAGCGGCTGTATGTCCGGATGGAAGACGTCGTGGTGGTGACGGCGGGGGGCGTGGAGAACTTCACCGACTTCATGCCGGCGACCCCGGATGACATCGAGAAAGTGCTGAGGGAGAGGACGCAGTGATTCGGGCCTGGCTTGTGCTGGCCGCTTCGCTGGTTGCGGACAACCCGCCGCAGCAGTTTGAACGCAGCCGGGACTACGATGTGCAGCATTACCGCATCGAGCTGAGGCTGGATGAGAAGACGCACTCCTTTCAGGGCTCCACCCGCATCAGCCTGCAGCCGCTGAAGGACGCATTCACGCTTTGTGAACTGGATGCAGAGACGTTCACGGTACTGGGCGTGAAGGACGCGGAGGGTCCGCTGCGCTTCGAGCAGGGTCCGGGGAAGCTGGCCGTGCACCTGCCCCGGCCCTACCAGTATCGGGAGGCGGTGTCGTTCACGGTTGCCTATGAAGCTCGCGGCGTGAAGGTGGATCCGGAGAAGTACGGCATGCAGAAGGAGTACGACCTTGGACTCAATTTCAAGGACGAGACTCAGGAGCATCCGGCGGTGATCAACACGCTCTCATTTCCGGAGGGCGCGCGTCACTGGTTTCCGTCGAACGACCAGCCGAACGACAAGGCGACCTCCGAGGTCATTGCCACGGTGCGGGCCGATTACGAGGTGGTCTCGAATGGCCGGCTGCTGGAGACCACACGCAGCGGGAACACGCGCACGTTCCACTGGTCACAGGAGCAGCCGCACTCGACGTACCTGTTCGTGCTGGCGGCCGGCCCGTATGTGCGGGTGCCAGATGGCGGAGGACCGCTGCCGATCAGTTACTGGGTCTATCCCAAGGACGAGAAGAATGCCACGCGTTCGTTCGGCCGAACGCGCGAGATCATTCAGTTCTTCGAACGCGAGTATGGCGTGCCTTTTCCGTGGGCCAAGTACGATCAGGTGACGATTCCGGGCATCGGCGGCGGCGCGGAGAGCACCTCGGCTACCGTCGTTTCGGACGGGACGATCCACGACGAGAAGGCGGACAAGGACTATCCCAGCCATTGGCTGGTGGCGCACGAAGCGGCGCATCAATGGTGGGGCGACCTGGTGACGATGCGCGGGTGGAGCGAAACCTGGATCAACGAGAGCTTCGCCACCTATGGCGAGTACCTGTATTCCAAGCATTCCCTGGGGGAGGACGAGGGCGCGCTGAACCTGGCGTTGAAGAGGAACCGGTATCTGGAAGAGGCCAGAACGAAGTACCGGAGGCCGATCGTCTCCGACCGTTGGACGACGCCGAACCAGAACTTCGACCGGCACACGTATGAGAAGGGGGCGGCCGTCCTGCATATGCTGCGGTGGAGCATGGGCGACCGGGAGTTCCAACGCGCCACGGCGCACTTCCTGAAGAAGCACTCGTTTCAGGCGGCCGATACGCACGACCTGCTGATCGCCATCCGTGAAGCGACCGGGCAGGTGCAGGACTCGTTCTTCGAGCAATGGATCTACCAGGCCGGCCACCCGGTGTTCGAGGTGCGGTGGGCGTGGCTGGAGGGAGAGGGCGCGGTGGAACTCACGGTGGTGCAGAAGCAGGCTCCGCTGTTCAGCACGCCGGTGGACATCGGGGTGACTACGGGCTCCGGCAAGAAGGTGGAGCGGCTGCAGATTGGTAAGCGGGATCGGCAGGTGTTCCGAATCGCCTGCGCGTCCAGACCGCGGCTGGTGCGCTTCGACGAGGGCAATCACCTGCTGATGGAGATGGAGTTCCCGAAAGAGGTGGAGGAGCTGGAGTACCAACTGGAGCATGACGATGCGATGGGCCGGATGTGGGCCGCGTCGCAACTGAAAGGAAAGGGGGCCGAGGCGGCGCTGCGGAAGGCAGCGCATAGCGACCCGTTCTGGGCGGTGCGGCGAGAGGCCCTGCAGGCACTGGAGGGGAATGCGGCCTTCTTCTCGGAGTGTGTGAAGGACCCGAAACCGGGGGTCCGGGCGGCAGCGATCAAGAGACTGGCGGCGTTGAAGGACTGCGGCCTGATGGCCGAGCGCTTCCGGGCTGAGGATAGCTACGCCGTGCAGGCGGAGGCGCTCCGGGCAATGGGGAGTTGCGGAGACCGGAGCCAACTGCCCCTGCTGAAGGAGGCCGCGGCCATGGAGTCACCCGGCCAGGTGCTGAGGCGGGCGGCGCAGAGTGCGCTGGGGGTGCTCGGAGAGAGATAGGCGTGGATCGCAAGGGGCCCGCGACGAAGGAGCATAATAGCTGAATGCTGATCACGAAAATCAAGGTGTACCAGGTGGCGCTGCCCCTGCACGAGGGGAGCTACAAATGGTCCGGCGGCAACTCAGTGGAGGTCTTCGACTCCAGCGTGGTGGAGATTCAAACCGATGAAGGGATCAGCGGCTTTGGAGAGATCTGTCCGCTGGGGCCGGCGTACCTGCCCGCTTACGCGGCCGGCGCCCGCACGGGCATTGCCGAGCTCGCGCCGCACCTGATCGGCTGCGATCCCACGCAACTGGCGGTGATCAACCAGACGATGGATCGGGCCATGCGCGGCCATCCCTATGTGAAGTCGGCGCTCGACATGGCTTGCTGGGACATTTTGGGGAAGGTGAGCGGCCAGCCTGCCGCCGTTCTGCTGGGGGGGCGTTTTGGCGAGGACTTCGCCCTGTATCGAGCGATCTCGCAGGACACGCCGGAGGCGATGGCGAAGATGGTCCAGGTCTACCGCGACCAGGGCTATACGAAGTTCCAACTGAAGGTGGGCGGGAATCCGGATACGGACATCCAGCGCATCCAGGCGGCGGCCGCGGGGTTGCAGCCCGGCGATGTCCTGGTGGCGGATGCCAACACCGGCTGGACGCAGCACCAGGCGGTGCGGATCGCCGATGCGGTCCGTCACGAAGACGTGTATATTGAGCAGCCGTGCTTCCACTATGAGGAGTGCCTGGCGGTGCGCCAGCACACGGACCGGCCGATGGTGCTGGACGAGGTGATCGACGACGTGGTCCAGGTGTTGCGCGGGTATCACGACCGGGCGATGGACGTCATCAACCTGAAGATCTCGAAGGTGGGCGGGATCACGAAGGCGCGGCAGATCCGCGACCTGTGCGTCTCGCTGGGCATTGCCATGACGATCGAAGATACGTGGGGCGGCGACATCATTACGGCGGCCATCGCGCACCTGGCGCACAGCACTCCACCGGAGTTGCTGTTCTCGTCGACGGACTTCAATAGCTATGTCACCGTCAGCATTGCGGAAGGCGCGCCACAGAGGAGCCATGGCCGTCTCGCGGCTTCCAAGGCTCCGGGGTTGGGCATCGCGCCGCGGTTCGACGTGCTGGGGGCCGCGGTGTTGGAGACCCGATAGACGGCCCGCGGGCGGGCGCAGGCACTGTCTGGCTGAGGGAGGGATTAGCGTCCAGCGGCGTTCAGCGCCCGGGTGAGAATCTTCTCCAGAAGCTGGACCTGCCCGGCCCCGGCGATGGGCCGGACTTCGAAGCGCTCGCCGAGTTCCATGGTGACGGGCGTGTTCCCGTCGAGCGCCGGCCACTGCGGGAGCCCGTCTCCGTTCGGGTTGCCGGTTTTGACGAAGTTGGCCCAGTAGCTGGTGGTCTTGTCCGCCATCGCCGCGTCGGCCGGTTCCCAGGGCCGCTGGACTGCGGCGAGGCTGTTGAACATGTAAGGCAGCTCTGAAGAATGGAACGCGCCGTACTGGTCCCGCTTGGGTCCTGGCAGCGGGTGGTCCCACAGATACGTATAGACCGCTGTCCTGGAGTGGGCCGCCCGCTGTTTCGCCCACAGGAACGTCGACACCATGTTTTGGGCGCGGGCGCTCTCGATCTGCGATGGGCCGGGAGTGGAGGCGGGGTAGAACTTCAGAAACTCGTCCGCCAGGTCGCCGGCGGGGGTCAAGCCGAAGAAGCCGCCGGTGCCGCCCATGGGGGTGCGGCGCACCTCCCGCTCAAACTCTTCGGGTGTGCGTTTGCCGTACTTCGCGTCGGCGCTGCCCTCATCGGCGCACCAGCCTGTGAGGGTCGCAACGTCGTTCTGCTTACCCTGCGCAAAGATCGCGCTGACGGTGTCGGGCAGCAGCGCCCCATCGACCGCGAGGCTCCAGCGGAAGGCGGCCCCCTCGACCGGGGCCATCAGTTGGTAGACCGGCAGGGCGCGCAGGTCCTTCAGGGATCCGGCCTTTTTCGCCGCCTGGAACCGCAGGCCGTCTTTCTCCGCGTCGGCCAGCGAACGCTGCCGGCCACCGATGCTCGAGCCGCTCTGCGCGATGGCCCCGTGGAAAAGTCCTTTGGCGAGAGGAGACGCCAGCAGCGCATGCACGGCCGACGCTCCGGCCGATTGGCCCGCGATGGTCACCCGGGCGGGATCGCCTCCGAAGGCCGCGATGTTGGCCTTGACCCACTGGAGGGCGGCCACCGCGTCCAACAGGCCGTAGTTGCCGGAGGAATGGGTTTCGGATTCCCGGGTCAGTTCCGGATGCGCGAGGAAGCCGAAGACGCCCAGGCGGTAGTGGATGGTCACCACCACGATGCCTTTTCGCGCCAGAGCTTCGCCATTGTAAAGGGTGACGGAGGTGGAGCCCTGGTCGAAGGCGCCGCCATGGATCCAGAGCATCACGGGCCGTTTGCCGGAGGCGCCGCCGGTCCATACGTTCAAATAGAGGCAGTCCTCGCTGCGTTCGCCCTGGTCCATGTACTCTTCGGTCCAGGGGCCCACCGAACTCGGAGAGGCCTGCATGCAGGAGCGCGAAAAGTGGTCCGCTTTCAGGACGCCTTTCCACGGGAGGGCCGGCTGGGGAGCCCGCCAGCGCAGATCGCCCACCGGCGGGGCGGCGTAAGGAATGCCCCGGAATACGGTGATGGCGCCATCGGTAGTGGCGACCCCTTCCACCAGGCCGCGGTCTGTCCGGACGGGCTTAGCGGCAGCGGCCGAACCCACGACGAGCAAGGCGACAAAGACGGTGCGAATCATGGCGGGGACTCCTCAGGCTGACACCGGCTGGTATATCACAGCGTGCGCGGGAGCGCTTGCCGTGGGGGTGCGCCCGCTTGATTTGAATGAGAGCGCGGGGCAAACCGAGCAGGAATTTTGTTTGACGCATCGGAATATGCAGTGCGATCCGCAAGCGCTTGCGATAAATTAGATGCGCATGAAAAACACCCCGAAGTCCGGTTCGGTCGCGGTGCGCTCTGCCGGCAAGACGAAAGCACCCGCCTACAGGGATCCCAAACTGGCGCCGGAGAGGCGGACGAAAGACCTGCTGGGGCGGATGACTCTGGAAGAGAAGGCCGCGCAGATGATCTGCGTCTGGCAGCAGAAGGCGGAGAAGCTGGTGGATGCGGAGGGCCGGTTCGACCCGGCCAAGGCCAGGGCCGCATTCAAAAAGGGTCACGGTCTTGGGCAGGTGGGGCGGCCCAGCGACGCCGGAAAGGGCCTGGATGCGCGGCAGATGGCGGAGCTGACCAACGCCATCCAGAAGTTCTTCGTGGAGGAGAGCCGCCTGGGCATCCCGGTGGTCTTCCATGAAGAGTGCCTGCACGGGCAGGCCGCGATCGGCGGCACGAGTTTTCCGCAACCGATTGGGCTGGGTGCGACGTTCGACCCGGCGCTGGCCGAGTCGCTGTATACGATGACGGCGCTGGAGGCGAGGGCGCGCGGCGCGCACCAGGCGCTGACTCCGGTGGTCGATGTGGCGCGCGATCCGCGCTGGGGGCGTGTGGAAGAGACCTTCGGCGAGGATCCCTTTCTGGTTTCGAGGATGGGGATTGCGGCGGTGCGCGGGTTCCAGGGTGACGCCACGTTCCGGGACAAGACCCGTCTCATCGCGACACTGAAGCATTTTGCGGCGCACGGGCAACCGGAATCCGGGATGAACTGCGCGCCGGCCAACGTGAGCGAGCGGGTGCTGCGGGAGACGTTCCTCTATCCGTTTGAGCAGGCGATCCGGCATGGAGGGGCGATCTCCATCATGCCGTCCTATAACGAGATCGATGGCCTGCCGTCGCATGCCAACCGCTGGCTGCTGCGCGACGTGCTGAGAAAAGAGTGGGGCTTCCAGGGCTACGCCGTATCCGACTACTACGCCATCTGGGAGCTCTCCTACCGGCCCGATACGCACGGGCATTTCCTCGCCGAAGACAGGAAACAGGCCTGCAAGCTGGCCGTGGAAGCCGGGGTGAACATCGAACTGCCGGAGCCGGACTGCTACCTGCATCTGGTGGAACTCGTGCGCAAGGGAGTGCTGAAGGAAGCGCAACTCGACGAGTTGGTGGCTCCGATGCTGCTGTGGAAGTTCCGCATGGGTCTGTTCGACGATCCGTATGTCGATCCGGAGTATGCGGCCACTGTCGCCGGGTGCGAGGCGCATCGGGGCGTGGCGCTGCAGGCGGCGCGCGAGACGATGACGCTGCTGAAGAACGAAGGCGGCCTGCTGCCGCTGGACCCTGGGGCCGTCAAGACGATTGCGGTGATTGGCCCGAACGCCGACCGTCCGATGCTGGGGGGCTATAGCGGCAAGCCCGTGTACTGTTCGACGGTGCTGGAGGGGATTCGAGCCCGCGCCGGCAAGGGCATGAAGGTTCTCTATAGCGAGGGCTGCAAGATCACGCAGCCGGGGTCATGGAACCAGGATGAGGTGCTTCCATCGGATCCGGCGGAAGACCGCACGCTGATCGCGGCGGCGGTCCGGACGGCCCGCAAGGCGGACGTGATCGTGCTGGCGATCGGCGGCAACGAGCAGACTTCGCGGGAGGCGTGGTCGCTGCAGCACATGGGCGACCGGACGAGCCTGGACCTGATTGGACGCCAGGACGAACTGGTGCGTGCCATGCTGGCGCTGGGCAAGCCGGTGGTGGTTCTGCTGTTCAACGGGCGTCCGTTGTCGATCCGCGAGGTGGCGGAGACGGTGCCGGCGGTGCTGGAGTGCTGGTATCTGGGCCAGGAGACGGGTACGGCGGTGGCCGAGGTCCTGTTCGGCGATGTCAATCCCAGTGGCAAACTGCCGATCACGATTCCGCGCTCAGCCGGGCACGTGCCAGCCTACTACAACCACAAACCGTCGGCCCGGCGCGGGTACCTGTTCGACGAGGTTTCCCCGCTGTTTGCATTCGGCTTCGGGCTGAGCTACACGACCTTCGAGTTCTCAGCGCCTCGGCTGGCGAAGAAGAGCATGCGGATAGATGGCTCCACGCGGGTTTCGGTGGATGTGAAGAATACCGGGACACGCGAGGGCGCGGAGGTTGTCCAGTTGTATATTCGCGACGTGGTCAGCTCAGTGACGCGGCCGGTGAAGGAGCTGAAGGGCTTCCAGCGCGTTGTGCTGCAACCGGGCGAGGCGCGCACTGTTGCTTTCGAAATCACACCGGAACTGCTGGCCTTCTGGGACGTGAACATGCGTTTCACCGTGGAGCCGGGCGCGTTCGAGTTGATGACCGGGAACTCGTCACGCGATTGCGACCTGCAGAAAGTCACGTTGCGGGTGAATTGATCCGATCTCCGAAAGAGGCACCACGATGGCAGAGAGCACACAGAAGCTTGCGGTCCGCGAGAAGCTCGGATACGCCTGCGGCGATATCGCTACGAACTTCTTCTTCCAGTCGATGATCCTGTACCAGACCCGTTTTTATACGGACACGGTGGGGATATCGGCGGTCGCGGTGGGATCGATGTTCCTGGTGCTCCGGCTTGCGGATGCCATTTTCGATCCGATTATTGGCGCCCTCTCTGACCGCACTCAGACCCGCTGGGGTAAGTTCCGTCCCTGGATCCTGGGCACTGCCCTGCCCTTCGGCCTGATCTTCTGGCTGGTCTATGTTTCACCCGACTTCGGGCCGCAAGGGAAGCTGATCTACGCCTACCTTACCTATTCGCTGGTGATGATCCTTTACTCGGCGAACAACACGCCTTACGCCGCGCTGATGGGGGTGATGACTCCGGATGTGAGCGAGCGGAACAACGTCGCCCGCTATCGCTTCGTCGGCGCGCTGATTGGCCAGTTCCTGATCCAGGCGCTGCCTTTGCCCCTGGTGGCCAAGTTGGGTGGCGGGAATCCCGCGCGGGGCTGGGCCCTGACGATGGGGATTTTCGGCGGCCTCATCGTGCTGCTGAACCTGGTCACGTTCGCCACCACGCGTGAGCGTGTTCAGCCGGATCCGCGGCAGAAGTCGGATCTGCGCTCCGATCTGAGGAACGTGTTCACCTGTGGACCGTGGATCGTGATGTTCGTCCTGACACTGCTGATCTTCACGATGCTGGTGGTCAGGGGGAGTTCCTCGAACTACTTCTTCGCGTACTACCTCGACCAGCAGCAGATACGGTCCTTCCTCTCGGGCTTCGGCCTGGCCGGCACTGCCGGTCCGGTTACCGGTTGGCGCACGGTATTGGACTCACTGGGCCTGCTGGTGAACCCGGATGGCTCGAACGCCTCGGCGGTCGGGCTGAGCCTGTTCTTCGTGGCCGGGAGCCTGGTTCAGATCGTGGGGATCCTCTTCTCGAAGCCGCTGGCCGACCGTTTCGGCAACAAGGCGGTCTTCATCGCCGGCATGTTCGTGACGATGGTCGCCACGCTGCTGGTCTTCTTTGTCGGGCCGATGCAGATCCAGTTGATGTTCGCGCTGAGCATCCTGTGGGCGATCGGATGGGGTCCGACGGTCCCGCTGCTTTGGGTGATGATCGCCGATGTGGCGGACTACTCGGAATGGAAGACGTCGCGGCGGGCAACCGGATTCATGTTTGCCGGGGTCCTGTTCGCGCTGAAGGCCGGGCTCAGCCTGGGCGGGGCTTTGAGTGCCTGGGTGATCGACGCGTTCGGGTATGTCCCGAATGCGGTGCAAACGGAACGGGCGCTGCTGGGGATCCGCCTGGGCGCGAGCGTGTATCCAGCAATTGCGATGGCTCTTGGGCTGGTCTGCCTCGCCAGTTACAAGATCGGGAAGAAGATGAATATCCAGATCCAGGAAGAACTCACTGAGCGGCGGAAGAAGTTCGCCTCCGCTTAGAGGCTGGTTCCACATCGACCGGAATGCGCAGGGGAAGACCCTTGCCGCGGGCCTCAGGAATCCTATGACTCGAACACGTGTACGATTCGCACTTGCGCTGCTGGTGGCCGGAGCCTTCGCTTTCGGGCAACCCGCCGCGATCCAGCAGCAACTCACCTTCACGCCTTATCACGCGAACGGCATCTACGAGGTGAACGAGGTGGTGGGCTGGACCGTCACTCCGGGACCGGTCGCGCCAACCTATGCCTACAAGTGGACCGTCCGCCGGAACAATGCGGTGGTTCTCAAGGAGGGCAAGCTGGACCTTTCCTCGGGTAAGGACAAGATCGAAGTCACGTCGGATGAACCGGCGATGATCTATGTCGCGATCGAGCCGTATGCGGAGTTGGCCCTCGCCGGTGCGGAGAAAGCTGTTCCTGCCACATTCGTTGGCGGCAATACCGGCCGCAACAACGGGCTTTACGCTGTCGGCGCCGCGGTCTCTCCGACGAAGATCGGGCTGTCCACAGCGGCTCCCGGAGACTTCGGTTCCTTCTGGGAGGCCAAGCTGGCGGCGCAAGCCAAAATCGCGATCAATCCGCAGTTGACTCCTGTACAGACGGAGGTACCGGGCGTCGAGATGAGCATGTTTGTGCTGGATGCCCTGGGATCCAAGGCGCATGGGTACGTGGCGAAACCGGCGAAGGAGGGCAAGTTCCCGGCGTTGATCCAACTGCAGTATGCAGGCGTCTACGCGCTGAATGCACGCGCGGTGGCTCAGCGGGCGGCGAGCGGCTGGCTGATGCTAAATGTCGATTCGCACGACAAGCTGCCTTCGGACCCGTCCGGCAACATCCCGAGGAACTACCAGGCGATCGGCAACACCGACCCGGAGCAGTCCTATTTCCTCAACATGTACCTACGGGATTCGCGAGTGTTGGATTACCTGCTGACCCGCCCTGACTGGGATGGCAAGACGATTGTCCTGACGGGTGGCAGCATGGGCGGCCAGCAGACGCTCGTGCTGGCGGGCTTGCGGCCGGAGAAGATCACCGCCGCCCTGGTGTGTGTACCGGCCGGCGCGGATACGAATGGAGCTTTGCACGGCCGCAAACCCGGCTATCCCAACTGGCCATCCGACAATCCCGAAGTCATGAAGACCGCGCTGTATTTCGATCCCGTCAACTTTGCACCGCGCATCCAGGCGGTGGTGATGGCGGGCATCGGCTTCATCGACACGATCTCGCCGCCAGCGGGCATCTGGACGGTGTTGAACCAGATACCCGGGCCCAAGGAACCGCTGCCGCTGCTCGAATCGGAGCATGACAACCTGACGCCGCAGAAGGGGCGGGCCTGCCCCGAACGAACCCGGGAGCTGCTCGATCTGATGGTGAGCGGAGGCGTGTTCAAGCCGAACGGAATCAGGCCGTAGGGCAGGGTCAGCCAGCGATTTCGAAGATTGCCTCGAGCTCGACCGGCACTCCCAGCGGCAGGCTTGCCACTCCAAACACGAGGCGTACGGAGACCTTGTCCTGTCCGAAGATGTCGCGAAGGAGTTCCGAGGCGGCATCGGCGATTTTGGGTTGGTCGACTGGTTCGCCATCGGCGGCGATGTACACTCCGAGCCGGACAACGCGGGTGACGCGGTCGAGTGACCCAAGCGCCTGCCTGGCGACGGCGAGTACGTTGAGAGCCGCGGCGTAGGCAGCGCTTGCGCCTTGTTCCGCGGTCAACTCCCTTCCGACGCGGCCGCGGAACTTCGCTTCGTGGCCCACCGTGGGGAGCATGCCGCTGAGGAACAGGAGATTGCCTGTTCGAACCGCGGGCACGTAGGCGCCAAACGGAGTCGGAGCGGACGGCAGATCAATGCCAGCCGCCGCGAGTCTGTCTTCAGCGTTCCCTGACGAGGGATGGCGCCCTTCCTGATCGATTTGCTTCTGCATTGATCTGCCTCCTTGGGCAACTTCTTCCTGAGTGTGCAGCCGCCTGCAAGGGCCAGGCTGTTTGCTGGCCTGGTCTAAACCAGGTGAATGGCGACATCGACATTGCCGCGGATGGCCTTGGAATAGGGGCACGTCTGGTCAGCGGAGTCGACCAAGGCCTGGGCGACTTCACGGTCCAAGCCCGGCAGGCTCACGTTCAGGCGTGCGCGAAGAGAATAGGCGCCATCACGGAGGCAGAGGTCTACTTCGCTGTCGATGGCCATGTCGGCTGGCAGAGTGACTCGCCGCTTGGTGGCCGCGATCCCAATCGCGCCCTCGAAGCAGGCCGCCCAGCCGGCGGCGAAGAGCTGTTCCGGATTTGTGCCCGTGCCGAGGACTCCCGGCGTGGAGAGCCTGACATCCAGGCGGCCATCATCGCTGCGCGAGACGCCGTGATCGCGTCCACCCGTGGTGTGGACCTTGGCCGTGTAGAGGACCTTCTCGAGTTGAGTCATGATTTGAACTCCGTTGTGGGCAGCTCCGGGGTCACTTTTGCCGACGCTTACCACTTGCCGCTGTGAGCGCCGCCGTCCACGTGCAGTACCTCACCCGTGATCTGGCGAGCCTCGGTCAAATACACAACGGCACTGGCCACTTCTTCAACGGTGGAGATTGTCCCCATGGGCGAAAGGGTCTTCAGGAAGTCCTTCGGGTTGTTGGCGTGGAGCGGGGTGTCGACGACACCGGGCGCCACGGCGTTGAACCGGATGTGCTCCTTTGCGTACTCGGTCGCCAGGTTCTTCAGCACCGCCTCCAACCCGCCTTTGGTGATCATTGACAGGGACACAGGCATACCAGCGATAGGATTCTCAATCATTGACGTCGTGATGGCCACGACGCTGCCGCCGGCCTTCTGCGCCTGCATCTGCTTCACCGCCAGCTGCGTGATGTAGATGAAGCCTTCGAGGTTGGTGGAGACCAGGGCGCGGAAATCCTCCTGCGTGTACTCGGTGAACGGCTTCACCAGGAAGATGCCGGCATTCGCGACGACGGCATCGATCGAGCCAAACCGCTTGACCGCGAGGTCCGCTGCCTTCTGGGCGGTCTCCGGTTGGCCGATGTCGCCGTCGACCAGGGCGAGGGAGTCGGACGCCGAGAGTTCCTTGGATTTTGTGGCGTTGCGCGAAGTGCCCACCACGTTGTACCCGCGCGACAGGAACGCCTTTACAACGCCTGCACCGATGCCTTGCGAAGCACCCGTCACGATTACCGTCTTCTGATTGTTTGCCATAAATGGCTCCTTTCCATTGCTTTTTAAAAGCTGGATGATCTGCAATCTCGATTTCGATTAAGCCAGAGGTTCAGCGGCGAAGCTATTGGACGAAGGTATTGCTCCCTGTTCCCGCAGCTTCCGGCGGGATCGGCCGCGCCGACGCGGGCTCTGGATTAAGTTGGAGAGATAGGCAGAGGGATCGTTGCCGGCGCGCGTACGCAAGGCGAATTGCAATACCAAAGTACAATGGACGCCCATCCAGCCGGCGCGGCATGCTAGCGAGGATGGGGTGCTGCCAGGAAAGGACTGCCATGGAGAAGGACCTCAGCTGGGTCATCGATGCTCTTCCCGAAATGGTGTGGACCGCACGCCCCGACGGGAGCATCGAGCATCTGAACCAGCATTGGTGCACGTACACAGGTCTCAGTCGGGACGCGGGGCGCGGCCAGGGGTGGCAGGCGGTAGTTCACCCTTCCGACTTGCCCGCGGTGAGTGATGCCTTGCGGATTGCGCTGGAGGAGGGAGAACCTTACAGGATCGAGAACCGCCTGCGCGGAGCTGACGGCAGTTACCACTGGTTCCTGGCAACCGGGTCGCCGATTCGCGACAACGTCGGCAAGCTGACCGGGTGGTGCGTACTGCAATCCAACATCGACCACCCGAAGCGAGTGGAGGCGCTGCTGGCAGGAGAGAAGCGGGCTTTGGAGATGATTGCGACCGGCGAATCGCTCTACGCGACGCTGGCCACCCTTTGCCTGCTCATGGAAGAGCTGTGTCCGGCCTGCAGTTGCTGTTCGACGCTGTTGCTGGATCCGGAGACCAACCGGCTGTGGCACGCCGCGTCGCCCAATGTACCCAGCGCCTACACGGCTGCCATCGACGGTTTTGCCCTCGGGCCGAATGCCAGCTCCTGCGGAACGGCCGCCTATTACGGGCGACAGGTCGTGGCTTCGGATATTGCGGTGGATCCGCGGTGGACCGAGTTCCGTGACGTTGCCTTGGAGAACGGGCTGAGGGCGTGCTGGTCCACACCGATTTTCTCGCAGCAGGGAGGCGTACTGGGTACGTTCGCATTGTTTTCCGCCCAACCCGGCCTGCCTACGGCGGCAGACCAGGAGGTGATCGCCCAACTGACCCATCTGGCCAGCGTCGCGATTGAGCGGGAACGCGCCCAGATGTCGCTCATGCGAGCTCTCGATGAGCTGAGAGGCTCAAGCGGCCGGCTGGCCGCCACCATTGACGCGATTCCAGGATTCGTGTGGAGCGCCGCGCCCGACGGCAGTGTGGACTTCCTGAACAAGCAGTGGTGTGACTACACCGGCGTCAGCCTGGAGGGCGGCTGCGGTTGGGACTGGCAGGCCACGATCCACCCGGACGATGCCGCTCAGGTGCCAGCCCAGTGGCGAAGCGTCCTGGAATCAGGACAGTCCGGAGAGTTTGAAGTCAGATTGCGGCGATTCGATGGTACGTTCCGATGGTTCCTGATTCGGGCGGTGCCGCTGCGGGACGAAGCCGGCGACATCGTGAAGTGGTACGGACTGAATACCGACATTGAAGATCGAAGGCAGGCGGAGGCCGTGCTGGCTGGTGAGAAGCGGTTGCTCGAAATGGTGGCCGGCGGCCATGCGTTATCGGAGGTACTGGAGGCGCTTTGCCTGCTGGTGGAAGACACGGCGAGCGGGTGTTACTGCAGCGTCTTTCTGGTGGAGCCGGACGGCATGCGACTGGGACACGGGGCCGCGCCAAGCCTGCCGCCCAGCTTTGTCGATGCCATCGCCGGCCGGCCTGTCTGCGTGGACGCCGGCCCCAGTGCGATGGCGGCGTGCCTCAACCAGCAGGTCATATCCACCGACTTCCAGTCAGAGACCCGCTGGAAGGCATCCGAATGGTGTCCCATGGCGCTGGCACATGGCTTGCAGGCGTGCTGGTCGATACCGATTTCCTCCACGGCGGGGAGGGTCCTGGGTTCGTTTGCGATCTACTATGACAAGCCCGGATCGCCCTTGCCTATTCATCAGCGGCTGATCGCGCAATTCACACAGATTGCGGGCATCGCCGTCGAGCGGGCCCAGAGCGACACCATACTGAAACGCAGTGAAGCACGGAAATCCGCGATTCTCGACTCAGCGCTCGATTGCATTGTGACGATCGATCACGACAGCCGCATCGTGGAGTTCAATCCGGCCGCGGAACGAACCTTCGGCCACCGCAGGGAAGAGGTTGTGGGGGAACGTCTCGCCGACGTGATTATTCCGCCGCCGTTGCGAGAGAAGCATGAGCGGGGGTTTGCACGCTACCTGAGCACCGGCGAAGCACGAGTGATCGGACGGCGTGTGGAGATGACGGCCATGCGGGCGGATGGGCGCGAGTTCCCTGCCGAGCTCGCGATTACGCGCATCCAGTCGGACGGACCGCCCTCCTTCACGGGTTATTTGCGGGACATAACGGAGCGCAAGAAGGCGGAGGAAGAGTTGAGGCGGAGTGAGGCGTTTCTGGTACAGGGCCAACATCTCAGCCGGACGGGCAGCTTCTCGTGGCGTGTGGCCACGGGGGAGATTACGTGGTCGGACCAGTTGTATCGCATGTTCGAGTTCGACAAGGGGATACCGGTGACGCTGGAACTGATCGGTACGCGGGTCCATCCCGAAGACCTGCCGCTGATGAGCAACATGATTGAGAGGGCTCTGGCCGCCGTCGCGGGCTTTCAATATGAACATCGCCTGCTGATGCCCGACAATTCCATCAAGCACCTGCATATGGTCGCCCATGGAACAAGAGACAAGGATGGCCGCCTGGAGTATATCGGCGCGGTGCAGGATGTGACGGAGCGGAGAAGTTCAGAAGAGGCGCTCAGCAAAGCCCGAGCAGAACTGACGCATGTCGCCAGGGTCACGAGCCTGGGGACTCTGACCGCGTCGATCGCTCATGAAGTCAACCAGCCGCTGTCGGGCATCGTCACGAATGCCAGCACCTGCCTGCGAATGCTGGCCGCGGAGCCACCCAATGTCGAAGGCGCACTCGAGACCGCGCGGCGTACGATTCGCGATGCAAATCGCGCGTCGGACGTGATCACCCGATTGCGCGCGCTGTTCTCCAAGAAAGATGCCGCAACCGAACTGGTGGACCTGAATGAGGCTGCACGGGAGGTGATTGCGCTTTCGGTGCACAAGCTTCGAAGGGACCGGGTGATTCTGCAGCCTGAGTTGGCCGACGGGCTACCCCAAGTCCTGGGAGACCGGGTCCAACTACAGCAGGTGATCCTGAACCTGCTCATGAACGCCTCCGACGCGATGAATGGCATCGACGATCGCGCCAGGCGGCTGATCATCCGAACTGAGCGGGAGGGCCGCCAGTGCGCGCGGCTCACCGTCCAAGATGTGGGCGTGGGATTTGAACCGCAGGTGGCGGAGAAACTCTTCGAGGCGTTCTATACGACGAAGGGCGATGGGATGGGGATCGGACTCTCCGTCAGCCGGTCGATTATCGAGAGACATCTTGGCCGTATCTGGGCAGCACCGAATGAAGGCCCCGGGGCGACGTTCGCGTTCTCTCTCCCGATTGCAGAGGAGAGTGGCGGGAGTGAGATCACGAATCGTGTCTAGCAAGCGAGGGAGAGACGATGGCAATGAGATCCCTGGTGTCGGTGGTTGACGACGACGAGTCGGTGCGTGAGTCGCTGCCCGACCTGTTGAGAGAGTTCGGTTTTGCAGCGAAGACGTTCTCGTCAGCGGAAGAGTTCCTCGCGTCTGATAGCGTTGGCGCGACTGGCTGCCTGATCCTCGATGTGGGCATGCCGGGCATGTCTGGGCCGGAGCTGCAAAGAGAATTGCAGCTGCAAAAGAAGCAGATTCCGATTGTCTTCATCACGGCTCATGGCGATGAAACCGTACGGCCCCGCCTGATCGCACAGGGCGCTGTGGAGTGTTTGATCAAACCCTTCAGTGATACTGCGCTGTTCGCGGCCCTCAAGACCGCCTTTCAGATGAAGGGAGCAACCCGCCCCGAAGTGGACCGCGATGCAGGAAGATAGAATGAGCCAAGCGATCTCACCGGGCAGAGACTTGAGGGCGCCTCACATGCCAAGCACCACTCCGATTGTGTTTGTAGTAGACGACGATGTCTCTGTGCGTGAGTCCCTGGAATTGCTCATCCGCCATGCAGGCTGGCAACCTGAGATCTTTGGGTCCGCACAGGAATTCCTGGCCCAACCACGGCTGGCGGTTCCGAGCTGCCTTGTGCTCGATGTCAGCCTGCCTGACCTGAATGGGCTGGAGCTGCAAAAGCGCGTGGCCGCCGATCGGATGGACATGCCGATTATCTTCATCACGGGCTACGGCGATGTGCCCATGACGGTGCAGGCCATGAAGGCCGGCGCCGTCGAATTCCTGATGAAGCCCTTCAGCGCCGAAGTGCTGCTGGGCGCCATTCAGAATGCGATTGAGTACAGCCGGACCGCACTGGGGCATGAGGCGGAGCTGCGCGCACTACGGGACCGGTATGAATCGCTGAGCCGCCGGGAACGTGAGGTCCTGACCCTGGTGGTTTCCGGTCTGTTGAACAAACAGATCGGAGGTGAACTCGGCATCAGCGAGATCACGGTCAAGGCGCATCGGGGCAGCGTCATGCGGAAGATGAACGCCGATTCGCTGGCCGACCTGGTCAAGATGGCGGGGAAACTCCAGCTGGCCTCCGACCACGCCGGCTGACAGGGTACGCGCCGGTCAGGCCTCCAACTTCCAGGGCTTGCGGTATTCGCGTTGCAGCAGCGGACGCGCCGACTCCTGCTGGACGGTGTGGCGCTCTTCATCCCAATCCAAACGCATGCGGGCGCGCAAGGACAGATTCCCGAGAATCGATGTGATGGAAGAGCGGACGCAGGTCTCGATGTCGCTGTTGGGCCGCTGCCTGGTCCTCACGCAATCCAGGAAGTTCGCCCAGTGCAGGGGATGTGGATCGGCCACTCTCTTCATCTCGAATGGGGCAAGATCCGAGCCCTTCTCCGGCGTAACCCGCAGCACCGTGCGGTCGACATAGACCGTGCCGCGCGTGCCGTGAAAAGTCGCGCCCATCAGGCGGTTGCCGGTGAGTTCGGTGTTGTTGGAGCGGTGCTCCCAGGAGCCCAGGAAGCCGGGGTATTCAAAGGTCGCCTGCATGGTGTCCGGCGTCTCCGTATCGTCCTGGAACCAGTATTTGCCACCCAGTGCGACAACAGCCCGCGGCATGGGATCGCCAAACGCCATCTGTACGATGTCGAGCATGTGAATGCCGGAATCAGTGAGCTGGCCGCCGGCGTAATCCCAGAAGAAACGGAAGTAGGAGTAGGCGTTCGGATAGATGCCGAAGCGATTTGGGTTGAAGCGGCGTGCCGGGGCGGGGCCAAGCCACAGATCCCAATCCAGGCCGGCGGGCGGCTCCTTGTCGACCGGGTTGCCGATGCCGGCAGCGGGCTGATTGCTGTAGATCCAAGACTTGGCCATACTGACCTTGCCCAGTTCTCCGCTGCGCACGATTTCGCATGCCTTCTGGAAGTGGGCGCCAGAGCGCTGCCAGGTTCCGGCCTGCACGACGCGCTTGTACTTCCGGGCAGCCTCCACCATGACGGCCCCTTCCGAGGCCGCGACGCAGGCCGGCTTCTCGACATAGACGTCTTTGCCCGCCTTGCACGCCTCGACACAGATATACGGGTGCCAGTGGTCCGGGGTAGCGATGCAGATGGCATCGATCGAGCGATCGGCCAGTATTTCGCGGAAGTCGCGAACCTCTTTCGGCTGGTGTCCCGCCCGCCGGGCGAGGGCGGAGGCGCGCTCCAGGTTCGGCTGGTAGACGTCGCAGACCGCGCTGACGGCCACGCCGGGCTGCTTCATGGCTGCTCCGAGATTCTCAGAGCCCATCACGCCGGTGCCGATAAAAGCCAGGGAAATACGATCGTTCGCCGCGAAGAGGGGCGCGGCCAGAGCGGCGGCGCTCATCGACGCAGCTTTGCGCAGCAATGTGCGCCGGGGCCATTGTGTGTCTTGAACCGGTTGATCTGGCATGGAAGGTACTCTCTCTCGGCGTCCAAGGGCAGCTTGAACAGCTTATTTCGTCAGCGTTCGGTCAGTACGGGCATTCCGAATTCAGTGGACTGCTGCCCGCCGTTCTCGAACAGCCGGGCTATGTGCTCGTAGGCCTGCCTTCGCGCGGCGACGATTGTGCCCAGCAATACCGCCTCGTCGCCGATGGTGGAAATCTCGATTCGCGTTTCCCACGGCACCAGCCGCTCAACGGCCGCCCTCAGTTCCTGCTCCAACGCGCCGAGCAAGGCGCTCTGCAGGACCACCATGGCCGGGTCGTTCACAACGATCAGATTCGCGATGGCAATTCCGAGGTGGGTCGCAATGTAGTCAAAGAGATCGCGTTCCGGACCTGTCTTGTTGCGCGCGGTATGGAGGAATTCCAGGGCCGTCTGCGCGGTACTGCCGGCGTCCTGCGCCGCGGCCAGAATGCGGTCAGCGCCCACGATCGATTCCAGATAGCCGCGGACACTCCAGTCGGTGCTCGTGTTCTTGTGGTCCAGCAGCATGTGGGCGACTTCGCCCGCTGCCCAGTGACTGCCCAGCATCAACTGGCCACGGTTGATCACGGCCGCGCCGAGCCCGGTCTCCAGCTTGACCAGCACGACGTCCTGCTCGCCGCGCGCGGCCCCAAACTGCACCTCGCCCAGCGCCGCCATCCGGACGTCGTTGTCGACGAACACAGTGGTGCCGAACGCCGCTTCCAACTCTTCGCGGATCGCCACATTCTGCCAGTTAAAAACGTTGCCGGCTTGCAAGACGATGCCCCGGACCACGTCCACGCGGCCGGGCGCGGCCACACTGATCACCCGCTGGTCAGCCGAGCAGGGATGGCCGGACATCAATTGTTCCAGTCCGTATTTGGCGAGGGAAATGACATTGGCCGCCCTGCGATCGTTGCCGATGGACAGCGCCAGCCGGGCGAGTATGTTTCCTTCCAGGTCGGCCGCGGCCAGCCGCACATGCCAAGCTGCAATTTCGACGGCGAAAAGCCGGCCAGCATTGGCATTGAAAGTCAGCATCGTGGGCTTTTTACCGCCCTTTGATCCTGATTCTCCCCGGCCCAACTCGACCACCCAGCCCCGCTGCATCAACGTTTCGACCTGACTGGACACTGTCGGTTTGCTCAAATTGCTCAGCTTAGCCAAGCTTGCGCGGGAAACCGGCCCGTGCTCCCTGATCAGATTCAGCAGCCCGATGCCATTGATGCTGCGCATCAGCGGCGCGCTCAGGTTCTGAGAGATGAGATGTTCGTGCGGAAGACGCATTTACCTGTTGCCTCTGATCCTTTTCTGCTTCGTCCGGAAGTGCCCCGAAGCAGGACCGGAACCGGCCGCCCCACGGCACACACCCAGGGCTGCGGGTGGCCCAAGGCATGCGCCGCGGGCCACCCCTAAATTCAATCAGAGCCGGGGATCAGAACTCCAGTTTCGCCTGGAATTGCACGAGCCTCGCGCTGCCGAGGCCGCTGGTCACGACACCGGAGGTGAGATTCGGCAGGTTGAAGTTCTTGTGATTGAGGAGATTGAAGATCTGGCCCTCAAGCCGGAACTTCACCTGCTCAGTGATCTGCGTGACCTTGTAGAACGAGGCGTCGATATTGTTGAAGCCCGGTCCGGTCATGTAGTTGCGGGGCACGTTGTTCAGGAAGTCGCTATCCAGGGACGTCCGCCGGATCCAGCTCTGGCCGTTGCAGACTTCGCCGATGTCGGCGCGGCAGACACTGGGATCGAACCACTTGGCACCCTGGCGCTGGTCGGCGGGCAGGATGGCTGTCTTACCCGGCGCCAGATAGGTGTTGGACCCGCGGGCGCTGTAGTAAGGCGAGAAGAACAGGCCGCTACGCCAGTAGTAGAAGGCCCCGGCGTTCCAGCCGCTGACCAACCGGCTGACAAGCCCGTTGGCGTGGCCAAGCAGCGCTTTGCCACGGCCGAAAGGCAGCTCGTAATTCGCATTGAAGCTGATGTTGTGCGTCGGCAGGCCGCCGTCATGGCCATAGATGAGGCGAAGCCGCTGGTCTGATGAGGCGTTGTTCGTCAGGGCCGCGGGCAGCATTTCCAGAGCGCTGAAGCTGCTATTGGCTCCTTCGGAAGTCGTCAGGGTCTTCTGGAAGGTGTAGAAGCCCTGGAAGACGAACCCATTCGAGAAGTTGCGTTTGACCTCGGTCTGCAACTGATGCGAGTTGGAGTAGCCGTTGGTGCGAATGAGGTCCATCGTGCTCGTGCTGGACGTGTTGTAGTCGGGGTAAGCGCGGCGTTGCGCCACGCTGGCTCCGGGTGCGAGAGCTCGAGGAACCAGGGCGTTGATGGGATCGAACTGGACCAGGTTGCCGCCGTGGGTGCCGACATACGAGGCGCGGGAGCCGAAGCGGCCCGGCAGTTCGCGTTCAATGGTGAAGTTCCACTCATGCGCCAACTGGGTCTTGAAGTCGCTATCCCAGGGGGAGATGTTCCAACCGCCGCACTGGCAGACGGAGAGCGCACTGGGCTTCAGGAAGTCCTGCCCAAGCGTGCGCGAACCCAACGCCTGGTTGGCATAGTTGCTGGGGCCGACAGGCCAGGTCATCTCGGGGGGCACGATGCCGTAGCCGCCCGGGAAGTTGTTGTCCACGACGCTCTGGGCGCCGTAGGAGAAGGGAGCGTTCTTACGAGTCTGCTGGTGATATTGAACGAGGGGCATCACCCAGTAGTAGAGGCCGTAGGCTCCGCGCAGCACCGTTTTGGGTGTGAGCTGGTAGGCCGCCCCGACGCGAGGCGCCAGATTGCCCTTCTGCATTTTCCACAGACTGGAGGGCAGACCGGCGGAACTGGCCGATTGGAACTTCATGCCCGCAGCCGTATAGGCAGCCACCACATTGGCGGGGAAGCCCTGGCTGGTGATGTCACCATTACCTGCGAAGACGACAGTGGGACTGCCGGCGGCGCGCAGATTCAGGGTCGTTGCCTGGTTCCGCTTGTCCTGGAACGGCGACCAGATCTCGTAGCGCAACCCCATGTTGATGGTGAGTTTCCGGCTCACCTTCCAGTTGTCCTGCGCGTACACCGCGAAGTCGTTCTGGCGCGTGTAGAACCGCGGATAGGTATTCAGGCCGGCGTAGTCGGTGTAGCCCATCAGCATGTCGGCGAGACCCGCGCCGGTGTTGGCGAGGGGCGCCGAACTGTCAATTCCGTTGCCAATGGTGGCGGGATCCATCAGGGCCGTGAAGCCGCCGGAGAACGAGTAGTCACCGCCGGGCTGACCCGTCTCAAAAGTGTTGACGATGTTGCGCTGGAAGATAAATCCAAACTTCATCTCATGCTTGGAGCGGTTCCAAGAGAAGTTGTCCGCGACCGTGAAGGTCAGGCCGGGCGCATCCTGCGGATTGTCGCGATCGATGCCGTCGAAGTAGTTCGTCAGCCACGAGGAGTTGTAGTCGACGAAGTAGATTCCCGGCCAGGCGATGGTGCCCGGATATGTGGGCAGGCCCAAGGTCTGGGTAACTGCCGGGGTAATTGGCACGGGGCCGCGATACGCGTGGAAGCGCTGCAACCCGCCGCGAATCTCGTTCACCATCGCGGGATTGAGGAGTTGCGTATACGCGAGGCTCGCGTTGTGTCCGCCGTACGCCCTGACATTGGGATTCAGGAAGTACCTGGGCGCCACCTGGTTCTGGTCGGTGTAGGTATAGCGGCCGGAGAACCGGTTGTTGCCGATGAGCTGATCCACCTTGGCCGTCAGCATCGACCGGTCGTCGGCCAACTTGCCGTTAGGGTCCTGCCAGTTCGGGCCGTCATACCATTTCGTGGCGATGTTTGGATCCGGCAGGTAGCTGGCAATCTTCTGGCCGATGGGGTTCATGGCGCTCGCCGGGAGCTTGTTTCCGGTGTAGGGCGTGCGGGTGTAGCTGCCGGTGGTGGGGTTCCTGGCTGTGGAGAGAGGATCGTAGATCGTGATCGGAACACCGGTGCCGTCCTTGAAAGTGGAGAAGTCTCCGGCCTTCCAAGGCGCTTCCGGTACGGTATAGAAATTCTGGCTGGCGGCCGACCGCTGGCGAATCTGCTCGTAGTCGAAGAAGAAGAAGGTCTTGTTGCGGCCGTTGTACAGCTTGGGCAGCAACACGGGTCCGCCCAGGTTGAAGCCGTACTCGTTGCGGGTCAGGAAGCTCACCGACTTCTGGTGGAAGCTATTGGCCGCAAGGTGGTTGTTCTGGTTTAGTTCGAAGATCTGCCCGTGGAAGGAGTTCGAACCCGACTTGGTCACTACTTCCACCACGCCCGGGCGGCTGTATTCGGCGTTGGTGTTCGCGGTGTTGACGCGGATCTCCTGGATGGTCGGCAGCGACTGGGGCAGCCGTTGTAGTTCGTTGGTGTAGCGTTCGGAGGCGGTGGCGCCATCCACCAGGAAGTCGATGGAACCTCCGGGGATGCCGTTGACTCGCGTGAAGCCCTGGCCCTGGCCGGCAAAACTGTTCGCCACGACACCGGGGGTGAAGTTGAGAATGCCGAGGAAGCTGCGGGTCTGCAGCGGCAGTGTCTCAATGCGGGAAGCCTCTTTGACGTCGGCGAGAGAAGAGGTCTCCGGACTGATCACCGGTGTGACGTCCGCGACTTCCACGGTGGTCTGGACCGTGGCCGTTTGCATCATCACATCGACGACCGCTTCCTGCGCGACACGCAGGGTCAGTTGACCATTCCAATCGGCGAAGCCGACGGCGCTTACCTTGACGGCGTAGTTGCCGGGCGGTAAGGCGCTGAAAATGTAGACACCCACCGGCGAAACTTGCGCCTTGCGGCGTTCGCCCGTCGCCGCATTGCTCACTTCCACATCCGCCTTGGGCAGAACCCCGCCCTGGGCGTCAACGACCGTACCTTTGATGGTGGCGTTGAACAACTGAGCATAGGACGGGTTCAGGAATGCCATGCAGAGCAGGACGGCAAAGCTTCTGAGCATTTTCTCTCGCATTCGGGACTACTCCTTTAAGTCTTTTAGCTGGAACTATTTCGTTGCCCAGTTCCACTCGAACAGGTGGTGTTTGTGGAACTGGAAAGCCTGATAAAGCGGTTCTGCGCCGAACCGTACGTCCGGGGTAAAGCTGAAACTCCAACTCTCGCAGTCGAGAATCAACGGGATCTTCTCTTCGACTGGTGTTTTGCGAGACAGGCGGACGAGACTGGTCCGGTTTTGAGCACCGGTCCACTCGCGCTGTTTATCTTCCTGGATGTCGTCTTCTTCGGTGAGCCAGCGCGAACTGGAATACACCTTCGCGCGGCACCAATTGTTCTTGTCGAATGGGTCGAGTCCTTGTGGGAGCCGAACCCATATGGTGGCCGCTTCTCCTGGTTCGAGGCGGCCATTTCCGTTGCCGGCGCCTTCGGTGACGGTGCGCTGGATGCTGGCGCCTCCACCCTGGTTGCCCGTCTGACGGAAGACGGAAAACGTGCGCGTGGCACCATCCAGAACCACTACCTCCGCTGGAGCAGGCAGGGGATCCGGGGGCACCATGACGTCGAATGTCTCTTTGGCTTGCCCGCCATCGAAGGAGAGGGCCAAGTCGAGCCGCGTGCGCGCGAAGTCACCGGCACCGGCCGTGAACTGCACCGACAGTTCGCCGCTGAGGTCCGCTGTCGCCCCCGCGCCTACCGTCTTCCGCGCGGCAGTTCCCTTTAGAATCTGTACGGTTGGGTAGCTCGACGTCAGCTCCACGGACAGATTGGTCAGCGGCGCCGTACGGGTGTTCAGAATGTGAAGGGGCAGGTGGATGGGTGCGCCAGGCATCGGCCGGAAGGGGCCGAGCTCGGATAAGGGCAAGAGGGAGGGCGGCAGGAGTTCGGCGCCCGGGCCTGTGAGCGAAACTTCATGGGCGCCGCAGTCGAGCTCGATGGAAACACGGCCGGCCGCATCGGCGCGCGTTTCGGTTTTCGTGGAAGTGCCGCTTTCTACTTTGTAGTCAGCCACTTGGTATGGGGCATTGGGACGGTACAACGGGGCGGTGAGCACGGTGAGCGAAGAACAGGCCGCCGCCGGGCCATCCGGCGACCAGCGCCGGGTTCTCAGGCCGAAGCCGCCCGGCGAAACGTTCCGGAGGAAGGTGAGTCCGGCGCCTTCGATGCCTGACGAGACGGAGTAGCCATACACGCTAAACCGGCGTTGTGCGCTGGAGTAGTTCCACTGCTTCGGGGGCGCCTCGAGCTTCGGATTCTGGAAAGCCCGAACGTGGAACTCGAACGTCTCGCCGATCGAAGTCGCCCAGTGGCGATGGTACTCATCCTGCCTGAATTCGAAGTCGACCTCTGGCGCGGCGGCGTAGGCAGCGCGCGTCTCTTCGTGGTACTGGCTGATGTAGTCGCCACTTGCCCTGATCAGCCGGATCATGGTGTGTCCATGGCTGGAGGTTTGATCCTTGGGACGCCAAAGTGAGCGCCGGCCGGGTTCACCGACGTAGAATTCCGGCCCGGGATTGAAGGCGGACGCGCTGCCGATGAGGTCGGGGTACCTGGCGCTGAGGTAGAGGCTGGCGAAGCCTCCCATGCTGAGGCCTGAGGTAGCGTGATAGCGCCGGCCCGGCAGGGTGCGGAACGAGGAGTCGATATGGCGTAACAGTTCCAGGAAGTACTCGCCGTAGTCGTACTGGCCGCCGTCCCGTTTGACGTCGTAGGGCGCTCCACCGTAGAAACCGGTGTAGTCCCGCGCCACATACCCATCGGCCGCTACGACGATCACTTCGTGCGATGCGGTGAATGCCGCGATCTTGGGTACCGTGTCCTTGCCGTCGTCATACTTTTCCAAGGTGTAGCGATCGCTATGTCCATGAAAATAGAAGATCACCGGATAGCTGCGCGTGGACGTTTCGTACCCGCGAGGCAGAAAGATGCGATAGTGGCGCTTCTCGCCGAAGACTTTGGAGTCGTGCGTCAGGTCCTGGTATGGCTGCGCAGCGGCGGTCCCGGCCGCGCACGCCAGCAGGGCAGGCAGGGCCACGCGCAACAGGCGAGTGGCACCCGGGCGCTTGCGGCGGCTCCAGCCTGCGCGGCGAGGCGGCAATTCCGGCCCACAACACGGGCTTCCGCCGGATTTTGTCCGGCCTTCGGCCACGCCAAGTATTTGGAAACAACGAGACAACCCCGACTCCCCCACCTTTGATGACAAGGCAAGGCCAGGTAACCTATTCGTCAAGACCGCTACTCGGCGGCGGCGGATAGTAAGTTAACTTTCCGAACCTAGACAAAGTTACGATAAGCCGGTGCTTGTGTCAACCCTGTTAATCACAGTTTTCATTCGTTTCTTTTGTCGAGGCAGGAACCAGACGCGTAGCCACGTCTACCGCCGGCCAGCGGGCGCCAGGGGATCGGGTGCTTCACCGCGCAGCTCGATGCGCGCCGCCAGGAAGTCCGGCTTGGCTTCGATCGTGTTCCCGAGCAGAGCGAGCGCCTCGGTTGTCTTGCCCTCTCGTTTGCGGATCAAGGCCAGGAGATACCGCGCTTCGGCGCGCCTCTCACGCAGACGGTCATCCACCTCCGACTGGCCAAAGTTGACGAAGCGGTTCTGGAGCGCAGTTGCTTCGTCACGCCGGCCCAGGCGGTCCAAAGCCAAGACGATGAAATAGTTCTCGCTGCTCCAGCTATCCCGGTCGCCTGACAGCTTTTCGTAGCCCGCGCAAGCGCGCTCGAGCGCGGACTTTGCCTCCGCCTGCCGGCCCAGGGCTTCGTAGGCGCGCCCGAGATAATACAACTGCCGTGGCGTACTCTGCGATGCGAAGTCGTCGATCCCCAGACTCGCGGGAGGCCGCAGGGAATCCTCGAAGAGCCGCAGCGCCTCGGCGGCATTCCCCTGGTTCAGGGCGGCCGCGCCCTGGGCAAACCGCATGAGGCGGAACTTGTCGCGCAGGCCATAGCTGCGATGGCGCGGGCTGAACCGGTGCTCTGCAATCAGCCGCTCGGCCTCCGGATAGAGCCCCTTCATGAGGTAGGAGGTGAGCACTCCTTCGGCCAGATCGTCATCGCCGGGCCGGCTGGCCAGGGCTTTCTGGAGCAGTGCGAGCTGGTCATCAAAGCGGCCGGCGCGCGCGTACAGGTTGCTGAGATCGTTCAGCGTCCGAATGTGAGCGGGGTTCAGTTCGACGGCGCGCTGGAGCTCATTAGCGGCTTGCTCGACACCTCCGTTTTCAGCGAGGGAAAGGCCCAGAGCCCGCCGGATGGAGAAATCCCGAGGCCGGTTCCCGGCGGCCGCCCGCCAGTGCTCGATGGCCTCTGCCGGCTGCCCCAGGTGATACAGCAGGCAGGCGAGGAGGTAGTGGGCCTGCCCATCGGAGGGATCCAGGGCAACAGCCTCTTCCAGCGGGGCGAGGCTTTCGCGCCGGGACGGGAACCGGTCGATCTTTCCAGAGGAGGCGTGGGCTTTCCGGAGCGAACCATCGGCGCCGGGGATGTCACCCGCACGACGCTGGCAATAGGCGAGGATGTAGTAAAACTCGCCCGGAGTGCCAAACGGGTCTCCGTTGTTCTCGTCAACCAAACGCAGCACGCGAACCGCGTCGTTCCATCGCAGCAGGTCTGCGAAGAAACCCGCCACAGCCATGGCCTCCTGGCTTTGGCGGCCCAGCAGGCGCAAAAGCTCCGCCTTGGCCTGGGGATCGCCGGCCAGGAGGAAGCGCGCGGCAGGCGCCAACCGGCTGGAGGGCTGCAGCTTCGAGGCAGCGAGCAGCGCCTCGCTGGCCTGGCTCCGCTGCCCGAGATCGGCCAGCGCCAAACCCAGCGCTACCCGCGCGGAGAGATCCCCGGAGTTCGCGCCCAGAGCGGCTTCGAAATGGCGGACCGCAACTTCAGGCTGTTTGCGCCGCATGGCGAGCCGCCCTAGTTGGTATTCGCGGGCTCCGAAGTAGCCGCTATCGGCCCCTACAAAGTAAAACGCCCGCTCGGCCTCGGTTTCCCGGCCCAGCGCTAAACGGCAGAGCGCCAGGTAGTAGTGGCTCTCCGCCCCGTAAGGATCGCGATCGACCGACTTCTCCAGGTGCTCCGACGCCGCTTTGAATCGGGCATGCTGGTAGTCCTGGATCCCAAGTTGCCGGTGCGCGCGGGAGTCACCGGGATCCCGGGTCAGCGCCTGTTCGAACAGCGCCACCGCGCCTGCGTCATCCAACTCCTTCAGCCTGTATTCACCGGCCATCACGAGCTCTTCCACGCTCATCTCGCTGACCGTTTTGCGCGGACGTTCGAGAGGCAGAGTGAAGGGCGTGTATTCCTTGCGGCCGGGCGGAGAGTCCGGCCTGTGGTATTCAAACACCACACGGCCGCCGGCATCGGTCACCGTGACCACCAGTTCCCTGGGCGTTCCGCGCAGGGGAATCTCCGCCTGGTAAACTCGCTCCGGATCCAGGTTGGCTTTCAGATTGAGCAGCTCCCCGGCCTGGCTGCGCACGACGATGCCGGCTCCGGTCAACCTGCGGGTTGCGGCCAGCGTGAGCGAGCCCATCGCGCCATTCTGTTCCGGAATTTCAAGATTGAGCGCGACGGCGGCACTGAGGCTGGTGAGCCCTTTCGTGCCGGCCACCGGTACCCACCATTCGCTCCAACTCTCGGTCTTGTGCGGCTGGACCCATTCATAGTGGCCGTCCCAGACGTAGCGTCCGCTTTGCAGTTCGACATACGGCCCGGCGTGATCGGTATAGCCCGCTTCGTGACTGGAGCCGCTGTCGCCGTAGCCAAAGGTCCAAAGCTTCATGCCCTGGACGACGCGCCGGTCAGCATAGCGGAAGATGCCATAGTCGAGGTCGAACTGATAGGCGCCCTGGAAGTTGTCGTAGCTATCGATGCCGAACACGCCCAGCATGTGGGTGTTATTGCGGTCCCAACTGTAGTCGAGGCCGTTGTAGAGCGGCCAATCGGCGATGTCCGCCGTGGTGTGGCCGACGGTGCGGCTCATGGGATACAGGAAGCGGGTCTTGGGCGTGGCGCGGATGGCGGTGTTGATCCAGAGCATCTGCGGCATCCGGGAGGGCCGTCCGTTGAAGCAGCGAATGCCCAGCTCGAGCGCGGCAACGCCGGGGTGCAGGGTCGCCGATAGCTGCACCTCCATTCCGTAAATCGGATCGGTTTCGCCCAGGGCCAGCGTCACGCTGCCGTCGGCGTTCTTAACAACGAGATTCGACCAGTAAGGCTCAGAGTGCAGGGTGAGCATGTGCAAGTCGTGCGGCCCCGTGAGCTCCAGACCCGACTGGGGCCAACTGTTTCGGGGATTATACGACGCAGGTTTGATGACATCATTCCGGTAGAGAACCTCGCGTCCGCGCAGCTTGTCATAGAGCGAGAACAGCCGCCCGCCGAACTCCGGAATGTAGGTGAGCTTCAGGTATTCGTTCTCGACAAAGAGCGCCTGATAGCGTTGCGGCTTCGGACCCCCCTCCCGAAAAGGCATCAGGTAGGTGGTGAACGGATACAAACCGGTGACGGTGGACGTGGGGAAGAGCGCCGGCTCCACTTCACGCCCGGAGTGTTCATAGGTCGGGATGACGAGGGAACCCTCTTCCACGCGCACCGCCGGTGGCCCCTGGGCCCAGGCAAGCGCGCTCGCTAGAATCAGAGCACTGAACAGCCGTCTCATTTCACGTTCTCCTGCGGATCCACCCGCTGTTGCGCAACCACTTCCACCAGCGCAACGATGTCATCCAGACTGTTCCGAACGGGGGCCAGGACGGAGACTTTGCCGCCCGGGCCGGACACCGTGACTCGTTCGCCCGTGTCCAAAACGCGCTTCATCTCCGGCGGCATCGGTTGGTGCAGGACGCCCCATTTCCAGAAAGAGCTCATCTCGTGAACGTTGCGGATCATGACCTGCACGCGGCTTTTGCTGGCATCGAGCGGCAGCCACAGATTCACGTCGCAGGCGAGTGGACACAGGCGACTCAGGCGGATCAGCGTCTTCTTGGTGCGGGTGAAGGCCTCGTGCTCGACGTCGTAGTTGTCGCTGGCCAGATAAGGGTCCTTTGGATCCTCTTTGAACATGAAGCCGCGGGACCGTTCCGTCTGGATGCGCAGGCAGATGTCACCATCGACCATCACCGTTGCGGTGCGGGCGACGTTGTCGAGATCCCGGGCAAGATCCCGAGGTTGAGCCGTCGCAAGGGTGCACAACAGGCACACGGCGGGCAGTTTCCAGTTCATCGTTGTTCCCCTTTGACAAGTTCCAAAACGTACGTCCGAACCCGTTGCCAGGCCGCCGCGTCCAGACCGGCGTCGAACTTGGGACTGCGCTCGGGTCCCGGATCGGCATTGGTTCGGTCGAGCGGATCCTTGTCGGCATAAGCAGGGCGCGGCGAACGCCAGTCTTTCAGTTCGGTGCCGTTGAAGCGCCTGGCTGCTTCCGAGCGGAGCTGGGCGATTGGCTTCGTTTTGGCGAAGTCGTTCAGCAGGGTGACGTCCTGCACGGCGTTGCGCTGGATCTTCAGGCGGATGGAGGGAATGGGTTCGTTGATTCCAAAGCGGTCGCCGGGGTAGATCAGCGTTTCGCCGCCGCCCTCGAACCGGAACCAGGGATCGGGCCCGGGCGCCGTCGCCAGCCAGTGAACAAAGCCGTCGGTACCCCAGATCCAAGGCCACAACACATCGCGAGTGACGTGGGAGGAGGGTTTCGATACCTCGGGCGTGCCGCCGTAGGTCCACACGATGTCCCCGCGGGCCTTCATGATCCGCGGCGCATCGGGTAGATAGGACATGTCGCTGTGGGAGCAGATCCACATGTTGATGATGCCCGCGAACTCCTGGATCTCGCGCTCGAGCATCCAGCTCACGTCCGCTCGAAAAACAAATTTCACTGGGGAATCGCGCTTCACGGCGAGTTTCAGCAGCCGGTCGTACTCGCGCAAATACGGGAGGTCGTTGGCAAACCGGGCTTCGTCGCCATCCCAGGCAAACGCCTTGTAGCGCTTCTTGTGATTGAAGAACATCTCGAAGTTGGTGTTGGTCCAGCCCTTTTCGCGGAAGTGCTGCTCCATGGCGGAGACCACATTGACGAACTCCTGCTGGTAGCCGGGTTCGCCCCACCAGAGGTAGGAGGCTGGCCATTCCGGATTGATAGGAAGGTAAACTAACTTAGTCGGCCTAGGCCCAAGATGCGTATTCGCGAAAGCAGATCCGTCCAACAGCGGTCCGTAGTGGCGGTCGAACAGCGTCCAGTCCGCGATCCGCTTGTTCCGGCCGGTGCCGGCGAGTTCGGGCGCGAACTCGGGCCCCACCTTGCCGCCATGGCCGTAGCCCAACTGATGGAAGGTGCCGCGGTGGTCGTAAAAGATGCGGTGGTAGGCATGGATCAGGCTGAAGAACCGGTCGCTCAAGTAAAACTCGCCGCCACCCTGGCGAGCGAGGGTGGGGTAGTCGCCAGCCAGCCACGATGTCCCGTAGGTATTGTGATCCATGGTGACGGCGTCTTCGGCGGGCACCGTGGCCGCCAGGACCCGGACCTTCAGGACAGCGTTGGACTTGCGGCCGTTCGTTTCGAGCACGGCCTTGGTTTCGTAGAGACCCGGAGCGGTGTTCGCGGGAATCCAGATGTCCAGCCAGTAGCCCTGCGCCGTCTGAGCGGCGATCCGGTTGTCCGGCGCGGGCAATTTCGATTGCAGGGTGAGCGGAACCGGCGCCAAAGCGTCCGGGTAGTAGGCATTCGATTTCGGCAGGAAGTGATACCACTCGCGGAACTGTTCCACCTGCAATCCGCTGGGAGCGGGAAAGGGAGACACTTCCAGGCGGTAGTCCCCTGGCCTTGCCATGCTGACAAGCAAATGACAGGAAACAAAAGACGCCCGCGCTCCTTCCAACGTCAGGGCTTTTCCGGGGGTGAAACCTGCCGTACGGTCCACTTCCACGACTTTTCCAAAGGGGTCCGGACGCATGTGTTCGGGCATCAGCAGCACTTCTTGAGCGCTGCAACCGACACCAAACAAAAGCAAATAGGCACTATACGATAGAATTTGCTTTCGCCAACAGGGTTCAATGCGAAACATATGAGTAGAATACGATACATCGGCCAAAGAGCAATTCCGGGCGGGTCGAGACCCCGTCATCTGGCGGCCGTGCCGCTGCTGGCGATCCTGCTGGCGTCCGCCTGTGGAGCGCAATCCCTTTCGACGCTGGCCGCACGTGGCTACCATGTGCTGCCATTGCCCCAACAGATCCAGCTCGATCCGTCGGATGTCCGATTCGGGCCTTCGTTTTCGATCCAGAATGAAGCCGGAAGCGGCGGATCGGGAGCGGTGGCCAGCCTTCAGGAACACATGGCCGAGCGGTTCGGCCTGAAGCCCGCCCCGTCCGGCGGGACGGCGATCCGGCTCGAACTGCGTTCCGGCTCAGTCGCGGCGGGCCGGACCGAGGATTCCGACACCGCGGCGATCGCCGAACAGGCGTATTCGCTGCAGACCAGCCCGACGGGCGTGGTCCTGCGAGCGAATGCCCCGGCCGGACTGTTCTACGCCGTGCAGACCCTCGTTCAGTTGCTCCAGTGGCGGAACGGTTCGCTTTGGCTGCCTTCGGGCCGGATCACCGATTGGCCCGACCTGAACAGGCGTCACATCTACTGGGACGATGCCCACCACCTGGAGCGGCTGTCCGAACTGAAGCGCGCCGTGCGCCAGGCGGCGTTCTTCAAAATCAATGGCTTTGCGCTCAAGCTGGAGGGCCACTTCCAGTTCGCCTCAGCGCCGGCCGTCGTCGAACCGTACGCGATGACTCCGGCCGAGTACCAGGAGCTGACCGATTACGCCCTGCGTCACGAGGTCCAACTGATCCCGTTTCTGGACGGACCCGCGCACCTCGCCTTTCTGCTGAAGCACCCGGAGTATGCCGCGTTCCGCTCGTTCCCTGACAGCAACTATGAGATCTGCGCGGTGAACCCAGGGGCGGTGAAGCTGCTCTCGGGCATGTTCCAGGACCTGATCAACGCCAACCGGGGCGGCCGGTATGTGTACCTCTCGACCGATGAACCTTACTACATCGGACTGGCGGACAGTCCTCAATGCCAGGAGAAGGCCGCGGCGGCCAAGGCCGGGAGCGTGGGCAAGCTGTTGGCGGACTTCATCGGCCGGGTGGCCGATCCGATCCACGCGCAGGGCCGCACGGTGATCTTCTGGGGTGAGTATCCACTCAAGCCCGAGGATATTGGTTCGCTGCCCAGCCACCTGGTGAATGGCGAAGTCTACGGTCCGCGGTATGATCCGGTGTTCCGGCAGCGGGGCATTCGCCAGATGCTCTACACGTCCACGCAGGGCGAAGAGCGGCTGTTCCCGAATTACTTCACCCTGCCGAATGCCCGGCTGCTCCACCCCGCGGCGCAGCAGAGCGAACGCGTGAGTGAAGGATTTCGCGAGATTTCGACCCAGCCCGCCCGCGGCCAGGCCCAACTCGTCGGATCGAATGTGGCCGGGTGGGCCGACGCGGGGCTGCATCCGGAGACCTTCTGGCTTGGCTATGCCGCCATCTCGGCCGCCGCCTGGCATCCCGGAACACCCACGGCGCAGGAATCGATGACTGCTTTCTACCGGAACTTCTACGGCGATGGTGGACGGAACATGAGCCGGGTTTACCAGCTGTTGAGCCAGCAGGCGCGGTTCTATGCCGACAGTTGGGAGTGGGGTCCCTCGACGAGGAAACCGCTGTTCGGGGATTCCGACGAGATCTTCCATCCACGCCAACCGGTAAAGGACCAAACGCTGAATCTCCCGCCCGCCCCTGCGGCGAACCTGGACATCGACCTGGCGGATTGGAACAAGGCCCACGCCCGCCGCCTGGAGCTCGCCGCCGGCTTCCTGAGTGAGAACGATGAGTTGCTGGCGCTGTTGCACGAGAACGCCGCCACAGTCGCTTTCAACCGCTACAATCTCGAAGTCTCCATTTCAGTCGCAAGCCTGTGCCGGGAGAATCTGGAGATGCTGGCCGACCTGGGCCGGATCTCCTCACAGCTCGAAAGCGCGCGCGACGCGGCCCGGAGTCAGAAGGCCCGCGAGGCGGTCGAGGCACTGGACCGAGTTCTGCGCCTGGCGCGAGGAATCCAACAGCGGCGCAACACCACGCTGCGGGATGCCGTGGCTACCTGGCAGAAGAGCTGGTATTCGCGGACTGCCGCCGCCAATGGGCGGACCTATCTGCATGAATTGGACGACGTGAAGGACCACGTACCGGACCGCACCGTCGACATGCGCTACCTGATCCAGCGTGAGCTCGACTTGCCTTTCGGCGCCTGGGTCGAATCCATCCGTACGGCGCGCAACGCCTACGCCACCGCCCACTCTTTACCCGTCGATTCGAGCGTCTTCGACTGGGCCGCGCTGAATAGCGATCCCGGTCAGAAAGCGAAGCCGGAGTAGGAACCGCCATGTCACAAGCGAATGCGCCGCCTCACGAGTTGAAGCGGATTCTCACCCGCCGCGACTTGATTCTCTACGGGCTGGTGCTGCTCGGCCCCACGGCTGCCTACCCGGTCTATGGGATCGTCCAGCAAACTTCGCACGGCCACGCCGTTCTGGCTTATCTGGTGGCGATGACGGCGATGCTGTTCACCGCCGCCAGCTATGGCAAGATGTCCAGCGCCTATCCATCCGCTGGCTCCACGTATACGTACACAAACCGGGCACTCAACACCCAGGTCGGATTCCTGGCCGGATGGGCCATGCTGCTGGACTACTTCCTCATCCCTTTGCTGAGCGTGGTGTATGCGGCACTTACGGCCAATCGAACGGTGCCGCAGGTGCCCTACGCAGCCTGGGCCATCCTGTTCACGGTCGCCATCACGCTGATCAACGTGCGGGGCCTGCGGGTCACGGCGCGAGCGGGCAACGTGATGATGGCGTTGATGTGCGCCTGCGCGGTGTTGTTTGTGTTTCTGGCGGCCTGGCATACGATCAGCCAGCATGGCTGGGCTGGCCTAGTTCAATTCCGCAACGTTTACAATCCAGCCGAATTCGCCGTGAAGCCCCTGGTGCTGGGGGCGGCCATTGCGAGCCTATCGTATATCGGATTTGATGCCATCTCCGCGCTGGCCGAGGATACGATTCGTCCCGAGCGGGACATCTCCATCGCCACCATCCTGGTCTGCGTCGTCCAGACGCTGCTCTGCGTCCTCACCGTCTACATGGCCGCCCTGGTCTGGCCGGATTTCCAGAGCTACAAAGATCCGGAAACCGTCATCCTGGACATCGGCGCCCTGGCGGGCGGCCCGTGGATGCTGGGCTTCATGACCTTCATCCTGCTGGTCGCGGCACTGGCGAGCGCCCTCACCGGACAGGCTGGAGCCTCCCGGCTGCTGCTGGGCATGGGCCGTGACGGCGTGATCTCGCCGCGCATCTTCGCCCACATCGATCCGCGGTACTCCACTCCTGTGCGCGGCATCTACTTCATGGGCGCGGTATCGTTGCTGGGCTCGCTGGTGCTCCGCTTTCAACTGGTCGTCGAACTGCTCAACTTCGGCGCCTTCGCGGGCTTCATCCTGGTGAACCTCAGTGTCATCCGCCATTTCTATCTGCGGCAGCACCAACGTGCGGGGCTCGCCGTCCTCGGGAGCCTCGTGTTCCCATTGCTCGGCGCAGGTTTCTGCACCTACATCTGGCTGAACCTCAGCGCCAAGGCGCAATTGGCCGGCTTCGGCTGGCTTGGCTGCGGACTCATCTATCTGGCCATCCTGACGCGGGGGTTCCGACTCACTCCGCGGTCCATGGATAGTCTCGCCGCCGGTGATTTGTCATGACCCCAGCACTTGAACAGCAACTCATCAGCTATGTCAGCCGGAACCGCGAAGCTTTGATTGGAATCCTCGCTGACCTGGTTCGCTGCCCCTCGGAGAACACGCCGCCGACCGGCAATGAGGGCAACTGCCAGCAGTACCTGTTCGACGCCCTGCAACAGGGCGGCTATCAACCGGAGCTTTACGCGATTGACGAAGTTCCGGGTCTGCACGCTCACCCCATCTACCATGCCGGGCGCGATTACAACGGGCGGCCTAATCTCGTCGCGCGCCGCCAGGGCGTGGGGGGTGGAAGGTCGCTCATCCTCTCGGGCCACATCGACACCGTGCCCCGCGGCACGCAGAACTGGACCGCGGACCCCTTTTCAGGACACGTAGCCGGGAATCGACTGTATGGGCGCGGCTCCAATGATATGAAGGCTGGAATCGCCTCGAACCTGTTCGTCGCGCAGGCGCTGAGCGATCTCGGCATCCAACTTCAAGGCGACCTCTGCATTGAATCCGTGGTGGACGAGGAGTTCGGAGGGGTCAACGGTACATTGGCCGCACGGGTCGCGGGGATCACCGCCGACGCCGCGGTGATCAGCGAACCGTCGTCGTTGCGGGTCTGCGCGGCGCAACGAGGCGGACGGACGGCTCATATTACCTTTCATCCTCCAGGCGATGTGATCGAGCAGGTGACGCACTTCCTTGTGGCTCTCCGTGAGTTCGCAGCGATCCGGCGCACCGCCAGCATTCATCCGCTGTATGCCGACTGCCAGGATGCTGTGCCTGTCTCGGTCACAAAGATCTTCACCAGTCCGTGGGGCACCGGCGAGCCGATTGGAGTGCCGCAGGAATGCAGGCTGGAACTCTTCTGGCAATTGATGCCGGGCGAAGAGCAGGCCGCCGTGGAGAGCCAGTTCGAGGCCTGGTTTGAGGACGTGCTTTCCTCTGCCTACAACCTCTACCGGCGCCGGCCGACGCTGGAGTATCCCATCCGCTGGCTGCCGGGCTCCGCCATCAGCGCGGAGGAGCCGGCGGTCCGCGAATTGCGGTCCTCCGCGGCGAAGGTGCTACCCGCGCCGCCGCCCGTGACAGGGATCGAAGGCCCCTGCGATCTTTACGTCTTCCACGAGTTCGGCATTCCGGCTGTACTCTGGGGCGCCTGCGGGACAAATGGGCACGGTCCGGACGAATCGGTCGATCTCGACTCGGTGGTAACCGCTACGCAGGCCTTGCTGCTCTTTGTCTGCCAGTGGTGCGGTGTGCAGGAGGAAAGCCAGTAATGCGTGCTGTTTTGGTCCTCCTGTTGTGCTCACTCGCTTTGCAGGCGCAGATCTACTCTCCTCGCGTCCTGCTCAAGGGTCAGCCCGATCCATCTGACCTCACCCGCTTCGCCAACGGGATCTGTGCCCGCGCCAAGGCGGTCACGCCGCGTGCCCGTGCCGAGGCGATCTGGCGTTATTTCCTCACCGACGGGCGTTTCGTGGCCCCTGGCGCGTGGTATCACATCGCAGGGTGGGCCTACGAGGAGCCGATGGGTGAGCTGCTGGATCCCTTGAAGCTCATCAATAACTATGGCTTCGGGCTCTGTTACCAACTGGCGCCGGTGCTGGCCGCCACCTGGAAAGCCGCTGGGCTGGAAGATGCCCGAGTCTGGTTCCTCACCGGCCACACCGTGGCCGAGGTCTTCTACGACGGCGCCTATCATTACTACGATTCGGACATGCTCGGCTACACCACCATCGGCCGCGGTGCGCCCGCCAAATCCGTAGTCGCCTCGGTCCGCCAGTTGGAATCCGATCCCGGCATCCTGCTTTCGAAGCTCAAGAGCCCTACGGAAGTGGATTCCAGCCTCGTTGACCAGCCGTGGTACCCCGCGGATTTGCGGGCAGGCGCCATCGACGGCCTGGCTGATCTATTCTCTACGAGCGCGGACAATTCGCTCTTTGCTTTCGAGCGTGCACCGGCGGGCTACCGCCCGGACTTCGTGCTCCGCCCCAATGAACGAATCATCCGCTACTTTCATCCCGAACGTCCAGGGCTCTACTACCTGCCCTACCGCTTCGACGGCGAGACCTGGACGGAATTCCCACGGGAAGTCGCGCAATATGGAATTCGGACCAGCGATGGTCCACGCTCGCAGAAAGACGAACGAACCTGGGGGACAGGCCGCCTGGAGTACCAGCCACTTCTGCGGAAGGCGCCATCCCAGACGATCCCGGTGCAAAGCCCGTTCGTCATCATCGACGGAGAGTTTCAGCTTGACGTCGCACTTTCTACGGAATCCGCGCTCGTCGAGTTGGAGACATCCGTGGATGCGGGCCGGACGTGGTCGCCCGCTGGAACTCGCCATGGTCCTTTTACTGGGTCCTGGACAACCGAACCAGCCGTCGTGCAGAAGTCCGCGCACGGCCGCCGTACCGCGATCAGCGGCCACTACGGCTACCTCGTCCGCCTGAAGTCGACCGGTGGGGCCGAGGTCCGGTCGATGCTGCTGCTGACCCGCTTCCAGCACAACCCCCGGAACCTCCCGGCGCTTGCTCCGGGGCCGAACCAGCTCGTCTTTGAATCCTCCGCACCGCGTGCTCGTACCTCCCTGCCGCTTGAGATACGGAAAGTGCACGAAACCGCGGTCAGCCACTCCGGCGTCAGTTTCGTTGCCGAAAAGGGCCAGGGCTACTGGGTGCCTGCTGGAGCGGGTCCCGCCGAGTTCGTCTTTCGACTCACTTCACCGGATGGCGCGGGCCTCTCCGGCTTCAACTCTGGCGGGCGCTTTCTCGACCTGAGCCGTTCGCTGGCGCCAGACAAGTTCACGGCCGAGGTGCGCTCCGTCGCCGCCTTGGATTCGAAAGGCGCGGAAGCGTCCATCGCCTGGAGCCGTTCCCCCGGCGGGCCATTTCAAACGATCTGGAGTTACGATCCGAACCTGAACTGGAAGGATGGCGCCCCTGTCGACCGCACTCTCCGCTGGCCCGAGGTCGACCGGCATGTGAACGCTGCCGGTTCGCGGGAGGTCTTCGTGCGGTTCCGTTTCGCGGGACTGGCCCTGGATGATATCCGGCTCAGCCTGGAAACCACGCCGCCGGCCGGCTCGTGCCCCCTCAGGATCACCCATCTCTGGAAAGAGGATCGGATCGACAAATCGACAGTAAGAACCATTGCCGCCGGAGTCACGCGATCTGACTACATCGTCGAGGCAGCCTCCGGAGCGAAAGTGGAGAACGAGGCGGTGATCCTCGAGTGCGTACCAGGCAGGCCACAACAATGACCACGCTGACAGCGTAGAGCGAGTGGCGCGGGCAACTCGAACGAACGATCCCAGGGGAGTTCCGGGCTCTACAATGGAGCAAGGAGAACTGCCACATGGATCGTCGCGAGTTTCTTGGGACCGCGGTCGCCGGTACTTCCACGGCCGCGTATGGTGCGGGCACCGCTCTCCCCCGCCGCCAGTACAAACCGGGCATCGACCTTTCCATCATCGCGTTTGGCGGAATCGTCGTCTGCCATCTGGAGCAGGAGGAAGCCAACAGGCGCGTGGCGCAGGCCTTTGACCGCGGTGTGAACTACTTTGACTGTGCTCCGTCGTACTTTGACGGAGAGGCGGAAATCAAGTTGGGCGAGGCCCTTCAGCCCTACCGAAACAAGGTGTTCCTGGCCGAAAAGACTACCCGGCGTGATGCAAAAGGTGCGCGGCAGGAGTTGGAACAAACCCTCAAGCGGTTTCACACCGACCACGTGGACCTGTACCAGTTCCACGCTGTGGGCTCCATGGAAGATGTCGACCAAATCCTCGCGCCCGGCGGCGCGGCTGAAACCTTTGTAGCCGCCCGGAAAGAAGGGAAGGTCCGGCACCTCGGCTTTTCGGCCCACCACGCTCCGGCGGCCATTCGCTTAATGGATGCGCTGGAATTGGACAGCGTGCTGTTCCCGGTGAACGTCAATGCCTGGGAAAACGGCGGCTTCGGGCCGCAGATCCTCGCCAAGGCGAAGTCGAAGGGTATGGCAAGGATGGCGCTGAAGGCACTGGCCTTCGGGATGTGGCCTAAGAGCCTGAAGGAGGGCGACCGTAAATACCCGAAGTGCTGGTATCAGCCGATTGACGACCGGGAGATGGCCCGGCAGGCGCTGCGATTCACGCTGAACCAGGAAATCACCGCCGCAGTACCGCCCGGAGATGAACGTATCTTCGATCTGGCTGTGGACCTGGCATCGGCGCCCCTGCCAACGCTGACTGGCGCGGAACTGGCGGAGCTGAAGTCCAAAGTTGCGACGCTCGACCCCGTGTTTCACGTCTGAGCTTCGTAGCGTTGAGATTCGCCGGTCAAAGACACGGGCGGCCCTCGTTTGAGAGCCGCCCTTTTTCTCTGTGCTCGTGAATCAGCAACCCGGCTAGAAGTTCAGGCGGAATGACACCTGAAGGCTTCTGGCATTCGATCCGGTGATGTAGCCGCGAGTGGCATTGCCTGTACCCGCGCTGGCGATTGGCGTGAAGATGCCGTTGGTGACCGTGTAGGCGGCTGTGTTCACATTGGTGTTGAATTGCGTATTGAGCAGGTTGTACGCCTCGAAGACCAGGCGTCCCGTGAATCTCTCGGTAAAGGGAAGCGGACGAGCGAGCCGGGCGTTTACGCTGTATTCGTTATCCCCGCGCAGGCTGTTCACCGGCAGGAACGGGACGCGAGACCATCCGCCCGCACCCGTCAACGAATTCGCGAAGGCGGAAGGAACGCCGGAGAACTGCTGCCCCAACACGATAGCCATTGCCGTAGCCGGCAGCGGCGATGCGAGAGTCGTCACGGAGGAGAGTTCCCAGCCATTTAGGAGGAAGCGGGCAGCCGCTGATTCGCTCTTGATGACTCTGGGTTGCCAGGTCCAATCGATGACGGCCCGGTGGCGCTGATCGTTCGCGGAGTTCCCCTGGTCGGCGCGGAAATCGTTCGCGGAGCTACCTACGGGCAGACCGCCGACGACCAGCGGACTACCTACGTCGTCAATAGCATGCGCCCACGTGTACGAGATATGCGCGGTGAAGCCATGGGTCATCTTCTTGCTGAGCTCGGCGACCATGGCGTTGTACCAGGAGGAGCCGCCATTCGTGACTTCGTAAACGTGCGCCCGCGTGGTATCCAGGCGATACCGGTAGAAGTAGGGCGAGTACGTGCCGCTCTTGCTGCCATCCTCGTCGAGGATCGTGTAGGTGACCTTCTTCGTCGTTGTGGCGATGTTCACTTCCTCCGCGGTGCGCAGCTTCAACCCGCGGCTGCCAACGTAGCCCAGATTCATCGTGAAGCCGCCGCCCAGCGCTTTCTCCAACGAAAGAGTGGCCTGCCGGGTATAGGGATTGCTCGGCTTTCCGGATTCGTACATGAGGTTGCCGGTACCACTCGGCGCCGTCCTCGCCGTCAGGCTGTTGGGGAAGTAGGGCGAACCGGATTGAGTCGGATAAGCCAGAATGCTGGGTTGATAGGCGCCGTTGCCGGTGAAGAGCGCGTCGAGCAGTTCACCGCTCTGCATCGAATGATAGAGCCCAAAACTGGCGCGGATCACGGTGCGTTCGTTGGCCTTCAAGGCGAAGCCGATGCGGGGATCGGCGTTGTAGGAAGGTGACTTGATCTGGCGCGTCTGGTAGTAGCTCGCATCCCAGGCGGTCGGCTTCGGGATGAACTGCTTGCTGTAGCGAAGTCCGCCGGTGATCTGGAGGTTCGGAGTGACCTTCCAGATGTCCTGGGCGTACATACCAAACTCGGAACTGGGCAACCTTCTGAGGGACAGGCCGCGTGACTGCGTGAACTCGGTGTAGTTCTTCCCTGCGCCGCTCGCCAGATCCTGGGCGAAGGACGTCAGCGAGTTGTAGTAGTAGGTGCCCTTCGCATTCGGCAGCGTGTCGATCCAGTCGCGAGTCCGGGTCACATCCGCGCCGAACATGATGGTGTGGGCGCCGACGCTCACGCGGAAATTGTCGATGAACTGATAGCGGCGCTCGCGCATGATCCCGCTATCCTGATTGCTGGCACCGATGGAACTGCCCAGGAGATTGATGCCGATGCCACCGGTTGAAAGCGATGAGGCGGTTGGGAGAGTGGCCACGCGATCCTGGAACACGCCGAGCCGCATCTCATTCGTGGAGCTGGCTGTGGGCGCACTGATCCACTCGAGCCTGGCGTACTGGGTATCCTGTTTCGCGGTGCCGTTGTCCAGCAAGCCTCCGTTCGAGCTGACAGCCTGGCTCTGCAGACCGAGCGGTGACCGGGCCTGCGTGGCGAAAACGGAGAGGTTGAACGTATTGCGGTCGCTACGCCGGTAGTCGAGTCTCGCGAGTCCGGAAATGTTGCGTTCCGCTCGCGGCACGAGAACATTCATCTGGTTCTGAATGAAGCGGGCGGCGGACGCGCACTGGACAGCGGTGGCGGTGCAACTCGAGGAGTCCACTGACAAGCCGGTGCTGTCGGTGAGGAGCGGGTTTGTGATTCGGTTCAGGCGTTGGCCGTGACCGTCGGCAATCTCCAGGTTGGTGAAATAGAACAGCTTGGTGCGCGGCACGTTGCCACCCAGGTTAAAGCCGAATTGATTCCGTTTTCCGAAGAGTTGGTTGCCTAGCGCGTAGCGGTCAGTGGCATTCAGGCTGTTGTTGCTGAAGTACTCATACAGCCCGCCGTGCAGTTGGCTGCTGCCACTCCGAGTCACCACATTGACGGCCCCGCCTTTCCCATGTCCGAACTCGACAGGAGCGTCCGCGGCGAGAACTTCAATGCCTTGAACAGCATCCTGGGAGACAGGTCCGGTGGCCACCGAGCGCCGCGCGGAATAGCTGTTTGACGTGAGTATGCCGTCCGTGAAATATGCGTTCCCGGCGGAATCGCCGCGAATGGCCAGTGCGTTCTGTGCCAGATCGAAGGTCGTGACCGGAGACAGAAGGACAAGACTGTCCCAGCGGCGTTGCTGCGTAGGCAGCAACTGCAGTTGACGCTGGCTCAACGCCACGCCGACGGGCAGAACTGAGCCATCCAGCTGTACATCCGCGGGAGCATCGGCACTGGCAGCGGTCGAGTCCTGGGGCCGCATGGAGATATCAAAGGAGGATTGCTTCCCGGCCAGTACTTCAAACTCCTTACCGTCCCAATCCAGATAGCGTTCATGGGTAGCGCGCAGCCGGTAACCGGTAGCTGGAGGGAGGCCCGTGATCTCAAAGACACCGTCGTCCGTGCTGAGAAAAGTGCGGGTCACGCCCATGGCTGGATTCTCGAGGCTCAATTCGGCTCCTGGCATGCCGACACCCTGCTGATCCACGACCCGTCCGCGAACCACACCAGAGCCCACAACTGACTGGGCCCAGGCTCCGGCGGAGTACAGACACACGAATAGCATTAGAAAAATTTGCTTCATAAACATAACCTCGGAATTGACCTGGTCAACGTATAGAAGTACGCCGGAAACATACGGTTTCGTGGTCAAACGGCTATTTACAGTACTTTACATCCGCTTAGCAAATGCAGAAGACGATGTAAAATTCGTGCACGCAGCTCGAGCGGATCGTCGGCGCTGCGCAGTGAATCCGTGGATCTCAGCAGTTGCTCGACCAGGCCCGGGATGGGCTCAATCGCAGGCCCTGTGTGGTGCCACAGCAGGTGCGAGCATTCGCCACACCGTCATTTTTAACATTTTTTACCAGACTTAAATTGACTTTCGCTGGAGACAGCTGCCAATGGCCGGAGATTTCTATCTCCGGATAAGGCTGCGCCATTCCGGTCCGATTTTGTCGAACCCTACGGGCAAATCAGTATTTCCTGTATTTGCGCATAGAGAATGCGTCGCTTGAACCAACGCGCTAATCTGTGGGGGAGCCGGCGGAGAACAGGGCGGCGGAGATGAGCGCGACCGCGCCCGAAACGGCCAGGGGCACTGACAGGCCAAACTGGAGCAGCAGGGCGCCTGCCGCTGCACCCGCAAACATGAGGCCCACCGAGGTCAATCGCCGGGACAAGCGGGGATCGACGCCGCCGGCCAGCGACGAATCAGCGGCGATGCCGGTCAGGGTCAGAGTGAGCACGGTCGTGGTCAGGTCGGGGACAGCCAACCGGCGCACTGTCGCGTTTCGCAGGCCCATGGCCAGTGCTGTGAGGGATATGACGGCGTAGAGACTGCTGGGGGGCTGCCCGGAGGAGATGTCGAACCCGATCGCCACGAGCACCGCCGCGAAGAGGAGTCCTGCTTCCGTCAGTGCCGCGGTAACGAGCCATTGTGAAGTGGGATGCGTAGCCATGGCTTTCCCAAGCCGGCCGCCGCCAACGCCTCCAACCAGAAACATACCCAGGGAGAGGATAGAACGGATAATAGAGAGTCCAGGACTGCCTGCGACAGCGAACCCAAGGAACACGATGTTGCCCGTCATGTTCGCGGTGAAGACGTGGCCCAGGCCCAGGAAGCTGACTGCATCGATGAGGCCCGTGCTGAACGTGAGCAGCAGCAGCCCGGCGTGCAGCGGCAGTGCGCTTTCCTGTGCAGGTGATTTCGAGAGTTGGGGGACTACCGGAGGATTCATGCAATGCCTGGATCGGCGAGCCAAGTGCCAGGGCGGCCAATCCACCCGGTGACAGCAGGCGATGCCACGGGCTCAGCAGTCACTGGCGGTCTCCGCAAGGAACCATGCACGGCGTTCGGCTTCATCCACCCAAACCTCAATGAGGCTTGCCGTGGCCACATCGTTATGCCGGTCGCAGATTTCGTGCGCGGCCCGCAATTCCGAAGTGAACTTGCGGTTGTCGGTACACAGCTCGGCGAGCATATCCAAGGGCGCAACCACGTCCGCGTTGTTGTCACGAATGTGTTGGAGCCGGGCAACCTCGCTGATGGAGCGAATTGTCCTACCGCCGATCTTCCGGGCCCGCTCAGCGATATCGTCCGTGATGGCGAAGATCTGGCCGGCCTGCTCGTCCAGCAGCAGATGATAGTCGCGGAAGTGCCGCCCGCTCATGTGCCAGTGGAAGTTCTTGGTCTTCAGGTAGAGCGCAAAGGAATCGGCCAGGAGGCCCCGCAGTGCCGAGGAGATTTCGTCAACGGCCTCGGCACTAAACCCAGCAGCCCCTGGGAAGGCTGCGCTGGACTGCTCCTTGGTAGAAACCACGCCTTGTGTCTTCATGAGTTTGGAGATCCTGGAAATTGAACTAACCCTGGCGCGGACGCGCGCCGCGAAGAGGCGGATTCATTGCCAAAAGCAGTTATGCCTTCGGAGGAATACTTCACGTGCGGCGTCCACCCGCAATGAGGCAAGCTCCAGGGAGCTGGAAGCTGCCTTCACTATCCCCATTGTGCAGTGGTAGATGCACTGCTGATACCCCCGATGGGGTGTAGCCGATACTGCTGCCAAAGTCGAATGCGCCCAAGTAGTACCTGACGTCACGTAGTACCATTCGTGTCCTTTCGTGTCGCGCCACATCTTGTTTGTTTGCAGCAGATAGGGTCTCCTTGAGTTATGGCGTATGAACATGACCGCCGGACCTCGGCACGCCACACCGAGGATTGCAGCATTTACTTTTTCGGCGAAGGCTCCCAGGGCACCTGGCAACTGCGTGGCGTGGTGTCCGACGTTTCCGGCGAGGGCTTGGGATTCCGGTCGCAACACAAGTGGGATGTCGGAACCATCCTTTGGTGCGCGGTCCCCTCCAAGGCGATCTACTCCAGGGCTATGGTCTGCCATTGCACCGGGCGGCCCTGGGACCGCAAGACAGGCGTCCGTTTTCTCGCCGGCCCCCTTGCACGCGACTAGGCGAAAACAGGCTTTTCAGTCTTTTGGACCTGTTATTACAAAACTCTGACAATTCAGCCGTTGCGCGTATAGGATGATGCTCTATAGATGGGCAACTCTTCCAGTTTTACCCTCCCCAAGATCATCCAGGGTGGGATGGGTGTCGGTGTTTCGAATTGGCGGCTCGCCCGCACGGTCTCCAGCCTGGGCCAGTTAGGCGTCGTCTCCGGGACGGCCTTGGACCGGGTTCTGATCCGGCGGCTGCAGGACGGCGATCCGGGCGGCCATATGCGCCAGGCCTTGGACGCCTTCCCCTTTCCCGAGATCGCCGAGTCGATCCTGGCGAAGTACTACATCGAGGGTGGCAAAGACGAGAAGACTGCCTACCGGAATGCCCCGCTGCACGACAAGGTCATGCCCCGTGAGGTGGCTGAACTCTGTGTTGCTTCCAACTTCGTGGAGATCTTCCTGGCCAAGGTCGGCCACTCTAACCCAGTCGGCATCAACTACTTGGAGAAGATTCAACCACCCCATCTGGCCTCCATCTACGGAGCCATGCTGGCTGGCGTCGACTACGTCCTGATGGGCGCCGGGATCCCGATGAAGATCCCGGGTGTGCTCGACCGCTTCGTGAACCACGAAACAGCCACCTATCCTCTTTACGTAGCCGGAGCCCAGCCCGGCGACGACACCACCATGGTGTTCGACCCGCGTGGATTCCGCGAACACACCCTGCCCCCGCTGAAGCGGCCCATGTTCCTGGCCATTATCGCGTCCAACACCCTGGCCGTCACCCTCGTCAAGAAGGCCAATGGCAAAGTGGACGGGTTCGTCATCGAAGGCCCCACAGCCGGCGGCCACAATGCCCCTCCACGCGGAAAACTCCTTCTGAATGAGAAGAATGAGCCGGTCTACGGCGAGCGCGACAAGGTCGACCTGCCCAAGATGTGCGAACTCGGCCTGCCGTTCTGGCTGGCCGGCGGCTACGGCTCCCCTGAGATGCTGGCCGAAGCGCTGGACTCCGGCGCCGCCGGGGTGCAGATCGGCACGGCATTTGCTTATTCCGACGAGTCCGGGCTGCGCGATGACTATAAGCAGCAAGTTTTGAACCTGGTCCGCCTCGGCGAGGCGACCGTATTTACCGACCGCCTGGCCTCCCCCACCGGCTTCCCGTTCAAAGTGGTGCAAACCGCGGGGACTGTGTCCGACGCCACCGTCTACGACGCCCGGCCCCGGATCTGCGACTTGGGCTACCTGCGCGAGGCCTACCGTACGCAGGCAGGGGAAATCGATTTCCGCTGCGCATCCGAGCCCGTCTCCATCTTCGTGTCTAAGGGCGGCGACATCGCCGAGACCGTGGGCCGCAAGTGCGTCTGCAACGCCCTGATGGCCACCGTGGGCCAGCCGCAGATCCGCAATGGCAAATACCTCGAGGCCGGCGTCATCACCAGCGGCGATGATCTTCCTGAAATTAAACGCTTTATGCGTGAAGATGGCAGCCGTTACCACGCCTCGGACGTCGTCACGCTGATGCTCAGCAAAGTTCAGGAACTGGTCTAGATTACTTGGAAGCGGGGGGATCGGCCACAAACCGGTACCCCACCCCGCGCACCGTCAACAGGTGCTGCGGCCGCGTGGGCACGTCCTCAATATAGCGGCGCAACCGGACGATGAAGTTGTCGATCGCGCGCGTGTCCGTATCCTCGCGCAGACCCCATACCTCTTCCAGCATGGTCTTGCGTGACACCGGAGCCCCTTCGTGCTGGATCAGATGCCGCAGCAGATTCGCTTCCATCAGCGTCAGTGGGAACGCCTCGCCGCGTACTACCAGTTCCAGCCGATCGAAGTTAACTGACTTGTCTCCAAAGGTATAGGTATCCTTCGGCTCTGGCTGCACGGCCGCCGCGCTCGAAAGCGACGATTGCAGCCATTCCCGCCGCCGCAGCAGTCCCCGCAGCCGCGCGATCAGGATCCCCAAATCGAACGGTTTCGTCAGGTAGTCGTCGGCACCGGCCGAAAACCCGCGCAACACGTCATCGGGATGGCCCCGGGCCGTCAGCATCAGGGTAGGGATAAACTGTCCGCTTTGACGGAGTTCCGAGATCACGGTGAACCCGTCCTTGCCTGGCAGCATCACGTCGAGCACGACTACATCGAAAGCCAGTGACTGTGGCGAAGGGACTTCCGGAACCAGCAGGGCCAGCGCGGCCTCGCCATTGTCGACGACCTCCACCTGGTAGCCTTCCGCCTCCAGATTGAAGCGCAGCCCCTCGGCCAGGTGCTGCTCGTCCTCGACAACAAGAATACGGCTCATAATGCGATGGGAAGTTGGAGTACAAACGTGCTGCCGCGGCCCGGCCCCTCACTCTCGGCCCAGACCCGGCCGCCGTGCCGCTTGGCTACGGAACGCACAATAAACAGACCCAGACCGGTACCTTTCACCCGCGCAGCCACCGGGCCCGGCACCCGGTAGAACCGCTTGAAGATCGACTTCAGCTCCGACTTGGCGATGCCCGGGCCGTGGTCGATCACGCGAACCACCGCGAACTTCTGGTCCGACCGCGTCGTTTCCACCGTAACATCGACCTCTTTGCCGGAGTACTTCACCGCGTTGTCGATCAGGTTCGAGATGGCGGCCCGCACCTCCTCCGGATCGCCCAGCACCTGCAGGGGGGAACTCGGGATGTGTTTCAACGACTCGACCGGCACCCGGTGCACGGTTCGCGCGCGATTCAGGCACTCGGTGACCATGGCGTCCAAGTCGATAGGCAATACAGTTAACCGCTTGCCGGAAGCACCGATGCGGCCGGCCCGCAGCACCTGCTCCACCGTGCTGAGCAACCGGTCGCTGTCTTCCAGCATGATGCGGTAGAACTCGTGGCGCTTCGCCTCGTCCACCTGCCGGGTCTGTAAAGTCTCCAGATACAGCCTGATAGAGGCGACAGGAGTCTTCAGCTCATGGGTGACGGCGTTGATGAACGCGTCGTGCTGCTCGTTCCGCCGGATCTCGCGCACCAGGAAGATCGTGTTCAGCACTACGCCGCTGATAATCAGCGCCAGCAGGACGACTCCCAGCGCCAGCAATAGACCAGTGCGCCAACTGAGCAGCACCCAGCCGACGTAGAGCAAAACCGTAACGGCAATCAGGCCGACGCCCAGCGCGATGAAGAAGGCGATCGACTTGCGGCGTCCGGCGACAACCATACCTCTAGGGTATGCCAGAGCGAAGGAGGTCATGAGGATGATTCAGGGGAAATGGAATCGCCCCGCTGCCAGCCGTCTCAGCCGGGCAGCGGGGCGATGGGGAAGTGCAGGAAACTAAGCGGCTTCGCGGTCAGCGACAGCGGAAGAGATGGACGCGACACGGATCGCCTTGGCGATGCCCAGCGCCTTCAGAAGCTTGATCTGGATCCAGGACGGATCGAACTCATACCAGGCCAAGCCGTGACGGGCGGAAGTGGGATGGGCGTGGTGGTTGTTGTGCCAACCTTCGCCGAAGGTCATCAACGCGACCCACCAGTTGTTGCGGGAGTCGTCGCGGGTATTGAAGCGGCGCGCGCCCCACATGTGGGTGGCGGAGTTCACCAGCCAGGTGGCATGCAGGCCCACGACAACGCGCAGGCAAATGCCCCACAGCATCAGCGGCAGACCGCCGACGGCCAGCAGGATCAGGCCCAGCGCCACCATCGGAATCCAATGCCAGTTGTTCAGCCAGAGATAGAACTTGTGCTTCGCCAGATCCGGAGCGTACTTCGCCATCATCTTTGTATTGTTGTGGTTGGCTTCACCAAAGATGATCCAGCCGACATGCGACCACCAGGCGCCGTCGCGGGGCGAATGCGGGTCACCGGGCTGGTCGGACTTCTGATGATGGATGCGGTGCGTGGCCACCCAGAAAATGGGGCCGCCCTCCAGGGTCAGCGCGCCGCAAACCGCGAAGAAGTACTCCAGGAACAACGGCACCTTATACGACCGGTGCGTGTGGAGGCGATGATAACCCATGCTGATGCCAAGGCCGATCGCCAGGTAGTAGAGACCAGCGGCAACCAACAGGTTCCGCCAGCTAAACATAAACAGGGCTGCTACAGCCCCAATGTGGAACAGCACCAGCACGACGATGGTGATCCAGTTCATACGTCGGCGGTTGGTCAGAGTGACAAGGTCAGCAGTCATGGGTTTGTTCAGGAAGGGATAGCCCAGTGAGGAATCTCTGATCCCAAGTTAACAGGGGTCTGTCTTTAGTTCTGTAAGAGTTGTGTAATAGCGATGCGCCGAAGTATTACAAAAACTAAAGGAGCGCATCGATATCCGGGATCACGAGCAGGCGGCTCGTCCAGCGAAACACTCCACGGATGGCCTCGGTCTTCAACCCCGCGTCCTCGGGGTGGATCGCTATGGCATGAGCAGGATTCACGCGCTGAAGCGCCGCCGACGCCATGAACGCGATGGGCTCGTGGCGGCTCGTCCCGCGCACCACCACCAAGCGCTCCTCGGGCGCGCCCAACAGCGGCTCCAGTCCGAAGCAGCGGGCCAGGTCCACCAACTGCGCCGTCTGGCCGCGCCAGGCCAGGATGCCCCGCAGCCAGCCACCCTCCACCTGCAGCGGGATCCACGGCAGCGGTTCCGACACGTCCAGCACCTGTTCCAGCGGAATCCCGACCACCACTTCGGGCCGCGCCGTGTTCGAACGTGCCAGCCGCAGGCTGGTAATCAGGATCTGCGGCTCTTCCACAGCGGGCGCTGCCCTTCCGGCCGAAGGGCGCGTAATGACCGCCGGCTGGATCCGGATGGGATCCACTGCGGCCAGAAACGCCGTCTTGACCAGCGGCACCGATACTCCGTCAATCTCAACCACGCCGAGCAGCCCTTGCCCCGCCCGGCCCAGGCGCTCCGGCGGCTGGCAGATGGAGGCCCGCTCGATCTCGGTTACGCCCCCTACCCGGTCCACCGCAATGCGCTCACCCGTCGCCCGATCAACCAGCAGCGTGCGGTACAGAGCCGACCGGTCTCGCTCAATGGAGGCGATCTCCTCCACCCCGACCGCGAACGACTGGCCGTGCCGGTCGCACATCAGCACCTGCAGCACCTGTTCCGGCATCACGCTACCCTCGTCGTGTTCGACCCGGTTTCCGCGCTGTTCCTCAGGATGGAAAGCAACATCTCTTCCTGGTAAGGCTTCACCAGATAGTGGGTCGCGCCCAGCGACAGTGCTTTCGAGCGGTGCTTCTCACCGGCGCGCGACGTCAGCATCACGATGGGTGTTTTGCGGTAGTCGGCCTGCGACCGCAGTGTGGCCGTCAACTCGAAGCCGTCCATACGCGGCATTTCGATATCCATCAGGATCACGTCCGGTTTGTGGTCGATGTGCTGCAGCATCTCCAGCGCCTCCAGGCCGTCCTTGGCCTGCAGCGGGGTCCAGCCATTGTTCTTGACCAAGTTCGCGACCACACGCCGCACGCTCAGCGAATCGTCGACAATCATGACGTTCAGCGGCCGGCGCTGCACCGCCACGGCTCGAGCCGCTCCGGCGCGTACCTTCTGGCTCTGTTGGTAGCCTGGCGACAACGCCACCGGATTCAGGATCAGCACCACATTCCCGTCGCCCGTCAGGGTGGCTCCGCCAATGCTCGCCGAGCGCCGCATGATGCCGGCCAGCGGCTTCACCATCACCTCACGGGCACCCGAGATGTGATCGACCGCCAGGGCGAACTCTTCGTTGCCCGACCTCAGCACCAATAAGGGCTGCCTGGGAGAAGGCCCAGACTTGGCCCGCGGCAGATTCAGCGCCTCGGACAGATACAACAGCGGCAGCAGGCTGGACCCCAGCCGCACCACCGGTTTATGGCTGACATACTCCAATTGAGACGCTTCCAGCCGCGCTACCTGCGAGATGGCAGCCAGCGGCAGCGCATACGTCTCCTGCTGGTCTTCCACGAACAGAACCTTCGTGATCGCCAGGGTCGTGGGCATGCGCACCGTAAAGGTGGCGCCCGAGCCCACGGGCGATTCCAGCGCAACACTGCCCTTCAGGGCTTCCACGGCGCTCTTGACAACATCGAGTCCCACACCGCGGCCGGAGATTTCACTCACGGTCGCCGAGGTACTGAAGCCAGGCTCGAAGATCAGCGAGAAGAGTTGCTGCCGCGTGGCCTGCGCCGCTTCACTTTCCGTCAGGAAACCGTGGCTCGCCGCGGTTTCGCGGATCTTTTCCGGATCCACGCCCGCCCCGTCATCACTGAGGCGGATGACCACCTCGGTGCCTTCCTGCGTCGCCCGCAACCGTACGCGGCCCTGCTCCGGCTTCCCAGCCGCCCGCCGCACCTCCGGCAGTTCGATGCCGTGATCGACAGCATTCCGCAGCAGGTGATCCAGCGGAGCAGCCAACTGCTCCACGACGCTCTTATCGAGCTCGGCCGTCATACCCTCTACTTCCAACTCCGCCAGCTTTCCGCTCTTCTGGGAGGCCACACGGACCGTGCGGTGCAGCCGGTTGGCCAGCAGGTTCAGCGGCACCATGCGCAGCCGCACCAGCTTGTCCTGCACTTCGCTCGTCAGCCGCCCCTGCATACTGACATAGCTGTCGAACGAACCGATCAACTGCTTCAATTGCGACGTGGCCGTGGCCAGGTCGCTCGTCGTCTCAGTCAACTCCCTGGACAGCAGGTGGAGTTGCGTGTAGCGGTCAAACTCCAGCGCATCAAATTCAGGGGCGGAATCACCCTTCGCCGTCGGCGAAGCCAGGCGGTTGCCGGAAGGCAGTTCAAGGTGTTCCGAATCAAACTGGGCGGTCAACCTGCGGATGCGCTGCAGGCTGAGATTGAGCTCTTCCACTTCCCGCGCGTACGATGCCAGGTGGCGCTCAAAGCCCGAGCGGTTTACGAACAGTTCGCCCACCAGGCGGACGAGATCGTCCAGCCGCTCCAGCGGCGCACGCACCATGCGGCTGGAGTCCGCGGTCTCGGCTTCCGGAATCGCCACCGGCGCCGCATCTAGCGGCAGCCCGGCAGCCGGCTCCATTTCGATCTGGCCAGGCTCCTCGAGATCCGCCACGGCCAGATCGTACACCTGCAGCAACTCACGGATCTGGTGCGACAACGGGCCCACCCGCCCCTTCTGCCTCACCAGGTCGCTCAGCGTGTCGTACGTCGCCACCAGCAGTTCGTGCCGGTCCGGCGAGTACTCCAACCGGCCCTCGTACAGCAGGTCGAGCAGGTCCTCCATGCGGTGCGCGAGGCGGCTGAACGTCTCCAGGCCCACCATGGCCGCCGCACCCTTGATGGTGTGAATGGACCGGCGGATTTCGCGCAGCACCGGACCGCGGTCCGCCGCCCTCGAACTCAATTCACGGAACTGGATCCCGGTGCTCTGCAGATGCTCATCGGCTTCCTCGATGAATCCTGATAACAGGTCAGCGGGAATGCGGTCAAAGCGTGGCTCCGGCAGCTCCACCGGAGCTTCCGGTTCGGGGATGTCCGCCAGAAGCTGGGTCATGCGCAGCACGCCCTCGGCCATCGGCTCCAGCACGGCCGGATCGAGCGGCTGCTCGTCCAGCACCACTGGATCCAGCAGGGTCTCTACTACGCGAGCGGCTTCGCCCAATTCGCTCATGCCGATGACGCGGCTGGCTCCGCTCACGCAGTGAGACAGCCGGTGTAGTTCCTCGGCGGACTTCTGATCGCCGGGAATGGCCCGCAGCGCCGCCAGACAGCGGTTCATGCCGGGCAGGTAGCTGCGCGCTTCTTCCAGAAAGCCGCGCAGCACCTCGGGATCGAGCGCATTGCTCATAGCTCGCTCCTTGTCGCTTCCGCCTCCACCGCCTAAGCGGCGAGAGGAGTCCTGGTCTCACTCGCCGGCAGTTTGAAGCGGCTGACCGAGCGGTTGAGCTCCTCGGCCAGCGCCGCCAGTTGACGAATCGAAGAGGCAGCCTGCTTCGCGCCATCGGCCGTCTGCTGCGTTACGTCGGAGATCCCCGTCACGTTCCGAGCCACCGACTCCGACCCCACGGCCTGCTGCTGGGCAGCCTGCGAGATCTGCGACACCAGGTCCGCAATGTGCTTGGACACCGACTCGATCTGCGACAGGCGCTGACCAGCCTCGTTGGCCAGCTGCGATCCGCCTACCACTTCGCGTGTCGTCTCTTCCATGGCCGAGATGGCCTCAGTCATGTCGCCCTGCACCGACTTGATCAGCGCGCCGATGCGCTTCGTCGCTTCCGTCGCGCGTTCCGCCAGCCGTTCCACTTCGTCCGCAACCACCGCGAAGCCCTTGCCTGCTTCGCCGGCCATGGCCGCCTGGATCGAAGCGTTCAAGGCCAGGATGCTGGTGCGATCCGCAATATCGCCGATCAGCTCGACGATCTCGCCGATCTCCTGCGAGCTCTCGCCCAGCCGCTTGATGCGTTTGGACGTTTCCTGCACCTGGCCGCGGATCGCGTTCATCCCCTCGATCGTCTTGCGCACCGAGTTTGCGCCCTGCTGCGCGCTGCCCAGCGCTTCCTGGGCAACCACCGCCGCGCTCGAAGCCGTCTTCGACACCTGCTGGATGCTGCCCGCCATCTGCTCAATGGCCGACGACGCCTGGATGATCTGCACCGACTGCTCTTCACTACCGCGCGCCAGCACTTCGGCCGTCGTCTGCACCTGGTTGGCCGAGTTGTTCACCGCGAAGGTCGTCTTCTGCACCGTGGAAATGATGGTGCGCAGCTCGGCCATCATGTAGTTGAACGAATCCGCAATGGCGCCCGTGATGTCGGCCGTCACCTCGGCTTCCTTCCGCAGGTCGCCTTCGGCCACGCCGCTCACCTCGTCCAGCAGCCGCGAAATACTGTGCTGAATCTGGTCACGCTCTTCGCGGGACTGCATCAGGCTCAGGGTATTGTCCAGCGTGCTGTTCAGGCCTACGGCGATCGAGCCCAGTTCGTCGCTCGACAGCACGTCGGCGCGCGCCCGGAAATTGCCGGCATCGATCTGCTTCAGCAGGCCCATAATGCTGCTCACCTGGCCGGTGATGCCGCGCTGGATGCGCAGGGTCGCGAACGCCGCCAGCAGCAGGATGCAGATGACAAAGCCAAGCTGAACCCACTTCTGGTTGTTCAGCTCCGCGATGCGCGCCTCCACCAGGCCCGCGATCGCAGAACTGCTGGCGTCCCAGACCGCGAAGTACGCCGCCACGGCCTTCGAGCCGTCTTCGTAATAGGTCTTCGCACTCACCGAGGGAGTGCCTTCAATGAACTGGAACCGCGTCAGCTTCGAGTAGTAGCCCGCCGTTTCACGCGCCGCGCGCACCTTCGGCTCCAGCAGCTCCCGCATGGCTTTGTCCTTCGACATCGCCATGTCCGCGTTATGTTCCACCACAGCGCTGGTGTTCTCGATCTGGCGCGAAAGGAAGATCATCTGCGCCGTATCCTCCGCTGACAGACGCCCCTTGCTGGTGCTGCCGGCGCCCTGGGCGCGCAACTCCTCCAAGGCCTCGGCCGTCTGCACTACCTGGACCAGCAGGTTGTCGGCAAGGTAGAACGACTCGACATCCGGATCCATCGTCAGGCCGCTGGTGTCGCCGATCTGGCGGATCAGCGTCAGGGTGCTCTGGATGGCCGCCGTGTGCAGCGAGAACGCATCCTTGGGAGCCATGGTGAGCACCCGCTCCTTCAGGATGTTCCAGGTGGCGGTGATCTGATCCCACTGCTTGCCGTACTCCTTCTGCTTGCCCGTATCGGCCGCGATCTCCTGCATATCGCTGGCCACGTTGCCCTGCAGCCTGACCAGATCGTTCTGCACCGAAAGGTCGCCGTTGAGGTAGACATTTGTCAGGGCGCGGTGCTGCGCCAAGTGTTCCAGCAGCCGCCTGGCCGGCTGGAGCGATTCGAGTCCGGCGATTTCGGCGCGCGACTTCGCAATCTGCTCATTGCGGCTGGTGATGAACAGGAACATCAATACGACGATGGGCGTGGCGCCCAGCAGGGCCAGGACCATCAGCTTCTGCGAAATCTTCAGATTCTTCATGGCGACCGAACTCTCCTTACCTCTCCAAACCGTTGAACTCCCGCTCCGGCAGACGGCCGGAGCCGATCGTGATCAATAGGCCGCCGGCTGTTCTCGCAGCTCTGACGCGGCAAAGACCCTGTCCAGATCCAAGACACTCAGCAGCCGCCCCTTGTGCGACCCGATCCCCTCCAGGAACGGAGTCGTGCGGCCGTCCAGCCAATGCGGAGTGCGATGCAGCTCTTCCCTCGCCAGCATCGCGACACCCTGCAACGCATCCACCACCAGCGCCACCGGCGAATCGTCCGGCGAGGGCCGCACCACCAGGATGCGGGCATCGTGCGGCCGGCCCGTGCTCTCCAGCTCCAGCAGCATCGCCAGGTCGACCAGCGGCAGTACGGAGCCGCGCAGGTTCGCCACGCCCATGACGAAGGCCGGCAACCCGGGCACCGCCGTCACCTTCGGCAGGCGTTCCGTCTCCATCACACGCGTCAGCGGGACGGCGTAGCTCTCCCCAGCCAGTTGGAAGGCCAGGAACCGTTCTGTTACGCGGCCCGCGCCTGCCGGCGGCTCGGGCAGCCTCGGCCGTACACTCTCCGCAAGCTCGCGCTTCATCGTTCCCAGAAGCAGCCGTAGCGTGCCGTCGTCGCTTTCCGGCTCCGGCGCTGTCACCGTGGGCAGGCTCACCTCGGCCGCCGCTTCTGCCGGTTCAGGCATTTCAACGGCCGACAGCCCGGCCCGGTGCACGGCCGGCAGCACGGGACGAAGGTCCGCCAGGAAACTCACTTCCTCCGCTGCGTGCTTCCTGCCCAGCGGCTGCGGCTCGGTCACCTGGCTGTCGGCCACGTGCCCGGCCGGCAGCGCAGTACCGGGCTCCTCATCAGGCAGCACAATCGATAGCGACTCCAGATCGACGAAAGCCTCTGCCAGGGGTTCCGCTACCGTTGTTTCGGATTGGGCAGTGGGCGCCTGTACGGTTGCTTCCGTGTCGTCCAGCAGCAGCCGGTCCATCAGCGCCGAAACGGAGACCGGTTCATCCTCCACCGGCTCGTACGGCCGGTCAGGTGCAGCTTCCAGTTCAGCCGAGTCCACATCCTGCCAGTTGCCCAACAGCTCCGCCAGCAACCCGTCCATGGGCAGATCACCGCCCTCGACCGGGGTCCTGTCGTCGAATCCAAGAAAGAGATCGTCGCGTTCGGAGCCGCTCATGGTGCGTACCTCGCCGGAGAATTAGAGCGCTCGCTCTACCGCGGCCAGCAGGTCGGCCGCCTCAAACGGCTTCGTGACGTAACCGTCGGCGCCCTGCTTCAGGCCCCAGTAGCGGTCGGAGTCCTGCGACTTGCTGCTGACCATGATGATCTTGATCGCCTTGGTATCGCCCGCCGCCTTCAGTTGCCGGCACACCTGATACCCATTCTTTTTAGGCAGCACAACATCCAACAGGATCACGTCGGGGTGATAGGCCTGCGCGTGATGCAGCGCCTCTTCCCCATCGGCCGCGGTGAGGATTTCGTACCCTCGCCCCTCAATCGCCGATTGCATCAGTTTCAGATGAGCTGGACTGTCGTCCACCACAAGAATGGTTCTTGCCATAATCCTTCCCTCGCTTGAGCTGCGGCCCTTACGACCGCGGCTTCAGATGTTTTTCCACTGCCTTGACGAGCGCCTCTTCCTGAAACGGTTTCGTCAGGTAGTCGGTCGCCCCGGCCAGTTTTCCCTTCACCTTGTCGAAAAACCCGTCCTTGCCCGAGAGCATGACCACCGGAATCGGCTTGGTATACGAGTTCTGCTTGATCGTCTTGCAGACCTGGTAGCCATCCATGCGCGGCATCGTAATGTCCAGCAGGATCAGGTCGGGGCGCTGCTCATCCAACTTCGCCAGCGCCTGCATTCCATCCATTGCGGTGAGCACCCGGTAGCCGTAGCGCTCCAGCGTCACCGACACAATCTTGCGGACAGTGGTGCTGTCGTCCACGGCCAAAATCAGGCGGCGGTTGCGGAGCTTTTCCAGCGCCTGCTTCACGATGGTTTCGTCCGGCTTCAGCTTGCTGGCCTTCTCCAGATGCGGCAGCGCTTCGGCGGAATGGTTGAGATTGAGATAGGCCCGTGCCAGGTTCAGGTGGCCCTCAAAGGTGGGATGACTGCGCATCTCCCGCAACAGCCGCTGGATCGCTTCGCTGAGGGTGTTCTCATCCACGTCCCGGCTGGCCGCCAGGTCGTCGAGGCTCTCCAGCGTCAACAGCGCGCCGCAGCGCTGGCAGCGTTCGATCGGATGGGTCGAGTCGGCGCTACAAAGGGGGCATTGCCAGACCTGGGGAGCCGGAACCGGGAAGGGAGCGGGCGGCTTTGCAGCCACGGGCTTGAACGACGGCATTTCGCCCGCGACGGAGGCGGCGGCTTGCCGCTTCTGGCCCAATGCCGCCTCGGCCCGCTGCTGGCGCAGGGCGGCCTCGCGCAGCCGCTGCAGCGCCAGCGCGTTCAGCGCATGATGGTTGTTGGGATTGATGTCGAGGACCTTGACCAGGCTCCGGTGCGCTTCGTCCGGCGTCTCCGCCAGCGCGGCATTCCACAACCACGCCTCTTCGTTCTGCGGATCGCTGTCCACCAGTTCGCGGAACAACCGGCGCGCCATGCTCTTATGGCCCAGTTTTGCCGCAGCGACGGCTTCCCGCAGTCGCACGTGCTTATTCGCTAGTTCCGCTTCCGCCATGTTTCTTCCAGACCAATCTCAACGCTGAGCAGACCTGTGGCCTTGAGTCATGACCGCGAGGGCAGTCCGTGGATCGCAATTCTGATTTATACCCACGAGTTTGATTTGACCTGATCACCACTGCTTCGCTGGTCTTTGGCGCCCGGTTCCAGCCTCTATGGGCCGGTTGCCTCCTGGACGTCCAAATCAATTTGGTCCCCCCGCCGCTCACAATTCCTCGCCGAAAGGATCCGATGTTCTCGATAGATTTGAAGGTTTATTCTGTGGGATTCACCGTGGGAATGACAGTAGCCGGAGCACCCATCTACGGTGGGCAGTGCTACCTAGCACCACTAAGTGAATTCACTCCGCATCTGGGCCACTCGTTCTACAGCGGACACAAAAAAACCGGCTGGCCCGAGAGCCTGCCGGTTTTGATTGATTCGGAACTAGTCAACTAATGAGCTATTGATTGTCGGCCCGGGCGGGCGGAGCGGGTGCCTTCGGGGCCTTCGGCGGGGCAGGCAGTTCCTGCGCCGATACTTCGCCCATGCCCATCTTGCGCAGCGTCACTTCACCGCGCGAAGTGGCAAGTTTGATTTCCGGACCGGCCCCCAGCGACCCGCGCAATTTCGCGCCGCGATCCTCGCTGGTTTCCTTCAGCCTGTCGTCAAAATCATTGGTGATTTCGCCGCGCTGGGTAGAGGCGTCCAGCGTGAACCGGCCATCCTTGGGCAGCGCCACTTCAATGGCGCCGGCACGGACCTTCACGTCCATCTTGGCCAGCGGCAGCTTCGATTGCAGAATCTCCACGTTGCCGTTGTCAATGTTCAATTCGATGGTGTCGGAGACATCGGTGAGCCGGATATCCTTCGATTTGGCCCGCACTGTCATGGGGCCTACCACGTTATTTGCCGTCAGCGTCGACAGGCTCAGCTGCAATTCTCCGGGAATCCGTTCCACCCGGAAATCCGTCACCGCACTCTCGAACCGTACGGTCTTGGCCAGCTTCCGCATCGTCGTTTCGCCGGAGTACGACCCGTTGATCGTCACCTGCCCGGCGATGTTTTCCAGTTCCACGTCACGGCCGCGGCCCTTCAACTCCAGGTCACCCTTCAAGTCGACGGCGCGAATGATGTCGCTCTTCCGCGTATCCACCTTCACCCGTCCGCCGATGTTCTGCAGCCGCACCCCTGCATTGTCGCTGTTGATGGTGACGTCGCCGGTCACGTCGGAGATTTCAAAATCGCCGTAGCGGCCGCGAGTCTCAATCGAAGAGCCTTTCGGTACGGTGATTTCCAGATCGGTGGACACCCGCTGCCCGTCGGCCCGGTCCTGGTTCGCGGCGATCGTCACTGTGGAACCAGCGGCGTTGCACTGTACTTTGGTCAGTGCATCCGCCTTGTCGGCCTCGGTGCGGCTCAAAGCCCGCACCGTCTTGCGGCCCGATACGCTCACCTGCTCGGTATCGGCTGCGATGATCCGAGTATTGCCCCGGACGTTATCAACCACGATCCGCGGCGTCTTGCCGGACTTCACATCCTGCGCGGCCACCGAGTAGTCGAAGCTCTCACCAAACACTTCCACCCCGCCGATGGGGAACCGCCCAAAGCCGTTCCGTGTGAACTGCTGGACACCCCATACCGACGACCCAACCATGGACAGGATAATCACCAGGGCCCACTCACCACCCGAAATGCCGGTGACCGGGAGCTTGGAACCGCGGAAGTAGCTTACCAGGATCTCCACCAGCCGCAGACCGCCCCAGGCGATCAACAGGAACGGCCAGTAGCTCATAAAGAGCTCAAACAAGGGCAGATCCGGCCGGATGTTCTTCAGCAGGAAGACGACGCCGATCACAATCAGGACCAGCGGACCAACCAACGAACCTCTTCTCATGGCCTTGTCCTCCCTTCCTTACAATTGCCCATCCGGGCCCACGTACGGGCCGCTCGTCGAAGCCGCGCTGGCGCTCAACGCCATCCGCTCGAACAACTTCATCAAACCCAGCAGGATCAGGAGCACCGGCCAGGTTTTGGTAAAACTGATGTCTTGAAACCGGTGCAGCGCCATCAGGCTGCCCAACGCGATCAGCAGGATCGGACCCCGCACTGCGCGAACCAACATATATGAGGTGTTCACAGCGCACCTCCAGGACCGGTGGGAGGATTCACGTTCGGATTGTAGGGATCAGCCGGCGGTTCCGCAGCCGGGCCGCTCATCCGCGCATACAGCATCCACACTCCGGCCAGAATCAGCAGCGCCGGCCAATACCGCAGCACCACACGCAACCGCAGCAGTTCCAGATTATTCAGGAGGAACAATACGCCCAGTCCGATCAGCACCACCGGCACCACCGGCACCGAGCCTGGAGTGTTGCGGATCTGCACCAGCGACGAGAACTCATCCACCGGCTCGCCCAGCATCCGCCGCCGCGCCGTGTGGTAAGCCTCGAAGGCCATGTAGAACCAGAAGACAGAGGTCAGCATCACGAAGAGCGGTTCCAACCCGCCCGCCGCATCGGTCGAGTTGATGCTGATCATCAGACCCAGCACCAGGACATGCACCAGGCCCTTGGCGTATTGGCCGTTGTAGATGGCGCCTACACCGGGGATCAGGCCCAGCAGAAATGCAAGGCCAGGTGAGACCCCTGGATTCGGGACTGCCCGCCCCGCGCCATACGGCGACGAGTAGGGGTTGGCCGCCTGCGCTTGCGGCGGTGCTTGTTCCTGGGCTTCCTGTGGCAGATGGTCTTCGCAATACACTGTCCCATGCGCCACTTTCGCCGTGTCTTCGGTTAACGGCTTTCCGCATGAACGGCAATACGCCGTCACGGGTTTCACATTCTCACTAGGAGCCGTCATTGTCTCGCCCTCCCGTCCTGCTTGTTCCCCTGCTGTTCCCCCTGGGGCTTCGTCTCGATCGGCCCTTCCATAGTTGACGAATCAGTCTTGCCCGAGGCAGGTGCCACTGCCCCTCCACCCTTCTTCGCCGCCTGGGAATCGTCGGTCTCGTTCCAGTCCCGCAACGTCTGCTGCACTTCATACACAAGCCGCAGACTCTCGTAATACTTCTTCGCGCGGTCCCAGGAGTGGTACGCCTTGTCTTCCAAGGTCGACCAGATCCTGGCCGGCTCCAGATCCGCCGGCTTCAGTTGCCTGATCGGGATTCCGGCAAACCGCCCAAGCATCGAAAAACTCAGAATCGTCATCGCCATCCCCATGGCGAATTTCGGTTGGAGCACTGGCTCCAGCAACCGGGCGATCCAGTTCTTCGTGCCCGCTCTCTTCACCGGAGCGGCTTTCCCGTTCCGGACTTCAAATAAGATTGTGTTGATCAGGGCCGGCGGCGGTTCCACATCCGCCGCCTTTTCCATGAACTCTACCGCCGCGCGCGAATCCGCGACCAACTCCCGGCAGGCCTCACAGTTGGACAGGTGCAGTTCCACTGTTGCCTTCTCGGGCGCCGCCAAAACGCCGTCGACATAATCGCAAAGCAAGGCCTCGAGATCGATGCACTTCATACGAACACCTTCTGCCGTCGCAGGATGCGGGCCAGTTCAGCCCGTCCGCGGTTCAATCGCGATTTCACCGTTCCCTCCGGCACCCCCAGAATCACGGCGACCTCACGGTACTCCAACTCCTGCAAGTCGCGCAGAATCACAGTCTCTCTCAACTCAGGCGACAGTTTCGCCAGAGCCGACTGCAATGCCTCGCTCGCCTCGCGTCCGGCCAGGATCGCGTCCGTTCGCGATTCCAGGGCCGTCTTCTCTTCCAGCATGGGCAACTGTTCTTCAATGGAATCCGTCGCCCGTTCCATCTTGGTGCGCCGGTAGTGGTCGATCAGCAGGTTGCGCGTCAAACGCGTCAGCCATACCGCGAACGAACCCTCACCAGCCCGGAAACTCTTTACTGATTTGAAAACACGGAGAAAAACGTCCTGCGTCAAGTCCTGTGCTTCGCTGTCCTTACCAGTGAAGCGGTAGCAGATCGCATACACACGCCGCGTATGCGCCTTGACCAGGTCTTCCCAGGCACCCTCGTCGCCTTGCAGGCAACGTTCCACGAGTTGTGCGTCGATATCGAGATCACTCACGGTGGGGCGGCCCCAGGTGCGCCCCAAGCCCGAGCCCGGAACCATCGCCAGCGGCGTCGCGCTGGTGCCGATTCCGTGGACCACTGCTTGAGGTACCGCAGCCATGCCTTCTTCCCTTTCTCATGGAAGGGACAACAGATAACGGAACCTTCACCAAACTAAAAACTCGATCCGCGCCGGTAAGTCCGTCCGTTGCCTTCCAGTTTGAGAAACGAGGATTTATCATGAGAAGTTCGCTCAATCTGCAGGAGCCGGCTGTCGGATCTCTTATTCTAGTTCAATTCTTTGCAGCCAGAACCTCCAGCAGCGCCCGAATCCTCCACCAGGGGGAGAAGCGAGGACGACATTCCAAGAAACCAAGCGGCACCCTCCCCTGCGGCGGAAGGACACTGGCGGTTGGGCATCTGGATCATGCTGGCGGCTACCGTGGCGGGATGCTGGTTTCTCGTGCACCGGGCGGCCGATAACGGCTTTGACTCCAAGGTCTTCCTGGCAACCATGGCACGGGCCGACTGGCGCTGGCTTGTCGCCGGCTGGCTGCTGGCCATCGCCAGCTACTATGGCCGTGTGCTGCGCTGGATGGTCATGCTCAGGCCTATCGCTCCGCTGGCCCGCAGCGTCGACATCTTCACGGCGACGGCCATCGGGTTTTCGGCCGTTGTTCTCCTCGGCCGTCCCGGCGAGTTCGTGCGTCCCTACCTCATCGCCCGGGCCGCCCAGGTCTCTGTGCCCTCCCAACTCGCCGCCTGGCTGCTGGAACGCATCTACGACACCCTCATCGTTCTCGCCATCTTCGGTTACGCCCTGGCCGCCGTCGTCCAGTCCGGGCAGAAAGTGGGACCGAAGATGCAATGGGTGCTGCAGACCGGCGGTTGGTTCACGGGCATCACCTGCACCCTCTGCATGGCGGTGCTCATCGGACTTCAGTATTACTCCGACCGCCTGGAAGACCGCCTCAAATCGGCGCTCAGCATACTGAAAGCTCACCACCAGGAACGGATTCTGCCAGTCGTCTCCGCCGCCATGGACGGATTGCGGTCCACCCGCAACGCCAAATCCATGGCCCTGCTGTACGGCTACTCCGCGCTGGAGTGGCTGATTATCTACCTGTGCTACCACGCGCTGTTCCTCGCCTTCCCTTCCACTGCCAACCTCGGCGTTACCAGCACTCTGGTTTACATTGGCTTCGTGGCGTTCGGGGGAATCGTCCAGATCCCAGGCATCGGCGGCGGAGTCCAGATCGTGGCAGTCCTCGTCCTAACCGAGTTTTTCCATGTTGGAATCGAGCAGGCCACCGGCATCGCCCTGGTCACCTGGGCCATCACCCTGATTGGGATTGTGCCGCTCGGGGTGATCCTGGCTTTCCGTGAAGGTTTGAGCTGGCGTAAATTGCGCGAAGTGGAGCGAGAGGCCTCTATATGAATTGCCCGTTTTGCGGCTTCAAGGAAGACCGCGTCATCGACAGCCGCGAGAGCAAGGAAGGCGACACCATCCGCCGGCGCAGGGAGTGCCTGCAGTGCGTCCGCCGTTTTACTACATATGAAAGAATCGACGAAGTCCCCTACATGGTCGTCAAAAAGGACGGCCGGCGCGAGAAGTTCGATCGGCAGAAGGTCCTCGGCGGACTGCTGAAGGCCTGCGAGAAGCGGCCAATAAGTATGACGAAACTCGCCGAGCTCGTCGATGAGGTGGAAGGAAGGTTGGCGGACAAAGGCGAGCGGGAGATCTCTACTACGGAAATAGGAGAACTCCTGATGAAGCAGTTGATCCCGCTGGACAAGATCGCCTACGTACGATTTGCGTCAGTATACAGGGACTTTCAGGATGTGGAGGCTTTTCTCAGTGAATTGAAGGACTTAATGCGCCAGAAGCGTGGCTGAACTGCCACAACTCCGGCGCTCTCGGGCGCTCCGCTTGTGACGATGTCTGTAACTATTTCCAGTCTCAAGCATCCTAACAATAGGAACTTAACAAGCGGTTGAAACCATGCTATCCTAGTTCGGAGCGTCTAGCCGTCCCAAACCAACTTCCAATTTCGTGGGTGCCCGATCGGTCTGTCTGCGGGCCCGGTCATTGGGAGGTCTGCCACCGAACGACCTTTGAATACCCTCGGCTGTCGGCAAGGAGTCCGAACAGGCTATTGCTATCGCTTGACATTATGGAATCTTCTTTGTCGTGTATCAGCCCAGTGGCTCAGTTTCGAACCCCGTTTGCTTACGCCCCGATTCACCGGTTCGCCGGGCCTCAGGCTGTTGAAGGAATGCGCTTTTGAGGTCTGAACCTGGAGGCTTGCCACAAGTGGACAATTTTGAAGATCAGTTTCTAGCCGACTCGACGGATCCTCTTGGTCTACCCTTCGACGAGGAAACGAATTACTTCCATCCGGAAGACGTGCAGGAAGAGGAATTTGCTGCCTCTCAGCCCGTCGAGGAATCAATTTACACCGACGACCCCGTTCGCGTCTACCTGCGCGAAATGGGCGCCGTGCCGCTGCTCACCCGCGAGGGTGAAGTGGATCTGGCCCGCAAAATGGAACGCGGCAAGCTTCGCATGCAAAAAGCGATCAGCCGCTCAGTGTTGGTTCAACTCCAGGTCGTCGAGATCTCCGAGCTCATCCGCAAGGAAGCCGCGGATCTGGACGACTATGTAGACCTCGGCGATGCCGAGGAAGCGACATCCGCCTTCGAAAAGCGCGCCAAAGAACTGCGCGAGCAGTTTGCTGAGCTGGTCAACCTCTACAAAAAGCAGGAGTTGGCCCACGAAAAGCTTGACGCCACGGCCTCCAATAACAAAAAGGGCCGGCGCAAGGCGATCATGAAGTTCAACCGGTCGCGGGTGGAAACCTCCCGCGCCATCCGCCACACCCCCTGGCTGCTGCCCAAGTGGCGTGTCTTCTCCAGCGCAATCGAGAAGGCCGCCGAAGAGATGGCCCAGCTCGAAGGCGAAGTGAAGCGGCTGGAATCCAACAAGAACGACAACCAGTCGAAGATCCGCGAACTGAAGCGCGAGCTCAAGAAGCGCGAGACCACCGCCGGCGCCACGCTGGCTGACCTGCGCCATACGCTGACGGTCATTCGCCACGGCGAACACGAAGCGGAACGCGCCAAGAAGGATCTGGTCGAGGCCAACCTCCGCCTGGTCGTTTCCGTCGCCAAGAAGTACGTCAACCGCGGCCTTCACCTGCTGGATCTCATCCAGGAAGGCAACATCGGCCTGATGCGTGCCGCCGATAAGTTCGAATACCGCCGCGGCTACAAGTTCTCCACTTACGCCACCTGGTGGATCCGTCAGGCCATCACCCGTGCGATCGCCGATCAGTCCCGCACCATCCGCATCCCGGTGCACATGAACGAGTCGATGAACAAGTTCCTGCGCGCCACCCGCGAGCTGGAAAAGGAACTCGGCCGCGCTCCTACGAACGAAGAGATCAGCCGCCGCATGGATATCCCGGTGGAGAAGGTCCAGAAGCTCAAGACCATCTCCCGCGATCCGGTGTCGCTGGAAACCCCTGTCGGCCGCGATGGCGAGTCGGCTCTCGGCGACCTCATCGAGGATCGCTGGGTGGGCTCCCCGGTCGATGCCGTCATCGATTCCAACGTGCGTGACGAGACCGCTAACATTCTGAAAACACTCTCCCCGAAAGAGGAGAAGGTCATCCGGCTCCGCTTCGGCATCGGCTGCGAGCGTGAGCACACCCTGGAAGAGATCGGCCAGCAGTTCGACGTCACTCGCGAACGCATCCGCCAGATCGAAGCCAAGGCCCTGCGCCAGCTTCGTTCTCCGGAACGCGCCCGCCACCTGCGCGCGCTGCTCGCGGCCCGATAAAGCTTTTATCGACTAGCGCCCGCCTCCATTCCAGCCGGCGACGCAACACCGGAGCCCTTCCAAGGGCTCCGGTTTTTCTTTGTATGCTCCTGATGCCTTCCACCATGCACATTCACCCCGGCTTTCGCATCCCAGGAAAAAAGTGCTGCTCTACTTTGATCTTGGTACTAACCTTACAGTGGTCCGTCGGAGTCTAACGTAAGACATGCTGGAAGCTCGCAACTTGGCCAAACACTACTCGGGTGTTCCAGCGGTGGAGGATGTCTCCTTCACCATCGCTCCAGGTGAAATCCTCGGCTATCTCGGACCCAACGGCTCCGGCAAAAGCACCACGGTGAAGATGATCACCGGACTCCTGCAGCCTTCCCACGGGCAGATTCTCCTCGATGGCGTCTCGCTCGACGCCGACCCCATCAACTACAAGCGGCGCCTCGGCTATGTCCCTGAAGAACCACAGCTTTACTCGTTTCTCTCAGGGCGCGAATACCTTCAACTCGCCGGGCGCCTGCGGGAGCTCCCGCAACCGACTCTCGACCGCCGCATCGATTCCCTCCTGGAGCTGTTCGGACTCTCCGCCGCCCGCTACTCCGCGCTAGCCTCTTACTCCAAGGGCATGCGCCAGAAGATCCTGCTTGCCGGAGCTTTGCTCCACAACCCCGACCTCATCGTCCTCGACGAGCCCTTCTCCGGCCTCGACGTCACGACCTCGCAGGTCCTGAAGGCGCTTTTGAAGGACCTTGCCCAGGCCGGCAAGATCATCCTCTACTCCTCGCACGTACTGGAAGTTGTCGAGCGGGTGGCCACCCGCGTGATCATTCTCCATAAAGGCCGAATCGTCGCCGACGGCAGCGTCGCCGACCTGCGCTCCATGATGACCCTCCCGTCGCTGGAGCAGATCTTCACCCAGCTGGTCCATCAGGACGACTCCGGCCGCACAGCCAGCGCCATCCTTGACACCATTACGGACCGGCACGACTAGAACACCCCGCCGATGTATAAGATCCTCTACCGGCACTTCCTGTCACAGTTCTTCGAGAACGACCTGGTCGCTCCGCAGGGTGAACTCCGCTCTGGTGTCACCGGAATCCTGGCTTTCATCGCCATGCCGGGACTGATTCTCCCCCTCTGGATGATGGGGAAGTACTCCTCCCTCATCTCGTTCCTCCGCATGCAGCGCTTCGTCGACCGCGATGCCGCCACCTGGTCCGACAAGATCGTCTACCTCACCCTGGCGCTGGTGATCCCGGCTCTCGCCATGCTCCTCAAGTGGGATTCCATCTTCCCCACCCGGCTCGACCATTCGATCCTCGCGCCTATGCCGCTGCGCCTGTCCCGCATCCTCCTGGCGAAAGCCGCGGCGCTGGGTTCGTTTGTGGCCTTATTTGCGCTCGCAGTGAACGCCGGAGCCACCATACTCTTCCCCCTGGTCGTCCTCGGAGATACCGGAACCCTCTGGGACGCCCTTCGCTACATCGCCGCGCACTTCCTGGCCACTATGGCGCTGTCGCTCTGCGCGTGCACTTTCCTGATCGCCTTGCAGGGCATCGGGCTGACCACCCTGGGATTGGAGCGGTTTCGCGGCATCTCCGCCGCCATCCAGTTCACCATCCTCACTGCGCTGCTCACGCTCTTCCTGCTCTGCCCGTCGCTCAGCAACCTGGCCAGAAAACTCCATACGCTGCCGCAAGCCGAGTGGCTGCCGCCGTTTTGGTTCCTGGGCCTCTACGAAGTACTTCTGGGAAAAGCCGACGCGGCCTATCGCGCCCTGGCCGCCACCGCCCTGCAGGCGCTCGCCATCTGCTGCGTCACCGCGGTGGTCACCTATGCTTTGAGCTACCGCCGCCACTTCCGCCGCATCCCGGAAACCCTGGAACGCGGCTCGTCCTTTGCCGCGCCGGTCTGGGATCGCCTGGAACGTTTCGCCGGCCGCTTCATCAAGGACCGGCGCCGCCTCGGCCTGCTGCTGTTCGTCCTTCAGACCTTCATCCGCAGCCACACCCACCGGCTGCTCTTCGGGGTCTTCCTGGCCCTGGCCAACGCCGTGATTCTGAACGACGTCCTCACCCTCGTGCTCACCACCAACCGCGAGACGGACATCGTGCTTTCCGCGCCACTCATCGTCAGCTTCTTCCTGCTCACCGGCTTCCGGTTTCTCTATGAAATCCCGGCCGACCTGCCCGCTCACTGGCTGTTCCGCATCGCCGCACCCGGCCGCCCCATCACGTTCCACAAGCTGATGCTGGCCTTCGTACTGCTGCTGACTACGCCCATCAACTTTCTACTGCTGCCGGTCAACGACGCCCTGCTCCATTCGGCCTACTGCGGGCTGCTAGCCGTAGTCCTGGGTGAGGCCCTCTTTGTTGGCTACCAGAAGATCCCGTTCACGTGCACCTTCGGCGCGGCCAAGTGGAACGTCACCTATTCGCTCTTCATCTGGTTCCTGATCTTCATCCTCTATACCTGGGTGGCTATTCGCGTGGAGCTCTATCTCGGCGCCAGTCCGGTCGCCTTCGCCGCAGCCTACGCGCTGCTGGCTGCGGTTGCGTTCTGGCTCCATCGCTACCGCAACCAGCTCTGGGACGAAGATCCGGCCCTGCGCTTCTACGATGGACAAGCGCCCACCGTCCAGACTCTCGACCTCAACGGTTGACCTACTCGGCCCGCAACGTCACCGCCGGATCGGTCCGTCCTGCCCTTCGCGCGGGTCCCATGCCTGACAACAAACCCACCAGAATCAACACCGCCGGAGCCAGGACCCACGAGACCATATCTCCGCTGCTCACCCCGAACAGCAGGATTCGCAGCGCCCGTCCCGCCGGCCAGGCCAGCAGCAAACCCAGCGCGATCCCACTGCCTGCCAGCTTGCCGGCATGCCGCAGGACGATCCCGCGAATGTGGTTCCTGTCCGCCCCCAGCGCCATCCGGATTCCGAACTCCCGCAGCCGCAGGTCCGCCATATACGAGACCACTCCATACAGTCCCAGGCACGCCAGTAACAGCGAAGCGAATCCAAACAGGGACACCAACCCCGTCATCACGCTGCGCCCCTGCATGACTCGCTGGACCCACTCGTCCATTGTCCGGACATCATAGACCGGCTGTTCCGGATTCTCCGTGTGGATCTGCTGGATCACTGCTTGAGCCAGCAACCCAGGCTGCCCGGCCGTCCGCACGGCCAGCGCCGCCCGGTCCTGGGTCCTCTGGGTTTCCGGCCAATAGACCTGCGAACGCTCATCCTTCTCCGGGGAATCGTTCCGGACGTGGCCGACCACCCCGACAATCTCCGCCCAGGGCCCCTTGAACGACGGACCAGCGATACGGAACCGCTTGCCCACTGGACTCTCCGCGCCAAACACGGTGCGGGCCAGTTTTTCGTCGATCAGGCCAACGGCCGCCGTGTGCGGGCGGTCGCTCTCCTGCAGCAACCGGCCTTGCCGCAGCGGGATCCCCATGGCCGCAAAGTACCCGGGGGTGGCCGAGCGCCAATCCGCCGTGTAGCGCTCCGGCCTCCCTTCGAACTCGATGCCGCCGGTTTGCGCGATCCCACTCATGGGCAGGCGGTTCACCAGGCCCGCCGCCGTCACCCCCGGTACCGACATCACCCTTTGAATCAACCGGTTGTAGTAATCCGACACCTGTTGGTCTTCGGGGAACCGCGCCCGCGTGACCGCCAGGTGCAGGGTCAGCACCCGCTCCGCGGTGAAGCCGGGCTGCACCCGGAGCAACTGCGAGAAACTACGCAGGAATAGCGCTCCACCGAAAAGCAGGACCACCGTCATCGCCACCTGCGCCACCACCAGGAGGTTCCTGGACTGGCCGCCGCCCGCCACCGAGCGCGTATTCAATCGCAGCCCGGCAGAAGGGGACTCGCGCGCTGCCATCCTTGCCGGCAGCAGCCCCGCACACAGCACGACCAGCAGGGCAACGCCGATCGCAAATGCCAGCACCGGTCCGTGCAGCCCGATGGACTCGAGACGGGGCGTATCTGCTGGCAAATAGGGGACTAATATCCGGAGCAGCCACAGGGCCAACAGGATGCCGCCGGCGATCCCAGCTAACGCCAAGGGCAGCACCTCGGCCAGCAGTTGACGTCTCAGCCGACCGCCCGTCGCGCCCAGGGCCACGCGCAGGGCGATCTCCCTCGACCGGGCACTGGCACGGGCAATCAGCAGGACACCCAGGTTCATCGCGCCGATCAGCAGCAGGCAGCCCACCGCCGCCAGCAGAACGTACAGGGTGCCGCGCACCTGCAGGGCGTCGCTGTCCGCCAACGGCTCCACCACGGCTCCGATTTCGGCCTGGTCGCCTTTGAAACTCAGTGGGTTAGCGAGAGCCAGCTTGTGCATCAAAGCGTCCAGTTCCGCTTGCGCCTGCTCCACCCGCACGCCCGCCTTCAGACGCCCCACCGCTCTGTATTGGTAGTTCATGTCGGCCCGGATTTCGTCCGGCGGAATGTAGAGCGGCGTCCATAACTCGAAGTCTTTGTTGGGATAACGGTAGGCCGGCGGCATCACACCGATCACTTCGTATGGCTGACCATTGAGCTGGATCTTGCGGCCCACGACGCCGGAATCGCCGCCAAACCTCCGCTGCCAGAACCCATGGCTGAGAATCGCCACTTTGGCATCGGCCAGTTGCTCTTCCTCTGTGAATGCATGCCCCAGCAGTGGGCTCATGCCCAGCACGCTCGGAACGTTGTAGGTTGTCCGCGCACCCTGCAGCCGCTCCGGGGGGCCATCGCCTGTCATGTTGAAGTTCGCGATGGGGCGCGTCAGCCCCAGGTCCTGCAACTGCTTCAGGCCGTTGCGCCACTCCAGCCACAGTGCGGCGTTCACGTTGAACCGGCCGGTGGGGCCCTTGGTCCACGTCGGCGCCAGTGCGACGAGTTGTTCCTGTTGCGGGTACGGCAGCGGCTGCAGCAGCACACCATAGACCACGCTAAAGATGGCCGTACTCAGCGCGATCCCCAAGGCCAGGGTGGCGCAGATCACCCCGGTCCACACCGGAGTCCGCCCCAGCATCCGCACTCCATGGCGCGCATCTTCCAGAAAGCGCTGGATGCCCGCCATGCCCCACGTTTCACGCGCCTCTTCCCGAATCTGGGCCAGATTGCCGAAGGCTCGCCGCGCCGCGCGCTCCGCCTCCGCTGGATCTTCCCCGGCCGCTACACGCTCCTGGACTTCGATCGCCAGATGCGACCGCAGTTCCTCATCCAGATCAGTCTCTTCCTGATTCCTGCGCCGCCACCAACGGATCCACTCGGGCATGGTCTACTCCTGCGGGCGCATCACGCGCGCCATCGTCTTCACGAAGAGCTTCCACTTCGTCTCTTCCTCGATCAGTTGCTGTTTGCCGGCCTCGGTCAGCCGGTAGAACCGCGCGCGTTGTTTGTTCTCGGTGACGCCCCACTCGGCTTCGATCCAGCCTTCGCGCCGCAGGCGGTGCAGCGCGGGATACAGGCTCCCATGCTCCACTTGTAGTAATTCGTCGGACTTGGCCCGGATCACCTGACCGATCCCATGCCCGTGCTGTGGACCCCATTGCAGCGTCTGCAGGATCAACAGATCCAGGGTCCCTTGCAGCATCTCCAGCTTCCGCGGTTTGTCCATGTGGTAGAGAGTCTACTACCATAAGGGGTCGAATACCTACCACTATGTAAGGCAGGCCAATCTGTTTACTTTTTTCTCGATTGCTGTCGGCTTTTCCGCGCAATTGCTGCGTAGTGTGGCAGGGGCTGTCAGAGACGCCTGATTTGGTGTAGCGTCATCATCCTTACCTGGGTCATACGCCGCGTCCAGTTCACGGAGGAGGGTGTCCTTTCCGCCCCCAAACAACCGCTGGGGAAATACATGAAAAAACAACTGGGAACTACGTTTGCCCTGCTCTGTGGGTTAGCTATGTCCTTGACCGCCCAGGAGAAATGGTCGCTGGAAGCGCCTGCCTCCGTGAAGTGGTCGCGTGTCATTCTGGGTGGCACTTACCTCTTTTCGACCGAGAAGGGCCTGCACGCCATCGATACCGAATCCGGCAAACTGCTCTGGACCCGGACCGACCTGGGCAAACTCCTCGAATTCAACATCGAAGAGGTTCCGGGCATCCCGCTGCTCTTCATCGCCGAGAACAGCCGCCGCTTCTCGAACAACTCGAGCCTCGTCGCCATCAGCCTCGAAACTGGCGAAGACGTCTGGAAAACCGAGAAGATGAAGGGCGTCCTGATCGATCTCGTCGGCAACCGTGCGGAAGGCATGGTGGTGGCGCTCTCCTGTGAATTCGCCGGCAACAAGGTGCCAGTCCGCTACATCGGCTTTGACATCGCGACCGGCCAGGTTAAGTTCGAAGGCGGCATCAAGGACAAGGCCGATCTCTATATCAATGAAAAGAGTGGCAAGTTCATGCCGCGCCTCGATCTCGACGGCCATGCCCAGCCCACCTTCGAGGAAGGCGCCATGTATCTCGCCTACGCCGGCCTGCACAAGATCGACACCAAAACCGGAGCCGTCCTCTGGGGCGCGCCATTCGACGTCACCGAAGGCCACTACAAACGTACGAATTCGTCACCCATCGTCGATGGCGGGCTCGTCTACAGCTCGGCCAAGGGCATTGTCCGCGCCTTCGACAAGACCAGCGGCACCCTCAAGTGGACCTCGTCCGACTTCGGCGCCGCCATACCCGAGATCCTGGTCAGGAACAACCTGGTCATTGCCCGTATGGGCGGCACCTATTTCGACTCCAGCAAGCGTGAGTTCGAACTCAAGAAGCCCCTGGGCATCGTGGCCCTTGATTCCGGCTCCGGCCAGTTGAAGTGGCATTACGACGGGGCCAAGGAATCGACAACAAACATGGTCTACGACGCACCGTCAAACACCGTCATGATTGCCGACGCCCGCTCCCTGGTCGGCCTGAAGGCGGACGCCGCCGGCGGAGCCAAGGAAGCCTTCCGCGTCCCGCTCGAATTCAAAGCCAAGTCGAGCGGCGGCAAAAAGGCCGCCAAGATGGCCGGCAAGTTCGCGCTGGGCGGAGTGCGGGCCATGGCTCGCAAGGATAACAGCGACGAGGATTTCCCGCTCGCCCTGGTGCCGCGCCAGAACGGCACGGTGGTCGTCCGCGCTAAACAACACCTGTTGTCTTTCAAGCCGGCCACCCACGAGATCGCCTGGGGTGTTGAATACAAAGCTCCGGACCTGCCCGGTTGGCAGAAGCTGGCCACCACGGCTGCTTTCGCCATGGCTTACTACATGAACACCGGCACCGCGCTGAATACCCAACTAGGCACGTCCACCAACACTCAGGCCAACAACATGCGCCAGGACAACATCTCGGGCATGTTCGGAGCGTGGTCCAAGCGTTTCAGCGCAGCCAACGCCACGTTCAACTACGCTTACATGCTGACCGACGTTGAGATGGACAACAAGGGCGCGCCGGGCATCGTCGGCGTGAACCTCGACAGCGGCGAAACCGAGCAGGAAGTAGTGTTTAACGACCGTGAGCCGGACTACGTCGTCGACGAACTGCACGGCATCGTGGTCCGTACGCACAAGTCCGGTAAACAGATCGTCGCTTCGTCCCTACGCTAAGTTACACTGTTTCATTCGGTTATGCCTGATACCGCCGAGCCGCGCAACACCCTCGACGACCAACTCCCGCTGGTCTACGAGGAGTTGCGCCGGCTCGCCGCGTCCTACCTGCGCCGCGAGCGCACCGACCACACCCTGCAGCCCACCTCCCTCGTCCACGAGGCCTACCTCCGCCTGCTGGAGCAGCGCCAGACCGGCTGGTCGAACCGCGCCCAGCTCATCGGGCTGGCGGCGTCCATGATGCGCCGCATTCTGGTGAACTACGCCTGCGCCCACGACGCCCTCAAGCGCGGCGGCGGTGCCCTGCGTATGTCCATCGACGAGCCCGACTCCTCTGACCCTGCCTCCAAACCCCCATCTACGGTAGACTTACTCGCGCTCGACCAAGCCCTGGACCAGCTCGCACTCTTCCATCCGGAATGTGCCAGAATCGTCGAGATGAAGTACTTCGGCGGCCTCAATTTCGAAGAGGTGGCCGAGGTGCTGGGCATCACCGAGCGTACCGTCCAGCGCCATTGGCGCACCGCCCGGGCCTGGCTGTTCTCGCGCCTGTCCACCTGAACCGATGCAACCCGCGCTGACTCCGGAACAATGGCGGCAAGTGGCCCAGCTCTTCGAGGCGGCCGTCGAGGTGGAGGTGGAAGCGCGCGGAACGTTTCTGGACGAAGCCTGCCCTCCGGACGCGGCGATCCGTGCGGAAGTGGACCGCATGCTCGCGGCCGACCAGTCGGCCAACACCTTCCTGGAACGCGACCCCCTGCCCGAGTTCTCGAATGTACTCTTCCGTCCGGAAACAGGCGCGGTCGTTGGGTCCTACCGGCTGGTCCGTGAATTAGGGGCGGGCGGCATGGGCGCCGTCTGGCTGGCTGAACGGGCCGACGGCGCCTTCGCCCAGCAGGTCGCCATCAAGTTCAGCCGCACCGGGCTCGTCACCGCGGCCGCGGAGCAGCGCCTCCGGTCGGAGCGCCGCATTCTTGCCCAGCTCCAGCACCCGCACATCGCCCGGCTGCTGGACGGCGGCTCCGTCGGTCCCGGGGTCCCTTATTTTGTAATGGAATACGTCGACGGCCAGCCGCTGTTGACCTACGCCCGGCAGCACCAGCTGTCGCTCCCCCAACGGGTCAGAATCCTGGCCGACATCTGCCTGGCGGTGCACTTCGCGCATCAGCGGCTGATCGTCCACCGCGACCTCAAACCCGCCAACATCCTGGTGGACTCGGGCGGCCGCGTCCAATTGCTGGATTTTGGCGTAGCTAAACTACTACATCCGGAGGAGAAAAGCGGAGCCGCGACCGGTTTCTATACGCCTGGGTATGCCAGTCCGGAACAACTCGCGGGCCTGCCGGTCACGACCGCATCCGACATCTACTCCCTGGGGCTGATCAGTTTCGAGCTCCTGGCGGGCGAGCGCGCGAAAACCGCGGCGGGCGAGGATCTGCCCGCGCTCAGCAGCGTCAACCCGGCGGTCGACCGCGATCTGGACTCCATAGTCCGGCTTTCCACCCATCGGGAACCCGACCGCCGCTACCCCTCGGCTCGCAGCTTGGCCGAGGACCTCCTTCGCTACCTGGAAGGGCGCCCGGTCACCGCCCGGCCCGATACGATCTCCTATCGCCTGTCGAAGTTCGTCCGCCGGAACCGCAGCGCCACCGCGATCCTACTGGCGGCGATCCTGTCCACTGTGGTGGCTGTAGGCCTGTTTTCCTGGCAGTGGAGGCAGACGCGCCGCGCCGAAAGCCAGGCCCGGGCGCACCTGGACGACCTCCACAAACTCGCCCTCAACCTGCTCTTCGACTACCATGATCGAGTGGCCCGCCTGCCCGGGTCCACCGCCTTGCGGGAACGCATCGCGACGGACGCCCTGAACTACCTGCAGAAGCTGGACCGCGACGCGCAGGCCGATAAGTCCCTCAAAGAGATCAGCTTAGACATCTCCACGGCCTGGCTGCGGCTGGGCGACGCCCAGGGCCGGCCGTGGAGCGCCAATCGCGGCTATCCCGCCGAGGCCTTGCGCAGCTATCAGGAGGCCGAGAAATGGGCCAGGCAGGTGGCGACCAAGGCGGATCCGGATCGCCGGCGCCGGGCCTTGGCCACGGTGCTGCAGCGGCGCGGCCAGTTGGAGAATCGCCTGTTTCACTGGCCCGACTCTCTACGACACTTGCAGGAATCTGTAGCCCTGTTCCGTTCCTCAGGGCAAACCTCCGATCAGGTACTCCTCGTCTCGGCGCTCAGCGCCTGGGGCGATGCCACTTTGCGCAGCGCAACGGCTCCGGCGGACGGACTGGCCCGCCTCACCGAAGCGCGTGCGCTTGGAGAGCGGCTGTTGCCGGTGGCCCCCCGCGATCCGGCGCTGTTGCGATCTCTTGCAGTTGTAGAGCAACGGATCGGAAACCATCTCGCCAAGCACGGCAAACCGGCCGACGGACTCCAAAGTCACATTCGCGCCCTGGCCTACTTCCAAAAACTGACAGAGCTCCAGCCCAACGAGCCCGCCTTGCTTCGCGATCACGCGGATCAACTCGTTATGAAGGCAGAGGCGCAGGCCCGGGCCGGTGACGTGGCCGGTGCACTGGCCGATTGCGATCGCGGCATCGCCATTCTGAGGCGATTGGCCGAATCTGACACTACAAACGTCGAAGCGTCGCGCGACCTGGGGTATGCGTGGTACTTCCGGCTGGCCGCCTACTCGATCGGAAACAAAGGGTGCGACAAAGCGTCCACCAGTGAGGCGCTTCGCATCTTTACCGGGATTGTCGCCGGGCCGTCTTCGACCAAGGAGGATGAGGAGTCCCTGCACGGCCTCAGGAGCCGCGCCCTTGGTTGCCAGTGAAGGCGTGCCTGCGGTACAACTTAGGGGCAAAGATGTCAGATCCAGCCCAGTCGATTTCGGTCAAGCGCGCGCAGGTGGACTTTCACAACTTCGCGTCGCTGGGCGAACCGGAACGGGCGCTGGCCGCCTATGCCGATGAGAACTTCCGGCGCGGCTCTGTTCTCAAGGCAAACCGGGACTTCATCCCGTCGCTGACCCCCTTCCTGGAAGTGGGCGCCAATGCCGGGCACACATCCTATTTACTGGCCAACGAGTTCCAGGCCGACGGCTTCGCGCTGGATATCTCGGCTGACGCCTTACGCTATGGCCAGTTTCTGAAGACCGCCTGGAACCTGGACCGCTCACCGATCCTCACCGCCGGCGACGCCACGCACCTCCCGTTCCGCGACAACTCGCTGGCGTTTGTCATGTCGTTTCAGACACTTTCCCAGTTTCTGGACATCGAGAGTGTCATCCGCGAGGTACACCGCGTCCTGGCCCCGGGCGGCGTCTACTACTTTGCCGAGGAGCCGGTCCGCCGCAAGCTGACGCTGCGGGTCTATCGCGCGCCCTATCCCGAACGCATGAAGCCGTTCGAGAAGCGCCTGTACGACAGCGGCCTGCTCGACTTCATGGCCATGGACGTCATCGGCGCCGATCAGGAGGAGTCGTTTGGCATCCGCCAGAACCACCGGTTCGGCCTGAGCGAGTGGTCCGGCCTGCTCCATAAGTACTTCGAGGAGTGCCGGTTTGTCACCTTCCCCAGGCAGCGCGGCTGGGCCAACCAGATGGTGCAATGGGTGTTGCGCCGCATGCCCGGGAATGCCGACGCCCGCATTGCGGACTCCCTGGGCGCCACCCTGGCCGCATTCTGCCGCAAACCGGGGCGCCTGCCTGCGCAGCTCCCCCTGACCGAGGCGCTGGCCTGCCCCGACTGCGGGGCCGATCTTCCCTTTCAGACCACTGACCAGATGGCCTGCCCCCGATGCAGTTACCAGGCGGGCAACGAATCGAACGTTTACAACCTGCTGAGTACCTCGCTGAAGGCCGAGCTCTATCCCGGTAACCGCGCGGATACATTGGACTTCTCGAAGCCGGGCCACGAAGACGGGCTCGTCGAGGGCTTCTACGAACTGGAAGGCGACTTCGGCAGCAAGTACCGCTGGATCGGCGCCCGCGCCGTGGTCAGGTTGGTTCGAATGCGTCCTGGAGCACCCTTGCTGCGTGTGCAGGGGTTCGCGCCCTCGGTGGCGAAGGTCGAGCTGCGCGCCAACGGCGAGTCCGTCGGGCAATGGAAACTGGACCGCCCGGGCCTGTTCATCCTGGAGGCTCCGCTGGCGGAAGCGCCGGAGTACCAGGTGGAGATCCTGGGCTCGCCGACCATTGACGAGCCCAATCAACCGCCCGGCGAAGGCCGTGTCCTGACAGTCAACCTGTCCCTCATCAAACTCCTGCCCCGCGAATAGCAGAATTTGGAGGATGCCCCGATTTGCCGCTTGCCTTCTTCCATAATTCCACTATAGTAGAAATATAGAAACAAGCCGTAGCAATGCCGTGGCAACTCCGGTCACCCCATTGCAGGAACAGGAGATTACTATGAGCACGACAGATGTAAAACAGGCAGTGCAGGAGCGTTATGGAAAGGCCGCCCTGCGCGTGGTGGAAGGCGAAGCCTCCTGCTGCTGCGGGTCCAAGAAGGCCGTGGCGCTGGGCGCGAACGACCCGATCACGGCCAACCTCTATTCCGACGACCAGGCCGCCCAGATCCCCGAGTCCGCGGTGCTTGCCTCGCTGGGCTGCGGCAATCCGACCGCCCTGGCCCAACTGCATGAAGGCGAAACAGTGCTGGATCTCGGCTCCGGCGGCGGCATTGATGTACTGCTTTCCGCCCGGCGCGTAGGCCCCACCGGGAAGGCCTACGGTCTCGACATGACCGACGAGATGCTCGCCCTGGCCAATTCGAACAAAGAGAAGTCGGGCCTGACCAACGTCAAGTTCCTGAAGGGCGAGATCGAGCGCATCCCGCTGCCGGACAACTCGGTGGACGTCATTATCTCGAATTGCGTGATCAACCTCTCGGCCGACAAGGACATGGTGCTCAGCGAAGCCTTCCGGGTGCTGAAGCCCGGCGGCCGTTTCGCGGTCTCCGACGTGGTGACGCGCGGCGAAATCCCGGCTGACGTGCGCCGCAGTGTCGAACTCTGGGTGGGCTGCATCGCCGGCGCACTCGACGAGCAGGACTACCACGCCAAACTGGCCAAGGCCGGCTTCGAGAACATCGGTTTCGAGCCGACTCGCGTCTACAAAGTGGAGCAGGCGCGTGAGTTCCTCGACGGCCAAGGCATCGACGTGGAAGCGATCGCCCCGCTGGTGGACGAGAAGTTCATGAGCGCCTTCATCCGCGCGACTAAGCCTGTCTAAGCCGTAGTCCAGGACAAGGGCGGCCCAATCTCGGTAGTACAATTGGGTTTCATGCGAAACTCGCGAGTTTTCGCCGCCCTGGCGCTGGTCAGCGCCCTGACGATCCCCGCCCCGGCGCGCGAACCGGTGCGTACCCGCAAGGCCATGGTGGTCTCGCAGGAGCCCAACGCCACCGATGCGGGTGTCGCGGTGCTGAAAGCCGGGGGCAACGCCGTCGACGCAGCCATCACCGTGGCCATGACCCTCGCCGTCACCCATCCGCGGGCCGGCAACCTGGGCGGCGGCGGTTTCATGCTCATCCGCCTGGCCAACGGCACCAGCACGTTCATCGACTTCCGGGAGCGCGCTCCGCTCAGCGCCACACGCACGATGTACCTGGGCAAGGACGGCAAGCGCACCAAGGACAGCCAGGTGGGCTGGCGTGCCGCCGGAGTGCCCGGCACCGTGAGCGGTCTCGAATACGCCCATAAGAAGTACGGCACCAAGCCGTGGGCCACGCTGCTCAAACCCGCCATCGACTTCGCCACACAGGGCGTCACCCTGACCTACGCCGAAGCGCGCAACCTCTGCGGCAATCGCGACGTGATGGAGCCCTTCGCCGAATCCAAGCGCATTTTCCTCAAAGGCGGAGCCTGCTTCGAACCGGGCGAGAAACTCGTCCAGCCGGAACTTGCCCAGGTGATCGGGCGCATCGCCAAGTCGGGCGCCCGGGATTTCTACGAGGGCGAAACCGCCCGCATCTTCGCCGAGGAATCGAAGAAGGCCGGCGGCGAGATCACGCTGGAAGACCTGAAGGCTTACAAAACCCACGAGCGCAAGCCGCTGACCGGCGAATACAAGGGCTACCAGATCATCACCGCGCCGCCGCCTTCTTCCGGCGGCATCGCCATGTTCCAGATGCTGGGCATGCTGCAGGGCACCGGGTATGAAAAGGCCGGCGCCGGATCCGCCAGCGCTACCCACTACATGGCCGAGGCCATGCGCCGCGCCTACGCCGACCGCGCCCGCTATGTGGGCGACCCGGATTTCGTCAAGATTCCCGTGAGCGGCCTGGTCAATCGTACGTACACAAAGAAGCTCTGGGCCAATGTGGAGCCCGCCGCGGCCACGCCCAGCAGCGCGATCCAGGCCGGTGACCCGGCGCCTTACGAAGCATCCGAGACGACGCACTTCAACGTGATCGACGAGAAGGGCAATGCCGTCGCGCTCACCTATACCATCAACGGCCTCTACGGCAACGGAGTGACCGTGCCGCGCCTGGGCTTCCTGCTCAACAACGAGATGGACGACTTCACCACCAAGCCGGGTGAGGCCAACATGTTCGGCACGGTGGAAGGCGAGGCCAATGCGATTCAGCCGCGCAAAGCGCCGCTGTCGTCGATGACGCCCACCATCGTCACCAAGGACAACCAGCCGTTCCTGCTGCTGGGCGCGCCGGGCGGTTCGCGCATCATCACCGCCGTCACGCAGGTGCTGCTGTATGTGATCGATTTCGGCATGGATGTGCAGCAGGCCATCGACCAACCACGCTTTCATCATCAGTGGCTGCCGGACACGCTCTATCTCGAGCCTGGATTCTCGCCGGACACCCGCTCCGCGCTGGAGAAGATGGGCTACAAGGTGGCCAGCACCTCGGGCGTGGCGAGTGTCGAGGCGATCATGGTGGAACGGCCCAGGGCCGCCGCCGCCTCGCGGGGCGGTGTGGTGGCCGACGGCGCCACCGCGGCCAGCTCGCGCCAGGGCGGCAACACTGATACCTGGATGTCGCGCATCACCTGGCTCGCTGGTGCGCAGAATGGACGCTCTTCCGGCAAGGCGGCCGGTTACTAAACTCGTATGGAACACGCACTCTCCACCCACGTTCTCGTCAATCACCGGCTCAACACGGTCTGGCTCGACCGGATATGGAATGCCGGGATCCCCAAGGTGGAGATCTTCTGCGCCCGGCAACATTTCGACTACCGCGACCAGTCGCAGGTGAATGAGCTGGGCTACTGGTTCCGCGATGCGCAACTGCAGTGCCACTCGCTGCACGCGCCCATGTACAACGACGACTGCTGGGGCCGCACCGGGCCCTCTTCCGTCGTTACGCTCACCGACACCTCCAAGCCGCGCCGCCTGCAATCCGTCGAGGAGATCAAGCGCGCCATCGAGGTGGCCGAGAAGTTCCCGTTCAAGTACCTCATCCAGCATCTGGGTGTCTCGGGTGAGGAGTATAGCGACGAGAAGCTCGATGCGGCGTTCACCGCGCTGGAGGACTTGCAGCTTTTCGCCAAGCACCGCGGCGTGGAGATCCTCATCGAGAACATCCCCAACCGCCTGAGCAGCGCCGAACGCCTGCTCTACTTCAGCGGCATCACGCACCTCGACCTGAAATTCTGCCTGGACCTGGGTCACGCCAACATGATGGAAGGCATTGAACCCACCTTTGCCCTGCTGCAGGACCGGCTGCGGTCCACGCACGTCCACGACAACGACGGCAAGGATGACAAGCATCTCTTCCCGCTGCTGGCCGAGGGCGGCACCATTCCCTGGAAGCAGACCATGGATCTGCTGCGCACCAGGGAGTCGCAGTATCCGCTCCTGCTGGAGGTTAAGGACTCACCCGCCTTCGCCAACCCCATCGATGCGGCCCGGCAGGCCTTTGACCGATTGGAGAACCTTTGATGTCTGACTACCGTCGAATCACGATTGCCAGCGCGGGCCAGCATACCGGCGAACCCGTCGAAATCGCCGGCTGGCTCTACAACCTGCGCAAGTCCGGGAAGATCATCTTTCCGATCATCCGCGATGGCAGCGGGACCATCCAGTGCGTGGGCGTGAAAGCCCAACTGCCCGAGGATGTCTTTGAAGCCCTGAAGAACCTGACCCAGGAATCTTCCGTCATCATCCGCGGGCGGATGCGCGCCGAAGCGCGGGCCCAGGGCGGCTATGAGATGGACATCGAAGGCGCCGAAATCGTCCAGCGTGTGAGCGAGGAGCATCCTTACCCCATCACGCCCAAGGAGCACGGCGTCGAGTTCCTCTTCGACCAGCGCCACCTGCACCTGCGCAGCCGCCGCCAGCACGCCATCCTCAAGATCCGCCACGAGATCATCAAGGCCGTCCGCGACTACTTCGACTCCAACGGTTTCACCCTGGTCGATTGCCCCATCTTCACTCCGGCGGCCTGCGAAGGCACGACGACGCTGTTCGAAGTCGACTACTTCGAAGACGAGAAAGTCTACCTGACGCAGTCCGGCCAGCTCTATAACGAAGCCACGGCCGCCGCGTTCGGCAAGAGCTACTGCTTCGGCCCGACCTTCCGCGCCGAGAAGTCAAAGACCCGCCGCCACCTCACCGAGTTCTGGATGGTGGAGCCAGAGATGGCCTACGCCGACCTGGAAGACGTGAAGCGCGTGGCCGAGGAACTGATCGTCTTCATGGTGGGCCGCGTCCTGGAGAACCGCAAAACCGAACTCGCCACACTGGAACGTGACATCACCAAACTGGAAGCGATCAAGGCGCCGTTCCCCCGTATCAGCTACGACGAAGCAGTGGAGATCCTCAAGCGCAAGGGCAGCGAGATCGAATGGGGCGGCGACTTCGGCGGCACCGACGAGACACTGCTCAGCGAAGAGTTTGACCGTCCGGTGATGGTTGACCGTTATCCCGCCGCCGTGAAGGCCTTCTACTTCCAGCCCGCGCCGGAACGGCCCGAAGTCGCGCTCGGCGTCGACGTCCTGGCCAGCGAAGGCTACGGCGAGGTCATCGGCGGCGGCCAGCGTGTCCACGACTACGACCTGCTCTTGCAGCGCATCAAGGATCACAACCTGCCGCCCGAGGCGTTCCAGTGGTATCTGGACCTGCGCCGTTTCGGCAGCGTGCCGCACGCCGGCTTCGGCATGGGCATTGAACGCGCGGTGTCGTGGATCTGCGGCCTGGAACATATCCGGGAAACCATCGCCTTCCCGCGCATGCTGTACCGGACGCGGCCCTAGGAGCCTATGGCGCAAACCATCGCGATTCTCGGAGCTCCCCTGGACCTCGGCGCCGGCCGCCGCGGCGTGGACATGGGCCCCTCGGCCCTGCGCGTGGCGAACCTGAATGCGAAGCTCGTGTCCCTCGGCTACAAGGTCGAGGATTTGGGCAACGTATTCGTGAGCCAGCAGGAGAGCTCCCGGATCGGCGCGGCCCACGCCCGTTACCTGAAGCCGATCGCCGCAACCTGCGTCGAGTTGGCGCACAAGGTGGAGCGCGCGGCCGGACAGGGCAAGTTTCCGCTGGTGCTGGGCGGCGATCACTCGGTTGCCGTCGGCACTGTCAGCGGCATGGCCCAGCACTTCCGGAAGAAGAAACAGAAGCTGGGCGTCATCTGGCTGGATGCGCACACGGATATGAATACGCCGGATTCGTCGCCCAGCGGCAACGTCCACGGCATGCCCCTGGCGTGTCTGGTCGGCTACGGCCCCAAGCCGTTGACCCACCTTTACGGCTACGCGCCAAAGGTGGACGCGAAGAATGTCGTACTGGTGGGCATCCGCGATGTCGACCTGACGGAACGGCCCATTGTGAAGCAGAGCGGCGTGCGCGTCTTCACCATGCGCGATATCGACGAGCGCGGCCTGCGCTCCGTCATGGAAGAGGCGGTGATGATCGCCTCGCAAGGCACGGCCGGCATCCACATCTCGCTGGACATGGACGGCGTGGATCCCGATGAAGCGCCAGGGGTCGGCACACCCGTGCGCGGCGGTTTCTCCTATCGCGAGGCGCATCTGGCGATGGAGATCCTCAGCGACTCACATCGCGTGCGTTCCATGGAAGTGGTGGAAGTGAACCCGGTGCTCGACACTGCTAACCGGACCGCCCTGCTGGGCGTCGAACTGGTGATGTCGGCCATGGGCAAAAGGATCCTCTGACAAGGTATTTATGAGTAAACTCCGCGTCGCAGTTGTGTACGGCGGCCGCAGCGGCGAGCACGAAGTCTCCATCCGCTCGGCCCAGGCCATCATGGCCGCCCTGAACACCGAGAACTACGAAGTCATCCCTTACCTCATCGGCAAAGATGGCAAGTGGGACCCCAAGCCGATTCTGCCCGAGCCCGGCGCCAATGAAGGCATTGACGTCGTCTTCCCGGTGCTGCACGGCACGTTTGGCGAGGACGGCACCATCCAGGGCCTGTTTGAAATGGCCGACCTGGCGTACGTCGGGCCCGGAGTATTCGGCTCCGCCGCGTCGATGGACAAGGAGCACTTTAAGCGCCTCAGCGTGGAGCGCGGCCTGCCCGTGGTGGAGTACGCCATCGTCCACACCGGCAATCCGCACAAGGCCGTCGATTGGGACACAACGCTCACTCAGATCGTCGAACGCTTTGGACTGCCCGTCTTCGTGAAGCCCTGCAACCTGGGTTCATCTGTGGGTGTCGCCAAAGCACACACCGTGGAAGAGCTGCAGGCAGCGATCCTGGACGCGGGCCGCTATGACCTCAAGGTGCTTGTCGAACGCGCCATCGTCGGCCAGGAGGTGGAGTGCGCCGTGCTGGGCAACTACCGCCCGCAGGCCTCCACGCCATGCGAGATCCTGCCGTCGAAGGAGTTCTACGACTACGACGACAAGTACCTTCTCGACCAGGCGAAGACAGTCATCCCGCCCAATTTGAGTGAAGAGAAGATCGAAGAGGTCCAGCGCCTGGCCATCGAATGCTTCCAGGCGATGGACTGCAGCGGCATGGCCCGGGTCGACTTCCTGATCGAGAAGGCCACCGGCAACATCTACATCAACGAGATCAACACCATCCCGGGCTTCACCTCCATCAGCATGTACCCGAAGATGTGGGAGCACGCCGGCTGCCCGTTCGAGATGCTGGTGGGCATGCTCATCAGCCTTGCGCTGGAACGTCACAGCCTGCGCCGGGCTCTGCGCTACGAACGATGAGAACGCTGGCCGTACTTCTGCTGGCGGCCACGCTGCCGCTGGCCGCACAGCCCAAACCGCCTGCCAATCCGAACCGGCCCCTGCCGAATACCGAGGAGCTGGAACGCGAGCTGAAGCGCGTGCTGGACGTGTTTCTGATCGCCAGTGAGAACGCGGCCGATCCGGTGAGCCCCGATGCGGCGTTCTACGGCGGAGCCATCCCCGGCATGCTGCGCCGCCTGGATCCGCACTCCATCTTCTTCGACAAGGAACAGTTCCAGCAGTTGCAGGAGATGGAGCGCAGCGTCACCAAGGGCTTCGGCAGCGTGGTCAGCGTGCTGCCCGGCCGTGTCATCGTCCTGCAGACCCTGCCCGGCACGCCATCGCAGAAGGCCGGCCTGTCGCCGGGCGACGAGATCGTCGGCGTCAACAACATCCCGTTCGCCAATCTCGACCTCGAACAGTTGGTGCAGGTGCTCTCCATGACCCGCCAGCAACAGGCGCAGATTGCGGTGCGCCGGCAAGGGACCGCGGGGCTCATGTTCTTTACACTGACTCCGGAGGAGCTTCAGTCGCCCTCTGTCGACCGCTCCTTCCTGCTGGAGCCGGGCATTGGCTATGTCCGCGCCACCAGCTTCGACACGAATACCGCGACGCTGATCCAGGAAGCCATTGAAGGCCTGGGCGGCGCCAAGTTGAAGGGCCTGGTGCTGGATCTGCGTGAGAATCCCGGCGGCGTCCTGCAGGCCGGCCTCGCCACGGCGGCGCTGTTCCTGAAGCCGGGTACACGCATCCTCAGCGCGCGCGGCCGCAGCACCGAGACCGAGAACATCGAGGTGCCCAAGGAAGCGAAGCCGTACGAATTCAAACTGGCCGTGCTGGTCAATTCGAAAACCGCCAGCGCGTCGGAGATTGTGGCCGGCGCCATCCAGGACAACGATCGCGGCATGGTGATCGGCGAGACGTCCTACGGCAAGGGCCTGGTGCAGCGCGTGTTCCCGCTCAGCGACAATGCGGGCCTGGCGCTGACCACGGCGTTCTACTACACGCCCAGCGGCCGCAGCATCCAGAAGCCGCTGAAAGACAATGAGCTCGCGGCAGCCACGGCGACAACGCGGCCCGAGTTCAAGACAGTGGGCGGACGCACGGTGCGCGGCGGCGGTGGTATCGAACCCGACTTCGTGGTCTTCCCGGAACGGCCCGGCCGCTTCCGCTATGTCCTGGAGACCTCGGCCGCCTTCGCCGGCTACGCCACGGAATGGCTGGCCGGACATCGTGCCGATTCCAGCCGCGACATGGAGATCACCGGTCCAATGCTGGACGAGTTCCAGCTCTGGCTGTCCAAGCGCAACATCCGGCCCGGCCTGGCCGAGTGGTCGTCTGAGCGCGAGTACATCCGCCGCCGTTTGAAACAGGAGATTCTGAACCAGTCGATCAGCGTTGCTTCCGGCGACGAGATCGAGCTTCGGAACGATCCTGTGGTTCGGCGGGCTCTGGCAGGCTTTCAGGAGCCCTGACCAGCAGCACGCCGGCGAACAGCAGCGGCGCAATCACCTGAACCATTTTGCGGTCGAGCGCGGTGTCGATCTGCCAGCCCACGGATGCCGGTGTAACCCAGAGGACGATCAGGTCGGCCAGCAACAGCAGGCCCGGCACGATGAGAGGCCACCACGGTCCGCGTGGCGACCGCACTTTCAGCACCAACGCCAGGGCAGCGAACAGCAGCACCGGGTGCGCCGGGAAGTCGCCCAACTGCAGCAGCGAATCCAGGAAGTTCCTCAGCACCGCAGCGCCGCGGCCCATATCCGCCAGCAGACCAAACGAAAGGCCGGCCGTCTTGGGAGCCAGCAGCAGCGGGAAGCAGATGGCCAGCAGCAACGCAGGCAGTGCTCCACCCAACCAGGCAGCGGCTTTGACCCGCGCCTGCCAGGCCAGCGTGCCGGCCAGCAGCACGAAGAACACAGCACCCTCGTTCTTGGCGGAGGCGGCCAGGGCGGCCAGTAAGCCGCTCAGCGCGAGCGCGCCGGGATCCCAGTTCTTCCGCTCTGCCAGCGCCGCGACGATGAGGGAAGCCAGAATCAGGCAACCGACAGGCGTGTCGGCATACTGCCCCGGAGCCTGCCGCCACAACGGCGTCGACGCCAGCAGAATCACGCCGCCCAGCCAGCCGAGTGCCGGCGACCGCAGCAGCGCCAGCGCAAACCCGAGCAACAGCGGGATGGCCGCACCGAACAACAGGGAAGCGATGATCGGCACGCGGGCATCGCCCACCGCTCCGCCATAGATCCAACCACGAGCCACTACCGAGGGCCACAACAGCGGGGCATCGGCGTTGGCCAATCCGTACTCCGACGTCACCGCCAGCCGCCACGTCGAGGCGTCCGTCAGGAACTTCGCCCGCAGGTTCCAGCTCGACCAGGCATCCCAGTTGCCTTGCGGATTCCCGTTGGTGAACGCGAAGAACGCGGCTACGAACAGGACCATGCCGACCCCGAAAGCAACCGCGGCCAGCCAGGTCCACTTGAACACCAGCACCTCTGGAGCGTCATCCTGTCCGGTGTCAGGGTTCCGGCGTAGAAACCAACCCACAACGCCGCACACAGCCAGCACTCCGTCAGCCGTGTAGGCGGCTGTTTGCGCGCCCAAGCCCGCCCAGAGCAGGGCAAAGGACAAAGCGGCTGTAGCGGCAAGACCCACCGGCAAGGCCAACAGAATCTCCAAGATCCAGGCCATCCAGCGCGGCCGCAGCCCGTCGCAAGCCTGCGACGCACGCACCCAGGGCCAACCGATCGCCCACGCCAGCAACAACGCGGTAAGACCCATCACGCTAGCGGCCCTCCCGGCTACTGCGTGTAGGCGAAAGCGGCCTGCTGAGCCAGGTCGCTATCCGGAAGATCGGAGAAATAGCCAACTTTTTCGGTGACCGGAATGCGCGCCAGCACAGGCTGGAGCCGCTCCTGTTGCGCCATCACGTGGAAGGGATCGTGGAACTGCGAGGCATACTGGTCAGACAGGCCGTACTGCTGTAGTGCGCCGAAGAGCGCCACCACAGCCACCGCGGCCACTCCGGCCAGCGCGCGCGCGCCGGTCGTATGGTCTTGGGCAGGCATAGGGTGCAACTCTCAAGTATAGCGGCCGGTCCTACAGATTTCTGAGACGCCTCAACCGGTTGCGCCGCACGCGCTCGGCTCGCACCACTTCCCGTTCATCCAGTCCGAAGTAGTGTGCCACCTCGTGCCAGATGGTCTCCTCCACCAGGCGGCGCAGGTCCGCCGGATTCCGAGCCTCGCGTTCATGCGGACCCTGGTAGAGAGTGATCCGGTCGGGCATCGAGAAAGACGGGACGGACGTGCGTTCGGCCAGGGGACGGCCCTCGTACAGGCCGAGGAGCCCGGGCGTGGCCGGCTCCTGTTCAACAAGGAACACCAGGTTCTGCAGCCGGCGCCGGAAGCGCGGAGGAATGACGCCCATGCACTCTTCGACGAGTTGGTCGAACTCTTGTGGGGTCATCGTCTGGATTGTAGCGTTGCCGGCTTTCCGCATCCAGCATTCGGATCCGGGACGTCGGGCCGTCCTCAATTAGTGCAGAAAAATGAACTCGGAATTTGGTCGAGCGCCAGTTCAAGAGTGGAACGCCCCCGCCTGGCTACTTCGCTGCCGGAATCAGCCCGAGCCCTCGCATCCATACTTCCGCCAGCTTCGGCCAGCCGGTCACGGGCAACTCCGTGGGCCGCAAACCGTAGCCGTGACCGCCTTTGGCGAACAGATGCATCTCGGCGGGGACCTTGGCGTTCTTCAACGCCAGATAGTAAACGAGGCTGTTTTCGACGCGTACTCCGTCATCCTCGGCCTGGACCAGGAAGGTCGGCGGCGTGTTCGCCGTGACGGGCGTCTCGTCGGCCAGTTTGTCGCCCTGCTCTTTCACCGCGAGGTAGGCGGGATAGATCACCACGGAGAAATCGGGCCGGCTGCTCACCTGGTCGGCCGCGTCCACCGCGTCGTAGCTGCGGCGCTCGTATTGCGTGCTGGCCACGGCAGCCAGATGGGCTCCGGCGGAGAAGCCCAGGACGCCGATCTTGCGGGGGTCGAGCTGCAGTTCGACGGCGCGCGAGCGGACAATGCCGACGGCGCGTTGCGCGTCCTGCAGCGGGGCGGCCCAGCGCGGTCCACCCTTGCGGGCCGGTACGCGGTACTTCAGCAGGATACCGGTGACTCCGATGGAATTGAGCCACTCGCACACTTCGGTGCCTTCCAGGTCGAGCGCGAGGATGTTGTAGCCGCCGCCCGGCAGCACCACCACGGCGGCGCCGGAATTGCGATTCTTCGGGGCCGGATAAATCGTAATAGTTGGTTCACTTACGTTGCCGAGGCGGATCACACGCCGGCCGGCGACCAGCGCTCCATCCGCTTTCGTCGTATCGGCTTCCGGGCCGATATCGCCCTTTTCACCGGGCGCGCCTTTGGGCCAGATCTTCTCGGCCGCCGGTTCCGCGGCATAGGCCATGGTACTAGCGATGGTCAGGAACACAGTGAAAATGCGCATCGTCGTAAGTATCCTTGCTGAGCCACTATCGTATCGCTTGCTCTATCGGCCCGCGGAGCCGCTGCCGATACTCTCGATAACCGGGGAACGGTCCCCCGGAACCGTCCAGCCCGATTTATGTCCAAGCTGAGCCTGGAAGAGATTCTGGCCCGCCTCAATACGGAGGAAGCCTCTCCGCTGCCCGACCGCGCTGCGTTCCTCGACGCGGCCTGCGGCTCGGATGCGGACCTGCGCCAGCTGGCCGGTGCCCTGTTCGACAGGAAGTTCCACACCGCGGACCCGAAAGGGGCCGATTCCTCGGATATACCGCGCATGGGCGGACGAGTGGGTCCCTACCGCATTGAGCGCGAGCTGGGCCGCGGCGGCATGGGTGTGGTGTATGTCGCGATGCGCGACGACGACCAGTATCACAAGCGCGTCGCGATTAAGGTGCTCAACATCAGCCAGGACAGCGAGGAACTGCTGCACCGCTTCCAGAACGAGCGCCAGATTCTCGCGAACCTCGATCATCCCAACATCTGCCGGCTGTTGGACGGCGGTGTGACGTCCAACGGACTGCCGTATTTCGTCATGGAGTACATCCGTGATGCGCGGCCGATTGACGAATACGCGAATGCCCACAACCTGTCAGTGCGCCAGCGGCTGCTGCTGTTTCTCAAGGCCTGCGCAGCTGTGCAGCATGCCCACCGGTTTCTGATTGTTCATCGCGACCTGAAACCCAGCAACATCCTCGTCTCCGAGGAGGGCGAGGTGAAGCTGATGGACTTCGGCATCGCCAAAAACCTACTGGCGTGCCTGGACGGCAGCTTCCACTCGCAAACCATGGGCCTGCAGCCGATGACGCCTGCTTATGCGAGCCCTGAGCAGGTGAGCGGCGAGCCCATCACTACCAGCAGTGACGTTTACTCCCTCGGCGTGGTGCTGTACGAGCTGCTGACGGGCCAGCACCCGTCGCGCCGCATGGAGCAGCCGCTGCCGGAGCTGCTGAATTCCATCTGCCTGGCCGATCCGCAGCGCCCCAGCGTGATGGTGCTCAAGCACGCGCCCCCGCAGATGGAGGAGAACCCCAAGCGGCTCAGCAAGCTGCTGCGCGGCGACCTGGATTGGATCATCCTCATGGCGCTGCGCAAGGATCCCAACCGGCGCTATGCCTCGGTGGAACAACTCACCGACGATCTGCGCCGGGTCCTGGGCGGGCGGCCGGTGCGCGCCCGCAACGACACTCTGCGCTATCGCGGCTGGAAGTTCGCCGGCCGCCACCGCTTCGGTGTCACGGTGGTGTTCCTGCTGGGCGTCACACTCATGTGGGGCGTCTGGTCCACGCAGAACCAGAAGGCGCGGGCCGAAGAACGGTTCCGGGACACGCGTGAGCTGGCGCACAGCATTCTCTTCGAGATCAGCGACGCCATTCGCGACCTGCCGGGCTCCACGCCGGCTCGCATGCTGCTGGTGCGGCGCGCGTTGACCTATCTGGACAAACTGGCCAGCGAGGCCGGCAACGACCTGACGCTGCAGTCCGAACTGGCCGAGGCTTACCACAAGATCGGCGAGGTGCAGTACCGGGTGGGCTACCCCAATATCGGCGACATTGCCGGCGCCCTGAACAGCGCTCGCAAGGAGCTGGAGATCCGCTACAAACTGGCCAGCGCCGTGCCCGGCCAGATCTCGCAATTGAACCTGGCCTCCGCCCACCAGCGGGTGAGTGAAATGTTCGACGGCACCGGCGACGCCTTCAACGCCGCGCATCACCTGGGGAAAGCGTTGGAGATCCGGGAGGCTCTGAACGCCAAGGATCCCGACAACGCCGCGATTCAATCCGACCTGGCATCCACTTACCGCGTGCTGGGTGACATCCAGAAGATCGCGGGCAAACCCCAGAATGCGATCGACTGGAATCGGAAGGCGCTGGCCATCCGGGAGGCACTGCTGGCTCGCAGCCCTAGCGATGACGGCCTGCGGCGGCAGATCTCCATGGACCTGGTGCGAATCGCCGACTCGCTGGGGAGTCCCAATGAGACGAATCTGGGCCGCTATGCCGAAGCGCGCTCCGTTTACGAGAAGGCCCTGGTGATCCGGTTGGAAGTGCTGGCGGCCAATCCAAACAGTCCCACGGCCTTGCGTGAGGTAGGCAACATCTACCAGCGCATGGGCGTCATGCTCATCGAGACTGGCGAGTATAAGGACTCGCTGGCCATGAGCCTGAAGAGCGCCGAGATCTCAGAGCGGTTGGCCCTCGACGATCCCGCGAACTTCGAAGTCAGCCGCGACCTGGGTGTGAAATGCGACCAGATCGGTGTCGTCCTGGAGAAACTGGGCAATCTGGCCGGAGCAGAGTCAAGCCTGCGCCGCGGCCTGGCGTTGAAATCGGCCCTGCTCGCCCGCAGTCCCAGCAGTCAGCGCAGCCAGGAGGACGTAGCCATCACGAACTCGCTCCTGGGCGTCCTGTTGGCTCGCGTCCACCGTCCCATTGAGGCCCTGACTCACTTGAAACAGTCGGCCGACGCGTTCCAGCAGATCGTCCGGTCGAACGCCGAAGCGGGCCGTTACCAACTGAATCTCCTCAAGGCCCTGGCCGCGATGGCTGAGATCTATGCCACAAACCGCAACTGGCCCGAGGCGCGCGCCTCTTACCAGCGCGCGCTGGACCTGGCCCGGCAATTGCAGCAGGACGGCAAGCTGGGCGCCACGGACCAGGGCGAACCCGATCGCCTGGCCCGCTGCCTGCAAGCAATCCCCACTGAGTAGTTACGGAACGTTCTGCCCCAGGGGCACGCCGCTGATCTCTTCACCCTGGTCGCCGCTGGGCAGGGTCTCTGTGAACCGGAACACCCGCGCATCGACATTGCGGTTGAGCGTGATGTCGATCATGACCGTGGCGTTGGGCTGCAGCATACTCGTGACGCCGCCCACATCGGACTGGAACTCGGCTACTTCGTAGTAGACCAGGCCGCCCTTCACCGGACGCGCCAGGATCTTGAACCCCAGCCGGCCTTCCGCCGCCTTCCCTTTCAACTTCGCCATCGCGTCGTAGTTCAGGTAGTAAGTGAGCTTGCCCGGGTTGCGCTGATTCCGCTGGCGGTCGACGAAGAAGCCTTCCGGCAGGTCATCGGGGGAGTAGTCGGGGCCCGCCGTGAGAAGAAGATCGTAATCGGAAAGATACTCGCCCCGGTCGTTCTTCAATCGGAAGACGAGCATGACATAGCGGTCTGTCTGGTATTTGGTGGTGCGCAGCAGGCCTTTAACCTCCTCCACCTTCTCGTCCTTCTGCGTTTGCGCGGTGAGCGCATCGAGGTCTTTGCAGAGCGCGTCATAGGAGTCGACGTCTGACACCGCCAGGCAGCGCGTCACCCATTCCAGCGTGGGATGCTCGCCCGTGCCGCGCACACTGGCGATGATGCCCATGTCCCGACCCGAGTGCGACCTTCCGGGCAGCACGCCCAGGCCTGTATCCGTGGTCTTCTTCTGTCCTGTGAATTGGAGCTTGCGGCCCTTCTGCTCGAAGGTCAGCAACTCGGTGTTGAGATTGGCGGCCGCGACGCGGACCACGCCGTCGGACCCCTGCTCACCCGTGTAGCTGTTGAGGTGGTCGTACAGACTGCGGTCGATGCGCTGGCCGGTCAGCGTGAACACCCAGCAGGCCGCCGCCCGGCAGTCGTAGTCCAGCCACCTGGTGTTCAGATACCAGCTGAGCTCGCTGCCCAGTTCCAGCCAGTCGAGCACACGCTGCCCTGGCTCCACGCCATCGAAGAAGCTCTTGATGCGGCTCAGCCGGCTCTTGCCGAGTTGAGCCAGCGCCGATCCATGATTCGCTGGCGCCAGCATGATCAGGTGCGACAGCGGGCAGTCGACCAGCTTGCCCGCGCCGTAGTAGAGCTCCATCCACAGCCGTACGACCGGGCCGCCGGTGGAATGGGTGATACACGCGAACTTCTTCCACTGCTTCGTGGCCGGATCGTAAAGCTTCTCCCGCAACGCGCAATCGAAGGCCCGGGCGATGTCGTCGACCGTCACCTGGTCGTCGAAACTCACATACTGGCCCAGGTAGATATTCTCCACCTGCACCTGTTTTCCGGCGGCCTTGAAGCTCTTCTTGAGACGCAGGGGCAGTTGCCCATACGTGTTGGTGTTGCGCACGCTCCATCCATGGACGAAGACGATGACCATACTCACCTCCGAAGGTTTTCGTACAGCTTTATGTTTGCGGTGGAAGCCCCAATGCAGACGATATCCGCTTTCCCATCGCCTGTGAAGTCTTCAATCTTACAATCTGCGCCGGCGATGCCGCCGTCGTCCAGCACGGTCCGCTTCCAGTGCTCCCCTGCCTTGTCCTCGGCCTGGTAGACGGAGAGCCGGAACCCCTTGCCGCGGAAGCCGGAGACAATCTCATCGCGGCCATCACCGTCCAGATCGCCCACGGCCAGGGCGTGCGCATTGATCATGCCGTCTTCAATCACGATCCGTTTCCACGACTTTCCCCGCGGCAGATAGACCACCACCTGATTGCCGTGCCAGGGCTCGATCGCCGTGATGAAGCGCTGCTTACCCAATTTGCCCAGCCGTACCTCACTGCTGCCGCATTCCGGGCACTTGCGGGGGTCACCCTTGCTGAGCTCGGTCCACTTCCAGCCGCCTCCCTTCTTTGGCTCAAACAGCCGCAGGCCATCGAAACTAGCCGTGATCAGGCGCTGGCCGTGCGTGGTCCAATCCACCGGAGCTATGGCATGGACAATGCCGTGCAGCTCTTCCGTCACCGTTTCGCGCTTCCAGGCGCCCGGACGGTACAGATAGACAGGCGTCTGTCCCTCATATAGCGGCGGCTTCGCGGTGAGTCCCACCAGCGGAGACAGCAGCAGCACCTTCTTGCCGTCGCCGTTCCAGTCGATCCAGCGCAGGCGGTGGGCGGTGGGGATGCGGTCGAGCTCGCGCATGGTCCACGGTTGCCGCACATCCTTGCCGCTCTTCAGCAGATAGACGTCACCGATGCTCTTTTCCGGGCTGGTTTCGAAGTGGGTGGCTACCACGCATTCCGGAATCCCATCGCCGTCGTAGTCGAAGCAGTCGAGGTTGATGGGCCGCGGAGCATTGCTGGCCATCACGTGACGCTCCCACGTCGGGTTCTCAAACCAGGCGAGCTCCGTTGCCCGTTCATCGACCGCGATCAGGTCCTTCTTGCCATCTCCGTTCAGGTCAACCGCAACCAACTGGTAGCCCATTTTCAGGCCGCTTGTCACCACATGCGCCCGGAAAGCCGGCAATTCGCCGCCACACAACGGCAGCGCCAGGAGGAACAGATACAAGTGTCTAGTCATGTCAATGAAACCCCGCATCCGCGGGACACATCCTTTGCACAAAGAGTTCTCTGTGATAATAGATACTATGCGTTTCGTGCGCACCTTATTCTGGTGCACATTAGCCGCCGTCTGTACTGGGGCGCTGGAGGCTCAATCCGTGATTGAGCCGGTGAATGTGGAGGAGACCGGGGGGGATGCAGTACCAACACTCCCAGTCCTGCCACCTGCATTCGTCCGTCCGGTTGAATCCCTGCCGAGGGAACCGTGGATTCAGCCCAGCCGCCAGGAAGGTGTGAACTGGAGCGGCGTTTTCAAGCAGTCGGCGCTCTTTCTGGGCATCGAACATTCCTTTCGCCTTTTGTCCGAACCAGGCACCCGCGAGGGCATGAAGGGCTCGTTCTTCTCCGGTTGGCTGGCGGCTTCGGGCAATCTTCACGGCTGGGCGGACGGCGACCCCTTCTACGTCAACTACGTAGGACACCCCATGCAGGGGGCGGTTTCCGGCTACATCTGGGTCCAGAACGACGGCAAATACATCGACGCGGAGTTCGGCGCCAACCGGCACTACTGGAAAAGCCGGCTGCGGGCGGCCGCATTCTCAGCGGCTTACAGCTTCCAATTCGAAGCCGGGCCGGTCAGCGAAGCCTCCATCGGAAAGGTGCAGGGCAAGTGGCCCCAGCAGGGTCTAGTAGACCATGTGATTACGCCATTTGTCGGAACCGGCTGGATGATCGGCGAGGACGCTATCGACCGCTTCATCATCAAGAAGCTGGAAGCGAAGTGGGAGAATCCTTATGCGATGGTTTTCGTGCGGGGCGTCCTCAACCCCTCGCGGTCGCTGGCCAATGTCCTGCGCTTCCAGGTGCCATGGGTACGTGACGACCGTCCTGGGCTGTGGTCCCCGATGCACTCTGCCTACGTGCGCGAACTGCGCGAAGGCCGTATCTCCGGCTTACCGCCGGAAGCGCCGCCCGAACTCGAAGGCGAGGCGGGGCTGTCGTCTTTCGAATTCAGCCTGGATGCCCAGCCGCAATTCTTCTTCGGCAGTGGCGGGACAGGCCCCTGCATGGGCGGCGGCGGCGAGGCTGCATTACGCATGACTCCGAGCTGGCAACTGGTCGCGCAGGTGCATGGCTGCAAACTGAATGGGTTGCCTCAGAACCTGAGCGGCGACACCCTCAGCTTTTACGCCGGACCGCGCTGGAATCCCAATCCCACCGGCCGCTGGAGCCCTTACTTCCACGTCCTGGTAGGCGGCATGAAAGTGTCGCAGGAGGAGATGTTCCCGGCTCTCAAGGAGGCGGTGGAGAAAGCCGCGAAAGAGAAGGGCGAGCCGGAAGTCGCGCTGCACGATCTCTACACGAAGGAGTATGAGGCGAACGGCTTCTCCATGGCGGCTGGAGGCGGTGTGGACCTGCGCGTGAATCCTGCCATCGCGCTGCGCCTGGCGAATCTGGAATACAAACGCTCGTGGCTGCCGCCCGCCAATGGGCGCGACTACAACAGCGGCCTGGCGTTCACCGTTTCGATGGTGCTGCGCATGGGCACCTGGTAGACGTCAGCGCAGAGCCTCCGCAACCGGTTTGCCGGTCCAACACGGGTGTGGCGCGACACCGAAGATCGCGGCGATGGTGGCCGCCGTGTCGATGGTCCGCACCAGCGAGCGGATCTCGCGGCCGGGCGGTACCGCGGGTCCATTGAGAATCCACGGAATCTCGAGATCGCGCTGGGTGGGGTGACCATGGCTTGTGCCGGTGCCGCCGTGGTCGGCCGTAAAAAGGATAAATGTGCTGTCCGCCATGCCCGAGTCCCGGATAGCCTTGTGTAGCGAGTCCAACAAACCGCCTACCATCTCCACCGCTTTCCGGTACTCCGGGCCAGACCAGCCGTGGTCGTGACCGGCATGGTCGACATCGTCCAAATGAATGAAGAGCAGATCCGGCTTCGCTGCCTTCCAGTACTCGATGGCGGCCTGCATCGCCTCCGGACTCCCTTTCACGTGGCGTAACACCGGTACCGCTCCGGGTTCGATCAGGCGGCCGAAGTCCTTCCAGTCGTGAAACACGGCCAGGCGCAGCTCCGGCCGTTTGTCGTGCAACAGCCCGAATACGGTGGGGAAACGGCCGTTCGCGTCCTTACAGGCGGGTGCGATGTCGAACTTGTCCGGCTGCCAGTCGTTCGAGGTAACCCCGTGAAGCTCAGGTACGGCGCCCATGATCATCGACGCCCAGTTCGGGCTGCTTACGGTCGGCAGCACGCCGCGCGCATGCAGCGTCCACGCGCCGCTCTTCATCAGGCCCTGGATTTGGGGCGGCGCCTCTTCACGCAACATCTCCGCGCCGAGTCCATCCACGCCGACAACAATCACATGCCGCTGGCCATGGGCGGCCATCGCGATCAGGAGTACCAGGGCCAAACGCATACCGAGCATGATATCCGCATGCGCGGAGGGGCGTCACTGCCGGGCGTTCAGTGAACGGATCCCATCGGCCAGATCGGAGGGACGGTAGATAGGGATCACCTTCCCCTTGGCCGATTTCACCAGGCTCGTGACGGAATCCCCATCGCTGGGATAAGCCGGTGGAGTAAAGGCCAGGAACCAGGTCTTGGGCAGAGCCTCGCGCAGGGCCGGATCAATCGGCGGCAGTTTGGGCCCGGCGCGCCATGTCGGTCCCACGAAAACAAATGCGTCGCTCTGTGTAGGATCCTTCACCTCTGTGCGCAGCATCTCTTCCAGGAAGTCCTTCGGCGAAGGTCCATTCTTCAGCGTCGCCATGTCGATCGTGCTGAGGTCTACTGCGGCCAACTGGCGGATGAGCCGGCGCATACTACGGCGGTCGAAAACGGCCTCCCGGTAAATGACATTGCGGCGCTCCAGGTCGAACACCACAACGCAGGCCGAGGTGAAATTGGCGTCACGCAGCAGGGAATTCAGGCTGCTCAGCAGGATCTGGCGATCCCACGGTGAGAGCTTGGTGACCACGCGCCGGGGCCATACGGGCGCTGCATGGAGAAAGATGGTGGCGTGGGATGCCTTCGTTCCGGGCGCCAGCGCGGGAAAGCCAGGCCAGATCTCATTGCCCAGGGCCTGCACGGTGCCCGGCGGGACCGTCGGCGACACGGCCTTGAAGTTTGCTGTCAGTTTCCAGGCAGCCTTGCAGCGGCGTCCCTTGCCATCGGCCATCAGCCATTCCACTGAATACTTACCCTGACCCACATAGAAGCCGCCGCCCATGCGCAGTTCCAGCTTCCTGAGGTCAGCGCCCTCGGGATACTTGCCGGGCACCTCGAACGGCAGCCAGAGATACTTGGGCTTGGCCGGGCCTTCGCTGGGAATGACACGAAACACCACGGCGGAGGAACGATCCGGTTTGCCATCGAACTCCGCTGCGGAAATCGCCACCTGGAAGCCGGTCCAGATCCGCAGGCCATAGTCGAGCGCCGGATTGAAGTGAGTGATGGTGCACGCCAGCTTACCTGCCTGCGGATCATTCCAGAACGAATCGAAGGCCACGACAGCCTTGCGACCCTGCTCTGACTCAGGATCCAGCTCAAGTTGAGCGAGCAGCGGATAGGCCGCCCACAACGCAATCAGGCAAAGCCGCCCGTGGAACATCGCTTTCCTTCTCCCTCAATCATAGATGCCCGCGGGTGCTCTTTCGTATTCCCTACCTCCCGGTGAAGGACCGCCCAATCGTCATAGAGACGTCGAAAGCCCACTTTTTCGGCCTCCGAGCCTATCTCTGCCCCAAAAAGCCCGGAAAATAGGGGTTTCTGGCCACAGGCCCCTTTACACCGCGCGCGGCCATCCCTTATGATTGATCTGCAAACGAGACCTTCGAACAAAATCGATCGGTTTTGTTTTTAGCTTCCGATCCTCCTCCCGACGGCCTGTCACGGCCGCGACAACGATCGGAGAAGTCACAAGGAGTCGTTATGGCCGAAGTAAAGAAATTGACGCAGACTCAGTTGGTGAAGGAGATCGCCACCGCAACCGGGATTTCCAACAAGCAGGCGAAGGCCGTTCTCGACAAGTACGTTGAGATCGCCATCGCCCAGACGAAGAAGGTTGGCCTGTGTGTGTTGCCTGGCATCGGCCGCCTGAAGAAAGTGGAGCGCAAGGCTCGTACCGGCCGCAATCCTGCCACCGGCGCCACCATCAAGATCCCGGCCAAGAAGGTCGTGAAGCTGACCTTGGCCAAGTCCCTGAAGGACGCCATCGTTCCGGCGCCGAAGCCGAAGGCCCCCAAGAAGAAGGCGTAGTCTCCGGACCGTCGCTGGATTCATTCATTTCCAATCGCAATACAGCCCCGCGTCCTGCTCCAACAGGATGGCGGGGCTCTTGCTTAGGTTTTGAAGGGAGTCCGGAACCCGGTGGCTGCCGGCATCCAGAAACTGGAAAAGCCCCGAATCCGTTGGGATCGGGGCTTTTCATCTTGGGAGACTTAGATAGGATCGCCGCTCAAAGTGCGGGCGGTGTTCCGGAAGAGGGCAAGCGCGAAGCGCGGGCCTAAGCCTGCTTCTTCTCTTCGGGCTTCGATTCTTCTTCCTTCAAGGCGTGCTTGAAGTTCTTGATCCCCTCTCCGAGGCCTTTCGCCAATTCTGGGATCTTCTTGCCGCCAAACAGCAGGACGGCGACCGCCAGAATAATAACCAACTCCATAGGGCCAATGGAACGCACAGGGCCTCCTTATCCATTAACATTGTAGGTATTGGGGAAAACGGGCGTCAAGCGTCCCCTCGTCCTGTCTACCTGTCTTACGGATGCCATGAAGAAGCCTAAACCATTGGAGATTAAAGAGGATCGCTCTCTCCAGGCACGCCGCCGGGCGCGTCAGGCAGTTGGTACCGTCAAGCCCGCGCGTGTCATTACGCCCAAGGTCCTCAAGGATCCCCGCCACAAGAAGTCCCAGCTCGACGATCCGGAATCTTGACTTCGGTTGAGAGTTCTCTCCCCCTCCAACCACTACTCTCGTAGATGAAAAATCCGCTGGTCGCGCCCGCGGCTGCCTTCGCCGCAGGCATCGTCCTGGTGCGTCTGGCCGGCTTCAGCTCGGCGGAGCTTGCAGTGTGCGCCGGCGGATTCGCTCTTCTCGCTCTCTTCGGTCATCGACACCGCTGGCCCTGGCTGCGGTGGACCGCGATTGGCCTTTCCATGCTCGCCTTCGGTGGGCTCGATGCTATCTGGCAAAAGGATCCACCTGTACCACCCATCCCCGAAGGCCCCCTGCTCACCGGTTGCGTGGTGGAGCCCGCCGTCGCCAGCGGCGACCGCCATCAGTTCACTCTCGAACTGCAGCCCGGAGTCCGCGCCCGAATCAGCACCTCGTCCAGTGCCGGAGAGTTTGTCTACGGCCGGCGTGTCCAGGTGGAAGCCACTCTGCGGCCCGTGCACGGCTTCCACAATCCCGGCGCCTTCGACCTCGAAGCCTGGATGGCGCGCCGCCAGATCTACTGGTCCGGCTCCATTGGAAAGAACAAGCGAAGCGAAGTGCTGCCCGGTGCATGCGGTACACCCTGGCGCCGCGGCCTGGAACAACTGCGCGCGTCGGCACTGGCTCGTGTCGACATTCTCTATCCCGGCGACGCCTATCGCAGCGCCATGATGCGCGGCCTGCTGTTGGGCGACAAGAGCGGGATCCGCAAAGCGTGGATCGAGGACTTTCGCCGCACCGGCACCTATCACGCCCTGGTCATCTCCGGCAGCCACATCACCCTGGTCTGTGGCATCCTGCTGCTCTGGCGGCGCTTTTTCGGCTATGGCAGTCGGACCGTTCTGGTCGCTTCCGCCCTCATCGCCTGGCTGTACTCGCTGGTCGCCGGCGGTGATGCTCCGGTGCTGCGCTCCGCCGCGGGCTTCAGCCTCTTCGCCGTGGCGGCCTTGCTGTACCGCCGCACTCAGATTCTCAATCTGCTGGCCGCCGTGGCCCTGGCCTTTCTTGCTTTCGATCCACGCCAGCTCTTTGATGCCAGCTTCCAGTTGTCGTTCCTCGCCGTAGCAGCCATCGGAGCGTTCCTGCCGCATCCCACCCTGACTCTGCTGGAGTCACCGAATGACGCACAGGCGCTGCTGGAAAGCCGCCTCGTGGCGGAGACCCTTCACCTGCTTTTCCGGGTGCCCATGAAACTCTGCCTCGGGACCATGCGCGGAGCTGTGCAGTTGGGGCACTTCTTCTGGGAAGCCCTGCGGCTCTCCGCGGCCGTCCAGGTTGGGCTGGCTCTCCCCATGGCGCTCTACTTTCACCGGCTCTCCGCCACCGGGCTCACCGCCAACGTCCTCGCCGTGCCCGTGGTATCCGCCGCCGTGCCCGTTGGGTTCGTCGCGGTCTTCACCGGTTGGCACTGGCCGGCCGCCATAGCAGGCTGGCTGCTGGACGTATCCCAGGCGATCGCTGCCTGGCATGCCCTGCGCGAGCCCGCGTGGCGCATCGCCGACCCGCCGCTCTGGTTGTCGCTCGCCCTGGCTGCCAGCCTGGTGGCCCTGGCTGCCCGCTGGCCTTCGCGGCTCCTGCCCGCCGCCCTCACCACGCTCTTCCTGGTCCTGCTCGTCTGGCATCCCTTCCCGCCCTCGCAACAGCCAGGCACCCTGGAACTGACCGCCATCGACGTCGGGCAGGGCGAAAGCCTGTTGCTCAGCCTGCCCAATGGGGAGATGGCGCTGGTCGATGGCGGCGGCTTCCCGCAGTTCGGCCGCCGTACGCCGCCGCAGATGGACGTGGGCGAGGACGTCGTGTCGCCCTATCTCTGGTCGCGCGGCATCCGAAGACTCTCGATCATCGCCGTCAGCCATCTCCACGACGACCATTGCGGCGGCGTGGCCGCTTTGATGGAAAACTTCCGGCCGCGCGAACTGTGGACCAGCTTCGCTCCGGATGCCAAGGTCTGGCGCGCGCTGGAAGAGACGGCACGGCGCTGCGGGGTCCGCATCCGGGTCCTCAAGGAGGGTGACGACCTGGATCTGGGCGGAGTTCGCTGGCAAACCCTGGCGCCTGCCCGCCAGCAACGCTGGACCGGGCGGCCTCAGAACAACGATTCGCTCGTCTTCCGGCTCCGCCACGGGCGGCATTCGTTTCTACTCACCGGAGACATCGAGCAGGGCGTGGAGAGGCGGCTTTTGGAAGAGGCGGCCCTGCAGCATGTCGACGTGCTGAAAGTCGCGCACCATGGCAGCAAACGCTCCTCCAGCGACGCCTGGCTGGACGCCATGAACCCATCCGTGGCCCTGGTCTCCGCTGGCACCGGCAACATGTACGGCCTGCCTCATCCCCGCGTGATCGACCAGTTGAACACACACCACGCCCTCATCCTGCGGACAGATCAGGACGGATTGGTCACGGTGCGCAGCGATGGACGGTATTTAACCGTCGGCAAAGCCCGTTGGGAACCGCCGGAGTGGCGGCTGCTGGATCTGGACTGAACGTTATTCCGTGACTTCGGCGCCCGTCTGCTGCGCATCGCGGACCACGCGAACCGCGTCTTGCAGTTGGTTAGCCGGAACCAGGATCTCGTAAGGCAGATTCGGCATCTGGCTCGCGCCTTGCACGACAACCTGAATATCGTTGGCTTCGAGCAGCGTCTTGATGGAGAGGCACTCCATCTCGGAGAGCTCAAGCTCCAAGCCGCCCTCCGTCAGGGGTACGAGGTTCACGTCCGGGGTGGGGATGCTGGAATCGCTCATATAGCCTCCGCCTTCATTCTACGCTGTAAGTGCGCAATAGAAGTCCAGCATTTGTGCGGCCTCCAGCATGGGCTGTTAAGGCGGACTTGGCTGGGCTGGCGCTACAATGACGGTCGGAGGCACATTTCTATGTATTCGGAAATCGAAGAAAATTCCGGCAAAGCTCTGTGGTTTGTAGCCGGCGTCGCCGTGGGCGCCACCATCGCACTGTTGTTCGCTCCTTCGTCGGGCCGCGTAACGCGGCGCCGCATCGGCCGCGTGGCGGAACGCGGGCGTGATTCGCTGGCCGACACCGGCCGTGATATCGCTGAAAAGGGCAAGGAACTCTACGAGAAGGGCCGCCGTCTCGCAGACGAAGCCGCCGACATGATCGATCGCGGCAAGAAACTAGTGGAAGGCTGAGTCTTATGCGTCTTTGTGATTTCAGGAACGAGCCGTACGCCGACTTTTCGAAACCCGAAAATGCCGAGCCCATGCGTGCGGCTCTGGCGGCGGTCCGCGCCGAATTCGGAAAAGAATACGACCTCCGGATTGGCGATGCGCACCACCGCACCGGCGACCTGCTGAAGTCCATCAACCCGTCGCAGCCCGGCGAGGTGGTGGGCCTTCATCATAAAGCCACGCCCGAATTGGCCAATCAGGCCATCGCCGTGGCTGACGCCTATTTCCCGGTCTGGGCGGCCGTACCTGCGGCCGACCGGATCGCCAGCCTCCGCAAAGCATCGGCTATCCTGCGCCGCCGCAAGCTCGAGTTCGACGCCTGGCTCGTCTACGAAGCCGGCAAGAGCTGGGCCGAGGCGGAAGCCGACGTCAGCGAAGCAATCGACTTCTGCGACTACTATGCCCTGCTGGCGGAACGTCTCGCGTCGCCTGAATCGCTGGTGCAACTGCCCGGCGAGCACGATGAAATGCGCTACCTGCCGCTGGGCGTGGGCATCGTGATCCCGCCCTGGAACTTCCCGCTCGCCATCCTGGTCGGCATGACGACGGCCGCGCTGGTGACCGGCAACACCGTCGTGGTGAAACCGTCCTCCGACACGCCGACCATCGCCGCCAAGTTCGCCGAAGTGCTCGATGAGGCCGGCTTCCCGCCGCACAGCTTCACCCTCATGGTGGGCAGCGGCGCCGAAGTGGGCGATCTGCTCATCACCCACCCGCGGACGCGCTTCATCTCGTTCACCGGCTCGCGCGAAGTGGGTCTGCGCATCAACGAACTGGCGGCCAAGACGGCGCCCGGCCAAATCTGGATCAAACGCGTCATCGCCGAGATGGGCGGCAAAGACGGCATCATTGTCGACGAAGAGGCCGATCTCGACGACGCTGTGCAGGGCGTACTCTGGAGCGCTTACGGCTACCAGGGCCAGAAGTGCTCGGCCTGCTCCCGCGCGATCGTCAGCGAGAAGCTCTACGACTCGTTCCTGGAAAAGCTCGTCGCAAAAGTGAAGGACATCAAGGTAGGCCCGTCCGATGATCCCGCCTACTACATGGGTCCTGTCATCAACGAGCGTTCGATGAAGTCCATCCTGGACTATGCCGAGGTCGGCAGGCAGGAAGGCCGTGTGTTGACGGGAGGCGAACGCCTGCCGGGCGACGGCTACTTCGTGGCGCCGACGGTGATCGCTGACATCGACGTCAAGTCGCGCATCTTCCAGGAAGAGATCTTTGGACCCGTCCTGGGCGTCACCAAGGCGCGTGATTTCGATCATGCCCTGGAGCTGGCGAATGCGACGGATTACGGCCTGACCGGAGCGGTCTATACGAACAATCCGGAGAAGATCGCCAAGGCCAAGGAGCAGTTCTTCGTCGGCAATCTCTACATCAACCGCAAGTGCACCGGAGCCATGGTCGGAGCCCACCCCTTCGGAGGCTTCAACATGTCCGGTACCGATTCCAAGGCCGGCGGCCCGGACTACCTGCTCTGGTTCGTCCAGGCCAAGAGCATTGCGCAGAAGATGAGTTAGTGGAGCTATACTGATGGTGACCCCGATTAGAAGGGGACCATCAAGTAACAGACACAGGGTCAATTCCGATCCACGTGGCGAACGGCGCAGCTTCGGTTGCGCCGTTCTCCCTTTTTAGGGCCACATCTCTGCACGATCTGATCTCTCGTCGGCCTGGATTGTATATGCTATTCTGTATATACAAGTGACCCGGTACGAGTGGGACGAGAACAAGAACCGTGCAAACAAAGCGAAACACGGTCTCTCGTTCGAGACCGCGATTCTGGTCTTCCAGGATCCATACGTCCTGAGTGAAGTGGAACGGGTGGTGGATGGCGAAGAACGTTGGCAGTCCATAGGGTTGATCGCAGGCACGCTCATCGTGCTGGTGATCCACACATGGCATGTGGGGGGCAAACCGGGTGAAATCATTCGAGTGATCTCGGCGCGCAAAGCGACTTCCAAGGAACAACACTGCTACGAGAACCTGCTATGAAGAAGCTCACACTCCAACAGAAGACCGAATTGGAAGCTCTGGCCGGACAGCCGGATAGCCAGATCGATACATCCGACATCCCTGAAGTTTCATTTAGCGATAAGGCAGTCGTGGGTAAGTTCTACCGCCCGATCAAGAAGCCGGTATCCGTGCGTCTCGACGCGGACGTACTGGACTGGCTCAAGCGCTCGGGGCCCGGCTACCAGCGCCGGATCAACCTGATCCTGCGTTTGGAGATGCAGCGCAGCCTGAAGACCTAGCCGGGATTGAAGCCACCGAAGCTGCGAGCGTTGGCCGCCCCGGCACCACAATAAACCCCTCCGTGTTCGACCCATACACCGTGTTCCGCGCCTTGCCCCACCACCACCAGTGAGCCGCAATGTAGGCGCATAACACCGCATCGATCTGATCCTCCACCGGCTTGGTCGGACCCCTCTCCGGAATCTCCGGCAGCGTCAGGGCCAGCGGCGGATCAAGCATGGGTAGCCTCGACAACATCAACCCGCGCAGACGCGCTAACTCCGCCGCCCGCTCCGCCCGGCGCCCGCGCTTATACTTCACGATTCGCTCCAGCCCAAACAACCGGACCGACGCCGCGTGCGGGTGGATCTCAATCTGGAAACGGCCTGTTGCTTGCGCCTGGATGTCTGCCCCATGCCGAAAACCCGCGTCGGCCAACCGGCGGCTGAAGGCGAGGACCAGCGGCGCAAACGGCAGCCCCAGGTTCGCGGCGTGGCAACCCGCGTGAAACCGGCGGAAGTCCTTGTTCAGTTCGCGTTCCGCGTCCCGGATGCCCGTCTGCCGCGTAATGATGGTCGGCGCGTCGACACCCACCACTCCGTCCTCGTCCTGCATCTCGATGCGGATCCAGTCCAGAATCTCATCCGCGGCCTCCAGCCGCGTGACGTTCCGAAGACGCAAACCCGGACCGTCTGGAACCACGGACGCCAATCCGCTGGGCTTCCCGTACCAACCCAAATCCACGCCGAGGAAGACGCTCACGGCTGGATCAACTCCACTTCATCCCCCTCGCTGATTCGGCCTGGTTCGAGGACATAGCTGTTCAAACCCAACACACCCTGAAAACCGCGCTGGATCCGCCGCAATACGTTCAAGTCCTGTGCGCCGGTATCCGGGTCGTAAGTTGTCATGATGCACCGGCCACGCAGGTCCTCCATTCCGATCAAAACGGAGCCGATCCGCAACTGGGCGCCTTCCCACGCCCGCTCAGCCAGTCCCGGCACTCCGCTGATCACCAGATTCGGCCGGAAGCGCCGCGTATCCACGCCCACCGCCTGCAGCATCCCGTCGGTGGCCACCAGCAGCGGGAGGATATCGAACCGGTCCTCCGCGTCACTCCGCACCAGGTGCGCGCCGGCCCCCGCCACGGCTTCGACAGCCCGCCGGATCTCCTCGGACTGCCACGGCAGCCCGTCCACCAGCACTTCTCCGTCAGCGGTCAGAATGGCGCGATGCCGCAGCAGCTTCGGACGCGTGCGAGCCGTATAAATCCGGCCCTGCCCGTTGCGCACCTGGATCACGCGGTCGCCCGCAATCCCAGCCGGTCCGATCTCAGCCGCCGGCAGCCGCTCGCCGGCCATCGACTTCACTGGATATCGCCAAATCTCCTGGACTCGCATCGCCTTGCCCTCGCTCTCTAGAGACCAAGCGAGGCAGTGCAACCTGCGTGCCAAACTACCTGCGCCGCAATATCAACAGCTTACGAAGAGAAGCTAGTGGCCGCCGCCATGAGATCTCAGGACAAACCTGAGATCTCATGAACCAATGCAATCCGTCCCTGCTGGACGTTCAATCACAACCGGCCGAGAGTAACCCTCTACTCCGGCTTTACATCCGCCCGCAGCCGCACATCGGCAATCATCTTCTCCCAGTGCTCCTTCAGGAACGGCGGATTCGCCAGGCTGTCAAGCACATAGCCACGATCGGCCCGCGCCAGGTCCAGCACCGATGTGATCATCTCCTCCTGGTAATACCCCGCCTCGGCCAGCGGAATCCCGTTCGGTTCACGGATGAACGACATCCCACTCGACGTCTGCAGCCCATCCGGCGACTGCCCAATCGTATTCGCCACACAGTGGAAGATCTTCGAATTCGGACCCACCGGCTGCTGCGCCCGGCCCGACGTCCGCTTCCAGCACACCGCCTCGATCTCGTCTGAACTGCACGACGGGTGAAACAGGATCTGCGCCCCAGCCATCGCCGGGATCCGGTAGAGTTCCGGATGGCGCCCATCGCGGCAAATCACCAACGTACACGGCACGCCGTCGATCTCGAACAGCGCCAGCTTGTTGCCGCCCCGGCAGTACTGCATCTCATCGCGCCCGGCCATGTGTACCTTGGCGTACTCGTGCGTAATGGCTCCGTCCGGAGAAATCACATGCGCGAGATTGAGGAATCGGTCGTGTGTCTTCTGGATGGTGCCGGCGATCACCCAGACGCCAAACTCCAGCGCGGCCTTTTGCGTCTGGGCCAGCGCGTCCAGCACTGCTTTCTGGTCGAGGTTCACCAGATAGGGGAAGTAGTAGCTGGTGAGGTGGGCCTCCGGGAACAGCACCACCCGGCTGCCTGCCTCGGCGGCGGCCCGGATGTACTTCAATGTGGTACGCAGGTTCGCTTCCAACGGAGTCGCCCAGTGCATCTGGACGCAGGAAACCTGCAACGTGGCGGGAGCGGACATGGATCAGTTCCTCCTGGAGTTTCTGACAGCTTGCTCCTCCATTCTCCAATGTCCGCGGCCCGCCGCGCCGCCGCTCCTCAGGTGGTATAGGCTATGCGCACCCGCTTCGGGAAGACACGCGTCCCGGCCAGGGTTACGCCCGGTATACCATCCAGATGGACCTCCCGCAGGTTCGGCAGGCCGGCCAGGAACACCAGGCCCGCGTCGGTCACCTTCTGGCACTCATACAGCTCCACTTGCTCCAGCGATGGCATGCCGCCCAGGATCTGCAAGCTGCGGTCCGTAATCTGCGTCAGCCCCGCGTAGTAGTACCGTATCGGCAGCGCCACGATATGGCCCGTCGCGATGTCTGTAGTCTCGCGGCAGTACATGCACGTCAGCCTCTCCAGGTCGGCGCAGCGGCCTACATGGCGGAAGCCGTCATCCAGCAGTCCGATGGGTGTAAGTTCCCGCAGTGCCGGGAACTGCGGCAGGCTCGACAGCGCCTGCTCATCGACGTTGCCCAACCCGATGCCCAGGCTGCGCAACGCCGGCATGCGCGACAGCGCGAGAAAACCGCGGCTGCCGAAGTGCGGACACACCCGGCCCCACAGCCCTTCCAGCGTCCGCGATCGGCTCAGCGCCTCGAAACCCGCGTCGGTCGCAGTCGACTCCTGCGCGCGCAACCGCCGCAACCGGGGGATGGCTGCAATGTGGGGCATCGCCGCGTCGCAGCTAAGCTCTCCGTCGCAACCAAGTACGCTCAGGTTCGGCATCTGCGCGAGGTGCGCCATGCCGTCGGCCGTGATCCCGCTGACGTGCCAGAAGAGATCGAGCTCATAGACGCCCTCCAGGCCGGCCAGCCCCGCCAGGCCGGAGTCCGTGAACGGCCCGTCCACCAGCAACTTCACCCCCCGTTCCTGCGCGGTATTGTCTCCCGCTTCGAGCGCCGGACCGTGCCACCGCTTCAACATCGGGAGATTCTGCAGCAGCGGCAGACCCGCGTCCGTCACCATCCGGCCCGTGCTGAACCGCCGCAGCTTCGCTTTGCCCTGCAGCGCTTCAATCGCTCCATCACCAGTGGGTGAACCCATCAGGTTCACCTCCTCGATCTGCTCGCAATACCGCAGCTTCGAGACCCCCGCATCACTGATGCCCGCCTGCCACGTCATCTCGAAGCTCTTCAGGTTCGGCAGGTGGCGCAGCACCTCCAGCCCCCGGTCAGTCAGTTGGCCGCCGGTGAGGTTCAGGTGCTCCAGTTGCGGCATGCGCGCCAGTTGCAACAGGCCGTCATCGGTCAGTTCACGCGATCCGCCCAGGTTCAATCGGGTGACGTGGACCAGTTCCGCGATGCGCGCCAGCACCTCATCCGTCATCAGGCCGCCGGCGTCCACCGCAGGAATTCGCTGCTCCTTCATGACGCCGACAAAGCCATCCCACTCGCTCCGGTTCATCCGGCGCCGCGGTGCGATGCGATTCTCCTTCGCATCGACCTCGTATGCCTCCACTGCAGGAGGAGCCCCCGTCGCCACCGCCTCCAGCAGCGCAATCCAGCTTCCGAATCCCGCGTCCTGCGCCACCACCACCCGGGCCTCCTCCAGCGCCAGGTAGTTCTTCGGAACCTTCGATGAACGCTGCCGCAGCGCGTAGACCCGCCGCCATGCCTCCGCCCGCACATCGCCGTGGGCAAAGGTCCGCCCGTAATGCGCATTCAGGCGCTGCAGGGCGGCCTCGTCCCCTTCAAAAGCCTGGACGAAATCCTGGGCGGCCTGGGAATAGGCCTCCTGGCTCGCCAAAGACGCGGTCACCGGACCACGCGCCTCCAGTGCCAGTTTCAGCTCCTTCCAGCTTGTCTGGTCGTACTCACGCGCAAGCGCATGCTGCACATCGCGCAGCACCGGAGCCGCTGGGCCATTCGGGTAAGCCTGCTGGAACCGCTCAATTGCGTCCGCATCGTTTTCGCGCAGGGCTTTCAGCCAGCGCTTGGCAGCCCGCTTGAGATTCTCGAGCGAGGTGGTAGAGGTGAGCTTTCGCTGCATGGAAACCTTCCTTCCGTCTGTGCCCGGATTCCGCTTAATTCAGGGCCGGAATGAAAGGTCCGTGAATTGTACACACGTAACAGGGTGGGAGCAGGCTCCCTTGCCGCGGAAAGGAGGCGCCCCTTGGCGCACTGGCAGCAGATTCTCACAGGTTCGATTTTCCTGTCAACACCCGCGCGCCCGCTCCTCCCGGCAAGTATGCTGAAAGTCGCGCATGTCCCTCCGCTGGATCCCGGTCCTCTTCCTCCTGCCCTTGCAGGCTGCTCCCGGCTCTCGCCCGCTCACTCCAAAGGATGTCCTCCGCCTCGAGCAGTGGGGCGAAACAGCCGCCGCCCCTGACGGTCAACTCGTTGCCTTCGTTCGAATCCGCGCTCGCACCTCAGCCGCCAACTCCATGCGCGACTTCATGAACGGCAACGACCGCGCCGATATCTGGATCTCCTCCCTCAACGGGGCGCCGCGTCCCATCACCAATGGAGCCGCCGATGACTCGGGCTTCTTCCAGCCCGTCTGGTCGCCCGACGGCCGGCGGTTGGCCATGCTCTCCACGCGCGGAAACAAAGTCCGGCTATGGGTGTGGACCCGCGCCACCGGAGCCCTGCGCCTCGCCGCCGGCGAGACCGTGGAGATTGCGCGGCCCGTCTGGATCGGCCCCGCAAAACTGCTCTGCGCCACGCCGCCGCCCGGCCGCCAACCCGGAGTCTTCTCCCTCGAGACCCAGGCGCCCGAGGAAGCGATGCGCGCCTGGCCGCTCGCCTGGGCCGGTCGCACCAGCACGGCCAGTGTCCTCAATAGCGGAGAGCCCCTCGACATGGCTTCGCGCCCGCAGGGCCGCCTGCTCCAGTTCGATCTGACCACCGGAGCCGCCACACAACTCCAATCCGGAAACTTCACGAACCTCACGCCTTCACCAGACGGCCGTCATGTGGCCATGCTCGAACTCACTGGCATCCTCCAGCCCGAACCCGGCCGCGTGCTGCCCAATCGCAACCCTTCCCAATACAGCCTTGTCGTGGTGGATGCCCAGGGCCGCCGCCTGCCCCTCACCGGCGCTCCTTCAAACGATGTGCTGCCCGCTTCCATCCAATGGTCTCCGGCAGGAGGAGCCCTGGTCTGCGTTGCCAATACCCCAGAAGGACCGCGCGTCTCCCGCTTCGACGTCGACGGCGTCTCCTTGCGCCTAGCGCCCAGTTACGAAGGAACCCTCGCCTCCGCGCGCGGTGTGCAGTGGGCTCCAGACGGACGGCTGCTTGTCCAGGTTCGCGCGAACGGCCGTGCCGATTGGCTTGTAGCCGGTGGCCCGGCACCAGCCAACCTCACCTCTTCCATGACCCGCCCGCCGTCCGCGCTCGTCCAGTTTGGTGCGAAGCGCGAACTCGCCGCGGTGGCCGATGGCCGGCTGTGGGTCCTGCGCACAGGATCGGCCGCTTTCGAGCCAGTCGGTGACGCCCAGGCCGGACCGCGGCCGGACAGCATCGTCTGGCCCACCGATGGCTCCTCCACAAACTCCCTCGTCGTCATGGCCGCCCGGCGCCTCTTTGCGATCGACACCACACAGGCAGCATTCCGCCTGATAGAGTCACCCAGCCCGTCAGCCCAGTTCGCCGGCTTCCTGCCCCAGTCGTCTACGGCCCTGTTCAAGGACATCACCCCAACCGGGTCATTCCTCTGGACGTCCAACCCCGGCGCCGCACCGCGCCGCCTCCAGGCCGCCAACCAGTTCCTGGAACAGATCGCAGCCGGCACCCTCGAGAAGTTCGAGTACGCCGGCCCCGACGGCAAGCCGCTCATCGCCTGGTGCCTCCGTCCACCCGGTTACGAGCAGGGCAAACGCTACCCTACCGTCTTCTGGCTCTACGCCGGGCTGTCCTTTGGACCCGAGCCCCCGCCCTTCTGGGTCCCGCTGAACTCATCGGGCGTCTTCAACCTGCAACTGCTCGCCGCGCGCGGCTATGTCGTAGTGATGCCCAGCATCCCCCTCGCTCCGGAAGGCCAGCCCAGCGACCCGTATCTCGACATCCCGAAAGCGGTTCTGCCTGCCGTGGACAAAGCCGTAGACCTTGGCATTGCAGATCCGCACCGCCTGGCCGTGATGGGCCACAGTTATGGCGGCTATAGCACTTACGCGATGATCACGCAGTCCCCGCGCTTCCAGGCTGCCATCGCCCTGGGCGGTTTCTGCAACCTCGTGAGCCTCTACGGCCAGTTGGACCCGCGCCACCGCTACGCGGAGTTCGCCCGCGACCGCCTGCTCCACATGCCCCTCCTCGAGTCCGGCCAGGACCGCATGGGCGGTCCCCCCTCGCAGCAACTCGATCGCTACCTCCGCAACAGCCCCATTACGCAAGCCGATCGCGTCATCACGCCCGTTCTCATCGTTCAAGGTGACCAGGACTACGTGCCCATCCAGCAGGGTGAGGAGTTCTTCACCGCCCTCTACCGCCAGAACAAACCCACCGGCTTCGTCCGCTACTGGGGCGAAGGACATGTCCTCGAATCTCCGGCCAATATCGAAGACGTGTGGAAGCGCATCTTTGCCTGGCTGGAGCGCTACCTGCGCTGAACGTCGTCCAGTCTGGTGCGCCACCAATCGTACAGGCAAGTCATTTGCAATACAGATTCCGTACCCTGACGCTCGCGCCAAGCGGCGGGATCAACTCCGGCCAATCGCGAAAAGCCTTGCTTCTCAATGATTACGGCAGCTTCTAGCTCCCAGGGGCTTCGCGCCGCCTGCGGAAAGTCTCCCTGGGACACACTGCGCCCGCCTCAGCCACGCGGGCTTCATTTATGCAATTCACTTGCAGATTACTATTGACTCACATCGGCCGCCTTAGTAATCTGGAGCGGAGAGAGGCTGGACTGGGGACTCCAGCGCGCTCTCTGTGAGCGAATTGAGCCCCATGGAACCAACGGAAACCAGCAGAACGGCGCACCCCGCCAAACAGGAGACGCGGACTGACCGCATTCACCTGGAGTGTTTGGGCTGCGGCCGAGTGGAAGAGTTTGCCAGCCCCCTGTTTGCAGTTGTCAGGGACGAGATTGCCCGTACAACCGGCTACTCCATTCACGCTGTAAAGCTCGGAGCGACCGGGCACTGCCGTTCCTGTCGTATCCGGCAGTCGGCAAATCAGCACTGAGACCCGGTGCGCGGAAGGCAATCCGCGTCATTTCGATTGGAACCGGGCTTCCGTTCCGCGTCGCTGCGGGCACTCGTTCCACACCAGAATCACCGGTGCGTGTAGTCGCGTGCATTGATGCCATTCGAGCGGCCTTTGGCCATTTACAGGAGAGGCGGAAACATGGAAGCGGATGCGTATGTTCTGGCCGAGATCCCGGGCTTTGGCCGGATCTACGACTGTGGCGGATGCGGGAACCTGCACCTGAGTATCGGGCCGGTCAGTCTCACTCTGACCCCGGAGGCTTATATGCAGCTCACTGCACTGCTCAATACCAGCGCGGCCCAGTTCGAAATGCTGCTGCACAGCCGCCGGATGAACGCCCCCCATCAACTACCCGGCAGCATGCCGCCGGGACTGGAAGGGTTGTGAAGCCCACGCGAAGCGCCGGCCGCCATCCGCGCCCTCTGCAATGGGAGCTGTGGGCCGGGCTGCTGCCGGGACTCTACATGGCGTTGATCGGCTTGGGCGGGCTCGTGTGGCTCTCCTGCGCCGGAGCCTAGTGGCGCTGGCCCTACCTGGAAACAATAGGAGCACGGTCGCCTGCGGGTACACCGTGCTCCTCAAGCTACGCCGGTCGGCCAGGAGCCTTATCTGTGCGCACTGGGATCGCCGGTCGGCGGCGGAGCCAGGTCCTCCTGCGCCGGTGCGCCCAGCAACTCCTGGAACAGCGGCTTCAAAGCGTCCGCCCAGGCCTGATATGCCGGCTCCACCGGGTGGAGCTTGTCCGCGCTCATCATGCCCGGCCTCAGCACGCCCTGGCTGTCCGCCAGTTTGTCGTTGATATTCAGATACCGCACCTTCGCGCCGTCCGCCGTCTTCGCCAGATTGGCGTTGATCCCGTTGATCACCGGCATCGCCGCCATGTTGTCGTTGCGCGGGAAGATTCCGGTGACGATGATCGTTGCGTTGGGCGCCTTGCTCCTGATCGCATCGACGACAGCTTGCAGCCCCTTGCTGACATCCGCGATCAGGGCGTCTTCCGAACCCCGCACCGTCCTGGAGCCGATGTTGTTCGTGCCGGCCATCACCACGACGACCTTCGGGTTCACCCCTTCCAACTCCCCATTGTTGAGGCGCCACAGAATGTTCTGGGTCCGGTCTCCCCCCCAACCGAAATCGGCGGCGTTCCAGCCGGAGAAATTGCGCTTCCAGTTGGCCAGAAACTCGGGATAATCCGTGGCGCCCCAGCGCCGCGTAATCGAATCCCCCTCGAAGTAGATGTCGATCCGCCCCTTCTTGGCCTTCTCCACCAGTTGTCCGTGCGCGACGATCGAATTTGCGTCCATGCGCGGCGCCGCCACATCCGCCGCAATCGGCGGAGCCGGCTCTCCCACATACGAAATGAACTTGCTCGCCCACGGGAGGAAGTACTTCCAGTTCGGGCCGTCCGTGTGACCGCCGTCGTGCTGCCGCCACGCCAGTTGCCCTTCCAGCAGGCTGACATTCACACCCGGCATCTTGGCCGTCCGGTAATCCCCGGTCACGCCGATGTCCTTTACCCCAAGCAGCCGGAACACCGGACCCGCGGCCACCGTCGCCATGAAGCTCCCCTGTTGGTCGAGCCACTTCGCGTCGCCCTTCTCCGGAATCCCATAGCTGATGAACGTGAGCCGCGGCGCGCACAGCGCAATCAGTTCGTGCGAGTCCACCGGCACATCGCCCGCGTTCTTGCTCCCAACCGTCGCCTCCGCCGCGCCATACTTCAGGAAATTGCCGGCCATCCAGTGGTATTCGCCGGAGCCCGTCAGGTTCTCCACGGCCTCACCAAAGTTGCGGCGGTGCGGCTTGGCCCCACCTTCCCCCGAGGAGCCCACCAGCACCAGCGCGAACCGCGTGTCGTACGCCATCGTCACGAGAGCCGCTTTCCCATACCGCGAGACCCCCTCGATGCCCACATGCTTCGCATCGACAGCTGCATCGGTCTCCAGATAATCCAACCCCCGTGAAGCACCCCAACCCCAGGCCCGCAGCGCGCCCCAGTCCTCCGGCTTCCTCGGCTGGCCCTTGTTCACCAGCCCGATGATGCCCTTGGTCAGTCCCGCGCCGTTGTCGGCCTGCACGCTGCCCGGATTCAGCAGCGCGTAGCCCCAGCCCGCCGCGATCAACTGCATCGTCGATGGCGGATCCGTCCCCGCCATGGCCGCAAATCGGGCCATGGCTGCCGGCAGCGGCGTGGGAGGCAGCGCCGCCCGGCCGAACATCATCATCACCGGAACCGGCTTCTTCGTCCAAGCCGGAGTCACCACCACCATCTGGATCTCCACACTGATCGCAGGGCACAGGCTGTTATCCGCACGGCCCGTGAGCTCCTTCGCGATGACTGGATACGGCCCCACCATGTCGTTTACTGTCTTGGTAACAGTCCACGTGATCTTCGGAACGACGGGAGGAACCCGGCCCAGCACCTCACGGTCAAAGTCCTCCACGATCTCCGGCCGCCGCTGCTTCCACCACGCCTCAGCCGTCGTGACCGGCTGCCCGTTCTTCAACGTCAGAACGGCCGGGTAGTCCGGAAAGGGATTGGCCGTGGCTTCGTCGTAGTTCGCATGATTCGGCGCGCTCTCGTTCCCGCTCGGACCCGGCCGCAGCGCCTTGATGCCGAGCTGCTCCATCATATTGCGATGGTCTTCGGCGGCGGTCCAGTTTTTCGGTTCAGGAGACTGGCCGTTCACTGCAAACAGCATCGAAGCAGCGAACAACAGGGACATTGAGCGGGACAGGCAATTGGGGCGGCTAGGCATCGTGGACTCCCGGAATTGGCAGCACCTAGTGTATCGATTCATTTCCCCGGTTGCAGGCCCTTGGGGGAGGCATGCACGAGCCAGCTCGCCGGCTTCCAGCCTGATTTGCAGCCTGGACCGGTGCCCGGATAGCCTCTCAATCCAGCCTTTCCACTTCAGCCTCACCTTCCACACTCCAGCGGGAAGCTAAAATTCATCCATGAGGTTGCTGGCCCTATTCACCCTCCTCGCCACAGTTCTCAATGGGTGCGAATCCGTCACCTTGATCTGGATGCCCTTCACCAATTCCGCCGATCCGCTCTTTCGCATCATTGAGAATGACCGCGCCGGATACATCGACGCCCAGGGGCGCGTCGTGATCCCGCCGACCCTTCGGTTCATGAGCGAGGGCGGCCAGGCTTTTCACGACGGTCTGCTTTCGCTTGGGATATCGGCTGGCCCATTCCTCGACAGCAAGGGGCAAAAGGTTCTGGACAACCACTTCTATCGCGTCTGGAACTTCTCCGAAGGCCTGGCCGCGGCCATGGAGACCTCAGAATCCGCTTGGGGCTACATCGACCGCTCCGGCCAGTTCGTGATCCCACCGAAGTTTCCGTTCTATCCAAAAGGCGCGGTTAGTGACTTCTCGGAAGGGCTGGCCGCCGTCGAAGTGGAAGGGAAACTCGGCTACATCGATCGCACGGGCGCTTTCGTGATTCCGCCTCAATTCGCAGCCGGAACCAGCTTCGAGAATGGCCTCGCCCGGGTGGTGGTGAATGGGCCCTGTTCCTACATGAACTACGATTCCGCTGACCCCTGTATGGCCATGTCCCCTGCGGTGGCACCTACCACGCGAAACGACGCGGAGAAACCGCCCGCTCCAACCCGCCAATGCCAGTGGATCTTCATCGACAAGACCGGCCGCAGAGCGATCTCCTCCCAATTTGAAGGTGCCATGGCCTTCCACGAAGGACTGGCGGCCGTCCGCTCCGGGGACCAATGGGGCTTCCTCAATCGCCAGGGCGCCTACGAGATCTACCCGGCCTTCGAAGCGGTGCATTCTTTCTCCGACGGCCTGGCCCTGGTGTCGAACGGCAAGGACAGCGGCTTCATCGACAGGACAGGAGCCCTCAAAATCCGCGTCGACTACTACCACGCGAAACCGTTCTCAGAAGGCCTGACCGTCATCCGGACACCCGAGGACCGCTACATCTACGTCGACACCACCGGCAAACAGGCGATCCCGGAAACCTTTCTCCTGGCCAGCCGTTTCTTCCACGGCCTGGCCCACGTCAAGCTGACCTCAACCTCCAAGTTCGGACGCAGCGGCACCTACGCCTACATCGATAAAACCGGCAAACGTGTGTACGAGTACACGCGCTGAGTGGGCGAAGAAGAGACACTCGCCCCAATGGAAAACGCACTCAAATCACGCTGATCAACAGAGAGCGTCGAAAAGCTTCTGAGGAATCCCTCACGGCCCACCGTGCCGCCAAGGCGGACCAGACCGCAACGAACCCCGACCGTCAGGGAGGGGTCCCCACCGCGCTACGAACCGCGACTGGCATGAAGCGGGCCTCGGCCACCCACGCGTCTTCAACGAAGCGGATAGCCACCGAAAGCTCCACTCAATGCAGCAGCGCAACCCTTTGCCGGCCCGTCTTCAAGTGAGCACTGTACGACCCCTGCTGTCCGCCAAAGTGGAGGAAAGCTCCGCTGGACCCAAACCCGTAGGACGGCGGACCCCCTGGTCCGCGGGCGACCCCCTGGTCGACCACCCGGACGCTCTTCGCCACCCACCGGCCTGACTTTCAACAGAGGCCCAGCATGGCCCCACGGGCCGCCAAAGCCGAGGAAGCCGCAAATTGAGCCGCGAACGTGAAGCGGATAGCCCGCTGAACGGCTGCAACGACCCCATCCATGCGACCCTTTGCCAGCGCGTCTTCAATTGGGTTGGGCAACCCCGAGCGGCATCGGCAGTGAATCCTCAAGCAAAGCGACAGTCCCGCACATCCGGCTCCCCCGCCTACCGCGCATCAATCTGGCGGTTGATCGTCGTGTCCTTGATCTTCTTATCCTCCGCCAGCAGAAAGGCCTTGCTCAAAATGACAGCCAGGGTCAGGTCCCCTTCGAACGGCAGATAGATCTCGCCCTCGGCTGATCCGGCCCGGGCATCCCGCACGATGCACAGATACTGGTCATTCGGCTCCATCAGGATATTGCCGGAGCCCAGGTGGATCTTGTACGTCCGCCGGTCGCCACGCACCTCCAGGAATCGCTCGGTCAGGGTGCACCGGCCCGCGATCTTCAATCGCGGCACCAGCCTCTGCAGCGTTTCGCGTCTTGTGACCGCTGTGGCCGAAAGCGCCCCAAAGGAATAGGACGCCCAATAATTGCCGTGTTGCGCGGCATGACCGCCATCCTGCCACGTAGGATCGTTGCCGATCGAAGACACCCCGACAAACAGATCCACATCCCGCATGATCTCGGAGAGCACCAGCTCTGGAATCTGGTCGAGCCTCAGCGGTTCGTTGATGTTCTCAACCCCTGGTCCCATCGCATTCGCACAGTAGCCGCCGCCACCGGCATGAGCCGCATTCTGCGCGGCGCCGATTCGATAGAAACGCACTTGGTCGGTGGCAAGCCGGTGGTAGACCCCCGCGTCGTTCGTATCCGCGCCATAGTCTGTCCCCACGCCCTCCACCCAGAACTCAGCCCGCAGCCCCCAGGCCGTCAATTCGCGGCTGGCGGGTGGATAGGAATCGTCCACCAACAGCCGGAGCTTATTCTTCCACCGCCGGGCTCCGCAGAGAGCGTTGAACTGGTGCTGCCGGAGGATGTGGCCCGCGAACCGGTTCGAATAAGTGGAGGTCTGCTGCTCTGCATCGGTCAGCAGATAGACTTCCCGATGGGCCTGCTTGAAGGGCTGCACAATGTCCAGTTCTTCAATCCTGCGGCGCCAGGCAACCACTTCGTCGATGCTCTTGCCCGTGGGATGCCACAGCGAGACCAGGGCACCCTCAGGAATCTCATGGCGGTTGCCCTGCACATCCAGAGCCTCGCCATCCGCTACCGTAACCGCGGTCTCCCCGATTGACCAGATGAGCCGCCGCCCAATCGTGCCAACCAGTGGATGATCGACGTACCGCTCTCTCCACACTTCCGCCGGCCAACTCTTCCGTTCCAGGAACAGGGCATCCACCCGGTCCCGCTGCGCCGACAGCATCGACTTCACGTCGCTGAGCCCCTGCTGAAGCTCCTTGAGTGTTTCGCCCCCGCTCTTCTTCACCGCCGCCGGAATCGACTTCAGCGGCTTTCCCTTCGCATCGAACCACTTCAGTTCGGCCTCGCTGCCCGTCACGGCCAACTCCGCCCGGTATTCGCCGAATACCTCCTCGCGCCGGCCGACACTCTCCAGCCCACAGGCCGGCACGCTCATCTCTTCAACCTGATCGCGCGGCAACTCCAGCGCCTGGGCAGCCCCATCGAAGGCTTTCTCGATCTCCTTCTGCGCTGTCCCGAAGCGCACTCTCACCTTCAGCATGGCCAACTGCCCCATCGCCTCCGGTGAAACCATCTCAGACAACGCATAGACCGCCGCATTCCCCGCCTTGACCGCGCGCGGCCCGATGCCCGGAATCTTCTTGTAACTGGAAAGCGCGACGGAGCCCACCAGGCGCGCCAGCCCCGCGGGCTGGGGGAGCAGCGGGATCGACCACAGCAGGCCTCTCAAAGCATTGGCGTTCTCGTCATGCATGGAGTCAGCCGCGCCGCGCGTGTCACCGAGAAATCCAGGGGCCTTCAGCAGAGTCCGCCCGCGCGCCACCAGCGGCAACCACCTCTCCATCGCCTCGCGGAACTGAGCTTCCCCCAGTTCCGCCACGAGGAGCATCGTGGCCTTCTTCCATTTGCCCGAAGGCCTCGAGGAACTGGCCCCCAACAGGTGCTCCAGCAGCTTGACCCATCTGGAACGGGACGCTCCGTCAAGGCTGGCAATGTCTGCGTTCAATGCATCACTCCAGGCTTCTCCGGGTACCAGGTAAAAGCGCGCGGAGTCGCCAATCCATTCCGTGATTCGCTCGATCTCCGGAGCACCGATCCCTAACGGCGGTCCGCTGACCCTAGCCCCGCGCCAAAGATGAAGCACGAATCGCTCTCCGTCACTCAGGTTTGCTCCGTTACCGGTAAACTCCTCAATAGCGTTGAGGACCGTCTCTATCAGCCTCTCAGGCAACTGATCCGAGGCAGCTCTCATCGAGAGATACAACAGGAAGTCGAATAGTCCCTCGCGATCGAACTGCGCTCCCGAAGCGATCAACGTCCGGGCAATGGCCGCGACGGCATAGTTGGCCTGCCACACCCGCGTATTCAGGTAGTCGGGACTGGAGCCCAGCAGCGTTTCCAGATAACGCTCAGCCGCGGCCAGCATCATCCGCCCTCGTCGCGGAGGGTCGAGCGCCAACACTTCCCGGCCCGCCGCGAAATTGCCGAGAACGGGGTTGTGGTAACTGTCGGCTTCCAGGATCTCTGTCAGTAGTTCCGTCAGCTTGCCGTGCTCCCAACTCAGCGGGGATCCGGGGGGTAGTGGGAAACGGTCCGGCTCAATCTGAACGCCGGTGTGCTCTGGAACGGTATTCGTGATCCCAAGCGCCAGCTTGAGGTTGTTCAGGACCAAGGGCGTGCCCACCGGCGCGGGCTCGGGCGGCGGAGCGGCCGTCCTGGGCGGTTCCACCTCTTCTGTCGCAAGCCCCGCCCGCCCGCAAATCTGCTCGAGCGTCGTGCCCATCCGGCTGGACTCCCGGTTGTGCGAACTTCGCAGCGCTACCGCAAAGGCGCGCGTAGCCTCGCGCAGCTCCGTGTCCAGTTCATGCGCGGCTATGTAGCGTTGAATTGCCTGGGTCAACATCGAGACCGAAACCTGATAAAAGCTCGGATGGTTGGGTCCGATGCACCATTCGATCAAAGCCAACAGGTCACTCCTCGTGAAAGGCAGCGCCCGGCGCAGCAGTGCGGAGATCAGCGATTCCACCGCCTGCCGCGGAGTCCACCACCGGATCCACTCGGGGTGCGTTTGCGGATTGAGGCGGTCCATGTCCGTCTTGCCTTCTGCACGAACTCGCGCCACCTGCGCATCGAAGTAACTTACCTGCTCCAGGCAGGCCAGGATCAACCGCCTGGCTCCCTCCGGCGGCGTCTCCCACAGAATGCGGCCGCTCTCCGTGGACTTTATCTCGAGTGGTCGGAAGAACCCGCCGTAGGCCACCGGCCGCGCCACATCGCGAATCCAGCGGCTGATGGCCTCATGCTCGGAGCCAAGCGGATGGCCGGCTTGCGGCGGAAACTCCTCGATCTTCGCCACGGCTTAGCCCCCTACCAACGGCACGAGCTTGACGAAACTGATCTTCGTAGAAGGTCCGGCCGCGATCTCCTCGTCCAGGCTCTCCACCTGCCGGTCGTCGACGATCACGAAGTAGGCATTCCGGGCAAACCCGTCCAGCGCCCGCGCAAACTGCGCCTCCCAATCAATCGGCGCGCGTTTCCGGAAGCGAGGCTCCGCCTTGTCGCTGTTGAGGACCCGTTCCGTCTCGGTTGGTTGAACCAGGCCCTGGAATGCCTTTCCATCATCGCGGCGGTTGAACGCCCGCACCTCCTGATGGACGCGTTCCCTGATCAGCTCGCGGACCGTAATTCGTTCGGTCAGGAACTCGACCGACACTTCGTGCAGGGACTGACCCGAAGGCGTTTCGTCCCGGATGCAAAGCAGCATTCTGGAATCCTCGCGGCGAAAGCCGAAGCAATTTCCGTCAGTACTCACGGATGAACTTCAGATTGTACCGGGAATTCTGCCGCAATGACTCAGGCCAGCCTCCGCCCCCCGCGAGGCCCTCAGCGCTCGCAACCGCGCTGCAAACCGCGACTGGCAAGGAGTCCCCCATGGCCCTGCGGGCCGCCAAAGCGAATGAAGCCGGGCCCCCACATCCCCAGTCCCGGAGCGCAGCGACGGGCTACGCGGGCGGCTTCAACGGAGTGGTCCGCGGACACATGCGCCTCTCTTGACCCCAGCCAGGCGCCTTTTGCGACCTGCCCGGCCAGACGGTGCCCGCCGCGACAGAAGAATATCTCTCTTCAAATCAACCGCTTCCCAAAAACCGTGCCGAAAAGCCGGGGATCGGCCTGCTATCATCTCCGCGGATCCGGAGGGTGTGTCCGCCCGGGTCCCAGTCGTGGGGCACCCGGTGCCGCGCGAAGGCTCTTTGACATTTAAACCGCCGCGTCGCCTGGGGCCGCCCCACGCCCGCACTCATTCGAAAAATTCGCATTCGAACCAATTAACTAATTAATTATCAATAAGATGCGTTTTCAAACGAACCCAACGCAACCGCCTACCCCGCCGCCGCCAGGATCTTCTCCAGCGGCCACTCCCCCAGTTCCCCAATCCGCTCCAGCGACACATCCGCCGCCTCATACTGCGCATTGGCTTTCACATCGAGGGCATAGTGACCCTGCCTCACAAACACAGTCGTCACCTTCTTGCCCCAGACGCGTTTGATCGCCGCCAGGATCCTTAGCTTGTCGTCCACCACCACATAATGCTCCGCCGGATACCGCGCCTCGACATCGGCCAGTTCCAGCTCCTTGTGGACGTAGATCAACACGTTCTTGTCGAACGCCTCATACAACCCGGACCGGAAGACCTTCTGAGGCTGGAACACCACATCCCCGTCCGTCAGGATCACCGCCGTGCCCCACTGCTGCACGTGCGCCACCGCATCCAGCGATCCTGGAAACAACCGGTTCGCGAACGGATACCCGGAGAGGTAATACGACACCGCCAGCAGGTTGGGTTCGTGCGGATACTCGATGCGGTACCGCTGCAGCGCGCCCAGGTAATCCGCATACCCCAACTCGGCCCGGATCTCTTCAAAGAGCTGCCAGTACCGCCGCGCCAGCTCCGGGCCGATGGTCCCGTCCAGGTGCCGCCGCAGGTCGGCGGACACCCGGTCGTGGTTCAGCAGCGTGTTGTCGACGTCAAAGAGGAAAACTACCTTGCCGGCTGCCATGCGGGACCCTCGATTCTTACGCCACCGTGATCGAACTATCCAGGTACACGTCCTGGATCGTGTTCAGCAGTTCCACGCCTTCCTTCATTGGCCGCTGGAACGCCTTGCGGCCCGAGATCAGGCCCGTACCGCCCGCGCGCTTGTTGATCACCGCGGTCGCCACGGCCTCCGCGAAATCGTTCGCACCCGATGCGCCGCCGCTATTGATCAGGCCCGCGCGGCCCATGTAGCAGTTCGCCACCTGGTAACGCGTCAGGTCGATCGGATGGTCGCTGGTCAGCTCGCTGTAAATCCGCTTGTCCAACTTCCCGTAGCTCGAATCGCCCGCGTTCAACGCCAGGTATCCGCCGTTGTTCTCCGGCAGCTTCTGCTTGATGATGTCCGCCTCGATCGTCACGCCCAGGTGGTTGGCCTGGCCCGTCAGGTCGGCCGACACGTGGTAGTCCTTGTCCTTCTTGAACGCGTTGTTGCGCAGGTAGCACCACAGCACCGTCGCCATGCCATACTCATGCGCCAGCGCAAACGCCTGGCTCACTTCCACAATCTGCCGCGAGCTCTGGTCGGACCCGAAGTAGATGGTCGCGCCAATCGCCGCCGCGCCCATGTCATAGGCCTGCTTCACCGTGCCGAACATGATCTGGTCCGCCTTGTTCGGATACGTCAGCAGTTCGTTGTGGTTCACCTTCACGATGAATGGGATCTTGTGCGCGTACTTCCGGGACACAATCCCCAACACGCCAAAGGTGGACGCCACCGCGTTGCAGCCGCCGTAAACGGCCAGCCTTACGATGTTCTCGGCATCGAAGTAGTCCGGGTTCTTCGCGAAGCTCGCGCCGCCGGAATGCTCGATCCCCTGGTCGACGGGCAGGATCGACAGGTATCCGGTCCCGGCCAGGCGGCCCGACTGGAACATCCACTGGAGGTTGCCCAACACCCGGTTGTTGCGGTCGGAGTGGACGTAAATGCGATCGACAAAGTCCGGCCCGGGTACATGCAGCCGCTCTTTCGAAATCTTCGGTTCAGAGAAGCCCAGCAGTGATTCGGCGTGGCTGCCCAGCAATTCAACAATCTTGGTAGAGCTCATTTCTTCTCCTTGAGGAAAGGTGGTGCGTCTCCGGTGATCAGCCGGCGGCGGATTCCCATTCATCCGCTCTGCGCCGCGTCAGGCATCCCTGTCCTGGATCGGCGCGTACCCCTCTATTCGCCCAGCATGACACACTCCACCCGCGCCTCGGATCCCCCATTTGAGCAGGGACCTGTCCATTTCGGCCCGTCCTGGTGTACAGTGGCCTTGACTTCCTCCGCCGGACGCCGCCGTCGACCCCGCCCGGTGCAGCCTTCGAAAAGGAGCTCCGTATGACCCGCCGCGAACTCTTCGCTCTCCCCGCCGCAGCCGCCCTCGGGCTCGCCAAACCGGCCCCCGCCTCCACCGTGGCCATCGCCCGCTCGCGCGCCTACGACGCCAAAATCTACGACACGCTCCGCACCATGTTCGACCAGGTGGGCGGCCTCGCCCCCATCGTCCGCAACAAGACCGTCGCCCTCAAGCTGAATCTCACCGGCAACCCCGCGCGCTTCCCCGTCAAAGCCGAACTGCCCTATCGCACCGACCCCGGCAGCGTCCTGGCCACCTGCCAGTTGATGGCGCGCGCCGGAGCTAAGCGCATCCGCATCCTCGAGAGCTTCTTCCCCGCCAAGTCCGACCGCGAACTCTGGGCCCGCTACGGCCTCGACATCCAGGCCATCGAAAACTGCGGAACCAAGGTCGAATGGGAGAACACCAACAACCTCGGCCTCGCCACCCAGTACACCCGTATGAAGGTGCCCGGCAGCGGCCGCATCTTCCCCTCCTACGACCTCAACCACTCCTTCGCCGACTGCGATGCCTACGTCTCCATGTCCAAGCTGAAGAACCACTGGCTGGCCGGCGTCACCATGACGATGAAGAACAACTTCGGCCTCACACCCTGCTCCCTCTACGGCGGCGACGCAGGGCCCAGCGGGAATGAGGACCCCCGCCAGGAGCGTGGTCCGGTCGGCCACAACGGCACCCGTACGCCACCCAAGGGCGTCCCGCAGGAGATCGACCTCAGCACCCCGCGCGAGCCCGGCTTCCGCATCCCGCGCATCGTCGTCGACCTCTGCTCCATCCGCCCCGTCGACCTGTCCATCGTTGATGGCATCGAGACCATCCGCGGCGGCGAAGGCGAGTGGAACCAGGGCGTCGAGATCATGAAGCCCGGCCTGCTGCTCGTCGGGCGCAACATGGTCTGTACCGATACCGTCTGCACGGCCGTCATGGGTTACGACCCGCGCGCCGCCCGCGGCCAGGGCCCGTTCATCCGCGGCGACAATACCCTGCTGCTGGCCGAAGCCGCCGGCCTTGGTTCCGCCCGTCTGGAAGACATCGAAATCGCGGGCCTCAAGCTCAAGGACGCCAAGGTCGACTTCGGCCCCGGCGCCATCGGCAAACGCGTCTTTGCCGCCTGATCGAGACCGTTACTGCTGGGCCGCCGGAGGCTGCGCCTGCGCTGAGTCCGTCCGGCCTTGCGCGTAGTAACCCGACCGCGCGTGGACTTCGGCTTTGGGATACCGGCGCCGGGCCTCGGCGCTCAGCTCCACCTGCAGCCTCCGGAATGCCCCTTCCGGCGCCGGCGTTGCCGTGATCCCCAGGCTGTAACGATTGCGGATCCGCTCCAGCATCTCCTGGAACCGGGCACCCGCCTTGTCCGCCCGCAGCACCTCGCCGCCCGTGTCCTCCGCCAGGCGGAAGACGTTCGCCGGCGTAAAGTCTGTGTTCACATCCGCGCCCTTCGGCATCGCCGGAGGCGGCTTCGTCCCTGGAGCGACAATCGCGTTCAGTACCGTGTCGTTCTCCGACAGCGCCCGCACCACCTTCTCGTCCGGCAACTGGTAGTGCACTCCGCCGTTGTCCGTCAGGATGATCAGGGCCCGGCGACCGGCGAACGGAGGCTGCTGCTTCAGATAGTCCGTCACCTGCAGGATCGAATCGTTGATCGCCGTCCCGGCCCCCAGGTTGTGGTCCATCGGAGCGTCCTGCAAAGCCACCACCGCCAGCCGCTTCTCCCCCGTCAGCTCCTGGGTGAATTCGGCCCGCCGCGAGAACAGCGCCACCGCGATCTGGTCCTCCGGCTTCAGGCTGGACAGCGCTTCCTGCGCCACGGTCGCCATCTCCCGCAGCAGCTTGCCCATGCTGCCCGACACGTCCAGCAACAACAATACCTGCAGTGGTTCGGACTCCTGCCCGAAGTACTCGATGTGCCGCTCGACCGCTTCTTCCTTCAGGACGAAGTCCGACGATTTCAGCCCAGGGAGTGGTTGCTTGTTGTTCACCACCTGGACGTCGATCCGCACCAGCGTGGTTCCCGCCTTGAAGGTGGGTGTCTCGTTTGATTCGGTCCCTGGCTTGGCGGCTTCCGGAGCCTTTGGCGCCGCCTCTTCCGCGGGCGCCTGGACCGGCTTCGGGGTCTCCACCTTGCGCCATCCGCCGCCGGGCGGACGAGGCGGTTGCGGAGCAGGCGATTGCGCCGCCGCCGCCATCGCGGCGAACATAAGTACGAACACCGGCCTCATGAAGAACATTATCGTCGGCACGGCGGGCCATATCGACCATGGCAAGACAACTTTGGTGCGCGCGCTCACCGGCATCGACACGGATCGCCTGGAGGAGGAGAAGCGCCGCGGCATCACTATCGACCTCGGCTTCGCCCACATGGAGCACGCCGGCATCCGCTTCGGCTTCGTCGATGTGCCCGGCCATGAACGGTTTGTGAAGAACATGCTGGCCGGCGCCGGCGGCATCGACATGGTGCTGCTGGTCATCGGCGCCGACGAATCCATCAAGCCGCAAACCCGCGAACACTTCGACATCTGTAGGCTGCTGGACATCCGGCAGGGGCTGGTGGTGCTCACCAAGTCCGACGCCGTCGATGAGGAGATTCTGGAACTGGCTCGCATGGAGGCCGCCGAGTTTGTGGCCGGGTCCTTTCTGGAAGGTGCGCCGATTGTCGCAGTAAGCGGTGTGACGGGCGCCGGCCTCCCCGCGTTGCGTGAGGCTATGACCGCCATGGCCGCCCGCACGAAAGGCCGCGACACCACCGCCCCGTTTCGACTGCCCATCGACCGGTCGTTCACCCTCAAGGGCTTCGGCACCGTGGTGACCGGGACGCTCACCGCCGGCCAGTTGAACGTGGAGCAGGAGGTGGAGGTCCACCCCGGGGGCCGCCGGCTTCGCGTGCGCGGCGTGCAAGTCCATGGCGGAGCAGTGGATAAGGCTTACGCCGGGCAGCGCACGGCCGTGAATCTTGCCGGTGTCGAGGCTTCTGAGTTGAGCCGCGGCATGGTGCTCACCCCGCCCGACCTCTTCCTTCCCACCCAGGCCCTCGACTGTTCATTCACCCTCCTGCCCGGCGCCCAGGCCTTGAAACATCGCGCCCCCATCCACTTTCATGCCGGTACGGCCGAGGTGGAGGCGCAGGTCCGCATGCTGCGCGGAACCGAACCGCTCCAGCCTGGCTCCACCGGCTTCGTCCGGCTGCTGCTCAACGAGCCACTGCTGCTCCTGCCCGGCGACCGCTTCATTGCCCGTATGTTCTCGCCTGTCATCACGATAGGCGGTGGCGTGGTGCTGGATAACGCTCCGCCGCTGCGGATGAAGAAGCCGCTGGTGCTCGACCGCCTCGCCCTACTGGAGGGCGCGCCCCTGCCAGTCCGGATGAGCCTGTTTGCCCAGGAGGATCCCGCCGGCTGCACCGTCGCCGCCCTGGCCGCCCGCGTCGGCGCGACCCCCGAGGCCCTCCACGCCGCCGCCGCGCAGGCCGGGTTAGTCTTCGTACGTGCCGCCGAACCGCGGTTCATCGCCCAGGCCGCGCTGGAGACCTGCGCCGCCGGACTGCGGCTTGCCCTGGCCGGCTTCCACAAGCAGAACCCGCTGCTGCGCGGCATGCCACGGACCTCGGCGTCCGTGCCCGCCTTCCTGCTCGATACGCTGCTTGGGTCGATGAAGGACGTCGTGGCGGAGGAGGACCTGCTGCGGTTGGGCTCGCACCGGCTCCAGTTAAAGGGCGAGGAAGACGAGGCCAGCGGCCGCATCGAAGCGCTGTTCCGCGACGCCGGCCTCAGCGTGCCGGCCGTCAACGAGGTGCTCGCCAAGTCAGGTGTCGACGCCAACCGCGCCCGGACCTTGCTTCAGATCCTGCTGAAAGACAAGAAGTTAGTCAGGATCTCAACCGACCTGATCTACCATGCGGAGGCGCTCATATACCTGAAGGAGTTGTTGACTCCTCGCAAGGGCGTCCGTTTCGGTGTCGCCGAGTTTAAGGATTGGACCGGCGTTTCCCGCAAGTACGCCATCCCGCTGCTGGAGTTCCTCGATCGGGAACGGGTCACCCGCCGCGAGGGCGACCAGCGCATGATTCTGTAATACCCGGCCCCGTCTCTCCGATGAGTCTCCTGGAGGCTCGCGTCTTGAGAAGCGTTCACATCGGAATCCTGGCGGCAGCGGCCCTGCTGGCCCTGCCAGCCCAAGCCCAGACTTTGAAGGCGACGCCGGTCAGCCTGAGTTATGCCTACACGTTGGGATCCGCCACGTTCCCGGCCGCCCAGACCCTGGCGGTGGCGCCTGCCAGCGGAGCAGCGCTGTCCTTCAACGCGGTCGTCGTGGGAGGGCCGTGGGTAACCGTCACTCCGGACAGCGGCAAGACCAATGCCAGCCTGAAGGTGTCGGTGAACCCAACCAGTTTGCCTGTAGGAACTTACACGGCCAACATCATGCTGACGCCGGTAGGCGGAACCACGTTGAACGTGCCGGTCACGCTGTCGGTGAAGGCACCGCCCGCGACCCTGGTGGTGACGCCCAGCCCGGTGACGCTCTCTTACACGCGAGGCGACCCGACGCCGGACCCCGTGGCCATTAACCTCAGCGGCGGCGGAGCGCTCCTGTCTTTCACCGTCACCGTCTCCGGCGCCACCTGGCTATCCGCCACGCCGAAGAGCGGCATCATCTTTCCAGCCTTCAGCTCACAGGTGGCCTTGCTGGTGGACCCAACCGGCCTGACGCCCGGCACTTACAAGGGGTCCATCAAGATCGACGCGCCGTCAGCGGCGAACAAGACCCAGACGGTCAGTTTCGACCTGACGGTGAATCCGGGTACTCCGGTATTGAATTCAATCTTCCCGACAGGAGCCACCCAAGGCTCGGCTGCGACGACGATCACATTGACCGGCAGCAACTTCTACTCGGGCTCGACGGTCACCGCCAAAGGCCAGACGCTCTCGTCCACTTTGCTGGGGCCGACCGTGCTGCAGTCCACCATTCCATCGTCGCTGCTTGCCTCCGCGGCGAACCTGAACGTGGTGGTTACGAATCCAAACCCCGGCGGCGGTTCCTCGGCGGATCAGACGTTTACGGTCTACGCGCCCGGACCGCGCATCACCGGCATCACCAACGGGGCGAGCTTCCAGTCGGGCTCCATTGCACCCGGCGAGTTTGTGAGCATCTTCGGAACAGGCCTTGGTCCGGACGCGATCGTCACCTTCCAGCCTCCGGCAGGCGGGGCGCCCATTGCCGACACCCTGGCCGGTGTCCAGGTCTACTTCGGACCCACCGCGGCTCCCCTGATCTTCGTCTCGTCCACCCAGATAGCGGCCATGGTTCCCTCCGGGGTGCTGGGACCCGGCATCAACGTCTCAGTGGATTACAACGGGACATCATCGTGGGTCTATCCCGTGTCGGTGGCACCAACCGCGCCTGGATTGTTCGCTTTAGGCTCATCCGGCGCCGGTCCCGGTGCTGTGTTCAACGAGAACGCCTCCACCGGCGAATTGACCCTGAACACCGAAACCAATGCCGCCACCAAAGGGTCTACCATCTGGCTCTACGCGACCGGGATTGGAGTCACTACCCCGGCTGGCTTTGACGGTGCGATCAGCACCATGGAATCGAACCTCACGGCGCCAGTGGCCAGCCTGAACATTGGAGGGACGGATGTGACGCCGGCTTACTTTGGCCCGGCTCCGGGCTTGGTTTCCGGCCTGGTCCTGGTGAAAGCCGCGATACCGGCAACCATCGTCGCTGCCAAGGCGGTGCCTGTTTTGTTGACGTTAGGCTCCGTCACCAGCCAGGTGGGAGTAACGATTACGGTGAAGTGATTTGGGGCAGCGGCTCGCCCGTCAGCATGGCCAGGATCTCGAGGGCGGATTGTTTACTGCGTTCTCCGGTTTCTCCGGCCGGTCCGACGCAGCTCGGGCAGCCGCCTTCGCAGCCGCAGGCCTGGATGAGTTGGCGGGCTCCGTTCAGCAGCTCCGTTGTCATTTTGAACAGAGGGGCGCTCTGGCCGATGCCGCCCGGGAAGTTGTCATAGAGGTGCAGATTCGGCTCGAAGCCACGCACGTCGACAGAGATCTCTTCGGTCAGGGTGACACCCAGGTCGCGCGGATCGCACATCAGCAGCAACGACGCCACAGTCCTCAGCGCGTTGCCTAAACCGCTGAGCGCATTCAGCTTGTCGGTAGGCGTCAGGTTGGGGAACTTGTCCAGGAACTCCACTGGGAAGTGCAGCCAGAACGAGGTCGTGTGCATCTCTTGCTCCGGCAGGGAGAGAGTCCCGGCGCCCACGTTCTCGTTGGTGTAGAACTTCACCTTCTTGAAGCCGACGATCTGCCGGTTGACCCGCACTTCGCCGTGCGCCGACTTGGCCGTGTCGACCGGCGAGGAGTCAAACTCTTCCAGCACTTTGACTTGCGTGTAATCGATGGCATCGGTGAAGTAGTCGCACTCCACCTGGCGTACGTAGGCCTTGCGGCCTTCGTAGTCCATCTTCTCGACCTGATACTGCCGAGCCTCGTGCAGGTAGATCGCCTTCTCGTGGAGCTCCACCAGGGCCGCCGGGAACGCCACTTCGGCGATCAGGCGCTCCTCATTGGTGATGTCGATCACGACAAAGTTGTCGCTGGTGACCGACCGCAGGCTGATCGCATCGGCCGGGTAGCTGTCCGAGGTCCAGTGCCAGGCGCCGCCGCTGTGGTGCACCACCCGCAACTCCTCCAGGAAGCTGCAGAGCTCGGCCGTCTCGTGGGGCCCGAACTTGGATCCGTCCTTGATGGGCAGCTCGAAGGCCGCGCACTTCAGATGATTGATGAGAATCTCCAGATTGTCCGGGTTGATCTGGGCGTGCTCGGGCGAACCCTCGAAGAAGTACTCGGGGTGCTCGACCACATACTGGTCCAGCGGAGCACTGGAGGCGACCATCAGGGCGAGCGATGTGCCCAGCCGGCGGCCCGCGCGGCCCGAACGCTGCCAGGTGGAGGCGATGGAACCGGGATAGCCGGCCATCACCACCACGTCCAATGAGCCGATATCGATGCCGAGCTCCAGGGCGTTGGTGGCCACCACGGCCCGGATGGTGCCTTCCCGCAGGCCGCGCTCGATCTCGCGCCGTTCCCGGGGCAGGTAGCCGCCGCGATAGCCGCGGATGGTGCCGGCCTGGCCCGGCTTCTCGCAGGAGTCTTTCAGGTAAGTGAGCAGGACTTCGGTGGCGAGGCGGTTGTTGGCAAAGACCAGGGTCTGCTGGCCGCGCTGGATCAGGTCCGACGCGATGCGCCGCGTCTCGTTCAGGTAGCCGCGGCGGATGCCCAGTTGCTTGTTGACCACCGGCGGATTGTAGAAAACAAAGTACTTCTCACCCGTCGGCGCGCCGCTTTGGTCGACCAGCCGGAAGTCCACGCCGGTCAAGGTCTCGGCCAGGGTCTTCGGGTTGGCGATGGTCGCCGAGCAGCAGATGAACTGGGGCTTCGAGCCGTAGAACTCGCAGATGCGCGCCAGGCGCCGCAGCACGTTGGCCAGGTGGCTGCCGTAGACTCCGCGGTAGTAGTGAAGCTCGTCGATGACGATATAGCGGAGGTTCTCGAACAGTTTGCCCCACTTCGTGTGGTGCGGCAGGATGCCGGCATGGAGCATGTCCGGGTTGGTGAGCACGACATTGGCGCGCTCCCGGATCTGTTTGCGGGCGTCCTGGGGCGTGTCGCCGTCGTAGGTGAAGGCCCGGACTCCGGAACCCATGGCCTCGACGATGGAGTGGAACTCGTGGAGCTGGTCCTCGGCTAAGGCCTTGGTGGGAAAGAGGTAAAGCGCCCTGGCCTCGGGATCTGCCACCAAGCGGTGCAGAATCGGCAGGTTGTAGCAGAGCGTCTTGCCGCTGGCCGTGGGCGTCACCACCACCGGGTTGCCGCCGTCCTGCAGGGTCTCGAAGCATGCCGCCTGATGCGTGTAGAGCTGGGTGATCCCCTTCTCTTCCAGCACCTTGCGCAACGCCGCGGGAATGCCGCCGGGCATGGGCGCGAACTGGCCCGGCTTGGCCAACTGGTGCCGGATGGCGCGAATGGGCGAGTTCGGCTCTTCCATCCAGGCGCGCAGACGGGCAATGGTCATCGCCAGATCGGCCCTACGGGCCAGTCCGAGCGAATTCTCTTGCGAGCCTTCGCGTTTGGGATCAGGAAAATCGAGACTCAGGTTCATCCGCGCGGCTTCGCCTTTTCTTTGCTAAGCGTACACGAATAGAACGTCAATGACAACCGGCGCCTGGCCACGTAGCAGATGGCTCAAGCGGTTGCGGAGTTTACCCGGACGAATTCGTAGCGTTCCAGGGTGGCGGCCAGGGCCTGGCTCTCGCCGTCGCGGCGAACGACCTTGCCCATGCACCGGATGCGCACGTCGCCCATCGACTTGCCGGTCGGCAGGCTGATCATGTATTCAATGGGCTGGCCCAATTCAATGGGTTCAGCCGGGTCATTGAAGAGGACTCCTCCAGAACTAACGTTCCTGGTCTCCCCAATATGTGAAATCCGCCGTGAACCGGCTCGTACCAGTTCCAACGGTAGCTTCAGTTCAAATCGTCTGGATCTTCTTTGCTCTGACACTGTAGTTCTATCTAAGAGGTTTTTCCTAGGATGGTCAACTCCTTTTCGCCCCGCGTAATGGGGAGAACCTCCTAGTACTACCCAAACTAGGTCAAGGGTGCTTCTCGCAGTCGCCGTTTTGTTCGCCTCAGACACAGTACAGCGTGCGGCGGCATGGAACTTTCCCGAGGCGTGCCCAGGGCCGGGTCTCGAATCTGCACCAGACGGTCTACGGGATCGCTTCAGCGCTGGGTGGCTCCCGCTGGAGCAGGAACCTTCGGCTGTCTTCCGAGAACTGCCGGCCCATCTAATAACTATCGATAAGCCACTTTAAATCAATATCTTGATGAACTGTCTAGACGATCTCAGTTCGAGCCGGAATGGAACTCCGAGACGCCGGGCCGGACCTCGGGTTGCCGGGGCGGCCACCACTTCGAGATTTGGTGCGCGGGCCGGACGGACGGGCAGACCTGAGTCCAGAAGCCGGGCCTCGTGCCGAAGTGGGGCGGAATCCCTGTCTCAGGACGGTGGTTTCCCTTCGCGCCTCCCTGTGGATCCAGGCTAGAAACGTCAGTTTTCCACAGGTACTAAGGCGTTTACCGGAGAAGAGGCCGACCCGCCAAACTACTAATCCGTACGGTCTATATCGGATTGAGTGAACCGCATCCGGCCGATTCAGGCCCGGGGATGTGCCTTGTCATAGACCCGCATGAGGTCGTTCAACGAGAGCCGGGTGTACTTCTGGGTGGTCGACAGAGAGGCGTGGCCCAGCAGCTCCTGGATGGCCCGCAGGTCGGCTCCGGCGCTGAGCAGATGCGTCGCGTAGGCGTGGCGCAGGGAATGGGGATGGAGCGAGGAGTCGGCCGAGAGGGCGATGGAGTACATCTTGAGGATGCCGCGGGCGCCCCGATCGGTCAGCCTGTGGCCGCGATGGTTCAGGAACACGGCCATCTCGCCGTCCAGGGGACTCCTGGCGGCCAGGCACGCCCGCAGGGCATTCATGGCCTTGCGAGGGACGGGTACCTGCCGTTCTTTCTTACGTTTACCGCGCACACGGAGCCAACCTTCGGCCATGTCCAGGTCCCCGGTATCCAGGCCGACCAATTCGCTGACCCGCAGGCCGCAGCCGTAGAGGAGCTCGAACAGGGCGAGGTCGCGCTCAGGCGAGGGACGTTCCAACGTGCCTTTGGCAATCTCGTCGATGAGGGTATTCGTCTGCTCCTCGGTGGGCACGTCCGGCAGCGACTGGGGCATGCGGGGGGTGGTGAGGAGCTTGGCGCGGTTCAGCGTGATGACGCCCTGGCGCAGGCAGTGGTCGAAGAGGCTGCGGACGGCGGCGAGTTTACGGCGGATGGTGGTCCTGGCGAGGTCCTGGCTATAGAGGTCGGCCAGCCATTCGCGCAGCATGAGCTGGTCGAAGTCCTTTGGTTCCGGTGGGTTGAGCCCGCCGCGCGAATAGTAGCCCACAAACTGTTCCAGGTCAGCCTGATAGTTGCGGACGGTATGGACCGACGAGTTGCCCCGCGTGAGCTCCTCCAGGTAGGAGTCGATCCAGCGCTGCAGTTCAGACATAGGAATCCATGGCCGCGATGGCGCGCCGGCACACCTCGGCATGGCGCGCCTTCTTGTCCCGTTTCAGGCGTTGGCGCGCGGCCTCGTCGAGCGCGGGCAGCAGGTCGAACGCAATGTTGGCGGGTTGGTAGTGTTTCGGGTTGGCGTTGGTAATGTAGTGGGTGAGCGACCCCAGGGCGGTTTCGCGCGGCACCGGCGCGGGTGACTCGCCCAGGGCCAAGGCGGCGGCGAACCGGCCGGCCAGCAGGCCCGTGGCGATGGACTCCACATAACCCTCGACCCCGGAGATCTGCCCGGCAAAGAAGATGCGCGGATCGCTCTTCAGTTGGAGGGTCGCGCTGAGCAGCTCCGGTCCATTGATGTAGGTATTGCGGTGGATCTGGCCGTAGCGCAGGAACTCCGCGTTCTCCAGCCCGGGAATGAGCCGGAACACGCGCTTCTGCTCCGGAAACTTCATATAGTTCTGAAAACCAACGAGATTGTAGCTGCCGGCGCGCTGGTCTTCCTGGCGCAACTGGACCACGGCGTACGGCCAGCGGCCCGTTTTCGGATCGTCCAGGCCGACGGGTTTCATGGGTCCAAAGCGCAAGGTGTCGCGGCCGCGGCGGGCAATCTCCTCGATGGGGAGGCAGGACTCGAAGAAGGCGACCTTGCCGTTGTGGATGGCGCGGTCCTCGTCGATATGGGCTCCGGCGCTTTCAGCGGTGAGCACGGCATCGACGAAGGTCTCGTACTCCTGCTTGTTGAAGGGACAGTTCAGGTAGTCGTCGCCGCCGTCCAGCGATTTGCCGTAGCGGGAAGCCGCGAAGACCTTCTCGCGGTCGATGCTTTCGGCGTCGATGATGGGGCTGATGGAGTCGTAGAAGTAGAGGCGTTCACTGCCGGTGAGGCGGGCGATGTCGGCCGCCAGCGGGCCGGAAGTGAGCGGACCGGTGGCCACGACGACAATGCCGTCGGCCGGGATCTCAGTCACCTCCTCGCGGACCACCCGGATCAAAGGGTGGCTTTCCACGGCTTTGGTGAGGGCGGCGGCGAAGAGGTCGCGATCCACTGTGAGTGCGTGGCCGCCGGGCACACGGGTCTCTTCAGCGGCGCGCATCGCGAGGGAACCCAACTGGCGCAATTCGCGCTTCAGCAGCCAGGAGGCGGTGTTCTCGGAGTCGCTTTTCAACGAGTTGGAGCAGACCAGTTCGCCGAAGTCGCTCGTCTTATGGGCCGGCGTTTGCCGCAGCGGGCGCATTTCATATAGGATGCAGGAGATCCCTTTGTCCGCGATCTGCCACGCCGCCTCGCTGCCGGCCAGCCCCGCGCCGAGCACGTGAATGGTAACCTTTTTCGTCAAGCTCCTACCATTTTAGGTCTTAGCCCAATGCGAACCATCTTTCTTTCTCTCGTCTTCTCGATTTCCCTGTTTGCGCAGGCGCCCGTGCGGTACACGTTGAAGTTCCCCGCTCCGCACACCCACTATGTGGAGGTCACCGCGGAGATGCCCGCGGGCCAGCCGGCCGTGGAACTGTACATGCCGGTTTGGACTCCGGGCTCCTACCTGGTGCGAGAGTACGCCCGCAATGTGGAGAACTTCAAGGCGCAGGACAGCCAGGGCCACGAGTTGACCTGGAGCAAGACCCGGAAGAACCGCTGGAAGGTGGACGCGAAGGGCGCCGCCTCTATCTCTGTGAATTACAAGGTCTATGCCCACGAGATGAGCGTACAGGGCAACTGGGTGGATGCCGGCTTCGCGATGATGAACGGCGCCGCCAACTTCATGACCCTGGTGGGTGCGGAGAAGCGGCCGTACGAGGTCAAGCTGGGGCTGCCCTCCGGCTGGACGCGCAGCATCAGCGGCATGAAAGAGGGCTCCGCTCCGCACACTTACCTGGCGGTGGACTGGGACCAGTTGCTGGACAGCCCGATCTACGCCGGCAATGGGCCGATTCACGAGTTTGAGGTCGACGGGAAGAAGCACTATCTGGTCAACGAAGGTGAAGGGCCGATGTGGGACGGGCCGGCTTCGGCTCGAGACGTGGCCAAGATCGTGGCTGAGTACAGCCGCCAGTGGGGCGGACTGCCGTACGACAAGTATGTCTTTTTCAATATGATCACGGAGTCCGGCGGCGGCCTGGAGCACAAGAACTCCACCTGGATGGGGACCAGCCGCTGGGCCTACGGCAATACGCAGGATCCGCCGGAGATCCCGGGCGGCGGCGCGGCGGCGGCGGGCAACCGGCGGCCGAACCGGGTGGGCTGGCTGGGCCTGGTGAGCCACGAGTACTTCCACCTGTGGAACGTGAAGCGGCTGCGTCCGGTGGAACTGGGGCCGTTCGATTATGAGAACGAAACCTACACGCGGAGCCTTTGGCTGGCGGAGGGCGTGACGTCCTACTACGGTCCGCTGGCGCTACGGCGGTCGGGCCTGTCGACGCAGGCGCAGGCGCTGCGGGCGATGTCGGGGGCGATCGGGCAATTGCAGACCACCCCGGGGCGGCTGGTCACCTCGGCGGAATCGGCCTCGTACAATGCCTGGATCCAACTGTACCGGGCGAACGAGAATACCGCGAATACGGCCATCAGTTACTACACCAAGGGGCAAGTGATCGGGTTTATCCTGGACGCCAAAGTCCGCAAGGCTACCAACGGCGCCAAGTCACTGGACGACGTGCTGAAGTTGGCCTTTGAGCGCTATAGCGGCGCCAAGGGGTATACGCCGGAGCAGTTCCGGGCGGTGGCCAGCGAAGTGGCCGGAGTCGACCTGAAGTCCTTCTTCAAGAACGCTTTGGAGACGACGGAGGAGTTGGATTATACAGAGGCGCTGGACTGGTATGGGTTGCGGTTCAGGCCGCAGCCGACGAGGGGCGGCGCTCCGCGGATTGTGACCGGCGTGACGGCCGCGACAACCTCGGGTCGTATTGTTGTCTCGCGGCTGCAGCGCGGCACGGCCGCCTACGATGCGGGCCTGAACGTGGATGACGAGATCCTGGCCGTGAACGGCTACCGGGTGCGGCCCGAGCAGTGGCCTTCGCGCCTGGACAACTACAAGCCCGGCGACACGGTGGACCTGCTGGTGGCGCGGCGGGATAAGCTGATGACCTTGAAGATGCCGATCGTGGCGGACGAGGCGAAGTCGTGGGCGCTGGAAGTGAAGACGGACGCCAGCGACGAGCAGAAGGCGCACCTGAAGAGCTGGTTGATGCAGTAGGCGCTGGCACGAGGCACCGGATTGCGAACAAGTCTCTTTGATCTCTTCAAGATCGGCATCGGGCCCTCGAGTTCCCACACGGTGGGTCCCATGCGGGCGGCCTACGCATTCGTGCGGCAGTTGGACGAGCGCGGGTTGCTGCCGGCCGTGCGGCGAATCCGGGCGGAGTTGTACGGTTCGCTGGCCCTGACCGGGCGCGGACACGGCACGGATCGCGGCATCCTGCTCGGCTGGCTGGGCGAGCAACCGGATGGTGTGGATCCCGCAGCCATCGGGCCGCGGCTTGCCCAAGTGGAGCAGGACGGACGGCTGTTGCTGCTGGGGAGTCAGGCGGTTGAGTTCGCGGCGGAACGGGACCTGGTCTTCCACATGGACATGGTTCTGCCGGGCCACCCGAACGCGGTGCGCTTCTCGGTGCTGGGCGGCGCGGGTGAGGTGGTGGACAGCCGGGTGTACTACTCGGTGGGCGGCGGGTTCATTCGGGAAGAGGGAAAGGCGGCCTCAGAGTCGTCGCGTCCGCCGGTTCCCTATCCCTTTCAAAGCGGCGCCGAGCTGCTGGAGCGGGCGGAGGCCAACGGCCTGACCATCGCGGAACTGATGCTGGCCAATGAGTTAGCGTGGCGCAGCGAGACGGAAGTGCGGGGCGGGATCCAGCGCATCTGGGGCGCCATGCAGCAGTGCACCCAGCGCGGACTGGAGACCGAAGGCGTGCTGCCAGGCGGGTTGAATGTGACACGCCGGGCGGCTTCGCTGGTGCAGCGGCTGGCGGGGAGCGACGCGAACGATCCGCTGGCTCCGCTGGACTGGGTGAACGTCTGGGCGCTGGCGGTGAACGAGGAAAACGCAGCCGGAGGGCGAGTGGTAACGGCGCCGACCAACGGCGCGGCGGGCATCATCCCGGCGGTGGGGCATTACTACATGCGGTTCCAGGAAGGCTCCGGCGAAGGCATGGAGCGGTACCTGTTGGCGGCGGCGGCGATTGGTGTGCTGTACAAAGAGAACGCCTCGATCTCCGGAGCCGAGGTCGGCTGCCAGGGTGAGGTGGGTGTGGCGTGTTCGATGGCGGCGGCGGGCCTGGTGTCGGCCCTGGGCGGGACGAACGACCAGGTGGAGCATGCGGCGGAGATCGGGATGGAGCACAACCTGGGGATGACCTGCGATCCCATTGCCGGGCTCGTCCAGATTCCGTGCATCGAGCGGAACGCGTTCGGGGCCATCAAGGCGGTGAACGCGGCCCGCATGGCGATGCAAAACACGACGGGCCACCGGGTGACGCTGGATCAGGTGATCAAGACCATGTACGACACGGGCATGGACATGCAGAGCCGGTACAAGGAAACGTCGCTGGGCGGGCTGGCTTTGAACGTGATCGAGTGCTGAGCTAGACGGTTTCCGGGGTGCGGCGGCTGCGCAGCACCTGAAAGATCACCGGCAGGACGGAGACCAGCACGATGAGGACGACCACCTTCTCGAAGTGCGCCCGGATGATGGGGAAGCTGCCGAGCTTGTAGCCGAGCAGGGTCATCGAGATCACCCAACCCACACTGCCGAAGACGTTGAAGGACAGGAAGCGCGGCAGGCCCATGCCGGCCACACCGGCCACGAAGGCGGCGAAAGTACGGATGATGGGCACGAACTGGGCGTAGATGATGGTCTTGCCGCCGTGCTTCTCATAGAAGGCGTGGGTGCGGTCGAGGTGTTCGCGGCGGAAGATCTTCGAGTTCGGATTGGCGAAGAGGCGGACGCCGATGAAGCGGCCCAGGAAATAGCCGCAGGAGTTGCCCAGAAGGGCGGCGACGATCAGGGTGATGATGATGCCGGCGAGGTCGAGTTGACCGGCGCCGGCGACCACGCCAACGGTGAAGAGCAGGGAGTCGCCCGGGAGGAAGAACCCGACGAGCAGACCGGTTTCGGCAAACACGATGCCGAAGAGCATCGCGTAGCTCCACCATCCGGTAAAGACGGTGGTGAGAAGCCGGATCAGCGCGTCCGGGTCCTTCAGGGCCAGGACAAAGTCGATCAATTCACGCAACATCTAGCCGCCGTAGGAAGCGACCAGCTTCTTGATGTTGTCGTCGTAGATCTTCACCTTCTTCTGCTTGATGAGAGCCTGGACCACGCCGTCGCCGAAGAGCTCGCGGCGCTCGTTGGCGCGGCGGGACTTCAGTTCCTGGATGAGGGCGGCGCGGTTGGCGATGATCGCCGTCAGGTCAGCCGCTTCCTTCTCGAGGACCTTGCAGTAGAAGGTGCCGTTGGGGGTCGGGACCGGTCCGAAGACCTCACCGACGTTGCGGGTATAGCCTTCACCGACGGTGCTGGCGGAACCGAGGCCGGTGATGGCGGCATCGCGGTTGACCAGTTCCGAGGTCTTGAGGTCGGCGCCGAACTGCTTGGCGAGAGCGGCGAGGTCGCCGTTCACGGACTTGAGCTTGGCGGTGGCATCCTTGACGGCGTTCTGCATCGCGTCCTGGGCCTTCTGGCCGAGGAGGGCATCGCGTACCTGCGCCTGGACGTCGGCAAACTCGGCCGGGTGGGCCGGGAAGATGTCGGAGACCTGGGCGACGGCCAGCTTATTCTGACCGACCTGGATGACGGGGGTCACCCCATTCTTGGCGAGGCCGGCGGCGGCGTCAGCAAACTGGGGATTGATGCCGATTTCCTGGATGGGGTCGCCGGGGCCGACGCGCTCAGCGCGAACCGGGGTGATGCCATTGGCGGCGGCGAGCTTCTCGGCTTCGGCGGGGGACTTGATGAGCGCCGCGCGGAGCTGGTCAGCGAGGTTCTGCATCTTGTCGAAGACCATGGCGCGAGTGGCTTCGCGGGCGATCTCGTCGCGGACTTCAGCAAAGGTGCGGAGGTGGGCGGATTCATGGGCATCCACCTTGATGATGTGGAAGCCGTACTCGGTTTTGATGAGGCCGCTGACGGTGCCCGCCGGCGTGGAGAAAGTGGCCTTTTCGAACTCGGCCACCATCTGGCCGCGAACGACCCAGCCCAGCTCGCCACCCTTGGCGGCAGAGGCGCCGGGGGCATTATCCTCGGAGTTCTTCTTGGCGAGCTCGGCAAAATTGGCGCCGCCCTTGATCTGCTTCAGCAGGTCTTCGGCCTTCTTCTGAATCGCAGCCACTTCGGCCGGCGATTTGTCGGTCGTCTTCAGCAGGATGTGGCTGGCCTTGACGCGCTCCGGCGTGCGGAACGATTCCTGATTCTGGGTGTATAGCTTCTGGAGGGTGGCGTCATCGACCTTGATGCCGGCTGCGATGGTCGCTTCGTCCACCGGGAAGATGAGGTAGCTGCGGCGCTCCGGCGACTGGTAGAGGGTGCGGTTCTTGTCGTAGAACGCCTTGACCTCTTCGGGGGTGACATTCACCTTGCCCTTGAAGAGCTCCGGCCCGATGCCGAAGTAAGCGATCTTGATCTTATCGTGGCGGTGCTTGTATTCGCCTTCGATGTCGCCCGGCGTCACGACGGTGCCTTCCAGGGCGAGGGTCTCGAGTCGCGTTTCCAGGGCGGCCGTGCGCACGTTCTCTTCAAACTGCTGGATGGTGAAGTTCTGCTGGGCGAGGAAAGCGGCATACGCTTCGTTGCCGACAAACTTCCCGTTTTCAAAAAGTTGGGGCAGGATGGAGCGGACGGTGTTGGCCAGGTCCTCATCGCTGACCTTCATGCCCATGCGGCCGGCCTGGTAAGCGACGGCGCGCTGCGCCACCATCTGCTGGACAGCCAGGGGCACGTAGAACTGCTCCATGCCCTTCTGGATCGCACTGCGTTCGCGAGCCATGAACTGGCGGACATCCTGGGCCGTGACCTTCTGGTCGCCGATTTCCGCGAGGACGTTCGGGTCGCCGCTTTTGCCGCCGCCGCCCCATCCGCCACCGTAGCCGGGGACCAGCGTGATCACCATCGAAAGAGCAACCAGCGTCAAAAGCGCACCGAGCAGGTAACGCACAGACTTCTCACGGCTGCGGAACAGGTCAAACATGGGAAGAAACTCCTAGCTGAAGCGAAACTACTATTATAAACCCGCCGGCGCGCCCGAAAAATGGGGGCCGGATGCGCTGCTAATTACCCAGGCCGCATTCGGCGTGGACGGCCCGGACAGCCTTCTCGATGCCGTCCTTGCGGACTACGATGCCGATGGTGAGTTCCGAGGAACCCTGGGCGATGGCGATAATGTTGACCATCTCACGGGAGATGGCCGTGAAAATCCGGCCGGCCAAACCCGGGTGGCCCTTCATGCCCTCGCCGACGATGGCGAGCAGGCCGACATCGAGTTCGACGTCGATGGGATTCAGGTAGCCGTGGGTGAGCTCAATAGAAAAGGTCGCCTCCAGGCGTTCAATGACGGCGGGCAACTCTGCCGTGCGGATGAGGAAGCAGAAGTTCTGACGATAGCTGGAGCTGGTCAGGGCCAGCACCTCGGCGTTGGCGGCGGCGAGGGCCTCGAGCGAGCGGGCCATGATCTTGGTGCCGCTGAGCAGGGCGCTGGCCGGATCGAGCGTCACCAGGGCGACATTCGTCATGGAGGTGACGGCGCGCGGCCCGATGGGGCCTTCCCTGGTTTCGGGGACGATGCGGGTACCGGGGGCGGTGAGATTGAAGCTGTTCTTGCTCCAGACGGGGATATCCTTCTCCATCAGGGGCACCAGGGTGCGGGGGTGGAGAACTTTGGCGCCGTTGTAGGCGAGTTCGGCCGCTTCGCGGTAAGTGATCTCGTCGAGGACCTTAGCGTTGGGCACGAGGCGCGGGTCGGCGGACATGATGCCGTCGACGTCGCTCCAGATCCAAAGTTCGGAGGCATCCAGGACGGAAGCGAGGATGGAGGCGGAGAAATCGCTGCCGCCGCGGCCCAGGGTGGTGGCGCGGCCGTCCATCGTGGCTCCGTTAAAGCCGGTGATTACAGGCAGTTTCCGCTGTTCCAGGGCCGGCTTGAGCTGATTGACGGCCTTTTCGCGGGTCTGGTCCATCAGCGGGCTGGCATTGCCGAATACGGCATCGGTGACGACGAGGTCGCGGGCGTTGACAGCGAAGGCTTCCACCCCGCGGCTCTTCATGTAGGCGGCAATCAAGGTGGACGAGAGCCGTTCACCCACGGCGATGGCTTCGTCGACGGAGCGCGGCGGGCGCTCACCCAGCATCAGGACGCCGCGCGCGATGCGCGAGAACTCCAAGAGGATACTGTCGAGAAGGGCCTGGGTGGCATTGCGGGCGGGCAGGTCCGGCAGAAGGTCCGCGCAGCAGTCGCGATGCTTGTGGTCGAGGGCGGCCAGGTTGGCGTCGACGCCGCGCTCATCGCCGCCTTCGGCGTGGCGCAGGGTTTCCAGCAGCATGTCGGTGACTTTCGACATGGCGGAGACAACGACGACGGTGGGCCGGTGGCTGTGAGCGTCCTCACAGAGCGCGGCGGCCGATTTGATCCGCTCGGCGGTGCCCATGCTGGTGCCGCCGAACTTCATCACGAGCAAATTCTTCAACGATGAACTTCCTTTCCATTGCTGGTGCGTTCGCGCACGATGCGCAGCAGCGCCTCCTCCACCTGGCCGGCGTCCATGTGGCTGGAGTCGAGGTAGGTGGCGTCGGGGGCCTGCCGCAGAGGAGAGTCGGGGCGGGTGGAGTCGCGCTCATCCCGTTGTTTCATTTCGCGCAGGACTTCGTCGAAGTCGGCCGGGAGACCGCGTCCCTGGAGATCGGCGACACGGCGCTGCGCGCGCACCTCGGGGGTGGCGTCGAGGAAAACCTTCACCTCTGCATTGGGAAAGACGACGGTGCCGATGTCGCGGCCTTCCATGACAGCGGAGTGGATCTCGCCCATTTCCTGCTGTTTAGCGACCAGGGCACGGCGCACGCCGGAGACGGCGGAGACGATGGAAGCGCCCTGGGAGATCTCGGGCTCGCGGATGGCGGCGCTGACGTCCTCGCCGTTCAGCAGGACGCGGCCGTCATGCTCCAGGCGGATCACCGCTTCGCGGGCAAGTTGCTCCAGGCTCTGGAGGTCGTTCCATTCGACTCCGGTGCGGCGGGCCCAGAGGGCCACGGCACGGTACATGGCTCCGGTGTCGATGTAAATGAAAGAAAGACGGGCGGCCACCCTCTTGGCAAGGGTGCTTTTACCGGCGCCGGCCGGTCCGTCGATGGCTACGATAATGCGTTTCGTCAAGGCTAACACTCCAGTTTATCGCGCTAGACTGGAAATTATGCTGGGAAAGACAGTTTTGATGACTCTGGCGGCCGCGATCTGCCTGTTTGCCGCCAATCCGAAGGTGACTCAGGCGGAGGCCAAGGTGAAAGCGGGCAAGTTCGAGGAAGCGTTCGCGCTGCTCGATCCGCTGTACAAGGCGAACGCCAAGGACGCCGAAGTGAACAAAGCGCTGGCGGATGCGCACTTGAAGTATGCCGACAGCTTCATGAACAACGAGGCCCTGCCGCCGCGGCAGAAGTACCGTCCGGCGCTGAAGCAGTACCGCGAGGTGCTGACCTACGACCCGGCGAACAAGGATGCGAAGGCGAAGATCAACCTGATCGAGGGGATCTACAAGCAGATGGGCATGCCGGTCCCGCAGTAAACGAAACGGCCGGAGAGGCGGGGGCTACTCCTCCGCCTGGGCCAGCGGATCGCGCGCGAAGACAAATTCCTCCACCGGTTGCCCGCCGATCAGGTGCTCCTGAATGATGCGCTCCAGCACCGCCGGCGTGGCGTTACGGTACCAGACTCCCTCCGGATAGACAACGGCGATGGGACCCTGCTCGCAGATCCGCAGGCAGTTCGCCTTGGTGCGATAGATCTCCTTGTGGTTCAACTCCTTGAGCCGGGACTTGAGATAGTCCCACGACTCGAGACCCTGCTCTTTCTCGCAGCACTTGGGATTGCTCTGGTCGGCGCAGAGAAAGATGTGGCGCCGGAGCGAGCCGATGCCGTAGGCGGACGCGAGTTTCTGGAGTTTCTCTTCGGATTCGGAAGGCATGGGTCAGCTTTCAGTATGGACTGATCGAATGCGGCGCCAGCTCCGCGCTGCGCCCCAGTAGTTTCTCCACGTCCTTGCGCAGGGGGCCCACCGCCTTGGTGAAGATCATCTTATAGGCCTGGCAGAAGTAGTCGAGATCCTCAAACTGCTTGTGCATGCCGTGGCGGGTCTTGGGGCAGCCGCCGTGGCAGATGGTTTGGAACTCGCACACCTGGCACTCAGGATGCGCCAGCGTCTTCTTCACCGCGAACGAGTAGCGCTTCTGCCGCCGCGCGAGCTCCGGAAACGAATCCAGATTCACATTGCCTAGCTTCCACGACGACTCGACGAAGAAGTCGCAGGGGTAGACGTCGCCGTTGTACTCCACCACGACATAGCTGTCGCACGTCTCGTGCATCGTGCAACTGCCGGGCTTCTGGCCGGCGATGGCTTCCGCCAGATTGTCGAAGAAGCGCACACGGATCCTGCGGCGCTCGGGCCACCACAGGTCGAAGATCTCGCACATGAACCGCCCGTACTCTTCCGGTGTAATCGTGAACGGAAACGGCTTGCCCTCGGCGTCGAACTCGGCCAGCGGAATGAACTGCATGTAGTCGATGCCCAGCGAGCGGTAGAACTTATAGATCTCGCGCGGCTTGTGCACATTCGACTGGCTCAGCACGCACAGCACGTTGAAATCGACCTTCTCTTTCTGCATCGCCTCGACGCCGCGCATCACGTTTTTCCAGGTGCCATGGCCCGCTTTGTTGAAGCGGTAGAGGTCGTTTACCTCCTCCGGTCCGTCCAGCGAGATGCCGATCAGGAACTTGTACTCGCGGAAGAGCTGGCCCCAATCCTTGTCGAGCAGGACGCCGTTGGTCTGCAGGGCATTCGAAACGGACTGCCCATTGCGGCCATGCCGTTGCTGCAGGTCTACCAGCTTCTGGAAGAACGGCAGTCCGGCAAGTGTCGGTTCACCGCCCTGGAATGCGAAGGTCGAGGCCGGGTAGGAGTAGAACAGGTAGTTGTCCACCAGCCGCTCCAGCGTATCGTTGGTCATCAGCCGCGCCGGCAGTTCCTTGTAGGGATCGGCATCGCGGTCGAGATAGAAGCAGTAGGAGCAGTCGAGGTTGCAGACGGCCGAGGCCGGTTTGATGAGCAGCGAAGTGATACGCGGTGCCTGGCCCTGGATGGACGCGGTCGAATAGCTGTCGTTGACGATCGCAAAGGGATTCCCAGGCGTCATATGCTCGGAGTGTATCACTATGACCCCGGACGGCCTGTCAGCCCACATTCATGAGCGGATGCTTGCCTTGGCGGACGCCGGGTTCGCCGCCGGCCAGCGCCGCTTTTTCCAGCATGAAGTGGACACCTATGGTGTACGGACCCAACATCTGAACGGCCTTGTCCGTGAGGTGTACGCCGAGGTCAAAGCGTGGCCGCTGGCTGACCGCAATGCGTTGATGAAGCGCCTGTGGGAGACCGGGAAGCTGGAGTCCGGAACCCTCGCCTGCCACGTCTACCGCCGTTTCGCCCGGCAGTGCACGTCCTGCGAGTTCCAACTGTTCGAGCGCTGGCTCGACCGCTATGTTCACAACTGGGCCCACACCGACGGTGTGGCGTCCTGGCTGCTGGCCGCCTGCATCGAGAACGTACCCGAGTTGCGCTTTTCACTCAAGCCCTGGACGGCTGCCCCCAACCGTTGGAAACGCCGCGCCTCGGCGGTGGCCCTGCTGCAGGAGGCCAAGGCCGGCCGCCATGCGGACTACATCTTCGAAATCGCCCGCCTGCTGCTGCCGGATCGCGACGACATGGTGGAAAAAGGGGTGGGCTGGCTGCTGAAAGAGGCCTATCCCCAGCGTCCGCTGGAGACGCACGCCTTCCTGCTGGAGAACCGTGACCTCGCGACGCGCCTCACACTGCGCTATGCGGCGGAGAAGATGACGCCGGAACACCGGCAATCGCTGCTCGCATCTCATCGATGAGCGCGTCGATGGTGAAGGGCTTGGGGATGAACCGTCCGGGCAGCGACTCGATTCGTGTCTCGTGGCTGTAGCCCGACATGAACAGCACCGGGATCTCCGGGTTGATGGCACGCATCTGTCTCACCATGTCGACACCCGTCATGCGCGGCATGACGACGTCCGTGACGACAAGATCGAAGGTACGGCCGGCAAAAAGCTCCAGGGCTTCGGCGCCCGACCCGGCCGGCTGCACCTGAAATCCGGACCGGTCCAGCGCGGTAGCCAGAAACTCCCGCACCGCCTGCTCGTCCTCCACCAGCAGGATCCGCGCTCCGGTGCCGGCCTCGGCTGGAGCTGTCTCTGCCTGCCCGGCCGGACTGGCGACGCCGGTGCGGGCGGGAAAGTGGATCAAAAACTGGGTGCCCTGCCCGGGTTCGCTATGCACCTCGATCGCGCCCTGGTTCTGCCGCACGATGCCATACACCGTCGCCAACCCCAGCCCGGTGCCGCGCCCGGTCTCTTTCGTGGTGAAGAAGGGCTCGAAGATCTTCGGCAGGAGATCGTTGGCAATCCCCGCTCCGGAATCGCGGAACTCCAGAGTCACGTGCGGACCCGGCAGCAGCCCCGTCAGGTCACCGGTGTGGCCGCTTTCGATCCGGGAGATGTATGTCCGGAGCGCGATCCGGCCGCCGCCCGGCATGGCGTCCTTGGCGTTTGCCGCCAGATTCACGAGAATCTGTGAGATCTGGCTGGGATCGGCCAGGATCACCGGCAGTTGGGCGGCTGGTTGAAAAGTCACCTCAATACGCGCCCCCAGCAGGGGCGGCAGCAGTTGCAGGGTCTCGCGGATCTCCAGGTTGAGATCCAACAGCCGGGGCTGTGTAATCTGCCTCCGGCTGAAGGTGAGCAATTGGCGCGTGAGCTCCGCTGCCCGTTCGGCGGCTTTCTTCACTTGCTCCAGCGAAGACGTGGGCGACTGCCCGCGGCCCGCCTGATTGCGGGCAATCTCGTTGAATCCGAGAATCGCGGTGAGCAGGTTGTTGAAGTCGTGCGCCACGCCGCCCGCCAGGCGGCCGACGGCTTCCATCTTGCTGGTCTGGCGGATCTGCTCTTCCATCTCCTTGCGCTGCCGGATGTCCTCCAGCAGCACGATGCAGTAATCCGGCGAACCGTCCGGCGTCAGCGCGATGGAGATGCGGGCCCGCGCCCAAACCGCATCGCCGCTCTTGGCTACAAAGGCGCGTTCAAAGTCGTGGTGGCGGGCCTCGCCGATCACCAGGTCGAACGCCCGCTGCCGGGCGACGGCATGCTCTTTCGGGTCTACAATGTCGAGATAGTTCATCCCGCGCAACTCTTCCCACGCATAGCCGAAGATCTCGCAGAACTGGTTGTTGGCGAGAATGAAAGCGCCGGTGGTTGAGACGTGGGCTATGCCCAGGGGCGCCTCGGCAAAGGTGGTGCGGAAGCGCCGCTCCACTTCGTCCACTTCGCGCACCCGGCGGCTGGCCTCGTGTTGGAGATCGCGATTCCACTTCCAGGCCAGGACAATGCCGCCTCCGCAGAGCGCCAGGATCAGCGACATCGTCACGCGGCTCATCAGCGTCCACAACATGCTCAACACCAGCAGGTTGCGGCCAATGCGTTCGGCGGAACCGGAGTGGAATGTGGCTTCCAGCCGGTGCCACATCATGTCGGTGACTCCGAACATGATCACGGCAAGGATGACGGCGCCGGCCAGCACTCCGGCGAAGACGGTGCGGGCGGAAACCGGCGCCTGGTTCAGCAACCCGAAATTGCGCTGCTTCCAGCGTTCCACCGCGGGGGAACAGAGATGCAGGATCACCGCGGCGGCGGCCGCGTCCACCAACGCGCCCAGCCACCAAGCTTCCCATTGGGCCAGCGTTACCTGCGCCTGCGCATCGCTCATCTGGCTGAGGAAGAACGAACCGGAGGAAGCGACCAGAGTACAGAGCAGCGCGCTCATAAAGTAGCCCAGGCGCGCCGCTGCATTGCGGAACTGGTAAGGGAGGCCCGAAAGCCGGTAGACAATGGCCAGGATTGTCAGCGCTGATGCGTCAACGAGACTGAACGGCGCCAGCCAGCGTAGGGGGACATGCACAGCCACGCCAATGCCCAGACACGCCGCAATCACCGGCAGCAGGGCATACTCCAGCCCGAACCAGAACATCAGGACAATGCCCGCCGCGAAGGGGGGGAAGATCGCGATGCGCCAGTCGCCCACAGCCACCCGGTTGAGTGGCATCGAGACCGAGGAAAAGCCGTACAACCAGCTCAATCCGGTGAAGCCCACGCATCCGGCCAGCAACAGCAGGGCGGGCCGCTGGCGCCACAGACCGCACTGAAACAGCATCCACACGGGAATGGGCGCCCAACTCCCGTGGGCCGCAGGATCCGGTCTACTGGCGGACGCTGGCTCAGAATGACGCACAACGATTTAATCGGCTGCTTCGAAGGATTCTGCACACCGGGGCGCAAGATAAGCGCCCCGGTGTGCCGTTCGGATTATGATACCCGAAGCTGCCGGTTTCCGTTGCTTAGAGTGGAAGTATCTCTTCCCGCAACGGATCGAAGTTCAGCCGCCGCTTCTGCACATAGCTGATGTTGCCCAGGTGCGAAGCCATGGCCGAGCGGTGGCCCGTGTAGACATCGCAGTTCGGCCGCTGCCGGGTCTTGCAGCACTCCAGGAAGTTCTTGACGTGGTCGAGCGTGAAATCGTAGTTCGGCCCCATCACTTCCACCGGCTTCGCCCCGCGCTCCGCACTGGTGTACTCATACCGCCGCCGGTCGATGTAGAGCTTGCCCTTGGTGCCGCAGAATTCGATGCCCTCGCCGCGAATGCCGGGCGCCAGGGTGGCTTCGAACGTCGCCGTGAACTCGTTGCCGTACTCCAGCAGGACGTTGATGGTATCCGGAGCCGTGCGGCCGTCCTTGTAGCAGTAGACGCCGCCCGCGGCCACGCCGGAGGTGGGCGAGTCTGTGCCCATGAACATGTGCACCACGTCGATCCAGTGGGTCATCAGGTCGGTCACCTGGCCGCCGCCGAAGTCGAGGTACGCGCGCCAGTTCCAGAACTGTTGCGGATCCCAGTCGCGCCATTTCACTGGACCCAGGAAGCGAGCCCAATCCAGGTTCGACGGCAGGGTCGCCAGCGACGGCGGAGCCTTCCGCAGGTGGTAGCCGTTGCCGTGCCACCAGGTACGGACCAGCGAGATCTTGCCCAGCACGCCCTCGTCGATATACTTCTTCTTCGCCTCGATGTAGTGCGCGCCGGAGCGCTGCTGCAGGCCGACCTGGCACACGCGGTTGTTCACGCGCGCGGCCTTCACGATCAGCGGACCTTCCTCCATCCGCAGCGTCAGCGGCTTCTCGACGTAGACGTCCTTACCCGCGTTCAGCGCGTCGATGGCCACAGTGGAGTGCCAGTGGTCTGGGGTGGCGATCAGAACTGCGTCGATGCCCTTCTCTTCCAGCAACTGGCGGTGGTCCTTGAAGCCCTTCGCGCCCGGCGCCATCTTCTGCGCGCGGTCGATCATTTCGGCGTAAACATCACACGCCGCCACGAGATTGGTGTCGCCGGTCTTCAGGAAGTTGCCCATCACGCCGCGGCCGCGTTCGCCGGCGCCGATGAGGCCCATGTTGATCTTGTCGTTGGCGCCCAGGATCCGGGAATAGGAGAGAGCCGACCAGGCAATGGCGGCCTGACCGGCGGAGCGCAAGAACGCTCGCCGCGCGTGAGTCTGACTTGGCATGCAGGAATTATATCCCCGCCGCGCCCTTTCCGGCGGACCGATCTGCGGGTTTGTTCACGCAGATTTGTAATCGGTTCACGGAAACGGCGGCCCCGCGTTGCTGCGCATTCCCATGGCGTTCAGGGCACCGACGAAAGATACTCGCCGGGGCGGTGGACCGCTCACGCCCGGCCCACTCCGATACAATCATCCTTCGGAGAATTCCCTATGCGTATCCTGCTGTCCTGTTTACTGCTGGCCCTGCCCCTGGCCGCGCAAACCCTCCAGATCACGAAAGGAGCCGCCGAATACCAGGTCTACCAGCGCGGACCCGGCAACACCGCCACCATCCGCGTGGAAGGCTCCGCCCAGGGCGCCGCCGGCAAAGCCGTGGAAGCCCGCCTGGTCGCGGCCGGCCTGCCCGCCAAAGACCTCGACTGGAAACCCGCCGGCAAGGCCACCGCCACCGGTTTCACGGTCGAACTCGCGAACGTCCCCACCGGCGGCCCCTATCGCCTGGAACTGCGTGTTGGCGGCGGACCCGTCACCGCCGTTTCCAACCTGCTAGTGGGCGACCTCTGGCTGCTGGCCGGCCAATCCAACATGGAAGGCGTCGGCAACCTCGAGAACACACCGCTGCCCAGCGCCCAGGTCAACTCCCTGGATATGACCGACATCTGGGTGACCGCCACGGATCCGCTGCATCGCCTGCCCGACTCGAACGACCGTGTTCACTGGCGGGTCAACGCCCAGAAGCAGCCCGAAAAGCTGGAGGGCGAAGCGCTGGCGAAGTGGATCGCGAACCGCAAGAAGGGCGCCGGCCCGGGCCTGCCGTTCGCGCTGGAGATGGTCCGCCGGACCGGAGTGCCCATCGGCCTGATCCCCTGCGCCCACGGCGGAACGTCCATGGAGCAGTGGAACCCTGCCCTCAAGGACAAGGGCGGCGACTCCCTCTACGGCGGCATGGTGCGCCGCTTCCAGTTGGCCGGCGGCAAGATCAAGGGCCTGCTGTGGTACCAGGGCGAATCCGATGCGTCGCCCACGGCCGCGCCGCTCTTCGAAACGAAGTTCACCAACCTGATCACTGCCATCCGCAAGGACTTCAACCAGCCTGACTTGCCGTTCTACTACGTCCAGATTGGCCGCCACACCAACCTGACCAATCAGAATGAGTGGAACCAGATCCAGGACCTGCAGCTCAAGATCGAGTCGAAGATCCCGAACGTCGGCATGGTCACCTGCGTCGACTGCGAACTGGACGACGGCATCCACGTCGGCACGTCGGACCAGCCGCTGCTGGGCCACCGCCTGGCCAACCTGGCCACCGGCGAAACCCGCAAGGGCCCCCGGCCTGTCTCGGCGCGGGCCAAGGACGGCATCATCCGGGTCGACTTCGCGGAAGTGAACGGCCGCCTGAAGCATGCCGGCCGCCTCTATGGTTTCAGCGTGCATGACGCCAGCGGCGCCTTCATTCCAGCCATTTACAGGCAGCGCGTCAGCGCCGACGATCCCAATGTGGTGGAGTTGCTCTTCGGCGGCAAGCTGCCGGAGGGAGCGACGCTGCGTTATGGACTGGGCCGCGATCCTTACGTCAACCTGCGGGACGAAGCGGGCATGGCCGCCCCGGCCTTTGGCCCGATGCCGATCTCACAGTGATTTGAGCCACTTAGCGGCGGCCGCCAGGTCCGCCGACTTACAGATCAGGGATCCGGGGACGAGCCCATCGGCTCCGGACGCCCGCAGCAAAGGAGCCGTCTCCTGACGAATGCCCCCATCGGCTACCAGCCGGATGGGGGTTTCGTCGATCAGGGACTTCATCGCCGTCACGCGGTCGCACGCCCGCTCGTCCAGCCCGCAGCCCTTCACACCCATCGCCGTCCCCATCAGGACGACGGTATCGACCTTTGTTTTGAATGGCCTGACGAGCTCGACGGGGGTATCCAGCTCGAACGAGATGCCGGCGGACTTGCCCCGCGACTGCACCCGCTCCAGCACCTGCCAGACGCGCTTACCAATCTCGATGGGAACGGTCACCTGGTCCACGCCGGCTTCCAGAAAGGCGTCCAGCAGGTCCATGGGCCGGGTGGCCATCAGGTGCAGGTGGAAGGGGACCCGGGTCAGTTCGCGGAGCCGGGCCACCAAGTCTGGGAAGAATAGCAGGCAAGAGGCGTAGTGCCCGTCGCAAGCGTCCAGGTGGAAGGAGTCCGCAAATGGCTCCAAACGGGCAATTTCCTGCTGTAGGTTGGCCAGGTCCGCTGACCACAGCGAGACATCCAGCCAAAGCTTCTCTGTCAAAGACCCCATGCTACATTCAAAGTATCACGATGAAGTGTTTGCCCCTCTTTGCCACGATTTTCTGCGGTGTTCTGTTCGCTCAAGCCCCTCCCGCCGAACCGAAACCCGCTGCCCCCGCTGAAGCTGCCCCATCTTTGAAAGATGACAATGTGGTTGTCGTCATCGAGGGCAAGGAGTGGAAACGATCTGATCTGGAAATGCTCATCCGGGCGATGCGGGACACCAGTATTCCCCAGCAGTTTTACGGTGACAAGCGTGGGTTTCTGCAGGTCTTCGCAAGGATGGTGAGCCTCGCCAATGAGGCCGAGAAGCAGGGTTTGGACAAAGTGGATCCCCACAAGTGGCGGTTGATGTACAACCGGGACCTCTACCTGGCGCAGATCTACCTTGCTGCCAAGCAGAACACCATCCAGGTGCTGCCGGACGAGCAGAAGGCTTATTACGAAGCCCACAGGGCGGACTATTCGAAAGCCAAAGTGAAGGTCATCTACCTCGCTTTCAACGATACGCCCATGGCTTCGGCCGACCCGAAGGCAAAGAAGCCGAAAACCAGCGCAGAGGCGCAGAAGTTGGCGAATCAGGTGATACAATTAGCTCGCGGCGGGACGGATTTCGGGCAGTTGGTACAGAAATACTCTGACGACGCCGATTCCAAGGCCAAGAACGGCGAGTTCCCGGTGATCCAACCGGGGGACAATTCTTTGCCGACCCAGATCAAGTCTGCGGTTTTCGCCCTCAAGCCGGGCCAGGTTTCCGATGCTGTACGCCAGACCGGTGGGTTCTGGATCTTTCGTCTGGAAGAGTTTGTCACCTCGTCCTTCGATGAAGTACGCGACGACATCTACCTGACGATTCAAAAGGAGCGTTTTCAGCAGTGGATGGACGGCAAGCAGAAGAGCCTCGACGTCCAGTTCAAAGACGACAAGTACTTGGACTACAAGTCTCCGATCGAGTAGCCAAACAACTGTTGCGTCTCCCTCACTTTGAGGGCAAGCCTGTCAACATTACCTGGCAGCATGGGTTGAGAGCCTACCGAGGCCGCCTTCATTCAGGGGAAGGCCCTGGCGAGCAGGTTCATGCCGCCAGTTTTCTGCGCAAGCGGGAATTGGTTCTCGATACTTCCCTCAAGCACGACTCCATTGAACTGGCTCGAATTCTGACACACGAGATCTTTCACTTCGTCTGGTGGCGGCTAGGCAATCGCACCCGATTGGAGTGGCAGGCGCTCATTGAAGAGGAGTTCGCACGCGGAGCCATGGGTGAACTCGGCTGGTCGGCCGAGGCCCGGAAGAAGTGCTTGAGCGTCGAGGACCGCCACGACCGGACACGGATCTGGCGCGACTACATTTGTGAGAGCTTCTGCGACACCGCCGCCTGGATCTATAGCGGAGTGAGTGAGCATGAGGAGTTTACACTGAAGCCCCGCTTCCGAACCATCCGGCGCGACTGGTTTGATCAACTTACCAGACACCACGGCGGCGCGCTGCGCATCTAGTTGGTAGAATCGCCGTTAGGACCCTACTGAATGACATCTTCCTGGAAGCGAAGCGCCGCCACGCTCGCAGTTTTCGTGATTACGTTGGCGGGTTGCGCTTCCCAAGCTCAAAAGGGCCTGGAAAAGCCGCCTAGTTCCAAACCGGCCAGCACCCGCAACGCCGCTCCGAACTTCACCCTGAAAGACGTTGACGGCAAACCGGTCTCCCTCGCCGACTACAAGGGGAAGGTGGTGCTGCTGAATTTCTGGGCCACCTGGTGCGGCCCCTGCAAGATCGAGATTCCGTGGTTCATCGAGTTCCAGAAAACCTATAAAGACAAAGGTTTTACGGTGATTGGCGTGGCCCTGGACGACGAAGGCTGGGAAGCGGTCAAGCCCTACATCTCGGATAAGCAGGTGAACTATCCAGTGGTCACCGGCACCACTGCGGTAGAGCAGCTCTATGGCGGCATCGACGCACTGCCAACCACGTTCATCATTGATAAGGAAGGCCGCATTGCCAATACGCATGTGGGCCTGGTGAGCAGAAAAGAGTATGAGAGCGACATCAATGAACTGCTTCAGTAGGATCGCGGGCATCGCGCTCTGCGCCGCCGCAGCATTTGCGCAGGCGCCTTCATCGGGAGTGCTTACCGTCACCGAACCGGCCAAGCTGATCGTGAAGCGGACCGAGAATCCAGCCTTTGAGCTCAAGGTTTCGCTGCGCCCCGGCTATCACGCCAACTCGAATACGCCCACCGAAGAGTACCTGATCCCCTTCAAGCTCACCTGGGAGCCGGGCGCCCTCGAAGTAGCCGAGGTCGTCTATCCCAAGCCGAAACTGGAAAAGTACGATTTCACCGACAAGCCGATCTCGGTCTTTGGGGGCGAGTTCTCGGTCGTCACCAAGTTCAAGCGGGCCGCCAATCCGGCGCTTGGCCCGGGTTACATCACCGGCAAGCTGCGCTATCAGGCCTGCAACGACAAGATGTGCCTGCCGCCCAAGTCCGTCGAGATCAGACTGCCCATCCTGATGCAGTGACCCGCCGGCTGATCCTCCGCCCGGGTGCCATCGGCGACACCCTGGTATCGCTGCCGGCACTGGAATCTCTCCGCACGGACGCCACCGAGCTTTGGGCCCCGTCCGTCAACCTGCCGCTTCTCAGCCACTTGGGCAGCACACAATCGTTGGTTTCAGCCGGTGTCGACGCCCTGCGCCTGAGTCCGGCCACGCTGAACCGCCTGGCCCGATTCGACGACATCGTCTCCTGGTACGGCGCCACCCGTGAGGACTTCCGGGCCCAGGTCCAACACCTTCCCTTCCGCTTCTTCACCGCCCTGCCGCCCACCGGCTCAACCCTGCATGCGGTCGACTACTACCTGGATCAGGCAGGCGCTCCGCTGGGCGCCATCCCCCGATTGCCCATCGACCACAGGCCCGAAGGGTTCGCCGTGATTCACCCCTTCTCCGGTGGACGCTCGAAGAACTGGCCGCTCGCCCGATTCCAGGAGGTCGCCCGCCGGCTGCCGCTGCCCGTGAACTGGTGCGCGGGTCCCGAGGAGACGCTCGACGAGGCCATTCGTTTCAATGATTTAGGCGCCCTGGCCCGGTGGCTCGCCACGGCCAGCCTCTACATTGGCAACGACAGCGGGATCTCGCATCTCGCGGCGGCCTGCGGTGTCCCGGTGGTCGCCGTCTTCGGGCCTACCGATCCCGCCATCTGGGCTCCGCGCGGGCGGCATGTCTGTGTAGCCGCCTGGGACTGGCCGCCGGAACGGGTTGCGGCCGAGGCCTCGGCGCTGCTTACTGCTTCGGCTGGAACCCGATTCCTGTGAGGATCATGCCTAAACGACGGTTGTCGCCTGCCGGGCTGAAATCCTGGTCGATGCTCAGGGTCACGGTCGCCGTGTCACCCGGCGCAGTTAGCGGCCCGGTCTCCAGCGTGTAGCTCTCCGGCTTGGGAAAGGTCTGTTTTGCGACTTCGACTCCATTGAGAGTCATCGTGATGGTCCGCCCTGGCGCGGGGTCGGGAATGTACACCTTGGCCACTAACGGCTGGGGGGTCGGCGGCGGTTTCAGCAGGAACACCGCCCGGCCGCTCATCCAGCGCCACTGCTGGTTTTCCAGGCTGTAGACGCCGCTGACGAACTGGTTCGCGGCGGCCGTGGTCGACATGGGCAGCCAGGACAATTCCGGTTTCTTCTCTACAATCAACGACTTCGTGACGATGTCGACCGGCGCGGAGCTGATGTCGAAGGGCCAGAGTCCAAAGGACACACTGGAATAACCAGATCGCGACCCGAGGCCAACGAGGCGCAGCGGCAGGGTGGGGCGGATCTCCGTCCGCATCTGTTCCACCGCGAGCCCTCCGCCGGTGGTGTACGGAATCTGGTCGGACAACTCGCTGCCGATCACGATGTCGCCTGGCCGCAGGGTTTGCCCCCGCACCACCGCCAACGCCCCTTCGGCTTCCGTATAGAATCGCAGGCCCCATTCGCTATTCACCCACACCCGGTGGTTGGCGGTGTCTTTCATGGCCGCTGCCGCAAACTTCCGGTAACCGTCCCAATGCTGGTAGTTCACCGATGCCAGCCCCAGGCCGAGGGCCAGTTGTAAACCGAAGATGAGCCACAGCAGGCGGGGCTTTCCGGCATAGTAGCGCGCCACCAGAATCGCGAACGGAGCCGCCAGCGGCAGCAGGTAGCGCGCTGACCCGGCAAAGAACAGCACCAGCGCCGCCGCATAGAAGATCGCCACCCAGGCGCTGAGGAACCGGTCGCGGCTGCGCAACAGCGCCCAGAGCCCCAGGGGGGTGAACATCACGGCCAGGTGGCCGGTGAGGGCGATGGCGCTGCGCAGCTTCATCTCGCCGCGCTGTAACTTATATGTCTGAAAATGCTGGCCCAGGACCAGGGCCGGATACTGCCCGCTGGTGATCCGCTCGAAGCCCTGGTAACCCACAAACCCGAGAACCGGCACGGTGAGCAGCCACCAGTTCCTGCGGAGCGTCCCCTGCTGCCAGAAGTAGAGACCCAGGATCGGGATCAGCACCACGGACTGGTACGCCATGATCGAGCACGCCGCCAGGGCCAAGCCGGCGCTCTTCGGGCGGTCGTACACCACCAACGCCACTGTCAGAACCCAGAAGGCGAGGAACGGAAGGTCCGACTCCAGCGAAGTGGAGTTGACCAGGAACGCCGGGACCGCACAGAAGAGTAAGGTAGCCTCCACCGCCCGCTCCGGCACAAACTTCCGCGCCAGCGCGAGCATCGACAGTGCCGCGGTCAAAGCCAGCAGGAAGTAAGCGGCGTGGAATGGCACCTCGCGGATGTCTCCCACGAGAGCGAGGATGCCCCCCAGCAACCACCCGTCGCCGGGCGGATGCGGATGGCCCCGCATGTCCATGGGAATACCCAGGAATACGTATTTCGCGTGATGGGGATGCAGCGGGTCGATCTGCGCGTGTTGCGCCGCGGCCAGGTAGTAATAATCGTCGCCCTGGATCGCCTGATTCCAGAACGGCAGGCTCACCAGCAGGACAAACAGGCAGACGAGGAGTGCTTGCTTCCGCAAGTAATCAGTGTACCCCTGCTCAGCGTAGGACAGGCGCGTTCAGCCAGGCTCCGAACGCCTTCAGTACCGGCCAACCCTCCGGCCGCTCATAGAGTTGGACGAACGCCCGAGGGTACTCGACGGCGGGCGATCGCGCTCCGGTAGGGGTACGCGGATCCACCAGCCACATGGGGCGGGGCGCGATCACCTTGACCAGGTCTGGCAGATCGAAGTCCAGTAGGACACCGGGGATCGTGATTTCGGCCAGATTGGAGTGCAGGTGGCTTTGCGTGCACACAAACCAACTGGTCACCGTGTCTTCGGCCATCACCCGGGCGACCCTGGGCTCGAGCGCAGTGAACAGCAGCGCGGAGACGCCCGCATTCCCCTTCCCCCAGACAGAAATATTCTCGGGATCGACCTCAGGGTCCGCCGCCAGGTCATAGAAAGCGCTGGTGAGCTCGCTCACCCGCCAGCTCAGCAGCGACCGCCCGTTCAGCCACTCCTTGGCGGCCGCCTGGTAGGCAGGACTGTATCCGGCGGATCCACCCTGGGGAATGGGCGAATTCACGACCCGCAGGACGTAGCCCGCCGCTCGCAGTTCCGCCAGATCCGCCTCAGGGACTCCCGAGGTGACGATACCGGGCCGGCTGCCACGTGGGGACGTCCGGGCGACCAGGTGCAGCGGAGCGGGCGCCACGCGCTGCAGGATCAGTTGCCTGAGCTGCTGGGGATTCGCCGCCGCGAGCGCCCGGCGTGTGGGGTAGATGCGCTGGGCCAGGGCCCGGTTCATGGAGAAGACGGTTTCCGTGCCAAAGGAGGGCGCCAACTGCCCGGTGGGGGTCACCCACAGCAGGCTCTCCGGTTCAGTGTCGATGGGCTCCTCGTGAACTTCGGCGTCGACGCCCTTTAAGTATTTGTCCAGAAAGCGGTAAGCCGCCTCACGCCGAGGCTGCGACCAGCCGTGGGTATCGTCGAACTCAAAGAACGACACCCGGCCCGGAGCGTCCACTGACTCGTAGTGGCGCGCTGCGGCTTCAAAGGTAGCCCGAGCTCCGGCAATAGGGAAGAAGTCGCGTGTGGCGGAGGTAACCAGAAACGGCTTTGGCGCGAATCCCTTAATGAAATCAACGAAGTCCAGTCCCTGGCCGAGGAAGCCGGGAAAGATCTGCTCGGCATCCTGCGGACCCGGACCGTCCATCAGTTCGCGCCAGCGTGTGATGTAGCAGGACGAAACCGCCGCCGCCAGCCTGGGTTCGAAAACGGCCAGGTAGGCAGCCTGCGTGCCGCCTCCGGAGTTGCCGGCCACGGCGATGCGGGCCGGATCCACCTCTTTGCGGGTGAGCAGATAATCGACGGCGCGAATGCCGTCCCAGATGAAGTAGCGGGCGATGGAGGTGCCCGTGAGCAGGCATTGGACACCGGCAGTGATGTGCTCGTTTACGCCGGGCCCGACCCGCGAAAGCCCCAGCTCCGGATCAAAATACTCCAGCCGCTCGCCCTGGCCGGGCGGATCGTACGCCAGCACGACGTAGCCGCGCCGGGCCAGCGTGATCCACACCTTCTGATAGTTGGGATAGGCCTTGCCGTTGTCTGAGTGCCCAGCCACGCCCAGCACGGCCGGAAACGGGCCTTCGGATCCCGTGGGCACGTAGAGGTTGGCGGTGACCCGGAAACCGGGCAGTGATTCGAACAGCAGCTTCTCGACGCGGTATCCGGGCCGCTCAAAGGTGCCGGTGATGCGGGCATTCAGGTCGGCCCTGACACCCGGCAGCCCGCCGATGGACTGCTCCATCTTCGCTTTGATATCACCCGGCGGTTGGAGCAGGGCGAGCAGCAGTACGAAAGAGGTCATCGTGCCGGAATTGTAGCTCATCCTCGCGGGGGAGGCGATTCCTGGAATCCCCACTAACCCGGAGAGATTACCTGGCAGAAAGTACTGACGGAAATCGCACTTAGTCCGTCAGGGTTGCCTCAAAAGGACCACCAAAACGGCCGCCCCTCCTCCTAACTCATTGATTCCAGGTGGAAACCGATTGGCCCGGCGATTGCCATTAGTAAGGGCAGGAGGCACTAATGAATCTGTCGATCAGGACACACGGCATTGAGTTGACTGGGGAACTGCAGCAGTATGTTGAGCGGCGGATCGGATTTGCCCTGGACCGCTATGAGACGCGATTGTCCGAGGTGGTCGTCTATCTCGACGACACCAACGGCCCGAAGGGCGGCGTGGACAAGCTGTGCCAGATCACAGCCGAGCTGCCCGGAATTGACCGCGTCAAGATCCTGGAACAGAATGCGACGTTCGCCGGCGCTGTGGATGGCGCGGCACGGCGCCTGGGTTACCGCATCCATCAGGTGTTGCGCCGGCGGCGTCCGGAAGACGCTCAACACCGCCTGCATCGCCGCGCGGCTCGACTGGAATCCGTGGGAGGTGCCGTTTGAGCTGGCCGTTCAACCCGCCCCTGTTGGTAGTAAGTGAAGATCGCGTATTGCGCGGTGAACTGGCACGGGTCCTGACCAAGCAGAGTTGGGATGTGTTGTGCTTCGCGGATTGGGAGCACGCCACGACGGGCCTGCCACAAGCCGCGGGCGGCATCCTGGTGACGGATCATTCCTGGGACCAGGCCGTCGAGGTCGCTAAACAGTTGGATCCGCCCGCCCTGGTGGTGGCCGTCTGCGATGGTCCGCACCACATCAAAGAGGCCAAGGAGGCCGGCGTCTACGACACGATTGTGAGGCCATTTGAGGCCATGGAGCCCGCCTGGACCGTCGCCTGTGCATGGCATTTCGCCTCGTGCCAGGCAGAAGCGCGGTCGCAATGCGACGCTGCCTGAAACGGTATTTTGCAGCCGCCGCCGTGATGCCGGCCTTTTCCCTCTCCCCGGCACTCACGGCGGACGGCCAGACTTTGGAACTGAAGCACGGGCCGCCTGCGGAGGCGGCCCATTTTTTGCGTCAGGCGAAAACAGCTCTCTGTCCGGGCTAGCCCATGGGCACAATATAGGAAAGAATCGTCCATGGTGACCGACACACGATATGTATGGGTGCAGCGCTCGGCCGTGGTCCTGGCCGCCTTTTCGATCGCCGCCCTGCAGGCGACGGTGCCGCTGGAGCGCGTCAACTGGCATTTCGTGCTGCCCCGTCTGTTCTATGTCGCCATTCTCTTCTCGGCCGTGCATGACGGCTGGCGCGGCGGCCTCATCACCGCCGGACTGTGCAGCGGCCTCATCCTGTCGCTGAAACAGACCGATACGACACTCCACCATGCCATGGAAAGCGTGGTCTTCTGCTTTGTCGGCACCGGCACCGGCATCCTCACGGAGCGCCTCAATGCCGCCTACCAGAAGATCCAGGAGACCTCTGAAGCGATGAAGCGGGCGGAGCGGCTGTCGGCCATTGGTCAATTATCCGCCGGCCTGGCCCACGAGATCCGCAATCCGCTGGCGAGCATCGCCGGAGCGGCGCAGATCCTGGGCCGCGCCCCGGCACTCGATGAGAAGCAGTCGCGCTGTGTCACCATCATCGGGCAGGAGTGCACTCGGCTCGACCGGTTGCTGACCACCTTCCTCAACTTCGCCCGGCCGCGGCCGCCCAAGATGGGCCAGGCTGCATTGGAACCGCTGCTGGAAAACGTGGCCGCGCTGGCGGAATACCGCATCGGCCGGCGCGGCATCACCATCGAACGCCGCCAGCAGGGGAAGATCCCCTCGCTCTACTGCGATCCGGAGCAACTGGAGCAGGTTCTGCTGAACCTTCTGATCAACGCGGTGGAGGCCAGCCCCGACGGCGCCGCGGTTATTCTCGAAGCGGGCGCGGACCGCCGCAATGTGTGGATCCGGGTGCGCGACGAAGGCTCCGGCGTAGCGCCGGGTGACATCGACAAACTGTTCGACCCCTTCTTTACGACGAAGGAGAACGGAACAGGCCTCGGCCTGCCCGTGGCCCACCAGATCGTGGGCCAGATGCACGGCTGGCTGGACGCACGCCGCAATCCCGGCAAAGGGATGACCTTCAGTGTCCACCTGCCGCTGCAACGAAAGGGAGTATGACTGCACAGAGCATCCTACTGGTGGACGACGACGAGAACCTGCGCTGGGTGGTGCAAACCCAGTTGGAAGACGCCGGCTACTCCGTCAAAACGGCGGGCTCGGCCGAAGAGGCGCTCACCATCGTGGGCAATCAGCCGCCGGCGCTCGTCCTGACGGACCTGCGCATGCCCGGCCTGTCGGGCATCGAACTGCTGCGCCAGTTGCGGGAGTCCCACCCGGATTTGCCCGTCGTCATCGTGACTGCCTTCGGCACCATCCAAAATGCGGTCGAAGCCGTGAAGTCCGGCGCGTACGACTATCTGACCAAGCCCATCGACTTCGAGGAGCTCAATCTGCTGGTCCGGCGCGCGCTGGAGCATTCCCGGCTGGTGGAAGAGGTCCGCACGCTGCGTACGAACCTCGACCGCAAGTACGGCTTCGAGAGCATCATCGGCCAGTCGGAGACGCTACTGACCGTTCTCGACATGGCGTCGCGCGCGGCGCAGACCAACTCGACTATCCTGATCCGGGCCGAGACCGGCACCGGCAAGGAGCTGCTCGCCCGCGCCATCCACCAGAACAGCCCGCGCAAGGAGCGTGCCTTTGTCACGATCAATTGCGGCGCCATCCCCCGCGATCTGCTCGAAAGCGAGCTGTTCGGGCACGTGAAGGGTTCGTTCACGGGAGCCGTGTCCCACCAGCAGGGCAAGGTGGAACTGGCCAGCGGCGGCACCCTGTTCCTGGACGAAATCGGCGAACTGCCCATGGAAGTGCAGGCCAAGCTGCTGCGCCTGATCCAGCAGGGTGAAATCGAGAAAGTCGGTGCGGCCGCGGTGAGCCGCGTGGATGTACGTATCATCGCCGCCACCCACCGCAACCTGCAGGCCATGATCGAGGACGCCGCCTTCCGCGAGGATCTGTACTACCGCCTGGCCGTCATCCCCCTGGAGCTGCCTCCGCTGCGTGAGCGCGCCGAGGATATTCCAGAACTGGTCCAGAGCTTCTTTCTGAAATCGAAGGAGAAGGTGGGGCGCCCCGACCTGATCCTGCCCGGCCGCCTGATCCCGTTCTTCCAGAGCTACCGCTGGCCCGGCAACATCCGCGAATTGGAGAATATCGTGGAGCGCATTGTCGTGCTCAGCCGCGGGAATACGATCACCGAGGAAGATCTGCCGGAGATGATCCGCAAAGCCCGCCCGGCCGCGGCCGCGGTGAGCCTCGACCTGCCGGCGCAGGGCCTCAGCCTCGACTCGGTGGAGAAGGAACTGATCGTGAAGGCGCTGGAGATGTCGAACTGGAATCAAACCCATGCCGCGCGCTATCTCGACATCAGCCGCAAGACGCTGATCTACCGCATGGAGAAGCATGGCATCCGACGCAAAGGCTCCGACGCCGGGCCCGCCGAACGAAGCTGACCCGGCCCCTTTTCCGGGCTTCACTGAATTCATTACAGTGAAAGAGATCTCATGATCTCGAAATACCTAATCCTACTCTGCGCGCCTGTCATGCTGGCCGCCGACCTGCCGAAAGTGGACCTCCACATCCACCTCCATGGGGAGGACCACAACACACCCGAGATGAAGCCCGCGGACGCCGCCGCATTGTCCCGCAAAATGGGGGTCCGATTCGGAATCCTGGCCGAAGGAGGCTGCCGCGGCGACATCCACGACAACCAGACGCTGGGCGAGTTCCTGGATGAAGTGCGGGACCAGCCGCTGTGGCGCGGCCTGCAGGTCTACGGCTTCGACTGGGCGAACTGCCTGTCCTCCGACCTGCGCGGACAGCTCGACTACATCGCTGCCGACGCGCTCGTCTTCCCCGACAAAAACGGCAAGAGCATCTGGCTCTGGCTACCCAATATCGAAGTGGGCGACGCCCAGGACTTCATGGACCGGTACGTTGCCTTCAACGAGCGTGTCCTGTCGCAGCCGATCCAGATCTGGGCCAATCCGACCTACGTGCCCGAGAAGCTGAAGGCGCAATACGACGCCCTCTGGACGCCAGCCCGCATGGACCGGCTGATCCAGGCCGCCGTTCGCAATCACGTCGCCATTGAGATCAATGCGCACTTCCAGGTGCCGAGCGCCGCGTTCATCCGCCGTGCGAAAGCCGCCGGAGCCAAGTTCTCCTTCGGCTCCAACAGTCACGTCAAGGGCATGGGCGAGATCGACTACTGCCTGCGCATCGCGCAACAGTGCGGCTTGACCGCCGCCGACATCTACGTCCCGGCCCGCCGCCCGGGCCGCTAAAGCGAACGGGCCGGAAGCGCACGCCTCCGGCCCGTTCTTCTCGCTGCTGGAATGAGAGCTAGATCGTCATCGCCATGTAGCCGCCGTCGACACGCATGATGGAGCCCGTCACGAAGCTCGACGCCTTGTCGGACGCCAGATACACGGCCGCGCCCACCAGCTCCGACGCCTCGCCGAAGCGGTTCATCGGCGTGTGCTTCATGATGGAGGCCACGCGCTCATCCGTCAGCAGCTTGCGATTCTGCTCTGCCGGGAAGAAGCCCGGCAGGATCGCATTCACGCGCACACCCTGCGTCGCCCATTCGCGCGCCAGGAACTGTGTCACCTGGTTCACGCCGCCCTTGGCCACCGAATAGGTGAAGACCTTCGAAAGCGGCGGGCCGGAAGAAGCCGACGAGATATTGATGACGGAGCCGCCCTTGCCGGGCTGCACCATGTGCTGGCCGAAGACCTGGCAGGCCAGGAAGACGCTGGTGAGGTCGACATCCAGAATGCGGTGCCACTCCTCTTCGGTGATCTCGAAGAACGGGGTGCCCGAGTTGATGCCGGCCGCGTTCACGAGAACCTCGACATGGCCCAGCTCCGCCAGAATCGCGTCCAGCGCGGCCTGCAGGTCGGCCTTCTTCGTCGCGTCGACTTTCACGCCGATGGCGCGGCGGCCCAGGTCGCGAACCTGCGCGGCCCGGGCGTTCGCCGCATCCAGATTGAAATCGAGGATGGCGATGTCGGCGCCGGCACGGGCCAGCCCAAGGGCCATCTCGCCGGCCAACACGCCGCCGCCGCCGACGATGGCGGCTACTTTACCGGAAAGGTCAAAAAGATCGGACATTCTCAAACCTCAACTTTTCTTTGCTGTGGATAGGTTATCGCAGCCGGAGGGAGGGTTAAAAGCGCAGGCGCAGGACGAGCTGGACCGATCGCGAACCGCCGGACTGGAACACGGGAGCGAGCCCGCTGCCTGGGCTGCCCGTGCCTAACATGAGGTTGAGCATGGACGTCGACTGCCCGAACAGCGGGCTGGCCAGGGTTCTTACCGGATCGCCGAAGTTCGGGTGATTGAGGAGATTGAAGGCCTCGGCCCGCATCTCCAGCGTCTGGCGGCGGCTCAGCCGGAAGTCGCGGCGCACAGCCAGATCCATCTGCGACATGCCGAAACCGGCGATGCTGTTCCGTCCCAGGTTGCCTTGCCGCGCGGTCCCTGTGGTCTGGAAAGCGGCCGCGTTCAGCCGGCGTCCGCCCGGCGCGGTGGTGTCCTGGATCCAGACCGGTACGCCCGGCAGCAGGTTCGGCCGGAAGGCGTTGGAGAAGCTCAGCCCCATCGCGTACTCCTGGTTCACCACCGTGATGGGGAAGCCGGTGCGCGCGCGGTAGATGCCGTCGAACGTCACGCCGCGCATCACCCGCGGAGCGAAGGTGAATGCCGCCGTGAAGGAGTGGCGGATGTCGAAATCCGACGAGCCCCGATTGCTGCTGCCCGCCGTGGCTGTATTCACCAGGAACAAAGCCGCATCGCTCGAACTGTCGTCGATCGAGTGAGCCCAGGAATAGGAAACGTGCGCCTGCAGCGAGCGCGTCATCCTGCGCCGGTATTGGACGAGCAGGGCCCGGTAGTCCGACGAGGCGTGGTTGGTGGAAAGCACGGTCCGGATCAGCTCATTGCCGCCCTGCATCCCGTATTCGCGCCGCACCAGCCATTGCCCCTTGGCGACAACATAGCTGGCGGAGAGGAGGTTGTTGAGGCCGAAGGCGCGTTCCACTGAGAGGTTTCCCTGCTGCACGCGCGGCAGCCGGAGGTTGTTGTCGAAGCCGTACTGCAGGATGGTGGTGAACGGAGCCGACGCCCCGCTGGTGAACTGCTCCATGTTCAGCGGGCCGCCATTGACCAAGTCCGTCGCCAAACTCAGGCTGGAGTCGTAGTAGGAGCCATAGGCGGCGCGAACCACTATCTGCCCGGCCCGGTCTGGCCGCCAGGCCAAGCCGGCTCTGGGGGCGATGTTCGTATACCGCATGGGCCAGACCGCGGAACTGGGGCCCGTGCTGGTGGTGCCGCCGAACGGGTTCGCCGTCAGGTCCCTGGTGGTGGGCGCGGGCGCCAGCTCCCAGCGCACACCGGCCGTGAACGTCAGGGCACGATGGATGCGCCAGGTGTCCTGCACAAATAGCGAAGACTCCAGCAGGCGGCCGGCCCGGCTCTGCTGGGTAGAGGACGCCGTCCACAGATTGCGGCTCTCCACCAGGTCCTCGAGGCTCTCGGCGATGATACTGAAGCTGCCATCCACGTCGCGGCGCGAGGGGTCCAGCCGCCGCAGGTCGCCGCCGAAGCGGATCTGGTGGGCTCCGTGGATCACATAGGCGCTGGGCACAATTTGCCACTGCGTCTGGCGCTGCACGCTTTCGGCGCCGGAGACAGTCTGCCCCACGCCCGCGATCGAGAAACGGTAGAGATAGCTGCACGCGCTCTTGGTCGGCATGAAGGTGGTGGCCACCGCACTCAGCGAGCAGCCGGTGGAATCCGTCGGATCGGCGGGCCGCCATACCGAGTGCGCCTCGATGCGGGCGAAGTTCATCCGCAAATCGAAGACCGCATCAGGCCGCGGCCGGAAGTTGGCCGCCCAAGTCAGGGTACGGGAGCTGATGTTGAAGTCGCTGATCTGCGAACTGCCGAACCGGCTCGACGAAGGGGATTCCTGGAACCGCGCGAAGAGGGTGATCTTCGAGGTCAGGGCATGGTCCAGCCGGGCGCTCCCGTTGTCCGACCGCGCCGGGCGGCTGATGCGCCCCGTCCATTCGCCGATGTTCTGATCGAAGTTCCGCCCATTGGGCAGAGGGAAGAGTTCCAGCACCGGCCGCACCCAGTTCTGTACTCTCCCGCGCAGTTGCGCCGTCGGCACAGCCTGCATCCAGGAGGTGGGCTGCAGCAGCCGCAGCCCCTCGTAGTTCAGGAAGAAGAACGTGCGGTCGCGCAGCACCGGCCCGCCCAACGCTCCGCTGAAGTCGTTGACCCGCAAGGGCGTCCGGCTCGCGCCGGGTTCGTTCATAAACCAATCGTTGGCCGCCAGCCTTTCATGCCGGAAGAACTCGGTGAGGGCGCCGCGATACTCGTTCGAGCCGGACCGGCTGCTGAGCGACACCTGGGCGCCCGGGTAGCGCCCGAACTCTGATCCCGTGGAGGACGTCTGCACCACGAACTCGTTCAGCGAATCCAGCGCGATGATCCCCGCCAGTCCGCCGATCGCGGTCATCGACGGCAGGGTGCCGCCGGTGGTCTGGGCCGGCAGGCCGCCGCCGATCACGCCGGAGTTCGCGCTCACGCCATCCACCGAAAAGCCGTGTGTGTTGGGCCGCTGCCCGTTGGTGGTGAACTGGCCGGCTTCGCCTCGGGTCGCGGGCGTCACCACCGTCCCCGGAGCGAGTTCCAGCAGGCTGAGGATCCCACGGCCGTTTAGTGGAAGATTTTCAATGGGTTGGCGGCCGATCAACGTGCTGACCGAGGTCTCCTCGCGGCTCAGGCCGCCGGGTGTGTCCTCAACGGTGATGGTCTCCTGCATGCTGCCGATCTGGAGGCTGAAGTCGACCCGCGCGGCCAATGCGACGTCCAGCTTCACGCCAAAGCGCACCAGGGTGCGGAACCCGTCCTTGCGAACCATGACTTTGTATTGGCCCGGCTGCAGCGCGGCCACGAGATACGTGCCATCGGAGTGCGTCAGGGTCACCCGCCGGAAGCCGGTGTCTTCGCTGGAAACGCTCACGATGGCGGCCGGAACGGCGGCGCCGGAAGGATCGGTGATCTGCCCGGAGAGATGCGTCAGGGTTTGCGCCGTCAGGGGCGCAATCAGGAGACAGAAGGCAAACAGCGCGGGCGGCGGGCAGTGTCGCATGGCTGGCGAGCTTTTCTACTGCACCTCCCGGGCCATCTTCTCGAAACCTTCAGCCTGGACCATGAGGTCGGCCAGGCGGGCCAGCAAGTCACCGGGAATCGATTCGGCAGGACGCGCAGCCGGAGTCGCCGCCAGCGTCCCGGCCAGCAGCAGGTCCACCTGCCGGCTGGTATTAAAAAGCTGCTCCGTGGCGCCCTGCCAGGAGCCGGCGGAGAGCCCGGCCGCGGGCCGCGCATCCACCTTGGGAGCTACCTTGCGCAGGGCGGAAGCGAGCAGCTTCTGCAGGGTAGCCGCCTGGGCCAGAACGGCCGAGGCGTGATCGTGGCGCAATCCGGCCAGCAGCGCGCGCTCGTCGCTTGTCATGCCAGCTTCGATATTTGTAGAATATCGTTCCGCCAAGCGCCGCAGGGCATGCATGCGAGCCATCAGATCGTCACTGGACTCCAGCGCCCGGTCTGCAATACTCGTGAAAGCGGCCCGTCCGCCCAACGCGGACTCCAGGCGCCCCTGCAATTGTTCGATCTCCGGACTGGCCGCAGTGCCCGTGTTCGACAAATGTCGTTCCTGCTGGGGCGTGCTCGCGCTGCCCGCATCGTTAAACTGCAACCGGACCCGGGGTAGGGCGTCCAGGGCGGCGTGAAGCTCCTGCCGCCGTTCCGCCGGGACTCCAATGCCGGTGACTTCCACGGCCGGGCCGTTGCGGGTCACTTCCAAGGGCTGGTCGAGATCCGCTCCAATGCCGCGCAGCGCTTTGAAAACAAGAAGTTCGTCGTGTAACGTGGCCGGCTGCGCCAGGGCTTCCGGCGACACGAGACCCGGGCTGGAGTGGGGGGCTGCCGCGCTGGATACTATAGATGTAGATCCAAGGGCCGGCTCCTGGTCGGTTGCCAGCGCCTGAATCTCGATGGGTTCGTGATTCCGGAATTCCAGCAGGCCTGACGTGGGTTCCAGGTCCGACGCCCGCAAGGTGAGGGAAGCCGCGATCAGTTCACCAGAGTCCGTGGTCGTCCGGATCCGATGGTAGCGGCTCTCCGGTGCGGCGGCGTCCACGGTGGACACCAGTTCGTCGTGCTTGGACGGCAACTGGGACCGCCAGCGCTGAAACGTCCTGGCGCTGAGCGGATCGTCCCAATCGTAATTGGCCTGGCGGAACAGGGCCTCAATGGGCTCCAGTTCTTTATTTTGTGTCGCCTGGAGCGGGGAGCCGATCACGCGGGTCATCGTCGCGCTGCGAGTCTTGATCCTGACGCGCCGCACTTTGGCTGGCTTCGATTCGGCGGAGGCTACGGCGCGCCGCAGCAAGCTTGCGGCTTGCACGGCGGGCAACTGCCACGACTGCCAGACCAGCAGGGCGATCAGCGCGGTGGCGAGAGCCGCATAAGAGGTCCGGCGGATCGTCCATGCTCCTGTCAGCCAATCAGAAAACCGTGCAAACCAGGACTGTGAAGCGGCCTGCTCATCGAGCCTGTCAAATTCTCTATAAATGTCGAACCACGGCTGCGGAGGGGCCGGATAGGCCTCCTTCACAACGGTGTCCCTATACTGGACACAGGCGTTGACGGCCTTCTGTGTCTCTTCCAGCGCCGAGCGGCATTGCCAGCAAGCGGCCAGGTGAGACCGCAACTTCTTTTCTTCCGGTACGGTGACTTCACCGTCCGCGAATCGCAGCCATTCGCCATCACTGGGGTGGCCGCTCAAATACTCTGAGCGGTCGTTGACACTACTCATGTCGCACCTTCTTCAGCCGGGCGATTGCACGCCGTAGAAACTCACTCACCGTCGATGGACTAATGCCAAGAATGGCTCCTATCTCCGGATAGCGCAGACCTTCCATCCTCAAATGCAGGCACCGTTTCTGTTGCTCGGACAGTCCTTTCAAAGCCTCGTGCACGCGGCGCATCTGCTCGCGTTCGATGACACTGTGTTCCGGATTGGAAGCCGGATCCGCCAGGTTCAGCCCCAAGTCGGGGTCGTATACAACCCGGGCATTCTCCCTCGACCGGACCCTGAGCCCTAAGTTATGGGCAACACGGAAGATCCAGGCCCGGTCGTTGCGGATCTCCTCACCCTTCCGCAGCGTCGTGTAGAGACGCAGAAACACCTCCTGCGTCACCTCCTGGGCTTGGGGTGGGTGCAAGCCAAGGGTCATCAGGTAGCGATACACGTCGTCGCGAGCCTCTTCAAACAATTTCGCCACCCGGCTCTGCATCGCCGGCGTGGATGGTGTGGATGACAAGATCCCTGCCCACTCTTCTCTGAATGCGTCGGAACCCATTTCAGTCTGACCCGCGGGAGCGCACCTCAAACGGGTGTCGCCCTGCAGCGGTGTCACTCCCAAAGACCATCGACTGGGTCACTCTACTACACCACTGTGAAAAAATGCCTCGCCTACCAGCGGCATTAAGTATTTTTCGCCCTTCTGTAGTCGAATTGGTGCCGTTCCGGGTCTTTGAAACAGGAAATCTTACGCGAACAGGAGCATTGATGCGACTGGATTCGGTTACCGTCACCATCGTCACCTATAACAGCGCCCGTGTCATCGAGCGCTGCCTCGACTGTGTCCTGGCCCAGGATTACGGTTCGTTGGATGTTGTGGTGGTCGACAACGCCTCGAAGGATGCCACCCGGCACATCCTGGCGGGCTATGAGGGACGTATCCGTGTGATCTATAACCCCAGGAATACCGGCTTCTCCGCCGGCCAGAACCTGGCGATCCGGGCTACCCGCTCAGACTGGGTATTGACCCTCAATCCTGATGTCTTCCTGCTGCCGGACTTTGTGAGTCAACTGGTGGAGGCCACCCGCATCGACCGCCGCATCGGCACGGTCTGCGGCCGCCTGCTCCGGATCCAGTCCGACGGTTCTCCGCTGCATGAACGGCGCATCGATTCGGCAGGTATCTTCTTTACTTCCACCGCGCGGCACTTCGATCGCGGGTGGAATGAACCGGACGACGGGCGCTACGGGCAGACCGAGTATGTCTTCGGCGCCTGCGCCGCCGCGGCGCTCTACCGCCGCAAGATGATCCTGGATGTCGCCCAGTCGGATGGCTTCTTTGACCCCGACTTCTTCTCTTACCGGGAAGACGCCGATGTCGCCTGGCGTGCCCAACTGCTGGGCTGGCGCTGCCTGTACGTACATACGGCCGAGTCGTACCACGTCCGCCGCATGCTGCCGGGCAGCCGCAACAGCGTGCCGGCCGTGCTGAACATGCACTCAGTGAAGAACCGGTTCCTGATGCGCGTGAAGAATATGACAGGGGACCTTTACCGCAGAATCTGGTTCCCGACCACCGCTCGCGACGTTCTCATCATTGGAGGGTGTCTGTTCTACGAACCCACTTCGCTTTCCGCGTTCTGGCACACCCTGACATCCCTGCGCCGCGCCATCAATAAGCGGCGTGACATCATGGCCCGACGCAGGGTCACTGACGATTACCTGGCCGGCTGGTTCCAGCAGCACGCCACCGCCCAACCGGTCCCGGAAGCGGCTGTCTCCGAGGTTTATCGATAACGGTCTATGCAGTGCCGCTCCCGCGGCCCCCAAATCGAGCCCGCCCCGCAGTTTCCCATTACCCCCAGTCACCGGCGGGGGGTTACCGGGAAGGGGCGGGCTTGGGGGGATTCCATGATCGTCGGATTCTCCCGGCGCAGGCGCAGGGAGAGCAGTTTCTCCGCCGTGGCCTTCTCCTCATCGCCCAAACGGAAATAGACCTGCGACAGGAACAGGTGCGGCTGCGGGTGGGCCGGACTCATGCGGGCACACGCTTCCAGCGCCTCTTTCGCCTCCTGATTCCGGTCCAGGCCCATCAGCGCCTTCGCCAGGGCCACGCAGGCCGAAACGTAATCGGGCCGCAGCTTCAGGGCGGTTCGCAGGGGCTCTACCGCCTGCCCGTACTGCTCGTCCAACAGCATCAGGTTCCCGTAGAAGTAGAACGGCTCCTCGTATGACGGATCCTGGCTCATCGCCTTGCGTAGAAACGGCAGGCTCTCGTCGCGCAGGCCGGCCTTCTGTAGCTGGAAGCCGTACTCGAAGTTGGCGCGGGCCGACTCGGGGAACCGTTCCGCCGCCTGCTTGGTCAGGGCCAGCGTCTCCGGATCGCGAGCCTCGAAACAGGCCTTGATCGCCACAAACCACGGCTCCGGCGTATCCCCGCGCAAGGCCACCGCCTGCCGCCCCACTGCGCAGGCTTCCTTGTAGTAGTACCCGTTCGAGTACTCCACCGACATAATCTGCATCAGCTTGTAGTTGTTAGGCTGCACAGCCAGCGCCGCCCGCCAGGCGCGGAGCGCGTCCTCGCGCCGTTCCAGCTTCAAGAGAGTCGTACCGAGCAGATACCGCGAGTTGAAGTCGCCGGGTTTCGCCCGGGCCGCGCGCGTCAACCAGTCCTCCGCCGCGGTGAACTGCCCCAACGAATACCGCATGAAGCCGAGGTTAAACAAAGAGGGAAAGTGATCCGGCGCCGCCTGCAGGGCCCTCTTCCACAGAACTTCCGCCTCGTCATACCGCTTTTGCATCGCCAACTGCTGAGCCTGGTCGGAGAGCAAGTCGGGTCCGGCTTGCAGCCAGAGCGCCATTGCCGTCACCGCCAGCAGTCCTGTCATCGGGGCAACTCCTGCGCGGCCGCCTGACCCGAGCCCTCCACCAGCAGATATAGAGCATTCGCCGCCACACCCGGGAACTGCTCACGCTGCCCGTTGGGCCATTGCACGGTGATGCGGTCCACCTGGGCCGCCGCACCCAGGCCGAAGTGCAGGCGCAGGTCGTTGTGGGACAGGAAGCTCGACTGGCTAAGCACGGCATCGGCTTGCGTGCGCCCGGCGGACTCCACCGTCACCACCGCTCCAATCGCGTCCCGGTTCGACCGCGTGCCGCGCAGCCGCAGTTTCATCCAGTGATTCGACGACTTCAGTTCGTTGCGCAGCAGGGACGGAGCCTCGTGCATGTTCATCACCAGGACGTCCATCGCGCCGTCGTTGTCGAAATCGCCCAGAGCCATGCCGCGGCTGGAATGCTCGGCTGCAATGCCCGGGCCGGATTGCCCGGAGACGTCCTCAAACCGCCCGCCGCCCAGATTGCGGTACACCAGACGCGCGCGCTGGTAGTGCTCGCGCGCGTCGATCTGCGCGACCTCGGGATAGACGTGGCCGCTCACCTGCACAATGTCCTTCCAGCCGTCGTTGTCCAGGTCAGCGAACCCGGTGCCCCACAACACGTGGTCAGGGTTCACGGCCAGGCCGGCCCTGAGGCAGACATCGCTGAACAGCCCTTTCCCCAGGTTGCGGTAGAGGTTCGGATAGTCGCCCGTGAAGTTGGTCTTCAGGATATCGATGCGCCCGTCGTTGTCGAAGTCACCGACGGACAGGCCCATGCCCGCCTGCTCCGAGCCATTGTCGTTGTAGGCGAGCCCGGTCTCGGTGCCGATGTCCCGAAAGGTCCCGTTTTTCTGGTTGTGGAACAGGATACTCGGGGTGGAATCGCAGGCGATGTAGAGGTCCGGCCAGCCGTCGCCGTCGAAATCCGTCGCCACGGCCGTGAACGCGTAGAAGCCCTTCACCGCGCTGATGCCGGAGGGGACCGAGACGTCCTCAAAAGTGCCGTCGCCTTTGTTGTGATAGAGCGCGAGCGATCCGAAAGGCAGGCCGCGCGGCCCGCAATAGACAGGGCTGCCCTTCCACATGCAGAAGGGGAACGCCCCGGGCAGCGGGCTCTTCCCAGCCTGGAAGTTCAAATACCGGGTCACCAGCAGGTCCAGGTAGCCGTCGCGGTCGTAGTCGACAAAGGTGCAGCCGGTGCTCCATTCACTGCCGCTGCCGCCAGTGCCGCTGCGCGCGGTTACATCGCGAAAGGTGCCGTCACCATTGTTCTTCTGCAGCAGGTTCTTCCCGAAGTAGGTGACGTAGAGGTCGGTGTGGCCGTCGTTGTCGAAGTCGCCGGCACAGACGCCGTTGCCCCAGCCGGACTGGTCGAGCTTCGCGGTCTTTGTGACATCGGCAAACTGGCCCTTGCCCTTGTTCTGGAAGAGATGATTCGTCGGCGACGTGCCGGCAGGAAAGCCTTCCAGCCTGGAACCATTCACCAGGAACACGTCCAGCAGCCCGTCACCGTTGTAGTCGAGGAAGGCTACGCCGGCGCCATTGGCTTCGATGACGTACTTCTTCTTCTGCGGATGGCCGTAGGTGTACTGCATCCGCAGGCCGGCCTGCGCGGCCACATCGGTGAAAGTCACGGGCCAGGGGCGGCCGGAGGGCTTAGGCCGCGGCAGCGCGGCAGCCCCACCGCTGATCATGCCTTGGCCGGATTCGGCCGCGGGTTTCTGCGGCTGCAGCGGCGGCGCAGCCAGAAGACACAGCACCAGCGCCAGAAGAGATGGAGGAATTCGATTCACGCGTGCTCGTACGCTCAGTCTCGCATCATATCCGACCGCGCCCGCTCCACGCCCTTATTTCGCCGGAGCCGGACCGGATGAATGCCGCACCAGCAGCTTGGGCGCGAACGTGCGGATGTGCGTTTCCCCGCCGTCCGAGTCGGCGATGGCTTTCATCAGCAGCTCCGCCGCGGCGCGCCCCATCTCCTGGTTGGGCCACCACACGGTGGTGAGAAAGGGATTCGGATTGTGGTCGCCTTCGATGCTGCCTGCGCCCACCACCGAGATATCTTCCGGCACGCGGAAGCCCGCCTCACGGCAGGCGCGGACGGCGCCGATCGCCAGCGGGTCGTTCGCGGCGAAGACGGCCGTCGGCCGCGGCTTCAATTGCAGCAGTTTGCGCATGGACACGTAGCCGTTCTGATTGCTGAAGTCCTTGCCGATCATCCAGTCTTTGTCGACCGGCAAGCCATGCGCCTTCATGGCGGTCAGGTAGCCGCGTCTCCGCAGCACGGCGGGGGTGACGGGCGGGCCTTGAATGTGAGCAATCAGCCGGTGCCCCATGTCGATCAGGTGGTTGGTCGCGATTTCGCCCACCTCAAGATCGTCCACCAGCACGGAGCTGAACCGGCGGTTGGGGAAAAAGCGGTCGACCAGCACGAAGGGAATACCGGCATCCTCCAGTTCAGTGAAGGGCCGCTCGGTTTTCGAATCCTGGACAGAGGCGATGATCAGGCCATCGGCGCGGGTGCCGATCAGCATGTGGATCTCCGCCCGCTCTTTCTCGGCGTCGCCGCGTGAGTGGCAGAGCAGGAGATCGAAGCCGGTCTTGTCCACGATCTCTTCCACGCCGCAGGTTACTTCTGCAAAATAAGTGTGCGAGATTTCGGGGATGAGGACGCCGATGATCGAAGACCGCCGTGTCACCAGGCTGCGCGCCCAGCGGTTCGGAACGTAGCCGAGCTCCTTAGCGGTTTTTAATACTTCCTGCTTTGTCTTCTCGCTGATCTGCTCGCTGCCGGTGAAGGCGCGAGAGACAGTCATCGCGGAAAGGCCCATTGCTTTCGCGATGTCCGAGAGCGTGACGCCTGTCTTCTGGACCGGCTTTTTTGCAGGCTGTTTTCCCGATTTACGTTCGCCCATCGTGTTGACCGTCCGGCAGGGCGTTCCCGGCTCCGCCCGTCCAGAGCCTCCAGCAGGAGGTTCTGATCCCGTTCTGGAAACGCTTACCTGTCCGACAGATTATCGCAAAGCATCGGAGAGTGGGGTGTGAATCCGCTCACCCCGATGATCTCTGCTGCGCTCCACCATGTGATCTTTTTCGCCATGGCTTTCAGCAGCACTTCTTGCAGCTTCATCATTCGCTCCACTTCCGCGGCCGGGCAATCGTGAAAGGCTTTCACCCTCCAAGGGTTACCCGCCGCTTTGGTCGAGCGGACAAATCACGTGTGAACTCATGCGGACAGATCACATACTAGCGACACACCGGTGTGAATCCGCTTGCACCCGAAACCGAGTCGATATAGAATGACCCAAACCGACGCGTTAGCGTTAACGCGTTTGGATGACTATCAGGAGGTCTCCGTAATGACCATCAGACACAGTTGGGTGTGGCTTACCTTACTCATTCTGGCCGGCACACTCTGCGCCGTGCTGCCACTTTCCGCTCAAACTACAAATGCCGCTATCGTTGGAATCGTCACCGACGCTTCCGGAGGCGCTGTCCCGAATGCAACCGTTACCGCTACCAACACCGGTACCGGTATCAATCGTGTGGTGACCACCAACGATTCCGGTGCATTCACCCTTGCTCCGCTCATCCCCGGCCCTTACGAAGTAAAGGTCACCAACTCCGGCTTCAAGACGAAAGTCCAGTCCAACATCACGTTGGAAACCGGCGCCACTCTCAAGCTCGACATTCAACTCGAAGTCGGCCAGGTGAGCGAGCGTATTGAAGTCACCGCCGCCGCTCCCATGATGCAGACCCAGGAAGCCTCCGTGGCCAGCGTGGTCAGCACCTCCCAACTGGAACGCATCCCAGTCAACGGCCGCAACTTCACCCGCCTGATCGTCATGATGCCGGGCACCAGCGACATCGCGCCCAACCAGTCAAAGGGTGGCCAGGCCGGCCTGACCATGGTTTCCGTCAACGGCCAGCGCCAGCAGGACAGCAACTACACCATTGACGGTGTCGACAACAACATGATGTACATGAGTTCCGGCGTCGGCGCCCCTCCCATGGACGCCATCCAGGAATTCCGCGTCGCCACGAACAACTCCGCTGAATACGGCCGCAGCGCCGGCGCCAACGTGAACCTCTCCATCAAGTCCGGTACCCGCGACCTGCACGGCAGCGTCTACGAGTACTTCCGCAACGACAAACTCGACGCCAACGACTGGTTCCGCAACGCCCAGAAGCAACTCGACCCGGCCACCAAGGCCACGCGCGTTCCCTTCCGCCAGAATCAGTACGGCGTCGCCGTCGGCGGCCCGGTCGTCCTCCCCAAGGTCTACAACGGCCGCGACAAGACGTTCTGGTTCGCGAGCTGGGAAGGCTATCGCCGCCGCCGCGGCAATACCACGATCAGTTCCACTCCTATCGCCGCCTGGCGAACGGGTGACTTCTCCAGCTTCAACAAGCAGATCTACGATCCGCTCACCGGCACCCAGACCGCCGACGGGATTGTGCGCCAGCCCTTTGCCGGCAACATCATTCCGAAGGCCCGCCTCAATGCCGGCATGCTCTACCTCCAGGACACCTACCTGCCCCTGCCGAATGTCGCCGGCCTGCAGACGAATAACTACGTCATGACGGACCCCACGGCCAACAATCGCGACATGCTGGTGCTGCGCGGCGACCATTCCCTGGGCAGCAAGGACACCTTCTTCGCCCGCTACATGCGGCAGCGAGTCGGTGAGAATGCCCCGTCCAACTTCTCCACCGTGCGCTACAACGGCACCCGTATCGATTCCGACAACTTCGGCGTCGGTTGGAACCACGTCTTTGGAACCACCACTGTCCTGGAAGTGAAGTATGGTTACAACCATCCCAACAACCCCGGCTGCGACCAGTTCAAGAATGGGCTGAAGCGCAGTGATGTCCTGGCCAAGGCCGGCATCAAGATGTTCGACAGCAACGCCCTCTGCGACGTCATGCCGAACTTCAGCGCCGACGGTCTGTTCGGCACCTTCGCCGGCGGCGGCGGCGAGACGATCATCGACACCGACCATCAGTACGAAGCCAAGCTGTCCAGGATGATGGGCCGGCATTCCGTCAAGTTCGGCGGCCAGTATATGCGCCGTGCGATGGACGCCTTCTTCACCAACCCCACCAATGGCAGCGCCAATTTCTGGGCCAGCATGACCAATACGGCCGGAGATGCCAGCGCCGGCAACTCCTACGCCAGCACCCTGCTCGGCTATCCCAATGCCATCGCCCGCGGCGTCGGAATCCCGAACGCGCAGGGCCGGCAGAACTCCTACTCCGCGTTCTTCCAGGACGACTGGCGCGCCACCGATAAGTTGACGATCAACATCGGCGTCCGCTGGGAAGGTTTCAACCGCCCCTACGACGCCCAGGATGCCCTCGGCAACCTCCTCGTCACGCGTGAGAATGGCCAGGACAAGGCCCAGTTGATGTGGGCCGGCATCAACCCGCTGCCCGATCCCGTGACCGGCGTCGCCGGTGAAGGCCCCCATACCTTCGGCTACGGCCGCACGCTGATGAAGAACCGCTGGATGAACTTCGCCCCGCGCGTCGGCATCGCCTATCAGGCCAACCAGAAGACGGTTGTCCGCCTCGCGTTCGGCATGTTCTTCAACAGCACCTTCATGCAGGAACTCAACGACCTCCGCAAATTCTGGCCCTATCTGCCTCAGCAGGTTTTCAGCCCGAACAACACTGGCGCCGTTCCTGACACCTCCATCTCGGATGCGGGCCCCTCGTTCAACAGCACCCAGGCTCTGGGCGGCTGGCCGCAGGATCCCAACAACCGCACGCCCTATTCCCAGCAGTGGAATATCTTCGTGCAGCGCGAGTTGATGCAGGACGTCACCCTCGACGTCGGCTATGTCGGTTCCGCCAATCGCAACCAGGTCGGCTATGTCGGCTGGAACAACGCGCTCAAGCCCGTCGCGGCCGGCGTCGCCAATCCGCGCCGCTTCGCTGCTTCCGGCTTCACCGGCAACCTGGACGGCGGCAGCAATGTCTTCGCCTCCGAGTACAACGCCATGGAAACGAAGATCACCAAGCGCTTCAGCAAGGGCCTGTCGATCCTGGCCAACTACACGTGGGGCAAGGTCATGGACGACCAGTCGTCCCTGCCCGAAGCCAAATATCAGGACATGTTCAATCGCCGCGCCGACTGGTCACCCGCCAGCTACGACCTGCGCCACGCATTCAAAGTCGGCTACGTCTACGATCTGCCCTTCGGCAAAGGCCGCACCTTCGGCGCCAGCTGGAATCGCTTTGCCGACTCCCTCCTCGGCGGCTGGGCCCTGGAAGGCATCGTTCAGGTGCAGACCGGACGTCCGCTCAACGTGACCTCCGGCCAGGATACCGCCCACACCGGCAAGTACATCGGCCGCGCCGATGTCAGCGGCAATCCCATCCTCCCCATGGAACAGCGCTCCATCGACAAGTGGTTCAACACAAGCGCGTTCACCATGCCCGTCAATGCCTACGGCAACTCCGGCGCCAACACCGTCCGGGCCGATGGCAAGGTCGTCGCGGATGTCTCGGTCGCCAAAAAGTTCAAGTTCATGGAACGGCAGTCGGTGGAATTCCGCGGTGAATTCTACAACTTGCCCAACGTGATCAACTTCGGCAACCCCGACACCAACCGCAGCTCTGCCACGTTCGGCAAGATCACCAGCGCGGGCAGCGCCCGCCAGGTGCAGTTCGCCCTGCGCTACGCGTTCTAACCAGCCTCACCTCCAGAGGCCCCTGCGCCCCGTCGCACCAATCGTGCGGCGGGGCGTTTCTATTACCAGACCAGAGCGTAGAGCACCACGAACGTCAACGCCACCACAACCGAAAGCACCCGGTAATCCGCCAGCCCCCGGCCGCCCGCATTCCCTTCGAACGACTCGTTCCACCTCGACCACACCAGCGGCTCCGCTTCCGCCTTCAAAGGTTCAGGAAACGCCTTCGACGCCGCCACCAGCACCACCGAGCACACCAGGAACATCCCGAACGCCGTCAGCATGAAATCCTTCACCCCGTGGCCTGAGAAGTCCAGCACGAACATCGCGGCTCCAAACACCGCCCCGGAGGTCATCGTGATGTAGGCGCCTTTCCCCGAGGCCTTCCGCCAGAACACGCCGATCAGGAATACCGCCGTGATGGGCGGTGACACGTACGACACCAGCCGCACCAGCCCGTCGTAGATCGTGTTGTAGTGGCTCAGCAGCGGTGACCACGCAATCGCCAGCACGGTCGCCACCACCGTCGTGATCTTACCGATCACCACCAGTCTGTGATCCGTGGTCCCGGGCCGCCAACGCTTGTAGATGTCGTACGCAAACAGGGTCGCCGTCGAGTTCAGCGCCGCCGAACACGTCTGCATCGCCGCCGCCAGCATGGCCGCCGTCACCAACCCCTTCAGGCCCACCGGCAGCAGGTGGGTGATCATGAACGTGTAAGTATCGGCCGCTGTCGCCGGACCTTCGCCCTGGAACACGTTGTTCTGCACCAGCGCCACACAGATCGTCCCGGGCAGCACAAAGAAGAATACCGGCAGGATCTTCAGGAACGCGCAGAACAGCGGACCCAGCCGCGCCTGCTTTTCGTCCCGCGCCGCCAGCACCCGCTGCACAATCGTCTGGTCAGCGCACCAATACCAGATCCCCAGCACCGGGTAACCGAGAATCACGCTGTACCAGGGCAGGCCCGACAGATCCGACGCATCGCGTGCCATGTTCAGGAAATTGCCCGTCGTGGCCGGGATATCCTTCGCCGTGCCCGCCAACGGGTGCGCCTTGGCCGCCAGTGTCGCCACCAGCACTTCCCAGCCGCCCAGCCGGTTCCAGGCCACGACAGTAATCACAATCGCCCCCAGCAGCAGCAGGACCGTCTGGATGCTCTCCGTCCACACCACCGCCAGCAATCCGCCCAGCATCGTGTAGATGCCGGTGAGCACGCCCAACGCAATGATGAAGAACATCAGCGCGTCCATTCCGAACAGTGTCGCGCCCGGATGCATGCCCAGAATCCCCCGCAGCACGAAGGCCGCGGTGTACAGCGCAATGCCGATGTGGATCACGATGGCCGAAAACAGCGAAACCACGGCCAGCAGGTCGCGGCATTGCCGGTTGAAACGCCGCTCCAGGAAATCCGGCAGAGTCGGCACCTTCGACCTCAGGTACAGAGGCGCGAAAAACAGGGACAGCAGGATCAGCGTGAACCCGGCCATCCACTCAAAGTGGCCGAACACCAGGCCATACTTGTAGGCCGCCTCCGCCAGGCTCACCAGGTGCACCGTGGAGATGTTGGCCGCGAACATCGCCAGCCCGATCACGGGCCACGTCAATGTGTTGCCGGCCAGGAAGTAGTGACTGCCCTCGCCGCTGCCGCGCCGCCGCACAAAGCCCGCATAACAGCCAAGCGCCACCACCCCGGCCAGATACACCAGGATCACCGCCAGATCGAGCCCGCCAACCGACAAGTTCATATGGTTCGTCGTATTCTATCGGGAACGCCGCGACGCGAGCTCACTTCGCGGGGTACTAGTCCCAAAACCCCGGCAAAGTAATGGGCCAAAGCCGCACAGGACTATCCGCCCGGTCCATTGCCACATCGCACCCCGCCTACCAGACTGAATGTGTAGCTCCATGCAACGCGCAGACCTCGATCAATGGAAGTCCTCCGAAGTGTCGCGGTTGCTTGCGCTGGTGGAGACAGAACGCCGTTACTACCAGGACATCTTCGCCCAATTGCCGGTCGCTGTCGCGATCGTCGACAGCGAATGGGGCCTCAGCGCCGTCAACCGCGAATTCCGCCGCCGCTTTGGTCTCCGCAACGCCGACCTCTCGCGCATGCGCCTGCCGGACCTGCTGCCGGACCCTCAGTTGGAGGCCGCGCTCGCCGATGTTCTGAAGACCGGCACGCCTCGCGTCAACCACCCCGTGCAGCTCGGCGGGGATAGTTCCGCCCTGCGGCTCACCGCAAGTATTCAAAGGATCCCAGGATGGCAGGCCGGCGCCGAGGATGAACTGCTCCTCACAATTGATGAGGATCGGGCCTCGGAGTCCTCGGCGCCGGCCGCCTCCTCGGTGCCCGATATCGACCCTTTGCTGGAACGCCGCCGCCGGCGCGAAGTCATCGAGGAGTCCAAACGCGGCGCTATCGAACGCCTCTCCGGCCGTCTGGCCCACGTCGCCAACAACCTGCTCATGATCATCGGCGGCTATGCCGAAGAGCTGATGGAAAGCCTGCCCGCCGACGATACCCGCCGCGACGATGTCGCCGAGATCGTCAAGGCTTCCGCTCGCATGGGCGCTCTCACCCACGACCTTACGTCGCTCACCCGGCCGCCGGTTCCGGTCGCCGCACCGTTTTCCCTCGTCGCCTGGGCTACCACGGCCGTCGCCCGCTGGCGGCTCGCCTCCGCCACCGATACCGACTTCCAGGCCCATACCTCCCGCCAACTGCTCGATGTCATTATCTTTGAGACGCTGCGCCATCTGCGGCCCGAGCCCGGCACGCCCGAACTGCGCATAACCCCCCTGGACGGCTGCAAGGTCGAGATCGCCCTGCACCTGCCCGGACTCGCTGTCTCCGAGGAGACCTGCGATCGCCTCTTCGAGCCCTTCTCGGGTCCCAAGGAAGGCACGGATCCGCCGCTTGGACTCGCCGGCCTGGTCCGTCCCTGGCAGGCCTTGGAAGGCACCATCACCTTCGAAGCGCAGCCCGGCGAAGCTCCGCGCCTCATCCTTACCTGCCCGCGAGCCTGCGAAACACCCCAGCCCGCCGCGCCTGTGACCGTGCTCGTGGTCGAGGACGAGCCCGGCATCCGCTCACTCATCTGCAAAGCCCTCGACCGGCAGGGCTACCGTGTGACCCAGGCTTCCTCCGCCGACGAAGCGATCAAGGCCTGTGAGGAAGGCGAGGCCCGGATCGACCTCCTGGTCACCGACCTCACGATGCCCGGCCAGACCGGCCGCGAGCTCGCCGAACGCGTCCGCGCCAAGTGGCCCGCCACTCGCGTACTTTTCATCTCGGGCTTCACCGACGATACGGAGCTCGCTGCCCAGATCGGCGCCCGCAAACTGCCCGAGCAGACCCGCTTCCTGGCCAAGCCCTTCCACGTCGCCCAGCTCATCACGGAAGTCAAAACCCTGCTAGCGGGCTAGCCACGCCAGAAACGCCTGCGCGGTCCGGTCCAGGTTTTCTTCGGATCCGCCGCCCAGCAACGGGCTGCACATCTCATAGGCCAGCGGACCCTCATACCCGCCCTCTTGCAGCGCGCCCAGGAAGCGCTCATAGTCGATGAACCCGGCCCCCATCTGCACAGCCTGCACCGCCGGTGTCAGCGCCTCATAATTCACTTGCGCCGGCACATACCGGAATCGCGGCCTGTACTGGTAGTCCGCCGCCGTCGTGTGCACCGTCAACGGAGCCATTTTGCGGGCCGCCGCCGCGACATCGTCGCCCTGCAAGGCCGGACTCCACGCGTCGAAACAGGCTTTGCAGTTGGGATGGCCCACCGCGCTGAGCAGGTCGTAGAACGCCAGGTAGTGGCCCGCGCAGTCGTGGTGGTTCTGCACGCCCAGCGTCACGCCGAAATCCGCCGCGCGCTGGGCCGCCTCGCGCAGCGTATCCACCAGCGTGTGCGTGGCGAACGACGCATGTTCGTACGCCGTGAAGATCCTGACCACCGGAGCCCCGATGTCCCGCGCCCGCCGGCACAGCGCCTCGATGTGCGCCAGTTGGATCTCCCGCTGCGGGATGTCCGGATGCTCGGCGTCGGCCGAGAAGTTGTTATACCCGGCCACCACGGCGCACCGCAGCCCCAGCATCTCCAGCTTCTCGCTCAATCGCAGGCAGGCATCGCGGTCGTAATCCAGCACCGAGAAATGCGGCCTTTTCGCCATCAGCATCACGGCCGGAAACTTCAGCTGCGCAGCCTTCTCCAGAAACGCGTCCAGCGTCAGGCGCGCCTGACCCGGCCAGACGCCGGCATAACTCACCGAATGCAATACGGGCTCAAACGGCTTTCCAGCCATAGGTTCGATACTCCCAGGAAATCTCTTCACCGCGCACCGTCAGCACCGCGTAGCCTTCCGGCGTGCCATAGTGCGCACCCTTCCACCAGTTGCCGCAGACTGCGCCGGAGGTGAGATACTGCACGCCCCGGTGCTCCACCCGTTCCGCGATATGCGTATGGCCCTGCAGCACCGCCTTCAGATTGTATCCCTCGAACAACGCCAACACCTGCCGCGCATTCGTCACCGTCAACACCGGCCTCAACTCGGGCAGGTCGGGAAACGGAAACGTGCCAAACGCGGTCGCCAGCGGGATGTGCGTCACCACCACCAGCGGCGCCTTGCGCCCGGTCTTCTCCAGGTCCCGCTGCAACCACGCCAGTTGCTCATCGTCCACACGTCCTTCATAGGTCTTTTGCGGCGTGACGAACACCGAGTCCAGCCGGATGAAGTGCCAACCCTGGTAGTCGAAGGAACCAAACCGCGCGCCCAGCCGGTCTTCGTAGAACTTCTTCCCATACAGAGGATCCGAAGCGGCCACGCCGCTCTTGGCCGAAACGCCGAACACATCGTGGTTGCCCGGCACCGTATGCACCGGCTTCGCCAGGTCGCGCACGGTCGCTCCATACAGGTCGAACAGCGCCTTCGCCTTTTCGTGCGGCTGCTCAAAGGCATCCATCACCGTGTCGCCGCCGCAGATGGCGAAATCGTGCGGTTCCCGGTTGATCGCCGCGAAACACGCCTTCGTGCCGGCCGATCCGCGCAGCTCCGGTTGAATGTGCGTGTCCGTGAAGTGTATGAATCGAAACGAGCTGGAAGCCGCGGCGGCCCCCGGCGTTGTAAAAGGTGCGATTACCGCTGTCCCCAGAAAGGCGCGCCGTTCCATGATGGATAGTATCGAAGTGGAGACTGGCCTTGTACAAGCTGTTCGAAGAAGTTGAGGTCTCCGCCAAGGACCTCAAGGGCGATTGGCGGCACCTCTGGCACTATATTCTCGAGACCGAAGTCCACGTCTACGCCTTTGCCATCGGCGGCAACGTGCTGCTCTCGCTCTGGCCCTTCCTGATGGTGATGATCTCCCTTTGTCGCAACGTCTTCCATTGGAGCGCCGCGGAAGAGGCCATCTATGTCGCCGTGAAAGACTACTTCGCCGGCAACACCGGCGAGTTCCTCGTCTTCAACCTGCGCACCATCGCCGGCTATACCTACCGCGTGGAGTGGATCTCGCTCATCATGCTGCTGTTCGTCTCCAACGGTATCTTTCTGCCACTTGAGGTCGCGCTCAACCGCGCCTGGCAGGTCAAGGTCAACCGCAGCCTGGTCAAGAACCAGCTCGTGAGCATGGGCCTCATCCTCGCCTGCGGAGCCCTCACCCTGCTCACCGCCGCCTTCACCGCCGCCAATCTGCAACTGCTCTCCGGCGTCGAGAACTACCACGCCACCGCCTTCACCTGGATTGTCCGCCTCGCCTTCAAGATCGCCTCCATCCCCATCACCATCGTTCTGCTCTTCCTGGTCTACTCCTACCTGCCCAATACGAAGGTGTCCAAGAAGCATGTCCTGCCCCGCGCCATCATCGTAGGCCTCGTCCTGGAAGTGCTCAAGTGGATCAACATGCTGGTGTGGCCGTGGATGTATAAGAAGTTCTCCCACGAGTACGGTGTCTTCGTGAATTCCATCACCATCTTCACCTGGGGCTTCGTCGCCGGGCTAGTCGTACTCGCCGGAGCGGAATGGACCGCCCGCAGCGTCCGCCAGGCTGTAACTACCTCCGTCCTCAGAGCGCCAATTCAAGATAGAATAGGGGCGGAATCCGAGCCCCGATCTTAGACTTCCAAAATCTTCTCCGAGGTTTGCTAAATGGCCGACAACAAGGATCTGACGCGTCGTGACGCCATCAAGGCTGCGGGCGCAGCTACTATCGCAGGTGTCGCCGCCTCCCACATTCAGGGAGCGCCGGCCATCTTGAAAGCGCGTGCCGCCACGAACGCCGTCAACTATGGCATGGTCGGCACCGGCAGCCGCGGGACCTATCTGCTCAAGCATTTGAAGGGGATCGACACCGGCCGCTGCGTCGCCATCTGCGATCTCACCGACGACGCCCTCAACAAGGCCGATCAGACCATCGGCGGCAGCCCCAAGCGTTATAAGGATTACCGCGAGCTCCTCGCCGACAAAAACGTCGAAACCGTCTTCGTCACCACCCCCCTCTTCATGCACTTCCCGGTCACCAAGGACGCCTTGGAAGCCGGCAAGCACGTCTTCTGCGAGAAGAGCATGGTGTTCAAGGCCGAGGAAGTCCACGCCCTGCGCGCCCTCGCCGCCGCCCGCCCCAAACAGACCCTCCAGGTCGGCCTCCAGCGCCGCTACAGCGCCATGTACCAGGCCGCCCGCCAGATGATCGAAAAGGGCATGCTGGGCGACGTCACCTACGTCCAGGCCCAGTGGCACCGCAATCCCGGCTGGAAGATGAAGAAGGGCGTGCCGAATGAGCGCATGGCCAACTGGCGCCTCTTCCGCGAATACTCCGGCGGCCTCGTCGCCGAACTCGCCTCCCACCAGATCGACGTGGCCGACCGTATGCTCGGCATGACCCCCGAGTCCGTCATGGGCCTCGGCTCGCACGACTTCCTGAACGACGGCCGCGACATCCTCGACAACGTCCAGCTCATCTATAAGTACCCCAAGGGCCGCCGCCTCGTCTGGACCGGCATCCCCACCTCGTCCCACTGGGCCGGCGTCGGCGGTCAGCGCACCGAAATGGGCGAAATGATCTGCGGCACCCAGGGCACCATCCACATCACCATCGGCGACGACAACAACATGCCCATCGGTATGTGGTTCAGGGAACCCAACCCGCCCGCCAAGGTCGAAGAGGCAGGCAAGAAGAAGGAAGCCTTCAAGGCCGGCGCCACCATGGTCGCCGCCGCCGGCTCCCGCCCGCTCCCCATCCTCCTCGGCAAGGACCTCATGACCGGCCAGGAGAGCTTCCTCGAGAAGGAAATGAAGTTCGCCCGCCAGTGGCTGTACCAGAAGGGCATCATGGTCCCGCTGGAAGAGCGCAACCCTGTCGACATCGAACTCGAGAGCTTCTTCAACGACATCAAGACCGGCGGCCACCCGCGCGCCGACATCGAAGTCGGCCTGCAGGACTCCATCGCCGTCATCCTCTCCAACCTGGCCCTCGACGAGAACCGGACAGTTTCCTTCAAGGAAATCGAAACCATGGGTAAGCCTGGCGCAGCCGCTGCCAAGACCCCCGTCAAGAAGGGCTAGCCTTCCATCCGCGGCCCCGGCCGCTTACAGTCGAATATAAAAATAGGGCCGTCCCACCCCGGGACGGCCCTTTTGATTGCCTGGCACTCCTCCTACTTCGGCAATCGGAAGTTTCTCACCGCGATGCTGGACGTCAATCCCGCCGCGGCAAAATTGCCCGTCGTCGCCCACGCCGCCTGCTCCGGGTGCTTCTTCAACAGCAGATACTGCGACCCCAGCAACGCTCCGGCAATCCCAAACTTCAAACCCGCGCTGCGCGCATTGAACTGGCCCATCCCGCCGCGCAGCAACGGATTCAGCTCCGGCCGCCCCATGCTCGACGCCGTATCCGCCGCCACCGACGCCATCAGCGCCGCCGCACTCCACGCCCAGGCCTTCTTCCACTTCGCCTGCTTCTGCTCCACCGGAGCCCTTTCCACCACCATCGCTCCACTTTCGGCGAATACCGGACCCGCCAGGGCGAAACATAGCATTGCGGTGCACACCAGACGCCCGCAATTCGTCGAATTCTTCAATGGGAAACTTCCAAACGGCATGCTTTCAGCCTGCGGCCACCCCTCCGGCACTTCAATTCAATGAGTTTTGGGTCGAGAGTTTAGCATGGAGTAGTACAAAGCGAGCGACAGGAATACGATAGAGGGTCAGGCCTTATATATGAGCGAGATCCTCTACCGAAACCGTCGTGCCGTCCAACTCGAAAACGAGCACCTGCAGATTGTGGTCACCCGCGAGGGCGGACACCTGGCCGTCATCCGCGACAAGGCGACCGGCGTGAACCCGTTGTGGTCTCCACCGTGGCCCACAATTGAGCCTTCCACCTACGACCCCGCCAAACACCCCGAATACGGCGGCAACTCCGAGAGCAAACTGCTGGCCGGCATCCTGGGCCACAATCTCTGCCTCGACCTCTTCGGCGGCCCCTCCGACGAAGAAGCCGCCGCCGGCATGACCGTCCATGGCGAGGCCTCCGTCAACGAATACGAAATCACGGTGGAAGGCGACACCCTCACCCAGAAAACTACCCTCCCCTGCGCCCATCTCGCCTTCCAGCGCACCATCCGGCTGCCCGCCGGCGCCCGCCGCGCCGCCATCACGGAAACCGTCGAGAATCTCGAATCCCTGGACCGGCCCATCGCCTGGACCCAGCACGTCACCCTCGGCCCGCCCTTCCTCGAATGCGGCGTCACCCAGTTCCGCTCCACCGCCACCAAGTCGCAGGTCATCGACACCGGCTTCTCCGACGTCGGCTACATGAAGCCCGGAGCCGAATTCACCTGGCCCATGGTGCCCACGCTCAACGGCGGCGTCGAAGACATGCAGCTCTTCAGCGACCGCAAGGTCTCTGGAGCCTTCTCCACCCACCTGATGGACCCCGAGCGCGAGCTGGCCTACTTTTCCGCCTGGAACCCCACCTCCGGCATCGCCTTGGCCTATGTGTGGAAACAGAGCGACTTCCCCTGGATGGGCATCTGGGAAGAGAACCATGGCCGGGACGTCCCCCCATGGAACAACCAGGCCCTGACGCGCGGCATGGAATTCGGAGCCTCGCCCTTCCCGGAGAGCCGCCGCAAAATGATCCACCGCGGCAGCCTCTTTGGCGTCCCCGGCTACTGCTGGGTCCCGGCGAAATCAAAGGTAACGATCGAATACGCCGCCCTACTCCAACCGGTAGCCTCAATCGACGACCTCGAACTCTGACACAGAGCCGCGCACATCAGTAAGCGGAGGAGCCCCCAAACGGCCGCAATCCAAGCCGTTCAGCCCTCCGCCTCCCCCCTAAACATCACGGCCAGACGAACCCCGACCGCCCGGCAAGGGGCTCCACCGCGCCCCTCTCCTCCATCCACCAACTGGGCCAACCCCGCCCTACGGCACCACCCAAGTCCCCGTCTGCACCCACCCCGAATCCCGCTGCAGCGCATCCATCGACCGCTGGTACAGCTTCCGGCTCCCCTTCATCGGCGCCTTTAACGAAATCGGAGCCGTGATCACCAACTGCCCGGCCACACTGACCGCCGTAGTCGCCGCCGTCTTGATCGAACACGCCGAACTCTGCAGGGCCGTGGAACTCACACCCGGCTTCACCGGCCCCAGGAAGAAACCCACGTCACTGGAGTACATCCACAACCCGTTCCCCGCACGGTCATAGTGCAGATAGCAGAACGGCTGCCCGCCGCCATCCGGAGCCGCGGCCACCAGCATCTGCACCCAGCCGCCGCTCGTGGCCGGCAATCCCGAATGGTCCGCATTCGTGAGGACGAAGGTCGGGTTTGCACTGCTGCCCGTGTTCGGAACCACGCTGAAGGTCGCCGCCGCGGCCGGAGTAAAACTCCACGTGCCCTCCTGGATCCAGCCGGAATCGACACCCGACTGGTCCTGCGTCCGCGAGAACATCTTGAGACTGCCCGTCTGCTTGAAGATGACCTGACTCTGCCAGCTCAGGCCCGTGGCGCTCTCCTGCACCGCCGACCCCGCCGTATTCAAAGCGCACACGGTGTTCTGCAACAGATTCGACGCGACTCCCGGCTTCACCGGCCCCACGAAGAACCCGCTGTCGCCGTAAAGCCAGAATCCGTCCCCTTGCACGTCATAGTGCAACAGACAGAACGGTTGGCCGCCCCCATCGGGATCGGTGGCGAATAGCAACTGTGCCCACTGCAGTGACGCCGCGCCGCCGGCCGCCGCGAAGTCCGCCTGAAAGTTCTGCGCGGAACCGCTGGCGCCCTGCGGCGTGAAATCCAGGGGGGTCGTGGCCAACGGCAGTCCGGGCTGGAAGCCACTCAGAATCGGAATCAGGCTGCTGGCCAATCCTGTCAATCCAAACGGTCCGGACTGGTTCGAGCCCCACGCCAGGAGACTTCCGTCGCGCGTCCACGCCAGCGTGAACCCGTCGCCTCCGCTCACGCCGGCCGCCCCGAACAACTGGGGCACCTGCGCGGGCACCGGGACATCCACTGGACTGGGCGCACCCGTGCCCAGTTCACCCTTTGTATTGGCCCCCCAGGCCCACACCGTGCCGTCCGACTGGATCGCCAGGCCGTGGCCGACTCCGGCTCCGATTCCGGCCATGCCCGTCAGGCCCGCCACCCTCGCCACGCCAATCACTGGATCGATCCCCAGGCCGCTGCCTAAGCGCCGCAATCCACCCGACCCCCAGGCCCAAACCGTTCCATCCTGCTTCAACGCCAGCGCGAACTCCCCTCCGGCGGCAATCGCCGCGACATTCGAAAGCTCGGTGACCTGCACCGGCGTCTGATACCCCGGGGTGCCCACCTGGCCTAAACCCAGGCCCCAAATCCAGACGCTGCCGTCGGAAAGCAGCGCCAGGCTGAACCGGTCGCCCGCCGCGATCTCCACAGCGGTCTGCAAGCCCGCCACCGGTGTGGGGAACATCCGCGGGATCGGCACTCCGTTCCCCAGTTCGCCCACCGAGTTGCTGCCCCCAGGCCCACACCGTGCCATCCTGCCGCAGCGCCAGGCTGTGGTTGCCGCCCGCCGCAATCTGGACAACCGAATCCAGCCCCTGTACCGCCACCGGACTCGACCGGTTCGTCAGCGTGCCGTCACCCAACTGGCCGGCCGCGTTGTTCCCCCAGCTCCACACCAGCCCGTCAGCTCCCAAGGCCAGCGTGTGTTTGCTGCGTGTGGCAACAGCCGTCATCGCGGGTAGGCTGGCCACCTGTCTGGGGATGGCCACGGACGTTCCCGCGACCCCCAGGCCCAGTTGGCCCGAATCCGTTCACGCCCGCCGCCCAAACCGTGCCGTCGTCCCGCACCACCAGGGTCTGCGCTTTCCCGGTCGCCACCCGCTGGCCGGTAGCCAGCGGCGTCAGCGCGGCCCACGAGCACGCCGCATCCGGGTTCGGCGTCACAAATACATCACTACTGCTCAGGTCCGGCCGCCCCAGCTCGCTATTCGAGCTGTCGCCCATCACCCGCACCGTGCCGTCGTTCAGCAGCACCAGCACATGATCCTGCCCCGCCGAGACGCCAATCGCCGGTCTCGGCAGGGCAAACTGCGTCGCCACGTTCGAAACCAGACTGCCGCTGTACCTCGTCGCCAGGCCGCTGCCCAAATACCAGACGGTGCCGTCGGCCCGCAGAATCACGTTCAACCCGCTCTGGTTGGACACCTGCGTCACATTCGTAAATGAGGTCACTTTCGCCGGCGTCAGCACATACTGCACGGCGCCCGGACCGGCCAGCCCGAGACTCGTCGCGTCGCCCCAGCCCCAAAGCGTTCCATCGCCCCTGATCGCCAGCGAGTGCCAGTCGTTCGCCGACACCGACGCCGCTGTAAACGAACCCAGCCGGACGGGCGTCCACCGGTCGGTCTGCGTGCCGTCGCCCAACTGCCCAAACGTGTTGTCGCCCCAGACGAAAACCGCGCCGTCATTTCTCCGCGCCAGGCTGTGCGACCGGCCCGCCGCAATCGACGTGATGCCCGTCAGCCCCGCCACCTGCATCGGTGTCCCGTTGTCGCTCGTCGTGCCGTTCCCCAACTGGCCGGAGGTGTTCGATCCCCAGGCCCATACCGTCCCGTCGCTCTTCAGCGCCAGGCTGTGGAAGTACCCGGCCGACACGGCCACCACCCCGGACAGCCCCGGGATCTGCCGCGGCGACACCACCACATGCGCGGTAGTCACTCCATCGCCCAACAGGCCGAACGCGCCCACGCCCCAGCTCCACACCGTCGAATCCTGACGGATCGCCAGGCCGTGTGACGCCGAAGTCGAGACCGACTTCACCCCGCTCAATAGATTGCAGACAGGCTCCGCTTGCTCCACGCCCGTGCCATCGCCAAGCAGGCCCGCCGTGTTGAAGCCCCACACGCGCACCGTGCCATCGGCCCGTACAGCGAAGGAATTGTTGCCGCCGGCGCTCACCTGCACCGTGGAAGCGCCCGCTGTCCTGCCCGGCTCCTGGACGGCTGCTGCCTGCGTCGTATTCGCGCTTCCATTCGTCTCCTGGCTCAGCCCGCCGCCCGAATCCACGGCCGCCACACTCACGCCGGCCGTCGCCGCCGCCGCATCCACAATCGCCGCCACCGCCCAACCTGCCGCCGCATCCACCACCGCGCCCGGCAGTGCGAACGCGCGCCGCGCCCCACCACCGCTGACCGTCAGAGTCGCACCGGTAATCTCGACCACCTGCCGGGAACTCGCTGCTCCCGACCAATCCAACACGGTCTTTACCGCCTGGACCCGCGCAGCCGACAGCCGCGCCACAGCCGAGCCGCGCTCCGCCTCGCCCAGCACCCTCGGGACTCCCCCGGCGTTTTCCACGCCCCGGCCCCACACCCAGACGCGCCCCTGTCCATCGAGGGCATACCCGCTGCCCAGCCGCACATCCACCGCACGAATATCGCTCAGCCCAGCCACCCGCACCGGCTCGGTCACCATCTTCCGGGCGTCGGCGCCGGCCAGCCCGCTCCAATTCGACCCGAACACCCAAACCGTTCCATCCGCCTTCAGCGCCACGCTGAACAGCGCGCCCGCCGCGATCATCGAAACATCGTTCAGGCCCGGCACGACCTCCGCGCGCGCCCGGTTCACCAGCGTCCCATCCCCCAACTGGCCTTCCGTGTTCGCGCCCCACGCCCAAACCGTACCGTCGCTCTTCAACGCCAGCGAGTGCTGCGCGCCGGCCGCGATGGCGCTCACACCAGTGAGACCCGCCACTTCAGTCCAGATGGAACGCGCGGCCACATCGCCGGTCCCCAACTGTCCATGGAGATTCTGGCCCCAGCCGTACACCCGGCCCTGTTGCGTTAGCACCAGGACATGACCGCCGTTCTCAGGCAGGGCCACCTTGCGCGCCCCTTCCAATTCACCGAGCGATCGCAGGGAGTAAGCCGGATTCATCCCGGCTGCAGGTTCCAACAGGTACACGCGTTGCGAGCCCGCCGCGGGTAAAGAGACACACGCCAACACGGCGAGGAACCAGGGGAATGGGCGCAATCCGGCGGTGCTTGGGCCGCTCTGGTCAGGTTTAAACAAGATAGGAATCTCCGATTCGCGAGACGGCAGAGCCGTAAGCGTGCAAAGCACACCCGATCTTACCATCCGCTCAAACGAGACCCTTCCTGCGAGCACCCCGGGGCCGTTCTGTATCCAGGCCCGGCCCGCCCGGCCGGTTTCTCTACGGCACGCTCCAAATCCCCGTCTGCACCCAGCCCGTATCCCGCCGCAGCGCATCCATCGACCGCTGGAAGATCTTCTTACCCCCCGCCATCGGACTCTTCAAAACAAAGGGAGCCGAAATCACCAACTGCCCCGCATTATTCTGCACCGTAGTGCCCGCGGTATTGACCGAACAAGCCGTACTCTGCAGCACCGAAGAGCTCACCCCCGGCTTCACCGGACCCAGGAAAAACCCGACATCCCCGGAGTACATCCAAAGCCCATCCCCAGCCCGGTCGTAGTGTAGATAACAGAACGGCTGCCCGCCCCCATCCGTAGCCGCCGCCACCAGCAGTTGTACCCATCCGCCGGCACCGGCCGGCAGGCCCGACCCCTCGGAATAACTCGCGGCGAACGTTTGCGTCCCGCCACTCCCCAGGTTTGGACTCACACTGGCAGCTGGCAGCAGCACCGCCGTCGAATCCCACGACCCCTCCTCGATCCACCCCGAATCCAGGCCATTCACATCCTGGCTTCGCAGGTAAATCTTCCGCGTAGCCACCTGCTTGAACAACACTCGCGCATGTACCGTTAGGTTCGCGCCGCCCCCAGCCACGCTGGTGGCCTGCGTGTCCACGGCGCAGAACGAATTCTGCAGCCGGTTCGAAGAGGTCCCGGCGGCCACCGGCCCCTCGAAGAACCCGCCATCACCATACAGCCACAGCCCCTTGCCCTGCACGTCGTAATGCAGGAAGCAGTAAGGCAACCCGCCCCCATCCGGAGCCGCCGCAAACAGCATCTGCACCCATTGCAGGCTGGTGTATCCCGCCGCCGCACGGAAACTCAGTTGGAATAGCCCACCTGCGCCGGTGCCGCTGGCCGGGGTGACGTCTGTCGGTGACGATACTACCGGCGGCTGTGGGGCAAACCCGCTCTGCACGGGGGTTTGAGTGGCCGCGACAACCGGATAAGCCAGCTGCCCGTATCCATTCCAGCCCCATCCGATGAGCCTTCCGTCGCGCTTCCAGGCCATGCTGTGCGAGAAGCCCGCGGCAACCGCCGCCACACCGTACAGACCCGGTACCTGCACAGGCCTGGCCGCGTTCACCAGACTCCCATCACCCACTTGGCCACTGTCGTTGCGGCCCCAACCCCACACCGTACCGTCGGAGCGAAGTGTCAGCAGGTGGCCGCCCCCGCCCGAAATCGCCACAACGTCCGTCAGATCCACCACCCTGACAATGCCGAGAATGGGGTAGGACTCCATCCCCCACCCAGCTCCCACATAGTTCTCGACACCCGGTCCCAACTGCTGGAACCGGTTGTTGCCCCACGTCCAAACGGTCCCATCCCGCTTCAGGGCCGCTCCGAAATCGTCCCCCGCGCTGATCGCCAGCACATTACTCAATCCCCTGACTTGCGCCGGAGTCCACCTGCTTGTGTAAGTGCCGTCTCCCAGTTGGCCTGTCCCGTTCTCGCCCCAGGCCCACACCGTGCCGTCACTCTTCAATGCCAGGCTGAACCAACCCCCTGCCGCTACGTCGATGACATGATCGATGCCTGCCACCTGTGCCGGTGGAGCGTCGATACCCAGCGCGCCGTTTCCCAGCTCGCCTGCTGGGTTGGAGCCCCAGGCCCACACCGTGCCATCCGCCCGGATCGCCAGAGTGTGGGTATACCCAGTCGCGATCTTCGTTGCGTTGGTCAGGCCGGGCGCAACAACGGGATTGTAGGTTTGCATCGTCACGCCGCCCGGAAGGTTCAAGCCGCCCCACAACAGCCACGTCCGCACCAGCCCATCCCGCCCCAACGCCGCATTCAGATACCGCCTGGCCGAGACCCCCACCGTTTCCGTCACCCCGGGTACCTGGATCGGTGTCACGTTCTTCGTCGTAATCGACCCGAATGAATCACCCGCGGTCCAGACTGTTCCGTCGTCCCGTAGCATTACCGTCTGCACCAGCCCGGCGCTCAGACGCTGTCCCAAATTCACAGGATTGGGAGCCGTGGCGCTGCACGGCGCTTCTGCATCCGGCGCAACGAATTGATCTGTAGTGGCCAGGTCGCTCCGCCCCAACTGGCCCTTCGCATTCGATCCCCAGCCCCTGACCAACCCGCTTTTCAGCAGAACAACAATATGCTTCTGCCCCAGTGCTACGCTCTCCACCTGCTCTGGAGCTGGCAGGCTCACCGGGGTATTCGAGTAAACTCCCGTATTCGTGTCGTAATCCCAATTCGACCCCCACGCCCACAGGGTGCCGTCTGTCCTCACCACCGCCGTCAGGGTCTCTCCTCCGGCCACCTGGTGTACATTCGTGAAGTTCACCATCTGCAGCGGACTCAACTGCGGCTGTGCCGCCCCGGGCCCCAACTGCCCCATTCCGTTTTCCCCCCAGCCCCACACCGTGCCGTCCGTCTTCACCGCCAGGCTATGGAAATCACCCGCCGCCAGGGAAGCCGCCATTAGCCCCGCCACCTGCACCGGCGCATGCGCTTCCACATAGCCGCCCGTTCCCAGTTGCCCGTGGTCGTTGGCCCCCCACGCATATACTGTTCCGTCGCTCTTCAACGCAAGGCTGTGCCGGACACCTGCCGCAACCGCCACAATGCCACTCAACCCGCTCACCTGCACCGGCCGGCTGCTCGTGTTGGTCGTGCCATCGCCTAGTTGACCCGAGTCGTTCGCGCCCCATGCCCAGACCGTTCCATCGTTCTTCAGCACGAGATCGTGCCTCTCGCCGGAGGTCACCGCCACCACCCCGCTCAAGCCCAGGACCATGTCCGGTGTCGCTCGGTAGTGGGGTTGCACCATGCCATTGCCGAGTGCGCCATACTCCCCGCTCCCCCAAGTCCACACCGTCGAGTCCTGCAGGACCGCGATCGCATGGGAACTGCTCAACGATAGCCCCGCCACTCCGCTCAGCACCGTACAACTCGGACGCATCCGCCGCACCCCGCTGCCGTCTCCGATCGTGCCGGCTGTATTGCTGCCCCACGCTCGCACTTGGCCATCGCCCCTGATCGCCACGGACGTGTCCCTTCTGGCCGACACCTGCATGAATACCGAGGTTGCCGCTCGCCCCGCCCTCGTCGCGGCGCGGCTCATTAGGCCCGCCTCCAGGCCGCTGCCTTGCCGCGCGGAACCTGTCTCCCGGGCGTCTCCGCTGGAGGCTCCCTCCAGTCCGCTGATCACCGCCACCGCCCAACCCGCCGCCACATCCACCGCCGAGCCATCCAACGCGAACGTCCGCTCGGCCCGGCCTGCCCTCATCCGCAGTACACCACTCGCTGCATCCACAGTAATCCCCAACCACTCCGCCGACAACCGAGGCCCAGACGACATGAGCCCTAAGGCCAACCCGCGCTCCGTCTCACTCAACATCCGCGGAGCCCCTGCCGCATTCTCCACCCCACGCCCCCAAACCCAAATCCGCCCCTGCCCATCCAGCGCATACCCGAGGCCGAGCCGCACAGCCACCGCCCGCACATCACTCAGCCCATCGACGCGCACGGGTTCTGTGACCAGCTTCCTCGCGTCCGTCCAGGCGATGCCGTTCCAGTTCGAGCCGAAAGCCCAAACGGATCCATCGCTCTTCAGCGCACCCGTAAACAACGTGCCCGCCGCGATCATCGAAACATCGCGCAGCCCCGGCACCACAGCCGGCCGCAACCGGTTCACCAGCGACCCATCGCCCAACTGTCCTTCTGTATTCGCGCCCCAGGTCCAAACCGTCCCGTCGCTCTGCAAAGCAACGGAATGCTGAGCCCCCGCAGCAATCGCAGTGATCTCGGAAATCCCGGGAACCTCAATAAATCCGGCCCTGGCAGCGCGATCGCCCGTTCCCAGTTGCCCATGCAGGTTCTGCCCCCAACCCCAAACCCGGCCCAGCGAAGTCAGAACAAGGACATGTCCGCCTGTTTCGGGCACGGCCACACGCCGCGCGCCTTCAATTTCACCAAGGGTTCGGAACGAATAGGGCGCGGAACCCTGCGCCTGCTGTTCCAGGAGATAAATCCGTTCAGCGCCACAAACCGGAGCCGCCACACACACCCACGCGGCGGCAATTCCAATAGCTGACCGATACATCGACATGTGGACCTTCCTAATTCACCGAGGCAGGCGAGAATACGCCTACAAAAGGAAGGCTAATTCTACCAGACACCCACACCACTAAATCAACGGCTGGCGACACCCCAACTCTTATTCGGCTGGGCTCCCAACTCCACTTCCAGCACGCCCCCGGCAATGACTTCCTTGTGCGTCACCCAGAACCGCCCCGTCAGCGGCTTGCCGTTCAGCTTCGTCGACTGGATATACACATTGCCCGGTTTCGCATTCCGAGCCACTACCGTGAACGTCTTTCCGGGATAGAACTTCGGATCCAACTGGAACGTAACCCGCTCAAACAAAGGGCTGGTGATCTCATACCGGGGCTCGGCTTCCGCGCCGCCCTGGACATCAAACAACCCCGCCGCCATCAGCACCCCCAGCGCCCCCATCTGCCCCTGGTCCTCGTCCCCGTTGTATCCGCCGTTCGGCGTGGCGTTCCCAAAGACTTCCTCTTTCACCCGCCGCACCCAATACTGCGTCAGCCACGGAGCCCCCGCATAACTGAACAAATGCGCCATGTGGCAAGCCGGCTGATTCTCATAATCCACCCAGTTCTCCCCATGCTTTCCATGCGGAGTAATAAACCGCGCCGGCGCCGCTCTCTCGAATTGTCCCTGCAGCTTTTCGATGAACTTTTGGCGTCCGCCCAACGCCTCGATCAGGCCCGGAATATCCTGCATGACGTAGTAGGTATAAATCGCCGCATTGCTCTCCACAAATCCACGGCAAGTCGACCCCTCGCACGTCGGCGCAAACGGCTCCAGCCACGACCCGTCCATGTTCTTCGGCCGGATCCACCCCGTCGATTTGTCGAACAGATTTCGCCAGTTTTCAGACCGCTTCTGGAACAGCGCCGCATCGTCCTTCTTCCCCAGCGCCTCGGCAAACCGGGCCAGCGTCCAATCCTGATAGGCATACTCCAAGGTCTGCGCGGCGCCCTCACGATGCCCGCCTGTTCCGAAGTTGCCCAGCGGCACGTAACCCCTTTCGACGTAATACTTCATGCCGCCGCCTTCGGCCTTGGGACCCGGTTCATACCCCGCGTGATCGCGAATCCCGCCCGGAAACGCGTTCTTCTTTGACCCCTCATAGGCAGCCTTCACGTCGAAATTGCGGATGCCCTTCTGGTACGCCGCCGCGATCAGCGGCACCGCCTGGTCACCTATCATCACGAAGGTGTAGTTGCCGCCGCTGGGCCCCGCGCAATCATGCCGCCGTTGGTATAGTAATCGACCAGCGACTGCGTCATGTCGCCCATCAGCTTCGGGTAAGCGATAGACCACAGGACATTTAGCGTCCACTGCGAACCCCAGAAGGCGTCGGAATTGTAGGTACTGCGCAGCGGCTGGCCCTTCGCATCCAGTTCCACCTGGCGCACCACCGGCTTGTCCCCGGTGTTGTCGATGTACTTGCCGTTCACGTCGCTGAACGTCCGCCGGCCCAGCAGAGAATGCCACAGATCGGTGTAAAACTTCGTGCGCTGCGCCGGGGTGCCGCCCGTGATCGACACCTTGCCAAGCCATTCATTCCATTCCTGTTTGGACTCCCGCACCACCCGCTCGAAGTCCCAGTGCGGCAGCTCCGCAGCCAGGTTCAGGCGGGCCTGCTCCTCGCTCACGTACGAGATCGCCACCTTCATCTGGACTTGGCCCGGCTGCGCGAACTTATAGTGAACATAGGCGCTTCCGCCCTTGCTCCAGTCGCCATAGCCGTCAAACGCCTTGTCCAACTGGACGACGAAGTACACGGTGACTGTCTTCTTGCGGCGGATCGTCGGCGCCAGAACGGTGTAGCCCGCCAACTCCCGGTCGCTCACGCGGCGGATCTTGGCGTCCGGCGGAGCGTCCATCATGGCCAGCTTGGCCGCCGTATCTATATAGATATAGGCGTCTTGTGCCGCCGGGAAGGTGTAGCGGTGCAGCCCCACACGCTTCGTCGACGTCAGCTCCGCCGTGATTTTGTAGTCCTCGAGATAGACCTTGTGGTAGCCCGCTTTCGCGACTTCTTTGTCGTGGCTGAAGGCCGATTTGTAGGCCTCATAGCCAGCCGGCCCCTTCAGCTCACCGGTCGCGGGCATCACCGGAACAGCCGCGAGCTGCCAGTCATGCACATGGCTGAAGCACCGTATGTACTTCTCTCCGTAGAGGTAACCGGCATTCCAGTCGCCGTCGACCCCGGTGTCCGGACTCAGGTTCACCATCCCGAACGGGCGGCTGGCGGAGGAAAAGAAGAACCAGCGGGACTTGTGCGTGTCGATGAGCGGGTTGACCTCATCGGCGGGCGTCACCTGCGCACGGCAATCCGCCGCGGCGCCGATCAACAGGGCGGCAGCCGCCGCGCGGACACACTTGCTGAACACTGCTTAGTCCTTTCGAATCACACGCCTGCCCTCGACGCGGTAGGCTCCGCTGAGGATCAGGGCGATGGCTTCGCTGAAGATTTTGTGCTCTTCCACCAGGATCCGGGCGGCCAGGGTATCGGCCGTATCTCCATCTAAAACAGGCACTACGGCCTGCGCCACGATGGGGCCGGTGTCCAGCCCGGCATCCACGAAGTGCACGGTGCAGCCGGAAAATTTGACCCCGTAGTCCAGGGCTTGCTGCTGCACATGCAGCCCGGGAAAGGACGGCAACAGCGACGGGTGGATGTTGAGAATCCGGTCGCGGTAAGCCTCCAACAGCGGAGTCCCCACGCGCCGCATGAAGCCTGCCAGGATGATCAGGTCGATGCCCAGCGGAGCCAGTTGCTCCACCACCATGGCCGCGTAGGTATCGGTATCGATGCCTTTCGACGGCAGCGAAATGGCCGGTAAGCCCAGTGTTTCCGCCGTTTCCAGGGCCTTGGCCGACGGCACATTCGCCACCACGGCGGCGATCTCCGCCTGCAGCTTCCCTGCGCGGATCTGGCGCGCGATGGCCTCGAAGTTCGAGCCGCGGCCCGATACCAGAATCGCCAGCTTCTTCACTTGTAGATCACTCGTCCCTTGCCGCGCGGCTGAGCGATGATCTTGCCGATCTCGTAGTAAGGCTCCTTCATGTGCTTCAACAGGCGGGTCGCCTTGGCGGCTTTCTTCTGTGGAATCACGAGGATCATGCCGATGCCGAGGTTGAACGTCCGGCGGTAGTCGTCGTCCGGCACGTTGCCCAGGCGGCGCAGCAGTTCAAACACGGGCAGCACCGGCCACGAACCGAGCTTCACTTCGGCCGCCATGCCCTTGGGCAGTACGCGCGGCGTGTTGTCCGTGATGCCACCGCCGGTGATGTGCGCGGCCGCCGCAAGCAGGTTTGCTTTCAACAGCTTCTGGATGGGCTTGAGGTAGCTGCGGTGCACCTTCAAGAGCTCATCGGCCAGGGTGCAGTCCAGTTCCGGCAGGAAGGTCTTGGGTGTGTATTTGCCCACTTCGAACAGCAGCTTGCGGGCCAGCGAATAGCCATTTGTATGCAGCCCCGTCGAGGGCAGCCCCAGCAGCAGGTCGCCGGGCTGTACAGTCTTGCCCGTCAACAACTTGGCCTGTTCAGCCGCGCCGACAATGAAGCCTGCCAGGTCGTACTCGCCAGGCTGGTAGAGGCCCGGCATCTCGGCCGTTTCGCCGCCGATCAGCGCGCAGCCGTTCTCCTGGCAGGCCTTGCCCAACCCGGTCCCGATCTGGCCCGCCACCTCGGCTTCCAGCTTGCCGACGGCGAAGTAGTCCAGGAAAAACAACGGCATAGCGCCCTGCACGGCGATGTCGTTGACGCAGTGGTTCACCAGATCCTGGCCCACCGTGTCGTGCCGGCCGGTCATGAAGGCGACTTTGATCTTGGTGCCTACCCCATCGGCTGAGGAGATCAATACGGGGCGCTTGTAACCTGCCAGGCGGTACATCGCGCCAAAACTACCGATATCCGTCAGCACGCCTCTCGTAAAGGTCTTCTTTGCAGCTACCTTGATGTAGCCGACAGCACGGTCCGCCTCGTCAATGTTGACGCCGGCGTCTTGGTAGCGGATGGTTTTCTTAGTAGGCATCGCTGAAGTACCAGTCTAAAATACAGGGATTCTCCATGCGCCAAAGAATATTTGTCCTCACTCTATTGGCCTGCGCGTTCATACCGTTGCAGGCCGAGGTTCCCTCCTTAGTGGCGATCCAGGACGCCCGCATCGTCACAGTCAGTGGAGCCGTGATCGAGAAGGGGACTGTCGTTTTAAAAGACGGCATCATCGCCGATGTGGGCCCCAACGCAGCCGTTCCGGCTGGGGCCTGGGTGGTTGATGGCAAAGGACTTACTGTCTATCCGGGCCTGATCGACGCCTTCAGTACGTGGGGCCTTCCGGAAGCTCCGGCAGCCGCTCCGGCCGCCGGCGGACGCGGCACCCAGGCTGCTGCGGCACCCGGACAGGCCGCTCCGCCCAGGTCTCGGGGTCCGGAAGACCGGCCCGGCACCAACAGTTGGGTGATGGCCGCCGATCTCGTTAAAAATACTGAACGCCGCGTGGATCTCGCTCACAGCGCCGGATTCACGACTGCGGTCACCTTCCCCCGTCAGGGGTTGGTGGGCGGACACGGCGCGATCGTGAACCTGGGCGGCGAGACGCCCGGAGCCATGATCGTGGAGCCCGACGCCGGCCTCTATATGTCCACAACCCCTTCAGGCTATTTGGGTTACCCGAATTCGCTGATGGGCGTGCTGGCGTACTTCCGGCAGCTCTGGATCGACGCGAACTACTACAAGATGGCCAAGGAGATGTACGCCAAGTCGCGGCAGACGATCCCTCGTCCCGCTTATGACCGTGCCCTGGAGGGCGTCCTGAGCTCGCGGCGCCTGCTGTTGCCCGCCGCCGGACCGGTCCAGATGGAGCGTATGGTCAAGCTGGGCAAGGAGTTACAGACTCCAGTGGTGCTCTGGGGTGTGACCGAAGGCTACCGCATGGCCGACGAACTGAAGAAGTCGGGCACTCCGGTGGTGCTGAATGTGAAGTGGCCCACCCGTGAACGCGATCGCGATCCGGATCTGATTGACACGATGAAGGTTCTGGAGCACCGGGACAAGGCTCCGACGGCTCCGGCTGTTCTGGCCAAGGCCGGCGTGAAGTTCGCTGTCTCGTCCGACGGGATGGAGTCCCCCAAGGATGTCCTGAAGGCCCTCAAGAAATCGATCGACCTGGGGCTGTCCAAGGAAGCGGCGATCCGCGCGCTGACCCTGAGTGCCGCCGAGATCTACGGCGTCGATCAGCGGATGGGGTCGATCGACAAAGGGAAGATGGCCAACCTCGTCGTGGTCAAAGGTGACCTGTTCGACGAAAGGTTGACGATAGCAATGATTTTTGTTGACGGAGTCAAGTATTTACCACCGCCAGATCCACCGCAAACACCGGGCGGAAACGGTCCCGGCAACCGTCCGTCGACCGTAGATCAGGAGGAGAACTAGACCATGCGAACGATCCTACTTGGCCTCCTGACGCTGGCGGCCCTTTCGGCCCAGAATACAGTCGTCATACAAAACGGAATTATCCATACGGTTACCAAGGGAACCATCACTGGTTCCGTCGTGATCGTGAATGGCAAGATCACCGAGGTCGGGGAGAAGGTGATGACCCCGGCCGGCGCGAAGATCGTGGACGCCAGCGGCAAGCATGTGATCCCGGGCATCATCGATTGCCACACGCACATCGCGGTGGATGCCATCAACGAAGGCAGCGTCTCCGTGAGTTCGATGGTGGGCGTCGATGATGTCGTCAACAACGAGCGCATGGACATCTACCGCGCGCTGGCCGGCGGCGTCACTACGGCCAATGTTCTGCACGGCAGCGCCAATGCGATCGGCGGCCGCAACGTTGTGTTGAAGATGCGCTGGGGCAAGGACGCCGACGGGCTTGTTTTCAAGGAAGCGAAGCCCGGTTTGAAGATGGCGCTGGGCGAGAACCCGAAGCGGCAGGGCATGCAGACGACCGGTTTCGGCGCGCAGGCCGGACAGCAGAATTTGCGCTACCCCGGTACGCGGATGGGGGTGGAAGACGTGATCCGCGAAGCCTTCACGAACGCCAAGGAATACCAGAAAGAGTGGAAGGACTACGAGGCCAAAAAGGCCAAGGGCGAGATGGCGCTGCCTCCACGGCGCGACCTGCAACTGGAGACGCTGGTGGAAGTGCTGGAAGGCAAGCGCCTGGTGCATGCGCACTGCTACCGCGCCGATGAGATCCTGATGCTGCTGCGTGTTTCGCAGGAGTTCGGCTTCAAGATCGCGACGCTGCAGCATGTGCTGGAAGGCTACAAGGTGGCGAAGGAGATTGCGGCGGCGGGCGTGGGCGCGTCGACGTTCTCTGACTGGTGGTCGTACAAGGTGGAAGCCTATGACGCCATCCCTTACAACGCGGCGGTGCTGCAGAAGAAGGGCGTGCTGGTGAGCCTGAACTCCGACGACGCGGGCGGCGCCGAGCTGATGCGGCGGCTGAACACCGAGGCCGGCAAGATCATGAAGTATGGCGGCATGACGGAAGACGAAGCGCTGGCGATGATCACGATCAACCCGGCGAAGCAGTTGGGCATCGACCAACTGGTGGGCTCGATTGAAGCCGGCAAGCAGGCCGATCTCGTGATCTACGACAAGGATCCGCTGTCGATCTTTTCGAAGGTGGAGAAGGTGTTCATCGACGGGCAACAGTACTTCGACCGCGACGGCGACATGAGCGCGCGTCCGCGCAAAGAGGCCGAGAAGAAGGGCCTGCTGGAGAAGGAAAAAGAGACCGACCGGCGCAACGCGCCGCAGACGAGGAGGCCTTCGTGAGAAGCCGCGGACTGTTGGGCATCATTCTGGCCGCCAGTGTTTATGCGGGCGCGAACGATTCGATGCTGATCCGGAATGCCACCGTGCATCCGGTTTCAGGACCGAAGCAGGAGAACGTGTCCGTGCTGGTGGTGGACGGCAAGATTGCCGAAGTGGGCGCGAAGGTCGCGGCCAAGGGCAAGATCAAGGTGGTGGATGGCAAGGGCCTGCACGTGTATCCGGGCATGATCGATTCGGGTTCGCCGGTGGGCATGTCGGAGATCAGTTCCGTGCGGGAGACGACCGATACGGGCGAGCTGGGCGACTTCAATCCTCAGCTGCGCGCGCTGATTGCCGTGAATCCGGAGAGCGAGCATATTCCGGTGGTAAGGGCCAACGGCATTACGTCGGTGATGGTGCTGCCGGGTTCGATGGGCGGCCGCGGCGCCGGCGGCGGCAGCATCATCAGCGGCCAGGTTTCGATGATTCACCTGGATGGCTGGACCTGGGAAGAGATGGAGATCCGGCGGGATGCGGCGCTGCAGTTGGTATGGCCGGCGATTGCCTCGCGCGGGCGCGGCGCGAGCGATGACGATCTGCCTCCGGCCCTGGCGGCCCGGCGCGTCACGTTCGCGCAGGCCAAGCGGAACCAGGAAGAGGATGTCCGCAAGCTGAAGGAGTTCGTGGAAGAGGCGCGGCGGTATCAGAAGGCCAAGGCTGGTAAGGAGACCGGGCTGAAGCCGGACCTGAAGTACGAGGCGATGCTGCCGGTGCTGGAAGGCAAGCGGCCGATCATGGTGTTGGCTTCGCGCGAACGGGAGATTCGGGAGGCAGTGGAGTGGGCCGAGCGCGAGCGGCTGAAGATCGTGCTGGCCAATGTTCGCGAGCCGGGCAAGATGACCGAGGAGCTGGCGAAGAAGAAGATCCCGGTGATCCTGGGTTCGCCGTTCACGACGCCTATCGATGATGACGCCGCGTATGATGAGCCGTTCACGCTGGCGGCCGAGTTGAACAAGGCCGGCGTGAAGATTGCGTTCGCGAGCTTCGGGACGCAGTTTGCGCGGAACCTGCCGTATGAGGCGGGCCAGTCGGTGGCGTTCGGGCTGCCCTATGATGAGGCGCTGAAGTCCGTGACTTTGAATGCGGCCGAGATCTGGGGGGTCGCCGATCAGTACGGGTCGATTGAGCCGGGCAAGTGGGCGGACCTGGTGGTGACGGATGGGGATCTGCTGGAGGTCAAGACGAACGTCAAGATGATGTTCATCAAGGGGGCTCCGGTGGATCTCGAGTCGAAGCACACGAAGCTGTACAAGAAGTATCTGGCTCGGCCGTAGTCGGGGACGGGCTGGTGGTACAGGGGGGGCTGGCTTTCGGGCTGGCCTCCTTTTTTGTTGGAGGGTGGTGGTTCGGATGTTGGAGATGGGCCGTCGTTTGGAGGGTGGGGCTGGCATTGGGGTTGGTGTACGGCCGCGGACATGGGTGACAATCTGGTCTACCGACATGGGTAACAGTCGTCGCGGGGGCTTGTCTGATCGCCTTTCGCGATTCTAGCCGGATTCGTACGCCTGTGGAAATGTGGGAATCGCGTAGCGATTTCCAAGCGCGGTGGGAAGCGAGGGAATCCTGTTTTTGGATTTCCTCGCTTTCCACGGTGCGTCATTTCCATGGGCCTTACTCAGCGGCCGGCACCGCCGCGGATTCGTCGTCCTGTTGCTCCAGCGCCTTCGGCTTCTTCCTCATAAACCGATTACGCTCTATGTCCAGCCAGCCGAGCAACAGCATGCCGTAGAACACTTCGAAATAGCGATCGTCAACCTGCCGCAGTCCAAGCAACTGACGCGCAAAGATCTCGCTGATGAAAATCCTCTGATCCTTGTAGTAGAGATCTCCGTGATTCTGGATCCGTCGTAGCACGAGCCCTGCCGGGTACTCCACCTCCGGGATCCGACGTGGCATCGGGCGCAACGACGGCTGATAGTGTTTTGCCGGCGTATCGTAGTCCAGGGCTTCATGGGGCCGCTGCTCGTTGTAGATCCTTTGAAAGTCGTGAAATCGCTTCTGCTGCTGGCGCGGGTTGGCCGCCGGCGGATTCAGCGTGTCCTGTTTCAACGTCCGATGCATGCGCTCGTGGCGGCCGTTTTCCTGCGGTGAGGCCGGTGCTGTGCGCTCCGGCAGAATGCCCAGCCGAACCCAGCGCATCGACAACCGACTGAGTCCGCCAGGCGCCCGCGTCGAAAACGGCGTGCCATTGTCCGTACGAATCACCTCCGGCAGACCGTACTCTCGAAACGCCGCCTCGAAGATCGCAGCCGCATGCTTTCCATCCGTCTTCGGCGTAATTTGGCAGCGCAGCAAGTACCTGCTGTGGGCGTCCGTGATGGTCAATGGATCGCAACGCACGCCATCACCTGTACGGAACCAACCCTTGAAGTCCGCGCACCACGTCCGATTGGGTCCATCCACGGACGCAAAGGGCTGCCCGAAGGGCGGCGTCCGCAAGCGTCGCTTTCGTGTGACACTCAGACCCGCTCTTTTCAGGATCATGGCGATGGTGCTGGGCGCCGGCCAGTGCTTCCTCTCCGGCTCCGCCTCGGCCAACTTCCTCAATAGCTTGCGCGGGCCCCAGTTCCACTTCCGCCGCTCAGCCAGGATGCGCTCTATGACTTCCTGACTGACTTCCTGCGGGCTGGTATGAGGCGCCCGGCTGCGGTCCTGCAAACCGGCCACGCCTTCCTCCTCTCGACGCTTGATCCACTTGTGGACCGTCTTTCTCGATACGCCATAGGCTTCCGCCAGTGCGGTCACGGTCTCGCCTTCGTCGTACTCCTGCAATAGTTGAACCCGTTGGTCCATTGCTCTGGTCTCCTTCCACGGCATCGACACTCATCGTGCCGTACCGATAAGGCGGATCAGATCTCTTGCGCCGCTGATCTGTGTTACCGATGTCGCCGGTCCAATTCGTTGGCCAGTTGGGGATGGGACGCTGGTGAACCGGGCGCGCGCGGAGGTCGTGCCGGGCCTGAACGATGTTTCGATGATCGCGGCGGGCGCGCTGTTCAGCGTGGCGCTGAAGGCGGATGGAACGGTTTGGGTGTTCGGGTCGAATTGAGCGGGCTGGCCGGCGCCGACGCCCGGAAGATGGTGACCGAGCCGGTGCGGGTGGCTGGGCTGAGCGATATTCGTGCGGTGGATGTGCGGCTGGGCAGCGGGTATGCCCTCGATGGGGCTGGGGGGAGGTGGTTTCGTTCGGCGGGAGGATGCAGATCGGCCGTCGTTGGGACGGTGGGGTCGGCGTTGGAGTTGCGGCGGGCCCCCGGCTTGCGCCGGGGGTAAGGCTGGGGGGAGGTGGTTCGGATGTTGGAGATGTCGCAGATCGGCCGTCGTTGGGTTGGTGGGGCTGGCGTTGGAGTTGCGGCGGGCCCCCGGCTTGCGCCGAGGGTAAGGCTGGGGGAGGTGGTTCGGATGTTGGAGATGCTGGAGATCGGCCGCCGTTGGGGTGGTGGGGCTGGCGTTGGGGTTGCGGCGGGCCCCCGGCTTGCGCCGGGGGTAAGGCTGGGGGGGGCTGACTGCAGCGTTGGGAGCTTCTGCCAGAAGAATTACGAGCGGGCCATGGGAGAACTACGATCGAGCCGCGGGTGAATTACTACCGGGCCACGGGTTCGCGGATTAGTCTACGACGCCGCGCCAGGTTTTGCCCTTCTGGTCCCGGAGGATCACGCCGTAGCCGTCGGAGACTCCGGAGATGAAGTTGCCGTTATCATCACGGAAGCGGTAGCGGATGGTGTCGTCGGCCATGCGCTCGGCCATGCCCCGCCAGGACTGGCCGAATTCGTCGCGAAGATGGATGAACTCGCCATCGCCGGGTCCGGTGATGGTGCGGTTCAGGGAGTCCGTGAAGCGGTAGAATCCGCCGGGCACGGTCGTCTTACTCCGTCTTCTGCGGTAAATCATAGTATCTGGCATAGAATCGGCGTTCCTGAGAACAGAGTCTATAGGATGAATACCTGATGCGGGTCATAGTGCAGCGAGTGAGCAAAGCGAGTGTCGAAGTGGACGGGCGGATTACCGGCGCCATTGGGCAGGGCATTCTCGTGCTGTTGGGCGTCTCCCACGCCGATGGAGAGGCCGAGGCCGATTACCTGCTGGACCGCGTTACCGGGCTGCGGATGTTCAATGACGCGGCAGGCAAGATGAACCTGAGCCTGCGCGACGTGGGCGGCAGCCTGCTGGTGGTTTCGCAGTTTACTTTGTATGGAGATACACGGAAGGGCCGGCGGCCCAGCTTCGACCTGGCGGCTCCGGCGGAGCAGGCCCGGCGGCTGTATGAATACTTTGTGGAACAGGCCCGGGCCGGCGGAATCCCCACGGAGACTGGCGAGTTCCAGGCGCACATGGAGGTGTCCCTGGTGAATGACGGGCCCGTCACATTTGTGCTCGATTCCAAGTAAGGCGCGGCCCTGGCTGAAGCCAGAGCGAACTCATCCAAAAGAGAGCGAGTTCTACTGCGCTGGTACGGGCGGGCGCGCGGCGGCGCTCAGAGATCCCAGTGAAAACGGGCGGCGATCTCGGCCGTACTGCCCTGCGCCTGGACGCGGCCGCCTTCGAAGAAAGCCGCTTGCGGGCAGAGCGCCTTCGCGAACGCCGTGTCGTGGGTGACTACCAGCTTGGCTTGCGGCAGGGATTGCAGCAGTTCCAGCAGATGGCGGCGGGCGGGCGGATCGAGGTGCGTCGTGGGTTCGTCGAGGATGAGGATCTCGGGTTCGACGGCCAGGATACCGGCCAGCGCGACGCGCTGTTTTTCGCCACCGCTGAGGTGGTAGGGCGGACGCTCCCAGCCGGCGCGGATGCCTACCTGTTCCAGCACCTGTTTGGCGCGGGCTTCCGCTTCGGCCTGGGTGAGGCCGGATTGCAGGGGTCCGAAGCAGACGTCTTCCAGAATGCTGGGCAGGAAGAGCTGGTCCTCGGGGTCCTGAAAGAGGAAGCCGACTTTGCGGCGGATGGCGACGTAGTGGCGGGGTTCGACCGGGAGTCCGCAGACGTGCAGTTCGCCCTCGCCCTGCAGGACTCCGTTGAGGTGCAGCAGGAAGGTCGTTTTGCCGGAGCCGTTGGGACCGAGGAGGGCCACGTTCTGGCCGGCCTCTAGGCGGAAGTCCACGCCACGCAGGGCTTCGAAGCCGCTGTCGTAGTGAAAGCGGAGGCCGCGCGCTTCGATGACGGGGTTCATCGGGTGACTCCGGCGGCTCCGCGGGCGAGCATGGCGCGGTGGATGCGTTCGGCGCGGGCGTAAGAGCTGGCGAAGAGGACGGCCAGGCTGGCGGCGGAGACCTGGAACGATTTCTCACCGCCGCGCGCCAGGGCCGCGGTGCGCATGCGCCAGGCCTGGGCGGAGATGACCGCGATGTAGCGCCAGGTGAAGTGCATCACGTCCACCAGCAGGCGCGGCACTCCGAGGCGGGCGGCGGCTTCGAGCAGGCGTTCCAGCGGGGTGGAGGCCATGAGCAGGCAGACCCAGAGGGCGGAGAGGTAGCTCTTCCAGAGGAGGGCCACGGCGCGCGGGGTGTCGCCCATCCAGGCGGTGAAGGCCGCAAAGACGAGGGTAAAGGGGAGAACGACGGCGGCGCGGGCCGTGATGGAGAGTATCGGCAGACGGGCGGCGAGGAGCAGGATCAGCGCAAGGGCGGCGAGGCTCCACGCCAGCGGCCAGGTGCCGGTGGCGATGAGGAGCGCGAGGCAGGCGAGGATCTTGGCGCGCGGGTCGAGCGCGTGGAGAGGGCTTTTCCGGCGGCTCCACTCATCGAAAGCAAAGATGTCGGGTGCTATGCGTTGCGCCACCGGACGATCCACCGACCGAGAAGATAGCAGGCCAGGAAGGTGGCCGTGAGACCGCCGAGTCCGAGGGCGGCCTGATGGAGCCAGGGTTCCGCCGCGGCGGCCGATTCCTTGCCGGCCAGTCCGGCGAGGCCGGCGACGCGTTCGAGACCGTCGGGCAGGGCGGAGGCGGCGAGGAAGCCGGCGGAGACCAGGACGAGGGCGAAGAGGCCGAGGAGGATGAGGGCGGGGCGGCCTTCCGTTTCGGGGGCGCGCAGCCAGCGCGGGTTCATCTTCTCGAGCGAGCCGAGGACGGCGAGCGTGATGGCGCCTTCAAGGAGTCCGGTGATGCAGAAGACGATGAGACCGATGCCGAGGGCGTGATTTGGGATGCGGACTCCGGAGAGGAAGAGTTCTCCGAGGCAGAGGATGGCCGAGACGAAGACGCTGAGGAAGCCCCCGAGGGCGATGCCGAAGTTGCGGGCGCGGGTGCGGGCCAGCAGGCGGTAAGGCCAGTAGCCGGCGAGGACCCCGGCGATGGCCATGTTGAAGACGTTGGCGCCGAGGGCGAGCAGGCCGCCGTCCTGGAAGACGAGCGCCTGGATGATGAGGATGGCCGTCATGACGATGGCGGCGGGCGCGGGTCCGAGGGTGGCGGCGAGCAGGGCTCCGCCGACGAGGTGGCCGCTGGTGCCGATGCCGACGGGGAAGTTTATCATCTGGGCGGCGAAGACAAAGGCGCCCATGACGCCCATGAGGGGCAGGCGGGCGTCCTGCAATCCGGCCTGGGCACGACGGGCCAGCATGCCGATGGAGGGCACGCTGACAGTCGCGAGTCCGGCCCACACGGGTGTGGACAGGAAGCCATCCGGGATATGCATGATCGATTTCACAGTAGCAAAAACGGCCTAGAGTTGCTACGGATAGGGGGAATCGGGCAGGGCGTCCGATAATGGAGTGTGCGTCAAAGTGCAATTCTCCTGATCAACTGTCCGGATGCGAAGGGGCTGGTGGCTTCGGTGTCGGGGTTTCTGTATGAGCATGGAGCGAACATCCTGTCGGCCGATGAACACCGGGACGACGCCTCCGAGCGGTTTTTCATGCGCATCGAGTGGGATGTGGCGGATTTCCGGCTGGACCCGGCGGCGTTTCCCGCGGCGTTCGAGAGCCAGGTGGCGCGGCGTTTCGGGATGGACTGGCGGGTGGAGTACTCGCAGCGGCCGATGAGGGTGGCGGTGTTTGTTTCGAAGTATCTGCACTGCCTGGCGGATCTGCTGTACCGGCACCAGACGGGCGAGCTGGCCGCGGACATCCGGCTGATTGTCAGCAATCACGAGGACGCGCGGCGGCATGCCGAGTTTCACGGGATTCCGTTCGAGTATGTGCCGGTGGGTCCGGGCGGCAAGGCGGAGGCCGAGGCGCGGGCGCTGAAGCTATTGGATGAGCAGGAGATCGACCTGGTGGTGCTGGCGCGGTATATGCAGGTGTTGTCGCCGGAGTTTGTGGAGCGGTATGAGGGCCGGGTGATCAATGTGCATCATTCGTTCCTGCCGGCGTTCAGCGGGGCGAAGCCGTATCATGCGGCGTTCGCGCGCGGCGTGAAGCTGATTGGGGCGACCGCGCACTATGTGACGGAGATCCTGGACGACGGGCCAATTATCGACCAGGAGGTGATCCGGGTGTCGCATCGCGACCAGTTGGAGGAGTTGATCCAGAAGGGCCGGGATGCGGAGCGGATGGTGCTGTCGAGGGCGGTGAGGTGGCACCTGGAGCACCGGGTTTTGTTGTGCGGGCGGAAGACGGTTGTGTTTGAGTGAGGGGGGGGGCGCGCGGTGGGTGGACGGGGCATTCTAGTCCACATGGAGCTCATCTTCGAGGTTCGCGACGCAGAAGAGGGCGGATATTGTGCACGCGCGCTTGGGCGCTTGGGCATTCGATCTTCACTCAAGCCGAGTCGTGGGACGAACTGCGAGTCAACGTTCTGGAAGCCACGACTCTGCACTTTGAAGACCGTGACGAGCAGCCCCGGTTAGTGCAACTCCATTACGTGAAGGACGAGCTTATTCCCGTCGTTGCGGCATGAAGTTTCCTCGAGAAGTTTCCGGTGATCGCGTGACTGCCGTACTTGCCGCCGGGCGCTTATGACGCGGACGCGCCCCTCCCGCAACTCCGTGAAACAAACTACCACCAGCCGCTGCAACTGGGATCGGCCGATGATAATCTCCCGCCGCTCGTTCGTGGAGTGGTCATCATCCGAAAAGATCCTGGCCAGAGCATCACCGAATACGGAAGCCGCCTCGGAAAAACTCACCCCGTGCTTCACCAGATTCGCTCGAGCTTTGCGCGGATCCCATTCGAACACCAAGTCTATGGCGTTCTAATCATAGAATAGCGAACGAGCCAGTCGGCGCTATCCTCTCCCTACAGCGTGAACGCCGCCTTCAACACCTTCTCCCGCTCCATCGTCCGCCGCATCACCTCGCGCCACATCTCCGGCAGCACCGCATCCATTGCCAGCAGCCCTTCATAGGTCATCCCGCCCGGCGTGCTGACCTCTTCCAGCATCTCCCGGCCGTCGATGCCCGCCTTTGGCAGATCCGCCGCCGCCCGGACCGTGTCCCACACCAGCGACTCCCATTCCACCAGCGAGATGTCCGGCTGCATCTCGTGCGCCGCCGCCGCCCACTCCGTGCAAAATCGCGCCAGAAACGCAGGTCCGCAGCTCACCACATTCGTCGCTGCCCGGCTTTGCGTCTCCTCAATCTGCTCCGTGCGGCTCAACCGCTCCAGTAGATCCCGCAGATACGCCAGATCCTTCTCCGTGCTCCGCGGACCCGGAATCAGCAGGCTCACCCCGCCGTGCACAAACTGCGTGAACGAGGGAATCACCTTTGCCGTACGGCAGGGCGTCGTCGCCGCCAGCCTTTCCAGCTCCACGATGTTCGAGATGCTCACCAGCAAATGCCGCCCTGTCAGGACCGGCTTCACCTCTTCCAGCACGTGCGCCGTATCGCCCGGCCGCACGCACAGGAACAGCGTCTCGCACTCCTGCCCCAACTCCGCGTTGGTGCCCGTCCGCAGACGCGGATAGTGCAGCTGCAGATCCTCCAACTTCTCTTGAGACCGGTTGCTCGCCCAGATCTCTTCTTCCACCGGACGCTCGGCGCGCAACAGCGCGCGAACCAGCATTGCGCCCATCTTGCCTGTGCCAATGAACCCGATTGCCATGCGAACAGAAGTATACAACCCTCCGCGCTACACTGGAGATGGTTGAGACCTGATGACGAATAGCATCCACGGGACCACTATTTTGGTGGTCCGCCGCAACGGCAAAGTCGTGATGGCCGGAGACGGACAGGTGACCCTGGGCAGCGAGGTGTTGAAGGCGAAAGCCAATAAACTCCGCCGTCTGCACAAGGATAAGATCGTGGCTGGATTCGCCGGCTCCACGGCCGACGCCTTCTCTCTCTTCGCCCGCTTCGAAGCCAAACTCGAACAACACAACGGCAATCTGCCGCGCAGCGCCGTCGAACTTGCCAAGGACTGGCGAACCGACAAAGCGCTGCGGCACCTGGAAGCTCTTCTTCTGGTAGCCGACGCCACCAACATCTATATCCTCAGCGGCAACGGCGACGTCATCGAACCCGATAGCGACTGCATGGCCATCGGCAGCGGCGGACCCTTCGCCCAGGCTGCCGCCCGCGCCCTGCTCGAGAATACGAAACTCACCGCGCGCGAGATCGTCGAGAAAGCCATGATCATCGCCGCCGACACCTGTATCTATACCAACGGCAACATCAGCTATCAGGAGCTCGGCTAAGCATGGTCATCTACCTCCCCGGCGACGCCAATCGCGACGAGCCCCTGCTTGACGAACTCACGCCGCGCCAGATCGTCGCCGCCCTCGATAAGTACGTCATCGGCCAGGCCGACGCCAAACGCGCCATCGCCGTCGCCCTCCGCAATCGCATCCGCCGCCAGAAACTCGATCCCGAAATGGCCGAGGAGGTGATGCCGAAGAACATCCTCATGATCGGCACTACCGGCGTCGGCAAAACCGAACTCGCCCGCCGCCTGGCCAAACTCTCCAACTCGCCCTTCCTCAAAGTGGAAGCCAGCAAGTTCACGGAAGTCGGCTATGTCGGCCGCGACGTCGAATCCATGATCCGCGACCTCGTCGAGGTCGCCATCGACATGGTCCGCGAAGAGAAACTCGAGGAAGTGGCCGACCGCGCCGAAGAGGCCGCCGAAGAACGCCTCCTCGACATCCTGCTGCCGCCTACGCCCGAGCCCAGCGACACCGCGGACAAGACCCGCGACAAAATGCGCGAGAAGCTCCGCGCCGGCCGCCTCGACGAGAAGATCGTTGAGATCGACGTCAAGGACCGCGGCCCGTCCTTTGAAGTCTTCTCCAATACCGGCAACGAAGACATGGACATGAACCTCCGCGAGTTCCTGCCCCAGTTGTTCGGAGGCCGTACCACCAAGCGCAAACTGCGTGTCGCCGAGGCTTTTGAATACCTCACCCAGGAAGAGGAAGGCCGCCTGGTGGACATGGACCAGGTCACCCGCCTCGCCATCGAGCGAGTGGAACGCAACGGCATCCTGTTCCTCGACGAAATTGACAAGATCGCCGGCCGCGAAGGCGGTCACGGCCCCGACGTCTCCCGCGAGGGCGTTCAGCGCGACATCCTCCCCATCGTCGAAGGCACCACGGTCAACACCCGCTACGGCTTCGTCCGCACCGATCACATCCTTTTCATCGCCGCCGGCGCGTTCCATGTCTCCAAACCGTCGGACATGATCCCGGAGCTTCAGGGCCGCTTCCCCATTCGCGTCGAGCTCAAGTCCCTGAACGAGGACGACTTCGTGCGCATCCTCACGGAGCCCAAGAACGCCCTCATCAAGCAGTACACCGCCCTGCTCGAAACCGAAGGCATCCAGCTCGAATTCGGTGAGGATGCCATCCGCGCCATCGCCGGCTTTGCCACCCAGGTGAACGAGTCCAGCGAGAACATCGGCGCGCGCCGCCTTCACACCATCCTCGAGAAACTGCTCGAAGAGATCAGCTTTGAAGGCCCCGATTTGAAGAAGAAGAAGGTCAAGGTGGACGCGGCGTTCGTACGCCGCCAACTGGCCGACATCGTCGCCGACCAGGACCTCAGCCGGTATATCCTGTAATGCGACCGTTCGCCGCCCTTGCAGTCCTGACCCTTGCCCTCGCCGGATGTGGCTATGTCGGCGACCCGAAGCCGCCTGCCCTCAATATCCCCCTGCCTGTGCAGGACTTGCGCGGCGTCCAGCGCGGGGCGAATATCGTCCTCGCCTTCACGCCGAATCCCAGGACGACCGAGGACATCCTGCTCAAGTCCTTTGCCGCCATCGACCTGCGCGCCGGCGAGAACATTCAGGGCGGCTTCGAAGTGAACCGCTGGGCGGATTCGGCTCGCAAAATCCCCGTGGCTGACGCCTCCATCACGCCCCACGAACTCACCATCCCCGTCGACGGGTTCGCCGGCAAGGAGATCATCTTTGCCGTCCGCACCACCGGCCCCAAGGGCCGCTCGTCCGGTTGGTCGAACCTCGTCACCCTGCGCATCGTGCCTACCCTCGCAGTGCCCACCGGACTCTCCATTGTCCCCACGGCCAAAGGCGTCTACCTCGAATGGAAAGAGGAGCATTCCGCCCCCGGCACCGAATGGCGGGTCTGGCGGATGGTGGAAGGCGAAAAGGAACCCACCGTCCTCGGCAATGCCGGCGGCCCTTCCTGGCTCGACTCGAATACCGAATACGGCAAGACTTACGGCTATACCCTGCAGCAGGTCCTGAAGATCAACGAGAAGGAAGAGGCCGAAAGTGAAGTCACGCCCACCCTCTCCCTGAAGTTTGAGGACAAGTTCCCGCCCAGCGTACCCACCGGCCTCACCGCCATCGCCGGCATCAAATCGGTCGACCTCAACTGGGACCGCAACCAGGAAACCGACCTCAAATCCTACATCGTCTTCCGCGCCGAAGGCGCCGGCGCTCTCACCAAAATCGCCGACCTCGGCACCAGCCCCAATTTCAACGACAGCAAGGTCGAGAGCGGCAGGAAGTACCGCTACGCTGTCGCCGCCATCGACGAGCTTGGCAACACCAGCGATCCCAGCGCCGCCGTCGAAATCACCGTACCCTAACCCGAACTGGGGTGACGAACCTGCCCCGGATGTCGCAACATAGTCTTTAATGACGCGCTACGTTCGTATTGCCCGCGAGCCCGCCGTGCCCATGAGCGCACCGGACTCGCATCCCGGCGTCCTCCGCGGAATCCTTCAGGACGATCAGATCCTCCTCGCCGAAGGCCGCACCCTCCCTCTCGCCCAGGCCCGCCTGCTGCCCGCGGTCTCGCCCACCAAAATCGTTTGCGTCGGGCGGAACTATGCGGAACATGCCAAGGAGCTCGGCAACGCCGTGCCAACGGAGCCGCTCATCTTCATGAAGCCTCCGTCTTCGCTGAATGGCCACCTCGGCGCGGTCGTCTACCCCAAAATCTCCCAACTGGTGTCGTTCGAGGGCGAAGTCGGAATCATCATCGGACGGCGCGCCCGCCGCATCAAACAGGAGGAGGCCGACGCCTATATCGCCGGCTATACCATCGTCAATGACATGACGGCGCGTGATCTTCAGAAGAAGGATGGCCAGTGGACCCGCGGCAAAGGATTTGATACCTTTTGTCCCGTCGGGCCGTGCTGGGTTCCTCGCGAAGAGATTGATTTTCAATCACTTCGCGTCACCACCCGGGTGAACGGAGAGGTCAAACAGGATGCTCCCGTCACGGATATGATCTTCAGCGTGGGTGCTATTCTACAGTTCGTAACGGAGTTCATGACGCTCGAGCCGGGTGATCTCATCGCCACTGGCACCCCGCCCGGCGTCGGCCCGGTTCAACCGGGTGATGTGATCCAAGTGGAAGTTCCCGGACTTGGGATCCTCGAAAATTCCATCGTGGCAGAGTAAGTAGTAAGACTTCAGACAGGAGGGGCCGGTATGAAGTTTTTTCTGGACACCGCTAATCTCGATGAATTGAAAAAGGGTGCGGCCTGGGGCGTCGTCGACGGCGTCACCACCAATCCCTCGCTCATCGCGAAAGAAGGCATTCCCTTACAGGAACAGATTCGCAAGATCTGTGAAATTGTCGATGGTCCAATCAGCGCGGAGGTCATCTCCACCGACGTCGATGGCATGTTGCGGGAAGGCCGCGAAGTGGCCAAACTGCACCAGAACATCGTCGTGAAGTGTCCTTTGACCCGGGCCGGCATCCAAGCCTGCTCCACTCTTTCGAAAGAAGGCATCCGCGTCAATGTCACTCTCTGTTTTTCGCCCAGCCAGGCGATTCTGGCCGCGAAAGCCGGAGCATGGTGCGTCAGCCCCTTCGTCGGGCGTCTTGACGACATCGGACTCGAAGGCATGACCCTCATCCGCGACATCTGCAAGATCTACGCCAACTACGGCTACAAAACGCAGGTGCTCGCCGCTTCGCTTCGCTCGCCTCTGCACGTCGTGCAGGCGGCCGAGGCCGGCTCGCACATCGGAACCATGCCCTTCAAGGTACTGGATCAGATGTTCAACCACCCGCTCACCGACAAGGGTCTGGATCAGTTCCTCAAGGACTACGCCAAAGCGTTCCAGGAGGCGCCGGCCGGAAGATAAAGAGTGCTTATTCGAGATCCTCGTTATTTGATCGGACTCATTGCGACGGCGGTCCTGGTTGCCCTGGCCGTCTATGTCATCTTCCAGCGGCGCCTCACGCCGGTGGAGAAGGAGCGCCGTCGCCGCGTCTTCGTCAACCGCAGCCGGCGCACCATTGAGGGCGTCATTACCGAGGCTGGCGAGGATCTCATCTACTATCAATATGAACTGCGAGGCGTGATGTACTCCGCCTCGCAGGACGTCTCCGCCATCCACCCGCTGCTTCCTCTCTTTCCCGATCGGTTGATTGGTCCTGTTAGTGTGAAGTATGATCCGAGAAACCCTGCCAACTCGATAGTTATCTGCGAAGATTGGTCAGGACTCACTGTCAAAAGGGAAAGCCAGGATGCAATTGTCGAGTGACTGGAAAAAAATGATCGGCGCCACGCTCTTCGTGGTGCTCCTCGGCGCCGCAATCGGAGTGGCCGCCAACAAGTACAACAAACCCAAATCGGTGCTGCACATCGTCACGCTGCTCTATAAGGACGGCACCACGGATGAGCAGAAGAAGGAAGTACTCGAAGGCATCGAGCGTATGGCCGCGGATATCCCCGGCATCCGCAATGTCTGGCTGAAGGGCACCAGCGTCCAGGGCAACTACCCCTATAAGCAGGCCGACGGCAGCATCAAGCTCCGGCCCGTCACCGACGCCTTCGTCATCGAATTCGAAAGCGAAACTGCCTTTCAAACGTACGCCGACCACCCTGCCCACCGCGCCTGGGAGAAAGTCTACACGAACGTGCGCGAACGTTCGATCACAACCGACGTCACCAACCCGTAAGTTCCACCGGACCACAGGCTTCCGTCCGGCCTCCGGTCCCATTTCGACCACAAAAACAACAGCTGTCGTTTAGGCGCTTTTCCGTTCGCGGCCTAAAACGACAGCTGTTGTTTTTTGGTTCTAACTTGTTGAATTAGCTCTTGGAGCCCCGAGTAGCCTTACCGCCCGACGCGGCCGCCGGCTCCGGCGTCACCGTCGGCTCAACGGCATCCGGCAGCTTCGCCAGCCCCAGCACCTCGCGCACCATCTGATCCAGCTTCACCAGCGTTTCGGGATGGTCGCGCAGGAACTGCTTGGCGTTCTCGCGGCCCTGGCCGATGCGCTCGCCCGAGAAGCTGTACCACGATCCGCTCTTCTCGACGATGTTGTGCTCCACGCCGATGTCGACCAGGTCGCCCATCAGGCTGATGCCCTCACCGTACATGATGTCGAACTCGGCTTCGCGGAACGGCGGAGCCAGCTTGTTCTTCACCACCTTCACCTTGGTCCGGTTCCCCACCACGTTCTCGCCATCCTTGATCGCGGCAATGCGCCGGATGTCGATACGTACGCTGGAGTAAAACTTCAACGCGCGGCCGCCGGTGGTCGTTTCCGGGTTGCCGAACATCACGCCGATCTTTTCACGGATCTGGTTGATGAAGATCAGGCAGGTGTTCGACTTCGAGACATTACCAGTCAGCTTGCGCATGGCCTGCGACATCAGCCGCGCCTGCACGCCCATGAACGAGTCGCCCATCTCGCCGTCGAGTTCGGCCTTCGGCACCAGCGCCGCCACCGAGTCCACCACGATGATGTCGATCGCATTCGAGCTGATCAGCGCCGACGTGATCTCCAGCGCCTGTTCCGCATAATCCGGCTGCGACACCAGCAGGTTGTCCACGTCCACGCCGAGCTTGCGCGCATAGATAGGATCCAGCGCATGCTCCACGTCGACGAACGCCGCCATGCCGCCCACCTTCTGCGCCTGGGCTACCGCCTGCAGCGCGAGCGTGGTCTTACCAGAGGATTCCGGCCCGTACACCTCGATGATGCGCCCGCGCGGGAATCCACCCACGCCCAGCGCATAATCCACGGAGACCGACCCGGAAGAGATGACGCCGACGGGAACGATGGCATCGTGTGAGCCCAGCCGCTGGATGGTGCCCTTGCCGAATTGCTTTTCAATATTGCCAAGCGTGACACTCAGCAGCCGCTGTTTTTCTTTCTCTTCGAGAGCCATGGCCTTCCGGGGGCCTCCTTTGGTGACTAGTGAAAACTCTTACAGTATAGCAGCGCTTGTCAAGATGCGCGCTTCCTAGTGTAACTAGTGAACCGCCCACGGGGAGTATCTCCTAAAATTAACCTCTATCTCCAGCCTCTCCTATTGCTTTCCCACAAGAACCTGCGTATCCTTCTTGTGGGATTCCCAGCGGAGATACAGATGAAAGACAAGAACGACGTCTGGCAGGGCACCCTCGCCCTCATGGTCATGAAAACACTGGACATGATGGGGCCACAGCACGGCTATGGCATCGCCCGCCGCATCGAGCAGATCAGCGAAGACCTCCTCTCGGTCAACCACGGCACCCTCTACCCCGTCCTCCTCAAGCTGGAACAGGAAGGCTCCATCGCCTCCGACTGGGGCCTCTCCGAGAACAACCGCAAGGCCCGCTTCTATCGCCTCACCGAGGACGGCCGCCGGGAACTCCGCTCCGAACAACTCCACTGGGAGACCACCACTTCGATCATGGCCCGCTTCCTTTCCGCCCCAGGAGGAAACCAATGAATCGAAAGACCTTACGCCGCTCCTGGAGCCGTCTGAAAGGGCTGCTCCCCAGCCGCCGCCGCGACCAGGAACTGGCCGACGAACTCGAAACCCACATCGAACTTCTCACCGCGGACAACATCCGCCTCGGCATGAACCCCGCCGATGCCCGCCGCGCGGCCATGCTGAAACTGGGCGGCATCGAGTCCGTCAAAGAGTCCTATCGCGACCAGCGCGGCCTGCCCGCCCTCGAAGCGCTCTTCCAGGATCTGCGCTACGCCTTCCGCGGCATGCGCCGCCGTCCGGGCTTCACCCTCACCGCCGTCGCCTGCCTCGCCCTGGGCATCGGAGCCACCACCGCGCTCTTCAGCGTCCTCAACGCTGTCCTCATCCGCCACCTGCCGGTCGCCCAACCGGAGCAACTGGTACAGCTTCGCTTCCAGGGCGACGCCAAATTGCCCCGCACCATCCGCCACAGCAACTCGGGTTTCAGCCGGGCCTCCTTCCCGCACTACATGCTGCAGGACCTCCAGGACAGCGGCAGCGGGCTCTCTGAACTCTTTGCCTTTGTCCCGATGAACTTCGACCGCCACGGCGTCACAGTCAACATCGACGGCGTACCGTCCACCGCGGGCGGCGAAATGGTCTCGGCCAACTACTTTCGGGGACTCGGCGTTGCGCCCGTCATCGGCCGCGCCATCTCGGAAGAGGACCTCAAGCCCGGCGCGCCCAACGTGGCCGTGCTCAGCCACGGCTACTGGACCCGTCAGTTTGGCCGCGACCGCGGTGTCGTGGGCCATCGCATCTCATTGAACGGCCAGCCCTTTACCGTCATCGGCGTGGCGCCCCAGGAGTTCTTTGGCGTGAATGCGGCCCAGCCGCCCGAGTTCTGGATTCCCCTCCGCGACCTGCCCGGCCTCGCCCCCTGGGGCAACAGTTCCCCCAAAGCCAGCCAGATGTTCAGCGACCGCACCTGGTGGTGGTGCATGCTGATGGGCCGCCTCAAGCCCGGGGTCACGGCGCAGCAGGCTCAGCTTCAACTGGACGCCCGCTTCCGGCAGAGCCTCGCCGCCGCCGGCCCGGCAGACCTCAAGCCGGAGATCCTGCCGCATCTGGAACTCACCGACGCCGGCAAAGGCCTCGACAACCTGCGCAGCCGCCTCTCCCGGCCTCTCCAGCTTCTGCTCGCCGCCACGGGACTGGTCCTGCTGATCGCCTGCGCCAATGTCGCCACTTTGTTGCTGGCCCGCGCCTCGGCACGGCAGAGGGAAACCAGCGTCCGGCTCGCCCTGGGCGCCCTGCGCGGCCGCCTCATCCGCCAGTACCTCACGGAATCGGTGATGCTCGCCCTGGTCGGCGGCGGCCTGGGGGTCCTCGTCGCCTACTGGGGCAGCCACGGCCTTGTCCTGCTCGACCGGGACACGCGGGCGCTTTCGCTGGACGTGCAACCGGACGGCACGGTCCTCGGTTTCTGCCTCGGCCTGTCCCTTCTCACCGGCATCCTTTTCGGGCTCGCCCCGGCCTTTCGGGCCACACGCACGAACGTCTCCACCCGCATCCAGGAGGGCGTGACGATGCATGTCCGCCGCCTGAGCCTGGGCTCCGCGCTGGTCGCCGGGCAGGTCGCCCTTTCCGTGCTGCTGCTGTTCGGGGCAGGGCTGTTCCTCCGGACGCTGGGCAACCTCGAATCGCAGGACCTCGGGTTCCGCAGCGAAAACCTGGTCGTCTTCTCCCTGAATCCGCCCCGCACCGCCTACACCGGCGACCGTCGTGTCGAGCTCTACCACCGCGTGCTGGAGGCGATCCAACCGCTGCCCGGCGTGGAGTCCGCCACCTCCTCCGGCCTCGCCTTACTCTCGGGCTGGATCAACAACTCGGACGCGTCCGCCGACACCGCCAATCGGGCCAAGTCCTCCAACTCGCTGAGCTGGAACACCGTCGGCCCCAACTACTTCCACACCATGGGCATGAACCTGATCCAGGGCCGCGACCTCGACTGGGCGGACATCCGCCTCGCCCGCAAGGTGGCGGTGGTCAATACTGCCATGGCGCGTCACTTCTTTCCCAGCCAGAATCCGGTGGGCCACCGCTTCTCGATGAGCGAAGAGTACAACCCCTCCGAGGCCATCGAAATCATCGGCGTCGTGGGGGATGCCAAGTACGGTACCCTGCGCGGCGAGGTGGATCCGACGGCGTACATCAGCTATCCAGCCATCCCGGAATCGGTGAGCAAGATGCACTACGAAGTGCGGACGGCGGGCGACCCGGCTGCTGTTCTCAGCACCATCCGTACCGCCATGCGGGGCATCGACCCGGACGTGCCGCTGATCGACCCCAAAACCCAAACCGAGTTGCTCCGCGACAGCCTGGGTGAAGAGCGACTCTTCGCCGTCCTCTGTACCGTCTTCAGCGGCCTGGCCCTGATTCTCGTCGCCGTCGGACTGTATGGGACCCTCGCTTACGCCGTAACCCGCCGCACCAACGAGATCGGCATCCGCATGGCCCTAGGCGCCCCGCGTGCCCACGTCCTGTGGATGGTGTTGAAGGAATCGCTGGTTCTCACCGGCGCCGGCGCCCTCATCGGCCTGCCCGCAGCCCTCGCCGCTGCCCGCCTGGTCGAGAACCAGATCTTCGGCGTCAAACCCGGCGATCCCCTCACGCTGGCGGCCACGCTGTTTATGCTCATTCTGGTCGGCGCCGCGGCCAGCTTCCTGCCCGCGCGCCGCGCCGCCCACATCGATCCGCAGGTCGCGCTCAGAAACGAGTAGCGGCTAGAATACCCGGGCGCCCCAGAACTGCAGGAAACAGGCCGGCACCAACCGGTGCACGGCCAAACCCGGCACGGGAAACACGCGCCGCAGCGACCGCTGGTACTCCGAGGGCGACTGCCCCACCAGGCTCCGGAATCGCGTACTGAACGACCCCAGGCTCTCGTACCCCACGGCCATGCAGACCTCGGTCACCGCCAGCTCATCCCGCGCCAGCAGGCGCTTCGCTTCGTCCATCCGCAGTTTGGTCAAAAACTCGTGCGGCGACTCGCCAAAGGTCCGCCGGAACACCCGCTGGTAGTGAAAGGGGGAAAGACACGCCTCGCGCGCGGCATCGTGCAACCGCAGCGGCTCGCCGAACCCCGCGGCCAGGTAGTCGCGCGACCGCACCAACCGCCGGAACAGTTCATCGTGCACCGCCGGCCCCAGCCGCAGCGGAGCCGTATAAATGAGCGGATGCGTCACGTCAGATGAGTGTAACCGGAAAACCTACTCCGGCCGCAACACCTGTGCCGGATTCAGCCCCGAGACCCGCCGCGCCGCCATCAGGATCGCCAGGCCGGCAATCACCACCAGCCCGAGCCCGGCCGCCGCGCAATCCTGCCAGGTCACTTCCTTCGCCTGGTACACCAGCGCCGCCAGCACCCGGCCCAGCGCCAGTGCCGCCGCGGTGCCGGCCACCAAGGCCGCCAGCACCACCGGCATCGACTGCCGCAGAATCAGCCCGCGCAGCCGCCCCGGCGTTCCGCCCAGGGCCAGCCGCACCCCCATCTCCTGTGTCCGCTGCGACACCGAGTACGACACTGTGGCGTACAGGCCGAGAATCGCCAGGAACCCTGCAAAACAACCGAAGAACACCAGCGTGCCCGTGTACAGCCTGGGCTTCGCCATCCGCTCCGCCAGGTACGAGTCCATGCTCTGCACCGCGAACACGGGCACTTGCGGGTCGACGCTCGCCAGCGCCGCGCGCGCCGCGGCCATCACCGGCTCCAGCTTGCCCCGCGTCTTCAACACGAAGGTGAGGTTCGCGGTATCGGCCTGTCCCAGCGGCGTGAAGACCTGCGGCAGCGGCTCGGAGCCTGGTCCGAAGTGCAGCGCCGGCTTCACGACGCCAATGATCCGCCGTGGCTTGCCCTTGCTGGACGCGTGGATCCATCGCCCCAACGCAGCCTGCGGACCGCGCAGCTTGCGCGCCAGCGTCTCGTTCACCACCGCCACCAGTTCCGCCGCCGCGGTGTCGGTCTCGCGGAACTCGCGGCCCGCCACAACCGGCGTACTCAGCGCCTCGAAATAATGCTCCGTCGCCACCACGCCCATGGCGGCATCCAGCTTCCGCCCGTCATCCAGGAACCACTGCCCCAATCCGATGGGCTGCAGCGACAGCGGCAGCAGGTTCACGGCTCCGGCCGCTTCGACGCCCGGCAGCGACCGCAGCCGCTCCAGCGCCTCGCGGTAGTAAGCCGTTCGACGAGCCCCGTCTTCCCTTGATGTGCCCGCAAGCGACACCCGCAACGTGGCCACGCCCGCTGTCCGGTACCCCGCGTCCACGCGCATCATCGCCAGAAACGTCCGCCCCAGGCTCACGCCGCCGGCCAGCAGCACGATGGTCAGTGTCACCTGCAACGCGGTCAGCGCGACGCGGATCCGCGCCGCCGGCACCCGCGCCGTGCCCGCCCGCAACGCCTCGTTCGAGGTCTGCAGCCGGCTCACATGCCAGGCCGGCAGGACTCCGAACACCAGCCCGGTCAGTAGCGACAACCCCACCGCGAAGGCCAGCATCCGCCAGTCGATCCCCGCCTCGGCCTGACCGGGCTGCAGCGAGGCCGCGATGCGCGCCACGCCGCGCGCCACCAGAATCCCCGCCGCTCCGGCCACCAGCGCCAGCGCCACGCTCTCAAACAGCAACTGCTGGAACAGCCGCGCCCGCGAGGCCCCCAGCGCGGCCCGGATCTGCAGCTCCCGCCGCCGGTCCAGCACGCGCGTCAACAGCAGGTTCGCGACATTCCCGCACGCGATCAGCAGCACACACAGCACCGCGCCAAACAACACCAGCGACGGCCTCCTGGCCGGACCCGCCAACTGCACCTGCAGAGTCCGCAGCGCTGGACGGTTCGCCTCATCCTCCAGCATGCGCTTGGGCGCAAGTCGGCCCGCTTCGGCCACATATAACGCCTGCGCCTCCGCCAGCGGCAGGCCGTCCTTCAGCCGCCCCAGCACCTCCCAGAAGATCACGCCCTCTTTCGGAATGCGTTCGAACTCAAACACCGTCGGTGTCCAGACCTGCGCGCCCATCGGGTAGTCGAACCCCGCCGGAGCCACACCCACCACCCGGAACGGAGTCCCGCTGATCCGGATCGTCCGCCCCAGAACCCGGGGATCTCCGCCGAACTCCTGATCCCACATCGCGTGGCTGATCACCGCCGCGTCGTTCCGCCCGCGTGTCTCCTCCTCGGCCAGAAACCCGCGGCCCCACGCCATCGGTGTGCCCATCAGCGCGAACAGATTCGCCGAGGTCTCGCACACCCGCACCCGCACCGTCCGCGGACCGCCCGCCACGTTCAACTCATCGCTCGCAAAGACGGCCGCGTCTTTCAGGTACGCATTCTGCCCCGTCCACCCGCGCAGCGCCGCCGGCGACTCCGTCAGCCGCATCGAGCCCGGCAGCATGTGCAGAAACACCAGCCGCTCCGGCTCGGCGTAAGGCAGCTTGCGCCACAACATTGCATCCAGTACGCCGAACAGGCCCGTCGCGACGCCAATGCCCAAAGCCAGCGCCGCCATCGCAAACAGCGCCACAAAGGGACGCCGCGCATGCACCCGCGCGCTGTGCCGCAGGTCCTGCGCCGCCTCTTCCATCAGGCGCGCCGGCACCGTCGCCGCCAGATCCCACAACGTCCTCAGCCAAAGCCGCGCCGCCGGAGCGCCTTCCGCCCGCTCTTCGCGGAACGACCGCAGCAACTCCCGCTCAAACTCCTCGCGAAAGCGCGCCGGATACAGCTTCAGCAGCGCCCGGTACAGCCGTTCGCTGTTCATGCCGGCTCTCCCAGGCCAAAGCGTGTCTCCGACAACTCCACCAGCGCCCGCATCCGCGCCGCCTCCGCCTGGGCCACCTCCAACCCCAGCTCCGACATCCGGAAATACCGCCGCCGCTCGTCGTCCAGATGCGGATCCGGCCGTTCGCCCGACTCTTCAATCAACCCCTGCTCCAGCAGCTTCTGGATCGTGCCGTACAGCGACCCCGCGCCGGGGTTCAGCCGCCCCTCCGTCCGCTTCACGATTTCCCGCTTCAACGCATACCCGTGACGCTCCCCCTCGCCCAGACACAGCAGGATGTGGAACGCCAGCGGTGGCAGCGGCAGATACTCCGACGGATCAGTTGGTTTTGGCTTCGGCATAGTAGTACAACTTTCGTAATAGTTATACGGCGAGTGAGGGATCTTGTCAAGCCAAATCAAACAGACCCGAAATTCGATATCTATTCCACTGCGAAGGGCACGAAATCCCTTCGTCTCCTTGTCGCCTCGAGCCTGGTATATAGTCAACGCATGCAACGGCATGACGTTTTTACACTCATTATTGTTGCGGTACTCACCCCTCTTGGCGCGGCTGGCCAGGCCCGGGACTTGAAGGCTCTGCCTCCCACGGAGAACACGATCACCGCATCACCCAGAACACCCACCGGCCTTCGTGCCGCCTCGGGAACACAGAATCCGGGCAAGTTCACCTTTGTCGGCCCTAGCGACATGGTCTTCCCTCATCTCGCCACCGGCGGCGGCTGGGAGACCACCCTTGTCCTGGTGAACCTAACCAACACGGCCGTCACGTTCGGGCAGGCCTTTTTCGATACCTCTGGCCAACCCCTGACCGTGACGTTCCAGTCGATTCCCGATGGACAGCAATTGACCACCAGTTCAGCCCAGGGCACGCTGAATCCCGGCGCCAGTTTCAACATAAAGCTGGTTGACCAGGGGACTGGATTAAAGACTGGTTGGTCCGTTATTTCCTACGATGCCACCGGCGCCCGACTCGGCGGCTACGCCATCTTCAAACAGAGCATCGCCGGTTCGCCCGATTTCGAGGCCCTGGTTCCGCTCAGCGCCTACGATGACTACGTGTTCATCATGCCCTACGACAACACCAACGGGTATGTCACTTCGATGGCGCTTTTGAACCCCGGAGCCAACCTGGACAGCCAGGTCTACGTCACCCTGCTCGACACCGAGGGCAACACCGTCAGCACCGACACCATTCCCCTGGCCAAAGGGCAGCAGTTGGCCTTCTCCATTCCGGAGCGCTTCCCCGACACGCAAGGCAAGGTCGGCTCCATCCTCTTTGAGAGCAGCACCACGCGGCTCTCCGCACTCGGCTTCCGCTTCAACCCGCAGCACGCGTTCGCCACCATTCCGGTCCTGAACTGGTCCGGCATGTTCCCGCAGTAGTTCGTCGTCCCAGACCCCTGCGATCCCCTTTCATGCTCCTCAGGCAGGGGAGAGGATCGCAGGGCCTTCCACCCGCCAGAGACCGCACCGCCCGCTGAACGCTATCCTGTGAAGAACAGTTATGCGGAAGCTATTGGTCTCGCTCCCCCTCCTCGTCCTCTCTCTCCACGCACAAAAGGCTGAGTTCTGGCCAGGTGCGCAATACGATCCCGCCATCCCCACCATCCAGCAGGTGCTCGGCCACGAGCCCGGTACGCGCATCACGCCGCCCGGAGACATCGTCCGCTATTTCGAGGCCCTGGCCGCGGCCGCCCCGTCGCGCATCCAGCTCCACGACTACGCGAAGTCCTGGGAAGGCCGCCGCCTCATCTATGCCGTCATCTCCGGCGAGGAGAACATCCGCAACCTGGAACAGATCAAGGCCGCCCAGCTCAAACTGGCCGATCCGCGCAAAACGTCCGCCGCCGAGGCGAAGAAGCTGATGGCCACCATGCCCTCCATCCTCAGCCTCTCCTACGGTGTGCACGGCAACGAGATCTCCTCGCCCGACGCCGCCATGATGACCGCCTATCACCTGCTGGCCGCGCGCGGCGACCAGATGATCGACAACGTCCGCAAGAACGTCGTCGTCCTGATCGACCCCATCCAGAACCCCGATGGCCGCGAGCGCTTTGTCCACAACTTCCGCGTCAACGAAGGCCTGCTGCCCGACGAGAGCCCCGTCGCCGCCGAGCGCGCCGAGCCCTGGCCCGGCGGCCGCACCAACCACTACTTCTTCGACATGAACCGCGACTGGCACGCCATCACGCAGCCCGAAACCCGCGGCCGCATCCAGTACCTCCGCCAGTTCCTGCCGCTGGTCCAGGTCGACCTCCACGAGATGGGCGGCAACTCCAGCTACTTCTTTACCCCCGGCTCGCTGCCCTACAATCCGAACCTCACCCAGGACCAGAAGGACCAGATGAACTGGTTCGGCCGGAACGACGCCAAGTGGTTCGACAAGTTCGGCTGGTCCTATTTCACCCGCGAAGTCTACGACGAGTTCTACCCCGGCTACGGAGCCTCCTGGCCCTGGTTCTACGGCGGCATGGGCATGACCTATGAGAACGCCTCGGTGCGCGGCCTCGTCCTGCGCCGCTCCGACGAAACGCTCTACACGTTCGAGGAGAGCGTGAAGAAGCACTTCGTCGGCTCCATCGCCACCTGCGAAACCGCCGTCGACTACCGCGAAAAACTGCTCGACAGCTTCTACCGCTACCAGGTCACCGCCATCGAAGAGGGGCAGAAGGAGCCGGTGAAGGAGTACATCCTGCCCCGCAACGGCGACGTCGGCGCGGTCGACAAGCTCGCCCACATCCTTGCCGAACACGGCATCGAAATCCGCCAGGCGAAGGCAGCGTTCAGGAACGGCGGCAAAGACTATCCGGTGGGCTCTTACTCCATCGTCCTCGCCCAGCCCCGCAAGCGCTTCATCCGCGCCCTGCTCGACCCCAATACACCCATGGAACCCGACTTCCTCAAGGAGCAGGAGCGCCGCCGCAAGAAGAAGCTCGCCGACCAGATCTACGACGTCACCGGCTGGAACCTGCCCATGTCCTTCAATGTGGATTGCATCGGCGCGGCCGAGGTCTCGCAGGGTTCGTTCGAAACCGTCACCGGCGCCTACCAGCCGCACGGCGCAGTCTCGGGCCGTGCCGATGTCGCCTATCTCGTCCCCTGGGGTACGCAGGCCGCCGGCCGCTTCCTCACCGCCGCGCTGCGCGCCGATCTCCGCCTGCTCTCCGCGAACAAGCCGTTCACCCAATCGGGCCGCAAGTTCCCCTCCGGCACGCTGATCGTCATGGTCAAGCAGAACCCCGCCGGCGTCCACGACAAGGTCGCCGCCATCGCTACCGCCAGCGGAGCTGAGGTCGTCGCCACCAACACCGGCTGGGTCGAGGACGGCGTCAACTTTGGCAGCGCCAACGTCGGAGCCTTGAAGAAGCCCGCCATTGCGATGCTCTGGGATGCACCCACTTCGTCCGCCTCCGCCGGCCAGACGCGCTTCGTGCTGGAACGCCAGTACGGCTACCCCGTGACCGTTGTGCGTACGTCGAGCTTTGGTGCGCTCGACCTCGACAAGTTCCAGGTGCTCATCCTGCCCAGCGGCGGTTACGCGGGCGCCTTCTCGCCTGTCGTGACGGACCGTATTAAGAACTGGGTCCGCGAGGGCGGCGTGCTCGTCGGCATCGGCGCCGCGGTCTCCTATCTCTCCAGCCCGCAGGTGGGCCTGCTCGGAGTCGCCCAGGAAGGTCTCGCCCAGGACAGCGGCCGCCCGGCCGACGCGGCTAAACCCGCAACGGGCGGAACTGGCTCTGCGCCCTCTACGCCTGCCCCCGGTGCGCCCGCCGCCGGCCCCGCCCCCGGCAAGATCTTTACCAGCATGCAGGACTACGAGAAAGCCATCCGCGCCGATCGTGAACTGCCCGACTCCGTCGCCGGCGTCCTCGTGCGCGCCAAGGTCGATCCGGAAACCTGGATCACCGCCGGCCTGCCCGAAACCCTCTACGTCCTGGTCGATGGCCGCGCCATCTATTCCCCAGCCAAGATCGACCACGGAGCCAATCCCATCCTCTACGCCGGGCCCAACGAGTTGGTCGCCTCCGGCTACCTCTGGGAGGAGAACCGCAAGCAGCTCGCCTATAAGCCCTTCCTCACCACCCAGAACGAAGGCCGCGGCGTCGTGGTCGGCTTCACCTCCGATCCCAACTTCCGCGCTTATATGGACGGCTTGAACGTGGCCTTCCTCAACGCCGTCTTCCGCTACACCGGCGGCGGCGGCCGAGGGGGAGCCCAGCAGGAGCAACAGTAATGATTCTGGGCACCGGCATCGACCTGGCGGAAGTCGACCGCATCCAGGCCTCCATCGAGCGCTACGGCGATCGCTTCATCCACCGGATCTATACCGAAAAGGAGCGGGCCTACGTGGCCCGCAAGGCCAATAAGTACGAGCGCTATGCCGCCCGCTTTGCGGCCAAGGAGGCCGGCATGAAGGCCATCGGCACCGGCTGGCGCCATGGCATCACCTGGCAGGACTTCGAGGTCACCAACCTGCCTTCAGGCCGGCCCACGATCACTTTTCACGGGGTAGCGAAGCAGATTGCTGAGCGGATGGGCGTCAAACACGCCCATCTGTCCCTAACCCATACCAAGCAGTATGGTCAGGCGTTTCTGATTCTGGAGGATTGAAGCGCGCGGGCGCTCAGTGTCCGGCCGTGGTGGCCGACATCTCTTTGGGCTGTCCGGCTGCCTGTTCGCCAGCCAGGTCCATCGCCTTCGTCACGTCCCAGGTGTGCATCATGCGGTGGATCACCGTGATGTTGCCCAGCACCGCGATCACCCATAACACCGGAGCCATGCGGTCGAACAGCGCGCCGATAATCAGCAGGACGATCCGCTCCGGCCGCTCCAGGAAGCCCGCCTTGCACGAAGGAATCACGTTCTCGGCCCGCGACCGCGTGTAGCTGATCATCACCGAGGCCGTCATCACCACCGCCGTCAACACAACATAGAAATTGCGGTTGATGTTCGCGTAGTACACCAGCAGGCCCATCAGCAGCGCCAGGTCGGAATATCGGTCCATTACCGAGTCGAAGAACGCCCCGAACCGCGTCACCTGCTTCGTCTCGCGCGCCACCCGCCCGTCCACCATGTCGAACAGGCCCGCGCCGATGATCACCAGTCCGGCATAGAAGAACTTGCCCGATGCCAGCAATACTGCAGCGTAGATATTGATCAGCAGCCCGATGAACGTCAGGACATTCGGGTGGATGCGCGACAGCGCGAGCATGCGCACAATCCAGTACAGAATTTTCCCCGCTCCTATGCCAATCGCGCGGGTGTACGTCATGAGCTTTGCCTTCTCAATCCATCCTATTCAACTACGTCGTGAATCGTCGTCAGTTGAAGGATCTCCATCTTCCTCACCCCGCCAGGGCTTGGAATCGCCACTTCATCGCCCACCTGCTTGCCCAGCAGCCCGCGCCCTATCGGAGAGCTCGTCGAAATCATCCGCTTCGCCGCGTCCGATTCCTCGCTGGCCACAATCTTGTAGGTGACCTCTTCTTCCTTGTCCAGGTCCAGCACCACCACCGTGGACCCCAGGCCCACCCGGTCGTGCGGAATCTTCGTCATGTCGATGAGGGAGAAGTCCATCAGCCGCTTCTTCAGCTGGGCGAGACGGGCATCGACATACCGCTGGCGCTCTTTCGCCGCATGGAACTCTGCGTTCTCTTTCAAATCGCCATGCGCACGCGCCTTCAGAATCTCTTTGGGCAGCTCATTCCGAAGCTCGTATTCGAGCGTCGTAATCTCCGCCTGCAACTTCTTGATTAATTCCTCCATCGCGTGTGCAACATGCTCCCAGATTCCGATTATAGACCACGCACACCGGCAGGGTGCTCATTCCGCGGCCCAGCCCCAAACTCGCCCGCCTCGAACCAAAAAAATGCGGCCGCCCCCGAGTCTGGTGGAGGGGCGACCGCCAGTACGTCTCGAGATAGCTATCTCTTGATAGTTTATCTCAGATTTCAATTCCGTCAACTTTATTCCGTAAGTTGTATGACAGGATGCCGGTCACTACGGCGTCGTGATCGAGTATGTCCGCTTGAGATCACCCACCTCGATCCGGAACACGTTCGCGCCCGCCTCCGGTCCCATCCGCAACTGCACCAGCCAGCCATTCGGAAACAGGCTCATCGTCGATTCCACCTTCAGCACCGTCACTCCGCCCGACACCGGCACCACCACGGGCTCGGTCTTGCCCATCGCCAGTCCAGCCTGGTCGTGCACCCTGACATAGATCCCGACAACGCTGTTCTTCTTGGGGGCCGACGAGCTGATGTCCAGAATCGTGATACTGGCCGCCCCGCTGCCCTCCACCGCATACCAGTAAGGCACGCGCGCCACGGCGCCAGACTGCGTGTCGGTGATCTTCACGAACCCCTGATACGCACCCGGATCCGCTCCGCCGCTCGCCAGGCTCACCTGGAACGTGGCCGTCGAACCCGGCTCCACCGTCACTTCGCTGGCCGATAGAAGCGGCTGCACGGTATCGCGGGTCTCCACGCTCAGCCCGAACGTGGCTGTGGCTGCCCCCACGTTTTTCACTGTCACGTCTTTCGTCAGGTCGATGGTTCCGCCGCCCGACCCGAAGGACAGCGATACCGGCGCCGCCGCGATCGTCGAGGTCACCGCGCTGTTCAGATTCAAATAGCCGGCGCCCGCTGAGTTCACCGGGGCCGTCGTGCCGTCCAGGAACACCAGCGGCGACGCGCTATCGATCAGCAGCGACCGGTACTCATCCATCGACAAGCCCGGACGCCCGCTCTTCAGCACGGCCGCCGCCCCCGCCACCAGCGGCGAGGAAAAACTCGTGCCCTGGGTCGAAATGTAGCCGCTGGGGTCGCACACCGGGCAATAGTCCGCATCGTAGGGCTCCTTCAGCGCCGCCGTGTACACCGGCGCGCCCGTCGCCACCAGGTCGGGCTTGATCAGCAGTTCCACACTGGGCCCGCGGCTGGAGAACGACGCCAGCGACCGAGGTGCGCCCTTCCCGAAGGGGAACCGCAACTGCACCTGCAGATCCTCCACCGTGGCCGCCAAGTCCTTCAACTGCAACCCCTTGCTGCGAGGCACGAAGATTCCGGGAATCTGATCAGGATTGTCGACAATCATGATCACGAGCTCCTCGCCGGATTTGTCATAGGACGGGTCCGCCGTGTTGAACACCACCGCGCCCACCGCCCCGGCCGCCGCAACATTCGCCAGTTTGGTCTCGAAGTCGCACTCCCCGCGTTCCATCAGCGCGATGGCGCCTTTCAGGCTCTCCAGCGGAAACAGGCTCCCGTCGCAGGCGAGACCCGTTGGATCGAACACCGCGATATCCACCAGCGGCCCGCTCACCGGAGCGTGCTCCGTCACGTTTGTCGACGCCACGCCGTCCATCGACGGACCCGCCGACGGCACAACCTGCGTCGTGGTCGACGCCGTCGCGCTATTCGCACCCACCGCAATTACCCTGTCGATCGCGGCCGTGTCGTCCACGGTCATCGGTCCAGACGTGTTGCCCGCCGCGCGGACCACGATAATCCCACGGTCCGCCAGGCCGCGCACCGCATCGCCGTAAATCGTGTGGGACGCTCCAAACCGGCCCAGGGAACCGAAGCTCATGTTGACGACATCCATGCCGTCCTGAACCACCCAATCCAAAGCCCGCAACACCGTGTCGCTGTAAATGCCGCCGTCCGCGATGTCGGCCACCCGGTAAGCTCCGATCCACGCCGCCGGCGCTACCCCCGAAATCGTGCCCCGCGGACTCTCATGCTGCACGCCCGCCGCGGTCATGGCCACGGCCGTCCCGTGCCCCTCGAAATCGGTCACCGGTGCCCCGTCGAAGCTGCGCGCCACAATCACCTTGCCATTGGTCAGGGCCAAATTCTGGCTGCTGCTCGCCTGGGGAAATCCATCCGGTGCCGTCATGTCGCCCGCGGCAAAGCCCGGATGCGTCATGTCGATGCCCGTGTCGAGAATCGCAATCTTGATGCCCTTGCCCGCGTTCGCCATGCCGCCGGTCGCGGCCCAGGCCTGCGGCACCTGGTGGATGGGCAGGGCGTTCATCAGGAACAGATCAAACCGCTCAACCGGCTCGACGCGCTTCACGCCCGGCAGCCCCGCCAGTTGCTGGGCGCTCGCCGCCTGCACCACCAGCACGTTGGCCACGGTCGTGACACGCGCCACCACCATCGCCCGGCGCGCCTGCAGCGCACCTTCCACCGTGGCCTGCTCCGTCTCGATCGCACTGCGCCGCGACCCCATGTCCTGCGCCTTCATCGCCGGCGCCCCGGTCAACTCCACCAGAAACCGCCCCGGCACAACGTCCTGGGCAAAAACTGAACCGGCAAATAATAGTACAAATAGAAATCGCATTCGAAATGGCCCACCCAAGCGGGATCCGCCGCTACCGCACCGGGACGGAGTCCTCTGGTTACTAATCTAGCGGAAATCCGGGGCAACGAGGCCCGTTCCCATTCATGTAAGACACGAAAAAGCCCCAGGCTACCCTGGGGCCTCTTCATGAATTTTTGTTTTTCCGCGATTACTGCATCGGCGTATGACGGAACGGTAATGTATCCGTAAAACCGCCCTGGCCCACGGTCAACAGGTACCCTCTCACCCGCGTCGGATCAAACGTCTGCTGCACCAGGTCGCCCACTCCGCTGTCGTAGTAATACCCATACGCCTGGCTCAGGTTCACCACAATCGTGGTCGCATCCAATACCTGCACCGCATTGCTGGGCACCACCAGGTCCTCGAAAATCACATGCGCTGTCAGGTCGGTCCGGAACCGTCCCTTGATCTCGACCATCGTCGCGCCGTTGTCCAGATACTCACGCGCGCCGGTCAGGCCGGGAATCACAAACGGCAGATCCGCAAATTTCCGGTAATATAGCCCCTGCCAGTCCGCCGTCCCGAAATCAGTACCTGCCCAGGTCTCGGTACCATCCGGCAAAGTGATTTTCACCGCATAAGCCGTCAGGCCGTATTCCCAGAAGAATCCGAAATCCTTGACGTTCGTCAGTGCCAGCGATTCACCCGGGGCGATGTCATAGCTGAACTTCACGGAACTCAGCGCCAGTTGCTGGTTGTCCGGCAAGTAAATGTACTGCTGGAGCGTGCTGCCGCTGGGAATCGTCCGGGTCGCCACGAAATACGTCTCGCGGCCCGACTTGTAGCCCTCGAACAGATTCATTTGCAGCACGCCCGGAGCCTGCGCCAGCGTCGTCGCATTCGCCTGGCCCGAGGAACCCAGCGCCACCCCGTCCGTCGCACCACCGCCTGACCGCCCGCGCGACATCGCCGCCCGGAACTGCGCCGCACCCGCCGTGCCGCCCGTCCCTTCCGAACTCAACTTGCTCGCCACCCGCGACAAGTCGACCGTCTTCCGCTCACCGCGCTGCGCCCAACTTGCCGGCGCGGCCAACGTGGCCGCTATCGCCAGAATCGTGAATTGCCGGATCACAACTGCCTCCTTAAACTTCTTTACAGATCCAATGACGCTATCTTTGCCGATCGGGTTGCACCGCATCTTCGCCGATTTTCGCCCGCGCCGAAGCTGCACCCGTCAGGCCGGAATCTCGATCACCGTCTTCGTCCCCTCGCCGCTTTGCGACGTCACGCTCAGCCGGTAATTCGCCCCAAACAGCACCAGCAGCCGCTCGTTCACGTTCGACACGCCGATGCCCGGCTGCTCCAGAATCGACTCCAGCCGCTCTTCCTCGATCCCCACCCCGTCGTCCGCCACCGTCAGCAGCAGCCGCAGCCCTTCCGGCCGCCGCTCAAACCGGCTCTCCAGCCGGATCGTCCCGCCGTCCACCTTGCGCGCCAGCCCGTGCTTGATGCTGTTCTCCACCAGCGGCTGCAGCAGCATTGCCGGAATCTGGCAGTCCAGCGTGCCCGGCTCCACATCCTTCACGAAGCGTAGCTTGTCGCCAAATCGCGTCATCTCGATGGACAGGTAGTCGTCGATGAATGCCAGCTCCTCCCGCAGCGGAGCGAAATTGTCCGTCTTCCGCAGCAGCCGCCGCAGGATGTTCGACAGCTTGTAGACCACCTGCCGCGCCTTGTCCGGATTCGTCCGGATCAGCGAGCTCACCGTATTCAGCGTGTTGAACAGAAAGTGTGGATTGATCTGCGCGCTCAAGGCGCTCAACCGCGCCTCCACCAGCAGCCGCTCCTTGTTTTCCAGCAGCCGCTCATTGCGCGCGCTCACCCAGATCTTCAGCGGCAGCGCCACCGTGAAGATCGTCGACACGAACACCGGCGTATTGGCCCACCCGCCCTGCGGCAGGTAGAACGCGAAGATCATCCTCTCTCCAAACAGCCGCACCACCGTGTACCGCATCAGCTCCGCCAGCACGATCGTGAACAGGCCCACGATCTGGAATAGACTCCGCCGCCGCGCCTCGGGATAGCGGATCAGCCGGTACACGCTCAGGTCGAAGAACGGCGAGATCCGCCACACCTCCTCCTGGTCGTACGCCAGGTCCCGCAGCAACCCGCCCATCACGCCCACCGCCGCATACAGCGGCATCGCCAGGTATTCGCCATGCAGCAGCGCCGGAATCGAGCAGATCACCCCGGTCAGCAGCCCCGAGATATAGCCGCCGATCAAACCCGCTAACAGACTGCCCTCCAGGCACATATCGGCCGCGGCGTAGCTCTGCGTATAGATCCTGACAATGGAGCCGGTGCCGCAGAAACCCGAGATCCCCAGGCTCAGTTGGAGCTGCTCCAGCATCGTCCGCCGCTCCCGCAAAAGCAGGTTCAGGAACTTGGACGAACGCGCCAGAATGCTGGCGATCGACGCCGCCGCCGCCAGCTTGATCAACAGGATGATGAACTGCTTTTCCATTCCAACCCAAACCCGCTGTACCCGACCATACTAAAATAAAGACAGAAACCACCGTTTCCATGTCAGATCCCAACCCTATCGAAGTCCGCAAGGTCGCCGAGGCGGACTTCCCCACGGAGTACGGCCATTTCCGCATCTACGGCTTTGCCGGCAGGCGCGGAGACTACACCGAGGACTCCGTAGCCGTGGCCATGGGCGACCTCCAAGCGCCCGAGCCCCTGCTCGTCCGGATCCACTCCCAGTGCCTTACAGGCGACGTCTTCCACTCTCTGCGCTGCGACTGCCGCGCGCAACTTGAACTGGCCCTGGAAACCATCGGCGCGGAAGGCCGCGGCATGGTGATCTACGAGGCCAAGGAAGGCCGCGGCATCGGCCTCCTCAACAAACTGCGCGCCTACGAGCTCCAGGACGCCGGCGCCGACACGGTCGAAGCCAATGAACAGCTTGGCTTTGAGGCGGATCTGCGCGGCTACGAAATGCCGGGCGCCATCCTCCACTCCTTCGGCATCAAAGCGGTCCGCCTGATGACGAACAACCCCGAAAAAATCGCCGCCATGGAAAACGTGGGCATCCAGGTGACCGAACGCGTCCCCTGCAACGCCGTCCGCAGCCGCCACAGTGCCCGCTACCTGAAAACAAAGAAGAAACGCTTCGGCCACCTGCTGGAGCTGTAGTCCCACCTGCGCCTGGCTCGAGCGCCCCCGCCTCGAGCCCGTGTTCAGGCTACCCTGTCCTTGATGGCCCTGAAACGCCGTAAGGACACTACGCCCCGCCGCTCGCCCGCTGACCTGCCTGCCAGCCTCGACGACCTGACCCCGCTCTCCCTCGACGCCCTTCTCGAAGGCGAAGATCTGGAGGACGCCCTCTTCCAGGGCCTCGATCTCTCCGGCCGCTCCATCCCCCGCCTCGTCGCCGCCTCCGTCGTCTTCCAGGGCGTCAACTTCGCCGGAACCACCATCCGAGCCCCCCGCCTGCGCGACGTCCGCTTCCTCAACTGCGACCTCTCCAACGCCGATTGGCGCGGCTTCGAGGCCATCCGCGTCGAATTCATCGACTGCCGCCTGACGGGGCTCGGCGCCGTCGAATGCCACTGGAAGGACGTCCTTCTCGATCGCTGCGAAGCCCGCTACCTCCGCCTGAACGGCGGCCACACCGCCACCTGCGAATTCCGCGCCAGCAACCTGGCCGAATCCGATCTCCGCTCAGTCAATCTGGGAGGCGCGGCTTTCGACAAGGTGTCCCTCCAGAAGGCCGACCTCAGTCACGCCACCCTGAAAGGCGTCGACCTCAGCGGAGCCGAAATCGAAGGCATCACCGTCTACGCAGAGGACGTCCGGGGCGCCTCCGTCAGCGCGCCGCAAGCCATGGACCTCGCCCGCCTGCTGGGCCTGACCATCAAGTAGGGGCAGATCCTCGCACGCACGTCCAGCAGAAATGCCTCTGCGGCTGTGTATCTAGGACATCGAGAGGATCGACTTCACCTCGATGGCTCTCGCTGTCGCAACGTCGTTGACGATGGCGTGCAAAGTACCTGCTTTGAGGTGGGTGTGTCGAGGTACGGTGATCGAGTGAGACGGCGGCCCCTCATGTCTCAACCGGACGTGGCTTCCCTTTTGCCGAATGATCTCGTAGCCGAGAGCGGCAAGTACGGCAATCACGCGATCACCGGAAACTTCATGCCGCAACGACGGGGATAAGCTCGTCCTTCACGTAATGGAGTTGCACTAACCGGGGCTGCTCGTCACGGTCTTCAAAGTGCAGAGTCGTGGCTTCCAGAACGTTGACTCGCAGTTCGTCCTACGACTCGGCCTGAGTGAAGATCGAATGCCCAAGCGCGCGTGCACAATATCCGCCCTCTTCTGCGTCGCGAACCTCGAAGATGGAGAAGGGAGCAGCGCGACTATGAAATCCACATCACGCAGTAAGGAGAAGACTGGTGGGGCGGACGATTTGGCGCCGGAGTACCATCTCGACTACGCCGAGGCGCAGCCAAACCGTTTTGCGAGCCGGGTTCAAGCTGGCTCAGTGGCGGTGCTGCTGGATCCCGATGTGGCCCAAGTATTCCAGGATGGCGCTTCAGTGAATGCCGTGCTTCGCGCCTTGTTGACGACCATGCCACCTAATCGAAAGCGCGGAAAGAGCAAGTAGCCACCGGCGACGACGCCCGGCTTCGCCCTTAACCATTCTCCATCTGCCTGTCTGTTAGCGCGCCGCCGGCCGGATGCGCGTGCGCCAGAGTTCGGCGAAGAGGGTGAAGGCGGCCGGCATCCGTTTGCCGGTGATGCAGCGGATCACTTCGACGGCGAACCAGAGGAAGTAGATCGCGGTCACAATCCAGTGGATGTGGCCGGCGATCATGCCCCAGGCGGTCGGGCCCGGTTGCACCGGCGACAGGATGAACTGGATGAACCACAGGCCCAGCAGCGTACCTGCTTCCCACCAGGTGAGCATCATGTTGACCAGGAAGATCATGCCGACCAGCGACTGCCCGATGGTCATGAGCAGTTCGAGTTCCTGTTGGGAGTCGAAGGTGATGGCCGACGGGGTGCCGCGGCTGATGGAGTAGATGACCGGCAGCATGGCGGCGAGCAGCGTCCACTGGTTGATGTTGGAGCTCACCATGTTCATGAGCGCCATGGGGGCGCGGTCGATGGTGCGGGCCCAGTAGAAGGCCGAGACCTTTTCCGGGAATTCACTGACGAAGGGCGCAACCCACTGCACGAAGACGAAACTGGGGATGCCCAGGACGGCGGAGAGCGCCAGCAGGCTACCGAGGAAGGGTTCCGCGCAGAAGTAGATGAGCGCGCCGCCGGCAGAGAACAGGGCGAAGATCAGGAAAGTCCGGACGCGCGGGCTGGATTCGACTACGGCGCGGGGGATGCGGTCGAGGTCCTCGATGCCTTCCACTTCCTGCGGCGGCATCTTGGAGAGAACCATCAGGTAGGCGACATAGATGGCAATGAGGATGGCGGCGTCGAAGAGGTTCAGGGAGGACTTGGCCCAGATGATGGTGACGTAGACCAGCGGGACGAGGAGGCCGACCACTTCCACACAGTGCTCATCCGCCAGGTGGATGGCATTCAGCGCCTTCTTGTACTTGATGCGGTGGAAAGCGGCGGCTGTGAAGTAGATGAGGGGCCAGCCGAGGCCGGTGAGCAAGCGGAGGGCTCCGGTCAAGTTGGCGAGCAGGAGCGGAACCTGCTGTTTCCAGGCCAGGACGGCTTCGACGGCGAACTCGGGCAGGGTCTGGAGCCAGGCGAGGATGGCGAGGGCGAAACCCTGGGCGATGTAGAACTGGGCGGACTCTGCGGCCCAGGCGATCAGCATCGCGGCTAGCAGGATGGCGGGCGCAGCCCAAAGCGCGGTGGAGGGGCCCACCTGCATGAGCTCGAGCGAAGTGAGGAGGAGAAAGGCGCAAGCTGGAGCTGTAACCGTATTGCGTCTATTCAAAAGTCACCTCGCGCTGGCTGATCCGGATCCGGGAGTGCTTTTCAAACGCCTCCACTCTCTTAGGATAGTCGGATCGGCGGTGCGCCCCGCGACTTTCTTCGCGGGCACGAGCACAGCGCGCGATTAACTGCGTGAGGGTGTGGATGTTCGCCACTTCGATGTCGGCGCGGGAAACCTGGCGTTTGCGCGAGGCCGGCATGCCGCCAAGGATGGTCAGAGCCGTGGTGAGGCCGTCGCCGTTGCGGATGATCCCGCAGAAGTCCGTGGCGATGCGGCGCACGATTGCCTCTTTCGTTTGGGGGATTTCGAGAGGTTCGAAGCGGACGCCGCGCAGGCGGGCCGTGGAATCAGAGTCGACAATGGACTGGCCGGCGCGAGCACCGAAAACGACACCTTCCAGTAAAGAATTCGACGCCAGGCGATTGGCGCCGTGGACGCCGGTGCACGCCACTTCGCCGGCGGCCCAGAGTCCGGGGCTGGAGGTGCGGCCATCGAGGTCAGTCCAAACGCCGCCCATGGAATAGTGCGCGGCGGGATGGACGGGTGCAGGCTCCTTGTCCAGATCGATGCCGTACTCGAGGCAGGTGGTGTAAATGCGGGGGAAGCGGTTTTTGACGAAGCCGGGTCCGCGGCCGGAGAGATCGAGGAACACGTGGGGGGACTTCTCGCGGCGCATTTCCTCGACAATGCAGCGGGAGACGACATCGCGGGGCGCCAGTTCCGCCATCTCGTGATAGCGGCGCATGAAGCGTTCGCCCTTTGCATTCAATAGATGGGCGCCCTCGCCGCGGAGGGCTTCGGAGAGCAGGAAGCGCGGCGCGCCCTCGATGTGGAGGGCCGTGGGGTGGAACTGGATGAACTCGATGTCGGAGATGGTGGCGCCGGCGCGCCAACCCATGGCGACTCCGTCGCCGGTGGCGACATCGGGGTTGGTAGTGTCTGTGAAGACCCGGCCGAGACCCCCGGTGGCCAGCAGGACGGCTTTGGCGGAGATGGGGATGAGCGAGCCGGTATTCTCGTCGAGGGCGACGGCGCCGACTACGCGGCCATCCTGGACGAGAAGGTCCACCACGGCGGAGAAGCTGCGGAAGGAGACGTTTTCGAGCGAAGCGGCCTTGTGATAGAGGGTACGGGCGATCTCCTTGCCGGTGGAGTCGCCGTGCGAATGGAGGACGCGGCTGCGGGAGTGGGCGCCTTCGCGGGCGAAGACGAGGCGGCCGCCTTCCTTGTCGAACTCGGCGCCCCAGTCCATCAGTTGCTGGATAGCGGCGGGGCCCTCCTCAACGAGGACATGGACGGCTTCGCGGTTGCAGAGGCCGTCGCCGGCGGCGAGGGTGTCGGACTCATGCAGGTCGACCTCGTCGTCATCGCTGAGGGCAACGGCGATGCCGCCCTGGGCATACTCCGAGGAGGATTCGCGGAGGCTGTCTTTGGCGACTACCAATACACGACCGGCCGGAGCGAGTGCGATGGCGGCGCGCAACCCGGCGACACCGGCGCCTACAACCAGGTAGTCAGTCTGAATCAAGTCTGAGATGGCGCTGATAACTCCCATGGTACAACGAAGATATGCCTGCCTTTGCCGTGACAACAACGGCGCACCGATATGAAGCAACAGTAGAGCGCGGAGTGCTGCGGCGGCTGCGCGATTTTCTGCCGGCCAAGCACGGGAAAGTGTTCGTGGTGGCGACGGACGACGTGTGGGCGCTGCATGGTTCGGCGGTAGCGACAGGCCTGGATGGCACCGACTGGCACCGGCTGGTTTTCCCTGGCGGCGAAGAGCGCAAGCGGTTGGCTTCCGTGGAAGCGATGGCGGACCGGATGGTGGAGTTGGGCGGTGACCGGTCGAGCCTGGTGGTGGCCTTTGGCGGCGGGATCGTGAACGACCTGGGTGGCTTCCTGGCCGCGATCTACATGCGCGGGATTCCGGTGATCCAAATTCCGACCACCTTGCTTTCCCAGGTGGATGCGGCGGTGGGCGGCAAGACCGGGGCGAACCTGGTGGGCGGCAAGAACCTGATTGGTTCGTTCCACCAGCCGCTGGCGGTATTGACGGATCCGGACGTCCTGATGACCCTGCCGGAGCGCGAGTACCGGGCGGGGCTGTTCGAAGTGATCAAGCACGGCGTGATCGCGTGCGAGCCGCTGTTCCGGCTGATGCAGAACGAGCAACCGCGTGTGATGGCGCGCGAGGCAGGGGCCGTTGAGCAGATGGTGGCCGAGAGCGTACGGATCAAGTGTGAAGTGGTCACGGCGGACGAGAAAGAGATGGGGCTCCGCAAGATCCTCAATTTCGGACATACCGTAGGGCACGCGATGGAAGCGGAGACGAAGTATGCGCACTTCCTGCACGGCGAAGCGGTGGGGTTGGGCATGATCGCGGCGACGCACCTGTCGCGGCTGGCGGGCCGGCTGAGCGAGGCGCACTCCCAGGAAATCATTGACGTTGTGAACGCATATGGTCCGTTCCCCTCGACGGAGCCGCTGCGCACCGAGAACCTGATGCCGAGGTTGGTGAAGGACAAGAAGGCGATTCAGGGGACGGTGCACTTTGTGCTGGCGACGGGGATCGGGTCGACGGAAGTAGTGGCGGGGCTGCCCGCGGAGATGGTCCGCGAGGCGATCGAGTTGACGCTCGCATGACAGCACAGAGAGGAACGACTCCGCAGGGCACCGCGACGGAAGAGCAGGCGGCGCGGTATGTGCGCGGCATGTTCGGCCAGGTGGCCGGTCAATACGACCTGCTGAATCACCTGCTGTCGTTCCAGGTGGACCGCTATTGGCGGAACACGACGGTGCGGCGGGTGGAGCACATCCTGCGCCGGCCGGGGATGAAGGTGATGGACCTGTGCTGCGGGACAGGCGATCTGCTGCTGGCGCTGGAGCAGAAGGCGTCGGAGCAGACGCTGGTTCTTGGCAGCGATTTTTGCCACCCGATGCTGGTGGCGGCAGCGGCGAAGTCGGGTCAGCGGAATGCGTTCACGCCGCTGTTCGAGGGGGATGGGCTGCAGTTGCCGCTGGCTGACAAGTCACTCGACCTGGTGACCGTGGCGTTCGGATTCCGCAATTTCGCGAACTACCGGAGGGGGCTCAAGGAGCTGCGGCGGGTGCTCAAGCCGGGCGGGATGCTGGCGATCCTGGAGTTTTCGACGCCGCCGAATCCGCTGATTCGCGGGGTGTACGGGTTTTACTCGCGTCGGATCCTGCCTACGATTGGCGGGCTGGTGTCGGGGTCGAAGGAAGCGTATACGTACCTGCCGGAGTCCGTCAGGAAGTTTCCAGGGGCGGAGTCACTGGCGGCCGAGATGGAAGGGGCCGGGTATACGCGGGTGAAGTTCGAACGGATGACGTTCGGGGTGGTCGCGCTGCATACGGGGCTTTCGGGCTGAGTCTACCAGCGCGTGGCGTCGCGGATGACGCCGGCCATGCGTTTGGAGACGATCGCCTCCAGGCCGTTCGACATCTTCAACAACCAGCGTTTCGAGGTCAGCGGCGAAATCTTGCGGATGTGGTCCGTATTGATGATCGTGCCGCGGTGGATGCGGCGGAACTGGGGGGGCGGGAGCTTGGCCTCCAGAGTGCGCAGCGAATGGTCGGCGTAGTAGCGGCCCTGGGCCGTGATGATCTGGACCGTGTCGCCGTCGGCCTGGAACGCGATGACGTCGCCCGGGTTGAGCATGTGGAGGTCGCTGCCCAGGCGGCCGAGAATGCGGCGTAGGGGCTCGGTCACCGGAGGCGGCGGCGGGGGTTCCGATTTCAGTCCGGCAATCTGGGTGCGGGCCTTTTCCAGTGCGGCGGTGAGGCGCTCTTTGCGGACCGGCTTGAGCAGGTAGTCGACGGCTCCGGTGTCGAAGGCCTGCAGGGCGTGGGTTTCGAAGGCGGTGACGAAGATGACGATGGGGAGCGAGTCGCCGCGCAGGGTGCGGGCCACGGAGAAGCCGTCGAGGCCGGGCATCTGGAGGTCGAGCAGGACGACATCGGGATGGAGACGGGCGATCTGCTCCACGGCTTCGAGTCCGGTGGAGGCTTCGCCGGCCAGGTTGACGCCGGGGTGCTCCTCGAGCAGCTCGCGCAGGATCTGGCGGGCGATGGGTTCGTCGTCGACGATCAGGACATTCATCCGGCTCACCTATTGAGGGGCGCATGGAAGCCGACCACGGTTTCCCCCTGCTCCCTGCTGATTTCCAGTTTGGCGACCGCTCCGTAGCGCAGGTGCAGGCGCTGGCGCACGTTGTCGAGGCCGACGCCCGCTCCGGCGCCGGTCGATTGGGAGAAGCCCGGACCTGTATCCTGCACGCAGACGCAGAGCATGCCGTCGTCGACGCGGGTGCGAATGCGAACCGTGCCGCCCTGCGGCAAGGGGGCAATGCCGTGCTTGACGGCGTTTTCCACCAGGGGTTGAACGCTGAGGACCGGGATGGGCGCGGTTTTGGTTTCGGGTGCGATGTCGAATTCGATCTTCAACTTGGGACCGAGGCGGAGACTCTCGATTTCGAGGTAGGCGCGAATGATTTCGAGTTCCTGCTCCAGGGCGATGGTCTGGCGGTCGCCGCGCAGGAAGTAGCGGAAGATGTCGGAGAGGTTGAGGACGGTGCGGCGGGCTCCGGCGGCCTCCTTGGGAATGATGCCGTAGAGGGTGTTGAGGGCGTTGAAGAGGAAGTGGGGGTGGATCTGGGCCTGCAGGGCGCGGAGTTCGGCCTGGGAGAGGAGGCGTTTCCGCTCGCTCTCCCGGTATTGCTCGAGGCGTTCGGCGGTCTGGGCTTCGAGGCGCGCGAGGATGGCGAGGTCTTCACTCAAATAGGGACGGCCTCCGGCGCGGCGGCCCGGACCTTCGGGAAGACGCTCCGCTTCCATGAACCGGGCAATTTCGCTCTGGGCCCATTCCTGATAGGACTGTTCTGATTCGATGGGTTCCTTGCGCAGGCGATCGAGGAGCTGATCGGGGTCGCCGCGGCGGAAGACGAGGCGGGTGAGCATGGCCTGGGCGGCTCCCCGGGCGGCGGAGAAGGCAATGAGGGCACCGCAGGTTCCGAGGACCATGAGGGCGATCTGGCGGACCGGCATCTGGTCGTAACGAACCCAGCCGGCGCGGTGCGCCACTTCGGCGGCGCCCCAGGTGAAGAGTCCGGCCAGCAGCATATTGGCCAGGAAGCGCAGAAAGGCGTCGAGCAGGAGGAAGCGGTAGTCCTGCATGAGGACGAACACGGCCAGGGGGATGCCGGCGTGGTGGACGGCGAGTTCAGCGGGCCAGGCGTGCTCGGTTCCTTCGTTGTGAAAGTGGGCGAAGGAGAGCGCGAAGAGGAACAGCGCCATGGCGGGGATGGCGCGGCGGGCGGCGGGGGCGTTCCTGACGAGGAAGGCCGCACTGATAGCGGTGAGGACGGCGAAGCCGATGGCGGTGCCGGCCAGGGTGCGGCGGTGCATCTCGGTGACGGGGATGGGGAACAATTGCTCACTGGCATGCAGAAGCATCGACACGCCGCTGAACACGTAGCCGGTCCAGGCAATGGGGCGCAGACGGCCATCGAGCAGGATGTCGAGCAGGAGCGCGGGTAGAAGGCTGAGGGAGCAGGTGGTGACGATCAACAGGAAAAAGGAATCGGTGAAAAGGAGAGCGAGGGAGCCGGCGTTCCAGATGAGCGCCATGGCGGCGGCGGCGAGGGAGAGGCGGCTGGTGCGCAGGCGCTGGCCAGCACGGTCGAGGGTAAGGAGGACGAAGAAGATGGCGAAGATGAGGGTGCCGGCGGAGTAGCCGAGGAGGTTGGCGAGAAGGGGCTCGTGCGGCGTGTTCATCGCTCTGGCGACGCGGCGCGGCGGAGGCGGTCGCGGATGCCGGACCACGCGGAATCCAAAGGTACCTCTTCGACGGCCAGCCAGTCCAGCCCCTGTTCGTCGAGCTGGTGGAGTGTGGCGTAGAGAGCGGCTGCGTATGCTTTGGGGTCGGCGGGCATGTTGACGCCGGGCTGGAGGTAGACTCCGCGGCCGGTTTTTGGAAGATCCCCCTGGCGCACGAGAAGTAGAGGGGTGCGGGGGCTGTAGTGGCGAGCGTGCAGGCCGGGGGCGGCGTGGGCTCCGGCTCCGGGGTCGGTGGCGAGATCGACGGGTCCGATGAGTTCTTCGATTTCGTCGCGGCCGATCATGCCGGGGCGAAGGAGGATGGGGCGGTCCGCGGCGAGGGAGAGAACGGTGGATTCGATGCCGACCGGGGTGGAGCCGCCGTCGAGCACCAGATCGACTGAATCGCCGAGGCTTTTGCGAACGTGGGCGGCGGAGGTGGGCGAGAGGCTCATGAAGCGGTTGGCGCTGGGCGCGGCGATGGGGCAACCGCTGCGGCGGATGAGTTCGAGCGCGATGGGATGAGCCGGCATGCGGAGACCGACACTGGGGAGGCCGGCCGTGACCTCGTCAGGGATATCCGGAGTTTTTGGAAGGACGAGAGTGAGGGGGCCCGGCCAGTGGCGGGCGGTGAGGAGCGCGGCGGCCTCGGGCCAGGTGGTGCAGTAGCGGCGGGCCATCCCGGGTGAATCGACATGGACGATGAGAGGGCTGGTGGAGGGGCGGCCTTTGGCGGCGAAGATGCGGCGGACGGCGGCGGGGTCGAGGGCATTGGCGCCGAGGCCGTAGACGGTTTCGGTGGGAAAGGCGACGAGGCGGCCGGCCCGGATGAGCGCGGCCGCCTGTTCCAACAGAGCTTCGTCCATGTGGCGGTTAGTCGGCGAGGTCGTCCTTGCTGGAGTCGCCGAAGGTCTTGCCGGTCTTCTTCCACACGAGGTAGGCGTGGATCATGTCTTCCATGTCGCCGTCGAGCAGGCGGTCGACATCGCCGACGGAGTAGCGCGAGCGGAGATCCTTCACCATGCGGTAGGGCGCGAGGACGTAGGAGCGGATCTGGCTGCCGAAATTGGCGTCGGCCTTGGAGTCTTCCAGCTTCTTTTCGGCGGCGCGGCGTTTATCCATCTCGTACTCGTAGAGACGGGCGCGGAGTTGCTTGAGAGCGGCAGCGCGGTTCTTATGCTGGCTGCGCTCGTTCTGACACTGGACAACGATCCCGGTAGGGATGTGGGTGAAGCGGACGGCGGATTCTGTCCTGTTGACGTGCTGGCCGCCGGCGCCGCTGGCGCGGAAGACGTCGATGCGAATGTCTTCGGTCTTGATGTCGATCTTGACGTCATCGTCAATCAGGGGAATGACGAAGACGCTGGCGAACGAGGTGTGGCGGCGGGCGTTGGCGTCGAAGGGGGAGATGCGGACGAGACGGTGGACGCCGATCTCACTTTGCAGGAGACCGAAGCAGTTGTCGCCGTCGATTTCGACGGTGGCGGATTTGATGCCGGCGCCTTCCCCTTCCAGGCGGTCGGTCACCGCGGCGGAGAAGCCGTTGCGTTCTGCCCAGCGGAGGTACATGCGGAGGAGCATCTCCGCCCAGTCCTGGCTTTCGGTACCGCCCGCGCCGGGATGGATGGTGACGATGGCGCCGCAATGGTCGTTCTCGCCCGAGAGCAACATATTGGTCTCGAGGTGGTCAACGAGTTTGCGGAGCTTGTCGAATTCGCGGGCCAGTTCGGCTCCGACGTCTTCGCCTTCGCGGCCAAGTTCAAAAAGGGTATCGATGTCGCTGACGAGGGTGGTGACGGAGCGGTCCTGATGGACAAAGGCCTCGAGGCGTTTGCGCTCCTGCATCACCTTCTGGCTGGCTTCCTGGTTGTTCCAGAAGCCGGGATCGGCGATGGTTTCTTCTATGACGGCCAGTTGTTTGTTTTTTGAGGGAATGTCAAAGATAGCTCCGCACAGCTTCCGATTGCTGGCGGAGCGCAAGGTATTCCCGCTCGAGTTCGACGAGGGTCATATTCTCTATCCTACCAACGCCGGACGGATTTCCCATTCGCCGGGCAAGTTGTGTAGACTTGTGGGGTTTGGAGAAGGATTAGGACTTGCGTACTGTTCTTTACGGTCTGATCCTTGTGCTGCTGCCAGTGTTGCTGACACTGGGCGGCTCCGCGCTGGGTGCGACAGGCAAAAAAGCGGCTTCGAAAGGCAAGCGGGCTACGGCCAAGCCGGCCATATCCAAGCGCGGGCATACGACCCACAGGCGTGCGGTGAGCCGCAAAGGAACTGCAAAGAGCGCGGTGCGGAACATGGGTCCGCTGCTCGAGCCTGTCAGTGTGATGCCGAACGGGCTGACCGGGTTGCCGATTCTTTCGCTGAATGTTCCGACGTATCCCCCACCCCCACCGATTCCAGGGACCTGTGCAAACTGCACGAAGCCGCTGCTGGCCACTGCGTATTCGCTGATTGGTACACCTTACCGTTGGGGCGGGAGCAGCCCTTCTTACGGATTCGATTGCAGCGGGTTCGTGCGGTATGTTTACCAGTCCAACTTCTCCCTGGCGCTGCCGACTTCGGCCCCGGCTCAGTTCCACGTGGGCGTTCCGGTCCAGAAGGAAGAGCTGCTGCCGGGTGACCTGGTGTTTTTCCATCACCGGCGGAGGGGCTGGCACGTAGGGATGTACGTCGGCGGCGGGTCGTTTATCCACGCACCGAACCGGCGCAAGACGGTGATGGTGACTCCGCTGTCAGACCCTTATTTCAGTGTGACTTACGTTGGGGCGAGACGGATTCCGCTGGCGGACCTGGAAGCGGTGGGCAGCATGGATGTGGAGACGAGCAACTAGGCTCAGACCACTCGCAGGCCGAGGTGCTTCGAGAAGGGCTCGAAGTCACGATCGTTGTGCAGAAGCTCGTAGCCGCTTTCGATACAGCGAGTCGCAATTACCGTGTCGATCGTCTTGCGCACCGTGATTCCCAGATTCCGCAAGGCCCGGAAGTTCCTGGCCGCCTGAAGAGCGACCGCCTGACCACCTAGTTCCACGACCTCCAACGAGGTGAGCAGCTTGCTGGCCTGCTGAAAATCCCGCTCGTCTGAGAACCCCTGCAGCACTTCCGTGAGAATCAAATCGCCGACTGCGAGCGGTTCCTGGCCGAGGAGGTCGTCCAGTTTTTCAGTTTGCGGCGTATCAACACCATTGAAGTAGTCGATCCAGACGCTGGAATCCACGAGGATCAACGAGTGGTCCTCATTGCTTCCAAATCACCCTGCCAGTTCAGCTTTCCTCGAAACTTGCGAATCTCGGCCTGCCGGCTGAGGCGCAGCAGCGTCCGAAGCCCTTGCTCGACCGCCTCGCGTTTGGTCTTCAGACCAGTAGCACGCAGCGTCTCGCGCATGAGCTGGTCATCAATGACGATGTTCGTCCGCATCAATGTGTATCCTTACAAAATATCATACACACAATTGCGGAGAGGATTTCAGTCCGGCAATTCCAGCAGGTAGCCCTGTTTGCCTACATTCCGGGCCCGGGTGGCACCGAGGGTGACTTCCCGGCCGGCGGCTTCGTGGATGTGGCCGCAGAAGAACCAGGCGGGCTGGACCTGGTCGATGAAATCGCGAACGGATTGGCTGCCGAAGTGGCGGCCGGGAGCGGCCTCGTCCAATTCCGTTCCCAGGGGCGGGCAGTGGCAGATGAGGATCTCGGGGTGGGGGTCGGCTAGCGGCGCGAGGCGCTGAGCCATTTCGGCTTCCGAATATTCTCCGGGGGTGTTGAATGGAGTAGGGCTGGAGTGACCGAGGCCTGCTACCGTATGACAGCCTGCCTGGAGGTGCTTGCCGTGCAGTGGGTTGAGGCCAAATTCCTGACAGAAGGCGTCGATCTGAGCGGCGTTTTCGTGGTTGCCCGGAAGGACGTGGACTTTGGGGGCTTTCGTTTGAAGGATGGGGCCTACGGAGTCCAATCCTCGCGCCCAGTTGACCATGTCGCCGGCGGCGACGTAGTAGTCGGCCTCCCTCTCCATGAGACGGCGGAGGGCGGCGAGGTCGTGGTGAATGTCGGAGAAAACAAGAAGTTTCATGCCCTTTGGTAGACATTGTACGCGGAAGGAAGCCGGGTGCTTCCAGGAACCCGGGAGGGGGGTCCGCGCATCTGTGAAAAAGGGAGCTATCCTGAAAGCAAGACTGGGCCCAGTCTGGGCGTACCCCGCCGTAACCACACCATGTCCTCAGAACCGCGACAGCGCATCACGATCAACTCTTGGCTGGAAGAAGAGCTGTATCAAGACTTTGTTAACAACAGCAGCAACGTAGACGAGAGCTGGAAAGAGAAGTTTGAGGCGGAGCCGGCCGAGGAGGCTGACGAGCCCGCGGCCACGACGGCAGTTGTTGCCGCGCCGCCTCCCACTGAGACTCCAGCCCCGACGCCTGCTCCGCCGCAGACAGTGCAAGTGCGGCCGGTGGCTCCGGCTGTTCCCCCGGTAGCGCTGAGCCCCGCCGACCAGTTGGTGCCCCTGAAGGGCGCGCCGATGCGGATCGCGGAGAACATGACGCTGAGCCTGACGGTGCCGACGGCGACGTCGCAGCGGACGATCCCGGTGAAGGTGATCGACGAGAACCGGCGGCTGCTGAACCACTGGCGGGACCTGCACGGCAAGAGCAAGATCAGCTACACGCACCTGATCGCGTGGGCGATGGTGAAGGCGATCCAGAAGGTCCCGGCCATCAATGATGCCTATGCGGAGATCGACGGGCAGGCTCATCGCGTGGTGCGGCCGGAGATCAACATCGGGATCGCGGTAGACGTGGCGGGCAAGGACGGCCACCGGTCGCTGGTGGTGCCGAGCATCAAGAACGCCGGGGCGAAGGGGTTCTACGAATTCCTGACCGCATTCGACGAGATTGTGGCGAAGTCGCGGACCGGCAAGCTGACGGTGGACGACTTCAAGGGCACGACGGTATCGCTGACGAATCCCGGGACGGTCGGGACGCTGGGCAGTGTGCCGCGGCTGATGCCGGGCCAGGGCGCGATTGTCGCCACCGGCAGCATCGATTTTCCGGCCGAGTTCCAGGGTGTCAGCGAAGAGCTGCGGGCGACTTTGGGCGTGTGCAAGGTGATGACGATGTCGTGCACGTACGACCATCGCATCATTCAGGGCGCCGAGTCCGGCCAGTTCCTGGGCAAGCTGCAGTCGCTGCTTGAGGGCAGCGAAGGCTTCTACGACGAGATTTTTGAACAGACCCGGATGCCCTACCAGCCGTTCCGCTGGCAGGTGGACCGGAAGGCGGCGAGTTCGGCATTCCGTGACGAAAAGCGGATGGAGGAGATCGCCAAGCAGGCGGCGGTGTTGCAATTGATCAATGCCTACCGCGTGCGCGGGCACCTGATCGCCGACCTGAATCCGCTGGGCGTGCAGCCGAACTATCACCCGGAGCTGGATCCCACCACCTACGGGCTGAGCATCTGGGATTTCGACCGCGAGTTCATCATCGGCAACCTTGCGACCAGCGGGAAGCAGACCATAGCCACGCTGCGTACGATTCTGGAGACGCTGCGGCAGACCTACTGCGGGCGGCTGGGCTGCGAGTACATGCACATCCAGCATCCGGAAGAGAAGCGCTGGCTGCAGGAGCGGATGGAACCGCAGGCCAACAACTGGCCGCTGGAAGAGACTGCGAAGCGCCGGGTGCTGCTGAAGCTGCTGCAGGCGGAGAGCTTCGAGAACTTCCTGCATACGCGGTTTGTGGGCCAGAAGCGGTTTTCGCTGGAAGGCGGCGAGAGCGCGATGGTGGTGCTGGACGAGTGCCTGGACCGCGGCGCGGACAGCGGCGTCCAGGAGGTCGTCGTCGGCATGGCACACCGCGGGCGGTTGACGGTGCTGTCGAACCTGATTGGCAAGTCGATGTCGCAGGTGTTCGGCGAGTTTGAAGGCAACGTGGATCCGGAAGCGACCCAGGGCTCGGGCGACGTGAAGTACCACCTGGGCGCGAGCGGGATCCAGAGGACGGCTTCCGGCAAGGAGATCAAGGTCTCGCTGGCGCCGAATCCGAGCCACCTGGAAGCAGTGGATCCGGTGGTGGAAGGCATCGTCCGCGCAAAGCAGACGTGGATGGGCGACGTGAAGCGCGAGAAGGTTCTGCCGATCCTGGTGCACGGTGACGCGGCTTTTGCGGGCCAGGGCGTGGTGGTGGAGACGCTCAACATGTCGCAGTTGAACGGCTACCGGACGGGCGGCACGATCCACCTGGTGATCAACAACCAGATCGGGTTCACGTCAACGCCGGACGAGAGCCGGTCGTCGACCTACTGTACGGACGTGGCACGGACGGTGCAGGCCCCCATCCTGCATGTGAACGGCGACGATCCGGAAGCGTGTGTGCGGGCGACTCAGGTTGCGATCGACTACCGGATGCGGTTCAAGAAGGATGTCGTCATCGACATGATCTGCTACCGCCGGTATGGACATAACGAGGCGGACGATCCGAGCTACACGCAGCCGTTGATGTACAAGATCATCAAGGCGAAGAAGCCGATTGGGACGCAGTACTCCGAGCGGCTGACGAAGGAAGGGTCGGTCACGAAGGATGCGGTGGAGCGGATCCGCCGGCAGATCCAGGATGCCTTGAATGCGGCGCACGAAGAGGCGCAGTCGAAGGGCGAGAAGTGGGAACTGCAGGAAGTGACCACCTTCGAAGAGACCACGGTTCCTTTGGTTTGCCCACGGACGGCGGTGGATGAGGGTTTGATTGCGCGCGTCGTGGAAGGCATGACCACCTTCCCGGACACCTTCACGCTGCATCCGAAGCTGAAGGGGTTCATCGAGAAGCGCAAAGAGATCCTGAAGGGCGGTACGGCGGACTGGGCGACGGGCGAGGCCCTGGCGTTCGGTACCCTGGCGCTGGAAGGGACTCCGGTGCGGTTGAGCGGACAGGACAGCGGCCGCGGCACGTTCTCGCAACGCCATCTGGAGTATTTCGACTACAACACCGGCCAGGTGCACACGCCGCTGATGCACATCGATCCGCAGCAGGCGCGGTTTGAGGTGTTCGACAGCTCTCTGTCGGAATACGGCGTGATGGGCTTCGAGTTCGGCTATTCGCTGGGCGACCCGCTGACGCTGACCCTGTGGGAAGCGCAGTTCGGCGATTTCGCGAATGGCGCGCAGATCATGATCGACCAGTTCGTGTCGTCGTGCGAAGCGAAGTGGGGCCAGCCGAGCGGGCTGGTATTGCTGCTGCCGCATGGCTACGAGGGGCAAGGTCCGGAACACTCCAGCGCCCGGCTGGAGCGTTTCCTGCAGCTTTGCGCCGAGAACAACATGCAAGTCTGCAACGTGACGACGCCGGCGCAGTATTTCCACCTGCTGCGGCGCCAGATGTACGGCGGGCAGGACCGGCGCGGGTTGCGCAAGCCGCTGGTGCTGATGACGCCGAAGAGCCTGCTGCGGCATGCGAAGGCGGTGAGCACGCTGGCCGACTTCACGCACGGGCATTTTGAACCGGTGATTGGAGATACGGGGACGGCTGCTCCGGACCGCGTGTCCAGGGTCATCTTCTGCACGGGCAAGATCTACTACGAGTTGGTGACGGAACGCGAAAAGCGCGGGTTGAACAACGTAGCGATCCTGCGGCTGGAGCAGATGTATCCGTGGCCGGCGGAAGAGATCGAGACCATGCTGTGGCGGTACCCGTCGACAGCGGAGATCGTCTGGGCTCAGGAAGAGCCGCGGAACCAGGGTGCGTTCCTGTTTGTCCGCGATAAGCTGGAGCCGATGCTGGCGGCGACACGGCGTACCTTGCGCTATGCGGGCCGGCAGGAAGCGGCGGCGCCCTCCACCGGGTCGAGTAAGCGGCATGCGCAGGAGCATGCGGCCGTGATGGAAGATGCCTTCAGCGCCGGGCCGGTGCGGCAGCGGCGGTACCGGGTGGTCGCCAAGGCCCAGAAGGAACTGGTGCCGGGCAAAGCCTGATTGGACCGAATGTAGAACAGATGAGGCCGGGCCTTCGGGTCCGGCCTTTTTTTGTGAAGACGGGGATCGCCGCGTGTCAGCTTTGGCGAGCAGAGGCCGCGCGATTGGGGGACCAGAGAGTCTCGGGCAGGTTCTGCACATGATTTGCCCAGCGGCTCCAAACGAAGAGCGCATCGCTGAGGCGGTTCAGGTAGCGAAGATTCACAGTGTCGATGGGCAGCTGCCGGGTGGCGGTGACCAGCAGGCGCTCAGCCCGCCGGCAGACCGTGCGGGCGATATGAAGGTCCGTGTTGATGCGGGAGCCGCCAGGCAGGACGAAGCTGCGCAGGGGTGGGAGTTCGGCGTTCATTGCGTCGATCTCCGATTCGAGTTGAGCCACGTCGGCCTCGGTGATGCGGGCCTGTTTGGGGTGAACGTGCTCCGGTGTAGTGGCAAGGATGGAGCCGAGGTTGAACAGCTCGTGCTGGACGCGAATCAGGATGTCGACGAGTGGCGCGAGTGCTGATTCCGGAGATGCGCTGACAACAGCAGCACCGACGAAGGAGTTGAGTTCATCCACGCAGCCATAGCACTCGAGGCGTGGGGAGTCTTTCGCGACGCGTTCGCCGCTGGCCAGGTGCGTGTCGCCCTGGTCACCGGTTTTGGTGTAGATGCGGTTGAGCGCGAGGCGGGGTTCGTTGAACGATTGATCTTCCATGGAGGCGGACTAAATTTCATTGTAGGTGGAATATACTGTGGATGAGGGCCCAACCCTCGCATGCATGCGCAGCTAAACCAAATTCCCAGGTCTTTTTGACATCCTGACGCCCGATGGGGCGCAGAGGGGGATTGGTCTATGCTGCGAATCCACGAGATTTGCTACGAGATCCAGTGCGGGTTGCCGCTGTTTGCGCACGCCTGCTTTGATATCAACCATGGCGACCGGATTGGCCTGGTAGGGCCGAATGGCGCCGGGAAATCGACGCTGATGCGCGTGGTGGCCGGAGAGCTGGCGCCGAGCGCGGGCAGCGTGATTCGCCGCGGCGGGTTGCGTGTCGCTTACCTGGCGCAGGAAGCGCCGCGGGGGACGGGCCAGACGCTCTTCGACCGCGTGATGGAGGCCGATGCCGAACTGGCGCGGCTCCGCCAGGATCCGGATTGGTTTGGCGAATATGTCGCGTTGGGTGGCCCCGGGTTTGAAGCTCGCGTGGAGCGGGCTTTGAGCCGGCTTGGATTCCCTGAAGAGAGCTGGGGCCTGGCGACGGAACGGTTGTCGTCGGGTCAGCGCATGCGGGCGGAACTGGCGCGGTGCCTGCTTTCGGGCTCGGACCTGCTGCTGCTGGACGAACCTACGAACCATCTGGATTCGGCGGCCCGGGCCTGGCTGGAAGGCGAGTTGCGTCGGCTGGATGAGGCCGTGCTTCTGGTGTCTCACGACCGGGCCTTTCTGAACCGGGTGACGAAGCGGACGGTGCTGATGGAGCGCGGCACCGTGCAGTGCTTCGAAGGCAACTACGAGAAGTTCATCGAGCAGCGGTCGTTGAAGGAACGGCAGGCGTGGCAGCAGTACGAGGCCCGGGAGCGGCAGGCGGCGGCGGAGCGGGCGGCGGCGGAGAAGCGCATGGCTCTGGCGCGTAAGGTGGCAAAGGCTCCGGAGGGGCAGAGGGACGCGCGGGCTTGCGGGCCGCACTATGCGAAGAAGGCCGCGAAGGTGGCTCGGACGGCACGGATCCTCCGGGAACGGCAGTCGATGCTGGAGGCGATGGAGAAGCCTTGGGAAGAGCAGGGGATTCCGGAGCTCGACTTCAGCGCTGTTGAACGGGGCGATGAGATTGCCGTGCGCGTGGAGAGGATGAGCAAGCGTTTTGGCGAGCGGGTGCTGTTCGAAGAGATGGACCTGCACGTGGCGCGCGGAGAGTGCTGGGTTCTGTCGGGGCCCAACGGCTCCGGCAAGAGCACGCTGTTGCGGATGATGGCGGGTACGGAGCAGCCAGACTCCGGAGTGGTGCAGGTGGGTGGTCGAGTGCGGGCGGGCTACCTGGCCCAGGAGGGCGAGAATCTGGCGCTGGGGCAGACTCCGCTGGAGTTGTGTCTGAGTGTGTGCGCGGATGAGACGCGGGTGCGAACCATGCTGGCGTGCTTGAAATTGCGAGCGGAGCAGATCCTGCGGCCGCTGGCTACGCTGAGCGCCGGCGAGCGGACAAAGGCAGGGATGGCGATGCTGCTGTTGTCCGGAGCCAACCTGTTGCTGCTGGATGAGCCCACGAATCATCTGGAAATGGAGGCCCGGGCGGCGCTGGAGGAAGCGCTTATCCGGTATCCCGGCACGGTGGTGCTGTCGACGCACGATGAGTGGCTGGCGGAACGGGTCGCCGACTATTCGTTGGAATTGGGGGCTACAATCGAGGCATGAAGAGGGGCGCATCCGAGACTGTGCAGCCGTGTACGCTCAGCGGGATTCCGCTGGAGAGCCACTATGGCTCACCGGCTCCTGGGGAGTATCCGTACACTCGCGGTATTCATGCGGCGATGTACCGGGCGAAGCTCTGGACGATGCGCCAGTTCTCGGGTTTCGCCACTCCGGAAGAGACGAACGCCCGCTACCGGTATTTGCTGGCGCAGGGGCAGTCTGGTTTGTCGGTGGCGTTTGATCTGCCTACGCTGATGGGCTGCGATCCGGACGATGCGGCGGCGTTGGGCGAGGTGGGCAAGTGTGGCGTGTCGATCGCATCGCTGGCCGATATGGAGACTTTGTTCAACGGCATTCCGCTGGACAAAGTGAGCGTCTCGATGACGATCAATTCGCCGGCGCCGGTGCTGTTTGCCATGTATCTGGCGGTGGCGGAAAAGCAGGGCGTGGCGTTCGACAAACTGAATGGCACGCTGCAGAACGACATTCTGAAGGAGTACATCGCGCAGAAGGAGTTCCTGTATCCGCCGCGTCCTTCGATGCGGCTGGTGACGGACGTGGTGGAGTACGCCACGCGGCATGTGCCGAAGTACAACCCGATTTCGATCAGCGGGTATCACATTCGTGAAGCGGGCTCGACGGCGGTGCAGGAGCTGGCATTCACTTTGAGGGATGGGATCGAGTATGTCGAATGGGCGCTGGAGCGCGGTTTGGCGGTGGACGAGTTCGCGCCGCGGCTGAGTTTCTTTTTCAACGCGCATAGCGATTTCTTCGAGGAGATTGCGAAGTACAGGGCGGCTCGGCGGATCTGGGCGCACGTCATGCGGGAGCGGTTCGGTGCGAAGGATGAGAAGAGTTGGAAGCTGCGGTTCCATACGCAGACGGCCGGGTGCTCGTTGACCTGGCAGCAGCCATACAACAACGTGGTGCGGACCACTCTGCAGGCGCTGGCGGGCGTGATGGGCGGGACGCAGTCCCTGCACACGAATTCCCTGGACGAGGCCTATGCGCTGCCGAGTGAACAGGCGGTGACGCTGGCCCTGCGAACGCAACAGATCATCGCGCATGAGAGCGGAGTGGCCGCGGTGGCGGATCCGCTGGGTGGGTCGCATTACGTCGAAGCCCTGACGGATGAAGTGGAGCGGCAGGCGCTGGAGTACATCCGGCGGATCGATGAGATGGGCGGGATGATCCCGGCCGTTGAGCGCAACTTCCCGCAAGCCGAGATCGCCGAGGCGAGTTATCAGTATCAGAAGCGCGTGGAGAGCGGCGAGCAGGTGATTGTGGGCGTAAACCGCAATACGCAGGAGAACGAGCCGAAACTGGAGATTCTCAAGATCGACGAGGAGGCGGAGAAGGCGCAGGTGGAGAAGGTGGTTGCACTGCGTGCGTGGCGCGACGCAGCACGCGTCGAGGCTGCGCTATCGGCGCTGCAGGCTGCGGCGGAGAGCCACTTGAATACGATGCCGCTGATCCTGGATGCCGTGCGCGTGTATGCCACGACGGGGGAGATTTGCCGGACCCTGGGCGGGGTGTTCGGGGGGTGGCAAGAGAGAAGTGTTTTGTAGGGATATACTTAAGGGGACCAAGTGCAGATGGATCCAAAGATCCGAGTACTGGTTGCCAAGCCAGGTCTCGACGGACACGACCGCGGAGCGAAGGTTATCGCGCGGGCGTTACGCGATGCCGGGATGGAAGTTATCTACACAGGACTGCGGCAAACGCCGGAAATGATCGTAAATGCGGCTTTGCAGGAAGATGTTCAGGTAATTGGTCTGAGCATCCTGTCTGGCGCGCATAACGCGATTGTTCCGCGGGTGATGGCAATGTTGCGTGAGAAGGAAATGGGCGACGTAGTAGTCGTCGTTGGCGGCACCGTCCCGGATGACGACGCCGCGAGACTGAAGGAACTGGGGGTTGCGGCTGTGTTTCAGCCCGGCGCCGCGCTGGACGAGATTGTGGCGTTTGTGAAAAGCGCCGTCCGTGCGGCTGTTTGACGGGCCATGGAGGACGAGGCCGGCTTCCACAACATTTTGCTAGGATTTTGTTACAACACATGCAAGACCGACTCAACATCGCCGTGTTTGTCGACTACGACAACATTGAAATCGGCGTGAAAAGCACACTTCGACGTGAGTTCGAAGTGTCGCTCGTGCTGGACGCTCTGAAAGAGCGCGGGGACATTGTCGCAAAGTTCGCGTATGCGAACTGGAGCCGCCAAGAGGGCGCCACGCGACAGATGGCGGAAAACGCGGTGCAGATGGTGCAGCGCATTCCTTCGCCACGCGGGGACAAGAACGGCGCGGACATCAACCTGGCGCTGGACGCGCTGGAGATGGCGTTCACGCACGACCACGTGAATGCATTTGCGGTGGTGAGCGGCGATTCTGATTTCATTCCTCTGGTGAACAAGCTGAAGGAATATGGCAAGACGGTCTTCGTGGTGGGCGGCAAAGCCTTCACCTCGACCATCCTGCAACAGAACTGCCACGAGTTCATCAGCTTTGAATCGCTGTTGAACACGGACTCGATTCCGTTGCCGCTTCCGCAGTCGCAGTCGCAGCAGGCCCAGGCGCAGGCAGGGCCGCCGACGGGCGACCGCGATCGTGAGCCATATCGCGAATCCTACAGGGATCGCAAGGAGAAGCGGTTCCGGGAGCGTGAAGAGCGCCGCCGGGAACGCGAGCAGCGGGAAGGCCCAATGCCGGCCGCGGGTCCGGCGGGCGCACCGGGCGTGGGCCCGGCTCCGAAGGATCAGCCGCAGCAGGGGCGTCCTGCTCCGCTGGACCTGGCGCTGGCCATGCCGCTGGTGGAACGTGCGCTCCAGGTGCTGGAACGCCGCAACGTTCAGCCCCAGTTGGGCCTGCTGAAATCCACCATGCTGCAGCTGGATTCCGCCTTCAACGAGAGCGCCTATGGTGCGCGCAGCTTCTCCGATTTCGTCGAGAAGTTGAAGCGGGCCGAGCTGGTCTATGTGAAGGGTACGGGCGGGCGCTACTTCATTGAGCGCAAGCACAACTACCAGGAGAAGGCGCTGCCTCGTCCGGAAGAGGCGCTGCCGCAGCTGCGCGAGGTGCTGGAGATCCACCGTCTGGAGTTCGAAGAGAGCGGACAGACGGCGGAAGACCTGGCGGCCTGGATGAAGGAAGAGTATCCGAGCTTCGACCATGCCAACTATGGCTTCCAGGGCTTTGCGGAGTTTCTAAACTTCGCCCAGGACAAGACCGTGGTCCGGCTGCAGCATCGCCAGGAGGGCGGTCTGCTGGTGAGCCTGGGTTCGGAGTTCTATCCGCAGGCGCCGCCCAAGCAGGAAGTAAAAGAAGAGGACCTGCTCACCGAGCACGACTTCAAGCAACCGATTGTGAAGGGCCAGCCGACGGCCACCGGCGAGATTCCGCCGGACGACGAGCCGCCCAAGGCAACAAAGAAGCGCGTGACGCGCAAGAAGGCCGACACGGGCGGCCAGGACAAGCCGGTGCGCCGCACCCGGCGGAAGGCCTCGGAGTAATCAGTCATGGGCGACATTCAACGTATCTTCCCGAAGGATACGCCGACGCCGCGAGGTCCGTATTCGCCGGCGATCCGCGCAGGCGACTTCATCTTCGTGTCAGGGCAGGGTCCGGTGGATCCTGCCACCGACACGATGTCCTATGGCGACATCCAGCACGAGACCAGAATCACGCTGAACAATGTGAAGCGGATTCTGGAAGCCGCCGGGGTGGCCATGACGGATGTGGTGAAGTGCAGCGTCTTTCTGCGGGATGGTAAGGACTTCGCGGCAATGAACGAAATCTACCGTGAGTTCTTCGGAGAGCAGCGGCCCACGCGCACCACGGTGGCCGTAGCGTTCGCGGATCCGACGATGAAGGTCGAGATCGACTGCATCGCCTATAAGCCTGTGTAGAGTTCGAGTTCTCTGGTTGGTTTTCATGACGCCGCGGGATCGACAACGATTCCGCGGCGTTATTCATTGTGGGGGAGTAAAGCGATTCGTAGCCCCGCGGCATTGGGGACGCCGGAGCCCGGTTGGGTGCAGAGCGATCCGCCGGAGCACTCCGAGCACCAGCAGTGAACGGCCCTACTTTTCCGGCTGCTTCTCGAACAGGAGTTTCTGATCCTGCGGGCCGCCAGGTCCTTCGAAGTGACGGTAGATCATGACGGCCTTGCCGCCGGGCTGGGTCTCCCACTTATCGATGAGCTTGATCTCGTTTGGCCCGAATTTACCCCAGGTTTCGACGACGAGAACGGCCGCATCCCAGTGTGCCTTGTACTTCAGGGGATTGCCCTGGGCGGACACGTCGCCCTCCTGACCATTGATTACATACTTGAGCTTGCCTGCGCTGGTGCCGGGGGCCGCGTCGTGGAAGACTTCGTATTCGAGCTCCGGCTCCTTGTGGACGATGGCGTAACGCACAGCCCTGGCCGGCTGCTTGGCGAAATCGCTCTTGGCGATGTTGAGTTCCCAGTGACCAGTGAAGTTGGGCTTGTCCTGGGCGAAGCCCAGCATGGCCGTAAGCAGCAGGAGCGCAAGAGTTCTCATAGACAGCATCCAGGATAACCCCGTGATTGCGAGAGAGAGCAAGGATCGGAGTTTTTTCCGGGCCGGGCGCGCGTATTGTCGAAGCATGGACGGGCCGCGGAAAGCGGCCTGAAAGGAGCGGAGACAATGACTGGGATGCGCTATTCGACAATGCAATGTTCGCTGGGCTGGGTGCTGCTGGCGGCCCGCGAGGACGGGGTTTGCGCGATTCTGCTGGGGGATGGACCGGAGGAGTTGACGGCGGATCTGCGCCGGAGATTTCCGCGGGAGGTTCCACACCTGGACACGGACGGGCTCCAATGCTGGCTGGACCAGGCGATCGAGTCCATTGAGCACCCGGGCACAGCATTGACGCTGCCGTGGGCGGAACAGGGAACTCGCTTCCAGCAGCGGGTGTGGCGCGAGTTGAAGACGGTACCGGCCGGCTCGACCACAAGCTATCGGGAACTGGCCGCGCGGGTAGGCAATCCGAAGGCGGTGCGGGCCGTAGCCCGGGCGTGCGCGGCGAATCCGCTCGCCGTGGCTGTGCCGTGCCATCGTGTATTGCGAGTCGACGGCGAGTTGGCCGGGTATCGCTGGGGCTTGGATCGCAAGCGGGCGCTGCTGGAACGGGAGGCGCTGGCATGGGCCTGAGCTTAGGAGAACGGATAGCCGCGCTGAACTGGACGGATCTGACGAGCCAGCTCAATGAGCACGGCTGCGCGGTGGTTGAGGGTCTCCTGAGTGCCGGCGAGTGCGCTGAGGCGGCGGCCTGGTATGGGGACGGAGCGTTGTTCCGCAGCCGCGTGGTGATGAGCCGGCATGGGTTCGGGCGCGGCGAGTATCAGTACTTCGCGGCGCCGCTGCCTGAAATGGTGGCGGAGCTGCGCTCCGGCCTCTATGGGCCCTTGGCGCGGATCGCCAATCAATGGAACACGTCGCTGAACCTGACGGAGGCCGGGTTTCCGGAAACGCATGCGGAATTCCTGCAACGCTGCCACGAGGCTGGACAGACGCGCCCGACACCACTATTGCTGCAGTACGGGCCCGGCGACTACAACTGCCTGCACCAGGATCTTTACGGAGCGCATGTCTTCCCGCTGCAGGTGGCGTTCCTGTTGAGTGAGCCGGGGCGTGATTTCACGGGAGGAGAATTCGTGTTGACCGAACAGCGGCCGCGCATGCAGTCGCGGGTCGAGGTGGTACCGCTGCGCCAGGGCGACGGAGTGATCTTCCCGGTTCATCATCGGCCGGTCGCCGGAACACGCGGAGTCTACCGGGTCCAGATGCGGCATGGAGTGAGCCGGCTGCGAACGGGCCGGCGTCACACGCTCGGTGTGATCTTTCACGACGCGCAGTGAATCCGGCCACAGCGGCAGCCCCAATTAACATTGCTTCGTGCTGTTGACAGGCCGCGGAGCGGCTGGGGTAATGAACCACAGCGGCGTCAACATGTAGACGACGAAGGCGGCCTCAATACTGAACCAGGCAGTCGCTACACCGGCCAGGTAGGAGAGCGGACCGACAAGCGACTTTGCGAGGATATGCGGATCCTCGGTGCCCTTCAACTCGGGCTTCATGAGGTTCCGCAGGATGTAGCGATGCAGCAGCATGAACAGCAGCGTGTTCACAGCCATCACACAGCCGAATACGCTCACGGCAAGCGGATTGCGCGGGTACTCTCCGATGAGCGCGGTGGGAAAAGGAATGAATGACTGCGTCATCAGGAACAGGGAGTTCATCCAGACCAGCGCATAGTTGGCGTGCCGCGCGAGGGAGAAGATGTGGTGGTGGTTGAGCCAGAACTTGCAAACAATGATGAAGCTGATCAGCCAACTGAGGAACTTCGGCGCGAGGTCGAACAGGCTGTTTCGAAGTTCCGTAACACCGGCGTGATGGGGCAGCACTGGCACCCTGAGTTCAAGTACCAGTAGCGTGACGATGATCGCGAAGACGCCGTCGCTAAAAGCCTCGATGCGGTTGAGATGCAGCTCGCCCCGCGTGAATCGATCGAACACGGATGGAATCTCCCTCTGTCGTTCAGAGGTGATTGTCGCACGCGCTATATGGCCGATGGGGCAGGCAGCGACCACGGCGCGCGGTACTGTTTCGTGAGCTGACGCGAGGCCTCGCGGTCACCCAGGATCTCCTCTTTCTGCGCATCCCAGCGGATGGTCCGGCCGGTGCGGTATGCAATGTTCGCGAGATGACACGGCACGATGGACGTGTGGCCGACTTCGACGTCGGCAAACGGGCGCTGCCGGCTCTTCACGGCGTCGAGGAATTTCTGCACATGGACGATCTGGATCTCGGGATCGAGGGACAGACCGGTGACTTCGATGGGCTCACAGAGTGGCGGCGCCGGCGAGGCTAGGCCGCGCGGCCGCTTCTCGCCGGTGACTTCCCGCCTGCGCGAGGCCAGCATCTCTTCCACCTGATCGACATCTGAACGCACAATCGCCGAGAACTTTGACGGAATCACCTGATAGCCGTTGCGGTCGACGAACAGAGTGCCCTTGGTGCCATAGAAGATCGTGCCCGCGTAGCGGTCCATGCGCATCCCCACCTGGCTATTCGCGAAGCGGACCGTGAAGCCGGGATACTCAAACGTGGCCAGGAACGAGTCGGGCGTGTCGCGATTGTCTTTCAGCATGCGAGCGCCGGTGGCCGAGACGCCCTTCGGCGCCGTCACATTCATGATCTGGTGGATGCTGTCGATGTGGTGCGCGCCCCAATCCGTCATGTTGCCGCCAGAGTAATCCCAGAACCAGCGCCAGTTCCAGATGTAGCGGTTGCGGTTGTAAGGGGTCTTGGGCGCGGGGCCCAGATAGAGATCCCAATCGAGTCCGGTGGGCGCGGCGGAATCCGGAATGTGTCCGAAGCCCTGTGGATACTCGTTGGACACGATCCAGCAGTCGATGTCTGAGACCTCTCCGATGTAGCCGCTCTGCACCAGCTCCGCGCATTTTGCGAAATGCGGCGCCGAGCGTTGCTGGCTGCCCACCTGGAAAATGCGATTGTGCTTGCGCGCCGCCTGCACCATGCGGCGGCCTTCTTCCACGGTGTGCGACAGCGGCTTCTCGCAGTAGACGTCCTTGCCCGCCTGGCACGCCATGATCGAGATGGGCGCATGCCAGTGATCGGGCGTCGACACGAAGACTGCGTCGATGTCCTTGCGCTCGAGGATGCGCCGGAAGTCCGTGTAGGCTTCAGTCTTGCCGCCCACTTTCTGCTTCGTCATGTCGGCGAGAGGCTGGAAGACATCGCAGACGGCCGCCAGGTCGACCCCGGAGTTGCGAGCCGTGATGGTGGTCTCGTAGTAGCCCCGGCTGCCCAAGCCGATCTGGCCGATGGTGATGCGGTCATTGGCGCCCAGTACGCTGCCGAGGAACGGCCCGGCTGAAGCGGCCTTCACAAAATCTCTACGTTCCATGCCTATGCTCCGCGCCAATGGAATCGAAGCCAATCTTCCCGAGTCAGACGGACACGAACCATTCGGAATTGGTGATGCCAAGCTGCACGCCTGGTTGCGCTCCTTGAGTGCAGAAGCCTTCCGATGCCTCGTGAAGTTCCTTCATGAATGTCCACCAACAGGAAGGACCCATGCTATCATCCCTTGCCGGAGATAGAAGCTCTGAAGACATGGTACGTTCCTCGCGCCAAGCGCATGCGCCGGGCTGATGCCCGCGGGTTCGAAGAGGCAACGAACAAACTCGCGCAGCTGGGCGCCGCAATATCTGGTATATCGGAGATACGGCACGGACGCGATGGGGCAAGTGTGATTGGGTTTCAGCGTGGGATCGAGCAGGTTCGTGCGCCGGAACTGATCGCTGTCTGTATGGATACCGTCGGGGTGGGGAGCCAGGTGACCCGGATGGCGATCGCGCGAGTCGAGTCCGGTGGGCTGGAGCGATAGGTGGGCAGTAGACATCACGAAAGGATGAAGAGCCTGAACAAGGCCCAGGTACCGATTATGGCAAGTGGTCCCCTGACAGCATCACAAGTATCGGAGTATCACGAGAAGGGCTACGTTCTCGCCCGCGGCATGTTCAGCGAGGCGGAGATCGAGCTTCTGGGGCGGGCGGCGAAGCAAGACCGCGAGTTGGACGCGCGCTCGTTCGGGCGCAACGATGGCGAAGGCCATGTGGTTCGCCTGTCGCTGTGGAATCACCCCGGCGACGCGCTCTACGGCATGTTCGCGAGATGCAGCTCCATCGTCGATTCGGCGGAGAAGTTGCTCAACGACGAGGTCTACCACTATCACTCGAAGATGATCATGAAGGACGCGCGCGTGGGCGGCGCGTGGGCCTGGCACCAGGATTACGGCTACTGGTATCAGAATGGCGTGCTGTCGCCGGATCTGTGCAGCGCCTCCATCGCCGTCGACCGCGCCACTCGCGAGAACGGCTGCCTCCAGGTGGTGCCCGGCTCGCACAAACTGGGCCGCATCGACCACGTATTGACGGGCGAGCAGGCCGGCGCCGACCGCGAGCGCGTCGATGCCATTCTCCAACGCTTTCCTCTTGTCTACGTCGAGATGGAACGCGGCGACGTGCTCTTCTTTCACAGCAACCTGCTGCACCGCTCCGACGAGAATCGCTCGGAGCATCCACGCTGGTCGATGATCTGCTGCTACAACGCGGCGAAGAACGATCCCTACAAAGAGGCGCACCACCCGCGCTACACGCCCTTGAACAAGGTTCCGGACTCGGCCATTCTCGATGCCGGGTTACGGCGCTTCGCCGACTCAAGCTCGGATGTCGCCTGGCTCGAGGCCGCTCGTGATCAGAGCGCAACCAGCCTGGATCAGCCCGAGTAGAGGCGTTTGACGGCCATGGCAGATCTCCACTCCACGCAGCCTATTTTGCGCACACTCATGAGCTGGCTCGCGCTGGAAGACATGGCGCGGTTCGAGGACGCTCGTGGCAATGCGGGCGCCCTCCTGCAGCGGCGGCTCGACGATGTGCTTGAGGCTGGTTACGACGGTGTTCAGTTCGATGTTGTGTTCACCAGTGACCAACTCGCTCATTGCCGGCAGCGGGGGCTCGGCATCGCGGCGACAGGACGCGTGAATCATCCGGAAGAGGCCGGCCCCTTGGCGGAGAGGCTCGCGGACGCCGGATTCCCTTGCGCGACTTTGCATGTGGGCTGGGGCATGGAGAGCCCGGACGAGGCGGCACGTTTGATCGAAGCGGTGCTCACAGCCTCAGACCGCCATCCCATCCCGCTCTTCATTGAGACGCACCGCGCCACGATTTTCCAGGACGCCTGGCGCACCGTGGACTTCCTCGCGCGATACCCGCAAGTCCGCATCAACGGCGATTTCTCGCACTGGTACACCGGTCTCGAGTTCGTCTATGGCGGCTTCGAGAACAAGCTCCGCTTCATTGAACCGGTGCTGGAACGCGTGCGCTTTCTGCATGGCCGCATCGGCAATCCGGGCTGCATGCAGGTCGACATTGGAGACGGGGACGAAACCGCACATCCCTACGTCACTCACTTCCGCATGCTGTGGACGCGAGCGATGGAGCAGTTCCTCAGACAGTCCGAGCCAGGAGGCTCCCTCTTCTTCGTTCCGGAGCTCCTCTCGCCGAAGATCTACTACGGGCGCACCTTCCCCGATGAGAACGGAGTGCTTCGCGAGGAATGCGATCGATGGGCTCAGTCGCTGGTGCTGCGGGGCTTGGCGCAACAATGCTTCGCAGAAGCGAAACGTCGTGTGGACGCCGGCTCAGGCCGGGTCCGCTAGGCGTAGAGACCCGATGGGCACGTAGAAGACGCGATAGCGCTTGCCGTCGGAAAACAGCTGTCCCGCCGCATCCTCCACCAGGACGGTGACGCGCTTGGTCACGCGATTCACGCGGCCTTTGTAGGTGCGGCCTTCGAAGGCGAAGCTGACCATGGAGCCCACACGGATGCCCGCTTCCGCAGCCTGCTCACGACGCGTGATGAGATTGTGCGTATGGGCCGTGTGGCGGAAGTGGCGGGCGGTGATGCCCTGGAATCGCGCGGCCGAGCAATCGCTCTCGCCCCAACAGAGCATCTCAATGAGGTGCACGAGTTCGTGTTCGAAGATGCGCTGCAAGCCCGCGAAGCGATTGGTGCATTCGATCCCGCAGACGGTGACGGAACGCGAGTCCTCTTCAAACGAGTCGAACAACATGTTCACCGCGACGGAGATCTCGTAGCTGACCGCGCCTGTGCGGCTGGTGAAACGAGTCGTCTTGCCGCCAGTCTTTGTCATGCGCGATGACAGCCGGAAGCTGAGACTTTGCCCTTCCAGGGCATTGCCGCACAGGCCCTCGAAGAAGAATCTGTCGTAGGCCTCAAAGAGCAGGTGCAGATCGCGCGGGTGTACAACAATGAAGTCCTCGCGATGCAGATGCCGGGACTGGGCCAGGACGTACTCCCGCACCTGCCGCAAGCGGTGCGCGACCAGATCGTCGGACCAGTGGAATAGCAGAACGTTCTCGGCGAGCAGACCGCGCGCCGGCGCTGGAGACGGAGACGCCATCTAGTCGAGCCAGCGCACGCTCACCGGCTCACCGTGCGTGCATTGTTGTGTTTCCGTCACGCCCGCGGCAATCAACGCGCAAGCTGTGTCCGTCGCGGTACGCAACGCCGCTTCCTTCGATTCTCCGGAGGCGACCTTGCACGAGTTGCGGCCCTGGTAGGTCATGCACACCTCGACACGGTTCTTGCGATTGCCCAGCATCAGGTAAGTCGTCACCCCAAGGAAGAGGAAGAAGGCGACCACGCCCATCAGGATAAATTTGCCCTTGTTCAAGCGTCGCTACTCCGTGAAGAAGCTGCCCATCTGCCGGAACTTCTGATACCGCTGTTCGATCAATTGGTCCGGACTCATCGGAGCCAGTTCGTCAATGGCCGCGACCAGCGTCTGGTGCAGATACTGCGCGGCTCGATCGTAGTCGTCCTGCGCGCCGCCAAGCGGCTCGGGGATAATGCCGTCGATCAGGCCCTGCCGCACCAGGTCGCTCGCCGTGATCTTCAAAGCAGCGGACGCCAGCGCACCCTTCGTGGAATCGCGATAGATGATGGCCGCGCAGCTTTCCGGAGAGATCACGCTGTAGACCGCGTTCTCCAGCATGAACACCTTGTTGCCCACACCCAGCGCCAGCGCGCCGCCGCTGCCGCCTTCGCCAATCACCACCACAATCAGCGGCGACTGCAGTCGGGTCATCTCCCGCAGATTATAGGCAATGGCCTCGGCCTGGCCGCGCTCTTCCGCGTCAATGCCCGGATAGGCCCCCGGAGTATCGAGGAAAGTAATGATCGGACGCCGGAACTTAGACGCCATCTCCATCGCGCGCATCGCCTTGCGGTAGCCTTCCGGCTTCGGCATGCCGAAATTGCGGATCAGCTTCTGCTTTGTGTCACGGCCCTTCTGCAGGCCGACCATCATTACCGGGTGGCCGCCGAGCATCGTGCCGAAGCCCGCGACAATGGCCGCATCTTCACCGTAGAATCGATCGCCGTGAATTTCCGTGAAGTCCGGCACGAGCCGGTTGATGTAGTCCAGCGAGTGCGGCCGTTTGGGATGGCGAGCAAGTTGGACACGCTGCCACGCCAGATTGACGCCTTGCTCACCGCGCAGCGCTTTCAGTTCGCCCTCGAGATCGGCGAGCTGTGCCTGCGCACCTGTGGAGGTGAGCTGGAGCTGCGAGATCTCGCGCTCGATATCGGCGATGCGTGCTTGCGAAGTATCGCTCATATAAAGATGCTTCCTACGAGGCTATCACTTCAAGCGCTTCCGGTCCGCAGATGCGCTCGATTTCGGCCTTGAACTCCTTATCCGGACGGATGCGCGCCGTGACATCAAGTGTCACTGCAAAGTCTCTCGGCTTCTCCAGCTTCAGCCGCACTGAGGTCTCGCCCGGCTTGGTCGTGAACAGCTTTTGCAACGCTTCGGCTTTCTCGTTGCCGGTTGCCGAAAGCCGCACACGGATGGAGACCAGCGAAGGGAAATTCACACGGGCCAACTCGAGCGGAATAATCTCCTGGATGTTCAGCTTGATCGTGCCGTCTTCCTCGGGCATCGCCTTGCCACGCACCAGCACCGCTTTGTCCTCTTCAATCTCTTTTTGAAGATGCTCGTAGCGGGTGGCGAAACACAACGCTTCCACCGAACCAGTCCAGTCCTCGAGCTGTGTGATGGCCCAAGGCTTCTGTTCCTTGTTGCGCCGCCTCTGCACGCTGCGCAGGATGCCGCAGACCGCGATTTCCATGCCTTTTTCGAGGCCCGCCAGATTCTCGGTGGTGTACGACGTGAGCTCCGTCACTTTCCACCGATACTCGTCCAGGGGGTGGCCGCTGACGTAGAAGCCGATGGTCTCTTTTTCGCCGCGCAGCTTCTCCGCCTGACTCCAGTCATTCAGCCTGGGCAGTGCGCGCGAAGAAGAGGGAGAGTCGTCTCCAATGAGCTCGCCGAACAAACCAGTCTGCCCGCTGAGCTTGTCCTTCTGGGCGCGCTGGCCGGATTCGATGCAGTCCTCGATGATCGCGAACAACTGCGAGCGGTAGCCTTTCAGACTGTCCATCGCTCCCGCTTTGATCAGGCTTTCCATCACGCGGCGATTCACCGCCGAGAGATCAACTCGTTCACAGAAGTCGTCCAGCGACTTGAAGACGCCGCCTTCGTTGCGAGCCTTCACAATGGCTTCCACCGCGCCCACGCCGACATTCTTCACTGCGCCCAAACCGAAGCGGATCTTGTCGCGGCCCACTGGCGTGAAGTTCAGGTCCGACTGGTTCACGTCGGGCTGCAGCACCTCAATGCCCAGAGAGCGGCATTCGTTGATGTACTTAACGACCTTATCGGTGTTGCCCGTTTCCGACGTTAGCAGCGCCGCCAGGAACTCCACCGTATAGTGCGCCTTCAGGTAGCCGGTGAGATAGGCGAGATAGCCATAGGCCGCCGAGTGTGACTTGTTGAACCCGTACTCGGCGAACTTCGCCAGCAGGTCGAACAGGGCCTCGGCCTTCTTGGGCGGATGGCCGTTCTTCCTCGCGCCGTCGAGGAAACGGGCGCGCTGCTTGTCCATCTCCTCTTTTTTCTTCTTGCCCATCGCGCGGCGCAGAAGATCGGCTTCACCCAGCGAGTAACCGGCGATACGCTGCGCCACCTGCATAACCTGCTCCTGATAGATCACCAGGCCGTAGGTTTCTTCCAGCAGCGACTTCAACTCGGGCAGATCGTACGTGACCGGCTTGCGGCCCAGCTTGCGATCGACATAGTCGTCGACGAAGCCGTTCTGAATCGGGCCTGGACGATAGAGGGCGTTGAGGGCGATGAGGTCCTCAATGCGCTCAGGATGCGAGCGCCGCAACACATCCTTCATGCCCGACGATTCAAATTGGAAGACGCCGTCAGTCAGGCCCTGGCCGAAGATGCGCTCATACGCGTCCTTGTCGTCCAGAGGCAGATCTTCCAGCACCAGCGTCTCGCCGCGCGTCTTCTTGATCAGCGACAGCGCCTCGTGCACGATGGTCAGCGTGGTGAGACCCAGGAAGTCCATCTTGAGCAGCCCGAGTTTCTCGAGCATGGACATTTCGAACTGGGTAACAATTTCCTCTTTGTTGGTGCGGTAGAGAGGAACGATCTCGGCGAGCGGCACCGGTGAGATGACAACGCCCGCGGCGTGCACGCCCGAGTTGCGGGCCATGCCCTCCAGGCGCTGCGCGATGTCGAGAATCTCTTTGACCTTCGGATCCTTGGCGGCGGCCTCCAGGATCGCGGGCTCCTCGTCGAGAGCCTTCTTCAACGTCATCTTCGGGTCGGCCGGAATCAGCTTCGAAAGCTTATCCACTTCGCCAAAGCTCATGTCCAGCACGCGGCCCACGTCCTTGATCGCGGCCTTCGGAGCCAGCGTGCCGAATGTGATGATCTGCGCCACCTGCTCGCGCCCGTACTTCTCGGTGACGTACTGGATGACCTCGCCGCGGCGGTTCGTACAGAAGTCCACGTCGATATCAGGCATGCTGACGCGTTCAGGATTCAGGAAGCGCTCAAACAGCAGGCCGTAGTGCAGCGGATCCACATCGGTGATCCCCATGCAGAAGCTCACCAGCGAGCCGGCGGCCGAACCGCGGCCCGGACCCACCGGCACGCCCGTCGATTTCGCGTAGCGGATGAAGTCCCAGACGATGAGGAAGTAGCCCGAGAACTGCATCTGCTGGATCAGTTTGATTTCGCGATCCAGCCGCTCAATGTACTCGGCCATGTCGAAGCGCAGTTGGCCCTGCGCCGCCATCTTGTCCAGCTTGCCGCGGCGCTTCTCAAAGCCCTGCCGCGCCACGTACTCGAAGTAGCTGTCGATGGTCTGCTCCGGCGGGACGTCGAACTTCGGGAAGGGCTCCTTCACCGGGTCCATCTTCACCTGGCAGCGTTGTGCGATGTCCCACGTGCGGTCCAGCGCGTCTTCCACCTCGCCGAAGATAGTCATCATCTCTTCGCGCGTCTTCAGGAAGAATTCGTTGGTGGAGAACTTCAGGCGCTTCTCATCGCTCACCAGCTTGCCGGACTGGATGCAGGTGAGAATGTCCTGCGCGCGATGGTCGCTGTGCTCCAGGTAGTGCGCGTCGTTGCTCGCCACCAGCGGAATGCCGGTCTCGCGCGACATGCGGTAGACCTGCGGCATCACGACCTTGTCTTCTTCCAGCCCGTGATCTTGGATCTCGAGGAAGAAGTTGTCCTTGCCGAACAGATCGCGATACTCGTACGCCAGCTTCTGCGCGTCGTCGTACTTATCGTTCATCAACGTTTCGTTGATGTCGCCCTTCAGGCAGGCCGACAGCGCGATCAGCCCCTTGCTGTGCTGCGACAGCAGGTCCTTGTCGATGCGCGGCTTGTAATAGAAGCCGTCGAGACTTGCCGTCGACACCAGCTTGATCAGGTTCCGGTAGCCTTCCTGGTTCTCGCACAGCAGCACCAGATGGTTGTAGCGCCGGTTCGTTTCGTCCTTGATCCGCCGGTCGTTCGGCGTGATGTAGACTTCGCACCCGATCACCGGGTGGACGCCATTGTCCTTCGCCTTGAAGTAGAACTCCGCGGCGCCAAACAGGTTGCCATGGTCCGTCAACGCCACCGCCGGTTGGTTTTGCTTCACGGCGAGCTTCATCAGCTTGCCGATTTCGCAGGCCCCGTCCAGCAGCGAGTAGTCGGTGTGGCAGTGTAGATGGACGAACGGCTTGTCGGACATCGGTGAATTCGGCAGAAATGGTAGGGACGGGCAGATTCGAACTGCCGACCTTCCGCTTAGGAGGCGGACGCTCTATCCAGCTGAGCTACGTCCCCGGATCTTCTATCTATTCTACAGCCCGGCTGGGGTCATCGTCTGCGCTTACCAGCGCTTCAGACCCTTGGCTCCGATGTCGCGCCGGATCTGCATCCCGTCAAACCGGATGGGCGCGCAGGCGGCGTAAACGTTATCGATCGCAGCCTGCAGCGTCGCGCCGCTATGCGTCACGCCCAGCACGCGCCCGCCGGAGGTGACCAGCTTACCGTCCGCCATCCTGGTGCCCGCGTGGAACACTGTCGCGCCGGTCGCTTCCGCTTGCTCAATCCCGGTAATCTCGTCTCCCGTCCGCACCTTGCCCGGATAACCATGCGCCGCCAGCACCACACAGACAGAAGGATCCTGTTTAAACTTGAGCAGTTCGGGCCGCACCTGCCCGCTAGCCGCCGCATGCAGCACCGCCCCGAAGTCGCAATCCATCCGATGCAGCAGCGCCTGCGTCTCGGGATCGCCCAGCCGGACGTTGAACTCCAGCACCATCGCTCCGCGTTCGGTCATCATGAGCCCGGCGTACAGGAATCCGCGGAACGGCGCACCCTCCGCCTTCATCTGCTGGACCGTGCGCTCCATCACGTCGCGCATCACCTGGTCGCGCTGCGCCTGCGGCAGGATCCGCGAATCCGAGTAGGCGCCCATGCCGCCGGTGTTCGGACCCTGGTCGCCCTCGAAAATGGTCTTGTGGTCCTGCGAGGGCTCCAGGGGCAGTACACGCTCTCCGTCGCTGAGCCCTATGAAACTCACCTCTTCGCCGGTGAGAAACTCCTCTATGACCACCTTGCCGCCAGCGGAGCCCACCAGGGCACCGCTGAACATCCCATCCAGGGTTTCTTCCGCGTGGCGGCGGTCCGGACTAATCACGACACCCTTGCCGGCAGCCAGGCCGTCGGCCTTGATCACGACGGGGTAGTCGAATTGATCCAATGACTTACGGGCTTCAGCAGGGTCAGAAGTCGAGACAAACCGGGCCGTGGGAATGCCGGCCCGCTCCATGAAACGCTTCGAGAAGATCTTGCTGCCTTCCAGCTGAGCCGCGGCCCGGGTCGGCCCAAAGATCAGGCGCCCTTTGGATTCAAAGAGATCCACGACTCCCTCGACCAGCGGAGCCTCCGGACCCACCACGGTGAGATCCGCGCCAATTGAGTCCGCCAACTGTAGTAAATCTACAGGTGTAGAAGATGATGGCTTCAAACAGGTGGCCACGGACGCGCAGCCAGGGTTCCCAGGCGCTACGTAAACCTCTGAAACAGAAGGGCTTCGCTTCAACCGCCAAGCGATGGCGTGTTCGCGTCCGCCGCTGCCCAGAACCAGAACTTTCACAGCGTAACTCCTCTCGCTACAATTAACTAGGATATCTGGGAACCCCCTCACCTGCCAATGCGACAGATCAACTACGACGTTGTGATCATCGGAGCCGGACATGCCGGATGCGAGGCGGCCCGTGCCTGCTCGCGGATGGGCCTGCGCACCGCGATGGTCACAATGAACATCGACCTCATCGCGCAGATGTCCTGCAACCCAGCCATTGGCGGAATCGCCAAAGGGCACCTGGTCCGGGAGGTCGACGCGCTGGGTGGAGTGATGGCCGAGGTGGCCGATCAGATCGGGATCCAGTTCCGCCTCCTGAACACCAGTCGCGGCCCGGCTGTCTGGAGCCCCCGCGCCCAGATGGATAAGAAGCAGTATCGCTTCAAGATGCGTGAGACCCTGGAGCACGAACCGAACCTCCGCATCCTGCAGGCCGAAGTGGCCGAGATCGAGTATGACGATCTGGCGGACGGCCGCCGCAAGGTCCGCTCCATCCGCTTGTCGGATGGACGCTCGCTCCAGACCCGCACCGTGGTCGTCACCACCGGGACCTTTTTGAATGGCCTGGCCCACGTAGGCGAGACCAAGTCCAACTGCGGCCGGAGCGGGGAAGCGCCGTCGAACCTCCTGGGCCACCACCTCCGCAGCCTCGGTCTGCAGTGGACCCGCCTCAAGACCGGCACCCCTCCGCGTCTCGATGGCCGCACCATTCAGTGGGACCGGTTCGAACCGCAACCGGGCGACCCCATCCCCACCCCTTTCTCTTTCCTCACCACCAGGATCGACCGCCCCCAGATCGAATGCCACATCGCCTACACCACTGATGAGACCCACCGCATCCTGCAGGAGGCGATCCCGCGTTCCCCGCTCTACAGTGGACAGATTGAAGGCATCGGTCCCCGCTACTGCCCCTCCATCGAAGACAAGATCGTCAAATTCCCGGATAAAACCCGCCATCAGATCTTCCTGGAGCCGGAAGGACTGGATACGTACGAAGTCTATGTGAACGGCATGTCCACCAGCATGCCCATCGACGTGCAGGAAGCAATGGTCGCCTCCATCCCTGGCTTGGAGAATGCGGAGATGATCCGCCCCGGTTATGCCATCGAGTACGACGCCATTGACCCCAGGGAACTGAACCATACCCTGGAAGTGAAGAAGATTGAGGGCCTTTTCCTCGCTGGGCAGATCAACGGGACATCAGGCTATGAGGAAGCCGCCTGCCAGGGGCTTCTGGCCGGAATCAACGCCGGCTGCCAGGTAAAGGGCATCGATCCCATCGTTTTGCGCCGCAATGAGGCCTACGCGGGCATCCTGGTCGACGATCTGGTGACCAAAGGGGCTGATGAGCCCTACCGCATGTTCACCTCAAGAGCCGAATTCCGCCTGTTTCTCCGTATCGACAATGCCGACGAGCGCTTAACGGCGGAAGGACGCCGCGTCGGACTGGTAACGGATGAGCGCTGGGCGGTTTACGAGAAGAAACTGGCGCAGAAGGCCCAGGTACTCCGTCTTTTGGAGACAAACCGGGTCACACCGGAGCATTTCTCCGCCTTGGGGCTACCTGCGGACGAAAGACCCATGCTCCAGGTCTGGTTGCGCCGTCCCGACGCCAAGATCGAGCAGATCCGCCCCTGGCTGGAACAACAACTGGGAGAACCTACCGTTGCCGCCGTTCTGACCACCGTGGAGACCGAAGTGAAGTACGAGGGCTACCTTCACCAGCAGGAACGCCAGATTCAGCGCCTGAAGGACTCGGAAGGCCGCCTGATCCCTGCCGGATTCGCATTTCGGGGCATTCCGGGCCTCAGTCGGGAGATCTGTGACAAGTTGGAGCGGGTTCAGCCCGAGACGCTTGGTCAAGCGGCCCGGATTCCCGGTGTTACCCCTGCCGCCGTCGCGGTTCTGGATTGCTACCTCAGTTTGAACCGTCAGGCCTAGCATTGTTCCACGTGGAACATCCAAACAGTCCGCTTCCCTTCCTCAGTTCCCTCTGACTTGGCCTCAGCCTGGAGATCTGTGACGAGTTGGAGCGGGCTCAGCTCGAAAGAGTCGGGCGGGCGGCGTACATCCCAGGCTTAACACCCGCCGCGGCATCGGTTCTCGATTACTCCCTCAGTCTTGACCGTCAGGCCTGGCATTGTTCCACGTGGAACATCCAAACAGCCCGCTTCCGTGCCTCAATCGCCCTCTGGCCGCTATGTTCCACGTGGAACACTCCCAATTCCGGCCCTCAGTGTTCCACGTGGAACGTACGTGGTAGGATAGCGGTTTCGGCGACGCTCCGGAGCTGACCCTCGCGTTAGCACCTCACCCCAGGATGGAATCCCGGATTGCCGCTGACACGCCATTCCTCTGTATAGATAAGGACGCCCCATGGGCAAAGTCATCGCAATCGCAAACCAAAAAGGCGGGGTCGGCAAAACTACCACCGCCATCAACCTCGCGGCCTCCCTCGCCTCGAATGACCTCAAAATCCTGCTAATCGACATGGATCCCCAGGGAAATTGCACTACTGGGGTCGGCATCGCCAAAGAACCAGGCATGCCCACCATCTACGACGCACTCATGGGTGCCCATTCCCTCGCGGAAACCATCGTCAGTACCGAATTCGACGGCCTCCAGCTCGTACCCGCCGATAAGAACCTCGTCGCCGGCAACTTGGACCTCGTCGACATGGATCGGCGCGAATTCCGCCTTCGCGACGCCCTCGACACCATCAAAGCCGATTTCCACTACATCCTCATCGATTGCCCCCCGGCCCTCGACCTCCTCACAGTCAACTCCATGGTCGCGGCCGATTCCGTCCTCGTCCCCATCCAGTGCGAATTCTTCGCTCTTGAGGGCATTTCCCAGCTCATCGACACCGTCGAGCGCCTCCGGGAGTCCCTTCAGCCCAATCTGAAGCTCGAAGGCGTGCTCTTGACCATGTACGACGAGAGAACCAACCTCACCCGTCAGGTGGCCAAGGATCTCCGCGACTTCTTCAAGGAAGAGGTCTTCCAGACCGTCATTCCTCGCAGCATCCGCCTCGCCGAGGCCCCCAGCTTCGGAAAACCCATCCTCAGCTACGACGTCAGCTCCCGCGGAGCAGAAAGCTACATCAAACTCGCCAAGGAGATACTCGGTCATGAGCAACGCACCGGATCAGCCGCGTAAAGCCCTCGGCAAGGGCCTCTCTTCCCTGCTCCCGTCGAACCGGTCCACTACTCCAGCTCCGGCGCCGGCTCCAGTGGCCGCTCCTCCCCCTGCGCCTGAACCGGCGAGTGGTCCGCTTCAGGTCGAAATCGACCTCATCGACGCGAATCCGCTGCAGCCGCGTACAGTCTTCCAGGAAGAGCGCCTGATCGAGCTGTCCCAGTCCATCAAGGAGAATGGGATTATCCAGCCGCTAGTCGTCCGTAAGTCCGGTGCTCGCTTCCAGTTGATCGCCGGAGAGCGCCGCCTCCGTGCTTCCAAACTGGCCGGACTTGTGAAAGTCCCGGTCGTCGTCCAGGACTTCGCCGACGACCGGCTCATGGAGATCACGCTGATCGAAAACATCCAGCGCGAAGATCTCAACCCCATCGAAGTCGCCCACGCCTTCGAACGCCTAGCCCGCGAGTTCAGCCTTTCCCATGAGCAGATCGCGCAACGCACCGGCAAGGAACGCAGCACCATCACCAACATGCTTCGGCTCCTCCGCTTGCCCGATCCCGTACAGGTCCTCCTCGCCGAACAACGCCTGTCAATGGGACATGCCCGCGCCCTCGCCGGCCTGATCACCACATCCGCCCAAATCGAGATCGCCAACAAGACCATATCCGAAGGGCTCTCCGTCCGCCAGGTGGAGAAGCTCGTCCAGAAAGCAGCCCATCCTCACATCGACAAGGAAGAGGAAAAGAAGGAAGAGGTCCGGATCGACCCGAACATCAAGGCAGCTCTCCAGGAATTGGAGCGCACCCTCGGCACCCGGGTCCGGCTCGTCCAGCGCGACGAGAATCGCGGCCGCCTCGAAATCGAGTACTACTCGATGGACGACCTCACCCGTATCTACGAGAGCATCGTCGGTGACTGACATTCAGGCGGGCCGCGTGAGCGGCCCCATGCCTCGATCAATCTCCCAATAGACGCACCCGCGCCACAGACACACTTAAACTGAATGGATAGTGGAAGATACCTGTGGGTCCACAGGCAAAAAGGAAGTGGTGCCGGCGGGAGGATTTGAACCTCCGACCTACGGATTATGAGACCGTCGCTCTAACCCCTGAGCTACACCGGCAGCTCCAGCTACCAGAGTAGGAAAGCTGACCCCACTCTGTCAAATTCAGATACACGACTCTTAAATACAGGATTGGACCTTGTACAGCATTTGGGGTATTGACACAAATGACATACGGGTCCATATTGTAGCCAGAGATTCGGTCAGCGGACAGAATTTCCGCCAGTGGCTGATCGGCACGAAGCTGGTCGTCATGGCATCCGCCCGGTTCTTTTGCCGGGCTCATAGAGGAGGTTGACCCATAGAGATAGACCACCTCACGGGGCGGCTACCGATTACCTGATCCGCCCGTGTGCGCGCCTCCAGCGTCCATCCGGCCTCACCTAGGCCCAGACGCGCGGACCATTGCACCGCTGATAAGAGGCTCCCCGCATCACGGACCAAATCCAAGTCTAAACAGACGAGGATTGCGGTATGGGATCGGCGGTCGCCCTGTTGCTCATTTATCCCCTGAATTGACACCCACTTATGCGGTTCAGTAGAGTCGAGTTAGGATCCGGCTGTAACTGGGCCGGCCTCGCGATCGATTTCTTTCGGACCGTGACACCGCCGTGAGCCTGATCCAATTCCAGGCCGTCTCCAAGAGTTACCCCATCTATAGCTCTCCGAGCGACCGACTCAAAGAACTTCTCACCTTCAATCGCCGCAAGTTCCATCAGGACTTCTGGGCGCTGCGTGATGTGTCCTTCGAGGTCCCGCGCGGCCAAACCTTTTGTATTGTTGGTGAAAACGGCTCCGGCAAAAGCACTCTCCTCCAGATTGTCGCAGGCATCCTCGCCCCCACCTCCGGCAGTGCTTCCGTGAACGGACGCGTCTCCGCCCTCCTCGAATTGGGCTCCGGCTTCAATCCTGAATTCTCCGGCCGCGACAATGTCTACCTCAACGCGGCCATCCTCGGCTTTTCCTCCGCGCAAATCGACCGCGTCTACCGACAGATCGAAGAGTTCGCTGAAATCGGCGACTTCATCAACCAACCGGTCAAAACGTACTCCAGCGGCATGGTGGTCCGGCTCGCCTTCGCCGTGGCCATTCACGTCGACCCCGAGATCCTCATTGTCGATGAGGCCCTCGCCGTCGGGGACATCTACTTCCGCCAGCGCTGCCTGCGGAAAGTTCACGAAATGCGGGCCCGCGGCGTCACCATCCTCTTCGTCTCCCACGCCGCTGGTGATGTGAAAGCCCTGGGCGACCGCACGATGTGGCTGGACAAGGGCCGTGTCCGCGAATTGGGCAACACCGATATGGTGGTCTCCAAGTATCTGGCCGCCATGGTAGAGAAAGACACGGGCTATCTGGAGTTGAAGCACCGCGATCCCGTCGATCGCAACGGACCCGTGCACGCGCCCGAAGTCGTCACCGAGATTCCCAACATCGACCACCGCTACGGCGACCGGCGGGCCGAAATCATCGGCATCGCGGTTCTCGACCCCTATGGCCGCAAACTGCCCCTGCTGGAACCGCACAGCGATATCGTCGTCCGCATCAGCGTGCGCGCCAACGCGTCGTTGCAGATGCCCAATGTCGGATTCATGCTCCGCAACCATCTGGGCGTCGACTTCGCCGGCACCAATACAACACGGGAAGACATCGAACTTCCGCCCATGGAAGAGGGCGATGTCTATACGTTGGATTTTCACCTGGAAGTGCCGGACCTTTACCCTGCTTCCTTCTCCTTCTCACCGGCCATTGCGGACGGAACTCTGATGAATTACCAGATGTGCGACTGGATCGACAACGCCGTGTCGCTGCAGATGGCTCCCGGAAACGGTCAGGTCTATGGCTACATGCACCTGCCCTGCAAAGTCGAAGTGAATGCCCGGCTCGACGACAATCGGAAAGTGGCGGAGGCGCAGCTTGGTTGAGTTCACCGGAGAGCGGTTGGTCCCGGGCCAGGTCGATCAGGACCTGCTGAATGAGCACATGTCGCGCTACGCCTTCGCAGCCCGGTTGGCCCGCAATAAGCGCGTGCTCGATATCGCTTGCGGCATGGGCTACGGCTCCTTTGAACTCTCAAAGCACGCCGCTCGCGTTGTCGGCTTGGACGTGTCGGAGGAGGCCGTCAACTCGGCCCGCGAACGCTACCAGTCCGCCAACCTCCAGTTCCTCACCGCGCCTGCCCAGCAGATCCCGCTCGACGATCATTCCTTCGATCTCATCGTCGCGTTTGAGGTCATCGAACACCTCTCCGATTGGGAAGAACTGTTGGGGCAGGCCAAACGTCTGTTGGCGCCTGGCGGGCAATTCATCGTTTCCACTCCAAACAAAGCCTATTACGCCGAAACACGCCGCTTGGCCGGCCCGAATCCCTTTCATGTCCACGAATTCGAGTTCTCTGAGTTTCAGTCGGAGCTCGGCCGGTTTTTCCCTTCGGTGACCATGTTCCTGCAGAATCATGTGCAGGCCATTTCCTTTCACCCGACGCCTGGAGGCTCCGGACTCGTGGCCGAGTTGGAGGCCGGCAGTGCTCCGGCCCAGCCCGAGACCAGCCACTTCTTTCTGGCGGTCTGCGCGCTGGCGCCCCAAACCGGATCACCCGTCTATCTCTACCTGCCCACCTCCTCCAACGTGCTGCGCGAACGGGAACAGCACATCGCCTTGCTTGAATCTGAACTCGCCAAGAAGGATTCCTGGCTCGAGGATTTGAAGCAGGACCATGCGCGCCTCAATACGCTGCACGAGGAGTTGCGAGCCGAGACGGACAAGACCGCAAGCTGGGCTCTTGGTCTGGAACAGGAATTGACCGCAGCCCAGGCTCGCGTCGCTCAAGTCCAGGACGAGTTGGCCGCGGAGCAGAGCTCTGCCCGGGAAGTCGTCGCCGCCTACGAGGCAAAGATCGACGAACTGCACATGGAACTCAGGACCAACGCGGCAGCGGCCGAGGAAGCGTTGCGCCACGTGGAAGAGCATTTACAGAAGAAGGTAGCCGATCTGGCCAAGTGCGTCGAACTGCTCGATGCCGCCGAGGAAACCGTGAAAGAACGTACGCTTTGGGCGCAAAGCCTTCAGGCCCGCGTGGAGCAGTTGGAACAGATGCTCGCCGCGGCACAGTCCTCCCGTTGGGTTCGTCTTGGACGCCGCATTGGTGTCGGCCCGGATCTTCATAACTCCTAAATGTCAGCCCTGTTCAGTCGAATTGCCTGGCAACTGCCGCTCGCCTTGCTCTCGCCGCTGTTTGTCCTGGTGGCGCTGCCCGCGCTGTGGCTCACTGATCTCTTCTGGAAACTCCTCGGCACCCGCCGCACCCCCCAAAACAGCCGCCCGAACGTCACCTCCGCCAGCGTGGTCATTCCTAACTGGAACGGCAAGCATCTACTGGAAAAGTACCTGCCCAGCGTGGTGACGGCCATGAGCGGCAATCCCCGCAACGAGGTCATCGTGGTCGACAACGGCTCGATGGATGGCAGCGCCGAATATCTTCGAGAGCATTTCCCCACGGTCCGCTGCATCGCCTTGCCGCAAAATCTCGGCTTCGGCGGCGGCTCCAACACCGGCTTCCAGTCCGCCAACAATGACATCGTTGTCCTGTTGAATAGCGACATGCGCGTGGATCCCGGTTTCCTCCAGCCCCTGCTCGACGGCTTCACCGACGAAAAAGTCTTCGCGGTCTCCTGCCAGATCTTCTTCAGCGACCCCGGCAAGCGGCGCGAAGAGACCGGGCTCACCCAGGCCTGGTGGAGCGAAGGAGCCCTCCGCGTCCGGCACTGTGAAGACAATCAGGTGGACCGGCCGTTCCCATGCTTCTATGGCGGCGGCGGCTCGTGCGCCTTCGATCGCCGCAAGTTCTTGGAATTGGGCGGCTTCGACCATGTGATGAAGCCGTTCTACCTGGAAGATACCGACCTCGGCTACATGGCCTGGAAGCGTGGCTGGAAGGTGCTTTACCAGCCACTCAGCAGGGTTTGGCACGAACACCAGGGCACCATCGGCAAGAAGTTCTCCCGCCAATACATCGATAACGTCGTCAACAAGAACTTCCTGCTGTTCGCCTGGAAGAACATTCACGAACCCGTCCGGTTGGCCGGCCATTTCTTCCATGCCTGGACCGGCGCCGTGTTGAGTCTCTTTGCAGGGGATTCCCGCGAACGGGCCAGCATCGGCGGCCTCACCCGAGCTTTCCTCCAACTACCCGGCGCCATGGCCGCCCGTTGGAATGCACGCACCCTGGCCACGGTCGACGATTCCGAAGCCTTCCGGCGTCCCATGGGCGGCTACTTCCGCGACCGTTTCGAAACCGTGGAAAAGAACCCCGAACGCCTGAACGTCCTTTTCCTATCCCCCTACGCCATCTGCCCGCCCATCCACGGCGGTGGCGTTTTCATGTACGAAACCGTCAGGCAATTGGGCAAGCGGACGAATCTGCACCTGATCGTGATGCTCGACGATCCCAAGGAACGCCAGGCGCATGCCGCCATCACGCCAACCACGCAGTCCATCGAGTTCTGCATCCGGCAGGAGGGCCATCCCAAAGGCGTCGGCGCCATCACGCCCTATGCGGTCCGCGAATTCTACGATCGAGACTTCGAGTGGCTGGTTCACCGCCAGATCTTCCTAAAGGAGATCGATGTCGTCCAGGTGGAATACACGAACATGGGGCAGTATGCCGGACCGTACCAGCACATCGCCTGGACCCTGTTCGAGCACGACGTCTATTTCCAGTCCATAGGCAGAACGATGAAGAGCTTCGGACCCATGGGCCAGATGAAGGCCTTCACGGAATACCTGCGGGCCATCCGCTATGAACTCGGGATGCTGCCCCGCATGGACGAGATCCAGACCTGCACGGAAGAGAATACGAACTACCTGCTGTCGTTCCTGCCTGAACTGAAACCGCGCATCCACCACCATCTCCGTGCCGGCATCGACACCAGCGACTATGAGTTCCGTCCCGGCGGGCGCAGCCCCAAGACGATGTTGTTCCTGGGCAGTTTCCGCCACCTGCCGAACCAGGCGGCCCTGCGCTGGTTCCTGAACGAGGTGATGCCGCATGTGCTGGAACGGGAGCCCGAGGCCAAATTGAAGGTGATCGGCTCCGATCCGCCGGCCGGCCATACCATCCCGAACTTCAATGGCTCGGTCGAGCTGGTCGGATTCGTGGAGAACATCCGCCAGCCCTTGACGGAGTACGCCGTCTTCATCTGCCCCATCCTCAGCGGGTCTGGGGTGCGGGTTAAGTTATTGGAAGCATTCGCTTCCGGCATCCCCACCGTCTCAACACGGATCGGGGCGGAAGGCTTAGGCGGGGAAGACGGACTCTACTGCGCATTGGCTGACGATCCTCAGGAGTTCGCCGCCAGGATCGTTCAACTATTTGACGATCCGGAAGGAGCGGCCGAGATGGCTCGCCGGGCCAGGGAGTTTGTGGTTGGAAATCGCGATATCGGCCGGATGACCGAATCGCTGGAAGCGACTTACCGGGCAACGCTAGCCGCGAAGAACCGGAACTAGCCCTCTACTACCAGGGACGCCAACCCTTTTTGCCTGCAACAGCCCGGCCCTCACTCTTCAGGGCCTCGCCCAGCCGTTCCACCACATCCTTCGCCGTATCGTTGAGGGCGTCGGCCTGATTCGTCCGGCTGCGCTCGTAGGTCGACCAGATCACGTTGCGGGTTGAGCGATTGACGAGAAAATAGGTGCCGCGGCCCTTGCTCCCGCCGCCCAGGCGGTCTTGCGGAGCAATCGGGATCTTGATGGATGAATCCGAGGAAGGCGCATTCGGGTCCTCATCCTCAGGCTTCGCTGGATGTTCAACCAGCACCTCCGGCTTCGCCACCGGATACAGCTCGTCCAGCTTGGATTCAAAGGCCTTGCCCAGCCGGTCTGTGAAGATCGCGTCCGCCTTGGCCGGATCGGTTACCACCTGGTATAACCCACTGCGCGTCAAATGGTTAGCCAGGTACTGATCGAACGAGTAGCTCATCGGCAGGAGATACACATGCCTGACTTGCAGCAGTTCGCTGGCATGCTGTGGGGCCGGTGCCGTGGCAGCCGACGGAGCTGACGGGGGAGCAGGCGGTGCTGCCGGCGCTTGAGGCGCGGCGGGCGCCTGCATCATCAAAAAAAGAAGAGCGGAAGTCAGCATGTCAACACCTCAATCATATCCCGGCACACATACAATAGACGTTTTGGGCCGCTCGAAAGACGAACCGCCGCGTGTATAAGAATCTGAGCATCACAGTTGTCATCCCATGCCTGAATGAAGAGCAGGGTATCGAGAAGGTTTTGAGCCGCATGCCGGAGTTCGTCGACGAAGTGATCGTCGTCGACAACGGCTCCACTGACCGCACTGCGGACGTGGCCCGAAGCTTCGGAGCCCAGGTGATTCGCGAAGGCGTCCGTGGCTACGGCCGCAGCTACAAGAAGGGGTTCTCTCTCGCCACCGGCGACGTCATCGTCACGCTCGATGGAGACCATAGCTATCCGCCCGATGCGATCAGCTATCTTCTGGAAGCCTATCTGCACCTGGAAGCCGACTTCCTGAATGCCTCGCGCTTCCCTGTACGGGACCGCCGGGCAATGAGCTTCAAGCACAAGTTCGGTAACCTCGTCCTGTCGGTCGTGATGTCCCTGCTGTTCTTCCGCTGGATTCACGACTCCCAAAGCGGCATGTGGGTCTTCAGCCGCAAGATTCTAAAGGACATGATCCTGGAATCGGACGGCATGGCCTTCTCGGAAGAGATCAAGATCGAGGCTCTGCTCCACCCGACCGCCCGATTCGAGGAGATCGCCATCATGTACACCTCGCGCCTGGGCGAGATCAAGCTCAACCCCTGGCGCGATGGCTTCCAGAATCTGTTCTTCCTTCTCAAGAAACGTTTTGCGAGACGATGACATAGGAACATGCCTTCGGATGTAACGATTGTGATTCCGAACTGGAATGGAGCCGGCCGCCTAACCCGGGCCATCCAGTCGGCACAGTCTCAAACTATTGAACCGAAAGAGATTCTCGTTGTGGACAACGGCTCCACGGACGACTCCTATCAGGAAGCCTGCGACGCCGGCGCGCTGGTTCTCCGCTTCGAAAAGAACACCGGCTTCAGCCGCGCCGTGAACGCGGGCGTAGGGGAGTGCTCCACCCATTGGGTCGCCATCGTGAACAACGATGTTGTCCTGGAGCCCACGTGGCTCGAGAACCTGCTGGCCGGTTGCGGGCCGGATACTGCATACGCTTCCGGTAAGATCCTGAATGCCAAGGACCATTCCGTCATCGACGGCACTTACGACCTGCTGTCCTGGTCCGGTTGCGCCTGGCGGGCCGGGCATGGTGCTCCCGCCGCGCGATTCCATCAGGCGAGAGAGGTTCACTTCGTTCCCCTCACCGCCGCCCTGGTGCAGCGCGACATCTTCCTGCGCATGGGCGGTCTGGATGTCCGCTTCGAGTCCTACCTGGAAGACATCGATTTCTGCCTCACCTGCGCCGCCGCCGGATTGCAGGGCCGCTACATACCAGAGGCAATCGCCTATCACGAGGGCAGCGCCACCCTCGGCGCCTGGAGCCCGCGCATGGTCGAACTTCTGGCACGCAACCAGATTTACCTGATCTCCAAGCACTTTCCCGGGCGCCTGACCAGACCCGTTTTGGCCGGCCAGTTGCTTTGGGGCCTGCTGGCTCTTAAGCGCGGAGCCGGCGTCGCCTGGCTGAAAGGCAAATGGAAGGGGCTCACCTCCCTCCGCGGCATTCGCCCGTCGCAGTTCGACGCGGCCCGGCTCACCGCCATCCTGCAGGATTCAGAGGATGAGATCCGAAAGCTCCAAGCGGACCAGGGAGACACTTTCTGGGAACAGTATTTCCGATGGAGGGGCCGGTGAAGTTAGGCGCGATTCTTGTCGCCTACAACTCAGCCGATCATATCGACAAATGTATAGATTCCTGCCTGCAATTCCAAACTGAATTCGAGGCCGGCATCGTTGTCATCGACAACGCCTCCACGGATGGAACCGTCGCCAAATCCCGGTCCCGGGCCGGTGTCCTCACCGTGGAAAACACCACAAACCGCGGCTTCGCCGGGGCCGTGAACCAGGGATGCGAATTGCTCTCGGACGCCGACGCTGTTCTGATCCTGAACCCGGATGTCATCTTACTGGATACTCCATCCAAATTAGCGGCCGCGCTGGCGGATGGGAGAGTGGCCGCTGCCAGCGGGCGCCTGGTCGATTCAAATGGTCAGGCCCAGTCGGGATTTCAAGTCCGCCGGTTTCCCACTGCCAGCACTCTCGTCTTCGAGAACCTCGGTATCAATAAGGTTTGGCCGGGGAATCCGATCAACCGCCGCTATCGCTGCCTGGATCTGGATCCGCAGGTTTCCGCAGACGTGGAGCAGCCCGCCGGCGCTTGTCTCCTGTTGCGGCGCGCAGCCTGGGCCGCTGTCCGGGGCATGGATGAAGGTTTCTTTCCCGTCTGGTTTGAGGACGTGGACCTGCTGCGGCGCTTGGCGGCGGCCGGTTGGAAGGCACGCTATGTGGCTGCGTTTTCAGCCCGCCATGAGGGCGGGCATTCCGTCAACGCGGTGGAGTGGGGCAACCGGCAGCTATACTGGTGTGGTAGCCTGCTGAGGTATGCAGCAATCCACTGCTCCACGTTTGGGTTGTGGGCCGTGGCTTTTTCTGTATTGTTGGGTTGGATTCCGCGAGCGGTAACGGGGATGTTTCTGCAGCGGTCTTTCCGGCATTTGACGGAGTATGTAAAACTGTTTAGGCTTGTAAGTGCCTATCTTTTGGTGGGACGCTCGGAGGCGCGCCTGCCCTAGAACGCCTTATTCGCCGGATCAGGGGACTGTGGGCCTAACGGTTCTTGGAAGGGAACCCAGAGGCAGGATGCCAAAACTGCATGGCAAGTAACGACTTAGTCTCGGTCACGTTAGTGACCTACAACAGCGGCCGATATATTAAGCGGTGTCTGGAATCCGTACTGGCCCAAAAAGGACCACAGATCGAGATTGTCGTTGTCGACAATAACTCGACGGACGGCACACGCGACATTCTCGAACGCTACGAGGACCGCTGCCTCATTCTGTACAATTCCAGTAATTCTGGATTTGCGGCAGCACAGAATCAGGCAATTCAACTTTCCCGCGGCGACTGGGTTCTCACTCTGAACCCTGATGTTCTCTTGATGCCCTACTTCATCCAGGCCCTGCTCGAAGCAGGACGCCTCGATAATCGTATCGGCACAGTCTGCGGAAAACTGTTGACCATGAGTCCAGATTTCGACATCGACGCCAAACCTCGTGTCGATTCCACCGGAATCTACTTCACCCCCAACCTGCGGCATCTCGACCGCGGCAGCCTCGAAATCGACAACGGCCATTACCTCAAGCGCGAGTACGTTTTCGGCGCAACGGCGGCCGCTGCCCTCTACCGGCGCAGCATGATCGACGACATCTCGATCGACGGCGAGTTCTTCGACACGGATTTCTTTGTCTACCGCGAAGACGCCGACGTCGCCTGGCGCGCCCAACTCCTGGGTTGGCGGTGTCTCTACACCCCCTACGCACGTGGCTACCATGTTCGCGCGGTTCTGCCGGGTAACCGGCGGGCCTTGCCGAAGCAGATCAATATGCATTCGGTGAAGAACCGCTTCCTCATGCGGATCAAGAACATGACCTCCGACCTGTATCGCAAGCACTGGTTGTCGATCACCGCGCGCGATCTGGTCGTCGTCAGCTGTTGCCTCGTCTACGAACACTATTCCCTGCGGGCATTCGGCAAGGTGCTGCAATCCTGGCGCCGGGTCTGGTCCAAGCGCAGTGAAATCATGGCGCGGCGGCGCGTGACCGACGAGTACATGGCCGGCTGGTTCCATTACAATCCAGTGAGCCGGCCCGCTCCGAAGAAGGGTTCGGCCGCACTGGCGCCGGCGCGTTCAGACACCCAGGTAGCGGAGAGTTGATTGCGGGCCGGTGGATAGCATTCCCCATTCCGGTTCGCTTCGCATAGCACTGCTGGGAACACGCGGCATTCCCGCCCGCTACGGCGGGTTTGAGACGTTCGCTGAAGAGCTATCCACCCGTCTGGTTCAACGCGGTCACGAAGTGACCGTCTATTGCCGGGATGAACATGAACAGCCGCTCTACCGCGGCGTGCACTTGTGCCACATCCCCCCAATCCGGCATAAGTATTTGGAAACACTGGTCCACACGTTCGTTTCCACCATCCATCTGGTGCGCCACCCCCAGCAGGTGGCCCTCTATTGCAATGGCGCGAACGCCATCTTCACGCCGCTCGCCAGATTGGCCGGCATGCCCGTCGCCCTCAACGTCGACGGCCTGGAGCGCAAACGGAAGAAGTGGAACGCCCTTGCACGCGCCTGGTACCTGATGTCCGAAGCCCTTTCGACTTTCTGCCCCACGGAAATCGTCACCGACGCCGTACAGATTCGCGAATACTATCGTTCCCACTACGGGGCCGACTCCACCTTCATCTCCTATGGAGCACCCACCGGTAGGGTGGAAACAGACGCCGTCCTGCAGCAGCTCGACCTCGAACGCCGCCGCTACTTCCTCTACGTCACACGCTTTGAACCAGAGAACAACCCGCTGATGGTGCGCCGGGCCTTCGAACAAGTAAAAACGGACTTGAAACTCGCTTTGATCGGTGACGCACCCTACGCGGCCGACTATATCCGCCAGGTGCGCGACACCTGCGACCCGCGAGTCGTCCTGCCGGGCACGGTCTTCGGCGAGGGTTACCACGAACTCCAGTCGCACAGTTTCGCCTACATTCATGCCACGGAAGTAGGCGGAACCCATCCGGCGCTGATCGAAGCCATGGGCCGCGGAGCCCTGGTTCTCTACCTGATGACCCCCGAAAACCACGAAGTGGCCGGAGGAGCCGGCCTGCCCTTCCACAACGAAGCCGAGCTTTCCGGGAGAATAAGTGAAGTATTGCGGATGCCCGAGGAGGAGCGCGAACGCCTGCGGGCCGCCTCCCTCAAACGGGTGCAGGAGCGATACAGTTGGGATGCGGTGACCGATGCTTATGAGGAACTGTTCCGGCGCCTGCTGGCGCAATAACCATGTACCGCATCTGGGTTGAAATCTCCCTCGATCAATTGGCGGCCAACTACCACGCCGTTCGGAAGGTGGTAGGTCCGGGTGTCGCCGTCGCTCCGGTCCTGAAAGCCGATGCGTACCGGCACGGCTCCGTCGAAGTCGCCCACCGGTTGCAGGAAGAGGGGGCGCACTGGCTGGCGGTAAGCAACGCCGAAGAGGGGGTCGTGCTGAGGGAGTCCGGCATCCGGATGCGCATTCTGGTGATGGGCGATTTCCTCCCTCCCGAACGCGACGCACTGGTTGAGTACTCGCTGACCCCGGTAATCCACTCGCTGGAAAGGCTGAAGGAATACGACCGCCTGGCCCAATCGGTGGACCGGATCCTGCCCTGCCACTTGAAGATCGATACCGGCATGGGGCGGCTTGGCGTCCGGTCGACGTGCGAAGAGTTGAGGGCCGCCGCCGCTTCCGCGCATCATCTGCACTTGGAAGGCCTGATGACCCACTTCGCCTCAGCCGCCGATTTTACGACGGCTCAGACCACGGATCAGATCGTCCTGTTCGAAACAGCAGCGCACTCCCTGGGGCAGGCCGGCATCCAACCGGCGTTGCGGCATCTGGGCAGCAGCGCCGCGGTGGCGTATGGAATCCGAAGCGCGTTTGGCACCATGGTTCGCCCAGGCTTGGCCATCTACGGCTATGTCACTCCCAGCAAAGGAGATGCTCCCCCAACTGAGCTGAAGGTGCGGCCGGCGCTCACTTGGAAGAGCCGTCTGGTAGAGATCAAGGAGATACCCGAAGGAGCCAGTGTCGGCTACGGGGCCACCTGGCAAGCTCGGCGTAGAACGAGGCTCGGCATCGTGGCGGCCGGCTACGCGGACGGGATTCCTCACGCTGTCTCAAATCGTGGCCACGTAATTGTGGACGGCTACCTGGCTCCCATCGTCGGAGCCGTCTCCATGGATTTGATCACCGTGGACCTCACTGAGGTTCCACCGGCCCGGATCGGCGACACCGTGATCCTGTTGGGGCGGGCGGGGGATGTGAAATGGGATGCGGACGACATCGCGGCCGCCGGCGGGACCATCAGCTATACGGTTCTGTGCGGGATTGGCAATCGAGTGAAGCGCGTCTATACCTGACGGACGCGGTTCAGGCTTTACGGGCCCGGTCCGGCACCCAACGCTCCAGCACCGCCGCGAGGCCAGCCATCTGTATCGGCTTGGCGAGATAGTCGGACATGCCCGCTTGGAGGCACTGTTCGCGATCCCCGTGCATGGCGTTGGCGGTCAGTGCGACAATCGGTACCTGATGGTCCGCCACTTGAGACTGGCGCAGAAGTCTTGTCGTTTCAAGACCATCCATGCCAGGCAGCCGCCAGTCCATCAGAATCAGGTCGAAGGTGAACGACTGTGCCTTCCGCAGCGCCTCGTGCCCGTCACCGGCCACATCCACCTCACAGCCCAGACGCTCGAGCATGCGGCGCACCAGCCGCTGATTCACCGTATTGTCCTCAACGACGAGAACGCGAGCCATGGATGAGCCCGTCAACTCAGAGGACTTTGCGGTGTCGACCTCTTCGATCGTATTGTCGGCGGGCCGCAAAGGCAGGAAGAGCGTGAATCTCGAGCCCTCGCCCGGTTTGGATTCGACCTCGATGCTGCCGCCCATCATCGCCGCGAGTTTCCGCGAAATCACAAGGCCGAGGCCCGTGCCGTCATGGCGGCGCGAGGCAGTGGAATCCAGCTGGATAAAGCTCTGAAAAAGCAGGGGAATCTTCGATTCGGGGATGCCGGCTCCGGTGTCGGAAACGAGGATCCTGAGGTCTACCAGGTCCTTGGCGCGCGGGACGACGTCCACCCGAATGGTGACGCCACCATGTTCAGTGAACTTCACGGCGTTGCCTACCAGATTCGCGACAATCTGCCGGATGCGCAGATCATCCCCCACCAGCAGCGGCACCCGGGTGGGGATCTCGACATCCAGGGTGATGCCCTTGTTCAAAGCCCTGGGACGCAGGAGCCGGGCAACCTCGTGGCAGACGTCCGCTGCCCGGAAAGGGGCCGATTGGAGTCGCAGTTTGCCGGCTTCCACCTTGGCCAGATCGAGAATGTCGTTGATCAGCTCCAGCAGGCGGCGGCCGGAGACATCAATCGTTTCGGCATACTCGCGCTGTTCAGCGGTGAGCGGGGTGCGCAACATGAGCTCGGCCATCCCGAGCACTCCGTTCATCGGGGTGCGGATCTCATGGCTCATGTTCGCCAGGAAAGCTGACTTGGCCCGGCTGGCCTCTTCCGCGGCATGCTTGGAGGCGAACAGCCGGCGCTCTTCGCAAACAAGAACAAGGATGGTGCAAATCAGGATGCCCAGGCACAACTTCAGCAGCAAGGTCTGGCGTTTCAAATCCTGCAGGGCGAAGAGAGCCACGCTTTGACCGCTGGCTAAGGTGTTCCAATTCAATACGATGGAGGCGAAGGTGCCATCGGCTACCATGCTTCCTATCTCGTCATGCAGCACATCGGCTACCTGCTCGGCCGCCCGGTTGCCCTTTCGCGTAGCTACTCCGTAGTAGTTGGCCGCCTGCTCGAGGTGATGCAGGCGGACCCGGGTTGAGCTGCACGCGTCCCGCTTCAACTCCAGCACCGAATCGCCCAGCCCGTCGCCGACCAGGGCCACTTCAACCTCTCCGCGGCACATCGCTTGCATCACGGCCCGTTGGTCGGGCAGCCTGACGATGGTTCCCCCGGGGGCGAGCCGCTCGATGACACCGTCCAGGATGACTCCGGACCGCGCGGCTACGTTCTTTCCTGCGAAGTTACCGTCAAAGGTAGAGCCCTCGCGCGTGATCGCCCAGAACGTGATCTTAATGTACGGGGCGCTGATGTAGTACAGCCGGCGATTCTCAGCAAAGTCGCCAACCATGGGCCAGATGTCAAGGTTGTGCCGGTTCGTGGGATCGCGGGGGCCTTCCGGAGCAAAAACCCATTCGAGCTGGATGCCGCGGCGCTGCGCGGCCATCGAGATGGTTTCCACGATGGAGCCGCGGGCTTTGCCGTCCGGGCCCATCTGCGAGCCGGGCGGCCAGTTCCCATACCCAACGCGGAAGATTCTGCCGTGCGTTTGGTCGCGGTAATGCCACACCCCGACCGTGCCCAACAAGCACACGATCGCCACGGATACCCGCCAGTATCGCCGCGATGAACTCACCTAGCGATTTTATCGGCAGAATGTGCCGAAACCTACACTTGCAGTCTAGTTTTGACTAGACGTCGAGATTGCGAACGTCCAGCGCATTGTCCTCGATGAACTTACGGCGCGCTTCGACATTCTCGCCCATCAGGGTTGTGAAGATCTCTTCGCACTCGACAGCGTCTTCCAACTTCACTTCCAGAAGCGTCCGCGATTCGGCGTTCATGGTCGTGCTCCAAAGTTGATCCGGGTTCATTTCACCCAGACCCTTGTAGCGTTGGACGGCGCAATCGCGCGTACCTTCATTCTTGAGGTAGGCGATCAGTTCGCGCCAGTTGTTGATGGTCTCGCGCCGGGCGTCCTTCACCACAACAAAGGGCGGCTGGTTAAACTTCTGGGTCTGTTTCGCCAGGACGCGCAGCCGTTTGTACTCCGGCATGGAGGCGAGCTCAATGCCGACCGTGCGGTCGCCGTGCGAATCATCGTGGTAAATGATCTTGAACGCGGAGTGTTCTTCGTCCGGCTCGACGCGCGCCTTCAAGCGGGGTCCTTCCAGGACAGCCGCCACTTTGCGCAGCTCTTCCTCGTTGGCAAAATCCGTCTTGGTATCCAGGGCGAAATCAGGGTTGGCCAGCGCCTCGACCACAACGGTTTCCCGCATGCGGCGTTCCAGGCGGGTGAACAGAACCTGGAATTCGTCCAATGACATCAGGAAGTTACGGAGTTCCCCGCCTTCCAGGCGAAGCTCGCCGTCGACACCGCTCAACACATGGACGTTCTCCGTGGCGCGGCGCAGGATCTCCCGAACGAACTCTTCGTCGTTCTTGATGTACTTTTCGCTCTTGCCCTTCTTGATGCGATACAGCGGCGGTTGCGCGACATACACGTGGCCGCGGGTGATCAACTCCTGCATGTGACGGAAGAAGAAGGTCAACAGCAGGGTCCGGATGTGGCTGCCGTCGACGTCGGCGTCCGTCATCAGGATGATCTTGTGGTAGCGAAGCTTGCTGACGTCGAAATCTTCCTTGCCAATCCCCGTGCCGATGGCCGTGATCATGGCGCGGATTTCGTCGTGGCCCAGCATCTTGTCGTAGCGGGCCTTTTCGACGTTTAGAATCTTACCTTTGAGAGGCAGGATGGCCTGGTATTTACGATCGCGGCCGGTCTTCGCCGTGCCGCCGGCCGATTCGCCCTCGACCAGGAACAGTTCGCAGCGGGCGGGATCCTTCTCCTGGCAGTCGGCCAGTTTCCCGGGCAGGCCGCCGGAATCGAGCGCACCCTTGCGGCGCGTGAGTTCGCGCGCTTTGCGGGCGGCTTCGCGGGCCCGGGCCGCTTCCACGGCCTTGCCAATAATCTTCTTCATCACCGACGGATTCTTGTCGAAGAATTCGGTGAGCTTCTCGTTCACGATCGCCTGGACCAGCCCGCCGATGTCGGAATTGAGCTTGCCCTTGGTCTGGCCTTCAAACTGCGGTTGAGGCAGCTTCACGCTGACGACGGCGGTGATGCCTTCCAACACGTCGTCGCCGGAGAGATTGGCGTCCTTCACTTCCTTGAACAGCCCGGCCTGCCGGGCGCTGGCGTTCAGCGTGCGGGTGAGCGCGGTGCGGAAGCCGGTGAGGTGCGAACCGCCATCCTTCGTGTTGATGTTGTTGGCGTAGGAGAAGATCTGGTCGGAGTAGCTGTCGTTCCACTGCATCGCGATGTCGATGACGAGCGTGCCGCCATTGGGCATCTCGCGTTCACCTTCGATGCTGATGGGCTTTTCGTGTAGAACGTTCTTGCCGCGATTCAGGTGCTTGATGAACTCTGCAATGCCGCCGGAGTAGAAGAACTCATGGCCCTTGACAGGCTCGACGCGCTCGTCGGTCAGGGTGATCTTGAGGCCGCGGTTCAGAAAGGCGGTTTCGCGCAGACGGGTGGCCAGGGTGTCGAAGTTGAACTTCGTCGCCTCCATGATGGTGCCGTCGGCTTTGAACGTGATTTTTGTGCCTGTTTTGTTCGCTTTACCGGTACGGGTGAGGGGGCCTTTGGGCAGGCCGCGCTCGTAATCCTGCTCCCAGGTCGCCTTTTCCCGCCAGATTTCGAGGTGCAGCGTCTCAGACAGGGCGTTCACGCAGCTGACGCCGACGCCGTGCAGGCCGCCGGAGACTTTGTAGGTGTTGGCGTCAAACTTGCCGCCGGCATGGAGCTTCGTCATGACGATCTCCGCGGCGGACACGCCAAACTCTTCCTTGATGCCGACAGGGATCCCGCGGCCGTTGTCGACGATGGTGATGGAATCGTCGATATGAATAGTCGCCTGAATCTCAGTGCAATAGCCGGCCATGGCCTCGTCCACAGAGTTGTCGACGACTTCGTAGACCAGGTGATGCAGCCCCATCTCGCTGGTGGAGCCAATATACATGGCGGGGCGGAGGCGCACGGCCTCCAGACCCTCCAGAACCTTAATGCTGCTGGAATCGTAAGTGCCAGGAGTGCTCAAAACTGTCTAATCCTTGTTTCCACCGCTCGCATCACGGTCAGATGCGCATGGGCATCACGACATAGCGGTACTTGTAGTCAACGCCTTCGCCGGACGGAGTCAATTCTCCGGCGCTTTGCGCGTCCTTGAAGTGGAAGGCCACCTTGGCCTCGGGCACGGCGCGCAGGAACTCTAGCAGATACTGTGCATTGAAACCGATTTCGACCGTCGGGCCGCCGTATTCCACTGCCAGGCTCTCTTCCGACTCGCCGCTCTCCGAGAGCGAGGAATGAATAGTGGCTTCGTTGTCGGCGAAGCGCACTTTGATGGCGCGAGAGCGCTCATCGGAAAACTGGGCCACACGCTCAATGGAGGCGCGGAGTTCGTCCCGTTCAATGGCTACGGTATGGCTGTGGGACTTTGGCAGAACGCGTTCAAAATCGGGGAAGTTGCCGGTGAGCTTGCGGCTGATCAGCAGGCGGGCCCCAACCTGGAAGAACAGGTGGTTGTCATCGCCTGAGAAGTCGACGGCAGCGTCCTTCGTTTCGGAATCCGAAGCGAGCTTGAGAATCTCAGCCATCGCCTTCCGTGGCAGCAGCGCCTTGTAGTTCGTCTCGCTCTGCATCGGGTTCTCACATTCGACCAGGGCGAGGCGATGTCCGTCAGTGGCAACCATCGTGATGGTCTTGCCCTTCACCTGTAGTAGTGCGCCGTTGAGGGTGAAGCGAGACTCCTCCGCGGAAATGGCGAAGATCGTCTTCGAAATCATGCTGCTGAGCAGCGCGAGAGGAAGCTGAGCCAGCGGCTCCGGCATCTCGGGCAGTTCGGGGTAGCTCTCCCTCGACATACCGGCAATGCGCGTCTTGGAACGGCCGCAGGTGAGGCTGGCCCAGTGGTTGTCGCTGAACTTGACCACGACATCGGCGTCGGGCAACAGGCGGACATAGTCGAGCAGCTTCTTGGCAGGAATGGTGCCTGCCCCGGCCGACTTCACTTTGGCGGGCGTCGAACAACGGATGCCCAGTTCCAGATCCGTGGCCGTCAAGGTCAGCCGCTCACCGGAGAGCTCGAGCAGAACATTCGACAGGATTGGAATGGTGGTCTTACGCTCGACCACGCCTTGCGACAGATTCAGCTCGCGAACGAGGTCGGCTTTGCTGACGGTGAACTCCATGGAACCGTTTCCCCTTCTGGTCGGACCCTACGCCTACTGCTATCTCTCTCTCAATGAACAAGTCCTATTGCTTCTAGGATTCGTAGGACCTGTGGAAATGTAGATTTCTCTCTAAATTATACAAAACTCTGAGCCTTGACGGATCCGCGAAGTGTGAAAACTAACGTTGGAACTACCGGATCTTCCGGCAGGCCCCAAGATCCTCACAGCAGTGCAGAGGGTCTGTGGACCCGTCTCTGTGGAAAACTCAGGAAATCTAATTGAATGAATCGGATACGCTGTGGATCAGCCTGTTCAAATCGGGGTCGGACTGGCGCAGCTCCTCCACTTTGCGAATGGAATGGAGGACGGTCGTGTGGTGCTTACCCCCAAAGTGGCGTCCGATCTCAGGCAAGGAAGCGGGTGTGAGCTCCTTGCAGATGTACATGGCGACCTGGCGGGGCCGGGCGATCTCGTGGGCGTTCGTCTTCTGTTTGAGCTGCGAGGGCTGCAGGTTGTAGCGCTCGGCCACAGCCCGGACGACCGCATCGATGGTGATGCGCCGTTCCGGCCCGGGCAGAAGCTGCTTCAGCGCCTGCTGGGCCATCGGCAGATTGATGGGGATATTGGTGACGGAAGAGTATGCCAGGAGCTTGGTCCAGGCGCCTTCCAGCTCGCGGACGCTCGACTTCGTCTTGGTGGCGATGTAGATGCGGACGTCCTCGGGCAGACGGATGCCTTCCATCTCGGCCTTCTTGTCAAGAATGGCCATCTTGGTCTCGAGGTCGGGTGGTTGGACATCCACCATGAGACCCCACTCGAAGCGGGACCGCAGGCGCTCGACCAGGCCCGGGGTGTTCTTGGGCATCTGGTCGCTGCTGATCACGATCTGCTTCTGGTGGTCGTAGAGCTCATTGAAGGTGTGGAAGAACTCTTCCTGGGTGCGTTCCTTGCCGGCCAGCGAATGGATGTCGTCGATCAGCAGCGCATCGGCGGTGCGATAGTGCTGGTGGAAAGCGGCCATGCGATCGGTGCGGATGCAGTGAATCATCTCGTTCATGAACCGCTCGCCCGAGGTGTAGACCAGGCGCAGGGCGCCATGGTTGTCGATGAGCGCGCGGCCGATGGCATGGATCAGATGGGTCTTACCCATTCCGCTGCCACCGTAAATGAACAGGGGGGTTATAGCTTTTGGAAGGCGAGTTGGCCACGGCCAGGGAGGCCGCATGGGCGAACTGGTTGCAGGAACCCACCACAAACGAGGAGAACGTCAGGCGGGGGTTCAACTGGCTGTTGACCGCGGGGAATTCCGGCGCGGGTGCGGCGGCGGCCCCATTCACCGGGCGGGGCGAGTTCCGGTCCACAAGCTGCGCCGACAACGGGGCGAGCTCATAGTGGATTTCGGCGATTGGCAATCGCAAATCCCGGATCGCCGTAGCTACCTTCGGCGCATACTCACTCTCCAGCCAGATCTTGGTTACTTCGTCTGGTACAGCCACCCGTAACCTTGCACCATCCAGCTCCAGGAACTCCGTACGAGATACCCAGTTCTGGTAGGCCTCCGAGGTTAACTTGTGATGTAGCTGCTCTTTGATCGCTTCCCATGTATTTTTTTCCAACATCGAGTGACAATACTCCCACGCAATTTCCACAGAGTGGAAAGGTCGACAGAAACAGATTTATGGATTGGCTGGAGGCGACCGTTCTGTCTGGCGTCGTTGATCGGGAGTGTCCTCCCGCAGCGTACGCCGCCGCCCAAGCGAAGATCAGAATAGCACAATTCACAGGGCATCAAGCACCGCCTCTCACATATTTGTAACCGTTTAAAAACAAAGGATTATCTACGTTTGCAGGGGTTGTGGAAATCGCTCGCATTTCCGTCGGATTTTGTTCTGGAGAAGCTGCAAGCGGCTGAACGGATTGGTACTACTCGAGGCTTGGGTGGATGGGTTCGGAAGGCCGGATTTGACAGATGGAGGGTAGGCGAGCAACAATTAAAAAGTACCGGCGAGCGGGAGTAACTCAGCTGGTAGAGTGCGACCTTGCCAAGGTCGATGTCGCCGGTTCGAATCCGGTCTCCCGCTCCAATCCGCCTCCTTCTCTTCCCCCCTAATTCAGCGTAAGTTGACACTCGTCTCCCCGGCTGCGGAGAAGTCCGCTGTCACCCCGATCTTCACAAACACCGTCTGTATCGGTGTATGCGAAGAGTTCTGTTCCTCCTGGCCATCCCGCTGATTGCGGCCGCTCCGCACCTGACGGAAGAACAACGTACGGAACACCTGCTGGCCCGGGCCACTTTTGGAGCGCGGCCCGGAGATGTGGAGAAGGTTCGGCAGCTGGGTTGGAAAAAGTGGCTGGATCTGCAGTTGCATCCTGAACGGATCCAGGAGGATCCGCAGCTGGAGGAAAAGCTGCAGCCGCTGGAGTCGCTCCGGATGTCGAGCGAAGAGCTGGCAAGAACCTATCCAAGACCCAACCAGAAAAAAATTTCGCGGCGGCGGACGCTACGCGTCCGCCCCGGCCTGCTCGGCCGGGCTTCCGCATGGCGGAAGCAACAACACAACAGCGTCGGGACTATCTACTGGAGGTGGGGCCGCCGCGAGTGATCGCGTACGACCTGGGTGAGGGGAAGATCCTGCGGGCCGTCTACTCCAATCTCCAGTTGGAAGAAGTCCTGACGGACTTCTGGTTCAACCACTTCAACGTCTTCTTCGACAAGGGCGCCGATTGGTATCTGACCACATCGTACGAACGCGACGCCATCCGTCCGAACGTTCTCGGCAAATTCAAGGATCTGCTCATTGCGACCGCCAGGCACCCGGCGATGCTCTTTTATCTGGACAACTGGCAGTCCGTTGCGCCGGGCTCGCAGCCGCGTCAAAAGCAGCGTGGATTGAATGAGAATTATGCCCGGGAGCTGATGGAGCTTCACACCCTGGGGGTGGATGGAGGCTATTCGCAAAAGGACATCATCGAAGTGGCGCGCTGTTTCACCGGCTGGACGATCCGGCAGCCTCAACAGGGTGGGGCGTTTTACTTCGCGCCGCGGCTCCACGACCGGGGCGAGAAAACCGTACTTGGCGTCAAGATTGCCTCGGGCGGCGGCGAAGAAGATGGGCTCAAGGTGCTCGAGTTGCTCGCCAGACACCCCTCAACCGCGCGTTTTGTGTGCCGCGAACTCGCTTTGCGGTTCGTCAGCGACAACCCGCCGGCCGCGCTCGTCGACCGGATGGCGAAAGAGTACCTGAAAACCGACGGCGACCTGCGGGCCGTGGTCCGAACCATGTTCGAGTCCAAGGAGTTCTGGTCGGCGGAGGCTTACAAGAGCAAAATAAAATCGCCTTTAGAATTCGTCGCCAGCGCTGTTCGCGCTGGCGAAGCGAACATCACCTTCGGTTTCGGCCTCGCCCAGATCGTGGAGCGCCTGGGGCAGCCGTTGTACAAGAAGGCTGAGCCTACGGGCTACTCCAACAAGTCGGAAGAGTGGGTCAATTCGTCGGGCCTCGTGGCACGCCTGAACTTCGCCGGAGCGCTGGCTGCGAACCGCGTACCAGGGATTCAGGTCGATGCGGCAAAGTACAAGGACTCCGGCGCGGTCTGGGGTTCGCCGGAGTTTCAGAAACGTTGAAAGGGGCATAGCAATGGCAACACGACGAGTGTTTCTCAAGAGTTCCGCGCTGGCTTTGTTCGGCGTGGGTGCGGCTCCGCAATGGCTGGCGCGGGCGGCGGCCGGTCCTGAACGCAAGAAGATCCTGGTGGCGGTGCTGCAGCGCGGGGCGGCCGATGGCCTGAATATCGTGGTACCTCACGGCGACACGCGCTATGCGGAACTACGGCCTACAATCGGGATCGCACGCAACACCGTCATTGACCTCGACGGCTACTTCGGCCTGCATCCGCAGCTCGAGCCCCTGAAGGCGCTTTACGATTCGAAGCAGCTTGCCATCGTACACGCCACCGGTTCGCCGGATGCGACGCGGTCGCACTTCGACGCGCAGGATTACATGGAGAGTGGAACTCCGGGGCTGAAGTCGACCAGTGACGGCTGGATGAACCGTGCGCTGCCGCGCGAAACGAACCCATCACCGCTGCGGGCCGTGAGCGCAAGCGGGAATCTGGCGAAGACGCTACGCGGGCCGCAGGCGGCAGTGGCCATCGGCAATGTGAACGACTTCCAGGTGCGCGACAGGAAGATGGCCGGCGACTATCAGTCAATGTACGCCGCTTCGAGCGACGCGCGGCTGCAGACCGCCGGGAAAGAAACGTTCGAGGCGATGCGGATGCTGGAGTCCGTACGCCGTGCCAATCCGTCGCCGGACCATGGCGCAGTCTATCCGAAAGGCCGGCTGGGCCAGAGCCTGCATCAGGTGGCGCAGTTGGCGAAAGGCAATGTCGGACTGGAAGCGGCGTTCGCGGACATGGGCGGCTGGGATCACCACACCAACGAACTGCCGCAGATGGAGAATCAGCTCCGGGAGTTTGGCCAGGCGCTGGCGGCGTTCCACCGCGATCTGGGCGACCGCATGGAGGACGTCGTCGTGGTCACGATGTCGGAGTTTGGCCGGACCGCACGGGAAAACGGCACGCGCGGCACCGATCATGGCCATGCCAACGTGATGTTCGCGATGGGCGGCGGCATCCATGGCGGGCGCGTAGCGGGCCGATGGCCGGGTCTTGAGACCGAACAGCTCTATGAAGGCCGCGACCTCGCCGTCACCACGGACTTCCGCGATGTATTGGGCGAGGTCGTGACGGCACACCTGGGGCTCGGCGATCTGCAGACCGTGTTTCCAGGCTTCCGGCCAGGCGCCGCACCAGGCTTGTTCAGGGGTTGATGGAGTTTAAGCGGCCCGGCCCAAGGGCGGTTGTCCGGCCGGCTGGGCCGTCACGCGTACAGGCAGTTGAGTGACGGAGTGAACGGGTTTGCGCTGCTCTTCCCACGGGACCGCATAGGTGCGGAGGCATTCAGGGCAGCGATACTGGCCATTGACGGGCCACATCGGCGCGGGATGCATCACCCGGCACCACGTTGTGGCGGCCTTTTCCCAAAGTTGTGAAGACCGATCGTTCCAGGAGTGGAACATAAAGGCCCCTCCCTTCACTCCTATGGATGAGAGAGCAACCTTCGGGGTTTCATCGTCCTCGAGCGTCCCGCCGCGCGGCCCAGCGGCATATGATAGACGCATGCGACGCCGAAGCCTGTTTGCCCTGCCTGCTCTGCTGCCTGCCGCGATGGCGGCTCCGAAGACACCAGCCTTTGCCGAGAAGATCAGTGCCTTCGGGCTGCAGTGGGACGTGATCGCCGCCGCCGATTGGAAAGTCAGCGCCTCGGAGCTGGAGCTCGTGGTGCCGCGCCCGCAGGAGGCAAACCCGCGCCGGCCGGTCCAGTTTGCACTGGCGCAAACGGAGCCAATTGCGAAGTTCACGCTCGAAACCGAAGTGAAGCGCAAGCCCGGCAAGGGCTCGCTGGTGCTCGTCTACGCGTGGCAGAAGGACGGCTATTTCGATTACGTCCACCTGTCCAACGACTCGCCGGAGAAGGTGGAAGTGCACAACGGAATCTTCCATTGCTTCAATGGCGACCGCGTGCGCATCAGCCCCACCAAGGGCCCCGGGACGCTGATGACGGACGACTGGCAGAAGGTGAAGATCACCTATGACGCGTCGAAGGGCCTAGTGGAATGTTGGGTGAACGGCCAGACCTCACCCGCGCTGAAAGGCATCGACCTGAGCCTCGGCGCGGGCCGGATCGGGCTCGGCAGCTTCTTCGATACGGGTTCGTTCCGCAATTTCAAACTGACCAAGGGCTGAGCGCGACTACCACGACACCTGCTCGCCGCCGGTGAAAACGAACATGAGAATGCCGTCACCGGCCTGGTTCAGGTCGACCGGTACGAGCTTGCCATCATACGGCTTGCTGATCTTGAGAGTGGGCAGCACTGTCTTGGGATCACGGATGCCCGCGGCCCGGAGCAGATCGCCAAGGCTGCCGCCAACCGGCACGTAGAGACTGCGGTTGTTGGTCTGCACGAGGAGCTCAGGTCCAATGACCGTATCCTTGGGCACGCCGACGCAGGAGACGCCGCGCGCGGCCGCGCCGGCGCAGAAAGCCTCGGGGTTCTCGTTGAACTCCGCGGTAGCCGATTCCAGGGCGCCCTGGGATCCGGCCGCGAGAACGGCAATCCGGCGGTCCGACTGGATGCTCCATGACCGGAAGAACAGCCGCAGGTAAGTCGCATCGGCCGGCAGGTGGAGCAGTTCGGAGTCGACGGCTGTGCCCGCAGTGATAGTTCCGGCGGTATTGCTCTCTGAAGCTCCAGCAGACACTTCGACACCTCCGCGGGCGGCGGGTTTCAACAGATAGAAAGACGTCCGGTAGCCGGTCACCTGACCGTTGGTTCGAATAGGTTCGACGCCGGTCAGCCGGAACTTCGCGTCCACATCGATGTAGCCGTTCATTGCGAATTCGCCGTAGCGGAGTCGGTAGGCGGTCGCCGTGGGGATGGCGAGATTGTCGATGACCCGCTGCGCAAGCCCAGGGATCTCGATGGGCGCCAGGCAGCCGGCGGACTGCTGGCTGGCGAGGTTTGGCAGGAAGTCCTCACGGAACCAATTCCTGGCGAGTACAGTCTCGCTCGAGAGCCCCTGCGGTCCTTTGCTGTTGTCCGCGGCGACCAGCGAACCCGGAGTCGCCACGAGCGAGTCCGGCAGAGCGTGGACCCTGGCGTTGCGGCCCTTCCAGCGGAACGAGACATCGCGGGTCTCCAGGCGGCAGGCCGGTGCATTCTTCCTGGAGGATCGGGCGTTTGTGAGAGTGAAGTCCGGCCCGGGCGGGCGCGGAGGATTCAGTGTCAGGGTCCGGCCGGCGCCCACGAGCCGCCACGATTTCGCGCCTGGCTGGCGAGCCGCGCAACCGGCCAGAAGCAGCACGCCCATCGTGGCGCTTGACGCCAGAATCAGACCTGATAGTCTGCAATGCATCATACGGAGGAACCCATGGTTAGGTGTTGGACACCGCTGGTAGTGCTTTCGGTTTCCATCTGTCTGGCTCAACCCAAGGCAGTTTACTTCAAACGTGTGGCTGAGCCGAAAGAAGGCGCCTTCAGCTTTCTACTCCCGGCCGATTGGAAAGTGGCCGGCGGGGTTGTCCGCGTGAATCCGATGACGTCGGGCGGAGCGTTGAATGCGATCTCGGCCAAACTCGAGATGACGGCCTCGAGCCCGGACGGGCGGATCACGCTGCACTGGCTGCCCGAGACGATGTATATCGACTCGCGCCGCATGCCCGCGGCCGGATTGTTTCCGCAAGGCAGCAACTACAACGGCGCACTGGTCTGGCCGGTGCTGGACGCGTTCGGCTACCTGGACCAGGGCGTCTTTCGCCGCCAGCATGCGCGGGCGTCCGGGTTGCAGGTGAAAGGGCGCTATCCGTTGCCCAAGGTGGCCGAATCCTACCGGCAGTTGCTGCGGACGTCTGGAGTCCCGATCGATATGCAGTACTCCGCCGGGCTGATGGTGCTGAACTACCAGGAAGGATCGGGTCAGTGGGAGGAGGCGCTGTACACGGCCGTGCAGGATTTCGGTCCGGCGGGCGCCGGCCTGTGGAGCAACAAGGACACCTTCACCGTCCGTGCGCCGGCCGGTGAACTGGAGAAGACCGGCCCGATCGTTGCCACCATCCTGAATTCCATTGAGTTGAACCCGCGCTGGGTGGATGGTGAGATCCGCGGCCAGGTGCAGCGCAACGAAATCGCCATTCGAACCCAACAGGACATCGCCCGGCTGGACCGCGAGATTGTGGAGCACCGGCGGCGAACGAATGCCGAAATCAACAATCAGATGTATCACACGCTGATGGGCACGGAAGAGTATGTGAATCCGATCACGCGCAAGGTGGAGACAGGCTCGAATGCCTGGAACCACCGCTGGGTGAACGAGCGCGGCGAAGCGGTCTACAGCAACGACCCGAACTACGATCCGAAGCAGAACGGATTGGAGGGATTCCAGCGCAGCCCGGTCCGCAAACGATTTCCCGACCGGTAGGGCGCTGCTATCCTGGTACTTTCCCTGGCATGTTCCTCAAAATACTGTCGCACCCTGTCTTTGTCCAACTGAACTTCCATATGCCGATCGTGGTGGATCTCACGCATCCCCTCGTTCTGCTGACCGGTGAGAACGGCTGCGGCAAGTCGACGCTGTTGCACTCCATCTACTACGCCCTGCAGGGCGAACAGATTGAGGGCTACATCTACCGCTTCGAAAAGCAGGTGGAAGCGCCGAAGATCTTCCTGTTCGACGCGGAACAGCACAATCCGCGGATGCACCCTGAGCTGTTTGAAGGGAATCCGCAAATGCAGGAGTTCATCCAGGCGGCGAGCCACGGGCAGGTGATGCTGTCGATGTTCCGGGAGACGTTTCCGGCGCTGCCGGAGGGCACCATTCTGCTGCTGGACGAGCCGGAGATGGCGTTGTCGGTTTCCAACCAGCGCCGCATCCTCAAGATGCTGATGGAGTTGGTGCAGGAGAAGAAGTTCCGCATCATCTGCGCGACGCATTCCCCCACGCTGATCGATGCTCCGGAGACCTATGTGATCAACCTGGACAACCACATCAACAAGAATGTGGCGAGCACGGACATGGGGATTCAGGGTTCCAGCACGATCCAGTAAGGTTGGCAGTGCATGGTGCGTGAAACGCTGCTGGACTATTTCCGCACGGTCGCGGAGCTGGAAGGCGAATACCTCGTATACGATGACGGCTTCCGGCCGCGCGCGTACAGCTATTCCGGGCTGGCCCGCGCGGCCCGCAACTTCGCGGCGAAACTGCAGGCGGCGGGGATCGGCAGCGGCGACCGCATCATCCTCTGGAGCGAGAACCGGCCCGCGTGGGTAGCGGCCTTCTGGGGCTGCGTCCTGCGCGGTGTGGCCGTCGCCCCGATTGACGAGCACCATTCAGCGGAGTTCCTGGAGCGCGTGATGCGCATCACCTCGGCGAAGGCGATTGCCGCCGGAGACGAAGTGAAACTGCCGGTTCTGGAAGGTGGACCGCCGGTGTGGCGGTTGTCGGAACTCGACTGGAAGTCCGGCGACGCTCGGTTTGACGAAATCGAAGCCAAGCCCGACGACATCGCGGAGATCCTGTTCACGTCCGGCGCGACGGCCGAACCCAAAGGCGTGATCATCACGCACCGCAACATCCTGGCAAACATCGTGCCGGTGGAGCGCGAGGTGCTGAAGTATCGCAAGTATGCGCGTCCGTTCTCGCCCATCCGTTTCCTGAACCTGCTGCCGCTGAGCCACATGTTCGGTCAGGCGATGGCAATCTTCATCCCACCCATGATTTCGGGGACGGTGATCTTCCAGCGCAGCCAGGATCCGCGTGAGATCGTGCGGCAGATCAAGTCGCGCAAGATCTCGGTCCTGGTGTCGGTGCCGAAGATCCTGGATGTGCTGAAGGAGTATCTGAAAGGCGTGGCGCCGGATACGGCGCAGAACGCTCCGGCAGGCGAGAAGTTCTGGTGGCGCTGGTGGCGCTACCGCCGGGCGCACCGGCTGTTCGGCAACAAGTTCTGGAGCTTCGTCGTAGGCGGCGCAGCGCTGGATCCGGGGCTGGAGGAGTTCTGGGGCAATCTCGGCTGGGCCGTGATCCAAGGCTACGGCCTGACCGAAGCGGCTCCGATTGTCACGCTCAACCACCCATTCCACTCGCGGCGCGGTACGGTGGGCAAGCCCATCGCCGGTGTCCAGATCCGCATTGCCGACGATGGCGAGGTGCTGGTGCGCGGCGGCAACGTGACATCGGGCTACTTCAACAACCCCGAGGCCACGGCTGAGGCTTTCGAGAATGGCTGGTTCCACACAGGCGACATCGGCGAACTGGACGACTCCGGCCGGCTGATGATCAAGGGCCGCAAGAAAGAGATGATCGTGCTGCCCGACGGGCGGAACGTCTTCCCCGAAGACGTGGAGCGAGTATTGAACGGGATCGCCGGCGTGAAGGAAAGCGCGGTCATCGGTTTGAAGGCGGAAAGTGGAGAGCGGGTCCACGCTGCGATCGTGCTGGAGCCCGCGGCGCGCGCCGAACAGGTGATCGCACAGGCCAACGGGGCATTGGAAGAGCATCAGAAGGTACGCAGCTATACCGTCTGGAGCGAACCCCAGTTGCCGCGCACAGAGGGTACACGCAAATTGCGGCGGCGCGAGATTCGCGGCCGATTGAGCGGTGAGGCGCGCCAGACGGGTCCCGGCAAAGATGCGACGGGGATGGAAGCGCTGCTGGGTAAGTGGACGACCGGCCGCGAAGTCAGCGCGGGTACGTCGTTGGATGACCTGGGTTTGTCCTCGCTGGACCGCGTTGAACTGCTGGTGGCTTTGGAGCGGGAACTCGGCGCGCCGGTAGACGAGAAGGCGTTTTCGAACGCCAAGACCATCGCGGATCTGGAAGCGCTGAAGTCGGCGCCGGCTGGTTCCTCCGGACCGGCGGAGGTGATGGACTTCCCCACCTGGAACCGGTCGAAGTGGGCGCTCTGGTCGCGCATCTTCCATCTGAACGTGTGGCTGCTGAACCTGGCGCGGATCTTTGCCTGGGTGCGCGTGGAAGGCCGCCAGAATCTGCGCGAGATCGATGGGCCCGTGATTTTCGCCTCCAACCACCAGGGCTATTTCGATGCGCCAATCCTCTTCATGGCCATGCCGTGGAAGTGGCGCCACAAACTCGCTCCCGCCATGCGCAAGGAGTTCTTCGACGCGCATTACCATCCGGAGCGCCACAGCCTGTTTTCGAGGCTGACCAGCAATCTCAATTACTACCTCTCGTGCCTGATGTTCAACGCGCTGCCCATCCCGCAAAAGGAAGCCGGCACACGCCAGACGCTGCGCTACATCGGTGAGATGGTGGAAGAGGGTTGGTGTCCCCTGATCTTCCCGGAGGGGAAGCACAGCTACGACGATTCTGTAGGACATTTCCAGGCTGGCGCGGCCATGATGGCTTCGCGACTGAAGGTTCCGGTGGTGCCCGTTCGGATCCATGGTTCCAACCGTGTGCTGCATCCGACATGGTCATTCCCCAGGCCCGGTTTTGTCCGGGTGGTGATCGGCAAACCGATCCGGCTCGATGGAGACGACTATCTCGAATTGAGCAAACAACTTGAAGAACGCATTAAGTCCATGTAATATTTTGAAACCATGAGGAGGAAGACGCCCGCGATACTTGTGCTGGTACTCTGCGGGTTGTCGCTCACTCTTCCCGGCCAGATGGACCGCCGGTCCGCGGCGATGTCATACGAGCGCGGGGTTCGTGCAGAGGCGGCCGGCAAACTGGACGAAGCCGCCGAGCGTTACTCCGAAGTCCTGTCAGCTGACCCACGTTCATCCGGGGCACTCCGGCGCCGCGGGGTCATCTACTACAAATTAGGCAAGTTCCAAGAGGCGGCGACAGATTTGAGCCTCGCCGCGGAGCTCACTCCAAACGATGTTGAGGTGCTGCGCTACCTGGGAGAGTCCCGTTTGGCCTTGCAGCAGTACCCCGATGCGGCCGCGGTCCTGCAGCGCGTCCTGGAGGTCCGCCCCGAAGGCTCGGCGGTCTACCGCAGTCTGGCGGAGGCCTATGCGGGGATGGGTAACATCCCCAAGGCTCTGAATGCCTATACAGAGTGCATCCGCCTCAAGATTGACAATCCCGAATCGTATTTCGAGCGAGGCAAGCTGTACGCAAAGGCGGCCAAGTACCGCGACGCGGTCGAGGACTATGACCGGGCGATTGCTCTGAAGCCGGATTATGCGGACGTCTATTTTGAGCGCGGACATGCGCAGGGCCAATTAGGGTACTTCGAGAAGGCAGTAGCCGATTTCACCAGGGCACTGGAACTGCATCCGGAAGCCGGCTGGACGGACCGGGCGACGGCCTACATGTACCGCGCCGCCGCGCGGGAGACCCTGGGGAAGAATGACGACGCTTTGCAGGACTATGCCGCCTCCCTGAAGGCCAATCCGCAGAATGCCCGAGCCCTGTTAGCGAGGGCGGACCTGATGGTGCGGCAAGGCCGGCCGAAGGAAGCCCTGGAAGATCGAAACCAAGCGGTGGAAGTGGATCCGACGAGCGCAATGGCGTACATCGCGCGCGGCGGCAGCTACCATTCCATGGGCGAGCACCAGAAGGGGTTGGCTGATCGCACGAAGGCGATCGATCTCGATCCGAATAACGCCCTGGGTTGGTATTCCAGAGGCAGCGCCTACTACCTCCTAAAGGATTACGCGGCCGCCCTCGCGGATCTCGAGACGGCTGAGCGGCTGGACCCATCGAACACCGAGATCCACGATGTGGCTGCCAAGGCCCGTCGAGAACTGGCGGCGGATAAGGAAGCCAAGGCTGCGGCCTTGCGGGCGAGTGCGACGGCGGCCGAGGCTCCTCCCCCGCCGGCGCCTGCTCCGGTTGCCAAGGTGCCGCCCACCCTGGCGGCGGTTCCTCCGGCGCCCGCTGAGCCCAAACTCCAGCCTGCCGCTCCGGCCCCGGTTGCCATCCGGCCCCCGACACCCGCACCGGCGGCGGCGCCTGCCGGCAGCGCCGAATCGCATCACGCCGCCGGCCGGGCTCTGCTACAGGCCAGCAAATTCAGGGAAGCGATCAGTGAACTGACGCTGGCCTTGGAGATGAACCCAAAGTTGCCGCTGGCGTGGAATGCACGCGGCTACGCCTACATGCGGCTGGCCGAGTGGGAGAAGGCCGTGGCCGATTTCGACCGGGCGCTGAGCCTCAATCCCAACTATGCGAATGCCCAACAGAACCGGAACGCCGCGTCGGGCCACCTCAAGAAGTAGCGCGCTTATAGACCTCCATCGTGAAACAGCCGGCCGCACTGGCCCCGCCATCCAAATGCAGAACCTGGCCGGTCATATAGCCCGAGGCTGGGGAAAGCAGGTAGAGCGCAAGTTCCGCCACCTCCGCGGCTTCCGCCATGCGCTGCATCGGAATCGTGCGGCAGCGTTCGGCCAGTTTCTCGGGGCCGTAGAGATGCTCCATCATGTCGTTCCAGACGGGTCCAGGAGCGATGCAGTTGACGGAGATCTTGTGTTGCGCAAGTTCCACCGCCATCACCCGGGTGAGCGCCTCGACTCCGGCTTTCACGGACGAGTAGGCGGTGAAGCCAAACTGGCCGAACGAGGCGGCAATGCTCGAAATATTAAGAATGCGGCCGCCCCCGGCTTGCGCCATGACCCGGGCCGCCGCTTGAGCGCAATAGAAAGCGCCGCTGAGGTGGATGTCCAGGAGCCGTTTCCACACAGTCGCCTCGAACTCGAGAAACGGCTGCATCTTCACTACACCCGCATTATTCACCAGGATGTCGAGGCGTCCAAATTTCTTGACTGCAAAGTCCATTAAGGCGATAGCGGTAGGTTGGTCAGCGATATCCCCTAGAAAGACGGCGGAGTTCGGCCCGCAGGCCTGCCGAACCTCTTCGGCCCTCTCGGCATCCATGCCGTGCACGACGACACGGCAGCCCTCGGCGGCAAACCGTATAGCCATTTCGCGGCCCAAACCTTTGGTAGAACCTGTGACGACCGCCACCTGTTGATCCAGTCTCATGGAGCATTGATATCACACCGGGGACTCTGGTTTGAAGCCTCAGGTTTGGCGAAGAAAAATCAAAGATGGGATTGGGCCGAGCCGTTCATTTCTGTTTAATGTGAATACTCCGTAACAACGGATCACTAAGTGGTCAAGTTACGCGGGAGGAGCGGTCCCGAGTGACAGAATGGATGCGCAACTGTAACGCAATCGCAGATTCGGTCTGCTATTCTCATAGATGTTGAGTCTTCAGGGAAGGAAAGCTCTGTTCGAACAAGGTCACGCGAACGGCTTGTTGTTCAGGCACTGGCGTGAACTGTCGTCTCTAGCTACGAGGACCGCCTGGGAAAACCGTGACGTTCCCCCGCAGGCGGAGTGCAATCCACCATCCACCGGCTGTAGTGCGCAGTTTACCTTACCCCGTTACAGCAATTGGGAGATTCCGATATGAAAATAAGAATATTTTTCCTCTCGGTCGTACTGGTCCTGGCGGCAACCTCCGCCTGGGCTCAGGCCGTCGCGGGATTGGCTGGTGTTTCTGGCAGTGTCCGTGACGAGTCAGGCTCTGCCGTCCCGGGCGCGAGTGTGATCGTTTCGAACGATTCCTTGGGTATCCGCCGCACAATGGACACGAATGAATCGGGCGCCTTCAGCGCTCCTTCGCTGCCGCCGGCGACCGGTTACGCCGTCTCGGTCAAGAAGCAGGGGTTTGCACTGCGGGAAGTCAAGAACTTCCAGCTGCAAGTGGGTGCAACCCAGAGCTTCAACGTGACCCTTTCGGTGGCCACCACGGCGACGACCGTGGAAGTCACCTCGGCCGCGCCTCTGGTGTCCGACACGAACGTGGGCGTTTCTCAGGTGGTGGGCCAGTCGCAGATCGACAACCTGCCCATCAACGGCCGGCGCGTTGACTCTTTCGTACTGCTGACACCCGCTGTCGTAAACGATGGCACCTTTGGACTGGTCGCATTTCGCGGCATCGCCATGGGCAACGCGTTCCTGACGGATGGCAACGATACAACAAACAGCTTCTATAACGAGAACGCCGGCCGCACCCGCATCTCCACCCAGATCTCCCAGGATGCCGTGCAGGAATTCCAGGTTCTCTCGAACGGTTTCTCGGCCGAGTTTGGCCGCGCGATGGGCGGCGTCATTAATACAGTGACGCGCAGTGGAACGAACGCCACGCACGGAACGGCCTACTGGTTCTTCCGCAACCGGACGCTGAATGCGACCGACCGCTATGCGAACGGTCTGAACGCTCCGGAATGGCGGCATCAGGCCGGCGCCAGCCTGGGCGGCGCTCTTAAGAAGGATAAGCTGTTCTACTTCGGCAACTTCGAGACGGTGAAGCGCAACTTCCCGGGTCAGAACCGTATCGTCAACAACAATCTGACGGATGGCACTGGCAATTTCATCCCGGCGTCCAACTGTAAGATCGACCCCCTTAACGGGCCTACCGCCGAACAGTGCACCGCAGCCACCAACTTCATTCAGAAGCAGATGAACGTACTGGTGCCCCGCACCGTGAGCTCCGTAATGGGCTTTGCGAAGCTGGACTACCGCCCCAACGACAAAGACTCGTTCAGCATCAGTCTGAATGCGATGCACTGGCGCTCGCCCTATGGCATCCAGACCCAGGCCGTTCTCACGAACGGCAATATGCTCGGCAACAACGGTAACTCGACCGTGGAAACCCGCTACGGTAAGGCTTCCTGGACGCGCATCGTAACTCCAAACCTCGTGAACGAAGTGCGCTATGGCTGGTTCAAGGACCGTCTGTCCGATCCCGGTGCTTCCGACCTGTGGCCCGAGACCGGCGGCGTGTACATCACCGTGGCCGGGTCTACTGTCGGCGCTGCCCAGGCTTATCCCCGCACCTACCCCAGCGAAATGCGCCACCAGTTGGTCGACAACTTGAGCTGGACCTATGGTAGCCACTCCTTGAAGTTCGGGTTGGATTTCCAGACTACGGAAGACTGGATGAACCAGTTGTATAACGCTAACGGAGGTTACAGTTACGCGAACCTCACCGCTTTCGCGAAGGACTTCTCGGGCCCCAGGTCAGCCACTCCGAACTACTCCACGTTCACGCAGGCCTTCGGCAACCCGATCCACACTCTCCGTACTTCCGACATCAATGCATATATCCAGGACGTCTGGAGGTTGAACAGGAAGCTGACCCTCAGCTACGGCCTGCGCTACGAGAAGGCCTTCCTGCCGCAGCCGACAATGACCAACGCAACATGGCGTCAGACCGGGTCTGTGCCATCGTCGAATCTGAACTTCGCCCCACGCTTCAGCCTGGCTTACAACCTGACCGAGAAGACTGTGGTCCGAGCCGGCTACGGTATCTTCTACGCTCGTATGCACGGCAACATGCTTGACACGCTATTCCTGGGGAATGGCCTTTATCAAACCTCCATTTCCATTAACAGCAATCAGGCCGGGGCTCCGTTTTTCCCCAACATCCTGTCCAGCTCCACCGGACTTCCGGCCGGGACTGTCGGGTTGGCGCTCGCTGCCACCGGACTACACAATCCCTATTCTCAGCAAGGTAATTTCAGCATCGAGCGCCAGTTAGGCAAAGACCTGGGCTTGACCGCGAACTACATCTGGAGCCGGGGTATCGGAATCTTCACGCAGCGGGACCTGAACCTCGGCGCGCCCGGGCCGACGGTGACTTACAAGATCCAGGATGCAGCCAAAAATGTAGTCGGGGAGTTCCGGACTGTCACCTATCTTTCCGCAAACAAGGTGGATAAGAATTACGGCAAGATCCTGCAGGTGGAGAACGGAGGCCAATCCTGGTACAACGCCCTGGCCCTGCAACTGCAGAAGCGCATGTCGCATGGCCTGACCGCCCAGGTTTCGTATACGTGGTCACATGCCATCGACAACGCGAACCAGCAGGGTGCGAGCAATAACATCAGCTCATCTTTCGTCAACTCCACGTACCCTGGCGATTACGCCGGTGACAAGGGCACCTCCAGTTTGGATCAGCGCCACCGCGTGGTGATCAACTGGCTGTGGGCGCCTACCTTTGCGAAGAACAGCTCGGCCTTCAACCGCTTCCTAGTCAACGGCTGGGAGCTCTCTTCCATCACGACCATGGCCTCCTCGCAGCCCACTACCGGCACGGTTACGTTCTCGGGCAGCACCAGTAGCCAGTTCTCAGGCGTGGTTCTTGCTTACACCACGCTGAACGGTTCCGGCGGCTGGAACCGTGTACCGTTCCTGCCGACGGGCAACATCGACATCGACCGCGTGTTCCGAGTGGATGCGCGCATCGTGCGGTCGCTGCCGTTCTCTGAGCGGGTCAAGGCGAACCTGATGTTCGAAGCGTTCAACGCTTTCAACACTCAATACAACACGGCCGTGAATGTTGCTTCCTACACGGCGACCGGGGGTGTCCTGAGCCCGATCGCCAACGTGGGCACCGGCACGCAGTCGCAAGGGTTCCCGGACGGAACCAATGCGCGCCGCATGCAGGTCGCGTTCCGCCTGAACTTCTAAGGCAGGCCGGATCGCGCTATACTGGACAATTGGCGGACCCGCGCTCCACTCGGGGCGCGGGTTCTTTTCTTTAGGAATACCCGAATGATTATCCTGTTCACCATCGTGCACGTGATCGTGTGTCTGTTCCTGGTCATTGTTGTATTGCTGCAGAGCGGCAAGGCGGCCGATCTGGCCGGTGCGTTCGGCGGCATGGGTTCGCAGACGGCGTTTGGCCCGCGCGGCGCGGCCACCGTCCTGTCGAAAGCCACGACGATCTCCGCGGCTCTCTTCATGGTCACCTCTTTGACGTTGTCGGTGCTCTACACGCGAGCGGGCGGCGGCTCGACCGGCACCTCCGTGCTGGAGAAGGCTCCGATTACCCAGACGGCCCCGGCACCCAAACAGGCGGCTCCGGCTCCGCAGGCGCCCATCAAGGTCGACCTGCAGACCCAGGACGGCAAGACGGTGTCGACGCAGGAGATCCCGCTTCCCAACGCGCCGAAGTCCGCGCCCGCGCAGACTCCCGCGGCGCCGAAGAAGTAGTCGCCAACCCAAGGGGGTTCGGCGTATAATTGAGTTTTGCCAAAGGGTTTGGAAGCAGTTTCAGACCCAGCAATGCGGTCGTGGCGGAATTGGCAGACGCACTAGCTTGAGGTGCTAGCGGGAGCAATCTCGTGGAGGTTCAAGTCCTCTCGACCGCACCAGTTTCAATGAGTTACAGCCAGCGGCAGTTGGCGTGACGCACTAGTTCGAGCATCGACGATGCGTTTTTTGGGCGACCGGTTGAACCTGTTATCAATAGGTTACGGTCGCCCAAACTGCATCTGCGCTGGTTTTCCTGTTACAGTAGTCTCGCCGGTGTGGTGCTTGAATCTTGCCGATCAGCTTGCGCGGAAACTTCACGCCTGCACGGGTCCCTCATCCGTCGGTAGGGCAGGAGATGTGCTGGGTATTCTGGTCATGGACTCCCTCGGCGGGATCGACTACTCACCAGCCGGCGCTCCAGCCCGGCGAGGATTCGAAGTTCGGGCTACTCCTCCGTCCCAGCCAGTGTTCGTGATGCCTCCGGAATGGCGTCCTGAAGCAGAGGCTCTGGCGCAAGAATTCCAGCTTCCGATTACGACCGCTGAGACAATTGAACGGCAGTTCGTGAGGATCATCGACCGACTGGCAACTCCGGCCGGTGGTCATGACTGACGATCAGGAGCGCTTGCGCCGCGAGAATGTGCGTCTGAAGGCGCTTCTGGCAAAGCACGGCATCGAGATTCCGAAAGAGGCCACCGGCGATCCCCACTTCGGGTCCCCTAAGACGCGCGCACTGAGCTCCGAACAGAAGATCGAGTTGTTCCGAAGCCTGTTCATGGGACGACAGGACGTATACGCCGTCCGTTGGGAGAGCCCGGATGGCCGCAAGGGATACAGTCCACGCTACGAGCGCGACTGGAAGGCCTACTACGCGGCACCCCCAAAAGATCGTCCACGGGTAGATAAGGAAACCCGCAAGTACCTGCCCCTGAGTGATTCTGTCGTCGAAGAGCACCTAAAGGGACAAATCACCGTAGGGCTGTATCCGCTGCTTCCAGACGACACTTGCTGGTTTTTGGCGGCGGACTTCGACAAGGAAGCGTGGCAGGAGGATGCATCGGCGTTCCTCGCTGTGTGCCGGGAATGGGCTGTTCCAGCGGCGTTGGAGCGCTCCAGATCCGGTAACGGAGGCCATGTCTGGATCTTCTTTGAACAACCGATTTCTGCGACGCTGGCGCGGAGGCTGGGGTGCGCGCTGCTGACCCGCGCGATGGAGCGCCGCCATCAGATCGGACTCAGTTCGTACGACCGCTTCTTCCCGAACCAGGACACGATGCCGAAGGGAGGGTTCGGCAATCTCATCGCGCTGCCACTGCAAAAAGGTCCGCGGCAGGTGGGGAACAGCGCTTTCATTGATGACCGTTTCGAGCCCTTTGCTGATCAGTGGGCCTTCCTGGGTTCCCTTTCCCGGATCAGCGCCACGTCGGTTGAGAAGCTCGTGGAGGAAGCGCAGCGTCGAGGCGATCTGGTCGGCGTGAGGGTCAGTATCACCGAAGACGATGAGGAACCCGATCCGTGGACCCTTCCTCCATGCCGCAAGCGAAAGGATCCGGTCATTGCCGGCCCTTTGCCCAAGACTGTGAACATCGTGAGGGCGAATCTTCTCTTTATTGAGAAGACTGGGCTTCCTCCCGCAATGATGAATCGACTCCTGCGCGTCGCGGCATTCCAGAACCCCGAATTCTACAAAGCGCAGTCGATGCGCCTGCCGGTATACGACAAGCCTCGGGTGATCGCCTGCGGGGAGGATCTACCGAAGTATCTCGCCCTCCCGCGTGGGTGCCTGACCGAACTGACTGACTTGTTGGAATCCCATCGGATTCGACCGGTGATTCGCGATGAGCGCTTTGAGGGCCTGCCGATAGCCGTGGACTTCAAGGGAACACTTCGCGAGGCGCAGGCCACCGCGGTCCAGGCGATGATTGCCCACGACGACGGAATCGTCTGCGCACCGACCGCATTTGGGAAGACCGCGGTGGCAGCCTGGCTGATCGCGCACCGGAGAGTGAATGCGATCGTGCTCGTCCACCGGCAGCAACTGCTGGATCAATGGCGCGCCAAGCTGGCGATGTTCCTCGGGCTGCCGGTCGATGACATTGGACAGATCGGCGGCGGCAAGACGGCTCGCACGGGCCGCCTCGACGTTGCGGTGATTCAGAGCCTGCATGAGAAAGAAGGGGTCAAGGACTTCGTTGCCGAGTACGGCCACGTGATCGTCGACGAGTGCCATCATTTGTCTGCTGTCACGTTTGAGCGAGTGATGCGTTCAATCAAGGCGAAGTACGTGGTTGGACTTACGGCAACGCCCACACGAAAGGACGGACATCACCCGATTATCTCCATGCAGTGCGGTCCAATCCGGTTCAGGATGCAGGCCCGGGCGATGACCGACTCGACCCCCTTCGATCACATCGTCGTGAGGCGCCCAACGGACTTCAGGATGAATGACGAGGCAGGTGAATTCACGATTCAGGATGTGTACGCCGCACTTATCGGTGATGAGGCCCGGAACGGCATGATCGTGGCGGACGTCATTCGGGCGGTTCAGTCAGGCCGATCTCCTCTTCTGCTGACGGGCAGAACAGAACACCTGGAAGTGTTCCGCAGCCGGCTCGCTGGACAGGTGAAGAGTATCTTCGTGCTCAAAGGCGGCCTCGGCCGTAAGCAACGCAAAGCCGTCATGGACGAGTTGGCCAGCCTGCCGGAAACTGAGCCCAGGGTGATTCTGGCAACCGGGAGCTACATCGGAGAAGGCTTCGATGACTCGCGCTTGGACACGCTATTCCTCGCGATGCCGATCTCGTGGAAGGGTACTCTCCAGCAGTATGTGGGTCGGCTTCATCGCCTGCACGATAACAAGCGGGTAGTTGAAGTGTACGACTACGTCGACGGGAATCTGCGAATGCTTGCGCGGATGTATGAACGCCGGCTCAAAGGATACTCGGACATGGGCTACCGGGTTGTGGATTCCGCCGTGAGTCAGCAGGGCTTGCCTATCTGATGGGGTCAGTTGATACCCTCAGTTGCTCCAGTTGGTTCACCGGCCGGCACGACTCCGAGACTCTTGTCCGGGACGATTTCTCCTCTCGGATAGGGCAGACACTAGTTCTTTCTGGCTTCCAAACACGGAAGCGAGGCTAGGTCTGGGGACGGGCACTGGCCAGCACGGCCAGATTCTTCTTCATGACTTTCAGCCGCTGGCGTCCAGGGCCGGTGCCTTCGATGAGCCGCTCGATGCTGATGAGGAACTCCGGCAGGTTCATTCGCTGGCGGAGTTGCGCCAGGAATGGCTGGACTTTGGCGTACTGGAAGTACATTTCCTGACAGGTGTCATAGACCAGTTGGGCATCGAGAGCGCCATTGGCCACGAACGCCGCCACCATGTCCCAATAGCCGTACACCTGGAGGACAAAGGCGCTTTCTTTTGTACCCGCGGACACAATCTCGAAGAGCTCGCCGGCGGACTGCGGAAGAAACCTTCCGCCAATGTAGGACCGGGCTTCCCGCATCACGGTTTCCCGGCGTAGTTCGTACAACTTCAGAATCAGTTCCGCCTGGCGGATGGGATCCTGCTTGGATGGCTTGGGTGTTGGTTTGGTCACGTCGGGGTCCATTCACGTTGCCGCTGGGCACACGCTAAAAGTTCATCGGGAAGAGAATGTTCAGCCCGGTCCGCGGGTCAGGCACGCCGGCATTGTTCAGCAGGTAGTTGTACTCGGGCAGGCGGGCCAGTTGCTCGTCGGCGTCGGGAATCCAGAGCGCCGCCTGATACCGGGAGCCCGAGTGAACCGTCCGGGGCATGGCAATCTCCACGGAGGTGGAGCCTTGTCCATTCACGGCAGCCAACTGGCGCAGGTCGAAAGGAACCCGAACCGGCACGAAGATGGAGGAGTCCACCGGGTTGCCATCGGCGTCGACGAGGACGAAGTACATGGGCTTGGGGCTGAACAGCCTGGAATACCCGGTGTTCCGGAAATTCAGCGTGAGTGTGCTTGTGCTGCCCTGCAGGAAAGGTTTGTCCAAAGAAGCACGCGTCAGAGCGATGGCCGGACCCACCTTGTTCATGAGGCTCGGATAGCAGGATTGTGAAGCCAGAAAGTCCATGTGAAAGCCGATGTTGATCATGTTCAGGTGGAGCCTGGTCGAGTAGGCATCGAATGCCGCGCAATTCTGCGTGGTCGGATCCAACCCGCCGACTTCGCCGCTGAACGGGATAATGTCACTGCGCTCCGCCGCGAAGCTCTTGAGTTCGTCCGACGTCCACTTCCCGTTGTCCCAGGGATGCGAGATCCAGGTGCCCGCATCTTCGGCCGTCGCATAGTGATCGTCATGGATGCCCCAGTAAGGGGTCGAGCCTAGTTCCCAACTGAGGATGTTGGCCGGCTGCCGGTTCAGCATGAAGGTGGCATCCCCGAAGGCGACCTGCTCAGCCTGCATGATCTGCTGCATGTTGGATTGGGTGTTGTTGCCGTAGGTGGAGTCGTGTCCTTCTCCCCAGAAGCCGATGAAGCCCTGGTTCATCGCATAGATGATCGGCTTGTATTTCTGAACCAGGGGCGCCAGGCTCTGAATATCCTGGAGGATCACATCCAGCGGAGCGTCGTCGCCGGGACCGTGGTTATAGGCGAAACGCAGGACAATCTTGATGCGGGCTTGCAGGGCCTTGGCCAACGCGTCGTCAATCTTCCGAACATCTTCGGCGGAGATCGGCTTGGGGTTGGGATTGGTGGCGCTGCAGGCGGTGTACTCGATGCCGACGGGGTTCAGGCAGATGTAAGTGTGGACCAGGCGCATCGGACCCACATCGAAAGGCTGGCCGTCCACGGTGTACGACTGAACGTGGCTTTGCAGTTGTTCCACGCTCATGGTCATCAGATCGAGGTGAGCCCACGGCCCGCCGTCGCGATTCAGAACGGTCTGCGGAGCCTGCTGGTAGCTGCGCACCATGGCGTAGTCAGCCGCGGACGCCGATGGCGGCGCAGCAAAAACCGTGACAACAAGTGCAAGGCCCAGCACGGAGCCGAGCTTGGGGGCGTGACAAAACCGCATTGGTGGAATTCTCCTCGATCAAATTAAGGCGCTTTGATAGATAGGGGGGCTTGGGCGCGGCAAAACTTCTCATCTTTCTTGCCGGCTTCCTCTTCCGGGCCCATCGCGTGAGGCCGCACACACGGGCCATTCCGGTGGCTGCATTTGCCCCTACTGATTCCAGAGCCGGAGGTGACCATGCCTGTGCGGTCGATGCGGCTTACCCTTCTGTGCTGCAGCTGCTTTCGGAGAGAGAATCAGCGTGACGGGAAGCTCCGCCGGATTTCGTCGACCACCCGGCGGAGCCTCTCCGTTCGGACACGCCAGCCTATCGGCCCGCACACCCGGAGTCACACACGGCCATGGTGACGAGGTTCGAAACCGCGCCGCCGATCCGGATACTGACCGGCACGGCATCACCGCGCTTGCCGCCGGCTGGTGCGCGAGCGCGAATCTCGTACAAACCCACCGTGCCGGGGCTCAGCCCCGCATAGGTCAACACGGCGTTGACTCCACCGATGGTCACTGTCGGAGTCGTCAGCGTATTGTGCACCAGCTTCTCTGAGGCGGGCACGCCCGTGGGCGGCTGCTCCCTTACCGGCCCCAGTCCTGTGCAATGGATGATGATGTCGGACCCTGTGTGTGCGGGATGAGCAGGGTCAACCAATTGGCCATCGGTGGTGTAGATGTGTCCCTGCCCGTAGACCGCATCGCCCGTGGCGAAGATCGATGGTGAGTAGTCGGACAGCCGCACGGTGAACTCGGCGCTCTCTTCGTTGTAGCCGCGAACGACAACGGTGTCGCGCAGGTAGCCCGACAATTCCCACGGAACCTGGAAGACAGCGAAGCTGGGTGTCCCGGTGAAGATCGGCGCGTATTGGCCATTGGCGAAGCGGAGGCTCAGGCCGCGCATCGCGGTGGGCAGTGGCGTGCCCATGCCGGGGGCGTAGGTGGCGGCGCTCACCGCCAGGTCGCCGGAAAGTATCGCCACGCTGCCCGGTGCAAGGTACACACCGCGAACATAGGAGGCGGCGTCCACGATCGTCAGGTCGCTGGGTGGGTCGACTTCCGTCAGATCCGTGTCTGGAAGGATCGAAAGGGTAACATTCGACCCGTCACCCAGGGCTGACGATGGAAACTGGACGCGGTCGCAGTAGGGGAACGAGTAGGCGTCGCCCACGCCGGCCAGATAGCTCGCGTATTGGTCGTAGTGCCCGGGATTGTTCGGCTGCGCGTAAGAGAACGAGTTCGAAATCGACAGCGGCGGCACGTTCGTCCCATCAGGCCGGTTGCCGAACCAGGTCCAGGACGGCGAATCGCCGATGGCGGTCCCGGGCAGCGCCGGATTGTCCACCAGGCTACCAAGCAAGCCCAGGTTCATGGCGGCCAGATAGTCGGTCACGGCGCGTTTTGCCACGCCGTTGATGTCCGATCCCTGGACTATCGTGTACTTCGCATCCGCTCCATAGAAAGCGGCTGAGGTGATGTCCGCTGCCCGCACATACATGGAGAGAGGGAGATCCACTCCGCCATTGTTCATCGTGCCGTCGATCATCAGGTCGCCAGGGTAGATGGCCGCTCCCACGAGGGCATCGTTCTTATTCGAGATCCAGGCCTTGAGGGTGTAGGTCTGACGCTCTCCGCCGGGCAGCACTCCGTTGTTGCCGGCCAGGCTCGAATAGACCGGATAGCCCCGGCGCTTCGTACTGCCGCTCCGCAGATAGCCAAGATACACATCCGGCGCCGGCCAGGCATTGACGTCTCCGGCTGCTCCCGAGAACTTCGCGCCGGACGGACCCAGCACGCGCACCACGCTGCCGTTCACTCCGTCGACGGTCACGCCGTTCAGGCCCGTGACCACCGTGCCGGACGGGTTCTGAGGAGTCAGTACGGAGTAGCCCGACATGCGCGTCAGGACCGACAGAACCTTGTCGCTGCCAGTGCGCCACGAGAGATTCGCCGGGTAGTAGGTGGCCCAGGAGGATTTCAACTGCAGCGGAATCCCAAAGAACTCCGACGCGGTGAGGTTCGCGAGCCCCTGACCGGAGCCGGAACTGCCGGTCTGAAAGCTCAGCTCCACCTGATCCCAACGCGTAGTGAAGTCTTCTTTGGACGGGTCGGCGTGATTCGCGCGGAACCCGTTTGCCTCACTGGGCGACCTGAGCTGGGTGCCGAGGGAAACATAGATCCTGCCGCCGTCGAACTGGGTAATGCTGATACCGGCGCTCAACTTGCCCAGCTCATACGCGACACCCTTCTGAAGCGCACTGTTGTCGCTGAGGTTGGTTCCGGTCAGTGTCCCCGCGCCGCCGAAGGCAATGTAGACGGGCAGCGACCCGCTATCCGGCCGGAGATTTTCGAACTTGAGCACCACTCCCTTTTGCGCGTATGCAGAGGGGAGTAACGCTTGTGAAACGCACAGCACAATGGCTGCGGTGAGAACATGGGGCCTTCTCATGGCAGTGCTTCCTTCCTGGGTCCGATGAAGTGGTTTGCCGCCCGGATAGATGCTGCAGGGAATCGGCGGGGAGCCCGTGCGGCGGCGCTCCCCCAGTTCCAGGACCGGCTAGCCGAGGGCGTACACCGCGTTGGCGATGCCGGAGGCGGTCGGGAAAACCCAATCCGTCAAAGCCACACCGAGCCGGATCTCGTCAGTCGCACCGCCAGTCAGTACTTTGTTTCCGCCCGGAAAACTCTGGGCGGGGTTGGCCAGCAGCCCCTTGGGGACATAGTCCAAGCCGTTGAAGAGATTGGAGACCAGCAGGATGTGTCCCGGGCCATCCCATTCGGTCGGGTTGTCGACCGCCAGGCAGATGGACAGGACGATCATCCCAACCCCATAGAGGGAGTAGCCCAGCGGCGCAAAGAAGTTGGAGAACTTGCCTGCCACGCTGGTTGCATCCTTGGCAGCGTTGACGGTTCCCGCCTGCAGGGACGCCAACAGAATCGGGAACGCTCCCATCGCATAGTAGAGATACGTCGGGTCGTTACTCGTCGCAATCGTGCTGGGCAGCGAAAGCGCCATCTCCACCAGCGAGCCGGCAATGTCCAGCTTTGCCGAAAACGAGTTTGAACTCACGTTTTCGAGATCGCAGAAGCCGTCGATTCCACCGGAGAAGAATGACGCCGTCGCGCCGGCCACCGCCATCCACGCCGCCCCGTCAGCGGACATTTTCAGCGTTCCAGCCGGCTTGGCCGAAACCGATGTCGGAGGAGTGATGTTGGCGGCGGAAATGATGATGTGCGAGGGAATGGCAACCACCAGGGCGAAGACATTCAGCAAGGTGAGCGGCTCTCCATGGCTGATCAGGGACCAGAGATCCGAAATCACCGGGATGTGGATCGACTCATTCACCAGGCTGAGGATGTCGTTCATGACCGCCGACAGGGTCTGCAGCACGAACCCAACCACCAGCTTGATGGCCGTCAGCAGATCCTTAGCCAGATCAAAGAACAGGTTCACCATTACCGAGACCTCGGTTTCGATGAAGCCCGCCGGATCACTGAACAGCAATTTGAAGCCGTCGAAGAACGCCTTGATCGAGGTGAGGAGTTGATCGAGCACCGTTTCCAGCAGACTGCCTCCCTGGGTAATCAGGTTGCTGAGCGCGCTGGCCAACGTGGGATTGTCAGCCGTGACAGCGCCTGTGGAACTGGTCGATGTCGCCTGCCCGATGTTGCTGGAGACCTTTGACGACAACGAACTGGACTGGGCGCGGGATTTCGCCCCATTCACTCCGTAGACCGTCTGCGGATCGTTGTTGTTGACCTGATTGCCCTTCAGGGAGCCACCGAGTTTGCTCAAAACGCTGGCCTGGGCGACCGACAGCGCGTTGATCTTGCTATCCAGGAATGCGCCCACGGCGCCGAAGTCTGTTCCCTGCGCGGCGATCCACGTGGAGAGACCCTGCACCCCGGTGTTGACCTGGTTCACGATGCTCTTCTGCAGTTTCAGGATGCCGCCCCAATCGAATAGCTTGGAAAGCCATTCCGCGGCGCGGACGATGTCGCCCACCACTGTGCGGATGAAGCCCGTCACCACCGCCACCGCCTTCTCCACCGTGTCCACGACAAAGCTGAAGGTGCCGCTCGCCAAAGTGGTAATTTCGTGGGAAATCTCATCCGCCACCTTGCAGGCAATCGAGACGATCTTGTCAGTGACATTCTGCTTCAGCCAGCTCTTGAACTCGTTCCAGCCGCCGCCGAGGGCGCTGCCGACACCGTTCACCGCCGCCACGGAAGCCGTCTGCGGAGGGCCGAAGGTCACATTCCCGTCACTATCGATGATGGTCGTGAAGCTCTGCGCCGAGCCCTTCACAATCGTGCGATCGGTAACCCCGGCCACCTGCTGGTAGAGCATGTTCACCGTGGTCTCCGGAAACGACAGGTACGTGTTGTCCGCCTGGATCGTGGACGCCTGCCCCACGCCCAACTTGCCTGACTGACTGCGGACTCGCAGATCCGCCTCTGCGCGCTGGCGGTTCTTCAGCCGCGTGGCCATCATCGCCGCTGCCGCACCGCCCCCCATCGTGTTCTGGATCGTGTTCGCCACGGCGACGTGATCGACGCCATCCGGCACGATCGGCTTGCCCGCGTAGTCCTTGGCCACACTCTGATCCAGATCGCCGGCCTGGATGTTGGACAGCCGCGCCAAAGCCTCGTGATCCGGATAGACCACGATCGCCTCCTGGTTCAACATGAACGGTCCCCAGAAATACAGCGCTGGGGTGGTGATGTCGGAAGCCGTGGAGACGATGTTCAGTTGACCCGCCGCATCCGTCTTCAGCCATGCGATGTCTGGCGGATTCAGTGAATAGGTGTTGACGCCATCGGAGATGGAGACGTCGTCCGACGCCCAGACTTTGATGGAGACGTTGGCTCGGGGATTGCCGCTGCCGTCCAGAAGCTGGATGATCGTGCGGTAGGAGGCGCTATCGGGCTGGTAGCCGTCGGAGTTGGTGGACGAGACGTAGTTGTCCGCCATCAACTCACTCTCGCTGGAGTAACCATGCACCAGATCCGCCATGTTGATGGCTCCAAGGTAGGTGCCCGCGCCGGTGCCATTGGGGCCCAAATAGAAGGCCACGCAGATTCCACTTTCAAAACCCACCAGCGCATCCCCGGCGATTCCCGTGGGGAAAACCGCCGGTGAGGTTGCGTCGTTAATCCCCTTCGACAGGTCGCACGCGTTGATCACTCCAGCAGCCGAACAGATGTAGAGGATTCCGTCGCTGATGTGAGGAATCCCGGTATTCATGGCGCTGTCGAACTTTGCCGCCCCCAGGGATACGCCCGAGGCGGCATCCACCGCATGCAGCAGGTTCGTGGAATCGCCGACATAGACCACTCCGCCGTAGCTGATGGGTGTGCCCAACGTGCCGGGGGCCAGAAACCCTCCTTTCGGCCACAGCGTGGCGCCGGTCGCGATGTTGTAGGCGTCCAATCCGTTCCCACCGGCGACATAGGCGGAATTGCCGTCCAGGCACACTGCCGAGGATACCCCCTGGCCCGTCACCGAATACACCAGATTGCCTGCCGTGCGCGAAATCTCCACCAGGGCGAGATTTTCGCCCGCCGCCACCACCACCCTGTTTGCACCGTCCAGGGCCAACGAGGCTGCGCTACTCGGGGGGCCGAATTTCAGATCCTTGTACCACAACACATTGGCGTCGTAGTTGTTCGACGCCGGATTCCAGACAGGGTCAACCGCGTAGAGGACGCCATCCACCCCGAGGTAGAGCAGGTAGTCGTCATTGCCGACGCTGTAATACTCGCTCAGAGCGGTTTCCGGCGCCGGAGAAGGAGAGTAAAACTGGCACAACGGGCCGAACGTCGAACTCCCGTTTTGGCAGACAACCATGGCTCCGTTGGCGCCCTGTGCCACAAAGGCGCCGTCTCTCCAGGCAGTCATGGTGCCCAGACTTTCGCCGATGTGGTTGGCCGAATTCTGGTCTGAGCCTGCCTGAATGTCGGTGATCAGCACATTGTTGTCGTCGTCCATCATGACGAAATAGCCGTTCCCGTAGGCGGCCTGCTGCAGCACCTTCTCGTTAATCTGGACTATCTCCTGTTGCCAGAGCTGCTGTGGCGGAGTTACCGACACCCGCTGCGGCACGGGCTTCTTCGCCGCCGGCGTTAGTCTGGACTGGGCGCTGGCGGTGAATTGTGTGGCCATCAGGCCCGCCCCCGCGCCGCCCAGTAGTGTTTTGAGCATGCTGCGGCGATTCATGCCGGCGCCCGTGATCTCGTTCCGATAGTTCTGTTGGGTCTTCATTCCAGCCTCCAAACGGTGATGTGGGTACTTTGGGCCTACGCCGATCCCGCGGAACCCCCGGATCTCCGAAAGGGCTTCTCGATGCGACCTCACCGCGGTGTTCGGGCTACATGAAGAGGAGGGCGAGCAGCCGGCCTGAAATTATCCGTGAGGAAGAAAATGGTCTCTTTTGCGAGTTTGAGCAGGGACAGCCGGGACGAGGCGGTGGCGTGCGATGCGCCGGCATCTTGTCGACCGCGCCACAGCGCGGGCCATCACAACCCGACTACGCTCAGCGGGACTTCTTCAACTCCACCCGGATCGCCTTCAGGGGTTTGGTGCTCTCCAGATTCTCCATCTGGTGCGGAGGTCCAACAGGCAGAAAGATCACCGTCCCATCCGCTCTGAGGCCTCGATCCACCGCCGGAACGCCCGGGCTATGCTCCTTCATGTGGGCAGCCGAGATGTAATACAGGACACTCGGATACCGGTGGGCATGCAGCGGTTCCCGGACGCCCGGTGCGACGGTCACCTCCAGCACCTTTACTTCCTCGTTCTCGAAGAGCAGTTTGTGGTGTTGCGGAGCCGCTGCCAGAGCGTCGTTGTCCGCCGTCCACCATTGATCGAAGTGACTTGTGCTCTGACCTGCCAGGAACGCCGCGCCCAGCGCCCCGGCCATCAGTACGACTTTCCAGACACGCCTCATGGTCGATTCTCCAGCCCACGGACTATCGGCAGAGTGTATCGCGTTCCCAGGCTGAAGACCAAACCTGGCGCCTCAGCCTGTGCATTTCCCTGCCCCAGCCCGGCCGGCTGGGGCACCTCCGTGCGGCCCTGACGGCTGGCGATTACTGCTGGGCCGGCACCGGACAACCTGCTTCACCCGACGGCCCGCACGCCGGAGAGGAGCGCGGCCAATCTCTCACCACCACCGTCACGGATCCAAACGCCGTTGCGTCATAGTACGCATCGGCCGGATAGCGGGCCGTGAAGACATGCGTGCCGGGCTTGAGGTGCCGGATGGCCAGCGTGGCCAGTGTGCCGTTCGCCGACAGTTTCGCGGTACCCACCAGCACGTCGCCTTCGTAGAACTCCACCGGATTGGTGAGGGCGGGAGAGCCGACGGCCAGCAGGCCGGGCTGTGCGTTGTAGCCCTTGGGATTGAAGAACGTGCTCTGGGACATGATCGGCTGTACCACCGCATTCAAGGTCACCGAGCCGCCGGCATTGATGGTTGCGGTCGGCAGGCTGGATGGTTCGCCAAGCGGCAGCGTGCGCCCAAGCGTCAGATAGAGTTCGCCGGTGACGAATGGCGGCTTCGCCGGGCAGGCGTAAGCCAGCGACGGATCGCTGACTGAAGTTGCCTTCGCGTAGAAGTTGGAATCGAGATTGAGCGTCGGACCGGCGGCGCTGGCGGCGGCCTGGTTGTTGAGGTTGTTGAGGATCGGCGGATAGACATTGTTGACAGTAGTGAAGGCCGTACCGATCGCGGTAATCTCCGCCAGCGAGGTCTGCCCCTGGGCGACATCGTCGAAAACGACATTGTCCAGTGTGATGTCGTTGTAGTAGTTTCTGGATGGATCCGCCTGCAGGAAGAAGCCATAGCCGCCCGCAGCCGCCGGTGTGACTGGGACGCCTTTGTTCGTTTTGGGGAACTGGGCTGTCGGCGGCAGCACGTGCACATCCCGGAACACGACGCCGGCAATAGCAGGCAAGTTGTCGGTGGACTTGAAGGGGGACAGCGGGACAATGTTGATCGGCCGGACAATGTCCTGGACGCAGACGGACTGGAACGTCACGTTGCTGATGGTGTTGCCGGGTTTGGAGCCGGTGCTGGAACTGATGTTGGTCGTGATCTGCATCGCCTTCAGGTCGCCGGTCGACGTGGGCAGCGCCTGCGCGTAGCTCTGCAGGCTGTAGGGCGGCTGCATCAGTGTGGCTTCCGTCACGCCGTTCACCGTGGTCCCCACCACGCTAGGCAGGCTGCCGGTGAAAAGCAGCTCTTCAAACAGCAGGTTCGATGTCAGATGCGAATCCCCTCCGGCCAGGATGGTGATGCCGCCTTTGTTATAGCCGCGAAACTTCCGGACGGTGATGTTGGACGTGTCGATGTTATTGGTGCTGATGGCGATGTCCTGATCCCCGATCGCCACGGTGGTGTCGTAGATGGTTATGTTGCTGCCGTGGATGTCGAAGCCATCGCTGTTCGGCATGGTCCAGGGAGCCTGTACTTTCACGCCCCAAACGGTGAAGCCGTTGCCGCCGAAGCCCACGGTGTGGAATGGCGGGTTGCGGATTGTGATCTTGTGGAGCACGACATTGCTGGCAAACGCACCCGCGACCCCGGCATTGATGATCTTGGGGCTGGCCTGCTCATTGGAAGAATTCTTCTTCTTGAAAGCCATGTCCCACCAACTAATGCCCTGATTGTCGCCGCTTAGTATCGTCCTGTTCCCCTGGCCGTCGATTACGCCGTAGCCGTAGATGCCGTTGTCCGTGCGCAGGGTGAACAGCGGCAGGCAGCCCCGGTCCACCTGGTACTCGCCCACAGTGCCGCAGATCGCCCCTTGCGCGTGGTCGCTGTTGTCCTGGTACCGCGAGGGATCGCGCGAACCATACACCGTCACGCCTCCATCGATGATGAGCGAGACATTCGCCGGCAGGGTGACCGGTTCCAGCAGGAACGCGTTGAACGACGGGTTTACACCGAGCGTTAGTTCCACCGCCTGGCCCTTCGTGCAGTTCAGCAGCGCCGTCTGCAGCGTGGTCGTCTCCCGGGATGATTCCGCGTTCTGCTCGTCGGCGGTGTCGCCGAGGACAGGGCCATCCGCCGCGGACTTCAACGGCGCGCGGAGGACCGCGCAAACCTTTGGAGTGATGGGTTCGGTTACATTTCGTGTGTCCTGTGCCATCAGGCCCGCGGTTGTCGCCCCGCAGAAGCACAGGAACAGGGTGCTCCATTTTGTCGTTTTCATCTTCGCTTCCCCAGTTCTTCTGTTCTCGATGGTTCGCCCGTGCCGCTGGGCCGCTGCCCGGCGCGATCCGTGCGAAACCCTTACAAAAAGGAGGGGGGACATCGGCGGCCGGAATTGCTCACCTTGATCTTCTTTTTCGGAGCTCCGGCGCCTGCGCGCGGCGCTGGATCCGATCTGGAGCTTCCAGTTGCTGGGCAGCTCAGCCACCGGAGCGGGTCAAAGCGGGTAAGGGAGCCGCCCCAGCCTTTCCCGGACGCGCTGCACTTTCTTTGGGAGATTCCTTGATGAGTTTCCTGCGGGTGGAATCCCCCTATTCAGTGCGGAGCAACACCCCATGCCATTCCAATTCCAACATTCCCGTCTCCGGCAGACCCGGACCCAGGTCATACCGGCCCTTGGACTTACCCTTCGAGTCCTCCTCGAACCGGAGGACTCCGGACGAGAGTTGACGATCATCGAGACCGTCAACGCCCCCGGATTCGGCCCGCCCTTTCACCGTCACCCGGAGACGGAGATCTTCCGGGTCCTGGAAGGCCGCTACATCTTTGAAGTGGATGGGACCCGCTACCCCGCCGAAGAGGGTGACCTGGTCACTGTTCCGGGCGGGGCGCCGCACCGCTTTGTGAACGTCAGCGGCAAGCCGGCACGCCAGTTGGTGATGATGTTGCCTGGGCTCGACGCCTACGCCTTCTTTGGCGGATTGGCGGAAACCATGCGCAACGGCATCCCGTCGAGGAGTGTCCTGAACGCATTCGGCGAACCTTGGGGCTGCGAGTTTCTGGGTGGTCCGCTGACGCTGGACCAACTCACTCCCGCCGAAACAGGTCGTTAACAGGCATACGTCCTCCCGGGCGTGCGCCCGCCCGCGTGACCTTCCTCTTTGACGCCCCTTCGGCCCGCCGGCCGTCCAATGACTCGAAGGGGCGCAGCTCGCCCCCGAGGCAATGCAGTTGAGACGATCGCCATTAATCGCGGATCGAGTTCACCGTGTGTTCTGGTCATCCGGCCTCGCAACCTGTTGGTGAACAGCCGCTTGGCCGCGGCCCGGGCGCGCAGCAGGGATTTGGTTCAGGGACCCGGGTGCTTCATAATGAATTGATTCAGATGGGTTCCGAACGGCAACCGATCAACTATCAATTCGGCGTCTTTGAGTTTTCCGCCAACACGGGAGAGCTGCGCAAAAACGGGATAATCGTCCGTCTCGCCCCCCAGCCAGCACTGGTGCTGAAAATGCTCCTGGCCCAAAATGGAGGCATTGTATGCCGGGAAGACCTCCAACTGGAGGTCTGGAAGGGTGACACGATCGTAGATTTCGAGCTCGGGCTGAATCGCTGCGTCGCCCGAATCCGGAGCGTGCTCTCCGACGATGCCGACACGCCTCGGTATGTCGAGACGATTCCTCGCTTGGGTTATCGATTCATTGCTCCGGTGAAGATCGTGCCGGTGCCCCAGCGTCAGGGAATTCAGGTGGCGGCGGCCCCTGATCCGGCCCCTGCTGCCGCATTCGAAGCTATCCTCGCGCCTGAGACCACTCCGGAGGTCGTCCCCCAGGAATCCAATCGTTTAGCGCCACCGCAAGTGGATGCTCCGCTGGAAGGCCCCAGCCGAAGTCCGGGCCGGAAGTGGCGGAGCATCCTCTTTTATGGTCTGCCGGCCGCCGTGCTCATTCTCGTCGGGTTGTTCTGGTCCCGGCACTTTGTGCGCAACCGGACCGTGCAACTCCGCTCGGACTACTCCGTTGGGCCGCTGTTCAGTGAGCCCGGTCAGACCGGGAGTCCGTCTTTCTCCCCGGACGGCTCCAAGGTTGTCTTTAGCTGGAGCGGGAGCCGGCAGGACAACTTCGATCTCTACATCAGGTCAATCGGTACTCAGGACACAACCCGGCTCACCAAGGCACCGGAAACGGACTACAGTCCTGCCTGGTCGCCCGACGGGAAGTCCATCGCCTTCTGCCGCGCCGGCCCGCGGGACGGTTCGTCCATCTGGGTGATCTCCCTCTCCGATGGCGCGGAGCGGAAACTCATCGATGTGCCATGGACCCCGGTAGTGGGCAGCCGCTTTCTGACCTGGTCTCCGGACAACAGGCGGTTGGTGTTTGCCGGAAGCATGAGCGAAGACAAGGCCTCCGGTCTTCTCGAAATGGAGGTCGCCACGGGCGCGACCCGCTACCTGACGAAAGCCCAGGCAGGGAGCGTGGAAATGCATCCAGCCTACGCTCCCGATGGGCACGCAATCGCCTTCGTCCGCGATATCGCCCGCGGAATCAGCCGCATTCTCGTGCTGCCCATGAACCCCGAAGGCGGGGCGGCCGGGCCGCCGGTTCCGCTGTCGTGGCCCGGTTTCGAGAGTTCCAACGTGGCCAGGCCCACCTGGACCCCCGACAGCAGCTATCTCCTCTTTGCTTCCAATCGGAACAGCGAACAATACCTGTGGATCGCGAAGGCGGAGCAGGGGGCCGCGCCCCAACTGCTCAGTACCTTGGGTCCGGGCCTGATGGATGCGGCGATCTCCTCCACCGGAGACCTCGCGATGGTTCGCGAGCGCCTGGACATCGATATCTTCAAGCTCGACATGGACCGGTTGCGCCGCGGCGATTCCACCGCGACGGTACCCGTGGTGAACTCCAACCGCCTGGAAACTTACCCGAATGTTTCGCCCGACGGCCTGAAGCTTGCCTTTGAATCCAACCGCTCCGGCTTCACTGAGATCTGGACCTCGAATGTCGACGGCACCAACCTCACGCAGATCACGAGCATGGGCCATCCCATCACCGGCTCCCCCTCTTGGTCTCCGGACAATCGGACCATCGCCTTCGACTCGCGGGCCGGTGGCGTTCCGCGAATCTACCTGGTGCCCGCGGGCGGTGGGAAGGTTGAGGCGCTAACCTCTTCGAATGAAATGAGCGTCACGCCCGCCTGGTCCGCGGACGGCGCCTGGATCTATTTCACCTCCGATCGCACCGGGCGGCCCGAGGTCTGGCGGATCCCCTCCAGCGGTGGTACGCCGCAGCAGGTTTCCACCACCGGCGGATTCTCTCCGTCCACTTCCGCCGGTAAGATGATCCTCTACTCGGCCAATCGGTCCTGGGTCACCACACTCAAATCCCTGAATGTGGAAACCCGTGAGGAAAAAGTCCTGGCTACGGATGCCATCCGCCGCAGCTACTATCCGGCCGCGGATGGCGTGTATTACATCGCCGCCGGTGCCGGCGGCCACTTCCTGCTGAAGTTCATCCCGTCCGCGGGCGGCGCCGCCGTAACTCTGTACGAGTTCCCAAGGCGCACGGCCGAAGGCATGGGCATGTCCCGGGACGGCCGTTCCCTCTTCTTCGGAGAAGCCGAACAGTTGAATACCGACCTGCAGTTGGTTCGGGACTTCTGGCGGAATTGACGGGAGCGCACACGGCCTGCCATCTCCCGTCCCGCGACGGCCTTCTCACAACGGGTCAGCGGCGGTTGGCGACGTCGGCGGCCAGGCGCAGTTCGGCATCCGCCTTGATCAGATACTCTTTTGCTTTTGCGGCGTGCCCACCCAGTTCGTCGCTGTTGTTTGCCTGGGCGGTGCTGATGTGGGCGAAAGACGAGACAATCGCTTCCTGTGCCGCCCGCAGTTCTCCATGGCGTTTCCCGATGTTGACTACCGGGTCGCTCATCATCGCCTGGAGACAGCCCACGACTGCTACAACGGCGACGGCTAAATGGATGCTCTTCCTCTTCATGACTTGAATTCTCCTTAAGTTAGGTTGATCCGAACTTCCCTGTCTGGCGGGATTGTGTCGCAGGACGAATGCTGAAATCGATGTTGCACGCCAGTGTTCCAGTGGCGCACAGGACTGGCACCCTCATCAGGGACACCCTCCTGTTCTTCTCCTGACGTCGCGATCCCGGAGCCGGAAGGGAATCGTCACGGCTTCACTGGATAGGGGGAGAATCCCATGTCAAATTTGATCAGTCTTTTTCATCTGCGCGGCCGGCCGCCTGCGCTTGCCTCCCTTTCGCCCACCGCCGCCATTGCCGGCCTCCGGCCAACAGCGCCAGCCCGATCCCTGCCATGCCGATTGTCGTGGGCTCCGGCACCGGGTTCGCGCCCAGCGACCGCTCCTGAATCGTCAGGAATCCGCCGGGGATGGCAATCTGATTGGACGGATTCTGAACGGGGACCAGCGTCGCGTCCGTAAACGCGTAATGCCCCACCGCCGTCGCAGCAGGAAACAGCGCAAAGAACTGATACAGATTGTTCGTGCCGCTCGGCTCGCCAATCGTCACCACCACCTCGCCCGGCGACGTGGAAATGGTCAGGTGGTTCACGTCGTCCCGCAACACTGCGCCGGAAAACGGAAGCAGGTTCAAGTCGATGGCGCTGGGATCAATCTGCGCGACGCCATTGAGCAGCTTCAGTGAGAGAAACTCCACCTCGGTCTCGCTGGTCACCGCGGTGGCGTCAAAGTGCAGCGTGTAGGTGTAAATCGACGCGCTCCAGCCCATCGTGCTGGTAGCGAGCAAGCAGAAAATCGTGAGAAACAGCCGGGGCATAGTCATGAGTTGAACTCCTTGTGAGGTTGATCGGATCGGCGTGCTGCGGCTGGCCGCTGCCTTTCCACTCACACAGTGGTGAGCACCGCCGCAACAGTGATCATCGCTTCGTGCGGCACTTTGTGGCCGCCACAAACCAAAACGCCGGGGAGACGCGAAGTCCCCCCGGCGCTCTGCCACTTCTCAAACCCGTCAACCCTCCAGCATCACCAGGCCGTTGATGATGCCTGCCGTCGTGTCACAAACGCCGTCTGTGATGCCCGCCCCAACACGTCCGGGGCTGAACGGCTCACCCTGCGCCACCGTCTTGCCCACATACGGAATGTAGGTGAAGACATTGGCTAACACGGTTTGCCCATCCTGGCCGAGGAAATCCGCATGGTTGAGAATCGCGCCGACTGACGCCATGATCAGCATCATCGCCCCGTATCCGCCATTCAGCCGCGAAACGGTCCGCGCCCAGGCTTTGGACACCGCCGGGTCTTGCTCCTTGGCCTTCGCGTAGTTCGCCGCGGAGAGAATCAGCGGCAGCGCCGCCAGGCTCCAGTAGGCAAAGACGAACGGATCAGTGCTGCTCACCGGAACGCTCAGCCCAATCCCGATGGCCGTCAACGAAGCTGCCGCCATCGCCACACCCCCGTTGCCCGATGCGTTCGACAGGTCGCCCCAGGCATCCATCACTGAGTACGTCATCCCGTTGAGGATGGTGGCGATGCCGGTCAGGTCCGTGAAGTCTCCCGTAGCGGACCGCGGCGCCTTGGCCGCCGCCGTGTTGTTCGGAATCAGATCCGTGATGATCGCCGACGGGATCGCCACAACCAGCGCAATCAAGTCGAACATCGACAACTGGTCCCTCGAGATCACTTCCCACAGCTGGCTCACAATCGGTATCCGGATGGGGCGCTGGATAATCGCGATAGCCCCCCGCAGAAGTGCCGGCAGGTTGTCGATCAACGCATCCAGCACACTCTTTAACAACCGCAGCATGTCCACCAGAAGATCGCCCAACAGGTTCATGACGTCGGAGATCGAGTTGGTCACGAACTTCGTCGGATCCTTCATCAGATTCCCGAAGTTGGAAAAGAACGCCTCCAGGTCCTCGCCGATGCTGCTCAGCGCGCCGCTGAGTTGCTGGTGAACTGCCGCCGCCAGCGCATCCACCGCCGGAAGAAAGTCGGAAGGGATCGGCGTGGAGGCCACCGACAGGCTCGACGAGTCCTCCGTCGTGTTGGCCGCATTGTCGGTCACCTTGCCGGTCCCCCAACGGCTCTGCGGGTAAGACTGTTTGCCATTGGCGTTGTAGATCGGCGTTGGGTCGTTATCGTTCTTCTGCGAGGCCTTCATCGACTTCTTGAAGTAAGCGTCCAAGGCACCCAATCCGCCCTGGATCTTACTGATCGCGCCGTCCAGCGCGGCATCCACTGACGCGCGGAAGGCCGGCGTCATCGTCGCCGTCTGGTCAGCGAGAGCCGTCAGGTTCTTAATCGCCGTATTTTTGATCGTGTCCTTGGCGGCCAGAATCTTGCCCCAATTGAAGATCTCGCTCAACCATTCCACAACCTTGACGATATCCTTCACCACCGACTTCAGGAAGCCGCTCACCACCGCCAGGGCGTGCTCCAGTGCCGTCACCGTGATGTTGTAGATGTTGCCGAGCTCATCCGTGATCGTGTGCAGCACCTTCTCCGTCGTCGCGACCACCAGTTTCACCACCTTGCGCGCGCCCTTCACCACGTTGGAAACGAAACTCTCAAAACCCAGTCCCGTGGTGGCCTCGGCCGCAGCCAGGCTTGTTTCGGTGGTCCCGGGTTGGAATGACCATTTCCCGGTGGCCGCATCCAGCACGGTTGTGAAGTTCGGAACCGAACCAGGCTCATACACCCGCGTGTTGCCATTCTGCGTAACGTCCCCGTTGTACACCAGGTTCTTCGGCGAGAACGCAATAAAGTCCCCCTCACTCGAGGTGGCACTCATCCGGCCCTTACGCCGGCTCCGCCGTTTGCGCCGCGCTTCGGTCACACTCATCCTCACCTTCGCCATGTGCTTGCGCGTCAGTGACAGGGACACGCTCGTGTTGCCCAGCGTACTGACAATCGTATTGGCCGCCGCCGAGGCGCTATCCGGGTCCACCAGGATCGTCTGCCCGTCGTAGCTGGTCGCCGCTGCCATGTCACTGGCAGTCACGCCCGACAGCTTCTCCACCACGTAGTGATCCGGGTAGATCATCATCGCTTCATTGGTGTCCATGAAGTCCGACCACAGGAACAGGGTTGGGCATGACACATCGGTCGCCTCCACCGTGATGCTGACCTCACCGGCAAAGTCCGACGCCGCCGACGCCGAAGCGCTGGGACCAATCGTGAACGCCTTGCCATTGATCGTCACATTGATCGTGTCCGACGCCCACACCCTCACCGCCTTGTTGATCCGGGGGTTGCGGTTCGTATCCAGCAACTGCACGTGCGTGCGGTACAGCGGCGTGGAGGGGATCGGGTTGTCCGGAGCACCCTGCGCACTATCGGCCAACAGGGTGCTGTCGCAGTAGAACTGGTGGAATTGGTCCACAAAGTCGATGGCGCACAGGTTATACGAGTTCTGATTCGACACGTAGCAGATGCCATTGTCGACACCGATGACTGTGCCGGACTGGTCCGTGCAATAGCTCAGCGTCTTGGTGCCCGAACTCGTCAGGTCCACGGCGTAAATCGTCGCCGAGGTCTGCTGCGAATCCGACGTGCGCGTGGAAAGATAGGCGTACCCGTCCTCGATATAGACCGGCGCCGAGTCGATCGGGTGGCCCAGGTCAACTACCCATTCCTGCGCCTTTGTCGAAGTGTTGATCGCGTAGAAGTTGCCGCCCGAGTCCGTGCAGTAGATCCCGTTACAGTACGTGTACGGAGCCGACAGCGCCGTCGACAGATTCTTGTTGTCCGGCGGCCAAGCCCAGCCGGCCGCGCCTGACCCGACATCGAAGCTCTGCACCGTCCCCATGGAGGTGCTGACATACACCAGCGCACCGGAGACGCACACACCCTTGGGAGTGCCGGCAAACGACGACGTCCACTGGATGGCGCCCGTCTGCACATTCACCGCCATGATCGACCCATCCACCGCCACGAACACCTGCCCCGCCGCGCCCAGGGCGAAGCGCGCCTTCGTGGGCGAGCCTTGCAAGGGCGTTATCCAAAGCTGGGCCTGGGCGTCCAAATCGTAAGCAATGATGTTGATGTTGTCGGGATTACTCAGGGGCATGCCACACAACACCATCACGCTGCCAAACAGAATCGGCGGGCCCAGGTCCGCTTGGGCGTAGAGCGATTTCTGGAGTTCGCCCGGGTTGGCTCCGATGATGTACGACGGCGACGTGTCAGGCAAGGCCATCCTGTACAACTTCGAATCCGAGCCGTTGGTGGGCATCAGGATGTTGTCGATCCGGGGGACGATGGAAAAGTTCGTGGTATTGCCTTCGCGGGCGCCGGACTGCACTTCAAACTGAACCAGCGCCTGGACCGGCTCCTCACCGCTGCTGCCTCCAACCATGCTCCACATCGAGCCTCGTTGGAAAAGCACGGAACTGGGGTTGATGGGCCCCCCGGCGCTCCTGTTCCAAAGCACTGCGGGCCCGGCGGCTCCTGAACAACCCGACTGCGCGAAAGCCCCGCGCGGAAGCCCCGCCAGCATGGCGCCGCCGGCCAGTGTCTTGAATAAATCGCGTCTGGAAAAGCCTTTGATTGGAGTCTTCATGGTCTGTAACCTCTTTTCAGTCACAGAGTGGACTCCAGCCGGAGAAAGTGATCACTGGGGCGTGGAATGCCGCTATTTCGGTCGCAACGGTTCTAGCGAAATCGTCGGTCTGCTCAAGGCTCAAGGATGAGACCCCCGATCCCACCGCCGGAGAGGTGGAAATCGAGGGCCTCCGCGCCCTGCCGATGCTGCCGGACTCCCGCCGGCCAACTCAGCCGTATTGCCTATCGATCGCCCTGCTCAGGCGTCGCCGCAACAACTCTACGCCGCCGGTAGAGCCCTACCCCGCCCAGGCCCATTCCAGCCAGCAGCATCATCGACCAACTCGACGGTTCGGGTACCGGGCTCGCCCCGGTCAGGGCCGCGACCTTGATGCTGTTGATGAGAAACTCATTGTTGCCCGTGATGGTCAAGTGCGTGAGGACTCCAACTGGCACCGTGTGGGTAAACTGGTACGTCGTGAACTGGGTATTGGCCACAACCGTGATCATTTGAGGTGCGCCCAGTTCCGCCAGTACCAGCGCGTTGGCCGCGCCGCCCGCCATCTCGATTTGTACTATATAGTCGCCGGGGCCGAAGGCGTGGGCCGATGTCAAAGTCGGATTGATGCCCTGATAGGTGGGCATCTGAAGGCAAGTCGCACTCGACGCGCCGGCCAGGAAGCACGGGTTGCCCGGGTCATTGGCGATCCCGCCCAGATAGAAAACGTCTTTGCCGGTGACCGAGAAGGTGTCCGGCGACCCGACAGTCGACCCGGCTGGGGTGGGCGAGGTCGGCGACCCGTTGTCGAAGCTCGTCGTCAGGACGAGAGCTGCGGCCTGGGACGAAAGGGTGGAAGCAGCGCACAGTACGCCGAGCGCCGCCAGTTTGTAAAGGAACTTCAGTTGATACATTTCCATTTCTCCTGTCAATAACTCGCGCCAACAGGACGGCATTCGACGCCTGGCAACGGGCCCAGCAAAGTCTCGCGGAGCTCCGTCTTGCGTTCCTCCGCGCTGGACGCCAACCAGAATCGGGCGACTGGGAGGTGAGGATCAATGAGTGAGTGGTGATTTGCAGGTGTGAAAGATATGCTCGGCTATCACATTGAAAAAAAGGGGGATGGCGATCACGGCGGAACCCTGGTGATCATGCACGCGTACGGCAATAGGTGGGCGAGGGATGACTCTCCCTCGGGCAGGGACAATTAACGGCGGCGGCGGTCCGGCACCGTGCATCCGGATTTCGGTCTGGAGCGGCACTCTGGGGCACTCCTGCCCACGATGGTCGCGGGAATTCGAACTTCAGCAGGAGAGCCGGACCGGCGCTTTCAGTTCTTCCAGAAATCCTGCACTAGAAGAAGGTCGGAACCTGACTTCTCCGATTGCCCGTAGTAGAGCACATGGCCATCCGGAGACAGGCTCATGCCCTCCGCCGGCTGGGCGGTGAATTCGAAGATGCTCTGGGCAGGCTTGAGGTTTGAGGCAAGAAACTTGAGGGGATACCGGCCAGACGCGCTTGGCCCGATGTAATAGACCCCATCACCGGAGGGGCAGTAGTCGCGGCGCATCACCTCCGTAGCCAGGTTCGTCTCCTCATTGGTATTCAGGTTGAGTTCCCGCAGCGTGGTGACGCGAGCTTGGTTTGCGGCATAGACCAACCGGTTGTGGGCGATCACCGGCGAGAAACCGCCGTTCTGGGAGACCTGCTTGGCAGCTCCTCCTGTGGAAGCGATACGCCAGACTTCAGAGCGGCCGCTTCGGCCGGAACTGTAGTAGATCCAGGCGCCATCCGGCGACCAGGTTGGCACCACCCCTGCGGTTTCGGCGGTCGTCAGTGCATCGGCCGTGCCGCCCTGTGCGGACACGACATATATCCCAGGGACTCCGCCCACCCGGGAATCGAACGCAATTCTCCGTCCGTCCGGGGACCACGCGGGCGAGCCGGAAATCGGGTTCATCAGGTTAGTCACCTGGGTCAGGTTAGTACTGTCGGTATTCGCCGTCCAGATCTCGCGGAAGCCCCCGCGATTGGACTCCATGGCGATTTTTGAGCCGTCCGGAGACACCTGCGGATTCGACTCCATCTGCGTTGAGTTCAGCACCGGCTTTGGTGCTGACGACAGGCCTCTCCGCAGAAGATCAACGTCGAGTTGGTAGATATCCACATCCAGATGCTGCCGAACCAGGGCGAGTTGGCCTCTGGAGGAGATGGCGGCGTCGATGTTGCCCGCGCCCAGCGCGGCCAATGACCTGGGCTTGGCGCCGTGCGACGGTTGCACCAGCCAGAGGGCAGCCTGGCCCATTCGGTTCGAGGAGAAGACCAGATAGCGGCTGTCCGGCGTCCACACGGGGCGTGAGGAAGTGGCGCTCTCGAAACCCGGCAATTCCAACATCACGGGATCGCCGTCTGCTCCGCCGTCCTGCTTCATCGGGAGAATCCAGATCCGGCTTACGCCGCTTCCGATATCCCGTGCAAACGCCACTCGGCGGCCATCCGGGGCAAAGGCTGGATGAAGATCCGTTGCGCCCCTCTGGGCGGAGGTCAGCCGTTGGATCGAGCTCGTGGCCACGTCGAGCTCGAAAAGCCCGTTCACCCGTTCATCGGTCGCGCTGCCTGCGTACACAATGCGCTTGCTGTCGGGAGACCACGTCAGGTAGCGGCTGCCGGGCGCGGCATCCCACTGTAGCTCAGCCAGTTTCCTTTCCGCTCCGTTGGCCAGGGAAATCAGCCAGATGGCGGAGTTTTCATGCCCACTGCCACGGCAAAACGCGATGGACCGTCCGTCCGGAGACCAGGCCGGGCTGTAGTCGGCCTCAGGCGAACTGGTGAGCCGCCTCACCCGTTGCGATCCAGTCTCCCTAAGATAGATGTCGAAGTTGTCCTGATGCGTGCCGTTCCAGCAGTAGGCGATCTCCCGTCCGTCTGGCGAAAACGACGGACCCGCCGCGATCCCGGCATCGCTGGTGAACGGCAGCACCGTGTAATTAGCGCTGAGCTCTACCTCCTGGCCGCGCCACCAGCGGTAGCTGCCGTACCCCGCCGCCACGAATATCAGTGCAACCGCACTCCACAACATGACCCTCGACCTGGCCTGCGGAAGCGGGGAAGATCGGGGTTGCTCCCCCTGCTCGGACCGAGGTTCCCCGGCATCCGGCGCTGGCCGCGCTGCTAAATCGGCTTCGCCGGCCTCTGCCACCGCCGTGTCAGGCTCATGCCCCGCCTGTTTTGGAGCAGGGAGCGAGGCGTCCGATTGCGGTTCCGGAATGCATCGAACCGGAGCGATAAAACGGTACCCTACGCGGGGTACCGTCTCTATGTAGCGCGGCGAGTCGGCATCGTCCAGGAGCGTCGCCCGGATCCGGCGGATGCAGCGATTGACTCCGAGCTCGAAGTCTACATTAGTGTTATCGTTCCAGATCTCCTGCCTCAACTCCTCTCGCGTGACCAGTTCGCCGCTCCGTGAAACCAACCGGAGTAGGACAAGGGTAGGCTGCGGGGGAAGCCGAAGGACCGCACCACCCTTTCGGAGTTCTCCCGCTCTGGTCGAGAGCTCAAAGTTTCCGAACTGGTAAATCATTTCCTTTGGTTTTGGATCCAAGGTGGGCTGCTTTAGGTCCGGATTGTAACAGATGCGCCAGCAGGCATGCATTCGATCCTGCCGCCTGGGATCCACCGAGCTCCCGGCGCGGACACAGGGACGGACGCCTCTGGCGACATTTCTGCAACTTCGTCACATTTGCTGATTAGTTTCGTGCCCGGATTCCCCACCCAACTAGTGGAGGCGCTAATCATGAAACTAAGCGTAAGGATCCCATCCAGGTCGAATTCCGATCCACTTCCCTACAGACCGAATGCGCCGGTGTCAGTCGAACTGGACGCGACGAACCTATCGATTGAGGGCGAGATCCCCAACGGGCTCAACGGCGTCTTCCTCAAGAACAGCCCAACGTCACTCTTCCATCCCGCCGGCTCCGGATTTCCGGCAACAGGTGCGGGCAAGGTTCATGCCTTGTATTTTGAGAATGGCGCGGCGCGGTATCGAAACCGCTGGGTGCGGACAGAGGAGTACCGGGCGGAACGGGCCGCGGGGCATCCCCTCGCCGAATCCTCCGCCGGCGCACATCCGGCAAACAGCCGGATCGTCGCCCACGCCGGCCACCTGCTGGCCATGGGCGACGCCGGCCGGCCCTATCGCCTGGATTGGGGTTTACACACGCTGGGGCCGAATGACTTCCAGACCGCATTTCCGGGCGGCATGTTGTCCCATTCCAAACTGGACCCCGAAACCGGGGAGATGATCCTGCTGGCCAACGAAACGCGGGAGTGCCGGCTGGACTGCCTGACCGTCGATCCCACCGGCAAACTGGCGAGAATCCTCAGTTTCGACAGCCCGTGGCCCTCCACGATCCACGATATCGCCGTCACCAGAAACTACATAGTCGTCATCGTCTCTCCCTTCGTCCTGGAGGATCCAGCCCCCCGTTGGCGCCCGGTGATGGGCACAGCCGTGGCTTTGATTCCACGCCGAGGTACGGAACAGGGGATCCGCTGGTTCGAGACCCGGCCATTCTTCCACCTCCATGTAATGAATGCCTTTGAGAAGGATCGCTACATCGAACTCCAGCTGCCATGGTATTCCTCGTGGCGTGAAGGCGCGCCGCCGGTGGGAGCGGAACTCCGCCGCCTTCGCATCAATTTGGAGAACCGGACCATCATAGACGAGCAGATTGACGATTGTGCCTGTGAGTTTCCGCGCATCGACGACCGCTTTGCCATGCGGGAGAACCGGTTCGGATACACTGCTTTCCGGAACACGCGGCCTGGCGAACAACCGGCGGAAGGCAGCTTCGAGGGCTTTGCCCGCTATGACTTCAAAGCGGCCAGCCGCACGGTGCACACCCTGCCCCCCGGAGAGTTTGTGGGGGAGCCTGTGTTTGTCCCGGCCAGGAATGCCGGCAATGAGGGCGAGGGGTACCTGATGGCAATTGTTTTCAATGCACTACAGGACCGGACCAGCTTGCGCATCTATGACGCACAGAACCTGTACGCGCCGCCTTTGGCCCAAATTCAGCTACCGTGCCGGGTGCCGGCGGGATGCCACGCCTCGTGGGTGCCGCACCCGGATGCGTCCTAACGCTTCAGCCGGCGTCTGGATGCCACTCTTCCTTCAGCCAACGCTTGGCGAACTGCCAGTAGCGGTGGACAGTAATCGGAGAGCATTTGAGTTCGGCGGCAACTTCGGCGGAGGTCCGGCCCTCAAACACCTTCATCTCCACGATGGCCCGAAGCATGGGTTTCATGGCGTCGAGCCGCGAGAGCAGCGACTCCACCTCGGCCAGCCCGCCGTCGTCCACACACTTCACATCCTCCCAAAGCGGCACCTTCTGGGCCTTGGCCGAGAGGGGACGCGCGTGGTGGATCAGCAGCCGTTTCATGATCTGCCCCGACAGCGCGAGGAAGGCGGCTCGGTCGTTAGGTCGGTCCTGGTCGTCCGGTTGGAGCGCTTTGATCTTCACCAACTGGAGGTACAGCTCGTTGACCAGCAACGTCGGCTGCCAGCTATGCCCTTGCCGTTCGCCTCGCAGCTTCGAGGCAGCCATCCGTTTCAGCTCAGGGTAGAAGACCTCGATCAGCTTCGCGCCCGCGACGCTGTCGCCCTGCCGGAAGGCAGCCATGAGAGGTCCGATGTCCTGAACAGAATTCCGGGCCACGACAACAGAATATAGCAAATGGACGGGGAAACCGCCCGGCGGGGAACTCCGGCCGGCAGCAGCATGATCCGTACTGGTTTGGACAGATTGCGCCCACCACGTTCGGCCGGGCGATCACCTCGAGCAATAAATCATTATGATTCAGCAGGTTGGACAATCATAAACAAAACATCCAACGCTCACTCGCTTTCACTTGGCCCGGGCTGCTGCGGGCCGCATAGTAGTGGACAGAGAGATACGGAAAATGATTATTTCTGCCCATGCCGGCGTCCGCCGGCCGATAGTCCTGTGGCTGGGGATGCTGCTTGCATCCACGTTGGCCTCCGCAACTGACCTGGTCGTCACCCTGCCAGGATCCAAACTGCTTTCTCGCAAGGTCGTGCAGTACAGCTGCGACGCGAGTGCGGTCAAAATCGGTCTCCCCGCCGTCCCCTTCGACGTTGAGTACATCAACGGCAGCGGCAACAACCTCGCCACGGTACCCATCCTGGGCGGCCTCCTGATCTTCGCCAATGTTTCGTCGGCCTCGGGCGCCCGCTACGCCGCCCAGCAGTATATATGGTGGGAAGCGAAAGGCTCCGCGACCCTCTATCTGGATTCTCCCGCCCAGAAAGACAAGTCCGTTTGTCAGCCGGTCACCCGGAAATAGTCCCCCGCAACTGCGCTTCCTCTATCGCCGGCCAGATCCCAACTTTCCTGGAGGACAGGTGAGGGTCTGGCCGGCTTCCTCATTCTGGGCGGCAACACGCCCGCCCTAGGCCGCCACCCGCGCTCGGACATCCTCCCTTCCTGGGGACAAGCTCCATCCTTATTTATGTACCGGACCAGAACATTTCGGGCGGGTCCAATCATCCAGTCCCTGAACCAAGGTTGCATTCTGTATCTTTTCGTTTTGATCATTGCGCATCTAGGTAAATATCTTGTTTATTATCTGAATGTTAGGTGCGAAGCAGAGAATCATGGAAAAAGCCCCTCCCACGCATGGAAGCCAAGTGCCGCCCGGCGCAGAATCGCTTTCGAGGGAAAAACGATGCAGGCAATTGGCGACGCAGAGTGGCTTCATATTCTGGATCTGGCGCACCAGGTGGCAGATCTTCCGGAATGCGACCGGTTTAGTTTCGTGTCAGGTCAAGATCTGGATGCTGAACTGGAGAGCCTCGTCCTGGAACTGGCGGCGGATTTTGAACCGGCTCCGGAGTTCGGCGTGGGCTCCCAACTCGGACGCTACGAAGCCACCGGAGAGATCGGACGCGGCGCCACCAGCCAGATCTTTTCCGCCATCGACCGCGATTTGGGCCGCAACGTCGCCCTGAAGGTGTTGAACACGGAGGGGGCAGGCGAGGGCGATGCCCTGGGCTCTCTGCTCCGCGAAGCACGCGCCGCGTCGGCCCTCAGCCACCCGAACATCGTCACGATCTTTGAGGTGGTCCGTTCCGGCCGGCTCACCGCTCTCGCGATGGAGTATGTGCCTGGCACGCCGCTCCGGTCGATGATGCGCCGCCCTCTGGACCTCCGGGAATGTCTGCCCGTGTGGAGACAGGCGGCGAAGGCACTGGAGGCCGCGCACGCCGCCGGCATTGCCCATCGCGACATGAAGCCCGAGAACATCCTGGTCAGGCCGGACGGCCTGGTGAAGATACTCGACTTCGGCATGGCGCACTCTTCCACCCACGAGGCTGAATGGGAGGAGACCTCCGGCACGCCGCGGTATATGTCCCCGGAACAGTGCCGCGCCCCCCGCGTCGGCGTCGAAACCGACATCTTCTCCCTCGGAGTCGTCTTCTACGAGATGATCACCGGGCGCTGCCCATTCGAAAGCGATTCCGCCTGGGACACGATGACCTCCATTGTGGAAGACGCACCCGAGCCACCCTCGAAGTGGAACCCCGCCATCCACCGCCAGCTCGATGCTCTGATCCTCTCTATGCTGAGGAAGAAGGCCGCCGACCGGCCCACCGCCGTCCAGGTGACAGAATCGCTCGAACGTCTGGCGTACACCGCGGTGGGCGCCCCGGCCCTCTGGCCCGCCGTGGAAACCATCCTGAGCTGCGCCGCCGCCTGGGTCTCCAGACCCGTGCACGCCATCTGGCGGGGCCTCTCGGTTGCCGGCGGCCGTACCTCCAGTGCGGTCCCAACGCCGTTGTTGGACTAGGCGATCCCCGGCATTGTTTAGGTCGGCCTGATCAGATTCTGCGATTGGGCGCCCCCTATAGAAGTGTGACGGCGGAACGCCGGAACGATGGAATGAAAGGAAACCAGCCAGATGCGCAGTATCGGTCCCATGGAATTAGTGCTCATTCTTGCCGTCGCAGTCCTTCTGTTTGGCGGCAGGAAAATCCCCGAACTCGCCAAGGGTCTTGGCGACGGACTCAGGAACTTCAAACACGCTTTGCGCGAGGATCAGCAACTCGTGCCGGCAGACGAGAGGAAGCAATCGGCAAGCTGAAGCGGGCGGTGCGCTGAGCCGTGGACTCGGCCTAAGCCTTCACGATGAGCACCGCGAGTTCTCCTCTCCGTAGCGCAACGCAGCCCGGCAGCCCTCGAAGGCGCCGGGCTGCTTTCGCGTCCAAAGAGGGTGCCAGGACTGCCCCACTGCGGGCTCCACGCTGGGACGGAGAGGACCCCCATGCCCGGAGTAGGCGTCGCTGCGCTTCCAGCCCTCCTGTCTGGGCGACACGGGTTGGAAGAGCTCGAGCCCGGCACTCTGCTGCCCGTTCGGTCCTACTTGTCGAGCGGAGTCAGCTTCACATCGATCGAGTAGTAGTAGACCCCGGTGACCGCCTCATAGCCTGATTCGGTGCCGACTGCAATCCACAACTGCTCGTGGATCGTTGTGACCGGCTTCGGATGGTCGTACGTGCGTCGCAGCATGACCCACTTCCGGTCTTTGGGGTCCGGTTCGCACTCCTGGCCATTCCAGATGTTGCCGATCACCCCCAGGTCCTCCCCGCCCTCCGACTGTTGCCCTTTGTCGACGTTGATCGAAACGTACTCCCCAATCAGCAGCGGCACCGGCTCCACGGCAGTACCGCCTGCTTTCAGGAAGACGTTGGCTTGGTTGCCGCCCGCGCCCGCGCAGTTGGTCGAGTTCGATGCGACCTCGAATTGCAGGCTGACCTTGTACCGTTGATCCTGCTCGACACCATCCGCGGCGGTAAGCGGCACCTTCAGAAACATGAAAATATCATCCGGGCGATTGTTGCATGACAGGTAGAAGGCGCGCCGGTTCCGCGAGAAGACGTTCAGCTCCTTTGGCAGCTCACGAATCTCGGCCAGGAAGTTCAGGTCCGCGGTCTGCAGGTGGTAGTCAGTGAATCCCGCCAGGACGCCGCCGCTGCCCTGGCTGAAGTCGAAGTGTTTGATGATCTCCCGGCGCCGCTTCCCGCTTCTGGCGGACTGCTCCGCTTGCGATTGAGCCAGCAACGCGGGCGCCGCCAGCATTCCGGGCGCGGCTGCCAGCCAGATCCGGCGCGTCAATCCCGTCCGCGAACTCGAACTCATACTCGTAAGCCCTCCTCGAACCATCTGCGGCAGCGCCGCTATAACAAGAGGGGCTTCCAGTAGTGAATCCTTTCGCCGCGTCGCAAAGAAAAATCGAAGGCGATGCCCCGCTCAACTGGGGTCCCCTCTACGCACAAAAAGACCGGGGGCCCGACAGGCCCCCGGTCGTGTTTCAAAATGAACCCTTCCGCTCGCTACCGCGTACAATTACCAGAGCTGGAATATCGCGGCAGGTCGCCCTGGTTACGCAATCCCACCGGCCCCAGTGCAAACCAGACATCCTTGGGCAAACCAGGTATGCCGGTGGCGGCATCCGGCAGGAAGAGGATCTGACCATACAGCGCCGGCGGCATCTTCTCTTTCATCGTCGTGTCATAGTTGTTCGTGATCTCGCCCGTGAGAAAGAAGGTGTCATTCCCGCCCGTCGTGGCCGAGCTAAGCGCCGGGAACACACCCCAGACGTTCAAGCTGTCATCGTAAAGAGCCTCGCACTTCCTGACGGGATGGCTGATATCCAGGGGCCCCCAGGCTCCGACCTGGCTCGGCAGAGTCTCCCCCCGGCCGTAGTAGCTGTCGAGCTGATATGTCCCGGTCAGCAGCGCCGATGTGAAGTAGCGCTTCGCCCCCAGTTGCATCACCTGGTCGACCTTATCCACCTGGCTGTCCTCGAACGCGACATTCAGGCTCATGGTGTTGAGTTTGGGCCAGTCCTGAACGAGGGTGCTGAACACCGCGTCATAGGTCTCATCCTGGTGTTGCAGGTAAGTGGCGAAATTGGCAGGCACGGCTGCCGCATTGGCAAACACCGTGTAGTCGGGGATGCCGTCGTTTCGTGGATCGAGGAGGCCGGAGGAACTCATCGCGTGGATAAAGCCGCTGAGAATGCCGTACAAGGAGTCCTGATTGGTGTCCGACGCCAGTATTCCCGTGACGTTGGCCATTGAGGCTCCCCAGTTCATCACGTCATTCATGCGGAAAGAGAGTTGAGTCTGGCCGTTGCCCCCACTTTCCAGCGCGAGGCTGAGCTCGTTGGTCATATGCGGAATCACCGTGTCCAGCAGCGCGTCCCGCAGGCCGGGGCGCTCGGACCCGTACAAGCGGACGACCCGGTCCATCGCGGCGAATTCCGCCTGAAGCTGCTGCGCCACGTCGGTCATGTCCTGCTGGCTGAAACTGTAGATCGCTCCGTTGTCCGGATTCGTAAAGGTGCCACCCGAAGGATACGGATACTTCGTCAAGTCCGTGGGATCCACTCCGCCGAAGACCCCGTTGATCGAAGGCTCGCCATAAATCCCGCGAATATCCGTGGTCGCGGAGGTCGGTTGCTGGTCTGCTGCCCACAAATTGTGGAAGATCTTGTAGCTGAGGTACTGGTAGGCGTTCACCCGGCCGGGCGTATCCATCATCGGCCAGGGCGTGGAGGGCTGCCAAAGGGTCTTCAGGAAGCTCAGGTCGATAAATGCCGGCCCCTGATCACCGTCAGCCGACAGGTTATTCTGCACGCCGTTGACCGGACGGTACAAATCGTACATGTCGCGCATCAACACCGCCGAAATCTGCCCCAGTTGGCCACTCGTGCTGGGCGTCGAAGACACCAGCGCCTGCCGGTTCGGAAGCCGCGCCCCGACCGCCGGGTCAGGAGTCACCAACCCGGCCAGCACCGAACCCGGATCGGTCATCGACGTCAGGCTATAGGAGGGAATGCCCATCTGGTTCAACATCGTGTAGGGTTGCTGGTCCGTCACCAAGGCGATCGAGTTCAGGCCGGGCTGTTTTCCCCAGGCAACCACGTAGATCAGATCCCGCCACGAGATATTGCTCACGTACACGGTCATCGACGTTAGCTTCTCGAAATTGTCCGCATCGTAGACGGCGCCACAGAACTTTGGGCATTGCGAGTTGTCCCACTCGGGCTCCTGCACCGGAGTCAACGTCCGCCGCGAAATGGGCAGCACCCAGAACCCTGCCTTCAGGTTCGCCGCTGCAGCCGGAGGCGTGTAGGTCACACCGTCGATCTGAATCGTCTTGTTCACCGCATCCACGTGCGTAATCGCGTTGTTGGTCGGGTGGAAATCATAGAGGCCGTGCGCGTTCATCGTCAGCACGCCGTTCACCTGAGCCTGCTGGGCCGGATCCAACTCATAGCCCGTGTTGTAGGACTCTACGCCCAGGCCCCAGCCGGACTTCCCCATCCCCAGCATCATGTAGGTCCACGGGGCTTCTTGATCTCCGATCTTCCGGTAATCACTGCCGCCGATCGCTTGCGGGTAAAGGTTGCTCCAGTCCGCGTTGATGTAGGCCAGACTGCCAAAGACGGCGAACGACGTCGACGGAATCGCCGCCAGCGCCGAGCTCACTTGCGGCGACGCCAGGCACGTCGTTTTGACTTCCTTTAACGTCCGACGGTCCACCTCAACCAGGAGGTACACACTGTTGGTGCAGGAGATCGGGTTCGACGGAAACGTCCTCGGACTGCCTGCCGAGAAGGCGTTAGAGCTGATCTGGAACCAGGGCTGCGAGCCGCCCTGATGGCCGCCAGGCGTCAGGGTGGTGAAGTTGAAGTCCGGCTGTGCCGAGGAGACGGTGGGGGAAGCGGTCGGATCCCCCAGGAGACTCCAGGTAAACGCGGCCCGCACGTTGGAATACTCGCCACCCCACTCGCGCACGCGCATCCGCACCACGTTCCGTCCCTCCTGCAACCCATCCACCTTGCTCAGCGCAGCCGACTCGGTGCACGTGATTGGATTGCCGCTGCAACTCCGCACAAACCTGGCGGTGATGTCCTTGCCGTTCAACGTGGCGCCAAATGTCGATTCAGTCGCCCGCGGGCTGATTTGGGCGGATACTCGCACGGTCACACCGTCGAGTGTGGCGTTCCGCTTTGGACTGGTGACCACCAGCAGTGGCGATTTACGCGCCTGCTGAGGGGGGGGAGATGCCGCCCATCCCAGGGAAGTGAGAGCCAAAAAGGCGGAGATGCCGGAGGAGGCCCAGGATATCGATTTCATGGAGTTCTTTCCTTTCTTCAGGCCAGGCGCTATCCAGCGCCCCCTACAGGGAGGGGGACAGTAGCTGGAGGGTTCTTATCAGGGGTTGACAGACAATCACCGCGGCAGCAGTCTCAGCCGCCGGCTACGGGTAGACCCGCGGTGGTAACAGGGGCCACGCGATCAGGGTGGGGAGAGGCCCGCGGGTGCCAAGGGACTGTGCAGATCAGCCCCTGGCACCCCGCGGGTTGCTCCAGCACTTACCGATTCCTAGCGGAATCCAGCCGCCAGGCTGTGCTGTGAGCGGCCGGGACGAACTCCACCTCGCCCGGCAATGTCGTGGATACCGCTGCCGCCAACCGGCTGCCCACCGGCGCGATCTGGAAGACTCCCGCGCCCGCCTCCCGCAACTGGAACCTCTGCGCCGCCGAAGCCTCCGCACAGGCCGCCAACCCCAACCGGTAGCGCCCGCCATCCCCGCGCGCCTCGGCGCAACGGCCGGACTGGGCGTCAATGAACTTCACCGGCCAGTCCGGCCCCTCGCCGGTTGGCGCAACCAGCCACTTCTGCGCCGCGCCGCCTGCCGAGGTGCCCGAGGCGGCCGACACCGCGCCATCCGCATCATCCGCCGCCAGCCACTGGACTCCGGAATCGAGCGCCGCGATCGACGTCGATTCCAGAATTTTCCAGCGGTACACCTGGCTAGGCGGGAACGTGGTCTTGTCGATCAACATCAGCCGCGAGGAGCCGGGCAGCGCCGTCACCGCGAGCCGAGGCATGTCCGCCATCACTACGTAGAAGTAGGAGCCTGTGTACTCCAGCCAGAAAGCCTGCGTCTGCGAGTTCTGCACGTCGGCCTGGCAGGGCCCCTGCGACACCTCGTAGTTCCTCAACTCCGCGCAGAGTCCGTTCGCCTCGTTGCGCAGTTGGTAGGCGGTCACCCCCGACTTCTTCACCGGCCAGAAGATCCAGGAGTCCGCGCGGCCGGTGCCGGCCGGCAAGGCATGCAACTCGGCGCCCGGCTGGTCCACCTTACCCTTCTGATGCCACAGCGTCGTGGTCCCCCCGGTGGTCGAGGTGATGGCGCCCCGGTTGTAGGAACCGGAGATTCCAATCGTGCCATTCCGCTCCACCCACCCGTAGCGGGCGCCGTTGTCCAGGAGAAACAGCGAATTCACTTCGTGGCTGTTCCCGCCCGTGGACCCCAGGAAGGTGGCGTCGCCGTAGCTGAACACCCCGCCGTCCCGCTTCAGCATCCAATACCCATTCACCGCGCCGCCCGCCGTGTGGCTGAGCGCCAGCCCCGTGTAGTCCTGTTTGAACGCGCCGCCGGTGGAACCGTAGAACACCGCGTCCCCCCGGGCATGCACGCCGCCATCGTCCTTCAGGATGTAGTAGCCGTTGCCCGACGGCGTCGGCGCGATCGTGGTCCCCATCAGATCGAACCCCTCCACGGCGTCCCCAAAATGCTTGGCGGTCCCCGCGCACCACACCTGGCCTCGATAGCTCAGCGCCCACAGCCCCTGTCCATCCGGTGTGGCCGCCGCGGACGTCACGTACTCATATTGGCCTGGATCCATGGGGTAGCCCGCGCAGTTCGACAGGCGCCCGCCGCAAATCTCGGGAGCTTCGCCGCGCGCATGGATCACGCCCCTCTTGGTCACCACCCAGTAGCCCGACTTGCCGGGAGCGGCCACCACCGTGCCAGGCTCGTCCACACTCGGGTATGCGGGCGCGCCTCCAATCGCCAGGGTCTTGCCGGAGTCCTCACCGGTCTGCAATTGGAGCCAGATGCCGCCGTTAGGCGCCTGCGCCGCGCTGGTGAGCCAAACCATGCCGCCATAATCTGACGCCCGCGCCATCGGCGCCAGCGTCAACCACGCCAGCGCCAGGGGCGCCGCAAGTCTGCATAGAGTCTGATAAATCGTCTTCATTTTCCTGTTCTCTCGAAGTCTTTGGATTGCTTCCTGGTCCTATCGTGGGCGACTCCGCGCTTTCCGGCCATGGTCTGGAGAGGGTCTCGAGCTGAATCAATATGTTGCGTGTTTCCAGTACTTTACGGGCGCCGATCACATACCCGCGAGACGGCGCCCTCCGTACCGCCCGCTATGGTAATTTGCTCAGGTCCATGATCCAGCGCACGCTCGCCGCGGAGAACATCACCCCGTGGTTCCAGGCCGGCGCGGCGCCCACCGAGTCGCTGAACGCGATGTTGATGCGATAAGCCTTCGGGCCGTCTTCCATCAGGCGAAACGTCTGCGGCTGCACGGCAGGCTGACACACGGACTGAAACAGGTGATGCGCCCCGTCCAACCACTTGAACTCCCCGCAGTACCCCGTCTCCATGCTGATGAACCGGACCGTCGAACCCGGAACCGGGGCGGTGGCCGCCACAACCCAGTTCTGACGAGGCGTCTCGGGTCCCGGCACGCTGGTGCTGGTCTGGTTGCCCACCGCGTTCCACGTGTGCCACTGCGCACCCGGGGCTTCGGATGTGACCGTCGTCACGTCCAGCGTGCGCCACTCGCCGTTGCCGGCGGTCAGCAGCCTCAGACGTGACCCTTCCTCCTTCACCAGGTAGTACTGCGGGTGTGGGGCCCAGACCACCCAGAAGGTTCCGTTGGCGCCGTCCACGATCCAGAATGCCTGTGGCTTCATCTTGAGGAGATCCTGTTGGCAGGCCGCCAGCACCAGCACATCCGAGCGGACCTCCAGGCACATGCCATTGCGTTCGTTGCGCACCTGGTTGACGTACGTTCCGTTCCACCTGATGGGCCAGAAGATCCAACTTTCCACGCGGCTGGACCCGAGCGTCGCCGTGTGCAACTCCGTCCCGGGCTTGTCCACACCGCCATTCAGGGTCCACACCGGGCTGAGATCGTAGTCAGAAGTCGTCACCGGCCCCCGGCGGTACGAGTCGGACAGCCCGATCTTGCCGTCATAGGTCACCCAACCGTACCGGATACCGCCATCCACCTGAAACAACGACGTGACCCGCGAAGCCTTGCCTCCCGTGGATCCCAGGAAGGCCGCATCGCCATAGGCGTGGACGCCGCCGTCCTGTTCCAGCATCCAGTAGCCATTCACCGCTCCGCCCGCCGTCCGGCTCAGCACCAGGCCGTTGTACTCCCGGTGGAAGTGGCCACCGGTAGACCCGAAGAACTCCGCGTCACCTCGGGCATGCACGCCGCCGTCACTCATCAGAATGTAGTAGCCTTTGCCGCTCGGAGTCGGCGTGATGGCAGTCCCGACAGTCGAGGTGTCACTCCGCTCGTCACCATAGGGCACGGCTGTTCCGGCTGTCCACACCTGGCCGTGATCACCCAAGGCCCAGAACCCCCCGCCATCGGGGGTGGCCGCGGCGTGAGTCACGTACGAGTTGGCGCCGGGATTGCTCGGGAAGTTGCTGCACTTCGAGAGGTGCCCTTCGCACAGCAGTGGCGCCTCTCCCCGTGCGTGGATGTCGCCCTTCTTGGTAATCACCCAATAGCCGTTCTTGCCAGGAATCGCCACCAGCGTGCCGGGCGCGTTCACGCTCTCAAACACCGGGGCTCCTCCCGATACAATGGTCCTGCCCCCATTCACGGTGTCGTTCACCTGAATCCAGAAGCCGCCATTGGGAGCCTGCGCGGCGCTGGTGACAAAGACGTTGCCATCGTAGTAATCCGAAGCCTTGGCGGCATGGCTCAACCCAAACGCCGCCAGCACCATGGGAACTACCATCCGGATCAGTTGACTCGTTATCATTTCTCTGACCTTTCCTGCTCTTTCAATCTCTTGTGGAACTCTCTTCTGCCCCATATTCGGCCAACCCGGGCGGCAAAGCCATGGACCGGAGTTGAACTCGACATCAACCGGTATCCGCCGTAAATTCAGTTGCTTACAGGCGCCAATGGCGGTCGCCTCACAGGGTGCCCGGAAGGCTACCGTGGCGAGGTGCCCTACAGCGAATCTGTGAGGTCCAGCACCCACCGCTGGCTCGCCATCGTGAACATCACCCCGCCGGTGAAGCCCGGCGCGGCGCCAACCCCACTGTGAAAGGCAATGCTGATCCTGAAGACATTTCCACCATCAGGCACCAACCGGAACGTCTGAGTCTGCACCCCCATCTGGCAGGTGGCGTTGAACAGGTAGTCAGCCGTGCCGCTCCACTTGAACTCCCCGCAGTGTCCCGTCGCCATGCTGACGAACCGTACCGTCGAGCCAGCAACCGGAGCCGTCGTGGCCACCACCCATCTCTGCGGTGGCGTCTGCAGATCCGGTACGCCCAGGTGCGTCTTGTCGCCCACCGCGCCTGACGTGTACCACTGCCCTCTGGTGGCCTCGGAGGTGACAGTCGTCGTGGCCAGCGTGCGCCACTGCGTACTCCCACTCATGGAAATCTCCAGCAGCGATTTGCCCGGCTTGATGACGATCGCCTGATATCCGTTTTGAGCCGGCGACACATACATGTTGTCGTCCCCTCCTGAACTGGCCAGAAACGCCTGTGCCCCGGAGTTGTTGAAATTGGCCTGGCACACTGCCTGCACCAACCGGTCTCCCTTGGCTTCCAGGCACAGGCCGTTGAACTCGTGCCGCAACTGATACACCGGCAGCCCTCCCCACTTGGCCGGCCAGAAGATCCAACTGTCCACCCGGCCGCTTCCCAGTTGCTTCGCGTGGACCTCGGCGCCCGGCTTGTCCACATCGCCCTGCAATGTCCAAACCATGCTCAGATCGTGCTCCGTCGTCGACACCGGGCCCCGGCGATACGACGTGGAGTAACCAATCGTGCCGTTGTAGGTCACCCATCCGTAGCGGATACCGCCATCCAAACTGAACATCGAAGTCACTCGGGAGGTGTTCCCGCCAGTGGACCCCAGAAATTGCGCATCGCCGTACGCATGCACTCCTCCGTCTTCCTCCAAAATCCAGTAGCCGTTCACTGCGCCCACCGCCGTTTTGCTCAGCACCATGCCGGTATACTCACGGCCATACTGGCCGCCGGTGGAACCGAAGAAGACCGCGTCACCCCTGGTATGTACGCCCCCATCGCTCATCAGGATGTAGTAGCCCTTGCCGCTCGGCGTCGGAACAATGGCGGACCCGTAGATGTTGTTCTCTCCTTGCCGATCGCCGTAGGGCTGTGCTGTCCCCACAGTCCAGACTTGGCCGTCATAGCCCAAAACCCACAAGCCCAAACCGTCGGGCGTGGCTGCGGCATGGGTGACAAAGCTCTTATTGCCCGGATCACTCGGGTAGTTGCTGCACTTGGAAAGATGGCCTTCACAGAACGCTGGGGCATCGCCCCGCGAGACGATGTCGCCACGCTTCGTCACTACCCAGTAGCCCATCTTGCCGGGCACGGCTACGATGGTGCCGGGCGCGTTGACACTCTCAAACACGGGAGCCGGACCCGACACAATGGTCTTGCCGGTGTGCGCTGTGTCGTTCACCTGGATCCAGAAGCCGCCCTGAGGAGCCTGCGCGACGCTGGTGACCCACATGTTGCCGCTATCATGATGGGCGGCAGTGGCCGAGTAGCTGAATGTGAACGCCGCCAACACTGCGGTAATATCGGCGCGGTTCAAGTAATTGGTCTGCATTTTCTGATCGCTTTTCTTTTGTGGAGTTTTGTTCGATCCGGACATGACCCATGTTCGGCGAGTTCCCGGTTCAAAACCATGGAACACGCATGAACTCGTTCTGAACCGATAACTTATGCGTATTCAGTCGCTTAGGCGCACCACTGACGTCTCCCGCGCCAGCGGTCAGTCAGCTTCCGGAGTTGAGCGGAACCCTACGGCAAATTCGTAAGCTCCATACCCCAGCGCTTGCTGACCACCGTGAACATCACCCCGCCGTTGCTGGCTGGCGCGGCGCCGAAGCCATCGACAGAGGCAAAGTTAATGCGGTAGGTATTCACGCCATCGGGTGCCAACCGGAACATCTGCGGCTGCACTGCCGGCTGGCACGGAGATTGATACAGGTAGTAAGTCGTGATGTTCCACCTTTGCTCCGCGCAATGGCCTGTTTCCATGCTCACGAAGCGCACCGTCGAGTTGGGAACCGGGGCCGTCGTGGCAACCGCCCATCTCCGGGGCGGCGCCTGAATGCCGGGTGCACCGAGGGTTGTCAGGTTGCCCGCCGCGCCCCCCGTCTGCCATTGAGCCCCGGTGCCCTCGGCGGTCACCGTCGTCGTGTTCAGCGTGCGCCACACCGTGGCGTCCGTGATGGAGATCTCCAGCCGGGACCGCCCCGGCATCTTCGCGATCGAGTATTGGGCCCGCTCGGCCGGCGCCAGGTACATGTTCTCGCCCGCTCCGGCGTAAAGCCGAAACGCCTGCGCCACGGAATCATTGAAGTTGGCGTGGCAGACGGCCTGCACCAGTCGGGCGCCGCTGGCCTCCACGCACAGCCCGTTGCGTTCATGCCGCAACTGGTAGACCGGCGCTCCCATCCACTTCACCGGCCAGAAGATCCAACTGTCCACGGGACCGGACCCGAGAGTGAATGCGTGCAACTCGGCGCCCGGCTTGTCCACATCGCCCTGCAGCGTCCAGACCGGGCTGAGGTCGTGCTCCGAAGTCGTCACCGGGCCCCGCCGGTACGACGTGGACAACTCGATCTTCCCGTCATAGGTCACCCACCCATAGCGCACGCCGCCGTCCACTGGAAACAAAGAGGTTATCCGGGAACTCTTACCGCCTGTGGACCCCAGAAAGACCGCGTCGCCATAGGCATGCACGCCTCCGTCCTGCTCCAGCATCCAGTACCCGTTCACGGTCCCGCCCGCCGTCCGGCTCAGCACCAGGCCGTTGTACTTGCGGTTGAAGTGGCCACCAGTGGATCCGAAGAACACCGCGTCGCCCCGGGCATGCACGCCGCCGTCGTTCTTCAGGATGTAGTAGCCCTTCCCGCTGGGAGTCGGCGCAATGGCCGTCCCATAGATATGAGCCTCTCCCCGGGCGTCGCCGTAGGGCTGGGCTGTGCCCACCGTCCACACCTGACCGTCATAGCCCAGCGCCCAAAAGCCCCCGCCGTCCGGCGAGGCCGCCGCATGGCTGATGTAATTCATGCTGCTCGGACTTGCAGGGTAGTTGCTGCACTTCGACAGGTGCCCCTCACAAAGCATCGGAGCTTCCCCCCGTGCGTGGATGTCGCCACGCTTCGAGATCACCCAGTAGCCGTTCTTGCCCGGAACGCCCACAATGCTGCCGGGCGCATCGACACTCTCAAACACAGGAGCCCCGCCCGACACGATCGTCCTGCCGCTGTTCACTTTGTCGTTCACCTGGATCCAGAGGCCCCCATTGGGGGCCTGCGCCACGCTGGTGACGTAAAGATTGCCATCATAGTGATCAGCCGCGCCAATCTGGGGGCTGAAGGCGACCGCCGCCGCCACCAGGGCAATCGCGCTACGAATCAGTCGAATTGGTGTCATTTTTGTAGTCTTTCTTGCACGTTTTGAGCTGTTTTGAGCCTGTTTTGCTGCAATCCGCAGCCTCCACACACCAGTCGCATCCGCAACCCAAGCCTGCGGAGCATTGCCGGTTTGACCGCGTCCTAAGGCAGATTGCTGAGTTCCATACGCCAGCTCCTGCTGGCCACCGTGAACATCACCCCGCCGTTGCTGGCCGGCGCCGCGCCGAAGTTATCCACGAAGGCGACGTTGATGCGGTATGTATTTACGCCATCGGGCGCCAACCGGAACGTCTGCGGCTGCACCGCCGCCTGGCACAGGGATTGATACAGGTAGTAAGTCGTGGTGTTCCACTTAAACTCCGCGCAATGGCCGGTTTCCATGCTGACGAAGCGCACCGTCGAGTTGGGAACCGGGGCCGTCGTGGCAACCACCCATTTCCGGGGCGGCGCCTGGATCCCGGGTGCGCCGGTGGTCGTCAGGTTGCCTGCCGAGCCCCCCGTCTGCCATTGAGCCCCGGTGCCCTCGGCGGTCACCGTCGTCGTGTTCAGCGTGCGCCACACCGTGGCGTCCGTGATGGAGATCTCCAGCCGGGACCGCCCCGGCATCTTCGCGATCGAGTACTGGGCCCGCTCGGCCGGCGCCAGGTACATGTTCTCGCCCGCCCCGGCGTAAAGCCGAAACGCCTGCGCCACGGAATCATTGAAGTTGGCGTGGCAGACGGCCTGCACCAGTCGGGCGCCGCTGGCCTCCACGCACAGCCCGTTGCGTTCATGCCGCAACTGGTAGACCGGCGCTCCCATCCACTTCACCGGCCAGAAGATCCAACTGTCCACGGGACCGGACCCGAGGGTAAATGCATGCAACTCGGCGCCCGGCTCGTCCACATCGCCCTGCAGCGTCCAGACCGGGCTGAGGTCGTGCTCCGACGTCGTCACCGGGCCCCGCCGATACGACGTGGACAACTCGAACTTCCCGTCATAGGTCACCCACCCATAGCGCACGCCGCCGTCCACCGGGAACATCGATGTGGCGCGCGGAGTTTTGCCGCCGCCGGAACCCAGAAAGACAGCATCGCCGTAAGTGTGCACGCCCCCGTCTTCTTCCAGCATCCAGTACCCATTCACCGTCCCGCCCGCGGTCCGGCTCAGCACCAACCCCGTATAGTCCCGTGTGTAATGGCCCCCCGTGGAGCCAAAGAACATCGCGTCGCCGCGCACATGCACCCCGCCATCGGTCTTCAGGATGTAGTAGCCATTGCCGGATGGCGAGGCCGCGATCGCCGTCGCCACATGCTTGTCCTCGTACGCGTCGCCGTGGAACGCCGCCGTCCCCGCGGTCCACACCTGGCCCGACCGGCCCAGTGCCCAGAAACCCCGCCCATCGGGTGTCGCCGCGGCATGGGTCACGTACTGTTTGTCATTGGGCGTCACCGGGAATCCCGAGCACTTCGACAGGTGTCCCTCACACAACTCCGGCGCCTCGCCGCGTGCGTAGATGTCGCCATTCTTCGAGATCACCCAATATCCGTTCTTCCCCGGAACACCCACGATGGTGCCGGCCGCGTTGACGTTCTCATACAGCGGGGCCCCTCCGGTGGCCACGGTCCGGCCGCCGTTGACCGTATCGTTCACTTGAATCCACAAACCGCCATTGGGCGCCTGAGCCACACTGGTGACATACACGTTGAAATCGTGCGAATGGGCCGCCTGAACGCCTGGATGGAGGCTGAGCACGGCCACTGCCGCCTGAATGGTGAGTCGAATCGAAGTCCGCATCTGTTCCTCTTTTTGATAACCTTGCTGACCCTATCGTGCGCGCTTCGGCCGCACAGGACCATGGTTTCGAGGTGACTTCGCAATCAACCGATATCTACCGTCTTATCAATGACATCAGAGTCCCGCTGGAGCGCCTTCCCCCAACAAAAAAACGGGGCTCCGAAGAGCCCCGCGCTGTCGACTGGAACCGGTTGTGTTACGGCAGGACGCACCCGCCGTAGCCGTACTGTGGAGAGTCCGCGCCCGATCGGACGGGCAGGGCGCCCATCGTGAACCAGACGTCTTTCGGCATGGCGAACTGGCCGTTGGCCTGCTCGGTTCCGAAGAGCATCAATCCCAGATCGGCGCCCGGAGTCTGGACGGTCATGAGCTTCGACTCGTTGTCCTTGATCGGTGTTGCGATCTGGAACAGGTCGTACTTGCCATTGGGCGGGAAGCTCGAAAACGCCGTTGAGGAGTTCGGCGACGGCGAATCCGTGTAGACGCCCCGGCACTGCGGCGTGCATGAACCGAAGCTGCACTCTTCCTTCATCGATCCGACTTTCAGGGGATCCGTCGTGCTGGTGAACCAGTAAGCGTCATGCGAGTAGTAGGTGCGCATGAACGTCGTGTAGAAGAACCGGTTGGCTCCCAACTGGAGCGTTGGGCTGTGATCCAGAACGGTGTAGTCGTCGAGGAACCATTTCGACTTGATCGCCTGGCTGAGGATTTGCAGCCGGTTCCAGTCGGACACGGCGAGGTCCATGATCTGGTCATAGGCGCGATCGGCGTTGCCGACCCACGTGACGTAATTGAAGACGAAGTCTTTGATCGTGGTATTGGCCGCGTAGCCTGCCGTCGGCACCCCGCTGTTGTTCACATCCATGGCGCCGGTGGAACCCACCGCGATCACCAACTCGCCCAACATCCCCTCAATCGGGGCGAACAGCGGGTTGCCCATCGCCGCTTGATTGGGAGTCAGCGCTGAGGACTGGTACACAAGATCGTCGAAGCTGAAGCCGATGGGCCCGCTTTGGTTCACCCAGGGCGACTGATTGAGAATGATCGTATTGCTGGTCACCCAGGCCGGCATCCAGGCGTTGTCGTTTTCAATCAGCCGCCCCAGCAGATTGGCGCCGGTGGTGCTGGTACCCAGGAAGGGGAGAACCTGGGCGAGGGCCGTGAACTCGGCGCGCAACTGCTTGGCGACGCCCGACAGGTCGGACTCCGTGAACACATAGCTCTCGCCGGTGTCCGGATTGGTGTAAGTGCCCCCAACCGGGTACGTGAAGGCCGGGTCGGCGTCCGGATTGACTTTGGTCAGCAGGCTGGCGCCGGCAGAGGTGTAAATGTAGCGGATGTCGTCAGTGGGACCGGCGGGCAATTTGTCCGGCCAGACCACGTGCAGAATCCGGTTGCTGAGGTACTTGTAGGCGTTCACGCGGCTCGTGCTGTGCATCATCGGCCAGGTGGAGTTCGGGAGCCAGATTGTCTTCAGGAAGCTCGCGTCGATCGGCGACGACGAGGACAGGTCGGCTTGCGCGGTGTACATCGAGCGGTACAGGTAGTATTTGTCCCGGCCCAGGGAGCCCACCAACTGTCCGGTCTGGCCGTTTTCGCTGGGCGTCATCGAGAACGGCACGCGCCGGTTGGGCAGCGCAATGGCAACCGTCGGATCCGGAGTCACCAGGGCGGCCATCGCCGATTGGTCAGTGGTCATCTGCTGAATGGTGGTATACGGGACACCCATCGAAGCCAGGGTGGTCACCAACGGGTTGAGACTCTGCGGCAAGCTGAGTCCTGGCTGCTTGCCCCACCCGATGACAACCGCCATTTGCCGCCAGGTGAGGTTGCTCAGCAGGGTGTTCATGGCGGTGAGATCCGCGGCTTTCGTGGCGTCATAGACCACGCCCTGGGTTCCGGCCAGCGGCGCGAACGTGTTGCGTGTGAAGGGGAAAACCCAGAAACCGGTGGTGGGCACGGCGGACGGCACCGTGAACCTCTGGCCATCGAAGGTGGCCCGCTTGTTCGGGCCGTCGATCGAATAGGTGATGTAGTCAACGGGGTGGTAGTCGAAGAGGCTGTGGCCGTTCCGGGTGAGTGCGCCCTGAATCTGTGTCAGGGAGGTCTCGTTTACCTCGTAGCCGGTGTTGTAGGACTCCATGGCCACGCCATAGGGGGCCTTTCCGATGCCCAGCACCATGTACCCGTAAGGCACTTCCGCTGACGGCGCATTGCCGCGAAAATCGGTGCCCCCAATCGGCAGCGTGTTCAGATTCTGCCAGTCCGCATTGTAGGTGGAGTTCGTGCCGAACACAGCAAACTGGGTGGAAGGAACCGCTTTGAGCGCGGCGTCGACATCCGGGGTGTTGAGACAGGTCGTGGCGACTTCGTTCAGGTTGTTCCGATCGATCTGGACGAGCGTGTACGTGTAACCCCGTCCTCCGCACATTGGCGGTTGAGCCGGATAGGTCCGCGTGACTCCATGCAGACCGTTGCTGGAGATCTGGAACCACGGCTCGCCGGTGCTTCGATAGCCGCCGGGCGTCAGCGTCGTGAAGTTGTAGTTCGGCTGGGGCAATTCGGTGACGTCGCCGTCATTGACGCCGGTGGGGTTTCCCGGAGTCCAGGCAAACACAACGCGGGCGCGGGTTGTGTTGGCGCCCCAGCCCTTGATGCGCAGGCGGAGGACGTTCTGTCCCTTGATCAGCCCGTCCGCCTGGGTCAGCAACGCCGTTTCGGTGCAAACCGCCCCCCGGCACGGAGCCTTGACCGCGAATTGGCCAGTGATGTCCTTGCCGTTGAGGACGGCGGCGAGGGTGTTCCGGATCGCCTCCGGTTGGATCTGTATCTCTGCCAGCAGGCTTTGGCCGTTCAGCTGGGCGCCCGCCTGGGGGCTGGTGACAGTGAGCAACGGTGCCCGCTGGGCACTGGGTGTGGTGGTGGACGCTGCGTAACCCACCGAAGCCAGCGCCAGCAAGGCGGTCAGGCGGCGGGAGCAGGCCCCGGATATCATCTGCATGGAGATTTGTTCCTTGTCTTAGGGCGGCGTCCAGCGCCTCCCCACTGAATAAGTGGGGGACAACAGCAGGCGGGAAATTATCAGGGGTGGGCGGTGAATTCGCGCGGCAGGTTCATCTGCCGGTGGATCCGGGCAAACGCGGGCTCCGCGCGGAGTGTATCGAAGGGCGGCAACTGGGAATGCAGCGGCAGATTCACATCGTGCAACTCGGCCGCCTTCTCCAGCCATTGGAGCGCCTGATCTCGCTCCCCCAGGCCAAGATAGCCCAAGGCCATGGTCACGGGCCGCACGTGCGCCGAGCTTTGCAGTTGCGCCAGACGGCGGAAGCAGTCGCGGGCTTCGCTGGAACGCCCCAAGCCGGAGTAGGCGTGGATCATGCCCGTCAGGGCGATGGGAAGCGGCGTCGCCGCATAAGCGCGCTCCAGCGCCGCCAGTGCATCGGCGTACCTCTCCACGGCGAGCAATGCCGCGGCATAGACCAACAGGCCCAGGGCGAATTCGGAGTTGCCCTCCAGCAGGTCTTCGCTTTCCCTGAGCGATTCGGCGGAACGGTTGGCGAACAAAAGAATCTGCGCGCGCTCACTGCGCAGGAAGAGCGACGATGGCTCGATTGCCAGCGCCCGGTCGACATGCTGCAGCGCCTCCTGGTGCCGGCCTTCGGCCAGCAGCACCATGGCGTACAAATGCTCGGCGTGAGCCGATTGAGGATTGTAGTCCAGCGCGGCCTTGAGCCGTTCCTCCCCCTCTTTCCAGTTCCAGTCGTGCAGCGCGAGGATGGCCCCCATCGTGGCGTGGGCCTGCGCCTGCGCGGGATCGAGAGCCAGCGCCTGCACCGCGTAGCTGGTTGCCAGCTTGGCCGCATCCTGAGAGGGGATGTGTTCGAAGAAGTCCAGCCGCCGGTAGGTCTCCGCCAGGCCGGCAAAGGGCGCGGCCCACGACGGAGCCTCGGCAATCGCGGCCAGAAACCAATCGATGGCTCTCATCAATGATTTTGGGGCGCGCACGGACAACAGATAGTTTGCTTTGAGATAAGCCTCATACGCCGTGGGACTGATCCGAACCGGCTCCGGTGCATGCTCGGTCCGCAAGGCTCGAGAGGTAGAGGTCACGATCGCCTGCGCCACTTCTCTTTGCAGGAACAGAATGTCACGCAAGTCGCGATCGTAGGTTTGCGCCCAGAGATGCCGGTCCGCTTGCGCGTCCAGCAGCCGGACGGAGATTCGGATGCGGTCACCAGAGCGGAGAATGGAGCCCTCCACGATGGACTGTACCTCCAACTCCTGCGCGATCTGCCGGAGGCTGAGTGACGATTCCCGGTAGTGCAGCATGGTCAGGTGCGAGATCACCCGCAGGCCCGACTGCTGGGCCAGTTCCGTAATCAGCATGTCCGTCAGGCCGTCGGCGAAGTACTGTGTCTCGGTGTTGCCGGAGAGGTCCCGCAGGGGAAGAACGGCAATGCCGGGGACGTCCTTCGCTGAGGCCTCCTCGAGGATCGGCGCCATCAGCCGGTACCCTTTGCGGGCGACTGTCTCGATGTAGGTAGGCGAAGCCGCATTCTCCCGCAGGGCCTGGCGGAGCTTCATTACCGCCGTATTGATGCTGCCTTCGAAGTCAACGAAGTAGTCGTCCGGCCAAAGCGTCCGTTGGATCTCCTGCCTGGATACAAATCGCCCCCGGTGCACGAGCAACAGCTTGAGGATCTCGAACGGCTGCTGCTGCAGCTTGATCGGCACGCCCTTGCGGCGCAACTCCTGCTTCTCCAGGTCGACGTCGAACACGCCGAAGCGGAAGAGATTCCCGGCCGGCGCGCCACCGTCGGCCCTTCGCAAATCGCTTGAGTTCATGCGCTGGTTCCCTCCTGGATGATGGGTGTTTGCGACCCCATAGGAATAGGGGCGCGGGCAGCGCTACAACTCATCACCCGGAAGGAATATCCAAGGAACCCGAAACGCCAAACGCATCACAGGACCAGCTTCCCTGGACGAAAGCGCCAACCGGCCGTAGCCCCGCCTGTCCGTCTAGCGCCCCGCCTCCGGCCGTAGATCGCCGCCCGGGACCCCCGACAATCGGTGACGGAAGTCCCGCCAGCCGCGCGCCTTCTGCCGCAGGCTGCTCACAGCCATGGCCTGAATCGGCCCGCTTTCCGTCCGGACGATCGCCTGGGCCGGGCAATCACGCATTGAATCGGAGTTTTCAGTCTGATAAAAAACGGACGTGCTTCTCCACCCGGCGCTGATTCTCTCCCTATTACTCGCCCCAGCCCCGGATCGCCGGCTCATTCAATCACGTTCCGGGCGGGTGTACGTCATCGATTTCAAGAAGGTGAGCCGGCCTGTGAATGGATGGCATCGCCAGGCCGGCGAAAGTGTATCAACTCGGCCTCATCACACTTTGGCCGGAAGGGGCCGGCACACTCTCGTTCGACGATGTCGAAGTGAGCGGCCTCTCGGGGCCTTCCCTGTCTGACCAGCTCTATTATGTCCGTGCAGTCGACACGTCAGGTGCCCGCGACAAGGCGTGGTCGGTCGAAGGCGCCGCCCAGCCCGATGGCACCTATCGCCGCGCCGTGGTTCGCACGCCCGTATTCACCTTGAAAGCGCCCCACGTTCGAGTGATCGAAACGGGAGACGCTGTGAAGATCCAGGTGCTCGCCCGCGTCTGTGAGGGCTCCTGCGCGTCTCAGTAGCCTGCCACGTGCCGCTCCGGCTCATTCAACCGCCGGCCGCGGAAACTGCGAGGGTTGCGGCGCCTACCCTGTGAAAGCTTCCAGGAGGCCCGGGGACCGGCCGGAATCCTGCCATGAGGAGCGCCTCGGAGAGCGGCAGCCCGGGACGCGGGCGCTGAGCCCGGACGATCACCCCGCCACCCCCGCAGACTTCTCCCCCATTCCCCCACGTTAAGCCTCCTTCATCACAGAACAATCAAAAATTTCTTCTCCCCTGCAATCAATCAATTACAGACATCCCTCTCCTCAATCCTTGGTCCACGCCCCCTAAGAATGGGTATAGAGGACATTTTCCATGTACACCACCGAACCAATCGACTGCGCCTTCCCCGACATCGACCTCCTCACCCGCCACACTGAGGTCGAAGAAGACGGCATCCTCACCGGCCCCAACGCCACCGGAGCCATCACCTTCTGCGAACGCAAGGGCTTCTACAAAAAAGTACGTGCCGCCGTCCACGAACAGTACAAACCCGCCAACGTCTACCAGCACATCCTCGCCGACCGCATGGCCGACTGCATCTGGCGCGCCGAACGCTACGCCTCCTTCGAAACCACTGCCCTGAACTTTCAGATCCAGCGCCAATGGGACCACACCAATGAGCTCGTCCCCAAAGCCAGCGTCGGCGTCCACGCCTACCAGGCTTTCCAGACCATGGACCCCGCCCAACGCAAATCCCTCATGGAAGCCCTCAAACTCGAGGAACGCTACTGGCGCCGCCATCGCGTCCTCGCCGCCGAACTGCGTCTCGTCCAGCGCCTCTACCCCAACTGAGCGCGCACTCCAACCCCAAGTATCGACGAAAGGACCACGTCATGCCCCTTGCCCAAATCTCGGAAAAGCGCCTTGCCGCCAACCGGGCCAACGCCCAAAAATCCACCGGCCCGCGCACTGCAAAGGGCAAAGCCAAAGTCGCCGAAAATGCCCGCCGCACCGGAGTCCACAGCGCCGGCCACCGCATGCCGCCCCGCATCGAAGCCCACTTCCGGGCCATCGCCGAAGCCCGCACTCAACACCTGGCCGATCCATCCATTCATGCCCTCAGCTTCGAATGGCACATGCTCCAGGGCCACCTCGCCCTCCACGATAGCCGCGAACGCGCCCTCTTCAACGCCGGTCTCGAATACGGCCGCGGCAACGAGGACGCCGCGCGCGAATGGGTCCTCCGTCAGCACGGTTACATTCAGGCCCTCAATCGCTACGCCGGCTGGATCCAGATGCGCCTCCGCCGTGTCGAAGCCGCCATCCTGGCCACCTCGGCCGGACTGGACCACCTCGTCCGACTCCTGGCCTCCTGCGAGCAGGCCGGGTCCGAAGCCACCCAACCCACTGCGAATTTTGAGGGAACAAACCCATCTGCTCCGGAACCGCCGTCCGCCGCGCCGGAACCCACCGCGGAATTTGAGGGAACAAACCCACTTTCCGTCTCCGGACTGCCGCCGGGGGCGCCTGCGGAACCAGCCTGCCCCACGCCAGCTCCATCGGTTCCCTCCCCCTGCGCCAGGCCGCAGCACGCGGACCTTCGGCGGCGTCTCCCCCGCCAGGGCCGACACCGAAGGTCTCAGTCCTCTTTGTCGAACGCTTCGCGGTGGTTCCCCTGCACTCCCGGACGGGCTAGAGGACACGGACGAAGTGCGCGATCGCGTGCCCGCTGGCCTCGCTGGAATAGACCACGACGTGGGCGCCGGCGGCAACTCCGTGCGCCGTGTCCTTGGCGGCGGTCTTGGTGGCGTGCTCACTCAGCTTGTACGTCTTCACTGAGCCGTCCTTCGCCTTCACTGCCACGGTCCGCGCGCCTTCGTCGATCGCCTGCACCGTCCCTTCGGTCGCCTTCAATCCCTTGTCGCCGACCTTCTGGATCTTCAGCGCGCTTTGGCGCGTGCCGGCAACGGTGTAGTACACCACCACATCTGAGCCCTTGGTCACACCGTGCAGTGCGCCCTTGACCACACCCTGGCGCTCAGGTTCGAACCCCAGCACCTCGCTGGTCTTCGTTACCTCCACCGTATACAGCGTGCCGTCGGCCGCCTTCACCACCGCGGTCTCGCGTTCCACCGCAATCTCGTCCACGGTTCCATAGACAGCGCGCACATCCGTCCGCGCGGAACAGAGGGCCGGCACCATCACCAGTGCCGCCAGTGCGGTCATCATCATCGACTTCATATCGTTCTCCTTGCTTGTTGATCTGGTAGCCGGAAGGCTCTCTTCGCGGCCGCACTCACTAAGGGGCGCATGGGGCGCGGAAAATGATCATCATCTCGATCCGCGCCGCCGGCCGGTGATGGCCAGGGTTACCGTGTTGGACATCACGCCATCGGCTTCGACGGCCACCGGCACGGCCCGGCCGCTGCTGACGCCTTCGGGGACCAGGAAACTGATCTCGTAACGGCCCACTTCGCCCGGAGTGAGCCCGGAGTCCAGCACCACGGCCTCCACGCCATGCACCCATACTCGCGGCCTCGACAGCGTGCCGGCGCGCGGCGACGAGGGAGCCGGCTCTCCGGTGCGCGGCTGATGGTTCACCGCCCCCAGGCCCGTGCAGTAGAGGACTACCTCCGATCCGGGCCACGCCGGATTGCTCGCGTCCGCCAGTTGGGAGTCCCGGCTATAGATGAGCCCCTGCCCCGAGCCGTGACCGTTCAGGGCGAAGAGTTCAGGGGCGGCATGCGCCAGCGAAACTGTCTCCACTTCGGTGGCCTGGGTTCGGCCCACCAGTTGAAGCCCGGCGCTGGCCTGGCCCTGGAGCTCCCAGGGAATCTGGATCAGCGCTTCGTCGGGACGCACCAGGAGAATCGGCGCCGCGACCGAGCCGTTCCACCGGGCGGTCAGCCCACCCAGGCTGTAGGGTAAGGGAACCTGCACACCGGGCGCTCGAAACTGCGCGCTGACCGGCACGCCGCCATGGATCGCAATCACGCTGCCAGGGACAGCCGGAGAAGCTATCTCCCGGGTGGCGACGCTATGTGCGGTGATCTCCGCCGGCCCGCTGGCCTGGGGCGCCTGGGTATCGGGCAGGATGGACAAGGTCACGGTGGCGCCGTCCGTGAAGGAGGCCAGGGGCGACTGGAGGCGGTCGTTGTAGGCGAAGCCGTAAGCGTCGCTGATGCTGGTGAGGTAGGCCGCGTATTGCATGTAGCGATCATCGTGCGACGGCTCGGCGGACGAGAACGCGTCGGTGATGAGGAGCCGGGGCTGGTCGGTCCCGTCAGGGCGGTTGCCGTACCAGGTCCAGGAGGGCGAGTCGCCAATCGCGGTGCCGGGCTGCGCGGGGTTGTCGATGGTGCTCCCCGCCAGTCCGAGGTCGAGAGCGGCGAAATAGTCAGCGGTCACCTTCTCGACGATACTGTTGGCGTTGGTCCCCGCCAGCAAAGTCCAGTCGGGATTGGCCCCGTAGATGGCATGGTCCGTCAGGTTGACGGCAGGCACCCGGATCACCAGCGGCAAATCTCCTGAGCCACTATTCACAGTGCCCTGCATCACCAGATCGCCGGCGGCGATGGCTGTGCCGGCAATGGTGGTGGGTGTGTTGTAGAGACTGGCCGTCAGGTTGTAGCTCTGGAAGGGGCCGCCCTTGCTGATCTGGCCGTTGTGGCCTCTGATTTCCGTCTGGACCGGCTGGCCGGGATTCGTCCGGCTGCCGGTCTTCAGGTAGGTGACATAGCTGGCCAGGCTCTTGTAGACCGTCGCGCCGGAAGCACTGGTCGGTGCGACGCTGGCGGGGCTGATGATGCGCACGATGGACCCGCCGCTCACCTGGGGGATCGTGACGCCATACTCACCCAGGCCGATGGCGCCGGTCGCATTCTGCCGGCTGCTCACCGCGTAGCTCGTGAGGGCGCCCAGGGCGGTGAATGCATTGGCCGTGGTTTCGCGCCACGTCAGGTGGGCCGGCGCAAAGCGCCCTCCGTCTGAGTCGATCTGCAAAGGGATGCCGAAAAAGTCCTGTGCCGAGAGATTGGCGCCTCCCGCCAGGCCGGTCTCGGCGGAGTCGAGGTCTATCTCAACTTTGTCCCACCGCGTGGAGAAGTCGGGCAGGCTGGGGTTGGCAAAGTTCGGGCTATAGCCATTACTGCTGTTCGCTGTGGTGAGCGGGGACCCCAGCGAGAAGTAGATGCGGCCTGAGTTGAAATGGCTCAGCGCCACACCCGCGCTGAGATCGGTAAGGCGGTAGGCGACTCCCTTGGCCAGCGGTGTGTGATCGGCGAGATTGACCGCCGTCAGCACGCCGCCGCCGCCAAAGGAGACATAGGCCGGGAGAGTCGAGGCGTCAGGCCGCAGATTGGCGAATTTCAATAGGACCGGCGCCACAGTATCCGCCTGGAGAACACCCAGGAACGGAAGGACAATCAGAGCGGCCAGCTTGTTGGAGGTGCGCAATGTTGGAAACATCTGTCAGAAAGGACAGTGGCCAGTTCCAGGTGCCAGATGATCAATGTTGCGAAAACCGGGCTGGCTCGGCCGCCGCGGGCCAATTGCTATACTCACAAAAAGCATTGAGCACCAGCACCGACAACATCACCCAGTTGATGGAGGCCCTTCGGAAAGGCGATGGCCGTGCGGCGGAGCGCCTGACGGAGATCTTCTACCCCGAACTGAAACGCCTGGCCGCGGCCAAGCTGCGGGGGGAACGCAAGGATCATAGCTGGCAGCCGACCCTCCTGGTGAATGAGCTGTACCTCCAGCTCATGAAAATCAAGTCCCTTCAGCCGTCCGAATTCGATCGCCAGGACGACCGCGCCGCCTTCCTGTCGCTGGCGGGCCAGATCATGAAGCGGTTGCTCATCCATCACTCCAGGCCGCTGTCCGCCAAGGCGAAAAAAGTGCCCGTCTGGGACGACATGCAAATCACCGAGGACGACAGCCTCCTCGAAGTGGAACGCATGTTGGTTCAGCTCGGGAACATCCGGCCCGTACTGCGGACCGTCGTCGAAATGAAGGTCTTTGAGGGCAAGACGTCGGAAGAGATCGCGCTGGAGCTAGGCTGCTCCACCGTGACGATCCACCGCCACTGGCAGTTCGCCCGGCACTGGCTGCGGGATGCCTGGCCGGTCGATGAGTAGACCCCGGTCCCTCAGGAAAGCACCCCATCCGTTGCCTCCACCGCGGCGGGTATCCGCGCCTCCCCGAGTTGTTCCAGCAGGTTGATCTCGATCGTCCGTGAGATGGCCAGCATCGGGGTGCCGTAAGCAGTGCTGTCGAACGGATCCTCCAGGTTCTTGCCGATCCGGTTCAGCGATAGGAATATGAACGTGACGACGCCGGTGAACACCGGGGTCATCAGGCCGACATCCTGCACGATGCTCAACGGCACAATCAGGCAGTAGAGATAGATGAAGATCTCCGGGAAGTAGTCATACTGCCGAGGCAGAGGCGTATTCTTGATCCGCTCGCAGCCGCCCAGCGTGCTGGTCAGGGCTCGCAGCGTCTGGTCGAGCAGGGTCAGGCGGAGCTCAGTGAGAGACCCCGCGTCCGCCGCGGCGGTGATGCGGCGCTGCATGACCTGCAGCAGCGCGGAGGGTATGTTGCTCTGGGCCGTCACCGGCGGGATCTCCTCCGGCGCCAGGCGTCCAGGCAGCTCTATTGAAGGATCCTCGCCGCGCAGGTGGCGCCGCAGCGCGTGCACAAATGCGATCTGGCTGAAGATTACGCGCTCGGCCACGCGGCGCTCCGGCGTGTAGGCCAGCACCTGGCGGGCGAGTGTGCGCGAGGAGTTCACCAGTTCACCCCATAGGATCCGCGCCTCCCACCAGCGCTGGTAGGCGGAGTTGGTGCGGAAGCCGAGGATCATCCCCAGGCCTGCGCCAATCAGGCTCACGGTGGTGGCGGGCGCCGCCGGAATCAGGAACCAGTGCAACTCCTGCGCCATGCTGATCAGCAGCGCGAATCCAATATCGAAGGCCAGGGGCTTGCGGATCTGCCATAGCACCTGGCTCCAGTCAAGCCGGTTCTGAACTAGCATCGGAGACTCTCCGCCCTAGCGTTCACTGCCAGCAGGCGGATTCGCCCACTCCTCGTCGTTGAGCTTCCAGCCGCCGCCCAGCGCCTTGTAAAGCTGGACGATCACCACGCGGCGGTTGATCTCTGTCACTGCCTCGGCGTTCTCAGCCGGAAACAGCTGCTGCTGGGCCTCCAGCACTTCGAAGTAGCTCGACCGGCCCGAGGCATAGCGCTTCAGCACGACATCGACGGACTCCCGGTAGGCCGCCACCGTGGCCAGTTGCTGCGCGCGGATCTGCTCGAACTTCTCATGCGAGGCGAGGGCGTCCGCGACATCCCGGAAGGCGCCCAGGGCTGTCTGCTGATAGCCGAGGCGGGCCTGCTCCCAGGCCGCTACGGCCTCGCGTTTGCGCGCCTTGAGGGCGCCTCCCTGATACAGCGGGCCGGCCAGGTTCGAGGCGAAGCTGAAGGCGGGCGTCCGGCCATCGACGATGTCGGACAGCGGGGTGCTCAACGCGCCCACCAGCGCCGTCAGTCCAATGCGGGGAAAGTAGGCCGCCTGGGCCACGCCCACCTGCGCGTTCGTCTGGCGCACCAGTTGTTCGGCCGACCGCACATCCGGCCGGCGCTCCAACAGGTCCGACGGCAATCCGGCCGGGATGGCCGGCGGCGGCTGGCGCTCCAGCAGTGAGCCGTGGCGTTCGATCGGGCCCGGGTTGCGGCCCAGCACGACGCTGATCTGGTTCTCCTTCAGCAGGATCTGCCGCTCCAGTTCGGGAATGGTGGCGGCGGCGGCCGCGCGCGCAGCCGCAGCTCGGGAAGTATCGAGACGGGAGGCGGCGCCCCCCTCCAGGCGCCGCTGGAACAGGCTCACCGTCGCGTCGAACGACTCGGTAGTCCGCCTGGCGATCTGCAGTTGGAGATCGAGCCCGAGCAGTTCGAAATAGGCCTGCGCCGTCTCACTGGCCACCAGCAGCCGCACGCCGCGGCGTGCTTCTTCCGTCTGCAGGTAGGCGGCGAGGGCGGCTTCGTTGGAACGCCGGATGCGCCCCCACATGTCTGCCTCCCAACTCACACGGCCCACGGCCGCAAACGCGCCACGCACCGCTCCGCCATTCACCGTGGGGTTGCCGGCGAACTCGTTGCGGCCCGTGCTGAGGGCCGATTCGTAGCCCACGGCCGGATAGAAGGCAGCGCGGGCCTCCGCGGCCATGGCGCGCGCCTGTTCCACCCGCCGTGTGGCGGTGAGCAAGTCGTAGTTGTTGGCCAGGGCCGTGCGCACCAGGTCCTGTAGAACCGGATCCGCGTACACGCCCCACCAGGGCAGGTCCGCCAGCGGCTCCGCCTGCGGTGCGAACGTTTCGGCGCCGCGGAACTGCGCGGGCGTCTGGACACGGGGCCGGTGGTAGTTCGGCCCCACGACACAGCCGGAAAGGGCGAGGATCAATGGGAACAGCGCGGCGAGGCGCATCAGGCTTCTCCTTCTTCCGCGGTACGCAGTGGAAGTGCGGCGCGGTGGCCTGCGCCGAGCCGTTCCACCAGGTAGAACAGCGCGGGCACCAGGAATATCGCAATCAATGTGACGGCCAGCATGCCCCCGATGACCACCGTGCCGAGAATGCGCCGCGAGACCGCGCCGGCGCCGTCGGCGGTCCACAGCGGTACGCAGCCAAGGACAAAGGCGAACGACGTCATGAGAATCGGGCGCAGCCGCAGGCGGGCCGCCGAGATGGCTGCGTCGGCCGCGGACATTCCTTTGTCCACGCCCTCCTTGGCAAACTCGACGATGAGGATCGCATTCTTCGCGGCCAGCCCGATCAGCATCACCAGCCCGATCTGCGCGTAGACGTCGTTCTCGAACGACAGGCTGGTGAAGCGGCGCAGCATCAGGGCCGCGTAGGCGCCGAAGACCGCGATGGGCGTGCTCAGCAGGACGCTGAACGGCAGACTCCAACTGTTATACAGTGCCGCCAGGATCAGGAAGACGAACAGCAGCGATAGCCCGAAGACCAGCGCCGGCGGGACACCCTGCTCCGACTTCTTCTCCTGGTACGACATGCCGAGGTAGTCGTAGCCCATCCCGCTCGGCATCGTCTCGGCGAAGACCTCTTCCAGCGCCTTCGTCGCCTGGGCCGAGCTGTAGCCTTCGGCGGCACTGCCGTTGATCTGCGCGCCCCGGTAGAGGTTGTAGCGCATCGTGAACTCGGGGCCCGTGGCCGGTCCGATGGTGGTCAGCGCCGATAACGGCGCCATCGAGCCCGATGAGCCTCGGACATAGAACTGGCCGACATCTTCCGGCTTGGTCCGGTACTCGCCCTCAGCCTGTACATAAACCGGCCACTGGCGGCCGAACCGGTTGAAGTAGTTCACGAACGTGCCGCCCATGAACGTCTGCACCGTCCGGTAGACGTCGTTCAGATTGACGCCCTGCCGCAGCACCCGGTCCCGGTCCACCTTCAGCGAGAGCTGGGGGACGGCGGGCAGGAAGGTGGTGAAGAGTCCGCTGAGCTCCGGCCGCTTGCGCGCAGCCTGCATGAACTTCGCGACGTTCGCGGCCAGGAATTTGACGTCCTTGCCGGCGCGGTCTTCCAGCACGAAGGTGAACCCGCCGGAACTGCCCACGCCGGGGATGGCCGGTGGAGCGAAAGAGAACGCGACGCCTTCGGGCAGCGCGGCCAGCGACCGGTTGATATGTCCCTTGATGGCGCCGAACTGCTCCTCCGGCTTCACCCGGTCCTTCCAGTCCTTCAGGCTGACGTAGAAGAACGAGCTGTAGGAGTTGCTCACCTTGCTCAGCATGTTGTAGCCGATAACGCTGGTGACGTGCTCCACCCCGGGCGTCGTCTGGAGGATCCGCTCAATCCTCCCCGAGGCTTCCTGCGTGCGCTGCAGCGACGCCGCGTCGGGCAGTTGCAGGCCGACGAACAGATAGCCCTGATCCTCTTCCGGCAGGAAGCCGGAGGGCACTTTCCTGCCCATCCACAGGCCGATGACCGTGAAGCCGGCCAGGATCAGGCACGTGGCCGCCGCCTTGCGCAGCAGCAGGCTGCAGCCGCGGACATAACGGCCGGTGAGCGCGTCGAAGGAGCGGTTGAATCGCAGGAAAAACCGCCCCATCGGTCCGCGCTGCTCCGCGCGCGGCCTGAGGAGCAGGGCCGACAGCGCGGGGCTAAGCGTTAGTGCATTGAACGCCGAAATGACCACCGACACGGCGATGGTGACGGCGAACTGCTGATAAAGCCGCCCGGTGATCCCCGGGATGAATGCGGTGGGAATGAAGACCGCGGCCAGCACGATGGCGATACCCATCACCGGTCCGGCCACTTCACGCATCGCCTCCAGCGTGGCTGCCTTCGGGTCCAGGCCCTGGGCGATGTGGTGTTCCACCGCCTCCACCACGACGATGGCGTCGTCGACCACAAGTCCGATTGCCAGCACCAGGCCGAAGAGCGACAGGGTGTTGATGGAGAAGCCCAGCAGCGGGAAGAACAGAAAGACGCCCACCAGCGAGACCGGCACGGCCAGCAGCGGGATCAGCGTCGCGCGCCAGCTCTGCAGGAACAGGTAGACCACGAGGATGACCAGGATCAGGGCTTCCACCAGCGTCTCGATAATTTCGCGCATGCCGTCCGTGACCGGCTTGGTGGAGTCCAGGGCGATCGTGTACTCGAGACCCGGCGGAAACGACTTCTTCGCCTCCTCCATCAGTTGGCGCACGCCCTTCGCCGTCTGCAGGGCGTTCGACCCCGGCGCCTGGTAGACCGCCACCACCGCCGAGGGCTTGCCGTCCGTCCTTCCGATGATGCTGTAGGTCTGCGCGCCCAGCTCCACCCGCGCCACGTCTTTCACTCGCACCACTGAGCCGTCCTCATTGATGCGCACGGCAATCTCGCCGAACTCCTCCGGCGTCGTCAGCCGTCCGTCCGTGCGGACGGTGTAGGTGAACTCCTGCCCCTTGGGTACCGGCTCACCGCCAACCTGGCCCGCCGGGTTGACCGTGTTCTGCGTCTGGACGGAATTGACGATCTCGGGGATCGTGATGCCCATCTTGGCCAGTTGGTCGGGCTTCACCCACAGGCGCATGGCGTACAGGCCCGCGCCGAACACCGAGAGGTTGCCTACGCCGGGCGTCCGCATCAGCTGGTCGTTCAGTTGGATCACTCCGTAGTTGGCCAGGAAGGCGGCATCATAGCGGCCGTCTGGAGAGTACAGGTTGATCAGCATCATCGGCGCCGAGGTCGCCTTCTGCACGGTCACGCCCAGCGTGTTGACGTCCATCGGCAGTTGCGAGGCCGCCTGCGCCTGCCTCATCTGCGCCAGAATCTGGTCTGTGTTCGGGCTGCTGCCCACGTCGAAGTTGACCGTTAGCTGCATCGTGCCGTTGCTGGCGTTCACTGAATACATGTACGCCATGCCGTCGACGCCGCTCATCTGTTGCTCAATGGGCGTGGCGACCGACTGCTCCATCGTGAGCGCGTCCGCGCCGTTGTAGTTGGCCTTCACCAGGATCTCCGGCGGGGCAATATCGGGAAACTGCGCCACGGGCAGGGTGACCGCCGCCAGCGTGCCGAGGATTACGAAGAAGATCGCCAGGACGCAGGCGACGACAGGATGGTCGATGAAGTATTTGTACATGGCCGTTCTCCCCGCTTAGCGCGAGGCGCCCTCTGCCCGCGTCTCGAACGGTTGGGGTTGGACCTTCATGCCGTCGCGGATCTTCTGGATCCCTTCGGCCACCACGCGGTCGCCGGGCTGCAGGCCTTCCTTGATGACCCGCAATGGGCCCACGGCGGCGCCGAGCTTCACCGGGCGCAGTTGGATGGTGTTCTCCGGCGTGACCACCGCCACCAGGTAGGCGCCCTGGATCTCACTGATCGCCCGCTGGGGGACCGTCAGCGCCCCGTGGTCGACCCCGGCCACGGTCGAGATCCGCCCGAATCCTCCAGGCCGCAGCTCCCCGCGCGGGTTCGGGAACGCAACCTGCACGGCAATCGCCCCGGTCTTGATATCCACATTGCGGTCCACTGCGTGCAGCTTGCCCTTGAGCGGGTAAGTGGAACCGTCGGTGAGTTGCAGGCTGAACTCCAGCTCGCTGCTGCGCTTGCCTGCATCACTGCCTTCCGGCAGGCGCCGGATGCCCAGGTACTCCTGTTCCGAGAACGTGAAACTGACCAGGATGGGATCCACCGTGGAGACGATGGTCAAGGCCGGGCTCTGCGGCCCGACAAGGTCGCCGATCTGGGCGGCGTTGATGCCGGCGATCCCGTCCACGGGCGAGACCACCGTCGCAAAACCGAGATTGAGCCTGGCCGTTTCCAGCTTCGCCTGTGCCGCGTCTATCGCCGACTTGGCCTGGCTGACCGCAGCCTGGGCGGAGGCCACCTGGGCCGCGGCCACGAGGTCCGCCTGGACCGCGTCATCCAGTTCCTGGCGGCTGATCGCCTGCTCCGCGGCCAGCGGCCGGGCGCGGTTCAGGTCGAGCTTGCTCTTGCCGCGCTGCGCCTCGGCGTTCTGCACCTGGCCCTGTGCTTCCAGCAGGTGTCCGCGCGCCTGTTCGACGTTGGCTTTCGCCTCGTTCACCGCCGCCTGCAGGGTCCGGGTGTCGATCTGGAACAGCGGCGTCCCCCGGCTCACCCGGTCGCCGTTGCGGTAGAGCTGGCGTACCAGATAGCCCGTTACCTGGGGCCGCACCTGGGCGTTCACCAGCCCGTCCATGGTCGCTACCCATTCCCGGACGTTGGGTACGTCCTGCTGCCGGACCTGGACCACCTCCACGGGGGGCGGCGGCATCGCGTGGGCCTGCTCCTTGCGTCCGCAGGCCGCCAGCGCCAGCGCGCCGCAGGCCAGCGTGAGCAACGGGATGGCGCGCGCACCCTGGCGCGGGCTGCCCGTCGATATCGGATTCGTTCGGTGGGGTGTAGTCAAGCGGTGCTCCGTCTTCCTTGTCGGGGTTCCGATAGCACTGGGGGGCGGAGGCGGGTAAAAGTGATCAGCCGGACGCAGCTTTTCCGGCGGGAGCCGGCAGGGGCGAGGGCGCTGCCGGGACTAATGCCGTTCGATCATCCAGGCGTTGGCGGCCACGATGCGGTCGAGGTAGGCCACACGCCGCCCGTCCGGCGACGGCACGGCCCAACCCTGGATGTCTCCAATCAGGTGCCGGCGGCCATCCAGATAGACGTAGTACAGGTGCTTTCCGACGGTCGTGTTCACGCTGACGAACCACCCGGTGCCGTCGGCCGACCAGGTCAACCCCGACAGGTCCGACAGGCCCTTCAGTTCCACCGTCCACTCGGCCGGTTCGTTCGCCCTGTGGTCGAGCCGGACCAGGCGGATCGTCGCTGAGCGGTTGTCGTGATTCGGCAGTGCTACCAGGGATCCGTCCGGCGAGACGTCCCAATCGGCTAACACCCCCACCATCCACGGCGTGCGCGCCAATTCCGCGCCGATCCCCTTCTCGGGGTCGAGCGCGTGGAACGCGTAGTATTCACGGCCGATGCTGCGCCGGATCACACAGGGCTGCCGCGGGCCGATGCCACAGCGGAACGTGTCTACCGGCGAACCCACCTGCACCTGTTCAGGCGTTCCACCACCCAGCGGCACACGCATCACCGCATCCAGACCCTTCGCTTCCTGGCCTTTCGGGGCGGTGCTGTACAACATCCACTTGCCCTGGCCTGCCACCTGGGGCAGCACCTCCGCGCGGGCCGGGTGGTTGACGATGACGTCCGGCAGGCGCTGGTCCGCCCGCTGCTTGAAGATATCCCAGTTGCCGCTGCGATCGGACTCGAAGATCACGGCCGCGTTATCCGGAGTCCAGGCATGCGGGAAGTTCAGGCGGTCGTCCAGGGTCAGCCTGCGCGATTTCGAGAAGGACGGCGGCGCACTCGAGTAATCGGCCACATACACCGCCGGCGCGTTGTTGCGTAGCACGAACATGATGCGGTTCCCGTCGGCCGTGCAGGAGATGCCGCTCAGCTGGCCGCGGAAGCTCTCTTCCATGCCCTGGATCTCATGGGCGGAGCCGTGGATGACGCCCGTTCTGGGATTCATGTGGATCTCCCAGACCGCGCTGCGTGAATCCGAGCCCCGATCCATCTTGAGCAGCAGCACCGTCCCGTCCTTCAGGGCCACCGCCGAATCGGCCCACATCTCGGGCATGCTGCTCACTACTTTGCCCGTATCCAGGTCCAGCACCTCCAGGCTTCTGCGATAGTACCGGTCCACCACCACATTGCCGAGATCCTGGTCCGTCGCGTAGTGGCGGCGCTGGAAGATCAGGTGGCGGCCATCGGCGGCCCAGCAGACGAACGTAAAGGTGTCGCTGGCCGGGCTGGAGAGCACTTTGCGCGGCCGCTCGCCGCTGATGTTCGTGACCCAGATCTCAGACCAGTCCTCGCTGAGCGACGCCAGTTGGGTTCCGTCGAACGAGGGCACGCCCGCCCGTGCCTCCTCCCGCAACAGCCGCGGAGCCATGCCCGTAATGGAGACCGCCCACACACTGGGCTGGTTGGTGATTGTGGAAAAGCCGCTGACCGCCAGTCTCGTGCCATCGGGAAACCAGGCCATCCGGTCGGCCAGAAAGCTTTCGGGCTGGCGCAGGGTGACCGTCTCCCCGCTTTGGCTCGACTTCAGAAAGACGCCGTCCACGTTGGCGTAGGCGGCAAAACGGCCATCCGGGGAAATCGCCGCTGCGGTGGCGTGGTTTTCCGCCACCAGGGTGGTCACCTGCTGCAGCACCGCCGTCGGGACCTTGGGGTTCCAGCGCCACATAAACACGCCGGCGGCCGCGGCGAGTGCCAGGGCGGCCGCGATCCCGCCCACCCACGGGGCGGCCCGCCTCGATCGCCTCATCAGCAGTTGAGGCGGTGTCCAGTTGGGATCCGCCCCCTTGCGGAGGGCGGAAAAAGCGGCGGCCACCTTCTCGGCATCCGGCCGGGCGGACGGCTCCGTGGCCAGCATCCGCAGGACGAGGGTATCCAACTCCTTAGGTATCTCCGGGTTCCACGCCGAGGGCGGCCGCACGTCCTGGCTGCGCATGGCCGCCGCGCCTGCGGCACCCGCCTCACCCGAGCCGAAAGGCTGTCGCGCGCAGAGCTCGTGAAAGACGATCCCCAGCGAAAAGATGTCCGTGGCCCCGGTCAGGTTCTCACCCCGGCACTGTTCGGGCGACATGTAGCGCCAGGTGCCTACAGGCAGGCCCGGCGCCGAGACCCAGATGCCGGACCGGTTCTCCGCCTCGATCCACCGCGCCAGCCCGAAGTCCATCACCTTCACCCGCCCGTCAGGACGGACGATGATGTTCTCCGGTTTGATGTCCCTGTGAATGATGCCGGCCGCATGGGCGGCCGCCAGGGCATTGGCAATCTGCTCTCCAATGTCCAGCAGGCGTCCGGTCTCCAGCTTCTCGTACCGCAGTTCCCGCAGCGTCTTGCCCTCGACCAGCTCCATGACGATCGCCAGGCTCGATTCCGTCCGGATCACCTCGTAGATTGTGACGATATTCGGGTGGTTCAGCATGGAGGCTGTCCGCCCCTCGCGGATGAACCTCTCGACGGCTCCTTCCACCATGCTGACTTCCGGCCTCAGGAACTTGAGCGCCACCGGACGGCGCAGTTCCGTGTCCGTCGCCGCATAGACATCGCCCATCCCGCCGCTGCCCAGGTGTCCGGTGACCACAAAGTGGCTGATCGTGCTGCCGTGCTGCACCGCGGTCTGCGTGGGTGCTTCAAACTCTTCCAGCAGGGTGAGCGCCTGTTGGATCACCACCTTCTCCTGGCCGCTGGCATCCAGGAACTGGCGCCGCTCCGCCGCGGGGACTTCAGCCGCCGCGTGCGCAAGCTCGAAAGCAGCCTTCCACTGCTCTTCGTTTAGTTTCTGGCCCATGTGTTGCAGGCAGGGTGCCAGGTGCGGCGCGGGTACATCCAGGAACTGCCTTGGATTGCGCCGTCAGCCCAGGCTCCAACTAAATCACGATAGCAGTTTCGTTATTGGCCCAAAATGTGCCAAAACGAGTTCCATAAGGATGAACCTGAATTGATCACTTCTCCCGGCCTGCTCTCCACTTATCAAAGTGAAGGCTTGTCATTATGAATGTCGATCCAACACGCGGAATGGTCCAAGGACCCTCGAGTCAGCCCTTGCGCGCGACCGACGATCCGTGCGTCCCGCTCCCGAAGACTGCCGTCCTGTCCATGAGGCGATCGCGCCTCATCCGGTGGATTTTTCTGCTGGCGCTGGTGGCCTTCGTCATCCTGGAAAGCCATGCGCAAAGCGAGCCATTGGCCCCCACGGTCCAGCCGCTGTGGGTCCGGCTCGAATCCTCGGTGAACTCCGCCCACCCGGGCGCTGAGGTGCGGGCGGTGGTGTTGCGTCCGTTCCCGGCAGGGGACGGGCGGGGTATTCCCATGGGCAGCCAATTGATGGGCCGGTCCGTGACGGAAGCCCCGAAGACACGCACCAAGCTGCAATTGCAGTTCGACCGGGTCCGGATCGGCGCTCGCGATTTCCCGATCTCCGCCCGGGTGCTGGATGTGGACAACGCCCGCGAAACCGTGGAAAAGGATGGAACCATCGTGGCCCTGCAGCCGCTGCGCAAGCGGCCTGGCACCGTCGAGGCGGTACTTCTCGCGGCGGCCTATGCCCATCCGGCCTTGCTGGTATCCCTGGAGACGACGAAGTACGTGGTGCGCGAGGTCGACCGTCCAGAGGTCCACTATCCGCCCGGGGTGAACCTGTCGCTGGCACTCACGACGACCCCTCCCCTCGCCGCCCTCCCGGAGTTGTCCGGGAGTGAAGCCCCCCTGCCGCCGGGCGTTGCCGCCATCCTGAACCAACTGCCCGATCGGACCGAGGCCAAACACCTCTCGGCTCCTTCTGATTGGATCAATCTCGCCTTCGTGGGCAGCCGGGACGAGTTGACGCACGCCTTCCGGCAGGCCGGCTGGCATACCGCAGCCCATCTCTCGCTGGAGTCGGGCACCCGTACCTTCCTGGCCGTGGCCGCCCACCACTCCTACCAGCGCGCTCCGGTCTCCACCCTTGTGGTCGGCGGCAGGGAGCCGGATCTCGTATTCCAGAAGCAGAACAACACCTTCGCCAAACGGGATCACATCCGCATCTGGTCCAGCGGGACGGACTGGCGGGGCCGGCCCATCTGGATCGCCGCGGCCACGCACGACATTGGAATCGAGTTCTCCACCAAGGCCCGCACCTTCTCCCATAAGGTGGACTCAAATGTCGACGATGAGCGCAGCAAAGTGATCTTCGATCTGCGGTTTGCCCGGCAGGTGGGCTCCGTGTCTTATCTGGTCCGCCCCGCGGTGCCACGTGAGAGCACCAACGGAACCGGCGACCGCATCCGGACCGACGGCCGGATGGCCCTGGTCGAGCTGATCAAGCCGCAAGGCTAGCGGAATCTGACCTTCCAGACGTTGGCCGCGACAATATGGTCGACAAACGCCACTTTGCGGCCGTTCGGAGCCTGCACCACCGCCTGCAGGTTGCCCAGCGGTGCGACGCGGCCGTTGGGATAGGCGAATACCGTCCGCACCCCAACCGTCGTCGTCAGGCTGAGAAACCAACCGGAACCATCCACGGCCCAAGTCAAGCCCTTGAGATCCGCGATGTTTGGGAGCACCACTTCGCGCTCGGCCTCGCCGGGCGTCAGCGCCACCAGGCGGATACGGGCGGACTTCGCATCGTGATTCGGCAGGGCCACCCACCGTCCGTCCGGCGAGACATCCCAGTCGCCGAGGATGCCCGGCATCCAGGCCGTCCTCGCGATCTCGCGGCCCACGCCTCGTTCCGGATCCAACTCATAGAAGAGGTAGGACTTCTGTTCCTCCGCCCGGCGCAGCACACAGCGGCCGGCCGGGCCGGACGAGCAGCGGAACTCGCCCAATGACCCATTCAAAGGGACCTCCACGGGCAGCCCGCCGTTGAGGGGTACCCTCATCATCCGGTCGATCTTGCCGCTGCTGTTGCCTGAGCCAGTGGCATACAGGACGTTGCGGCCGCCGGGCGCGAGCTGCGGCAGAACCTCCGCCCGGCGCGCTTCGGCCACCACCGCCTCCGGCTCCGCGCTGTCCACTCTCTGCCGGAATACATCCCACGAGGTATTGCGTTCGGAATCGAAGATCACCTGGAGGCTGTCGGGGGTCCAGGCATGGGGAAAGCTACGTCCCCGATCCAGGGTCAGGCGCTGGATATGGGTCAGACGTGGCGGCGAAGGGTCGAAGTCGGCGGTGTAGATGGCATGTTCGTCGGTTGCCTGCAGCATGGTGGCCACTTCACCGCTGTCAGTGCTGGTCAACCCGGCCAGGTAGCCGCCGTACTCCCGCTCCGGCCCGCCGAGGTGGAGTGGCTCCCCTTGAATGATGCCCGACTCCGGCAGCGTTCGGATCTCCCACAGCTCCTTTGCATAGTACGCGCCCGGTGAGGAGTAGCGCAGGAACCGGAGGCGGCCGTCCGGCAGCATGGCCGCCGATTCGATCCACAACTCGGGCATCTTGCTGACCACCCGGCGAGTCCGCAGATCGAACGACTCCAGGCTTCGCTGGAAGTACCTGTCAAAGCTGCCGGAGCCCAGATCGCGAGTGGAAGGAGACCGGCGCTGGAACAGGATGCAGCGCCCGGTTGGGCACCAGAGAACGAACGGAAAGGTGTCGCCGGCGCCTCCTTGCAGGGCTTTCTCCGTCTGTTGCCCGTCGGCTCGCGACACCCAGATCTCAGAGCTGTCTTCGCTGGCGAACGCAAGCTCGTTCCCGTCCGGCGAAGGCACGCCGCCGCGGGCGCCCTGCCGCAGCAGGCGTGGCGGCGTATCGGTGATGGACACCTGCCAGATCGCGGGCTGGTTCCGTGTCGCCGAGAAACCGCTGACGGCCATCCGCGCATGATCCGGATACCAGGCGATGTGGTCCACCACGAAATCGGCCGGAACCTGCAGCGGCTGCGTGTCGCCCGATTCCAGCATCCGCAGGCTGATCCCCTGCGAGTTCGCGAAGGCCAGGAAGCGGCCGTCCCCCGAGATTGCGGCCGCCGTGGCCCGGTTCGACGGCAGCAGCTTGGTCAATGCATCGGCCAGTTCGATCTCCGGAGTCCTGGGGCGTGTCTTCCAATACGCGACTCCGCCCAGCCCGGCCAGGCCAAGCACACTGGCGGCCCAGATCGCGGCCTTCCACAGGCGGCGTCGAGGGGCGGGCCCCTTTACTCCGGATCCGCTGGACGAAGTGGAGCCCCGCAGGTCTTCCAGGATCGACTCCACCGCCGCGCCCACTGCCCCAGCCGCCGGGCGGGCCGCGGGGGCCTTCGCCATCATGGCCTCGATCAGCCCGTAGAGGGCGGGCGGCAACCCGGGCGCGCGGTCCCGCAGCGCCGGCGGCTTGTCGTTCACAATCGACCACATCGTCCGGATGGGCGATGTCCCGGGGAACGGGTGCTGCCCGGCCAACAGTTCGTAGAGCACGGTGCCGAAGGAGTGGACGTCGCTGGCCGGGGTCAGCCCGGAACCGTCGCACTGCTCGGGCGACATATACCGGAACGTCCCCGCCCACAGCCCGGCCGACGAGACACTGTGCAACGGATCGCCGGAAACCGTACGGGCCAGCCCGAAATCGAGAACTTTCACGTGGCCATCCGGCCGCAGAATCACGTTCTCCGGCTTGATGTCGCGGTGAATGACGCCGGCGTTGTGCGCCGCCTCCAACGCCGCGGCGATCTGCCGGGCCGCCTTCAGGCACGCGGCGGCATTCATTGGTTTGGCCGCCAGGACCCGCAGGGAATCCCCGGGAACGAACTCCATCACGATGGCGACGGTCTGGCCTGTGTGGACCACCTCATGGATGGTGACAATATTCGGATGGTTCAACGAGGAAGCAGTGCGGGCCTCGCGGATCATCGGCTCCGCCCGCTGCCCGGCCTGGGCCTGATCTTCGGTGAGAACCTTGATGGCGACCGTGCGGTTCAGCACATCGTCTACCGCCGAGAACACCTGGCCCATGCCGCCCTGTCCGATGCGGGCCAGGATGGTGAACCGGCCGAGGCGCGAGCCCGGTTGCATCGCCGGAGCTGCCGCCGGAGCATGGAACTTCTGCGCCAGGTCGAGAACGCTGGAGACAATCACCGGGTTGTCGCAACGCGTCCGGAGGAAGGACTCCCGCTGTTCACTGGGGACCTCCGCCACCTCGTGGGCTAACTCCAGGATCCGCTGCCAGTTGTGCTCTTGATTTGGTGCTGCCATGGTGGTGGGCACGGCCAGCTTCGTTCACGGATATCCCGACGAAAATGGTATGGCTCGGAGCCCGCAATATAGCACATGCCGCACCACCATGATCTGCGGGGCGCTGGCTGCAAATCCGGGCTGCCCGCCATTGCCCGGGCGGAGCCGCCGAGGCCCGGCCACTATGGACGGCGCAGCGCCACCGCCAGCCCGTTCCAGAGGATTTGCAAGCCCAGGGCGAACAGGACGAACGAGGAAAGCCGGTTCAGGATCTCGGTGCCGGTGGTGCCCAGCAACTGCTCCAGCCGGTGCGCATTGTGATACACGATCCACACCACGATGGACAGCACCACCATGCCCAAGGTGGAGGCAATCATCAGCTCAATGCCGTTGCTGTTCAGGTGGGCGCCCAGGCCGATCGCCGTTGAGATGGAGCCGGGTCCCACGGTCAGGGGCAGCGTCAGCGGATAGAACGCGCGTGTCAGCGGCGCCTGCACAGGCGTCTCCCTGACTGCTGTGTCGTCGACCGGGCTCTCGTGCCGGAGGAGTTCCCAACCTGTGTGCGCGATCACCATTCCACCGGCCACCTGGACCACATTCAGCGAGATTCCGAAGAAAGCCAGGATCTTCACGCCCAGGAAGAGGGAGCTGACCAGCAGCAGTAAACCGTACAGGGCAACCTTACGGGCCAGGGTCTCCTGTATATCGCGTGGATATTGCCGCACGAATGCCTGGAAGATGGGGGCGGTCCCGACGGGGTTGACCAACGGCAGCAGCGCCACGAACGAAACCGACGCAGCCTTGGCCAGCTCCAGAAAAAGTAGTTTGTCTTCCAGCATTCAGTGCCTCCCCTTCGCCCGAAACAGGCGGCGGCGAACCGTCCATTTCAGTAGGGGGCGGAAGGCGCCAGGATCTGATCAACCGGGCGCCCGGAAAAACAGAAGCCTGTTCCTGATCACTTCCGCCGCGCCACCGCCCCTGATTCAGTGGGAGTGCATCCAAGTGAAATTTCCGAGATTGAGAATGAGCACGGCTCTCTGCCTGGCCAGCCTGGCGCTGGGCGCCGCTAGCCTGGCAAAGGCCAACGATGCCGGGTGGCCCCGCGTCGTCCATGACGGCAGTACGGAGATCATCGTCTATCAGCCCCAGCCCGACTCGCTCGACGGTGTTACGCTGCAGAGCCGCGTCGCGGTTTCCATCAAACGGCCGCAGGACAAGCAACCGGTATTCGGCGCCCTATGGGTGGCCGCTACCCTGAGAACCGACCGGGATCGTGACATCGCGGAGGTGAGGTCGGTCCAGGTGATCCGCACGCGGTTTACCGAGATTCCCGACAGCGACCTGCAGGGGATTGTCGCCTTCCTGGAGAAGGCAGTCCCGCGTTGGGATCTCTCGCTCTCGCTCAGCAGGCTGCGCGCGGCGCTCCAACCGGTGGATTCCGGCGGAGACCCGGGTTATCGCAACGATCCGCCGCGCATCGTCGTCGAGAACCGGCCGGCGCTGCTGCTGCTGCTGGACGGCCCCCCTCGCTTCCAGGACACCGGCAAGAAGGACTTGCAGGTGGTTGCCAATACGGCGCTGCCTGTCATCTATGACACCAAGCACAAGGAATACTGGCTATCCGGTTCCAGCGTCTGGTTCACTACACGCGACATCCTGCAGGGCGAATGGAAGGCCGTCGACAGCGCCCCAGCCTCCATTCAGGACCTGGTGAAGGATTCCAATACCCAGGCCTCGCCGGGCGTGGAGGGCCAGAAGACCGCGTCGGCCGACCAGTTGCGCTCGGCCCGGATCGTAGTGGCGACCGAACCGACCGAACTGGTGGTGGTGCAGGGCGCGCCCAACTACGCGCCGCTGGCCGGCGGCGACATTCTCTACGTCAGCAACTCAGAGAGCGACATCTTCCTGGAAGTCGCGACCCAGCGCCACTATCTGCTGATCTCCGGACGCTGGTACGCGGCGCCGTCGCTCCGCGGGCCCTGGGCCTTCATTGCCCCCGACACTTTGCCGAAGGCCTTCGCCCGGATCCCCGAGAGCTCGCCCAAGGCCAGCGTCCTGGCGTTCATTCCCGGCACCGACCGGGCGAAGGATGCGCTGATGGACAATGTGATCCCGCAGACCGCGGAAGTCTCCCGGAGCAACGTCAAAATCGATGTCGCCTACGACGGGGAACCCCGGTTCTCGCCCATTCAGGGCACCACGATGGCGTATGCGGTGAACACGCCGTCGCAGGTCATCCAGGCCGATGGGCGGTATTTCGCCTGCGAAGGAGGAGTCTGGTACTCCGCGCCCACGCCGGGCGGCCCCTGGCAGGTCTCGGATGTCCGCCCCACGGCCATCGACCGCATTCCGCCCAGCAGCCCGGTCTACAACACACGGTATGTCTACATCTACGATTCGACGCCCGATGTCGTGTATGTCGGGTATCTGCCCGGCTACCGCTGGTCGCTGCCCTACCGCGGGGTGATCGTCTACGGGACCGGTTGGAACTACCCGGGCTGGTATGGAACCGTCTATTATCCACGCCCGGCGACCTGGGGTTTCGCCGTGCGCTACAACCCCTGGGCCGGCTGGAGCTTCGGCATGAGCTGGAACTCGGGCTGGATGGGCCTCTCCGCCCGTTGGGGCTCCGGATGGGGCGGCTGGGGGCCGGCGTATCCGGGCCCCTATCGTCACTACAACGGCGGATGGTTTGGTCCGGGCGGCTACCGCCCGCCGCGCCCGCCGGATTGGCGTCCTCCCTACCGGCCGATTGGTCCGCAACCTTACCCCGGTCCTCGGCCCTGGGCCGGCCCCGGTGGCAACATCTACAACCGTCCCGGCCAGCCCGGGATCCGCCCACAGCCCTATCAGCCTGGCCGTCCGCCGGCCGGTGGAAATCCGGGCCGGCCTGTGCCCATGCGGCCCGATCCCGGCCGGCCGAATAACGTCTACGTCGACCGCAACGGGGATCTGCACCGCGATACCGGCGGAGGCTGGCAGCGCCGGGATGGCGGAAACTGGGCGCCCGAGCGGCCGGCCCCAGCCCCGCGTTCCATGCAGCCCGAACGGCAACGCCAGTTTCCCGGCCCCAGCGTGGAACCGCGAGGCCCCGGCATCGATGATGAGCGCAGGAGCCGGGAGCGCGGAGCGGGCATGGCCGGCCCCGGCTTTCCCAGAGGCGGAGGAGGCGGCGGAGGCCGGCGAGGGCCGCGCTAACCGCCACACCGCTTAGGTGGATGATCACTTTTCCGGCCCGCCGCCCCCCATTAGAAGTGAAACGGATAGTAAGGAGGATTCGGATGAAACGCCTGTTATCAGTTGGGTTCTTTGCATTTGCGATGCTTGCCGGCGCTGCCGAGGTGAGCGTCAGTGCACGCTTCGGCCCGCCGCCCCCGCCGCCTCGCGAGGTGATTGTTGTGCGGCCCGGACCGCGCCATGTCTGGGTCCCCGGCCACTACTTCTGGGATGGCCGGCGCTATGTCTGGGCCAGCGGATACTGGACGGTCCCGCCGCGCGGGCGGGCGGGCTGGGTCCCCGGACGCTGGGAGCGCCGGAATGGAATGCACATCTGGGTGGAGGGCCGCTGGCGCTAGATCCGGTGGTCCACAACAGGAAGACGCGCTCGTGCGAGGCATGGGCGCGTCTTCGTCTTTGAACGCCCCATTTCACCTTCGGAAAACCATGAACAATCGACTCCTGTTCGCTCTATCCCTGATTCCTTTCAGTCACGCCGCGCTGGCGCAGATGCCCACCGGTACTCTCGTAGACCGGATCGTTCGCCGGATCGATATTCGCGGCGACCGCACGTTCGACATCCTCCTGCTGTCCGGCGGCGGTGAGTATGGAGCCTATGGCACCGGCTTCCTGCGCGGCTGGCAATCCAGGGCCACTGATCCGATGCCGAAGTTCGACATGGTGACCGGTGTCAGCACTGGTGCGCTGATCTCGCCCTTCGCCTTCGCCGGCGACGAGCAGTCCCTGGCTGAGATCAGCCGGGAGTACACCGAGAACGCCGCATCGATGAAGCCCAGCTTTGAGTACCTCTTCTTCCTGAAGCGGGATGGCGGTCTGCTTGATCGCAGGAACCTGGAGAACTCGATCGACCGGCTCTATGGCGAGTCCCTGGCTGCTCGTGCCCGGCGCGGTTTTGACGAAGGACGCATCCTGCTGGTGGGCACAACCAATCTCCGCAGCGGCCTGGGATCGATCTGGAACATCGAGGAGGAACTGGGGCGCGGGCCAGGCGGCCTGGGCTCCTTCCAGAAGATCCTGCTGGCGTCCGCCGCGATTCCGGGCGCATTTGCTCCCGTGGAGATCAAGGGCGATCCGCATGTGGATGGTGGCGTCGCCAGCAATACGCTGCTGGGGCTCGACCTCTCCGATTTCCAACGGCTGGCGGAACGGCTACGGGCTGGTCGAACGAGGGGGACGGTACGGATCCGGCTGTGGGTGATCGTCAACAAGCCGCTCTACCCCAGTGTGGAGACGAGCGGCTATCGGGGTGTCGGCGCGGTGCGTGATCGGGGGGAGAGGCTGCTGTTCGGCTTGAAGGAACTCCAGACGCTCACGCGCTACTGGGAGCTCTCTGAGGCGGTCAACTCAGGGGTGCCCGGCCTGTCCATGGAGGTGCGCTGCACCGCCGTACCGCAGGACATGACGGCGAAGGTGACCATCAACAAGATCTTCGACCAGGCCTTCATGAAGAAGCTCGACCAGTTCGGGTTCGAACGGGCGCGGGGGCGGCAACAATGGGATCGTCTTCCGCTCTCCCCCTACCAGCGGCCGCAATAGACGGGGAGAGGTAATCGGGAGCCGGAGAGGCGGCTCCCGATCCAGGCAACTGTCAGGACTGCTTCTTCACCGGGGGCGGGAAGTTCTTCAGCAGCTTCTCGGCACCGGCCTGAATGGTCTTCTGCCACTTCTCCGGCTTCATGTTGGGATCCAGGGTCTTCGACGCGACACCCCGCCAGACCAGTTCATGCTTCTCCCGGTCGTAGATGTCGAGGGCAAACTCGCCCACCCGGATGGTGGAAGTCTCGGCGGTCGTGATGCCAGGACCGTAGCCGGACCAACGGCGTCCCCAGCCACGGCCATAGCCCCAGCCGCTGTCGAATGAGGTGATCTGCTTCTCGTTGCGCGTCGAAGGCTCGTAGACCAGCAGCAGGTCGGTGCGTCCTTCTTCCTGCCGGACAAAGCCCTTCTTCGTCATCTCGGCGTCAACGGCCTCCCGCAGCTGGCGGTCGGTGATGGTATCCAGCTTTTCCGCCGCCCGGCTCTGGCCCCATTTGTAGGTCTTGTACTGGCTGAAATCAGTGCCGTTGGCATAGTTGTACCGGACATCCTGCGCGAAGCCCGCCGAGGTGAGGCAGGCCAGCGCCAAGATCGTGTTTCTGAGTTTCATGGACTCGCTCCTTTTCGCATGGGCGCTTTGTCACGCGCCTTCATTCCTTCTGGGGCGAGTTAGGGGCAGGAAGTGATCAACTTCCCCGCGCATTCAGGGCTCAGCTTTCCGCTTTCGCTCTTGGTGCTCCAGCACACGGCGGTCACTTGTTCCTACTTGTGCGTCAATTCGGGCACCGGCCTTGCCGGGTGCAGGGCAGCGTCCTGAGCCCGGTTGTAGCTCTCCAGGACCGCGGCATAGTTCGGCGCAACCAGCGTGTATAGCTGGGCGATCTCCGCCGCGTCCGGCCGGTTCCATGTGCGCTGCAGTTCGCACAGAACCGCGTTGGCGCTGATGGGGACAACGCCTGCCTGGGAGAAGCGGGCGAGTGTGATGCGAGAGGCCATTTCGCTGGGGTCTCCCGATGCATCGACTACGGCATAGACGTTGAATCCGGCTGCCAGCGCATCCAGTGCGGGGAACATGACGCAGACACTGGTCCAGACACCGGCAATGACCAGCGTCCGCCTGCCCGTCTCGCGGACTGTCTGAACGAACAGTTCGTTGTCCCAGGCATTGACCTCGCCCTTGCGGGGCACGTATACGGCGTGGGGCGCGAACTGGTGAATCTCCGGCATGAGTGGGCCATTGGGGCCGTCAGGCACCGAAGCCGTCGTGATGACGGGGATCTTCATGAGCGCAGCCAGTTTGGCGAGCATCGCGGTATTGGCTCGAAGTTCCGCAACGCTGATATCCTTGACCACTTGAAACAGGCCCGATTGATGATCGAGCAATAGAAACACGACGTCATCGAGCCGAAGCAGGGCGTCGCCGCCACCCTCCGCGTGCACCAGGCCGTCCTGAATTGCATTCAAACCATGATGGTTCGCTGTGTTGCCGGAGCGAGAGGTGTTGAGATCCGTCATTGAAGTCTCCTGTTCCCGTAAGTTCTTCTACTTCGCGATGCAACGAAATTGGGTCGTGGCGCTCATTTCCGGCCACGCGGTCAAAGCGTGCCAACCAGTTCCGATCAGGATTCGTATTGAAGGTATGCCTTCGCGGAATCCGACATCGTCACGATGGCGGCGCCGAGCATGATAATGTCCTTGACTACCAACCGGCCCCCAACCGAGAGAAATGGGAAGCCGTGCGCGGTGTCGCCAAGGGCTGGAACCCAGGCCTCAGGCGTGGTGACCAGAAACGACAGTGTCGTGAGTGACATGAGGATGAGGAGCAGGCTCCCGGCCGCGGCCACTTGAGGACGGAACGGGTGGAGCGCGATCAGGCAGCCGATCAGGATGATGGCGCAGCCCAAACCGTGCGAAAACTCATAGGTGCCGTTCGTCTCGTGCCAGCGGCGATTGTCGTCATTCAGCTCACCCTCCCTGTTCATGTGTTGCCGGTATTCCGGTGCCGAATGATGGTAGAAGAACTCCATCAACGGACTATTGGCAACCAGTGGCACTATGCCATCCGCTTCGTAATTCGCGAACTTGAGTCCTCCGATCCAGAACAACACGACAACCAGTGAAAAGCGGAGGGCGCCCACTCCAAATCGGTCCAGCCTGGCGGCGAGAGCATATATTGAGATCAATCCGCTGTCGCTGTGCCACGGCCGTCCGGCTGGTGTCACGTGAGCGGGTGGTGATTGTTGGGTGGATATGTTGTTCATCGTTCTACCAGATGGTAGGAGCGATGAAGAGCGGTGTCTATTATAGATCTATATAGGTAGCCGTAACTCGATGGGACACTCGGCCTTTACGGGCGGGGCCGCCTAATCTTGAGCGCGGCGATCTTAGAGGAGAGTGTGGTTGGACGCAGCCCAAGGAGTGCCGCGGCGCCGTCCGACCCGTAGATTTTGCCCTTGCACCGTTCCAAGGCTTCCACGATCTGGCTGCGTTCCAACTCCAGCAACTGACCCCGGGTATGCAACCGGCCAACGGGTTGGGCCGCCGGGGATGGCGGCGGAGCGGAGTTCCTGAGATCGAAGCGCAGCTGCCTGCCACCGGACACAATCAATGCGCGTTCGAGAACATTCTGTAGCTCCCTCACATTTCCTGGCCAATCGTAGTTGCACAGGTCTCGAATGTTATCGGCGGTCAAGCGAGGAATGGAGAGATTCAACCGCTTGGAGGCTTTCTCCAGGAAATCGGCGGCCAGGATGACGACGTCCTCGAGGCGGTCGCGCAGCGGCGGCGTTTGGATGGGGAAGACGCTCAAGCGGAAATAGAGATCCGCTCGAAAGCGCCCCGCGGCCATTTCGGAACGCAGATCCCGGTTGGTCGCGGCGATGACGCGGACGTCCACGGGCCGGGTCCGCTCTTCCCCCACGCGTTCGAACTCGCCCTCCTGCAATACCCGCAGCAGCTTGGATTGGAGTTCCAGGGGGATCTCTGCAATCTCGTCGAGAAACAGGGTTCCGCCATCGGCCAGTTCGAAGCGCCCAAGGCGATCGCGCATCGCGCCTGTGAACGCGCCTTTCACGTGGCCAAAAAACTCGCTTTCGAACAGCTCGCGGGGGATCGAGGCACAGTTCGCCTTGACGAGCACCCGGTTCGCGCGGCGGCTGTTGTCATGGATCGCGCGCGCCACCAGTTCCTTGCCTGTGCCCGACTCACCGAGAATCAGCACGCTTGCATCCGTCGGGGCCACCTGGCCAATCTGAGAAAGCAGCCTCTGCAGGGCCGGGCTTTGGCCCCGGAAGCCACCGAGATTTTCCTTCACCTCTGTCTTGAGGTAATCGTTCTCCCGCTCCGCGCGCAGCTGCAAGGTCTGGATCTCCTCGAACGCTCGCGCATTGGCGATGGACACGGCTGCCTGGTCCGCGAACACCCTGAGCAATTTGAACTGCTGTTCCGTGATGTGCACCCGGGCGAAGACTCCGAGCACGCCCAAGATCTCACCGCCATAGACCAGCGGATGGCCAGCGAAGCCGTGTATGTTCTCATTCCGCACCCAACCGGGGTGGAGAGTCCATCGCGTGTCCGAGACGGCATCCTCAATGAGCATGGATTGGCCGGAGGAGGCGATCCAGCCAATCTTCCGAACCTGGAGCGGGAAGCGCCGGAAGGCACCATCGAGCGACGACCAATCGGAGCCGTCCATCCGGGAGCGGCCCGCACTCGCCGCCAGGTGAAGACAGGTGTGCCGATCCGCGCACTCTGAACTCATCCGGCACGTTGGACAGATGTCGCCCGGGCCGATGAGCCAGATTCTTGCGAGGGCGACCCCAGCCGTATCGACCAGGCCGGACACAATCATCTTCAGGACCGTTTCGACCGTCCGGACCTGACTCACGGCAAGGGAAATAGACTGGAGGAGTTCCAGTTCCATTTCGTCAAGCTTACAGGAGCCCTTCGGGTTCAGCAACGACGGATCGTCGTTGTTGCGCCTGAGCGTCGTTGGAAGGCGACGGGATGACCTTTTGTTCTCTGCGTGTTACGCGATGTGCCCAGTGGAAGGCAAATTGCTGTTAGCGGAGTGGTCAGCGCATTCCTGGGAACAGTTCCTGGTGGGATCAGCGAGGGAGGGGCAGATGAGGATGAGCGGGTACCATCGGGTGGATCAGGCCGGCCAGGGCAGTCGAACGCCCGCGACCCGGAACGGACGAACGGGCGATGGAGAGGAGTCCAAATGAACCGTACCGGCAGTTGGGTTTGGGATGTCCAGCAGGCGCAGCCGGCCTATTGGTCAGCACAGATGAACAAAATCCATGGGCGCGACATAAGCCAGGCGCCCCCCGGCGCCGGCGAGTACTCCGGGCTGTTCCCCGCTGAGGACTGGCCGCTCTGGGTATCCGGAGTGCAACAGGCGGTGGAGAACAAAGCGGCGTTCAGTTGTGAGTGCAGAATTTGGCAGGAAAACGGCAGGACTCAGTTGGTCAGGCACCTTGGTTGGGCGGTTCTGGGCTCGGCTGACGAGGTGACCGAGATCATCGGGACGACTCTGGAGCTGGGTGATCCAACGCGAGAGCCCATGGACCGGCCGCAGCCTGGGGACAGCCCGGTCAGCGAACTGGTCGATCTGATACCCGCGCTGGCGTGGTCCTGCCAACCGGACGGATCGGCCGACTTCTTCAACCGCGGCTGGCTGGAGTACACAGGCCTTTCGCAGGAGGAAGCGTGGGGGTGGGGATGGACCAAGGCCTTCCATCCCGACGATCTGGACAAGGCCTTGTCCTGCTGGAAGACTCTGGAGGGGACCGGGCAACCGGGTCAGCTTGAGGCGCGGCTACGCCGCTTCGACGGGCAGTATCGCTGGTTCCTGGTTCAAGCCAAGCCGCAACTGGACGAAGCCGGGCGGGTGGTGAAGTGGTATGGCACCAACACGGATATCGAGAACCGGAAGCACGCCGAAGCTGCGCTGGGTGAGAGCGAGCGCAATTTCCGTCAGATTGTGGATTCGATCCCGGCGCTTGTCTGCACGATGACGGCGCGCGGCGAGGTTGAGTGTGTTAACCAGCAGGTGCTCGAATACTTCGGCAAGACTCTGGAGGAGCTCAGGAACTGGGCTTATACCGGAGCTGTCCATGAGCAAGATCTCCCTGGCGTGATTGCCAGGTGGCAGCACTCGGTGGAAACAGGCGAGCCATATGACGTAACTCATCGCATCCGGCGTTTCGACGGCGTCTTCCAGTGGTTTCATGTGCGCGGCCTTCCCCTGCGGCACCCGGATGGCGACATTGCCCGGTGGTACATCCTTCTGACCGACATCGAGGACCGGAAGCGGGCGGAGGACGCGGTTCGCGCGAGCGAGGCCCATCTGCGTTTGACTATCGACACGATCCCCGCGCTGGTATGGCGCGCCGATCCGGCCGGCGAGCCTGACTATCTGAATGCGCGTGTTGTGACGTACACCGGAAGGAACCTGGGCGAGTTCACCCGATTTCGATGGGAGGATCTGATTCACCCGGACGACCTCGAGTTAACAAACAAGGCGTGGCGGGCTTCGATCCGGTCTGGAGCTCCGTACAGCGTCAAACAACGGCTTCGCAGCGCCGACGGGTCCTATCGATGGTTTCAGGTGAATGGAGCGCCGTTGAGGAACGAAAACGGAGAGATCCTCAGTTGGTTCGGCCTGGACATCGATATCGACGACAACTGGAAAATGGCTGAAGAGTTGAGGCAGACGCAGGCGAAGCTTTCGCGCGCCACGCAGATCGCAACCGTTGCTGAGCTGTCGGCATCCATTGCGCACGAGATCAATCAGCCATTGGCGGCCGCGGTGGCCAACGGGCATGCGTGCCAGGCCTGGTTGTCGGCGGAGCCGCCCAACCTCGAGCGAGCCCGTCTGACGGCCGGAAGAATGATCCGCGATGTGAACTCCGCGGCGGGGGTGGTCCAGCGGATTCGAGCACTCTTCAAGCGATCGGCGCAGGACCTGGTTCCTTCCAACATCAACGAGGTGATCTCGGCGGTTCTCCAGTTGACGGCAGACGAATTGCGCGAAAGCGGAATCAGCACTCGCGCCAGCCTCGCGGATGATCTACCCGGGGTCGCAGTCGATCGCGTGCAGATGCAGCAGACGCTGCTCAACCTGATTCGCAATGCTATCGAGGCGATGGAGGGCTCCGGTGATCGCCCGAAGGTGTTGTCAATCACCTCGCGGCTGGACGACAGCGGCCTGCTGATTCAGATCAGCGATACCGGCTGCGGCCTTACGGACACCTCAACGGTGTTCGAACCGTTTGTCAGTACAAAAGAAAGAGGGATGGGCATGGGTCTTTCGATTTGCCGGTCGATCGTGGAAAGCCACGGCGGGCGACTCTGGGCGGCCTCCAATGAGGGAGTGGGAACGACTTTCAGCTTTACGCTCCCTCTCCATCGGGACGAACCCTCATGAAGGCGGCGGATGAGGTGGTCTACGTCCTTGACGATGACCATCGGATTCGCGAGGCACTTTCCGAAGTCTTCGCAGCAATGGGGATGCCACACGTCTCATTTGGATCCGCGACGGAGTATCTGCGCTACCGCCGGACGGACGCCTGTGCGTGCCTGATCCTCGATGTCGACCTGCCGGATATCAACGGCCTGGATCTACAGAGGCAACTGGGGGAAGATATCGGGCCGCCGATCATCTTTCTCAGTGGATATGGCGACATCCCCTCCACTGTGCGGGCGATGAAGGCAGGCGCCGTGGAGTTCCTCACAAAACCGGCTGACCACGAAATGCTGCTGGGCGCAATCCGGACAGCGTTTACCAGAGACTTGCAGCAAAGGCAGCGGGTTGCGGAAATAGCCGATCTGCAACGGCGGTTTGCTCTCCTCACTCCACGCGAAAAAGAAGTCCTGCCACTGATCGCCGATGGAATGTTGAACAAGCAGGCAGCTGCGGCGCTGGGCATTTCGGAAGTGACGCTGCAGGTCCACCGTGGGCAGATTATGCGGAAGATGTCCGCGGCCTCATTCGCGGATCTGGTCAGAATGGCCTTCCGGCTCGCTGCGTGAGCACCGGGCGGACCTACTATAGAAACCCATAATATGCAGCCGAAGCCCGGTGGAGTACGATGAGCCCTTGCCTGTAAAGCAGTTGACCCCATGGGCCTGAGCCAATTCCTTATCGGCGTCGTGGACGACGACCACAGCATGCGGCAGTCGCTGGAAGAACTGCTCGCTTCCGGCGGTTACAATGTGCTGCTGTACTCTTCTGCCCGGGAATTCCTGGACTCCGATGGCTTCCAGCGCGTGAGTTGCCTGATCACCGACGTGGAGATGCCCGCGATCTCGGGTTGGGAGCTCCTGCGGATGGCCCGAACCGACCACAGTGAACTGCCGGTGATTCTGATCACGGCGGAGGAACCGGACGATCCAGAGAGTCGATTCGAATTCCAGGGAGCCCGATTCTCCTTCAAAAAACCCTTCGACGGGCGCGCGCTACTCGCGGCCCTTGATAGTATTTTCCGCAAGGCATGACAACCTGCGTTCACCTCAGCACAGCGTATTCGGCTTTAGCTGTATCCAACACAGGGATGCCAGGGTCCGCATCCTTCCAAAGGGACAGGAACTCCTGGTACGATTTTCGGGCTGCCGGCTTGTCGCCCAACAACACCTGCGCACGCCCAAGTTGCAGACGAGCCAATACCCCAGTCACAGATTGTCCGACAAGGGCGGGGTGGTCGAGCAGCTTTCGAAACTGAGCGGCGGCCGGACCGCCTTGGCCCAATCGAAGATAGGCGAGTCCGCGGAGGTAAGCAGGATAGATCCAATCGAAGGAACGGCTGAAGATCAGGTCGTATTCTTCAACCGGGCGAAGTATGTCTACCGCACCTTGAGCGTCGCCCTCATGAAGCCTGATCGCCGCGCGAATTGTAGGCAGGCTGAATTTCTGAACCAGGGTATCGGATGGGGACGCCCGATCGATCTCGTCAACCAACGTTGCTGCTTGTGCCGGCTCACCGGAGCGAGCCAGCGCCAGGGCCAGCCCCAACCGGTCGTCCCGGCCGTTCACCACCGGAATCGCTGCAATTAGCGACAGCCTCGCATCTGCCGTTCGACCCACTTCAGATTGCCACAGGGCGGTGTCCAGGTTGAAAAGGGCCACGGCGGATTTTGACCGTGCCTTCACCGCCGCTTTTCGTGCTTTATCCATCCATTGAACCGCATCTTCGAAACGACCGGAGTATATACGAGCATCCGCCGCTTGGGAAAATAGTTGCCAGGCATCATGAGTTTCTGCCCAGGCAAGTTGCTCCTTCATCGCCGGCTCGTCATGTTGCAGGAAGGCGATCAGGTGGCGCGAAGCATGCAACGGGAATTCGTCAAAATTCCGCGCCTGGGCCTCGGCGAAGATGATCTTCGCCTCGTCCAAACGATCCGCCTTCGTGGTTGCAATCATGAGCGTCGTGTAGTTTCCACCGGCGAGCGATGGCATCAGCCGGATGGCCTCTCTCGCTGCGGCGGCCGACTCGTTATACTTGCCCAGCGACAGCGCAGCGCCAGCATAGTTGTTGTGCGCGACTCCATCCAGGGGAAAGGTCTGGATCCATTGGCGATAAATGGGATACGCCTTCTCCTGATCGCCCAGGCCGACCGAGTAATACAGCGTCACCGCGAGGAATCTCAGCTGTCCCGTCAGCCGGTCTCGAAGATCATAGGCCCTCTTCTCCGCCGCGACCGCCTCCCCGACTCTTCCTTGGGACAGATAAATAATACCGACTGAGGCGTAAGCCAACGCGAAATCGGGGTCTATGTCGATGGCGCGCTCATAGTAAGACGTAACGGACGCCTTGTCCGGAGAAAAGTGGTTTCTGAACCCTTTTGCCAGGAGTTGCAGGGCTTCGGGAGACGATGACGTCGCTTGCTCAAGCGGCACATCGTATGATCGCAGAGAGCTGGCGGGTTCCCCCATTCTTCCACGAAGCTCAACGCCAGCCAGGCCCAGCGCGTGCACGATGTCTTTACGCAAAGCCACGTCCCGCCTGGATTCCGCAAACGTGTTGCCGCTCTGGCAGTTGATACCACTGAGCAGGATGCGAAAGTGATTGCCCACATCGGCGATGGAACTGGTGACGACCGCCTTGCTATTGGTCTTCCGGCAGACCTCCCGGGCAATCTCCGTCGTCACCTTGCCATCCTGTGGATGCTGCAACTGCTTCATTGACTCGCGCACTTTGTCCTGCGCCAGTACCTGGAGGAATGGCGTTTGCGCCAATTCGACCGGCAAGGCGAGATTGAGGGCATCATCCAGCACCGGGTCGCTGGTGTGGTTGGACAAATCGGCAATCACAATGGTGTCGTTGGCGGTGAGCTGATAGCGGGTCAGGTAACGCCAGTAGCTCCAGGAGGCAGCCGAGGCGAGCAGCACCACCGCGGCGATGGCCAACCATTGCCGGATGCGACGGAGACGCAGTTGCCGTGGAGTTGGCACGTCGTCCAGAGCCTTGCGCATCTCCTTCGCCGTCGGGTATCGGTTGTCCCGGTCCTTCTGCAGCGCTTTGGCGATGATTGCCTCGAGCGCCGGAGGGACCGCCGGATTCAGCTCGCGAACGGGAGGGGGCTGCTTGTTGAGCAGGGCATGGTGGATCCCTGTGGCATTGTCTCCCGGGAATGCGCGCTGGCCGGTTGCCATTTCATACAGCACCAGTCCCAGGGAGAACAGGTCGGTGCGGGCGTCCAGTTTCTCCTTCCTGATCTGCTCGGGCGACATGTAGCTTGCTGTCCCCATCGCGCCACCAGGGGCCACGAGGCTGAGATCAGCGGTTCTGGACGCCAGTGGAGATTGGGCCGCTTGCCCGTCCCCCAGATCCTGCCCCTCCACAAGCTTCGCCAACCCAAAATCAAGGATCTTGACCGCACCTTCGGTGGAGAGATAAATGTTGGCAGGTTTGATGTCCCGATGGATGATCCCTTGGGAATGGGCAACCTGCAGACCGTCGCAAGTCTGCTTGGCAATTGGCAGCAGTTGCTCCACAGGCATCCCTCCGGACTCGAAGGGGACCAGGCAATCGCGGAGGGTCGCGCCTTCCAGCAACTCCATAACGAGCATCGGCTGTCCTTCGTGCTCGTCGATCTCGAAAATCGTGCAAATGTTGGCGTGGTTGAGAGAGGATGCCGTCTGGGCTTCCCGTTCAAAGCGCTTGAGTGCGACCGTATCGGTGGCCATCTCTTCCGGCAGGAACTTCAGGGCCACCTGGCGGCCGAGTTTCAGGTCTTCCGCCTTGTAGACCATCCCCATGCCGCCGCCGCCGATCACCTCAAGTACCCTGAAGTGTGAAACCTTCCTGCCGATCAGGCTGCCCGCGGCTGTGGTGAGCGCAGGCGTCGAGACCTCGGGTTCCCGGGAGGGCTCGTCGATGGCTGCGAGTGGCTCAGGCTGAACCAGCAACCGGTAACCGCGCCGAGCGACGGTTTCGATGTACATGGGCTGCGCCGCGGAATCGCCGAACGCGCGGCGAAGTGTCCCAATGGCCACATTGATGCTGTGGTCAAAATCCACGATCGTATCGTTTGGCCAGAGCGTTTTCCTGATCTCGTCGCGGGTGGCGATCTCGCCGGTCCGCTCAATCAGGATTCGCAGCACCCGGAAGGGTTGCTCCTGCAGCAGGGTCCTGCGGCCCCTCTCGCCGTTCTCCGGCAGGCTCAATTCACCCGTGCGGAGATCAAGATGGTACGACCCCAGCCGCAGGCGAGTTGGCTGATCAGGCGTCATGTAGTCCTAAGGGCACACGCAAGCGTCGATCGTCCCGGCTATCGTTACTGCTGAGAGAGGATAAGCGTAGTGTACACCAGGCAATCTTCGCCCTTTAGAATCTGTCAGCTCCCACCTCCTCGCCTGAATTGACCGCGAATTGACCTGCAGCGAATTGGATTCCACAGCGCTCTCGCGCATATTCAGCCCAGAGATGACATCTATGCAAAACGCACAGTGGAAGTGTGATCCCTCGGCGAGAACCAGCGCCGGCGCCCGGTTTCAGGATGCCCCCTGCCAGCGGCAGCAGGGCTTTGATGTGGCCTATCTGGTAGAAGATGATCCGAGTGTTCGTGAGGCCCTTGGTGAACTCTTTGCCTCAAATGGGATCCTTCACGTGCCTTTCAGTTCGGCCGCGGAGTTCCTGCGCTGTGTCAGAAATGACACAACTGCCTGTCTCATCCTCGATGTGCGCCTGCCCGACATGAACGGCCTTGAGTTGCAGCGCAAGCTGGGGAGCGAAGGTGCGCCGCCGATTGTCTTCATCAGCGGCTATGGTGACATTCCTTCAATCATCCAGGCGTTCAAGGCCGGAGCGATGGAGTTCCTCACCAAGCCAGTCAACCCACAATTGCTGCTGCCGGCAGTTCGGGCGGCCTTTGATCTGGATCGTGAAAGGCGGCGCAGCACGGCGGCGAGGATGGAGCTACAGCGGAGGTTTTCCCGTCTGACGCCAAGGGAGAGGGAGGTATTTCCGCTCATCATCGGGGGCATGCTGAACAAGCAGGCAGCCGCCCACCTTGGTATCACGGAGGTGACCTTGCAGGTTCACCGGGGACAGATCATGAGGAAGATGCAGGCGGAATCATTCGCGGATCTGGTGAGAATGGCAGGAGTGCTCGGGATCCCGGGGCCGGATTCGGTCCAGGCAGGCTAGTCGCCCCGCAGGCTCTGTTCCATTGCATAGCACTGATCCCAGATGAAAGCGTCGAATCCGGCCAGCCTCGTTGACCACTTCGGGGTGAGGGTGTTGACACACTGGACCATCACCCGGTCCGTGTAGTTGTCGAAGAGGGCCCAGGGATTGGCCATGTCCCTTGGGTCCATGCCCTCACCCGGTTTCGTTGTGTTGAGAGCCTGGCCTGCCGCGAGCTTCAAGTCCTTGAGAAACTCGCTCTGCAACTCCACGTCCGCCTTGGTACCCGTGCGCGCTACGTGTCCGGCCACGAGGGTGTCGAAGGGGAGGTGTCTGATCTCTTCCACCTGGGCGAAGTAACCGGGAATATCCTCGGCCAGGGAGAGCCTGCGCCAAGGCATCCAACCAGGACAGATCACATCGACTACCATGAGCGTCTTTGACGCTGGTACGGAGATGAAGATGTTGCCTGGCTCGTGCGCATTCCCGTGATAGGAGAGTTCGAGAATCCGGCTGCCGGCCCTCAGTGTGAAGCGATCCCGGAAGGTCACGGCCGGCACCGGGCGATTGGGGTCGTTCGCGCGGACGAGCAGGCGGCGTGTCTCTTCGTGCGCAACGATGACGGGATGGCCGCCAAGCCCCTTCGCTCCGCCAATGTGGTCGAGATGCGAATGACTGTAGATCAGGTGAGTCACCGGTTTGAGGGTGATCTCCGCAATTGCCTGGCGAATGTGGCCGGCGAAAGAGGGTGGAGCGTCGACGACGACAACGCCGGTTTCGTATACCAGGAACATCGACTGGTATGCGTTGTCCGTGATGACGAACAAACCCTCGCCAAGATCCTGGAGCCGGTAGCCCTTCGCCGGATCAACGGCCGGGCCCTTCGCCGATTCAGGAACGTCCATATACCTGGCAATCCGGCTCCCGATCGGTGCGATCCGTGGCATGTCCGGATACGGTGCTCCGGCGGCGCCTGGAGAATCGTCCCCAGCCACGGATGCCAGGAGCATGCTCCCAACTAACGCGGCCATGGCCGCAAATCCTGATTTCATAAGTGGCCTCACTGCCTCCGAGCGTACGGTGCCAGGATCCGTAGGACTTGCAGAAAGAATCGAAGCTGGCGGAATGTTGCGATAAAAAGCCTCCGCACGATTATGAAAGCCACAGAAGGCAGGTCCAAATACGATGGGGCTACCACCAAGCGACCCAGGAGTGACGCAATGAAGACGATTGCCGTGATCGGCGGGCTGCTGGTCCTGACTGCAGCGGCGCAGAATGCTCCCCACGAGGACAGCTTCAGGAAGGAGATGCACGCCACCATGCAGGTGATGGATCGCGGGATGACCGCTGCCCCCATGCTTGGCGATGTGGATCACGATTTTGCGGCCATGATGATCCCGCACCACCAGGGTGCGATCGATATGGCGAAGTCGGAGCTCAAGTACGGCACCGACCCGGTAATGCGCCGGCTGGCGCAGGAGATCCTGGTTGACCAACAATCCGAAATCGTGGCCATGCAGCTTTGGCTGGACAAGCGTGCGGCCAGGCGGGAGAAGTAGGCAATATGAAGCGCTGCCTGATGATCCTTCTCGCCGCTGGAGTCATGCCAGGGGTTCAAGGCGGTGATCGGGTGTACACGGCGGATCAGACGTCCAACACTGTCTCCGTCATCGACCCCGCGACCAACAAGCTGCTAGGTTCCATTCACCTGGGAGAGGATGTGCCCACGGCATTGCTGCCTCTGTATCGGGGTGAGCTGCTCGTTCATGGACTTGGCTTTTCGTCGGATCACAAAACCCTCAGCGTGGTCTCCATTGGATCGAATTCGGTCACCTTGATCGATACCGAAACAAACACGGTGAAGGGGAAGATCTACCTTGGCCGCTCACCGCATGAGGCCTTCTTCCGGCCGGATGGCAAGGAACTCTGGGCGGCCGTCCGCGGCGAGAACTACGTCAGCGTCATCGATCCGATTCGCCGCAAGGAGATCCGCCGGATCGAGACCGCCAACGGCCCGGGCATGGTGCTCTTCCGGCCGGACGGCAGGTACGCCTTTGTGCCGTCCAGTTTCACACCCGAGCTGGATGTGATCGAGGTCTCGACTTATCGCGTCGTTGCACGCATCCCGCAAGTGAGTCCATTCTCACCGAATCTGGCGGTCGATCAGGACGAGGTTTGGCTGACCTTAAAGGACTCCGGCAAAACCCAGGTGGTGAGCGCGAAGCCTCCCTTTGCCACAACCGCCGTCCTCGAGACCGGGCCGATCACCAATCACGTCACCTTCCTCTCCAACCCGAATGGCCGTTTTGCTTACGTCTCGGTCGGGGGCAAGGACCAGGTGCTGGTCTACCGGCGTGTTCAGGGTTCGACACCCCAGCTTGTGTCGACGATCAAGACCGGCGACCTGCCTCACGGCATTTGGGGGTCTGGAGATGGCAGCCGTGTCTATGTTGGGCTTGAGAACGGTGATGCCGTCCAGGCGATCGACACCGGCTCGAACGAGATCATCGCCACGATACCGGTGGGCCAGTTGCCGCAAGCCCTGGTCTATGTGCCACAAGCAACCTCCTCCGATCGCGGTACGGCCAACCTGAAACCGCTCGAACATGCGGCAGAGGCGTTGCATCTCACGTTGGCCGCCCCCGAAGGTAGCGGTTCCACCGCCCATGCCAGCGTCTCGATCAATTCATTGGGGCTTATCGATAGTCTGCAAATTGCTGCCACGGGGCTTACCCCGGGCAGCAGATATCGCCTGGTGCTGGTGGGTGGCACCGAACCGCAGGACCTCGCCACTTTCACCGCGGGCATTGGCGGGGTCGCGATCACTCAAACGCTTGGGCCCCTGAAGCGCGTCGTCGCCGGCTCACACGCCACGGCCCCATTGCAGCTCGAAGTGAGATCGGCCGAGCCCGGCGCATCGCAGGTGGTGCTGCAGCAGGCCAGGCCCATCGTGGATCAACAGTAGTCAAAAGGAGAATCAGATGGCACGCAAGCTGGAAGGCAAGATCGCCTTGATCACAGGCGGCAGCAGTGGGATTGGACTGGCCACCGCAAAAGACTTCGCCGCGGAGGGCGCGCATGTCTATATCACCGGCCGGCGCCAGAGTGAGCTGGATCGGGCCGTTGACGAGGGCGGCGGACAGATCACCGCGATCCAGGGCGACGTGTCCAGAATGGAAGATCTCGACAGACTCTTCCACGTCATTCAGACAGAACAAGGCTGGCTCGATGCCGTCTTCGCGAACGCCGGGACGGGTGGGTTCGCCCCTCTGGGGCAGATCACTGAAGAGCACTTCGACAAACAGTTTGACCTGAACGTCAAAGGCTTGTTGTTCACCGTGCAGAAGGCCTTGCCGCTGCTACGCGACGGGAGTTCGATTGTATTGAACGCCTCGATCGTGTCCGTTAAGGGCAACCCGGCTTTCAGCGTCTACAGTGCCACCAAGGCGGCGGTCCGCTCCTTTGCACGCACCTGGGCGGTGGATCTGCGGGAACGCCGGATTCGAGTGAATGCCATCAGTCCCGGCGTCGTCCCGACGCCCGGGTACAACACCAGCCTGGGGATGAATGAGCAGCAGGTGGACGAGTTTGTGCAAGGCTCACTCGCCAGTATTCCGCTCGGCCGCGCCGGCACACCAGAGGAGATTGCGAAGGCCGTGACTTTCCTGGTCTCCCCGGATAGCAGTTACATCAACGGAATTGAGTTGTTTGTGGACGGTGGGCTGGCACAGATCTGAGTTGCCGCGCCGGCCGGGCCGCCCCATTTACCTAATTGGGGCGACCCGCGGCTTGCGGTGCCAAACACGGCCGGTGGCCCAAAGCTAAGAGTCCTGGCTACTCCCGGAACCGCGCCAGGCAGCACCGCCCGGCTCGGTCCAGGGTTGCCTCTTCCAGTTGGTCACGACGCAGCCGGCACTCCCTGGCTTAGGAAGGCCAGTAGTTCGTCGTTCACCCGCGCTTTCAAGGTCGAACACATTCCATGCGGCGCTCCTTCGTAAATCTTGAGGGTAGCGTTGCGGATGATTTTTGAAGAAAGCAACGCGGAGGCGCCGATTGGCACAATCTGGTCGTCATCGCCGTGGAGAACGAGTGTTGGAACGTCGAACCGTTTGAGGTCCGCCGTGAAATCGGTCTCGGAGAATGCCCGGATGCAATCAAGCGCCGCCTTATGGCCCGCCAGCATGCCCTGGAGCCAGAAGGAATCCCTCAATCCCTGTGAAACCTGCGCCCCGGGCCGGTTGAACCCATAGAACGGCATACTCAGCTCCCGGAAGAACTGCGACCTGTCCGACAAGACACCCGCGCGGATCTCATCGAAAGCAGACAGAGGCAGCCCCCCGGGATTCGACGCCGTCTTCAGCATCAGCGGCGGCACCGCGCCGATCAGCACGGCTTTGGCTACACGGCTGGTCCCGTGACGGCCGATGTAACGGGCGACTTCCCCGCCGCCTGTGGAGTGCCCGATGTGCACCGCGTCGCGAAGATCGAGGGCCGTCACCAACGCGGCAAGATCATCGGCGTAGGTGTCCATATTGTTGCCGTCCCACGTCTGGCCGGACCGCCCATGGCCTCGCCGATCGTGAGCGATGCATCGATATCCGCGATCTGCCAGGAAGATCATCTGGTCTTCCCAGGCATCCGCGCTCAAAGGCCAGCCGTGGCTGAAGACCAGCGGTTGCCCCTGGCCCCAGTCCTTGTAATAGATCGACGTACCATCCGGAGTTGTAAATGTAGGCATTTGGATTCCCTCGTTGACGGATTCAGCTAGACACCCATGTAGACCAGCCCGACGAACATGGCGGGCGTGATGAGAAAGTTGCCCCACTTGGCATCGAAGGCAGCCGTGGGCCGCTCTCCGATGGTCTCATCCAAGGACTTGCCGCGCTTCTTCAGCACGGCTACTTTTTCCCGGATCGTCGCCAGCATGTCGTGGAACTCGACGAGATCGGAGTGCCCGCCAATCGCGCCATGCCCGGGGATCACGATCGTCTTTCCAGCGACTGTCTTCGTGTTGGCCGCAGCGGCGCGAATCGATCCGTCAATACTGCCTCCCGTGGAGTAGTCGATGAACGGATACACGCCGTTCCACCAGGTGTCCCCTACGTGAATGACGTCCGCGTCGGTGAAGTTCACAGAGATATCACAGTCGGTATGGGCTGGCCCGTAGTAGTTCAGGGCAATGCCAGTGTTGTTGCGGCGCAGGTTGTGCGTGGTGGCGAATACCGTCTCTGGCAACGCACCCTTGGGCGCCGCGGGAAAGGTGTAGTTCCAACCCTCCACGCGTGTGGCGACGGCCAACCGTTTCCTCGTGTTTTCGTGAGCGGTGATGCCCGCGCCGTCTGAGTGAAGCCAGTCGTTGCCGTCCGTGTGGTCGGTATGCCAATGCGTATTCACGAGGTCCTTGATCGGGTCAGGACTCACCGACTGCAATGCGGCGGTGAGGGCAGGCCGCGACACCGAAAAACCGGCATCGACCAATAGCTTGCCGTCCTTGCCGGTCAAGACCGCGATGTTCCCCCCTGAACCCTCGAGCACCGTAATGCCTCGCCGCAGGGGTTGAACCACAATCTTGGCCTTCGCGGCTGCGTTGACCATTGTCGGGACAATTCCGTCCTCCAACGCCAACAAGGGGCTGCCGGCCGTAAGAGCCGCGCCCATGGCGGTGCCCGCCACCGCAAGCATCCGGCGCCGCGTAATCGCATATGATTCGGCGTGTCTCATCGTGAGTCTCCTTCTATCGTCGAGTGTTGGCTTCAGTGCCAGGTGTTGGAATTTGTCTTCACCGGAAGAACAAGCGAAACCCCGTGCTTGCGCAGGAATGGGGGGCCCGCATCGACCAATTCGATGAGGATGCCGTACACTTCCGGCGAAGAACTGTTTTGATGGGCGGCTCGCTGCTGCCGCCCGCCCAATCGGCCATCGAGTTCTATGCGTCGTGCTTCTGATTGAGTTGCTCACGCAGGGCTTTATTCTGCTGCTCCAGTTCCTGGAGACGCCGTTCGAAGGGCTCCAGCGCTTCCTGGATCTGATCAGCAGTAAAGCGAGGCGTAATGTGCTGCGTGCAGTTCCAATCGAATCCTTCAATCCTGATCACGTAAGCCCGTTCGATCACGGCCTGATAGCCAGGTTCGCGGAGCCGCTTGATCCAACTGACCAGTTGCTCACCTTCGAAGACCTCCGCCCGCCCCAGTATCTTCAACCTGCCCTGGCTTGGATAGTCGACCAGGATGAGGGCTACCCGGTTGTCGGTACCAATGTTGCCCGTGCTGACGAACTGCAGATTGCCCCGGAAATCGGCGAAAGCAATCGTCTGATCATCGATCACCTTGAGAAACCCCTTGGGGCCACCGCGATGCTGGACATAGGGCCACCCAGTCGCACCTACGGTGGCCATGTAGAAACTGTCCCGCTCGGCTATGAAGGCTGATTCGTCAGGGCCCAGACGATCAGAGGAGGGCGCCCCCGCCTCCAGCCGGGCATACCGACGCCGGCTGCCATACCTTTCCTGCAGCGCTTTGACAAGCGGGGTGAAAACAAGCGATCCGAAGTGATGTGCCATGTCGGGACCAGGCTGTCGTAGCCGCCGCTAGCGCGCCGGAGTCCGAGTCGCCAGGAACAGCTCGATTCGTGCCGCGATCTCCTCGCCGTGCGTCTCCAGGGCGAAGTGACCAGTGTCGAGCATGTGGGTCTCCACATGCTTGAGATCGCGCTGATATGGAGGGGCTCCATCCGCCGGGAAGATGTAGTCGTTCTTGCCCCAGACAATCAGTGTCGGGGGCTGATACTGCCGGAAGAAGGCTTGAAACTCCGGATAGAGCGGCACGTTCGTTCCGTAGGACAGCATCAGGTCCATCTGGATATCCAGATTCCCCGGGCGGTCCAAGCCCACCTGATCCACCAACCAGGTTGTCGGGTCCAGCAGGCTGGTGTCCGCCACCCCGTTTTCGTACTGCCAGCGGGTCGACTTGGGATCGACGAGGAAGTGCAGACCGGCGCGGTTCTCGGGCGTCGGATCACCCCAGTATTTCTTGATCGGATCCCAGAATTCGAGCAACCCCTCTTCGTACGCATTGCCGTTCTGCACAATCAGCGCCTGTACCCGCTCAGGATGCCGCAGTGCCAGGCGATATCCAACCGGAGCGCCGTAATCCATGACATACATGGCAAACCTGGTAAGGCCCAGCGCGTGTACAAAGCCGTCCGTGACATTCGCCAGATTCTCGAACGTGTAAGAGTACTCCTTGTGGTTTGGCATGCTGCTCTGGCCGAACCCCGGGTAGTCCGGAGCCACTACCCGGAACTGTCCGGCGAGCCGCGGGATCAGGTTGCGGAACATATTCGACGAGGTTGGGAATCCGTGCAGGAGCAGGATCACCGGAGCCGACTCCGGCCCCGCCTCACGGTAGAAGATGTCCAGGCCGTTCACCTGAACTGTCCGGTAGTGCACCGGAAACCGGGTGCTTGCCGGCGTTGTCACTGCGGTCATTGTGTTGTTCTCCATTGCTAACTGTGTTCAAGAACGATCCGTCTGCAATCACCTTACGTGGTGGGGCAAAACCGAACTTCCGGAAAAGTGCGATTCTTCCTGGATCCTGCGGGGAGATCGCCGGGCGTTGCGGCAGAAGACGGAAAACGCTCGAAATGGGCGCGTCCCGGCCCCACGTCGAGTGAGTTCCAGCCTATAGAAATGTGTAATAGCGACTGCCCTGACGCTTTGGTAACCTCAGGCAGAAGTCGGCGTGAGTTCCTGGGTGCTGCACGCGGATTCTCACGCTGGGGCCCCACCGAGCCTCTCTGGGATACATCTCAACACGGATACAGGGCTCTCCACGGCCGAGCGAGACCGTGTCCGTCGACCCTCACCAGGAGTTCCCGCACCAACAGCAGTAGGGCAAGACGATAACCGATCAACAAGTTCCCTTTACCGGAGAAGATCGCGATGCAAGCTCAACTACTAGACCCGAATTTGACTTCGAATGGACAAAGCTGGAACCAGGCTGGACACGCTGCGGACATGGCCCCGGCGTCCGCTCTCCGAACCTTCGCGCCAGGACGAGTTCAAGTTGTCAGTTCCAGCCGCCACCTGCCCTGGCCGGGGCTGCTTCTTGAAAGGCACGTGACGATGCCTGGAGAGCGCGCTGGTGCCTCGATCCACGCGCCTGTCATTACTCTCTTCTCCGGGTCTCCGTGCCGTTTTGAGTACCGCCGGGGATCCGGCCATTTTCAGTCCTGTCTGGCCCGCCCGGGAACATTGATGATAACGCCCTCCGGCCCGGTGCCCGACCTTCGCTTGCACACGCCCGCCATGTTGATCCATTGTGTCCTGAACATGGAATTGATACGTGCCGCGATGGAAGAGTCGGGCGGCCAGGTCCGCCCCACGCCGCGCTTCCATGCCGGGATCCGTGACAAGCCAATCCAGAGAATCCTCGGCATGCTCACCACGGAAATGGAAACGGAACAACCATTGGGCGAGCTCTATGTCGCCTCCCTTACACACGCTCTGGTCACGCGCTTCGTGCAACTCGATTCAACCTGCGAACTGCATTCGACGGCGGGCGTCTCGGCCCTGCCGCCACGAATTCTGAAGCGGGTCCTGGAGAAGATCGAAGCCAATCTTGACGCGGATCTCACCGTAACGAACCTGGCCCAGGAGACCGGCTATAGCCGTGGCCATTTCCTCCGGATGTTCAGGGCGGCTACAGGCCTGACGCCGCACCAGTACGTTCTGGATTTGCGCTTGAGGAGAGCGCAGGACTCCCTCAAGCGGAAAGACACGCGGATCATCGATGTCGCCCTGTCGTGCGGATTCTCCAGCCAGTCGCACATGACCAGCGTGTTCCGGCAGCGCCTGGAGATGACGCCGGCGGAGTTCCGACGCAGCGCTTAAGGTCTGTCGTTCCCTGCTGTGGCAGAGCTGGGGCGTACAGCCGGGCAGCCCCGCACATCACCCACTTGAACCCCATCTTCCACCGCCCGCGCGCTCGGGTGTGGTGTGCCGCCGCGCTACACTGCCCAAATGAAAGCTCGCCCGGCGGTACCTTCCGACTCCGCGGCTATCGCCAGCATCTATAACGAAGGCATTGAAGACCGCACTGCCACTTTTGAAACCCGGCCCCGCTCCGAAGCAGACATCCGAAGCTGGTTCGATGGAGCCCACCCGATCGTCGTCGTGGAAGCTGAAGGCCGAATCATCGCCTTCGCCGCCACGTCCACTTACCGGCCTCGAGACTGCTACGCCGGCGTCGCGGAGTTCTCCGTCTACGTTGCCCGGTCCGGCCGCGGCAAGGGCGCCGGCCGCATAGCCATGCTGGCTCTGCAGGACGCGGCCGAGAAGTCCGGCCTCTGGAAGCTCGTTTCCCGCGTCTTCACAGACAATCAGGCGAGCCTGGGGCTGTTGGCCTCTCTCGGCTTCCGCCAGGTCGGCGTGTATGAGAAGCACGGTAAACTCGACGGCGCCTGGCGCGACGTTGTGATTGTCGAACTGCTGCTGCCCGCCAATTGCCGTTGAGCCTCCCTCAATGCCAGACTTGGGGAATCGAGGATAGGCAAGGAGGAACTGGGTATGCGTTGGACACCCGGCGGCTCAAGTGACGACATCGAGGATCGCCGCGACGACGGCGGAAGTGGCGGGGGTGGTGGGGGTGGTGGCTTCGGAGGTTTCAAGCTAGGTCTGGGCGGCATGCTCGTGCTCGGCGTCCTGAGCCTGGTCTTCAAAACCGATCTCATCAGTCCCTTCCTGGGTCTCAGCCGTGGGGGTTCGCCCGGCGTTAGCCGTCGCGCACCGGATACGGCCCGCACGAAGAGCGAACAGCCCCTCGTCGAGTTCGTCTCATTCGTTCTCGATGACAACCAGAAGACCTGGGCACAAATGCTCACTGCCCAGGGCAAGACTTATCAGAAGGCGAAGCTGGTGTTGTTCCGCGACAGCGTGGAATCCGCCTGCGGCATGGCCGAATCCGCGACGGGTCCCTTCTACTGCCCTGGCGACGGGAAGGTTTATATCGATCTCGGCTTCTACGACGAACTCCGCACAAAGTTCGGCGCGCCCGGGGAGTTCGCCGAGGCCTACGTCATCTCCCACGAGATCGGTCACCACATCCAGAATCTCCTCGGCATTGAAGCGCAGGTGCGCTCCGCCCAGCGCCGCAACCCATCCCAACGCAATGCCCTCTCCGTGAAGATGGAACTGCAGGCCGATTGCTTCGCGGGCATCTGGGGACACAGCACCAATGAACGCGGCATCCTGGAGAAAGGCGACGTCGAATCCGGCCTCGGCGCGGCTGCTGCCGTCGGGGACGACCGTCTGCAGAAGGCGGCCACCGGTCACGTTTCACCGGAGTCCTTCACCCACGGTAGCTCCGCCCAGCGCATGGAATGGTTCCAGCGGGGATACAATTCAGGGAAGCTCTCGGCGTGCAATACCTTCGCCCAGGACTGATCAGGCCCAGCTATGAAATACCAAACTCCTCTCCTCACCCTAGCTATTGCAGCGCTAGCCGCCACCGCCGGCTGGATGGCGCGCGGCATTCCGGCATCCGCGGCCGAAACCCACGTCTATGAATTGCGGACCTATCACTGTGAGCCGGGCAAGCTGCCCAACCTGCTCACCCGGTTCCGTGACCACACCACGAAAATCTTTGAGAAACACGGCATGAAGAACATCGGCTACTGGGTGCCCTCCGATGGCCCGGAGCATGAGAACACGCTCATTTACATCCTGGAACACAAGAGCCGCGACGCGGCCAAGGCCTCCTGGGATGCCTTCCGGAACGATCCCGAGTGGAAGAAGGTTCGCGACGCTTCCGAGGTCGGCGGCAAGATCGTCACCAAAGTCGACTCGGTCTTCATGGACCCGACTGACTATTCCAAGCTGCGCTAGCCCCAAAACAACAACGGCTCCGGCCGCCCCATCGCGGGCGGCCGGAGCCATTCTCTTTAGAGAGCCCTTCGCTATTCCTTCTGCATAAACTTCTGGGCCATCCCCAGCACGTCATCCAGCGCCGACCCGTCCTTGTCCCGGTCCAGCATCGACGTCACCGTATCCAGCAGTCCGCCGCCTTGGCCGCCCTGCTGTCCGCCCAGGAACGAGCTCAGCAGCGGCGCCAGTTGTTGCAGCAGTCCGCTATCCAGCCCCGTACTCGCCGCGGCTTGCGCGGCTGCTTCTTCGTGGGCCGCGCCGCCCTGCAGCGCGGGTAGCAGCGCACCCACTGCCGAACTCACCTGACTCTCGTCCAGGCCGAATTGGCCGGCCAGTTGCCGGACGACGTCCCCGCCGCCGCCTTGCAGCATGTTCTCCAGAAGATCCATGATGTGAAAATCACTCCTTTCACCAGAGGACCCATCATCACATGAGACGCCGGAATTTTCTATCCCTGCCCGCCATGGCGCTGGCCCCCTCAAAAGATCTGCTGGACGCCATCCGCCGCGACATGCTGGGTGTGGACGCCGATATCTCCCTCTATGCCAAGAATCTCGACACCGGCCAATCTTTCGGCCTGCGTGAGAATGCCCGCGTCCGCACCGCCAGCACCATCAAACTACCCATCATGGCGGCCGTCTTCCATAAGGTTGCCAGGCGCCAACTCCGCTGGGACCGTACCCTGCTGCTGCGTGAGTCGGACAAAGTCTCGGGCTCCGGCGTACTCCACGAATTCTCCGCCGGCTTGCACCTGCCGCTGCGCGACGTCGTGAACGTCATGATCGTGGTCAGCGACAACACGGCCACCAACCTTATTCTCGATCTCATCACCGCGGACGCGGTGAACGCTTTCCTCGACACCATGGGTCTCAAGCAGACGCGCAGCATGCGCAAGGTGCGTGGCGACGGCAATCAACTCAAGGCGCCCTCCGGTTGGAGCAAGGCCGGCCTGCTGGAAGAGAACAAGCGTTTCGGCATCGGGTCGTCCACACCGTTTGAAATGGTCAGCCTGCTGGAACGGCTGGAGAAAGGCGAGGTCGTGAATGCCGCCTCCAGCCGGGCCATGCTCGACATCCTGAAGCGCCAGCAGTTCAAGGACGGCATCGGCCGCCGCATGGGCGCCATGCCGGTCGCCAGCAAGTCCGGTGCCCTGGACGCTTTGCGTTCCGATGTCGGCATCGTCTATACACCCAAGGGCCGCGTCGCCCTCGCCATCACCGTCGACGGGCTCAAACAGATCGACGAGAGCCAGGACAACCCCGGCCTGCTGCTCATTTCGCGCGCCGCGCAAACCCTTTGCCGGGGACTGACAGGCATGCTATAACTGTCCGCTATGAAGCTCTTCCGTCTGATCCCAGTAGCGATAGTAGCCTTGTCGCTCGCGTTCGGCCAAGGGGCAGCCAAGAAGGCTGCTGATGCCAAAACAGCAGTCAAGTCCGCGGCTGCCGCGCCCGCCAAGGCTGCTGATCTGCTCGATATCAACACCGCCTCGGTAGACTCCCTCAAGGCCTTGCCCGGCATCGGCGACGCCTACTCCGGCAAGATCGTCAAAGGCCGCCCCTACAAGCGCAAGGATGAACTGGTCCAGAAGAGCATTCTGCCGCAGGCCACCTACGACAAGATCAAAGACCTCATCGTAGCCAAACAGAAGTAACCCGGCTACTCCTTATCCTTGGCGATCGGCGCATAAATCGCATTGACGGCGCGGCGGTAATCCTCGGGCGCGAGCAGAATCTGCATGCCGCGCTGCCCTGCCGAGATCGAGATGCGATCGTAGAGCTGCGCGAATTCGTCGAGATAGACCGGGTAGTCTTTCTTGCCGGCAAGCGCGGTGACGCCGCCTCGGATGTAGCCGGTCAACGGCTGAACTTCTTTCAAGGGGACCGTGTCCGCCTTGCGGTCCCCCATAGCCTTGGCCAACGCCTTCAGGTCCAGTGCGGCGTTGCCGGGGATCACGGCCAGACACACACCTGTCCTGTCGCCGCGCGCCACCAGGGTCTTGAAGGTCTGCTCCAGGGGAAAGCCTATCTTCGCGGCAACGGTCTCAGCGGACAGGTCCTCCGGATCCACCTCGTACTCTCTCACTTCGAACGAAATGTTCAATCCTTCCAGGAAACGTACAGCATTCGTCTTAGCAGCGGCCATCGTTACGATGGTACATAGGAAACTATGCGGATACGCAAAGCAGTAGTCACCGCGGCCTCCCCGGCGCAGCGTCGTCTGCCATTACAGAATCTTGTCGATCGCGATGGCCAGGAGCGTAGCGTCCTCGGCATCCTGCTGGAAGAGATTGTCCGCGCCCGTGTGGAAGAAATCTGTGTCGTCGTTTGTCCCGGCGACGCCGGCAACTATGCCTCCGTCACCGGCGACCATGCGGGCCGCGTCCGCTTTGTCGAACAGACAGAACCTCGCGGCTACGGCCATGCCATTCACTGTGCCCGTCAGTTCACCGCCGGCGAACCTTTCCTGCACCTGGTGAGCGATCACCTGTACGTCAGCCGCGGCGAGGCCAGTTGCGCCGCCGAGCTCATCGAGGTGGCCGAAGCCGAAAACTGCTCAGTGTCCACCGTGCAGGCCACCCGCGAGGGCCACCTCAAAGAGTTTGGAGCCGTCGGCGGGCAGCGGCTCGCCGGGCGCGACCGTCTCTACAAGGTCGATACGGTCCTCGAGAAGCCCACACCCACCGAAGCTGAACAGAAGATCATCGTGCCCGGCCTGCGCTCGGGACACTATCTCTGCTTCTTCGGCATGCACGTGCTGACCCCTGGCGTCATGGCCATCCTCGAGGAACTCCTCCTCGAATCCAAAACCGGAGCGGTTACCCTCTCCGCCGCCCTGTCCGAACTCGCACGCCGCGAGCGCTACCTCGCCCTGCAGATGACCCATCGCCGTTACGACCTGGGCGCCCGCTACGGCTTGCTCACCGCCCAGCTCGCGTTGGGGCTGAGCGGCCGCGACCGCGACGAGATTCTCTCGCAACTGGTCGAACTGATGGCCTTGCGGGAGACGGCCGCGAAATGAGTGAACTGGCCCGCATCATCCTCTCCTCAGACCAGGAAGTACGCAACCGGTCTCTCGATTCCTTCTGCCGCGCAGCCACCGCGGCAACCCTCCTCACCGAATGCGAGGAGCTGGAAGCGCTCCGCCGCGACAGCGACAACCTGTACACCCGCGTCCGCGCCCTGTTCTTCCTCGCCTCGGTTCACCGCATGTACCTGGCCGGCAAGCCCGGCGTGGCCCCCCAGGGCCGTGTCCCTTTCGAGGGCTATACCCACCTGCTGCACCGCCGCTTTGAAGAAGCCATCCGCTGCTTCCTCGACGCGCAGCAGCAGCAGGGTCCTAACCAGGCCGTCAGCAGCGCCCTCGCCACCACTTATCGCAGCCTCGCCTTCCAGAATCTCGCCGACCAGGTCCGCCGCAGCGTCCGTAGCGTGCGCGGCAACCAGTGGATGTTCCGCACCGGCCACCCCGCCGACTACCCATTGCGCCTCCGGCCGGAGCTGCTCCAGGCCCACCCCTCCACCGGCGTCTTCCCTGTTCTGCGCGAAGCCACCCCGGTCCGCATGGACCTCTCACACAGCGGTTGGAGCGACATCTTCTTTCTCGGCATGGACTTCCCCGAGGGCGCCCGCGTCCTGAATACGTCCATCGATCTGGCCGTCCGTGGCCAGGGCGACTCCACCCCAAAGCCCCCCGTCGAAACCTATCTCCGCGTCATCGACGAACCGGTCCTGCGGCTCGCCAGCGTGGACCTGGGCGCCACCGCCGACATCACCTCTCTCGCCGAAGTCTTCGACTTCGGGCGCGACTATCTCGGTCTCCTGAAAGCCGCCATCATCGCCGCCGGAGTCGTGCCGCCCGGCATGGAAGGCTCCGGTCAATCCCTGGCTGAACTGCTCACCGCCCTGACCGGCCGGCCCGGCTGTGGTCTGGAAGTTGCCAGCAAGGTCAACGACATCCCCAAGGGCTCGCGTCTCGCCGTCTCCACCAACCTGCTGGCCAGCCTGATCTCCGTCTGCATGCGCGCCACCGGGCAGATCCACTCCCTCATCGGAGGACTCCAGGAAAGCGACCGCCGGCTCGTCGCCGCACGGGCCATCCTCGGTGAATGGCTGGGCGGCAGCGGTGGCGGCTGGCAGGACTCAGGCGGGGTCTGGCCCGGCATGAAGCTCATCGAAGGCGTCGTGGCCCGCGAAGGCGACGTCGAATTCGGCATCAGCCGCGGTTGCCTGCTGCCTCGCCACCGCGTCTTCCCGCTCGAAGAGATCTCCGCCGAAACGCGCGAGAAGCTGCAACACAGCCTCGTCCTCGTCCATGGCGGCATGGCACAGGACGTCGGACCCATTCTCGAGATGGTCACCGAGAAGTATCTGCTGCGCGGGGAGAAGGAATGGCAGGGCCGCCTGCAGGCCATCGAACTCCTCGACGAGATCATCGATTGCCTGCGCCGCGGTGACATCCGCGGTGTCGGCGCCTGCACCCAGCGCAACTTTGACGGACCCATTCAGACCATCATTCCGTGGGCAGCCAACCAGTACACGCTGCGTCTCATTGAGGGCGCCCGCCAGGAGTTCGGCGACGATTTCTGGGGCTTCTGGATGCTCGGCGGCATGGCCGGTGGCGGCATGGGCTTCCTGTTCGCGCCGCAGGTGAAGGTCCGCGCCCAGCAGCGCATGGCCGAAATCATGCTCGCCGCTAAACGCGCCATGGACCGTGCCGTGCCTTTCGCGATGGAACCCGTCGTCTACGACTTCACCATCAACGAACGCGGTACCTGGGCCGAACTCCTCACCGGCGAAGACAGTCTCCTGCCCGCGGGCTACTACGCCCTGCGTGTCCCCGAACTCGTCCGCCGCCAGACGCGCGAACTCAGCCCGGCCCAGCGCGGCGACCTGATGGCCTTCGGCGAAGCCTGCCGTCACAAGCCGGAACTCACCGGCATGGTCCAGACCCTCTTCGATCGCCTGCTGCCGCGCGACACGAACAAGGAAAGCGGCTCAGCCCTTTCGCTCCAGCAGTTGCTGGAAGACTACGGCTTCGATCGGGTCCAACACGAGAAGATCCGCGCCGACCTCCGCAGCGGCCGCATCGGCCTCGCCCAGAATCGCCTGCCCGTCAGCAGCCGCATCCAGGACGTCGCCCCAGCGGAAGTGATCGACGCGCGCCTGCCGCTGCCCGCCCGTCTGGTGGAACTCGGCGCCCAGGCGCTGTCGGAAGGCTCCGTGGCGGTGATCTCCCTGGCCGGAGGCGCCGGCAGCCGCTGGACCAAAGGCGCCGGCGTCGTCAAAGCACTCAACCCCTTCGTCCTGATGGCCGGCCGCCATCGCAGCTTCGTCGAGATCCATCTCGCCAAGTCGCGCCAGACCGCGCGCCGCTTCGGCCACCCCATCCCCCACGTCTTCACCACCAGTTACCTCACCCACCCCCCGATGCAGCAGTACCTGCAGGCCGCGGGCAACTTCGGTTATGAGGGGCCCCTCCATCTATCGCCCGGCCGCATTGTCGGACTGCGCCTGATTCCGACGGCTCGCGACCTTCGCTTTGCCTGGCAGGAGATGCCGCAGCAGGTGCTCGACGACCAGAAGCAGAAGGTCCGCGACAGCGGCCGCGCCGCCCTCATGAACTGGGCCACCTCACTCGGCGAAGCCTCGGACTATACCGACAACCTTCCGCAGCAGTGCCTTCACCCCGTCGGCCACTGGTATGAGATCCCAAACCTGCTGCGCAACGGTACCCTGCGCCGGTTGCTGGAAGCCCAACCCAACCTGCGCTACCTGATGCTGCACAACATCGACACCATGGGTGTCTCGCTGGACCCGGGGCTGCTGGGCCTGCACATCGACTCCGGCGCCGCCCTCACCGCCGAAGTCATCGGTCGGGAAGTCGAGGATCGAGGCGGCGGCCTGGCGCGGGTCGACGGTCGTGTCCGGCTCATCGAAGGCCTGGCGCTGCCCGACGAGAAGCTCGAATTCGAGCTCTCCTACTACAACAGCAACACCATGTGGATCAGTGTGGACGCCCTGCTGCGTGTCTTCCATCTCACCGTGGAAGATCTGGCCGATGATGAAAAGACCGCTGTCGCCGTGCGCAATCTCGCCGCGCGCATGCCCACCTACATCACGTTGAAGGATGTGAAGAAACGCTGGGGCACTGGCCAGGAAGACATCTTTCCCGTCACTCAGTTCGAGAAGCTCTGGGGTGACATGACCGCGCTGCCGGAACTCACCTGTGGCTACGCCGTGGTCCCGCGCATGCGCGGCCAGCAGCTCAAGGAAGTTGCCCAGCTCGATGGCTGGCTCTCCGACGGCTCGGCTGCCTATGCCGAAGCGCAGTGCGACTGGTAGCGGCAGCTACTCTTTGCGCGCCACCAGGCGCACGATGGGGGCTTTGCCCTCGGGACCGTTCGACCATTCGGCCTGCATCGTCCGATCCTCATACCGCAGGATCCGCAGCCGCTCGAACGCCCGCACCAGCTGATTCGTCATGTAGCCGGGAGGCCCGCCCGACACGGGCCGCAGGCCCAGCGACTGCACGTCCGCATGATGCCCCTCCACGATCAGCAACCCGCCGGGTTTCAGCGCCTCGATCAGCTTCCGCGCGTTCTTGATGGGCACCATGTGGATGTACATGCAAAGGATCAGGTCGTACCGGTCGCGGCCCAAGTCCATCCGCTCAATGTCGCCGGCTCGTGCGTCGAACTCCACCTTCAGCTTCGCCGCTTCCTGGCTGGCTTGCTTCACGGCCGCCGGAGAGATGTCGACACCCGTCACTTTCCAGCCTTTGCGAGCCAGATAGATCGAGTTCCGCCCGTTGCCCATGCCCACGTCCAGCGCCGCGCCAGGCTTCAGGTTCGCCGTGGTTTCCAGCACCAGGGTGCTCGGATTCACGGGAACCTTGGCGTCCTGGTTGAGATAGATCTGATCCCAACGGGCGGCCGGATTTCTCTGCGTCTGCGCCGCCAACAAACCCATACCCGCCACAAACAGAAACACGAACGAAGTGCGCATGGTTACTCCACCGTAATGCCGGTCAGCCAGAAGAACATGTCGTTCACGTTGACCGTGGCGCGAATCGCGGCGCCCGGTTTCAGCTTGCCGAACTCCTCGGCCGAGGGCACGGGGAATTCCATGGTCATGGCTTCCATCCAATCCCCGATCTTCTCATGCTTCACCACCACCACGCGATCTTCCGGCTTGAGGTTTACAACCACACCTTTCAGCTCGTACTTCTTTTTCGCCTCGCCGTAATCGAAGCGGTTTTCACCCTTCTTCGCGCACGCGGTGCATACCGCGGCCAGGGCCGCCGTCACAAAACTTCTACGCTTCATATTCTCCTTAACGATAAGCCGGTAGACCGGTCACCCGCTCGCCGATCACCAGCGCGTGGATATGGTCGGTACCCTCATAGGTCTTCACCGTCTCGAGGTTGCACATGTGCCTCATGATCGGATAATCGTCGATAATCCCGTTGCCGCCCAACAGATCGCGCGAAAGGCGCGCGCAGTCCAGGGCGATGGCCACGTTGTTCCTCTTCAACATCGAGACGTGCGCGAAGTCGAGCTTCTTTCCGTCCTTCAACCGGCCGCACTGCATCGCCAGCAGCTGACCCTTGGTAATCTCCGTCACCATCCACGCCAGCTTCTCCTGCACCAGTTGGTGGGTGGCGATGGGCCTGTCGTCGAACTGCTTGCGCACCAGCGTGTACTGCCGCGCCGTCTCAAAGCAGTCCATGGCCGCACCCAGGACGCCCCAGCCAATGCCGTACCTGGCCTGCGACAGGCATCCCAATGCCGTCTTCAACCCGATCGCATTCGGCAGCCGCTGCGACTCCGGAATCCGGCAATCGTTGAACGCCAGCGATGACGTGACCGACGCGCGCATCGACAACTTTCCGTGAATGTCGCTCGACGTGAAACCGGGCGTCCCCTTTTCGACAAGGAAGCCTCGAACCCCTTCCGGAGTCCGCGCCCACACAACAGCCACGCCGGCCGCGGTCCCGTTCGTGATCCACGTCTTCTCGCCGTTCAGGATCCAATCCTCGCCATCCCGCTTCGCCGTGGTTGTCATGCCGCCTGGGTTCGATCCGAAGCCGGGTTCGGTCAATCCGAAGCAGCCGATCAGCTTGCCCTCGGCCAGTAGCGGCAGGTACTTTTCACGCTGCTCCTCGCTGCCGTAGGTGTGGATCGGATACATCACCAGCGCGCCCTGCACGCTGACGAAACTGCGCAGGCCCGAGTCGCCCCGCTCCAGTTCCTGCATGATCAGTCCGTATTCCACGTTCGAGAGGCCGGCACAGCCGTAGCCTTCGAGATTCGCCCCGAAGAAGCCGAGCTCGCCCATCTCCGGAATCAATTCGGCCGGAAAGCGGCCCTGGTTGTAACAGTCCTTGATGATCGGGACCACCCGGTCCTCTGTAAACTGGCGCGCTGTTTGCCGGACCAGCTTCTCTTCATCGTTCAACAGGGAATCGATGTGAAGGTAATCCACACCCCGAAAGGGAGTCATATACCTCCATGTTAGACCCTGAATATTCCGTGAGAGCGAAGACCTTACGCTCGCACTACTTTTTCAAATGCTCGTGTTGTTCCTGCTACTGTCGGACGCCTCGTGCGCCCTCTGGCCGGCCGATCCGGCCACCGCGGCCTATGCGGCGCTTCGCGAAAACAGGCTCGATGCGGCGGTCGCGGCCTTCCATCTGGCGCTACCCTGCAATCCTGCCAACGCCAGGATCCGCAAGGACTTCGCTTACGCCCTGCTCCGCACTGGCGATCGCCTCGCCGCCCGCCGCCAGTTTGAAGACGCGTTGCGCCTCGACCCATTGGATGACTCCACGGCGCTGGAATGCGCGTTTCTGAGCTTCGAAACCGGCCAGCCCCGCCAGGCACGCCTACTCTTCCTGCGGCTGAAGGACTCAGTGGATCCTCAGGTGCGCGCCAAAGCTGACCGCGCCTTTGAAGACATCGACGAGCCCCTGCGCACCGGCATCACCCGCTGGCAGGAGGCGCTGCGCCGCGCGCCCGGCCAGTGGTCGGCCCACGAGGAACTGGCCCGCCTGGCCGAAAAGCGTGACGAACCCGCCCTGGCCGCGGAACACTTCGAGGAGGCCTGGCGCCGCCGCCCCGGCAATACCGATCTCCTGCTCGACCTCGCCCGCGTCTGGAAGGAAAAGGGCGACGCCTCAAAGGCCCGGTCCGCGCTGGTCACCGCCTGGCGCACAGGCTCCCCGCGAGTTGCTGAGTCGGCCCGCGAACAACTGGGCGGCTCGCTGCCCACCGCCACGGAGACCGCCCTGGCCACGCCGCCGTCCTCACCCCAGCAGGACGATTCCCCCGTTTTCGAAGCCAAGGAGATGGGGGCCCGCTCCCTGGAAAACAGCTACCTGAACGACGCCTTGAAATACCTGACCCAGGCGTACCAACAGAATCCGAAAGACGCCGAGGTTCTCTACCAACTCGGGGTCACCAACAACATGCTGCACCGCGACACCGAGGCGCTGCAGTGGTTCGCCTTGGCCCGCCGCTCGGACGACGCCGAAGTAGCGCCCAAGGCGGCGCAGGCCTATTCCGCCCTGCGCGCCACACGGCCGGGCCTTCACGTCTCCGCATGGTTCGTCCCTCTTTACTCCTCACGCTGGAACGACGCCTTCCTCTACAGCCAGGCGACCGCCGAGTACCGCCTCGGCCATTCCATCTTTACCCCGTACGTGTCCCTTCGTTTCCTGGGCGACACCCGCAGCGGCGTGAAGTTCAATGCCTATACCTACTTGTCCGAGACCAACTTCATTGGCGCAGTCGGACTCAAAGCCCGGCTCTTCCCGCACGCTTACGGCTGGTTTGAGGCCGGAGAGGCTGTTAGCTATCTGGGCCGTCGCCCGAACCTCGGCCTGGCCACCCCGGACTACCGTGGTGGGCTCTCCTGGTCGAAGGGCTGGGGCCGCCTGTTCGGCTCGCCGGAAGGTGGCTGGTTCACCGAGACCGCCCTCGACGGCATCTACCTCCATCGCCAACAGGACGACTTGTTCCTGTACTCCCAAACGCAGTTCGGCTACACCCTGCCCAAGGACGAGCGCGGCCACCAGTTGATGGCCTATTGGAACTTCAATTTCACGGCCGATCGTCTCGGAGCCTCCTGGGCCAACTTTGCGGAGTTTGGACCCGGAATAAGGGTCCAACTGCCGGGCATGCCGCGCGGCATGGTGCTCCGCTACGACATTCTTTACGGCAAGTACACAATGCCCGCGGGGTCACGGAATCCCGGCTACTGGGATGTCCGCACTGGACTGTGGTATGCGCTATCTCATTAGTTGTCTGTTATTTACATTGACGGCCTGGGGCTCCTGGCCGCGTCTGTTCCAGTCCCTGGGGCTCGACTCCGCCCGTGTGACGATCCTCGAAGGAGCTGTGCCGAAGGAGGGCTTTCAGCCCGGATCCGCAACCGTCAACGTTCGCAGCGTGACCGATCGCTTCGGCCCCGAACTCCAAATCGTATGGAAAGAGGCGCAAACCGTGCCACGCTACGAGTTGCCGGCGGAAGCGATCGTTTTCACCCGCGAACGGTGGACCGGCGCACCCCTGGCGGCTGGCTTCCGGCGCGGTTCGCAAATCGTCTTCTGGACGGCTGTTCCTCTCGGCGAGCAGGGTTACGAGCGCTTCCCTTACATCCCCCAGGCATTGGCGGAGCTGGGCCTGCTGCCCCGCGCCGAGAGCCGCGGACTGTGGGCCTTCTTCGACTCCTCTTACCGCCTGCGCGCCGATCCTGACTACCTTGCCGCCCGCTGGCGCTCCGGTGGGGTCTCTGCCCTCCATATCGCCGCCTGGCACTACTGGGAACCCGATCCGGAGCGCGATGCCTGGCTCAGCCGCCTGATCGAGGCCTGCCACCGCCACGCCATCGTCACCTACGCCTGGGTGGAACTCCCGCACGTCAGCGACCGCTTCTGGGCCGATCACCCGGAGTGGCGCGAACAGACCGCCACCGGCCAGGACGCCCATCTCGACTGGCGCAAGTTGATGAATCTGAACAATCCAGACTGCGCCGCATCGATTGACCAGGGCCTGCGAGCGCTGCTCCTACGCTTCGATTGGGACGGCGTCAACCTGGGAGAACTCTACTTCGAGTCCTTGGAAGGCTACCAGAATCCAGCCCGGTTCACGCCGTTCAACACCCAGGTGCGCGACGCGTTCCGCGAGAAGAACGGCTTTGATCCCAAAGACTTGTACGACCCGCGCTCGAAGCGCTTCCACGCCCGTGACGCTCGTCCCATGCGCCAGTTCCTGGACTATCGCGCCGACCTCGTCGCCGGCCTCCAGGCCGACTGGCTCAACCGCATCGAGTCCATCCGCCAGTCGAAGCCCTGGCTCGATCTCGCCTTCACCCACGTTGACGATCGCTTCGACCTCACCATGCGCGACAAAGTCGGCGCGGACGCTGCCCGCCTGCTGCCCGCAGCCGCCGCGCACCATGCAACGTTCCTTGTGGAAGATCCGGCCACGGTGTGGCACCTGGGGCCGGAACGCTACGAGGAGATCGCCCGCCGCTACGTCCCGCTCGTAGCCGGCGGGCAACCGCTCGCCATCGACATCAATGTGGTCGAGCGCTACCAGGACGTCTATCCAACCAAGCAGCAGACCGGGGCCGAACTGTTTCGTCTGGTTCATGGCGCAGCCACGGCCTTCCCTCAGGTTGCCCTATACTTCGAGAACTCCATCCTCCCGGTGGATTGGCCGCTGTTGGCCGCCGCCGCCTCTCCAGCCACTCATTCCGTCACCGGTGATGCCTTTGACGTCGAGTCACCCCAAGTGGTCGCTGTCGCGTGGACCGGTTGCGCTCTGGTGAACGGTGAACCCTGGCGGATCCACCAGGCAGGCCGGCTGCTGCTGCCAGCCGGGCACAGCCAAGTCGAACCTTGTCCGCCAGGAACGCAACCCGGCCCGCTCCTGCTTGATTTCAATGGCGGAATGGAAAAAGCCGTGCTCCATGACAGTCGTTTGACGGTCACTTACACGGCTCGGACCCGCGCGATTGCTGTATTGCCCAGTGGTGAGTTCCGCCTGCTACCGGCGGGTCATCACACGGTTACCCTGGGCGCCGGCGAACCTTAGTTCACCCGGACGATTTCGCCCTCTTTGACACCTTCGAGAATGGCCACCTGCGTCCCGTTGTTCATGCCGAGGCGCACCTCGCGCTTCTCGAACGTATTGCCATTCTTCACATACACATAGTTCTTGTCGCCGTTCTGCTCGACTGCTGACGCCGGAGCCGCGAGAACGTTGTCGGCCTTGCCCAGCAGTACATCGGCGGAGGCCGAAAGGTCCGGAATCACGTTCTTGTCCGGATTGACCATTTGCACGCGCACCGGCACGTTGCGAATAAAGAACTGCTGCCGGCCGCCGCTGGTCGCCAGGGCGCCAATCGCGTAAACCTTTGCATCGTAGTGAGATCCGGGGAAGGCGTCGAGGCTGACATCGGCTGGCTGGCCAATGCGGAAGGTGCTGCTCTCTGACTGGTTGATCTGGCCTTCCACCTGCATGGTGCGGGCATCGATGATCTTCATGATCGGCTGGCCCGGCCGCACCTGATCACCAACAGCGAGCGTGACCTGGTCGCCGCCCGGCCGGAACATGGTCTGCAGCACCACCATCCCGTCCATCGGGGCCTTGATCACCATCTTGTCCAGATCGCCCTGTTGGCGCTCGGCGTTGATGTCTTCAATCTTCTTCGTAATCTCCAGAATCCGCATGTCCGATTTCTGGGAGGCCACCTTCTGAGGAACGTCGGTTTGCTGCTCCTTATAGGCCGCTTCCGCCTCGTCGACGGAAAGCTGCAGCAGCTCCCTGTCGATATCCATGCGGATTTGAGTTGTACGGAAGTCGAGCTTGGCCTTATCCACAGCCGCCTTGGCCTGGCGGAGGGACTGTTGCAGGTTCTCCATGTCGAGTTCCTGCTCTACGCGCCGCTTCTTGATGTTGTTCTCGTAGTCCTTGATCGTGGCGATCTGGTCGTCCATGCGATCCTTCATGGCCTGCGGATCAAACTCCGCCACGACATCGCCCTTTTTGACCATCGAACCCGACGTCGCCAGCTTCAACAGCACCATGTTCGGGTCCACGCCGCGGAACCGGATGCGCGGAGCAACCATAAAAGCAAACTCACGGGCCGAAGTCTGGCCGGTCACCCGCAACCGCATTTCGATATTGGTCCGGCGAACAGGCACCGTCTTGGCCACTGCGACGACCGCCGCCTGGGCCGCTCGCGCCGGACGCACCACGTTCCAGTAATACGCACCACCGCCCACCAGTGCCAGCAAGCCCAATCCTCCCAATATGTTAGGGAGCGGATTCGGCTTCTTGGGCGGTTCGCCCGTATACTTCGGCATCGGCAGCTGATCCGGGTTGGGGTTCGTCATCGCGGGCATACAGACACACTCAGCCTTTCATTGGACTCGACGCGCCAACAAACGAAAAGGCGCAATCCCGGACTCCCGAGGTTACAGAGGCAATCTTTCAGACAGCGCCATGTTTATGGGCATCAAAAGCCCAGGCGCTCTCCACAATCGACGCCAGGGTGTCGTACTTGGGTTTCCAGCCAAATGTTTTCTGCAATTTAGAGGAATCCGCCACCAGTTCGGCCGGGTCGCCTTCGCGCCGCTCGCCCAACGTGAAGGATGCCTGCCGCCCCGTCACCGTCTCCGCCGCGCGAATCACTTCCATCACCGAATAACCCTGGCCCATCCCGGCGTTAAACACGCCGCTGGGGCCACCGGCAAGCAGACTGTCCAGGGCCAGCCTGTGCGCTTCCGCCAGATCCGACACGTGGACATAGTCACGCACACAGGTGCCATCCGGAGTCGGGTAGTCGTTGCCAAACACCGTGATCGGCTTCCCCGTCCGGATCGCCCGGAAGATCAGCGGGATCAGGTGCGTTTCCGGTTCGTGCTCCTCGCCGATTCCGTACTTGCTCTCCGCGCCGCAGGCGTTGAAGTAGCGTAGCGCGACATAGCGCAGCGACGAGCACTCATCCAGCCAGCGCAGCGTCGTTTCCGTCATCAGCTTCGATTCCCCATAGGGATTCACGGGCTTCAGAGTCTGGTCTTCGACGATCGGCACATGCTCTGGATTTCCATAGACCGCCGCCGTCGAACTGAACACCAGACGCCGCACTCCGTGCCGCCGCATCGTATCCAGCAGCGACAACGAGCCGCCCGTATTGTTGCGGAAGTACTTTTCCGGCTCGCGCACCGATTCGCCTACCGCGATGAAGGCCGCAAAGTGAATCACCGCATCGAAATGGCCCTTGGAAAAGACGCGGTCCAGCGCGGCCGTATCGTGCAGATTCACGACGTGCAGGCGGCCCTCCGGCACGTTGTGGGCGTAGCCCTTCGACAGGTCATCCAGTACCTGGACGTCATGGCCCAGGGAAAGGAGATGGTGTGTGGTGTGCGAACCAATGTAGCCGGCGCCGCCGGTGACGAGAATGCGAGCCATAAAGAAAAGGGTTGGGCCGCCTCGCGGGCGATCCAACCCTCTAAGCTATCAGATTCAACAGGCTAACTTATTGCAAAGCCTTTTCCACGGCGGCCGTCAGCTCAGGCGATTCCGGAGCGACCTTCGACTCGAAGCGCTCAATCACCTTGCCGTCCTTGCCCACCAGGAACTTGGTGAAGTTCCACTTCACGTCGCCACCCTTGGCCGCTGTAAGGTACTGATACAAGGGCGTTATATCCGCGCCCTTCACGCTGACCTTCGACATGATGGGGAAGGTTACGTTGTAGTTCCGCGAGCAGAACGTCTTGATCTCCTCGTCCGTGCCCGGCTCCTGCGCGCCAAAGTTGTTGGCCGGAACACCCACGATCTCGAAGCCCTTGCTGTGATACTTCTGGTACAGATTCTCCAGGCCGGTGTACTGCGGCGTGAAGCCGCACTTGCTGGCGACATTCACGACCAGCACGACCTTTCCGGAATAGTTCTTTAACGGCGTCGGCTTGCCGTCAATGTTGTTCATCGTAAAGTCGTAAATGGAGTTGGCGGCAAAGGCGCTCATGGCAACGAGGAGTACTCCTCCCAGGACGGTGGCAATCGCTTTCATGCGCCATTAGATGCTGGCGCTTCCAAATCGGACCAGAAAATCCATGAACCAGGAAATGATTCACACGCAACAGGTTGGAGCCGTCCTGACGATCACGCTGGCTCGGTCCGAGCGCCGCAACGCGCTCTCCCTACAGATGATGCGCGAGCTCATCGCGTGCCTGGAAACGACCGCGGCGACCAAGGAAGTGCAGGTCGTCATCCTGGCGGCCGAGGGCAAGGTCTTCTCTTCCGGCCACGACCTCTCCGAGATGACCGGCCGCTCTGAGGCCGAGTATCGCGAGATCTTCGAGACCTGCTCCGCCATGATGGAGACTCTCCAGCGCCTGCCCCAACCCGTAATCGCCCAGGTGCAGGGGCTCGCAACCGCCGCCGGCTGCCAACTGGTCGCCGCCTGCGATCTCGCCGTGGCCAGCGATCTGGCTGCCTTTGCCACCCCCGGAGTGAAGATTGGCCTGTTCTGCACGACACCCATGGTTCCCCTGACCCGGGCCATCGGCCGCAAACGCGCGTTGGAAATGCTGCTCACCGGACGCCTGGTCTCCGCGAACGAGGCGGCGGAGTGGGGCCTGGTCAATCGTGTCGTACCGGCTGCGCAACTGAACGAAGCCACCCAGGAACTGGCGGTACAGATCGCCGCCGCCAGCAGCTACACGGTCGGTCTCGGCAAAAATGCCTTCTACCGCCAGATTGACCTCGACCAGCACCACGCCTACGAGTACGCCTCGGGGGTCATGACGGAGAACGCACTGGCCGGCGACGCCCAGGAAGGCATCTCCGCATTCCTGCAGAAACGCCCGCCCAAGTGGACCGGCCGCTAAAAAGCTAAAAGGGCACGCCGAAGCATGCCCTTTGTTTTGATTCGATTGGAAGCCAGCGTCAGCCGGGCAGCAGTTTCGTGATGTCGTTGTAGAGCACGAAAACCACCACCATCATCAGGAAGACGAAGCCAAGCTTGAAGACCGTCTCCTTCAGTGCCAGGCTCAGGTCCCGCCGCATCAGCATCTCGATGAGTAGCAGCAGGATGACGCCGCCGTCCAGAATCGGGATCGGCAACAGGTTGAAAATAGCCAGATTCAGGCTGACCGTCGCCATCAGGTTGATGAACGACATCGGGCCTTCCCGAGCCGCTTCGCCAGAAAGCCGGGCAATGCTGATTGGCCCTTCCAACGACTTCGGCGACGAACGGCGCTCCAGAATCGCGTGCAGGAACTGATAGATGAGCGTAGCGCCCTTCAGGTTCTGCTTCACCGACTCATTGATGGCCGCTGCCGGCGACAACTTTGAGTAAATCACGCGCGGCGCCAATTCCACCCCGATCAGCCAGCGGCCGCCGCCGCCCATCTGATCGCTAAAGTGCGGCAGAATGCTGACCGTCTTGACGTCCTGACTGCGCCGGTAGGCAATATCCACCGCGCGGCCGTCGGATTCCTTCAATACTTCGTGGATCCGGTAGATGGTGCGAATGGGCTGGCCGTTGATGCTGATGAGCACGTCGCCCTTCTGCAGGCCCTTCTTCTCCGCATCCATGCCGGGCACCAGGCCGCCGACTTCGATATCCGTCTGCTCCGCCCAACCGGCCAGGCCGACACCCGCCTTGGGGTCCATCTCGGGTGTGACCGATAACGGAATACGCTCGCCCTTGCGGTCGATCACCAGCGGCAGTTCCTTGCTGGCGCTGACCACTTCCTTCAGCAATACGTCTTCCCAGGTTGGATTGGCTTTGCTTTCAATCTGGACGATGATGTCGCCTTCACGCAGGCCCGCTTTCGCGGCGGGTGAATCCGGTTTCACGTAACCGATGCTGGCCGGCCCTTGGGCGCTCGCCAGTTTCGGGTAACGGACCATGTACAGGCCGGCCAGCAGCCCAACCGCCAGCACGACGTTCATGGCCGGGCCCGCAAAGACGACAATCAGTCTCTGCCACCGCGGCTTGGCCAGAAATCCACGCGGGTCAATCTCATCGGAAGGTTGCTCACCGGCCATCCGCACGTACCCGCCGAACGGGATCCACGCTACGCGGAAGTCGGTTTCGCCCTTCTGAAAGCCGAACAGCCTCGGGCCAAATCCGATGCTGAACGTGTCCACCCGGATGTCAAAATATCGGGCTGCCCAATAGTGGCCCAGTTCGTGGATGATGATCATCACCCCGATCAGGACCAGCAGCCACCACACATTCTCGAAGAATTGGTAGAAAACCATTCCCCATTCCTTTTCTAGTACTTTGCGGGGCTAGCCATCACCCGCGCACCCAACCGTTCGCGCGTCACCTGACGCGCCACCGTTCGAGATTCCCGATCCACTTCCAGCACCTGCCCAATGGATTGGGACGGCTGGCTGGGCACCCTGTTCAATGTCTCTTCGACCACTTCCGCGATCCCGGGAAACGAGATCTCATTCCGCAGAAAGGCCTCTACCGCTACTTCATCGGCTGCATTCAGCGTACAAGTAGCGGTTCCACCTGTATCTTGCGCCTCATATGCCAATCGCAACAGGGGAAACTTGTCCAGGTCCGGAGCGTGGAACTCCCAAGTCCTGGCCTGGGCCCAATCCAAACGCGGCACCGGAGCGTTCGCCCGCTCAGGATATGTCAGGGCGTACTGGATGGGCATTCTCATGTCGGTCGCACAAACTTGCGCGATCACGCTGCCATCATTGTATTCCACCATGGCATGAACCGTGGACTGTGGATGTACTACTACCTCCACCTGCTTGGTCGGGAAGTCAAAGAGCCAGCAGGCCTCGATCACTTCGAAGCCCTTGTTCATCAGGGTCGCCGAATCGACGGTGATCCGTGGACCCATCTGCCATGTTGGATGGTTCAAAGCCTGTTCTGGTTTTACCAGAAGCAACTCTTCCTTAGGAGTTTTCCTAAAAGGACCGCCGGATGCGGTCAGAATCAGCTTCGTGGCGTCTTCCCGGCGGCCGGCCCGCAGACACTGGTGAGCCCCGTTGTGCTCACTGTCCACCGGAATCAGTTCGGTTTCAAACTGTTTCACGGCGGCCATCACCAGGCTGCCGCCCGCCACCAGGGTTTCCTTGTTCGCCAGCCCGATACGCTTGCCCAGGCGGATCGCTTCGTAAGTGGCTTCCATCCCGGCCACCCCCACGATCGCGGACATGACGAAATCGGTCTCGGGCGCTGTCGTGACTTCCGTATAGGCTGCCAGCCCGGCGCGCAGGTCGGGTACGCGCACGCCCGCTTCCTTTAAGAGCGCGGCCAGCACGGGGACGTCTTCTTCCCTGGCTACCACTGCTACAGCGGGCTCAAACTCTTGTATCTGTTGGGCCAACCTGCTCAGGTTACGGCCCGCTACCAGGGCGTGGATCGCAAAGCGGTGCCGGTTCTGACGAACCACGTCCAACGTGCTTTGGCCGATGCTGCCGGTAGATCCGAGGAGGGTTACTCGTTGCATGAGCGAACGCCCGTAATTCTATCACTGCGCGCTGCTACTGATTTGGTTGCGCACATTTCTTTACGGTGGATTGCTGCTTTGGAGGAGGAAATGAAAGACCCAGAGGGCGCCAGGGAGGTGAATGCTTCAGGGGTCTTTTGAGGTTAGTCTCGCTTTGGTGGGAGTTGCCTCCCTGGCTTGATTCCAATCTTAGAATACTGTTTCCCGGATTGCAAGAGTTTTCTACAAATTTCTGTAGAAAAAATTAAACCTGCCGGTGTGGATTCTGTAAGTCATTGATTATACGAGACTATGAATTTTGAAAGAGTGCGTCCCGACTCCCTTGCACCTCGGCCATCGTCCGGCAAGCCCTTCTGTCTCAGTCCGATGAGCCCTCCAGTTTCTCATAAGCTGGGTCTGCGACCCGCACTCCTCACCCAACGGCCACCAAAATTGGAATCCGCTACCCCCGTCCGCCAATCGGACCGAAACCGTCAGAATTCCGGTCATGGCAAACCGCAGCAGGCGAAGCGCTAATGGGAGAGAATTCTCAGCAGGAAAAAGGGGTGGGAGAGGAAGGAGCCGGTGGACGGCGACGCACGTTCAGATCGTCTTCAGGATCGGGTGGATTTTTTTGGAGGAGGGAAGCAAGACCCAGAGGGCGCCAGGGAGGTTGAATGCTTCAGGGGTCTTTTGAGGTTAGTCTCGCTTTGGTGGGAGTTGCCTCCCTGGCTTGATTCCAATCTTAGTATACCGTTTCCCGGATTGCAAGAACTTTCTACTATTTTTGGGAGGATTTTTTTACTTCGACCCCTGCCAAGCGCTCTAACACCTTGATAGTGCTACAGATATCGTCTTCTCCGACCCCTTCAGCAATCGCCGCCCGGAACAACTGCTGCGTCAGAGCGGTCAAAGGCAGCGGCACATCCATCTCGTTGCCCGTTTCCAGCATCAGGCCGATGTCCTTGTGCATCCATCTCACTGAAAAATTGGTACTAAAGTCGCGCCGGAAGACATACGGAGCCTTGAACGACACCAATCCGCTCTTGGCCGCCGAATTGTCCAGGATATCCAGCATCAGTTCCGGATCCACCCCCGCCTTGGTGGCCAGCACCATGCCCTCGTTGAACGCCTGTAACAGATTCGAAAGAATGAGGTTCTGCGTCAGTTTGGCGTGCAGCCCCAGCCCGGTTCCTCCGCAGTAGTAGAACCGCTTGCCCATCAATTCCATGAAGGGCTTCACTTTTTCATAGACCGCCTCGTTGCCGCCCACCATAAAGGTCAGGGTCGCGCCCTCGGCACCCGGCTTGCTACCGGTTACCGGAGCATCCAGGAACTCGGCGCCCTTTTCGGCGAGTGTCGCGGCCGCACGGCGGGCATAGCTGGGGGCGACAGTGCTGCAGTCGGCGATCACGGCACCAGGCCGGAGCCCCTCAATCAGCCCGTTCTCCCCCAAGGTCACCTTCGCCGACATGTCGGTGTCGCCCACGCACAGGAAGATGATGTCGGCATTCTCGGCCACCTGCTTTGGCATCTCGCACACCAGAGCCTGGCCCAGTCCCGCCAGCGCCGTCGCCTTGGACGCCGTGTGGGACCACAACGCCACCTCGTGCCCGGCTTTCAGAAGATGGCCGGCCATCGGACCGCCCATGATGCCCAGACCGAGGAAGCCCAGTTTCGCCATGTGTATTCTCCTGTCCTTCTTTTCTTTACAGTGACCAACGATTCATGGAAGATCCTCAATTGTAAGCCCCTCGCCGCTCGTGCGACAATCGCGGCTGACTCTGCCATGTCGAAGATTCTAGTCAGCAAACGCGTCTACCCCGAAGCCGTCGAGTTCCTGCGCAAGGACTTCGAGGTGGACTACGAAGGCACCGACGCCGGTCTGACGACCGAGGCGTTGATCGAACGCGCCAAAGGCTGCGATGCGATCGTCAGCCAGCTCACCGACAAACTGAACGCCGAAATACTGTCTCAGCTCGAGGGTATTAAGGTGATCGCCAATGTCGCCGTCGGCTTCGACAACATCGACGTCCCGGCGGCCACGGAGCGCGGCATCCTGGTCACCAACACCCCCGGAGTCCTCACCGAGACCACGGCCGACTTCGCGTTCACCCTGCTGATGGCCACCGCCCGCCGCATCCCCGAAGGCCATGCCTTTGTCCATTCCGGAGAATGGAAGACCTGGCTCATCGACCTGCTGGCCGGCCAGGATATCCATGGCGCGACCCTGGGTCTGTTCGGCCTGGGCCGCATCGGGGCCGCCGTCGCCCGCCGGGCCAAGGGCTTCGGCATGCGCATCCTCTATAACGACGCACAACCCGCCCCGGCCGCCCTCGAGCACGAGCTCGACGCCCGCTTCGTCTCCAAGGACGAACTGCTGCGCGACTCCGATTTCGTCAGCCTCCACGTCCCGCTCACGCCCGAGACCCGCCACTTCATCGGAGCCGCCGAACTGGCCCGCATGAAGCCGACCGCCATCCTCATCAACACCGCGCGCGGCCCTGTTGTCGACGAAGTGGCCCTGGCCGATGCCCTCGAGAAGCGCCTCATCTGGGCCGCCGGCCTGGATGTCTTCGAACGCGAGCCGCAGGTGGAAGCAAAACTCCTGTCGCTGCAGAACGTCGTCCTCGCGCCGCACATCGCCAGCGCCAGCGTCGCCACGCGCCGCCGCATGTCGATGATGGCCGCCGAAAACGCCGCCGCCGCCCTGAAAGGCGAGCGCCCCGCGAATCTGCTGAACCCCGACGCCTGGACCGCGTAACGGCTCTCCGCCGGGCGTCCACATTTAGTTCTGACTTGCACGATAATCGTGTTGATGCAACGCAGAAGTTTTCTCTCCCTGGCTGCCGCCTCGGCCGCGTCATCCGCCCTTCCCTCGCTCTCCGCACAGACCGGTGAAAAGCGCCTCATCGTACACGCCGACGATGCCGGAATGTGCCACTCCGTGAACATGGCCACCGTGGAAGCCCTCACCAAGGGCTCCGTCAGTTCGGCCAGCATCATGATGCCCTGCCCGTGGGTGTCGGAGTTTGCCGCCTGGGCCAAGGCCAACCCCAAAATGGACCTCGGCCTCCACCTCACGCTCACCAGTGAGTGGAAGTACTACCGCTGGCGGCCCGTCGCCCCCATCGATCAGGTGAAGGGCCTCATCGACCCCGAAGGCTACATCTGGCGCGACGTCCGCAACGCTGCCACCCACGCCACGCCGGCCGAAGTGGAAACCGAACTCCGCGCCCAGGTCATCCGCGCGAAGGAATACGGCATCCAGTTCACCCACGTCGACACGCACATGGGCACGCTCTTCGCGCGGCCCGACTTCTTCGAGGTCTATACCAAGGTCGCGAAGGAGTTCAACGTCCCCTGCATGCTCCCGCGCCCCACGCCCGAAGCCGAGAAGGAGATGAAGGAGTACCCCATCACCGTCGACATGCTGAACAAGAAGGCGGCCGCGGGCTACAAGATGCTCGACCGCCTGGTGACCGGTGTGCCCGGCAAAGGCTGGGAAGAACGCACCGCCAGCTACCGCAAGCTCATCGCGGAACTGAAGCCCGGCGTCACCAAGCTCATCATCCACCTGGCCAAGGACGATGCCGAAATCCGAGCTGTCACGGGCGCCTGGGAATACCGCTGGGAAGATTTCCGCTTCTGGACCAGCCAGGAAGCCAAGGATCTTCTCGCGAAGCACAACGTTCGGCTCTTCACTTATCGCGAACTTGCCGGATAATAGCCAAATGCAGCGCCGCGAATTCCTCGCCACGACCCTTGCCGCGCCGGCCGCCCTGGCCGCCGCGCCTGCTGGAGCCAAACTCGGAGTGGACCTGTTCAGCCTGCGGTCGCAGAACTGGTCCGCCTTCGAGTATCTCGACTACTGCTCCAAATTCGGGGCGCGCACCGTGCACTTTTCCGAGATCCGCTTCCTCGGCTCCCTGGAAGACGACCACGTGCGCAAAGTGGGCGAACACGCGGCCAAACTCGGCATCGAGGTGGAGATCGGCATGCGCTCCATGTGTCCCACCTCCACCGCCTTCGATCCCAAACAGGGCACGGCCGAGGAACAGCTCATCCGCCTGATGCGCGCCGCCAAGCTGACCAATTCCAAGCTGGTGCGCGCGTTTCAGGGGACGTTTGCCGACCGCAAAACCCCCGGCGGCATCGAAGCCCGCATCGAGGACAGCGTCAAGGTGCTGCGCAACGTCCGCTCGCAGGCGCAGGATCTCAACCTGAAGATCGCCATCGAGAACCACGCCGGCGACATGCAGGCCCGCGAGCTCCGCATGCTCATCGAAGGCGCAGGCAAGGATGTGGTCGGCGCCTGCTTCGACTCCGGCAACCCCTGCTGGGTGCTGGAGGATCCCAACTTCACCCTCGAAACCCTCGCGCCCTACATCCTCACCAGCCACATCCGCGACAGCTACCTCTGGAACGACGACAACGGCACCCAGGTTAGCTGGACGCGCATGGGCGAGGGCAACATCGGCATCGAGGGGCTGCTGCAGCGCTTCCTCGAGCTCTGCCCCGGCAAGTCCATGTCGCTGGAGATCATCGTCACGGGCCCGCGGCCCTACACCTGGCGCAAACCCGAATTCTGGGAAGGCTATCGCGGCATCCCCGCGGCCGACTTCGCCCGCTTCCTCAACCTGGCCGGCAAAGGAACTCCGCAAACTCCGCGCCCGGCGCCGGCCAAAGACCAGGTCGCCGCGCGCGAACGCGAGGACTTCGAAGCCTCCATGAAGTGGACCCGCGCATTCCTGAAGCTATGAGTCGCCAGCCCGCGGGACTCCTGGCCGGCAAGGTCGCGCTGATCACCGGCGGCTCCCGAGGCATCGGAGCCGCCATCGCCGCCGCATTCCACCGCGAAGGCGCCAAGGTCGCCATCTGCGGCCGCAAGCAGGAAACCCTCGATGCCGTCGCCGCCTCCATCGGAGCCGGTGTTCTCGCCTGTGCCGCGCACGTCGGCCGCGCGAATGACCTCAAGGCCCTAGTCGCGAAGGTCGAGCAGGAACTCGGGCCCATCGACATCCTCGTCAACAACGCCGCCACCAACGTCGCGCAAGGCCCGTGTCTCAGCCTCGACGAAGCCGCTTTCGACAAGATGGTGGAAGTGAACCTGAAGTCCACCTTCCGCCTCACCCGGAGCATCGCCCCGGGCATGTGCGAACGCGGCCGCGGCTCCATCCTCAACATTGCTTCGGTGGCCGGGCTCAAGCCGCAGTTCGAAAGCCTGCTCTACTCCATGACCAAGGCCGCGCTCATCATGATGACCAAGTCCTATGCGCAGGAGTTGGGCCCTAAAGGTGTCCGTGTCAATGCCATAGCGCCCGGCCTCATTCAGACGAAGCTCAGCGAGTTCTTCTGGAAGGACGAGGAGCGCCGCCGAATCTTTTTCAAAGACCAGCCCATCCAACACGTGGGACAGCCTGAAGAGATCGCGGAATTGGCCGTACTTCTGGCCAGCGACCGGGCCTCTTATGTGACCGGCGAAGTGGTTGTCGCCGACGGCGGATTCCTGCTGACCTGAGAGCCCGAATGCGTCGAACCCTACCCCTCCTTTTCCTCATGATCATCACGAAAGTGGCGCTACCGCCCGTATACGCCCAGAAACCGCCCATCGTCCGCGAAGTGCGCGACGCCCTCGACGTCAAGGACTATGCGGCCGCCCTCAAAGCCCTGGCTGCCGACCGCGCCGCCACCGGCGTCACCCCCTCCTACATCGAAGCCGTCTCCTGGATAGGCCGCGGCTACCTCGCCGCCAAGAACTACGACCAGGCCGATCACTACGCCGTCGAAGCCCGCAAGCTGGCCCTGGCAGCCCTCAAGCATCGTCAGTTGGATGCCGAGCCGTCCCTGCCGCTCGCCCTGGGCGCCTCCATCGAAGTGCAGGCCCTGGTACTCGACGCCCGCGGCCAGAAGGCCGAAGCTGTCGCGTTCCTGCAGCAGGAAGTGAAGGCCTGGCACGCCACCTCCATCCGCGCCCGCATCCAGAAGAACCTGAACCTGATCTCATTGAAGGGCCACGCGGCCCCCGTGCTCGACGTCCACGAATATGTGGGCGACAAGCCGCCGGCCGTGGCTTCCCTGAAAGGCCGCAAAGTCCTCGTCTTCTTCTGGGCCCACTGGTGCGCCGACTGCAAGGCCATGGCCGGCGTCGTGGCCCGCCTCGCCCGCGAGTACCCGCAAACGGCGGTCATCGGACCCACCCAGCCTTACGGCTACGCCTCCGGCGGCATGGAAGTGCCTCGCGCGGAGGAGATCAAGTACATCGACGAAGTCCGCCAGCGCTACTACAAGAACATCCCGGGCCTCACGGTTCCGGTCAGCGAAGAGAACTTTAAGCTTTGGGGCGCCAGTACCACGCCGACCGTGGCCGTGATTGACGCTCGCGGCATGGTGCGCCTCTATCATCCCGGGAGGATGAGCTATGAGGAACTCCTGCCCTATGTCCGCGATTAACGCCTTTCTTGACGGCATCCTCGACTACGCGGGCCTCTTCCCGCCCGCGCGGCTCGATCTGCCCACTGCGCTCGGCAACTACGACTTCTACCACCGCCACCCGCGGGCTTCCGTGCTGGCCCGCTTCGTGCTGCCGCTTGACCTGCTTTCCCAGGCAGAACCCCTGCCCGCCCGCATCGCGCTCATCTGCCGCGGCGAAGGCATCCACCTGCCCGACCTGCCTCCCCAGGTCGAAGCCCTCGAAGTCGCCGGATCCCTCTCCACTTCCACGGGGCTGCCCGTCTTCCACGAAATCGACTGGCGCGGCTCGCTCACCAACCACTTCCCCACCGCCGGAGGCGTCAAGCTGCGCACGGGCGGGCTCACCCCCGACACCATTCCGCCGCCCGACGCAGTGGAGAGCTTCCTGCTCGAAGCGGCCCGCCGAGCCCTGCCCATCAAATTCACCGCCGGCCTGCACGGCCCCGTGCCCCACGACGATCCCCAAGTCGGCGCCCGCCTGCACGGCTTCCTCAACGTCTTCGCCGCGGCGTTTGCCGCCTACTCCGGTGAGACGAACCTGGCCGGCTTCATCGCCGCCGCGAGCTGGGGCGACTTCCAGTTCACCGACACCCACTTCCACGCGGGCCCATTCTCGTTTACTCTCGATGAGATCGTCACGCTGCGCCGCAAGTTCGTCATCAGCTTCGGGTCCTGCAGCTTTCTGGAACCAATCGAGCACCTGGAACGCCATGGCTTCTTACCATCCGAATGACCCCACCCTGACGAGCTGGGTCCCCACGCCGCCAGACCATCCGTTCCCGCTCCAGAATCTGCCGTTCGGAATCTTCGCCCCCAGGCCCGGCGATCCGCGCCCCGGCGTGGCCATCGGCGATCACGTGCTCGACCTCGCCGAACTCGGCCTGCTCGAAGGCGATTCCCTCAATGACCTGATGGCCCAGGGGCCGGCCGCCTGGCGCGACCTGCGCGCGAAAATCTCCTGGCTCCTCAACGCCGGCAATCCGGAGCTCCGCGACCACCCCGGCTCTGCCCTCCACCGCAGCGCCGAGGTCGAACTCCTCCTGCCCGCCCGCATCGGCGACTATGTCGACTTCTACTCCTCGCTCGAACACGCCACCAACGTCGGCAGCATGTTCCGCGATCCCGCGAATCCCCTGCTGCCCAACTGGCGTTGGCTGCCCATCGGCTATCACGGCAAAAGCGGCACCATCGCCCTCAGCGGCACGCCCGTCCGCCGCCCCAAGGGCCAACTGACCGCCGACAACCAGACCGCCGTTTACGCGCCCTGCCGCCGCCTCGACATCGAGCTCGAAACCGGCTTCTTCCTGGGCTCCCACACAGACATCTTCGGCCTCGTCCTCCTCAACGACTGGTCCGCCCGCGACATCCAGCGCTGGGAGTATCAGCCCCTGGGCCCCTTCCTGGCCAAGAGCTTCCTCACCTCCATCTCGCCCTGGGTCGTCACCCTCGATGCGCTGGAACCCTTCCGCGTCGACGGACCCGCGCAGCAGCCCGAGCCCCTGCCGCACCTGCAAACACCGGAGCCCCGCAACTACGACCTCCACCTCGAAGTCTGGCTCCAGCCCGCCTCCGCGCCCCGCGCCACCTGCCTCGCCCGCACCAATTTCCGCCATATGTACTGGTCGATGAGCCAGCAGCTCCAGCACCTCACCTCCAACGGAGCACCGGTCCGTCCGGGCGACCTCTGCGGCTCCGGCACCATCAGCGGCCCCACGCCGGACTCCTACGGTTCTCTCCTGGAACTCGCCTGGAACGGCACGCGGCCCCTCACGCTGGATACCGGCGAGACCCGCACCTTCCTGGAAGACGGCGACACCGTCACCCTCCGCGGCTGGTGCCAGGGCGCCGGCTACCGCATTGGACTTGGCGACGTCACGGGCCAGGTGGTGCCCGCATGATCTGGCGTCCTTCCATGCGCCGCGTCGCGCAGACCAACCTCGATCGCTTCATGGCCGGCCACCGCGATTACGACTCCCTTTGGCGCTGGTCCGTCGAGAATCGCGACGAATTCTGGACCGCGATCTGGCGCTTCTGCGGCGTGAAAGCCTCCCACCCCTACACCGCCGTGACCGAACCCGCCGAAGGCGTCCACCAGGTCACCTGGTTCCCCGGAGCGCGCCTGAACTTCGCCGAGAACCTCCTCCGCTACAACGACGACTCGCCCGCCATCATCGCCTGGAACGAGAGCGGCCGCCTCCGCACGTTCACGCATCACGAACTCCACCAGCAGGTCTCCCGCGTCGCCCAGGCGCTCTACGCCTCCGGAGTCCGCACTGGCGACCGCGTCGCCGCCTGGCTCCCCAACATCCCCGAGACCGTCATCGCCATGCTCGCCACGGCCAGCCTGGGCGCCATCTGGTCCTCCTGCTCCCCCGACTTCGGCGTACAGGGCGTGCTCGATCGCTTCAGCCAGATCGAACCCAAAGTCCTCATCGCGGCCGACGGCGTGCAATACAACGGCAAGCGTCTCGACACCCTCGGCCGGCTGGCCGAGATCGCCAAAGGCCTGCCCACCCTCAAACTGACCATCGTGGTCACGCTCGACGATCTCCACCCCGATCTCAGTGCGATCCCGCATGCCATCCGCTGGCAGGATGAGATCCTCTTCTACCCACCCAAGCCACTGACCTTCGCTCAACTTCCGTTCGAGCACCCGCTGTATATCCTCTTCTCGTCCGGCACCACCGGCCTTCCCAAGTGCATGGTCCACGGAGCCGGCGGCACGCTCGTCCAGCACCTGAAGGAGCACGTCCTCCACACTGATGTGAAGCCGAACGACCGCGTCTTCTACCACACCACCTGCGGCTGGATGATGTGGAACTGGCTTGTGGGCGTCCTGGCCACCGGAGCCTGCATCGTCCTCTACGACGGTTCGCCCGTCTATCCGCGCCAGGACGTCCTATGGGACATGGCGGCCGCCAGCCGTGTCACCATCTTCGGCACCAGCGCGAAGTACCTCATGCTGATGCAGAAGGCCGGCTCCTCGCCGCGCTCCACCCACGACCTCTCGGCCCTCCGTACCGTTCTCTCCACCGGCTCGCCGCTGCCCTTTGAAAGCTGGGAGTACATCTACTCCCACGTCCACCCCGACATCCAGGTCTCCTCCATCTCCGGCGGCACCGACATCGTCTCCTGCTTCGCCCTCGGCAACCCGGTCGGCCCGGTTTATCGCGGTGAAATCCAGGTGCGCGGCCTCGGCATGCACGTCGAAGTGTTTAATCAGGAAGGCCAACCTGTCATCGGTGAAAAGGGCGAACTCGTCTGCCACCCGCCATTCCCCTCCATGCCGCTCTACTTCTGGAACGACCCCGGCGAAGCCAAATACCGGGCCGCCTACTTCGAGCGCTTCCCCGGAGTCTGGTGCCATGGCGACTGGGCGGAAATCACTCCGCGCGGCGGCGTCATCATCTCCGGACGCTCCGATACGACCCTCAATCCTGGCGGCGTCCGCATTGGTACCGCTGAGATCTACCGCCAGGTCGAACTCGTCGATGAGGTCCTCGAATCCCTCGTCATCGGCCTTCCCATCGACAATGACGTAGAGATTGCCCTTTTCGTGAAGCTTCGCCCCGGTGTCGAGCTCACCCCCGACCTCAAAGACCGCCTCTGCCGTCAAATCCGCACCGGAGCCAGCCCCCACCACGTCCCCCGCCACATCTTTCCCGTCAGCGACTTACCCCGCACCGTCAGCGGCAAGCTGAGCGAAGTTGCCGTCCGCGAAACCATCCAGGGAAGGCCCGTGAAGAACACCTCCGCGCTGGCCAATCCTGAATGTTTAGTCAATTTTATTTCGCTTCCTTTCGTCAGGAAACCTTAATTCCAGCCACGGCATTTGCAGCCGGTAACTACGGCGTTCTGCTGCTGGTCCTTTAGTTCTAGTACTTCTAGAATTGAATCCGTAGCTTGGACCTTAAGTGGTCATTGCGGAGGAGGAAGTCGTCGCCGCTGCGTGTCGGAACCTTGCGCCAAAGTGCGTGTGCCCGCGCCACAGTCCCTCCAACGAATTCCCTCCCATTAGGATTCGCTCATTAGAACGGAAGTCAAATAAACATGAAACACGTTAAGACGTTCACGCTCACCACGGCTTTGATTCTTGCCGGATTGGTCATCTTTTCCGTCCCCGTGAAAGCTCAGCCAAAGGCCTCCAGCGGAGCAATTTTCACCACGCTGGGCGACGGTACCGCCGTGAACCACAATCAATATTCCTCCACCTGCGCAGTCTTTTTGGATGGCGGCCCCGGCCCCAACGCCCCGGCTCATGCCGCGGGTCTGGACAATGGTGAGTACTACTTCCAGGTCACTGACCCTAGCGGCAAGACCCTGCTCAGCACCGACATCGTCGCGAACCGGAGATTCCGCGTCCAGAATGGCGTCATCGTTGCCTATACCGGTGTTGGCGGACCCGTTCACCCCATCGGCCTCGATCAGGATCATCCCGAACTCGGCGCCATCACCATCCGCCTTGCCAATGCCACTTGCCCCACTGACTTCGCCCAGACACCCAACAACGGCGGCGCCTATAAGGTGTGGGCCACCCCGGTGACCAGCTTCGTCGGCGACCCCAACCTCGTCGACAACCCGTGCGGCAACGGCTGCTTCCATGGCTTCATGCCTTCCGCGTCCAAGTCGGATAACTTCAAGGCGAAGAACGACTCCGCCACTTTCTGCCTGAGCGTCGAAAAGCAACTGCAGTTCGTCGACGGCCACACCGGCATCGGCACCGGCTGGTTGTTCAACGTCACAGATCCGCTCGGCGTGGTGAATGCTTATTTCACCGACGATAACGGCTTCCTCAATATCTGCGGCCTCGCCGCCGGCGCCTACACAGTGGCTGAGGACCCGAACTCGCAAATCCGGGGACTGTACGTCAACAGCGTCCAACTGCCGCTCAGCACCACTTACTCCTTCACCTGGGCCGCCGGCCAGACCGCGCCCGTAATCCTCTTCCAGAACCTCTACGGCAACCCGTTCTAGGCTTGGCGAGATTCCGTTACAATCCACTCCTTCGGAATCTCCCCACCCGACGGCCAGGGGCGCCTTTCACCGGGCGTCCCCTGGCCATCCCTGTCTGTGACATCATGTTCACGCATGAAACGTAGAGCCTTCCTTGGCGCCCTTGGCCTGTCGCCTCTCCTCAAAGGCCTGCCACCCCTCAAAATCACCGACCTCAAAGCAGTCAACGCCGACGGCTACATCTTCTACCGCCTCTACACCAACGGCGGAGTCACCGGCGTGGGCGAGCCAAGCCCCTCCAACGGACCGCTCAATGTCACCTTCGTCGGGATGATCAAGCCGCTCATCCTCGGCATGGACGCGTTTCACATCGAAGAGATCTGGCAGAAGCTCTACATCGGCCTCTACAAGACCCGCGGTCAATCGGCGTCCATGGCCATCTCCGCCGTCGACATCGCGCTCCACGACGTGGTCGGCAAAGCCCTCGGGGTGCCCGTTTCCACGCTCTTAGGCGGAGCCGTGCGCGACCGCATCCGCATGTACGCCAGCTACACCAGCCGCGACCGCGCCCCCGTCGACCAGGCCAAGCTCTGCGCCGCCGCCATCCAGGGCGGCTTCACCGCCACCAAGATCAAGATCGCCGCCCGCCACGGCTTCGACGCCGATCCCAAATACCCCGATCACGACATGGTGCGCGAAGTGCGTTCCGCCATCGGGCCCAAACCCGAGTTCATGGTCGACGCCAACTCGGGCTACAGCGTGCCGCGCGCCATCCAGATCGGACGCATGCTCGAGAAATACGACGTGTTCTGGTTCGAGGAACCCGTGCCGTTCACTGACTATGCTGCCACCGCGCGCGTCAACGCCGCGCTCGACCTCTTCATCGCCGGCGGCGAACAGGACCACACGCGCTACGACTTCCAGAAGATCATCGAGGCCGGAGCCGTCGACATGGTCCAGGCCGACGTCACCAAGGCCGGCGGCGTCAGCGAGTGCAAAAAAATTGCCGCCATGGCCGATGCGGCGGGTCTCGGCTATACGCCGCACGATACCTCGCACAACATCGGCCTGGCGGCCTGCTTACACATGGTGGCGTCCACACCCGTCTGCCGCTATTCGCAGGAGTTCATCATGGAACCCGGCGGCAAACGCATTCTCAAGACGCCGCTCGTGCCCGAAAAGGGCTTCATCACGCTGCCCACCGGCCCCGGACTTGGCATCGAAATCGATCCCAGGTACGGAGAATAGCGGGCTGGCCTAGAACGACAGCTTCAAGCCGCCCGTCGCCCAGATGCCGGGGGTCCGGAACCCGTCCTCGAAGTAGCGCTGGTTCGTCAGATTCTCCGCTCGTGTGAAGAACCGCAACGACGTCCGCTCGCTCAGCGGCAGCGTGTAGCTCACGGCCAAGTCCAGCTTCCGCGGCCCGTCGAACTGATACGGCCGGTTGCCGCTGCCCACGAAGAACGAACCCGAGATGTAGTCGCTCGCGCCCAGGAAGCTCAGCGTCACCTGCGTGCGCTTCGACACCTGCTGCGTAGCCACCGCCGTGAACATCTGCGGGAATACACGGATCGACCGCAGCGAACCGCCGATCACTCCGCTCTTCCGTTCGTCCGCATTCGTGTAGGTATAGGACGACGACAGGGTCAGGCTGCGGTACGGCCGGGCCTCGCCCGACACTTCCACGCCGCGTGCCAACCCGCCGCCCATATTCACATAGCCGCCGTAGCGGCCATACGGGTCGTTCACAAGGCCGGCGTAGCCGATCACCTCCTGCAGCCGTGTGTAGAAGTACGAGGCGCTCACGCGATACTTCGAGTTCGCGAAGTATTGATCCACGCCGAAGTCGCTCGACACCGTCCGCTCCGGCCGCAGCCGTGGATCGCCCAGCGGGCTGAAGGCTCCGAAGTAGAACGACGAGCCCAGCCGCTCATACAACGTCGGCGACCGGAACCCGTTGCCCGCGTGCGCGCGCAGCTTCGTCGAGCTCGCCGGCACGAAGTAGCTCACCGCCACATCGCCCGTGTACGCATTCGGAGGCGCCGCAAATGTGGCCCCCTGGTACAGCGGAGTGCCACCCGTGAACACCGGCTGCGAGAGCTGGAAGCCCTGGAACCGGCCGCTCAGGTTCACCTGCAGCCGCTCGCCCAACATCCGGATCTGATCGGTGAAGAAAGCCGAGTGGCTGCGCTGCGTGGCCGAGGCCTTGGCATCCACGCGCTGCACCGGATCCGGATTCTGGTCGGTCGACGGGTTCTCATAGAACTCCCGTTCCCACTCATATCCGGCGCTCAGCACGTTCCATTTCGCCAGCACCCAGTCAGCCCGCGCCTGGATCGTATCCAGCCGGCCGGCGAAGATGCTCGACGAATTGTAAGGCGATTGGTAGCCCGAGCCCGCCGGACCGTTCCTGTTGTCGCGATCCGAGTTCACGGCCTGGTAATTCACCCGGTAGTTGAACCGCGGCGACACCTGCTGGTTCCAGCTCAATAACGAGGAGACCACCAGGCCCACGCGCCGGCTGTCGGGATCATAAAGGTTCGGGGCAAACGTGGCGTTGCCCCACGAGAACGGCTTGCCTTGATCCGCCAGACGCGCCTGGTCGGCCGCCAGCGGAATCGCTGGAATCACGGTGGAGGATGGCAGGTTCGCCGCCGGAGCTGCCTGCGGAGTTGAGTTGATCCCTACATTCGCCGAGGTGCCCCACACGCGGCCGGAGAGCGAAGTGTTGGCCGAAGGGCGCCACAACGCGTAGCCCATCCCGCTGGTGTTGCGGACATTTTCGATTCCGTCGATGCCGCCGTTCACGTTTAGTTCGGCCAGCCCGGCGCTGTATTGGAACTTGTCGTGCTTCAGGCCGCCGGCTACGCGAGCCATGCCGCGAAACAGGCCCAGGCCGCCGCCTTCGCCCGTCACTTCGCCGCGCAGCGCGCCGCCGCCCTGGTCCGTCACCAGGTTGATCACGCCCGCCGTGGCATTCGTCCCATACAGCGACGAACCCAACCCGCGCAGCACCTCAATCCGGTCGGTCCCAATCAACTGCAGGTCGCCGAGAAACGCCGTCGCATCACCCTGCACGCTGGCTGCGTCGCGCAGCCGCATGCCGTCGATCAGGACACCCGTATCCGCCGCGCGCAGGCCCCGTGTAAGAATGCGCGTAAATGAACCCGGTCCGCCCAACTGCTGCACACGCAGCCCGGCTGTCAGCTTGATGGCTTCCGAAAAGGTGATGACCTGCCGCCGCGCCATCTCGCCTGAATCCACCACATCCATCGCCTTGCCGGACTCCGAAGTCGACACCGGATTCGCGGTGGCCGTCACCAGCACGCGCGACGCCAGCCCGCGAATCTCCAGCTTCAAATCGACCGCCAGGTCTTTCCCTGGTTCGACGGTGATGTTCACGGCGCTGGCCTGGTCCAGCCCGCCGGTCCGGCCTTCCAGCAGGAACTCGCCGGCCGGGACCTCCTCCATCCGGAAGGAGCCCTGCCCGTCGGCGACCGCCGTCCGCAGGAACGAACTATCGCGGTTGTAGAGCCGGACGGTGGCGCCGGGCACAGCCGCGGCGGATGGATCGAGCACGCGGCCCGACAGGGTTTGGGTACGAGACGGCTGTGCGCAGACACACAACGCCGTCAGAAAGGAAAATGTAAGAACGCGAAACATGCGCTCCTCCCTCGAGAGCTACTTGGAGATGCCGGAAACGTTTCCGGCCCGACGGCAGGTCTTCGGACTTGTGAGCATGTCCCGGATGACTCCGGGCTTTCCTACGATCCGCGGCTTCCCAAGTGCCCGGGGGCGCTCAGTGCCAAACTGCGGAGCTCGTTCTCACTTACCGCTGCGGGGCAGTCCCGGATTCTCACCGGGTTCCCTCTTACGCGGCTGGTTGTTGACGCCAGCCGGCCAGTCGTATTCAGATTATCCCGTCCGTTTTGCCTTCCAGTCAAACTGAAAGTAACCGGGTCCGTGTGAAAGCCCACTAAAGCCGACCAGCCCCGAAGGATCCGCGGAGCTGCCACACGGTTCCGATTGAGCTCAGTTTGGTATATGCTACCAGTTTGGGAGCATAGTACTGGAATAGATTTATGGGATCAGGACTCCGTCTCCCGTGAGAGTGATCGCGTTGCGGACTCTTCGCGAGTTCTGGGAGAGCGATTCGAAGCATGCGGATTCGAAAGCCCCGTTGCAGGCTTGGTACCACGAAGCGAAATGCGCAACCTGGTCCAATCCCGCCGCCGTCAAGGCTCAGTACCGCAACGCAAGCATCCTGAAGGAGAGTAGAGTCGTCTTCAATATTGGCGGAAACAAATATCGCCTGGTCGTCAGGATCAACTACGCCGTCGAGATTGTATTCGTGCGGTTTATAGGGACCCACGAACAATATGACGAGATCGATGCGGAGACCATATGACTGAAACAATTCGCCCGATCCGGTCAGAGCAGGACTACGAAGCAGCCCTCGCCCGAATCGACAGTCTCATGGACGCCCGGCCGGGCACGCCCGAAGCGGACGAACTGGATCTCCTCGCGACTCTCGTGGAGTGGTATGAGAAGCGGCACTTTCCCATCGAGAAGCCGGATCCCGTCGCCGCCGTCCGATTCCGCCTGGAACAGGCCAATCAGACAAGCCGCGATCTTGTGCCGCTCCTCGGTAGCCGCGCCAAAGTGTCCGAAGTGATGTCCGGCAAACGTGGGCTCACGCTCCAGATGATCCGCGCGCTTCATCGCCACCTCGGCATCCCTGCGGAGGTTCTGTTGCAGGAAACTGCCGCCGCTTCGCCCAGCACCGGCACGGCTGCCGACTGGACACGCTTCCCCATCGCCGCGATGGTGAAAGCCGGTTGGTTCGACGCAAGCCGTCGGACAGGTCCAGGCTGGAAAGCGCAAGCCGAAGTTCTGATGCGGGACCTTATTGAAAGGGCGGGTGGCCTGGATGCCGTTCCGGAGGCCCTATATCGTAAGGGCGTTACCAGCCGGCAGAACGCTAAGACAGACCGCTTTGCACTCAAAGCCTGGTGTTACCAGGTAATCGCTACCGCTCAAGCCAGGTCGCTCCCCGCAAAGTACCGGCCCGGCGTTGTCACTGAGCCATGGGCGCGGAAACTGGCGAAGCTGAGCGCCTCTTCCGCGGGCCCTCAACGGGCAAAGGAATACCTTGAGCGCCACGGGATTCACTTGATCCACACTGGCCATTTGCCCCGGACGTATCTGGATGGGGCGGCGATGCTCCTGCCCAATGGGACGCCGGTCATTGCTGTCACCCTGAGGTTCGATCGGCTCGACAACTTCTGGTTTTGTCTGTTCCACGAACTCGCCCATATCGCCCTGCACCTGCGCGACAAAAATGATCTTTTCATCGATGACCTCAGTCTGGACGGCTCTTCGGATGGTTCTACCAATCGTGCAGAGGCTGAAGCCGATCGATGGGCCGCGGATATGTTGATTCCCCCAGACCTCTGGCAATGCAGCGCTGCGGCCGAGCGGCCGACTCTTATGAATGTTGTGAGTCTCGCGCAGGAACTCGGAATCCATCCCGCCATCGTTGCGGGGCGGGTGCGCAAAGAACGGCGCAACTTCCACCTCCTTTCCCAAATGGTCGGCAATAGGCAGGTAAGGCAGCACCTGGATTCCGGTTCCTCTCGGAATTGAAGTCCGCCAGATAAATTTAAGCCGATTTATTTCCGCCTGCGCCGCGCGCCGTTTTGCGCCCATAATGAGCTGACACCAAATTTCCGGCTGCAGAGGATTTGGCCATGGCCTTGCCCGTCTCCATCTTGCAAGCTGCACTGCTCTATGCCCCGGCCTACTCCTCCAGGCCCAACCTCGTCCAGCTCCCGATCCACTCGCCTGCATCAGCCTGCGCCTCACTCCAGTGGCGACACCAGCGGATCCCCGTGCCGCCGCGGAGGCTGCCTCTCGCAGCGGCCCTGCCCGCCCGGCACCTGTCACTTTCGATTTCCTCCTGAAGAACGATTGCGCCCAGGGTCTCACGGCCTTCGTGATCAACATCCCGGGTCCACAGGATTCCGCTGCGGGCATCGCCAATCAGATCCGCTTCGATTCCGCCCTGCAAGTGGGACCGGACGGCCAGGCCCTGGTGAAGCCCTCCGCTTCGTTCAGCCGGCGGATGCCGGCCAATGGGCCCGTCGACTCTCTCTGCGCAGCCCATCTCAATGCGGCGATCTTCGCGGACGGGTCCACCTTTGGGGATCGCCGCGAGCTCGCCAGCCTCATCTCCGACCGGCGCAGCCTTCTCGACGGCTATCGCCAGATAAAGTCGATCCTCGAGACGATCCCCTTTCGCGGCGACGCGGCCCGCTACGCGTCAAACCTGCTCGAAATCCCCGAATATGCACCGGTCAATAGCATGGGCGAGATGGCGCTCCGCAGCTTCAAGGGAAACATCGCGTCCTTCGTGAAGTATGGCAATCGCTCCGATTGGGACGGTTACTACCAAGGCAAGCAGAAGTGGGTCCAGCTCCAGATCGACCAGCTCCCCGCCGCCCTGGCGGGCACGCCCGGCACTCTGCCGGGGCCGGCCGCCCGCTGAGTCCGCCCCACAACCGCAAGATCCGAGAAGCACCTCCACCTCCACCCATGGCAATCTATGCTTCGGGAGGCAGTATCCATGATTCAACGGCTTTCGCACGTTACCATCTACGTTCTCGATCAGGACGAGGCGTACGACTTCTACATCAACAAACTCGGCTTTGAGGTCCGCATGGACGCCAAAATGGACAACGGTTTCCGCTGGCTCACCATCGGACCCAAGGGCCAGCCCGACCTCCAGATCATCCTCATGCCCACCACGCCCACCCCCATGATGGACAAGGAAACTTCGGATACACTGAGGTCTCTAGTGAAGAAGGGCGTGCTCAGCGGGGGCGTCTTCAAGACGGCCAACTGCCAGCAGACCTACGAGGAGCTCAAAGCCAAAGGCGTCGAATTCGTGCAGCCGCCCACGGAACGGTTCTACGGCATCGAAGCGCTGGTCAAAGACAATTCGGGCAACTGGTTCAGCATGACCCAGCCCAAGGAAGCCTATGAAGTCCCCTCTAAATGAGAAACTTCGGGCCTGGTGGTCGCACCGCCAGGCCCTCGATGGCCGCATGGCCAACGCCGCACCCGCCGACGTCCTGGCCCAGAGTGGTTGGGCCCGCTCCGTCGCCGGCGTGGGTCCCTACTTGACCCTGCTGTCCCGCGCCGGCATCACCCGCGAAGCAGCCGACAAAGCTGTCACCCAGCTCGAGATCCACGAACTGCCGTGCGCTCGCGGCTGCACTTACGTCGTCCCCGCTTCCGATTTCGCCTTCGCCCTTCAGGCCGGAGCCAGCTTCGGCGGCGCCGAATTGAAGACAGCCGCGAAGCTCGGCGTGACGGAGAAGGAAATCGACAAGCTCTGCGCCGCCGTGATCGACGCCCTGGCCAAGGGGCCCATGGAGCCGGACGAGATCCGGGCCGCCACCGGCAACGCCTCCCGCAGCCTCGGCGAGGAAGGCAAGAAGAAGGGCCTCACCACCACCTTGCCGCTCGCCCTAGGCCAGCTTCAAACCACCGGCGACATCCGCCGCATCCCCACCAACGGCCGTCTCGACCAGCAGCGCTACCGCTACACCCTCTGGCGTCCCAACCCCCTCGCCAAGTCGAAGATGACCACGGAAGAGGTCCACATCGAGCTCGCCCGCCGCTACTTCCAGTGGATCGGCCCAGCCACCCAGGCCGAGTTGCAATGGTTTACCGCCCTCAATGGCAGGGACACCAAGGCCTCCCTCGCCGCCCTGAAACTCGAGAAGCTCGAGGGTGACAAACTGATCCTGGCCGAAGACCGCGATGCGTTTGAATCCTTCCAGGTCCCCAAACAGGCCCACTACGTCCTCACCAGCTCCATCGACGGTCTCAGCCTGCTGCGCCGCGACCTGCAAAGCCTGCTCGACCCCGCCGACGCGGCCAACCCGCTGCTCCAGAGCACCAGCCGCGGCGGCTTGTTGATGGAACTGCCCAGCCACGCCATCTTCGACCGCGGCCGCCTCGTCGGCCTCTGGGAGTACGACCCCTCGACCGAGTCCATCGCCTGGACCTCGTTCATTCCAAAGAACAAAGAGTTGGAAAAGGCAGTGGCTCGGACGGAAGAGTACGTGCGCACCCAGCTCGGCGACGCCCGGTCGTTCAGTCTCGATAGCCCGAAGAGCCGCATGCCGCGGATCGAAGCGCTCCGCCAGGCTGGTCGCTGATGCCCGCCAGATGGTAGCTGGTGCTGCGCCCGCCCTCCGGACCCCGCACCAGCGCCCCGCTCTCCACCAGTGCCGCAATATCTCGTAACGCCGTGTCGTGCGAGCACTTGGCCAGCTTGGCGTACTTCGAAGTCGTCAGCTTGCCCTCAAACCCGCCCAGCATCTTCTTCAGCACCAGCCGCTGCCGCTCGTTCAGCGGAACCTGCGCGATGGAATCCCAGAAGTGCGCCTGCTGCAGCACGTTGCCCAGCGTTCCGTGCGCGCCGGCAATCGCCCGGTCCAGCGTTCGCAGGAACCACTCCAACCACGGAGTCACATCCAAAGGCCCCCGCTGCGTCTCTTCCAGAATCTGGTAGTACGCCGCGCGCTCCTGCCGGATCTCGGCGGACATACTGTAGAACCGCTGCCCGCTGCCTTCTGACCGTGCCAGCATCAGGTCCGCCACCGCTCGCGCAATGCGACCATTGCCGTCGTCAAACGGGTGCACGGTCACAAACCACAGGTGCGCCAGGCCCGCCTTCAGCACCGGATCCATCGCCGGACCCGCCTCAAACCACTCCAGGAACCGCGCCATCTCCTCGTCCAGCCGCTCCGCCGGAGGAGCCTCGAAGTGGACGTGCTCCTTGCCCATCGGCCCGGAGACCACCTCCATCGGACCCGTCGCATCGTCCCGCCACGCGCCCACCCGGATCCTGGTGATGCCGCTGCGGCCCGTCGGGAACAGAGCCGCATGCCAGTCGAACAACCGCTCGCGCGTCAACGGCTGGTCATACCGGCCGGTCGCGTCCAGCATCATCTCGACGACGCCCTCCACATGGCGGTCCGCCGGTTTCAATGCCCCGATGTCCACGCCCAGACGCCGCGCGATGGAAGAGCGAACCTGCTCCAGGTCCAGACGCTCACCCTCGATCTCACTGCTTTTGAGGACGTCGTCTGTCAAAGTCCGCAGCACGGCCTCCTGCCGGGAGGGAAACCCGAGCGCCTCCATCTGCCCCAGCAGCCGCCCCTGCCGGTGCCGCACTCCGGCCAGCAACTCCGACAGGTAATCGGCCCGCCACAGGAACTTCGGCCACTCGGTCCGCTGCCACAGGTACATTCAACGCAATCCTTGCGTCGATTGTATCACCTAATCAACGCATAATTTGCGTCGAATACGCTGCCTAATCGACGCAACCCTAATGCGCCGCCACCGGACCAGCCATCTTCCCCGGCCGCTTCATGATCAGCACCAGCGGCACCAGCGCCAGGAAGATCACCGACAGGATGCGGAAAATCTCCAGGAACGACAGGATCGTCGCCTGCTGCTGCACCAGTCCGAACATCTGGGCGTAGCTCTGCCGGTAGGCCACATTGGGAGCCGACCCGTGCGCCATCATCGACTGCTGCATCCCGCGCATCAGCCCCATGGCCTTCTGGTTGTAGGGCGTGATCTGGTGAACGAGGTCAGCCGTGTTCGACTGCGCGAAGCGCGCCACCATCGTGGTGACGCCCGCGATGCCCACGCTGCCGCCGATGTTCCTCAGCAGATTGAACATGCTTGCCGCGTTGCCCATCTTCTCCTTCGGGATCCGCGACATCGTAATGGTCGTCAACGGCACGAACAGCATCGCCAGTGACACCCCCTGGACGAACTGCGGCCAGAAGAAGTCCCAGTAGCCGGCGTTCAGATTCAAACGCGACAACTGGAAGAGCGTTGCCGAAGAGACCACCAGCCCGGTGGCCAGAAACTTCCGCGCATCGAACTTCGACAGCATGGCGCCCACCAGCGGCATGGCGATGAACGAGCCGAGCCCGCGCGGCGCCAGCGCCCAACCCGCCTGCAGCGAAGGGTAACCCAGCAGCGTTTGCAGCCAGATGGGCAGCAGCACCATGCTGCCGTACAGGACGAAGCCGAGCATAGTCATCAGCAACGTCCCCGTGGAGTATGTCCGGTCTTTGAAGACGCGCAGGTCCACCACCGGTCCCTTCACTCTCAACTCATGGTAAATAAACCACCCCAGCGCCACCAGCGCCGTGATGAACAGGCTCAGGATCCAGCTCGAAGCGAACCAGTCTTCCTGCTGGCCCTTGTCCAGCACGATCTGCAGCCCGCCGATGCCCACCGCCAGCAACCCGATGCCCCAGTAATCCACACCTAGCTTGCTGCGTTGGATATACGGCGGATCGAACACAAACCAGCGCGTCATCAGCAGCGACGCGATCCCTACCGGAATGTTGATGTAGAACACCCAGCGCCAACTGTACGCATCCGTCAGCCAACCGCCCAGCACCGGCCCCAGAATCGGAGCCACGACAATGCCCAACCCCCAGAACCCCATGGCCTTGCCGCGCTGGTCCGGCGGAAACGCCTCCAGCAGCACAGCCTGCGACAGCGGTTGCAGCGCCCCGCCGGCCGCCCCCTGGATCACGCGGAACACAATCAGGATCGGCAATGTCGGCGCGAAGCCGCAAAAGAACGACGCCACCGTGAAGCCGATCACGGACATCATCAGCAACCGCTTGCGTCCAAAGTAGTTAGCCAGCCAGCCCGTAATGGGCAGGATCATTGCGTTCGCCACCAGGTAGGAGGTCAGCGCCCACGTAGCCTCGTCAATCGACGCCGACATGCTGCCCGCGATATGCGGCAGCGACACGTTCACCACCGTGGTATCCAGCACCTCCATGAAGGTGCCGAACATCACCGCGATGGCGACGATCCAGGGATTCACATGCGGCCGTTCGGCGGTCGCGCTCATAAGCGTTCCTCAAACGACATGGCGTGGACGATCACCGAGGCCGCCTCCTCTTCGCCCAAACCGGAACTGACCATCAGGTCGTACAAATGCGGATCCGACCAGACACAGTCGAAGCGCTCCTTCACATACTGCGCCCGAATCTTGTCCGTATTCACGATCTCCGCCCAGGCGTCCCCGCAGTCCGGCACCCGCCGCCGAATCCGCATAATCCGTTGATCCCAAGGGGCATACACAAACGTATGGAAAACATCCGCCTTGTCCTGCAGCAGGCATTGGGCGGCCCGGCCCACTATCACGCACTGCCCCTGTGCATAGGCTTCCCGGATGAGATCTCCTGCCAGCCGGGCTTCGGTCTCGGCGTCGAAGATGCTGGTCCCCACCGGACCCGCCACGCCCTCGATCGCCCCCTGCCATAGCGCTATCCGGCTCACCCGGTGCAGCCAGGAATCCACCTTCTCGTCGAACTGCCGCACCAAGTCCGGCGACACCTGGGCCGCCCGCGCGATCTCCTGCACCAGTGCGTTATCCAGCAGCCGCCAGCCCAGCTTGGCGGCGACAATCTTCGCCACGGCAGCCCCGCCGCTGCCGTACTCCCGGGCCACCGTCAGTGCGCGGTATCGCATTAGCGAACCTCGACCGTCGGCATCACCGACATACCCGGCCGCAGCACATGGTCCGGATCCTGACCCTTCTCCAGCAGGATCTTCACCGGCACCCGCTGCACCACCTTCACGTAGTTGCCAGACGAGTTCTCCGCCGGCAGCAGGCTGAACCGCGCGCCTGTCGCCGCCGCGATGCTCTCCACGTGCGCCTGATACTTCCGGCCGCCGTACGCATCCACCGAGACCTCCACCTTCTGCCCCACCTTCATGTGGGCCAGCTGGTTCTCCTTGAAGTTCGCCACCACCCAGATGTCATCCATCGGGACCACCGCCATCAGAGGCTGCCCGGCGTTGATGATCTGCCCCACTTCCAGGCTCTTCTGGCTGACAATCCCGCTCGCCGGCGCACGCACCGTGGTGTAGCTCAGGTTCAGCTCCGCCTGCTCCAGGGCGGCCTTCATTTGCAACATCTTGGCGCTGGACGACTCCGCCCGCGACCGTGTCGCCGACACCTGCTGCGGAGCCGTGGCCGCCGCCTTCACGTCCGACTCGGACCGCGCCAGCTTGGCCCGGTGCTCGCCCAACTGGCTCTGCGCCACCCGCACCGCCTGCTCCGCTTCGTGGACCTGGGCCTGGGAAGCTTCCACCTGCGCCTGCGTGGCGTCCGCCGTCGACTTCGCCGCGTCGTACTGCTGCTTCGAGATCTCGTCCTTCGCCAGCAGCGCCTCATAGCGCTTGAAGTCGCTCGCCGCCCGCACTCCGTTCGCCTGCGCCTGCCGCAGCATCGCCTGCGCGGACTTCACCCGCACCTGCGCCGACTCCACCTGCTGCTCCGCCGTCGCCAGCGTGGCCTTCGATTCCTGCACCGCGGAATGGGCGGAATCCAGCCGGCTCGCCGACGAGGCCGACATGATCGGCACCTCAGTCCGGTCCGCCTGCATCGTCGCCTCGGCTTCGGCCAGATCCGCCTTCGCCTTGGCCACCGCCACCTCGTAATCCTTCGGGTCGATCCGCGCCAGCACGGTGCCCGCCTCCACAAACTGGTTGTCCCGCACCCGTACTTCGATCACTGTGCCGCCTACGCGCGCGCCAACCGAGTGAATGCGCCCGTCGATCTGCGCGTCGTCGGTCGACTCCCGGCCGGCTGCATGAGTCCAATACGCATAACCGCCGCCGGCCAGCACGAGCAGCAGTACCACCGCCGCCACCGGCTTGACCAGCGAGGACTTCTGCGGCGGCGCCGGCGTCGTTTCCATCACTTCACGTTCCATGTTGGGGCTCCCCATATACCTATTGCTTTCCTTCCGGGAAGAGGACATCCACGTTCTTTTCAATGCCGCCCATGGCCCGGGCCAACTGCGCCCGCGCCAGATTGTAGGAGTACAGGCTCGAGATGAAGTTCTCGTTCGCGGTAGCCACCGCCTCCTGCGCCTGCACCACTTCCAGATTGTTCGTGACACCCGCCGCGAACCGGTCCCGCGCCTGCTCCGACTGCTGCTTGGCCAGCGACACGGCCGAGCGGTTCACATCCAGTTGCTCCGCCGTCGACTTCAGGTCCAGCAGCGCGCTTCTCAGCTCAAAGGCGATCTGCCCGCGCAGACTGTCCAACTGGGCCCGCTCCTTCGCCAAAGCCGCCTGCGCCTCCAGCACCTCACCCTTCACCCGGCCGCCCTGGAAAATGGGGATGTTCACGCCGACGCCCGCCATGAACGTGCCGTGCATGTTCACCGGACTCTTGCCCAGCACACCGTAGTCGCCTGTGAACCCCACCGACGGCAGATACCCGGCCGACGCCGCGCGCGCTGACAACTCAGCGGCCTTCACCCGGCTCGACAGGCTCAGATAGTCCATCCGACCCTCATACGCCCGGGTCAGTGCCTCTTCCATGGCCGGAGCCGGCGGTGTCGCCTCCGGCATGACATCGGCCAGCCGGATCTCCTGCCCATCCGGCAGCCCGATCGCCCGGCCCAACGACAACTTGCTCTTTTCGAAGGAGTTCCGCGCCGCGATCAGCCGTTGCCTCTGCGCCTGCAGTTCCACTTGGGCACGCAGTACATCGATGCCCGGCACCATGCCCTCTTTCTTGAAGTCAACCGCCTGGTCATAAAGCGCTTGCGCCGCCGCGACCTGTGCCTCTACAGCCTCGATCCGGCTCGATTCCGAGTTCGATTGCAGGTACAACGCGGCCACCACCAGCGCCACCGTATCCCGCGCGTCCTTGTAAGACAGCTCCGACGCCTTCTGCGCCGCCACGCTCGCCTGCGACCCGCGCAGCGACCGGAAGTTCAGAATCGTCTGCGACACCGTCGCCCGCGCGTCAAATACGCCAAACGGTCCGATGATCGACCGGATCCCCGGGAACGAATCGAAGCCGAAGGCCGCCAGGTTCACCTGCTGCGAGGTCTCGGCCACCCGGCCGTTGATGTTCGGCAGCAACTGGCTCAACGCCACCAGCCGTTCGCCCCGCGCCGCTTTGGCCGACTCTCCGGCCAGCACCGACCCCAGGTTGTGCTTCAGCCCGCGCGCCACCGCCTGTTGCAGCGTCAGCGCCATTGGTCCGGCCGTCGCCTGCCCCTCAGGCACTGCGCCCAGAAACGGATTCTGCTGGGCCGCAACCGACCCCGCCAGCAGCCCGCCCAGAATCGCTAAGTGTATGCCCCTCATCAGTTGGAGATTCCTTTCCAGGCCAGGTCCGTCAGTGTCTCCACGTCTTCGTCCACGCTGGTTCCGGTGGGCAGCATCAGGCGCCGCATCATCGTCCCCTTCGCCATGTCGTAGATCGCCGACGCGATGGTCGTCAGGTTCGAGGCGCGGATCTCCCCCGCCTCCAGGCCTTCCCTCAGCACGGCCTCAAACGCCACCAGGTTCTTCAGGTAGAGATCCCGGAAGTCCTGGCACAGCGCCACCGGGTGCATGATGTTGCCGAACTCAGAGTGGTAGATCAGGAAGAAATCACGGTTCTCTTCCAGGTACTGCAGGCGCGTCTGGAAGAACGCCCGGATCTTCGCCCGGAACCCCGCCACCGCACCCATGCGCTGCACCGTCAGGACGCCCAGTTCCTCGGCGCCCTGCATCAGCGCGGCCAGGTAGACGTCTCGCTTCGACGGGAAATAGAGGTACACCGTGCCCTTCGACAGCCCCCCCGCTTCCGCGATCTGGTCCATCGTGGCGTCGTTAAATCCCTTCTCCGCAAAGACTTTACGCGCCGCGCTGAGGATCTCAGCGGTGCGAAAGGCGGAGAGCACTTCGTGTTTTGTTTTGCCTTGTACGGCCATAATGACTGACGAGTCATAAAACCGACCCGTTAGTTACTAGACTGTACGATCTGGTCAACTGATTCAACCCGCAGCCGAAAGATGGCCACTAATAGGGCTGTTGCGAGTCCTTCGAAACCTCCACCCGGCCCTTGTAGTGCTTGCCGATGAAGCCGAAGTAGAAGAATGACAGTACGAACGCCACCGGCCACCACCAGGCCGCCGCCCACAGGCTCGCGGGATCGGCTGACCCGTTGTAGACCGTGATCGAGTGCTTCGCGTCCAGGGTCGAGTGCAGGATCACCGGGAACAGGCTCACCGCGGCTGTCGCCAGCAACCCCGCGATGAAGGCGATCCCGCCCAGGAACACGCGCGCTTCCTGCCCGTACCGCAACCCTGTGCCGATCGCCCCGGCTCCGCCCATCACCACCGCGACGGTCAGCCAGGCCAGCGGCCGCCCGGCTATCCCTGAGAACAGCTCCGGCCTCACCACGGCCGTCATGCCCGTCACCACCGCCAGCAGCACGGCCACCGCCAGCCAAAGCCGGCCGGCCAGGCGGCGGCTGCGGTCATGCACGTCGCCGGTCGTCTTGAGCGTCAGGTACGAAGCGCCATGGGCCGCCAGGGTCACCACGGTGAACACCGCTACCGAGACCGTGTACCAGTCCAGGATCCCGACGCTGCCCTCTACCCCGAAATGGGTGAACAACGGCAGGCTGAGCTCCGCCTCCGGACCCAACGGCATCCCCCGCACGACATTCCCCAGCGCCGCTCCGAACAGCACAGCCAGCAGCGTATTCGACACCACAATCACGAAGTCCCAGAACGACCGCCACATTCCGTCGTCGATGTGACCTCGGAACTCCAGCGAAATCCCGCGCAGCACCAGAGTCCACAGCACCAGGAAAAGAGCCAGGTAATAGCCCGGAAACGCGATCGACAGCACCCGCGGAAACGCCACGAACAGCACGCCGCCCGTCGCCACCAGCCACACCTCGTGCCAGCTCCACAGCGGACCCACGGCCGCAATCAGCACCCGCCGCTCGTCCTGGTTCTTCGCCACCAGGAAGTGGAGCATGCCTGCCCCGATGTCCCACCCGTCCAGGATCACGAAGAACGTGATCATCAGGCACAGAACGCCAAACCATGCCTCCACCATCAGAGCACCTCCGCCGCGGGCGGGCCGTGCATCACTTCCCGGCCAACCAGATACAGATACAGCAGTCCAACGACGAAATAGAGCCCGGTGAACCCAATCAGGGTAAACAGCACGTCGCCCGAGTTCACGGCCTTGCTATACCCTTCGCTGGTCCGGAACAGCCCGTAGATCAGCCACGGCTGCCGCCCCAGTTCCGCCGTCATCCAACCCGCTGTATTGGCGATGAACGGGAACGGGAAAGCCAGCATCAGCACCCACAGCATGGGCCGCGCCGTCTCCAGCAGCCCGCGCCAGCGCAGCAGGTTCGCCAGCCCCATCAGTCCGATGAAGATGGTGCCCAGCCCGGCCATCACGTGAAACGCATAGTAGAGTAGTTCGATATTCGTGGGCCAGGTGTCTTCGGGAAACGCCGCCAGGCCCTGCACATTGCTGTGAAAGGTCCCGAAGGCCAGGAAGCTCAGCATGCCCGGCACGCGGATGGGATTATCCAGCCGCCGCATCTTCACATTGGGCTGGCCGATCAAGGTGATGTCGGCCATCGGCCCGGTCTCGAAGCGCCCCTCCATCGCGGCCAGCGCGGCCGGCTGATGATGCGCCACCAGCTTCGCCTGCGCGTCGCCTGTCGGGAACGCCACCAGCAGGGCCGCCGCCAGTCCGATCGCAGTGCCCCACCGCAGGTAGAGCCGCGCCTGTTCGGTATGTTCCGTTTTCAACAGGTAGAACGCGCCCACCGCGGCGATGACGAACGAGCCCGTCACCACCGCTGCCGCCTGGTTATGACAGAACTGGATGAGTGCCCACGGGTTCAACAGATACTCGCTCAGGCTGCCGATCTTCAAAGTGCCGTCCGCCGCCACGGCGTAGCCGGCCGGATGTTGCATGAAGGCATTGGTCACGATAATGAAATAGCCGGAGATCCAACTGCCCAGGGCCACGCCCAGTGCCGCCAGGAAATGATTCCGCGGCCCCAGCCGTTTCTCGCCCCAGACCAACGCGCCGATAAACGCGCTTTCCAGGAAAAAGGCGAACATTCCTTCCATCGCCAGCGACTGCCCGATCACGCTGCCGGAGTACTTCGAGAACGACGCCCAGTTGGTGCCGAACTGAAACTCCATCGGGATGCCGGTCACCACGCCCACGGCGAAGTTGATGCCGAAGATGCGGGCCCACAACCGTGCGGCCGCACCATACTGCGCATTGCCCGTGCGCCAGTGAAGATATTTCCAGAAGACCAGGAACCACGCCAGGCCCATGGTCAGCTGGGGAAAAAGGTAGTGATAAACGATAGTGAATGCGAACTGCAGGCGATGCCACAACGCAGGATCGCCGGTCATGATCGAACGAATCCCCTCATGCTTCCATTTAAGCGCGAAGGGATGTCAAAGGTGCGAACACTGCGCCGGCTGTCAGGCCTTGGGCGCGTAATAGCCCTTGCGGGCGCGCACCACCAGATCCTTGCGCTCCCGCACCTTGATCTGCACCGGATGGTACAAACCGTCGGTCTTCAGCGGTTCCGGCCGGAACAGGATGCTGTACTGCGACCGCAGCTCGTTCGCAATGTTCTCGAAGTCCTGCGACAGGTCCTCTGCCTTAAACGGGAAAAACGCCAGGCCGCCCGTCTCCGCCGCGAAGTATCTCAGAATCTTGTCGCCGCTCGTCTCGCTGTGCGTCGTGTTCGTCGAGATGGAGTACACCACCACTTCCGTCTTGTGGACCATCTCCAGCGCCTGGTCACGCGTGTAGTGGGAGTTGTTGTCCTCGCCGTCGCCCACCATGATCAGCGCGCGCCGGAACTTGTGGCGCGGCTGTTCCTTGTCCAGGCGGTCGCGGCAGCACAGGAAGATGGAGTCGTAGAACGCCGTGCCTCCGCCCGGCCGCAACTCGCGCACCTTCTTGTCGAGCACGTCGGCATCGTCGGTGAAATCCTGAACAATGCGGGTCTCCGTATCGAAGCTGTACACCACCGCTTTGTCGACATTCTTGCGGACGACGCTCTTTAGGAACTGGCCCGAAGCCTCCAGCTCAAAGCGGAACCGGTCGCGGATCGAATTGCTGGTGTCGATCAGCAGCCCGATGCGCAGGGGCAGGTTCGTCTCCGCAGCGAATTCCAGAATCCTCTGCTTCTTCTTCTCTTCGTAGACTTCGAAGTCGTCCCGCCCGAGGTTGTTCACAAACCGCCCCCGTTTGTCGGAAACGGTATACAGCAGGTTGACGCGCGTGACGTCGAACGTGATGGTCTGGTTGGAATCGGCGACCTGCTGGCCCAGGGCCGGCAGGCAGGAAGCCAACGACAGGAATGAGCGTCTCGTCGTCATAAAACCTCGGTTCACCTTCAATACCACCTTGATTATAAGAGCCGTTGTTTCCAAGCCTCAAGCTCAGCCGGCACCGGCGCTTCGATTGTCACCTCCTCGCCCGTCGCCGGCGAGGTGAACGTAATGCGCCACGCATGCAGCCACGGCCGGTTCTCCGGAGCCGCCGGAGCCCCATACAGCGGATCCCCCGCCACCGGATGCCCCAACTGCGACAGGTGCACCCGGATCTGGTGCGTCCGCCCCGTCCCGATCAGCACGCGCAGCAGCGTATGGTGCGGCAGCCGCTCCAGCACGTAGTATTCCGTGTGCGCTTCGCGCCCCTCTTCCAGCCGCGCCGTCATCTTCGTCCGGTTCACCGGATCGCGGGAAATCGCCGTATCAATCCGCCCCGCATCCCTTTTGACGTGCCCCATTACCAGCGCCAGGTAAACTTTTTTCACCTTGCGCCCGGCAAACTGCGCTGACAGATTGCGGTGCGCGGCATCCGTGCGCGCCACTAGCATCACGCCGCTGGTCCCTTTGTCCAGCCGGTGCACGATGCCCGGCCGCAGCTCACCGCCCAGGGTCGAAAGCGATTCGAAGTGGTGCAGCAGCGCGTTCACCAGGGTGCCCGATTCATTCCCCGCTCCGGCATGCACCACCAGCCCGGCCGGCTTGTTGATCGCCAGCAGGCTCTCGTCTTCATACAGGATTTCCAGCGGGATGTCTTCCGCAAAGGCGCGCAGCGGCTTCAGTTCGGCCGGTTCCACTTCCACCGTCTCGCCGGACCGCAGCTTCCAGGAAGCCTTGCGGCTCTCCCCGTTCACCTGCACCCGGCCCTCTTCCACCCACGACTGCAGCCGCGCCCGGCTGAACTCCGGCAGCCGCGTCATCAGGAAATGGTCGAGCCGCTGGCCCGCGTCGCCCTCACCGATCAAAAAGCTATGCACCCTTTCCAGCGTACACTGGGGCAATGAGAAGGATGATCGGGCTGACACTGGCGATTATTGGCGGATTTGTGGTGGTGCTCGGGTTTCTGGTCGTTCTGATTGCCTTCCTGGCGCAACGCAATGTAGCCAAGGTCGCCCAGAATACGATCGTCGAACTCAACCTGGAAACGAACCTGATGGAGCAGGCGCCGTCCGACGCCCTCTCGCAATTCCAGAACCGCGGCGGCACCACCCTGCTCGACATTGTGCTCGCCCTGGAGAAGGCTTCGCTCGACCCAAAAGTGAAGGGCTTGATCGTCCGCGTCGGTTCTTCCCCCCTCATGCCCGCGCACGCCCAGGAGATTCGCGACGCCATCCTCGCCTTCCGCAAATCGAAGAAGTTCGCCATCGCCTATGCCGAGGATTTTGACGGCGAGAACTCCGGCCTGACGTCCTACTATCTCGCCTCCGCCTGCGACGAAATCTGGCTCCAGCCCAACTCCGATTTCGGCGTCGCCGGCATGCGGTTCCAGGTGCCCTTCATCCGCGGAGCCTTCGACAAACTCGGCATCGCGCCGCGCTACGAAGGCCGCAAGGAATTCAAGAACGCCATCAACACTTACCTGGAGAAGGAATTCACGCCCGCGCACCGGGAAGCCGAACAGCGCCTGCTCGATTCCAGTTTCTCCGTCATGGCCCAAGGCGTGGCCCAGGGCCGCAAGCTCACCACCGAGGCCGCCCGGCAGGCCCTCTCCGAAGGACCCTATCCCGGCGATCGCGCCCTCGCCCTGCACCTGATCGACGGCCTGGCTTACCGGGACGAGGTTTACGAAAAGGCCAAAGTCCGCGCGGGCAAGAACGCCAAATTGCTCTGGCTCGGAGCCTACGACAGCCGCACCGACGACCTCCACACCGATGGCAAACGCATCGCCCTCATCTACGGCTCCGGCGACATCGTCTCCGGCCGCAGCGGCTTCGATCCCATGAACGGCACTGAGTCCATGGGCTCCGACACCGTCTCCGCCGCCTTTCGCAAAGCCGTCGACGACAAGGACGTGAAGGCCATCATCTTCCGCGTCGATTCCCCCGGCGGCAGCGTCGTCGCCTCCGAAACCATCTGGCGAGAAGTGCTGCGCGCGCGGCAGGCGAAGAAGCCGGTCATCGTCTCCATGTCGGCCCTGGCCGCTTCCGGCGGCTACTACGTCGCCATGGGTGCAGACCGCATCATCGCCCAGCCCGGCACCATCACCGGCTCCATCGGAGTCTTCACCGGCAAGATGTACACCCGCGCCCTCTGGGAAAAGCTGGGCGTCTCCTTCGACGCCGTCCAGACCGGCCCCAATGCCGGCATGTACGACGGCTATTCCGACTTCACGCCCGAACAATGGGCCGTCGTCCGGGGCTCCCTCGACCGCATCTACTCGAACTTCACCCGCAAGGTAGCCGAAGGCCGCAAACTGCCGCTGGCGCGTGTCGAGGAGATCGCCCGCGGCCGCGTCTGGAGCGGTGAAGATGCACTGGCCCGGGGCCTGGTCGACGAGCTGGGCGGCTTCCCCGCCGCCATCCAGGCCGCCAAGAAGCTTGCGCATATTCCTGAAAAGGAAGACATTGAGCTGCGCATCTACCCGCCGGCCAAAGGCCGCATGGAAGCTCTCCTGGCCTTGTTGAACGGTGAGGGCGAAGATAGCAGCGATCCCCGCGACGAGGCGATGCTCAGCCTGCTGCGCAGCGTGCAACCCATGACCCGCATGATGCACCGCCTGGGCCTCACCCAGCGCCGTCAAGGGTGGCTGCGGATGCCGCCCGTGGGTGTCGAATAAATTCCTGATAGGGTTTTCCCGCCGATCCCGCGTTCCAGAGTGACGAGATATTGAATCGGAGGAGACCACCCAGGTATCCGCGGAGGGGCGGATGCCGGGTGGATGCCTTCTTTTCTCACGAACCGCGCACGTCAGTAAGCGGGCGCCGGCACCCCCGGACAACCGGAAGTGCGCCACCCTTGCACCCGTGGAGGAGCGGGTGCGGGATGGTTGTACCCGGGTCCAGTCATCAACTGTCACCTTCGACCGGCATCGTTCTCCCGCTAGCCGCCGCAAAAAACCGCCGAACCTGAATTCCCAGCCAGTCAAACACGCATCCGTCAACCCGAAGGGCAGCGTCTCCCCGTGGTCCCCCCTACGGCCGCGGACATGGGTGACAATCTGGTCTACCGACATGGGTAACAGTCGTCGCGGGGGCTTGTCTGATCGCCTTTCGCGATTCTAGCCGGATTCGTACGCCTGTGGAAATGTGGGAATCGCGTAGCGATTTCCAAGCGCGGTGGGAAGCGAGGGAATCCTGTTTTTGGATTTCCTCGCTTTCCACGGTGCGTCATTTCCATGGGCCTTACTCAGCGGCCGGCACCGCCGCGGATTCGTCGTCCTGTTGCTCCAGCGCCTTCGGCTTCTTCCTCATAAACCGATTACGCTCTATGTCCAGCCAGCCGAGCAACAGCATGCCGTAGAACACTTCGAAATAGCGATCGTCAACCTGCCGCAGTCCAAGCAACTGACGCGCAAAGATCTCGCTGATGAAAATCCTCTGATCCTTGTAGTAGAGATCTCCGTGATTCTGGATCCGTCGTAGCACGAGCCCTGCCGGGTACTCCACCTCCGGGATCCGACGTGGCATCGGGCGCAACGACGGCTGATAGTGTTTTGCCGGCGTATCGTAGTCCAGGGCTTCATGGGGCCGCTGCTCGTTGTAGATCCTTTGAAAGTCGTGAAATCGCTTCTGCTGCTGGCGCGGGTTGGCCGCCGGCGGATTCAGCGTGTCCTGTTTCAACGTCCGATGCATGCGCTCGTGGCGGCCGTTTTCCTGCGGTGAGGCCGGTGCTGTGCGCTCCGGCAGAATGCCCAGCCGAACCCAGCGCATCGACAACCGACTGAGTCCGCCAGGCGCCCGCGTCGAAAACGGCGTGCCATTGTCCGTACGAATCACCTCCGGCAGACCGTACTCTCGAAACGCCGCCTCGAAGATCGCAGCCGCATGCTTTCCATCCGTCTTCGGCGTAATTTGGCAGCGCAGCAAGTACCTGCTGTGGGCGTCCGTGATGGTCAATGGATCGCAACGCACGCCATCACCTGTACGGAACCAACCCTTGAAGTCCGCGCACCACGTCCGATTGGGTCCATCCACGGACGCAAAGGGCTGCCCGAAGGGCGGCGTCCGCAAGCGTCGCTTTCGTGTGACACTCAGACCCGCTCTTTTCAGGATCATGGCGATGGTGCTGGGCGCCGGCCAGTGCTTCCTCTCCGGCTCCGCCTCGGCCAACTTCCTCAATAGCTTGCGCGGGCCCCAGTTCCACTTCCGCCGCTCAGCCAGGATGCGCTCTATGACTTCCTGACTGACTTCCTGCGGGCTGGTATGAGGCGCCCGGCTGCGGTCCTGCAAACCGGCCACGCCTTCCTCCTCTCGACGCTTGATCCACTTGTGGACCGTCTTTCTCGATACGCCATAGGCTTCCGCCAGTGCGGTCACGGTCTCGCCTTCGTCGTACTCCTGCAATAGTTGAACCCGTTGGTCCATTGCTCTGGTCTCCTTCCACGGCATCGACACTCATCGTGCCGTACCGATAAGGCGGATCAGATCTCTTGCGCCGCTGATCTGTGTTACCGATGTCGCCGGTCCAATTCGTTACCTATGTCCGCGGACCGTACCCCAGCCTTACCCCCGGCGCAAGCCGGGGGCCCGCCGCAACAACGAAGCCACTTCCAGCTCAATCGGAAAAGCCCCAGAAAACTTCTGTTCGAAACCGCGACGCGACCCACCGGGCACCCAAGCCGGGGGCCTCCGCAAAGCCCCGAATCCAACCCCGTAGGACGGCGGACCCCCTGGTCCGCGCGGGATCCCCCGATCCCGCCCCCGTCCCCCCCCCAACTCACAAATCAAACGCCGTAGCATGCTTCGGCTGATACAGCCCCAACGCCCCTCCGCTGGGCAGCATCAGCCGGGTCAGCCTGCCCCAGCGCTCTTCCTGGACCGGCGCTAACTCCACTCCACGGGCGCGTAACTCGCCCATCGTGGCCTCCAGGTCGTCGCACATCAGGTAGACCTCGGCCGGCAGCAGCGAGCCATTCTTGGGCAACCTGCCGCAAGCCTCCGCAAAGCCTCCCCAGCCTTACCCCCGGCAGCCGGGGCCCGCCGCAACAACGAAGCCACTTCCAGTCCCAACCCAAAAACCCCCAGAAAACTTCTGTCCTAACCGCGACGCGCCTCTGGGCAACCCAATCCGCAAGCGTCCGCAAAGCCTCCCCCAGCCTTACCCCCGGCGCCAGCCGGGGGCCCGCCGCAACAACGAAGCCACTTCCAGCTCAATCGGAAAAGCCCCAGAAAACTTCTGTTCGAAACCGCGACGCGACCCACCGGGCACCCAAGCCGGGGGCCTCCGCAAAGCCCCGAATCCAACCCCGTAGGACGGCGGACCCCCTGGTCCGCGCGGGATCCCCCGATCCCGCCCCCGTCCCCCCCCCAACTCACAAATCAAACGCCGTAGCATGCTTCGGCTGATACAGCCCCAACGCCCCTCCGCTGGGCAGCATCAGCCGGGTCAGCCTGCCCCAGCGCTCTTCCTGGACCGGCGCTAACTCCACTCCACGGGCGCGTAACTCGCCCATCGTGGCCTCCAGGTCGTCGCACATCAGGTAGACCTCGGCCGGCAGCAGCGAGCCATTCTTGGGCGCGGTCCCCGTGGTGTCGGCTGGATGCACGGCCGTCTCCGCCGGCGGCAACTGGAAAATCAGCCAGCCATGCCCCGCATCGACAAACGGCATTCCCAGCGATTCCCGTAGAAAGGCGCGGTCCGCCTCGGCATCGCGGCTGAAGAAAAGTACATGGGCTCCAGAGAACATGCAGCGAGTGTAAACCCAGAACCCGCTAAATGTGACCCCGGCAGCGCGCGATTCCCGCCAAAGCCTCCCGCCGCATGCGGGCCGGGTCGAAGTCGCCCGGCAGCCGGTCACTCATTGGCAGTGCGCGGAAGTCGGCGTCCGCCCAGGTATAAGCCTGCAAAGCGCGCGTCCAGTTTTTCCGGCGCACCTGCGCATCACCCAGATTCAGCGCGGCCCAACCGGCGTGCAGCCTCAAGTCGTGGTTGTCCGGCGCCTGCCGCAGCTCGGCCAGCAACCTCCGCCGCGCCTCACTTAGCAGCTCAATCGCCCGCTGCGCATTCCCAGCGTCCAGATAAGCCGGAGCCGCCGTGATCATCAGCTTCGCCAGCTCGATCCGTGCCCGGAAGTCGGACGGATCCTCGGCTGCGAGCTCCTCCTGGATGGCGAACGTCCTCTGGTAGTCCTCCACGGCGGAGCGGTTGTCCTTCAGCATGTGGTGGATCCACCCCATCTCCACGAGAACGAAGGAGAGTTCCATGCGGCCCCGCGTGTTGCGCGGCATCGCCTCCACCAGCTTCTTCTGCAGTTGCTCCGCCTGGAGAAAGTGCCGCAGCGCAGCTCCAAGGTCGCCCGCCTGCTGGCTGGCGCGCGCCAGGCTGCTGTGGCAGCGGGCCAGCGCACGCAGCATGCTCGCGTCCGATGGATCCTTCGCCAGCAACTGGGTGTAGGCGGCGATCGCGGCATTCCATAGCGGAATCGCGTCCGGCAATTTGCCGTCCATCCCGGCGTCATAGGCGATACGCACCTTGTACAACGCATCCAGCTCCGGGCGGTCCGGGTAACGCCGCGACCTCGTCCGCATCAGCCCCGTCAGTTCGGCACGCAGCGCGTTCCAGCCCTTCGCGTCGCCCTGGATCTCGTAGATGTCCGTAAGCCCCGTATCCGCATCCACCAGCAGCCGCTGCGCCTCGTCGTTTTGCGAATCAGATCTCAAATAGGCGAGCAGCAACTCACGCGCATGGCGGAAGCTGTCCAACGCTCCATCGAAATCGCCCAGGTTCGCCCGGCTCTGGTGACCCTGGACATCGCCGATCTTGAGGTACGCCGCCGCGATCTCCAGTTGCAGTTGGCGATTCTTGCCGCCGGTGGTCTCCAGTTCCCTCAAGTAGTGCAGCGCGCGCTCCACCAGCAGCTTGCGCGCCGGCGTGGAGCCGGGCAGGTCCGCAATCGCGTCGTGCAGCTCGTAAATCACGGTGCGCGCCAAGCCCCGGGCCTGCTGGAACCGCAACTCGCTCTGCCGCCACTGCCACAGGATCGCGGCCATGAAGATGGAAGCGGCCAGCACCGCCGCCGCCGAGACCGCCACGCCCCAGCGATGCCGCCGGACGAACTTGGCGGTGTTGTAGGTGAAGGTGCCGCGCGAGGCCCGCACCGGCAGGCCTAGCAGATGGTTCTCGATGTCTTGCCGGAACTCCTCCACCGTGGCATAGCGCAGCTCCGGCTCCTTCCGCAGCGCCATCAGCACGATGTCATCCAACTCCTGCGGCAACTTCACCAGATGGCTGGGCGGCTTAGGCTCTACCTCGCACACCGCGCGGTAGGTCTCCAGTGGCGAGGTATCCACGGCGGCGTACGGCCCTTGGCCGGACAGCAGTTCATACAGCACCACGCCCAGCGAATAAATATCCGTGGCCGTCGAAAGCGGCTCGCCGCGCACCTGCTCCGGGCTCGCATACGCCGGGGTCAGAAGGGTTGAGGTCGTTTGCGTAGTGGTCGTGCCGACGGCCTCGTCAAAGACCTTGGCCAGCCCGAAATCGAGCAGCTTCGGGTTGCCGGCCTCGGTCACCAGGATGTTCGCCGGCTTGATATCGCGATGGATCACCAGATTGCGATGCGCGTGCGCCACCGCGTCGCAGATCCGCATGAACAGTTTCAGCCGCTCGTCGACCGTGTAGTCTCTGGCCCGGCAGTATTCGATCACCGGCCGGCCTTGAATATACTCGAGGACGTAGTAAAGGCGCCCGTCCGCCGTCGCGCCGCCATCCATCAAAGCGGCAATGCCCGGATGCCGCAGGCTGGCGAGTATCTGCCGTTCCCTTCGGAACAGCTCCGCCAGGCGCGCCGCACCCGCGCCGGAGCGCATGATCTTCACCGCCACCTGCTGCGTATACGCGCCGTCGTCGCGCACGGCCAGATAGACGATCCCCATCCCGCCTTCACCCAACTCGCGCAGAATCCGGTAGGGTCCCAGCCGCTTGGGCGGTGCATCAGGCACCGGCTCCGGCCCCGCCTCCATCTCTGACCAGCGCGTCACCGGCAGCCTCTCCGCAGCCTCGGGTTCGTACCGCAGATATGCCTCGACCTCGGCTCGCAGGGCGGCATCCCCCGCGCACACGTCATCGAGATAGGCCGCGCGCCGGTCCGGCTCCAGCTCGAGTACGGCCGCCAGGATGTCCTTGATCTGGCTCCAGCGCTGGTCGATCATTTGCGCCGCGCCTCGCTGACGTGGCGCAGCAGCCACAGACGCGCCGTCGCCCACTCACGGTGAATGGTGGCCACCGAAATCCCCATCGATTCGGCAGCCTCCTCGGCCGTCAACCCGCCGAAGAACCGCAACTCCACCACGCGCGCCTGCTGCGGATCGATCTCCTCCAGCCGCCGCAGCGCCCGGTCCAGATCCAGGATCTGGACCTCCGGACCGCGCAGCATCGCATCGCCGTCGTCCATCGGCACCCGGATCAGCCCGCCCCAGCGTTTAGCCGCGCTATGGCTGGCGGCATGGTCCAGCAGGATGCGCCGCATCATCTGCGCCGCCAGGCCCAGCAGTTGCGCGCGGTTCCGCCAGTCGATGCAGTGCTGCCCCGCCAGTCGCAGATACACCTCGTGCACGAGGGCAGTCGGCTGCAGTGTGTGGTCGCGCCGCTCGCCATACATCTGAGCGGCCGCCAGCCGCTTCATCTCCGCATAGACGGACTGCATCAGCTCATCCAGCGACGGGCTCGAGTCAGGCATCTGCGAATATCGTATCCGAAACTACTTATTTGTTGAGAAGATTCCCGGCCCGTTGCCGCGTTCCGCCCTAGGAAGCCTGCATCCCCATGAGAAAACTCTCCCCCTCTTTCGCCGTCCTCGCTCTCGCCCTTGCCTGGCAATGTCCCGGCCAAGCCGTGTTCCATCAGAACCTGGTGGTGAACGGCGGCGCCGAGAACGGCGAGGGCGCCACTGGTATCAACGACCCCGCGGTAAGGCCCATCCCTGGCTGGACCGCCTCCGGCAGCCTCACTGTGGTCACCTATGGAGCCAACAGCCTTCTCGCCGCCGGTGATCCCGGGCCGCAGAATCGCGGGCTGAACTACTTCTCTGGAGGGCCGGGCGGAGGCGCTTCCACGGCTCGCCAGACCATCGACCTGTCCGCCCTCGCCACCGATATCGATGGCGGCCGCGTCCGCTTCTACCTCAGCGGATTCCTCGGCAGCGCCGATGGCTGGGATTCTCCAGTGATCCTGAAGGCGGCTTTCCGCAATGCCGCCGGCGAGGTGCTGCTGACGTCGTCCGTCAATGGGCCCTCGGCTCTCGAGAAGAACTACACCCCCGAACTCATGAACTCAGCCATGAGCGGCTACCTGCTGCCGAATACCCGCAGCGTCGACCTGCTGTTGGACATGACCGCCCCCAGCAGCGCGTTCAACTACTTCGGCGCCGACAACCTGTCGCTGATCCTCCGGCCAGAGTCTGTCACGGGGGTCAACCTGGTGGTGAACGGCGGCGCCGAGACGGCCGAAACCTCCGACGGCCTGATGGGCTATGGCTATCAGATGCCCGGCTGGACCGGCACAACCGACGTCTACGCCAGCCCCTATGACGACACCTCGTGGGAGGACGGCGCTTCCCTTCCGGCCGATCGCGGAAAGAACCTGTTCTATGCTGCCGGGCAACGCTCCATCGCCCTCCGCCAGACCGTCGATCTCACCCTGCTGCGCTCACTCATTGAGGCCGGAGCGGCAAACTACCGCTTCAGCGCCTGGCTGGGGACCTGCGCCGGCTGTCTCGACTCGGCCTCGGCTAAGGCCGAGTTCCTCAATGCGGCCGGGGAAATCATCGGCAGCGCGCCGCTGGACGCCGTCGGTGCGGCCGATCTTGGAGGCAAGGGTGGCCTGCTCCAGCGCCAGTCCGACGGAACCATGCCCGCCGCCGCCCGCCAGATCGTCATCACCCTGCAGTTTGTCAGCAACGATCCGCTGCAGTTCTTCGCCTACGCCGATTCGGTCTCGTTCGTGATCAAATCGCCGGCCACCGGCCTGTCCATCCAAAGCGGCGGAATCCTGAACTCGGCCAGCGTAGCCGGCGGCGCCGTGGCTCCGGGCGAGATGGTCACAATCAGAACGACAGGTGTCGATCTCGAGAGCATCGTGCGCATGCAGTTGACGCAGGACGGGCGGGTCAGCACCAGCCTGGCCGGAGCGAAGCTCTACTTCGACGGCACCCAGGCGCCGCTGTTATACGTGAACTCCAGTGAGATTGCCGCGATTGCCCCGTTCGATCTGGCCGGCAAAGCAAAAGCCGACGTGCGGATCGACTACAAAGGCGTACAGTCCAACACGGTCAGTATCGATGTCGCGGCGACCGCTCCCGGCCTCTTCACCCAGGAAGGGACCGGCCAGGGAGTTGGCCTCATCTATACAGACGGGTGGCAGTTGGTCTCCGCCGCCAATCCGGCCGCCAAAGGTTCAGTCGTGACAATCATTTGGACCGGAGGAGGCCAGACGGATCCGGGCGGCGTCGACGGCCGCATGGAGACCCAGTCGCTGCCTAAACCCAATGCAGGCGTGTCCGTAAAGATTGGCGGACAGGCAGCGGAAGTGGTGTACACCGGAGCCGTGCCCTACTCCTGGGCCGGTCTGCTGATGGCGCAAGTCAAAGTACCGTCAGGAGTTGCCACGGGTGTTGTGCCGGTACAACTGACCGCCGGAGGCTCGACCTCGCAATCAGGGGTGACGATGGTAGTGAAGTAGCGGCTGCGGGCTCGGCACAGGTTGCGCCACAATCTACGTATGGTCAAGCGCGCCGTCTGGATCGGAATAGTCCTATTGCTCGTGGCCGCGCGCTTCTGCCATCTCCATGTCCTTTGGGTGGAAGAGGCTTATCCAACGGCCGCGGCTCTCGAGCTGCTGCGCGGCAAGGTCCTCTACCGGGACATCTGGTTCGACAAGCCGCCTTTCTTTGCAGGGATTTACATGCTGTGGGGGGCCCAGATCGGGTGGGGCCTCCGCGTGGCCGGATCGCTGTTCGCAATCTTTACTTGCTGGGTCGCTTCGCGTTCGGCGCGTGTGCTGTGGGGTGAGAAGACGGAGCTTTGGGCCGCCGGGCTGATGGCCGTATTCCTCACATTCGACACGGCTTCCGCGGTCATGGCGCTCACGCCGGACCTGCTCACGGTGCCTCTGCACATGGGCGCGATCGCCTTGGCGGCGGCGGGCTTTCCGCTCTGGGCGGGGGTTGTGGCCGGCATCGCCATCCTATTCAATGCAAAGGGTTTGCTCATCCTGCTGGTGTGCCTGGCCTGGAGCTGGCCCCGGCGGCTGGAACTGCTCGCTGGTTTTGCGGCTCCTGTTCTTATCGCATTGACCTGGATGGGTTTACGCGGCTCGCTGGTCGATTTCTGGCAGCAGGTCTGGGCCTGGGGCGCTGTGTATTCGCGAGACACCAACATCCCCCACCCGATGCTCGAAGGGGCGAAGAGAACCCTGAACTGGGCGGGCTTTCACATTGCCCTGGTGGTCGCCACCTGCATCACCGCCTGGAAGGAAGAGGACTGGCGATGGGCGGTCTGGCTGATCGTTTCGGTCGCCGGGGTGTTCCTTGGACTGCGGTTTTTCCCGCGGTATTACTTCCACCTTTTGCCGGTGTTTGTGCTGCTGGCTGCCCGTGGATTTACGCTTTTTCCGCGGCGGTTCGCGATCCTGGCGTCATTCCTGCTCATTTTGCCGGTGGCGCGGTTCGGACCGCGGTATGTGGCCCTGGCGCAGGACAAGCCTTGGGGCGACCTGCTGCTGTTCCGGAGCTCCCAGGAGGCCGCCAACACTTTGAAAGCAAAGGCCGCTCCGGGCGATACGCTACTGGTTTACGGCTACCGTCCGGACCTGTTCCCGCTCAGCGGCCTGCCGGCCGGGACCCGGTTTTTGGACTCCCAGCCGCTGAATGGAGTGCTGGCCGACCGGCATTTGATCAGCGCCAAGGTCAGTTTTCCAGAAGTCGCATCGACAAATCGCGATATGTTGATGCGAAGTCCGCGGCCCACGTGGATTGCGGACGGGCTGGGTCCCTACAACGGCGTACTGGATGTACGCGTCGTTCTCAAGGACCTCATGAAGGACTACCGGCTGGAAGCCGAGACTCCGGGCTACCGCCTCTGGCGGCTTCAGCGCACCGGCGAATAGGCCGTGCCTTTGAAGAGCGAGATCTGCATGATGCTGGAGATCTGACCCGCCTTGGCGATGGATTCCGCCCGCGCCTTGATCCAATCCGGATCGGCTCCGAAGGCCGCCCAGGCTTTTTCGCGCGCGGCGAGGTCGTCGAACGGCGTCAGGTAGACGAGGTTCGGCTTGCTGGGCCCGATCAGCGTGGAACTGTACAGCACCGGATGGATTCCGTTGCGGTGGAAGATCTTGATCTCGGGACCGGCGAAGCGTTCGTGCAGTGCCTTCAACTGCTTCTCGGTGGGCGAATGGTAGAGGCGAAGCTCGAAGATGCGCGGCTTGCCGGGTGTGGTGGCTTCGAGCGGTGGCGTGTACGGAGCGGCCTCCAGGAGTACTTCGGAGTAGCTCTCGTAGGGCGGCTCGTCCCCCGCTTCCCATTGAGAAAGAGCGGCTTGCAGCTTCGAGTCCGCACTGAGCTTCTTCCGCGCGTCCCGCATTTCGTCGATGGAGGCATAGGCGCTGATGCACGCGATCTGCGGCATGTGCGGAGCGGCGACGGCCTCCAGGACAAAGCGCGGTCCGGGCACGCCTAAGCGGGCCGAAGCCTCAATCGGGCCGTTTTTGAGGTAGTCGGCAATACGGGCAGCTTGCGTGCCATTCTTGAGGTAGTACTGTTCGAGCAGGTAGTAATGGGGTGCGGATTCTTTGCCTTCGGCTGGCAGCATGGCAGCGACTCCCACGGATTGAATGAACGTTCGGCGTTGCACAACGCCTCCTTGCTTTGACAGGCTATCAGAAGAGTCACCGATGCGTTTTCTGATTCTGATTGCGGCCGCCAATATGGCGCTCTGGGCGGCAGAGTATCGCACGCCAGCCGGGATCCGGCCGGCGGCGCGCAGGCCCGGGGCGGAATCCGTACTGCCCGGCGGCCGGATGATCGCTCCGCTGGGGCGGCAGTTCATGACGGGTCCGGGCGCGTACGGCATCGCGATCAGTCCCGATGGCAAGATCGCTGTTTCGGCCAACGGCGGGCGCGGCAACTTCTCCTTGAGCTTCCTCGACATGACGTCGGAGCCGTGGCAGGTCCGCCAGGTGAACGCCCAGCGCAAGGAAGACAAGGGCGACGACGACGATAAGGACTGGCGCAGTGTTTTCATGGGCCTGGCGTTCGTCGAGGATCGCAGGCTGTTCGTCTCCGAGGGCGGAAGCGGGCAGGTGCGGCTGGTCTCGGCGCCGGGCGGCCGGACGCTCGAAGTGCTGCAACTGAACCAGGGTTCCTGGAAGGACAGCTACTCGGGCGACCTGGCCTATGACAGCGACAAGCGGCTGCTCTACGTGGTGGACCAGGCCAACTTCCGCGTCGCCATTTTCGACACCCGCAGCCGCAAGCTGGTCTCGTCGGTCCGGGTGGGCCGGCTGCCGTTCAAGATCGCGCTATCCGCCGACAAACGCAGGGTTTTCGTGACCAACCTGGGCATGTTTGAGTACAAGGCCGTGCCCGGCGCCGATCCGAAGGACGCTCCGCGGACCGGGTTGCCGTTCCCGGCGTTTGGGTTCCCTTCGCCCGAGGCGGAAAACGGCGCGAAGCGGGCGACCGCGGCCGGCGAAGTGGATGTGCCCGGCCTGGGCGACCCGAATGCGCCGGAGTCGAACTCCCTCTGCGTGGTGGATGTGGCGGATGCGGCGGCGCCCAAGGTGGAGCGCTTCGTGCGCACCGGCGAGCCCTTTGGCCCGGGCAGTTTGGGGGGATCCAGTCCGTCCGGCATCGCCATGACCGGCACGACGATCTACGTCTCCAACGGGAATCAGGATTCGATCACGGTGATCGACTCGCAGTCGTGGCGGGTGACGGGCCAGATTCTGCTGCGCATTCCGGGATTGGAAGCATTCCGCGGCGTGCTGCCGGTGGGTTTGACCCTGGATGTTCCCAATGGGCGCCTGCTGGTGGCCGAGGCGGGCATCAACGCAATCGGGGTGGTGGACCTGGGTACAGGGAAGGTGACGGCGCATATGCCGTCGGCCTGGTTCCCGACGGCCGTCCAGGTGGACCGGGGCCAGATGTATGTGGCCAGCGCCAAAGGACTTGGCACCGGGCCGAACGCCACCAAGACGGGTCCGCTGGAGCGCAGCTTTCAGGGTGAGATGCGGACCGGCGCGATCAGCGTTTACCCTTCGCCGCTGAACCGGGTGCTGCCAATCTATACCGAGCGGGTCATGAATCTGAACGGGTTCCTGGCCAGCCGGGAGCAGCCGCGGCCGATGCCGATGGAGATCCGGCACGTGGTGATCATCGTCAAGGAAAACCGGACCTTTGATGAAGTGTTCGGGGACATCGAGGACGATTCGACGGGTTCGCTGCGCAGCGCTCCGGAGTTGGCGCGATTTGGGCGGCGCGGCTGGGTGATTCCTGAACCGGGCGCGCTCAAGAGCCGGCTGGACAAGAAGTTCTACAACATCACGCCGAACCATCATGCGCTGGCGTCGAAATACGCGTTCAGCGACAACTTCTACGCGGACAGCGAAGTGAGTGTCGATGGACATCATTGGCTGGTGGGCTCGTACCCGAATACGTGGGTGGAGAGTACGCTTGCTGGGGCTACGAAGGAGTTCCGGTTTCCGACGAATGCTCCGGGCCGGTTGTCGAATCCGGGCAGCAACTCCAGTGTCCATCCCGAGGATCAGTTGGAAGCCGGCGCCTTGTGGCATCACCTGGAGCGGAACGGCATTACTTTCAGGAATTTCGGGGAGGGCTTCGAGCTGGCCGGGAATGTGGAAGATCCGGACGAGAAGCCGACCGGCGCGCGGTTCCTGACGAACATGCCGATGCCGGATCCTTTGTATCGCAACACGTCCAGGAACTATCCCGGCTACAACACGAACATTCCGGACCAGTTCCGCGCCGAACAGTTCATCAGGGAGATCGATGAACTGTACGTAAAGACGGGCAAAGACCTGCCCCGGCTGATCTTCATCCACCTGCCGAACGACCATATGGCGAAGCCGCGGCCGGAGGACGGGTACCCCTTCTCGCCGTCCTATGTGGCCGACAATGATTACGCTTTGGGCCGGATTATGGAGTACTTGAGCGGCACGAAGTGGTGGCGGAGCATGTCGGTTTTCATCACCGAGGACGACGCCCAGGGTGGGGTGGATCATGTGGATTCGCACCGCACGGTGTTCCTGGTGGCGGGTCCGTTTGCGCGCCGGAATTACGCTTCGCGGACCAACGCCAGTTTTCCCGCGTTGTTGAAGATGACCTTCCGTTTGTTGGGGATCCCGCCGCTGAACCTATATGATGCGACGGCGGCGGACCTGTCGGACTGCTTCACGAGTGTGCCGGATTTTTCGGCTTTTGATCCCATCCGGCCGGAGCCTGACATTTTCGTTCCGGAGAACGCGAAGGACCCGGCGGACCCGAAGCCGGCGCCGAAAATGGACGACCCCGAAGTACTGCGCGAGCAGCACCGCCGGCAAAAGCCATGATTAGGCGTACCGGAACCGCTGGTGTATACTGAAATTTAGCGAACCATGGAAGTGGGCGAAAGCCCACTTTTTTATTGGTTGGTACTGTTTCAGCAAAGCAGGAACCGAGATGGCGGGCAGCAACCGGGAAGCCCTGGTCGGGAAGATCACCGAAATTGCCAATCGCGTTGCACAGCGCGAGGGGCTTGAGGTGTGGTCTCTCGAGCTGCTGGGAGCGGGCCAGAGCCGGATTTTGCGCATATTCATCGACAAGCCCGAAGGGGTGTCGCTGGCTGACTGTGAGACAGTCTCGCATCAGGTGGGCGCCATTCTTGACGAAGAGAACTTCATTCCAGGTGACTCCTACCAATTGGAAGTGAGCTCGCCCGGAGTTGAACGCAAGTTATACCGTCCGGAGCATTTCACACGGTTTGCCGGCAAGAAAGCGCGCCTTGCGCTGCGTGAGCCGGTAGAGAACCAACGCCGCTGGGACGGCGTGCTGGCCGGCTATGAAGACGGTTGTGTGGTGCTCGAGACGGGCGTGGACAAAGCCATCCGGGTCCGGATGGAACAAATCGAAAAGGCAAATCTGAAATTCGAGTGGTGAAGGCGCCCGGTTTCGTAGGGCAGCCAATCAGTCGGAAGGGGAGCGTACAGCTTGGCATCCATTTATCAGTCCATTGAAATCCTGAGCAAAGAGAAGGGCATCGATCCTCAGATCGTGCTCGACGCGGTGAAGGACGCCATGCTTGTGGCCGCTCGGAAACAGTTCAAGTCCACCGACGATCTGGTGGCTGACCTGGACGAGAAGACCGGCAACATCATCATCTATTCGGTCAAGATTGTAGCGGATCCGGTGACGGACGCGACCAAGGAAGTAAGCCTGGCGGAAGCGCGGCGCTATGACAAGGCCGCCGAAGTGGGCGCGGTGATTCGATTTGCGAAGCCGACCGAACTATTGGGCCGGATTTCGGCGCAGACCGCCAAGCAGGTGATTCTGCAGAAGGTTCGGGAAGCGGAGCGGGAGAATATCTTCGCGGAGTATTCCGGCCGGGTGGGCGAGCTGGTGAACTGCACAATCAAGCGTGTGGAAGGTCCGGACCTAGTAGTAGACCTGGGCAAGACGGAAGCGCGGCTGGGCAAGAAAGAGCAGTCGCGGCTGGAGAACTTCTCGGTGGGCGAGCGTGTGCGGGCGGTGATCCGCAGCGTGGACAAGACCGGCAAGAATGCGGGCGTGATCGTATCACGCGCGGCGCCGGAGCTGGTGATGCGCCTGTTCGAGCAGGAAGTGCCCGAAATTTATGACGGCACGGTAGTGATTCGTGGATGTGCCCGGGAAGCCGGTGAGCGCACCAAGATCGCCGTGCTGAGCCGTGACCGCGATGTGGACTGCGTGGGCGCCTGCGTGGGCATGAAGGGCATGCGCGTGCAGTCGATTATCCGCGAGCTGCGCGGTGAAAAGATTGACATTATTGAGTTTAGCGACGATCCGGTGGTGTTCGCGACGCATGCGTTGAGTCCTGCCAAGATCTCGCGGGTAGCGATCATCGATTCCGTGGAAAAGCACATGGAAGTGATCGTGGAAGACTCACAGCTTTCCCTGGCGATCGGCAAGAAGGGTCAGAACGTACGGCTGGCGGCGAAGCTGCTGGGCTGGCGGATTGACATCAAGACGGAAGAAGAGAAGCGGCAGGAAGTGGAAGCGCACATGGCGGCGCTTTCGGCCGGGACGCCTCTTTCGGTCCTGCTGGATCATCAGTTGCCGGAACCGGTGTTGGAGCTCCTTTTGGTGGGCGGCATCGGGACGGTGGAGAAGTTGGGTTCGATGACTCCGGAGGAGCTTGAGTTGATTGCGGGCATTGATGCGTCGGTGGTGGAAACCATTGGTGCCTCAGTGAACGCCTTCTACAATCACCTGGACGCGCCGGCGGGGGAACCGCAGGCGGAGGAACAGGTGGAAGCAGTGGCCGAACCGGCTGTGGAAAACCAGCCGGAGAGTGAGCTGGCAAACGCGCCGGCCGTCGTGGAACAACCAGTGGCGGATGAATCTGATACGATGGGAAACTCGGGTCTTCCTGTCGAGCAGTAGTCTGAACTGGCCACGGGGGGCGGAGCAAGGAGTGAGTTGGGCTAGCCCTGTCTACAGGGCCGGCAGTCTCAACTATGAAGAAGATTCGCATCAACGAGTTGGCTCGCGAACTGGAAGTCAAGCCCGGCACGATCATTGATATGTTGCCGGACCTTGGGGTCCAGGAGAAAAAAACGCATTCCAGCTCCGTCGACGAGGATGTGGCCCTGCTGCTCAAAGAGCGGCTGACCGGGCATGCCACTCCCTTCTCCGCCGATCTTGACCGGCCAGGCGGCACATTTTACGTCAACGAACACACACCGAATCAGCCAGAATCCGCTGACGCGGCCGAACCAGCCGTAACGCAGCCGACCGAGCACGCTGTAGCACCCAAGCCGACATTGCCCGTTAAGCCCGCATCTGTTTCCGTATCTGCTCCTGTGAAAGACACCACCGCTGAACAGCCGGCTCCGGCCGCCGCACCTGCCGCACCCGCGGCGCCCACACGGGCCCCGATCCGTCCTCCCTTAGCTGGGGTGAGGCCGGGCGCGCAGCCCACACTCCACGCGCCATCGATTCCGATTCCGGCGCGGACGATTATTGCTCACCCGGCACCGGCCGCGGCTCCGGCGGCACCGCCTGTGAAGCCGACAGTTCCGGTGAAGGCGCAAGTAACGCATCACGTTCCGGCTGCTCCGGCGCCGGTCCAGCATGCGCCCGCCGCTCCGGCGGCTCCCGCAGCTCCGGCTGTGCCCGCGGCTCCGGCCGCGCCCGTCGTGCATGCGACGCCGGCTGCTCCGGCGCCTGCTCCGGCAGCGCCAGCGGCTCCAGCAGTTCCTGCCCCCGCGGTTCCCGCGGCGGCGGCTCCGGCCGTGCCCGCGACTCCGGCGCCTGTTCCGGCTACGCCAGCACCGGCCGTGCCGGTGGCGGCGGCTCCAGCGCAGGTGATGCCGGAAGCGCCGAGACCGACTGCGCCGGCTGCACCCGCAGCGCCCTCACTTCCAGCGCGACCGCCCGTGGCGCGTGCGCCGCAGCGTCCGGCTGCACCGGCCGCTCCGCAGGCTCCGCGTCAAGCGGCGCCGGAAGCTCCGGCTTCCCCCGGGGCGCCCGCCATGCCGGCTCCTCCGCGCCAGGCTCCAGCGAAGCCGACGGGACCATCCCAGCCGCTGCCTCGCAATGCGCCGATCGCGCAGCGTTCCGGCGGACCGGGTACACCCCGTCCAGGCCAGATTATTTCCGGGCCGCGCCAACCTCTCCCAGGTGGCGAAGTGCCTCGTCCGCCGATGGTGTCGCCGGGCGCTCCGCGTCCGCAGGCTCCGCACCTGCCGCGTCCCCAGCAGGGCCAGGGCGGACCCAGCCAACCGCGCCAGCAACAGCAGACAGCCGGACAGCCGACGCGTCCGCCGCTGGCCGGTCAACCCGCCGCCCGTCCCGTGGTGCCGCCCCGCGCGGACATCCTGGCGCGGCTGCAGCAAGCTCAACCGAAGGCAACGCCGGGTCAACCGGCCGCGCCGCGACCCGGCATGCCGACGCCGGGCCAGCCGATTTATCCTGGCGCCCGCCGCAGTGGCCCGGGCCAGCCCACGCCGGGCGGCCGGCCGCCGTATGGCGGAGGTCCGGGAGGACGTCCTCCCTTGCGGGGCCGTGGTCCTCATCCCACCAGCCCTGTCCTGGAAGCGCCGCCGCCTCCGACCGCCGATGCGGGCCGCCGTGACGCGGCCAAGCGCCGCGGTCTGCAGAGAGACCATCGCGACCGGGATACCGAGGGTAAGCTCAAGTCGCATTACCGCAAGTCCGAGCCGGCTCCTCCTCCGCCGATCGACCGCGAGATCACGATCTCGGACGGCATCACGGTGAAGGAGTTGTCGGAGAAGCTGGGCGTGAAGGCCGGCCTGGTGATCAAGCAATTGGTCGACCGGAAGATCTTCGCGACCATCAACCAGACGCTCGATATGAAGTTGGCCGACGAAGTTTCGCGCGCATTCGGCGCGTCGACGGCCAAGATGAGCTACGAAGAAGAGTCCGTGCAGGATGTGGCGAGCACGGAAGTGGACAGCGACCTGGAGATCCGGCCGCCGATCGTGACCATCATGGGTCACGTCGATCACGGCAAGACCTCGCTGCTGGACGCCATCCGGACGGCCAATGTGGCCGGACGCGAAGCGGGCGGTATCACGCAGCACATCGGCGCATACCACGTAGAGATCAACGGCCGGAAGATCGTGTTCATCGACACCCCGGGTCACGAAGCGTTCACCCGCATGCGTGCCCGCGGTTCCAAGGTGACCGACATTGTGGTGCTGGTGGTGGCGGCGGACGACGGCGTGATGCCGCAGACCCGCGAAGCCATCGACCATGCGAGGGCGGCGAAGGTGCCGATCATTGTGGCCGTCAACAAGATCGACAAGCCGGACGCCCAACCGGAGCGCGTAAAGCAACAGCTGACTGAGCTGGGGCTGATGCCGGAAGACTGGGGTGGCGACACTCCGTTCGTGCCGGTGTCGGCGAAGAAGCACGAGAACCTGGAACTGCTGCTGGAGATGATCCTCCTGGTGGCGGACATGCAGGAGATCAAGGGCAACCCGACGCGGCCCGCCGTGGCTACGGTGCTGGAAGCGCAACTGGATCGCGGACGCGGTCCGGTGGCGACCCTGCTCATCAAGAACGGCACGTTGCGGGTGGGCGACCACTACCTGTGCGGAACGGTCTTTGGCCGTGTCCGCGCGCTGTACGACGATCGCGGCAACCAGATCAAGGAAGTCGGACCGTCGATGCCAGTGGAATTGGTGGGCCTGGAATCGCTGCCGGATGTGGGCGATCAACTCCAGGTGGTGACCGACCTGGCGAAGGCGCGGCAGATCGCGGAGTTCCGCGAAGTGCGGGCTCGCGAGCAGCAGATGGCCAAGACACGCATCACGCTGGATCAATTCCACGCGCAGTTGCGGGAAGGCCAGACCAAGGAACTCAACGTCATCCTCAAGGCCGACGTGGGCGGTACCGCGGAGGTCCTGTCGGACACCCTGCAGAAGCTCTCCACGGAAAAGGTCACGATCCGCGTACTGCATGCCGGCGTGGGCGCCATCACGGAAACCGACGTGGTGCTGGCCTCGGCGTCGAACGCGATCATCATCGGCTTCAATGTCCGCCCCGAGAGAAAGGCTGCGGAAGCGGCCGAGCTCGAGAAGGTCGACATCCGGTTGCACACCATCATTTACGAGCTCACCGACGAGATCAAGAAGGCCATGGTGGGCATGCTGGAGCCGGTGTTCAAGGAAGTGTACAAGGGCCGTGCGGAGATCCGCGAGACCTTCCGCATTACCAAGGTGGGCACGGTGGCCGGTTGCTATGTGGTGGACGGCTCACTGTTGCGCGACTGCCAGATCCGGTTGCTGCGCGACAACGTCGTGGTGCACACGGGCAAGCTGGAATCGCTCAAGCGGTTCAAGAACGATGCGAGCGAAGTGAAGTCCGGCTTCGAGTGCGGACTCTCGATCGCGAACTACAACGACTTGAAGGTGGGCGATATCATCGAAGCCTTCGTCAAGGAAAAGGTCGCGCCGGACCTGTCGGCGTAATTGAGTGGATCCAGGACCCCGGGCTTCGGCCCGGGGTCTTTTTGCGTTATGGCAGCTATTGGTGTACTGACTCTCGAATTGGAACTGGTGCAGTCGCACTCGTTGAAGGACAAGCGGCATTGGGTGCGGGGGCTGAAGGACCGGCTGCGGGCGGGGTTCAACGTGGCCGTGGCCGAGGTGGAGGATCAGAACCTGCTGAACCGGTCGGTGGTGACGGCGGTGACGGTGTCGGGGTCGCGGGAGAATGCGGCGAAGGTGCTGGAGTCGGCGGAGCGGGCGGCGGCGGCGTTTCTGGGGCCGAATCTGGTTAGCAGTGGGATTGAGTGGTTGGAGTGAGGGGGGCGGCTATGGCCGTCGGTGCAGTGGGGGCGTCGCTTCTGCACAGGATTCGCAGCCGGATTCGCCATGGTGGATTTCCATGGGGGCGCCTTGTCCATTGAGTACATAGTTGATCGCCTTGTTGATGGCGTAGGGTGATCCCAAGGGCCGGATGTGGCCGTAGTCGGCCCAGATACGGTCCCCCCATGTCGCCAAGTTGGCTTCTTTCAGCGCATTCGTACAGGCACGTTTGAGCTCTCCCATCGATCGTTCCGGGGTTGCTGATGTGTCCAGAATGACGTGGAGATGGGTGGATCGGATGTGAGCGGCCAGGAGCGCCCAGTTCCAGGTCTTACATGCGTTGCAGATAGTCTCCAGGATTAGCTTCCGGTGCGGTCGCTCCAGGACATATGGGCGAGATTTGGCGTTTTGCTGCCGCCATCGGACAAGGCTTTCGCTTTTGTGGATTGTGGGGTGGAGACCGTAGCCACTCCAGGTTAGTAGGACTACCACGTCATTGATGTGCGTGCTGGGCGCGATTCCTCTCAGGCTATGGATGAGGACTTCGTTGATGGATTCGGGCGCTTTCGAGATTGGGATGGTCCCCAGCAATGCCGGAGGGGATGCTGGGGGGACTGCGAGGTTGGAGATGTGGCGTTGGTTGAAGGTGGAGGGCGGCGTTGGAGTTGGAATAGGCCCCCGGCAATGCCGGGGGGAATGCTGGGGGAGGAGCCTGCGAGGTTGGAGATGTGGGGTTGGTTGAAGGTGGAGGGCGGCGTTGGAGTTGGAATAGGCCCCCGGCAATGCCGGGGGGAATGCTGGGGGAGGAGTCTGCGGAGGTTGGAGATGTGGCGTTGGTTGAAGGTGGAGGGCGGCGTTGGAGTTGGAATAGGCCCCCGGCAATGCCGGGGGAATGCTGGGGGAGGAGTCTGCGAGGTTGGAGATGTGGGGTTGGTTGAAGGTGGAGGGCGGCGTTGGAGTTGGAATAGGCCCCCGGCAATGCCGGGGGGAATGCTGGGGGAGGAGTCTGCGACAGGCTATGGATGAGGACTTCGTTGATGGATTCGGGCGCTTTCGAGATTGGGATGGTCCCCAGCAATGCCGGAGGGGATGCTGGGGGGACTGCGAGGTTGGAGATGTGGCGTTGGTTGAAGGTGGAGGGCGGCGTTGGAGTTGGAATAGGCCCCCGGCAATGCCGGGGAATGCTGGGGGAGGAGTCTGCGAGGTTGGAGATGTGGCGTTGGTTGAAGGTGGAGGGCGGCGTTGGAATTTGAATGGGCCCCCGGCGATGCCGGGGGAATGCTGGGGGAGAGGTTGGCTTGCCTGGAACGGCTGGCTGACTGGGAAGAGTTGACGTGCTTGTGGGCAGCCGCCGACTGGGAGAGATTGGGTTGTTCCCAGGCAGTTGGAGGGTTGGCGGGCTCCTACTCTTCTTCCTGGTAGTCAGTTTCCGTGTTGACTTCCCAGAGGTTGGATTTGTCGGTGCGGCCTTCCAGGATGTTGTCTACCGCTACCATGGCCGTCAGCATCGAGTGGTCCTGGTTGTTGTAACGGTGCATACCGTTGCGGCCTATCGGGAAGAGATTTTGCAGGGAATCCAGGTACGTGCGGAGCACTTCGAAGCGGTCGTAGGTGCCGAAATAGGCCGGGTAAGCCTTCTCTACCCGCAGGACCGTGGCGTCCAGGACATCGCTGGTTTCTATGATGCCGATGCGGGCCAGTTCCGTTCGGGCTAACGCCTCGAGGTCCGCGTCCGGGCTGGACCAGAGCGCGTCGGTCTGGTTGCAGAAGTACTCCAGGCCCAGCCACACCGTGCCGGGATCGGCGACGAGATACGGGCTCCAGTTGTTGTAGATCTGGAGGCGGCCCACCTGCACATCGGATTCCTGAATGTAGATCCAGTTGTCGCGGATCAGCTTGCGGCCCTGCTCAGTTTCGTCGTGGATCTTGAGGGACCGGACCAGCAGGCCTACGGTGACGAAGTCGCGGTAAACGAGACCCTGGCTGACTGCCCGGACTTGTGGCGGCGGGGCGGGTGTCATGGACTCGATCAGTTCCGAGAGCGGGGCCGTGGAGAAGAAAAAGTCCGCCGGATACGACTCCGATTCACCGGTGGCCAGGTTGGTGGCCTTCACTGCGACGACTTTGCCGTCCTCCAGTGTCAGACCGTCGACGCGGCGTCCGGTGTGAATGACTCCACCCAGCTCACGAACCTTGCGGGCGGTCTCTTCCCACATCTGACCGGGGCCGAATTTGGGGTAGAGGAACTGCTCGATGAGGGAGGTTTCGGTTTTGGCGCTGGTGCCCTTCCGGCCAAACATCTTGCCCAGGGCGTGGCCGAGCACTTTGCGGACGGAGAGACCCTTGATGCGCTGCCGGCCCCAGGCGGCACTGATGGCCGAGCAGGGGACGCCCCACACCTTCTCGGTATACGACTGAAAGAACGTGCGGTAGAGTTCACGGCCGAAGCGGTTGATGAAGAAGTCCTCGAGGGACTTCTCTTCCGGCAGCGGGCGGAGGACGGTGCGCAGGTAGCTGAGGCCGATGCGGAAGGTCGCCCAGAGGCCGAGCTTCCGGATGGTGTCGACGCTGAGGGTGATGGGGTACTGGAAGAGGCGGCGGCGGAAGTAGATGCGGGACTTGCGCGGCCGCAGCAGCATGACGTTGTCTTCGCGCTCGGGATCGGGGCCGGAGCCACCGGACTGGAGCGAGCGCCGCATGCGGTGGTAGGTGATTTCCGGGGTACCGGGCGGAAGTGCCTGGATGGGCAGCATGCGATGCCACCATTCCATGACACGGTCGGATTTGGAGAAGAAGCGGTGGCCGCCGAGATCGATGCGGTTGCCTTTGTAGTTCGCCGTGCGCGAGATGCCGCCGAAGTGTTCGCTCTTCTCCAGCACGATGGGCTGGATGCCTGTGCGAGTCAGAAGTTCAAAGGCAGCTGTGAGTCCGGCAGGGCCGGCTCCAATGATGATTGCTTTTTTGACGTGCATCCCCGATTGAGACGCGGACCCCTCCGAGAAGCGCGCCCATCCGACAGAATCTCTTATCATATCGGAGGAGAGGCTTTAGGCGCTGAGAATCCGCGCATTGGGCCAGCAGCCCGCGGCAGGAGTTTCGGCTAGCGAGACTTTTGCCGCAGGCTGCTAGGCTTATAGAGTGGATCCACTTCGTACCCGCCGCGTTGCCGAGAAGATGAGAGAGGAGTTGTCGGAGCTCATCCGGTATGAGTCCGACGACCCGCGCATTCACCAGGTGGAAGTCACCGAGGTGGTGGTGTCGCCGGACATGCGGCAGGCGGACGTGCTGGTGGTGCTGCCGCAAAAGGCGGAGGAGCGCGTGCTGGCGCTGGCCGGGCTGGAATCGGCGAAGGGGTATTTGCGGCATCAGCTGATGCAGCGGCTGGAGTTGTTCCGGATGCCGGAGCTGCGCTTTAAATCGAACGTGGGATCGGCGCAAAGCGCTCCAATCGAAAGACTTCTGCGGCGGGTGCGGCGGGGCCGTCCGAAGGCGGACCCGGGCCCCCTGCCCGAATGAGCTATCGCTCATCTGCAAGAAAATAAGAGCTTTCCTTGCTCCAGCAAGGGTCTCAGTTGTAGGCTAAAATCAGGGCGCGCCGCGCGAGGCGCCCAAAACGAACCCGTGCAACCCACGCCCCCTGGCCGCAGCCTCAAAATCTGGTCCGTAAATATCACAAAGTGGGGCTTTTTTGCGGCTTCTGTGCTACTTCTAGTGTTAATGGCCGCATGGCCGGCAGTGGCCGGACCGGGGCCAGGATCCCTGCTGCGGTTGGAACGTTCCCTGGATTCGATGGGGACGACCTATACGATCGCCGTTTACGGAAGCGACAGGTACGCCTTGGATTCAGCGTTGGACGAAGCCTTTGAAGAGGCCCGCCGGCTGGACAACCTGTTGTCCAATTACCGGCCGGAGAGCGAGTGGAGCCGGGTGAACCGGGAGGCTCCCCAGCAGGCGGTGAAAGTATCCACCGAGATGTATCAACTGCTGAACTCCTGTGTGGAATACAGCCGGCAGAGTGAAGGAGCGTTCGACATAACCGTCGGTCCGTTGATGAAGATCTGGGGTTTTTACAAGGGTACGGGACGCACGCCGCACAAGGCGGAGATCCGCACAGCCATGCAGCGTGTGGGTTGGCGTCATATCCACCTGGACCAGAAGGCGGGGACGGTGCGGTTTGACGAGCCGGTGGAGATCGATCCGGGCGGGATCGGCAAAGGCTATGCGGTGGACCGCATGGCTGCGATTTTGAAGAAGGATGGCGTGGCCAGCGGCATTATTACGGCTGGCCGTTCGAGTATCTACGCCATTGGCGCACCTCCGAACGAACCGCGGGGGTGGCGCGTGACGATTCCCAATCCGCGCAATCCAAAGGTCAATGCGGCCGAGTATTTTCTGAAGGACGAATCGATGTCCACATCGGGCACATCGGAGAAGTTCTTCATCGCCGGGGGCACGACATACAGCCACATCATGGATCCGCGCACGGGTTATCCGGCGCAGGGGATGTTGTCTGTATCGGTGATTGCTCCACGGACCATCGACACCGAAGCGTGGACGAAACCCTATTTCATCCTGGGCCGGCAGTGGGCCGCCCAGCACAAGCCTAAGCAGTTTCGGGTCTTCCTGTGTGAAGACAGATCGGAGATCGCATGCGTGTCCCTCCCATGAGCAGCCGTTTTCTGGATGCCTGCCGCCGCCGTCCCACGGACGTGAGGCCGGTTTGGTTTATGCGGCAAGCCGGCCGGTATATGAAACAGTACCGGGAGATCCGAGCCAAGAACAGCATCCTGGAGATCTGCAAACGGCCCGACCTGGCGGCGCAGGTGACACTCCAGCCCGTCGAAGTCCTGGATGTGGACGCGGCCATCATCTTCGCGGATCTGCTGCTGCCTATCGAGCCGATGGGGTTGCGGCTGAAGTTTGTCGCCGGCGAAGGTCCGCAGATCGACAATCCGATCCGCACTTCGCACGATGTAGACACGCTATCGACGGCCAATACCGATGAACTCGGCTATGTTGGCGAGTCGATCCAGATTGTGTCGAAGGCGCTGGCCGGGAAAGTTCCGGTTATCGGTTTCGTGGGCGCTCCGTTCACGATGGCGAGCTACATGATCGAGGGCGGCGCGTCGCGCAACTTCATCAACACGAAGACGCTGATGTACCGCGACGAGACGCTGTGGCGGCGGCTGATGGGCAAGCTGGTGGACGTGCTGGGTCCGTTCGCGATGCTGCAGGTGGCGGCCGGCGCGCGTGCGATTCAGGTGTTCGACTCCTGGGTGGGCGCGTTGGGCGCGGACGACTATGTGCGGTATGTGGCTCCCTATTCGCGGGCGTTGATCGAGCGCATCCGGTCGACGGGTGTTCCGGTGATCCACTTCGGCACGGGCGCGGCTGGCTACTTCCGCGAACTGCATGCGGCAGGCGGCGATGTGATGGGTGTCGACTGGCGCCTGAACATCGACCAGGCCTGGATGGACATCAGCTACCGCTCGGCGATTCAGGGCAACCTGGATCCGGCGGCGCTGCTGGCTCCGCTGCCTGAGCTCAAGACCAAGGTTCACGAACTGCTGAAGCGCACGGGCACGCGGCCGGGCCACATTTTCAACCTGGGCCACGGCATCCTGCCTGAGACCCCGGTGGAGAACGTGAAGGCTGTCGTGCAGATGGTCCGCGAGTTCAAGCCCTAACGTGCGTACGGTCATCATCGGCGGCGGCATCACCGGGCTCTCGGCAGCCTATGAACTGGTGAAGGCCGGCCGCCGGCCCACGATTGTCGAGCAGCAGCCGCACCTGGGCGGCGTCATCCAGACGGATACGGTGGAAGGCTGTGTACTCGAGGGCGGTCCGGACAGTTTCCTCTCGGCCAAACCCGCGGCCAACGAACTCATCAGGGAAGTCGGGCTGGGCGACCAACTCATCAGCTCGAACGACGCGTCGCGTGTCACCTATCTGGTCAAGAATGGCCGGCTGATGGCCATGCCGGACGGGCTGATGATGATGGTGCCCACGAAGATCCTGCCGGTGGCCGTGAGTCCGCTGCTGTCGTGGGGCACGAAGATCCGCATGGGTCTCGAGTACTTTCGCAAGCCGCCCGCGCAGCCGCTGCCGGACCGCACGGTGGAAGACTTCATCCGCGATCACTACGGGCAGGAGACGGTGGACTACCTGGCCGAGCCGCTGCTGTCGGGTGTCTACGGCGGATCGGTGGCGCGGCTGAGCGTGGGCAGTGTGCTGACTCGCTTCGTCGAGCTGGAGAACCGCTATGGGAGCCTGACGCGCGGGGTTTTGGAGTCGCGCAAGAAGGCGCCCAAGGCCTCCAAACCGGCGCCGCTGTTCCAGACGCTCAAGGGCGGCCTGGCGCAGTTGACGAACGAATTGGAACGCCGCATCGAAGGGCAGTGCGACGTCATCACCGGGCGGGCGGAGGGTGTCGAGAAGACCGAGACCGGATACCGGATCCGCGTGAATGGCGCGGCTGTCGAGAGCGAAGGGCTGATCATGGCGTGTCCCGCGTGGCAGGCGGGCGTGCTGCTGCGCGATGTGCAACAACGGCTGGCGCAGTTGCTGGAAGGTATCGAGTATAGCTCGTCAGTGACCCTGGCGCTGGGCTACCGGCGGGCCGATTGCGGGCCGATTCCTCCGGGATTCGGGTTCCTCATCCCTTCGAAAGAACGCAAGACCCTGGTGGCGTGCACGTTCGTGGGCGCCAAGTTCCCCTTCCGGGTACCGGACTCGCACGTAGTGCTGCGGTGTTTCCTTGGCGGAGCCGGGCACGAAGAGATACTGGATCGCGGTGACGACGACATTGTCGCCACGGTGCGCGCGGAGCTGAAGCAGTTGCTGGGCTGGGACACCAAGCCGGCTTTTGTCAGGATCCGGCGCTGGCGCAAGTCGATGGCGCAGTATACGGTGGGCCATGCGGCGCGGGTGCAGGAGATGCGCGGCCTGCTGCGCGGCCTGAACGGGCTGCACCTGGCGGGCAATGCGTATGAAGGGATTGGGATCCCCGATTGTGTACGCACGGGCCGTGCGGCGGCGCAGGCCCTTGTTCGCACCGCCTGAAGTTTACGCCTAAGATACGTCCTCCAGGCCTCGCGACCGGCCGTGGGCGTTGCTACCATCAACACATATGAAGAAGTTTTTACTTGCTGTTCTCGCCGCTTCCACGGTCTGGGCCGGTGAAGCGGAGGATAAGCGGTTGCAGGAAGCCTCGACGGTCCTCGGCGAAATCATGTCGACGGGCGACAAGGCGATTCCCCAGGACCTGTTTTCGAAGGCACAGTGCGCAGTGATTGTACCCGCCATGAAGAAGGGCGGATTCATTCTCGGCGCGAAGTATGGGCGCGGTTTTGCGGCTTGCCGGGAGGCGGACGGGAAGGGCTGGACGGCTCCGGTGGGCGTGCGTGTAGAGGGTGGCAGTGTCGGGTTCCAGATCGGCGGCGCGGAGAGCGACGTGATCATGCTGGTGATGAGCCAGAAGGGCATGGAGCGCCTGCTGGCGAGCAAGTTCACCCTGGGCGGTGAAGCGACGGTGGCGGCTGGTCCGGTGGGCCGCGATACGACGGCGCAGACGGATGCGTCGATGCGGGCCGAGATCCTGTCGTGGTCGCGGTCGCGCGGTGTGTTCGGCGGTATCGCGCTGCAGGGTGCGACCCTGCGGGCGGATGAGGATGTGGATACGGCGCTTTACGGCTCCGGTGTCGATCGCAAGTCCGTGCTGCAGGGCAAGAAGCCTGTGCCGCCGGCTGCGAAGGGCCTGGTCGACCTGTTGAACAAGTATTCCGCCTACAAGGGAAACTAAGCGGTTCGCGCGGCGGCCTAGGATTGGATGGATACCATCCGGCCGCCGTCGCGGATCGATTGACGGGCCGCCTCGACAACGGCCTCGTTGTAGCGTGAATTGGCCGGCGTCGCCATTACGCCGGCCGCATCCCACTGGGTGAGTAGCTGCTGACGGGCAGCCAGATCCCGCCCCTGCATCTCCAGGGCCCGCTCCACGATATAGGCGGTGGAACGGTAGCCGTAGCCGACGGGCGTCAGCCCGGGGCCTCCCACATCCACATACTGGAAATAGTCCGGCGACGGTTCGGCATAGGTGTTCATGCCATCGCCGCCCGGGTTGGCGGTGTAGCAGTACTGCATGCCGCGGAATTGATCGGAGTGATGGAGCCAGCCGCCGACCTGGCCGTTGGAGCAGTACATCGTCAGGCTCTGCATATTGGTGCCGGGCGCGGCGTCGGGGAAGCCCAGGGCGTTCTGGACATTGAGACAGGCACCGTTGTTCCAAATCACGCGAGCGTCGGTCCACAACCAGCCTTCGTTGCCGTTCGGGAACTTGTCCTTGATGCCGTAGACACTGACGCTGGTGGGCCGGAGGCCCGTGACGAAGGCGACGAGGTCGATGTAGTGGCAGCCGATGTAGGTGAACGCGTCGGACGCGTCGACGGTGAACCAGTTCTGGAAGTTGGAGTGGCGGTAATACCATTTCTCCAGCAGGCAGGCGGTGCCGAGCTTGAATTCGCCGAAGAGGCCGCTCTGGTAGCGGCGGCGGGCGAGCAGCGAACGGTCATCGAAGCGCTTGTGGTATTCGATGCCCACAACGAGGCCGCGGGTCCTGGCTTCGTTCTCGATCTCGATGGACTGGGCGACGGTGAGCACCAGCGGCTTCACGCAGAGGACGTGTTGATCGTGCCGCAGGGCGGTCATGACCGCATCAAAGTGGAGGTCGTCGGGCAGGGCCACGACCACGAGCTGCCGGGGCGGGAGGCCGGCAATCACCTCGGCGTACGGCTGAGTCCGCGCCTGGAACAGATGGCCGGGGAAGGCGCGTTGGATGATGTCGGAAGAGGCGAGCTTCTCGAGCGTTTCGGCGTGACGGGCGCAGACCTCGACGGGTCCAACCAACCCCAGCCTCTGCATCTGGTAGATGGTGGGCAGGATCTGATCGTGGGCGATCATGCCGCCACCGATAATCGCGATTTGCATGGTACGGCTCCGTAGTTTCTCAGGCCTGCGCAACGGCGTCGGGTGTGGTGGCGGCGCGCTCGGCGAGCACTTCCTCGAACGCCTCTTCGAGCACCGCGCAGCCTTCGCGCACTGCTTCCGCCGTGATGTTGAGCGGCGGAGCGATCTTGATGGTGCAGCCAGCGGGGCCCACCGGCGAGAACATCAGCAGTCCCTTTTCGACGCAACGCCAGACGATGGCGTGGGCCAGTTCTCCATCGGGCTGCTTGTGGGCTTTGACGCAGGCGAGACCGGCGACCAGGCCCTTGCCGGCGAGGTAGGCGGCCTGCGGGAAGCGGGCCTTGATCTTGCGTAGGCCTTCCTGCAGCACCTCGCCGACGACAGCGGCGTTGTGCGGAAGGTTCTCTTTCACGATGAGGTCGACGTTGGCCAGCGCGGCGGCGCAGCAGACAGGGTTGCCGGTATGGGTGGAGGAGGCGGAACCGGGGTTCGGCAGATCCATCAATTCGGGCTTACCGACGATGGCTGAGATCGGCAGCGAGCTGGAGATGCCCTTGCCCCAGGTAGTGAGGTCGGGCAGGACTCCGTAGTGCTCGAAGCCCCAGAGCGTGCCGGTGCGGCCGAAGCCGGCCTGGACCTCGTCGAAGACGAGCAGGGCGCGGTGGCCGTCGCACCACTGGCGCAGGGTCTTGATGTACTGCGGCGGCGCGAAGGCGGCGGTGCCGCCCTGGTAGGTTTCGAGGATGACGGCGCAGACCTGGCTGGGCGCGACGCCGTTCTCGGCGAGGGTGCGTTCGAAGAGCTCGAAGCTGGTGTCCTCGGTCCAGTAGCCGTCGGGGAACGGGACCTGGACGAAGCCGGGATCGAGATTGCCGATCCATTCCTTCAGGACGGGGATGCCGCCCACCTGCTGGGAGCCCATGGTGCGGCCGTGAAAGGCCTTTTCAAACGAGACGATGACGTTCTTGGAACGGCCGCCGATTTTGTGGCCGTGGATGCGGGCGATCTTGACGGCGAACTCGACGGTTTCGGAGCCGGTGGTGAGCAGGAAGATCTTCTTCAACGGCTCCGGCATGAGGCCGACGAGGCGTTCGCAGAGCTCGGCGCGGATGGCCGAGGGGAAGCAGTAGTTCGTGAGCAGCGTGTGCTGGGCCTGGGCGCTGATGGCGTCGGCGATCTCTTTGCGGCCATGGCCGGCGTTGGTGATGAGGACGCCGGACGACCAGTCGAGCCACTTGTTGCCCCAGGCGTCATAGACCTGGAAACCTTCGGCGCGGTCCCAGACGACGGGCGGTTGGCCCGCCATGGCGCGCAGCTCGAAGTCATGCAGCTTCTGGAGGATGGGGAGTGACTCCGGCACCGGAAACTGGGTGTGGATGCGACGGAACTGGGTCTCCACGGCGGGGACGGGGCGCGGTGTAAAGGAAGGGTCACTCATGAGATCTATTGTGAGGAATGCGGAGCGGGGGTGCAAATTGCGGTTCGGGTAGTGCCAGAAAGCTGGAGGAATTGCGGTTGGGTCCCGCGGGGCTGGCGACGAGCGAAAGTCTACTCGTCGCGCAGCACTTCGAGCGGGCGCTGGTTTAGGATGCGGATGGACGCGGCCCAGCCGGCTATTACGGCTAGCAGCGTCGTCATCGCGATGGTCGCCGCATTGGGCAGCAGTTCGAACTGGAAGCGGGCGTCCAGCAGGCGAAGGAGCAGCACCCTGGCGAAGACCGTGGCCATGACGCCGCCCATCAGGCCGGCTACCGCGCCCAGGATCGCGAATTCTACTGAGAAGATCGAGACCAGGACGTTGCGGCGGGCTCCGATTGTCTTAAGGACTGCCGATTCGCGGGTGCGGCGCAGACGGGTGCCGGCTACCGTCGAGGCCAGGATAATCGCGCCGGCCAAGATCGCGAAGGCCGAGATGAAGCGGATCACCAGGGCGACCTGGTCGACCACCTCCTGCACGATGTTCATCACATCGGCGGCGTTGATCACGGTCACCGTCGGGAACTGTTTGTAAGCGTCGCGCTGGAACGCCGAAACCTTGGTGGGCGGCAGGCGCACGGCGCCGAACCACTGCGTGGGCAGGCCTTCGAGCGCTACGCGGTTGAAGACGAAGTCGGGCTCTCCCCCGAAGCGGACGGCCTCGACACGGTGGACGGAGACGACTTTCACGTCGAACTCACGGCCGACGGAGCTCCAGTGGAGCGTCATGCCGGGTTCGATCTTCAGGTTGGTCGCCGTGCGCTCAGAGACCGAGGCGGCGGGGACCTTTTCTCCCGGCTGCCACCACGTTCCCTTGCGGATGATGACGTCGTCGAGCTTGTTCTCTGACCAAGTGACCTGGGTGGTGAAGCTGCGGCGGCGGCGCGGGCGGCCCTGGTTGTCGGTAGCCTGCGGGCCCTGCATGGGCAGGTTCAGGTCTTCGATCGCCGTGCCATTGATGGAGACGAGACGCGCGGCGATGAGCGGCGTGAGGGTCGGTTTGGCGGTGAGATCGGTGCGGCTGTCGAGGAACTGTTTTACAGCTTCCTGGTCGCGGCTGGTGATGTTGATCATCAGCACGTTGGGCGAGCCCTTTGGAGCGGCTCCGGCGACCTCGACCAGCAGCGATTTCTGCACCAGGTAGATGGTGAGGGTGAACATCACGCCGATGCCGAGGGCGACCAGGACGCTGGTGGCGTGGTTGCCGGGGCGGTAGAGATTGGCCATGCCGTGCCGCAGGGCGACGGGCAGGCGCACCGGGGTCCAGCGGAGGAAGAGCTTCAGGCCGCGCAGGAGGAGCCAGGCGACGCCGGCCAATAGGAGGAGGGCCACGGCCAGGCCTCCGACGAAGTACGAGCCCATCTTCACCGATTCGGCCAGCCAGGCGGCCACACCACCGAGTCCGGCGAGGATCAGCACGCCGCTGAGCAGCGCGGGCCACTGCATGCGCAGGCGCTTGCCGAGTTTCGGTTTTACTTCAGCCATTTCACGCCGGAAGATCAGGGCCGGCTTCACCTGACGCACGGCCAGCAGCGGAGGGATGGTGAACAGCAGGGTGACCAGGACTCCGGCGAGAATGCCTTCCACGGCGAATGACGGATTCCACGGAATGCTCTGGAACTGGAAGTAGCGCGCCAGCAGGATGGGGAACAGGCGCTGCACGATGCCACCGACGGCGACGCCGGCGAGGCCTCCGGTCAGCCCGAGCAGGAGTGTCTGGAGCGTGTAGATACGGATGATCTGCGAAGAGCGCGCGCCCAGGCACTTCAGGATCGCGATGGTGTCCAGGCGTTGCTGGATATGCGAATAGATGGCAGTGGCCACGCCCAGGGCCCCCACGATGAGGGCGATCAGCGAGACGAGGCTGAGGAACGTGGTGGAGCGATCGAGCGCGCGCGTGATGAGCGGATGGGTGTCGCGATAGTCCACCACCATCGATTCCGGGAAGGCTTTCTTCAGCGCATCGAACATCTGCGCCACTGGAATGCCCTGGGCCGGCAGCTTGAAGAGGAAGCGGTGGGAGGCGCGCGAGCCGAAGGTCATGAGGCCCGTGCGATCGAGGCCTTCGCGCGTAATCATGATGCGCGGGCCGACGTTGAGCGAGCCCGTCATGCGGTCCGGTTCCATGCGTACGACACCGCAGACCCGGAACTGCGCTTCGCCCAGCTTCACCATGGATCCGACGGAGAGGTTCAGCCGCAGCAGCAGATCGTCGGAGACGGCCACGGTGTCGGGCGTCAGGGCTTTGGAGAGAGGCTCGTCCGGCTCCAAACGTACTTTGCCGTAGTAGGGATAGACGCTGGGATCGACCGCCTTCACGGAGACCAGTGCGGGGGTGGCGCCCTCGGCGCTCAGCATGGAGACGGTTTCGGTAATGCGCGTGAGCTGGGCGCCCTTTTTCAGCCAGGACTGGATCTCAGTGTCCTGCGCCGGGGTGAAGGGCATGAACTGGCGTATGGTGAGGTCGGCCGCCATGAGCGTGCGGGCTTCCCGGCGCAGTGCCTCATGGAAGGCGGCGGAAAAGCCGCGGACTCCGGTGAGCGCACCCACGCCGGCGGCCACGCCGAAGATGACGAAGATGAACTTGGGGGCGGACGCGCGGGCTTCGCGCCACGCCATGCGCCAGGCAGCGGATTGGAGCATCAGGCGGCGTCCTTGCGCTCGTCGGAGACGACGGCGCCGTCTTTGAGGGTGATGATGCGGGTGGCGTAGGTGGCGAGGTCGCGGTCATGCGTGACCAGGACCAGCGTGGCGCCTTCCTGCCGGTTCATCGAGAGAAGCAGGTCGAGCACCTGGCGGCCGTTGACGGAGTCGAGGTTGCCGGTGGGTTCGTCGGCGAGCAGCAGCGGGGGCTGGCGCATGAAGGCGCGGGCGAGGGCGACGCGCTGCTGTTCGCCGCCGGAGAGCTGGACGGGGTAGTGCTCGCGGCGGTCTTCCAGGCCGACGGTGTCGAGGAGCTGGCGCGCGCGGGCCATGGCTCCGCTGGAGACGTCGCCGGCGAGTTCGGCGGGCAGCAGGACGTTCTCCTCGGCGGTGAGGGTGGGGATGAGTTGGTAGCTTTGGAAGACAAACCCGATCTTGCGGCCGCGCAGGTCCGCCAGCGCGTCCTCGCCGAGATGTGAGATCTCTTCCCCGTCAAGATGAATGGTGCCCGTGGTGGGGGCGTCGAGACCCGCCAGCAGGCCCAGCAGGGTGGATTTGCCCGAGCCGGAGGCGCCCATGATGGCTACGAACTCGCCTTCCTGGATATCCAACTCGATGCCGCGCAGGATCTGGACGCGGTGCGTTCCGGTGTCGATGGACTTGGTCACGCCGCGGAGGGAGAGGATGGATTTTGCCATGCTTGCAGGTACTTCCCTTATGATTGCAGTTGAGGGCCTTTCATTCTTGAAAATCCGATCTGGGATGCGCTTCCATTGGAGAATCTACTGGGTAGCAGTGGTGTTGTGTGTGGCTGCCTGTTCGAAGCCGGAGGCCAAACCGGAGCCCGCGGCCGGTCCCGCGCCAGCCGCTGCGGCCCAGCCCGCGGCGCAGCCCGTCGAGACCGACACACGGCCTGTGATCGTGGCCTTCGGCGATAGTCTCACTGCCGGATATGGCCTGGAGCCTGGGCTCAGCTACGCCGATTTCCTGCAGAAGCAGCTCGACGCCAAAGGGTACCGCTACCGGGTGGTGAACCAGGGCATCAGCGGCGATACGACGGATGGCGGGGTCACGCGGGTCGCTGAGGCTCTGCGGCTGAAGCCGGCCGTGGTGATTCTGGAACTGGGCGCCAACGACGGGCTGCGCGGGCTTCCGGTGGAGTCGACCGGAGCGAACCTGACCGAGATGGTGGATTCGTTCCAGAAGGCCGGAGCGAAGGTCGTTCTGTGCGGCATGACGCTGCCCCGCAACTACGGGCAGGATTACATCCGGAACTTTGAGAAAGTGTTCCAAGAGCTCACCAGGACCAGGAAGCTGACGACGATCCCCTTCTTTCTGGATGGTGTGGCGACCAGGCCGGAACTGATGCAGAGAGACGGGATGCACCCCACGGCGAAGGGAACTGAGAAGGTGGCGGGGACGGTGATGAAGTATCTCGAGCCGTTGCTGAGGAAGTAGGGCCGGTGGTTGAGGCCGGCCCTGAGTCGGACTAGCGGTTGAGAGTGGCCGCCGGATGCGGGTTGATCTCATCGCGAGACACCTTGCCGTCACGGATGGTGATGATGCGGTGGGCGTACTCGGCGATGTCGCGCTCGTGGGTGACCAGGACAATGGTGTTGCCCTGGGAGTGGAGCCGCTCGAACAGCGCCATGATTTCCACGCTGGTGGCGGAGTCCAGGTTGCCCGTAGGTTCGTCGGCAAGCAGGATCGAGGGGTCGTTAACCAGTGCGCGGGCGATGGCGACGCGCTGGCGCTGACCGCCGGAGAGCTCGTTCGGCTTGTGGTACATGCGCCGTTCCAGGTCAGTGATGCGCAGGGCGTGCTTGGCGCGCTCCAGCCGCTCTTCGGCCGGGATGCCGGAGTAGATGAGCGGCAGTTCGACGTTGTGCAGCGCGGTGGCGCGCGGCAGCAGGTTGAACGTCTGGAAGACGAAGCCGATTTCCTTGTTGCGGATGCGGGCGAGTTCGTCGTCCGACATATCGCTCACCAGGTTGCCGTTGATGTAATAGTCGCCCTTGCTGGGTGTGTCGAGGCAGCCGATTAGATTCATCAGTGTGGACTTGCCGGAGCCGGAAGGTCCCATGATGGCGACGTACTCGCCGCGCTTGATCTCGACATCGCAACCCGAAACAGCGTGGATCTCCTGGTCGCCCATGACATAGGTTTTCCAGAGGTCATACGTCCGGATAACGATGTTGTTCTGCTTCAGCTCCGCGCCGCGGGCATTCTTTTCCTTGATGATCGCACTAGCCATTGGGATCTCGTTCCTTCTTTGTTCCGTTCGGCGCTCCGGCCTGCTTTAGGTATCGGCCTTAACTGGAGCTTTGTTGTCGACCTTCACCTTCGCCTGGTTGCGCAGGGTCCGGATGATCTTGTAGCTGCCGGTGATGATCTCTTCGCCATCTTTCAGTCCGCTGAGCACCTCGATGTCGGTTGCGCCGGTGATGCCGGTCTTCACCTCGCGGAACTCGGCGGCGCCGTTTTTGACGACGAACACCCCCTGCAGCTCTTCCTTCATCTTTTTCTGCTTATCAGGATCGGCGTTGGTTGCGGCCTGAACGTTACCCGGTTTCGCTTCGGGTTCGAGATCGCCACGCTGGCGCACGGTGAGCGCCTGGATCGGAATAGCCAATGCTTTCTGTCTGGTAGCGGTGATTACCTTGGCCGTACAGGACAAGCCGGGACGGATTTCCGTGGGCGGATTGTCGAGGGCGATCACCACCTTGAAGTCCTTCGCCTCCTGGCTGGAGACGGCGCTCTGGCTGGCGGCGAGGCCGGTGGAGCGCAGAATCGCGGTGTTGCCGATCTCGATCACGTGGCCCTTGAACGTCTGGTTCGGGATGGCGTCGATTGTCACATCGGCCAGTTGTTCCAGCTTCACGTTCACGATGTCGGTCTCGTCCACCTTGACCTCGGCCGTGATGAGACTCATGTCGGCGATGGTCATGATGAGCGAAGCAGCCGAATTCTGGACGCCGGGCACCACGGTTTCGCCAACCCGGACAGGCAGGTTGGTGACGATTCCGTCGATGGGCGTCACGGCATTGTGCTTCTGCAGGACGTCGGAGAAGCGGCTGAGGGTGGCGCGCGACTGGGTGACACGGCGCTGGCTGCCGGACAATTGGGCGGCGGTCTGCTCGCGTTGCGCCTTCATCTGGCTGAGCTTGGCCTCGGATTCCCGCAAGGTCGCGGCGGCCGAGTCGTAGGCGGCCTTCTTGGAGTCGAACTCCTGCTTGGCCACCAGCTTCTCGTTGAAGAGTTGGCGGGCGCGCTCGTAGTCCAGGCGCGCACGTTCCAGTTCGGACTTGGAACGGTCGATGCCGGCTTGTGAGGTCCGCAGGTTCTCGTCCATGGCCTTCAGGCCAGCTTCCGAGGCGGAAGAATCAGCGAGCGCGGAGTTCAATCCAGCCTGCTGGGCCTGGACATCCGCTTGAGCCTGCACGGCTTCCAGGCGTGCCAACACCTGGTCGCGGTGAACCCGGTCGCCTTCCTTCACGTTAATGTCGACAATCCGGCCCATTACGTTTGCGCCAATATTGACGTAGTTCTTGGGCTTGATTTCGCCCGACGCAGTCACCAGACTCGTCAGGTCCTGTTTTGCCGCCTTGCCGGTTTGCACGGAAACGATACCGCGCTGACTCATCTTGACGCTGGCAATCGTGCCGCCGCCGACCACGAGAACGGCACCCACTCCTATGATCCATTTCCACTTGCTCTTCACGAGTTCACAGCTCCTGTCGAATAAAGACGCTAACCGTCGCCAATTTGTTCTCTTCTTTAATGCCCGAGGTGACTTTGTTGGTGTACGGCTTGGCGCCCGATAGTTCTCGCGTCAGCCGGTTTGCGGTCACTAACATTATAGACGGGCCGGACGGTGCGAATATTCCGGTCTTGCGCGGATCCTGCAGAAATTCCTTGGCGGGCACCCGGCACTGGCAGTACCGGTATTGATGCGATTGAAGTGCCCCAGGATAGACCTTACATTGGAAGGGCGGTGGCGGCTGCGGCCCGTTGGGAGTGTTTCATACGCTCGGAGGAGTCCGGGTCCCCCCACCGCATTTTTGTCCGCCAGCCCTAAGCATTTCCCTGATTCCTAAAGTAAGTAATCCATAGGACCGATAGGACTCTTGTGAAGGCAGTGGAGCATCCCGAAGTTCTGGCCGAAGCCGCGGCGGGGCTCAGTCATCAGTTGCAGGCTCACCTGCAATGGATGGCGGAGCTGCTGGCGCCGCATCTCGCCGGGCTCGAGCGTAAGTTCCTGGTCCAATTGAAGAAACAGAAGCTGGACCCCAGTCAGAGGGAGTCGCTGGCTTCGATCACGCCGGGTGCGGCGGCGCAATGCCTGGCAGCGGGTGAGCCGCTGAGCCGCTTCCTGGAAAAGGTTCAATACCGAGGGCGAAGACTGGCCAAATTGGGCCTTACGCCCTCGTCGGTTGTTTCGGCCCTGGGTGAGTATGACAAACTGCTCAGCGCCGAACTCCAGAAACGGTGTGCCGATCAGGCCGCCAACCTGGGTTGGGTCCGCAATCAACTCCACTTCCTGGTGATCCTCAGCCTCAACAGCGCCTTCTACCAGGTGCGCGAGGGCGAGAGCCAGGCGTTCTACGAACTCTTTCGGGTTGAAGTGGAATCACGCACCCTGGACGAGATGCTGCCGCGGTTCCTGGCGGCCCTCTTGACCTATACGGGCGCCGACGAAGGACGCCTCTACCTGCTGGAGGACGGCCAGGAGAGCTGGATCTCCCGAGGGACCCTGCCGGGCGAGCCGCAGATCGTCTCTCTGTGCACCACTCCTAAGGTCAGGCGGGACTTGGCGCGGCCGCGCTGCATCGAGATTGGGACCGACACGAAGCCGATGGTGCTGGACAAGAAGTGGCACCGGTCGTTTCACACCTGCTGGTCGGTGCCTTTGCGAGCGGATGGGAAACTGCGTGGTGTGCTGCAGTTCGCTTTCCGGAAATCCTACGAATGGATGCCGCGGGAGGTGGAACTCCTCTCGGCGGCGGCGGAACGCTGCTGGCTGGCAGCCGAGAAGGCGCGCCTGCTGGAAGATCTCGCGCGGCGCGAGGAGCAGGTCCGGCGATTGGCTGAGCACATGGTGGAAGTGGAAGAGTCGGAACGGCGGCGCATCAGCCGCGAGCTGCATGACGAGGCCGGCCAATCCCTGCTTTGCGTGCGGCTCCAGTTGGAAATGATCGAGCAGGAACTGCCGCCGGAGTTCGAACCCTGGCGGAAGCGCATGGGCGAAGTGCGCGAGATGACGGAGCACACGATCATTGAGATCCGCCGTCTGATTGCCGCCCTGAGTCCGGCGATTCTCGACCAGATGGGATTGGCCCCGGCGCTGCGTCAGTTGATCGGGCGCTTCCGCAATCTTCACTCGGCGGAGGTAAGGTTGCAATTACCTCGGAGACTGGACCTCCCTAAGAAGATGTCCATCATCCTCTACCGGCTGGTCCAGGAGATTTTCAACAACATCGCTAAGTATTCTCTGGCCACTCGCGTAAACCTTTCCGTGGATTCCGCCGATGGATGTCTGAGAATGCAAGTCGAGGACGATGGTATCGGCTTCGACGTGGAAGAGGCTTTCTCCCGCCGGGATTGCTTCGGTTTATCGGGCCTTAGAGAGCGAGTTGCTCTGCTGGGAGGCGCCCTGGAAGTGCGCAGCCTCCGCAAGGCGAAAACCGCAGAATCGGCCGGTTGGTCGGACCTCAACCAGCGACGGGAAAAAGCACATAGCGGAAGGATCGGCATCGACCGGAGCGGGACGATGATCCGCGTGGTCCTTCCCCTGCCACCACGAAATGATGGGGCGGAGCGGTCGAAACGAACAGTGCAAGTTGGTTAGCCGGCCATGGCCCCCGCGAAATGCGGTGAGGCCGGACCGAACTTAAAAGGCTCTTGGAGTTGACTTATGGCGAAGATCCGCATCTTGTTGGCCGACGATCATACCCTCTTCCGTCAGGGCATCCGGCAGCTCATCTCGAACGAACCTGACATGGAAGTCATCGGGGAAGCCGCCAATGGCAGCGACGCTGTGGACAAAGCGGCGGAGTTGCGCCCGGACCTCGTCCTGATGGATATCGGCATGCCTGGCTTGAGCAGTTTCGAAGCGACTCGCCAGATGAAGAAGAACCGGCCGGAAACCAAGGTCTTAATCCTCACCATGTATGACGACGAGGACTACCTTGTCGAAGGCATGGAAGTTGGGGCAAACGGTTATGTCCTGAAGGACAGCCCGGCCAACCAGCTTACGTCCGCCATTCGCGACGTTTGCCGCGGCGGCAGCTACCTCAGCCCGAGGATGCTGTCCCAGCTCGTCGACGACTTCCGGTCCCGCATCAAGTCGGCCAACCGCCTGCCGCGGTTCGCCACGCTCACCACGCGTGAACGCGAAGTGCTGAAGTTGCTGGCGGAAGGCAACTCTGTGAAGGAGATCGCGTGCGATCTCAACCTCAGCGTCAAGACTGTGGAAGCCCACAAGTTCAACCTGATGCGGAAGCTGGACATCCACAACAAGGCCCAACTGGTCCAATACGCCATTCAGAAGAAGATCATCAAAATCCCCAATCTGGCCTGAGGGGAGGAGGGAATACCGCGGGGTAACCCCTGCGGTGTTCAGCAGGCACAGCGGCGCACCTGCGCCGTCACCCGCGCCTTTGCGGATTCCGGGCATCGAGGAGATGTACAATCGACTTCGAGCCGGTACCGCGAAGCGCGGGCTTTTTTTATGAACAGAAGAGAACTCATTTCCATGACCGCCGCGGCCGTCGCGGCACCCTCCCTCCAAGCGCAATCAGGCTCCAAACGCCTGCCCATCCGTAAGGCTGTCCTGCTTGGGATGCTGCCCAAGTCGCTGACCATCGCAGATAAATTCGCCCTCGCCAAGGATTGCGGATTTGAAGCGATGGAGTGCGGCACCGAGGACAACCAGGCCACGGCGGAGGAGATCAAGGCGGCCAGCGACAAGGTCAAGCTGCCGATCCACTCCGTCATGAATAGGGATCACTGGCAGTATCCGCTGTCCAGCCCGGATCCGACCGTGGTCGCCAAGAGCGTAAAAGGCATGGAGACCAGCATCGCCAACGCCAAACTGTGGGGCGCCCAGACGGTCTTGCTGGTGCCGGCCGTGGTCAATCCCGAAGTCAGCTACAAACAGGCCTGGGATCGCTCCACCGCGGAGATCAAGAAGATGATCCCGCTCGCCGCCAAGAGCAAGGTGATCATCGCGATTGAAGAGGTCTGGAACAAATTCCTGCTCAGCCCGATCGAGTTTGCCAACTACGTCGACCAGTTCAAGAGTCCCTGGGTGAAAGCCTACTTCGATGTGGGTAATGTCGTCCTCTACGGCTACCCGCAGGATTGGATCCGCACGCTGGGCCCGCGTATCGCCAAGCTCCACCTGAAGGATTTCAAGTTCGCAAAGCGGCAGGCCGAGTTTGTCAATCTGCGCGACGGTGAGATCAACTGGAAAGAGATCTACAAGGCTCTGGAAGAGATCGGCTACAAGGGTGATGCGACCGTCGAGCTTTCGGGCGGTGACGCCGATTACCTGAAGGATGTCAGTAAGCGCGTGGACATGATTCTGGAAAGCGCATGAAGAAATTCCTTCTTGGGATTCTCGCCGGGCTCGTGATCGCCGTGGTCACGGGCATCGTCCTGACGTTCGCGGCGGTGAAGTTCGCTCGCAGGCCTCCGGAACCGCCGAAAGAGGCCTGGCTCTCTCTCCGCTTGGAGGGTGATCTGCCTGAGGCGCCGGAGGTGGGTGCGCCCATTCCGGCGTTGGAAGACAAATCTCCCATGACGGTGGCCGAAGTGTGGAGCGTCCTGCGCCGCGCCGCGCGCGATCCCAAGATCAAGGGTGTTCTGTTCAAGCCGCGCGGTCTCACCGTCGGCTGGGGCAAGATCGAAGAGATCCGGCAGGGGCTCGAGCTGGTGCGGAAGGCGGGGAAACCGGTCTACGCCTGGCTCGCGTCCCCTGGCACCAAGGAATACTATGCGGCTACGGCGGCGGACCGGATCTTCCTCTCGCCAGAGGACTTAGTCGACCTGAAGGGCCTGCGTATCGAGGCTGCCTACTACAAAGGCACGCTCGATAAGCTGGGCGTCGAGGTCGAGGTTGAGCACATCGGCAAATACAAGGACGCCGGCGACAGCTACTCCCGCACCTCGATGAGCCCGGAGACGAAGGAATCGCTCAACGCGGTTCTGGATGAGCTCTTCTTCCGGCTGTGCTCCACCATTGGACAGTCGCGCCACATGACTCCGGAGCAGGTGCGCGCCCTGTTGGATGACGGCCCGTTCCTGGCGCCGAATGCCAAGAGCCGCGGGCTGGTGGACGAGCTGAACTACGAGTCGACCGTCCAGCAGCAATTGGCTTCGGCCGCCCATTTGAGTGAAAGCCAATCGATCGCCGCCCGGGACTATCTGAAAACCATGCCTGAGCTGGGCGGCCGGAAGACGAAGAACATCGCTTACCTGGTGGCGCAGGGCGATATCGTGCGCGGACCCATCGCCAGCCTGCTGGGCGACGAGCGCGGCATCAATCCCCAAACGATGGGCCGGCAGCTCCGCCAGATCGGGAACGATCCGACGATTCGCGGCGTGATCCTGCGCATCGATTCGCCAGGCGGGGACGCGATTGCGTCCGACGAGATCCTGGATGAAGTGAAGAAGCTTTCCAGGAAGAAGCCGATGGTCATCTCGATGTCCGACTTGGCGGCCTCCGGCGGTTACTACATCGCCATGAGCGGCGATCCGGTGGTGGCCTATCCGGGTACACTGACCGGTTCGATTGGGGTGATCTACGGTAAGGTCAATCTGAAAGGGCTCTACACGAAGATCGGGGTGTCGAAGGAGATCCTGAAGCGGGGGCGCTTTGCCGATATCGATTCCGATTTCCAGTCGCTGACTCCGGAAGGCCGCGCGAAGCTGCGCGAGTCGCTGCAGTTTATCTATGACGGATTCCTCAAGAAAGTCGGTGAGGGGCGCCATAAGAAACCGTCCGAGATTGACCCGGTGGCCCAGGGGCGAGTCTGGCTGGGCGTGCACGCCCAGCAGAAGGGGTTGGTCGACGAACTTGGCGGTCTCGATAAAGCAATCGCACTACTGAAAAAGAAGGCTGACTTGGCGGAGACGGATGGAATCCGGCTGGTGCCCTTCCCGGCCCGCCGTACCTGGTGGGATGAGCTCTTCACCAAACGAGACGCTTCCGGGCATGGGTGGGGCGGCGGCGAAGGCGAGGCTTCCATGCTGTTACGCCAGTTGCCTGTTGGGGTTGCACCCTGGCTGCAGGGTGGCGTACTCCGCGTGATGCCGTTCAGCCTGCAAATCCGTTAGCCGGCTATCCAACAGAAACAAAAAGACCGCGGCACGGGAAACCGGCCGCGGTCTTTATTGTACTCGTCAGTATCTTAGAAGGCGTGGCTGGAGTTGATGCCGCTGCTTTGCAGCACGACGGCCATTTTCTCGAGGGCGGACTTGTGGATCTGGGAAACGCGGCTCTCGTTGATGCCGAGGACGCCGCCGATCTCCTTCATCGTCATCTCGTTGGTGTAATAGAGGACGACGACCTTCTTGTACCGCTCCGGCAGGACGGCCATGGCGATTTCCAGCTTTTCCTTCATCTGCTCACGTGCGCACATGGAGTCAGGTTGAGTTTCGGGCTTGCTGGGGAATTCGGGGGCGGGCAGGTCTTCATTCTCAGGAGCGCGGGTGGAGGCGGAAACGAGGCCGACGTTGCGAAGGTCGAGAGCCATCTGCCGCCAGCGGGAGACTTCGACGCCCATCTTGGCGGCGAGTTCATCTTCCGTGGGTTGGCGCTGCAGGGTGGCGCAGAGGTCGCGAGTGATCTGTTCCACTTGCTTGTGGCGGCGGCGGAGGTCGCGGGAGGCCCAGTCTAACTGGCGAAGGCTATCCAGGATTGCACCCTTGATCCGGTGCTTGGCGTAGCTGGAGAACACGACCTTCTTCTCGGGGTTGTATTTGGTGGCTGCATCGAACAGCCCGAGAATCCCGGCATGCACCAGGTCGTCGAGTTCCACATGGACGGGCAGGCTCTCGTGAACGCGAACCGCAATCGCCTTCACTAGAGGAAGATGTTCCATTACTACACGATCCCGCCGCTCTTGCCGCGATTCCCTGATCAGGACAGGTCTCGCGGATCTTCTCCTCACGGGTTCGGGGCCGGAATCTTTCGCCAAAACCACAGCAGTCGCTCTTGCAGCCATGACCTTCTCCTTCACCTTCTCGCCAAAAATCGGTCCCACTTGAGCCTCTCTTTTGGAAGCCTTTTCGTGTTTTTTCTGGACCTTCGGGCACGTCCGGTTTCGGATGTCATCGCCCGACATACTTACATATGCAATCGGGCGACCACTCTGGCTGCTACTCAGGGATTCACTGCAGTTCCCCTGATTATCGGCTGCAAACCCAAGATTCCTTAGGCTCTCGCGAAATTCCGCCGCCTCACCCTCGAAGAGCGCCGTTGGACGCCCTGCGCTGGAATGAGACGCACCCGATTTCGCTCTGGCCTGCCTGGATGCCAACACGACCGTTGATGCCCTCAACATGAAACAGCCAGTTCCATTCCGGAACAAATATCCCGTCTACAGACCGAGGAATATTCGCTACTACCTCGACCTGTGGCCGATCGTACCGTGTTTCTGAGGATTTCCCACTAGACGACACCCCTCAGGGTGACACCCAGAATGTACTTATATGGAACTAGGGAGGGATCGGGCGGAAATGAGGAGATGCCTTAGCCGAGCTCGTCGCGGCGGACGACCACCCAGCTTCTGATCGCGAACACACCCAATAGAATCAATATGATCAGCCGGAGCTGCCCATCGAGCGTGAACCATGCGGCTACCCCAATAGTGCCATAGGCGGCTAGGGCCCACTTAAAGCGTTTGCGGATGGGTATCATTCTTAAATCACCTTAATTGTCTCATTAAGTGTCACTGACGTCAGATCGTCTCAATCTGTCACACCCGGTAGCACCTAATGCTCTCATCTGGGCATGTTGTACGTAAAAACGAGTTGGAGCCGGATCTCGGTGCCCGTGAACTCCGCCGGCAGGGGCGGGAAGGGGTTTGAGGCGCTGATGCCAGCAACCGCCGCCCGATCTAGCGCTTCCGTACCAGAAGGGAACGCAATGACTAGTTTCGGTACACCACCAACCCTATTGATTGAGAACTGTATGGCCGTCCGGCCCTGCCGCCCGAGCCGTGCACTCTCCGGGAGCACCGCCTGCCAGTTCCTCTTCACCGCGGCCAGCACCTGAATCAGGTAAGGCCTGAAGTCGACGCCCTTGGGATCGCTAAGTAACTCCAGGCTACTGCCGTGGCGGCCGGGCGTTGGATTCTGGATACGGCCCTCGCTCAGGCTCCCCAGGCCGCCGCCCCCGATATCCCCTACCATGACACCGTGTCCACCGCCGCCCTGGGCGACTGCCCGGATCGCCTCTTCCACTCCGGTCTTGGGCGGCGCGATGGCGACTCGGCCCACTCCCTGTGTGGCGCTGGTGCCCGGTTGGGGTCCGCCTACTCTTTCGAACGGATTGGTCTTTGGAGGCTCGGCTGCCGGGGGCGGAGTGGTGGGCAGCTTCGGCGTGAGGCCGGCCGGGACGTTTGGCGGAGCCTGTTGTTCCGCGACTTCAATCTTTGGAGCCTCGACCGCCTGCGGGCGCGGCACGGGAGCGGCGGCCGGCCCCGGCGGAGGGGTGAACGGCTTTCCCGGCGGAGTGCTCTGCGGCTGGATGATCGCTTTCTTTGGCATCAGCGCGGCCATGTCCACTTCGGTGGCCGGCTTCTTGTGCTGCTCTTCCTTTTGAGTGACCTTGAACTCGGGCAGGTTCCTGGGCGCGATCAACGGGGTGGAGCGCCGGACGTCGACGTGGACTTCCGCACCGCTATGGAACCGCATCGCACCGCCCGGTGCGTTCAAAGCAAAGAGGATCACCGCCAACTGGTAGAGCACGGCCCCGCACGCGGCCAGGCGGCGGCGCCGGGTTTGCTCCTGGTCACCGTAGTCCAGAAGCAGTTCTAGCTGCTCCTGGTCGCCGTGCCAGTACCGTTGGAATGACTCGAGCATGGAATCGGGAAAGAACGGGCTCTTATGAGATAGACGTGGAAGCGAGCGATCGGGCTACTACAACGCCGTGTTCTTCGATCTTTGCCTCAATCATTCGAGCCAGTTCCAGGGCCAGGGTCGCGGCTTCGCCATCCACGTCCGGCTTGGCCCGGGTCACGATGCAGTCGAGGAAGGAAGCAAACTGACGCTTGAGCGGCTCCTGCTTGGTGACCAACTGCGGCATCAGCTTCACCTGCCGGTTGTCGTCGACACCTATGGCGAAACACTCCTGTTTCGCATAGTCTACGGACACATACTGCCTGGGCTGGAAGAACCGCATCTTGCGGACCCGCTCAGTGGAGACCCGTGAGGCCGTGAGGTTGGCGATGCAGCCGCTGGGGAACTCCAGGCGCACGTTGGCGATATCCGCCTTGCCGGAGAGGACGGGGATGCCGGCGGCACGGATTTCGCTGGGCATGGTGCCGGTCATGGCCAGCAGGATATCCAGATCGTGGATCATCAAGTCCAGAACGACGTCGACATCGAGGCTGCGCGGGGAAAACACGCTGAGGCGGTGGATCTCGAAGAACAGGGGCACGGTCACCAGGGCCCTGGCGGCCGCGACCGCAGGATTAAACCGTTCCAGGTGACCCACTTGCAGGATACGTCCGCGCTGCCTGGCGGTCACGATCATCTGATGGGCCTCTTCCAGGGAAGAGGCGATGGGCTTCTCGACCAGGACGTCGAGTCCGGAGTCGAGCAACTGGCAGGCGACCTTGCAGTGGGCTGAGGTGGGAACGGCGACAATGGCGGCCTGGGCATGACCCGCCAGATCCTGTAGGGAGTCGTAGGCGCGGCAGCCGAACTCCCTGGCCGCGGCCTGGGCGCGCTCCGGATCGAGGTCGTAGACTCCGGCCAGCTCCACGTGGGACTCGCGAATGACACGCAAGTGATTCTTTCCAAACGCTCCTGCGCCGGCGACGGCGACAAGGACTGCTGGTTCGCTCATGATTCCTCCGGCGGGTAGCCGACGATCGAGATGTCGTGCTGGGCGGCCAGGGCGAGCATCTCGTCCTTGTCCAGCAGCAGGGTTCGGCCGGCGTCCACGGCGAGAGCGGTGGTTCCGGTCTCGGCCATGGTGAGAATGGTGCCCGGCCCGGCCACGGGCACGTCGAACAGGAGATGTTTGCGGCGGTTGGACGCCTTGACCAGCCGCAGCGGGCGGCCATTCACCAGCGACGCCGCCCGGCGCAGCATGGCATCCGTGCCTTCCATGGCCTCCACGGCAACGCAGGCGCGTTCCGAGATGGCGACGCTCTGGCCGATGTCGAAGCCGGAGACAGCGCCCGCGACACGACGGCCGTAGTGGATGTCTTTCCGTTCGTCTTCGGTCAGTTTCCGCCTGGAGATCTGGCCTTCGGCGGCCAGCAGCGGTTTCAGCAGCAGGGTGGAATCCGCCAGAGTGATCCCCTCTTTCTCCAGCTCCTTCTGGACGCCGCCGATCAGGGCATCGGTATTCCGGGAAGGCAGGGAGAACAGGAGTTTGGCCAGCCGCCAGTCGGGCCGCAAGGTGCTGAAAAGAGAGGTGTGCCGCACCTGCCCGGCCATAATGACCTGAGTGATCTTCTCCTTCTGGAGGATGTCGATCAACTTACCGAGTTCGGCGATGGTGATCCAGTAGCAGCGGTCGGCCAGGGCTTCCACTTCCGGAGGGGCGTTGTCCTTCAGGGCAATCACCACCACCTCGTGTCCCAGTTGGCGGGCCGTTTGCAGGGCGAGGATGGGAAAGCGGCTGGAGCCGGCGATGAGACCGTATCTCACTTGATGAAACCACGCTTGGCGGTCCGGATGAACTCAGTCAACTCGTCCACCTCGGCACAGGGCGCGACTTCCGCCTGGATCTGTTCCAACGCCTGCGAAGTGTTCAACTTATCGCTGACGAGCAACCGGAAGGCCTTGTGCAGCCCGGCGATGGAATCCGCCGGGAAGCCGCGCCGCTGCAGCCCGATCTTGTTCTCGCCGTAGACTTTCGACTGCCGCGGAGTCACCGTCTGCGAATAGGGCAGGACGTCCTGGGTGACCACGCTATAGCCGCCGGTGAACGAGTGCCGACCGATGCGGCAGAACTGGTGGACACCGGAGAACGCCTCGACGATGGCCCAGTCGCCGATGCTCACATGCCCGGCGAGCGTAACCGCATTGCCCAGTATGATATGGCTGCCGATCTGGGCATCGTGGGCGATGTGCGTGTAGGCCATCAGCAGGTTGTCGTCGCCGATGGTGGTCAGTGAACCGCCACCTTCCGTACCGCGGTGGATGGTGACGAACTCGCGGATCTTGTTGCGCGAGCCGATGCGGGTCTCGGTCCGTTCGCCGTGGTACTTCAGATCCTGGGACGCGACCCCGACGCTGCCGTACGGATAGAAGATGTTATCTTCCCCGATCCAGGTTGGTCCCTCTATATAGAGGTTGGCCATGAGCCGGGTGCGGGCTCCGATTTCGACTTCGGCGCCGATCACGCAGAACGGGCCGATGTCGGCGTCCGGGTGGATCCGAGCCGCGGGATCGATGATCGCGGTCGGGTGAATCGCCATGGAATTACGCCTGTGGTGCTGCGGCGCTGCCGGGCCGGTCGATTACCTTACACATGACGATCGCCTCGGCGACCACCTGGCCGTCAACGGTCGCGGTGCCCTGCATCTTGACGACAGTGGACTTGCGCTTCAGAGTCTTCAACTCCAGGCGCAGCGTGTCGCCGGGCAGCACGGGTTTGCGGAACTTGGCCTCTTCAATGGACGCGAAGAGGACGAGCTTGGACTTGCGGTCGGGCAGATCCTTGAGGACCAGCGTGCCGCCTACCTGGGCCATGGCTTCGATGATGAGCACGCCGGGCATGACCGGAAAGTCCGGAAAATGACCGAGGAAGAACGGCTCGTTGGCGGTGACGTTTTTGATGCCGACGATATAGTCTTCACCAAATTCGACGATCCGGTCCACCAGCAACATGGGGTAGCGGTGGGGCAGGACGTCGCGGATGTCGATGTTTTCTAGGACTGCCATCGGAAACAGTTATTCTAACAAACGATGGACTCAATCCTTCCTCACGCACTGGCGCAACAGCCCGCAATCGTCAATTTTCTCAAAGACTTGGTGGAGTGTGAGTCGCCCAGCGACGATGCCGCCGCCGTCAACCGATTTGTGGACCTAGTGGCGGCGCGAGTCGAGGGACTGGCCCGCGTCAAGACCTTTCCCGGCGGCCGGTTCGGCCGTAACCTATTGTTGACATTTGATTTGCCGGGGCCGAGGAAGAAGAAGCCGGGGCGTATCCTGGGGGTCGGTCACAGCGATACGGTGTGGCCGCTGGGCAGCTTAAAGTCGATGCCGTGGCGGGAAGCCGACGGCCGTTTGTGGGGGCCCGGGGTCTTGGATATGAAATCCGGACTGGCCTTCTTTCTTTCGGCCATGAAGCTGTTGCAGGCCCTGGACCTGCCGGTTTCCCGCCAAGTCGCGCTGTGGATCGTCTCCGATGAGGAGGTGGGCAGTGAAGTCTCCCGCCCCCTGACCGAGAACCTGGCGAAAGAGAGCTCCGCTGTATTGGTGGCGGAGCCGGGCACTGGACTGGCCGGTAAACTCAAGACGGCGCGCAAGGGCGTCGGCGACTATACGGTTGCAGTCCGCGGCATGGCGTCGCATGCCGGAGTCGATTTCGCCGCGGGCGCCAGCGCGATTGTGGAACTGGCCCGGCAGATCGAAAAGATAGCCGGATTCACGAACCTGGCCAAAGGGCTGACGGTGAACCCGGGCGTGATCGCCGGTGGCACGCGGACGAACGTCATTGCCGCGGAGGCGCGGGTCGAGGTGGACATACGCATCGCGAAGATGGCGGATTATGCCGGGCTGGACCGCAAGTTCCGTGGCTTGAAACCGGTCGACAAGCGCTGCAGCCTGGAGGTCACCGGCGGGTTGAACCGTCCGCCCATGGAGCGGACGAAGGGCGTGGCGGCGCTGTACAAGGCAGCCTCCGAGCTGGCCGGCAAGTATTTAGGCCTGAAGCTGGAAGAGTCAGCCACGGGCGGCGGATCTGACGGCAACTTTACGGCCGGGTTGGGCGTCCCTACCCTCGATGGCATCGGCGGGGTTGGGGAAGGAGCGCATGCGGCGAACGAGAGCATCCTGGTGGACCGGATTGCCGATCGAACAGCACTGCTCGCCCTTCTCGTCCGGCATTTGGGACAATAAGAAGATCACGGTTCACGCATGGTAGTCACCGGAATCTATTACGCATTATTTCTGACGGGGGCCGGAGCCCTGCTCGGCTACTTCACGAAGGGTTGGGCGGGCATCCCGTTCTATATTCTGGCCGTGTTCTGCCTATGGTTCTTCCGTGATCCTGAACGGCAGGTGCCGCCGGGTCCGGTGGCCGTCTCGCCGGGCGACGGCAAGGTGGTGCTGATCCGGCGCGGGCCCGACTCGACGCGCGTGAGCATCTTCCTGAATGTGTTCGACGTTCACGTGAACCGGGCGCCGATCGCCGGCAAAGTGATTGACGTTCACTACAAGGCGGGCAAGTTCCTGGTGGCGAGCAAAGAAGAAGCTTCCGTTGATAACGAGATGAACACCATCACGATCGACGGCAGCGTGGGCGGGCAGCGCACTCTGGTGACGTTTTCGCAGATTGCGGGGCTGATTGCCCGCCGCATTGTGTGCACGAAGAAGCCCGGCGATTTTGTGACCGCCGGTGAGCGCGTGGGTCTCATCAAGTTCGGCTCGCGCGTCGATGTGACATTTGGACCCGAATGGGAGATCGATGTGCGTGAAGGCCAGCGCGTCGCCGCCGGCTCCAGCGTGCTGGCTCACATCGGTGCCGGTAGGAACAAACCATGACTCCGCGCTTGTCTCTTCGAGAAAGACTGATCGATCCCAATTCTCCGGACCGCCGGCCGCGGCGCGCGGCTTACGCGCTGCCAACTCTGTTTACGGCAGGGAACCTCTTTATGGGTTACCTGGCGATTCTGAAGGCTGTGGAAGGCGCACTCTGGGCCGCGGCGGGCAACTATGGCCCGAATCGCGCATGGGAGACGGCCGCCATGGTGATTGGACTTTCGGTGTTTTTTGATGGGTTGGACGGCCGCATCGCGCGGCTGACGAACACCACCAGCGATTTTGGCCGCGAGTTGGATTCGCTGGCCGACGTCATCAGCTTCGGCATTGCCCCGGCTGTCCTTGCGTTTGTGTGGGGGTTCCAGTTTCTCGATCCGTATACCCCGCCGGAGATCCGCAAGTATGTGATGCAGGCCGGCTACTTCATTCTGTTCATGTTCGTGTGCTGCGGCTCGATGCGGCTGGCGCGCTTCAACATCACGGTGAATCCGGTTCCGCGCAATCCCGGCCGTCCGGACCGTAAGTATTTCGTCGGCCTCCCCATCCCGGCCGCAGCCGGAATGGTGGCCGCGGTGATCTATGCTGTCGATTCGGTTCCTCTGCGCGGCTGGCCCATCATTACCGCCTGGGCCGCGTTGATGGCCCTGCTCGCGTTCCTCATGGTGAGTACCTGGCGCTATCGCAGCTTCAAGGACTTCAGCTTGGTGAGCCCGCGCAGTCCCAAGAGCGTCATCGTGCTCTGCATGGTGATCTATCTGTTCTGGAACTTCTCGAAACCCGCGCTGCTGGTATTGGCCACAGTTTACGTGACCAGCGGCATTCTGGTGCGGCTGGGCGGTCTGATCCGGCGCTGGTTCAAACCCTCGCCTCCGCCCGCGCAACCCGAACATCAGGCCAGTTAGGTGACATCCATGACCAAGCCCAAGTGGCTTCTGCTGGGCGGCGAGACGCTGCTCGGCAAGGAGATTCGTGAACTCGTCGAGGAAGGCAAGCTCCCGGTGACTTTGAGCCTGGCCAGCGCCCACCCCGATGACATTGTGCTGGCGCCGGGCGAGGAAGATCTCCTCGTGATGCAGCCATTGGACAAGAATACGATCGAAGATGCGGACGTCGTGCTGCTGGCCGGCACGATGGAAGCGCACAAAAGGGCCCTGGCTCTCGCCCACGCGCTGCCGCAACGGCCCGCGATTGTCGACGCCGTGTGCGATTTCGAAGACCTGCCCGAGTCCGTCCTGCGGGCTCCTATTCTGGAAAAAGAACCGGTTGTGGCGCAGGAGTATTCGATCCACGGGTTGGCGCATCCGGCCGCCATTGCCCTGGCCCGGCTGATGTCGCTGCTGCATACGCAGCGCCCACTGCGGAGCTCCGTGGTGACCATCCTTGAACCCGCCAGCGAGCGTGGCAAGGAAGGCGTCGATGAACTGCACCAGCAGACCCTGACGCTATTCAACTTCCAGCAGATGCCGCGCAAGCTTTTCGATGCCCAGGTGAGCTTCAATCTTCTGCCCCGGTTGGGCGCTGAGGCGCAAGTGAGCCTGGAAGTGGCGGAGCACCGCATTGAGCGTCACCTGGCTTCCCTGTTGGGCCCGCTGGCCGTACCGCTGCCTTCGATGCGGGTGGTGCAGGCGCCGGTCTTTCACGGCTACTGCCTGAACATCTGGCTGGAGTTCGAATCGCGACCGAGTGTAGACGAGATTAGCGGCTGGTTGAAGGATGCTGGTTTGGATGTTCGCGGCGCCGATCTGGAGCCGGGCTCCAACATGGGCGTAGCCGGGCAGAGCGGCATCACTGTGAGCGACATCGTGGAAGATCGCGGCAATGCCCGTGGAATCTGGCTCTGGCTGGCGCTGGACAACATGCGGACGCGCGCTGAGACGGCTTTGCTCACGGCGGGTCTATTGTCCCGCAAGGAGGCTCGATGAGGCCTGCGCTGCTGGTGTTGGCTGCCGTGTTGGGCCTGGGAGGCTGCGGGTATCACGTGGGCGGCCACAGCGATCTGCTGCCGGCCACGCTGCAGTCCATTGCGATTCCGGCGTTCGGCAATACCACTACGCGCTACAAACTCACTGAGCAGTTGCCGGGTGCGATCGGCCGGGAGTTCCTTTCCCGCACGCGCTATCGCGTGATTCCCACTGTGGATCAGGCCGATGCCGTGTTGACCGGCGCGGTCGTGAACTTCTACACGGCCCCGACCATTTTCGACCAGAAGACCGGACGCGCGGCCGGCATTCAGGTGTCGGTGATCATGAATATTTCGCTCACTGAACGCAAGACCGGCAAGGTGATTTACAAGCGCGACAACATGGAGGTCCGCCAGCGGTATGAAGTGGCGACCGACCAGTTGCAGTACTTCGACGAGAGCGCGGTGGCGTTGCAGCGCCTGAGCCAGGAAGTGGCGCGGCAGGTGGTGAGTAGTGTGCTGGAGGCTTTCTAGCCAGGTATGACGCCGGACCAGTTCCTACGCACATTGTCGAAGCAGGAGCCGGAGCCCGTCTATCTGTTCGTGGGTCCGGAAGGCTACCGGCGGGCGCCGTGCCGCAAGGCGCTGCTCGAAAAGGTGCTTAGCGAAGAGGATCGCGAAGAGGGTTATGCCCGTCACGATCTGGACGAGTTGTCGATCAATGAAGTCCTGGACGATGCCCGCTCGATGTCGCTGTTTGCGCGTAACCGGGTGATCTGGGTGGCGTCGGCGGAATCGGCACTGCCGCGCGGGCGGGCCGCGGCCAGCGAAGAAGAGGAAGGCTCCGGCAAGTCGGCCGTCGGGCCCGAAGCGCTCGCGGCCTATTGCAAGGATCCGACGCCCGGGGTCGTGGTGGTTTTCGACGCCCGCAAGTGGGACTTCGACGGCGAGGACAAGACGAAGATGGACCGTCTGGCGAAGTACTACGGAGCAATTCGCGCCGTGGTGGAGTTCGCCAAGTTCACGCCGCAGGACGCGCGCGCCTTCGTGCAGTCGCATGCGGCGGAACGCGGGCTGCGATTGGGTTCGAACGAGATCGACCTGCTGGTGGAAGCCACGGCGGCTGACGCGTCGCGCCTCGCGAACGAAGTGGAGAAGTTGGCCCTGTTCGCCGAGGTGAACGGCGGCAAGGTGACGGCAGCCGATATCGCCAACATGGTGCCCAATGCACAGGAGACCACGGTGTTCAACCTGGTCAATGCGTTAGCGCGCCGCAGCCGTGTGGAGGCGATGCAACTGCTGGACACGCTGGTGCGCGAAGGCGAGTATCTGCCGCTGGCCTTGACGTTCCTGGGCGGCATCTTCCGCCTGGCGCTGGCTGCGCGCGAACAGGGGCTGCGTTCCTCCAGCGAAGTCCAGAGTTTCTTCCAGCGGCAGGGCACTCCGATGTGGCGGTCGCGCGCGGATCAGATCCACACGGCCAGTTCCAAGTTCACGAAAGAGAAGCTGGAAGAGGCGATCCAACTGGTCTTCCGCGCCGATCGCGACATGAAGAGTTCGCGTGTCGACGACCGCATCGTGATGGAAGACTTCGTGCTTCGCCTCACGCGTTAGACGCCCGGGTGTTTGTACGGAGCCCGGTAGGCGCGCGCCAGCAGCTTGTTGGCCGCTGGATCGTTCAGCAGTTTCCCGGACGCCATATCCCACTGCAAGGTGCGGCCCGTCTTGTACGAAATCATGCCCAACTGCACCGTGGCGGTGGAGCGGAAGGCTTCCTCAGGTGAGACGGAGGGCTGCGTGCCGGCGCGTACGGCCTTGACCCATTCGGAGACGTGCCGCTGGCTGAGTTCATTGGCGGACTTGACCTCGGTCACGCGCCGCTCGGCGTTCCTGCCCTTGGGCATCACGATCCAACGGCCGTCAGTGACGAAGATGGTCTCTTTCTCGCCGTAGAAGGTCACGCCGTTGTAGAATTCAGGATCGCGTTCCACCGCGCCCCACAGGCGGTGGCGCCACACCACCGGGCATTTGTCGAACTCGAAGTGGGCCGTGAGTGTATCCGGCGTGGTGATGCGGCCCTTGTACTCGTAGAGCCCGCCCACCGCGGTGATGCGCTTGGGCATGGACTCCGCCAGCATTTTGCGCGTGGCGTCGATCAGGTGGATGCCCCAGTCAACCATGTGGCCGTTGCCCGTAGTCTCCTCCAGGCGCCAGGACTTGTGGCCGATGTTGGGGGAGTACGGCAGCTTGGGCGCGGGCCCGCACCAGAGGTCCCAATCGAGAGTGGCCGGCGGATCCTGCGGCTTGTTGTCGAGCGGCTGGGCGGTGTAGTGGATATTGACGTCCACCTGGATGATGGGGCCGGGCGCTCCGGAGGCGATGTAGTCCTTGACTGACTGATAGGCCTCGCTCTGGCGGCGCTGGAAACCGATCTGGACGATGTTGCCGGCCTTTTTCCAGGCGTTGACCATCGCGCGGCCCTCCCGGATGTCGTAGGCCAGGGGCTTCTCGCAATATATGGGCAGCTTCCGTTCGCAGGCGGCGATGAACGGCAGGGCATGCCAGTGCGGAGGCGTGGCGATGAGCAGTCCGTCCAGGCCGTCCATGGCGAGCAAGTCCTTATAGTGCTTGAAGCCTTTCGGCTTGGAGCCCTGCTGCTTCTCGATGGCGGCGCTCATTTCGTCGAGGTGGGCGGAATCGACGTCGCAGAGGCCGATGAACTCGACTCCGCCGGCCGCAATGGCCGCGGTGGAATCGACTCCACCGAACCAGCCGCAGCCGATCAGGCCGAGCTTCAGCTTCTTCTCCTGCGCCAACGCGTTGGACGCAGCGGCAGCCGCACCCAGAAACTCACGGCGGTTGATGATGGTCATGGCCACTCCTGAAACAGCTAACATATCACCGTGCGGGACTACATACTGTCGCTGCCTGAACGGATTCTCCGTTCGGCCACGGCGCTGGCCGGCGGGTTAGTGAATCAACTCGGCGAGGCGGCGCTGCCCGTTGCCCTGCGCCGCACGCGGCTGTACCGGTCTCTCGTGGAAGCGACGCTGCGGTTTTTCATCGAACAGGTTGGCGAGGTGGAAGGTGTGTTTCCCGTGGAAGGGAAGCTTGCCGAGGATTTCCTGATGAGGCGCACGGCGGGCAACGGGATCGAACTGATCGGAATTCTCACGTTTCGCGCTTCACCGGTTTGGGTGCTGGCGGCGCTGGCGGATCTGAGCGGTGCGGGCCGAAGCCTGATTGCTGAAATTGCGGAGAGCCTGAAGCAGGAGGGACTCATCCGTCCGGAGACCCATCCGCACTCGATGGACCAGGTTCTGGACGCGCTGGAGGATACGGCCGGCCGCGCGGCGGAGACGCTGAACACTCCGCCACTGGATACCGCGAGCCTGCGCAAGGAATGGGCAGCCCTGCAGCAGAGTGCGCGCGGGTTGGCGCCCACGCGGTTTCCAGGGATCGACCTGCTGGAGCGCAATTGGCGCGACCTGCGGTCGACGGCGCAAAGGGAGCGGCGAGGAGTGTTTGAGCTCTCGGCCCTGCTGGCTCTGGATGCGGTCACGCGATTGCCCTCGAACATGGCCTGGCTGGGACGTAGTTCCCTGGTGGCTGCCCGGACGACTGGCGGAATGGTGGCCGAGAATATCCTGGAGCACTACAGCGACACGCTGGAGTCGATTCGAACCCAGGGGGTGGCGCAGTGGTGGATGCTGCAGTTCCGGCCCTACCTGCGGGCTGCGGCGGGCCAGTTCTCTACGGGCAAAAGCTCATGGACTCAACGAGTTCTGCAGGGTCGAAAAAAGGCCCGGTCCCGGCTTTAGGTCTGGGGACCGGGCTGCGTTCGGAAAATCGAGATTCTATTTCCCGCGGCGGCGAGCCGACCATGCCAGGACCGCGAGCCCTGCGGCGACCAAGCCGTATGTGGACGGCTCAGGAATCGGGTTCGGCGGCGGAATCACCGGCGGTGGTTCCACGGGCGGCGGATTCACCGGTGGCGGCTCGACCGGGGGTGGCCCGACTGGAGGAGGCGTCACAGGCGGCGGCCCTACCGGCGGTGTGAGCGGCGGGGGTGTCACCGGAGGCGGCGTCACCGGAGGCGGATTGACCGGAGGCGGATTCACAGGTGGCGGCGTCACCGGCGGAGGATTCACCGGAGGTGGGTTCACTGGTGGTGGATTCACCGGCGGCGGGTTGACCGGAGGTGGATTCACTGGTGGCGGATTGACTGGCGGCGGGTTGACCGGCGGCGGATTCACTGGAGGTGGATTCACCGGGGGCGGATTGACAGGTGGAGGGTTCACCGGCGGTGTCGTCGGCGGAGGGGTCACCGGCGGCGGCGTGACCGGTGGAGGCGTCACGGGCGGCGGCGTCACAGGTGGCGGTGGAATCACCGGCGGTGTGGTGGGCGGCGGAACCGTGCCCGGCGGAGGCGGAACAAACCAGCCGCAGCAAGGCACGGGTGGGATGATGAAACCTCCGCCGGTGGGACCGGTCGGATAGGGACCGGGCGGATAGAAGTCGGGTGGCACAGCGCCGGGCGGGACACCGGCGGGCGTCTCCGAGGGCGGGGCCATTTCCGGCGGCGGTCCGGGATAGGGCATGGTCAGGGCCAGGATCGGCAATTCGGGCGTATTCAGGACGTCTTCCGGCGGCTCCAGGAGACTGAATTGCGTCTGTGGGGCGTCGATCAGGCGGTTGCCGCAGCGGCTGCGGATATAGTTGGTGCCGTCAGTGATCACGCGTTCGCCGGCTGCGATGGTGAGCTTCTTCCTGGTCCAGTAGATCTTGCCGTTCAGGCGGTAGGAGACGTAGGCGAGGCGCGGCTCGTGCAACGTGGTGACCAACGCCCGTTCGAAATCGAAGCCGCGGTAGTGCGCCGCGACGAGGGGGTCGCGCTGGGCGGCGGAGAGAACCTCCTCCGGTGTCTCCACGCCGCCAGGCACAACGGAGTAGGGGAACACCAGGCGATCAGGGATTTCCTGCCGCTGCGTCCACATCTGCTCCAAGAGCGAGAAACCGCCGGGATTGAGAGCTGAAACAGCGTCCGGGTCATGGCGCTGCTGCAGCGTCAGGCTTCCGGCAACAACTACTATGGCGACGGCCAACAGGATGACCAGTGGCCGGGCACTGGCCCAGTCCCTCTGGCGCCTGCGGGGCCTCCGCGGTAGTACTTTTGAGTTCACTCCGTACTCTCGTTTCTTCCGGCCTACGTCCGCGTGCCCAGAAGGGCGGCGGCGTTGACTCTGTCGTGAGAACTCTGTCCCCCTCGACTGGAACCAGAGTAACGGTGGGGCCCAGTGAAAGAAAGACCTTATGGTACTGGAGAAAGGCGGTAAGTACCTGCGTGACCAATGTGGCGCGCGGCTCTTTGGATCGTGCGTAAGTTATTGTTGGGAAATGCCCTTAGCTTCCGTGATGAGGTAGCGCCGACCGGCCGTGAGGGCATGGTACTCTTCCGTTAACCCATTTGGCCATAGGACCTGAAGCCTATCCACCTTCTCGCGGCGGCCTAGTCCAAGAGTTAGCACCATCTCTGATTGGGATAGGTAGCTGGATCCTGACTTTACGGTACGCGAGCCCCTCAGATCGCCCGCTTCGAACTTCACCAGGGCGCCTATGGCGTCGCGGTTCGACTTGGTTCCGGTGAGTTTGATGCGGACCCAACGATTGCCGGTCGACTGTTCGTTGCGGTAGAGGTAGGCGGGCCCGTTGTTGGTGGTGATGAGCACGTCCTGGGCGCCGTCGTTGTGGATATCGCCGAAGGCGGCTCCGCGGGCGACTTTGGGGATGGAGAACTCGGGGCCGATCAGGCTGGCCACATCACGGAAGCTGCCGTTGCCTTCATTCAGGAAGAGGTGGGGCGACTGGGCGTAAGTGACGTCGTGGCGCGCTCTGGAGATAGTCTCGTCGATGTGGCCGTTCACCACCAGCAGGTCGAGTTGCCCGTCGAGGTTGGCGTCGAAGAAGAAGCAGCCGAAGCCGAGGGAGCGGCGCGTCGCCAGCCCCATGTTGGTTTTGGGGGCCTGGTCGACGAAGGCGCCGGACTTGGTGGCCCGGTAGAGGCCCAGCATCTCATTGTCGAAATTGGTGACGACGATCGAAGCCAGGCCGGAATCTTCCAGGTAGGCGACATCCACACCCATACCGGCACGGGCGCGGCCGTCTTCACTGAATGCGAGTCCGGCTTTGACGCCGACCTCACTGAAGGTGCCGTTGCGCTGATTCCGATAGAGTTTATTGGGCTGAGTGTCGTTGGCGACGAAGAGGTCGGGCCAACCGTCGTTGTCATAAGACAGCGCGGCGACGCCCAGCGATTTGGAGGAGGTATCGAGCAGGCCGGCTTTGGCGGTGACGTCCTCAAAGGTGCCGTCGCCGCGATTGCGGAAGAGCCAGCAGGTGGCGCCCCTGTAGGCCTCGGGCGTGCAGTAGGACTTCTGCTTGCCGTCGAACGAGCAGAAGACGTCGCTGCTCTCAGACCACCGCACATAGTTCGTCACGAAGAGGTCGAGGTGGCCGTCGCGGTCGTAGTCGAACCACATGGCCGAGGTGGAGAAGCCATCATGACCGCCGAGTCCGGACCGGGCGGTGACATCGACAAAGGAGCCGCGGCCAGTGTTCTGGAAGAGGCGGCTCTGGCCGACGCAGGTGATGTAGAGGTCGGCGAAGCCGTCGTTGTTGAAATCGCCGACGGCGACACCCAACCCGTAGAGTTCCACGTCGAGGCCGGCGGCACGGGTGACGTCGGTGAACGTGCCGTTGCGGTTGTTGCGATAGAGCTTGAGGGTGGACCGGCGGCGCTTGTGGCCGGGCCAGTCCATGGAATTGACCAGCAGAATGTCCTGCCAGCCGTCGTTGTCGTAGTCGAGGAAGGCGCAGCCCGGGCCCATGGTCTCCGGTAGATACTTTTTGCCGAAGGCGCCGGAGTTGTGGACAAAGTCGATGCCCGCGGCCCGGGTTACATCGCGCAGGCGGAAGCCGGGGTCCGGATTGTTAGTGGGCGGGGCCATGGCGGCCAGGGCGCCCAGGAAATCGCGCCGTCGCACGCCTTTTTCACTCCGGTCCAGGGGGTTCCGGAAGAGCCACGAGGCCCTTGCGGATGGCATAGACCACGAGATCCGCCGTGCGGTGGATGCCGAGCGCCTGCATGAGGTTGGCGCGGTGGACGCTTACGGTGTTCACACTGAGTCCAAGGATGCCGGCGATCTCCTTGTTCGATTTGCCCTGCACGATGTAGCGCAGCACTTCGCGTTCGCGCTGGGTGAGTTTGCTTTCCTCGCTGGCCGGTTCCTGCGTCGGCAGGTTCAAACCCGGCGCGACCACGGTGCGGCCGGCCGCCACCTCCTTGATGGCGTAGGGGAGATCGACCTCTAGGGCGTTCTTCAGCAGGTAGCCGCGCGCACCGGCCGCGAAGGCGTTGCGCACGTACGTATCTTCGGAATACATCGAGAGGATGAGGATTCCGGTGTTGGGCAACTGCTTGAGAATCTGGGCCGTGGCCTGAATTCCATCGAGCTCCGGCATGGCCAGATCCATCACGATGACCGCGGGCTTCAGCCGCAGCGCCATTTCGATGGCCTGCGGGCCGTTGGCCGCCTCACCCACAACCTGCACGGCTTCGTCGTCTTCCAGCATGCGCCGGAAGCCTTTCCGCACCAGGGAATGATCGTCGGCGAGCAAAACTGTGATCGCCTCACTCATGCACACCTCCCGCGGGCAGCGGTACAACCAGCTTCACACGGGTTCCGCCCTCTGCCGGCCGTTGAAACTCGATCTGCCCGCCCAACAGCTCGGCGCGTTCGCGCATGCCGATGAGCCCAAGGCCCTTGCGGGCGGGCTTGCCTTCCAGTCCGGCGCCGTGATCCTCCACATCCAGGCAGAGAGTGGCGGGCGAATAAGCCACCTTCACCCAAGCCTCGGTTGTTCCGGAGTGGCGCACGATGTTGTTCAAGGACTCCTGCAAGATCCGGTAAACGTGGATCGCGACGGTGTCCCCGATCCACGGGCCTATGCCGATCTTCTCATAGTGGACCTGAAAGCCGGTCTGTTTCTCGAACTGGCGGAGATACCACTCGATACTGTTCTCCAGGCCGTAGTCGTCGAGGACGGGCGGATGGAGCATTTGTGACATGCTGCGGACGCGCTCCAGGGTCTGGTTAGCGATCTCCCGCACCTCATGGATGTCCTCGCGCTGCCTGGAGGCTTCCGGCAGTTTCTTCTCGACACGCTGCAGCATGACGCCGACCGCGGTCAACACCTGTCCGAACTCGTCGTGCAGCTCACGGGCGAGGTTGCGGAAGACATCTTCCTGGACGGAGATGACCTGGCCAGCCAGTTCCTTACGCTCTTCCGATAGGCGCGTGAGCTGCGCGAAGACACGCCGGTCATGGCGGATCACCAGGGCACTGGTGATGGAGATCGCCGCCACAACGGCGGCCAACAACATGTAGAGGTTCTTCTCCACGCGCCCGTAGATGGCCGTGATCTGTTGGACGGCCGCGCCTTCCGCCTCGCTGTTCTGGACGAGGAGCCGGGCGATGACGGTGGTCATCGTGGAGCGCTCGGACTCCAGCCGGGTGCGGATGAGCGCGCGCGCCTCGTTCGTCTGGTCTTGCCCGGCGACGGTCCAGAGATGGTCCACCTCGCCCCAGAACCGCGAAAACGTGCTGTTGAGCATCTCCTGCTGGGCGGGTGTGCGGGTGGCGGGCATCAACTGCGCCTCAACGGAGAGGGCGTCCTGCAGGTCGCCGCGCATGCGGTCGAACTCCGGTTTGTAGCCCGTAATGGGATAGGGTTCGGTACCTTCCGCCATGTCGCGCAGGGCCAGGCCGAGCTGGGTCAGATTGTTCTGGATGCGAATGAGTTGCAGGGAATCGCGGCGGCTGCGATCGACGCTGTCGGACTCCAGGCGGCGCAAGCCGTCCAATTGCTTCAGGGTGAAGATGGAAAAGACCGCCACTGCCCCCAGCGTGACGCCGAGGCCGACCAATTGAATGACAGTGGGTGTCCGCGCCGGCATATCGCTATCCTAGTGTATGTGAGCGAAGCAAACCCCCTGCTGGGCATACGTCTGCCCCTCCCATTCGATGAAGTTCGACCGGAGCATGTGAAGCCGGCGATCGAGGCACTCATCCAACAGGCGCGCGCCCAATTGGACGATCTGGCGTCCTTGCCGGGACCCCGGACCTACGAGAATACGATGGCCGCACTGGATATGGCGGCTGAGCCGCTGGATGTGGCGGTGAGCGTGGTGCGCCACCTGGAGGGCGTGGTGATGACCGCGGAGTTGCGGGCGGCCTGGAACGAAGTCCAGCCCGAGGTGAGCGCGTTCTACTCCTCCATCCCCCTGCACGAGGGTTTGTGGAAGGCCCTGCAGGCCTATGCCGCGACAGAGGATGCAAAGCAGTTGCAGGGTGTGAAGGCTCGCTTCCTGAAGAAGACCGTGGAAGCGTTCCGGCGTCATGGCGCGGAGTTGGATGAGGAGGGCAAGCGCAAGCTGGAGGCCCTGGACATCGAACTGGCCGTCATCACCACGAAGTTCGCCCAGAACGTGCTGGATGCGACGGCGGCCTACGAGTATTTCATTGAAGACGAGGCACTGCTGGCCGGATTGCCGGCCTCGGCCGTAGCGGGGGCGCGTCAGGCGGCCGAAGCACGTGGGAAGCAGGGCTGGCGGTTCTCGCTACAGGCACCCAGCTATCTGGCCGTGATGACCTATCTCGATGCCCGCGAGATTCGCGAGAAGTTCTATCGTGCCTACAGCCGCAGGGCCGCGGAACCGAACAGCGAGCTCATCGCGAAGATCCTGGATCTGCGCCGGGCCAAGGCGCGCCTGCTGGGCTTCTCCACCTTTGCCGACTTCAATCTGGTGGAGCGCATGGCGAAGAACGGGGCCACGGCGCAGGCGTTCGTCCGGGATCTGCGCTCGAAGACCGAGACCGCCTTCCATCATGAGAACGACGCGCTGCTTGCGTTTGCCAGGGAACTCTCCGGCGGGGCGTTGACAGCGCTGGAACCGTGGGATGTCGCCTATTACTCAGAGAAGCAGCGGGCGTCCCAGTACGCTTTTGAGGAAGAGGATCTGCGGCCGTACTTCCCGTTGGAGAAGGTGGTCGCGGGCATGTTCGATGTGGTGCACCGGCTGTACGGCATCACTGTCGTTGAAGGGCCGAAGGTTCCGGTGTGGCACCCCGAGGTGAAGTATTACGAGATCCGCGACGAGGACGGTTCTCTGCTGGGCTCGTTCTATGCCGACTGGTTCCCACGCGACACCAAACGCGGCGGAGCCTGGATGGATGCCTTCATGACCGGCAGTTGGGCGGGCAGCGAGTGGCGCCCGCACATCGGGTTGATGTGTGGCAACGTGACGCCCCCGCTGGGAGATGCTCCGGCGCTGTTGACGCACCGCGAGGTCGAGACGGTGTTCCACGAGTTCGGCCACCTGCTGCATCACAGCCTGAGCCGCGTGGAGGTGAAGAGCCTCTCCGGCACCAACGTGGCCTGGGACTTTGTCGAACTGCCCAGCCAGATCATGGAGAACTGGTGCTGGGAGCGCGAGTCGCTGGACATGTTCGCACGCCACTGGCAGACGGGTGAGACGATTCCCGACGAGTTGCTGCAGAAGATGCGCGCGGCCCGCACCTTCCGGGCGGCCAATGCACAGATGCGCCAACTTGGCTTTGCCACAGTGGACCTGGCGCTCCATATCGACTTCAAGCCTGAGACGGATGGCGATCCGGTAAAGTACGGCAACCGGCTGCTGGCCGCGTTCGCGCCGGCGCCGTTCCCCGAGGACTATGCCATGCTGGCCGGGTTCACGCACCTGTTTGCGGATCCGACCGGCTATGGAGCGGGCTACTACAGCTACAAGTGGGCGGAGGTGCTCGATGCCGATGCGTTCACCCGCTTCAAGCACGAGGGCCTGTTCTCCCGGGAGACGGGCCGTTCGTTCCGCGACAATATCCTCTCGCGTGGCGACAGTGAAGATCCGGCGGTCCTGTTCCGCGGCTTCATGGGCCGCGATCCGGACCCTGGCGCCCTGCTGACGAGGCTGGGGCTCGTATGACCTTTGAGGTCAGGATCATCAATCTCGAGGACGGCCGGGTCGAACAGGGCATGTTCGACACCGTGCCCACCCTTGAGCAGGCCGTAAAGGTAGTCGGCCTGATGCGCGAGTTTCTCTCGACGATGCCGGCGCAGTTCCGGGGTCCGCTGCCTTTCCTGAAGCGCGGGTCGGTGGAGCTGGAATGGGCCTCGGCCACTGGGGCGGTTGCCTTCGCCACACTCTATGAGTCGGGTCAGGCGGCTACGCTTGCTGTGATGGCCTGCGACCCGAAGGGCGAAGCCGGCCAGGGTGTGCTGGGCGGGCTGCAGCAGAGCCTCGGCCTGGGACCGGAGGAGTTCGCGCCGACGGACGGGCCGCTGATGGTGGTTGCCGCGCTGCCGGGCGCTCCAGAGTGGCAGCCCATGCTGCACCTGCTCAATACTTCGCTGGCCGCGGTCTATTTTGCCGCCGTCCTGAAGGACCAGGCCTAACTTCCGATATCGGTGGTGACTTTCCAACTGCCGTCCCGTTGCCTGCGCCAGACGGTGAGATAGCGGCCCTCGTGTTTCACGAGTTCGCCTTGGTCGTCCCGGAAGCTGATCTGGCTGACGCCATAGGTGAAGCCGAGCGTGCCGTCCATTGAAGCTTCAGCGTGGATCGGTTGCCAGCGGATGGAAAACTCCTTGCGCGCGAACATCCCGGAGTAGAACTCGCGCAGTGCGGCTTTGCCGACAATCTCAGTGGGCCGCTGGTTCAACCGGGCGTCGTCGGCGAAGAAGCTCATCCAGCCGTCGAGCCCCCGGGCGAGGGTGGCGGAGTCGAAGGCCCGATCGGCCTCCATCAGTTGCTGGGGCACATCGGCCGCCAGCAGCGGCGCCGCACACAACAACAGGGAGAGAACAATAAACTTCATGACTACCTCTGACGTTTCAGGTTGGCGGATGTCACAGCCAGCCGCGCTGCCGGGCAATGCGCGCCGCATCCACGCGGTTGGCGGCGCCCAGCTTGCTGATGGCCTCGGACAGATAGTTGCGTACAGTGCCCTCGGACAGGCTGAGTTTGAGCGCAATGTCGGCGGACGAACTACCTTCCCCGGCCAGGCGCAGCACCTGCCGTTCGCGTTCGGTGAGTAGATCCTGCTCAGTCCACGCCTCCGCGGCCAGATCGGGGTCGATGGAGCGGCCCCCTGCGTATACGCGGCGGATGGCCGCGGCCAGCGTCGCGGCCGGCGAGTCCTTCAAGAGGTATCCGCTGACACCGGCCTCAAGAGCGCGGCGCAGGTAGCCAGGCCGTGCAAAGGTCGTCAGGATGATCACCTTCGCGGCACGCTTCTGCCGGCGGATCTCGGCGGCGAGCTCGAGCCCGGTCATATTGGGCATTTCGATATCGGACAACACCACGTCGGGCTGAGCCGTCTCGAGCAGCGACAGGGCCTCGGCGCCATCGCGCGCCTGCCCGGTGACTTCCAGATCATGCTCAGTGGAGAGCAGCGCAGCCAGTGCGCCTAGCACCATGGCCTGGTCTTCGGCGATGAGAATCCGGATGCTCAAACGGCCTCCAGGGGCAATCGGAGCAGTAGGCGCATACCGCTGGATCCGTCGTGTTCCAGGGTGCCGCCCAACGCCTCGACGCGTTCGCGCATGCCGCTGAGTCCGGCTCCTTCGTTGGCCGTGCCGCCCTGCCCGTCGTCGGCGATCTCCAGTTCGTATTGACGCGGGCCCCGGCGCAGAGCCATGCGGCAGCGCGTGGCCCGGGCGTGACGAACAACGTTCGTGCAGGCTTCGCGAATGGCCAATGCCAGCACACCTTCCTGCGCGGCGGGCAGGGGGCCGCTGCCCAGATCGCACTCCAGTTCGATCCCTGCGGAGCGCAGCGCCTGCCGCGCGCTCTCCACCTCAGCCATCAGGCCCGCCGACCGGTAACCCCGAACTGCCGCGCGCACCTCAGCCAGCGCTTCCCGTGAAATCCGCTCGACGTCCCGGATCTCGGCGATCGCCCGTTTCGTATCGTTCTCGGCCAACCGCGAAGCCAGTTCGGACTTCAGCACGATGACCGATAATGTGTGCCCCAGTAGGTCGTGCAGATCGCGGGCGATGCGTTCCCGTTCGGCGATCTGGGCCATCCGCGCCAACTCTCCCTGGGTCTGCATCAGGCGCAGCGTCAGGCGCCGCCGCTGGGTGTAGTGCATCACCATCAGTCCGACCAGTGGGGTGAAGATGGCGGGAGCCGCCCATCTTTGCCAGTGCATTCCGAGCAAGGTGACGGTTGCCAGTTCGATGGCCATCACGATGCCCAGCCCCATCCAGCCTTTGCGCGGCTCTCCTAATTCCGGCGTGAATGAGGCGGCGTAGACGAAGAACACCAACGCCGCGGAATTCTCCTTCGCGAACACAATGGCCAACAGGCAGAAGACTCCGATGATTGCCGGCAGTTGCCAGCCGCGCACCCAGAAGCCGCGGAAGTAGGCAGCCAGGAAGACCGCATAAGCCGACAGGGTGGTGACCCAATCCCACAAGCCATTGCCGCGAAACGCCGGAGTCAGGAGGAATGGCAGCGAGTACACCAGCCACAAGTAGGGCATCCAGCCCTCCGGAGAATCCGGCGGCAGAAACGGCGCTTTGAGAGACCTGGGCATATTTGTTATTGGCGCTGGCGGCGCCACGCTCCGGCAGTCAAAGCCAGGAACAGCAGGGCAAATCCCAGCAGGACCACCAGATGCCACTCAACGGGCCATGTGGCGCGTCTGCCCACGATTGTACGACCGATCTGCAGCGCATGATAGGTGGGCAGGAAAATGGCCGCCTGCTGCATCTGCGCGGGCAGGAAGTCGATGGGGAGCCAGAGGCCGGAGCAGATCGCCATGGGCATGCTGATCAGGTTGACCACCGCCGGCGTGGCACTGGCGCTGGTGAGAGTACCCACCAGCAGGCCCATGCCGCACAAAGGAATGCTGGCGACCAGGACGCAGACGGCTAGCTGCAGCCACTGAGTAGCGCTGAGGCCAACGTGCCCCAGATACTGGGCCAGCAGCCCGAGCAGCAGCAGAATCGTGAGCGAGAAGGCCATGGCGGCGGCAATCTTGGATACGAAGTACGAGCCCAGCGGCATGGGGCTAGCCCGTTTCACCTCTAACCAGCCCAAATTGCGCTCCGTAGAGAGGGTGACGGCGACACCCCACATCGATGCAGCGAGCGCCCCGAACACGGCGTAGCCGACGAGAATCGACTGCGCCAGGCTCACCGGCGGGACGCGGCCGGTGTTCATGAGGATGCCGAAAAACAGATAGAACAGCGGCGGCAGCAGCAGCGTGGGTACGGCGAAGCGCGGCGTGCGCAGCAGGGATAGAAATTGGAACTTGGCTTCCAGCCAGTAGGTATTCATTGGGCCACCTCCGTCAATGCAAGAAACGCTTCTTCCAGGCCGGCGCCCTGGATTTCCACTTCACGAACCCGGGGATCGGCTGTGAGCAGCCTGTGGAGCACGGTGTCGCTGTCGACCGCGGTAAGGGTGACGCGTCCGCCGGCGCGGGTCACTGATTGCACTCCTTCCAAAGCCCGCAACCGGTCGTCTGCCAGCTCCGTGATGCAGGAGATGCGGCGGGCGCAGATGGAGCGCTTGATCTCGGCCGGAGACCCCTCGGCGATGCGGCGGCCCTTGTCGATCACAGCCACATGGTCCGCCAGCACGTCGGCTTCCTCCAGATAGTGGGTCGTCAACAGCACGCTGCCTCCGCCTGCAACAAAGTGGCGAATGTGCTTCCACAGGCCGCGGCGGCTGTCCACATCCAGGCCGACTGTCGGTTCGTCCAGCAGCAGCAGGTCCGGCCGGCCGCAAATGGCGAGGGCGAACAATACCCGTTGCCGCTGACCGCCGGAGAGCGAGCCGTACATGCGCCGCTCCAGGCCCTCCAGCCCAGCCGCCCGGATCGCTTCGCCGGCCGGCAGGGGCTTGGGGTAATAGCTGGAGAAGAGCTCGATGTGCTCGGCCACACGCAGCGTTTCGGGTACCTGTCCAGCCTGTAGCATGGCGCCGGTACGCAAACGGCCGGCGCACTGGCGGGGGTCGTGGCCGAAGACGCGTGCCGCGCCCTCGTCAGCCGAAGTCAGGCCCAGCAGCAGCTTGGTGGCGGTGGTCTTGCCTGCGCCGTTCCGTCCCAGCAGCGCCAGCAGTTGTCCCTGTTCGATTTGGAGATCGAAGCCATCCAGCGCCGTTACCGGGCCGAATCGCTTCCTGATGTTCCGCAGTTCCGCAATGATCATGACCCATCGTGCGGCGTCCCGCGTGTCCCGGCCAGTGCCGAGTGTCACCCCCGGCAGGTGACAAATGTCAGAACGCAATAAGGGCCGGAGCGTTGGCCCCGGCCCTTTCCCTGTCAGTCTTCGCTGCCTAGAACGAGTAGCGCAGGCTGAACTGCAACTGGCGTTGGCTGTCCGCCTTGCTGGTGATCATGCCGAAGGTGGAACTCGTTGGCGTATAGTCCGCGCCGTTCCAGTTCGGGTGATTCAGCCAGCTGAAGGCTTCGCCGCGCAGCAGCACCCGGTGGCGCTCGTTGATCTGGAAGGTCTTGAAGATGCCGAGATTCCAGTTCTGCACACCCGGGTTGTAGATGATGTCACGGTTGGACTGCGTGGTGAACGTGCCCTGGGTGGGCTTGGTGAACATGGCCGCACCGCCGGTGGTGGTGGCGCGGAACCAGTAGATCTTGTCGCCCGAGTTGAGACGGATGCCCTTCTGGTCGTTAGGTAGGATGGGATCACCATTGACGTCCCAGATCTGCGAACCGCTGCCGCTGCCGACGCCGGCGATGTCGTCGCCGGTGGCGACCGTGTTCGGAGTGCCGGTCTGGAACTGGGTGACGCCGCTGATCTGCCAACCGCCCGCGATGCCCTTCACCAGACCCCGGCTGTTCTTGAAGAACGGCAGGGCGTAGATGTAGTTGATCACGGCCAGGTGGCGGGTATCGTTGGTGCAGGGGCCCCACAGGTTGTGGGCATCATAAGTGTTCGGAACGATGTCGCGCTGGGCGCTGCCGTCGTCCATGCACTTTGAATACGTGTAGGCCAGGCCGAAGCTGAGCCCATTGGCGAAGCGCCGGTTCACGTTGATCTGGGCGCTGTTGTAGGTCATGTTGGCGTCGTTGAACGTCTCACGGATCGCGCCATAACCGAGATAGGGCCGCTTGGCGTTGATGTTCACGCTGGTGTTGGTGTAGAGGGAGTTGAGCGGAGCCTGGTTGATGTTCTTCTCCCGCTGGCCGAAGTTGGACCGGCGGCCGACGTAGGCGAGCTCAAGGACCGTGTTGAAGCCGACTTCCCGCTCGTAGTTGACGTTCCACGTGTAGCTCTGAGGCATGTGGAACTCCTTGGCCTGGGTGGTGACGCTGAGCGGGAAACTTGCCGCCGTACCACCGCCAGGGCTATCCACCGAACCGTAGGACACAGAGGCCATCGGCTGCAGCGGCGGGTTGCCGCCCAGGAAGACCGAGTCGCTCACACCCAGTGGCGTGACGAACTTGCCGGCGCCCGCGCGCAGAACCTGCTTGGAGGAGATCTGGTAGGCCATGCCGAGGCGGGGCTGGAAGTTGAGGTAATCGATGTTCGAGTAGTAACGGGGCTCCTGGCCGCCGCGGAACAGATAGTCGTAGGCGGAGTTGCCGGCGATGTTCACACGACCCTTGGCCGCGTCCGGCCAGCCGTTGCCTGGGATCACGATGCCGTTGTAGAGATCGCCGGTGCCGGCTACGGGATTGCCGCTGGCATCGATCGTGACGGCCTTCGAGGTGTCGTAATACTTCGGGTCGAAGATCGTCATGTTGTTCCACAGCGAGTAGTAAGGCTGGATGATCGAATGGCGGATGCCGTACTCGATCTTCAACTTCGCGTTGACCTTCCAGCTGTCCTGGACGAACCACTCCACCATGTGGTGGCGATACGGCGTGAAGCTGCGCTGTCCAATCTCGGCGTAGGTGTCGAAGAGGCCCAGGGCCGCGTTGCCCAATGCGAGGCCGCTACCGCCTGTGCGGGTGTGGGTGAAGACGAAACGGCCATTCTGATTGTCGGTGCCTCCGGGGACGCCGTTCACGTTGATCTGGTCGTAGTCGTTCTGGCCGGAGCGTTCAAACATGAAGCCGGCTTTCAGGATGTGGTTGCCGCGAATGTTCGTGATGTTGTTGCTGATGGTGTAGATAGGGCCGGTCGATTGCGAGGGATAGGGGCTGCCCGTATAAGTGGAGAAGCCGGTCATATCGATGGCTGGCAGCTTGTTGGGGCGGTCTTTCCCATTCGGATAGATGTAGGCATAGTTGATGCCGTAGGTCGTCCGGTTGAAGGAGGGCACGTCCTCCATCGCCAGATACACCTGGTCTCGGCTGGCGGTGACCTGGAACTCGTTGACCAGCGTGGGGCTGAGGGTGCGTGTCCAGTTGATCGAAGAAGTCTGGTTGGGGCGCGTGGTGGTCTTTTTCGTCAACAGCAGGTTTGTGCCCCAAGGATCCGTATCGACGTAGTGGAACAGCAGGGCGCGGAACTTGATCGAGTCCTTTGAAGTTGGCAGATAGTCGAGGCTCATGCTGTCCTTGCGCTGCTCCGTGGTGGCCAGGGCGACGCTGTAGAAGTTGGTGCTCGTGCCGACATCGTAATTGGGCAGCGGGAAGACTTGCAGCAGGCCCATGCCGTTGGCGCTCTGCCGGCTCTTGGGGATGATGTTCCCCGCGAACGGGGCACCGTTGGTGGGGTCATTGATCACACCGACGGTTTTGTAGTTGTAAAACACGTTCGATGAAAGCAGTTCGCTGAAGTCGCCGCCACGCATTGCTGCTGTCGGGACGGTCTTGGAACCCGCGCTGTCGCGATGGTGGGTAACCCATTCCTGCGACCAGACGAAGAACAGCTTGCTTTTGTCTTCGTTCCACTTTTTCGGGATGTAGACCGGGCCGCTCAGATTGTAGCCGTACTGGTTGTAGTGGATCGATGGCGCGAAATTCGTGGAGGCGCTGCGGTTGCGGCTCCAGGTGTTGGCGTCGAATGCCTGGTTGCGGACGTACTCATAAAGCGTGCCGTGAAACTGGTTGGTGCCGCTCTTGCTGACCACGCGCACCTGGCCGCCCGCTCCGCGGCCGTACTCAGCCGAGTAGGAGGCCGTGAGGATCTGGACCTCTGCAGTCATGTCGAGATCGGCGGAACCGATGGAAGTGCCGTTCGAACGGGTGCGGACGGCGGGCGCGCCGTCGTACATGATGGCGACATCCTGTGTGCGCGAACCGTTGATCGAGAGGCCCGCCTGGCTCATGCCATAGCTGAAGCTCGACAGCATGCTGCCGCTGCGGACACCCGGTTTCAACAGGGCCAGGAAGATCGGGTTGCGGCCGTTGAGCTGCAGATCGCTCAACTGCTTGCCTTCGATCAGCCGGCCTACCGCGCCGGACTCTGTCTGCAGGGCTGCGGCCGTGGCGGAAACTTCCACAACTTCTGTAGCCGAGCCTACTTGCAGCGTTACGTCGAAACTGGCCGGCAGGCTGGCGTCGATCTTGTTGTCCTTGGACTCATACTTCTTGAAACCCGCCAGTTCGATAGTCAGTGTGTACATACCTGACGGAATAGTCGGGACTACAAAGTTACCTGATTCGTTCGTTTTCGACTCGCGGGTCAAGCCATTAGCTTGATTCTTGAGTACAACTTTCGCGTTAGGAACAACCGCGGATGATGGATCTCTGACAACTCCACTTGCTGTCGAGTTGTCTGACTGGGGGAATGCACATTGAAGCAGGGTGCAGAGGAGTATGGACGCCATCGCTCCTGAACGTACTCTGTTCATTCTAAACCTCCTGAAGCTAGGGCTCCCTAGCTGTTAGGATTATACATTCGCCACTTATTTCCACAAGATGCGGTCTCCCTGTAGTTCTTTCGTTATGTGTGTAGTTTGTAATAGAAGCCACTGTGGAACCTGCTGAAAACATTCAGTGGATGCCTTCTTTTGGTTAGCAGGGATTTGCATTATTAACAGATGGCAAACATTCATAGCAAAGATTTGATGTGGGCTTACAATCGGGGTGAGCGATTTGTAGGAAACTTCAAACAAGACAGCGTAGGCGGGAGCACGCGCCGCCCCGGTTGAGCGAGATGGGAGTTGCTCGCCTCCGGAATGTAATGCGTGCTACTGAGAGGTCTGCCCAGCGGATCTTGGAAGGGAATCGAGGAACTTGAGGAGGTACGATCCGCACCTTACGTGTGGGGAGTGCTCACCGAGGTTGGAAAGAACGGCGGAGAGTGTGCCTCAACTGCCGCCTAAGGGCTGGCCGGTAAGAGTTAGTGCTACAGATGCCCGGCCTCCAGAAGACGAATTGAAGCAATCGCGGACTGGAGTCTTGTTCATACCGTAGCAACCGGCCAACAAAAAGGGCCGGAGCGTTGGCTCCGGCCCTTTTCGCAACAACTGAACGGTGCGCTTAGAAGCTGTACCGCAGGCTGATCTGCATGTTGCGGCGGTCATCGGTCTTGCCGGTGATCTTGCCGAACGTGCCGCTGGTCGGGTTGTAATCAGCACCGCCCCAGTTGGGGTGGTTGATGAAGTTGAAGCCTTCCGCGCGGATGAGGAAGCTCTGCTTCTCCGTGATGGCGAACGACTTGAACACGCCGATGTTCCAGAACTGGATACCGGGGTTGTAGATGAGGCTGCGGAAGTTGCCGGAGACGAACGTCTTGTCGCCGGGCTTGGCGAAGGCCAGCAGATTGCCGGCGGCGTCGCGTTTGCCGTTGAACCAATAGTTCGGATCACCGGCGTTGGCCATGAATGCCTTCTCACCGTTGCCGAGCTGCGGGTTGCCAGTGACGTTCCAGATTTGGCTGCCGGAACCAGGGCCGACGCCTGCGAAGTCGTCGCCGGTGGCAACGGTGTTCGGGGTACCGGTCTGGAACTGGGTGACGCCGCTGATCTTCCAGCCGCCCGCGATGGTCTTGAGGGCGCGGCCGGAGTTCTTGAAGAACGGCAGGTCGTAGATGTAGTTGAGCACCCAGACGTGGCGGGTGTCGTTCGTGCAGGGGCCCCAGAGATTGTGGGCGTCGTAAGCGTTGGGCACGATGTCGCGCTGCGCGCTGCCGTCGTCCATGCACTTGGAGAGCGTGTAGCCCAAGCCGTAGCTGAGGCCATTGCTGAAGCGGCGGTTGACGCCAATCTGAAGACTGTTGTACTTCATGTTGGCATCGTTGAAGGTCTCGCGGATGGGGCCGTAGCCGAGGTACGGACGGAGGGCGTTGACGTTGATGCCCACGTTGTTCTGAACAGCGCCCAGGGCGGCCTGGTTGATGTTCTTTTCACGCTGGCCAAACAGACCACGACGGCCGACGTAAGAAACGTCGAGAACCGTGTTGAAGCCGATTTCGCGCTCCACGGTCAGGTTCCACGTGTAGGACTGAGGCATATGGAACACCTTGGCCTGCGTCGTGACGCTGATCGGGAAGCTCGCCAGGGAGCCGCCGCCCGGGTTGTCCACCAGGCCGGTGGGAATCGAGGCGATGGGCTGCAGCGGGGGGTTGCCACCGAGGAACACCGAGTCGCTGACGCCGAGGCGCGTCGTATACTTGCCGGCGCCGCCGCGGATCACGGTCTTGGGGTTCAGCGAGTAAGCGACACCAATGCGGGGCTGGAAGTTGCCGTAGTCGATATTGGAGTAGTACTTCGGCTCCTGACCGCCACGGAACAGGTATTGCAGCGACGCGTCGGTCGCGGCGGGCACACGGCCCTTGGCGGAATCCGGCCAGCTGCTGCCCGGAATCACGATGCCGTTGTAGGGATCGCCGCTGCCGGCAATCGGGTTGCCCGTCCTCAGATCGACAGTGACAGCCTTCGACTTGTCGTAGTACTTGGGGTCGAACACCGTCATGTTGCCCCACAGTGAGGAGTAGGGGATCACGATGGTGTGGCGGACGCCCAACTCGATCTTCAACTTGTCGGTGGCTTTCCAGGAATCCTGGACGAACCATTCGTACATGTTGCCGCGGTAGGGAGTGAAGCTGCGGGTGCCGATTTCAGCGTAGTTGTTGAACAGGCCGAGAGCCGCGTCGCCGAGGCCCACGCCGGAGCCGCCGGAACGGGTATTGCTGAACTCGAAGCGGCCATTCTGATTGTTGGTTCCGCCAGGGACGCCGTTGACGTTGATCTGGTCGTAATCGTTCTGACCCGCACGTTCAAACGCGAAGCCCGCTTTGATGGTGTGGTTGTTCAGAATCTTCGTGATGTTGTTGCTGATCGAGTAGATCGGGCCCGTGGAGTTCGAGGGGTACGGGGTACCGGTGTACTCGCTGAAGCCAGGGATGGCCACGGCGGGCAGCTTGTTGGGACGGTCCTTGCCGGCGGGGTAGACGTACGGATAGTTGATGCCGTAGGTCGTACGGTTGAAGGCCGGCGTGTCCGTCATGCGGATGAACACCTGGTCGCGGCTGGCCGTGATCAGGGTTTCGTTGATCAGCGTCGGGCTGAAGCTATGCGTCCAGTTCAGCGAAGACGTCTGGTTGGGACGATCGAAGGTCTGCTGGGCCAGTGCGAAGCCCGTGGGGAAGGGGGAGACATCCAGGTAGTGGAAGAGCATTCCACGGAACTTGATGGAGTCCTTCTGGGTAGGCAGGAAGTCGATCCCGATGCTGTCCTTGCGCTGGTCGGTGGGGTGGCCGCCGACGCCATACCAGTTGTTGGCGCCCTGGGGCACCGCGAGGTTGGCGGCCGGGAACACCGCGAGCAGCGCCATGCCGTTCGCGCTCTGCCGGTTCTTGGGGACGATGTTGCCGGCAAATGGAGCGTTGCCGTTGGCGGGGTCCTTAACGATCTGTGCGGAGCCGAAGAAGGCCGTGGGCACCAGCAGTTCGCTGAAGTCGCCAGCCTTCATCTTAGCGGTCGGCACAACCTTCAGGGTTGTGTCTTCGCGGCGATGCTTGGTCCATTCTTGCGACCAGGTGAAGAACAGCTTGCTGCGGTCCTTATTCAGTTTTCCGGGGACGAAGACCGGTCCGCTGGTGTTGTAACCAAACTGGTTGAAGCGCAGCGGCGCCACGACGTTCGTGGAGGGGTTGCGATTCCGGGACCAGGTGTTGGCATCGATGGCGGAGTTGCGGAAGTACTCGTAGGCGGAACCATGGAACTGGCTGGTGCCGCTCTTGCTGACAACGCGGATCTGGCCGCCGGCCGCACGGCCATATTCGGCGGTGAACGACGCGGTCATGATCTGCACTTCAGCGGTCGTGTCGAGATCGGCGGAACCGATGGACGTGCCGTTCGAGCGGGTGCGGACAGCGACAGCGCCATCATAAGTGATGAGGTTGTCCTGGGTACGCGAACCGTTGATCGAAAGGCCGGCTTGATCCATACCGTAGCTGAAGCCACCCAGGTTAGTGCCGCGCACGCCGGGTTTCAACAGAGCCAGGAAGATGGGGTTGCGGCCATTCAACTGGAGATCCGCCAGTTGTCTGCCTTCCACGATGCGGCCGACAGCGCCGGATTCCGTCTGCAGAGCAGCCGCCGTGGCGGTTACTTCGACGACTTCCGAAGCCTGGCCAACTTGCAGCGCCACATCAAAGCTGGCGGGCAGGTTGGGGTCGACCTTGTTGTCCTTGGATTCATACTTCTTGAAACCGGCCGCCTCGACGGTGAGGGTGTACATGCCGGAAGGGATGGTCGGGATGACGAAGTTGCCGGACTCGTTAGTCTTGACTTCACGAGTCAGGCCGTTGGCTTGGTTCTTGAGGGTGATCTTGGCGTTAGGTACTACTGCCGAAGATGGGTCGCGGACAACACCGTTTGCGGTGGAGTTGTCCGATTGTGCGAATGCGCCCAAACTGAGAACGCAAAGAAGCAGTGTCACCACTGCCACAGAACGCACATGGTTCATAAAGCTAACCTCCAGAAGACGAAATTGAAGCTTGCTAAGTATATCCTTTGGAACTGTCATATAAGGGGAGTGCAATCGCTACCATATCCAAAGATAGATATCAAAGGATATGTCTGAATCTGTAACTCAAATCGGAATTGACCGTTTCATTCTTCTGGCGGAGTCCTGCCAGACGCCGCCTGCCGCACGCCAGGAAGCCGCTTTCGCTGAATCGTGGCACGTGCTGCGATCTGGCTCGAAATCTGGACACATGTGAACCGCTTCCAATCTAGGCTTTGCCGTGTCGCTTGACTTTCGCTGCGCCGCTGGCATACCTTAGCGATTTCCCAGCCACTCCACGAGAACGCCATGAGCAACCTGGAGAATCCTAAAAACGTGATCGTGGACGAGTACCTCGAATCGAGCTTGGACAGCGTCGATTCCAGCGAGGAACGGGCCAAGGTCGCCGCCGAGCAAGTTGGCTTGCCGGAGGACGACGCATATCAGGTTGGTTACGCTGTCAGGGAAGCCATGGTCAACGCAATCGTCCATGGCAACCGTTACAGCGCAAACAAGCGTGTGCACTTCGTACTAAGCCGTACGGAATCCTCCATCCAGGTTCTGATTGAGGACGAGGGAACGGGCTTCCTGCCCGAACGCCAGGCCGATCCGCTGGCGGAAGAGAACTTGCTTAGCCAATCAGGCCGCGGCATCATGATCATCCGTTCCTTTGTGGACGAGTTCGTGATTGAGAAGGCGGAGCACGGCGGTACCCGGGTTGTGCTCCGGAAAACGATTCCTCCGGGAACTTAATTGCTGTTTGGGACTCCAATTGACGAGGGGGTATTAGAGAAGTGAGTGTAAAACTGACCACGCGCCAGGTTGGTGATGTAACTGTCATCGACGCCGCCGGCCGCATTACGTTGGGTGAGGGATCCTCCACCTTCCGTGACTCCATCAAGGATCTGACGACCAAGGGGCACAAGAAGGTGCTGCTCAACCTCGCCGATGTGAGCTACATCGACAGCTCCGGAATCGGTGAGCTGGTGAGCGGCTTCACGACCGTCTCCAACGCCGGTGGCAACCTGAAGCTGCTGAATCTGACCAAACGAATCCACGATCTTCTGCAGATCACCAAGTTGTACACGATTTTCGAAGTGTTCGACGACGAAGCAAAGGGACTGGCGAGCTTTAATTAGCCAAGGCACAGGCCCTCGCTGAGCCGAATCCGGCAATGCCTGCCGCCAAGATCCGCAGTGTCATCATCGCCGAGGAGCTCGCGCTGTTTCGCGACGGCATCGCCGCGCTGTGCGAGCTCTCCGGCCGTTTTCACGTGGTAGGCTGCACCTCGGACGGCGAGCAGGCCTGGAAGCTGCTCGAAGAGAAAACCCCCGACGTCGTCCTTGTTGACCTTCAGATTCCCCAGCTCCATTCCCTCGAAATTGCAAAGCGGCTGACTGAGCCGGGTGACGGCATGCGCCCGGTACCGACTCGTTGCGTGATCCTGGCAATGCGCCGCGACCGCAAGACCGTGCTTGAGGTGCTGCGAGCCGGCGCGCAGGGTTATCTGCTGAAAACGAGCACCGGTGCCCAACTCGTCGATTGCCTCGAACAGGTCATTGAAGGGGGCATTTATGTCTCCCCCGCGGTGGATGTTCAAAGCCTGTTCGCACCCGAAAAACGTGGCATGGTGGAGGACCCCATCTCACGCCTGAGCGCCAGGGAGTTTCAGGTCTTCTCCCTTCTCGTGGAAGGGGTTCGCGCCAAAGAAATTGCGGCGCGGCTCCAGCTGAGTCCCAAAACCGTGGATACCTATCGGTCTAATCTGATGAAAAAATTAGACATCCACGACATTCCGGGCTTGGTCAAGTTTGCCATTCAGCATCAGATCATCCCCGCCTGACCTGAACTGCAGGTTCCGTTGGAAGGTGGAGCCCGGCGGGTTTGGACCTGCGTGCTAAAATAAGAGTTTTGCTTACTGGAGTAATCTGTGGACCGCGTCACCAGACATGATTTGAAGACCGACAAGTTCGTTGAGGAAGTCGGTCAAACTGTACATTACGTTGATGAGCACCGCTCCGAGATGATCCGCTACGGCGGCATCGCCTTGGCCGTCATTGTGCTCGCGGCAGGTGGCTGGTTCTTTTACCAGAGCCGCAAGGCGGAACGCCAGGTTGCCCTGATGCACGCGGTGGAAACCTACAACGCGCCCATCATGCCCACTCCCAGGGATGGCGTCAAGTCGTTCACTGTGCAGGCGGATAAGGACAAGGCCCTGAGCCAGGAACTGAACGATCTGGCCACGAAATACTCCGGTTCTGAAGAGGCTGCCGCCGCAGTCTACATGCTCGGCTTGAATGCCGCTGACGCCGCCAAACTCGACGAAGCAGAACGCTACCTGAAGCGCGCGTCTGAAGAGGGCGGCGCCGAGTACGGTTCCCTGGCTAAGTTGTCACTGGCCCAGTTGTACGCCGGCACCGGCAAGCAGGCTGATGCCGAGAAACTGCTGCGCGGGCTCATCGAGAACCCCACCATGTTCGTCGCCAAGGATCAGGCGACCCTGGTGCTGGCCCGCATCATCGCGAAAACCAAGCCGGAAGAAGCCAAGAAGCTGCTGGAGCCCCTGCGTACCGTAAATGGCCCGATCAGCCGCATTGCCATTCAGGCGATCGCCGAAATCTCTTCGGGGAAGTAAGCTGGAAGGGTGAGCCTGGAACGGCTAAGGTACCCGATTGACGCCCTGAGGGGCCGCAAGTATCCCGAAGCGCCGCATCGCTACCGCAACGAGTTCCAGCGCGACCGCGACCGCATTGTCCATGCCCGCGCCTTTCGCCGCCTAGAGGACAAAACCCAGGTCTTCGGCGAACGGCTCAGCGATCATTTTCGCAATCGCCTCACACATACGATCGAAGTCTCCCAGATCGCCCGTACCCTTGCTGTTTCCCTGGGCTTGGCAGAGGACTTTACAGAGGCTCTCGCCCTCGCCCACGACATCGGCCATCCCCCCTTTGCCCATGCCGGAGAAGAGGCCCTGGATCGCTGCATGCGCGCGTTTGGCGACTCCTTCGATCACAACGTCCACGCCCTCCACATCGTAGAGAGCTTCGAAGTCCGGTATGCCCGGTTCCCCGGTCTCAACCTGACCTTCGAGGTACGGGAAGGCATGGTGAAACACTCCCGCGACTTCGCCCCTGGCGAACGTGTTGAGTTCGACGAATACCTGCCCGGCCTGCGGCCGCCCCTCGAGGCGCAACTCATTGATCTGGCTGACGAAGTTGCCTATAACAGTGCCGATCTCGATGACGGGTTCTCGGCCGGTCTCTTCAACATGGAGGAGATCGGCGCCGCCCTGCCGCACTACGCCGAACTGGCAGCGGAAATCCTATACCAGTTTCCCGGCGCACCGGAGAAAGTACGGTTTCAGGAGGTCCTGCGCCGCCTCATCGACCTGCTGGTGTCGGGTCTCATTGAGGGGACTGCACAGTCTGTGCAGTCGAGCGGCGTTGATTCCGTCGAGGATGTTCGCCGCTACCCTCATCGCCTGGTCACCATGACGCAGGCCGCCGCTGACACCAATCGCGGGCTCAAGACGTTCCTTTACGGCCACGTATACTCTTCCCCGGCGCTGGTGGAAGAACGAGTCCGCGCCTGCGAAGGCATTGAGCGAATGTTCCGGTTCTTCCTCGATCATCCCGATGAGATGCCGGATGGCCATGCCGAGCGCATCGGCCTGATGCCAGCGCACCGCGTCGTCTGCGACTACATCGCCGGCATGACCGATGGGTTCTTCCGCCGTACCGCGGCCCGCCTGCTGGCCTGAGGCTCTGGGGCCGCCCCCGCGCGGGCGGCCAGGCTGCCGTCCGTTTACACTCCGTTTACCTGACTGCGCTATTCCTCATACTAGGCGCCCTGCTGTGCCGCCGCTTCCGATCCGATGAGCAAAATCCTGGTAGTCGACGACGATCCGAATATCCGAGAGCTGGTCAGGATCTTCCTGGAGCCGGAAGGCCTCGATGTCTTCGAAGCCTGTGATGGCTACGATGCCCTCGCCCGGCTCGAAACCGTCAAGGCCGACATGGTCATCCTGGATGTCATGATGCCCAACATGGATGGTTGGGAGCTATGCCGCCGCCTGCGCCTGGCTGGCGACTTTCCCCTGCTGATCATCACGGCCAAGGGCGAAACCAGCCAGAAGGTGAAGGGCTTTCAGCTGGGCACCGACGACTACCTTGTGAAACCCTTCGAACCCGTGGAACTCGTGGCCCGTGTCAAGGCTCTACTGAAGCGCTACCGGGTGGCCAGTTCCCAGACGGTGCAGGTCGGCGGCCTGACCATGGATCGCAAGACCCACGAGGCAGCGATCGCGGGCCGGCCGCTCAACCTACCGCTGAAGGAATTCGAACTTCTGTTCGAGCTGGCGAGCTACGCGGGCAAGACGCTTTCCCGGTCGAAGCTCATCGAGGATATCTGGGGCTACGACTTCGAGGGCAATGAACGCACCCTCGATGTTCACATCAACCGCCTCCGGGAACGCTTTCCCGAAGCCCAGGCGCCCTTCCGCATCAAGACCATCCGAGGACTCGGCTACCGCCTGGAGGCAGCCTGATGAGAAACCGGCTGGCATTCCGCCATTGGTTTCGCGCCTTCGCTTCCCTGGCGTTCTTCGCCCTCGTTCTGTGCCTGGCCTTCTACATCACCGCCTTCGTCTATGCCCGCACCGGCTGGAAGCCTCACGCCGTGCTGGCCCTGCTGGTCAATGCCTTCCTCGGAATCATCCTCATGGTCGCCTTGGTGGCCATCGCCGGCACCGTGATTCACAGGCGCCACCGGACGAAGAATCCCCTCTCCGTCATTACAGAAGCGCTCGAGCGAATCGCCACGGGCGATTTCACTACCCGGCTGGACGAGAACCTGCGCTCGCACGGAGTGGTGGGCGAGCTGGTGCAGAGCGTGAACCACATGGCCACTCGTCTCGACGAGATGGAAAAGCTGCGTCAGGAGTTTGTCTCAAATGTGTCGCACGAAATTCAGTCGCCCCTCACCTCCATCCGGGGCTTTGCGGCTGCCCTGCAGCGGGATAATGTGAGCCTGGAGGACCGTCTCCACTACCTCGAGATCATCGAAGCGGAGAGCCTCCGGCTGTCCAGGTTGAGTGAGAACCTGCTCAAGCTCGCGTCCCTCGACTCGGAACAGACCCGGCTGGCCCCCACGACCTACCGGCTCGATGTGCAGCTCCGGAACCTGATTCTGGCCTGCGAAACCCAATGGACCGCCAAGGACATTGAGATGGAGGTAGCGCTCGACGAGGCCGCCATCTCGGCCGACGAAGACCTGCTCAGCCAGGTCTGGATCAACCTGATCCACAACAGCATCAAGTTCACCCCGCCCGGAGGCACCATTCACGTCGGCCTGCACCGGAAAGGCGATCGCTGGGAGGTGAGTGTTGCCGATACCGGGATCGGCATCGCCGAAGAAGACCTGCCGCGGATCTTCGAGCGGTTCTACAAAGCCGATCCTTCGCGCCGCCACTCCGCCGGAGGCAATGGACTGGGCCTCGCCATCGCCCAGCGCGTCGTCGAGATCCACAGCGGAGCGATCGCGGTGCGCAGCCAGCCCGGCGCGGGCGCGGAATTCACCGTCAGTCTGCCTGCCGTGTAACATCCCGGCCTTGTTTAAATTCAGTTTATGCGCCGCCGCTAATCTGGTTCGCGGAGACCAAACATGCTGCATCGACCAGGCGCACACCATCCAAACCGCTTCGCCGCGCCATCCGAAAATGAACCACCTGTCCAGCTCTCGACTCTTCCGTGGAAACGCCTGCTCGCTTACTTGCAGCCCTATCGGGGACGCATGGCCGTAGCCATCCTCGCGCTGCTGGGTTCGTCCGCGCTGGGGCTCGCTTTCCCCATGGTGATCGTCCGCCTGCTCGACTCCGCCACACGCACCCACAGCCTCTCTTCCCTCAACGGACTGGCCCTGCTGCTGCTGGGCATCTTCCTCACCCAGGCCGCGCTGTCGTTCCTCCAGTCCATCATGCTGGCCGTCATCGGCGAGAACATCGTCTGCGACCTGCGCACCACCCTATACACCCACCTGCACCGCCAGTCACTCGACTTCTACTCGGGACGGCGTGTCGGCGAAATCGTATCCCGACTCTCCAGTGACGTGACGCAGATGCGCACCGTTCTGACAAGCAACATCACCTCCCTGCTCAGCCAGAGCGTGTCCCTCATCGGAGCGCTTGTCATCGTTCTCTCCATCAACATTCAGCTCTCACTGTTCATCCTGGCGCTGGTTCCGCCGCTGGTCCTGCTCGTGGCGTTCTTTGGACGCCGGATCCAGAAGTCCAGCACGGGCCTCCAGGATCACCTCGCCGACGCCACCACCGTCGCGGAAGAGGCTCTGCAGGGCATCCGCGTCGTGAAGAGCTTCGGCCAGGAGCAGCACGAGACCACCCGTTACGGGGCAGCCGCCCGGAAGGCGCTCTCGGCCTCCCTGCGCATGGCCTTCCTTCACTCTTCCTTCTCCTCGGTGATGATGTTCCTGGGCTTCGGCACCATCTCCGCCATCATGTGGTACGGCGGGCGCGAAGTGATCGCCGGACGCCTCTCCCTCGCTATGATCAACGGCTTCCTGATGTACGGCATCATGATCGCCGGCAGTCTCGGCGGCCTCGCCGGTCTCTACGCCCAGTTCCGTGCGGCCATCGGCGGTGTCCAGCGTGTCTTTGAAATCCTCGACCTCCATCCCACCGTGCAGGACACGCCGGGCGCCGTAACCCTCACCGGCACGCAGGGCCACCTCCGCTTCGACAACGTGACGTTCCACTACGAACCCAATGTGCCGGTCATCAAGGGCATTATGCTCGATATCCAACCGGGCGAGATCCTGGCTCTGGTCGGCCCCAGCGGAGCAGGCAAGAGCACGCTGTTCAACCTCATCCCGCGCTTCTACGATCCAGCCGGCGGCAGCGTCCAGCTCGATGGCCGCGACCTGCGCTCCGTCACCCAGCACAGCCTGCGCGAACAGATGGCCCTGGTACCGCAGGAGACCATGCTCTTTGGCGGGACCATCCGCGAGAACATTCTGTACGGACGGCTGGGCGCCACGGAAGAGCAGATGATCGCGGCGGCCCGCTCCGCCAACGCCCACGATTTCATCATGGAGTTCCCCCAGCAGTACGAAACGGTGGTCGGCGAACGCGGAGCCAAACTCAGCGGCGGCCAGCGCCAACGCATCGCCGTGGCCCGTGCCCTTCTCAAGAACCCCCGCATCCTGCTGTTGGACGAGGCAACCAGCTCGCTCGACAACGACTCGGAAGGCCTCGTGCAGCAGGCGCTCAATCACCTGATGCAGGGGCGCACCACCGTGATCATCGCCCATCGCCTCAGCACCATCAAGGTGGCCCATCGCATCGCCGTCATGGACGGCGGCCGCATCGTGGAGCTAGGCACCCACCGCGAACTCATGGCCCTCGATGGTCTGTACGCCCACCTCTACTCGATGCAGTTTCCGGACAGTTCCGTGGCCACCCCGCCCCATCACTCAGAAGTCCGCAGGATGCCGCCAGCCAGCATTCTGGCCCCCGCCGCAGCCGATTAAAGGCGGCAGCCCGGCTTCTCGCAGGATCTTACCCTTGAAAACCCACAAGATTCTGCTTCAGGTGCTCGACCGATCGCGTCCCCGCCAGAATCGCCCCGTCAAAGGGTGTCGCCTGGATGGCCGCGAAACACTCACGGATCGCCTGGTTCCGGTCCTCCGCCTGCAGCAGTTCCCCTTCCGCGAATGGGCGGTTGGTGAACAGCAGACGCCCGGTTTCCCGAGCCCGTGCAATCGCCGGCCGCATCGCCTGGTTCCGCCGGTTGTAAGGAATCTGCAGGATCTGGAACAACTCGTTCGTGCAGGCGATCTCCACCGACTCCAGATCCTTCACGCTGGCGCCCACCACCTTGACCCCTGCTGCCTTGGCCGCTTCCAGGGCCTTGATCGTGCCGGGCGCCCGCAGCACCTCCGGAGTGCTCCGGTGCACCTGCAGGATGTCGATCCGCCCCAGCCGCCGGAAACTCTCTTCCAGGCTCGCCATCAGCGCATCGTAGCTGTGGTCGAGCACTGTCTGGTTTGTCTCGAAGTCCCAGGACTCTCCGAACTTCGTGGCCACCACCAGCGAATCGCGCTGCTCCGCCGTCAACTGCATCAGAAACGCGCCGAACCTGGGTTCGCTCCACGCGTACGAGGGTGCTGTGTCGAAGATCCGGACCCCGGCTTCATACGCACCGTTCAGGAACTCCTCCGCCTGTTCATCGTCCGGCACGGGCGATGGTTTGAAGCCCCAGGCCCGGCCGATCTCCAGCAAGCCCAGCCCGAACTGCAACCCTGTCCACGGCACACTCATTCGGCCGTATGCTCCAGCAGATTCGAGACTTCCGCTTTCCTTACGCCATACACGCGTTTCAGCACGCGGCACAGCTCCTCGGCAAAGCGCTGCGGGTGTTCGCTCTCGTCCAGATCGACTTCGATCTTGATGTAGACATCGATGTTCTTCATCATTCGGATGGTACGATAAATCGGACGGATGGAACGCGTAACCTGCCATTTGTGCGAGTCGCGGCCCCCGCGCCGGTCCTGCCCCGCCTTGATGAAAGACATCTGCGCGGTCTGCTGTGGGACTGAGCGGGAGCAGACGATCGACTGCCCCCTGGATTGCGAGTATCTGCGTGAGGCGCGCAGCCACGAGAAACCGCCTGAGGTCGATCCCAAGACTCTGCCCCACCCTGAGATCGAACTCACCGATAAGTTCATGGAAGAGCAGCAGCCCCTGGCCATCGTCACCGGCCGCCTGCTGCTGGTTTCCGCCCTGGAAACCCCTGGCGCCAACGACTTTGACATGCGCGACGCCCTCGACGCCCTGGTCCGCACCTACAAGATCGCCGATAGCGGCCTAGTCTACGAGACCCGGCCCGTCAACGGCATCGCTGCCGCCTTGTCTGACCGGTTCCAGCGCGAAGTCCACGAATTCCGCGAACACGTAGCCGAGCGTGGCGGCTCGCATACCGTCCGCGACAAGGATCTGCTGGGCGTGCTGGTCTTCTGGCAGCGCACCGAATGGCAGACGAACAATGGGCGCCGCAAGAGCCGCGCTTTCATCGAGTCGCTCTACGGCCTGCTGCCCCCACCCCCGGAGGAAGCGCAAGCTTGAAAGCCCGTCTTGTCGAGTCCGTTGAAATCGCGCCGGAGGTCCGCCACTTCACCTTCGCCGTCGATCTGTTGGAAACGCTGGACTTCACCCCCGGACAGTTCGTCAGCTTCAGCCGCGACGTCCTGGGTAAGTCCATTACCCGGGCCTATTCCATCGCCTCGGCGCCCTCCGGCAACCGCTTCGAATTGTGCCTGAATCGTGTCCAGGACGGCCGCCTCTCGCCGTGGCTGTTCGAGATGAAGCCGGACGACACCATTGAGATGAGCGGCCCGCTCGGCTACTTCGTACCGAAAGCCCCGCTGCGCGACGCCGTCTTTGTCGCCACCGGAACCGGCGTGGCTCCGTTTCGTTCGTTCCTCCGCTGGCCGCCCGTCTTCGCCGCTTCCACCAGCCTGGCGCTTCTCTTTGGAACCCGCTCGGAAGAGGGCATCCTGTACCGCCGGGAGTTCGAGGAACTTACCGCCAACCGGCCTGGATTCCGTTACTTGCCGACGCTTACACGCCCCGGGACGGGCTGGGCTGGCCGCGCCGGCCGCGTCCAGGCGCATCTGGATGAAGCGCTGGGCGGGCGGAATGACATTGATGTCTACGTTTGCGGCCTCAAGGCCATGGTCGACGATGTCCGCACCCTCCTCAAATCGAAAGGATTTGACCGGAAGCAGATCATCGTCGAGAAATACGATTAAAATCAATCTCATGGAATCCCCTGCAACCAGGTGGGCGATGCTGCTGACCGGTGCGGCCATCGTCTTCGGAGTCACGGTCGCAATCGGTCTGCGTCTGCTGCCTGAGCCGCGTTCGGAAACCGACTACCTCGTCGTTGGATCCATCGCCACTTTTGTGTCCCTGGGCGTCCTCTTCGCGGTCCTCATCGCGACCTGGGTTAAGTCCCCTGAAATCTTCTTCAAGCGCCGCAAAAAGGAGCCAGACGACCTCCAACCGCCGGCCGACTCCACTCCCGACGCCTAATCTTTACTTTGTTGATAGGCTTTGTGGCCATATGCTAGCCTGAGGCTAGTTCCTGCATGAGCACCATCCACATCGTCGGAGCCGGACCCGGTCGCGCCGACCTCCTCACGGTCCGCGCTGCCCGCATCCTTGCCCGCGCCGACGCCGTGCTCTACGACCGGTTGGTTTCCCGCGAAGTTCTCGAACTGATCAGCCCCGCCGCGGAACTCCATGATGTCGGAAAGGCAGAGGGCCGCCAGGAAGAGATCCAGGGCCACATTCTGGACCTGCTGGAAGACTGCGGCCGCCGCCACGAAACCGTGGTCCGCCTGAAGGGCGGCGACCCCATGGTCTTCGGCCGGGGTGGAGAGGAATGGCGCTGGCTGGTCGCCCGCGGTTGGAACGTGGAAGTCACGCCCGGCCTCAGTTCCGCCATCTCTGTCCCCGAACTGGCTGGAATTCCAGTCACTTACCGCGGCATCGCCGGCGGCTTCGCGGTCGTCACCGGACACCGCCACCCCGCCGCGTGTCAGGAGTGGGCGGCCTATGCCCATGTCGACACCCTGGTCGTGCTGATGGGTGTCGGGCGCCGCGCTGAGATCGCGGACTGCCTCATTGCCGCCGGACGCGACGGCGATACTCCGGTCGCTTTTGTGGAGAATGGCTCCACGGCCAGGCAGCGGGTCGTGGTGACAACGCTGCGCGAGGCCGGTACCTGCGAGGTCAATTCTCCCGCCGTGATGGTGATTGGAGAAGTGGTGAACCTGCGCGGCCAGCTAATTCAACCGGCGCACTTCAACGCGGCCGTAGATCTCACGAGTCTGCTGCAGGTTGGCGAAGCTCACACCCGGCAGTCTTGCTGACGCCGTACCAGCCGCCACGCCCCACCTCAGCGCATCCATGGCTTCCTTGCCATCGTGTGCAGCCCAGGCGTAGGCTGCGGCCAGCGCATCGCCCGCGCCGATAGGACACAGCGCGTCGATCCGCGGCGGCACCGCCTCCCAGATGGACCCATCCTCGAACGCGCCCAGCGCACCACGCGCACCCAGGGACAGAATCACGTTCTTCGCGCCCATGCCCCGGATCCGCTCAGCAGCTTCCTGGAAGTGGTTGCGCGTCAGCAAAGCGCGATTCAGCAACCGCTCCGCTTCCGGTTGATTCGGAGTCACTACGGTCGGTCCCTGCTCCAGCGCCGCTTCCACCGCTTCGCCATCCGTGTCCAGCAGCGTCTTCACGCCCAACTTCGAAGCTGCTTGGATCAGCCTCGCATAAAATTCAGCAGGCACCCCGGGCGGCACGCTGCCGCACAGCAGCAGCCAGGTCGCCTCTTTCATCCTGTGCCGCACGGTCTTTTCCAGCCTGGACAACTCCGGCTGGCTCAGCGCCGGACCGTGTTCATTCAATTTGATCGCCAGACCGTTCTTATCCGCGATCGTGAAATTCGTCCGGATCTCGTGCCGTACCCGCACGAACTCGCACGGAAACTCGGCCTGGCTCAGGAACCCTTCCAGTAGCTTGCCCGACTTGCCGCCACAGATCGCAATGGCCAGCGTCGGCCCACCATAGCTGTGGATCACGCTGGACGCGTTAATGCCTCGGCCTCCGGCCGATTCCCGGGTCGACAGGATGTAGGCCCGGTCTTCGAAGACCAGGCGATCGACGGCAACGTTGCGGTCTATAGCTGGATTCGCGGTGAGGGTGAGGATCAAACCATCAGTTTATCGGAGTCTGACATCCGGATGCTACGCTAACTATTTGAGGAATCACCCCCAGTTCACTGCCTACGCCGCTCTTGCGTCCGTATGCTTTTTCTGGGGCACCACCTACCTCGGCATCCGCATGGCGCTGGAGACTTTTCCGCCCGCCTTGCTGGTCGCCGTGCGCTTCACCCTCTCCGGCTCCATCCTGCTCATCGGAGCCCTGTTCATGGGCGCGCACATCCCGCGCGGCCGCGAACTGGCCCGCAGCGCCGGCAACGGGATCCTGCTGGTAGGCCTGGGCACCGGCGGCCTGGTTTGGGCCGAAACGATGATCCCCAGCGGCCTCGCCGCCCTCATCATCACCATTTCGCCCTTCTGGATGGTCGGTCTCGACGCCCTGATGCCGCCCCGCACGCCGCTGCACGGGCCTACCCTCGCCGGTATGGCCATCGGCTTAGGCGGAGCCGCGCTACTGGTCGGGCCCGGCGCCATGGCCGGCGGAGCCGCGGGCCAGCATCTCATCCTGGGCTTCTGCATCCTCCAGGTCGGCTGCCTGTCGTGGTCTTTGGGTTCGATGCTGCAGCGCCGCCAGGAGACCAAGGCTCATCCCATCGTGTCCGGAGGCGTACAGCAACTCGCCGCCGGCTTAGCCTTCATCCCGGTGGCTTTGTTCCTGCAAGGACCCGTGCACTGGTCGACCCGAGGGATCTCGGCCACACTCTACCTGGTGACCTTCGGGTCCATCATCGGCTACTCCAGCTACGTGTTCGCGCTCGACCGCCTACCCGTCGCGATGGTCTCGCTTTACAACTATTTGAATCCGCTGGTGGCCGTCTTCCTGGGTTGGGTCTTTTACCGCGAGTCCTTCGGCCTCCGTGAAGCCGCGGCGATGCTCATCATTTTCACAGGCGTGGCAGTAGTGAAACACGCCGAGGCGCGGCGCAGGAAACTGGCTTAGGCTTTCCGGTTCTGGCCGAACTTGGCACACAATGCGCCGCCGACGGAACACAGCACGGTGAGCAGGAAGAACTGCAGAATCAGCGTGAACACGATGGACAAGCCGAAGGTGGCCGGATCGTTCATCACCTTTTGAAGTTGGTTTGCGGCGTCGGGCGACAGGCCCAACCCGGCGGCGCTGTCCTTGTAGGCCTTCATGAGCTCATCGCTGCCGGCCAGGGCCGCCATGCCCAGCGTGAAGAATACGGTCGTGATGACAAAGGTGAACACGCCGGTGATCCAGCCCATCCGCGCGCCATTGGCGACCGTGATGCCCGCGCCGGTTCTACGCCGGTAGAGAAACACCGCGTAGTATCCGCCGCCACACAAAACAAGCGGCATCATGATCGGCCCCGCAACCACTGCGGAAAGCGTCATCAGCAGCTGAACGATGGCCGCCGCCAGAAACCCGACGCGCACGGCAATCCCGTTGTGAAAGTTGATTTCAGCCGGGCCTGTGGGCGCAAGCGGAACGACAATCTCGGGCTGGACAGCAGGCGCTTCTTCGGCCTGGACCTCGCCAGCAGCCGGTTCCGGCGCTTCCGCCACACCGATGTCGTCTCGCAGCGGGCGGCCACAGCGGTGACAAAATTGAGATTCCGGCAGGAGCTTCGCTCCGCAGGTGCAGTAGCCTTCCACATTATCAGTGTCCCGTAGTATCGATAGCAGCCGCAAGGCGGGCTTTATACTGAGGCTAGGCCCGGCCCATGCCGGGGCTCAATCCCTGGGAATGGAGAGTTGATGGCTGGACATACGATCCTGGTTCTGAATAGCCCAACAGCCCGGCATCTGACGCTGCTGGACCGCCTGCCGCCCGGTTGCCGCATCGTGGCCGGCGACAGCGCCGAAGCGTTCGTCAATGCCACTCCGGAGGCCGACATCCTGCTGGTCGGGGCGGTCAGCCGTGAGCTCGTCGAACAGGTCTGGTCCATGGCGCCGCGCGTCCAGTGGGTTCATTCCTTGTGGGCCGGCCTCGAGACCCTGCTCTTCCCGGCTCTCATCGAGAGCGACGTCAGCCTCACCAATGGCCGCGGCGTCTTTGCCCGCTCCCTGGGCGAGTTCGCCATCGCCGGCATGCTCTGGTTCGCCAAGGATATCCGCCGTATGCGGCGCCAGCAGCGGGAACGCCGCTGGGAGAAGTTCACCATCACGGAACTCCATGGCGCATCGCTCGGCATCATCGGCCACGGTTCCATCGGCCGCGCTGTCGCTTCCCTCGCCAACGCCTTCGGCATGCACGTTCACGGTATCGGCCGCCGTCACACCCGCGAGGAGTTCGAAAACATCCTCCAACGGTCTGACTATCTGCTGGTCGGGGCGCCGCTGACACCCGACACCCGCGGCATGATCGGCGAAACCGAGCTGCGCATGATGCAGCCGGAATCCGTGCTCATCAATCTGGGTCGCGGACCCGTCATTGAAGAACCCGCCCTGCTCCACGCCCTGCGCGAAAACTGGATCCGCGGCGCTGTCCTCGACGTGTTCGACGAGGAGCCGCTCCCCGAGGACCACCCGCTCTGGGCACTGGACAATGTCCTGCTCTCCCCGCACTGCTCCGACAACACAGCCACCTGGCTCAACGATGCGATGGAGCTCTTCCTCGAGAACTACACACTCTTTGCCCAAGGCGAACCATTGAAGAACATCAGCGACAAGAAGGCGGGCTACTGATGTCCGCCATCACCATCGACGACATCCGCGCGGCCTCGGCCCGCATCGCGCCGATCGCGCAGAAGACCCCCATCTGGACCTCGCGCAGCTTCGACGAGCGCGCTGGAGCCGAGGTCTTCTTCAAGTGCGAGAACCTCCAGAAAGGCGGCGCCTTCAAGATCCGCGGCGCGGCCAACTTCCTCTATTCGATGACGCCCGAGCAGCGCGCCAAGGGCGTGGTGGGCTTCTCGTCCGGCAACCATGCCCAGGCCGTGGCCATCGCCGCCCGCATCCTGGGCGTGCAGGCCACGCTCATCATGCCCGACGATGCGCCCAAGTCCAAACTGGCGGCCACGCGAGCCAATGGCGCCACCGTCATCACCTACGACCGTCTCAAGGAATCCCGCGAAGCCATCGGCCGCAGAATCTCCGAGGAGACCGGAGCCATGCTCGTGCCGCCCTTCGATCACCCCTGGATCGTCGCCGGAGCCGGCACATGCGCCCTGGAGATCATGGAGCAGGTCCCGTCGCTGGACGCCCTGGTCGTCTGTCTCGGAGGCGGCGGCCTCCTGTCCGGCTCCGCGGTAGCCGCCAAGGCGATCAACCCCTCCATTCGCGTCTTCGGAGTGGAGCCCGAGTTGGGCAACGACTACTGGCTGTCGCGCCGTGAAGGCAAACCCGTGGAAATCTCTTCGCCCCTCACCATCGCCGACGGCCTGCGCACCACCAAGCCCGGAGCGTTGAACTTCCCCATCATCCAGGAGCTGGTGGAAGACGTCCTCCTCGTCACGGAAGACGAGATCAAGGAGACCACGAAGTTCGTGATGACGAGAATGAAGCTGGTAGTGGAACCCAGCGGCGTAGTGGGCGCCTCGGCCGTCCTCCACAAGAAGCTGCCCCCCGGCCTGAACCGAGTAGCCGTGATCCTCAGCGGCGGTAATGTAGATCTGGAGGTGCTCGCCACGTTATGAAAGTCCGTCCCCCGGTGACGGCCGCCGTCCGCTTCCGCGAAAAGGCCGCCGAACTCAAGGAGCTTCCACTCGACCAGGTCTTCACCACCATCCACGACACCAATCTCTGGGGCGCGGAAGAGTCCGTCTCTGGGCTAGGCTCGGAGGATTCGGCTACACTGCGCTTGCGCACCGAACTCCCTAAGCTTCTGGCGGAGCTTCGAGCCGGGACCTTCCTCGACATCCCCTGCGGCGACTTCGGCTGGCTCAGCAAAGCCGACCTGCCCGTCCAGCGCTATATCGGAGCGGATCTTGTCGAAACCCTCGTCCAGGCCAACCGCACAAAGTTTGCCGGCCAGCCCGGCAGGGAGTTCTACAAACTCGACCTGTGCAGCGACCCGCTCCCGCAAGTCGACGTCGTCTTCTGCCGCGACTGCCTGGTTCACCTCTCGCTCGCGAACATCCGGCACGCCATCGACAACCTCAAGCGCAGCGGCTCCACCTGGCTGCTAACCACCACGTTTCTGGAATGCGAGCGCAACGAGGACATTCAGAACGGCGACTGGCGCATGTTGAATTTCGAGGTGGCCCCTTTCCATTGGCCGGCTCCGGCCAGGTTTCTTGTGGAAGGTTGCACGGAGGCAGGCGGCGGCTACGAGGACAAGGCGCTCGGTCTCTGGAAACTGGCCGATCTCCAAAGCGCCTGACGGCATCGATCGGTAGACACACGAAAGGGCCGGTCCTGGAACCGGCCCTGACAAACCAACGTGTATCGATCTACTTCTTCTTTGCGGGCGCCGCGGCCGGGGCCCCACCCATCGCCTTGTCGATCACGGCATACAGCCCGTCACCTTCAAAGATCGCCTTCAGTGACTCATCATAGACGAGGTCTGACCGGACGATGCCCTGCGCATCCACCACCAGCAGCGTAGGCAGGTTGATGCTCGGATTCTGCGGAGTGATCTTCAGCATCGCCGCCGTCGCCTGGCCGAAGTCGAACAGCACCGGATTCGTCACCTTGTACTTGGCAATGTAGGCCGAGACGCGCGTCGGATCGTCTGGCGGATTCACGATGGATAGCACGGCAATCTTGTCGCCATACTTCGCCTTCACCCGCTCCAGCGTCCGCGACAGCGTCTGGCAGTGCGGACAATCGGTCTTCATGATGTCGATCAGCAGTACCTTGCCGCGGAAATCGAGCACGTCGTAGTACTTGCCCGTCGCATCGGCGAGCGTGAAGCTGGCCACCCGCTTGCCGCTCAAAGGCCCGGCGAGGGCGCTCACCGCGAGCACGAAGAAGAGTAGAAGTTTTTTCATGTGTTATTCCTGGGCCAGCCTCGGCAGGCTCTCCTCATAGGGTGGACGTGCGACGCCCTTTTCTGTGATGATCCCCGTCACATATCGATTCGGAGTCACGTCAAAGGCCGGATTCTCAACCTGCGTATTCTCGGGCGCCACCGGCACGCCGAACACTTCCGTCACTTCCGTCGAAGGCCGCTGTTCAATTGGAATCTGGTCGCCGTGGTCCAAGGTCAGGTCCAGTGTCGAGATCGGGGCCGCCACATAGAACGGGACGCCGTTCTCCTTCGCCAGCACCGCCACGCCGTAGGTGCCCACCTTGTTCGCCACGTCGCCGTTGCGCGCGATGCGGTCGGCGCCCACCACGACACAGCCGATGCGGCCGCTCTTCAGGAAGTGGCCCGCCATGTTGTCCGTGATCAGCTTCACCGGGATGTTGTCCTGCTGCAACTCCCACACCGTCAGCCGCGCGCCCTGCAGGAACGGCCGCGTCTCGTCGGCGAAGACGTCGATGTTCTTGCCCGCGTTCACCGCCGCCCGGATCACACCCAGCGCCGTGCCGAAGCCCGCTGTTGCCAGCGCACCGGCATTGCAGTGCGTCAGCACCGTCTTCCCGTCCGGAACCAGCGGAGCCCCATGCGCGCCAATCGCCTCGTTGATCGCGATGTCCTCGAGGTAGACCAGCTTCGCCTCTTTCACCATCGCCTCGCGCAGCGCCTCGATCGGCTGGCCCTGCATCGATGTGTAGAGCTTCTTCATCCGGTCAATCGCCCAGAACAGATTCACAGCCGTGGGCCGCGTCGCCGCCAGGGTCGAGCAGATGACTTCGAACTCAGCGTCCAACTGCGCCGGATCGGCTTTGAGCACGCCCAGGGCGACACCCATGGCCGCCGCCACGCCAATCGCCGGAGCGCCGCGGATCACCATCGTCTTGATGGCGTGCGCCATCTCTTCGTACGTGGTGCAGGTGACAAACTCCTCCACCCTCGGCAGCCGCGTCTGGTCAATCATCACCACGCCGGCATCGGTCCATTGAATGGTCTCGACCATTAGGAGAACAGTTCCTTCCTTTGAAGCAGGAATCCCGCGAAAAACGTAAGGTTGTAGGTGGCATGGACGAGAGTCGACGCAGCCGTCGAGCCCGTGCGTTGCCGCGTGTAACCAAAAACTGAGGATGCGAGCACCAGCAGCGCGATGTGCTGCCAGGTCCACGAATACTGCGGCCCGTGCAGCAGCGCGAACGGCAGGCTGCTCAGCACAATCCCCGCGGCCACCCCAAAGGTCCGCACCATCAGCGGCTGCAGGAACCCACGGAAGATCAGCTCTTCCGCCAGCGGACCCAGGGTGGTGGCAAAGAATCCCACAAGCAGGATCGACATCCGCCCATGCAGCAGCTTCTCAATCGAATTGTCGGTGACGGGAGTGTTCAACACCTGGCCCAGCACGGCAACCATGACTACCAGCAGCGGACCGGCAAGAATCGTGAGACCCATGCGCGGCCAGGGGACTTTCCACCCCAGCGAACGCCAGAAGGGTTCGTCGTACCGCGTCTTCAGCAGCAGGATCAGCACTCCAAACCACAGCGCGTAAGCCACAAACTGCAGCGTGATCGCCTTCACCGCATCGCTGGGCGGAGCGGAGGCCAGCGAAAACAAGCCCTTGCTCAGCAGCGCAGACAGAAAGAGACACGGCACGGCCAGAGTGAATATCAGCGCTGCGTCGATCCACGACCAGAACGGATGCTTGGGGCGCGGGCCGTCTTCCGCGAAAATGGAGCCCGGCTGCGTCATGACTGCTTCTCGATCAACAGCGCAGCCAGCAGAGGGATCATGATCTCGTGATGCCCCGTAATGGCATACCCTTGCCCGCCTCTTTGCGCGTGCGGCCGGCTCACGACGTTGACGCGCGGCCGGTAGTGCTGCAGAAAATCGAAGTTCGCCGTCGTGAACTCGCCCAGCGGATAACCGAGGTTCCGCACCACCGAAACGGCTTTCAGGAACACTTCGGGCAGCACCACCGCGCTGCCGATGTTCAGGTACGCGCCGCCGTCATTCAGCGTCCGTACCAGTGAACAGAACAGCCGGAAGTCGTGATGCGTGGCCGCCCCGATCGCGGCTCCATCCGCCGCCGGATGGGTATGCGGAGTGTCCGTTCCCACGGCCACATGCACCGTCACGGGAATCGACCGCTTCCACGCCTGGTACAGCAGGCACGCATCGGCATATTGCGATTTGACGATATGTTCCAGGTGCGCGCCCAGCGCCTCGCCCATCCCAATGCCCTGCTCGGCCGCCGCCCGGATTGCCAGGTTCATCTCGCGGCCGGTCTCTTCAGCCGACCCGAACCGCCCGTCCGGCAGCACGTCTTCCACCTCTTCCGACGTGCACCCGGCAATGCCGATTTCGAAGTCATGAATCGACGCCGCGCCATTCATGACGATGCCGCTCACAAAGCCACGATCCATCAAATCAATGAAAACAGGCGCCAGGCCGCACTTGATGACGTGCCCGCCAATACCCCACAGGATGCCGCGTTCGCGCACCCGCGCCTGTTCCAGCGCCGCCACGACACCGCGTAGCGAGTCTGCTGCCAGCAGCTTCGGCAACCGGTCCAACCAGGCGTTCAGCCCGCTGCCCGCCATGTGCGGCACGGCCATATGCTCGTGGCGCACCTTGCCGCCGCGCGCTTCAATCGGTACGGTGGAAAGTCCTTGGAACTCTAAGGGTTGGTGGCTGTATTTCGTCAATTCGGGTACTTCAACCAGCTTTGCCGTTTTTCAGCACTTTTTCAAGCGCTCGCGCCGTGTGGCTACGGCGGTTCTTCACCACCTGCTCCGGAGTCCCCGTCGCCACAATCGTCCCGCCCTTTTCGCCGCCCTCCGGACCCAGATCGATGATCCAGTCGGCCGACTTGATCACATCCGTATGGTGTTCAATGACCAGCACCGTATTGCCCAGGTCGACGAGCTGGTTCAACACATCCAGCAGCCGCCGGACGTCCTCGAAGTGCAGCCCTGTCGTCGGTTCGTCCAGGATGTACAGCGTTTTGCCCGTCTGCCGCCGGGACAGCTCCCGGCCCAGCTTGATGCGCTGCGCCTCGCCGCCCGACAGCGTGGTCGAGCTCTGGCCCAGGTGCAGATACCCTAGACCGACATCCACCAGCGTCTGCAGCTTTTGCTTGATCTGCGGGATGTTCTGCAGCAGCACCAGCGCGTCTTCCACCGTCGTTTCCAGCAGATCGGCGATGGACACGCCGTTGAACTTCACCTGCAGCGTCTCGGAGTTATACCTCCGCCCGCGGCACACATCGCAGGGCACAAACACGTCCGGCAGGAAGTTCATCTCGATCCGCTTCATACCGTCGCCCTGGCAGGCTTCGCAGCGCCCGCCCTTGACGTTGAAGCTGAACCGGCCCGGCTTGTACCCGCGTTCCCGCGATTCCGGCAGCATGGCGAAGATTTCGCGAATCGGCGTGAACACACCCGTGTACGTCGCAGGATTCGAGCGCGGCGACCGTCCGATGGGCGACTGGTCGATCTCCACCACCTTGTCGATATGCGCCAGCCCTTCCAGCTTGTCGTAGTTCCCCGGCTTCGCCTTGCTGTTGTACAGGAACTGCGAGATCGACCGGTACAGCAGGTCGTGGATCAGCGTCGACTTCCCGCTGCCGCTCACGCCCGTGATCACCATCAGCGTGCCCAGCGGAAACTCGACGTCGAGTTCCTTCAGGTTGTGCTCGCGCGCCCCGCGCAGCACCAGCTTGTTGCCATTGCCCGGCCGCCGGAACTCGGGAATCTCCACCGCCCGCTTACCACTCATGTACTGCCCGGTGAGCGAATCCTTGTTGGCCGCGATCTGCTTCGGAGTCCCCGCCGCCACCAGATATCCGCCCAGCCGGCCAGCGCCGGGACCCAGGTCGATCACATAGTCGGCCCGCTCGATCGTCTCCTGGTCGTGCTCCACCACCAGCACCGTGTTGCCAAGATCCCGCAGCCGGCCCAGCGTATCCAGCAGCTTCTCGTTGTCCCGCGGATGCAGCCCGATGGACGGCTCGTCCAGTACATACAAGACGCCGCGCAGTTTCGACCCGATCTGCGTGGCCAGCCGGATCCGCTGCGCCTCGCCGCCCGACAGCGTCGCAGCCGACCGCTCCAGCGACAGGTAGTCCAGCCCCACGGCGGTCAGGAACTCCAGACGGTTCCGGATCTCTTCCACGATCCGCGCGCCAATCTGCTCTTCCCTGGGCGTCAACACCCATTCCCGGGCCGCCGGCAGCGCCCGCGCAATCGGCATGCCGGTGAACTCGGCGATCCCCATGCCCTTCACCCGCACAGCCAGGCTCGAAGGCCGCAACCGCTGGCCGTGGCAGGTTGCGCACGGCGTAGCCGACATGTACTCCATCAGGTACTCGCGGTAGCCCTCGCTGTAATCCTCAAAGGCCCGCTCCAGGATCTTGATGATGCCCGGGAAGCCGGTTGCTCCGTAGAGCAGCGCCTGCTGGTTCTTCGGCGTCAACTCGTCGAAGGGCTTCGTGATATTGATCTTAAGCTTCTTCGCGGCCTCGCTCACCGATTGCTGCATCAGCGCCGAACTGCCGCCCGGGCCGAGTCCGCCGTCGAACAGCGGCTTCGACGAATCCACAATCACCTTGATGGGGTCGAAGCTCCACGAACTGCCCAGCCCGTGACAGGTCTCGCACGCGCCATAGGGGCTGTTGAACGAGAACGAGCGAGGCTCGATCTCGGGCACCGATTCTCCGCAGTCCGGACAGGCCATCTTCTGCGAATAAAGCCGTTCGCTCTCACCCGATGGACCGTTCACCACCACCACCGTCACCAGCCCGTTCGCCAGCTTGGTGGCCGTCTCGATGGATGCCTCCAGCCGCTTCTCCAAACCGGGCTTCAGCAGCAGACGGTCGACCACCACTTCGATCGTGTGATTCTTCCGTTTGTCCAGTGCGATCTCTTCGTCCAGCGACCGCAGAACGCCGTCGATCCGCGCCCGAACGAACCCAGCCCGGGCGTACTTCTCCAGTTCTTTCTTGTACTCGCCCTTCCGGCCGCGAGCCACCGGAGCCAGGATCATAATCCGGTCGTCCTGCCGCAGCGCCAGGATGTTCTCGAGGATCTGCTGCGTCGTCTGCTTGGAAATCGGGATCCCGCAGTTCGGGCAGTGCGGCACACCGATCGAAGACCACAGCAGGCGCAGGTAGTCGTAGATCTCGGTGATCGTCCCGACAGTAGACCGGGGGCTGCGATTGGTCGTCTTCTGCTCGATGGAGATGGCCGGGCTCAGCCCGTCGATGGAATCCACCTCAGGCCGTTCCATCTGGTCCAAGAATTGGCGAGCATACGGCGAAAGTGTCTCGACGTACCTCCGCTGTCCCTCGGCATAGATCGTGTCGAAGGCCAGCGAAGATTTGCCGGAACCGCTCAGTCCGGTAATCACCGTCAGCGTGTTACGGGGAATCTCGACGCTGATGTTCTTCAGATTGTGCATCCGCGCCCCATGCACGGTTATGCTCTTGATCATTGCGGAGTCTTACTATTGTCCCGCATACGGCCGGTCTGCTGTTCGAACTTCCTTTTGGCCCAATTGAGCAGCCGCCGGATGGGAGGGAAGTAGTCGGCGAGGATCACCAGGCCCGGGATCAGGAACACCCACCCCGGCATAATGGGCAGGATCAGCCCGAGAATGCCAAGCAGGACTAATCCAAACCCGGAGAGGATGCGCAGGAGTTTGGCCAAGGAAGCAGTTTCAGTTTAGCATCCACCTGTCGAAAGATCGCCGAATTGGAATAAGTTTGCATCCGCCGCGGCTCAATGCGCGCGCGGCAAAACATACAACCACACCGCCACGAAGTGGCATGCGCTGCCCGCCAGCACGAACAGGTGCCACACGGCGTGGGCGTACTTCCGGCGCCAGGTATAGAACACGACGCCCAGCGTGTACGACAAGCCTCCGGCCAGCAACCAGAGGAACCCGCCCCACGGCAGCGCCGCCAGCAGCGGCTTGATCGCCACCACTGCCACCCAGCCCATCAGCAGGTAGACCGAGGTGGAGAGGATCTCCATCCTGCCGGTGAAGAAGCATTTGAACCCGATGCCCAGCACCGCCAGGCCCCAAACCACGCCAAACAAAGCCCAGCCCCAGGGCCCGCGCAGTGTGACCAGCAGAAACGGCGTGTAGGTCCCCGCGATGAGCAGGTAAATCGAGATGTGGTCGAAAACGCGGAAGATCCGCTTGGCCCGGCCGTTGGTCAGCGCGTGGTAGAGGGTGGAAGACAGGTAAAGCAGAATCAGGCTGGAGCCGTACACGGCGCAGGCCACCACCTGCCGCCCGGTGCCGCGGCTCGCCGCCGCCGCCACCATCATTACGAGAGCCGCCACACTCAGCAGGGCGCCCAGCCCGTGCGTCAGGCTGTTGGCGATCTCCTCGCCTGCCGTGAGAACCGCGTCCTCTCCTGTTCGAGAGATGCTTGCCTCCCCGGGGCCTCACGCCCCTGTCTCTATCATCCCTCTCCTGAGGCCCTCGGGAACCGGTTCTCCCCTCGGGGAGCACTCATATCGCCTGTTTCTTCCACCGGCCCCGCCGGAACACCATCACCCCCACCACCGCGAGGACAGATTCCGCGGCCGGCACTGCCCAAAACGCGCCTACCGCGCCGAATTGCAGGTGGATCGCCAGGAACCACGCCAGGGGGATCTGAAACATCCAGTAGCAGGCCAGATTCACGATCGTCGGGGTTACGGTGTCGCCTGCCCCATTCAGCGCCTGGACCATGACCATTCCGTACGCATAGAACACGTATCCGTAGCTGATGATGCGCAGGCACTGCGCCCCATATCGCACCACGTCCGGCTCTGTGGAAAAGAATCGGATCATCGGTTCCGGGAAGAGGATGCAGGCCAGGCCCACCAACCCCAGGAAACACATGTTGTAGAGCCCGGTACGCCACACAGCCTGCTCCGCCCGGTCCGGTTCGCGGGCCCCCAGGTTCTGGCCCACCAGGGTCGCTGCCGCATTGGCCAGGCCCCACGATGGCAAGAGTGTGAAGACGATCACCCGGATGGCGATCGTATACCCGGCCAGCGCCGCGCTGCCCGACTTCGCGATCACCGTCACCAGCCCCACCCAGCTTGCATGGGCAATGAGGAACTGCAGCATGCCCGTGGCGGAGATCCGCGACAGGCGCCGCAGAATCGCGAAGTCCACTCGCACCTGCGCCCAGGTCACCGCGACCCGGCCGCGCCCGCGGAAGAGCACGATCAACTGCAGCACGACGCCGAACGACCGGCTGATGGACGTCGCCACCGAAGCGCCCGTGATGCCCAACTCCGGAAATGGGCCCAGCCCGTAAATCAGGCAGGGATCCAGCACCATGTTCAACAGGTTCGCCGCCCACAGCACGCGCATCGCGATAGCCGCATCGCCCGCTCCGCGGAAGATTGCGTTCATCAGGAACAGCAGCATGATGCTTGGCGAAGAGCCCAGCATGATCGCTGTGTAACGGTGCGTCGACTCCACCACGATCGGCTCTCCGCCAATCAGGCGCAGCAGGTTGCTGGAATAGAGGATGCCCGGCACCGCCGTGAGCAGGGACAGAAACAGCCCCAGAATGATCGCCTGGACGGCCGCCACCGCCGCGCCATCCGGATCCTTCTCTCCGGTCCGCCGGGCGACCATGGCCGTGGTGGCCATGCCCACCCCCATCGCCACGGCATACAGCACGGTGAGCATCGTCTCAGTGAGACCGACACCCGCCACGGCATGCTCGCCCAGCCGCGCCACCCAGAAGATGTTCACGATGCCGAAGAGCGACTCCATGCACATCTCCAGCACCATGGGCACGGCCAGAAGGAGAATAGCGCGCGAAAGCGGCTCGCTGGTATAGTCGCGCTCCGCGCCGGCTACGGCGTCGCGGATGTCACGCCACAGCGAATTGGACCCCTGGGCCATCCTTCCAGTCTACCGGCCGGGCACCGCGAAAATACTACATCTCGGTAAATTGCCAGGTCATCTCTTACTTCATCAGGAGTTCGGCCCACAGAAGCCCCTGCGCTCAGGCGTGCCCGCCGTCAGGTCCACGACCGCTCCGGCAACGAACGTCATTTCCATGAGGAGACCCGCGACATGCATCGGTTCCACTGGCTCGATACGCTGTTCCGGGACCTCCGCCATGCCGCGCGTGGCCTCCGGCGCCGGCCGGCGTTTGTCGCCACGGCGCTTGCCTCCCTGGCTCTGGGCATCGGCGTAAATAGCGCCATCTTCAGCGTGGTGGACGCGGCCCTTCTCCAACCCCTGCCCATTCCGGACTCCGGCCGCCTGGTGATGGTCAAGGAGTTCAAAGGCTCGGAAAGCTCAGGCGGCAACCCGCGGCGTCTGCACGACTGGGCCACCCAGGTGGACGCCTTCTCGGCCGCGGCCGCCTTCTACGGTGAAACGGGCATCTGGCAATCGAACGGCGGCCCGGTGCGCCTGCAGCTGGTGCGGACCTTCGGCGACATCTTCCCGGTGCTGTCGGTCACTCCGGCCCTGGGCCGGGCGTTCACACCCGACGAATCCAAGGGCTTGGGCGCTCCGGTCGCCCTGCTGAGCGATGCCGCCTGGCGCCGCCACTTCAGCGCGGATCGCAAAATGCTAAACCGCTCTATCACACTGAGCGGTACGCAGTTCACCATCATCGGCGTGATGCCGCCCGGCCTCCAGTACCCGGAAGATGCCGACTTCTGGGCGCCCGGTCCGGTTGACGTGCAGAATGCCAGCCGGCAGGCGGGTTTCCTCGATACCATTGGCCGCCTGAAGGCCGGAGTATCGCTGCAACTCGCACAAAGTACGGTAGATGTTGTATCGGAACGGCTTCGTCAACAATATCCTGCCACCGACAAGGATCTACACGCCCGAGTCGTGTTTCTCCAGGATGAAGTGGCCGGTGAAGCGCGAACCCCCTTGCTGGTCCTTCTGGGCGCCGCAGGATTCGTCCTGCTGCTCACCTGCGTCAATCTGGCGAACCTGCTGCTGGCCCGGGCGGGGGAACGCGCCCGCGAAGCTTCCATCCGGGCCGCCCTGGGCGCCGGCCGCGCCGGCCTGGTCAGGCTCTTCCTGTTGGAAAGCGGACTACTCGCGGTCGCCGGAGCCGGCCTGTCCCTGCTGGCTGCCATGTTCGGTATCGATATCCTCAAAACCCTGCTGCCCCAGGACTTGCCGCGCCTCGCCGGCGCCTCCCTCGATGCTCGCGTCCTCGCCTTCACCGCCCTGCTGGCCCTGACCTGCGCCCTGTTCTTTGGACTCGCTCCGGCCTGGCGCGCCTCGCGCATCAACTTCGCCGCCGGCCTGAAGGAAGGCGGACCCGGCGGCGCCGCCGTGCGCCGCGACTCCTGGTTCCGCGGCCTGCTGGTTGTGGTGCAGGTGAGCCTGTCCGTCATCCTGGTTGTGGGCGCGGCCCTGCTGACCATCACCTTCCGCGAACTGCGCCAGACACCCCTCGGTTTCCGGCCCGATCACGTCCTCACCGTGATGGTCGAACAGCCTTGGAACACCGCCAAGCCGGAGATCGACCGCTTCCAGAACGCGCTGCTGGAAAGGTTTCGCGCGCTGCCCGGCGTCCGCATTGCCGGCTTTGCAGACCGCCTGCCCCTGGAGGGCGGATCCCAGACCGGCCCCGTCCAGATCCAGGGCCGCACCCTGCCGCCCACCCTCGCCTCGGCTCCGGCCGGCCATCGCGCCTATGGCGGAGATTACTTTCAGGCCATGAACATCCCCCTGCTGCAGGGCTCCTGGCCGGCCCGCAAAGACCAGGTGCTGATCAACCGCACCTTTGCCGCGCGCTACCTGGCGGGTGTCGATCCCATCGGTCAACACGTCACGTTCGACCGCAAGAACCCGAAGTGGCTGGAAGTGGCCGGTGTGGTCGGCGATATCCGCAAGAACGTGGAGAAAAGCCCCGACGCCGAGGTCTATGCCGACATGTCCACCGTCTACTGGCCCATGGCGCGCTATGCCCTGCGCGCTCAAGGGGATCCGGCGGCATTGGCGAGGGCCGTCCGCGGTCAGATCTACGCTGTCGATCTGTCCTTCATCCCTTCGGCCATCCGGACGATGGACGAGGGCATCGACCGCTCGGTCGCCAGCCAGCGGACCCGGGCTTCGCTCATCGGCGGATTCGCCCTGGCCGCCCTGCTGCTGGCTTGTGTAGGCATTTACGGGCTGCTGGCCGGCGAAGTCGCCCAGCGCCGGCAGGAGTTCGGGCTGCGCATCGCGCTGGGCGCGCGGCCGGCGGATATCTTTTCGCTTACCATGTGGCGCGGCCTGCGGCTGGCCGTGATCGGGCTGGTGCTAGGGCTGGGCGGAGCCTACGCCCTCAGCGGGGCACTGAGTTCCATGCTCTACGGTGTGCAACCCGGGAACCCCCTGGTCTACGCGGCTGGCTGCGGCGCCGCCCTGGCTGCGGCTACCCTCGCCTGCCTATTGCCCGCGCGCCGGGCGGTCCGCACCGACCCCATTTCTTCGCTGCGTCACGAATAGGACCAGAGCGCTCGCTACAATGGAGATTCCTCCATTTCCTATGCGCATCGCTCTCTGCCAGATCAATAACACCGTCGGTGATCTTGCTGGCAACTCGGCGCTGATCCAGCGCTTCGCCCGCCAGGCCGCCGAGGCGGGCGCCGAATTGGCTGTCTTTCCGGAACTCGCCCTCACCGGCTACCCGCCTCGCGATCTGGTGGAGAAGCCTTCCTTTCTCGAACGCACCGCCGAAGCGCTGACGGAACTCGTCGACGCCACACGCCATCTGCCGCTGGGCCTCATCGTCGGCTATGTCGGCCGTGCCCCGGCCGGTTCCGCGCGCCGCGCCACCAACTCGGCTGCCCTCATCGAAGGCGGCCGCGTCCTCTTCCGGCAGACCAAGATGCTGCTGCCCACCTACGACGTCTTCGACGAGTGGCGCAATTTTCAGCCGGCCGAGAAGCAGGAAATCGTTGAGTTCCGCGGCACGCGCATCGCCCTCACCATCTGTGAGGACGCCTGGAACGACAAGCAGTTCTGGGAGCGGCCGCTTTATAAGAACGATCCCGTCGAGGCGCTGGTCCGCCAGGGTGCGCAGATCGTCATCTCGATCAACGGCTCGCCCTACGACACCGCCAAACGCGCGGTGCGCCGCCAGATGTTCTCCGCCATGGCCCTGCGCTACGGCCTGCCGCACGTCTACGTAAACATGGTGGGCGGCAATGATCAACTGGTCTTCGACGGCTCCAGCTTTGCGATGGACTCCGCCGGCGCCGTGATCTCCTCGCTGAAGTCGTTCGAGGAAGACATGGTCCTCTTTGAAAGCGAGGGCTGCACCGGCGAACTCCACGATACGCACCCCAGCGAGACCAGCGCGGTCTACGACGCCCTGGTGCTGGGCACGCGCGACTATCTGCGCAAGTGCGGTTTTAAAGGAGTCCTGCTGGGCCTCAGCGGCGGCATCGACTCCACGCTGGTGGCCTGCGTCGCCGCCGATGCCGTGGGTAAGGAGAACGTCGTGGGTGTGGGCATGCCCGGCCCGTACTCCTCCGATCACAGCGTGAAGGACGCCCGCGACCTCGCCGAAAACCTCGGCATCCGCTTCGAGATGGCGCCCATCACCAGCGCCTACGACGAGGTGCTGCGTTCGCTCGATCCCATCTTCCAGGGCGCACGCCGCGACGTGACGGAAGAGAACGTCCAGGCCCGCCTCCGCGGCCTGACGCTGATGGCGCTTTCGAACAAGTGGGGCGCGCTGGTGCTGACGACGGGCAACAAGAGCGAGATCGCTGTAGGCTACTGCACGCTCTATGGCGACATGTGCGGCGGCTTGGCCGTGATCAGCGACGTCCCCAAAACGATGGTCTACGAGCTGTGCCGCGAAGTGAACCGGCGCAAGGGGCCCGTAATCCCGGAGAGCGTCTTTACCAAGCCGCCTTCGGCCGAACTGCGGCCCGACCAGAAGGACTCCGATTCGCTGCCCGAATACGATGTGCTCGACCGCATTCTCAAGGCCTATGTCGAGGAGTTGAAGCCGCCCGCGCTCATCGCCTCCGAACAGAACGTGCCGATGGAGCTGGTGCGCGACATCGTCAACAAAGTCGACCGCAACGAGTACAAACGCCAGCAGGCCGCGCCCGGCTTGAGGGTCACGTCAAAAGCCTTCGGCATCGGGCGCCGGTTCCCCATCGCACAGAGGTTTTTCGAATGAGAATGCCCATCCGCATCGCCGTGTTCGCAGGTGCGCTGGCCGCCGCCGGAGCGCTGATCTCGCAGACCGGTGATCCGCGCCGCGTGGGCCCCACCATGAATGGCGGCTTCCTGCTGAACACCGGCTGGCTGCTGAAGCCCGCGGGCCGCCAGGTGCCGCTCCAGACGCTGCCCATGGCCTCGGCACTGTCGCCCAGCGGCAAATTTCTCGTCATCCTGCAGGCCGGCGCGCAGCCGCCTTCGGTGAGCCTGCATGACCCCGCCACGCTGGCTGAACTCGATCGCCTCGCGCTGCCCGACGCCTGGCTGGGCCTCAGCTTCGCGCCCGTGGGCGATGTCTTTTATGTGAGCGGCGGCTCCACCGCCACGGTGTTCGAGATCGGCATCAGCCCGACGGCGAAGCTCGAGATGCGGCGCCAGTTCGCGCTGGTGCCCGAGGACAAACGGAAGGCGACAGATCTGATCGGCGATGTCACGCTCTCGCCGAATGGCCGGCTCATCTACGCCGCCGCGGTGCTGCGCAACTCGATCTTCGTGATCAACCCGCAGTCCGGCATGGTGATCGAGGAGTGGAAGACGGGCCAACGCCCCTACCGCATTCTGTTCCACTCCGACGGCGCCTCTTTCTACGTCTCGGGTTGGGGCGACGGCTCCATTTATCATCACAACGCGACCAGCGGCGAGATCCTGGCGCGCTACCCTGTTGGCCCGCAGCCCATGGACATGGTGTGGCGCGACAAGGCTCCGGAGGTCGAGCAGGGCGAGGCGCCGCCACAGTTCAAATCGCGCCTCTTCGTGGCCCTGGCCGGCGCGAACAACGTGGCCGTCTTCGGAGTCACTGAGAACAAGACCATGTTCCGCGTGGATTCCATCTACGCCGCCCTGGCGCCCAACAACCAGCCCATCGGCATGACGCCCAGTGCGCTCGCTCTTTCCGAGGACGAGGATAGGCTGTACATCGTCTGCTCAGACGCCAACGTCGTGGCGCAGGTGGCCATCGCCGGCAAACGCGGCATGGTGGAAGGTCTTATCCCAACGGGTGCGTACCCCACCTCGGCGCGCGTGTTGAAAGACCGGAATCTGCTGGTGTTGAACGGACGCGCCCCGCGCGGCGGCGGCAGCGCTTCGATCATGCCCGACCCCACGCCCGAGCAGATGGAAGCCTACGGCAAGACGGCGCTCGAGTCCTCCGCCTATCACGTGCAGGATGAGTTCCGGAACCCGCTGCCCATGGGCCACGCGCTGTTCCGCAACGAGACGGTGAAGCCGCCCATCCAGCATGTGATCTACGTGCTGAAAGAGGGCCGGACCTATGACGAGATCCTGGGCGACGTCGACGGCGGCAAGGGCAATCCGGCCAACGCCGTCTTTGGGGAAGACGTAACACCGAACCATCACAAGCTGGCGCGAGAGTACGCGCTGCTGGACAACTTCTATGTCACCGGCGACAGCGCCGCGGCGGGCTTGAGTTGGAGCACCGCCGCGCTGGCTCCGCCATTCCTGCAATTGCTGGGACCCGGCGCCGATGCGGGCCGCCGCAAACTGGACGCGTTGGAGGGCGGCGAACGCGCGGCCCAGCCGCCGGCCGGCTATCTGTGGTCGAACGCCATGCAACGGCGTCTCTCGGTCCGCAACTACGGCATGTCGGTTACGAACATCGAGCCGGCGCCCGCCAGTGGGGTCCAGGTTTCCGCCGTGAAGGAGCCTTCGCTGATGCAGGCCACCAACAAGGCCTATCGCGGCGCCGATGCCCGCTACCGCGACACCGAGCGAGTCAAGGTCTTCCTGAAGGATCTCGCCGAGGCGGAGACCACGAGCACCCTGCCGGAGTTGATGATCCTGCGTTTGAACAACGACCGCACCGCCGGCTCGGCTTCGAAGCTGCCCACGCCCAAGGCCGCCGTGGCCGACAACGACGCCGCGCTGGGTCAACTGGTGGCGGCCGTGAGCCGCAGCCGCTTCTGGGCGTCCACCGTGATCTTCGTGGTCGAGACCTCAACGCAGGGTGGCCCGGATCATATCGATCCGCACCGCGCTCCGGCGTTCGTCATCTCGCCCTATACGCGCAACCGCGGCATCGATTCGACGATGTATAACTCCATGTCCGTGCTGCGCTCCATTGAGGCCGTACTGGGCATGGTTCCAATGACCATGCACGACGCGGGCGGACCGGTGATGCGCGCTCCCTTCCTGGCGTCGCCGGATACCGCGGCCTACGGAGCCGTCGGGCCCAGGCAGAACCTGGAAGAGCGCAACCCCTAGCCGTTTCGGAAGTATCGATGCCGCACACCTACCTCGTCTTCGTCTGGCACATGCACCAGCCCTTCTACAAGGATCTGGCCACGGGCGAATACCAGTTGCCGTGGACGCGCATGCATGCGTTGAAGGACTACTACGGCATGGTGGAGATGCTGGAGGAGTTCCCGTCGATCCGCCAGACATTCAACCTGGTGCCGTCGATGATGGTGCAGATCGAGGAGTACGCCAAGGGCGAGGCGCTGGACCCGTTCCTGCATCGCGCGCTCAAGCCGGCCGAGGAGCTGACGGACAGCGAGCAGGAGTTCATCCTCAAGTATTTCTTCCAGGCCAACCCGTCGCGCATGGTCTACCGTTATAGCCGCTACGGCGAGCTCTACGATGCGTGGCGCGCGGCCGAAGGCAATGTGGAGCGCCTGCGGCGCAGCCTGGGCGCTCCGGGCATGCGCGACCTGCAGGTGCTGTCGCAGCTGGCCTGGTTCGACGAGATCTTCCAGGAGAACGATCCCGAGGTCCGGCAACTGAACGAGAAAGGCCGCGACTTCACATTGGAAGACCAGGCCCTGATGGGCCGCAAGCAGTTGGAGATCATCGGCCACGTGCTGCCGGCTTACCGGCGCATGGCGCTGAAGGGCCAGGTGGAGCTCTCCGTCACGCCCTACTATCACCCCATCCTGCCGCTGCTGTGCGATTCGAACATCGCGCTGCAGTCGCACCCCGGAGTGCCGCTGCCGCGGCGCTTCCAATATCCCGGCGACGCGCGCCTGCAGGTTCATAAGGCTCTCGATTACGCCGAAGAGAAGCTCGGTTTCCGCCCGCAGGGCATGTGGCCGTCCGAAGGCTCAGTCTCCGACGAAGTGCTGGCCCTCGCCTACGACGAAGGTGTCCGCTGGATGGCCACCGACAACGGCGTGCTGGGCGCGACCCTGAGTTCGCTGGCCGGGGTCCGCGAGACCTACCGGCCCTATGTCTGGAAGCAGGATGGCCGCGAGATGCGGATGATCTTCCGCGACCACTTCCTCAGCGACCTGATTGGCTTCGTCTATTCGCGCATGGACGCCCGCGCGGCCGCGCATCACTTCCTGGACCGCATCCGCGAGAATGCCCGCGTGCTGCACAACGAGGGGCGTGACGCGATGGTGCCGGTCATCCTCGACGGCGAGAACGCGTGGGAGCACTTCGATCACAATGGCCGGCCCTTCCTGAAAGAGCTCTACCGGCTGATCTCGGAGGATCCCGGCCTCTCCGCCGTCACGGTGAGTGAAGCGCTGGAGCGGATTCCAGCCACCGAATTGCCACGCATCCACCCGGGCTCGTGGATCAATGCGAACTACGACATCTGGATCGGCGCCGAGGAAGACAACCAGGCCTGGGAGTATCTGCTGGATGCGCGCCAGACCTACGACCGCGTAGTCAACGGCCCGGAGGGCGCCGCTCTCAGTGAGGCCGGCAAGGCGATGGCGCTGGAAGAGTTGCTGATCGCCGAGGGCAGCGACTGGTGCTGGTGGTATGGTCCGCAGCACCATTCCGAGAACCGCCCCGAGTTCGACAAGTTGTTCCGCGACCACCTGGCGCACGTTTACCGGGCCTTGGAACTGTCGCCGCCGGAGCATCTGTCGCGCACGATCCTGCGCATCGCCACGCCTGCCTATCAGCAGCCGCCCAGCGGCCTGATCTCCCCGCGCATCGACGGCGAAATCTCGTCTTACTTCGAGTGGATGGGCTCCGGCATCTACAGCCCGGATCACCGCCAGGGGGCCATGCACGGGCGCGACAACGCCGTGCGCGAGGTCCGTTATGGAAGCGACGGGCAAAAACTGTTCCTGCGTGTGGATCTCGAGCAGCAGAAGCCGGGCGCGCTGGCCGGGCTGGAGGTCCGTGTCATTGTGAAGTCGGTTCGCCATGAGAGTGAACTCCACGCCACGCTGCTGGAGAACGGCGCAAAGGGCACCGTGGTCAGGTCGACGCGCAAACGGACCCTGGGCGCTGAAGTATCCTGTGCCTATTCGCAGATTTTTGAGATGAGTGTGGACCTGCTGAGCATGGGCGGCCGGTCCGCCGAGATGATCCAGTTGCAGATGTCGCTCTGGCGCGACGGGCTGCCGCTGGAAGCCGCACCGGCGCAGGGCTGGCTGGAATTAGTTCCTTCCGAGCCGTCTGACTGGGAGTAACCTTCAATCCGTTTGCCGTCTGGAAAGTGAGGAGCCCGATGAGATTTTCCGCTCTCGTTGCGTTGGCGTGCGCGCCGGTTTGGGGCCAGGCGATCACACCGCGCCTGCCGGAAGCGCTGGATGCCCAGTTGAAGCGCATTTTCCTGAAGGACGACTTCAGCGCGAAGACGTTCCGCCAGGCCCGCTGGGTGGAGAGCGGAGCCGCCTACACCACGCTGGAAGGGGGTGGCGGCGAGGACGACAGCAAGACCGGGCCCCGGGACATTGTGCGCTACGACACCGCGACCGGGGAACGCAGCATCCTGGTGGCGGCCACCGCCCTGAAGCCCGCTCCGGATGCCGCGCCGCTCTCGATTCGCGACTACACCTGGTCGGCCGACGGTCAGCGGCTGCTCATCTTTACCAACACCAAGCGCGTCTGGCGGCAGAATACACGGGGCGACTATTGGGTGTGGGAGCGGGCCAGCGGAGCGCTGCGGAAGCTGGGCGGCGCCGTGGCTCCGTCGTCGTTGATGTTCGCGAAGTTCTCGCCCGACGGCGGGCGCGTCGCCTATGTCCACAACAACAACATCTATGTGGAGGACCTGCGCACCAGCGCGGCGACACAATTGACGTCGGATGGTTCGGCCACGACGATCAACGGCACGTCGGATTGGGTCTATGAGGAAGAGTTCGCCGTGCGCGACGGCTTCCGCTGGAGCCCGGATGGCAAGTCGATCGCCTACTGGCAGTTCGACACCACCGGCGTCGGCGAGTTCACGCTGATCAACAACACCGACGGGCTATACCCGCGGCTGATCCGCATCCCTTATCCCAAGTCCGGCACAAAGAACTCGGCCGTGCGTGTGGGCGTGGTGCCCGCCAAGGGCGGCGCAACGAAATGGATGGATGTGCCCGGCGATTCACGCGAGCAGTACATCGCCCGCGTGGAGTGGAGCCCTGATTCGAAGCAGGTGGCCCTGCAGCACCTGAACCGGCAGCAGAACCGCAACGACCTGCTGCTGGCCGATGCGGCGACGGGCAAGACCGAGCGGGCCTTTCGGGATGAGGACCAGGCCTGGGTGGATGTCGTTGACGATTTTCACTGGGTGGATGGCGGCGGGCAGTTCACGTGGCTGAGCGAGCGCGGCGGTTGGCGGCAGGCGTGGATCGTGTCGCGCGATGGGCAGTCGAGCCGGGCCGTGACTCCGGTGGGCGCCGACGTGGTGCGTTTCCTGCGGCTGGATGACCAGGAGCAGTGGATCTACTACATCGCCTCGCCCGACAACGCCACGCAGCGCTATCTGTGGCGGATGCGGCTGAACGGGCAAGGCAAGCCGGAGCGCCTGACGCCGGCCAATCAGCCCGGCACGCATAGTTACTCCATCGCGCCGAACGGCCGCTGGGCGTTCCATACGTGGTCTTCCTTCGACCGGCCGCCGCTGACGGAGCTGGTCAGCCTGCCCGAGCATAAGGCGGTACGCACATTGGAGGACAACGCGGAGTTGCGGCAGGCCGTCGCGCCCACGCTGGAGAACCGCTCGGAGTTCTTCGAGGTGAAGGGCGCCAACGGAGTCGCGATGAACGGCTGGATGATCAAGCCGCGCGGGTTCGACGCGTCGAAGAAGTATCCCGTGCTGGTGCACGTGTATGGCGAGCCGGCCGGCACCACCGTGAATGACGCCTGGAGCGGGAGCCGCGAGATGTTCCACCGCGCGCTGGCGGAGGCGGGCTACGTCGTCGTGAGCTTCGACAACCGGGGTACGCCGGCGCCCAAGGGGCGTGATTGGCGCAAGGTGGTCTACGGCGAGGTGGGTGTGGCGTCGTCGGAAGACCAGACCGCGGCGTTGCGCGCCCTGATGGCCGAGCGGCGCTACTTGGATCCCGAACGGACCGCCGTGTGGGGCTGGAGCGGCGGAGGTTCGAACACGCTGAACCTGATGTTCCGTTCGCCGGATGTCTACAAGACGGGCATGTCCGTGGCGCCGGTGCCCGACCAGGAGCTCTACGACACCATCTACCAGGAACGCTACATGGGTGTGCCGCAGACGAACAAGGCGGGCTACGACCGGGGGTCGCCCATCCGTTTCGCCGAAGGGCTGAAGGGGAACCTGCTGATCGTCCACGGGACGGGCGACGACAACGTGCACTATCAGGGGTTGGAGCGGCTCATCAACCGGCTGGTGGAGTTGGGGAAGCCGTTCGACATGATGGCCTACCCGAACCGGTCACACGCGATTTCGGAAGGCGAAGGTACGTCGTACCACATCTACGGCCTGCTGGCCCGGTATCTGTGGCAGCACGTGCCGGCGGGCGGCAAGTAGGCGGGTGCGTTGACGGTCCTCACCGCGCAGCGAACCGCGACTGGCAAGGAGCGGGCCACGGACGCCAGCGCATCTTCAATGGAGTCCCCACGACCGTGCCGGCCGCCAAACCGAAGGAACCCGCAAATTGAGCCGCGAATGTAAATGAGCGGATAGCCGCCGACAAGCCCCCCACCGGCACTCTCACGACCCTTCGCCAGCGTACCCTTCAGCGGGGCGGAGGAGCGTCAACAGAGCTTGGTTTTGCATCGCCGGTGCCACGATGGCATGGATCGCCTTCGCGGATGCCTTCCCGTTGGAGGCTCTCTGCGGCGTGGAAGAAGGTCCTGTCGCCGGCCTACCCGCCAATTCGCTGGTTGCTAATACGCGCCGTCTTCCATCAGGCGACGGATCTCCCCAGCGTCCCGGGTGCGGCCGAGCGCGAGCATGAGCTTGATGCGGGCTTTCGCCGGGTTCAGGGTGCCGGCCAGTAGGACTCCGCGTTGGCGCAGATCGTGGCCGCTTCCGCTATAGGCGTAGGTGTCGAGGATTCTGCCGTGGGCGCAGCGCGAGGCGACGACAACCGGGAGTCCCCCATCCAATGCCCGCTGGATGCCGGGCACTGCGGCAGGCGGTACGTTGCCTCGGCCGGTTCCCTCGATCACCAGGCCCTGGGCGCCTTGTTCGCGCGCGTAGTCGACGAAGCGGCTGTCCGCGCCGGCATACATGGTGACGATGTCCACGCGGGTCTCCCAGGCAGGAGTCGCGATGGTGGGGCGTATGGCCAGTTGGCGCCCGAACAGGACGCGGTCGTCGTCGACCATTCCCAGCGGGCCGAAGAGCGGGCTCTGGAACGTATCCAGCTGCTGCGTACTGGTTTTGGTCACCTCGGACGCGGCGTGAATCATCTGGTTCAGCACCACGAAGACACCCTGATTGCGGGCCTGCGGTTGGAGGACCGTGCGCTGCGCGGCGCGCAGATTCGCCGGACCGTCGTAGCCGAGCTCCGAACTGTTCCGGATGGCGCCGACAAAGGCCACGGGCTTCGGGCTGGTATGGCGCAGGTCCAGCAGGTAGGCGGTCTCTTCCAGGGTGTCCGTGCCGTGCGTGACGACGATGCCGTCGATCTCCGGACGGGCGATTTGCTGGGCGATCAGCTCGGACAATGCCCACATGCGGTCCGGTGTCATGTGCGGCCCGGGAAAGCGCCCGAAGTCGATCACTTCCAGGTCGGCGAAGGTGCGGAGACCAGGATCGTAGGCCAGGATCTCTTCGCCGCTGAGAGCCGGCACCGCCCCGCCGGTTGCGGGGTCGAAGCGCATGGAGATGGTCCCACCTGTGAAGACAAACAGAACGCGTGGCATTACTGTTTATTGTGGAGGAGAAGCGGAGAAGGCTGCGAGGCTGCTGCTGGCGGGCACTCTGTTCCTCCGTGGGAGGAGAATGACGCTGAGATGTCTGAACTCAACGCCGAACTCACGGCTCTGTTCCGGAAAGCCCTGTTTGACGAGTACCCGGAATGGCTCACGTATCTGAAGGATCCGCCCCAGGGTGCGGCGAATGAGACGCTCGAAGTCGAGATCCCTCAAGCCGGCACCGGCCGGGCCCTGCTTCTGATGACAGGCGGCGAGGAGATTACGCTTGGCTTCGATGCCTGGCACACGCACCTTGGCCCGTTCCTGGGGCTGAGCATCGAGGAGTCGGTGGAAGACGCGATGATGATGATCCGCGCCTTCGTGAACGAAGAAACGGTTGTCGCCATCAGCTACCTGGATGGAGTGTGGCAAGAATCTAGCTTCCACTACCGCGTCGCGCCGGGCGAACGAAACCCGCTCTGGATCACCAAGGTCTTTTCGTGGCGGCAAACCTACGATGCGGCAGTTGAACCCGCGTGAGTCGTGGGCGGGTGACTTCCTTCCTTGGGCCAACGGGTTCGCAGGCACAGGCGCGCCGGCGGAGTTGTGCCGCCGGGCACCCATGCTGATTTGAGAGGATCAGCGGCTGATCGCGCCGAGACTGACGCCGGCTGCGGCTACGGCTCCGCCCACCACAGCCAGTCCGATCTTTGTGCCGTGGCTGATGCCCGAGGCCGCTTTGGCCGTTGTGGACGATCCCGCGGCTCCTTCCAGGCGCGTGGCCTGCGTCACATCCAGGATTTGATGGTCGGAACCTTGTTTTGGCATGCCCGCCACGCTGATGCGATGACCGACATCCCCGGCCAGATTCCTGCCAACCAACTCCACCTGGACGTTCGTCACTTCATCGGTGAGAAAGAACCGGTCACCGCGCTTCTCCAGCTTGCCGGTCACTTTTGAAAGGGGATCCGCGGCAGGAGCCGGCTCAAACGACAGTGCGGCGCCAGGATTGACGCGCGCTAACAGGATGCCTTCTTGATTGGAAACAGAAACCACTCCGTTGGTAGCTCCGACCGCCACCTGGCCCTGCCTCACTTCCACTTTGGCTTGCGCACCCGCGGCCGGTGCTACGGTGTAGCCCGCAGCCTGTACACGGTAGCCCGCTCCGGCTGAGATTGCCGCCTGGCCAGACTGCAGCACCAACCGGTCTGCATAGACTTCGGCCAGGCTGGCTGGTCCCAGCGAGCCACGCATGCCGTTTTGCAGCACGATGCGGCCCGGCGTTTCCGCGGTCTTGACGACCGATCCGCTGGAAAGCGGTGCGATGCCCGCCGCCAACGCGTGGTCTACGTCCATGCTGCCCTGTGAGATCGCCTGCCCGATCACCGCCTCCGCCGCCTGTGCGCCCAGCGCCAGAAGCAGCGTCATCCCGATCGATCCAAATGCTTGTTTCCCGTTCACTTTCTCGAGCCTTCCTACACAAAGAGGTGGATTTCCGCGAAAGATTTTCTCAGCCGCGCCCACTACACATATCGGCGAGCTATGAACAAAGTGAGTCGATTTGCGCCGTTCTTGCTGCTGCTGGTGTTTGCGGCGGCCGCGGAGCTACATGTCCAGCGCGCCTGGGCGGAGTGGCAGTGGCGGCGGGCCCACTCCTCTCGAGCGGCGGAGCAATCCTGCCACTTCGTGGACGGGAATCCTGATTGCTGGCGGGCCGCTGCTCGGCTCCGCGAACAGGAGGGCGGCGACGCGCTGCCGTTGTGGCTGCGCAGCCTGGAGCTCGACCCGCGCAACGCCGAGGCGGCCATCGCTTCAGCATTGCCTTTGGAATCAGCGGGAAAGGCGCCAGAAGCGGAGAGCCTGCTGCTGCGTGGCGCGGAGCTGAACCATCTCTGGCAGCCTCGTTGGAGCCTGGCCCTGTTCTACGCGCGGCAAGGGAGGAGACCGGAGTTTTGGCGCTGGACCAGCGAGGCCTTTGACCGTTCGTATTGGGACCACACGGCGATGTTCCGGCAGTGCTCGGCTCAGGGTGGGACGGCCGCCTTCCTGTTGCGGGAAATCCTGCCGGCCCGGCTCGATCTGCGGCTGGCCCTGCTGAGCTATCAGGCCAGTCAACCGGCGGACGGCCAGCTTCGCCCGGTGGCGGAGGCGGTGGTGGAATGCGCACGGCCGGACGAGGCGGGCGAGGCGCTTCCCGTGTTGGTCGATGCGATCGGCGGACTGGCCGGATCGGGCCGGCCCGAGGATGCGTTCCGCGTCTGGATGTCCATGTGCCGAAAGAACCTGGTTCGGTATGCAGCGCCGACGGTGGACGCTCCGGTGACGAATCCGGAGCTGCGGGCCCCGTTTCTCGGCAGCGGGTTCGACTGGCAGGCGCCGGCGGCCAACGGTATCTCGAGCCTCGTGTTGACCGGCGGACATGGCATGCGATTTACCTTGACGGGCTCACAGCCGCGGGAGACCGTCCTACTACAGCAGTGGTTGTTCCTGCGCGGGGGCAGGACCTGGTGCCTGACTGTGGACGCGCGCACGCAAGGCATTGATTCGGCGGACTCGGCGCTGTATTGGCGGATCCTTGACGCCGAAACGTCGCTGCCTTACGAAGCCGACAGGGTGCCTCTCCATGGGGACGAGTGGGCGACCACGCGGCTCCGCTATCGGGGTCCGCCAGGTGACAGGCTGGTGCGGCTGGCCCTGGTGGCGGCATGCAGGCCGGGCCGCATCCGGATGCAGGGCGACGTCTCGTTGCGGCGCGTGGAGCTGCGAGCGGAGCCCCAGCCATGAGTACAGCCCTATTCCTTTGTTTGGCTTGGGGGATCCTCACGCTATGGGTGCGCGACCGGTGGGCGGTGGCGTCGTTCCAGAGCTTGGCCTTGCTGCTGGCGGCGGCCTGTCTTGTCGACGCGTGGAAGGCCGGCCGGCAACCGCGTTGGCATCCGCTGCTTTGGCCGTTGGCGGCGGTGCCCTGCTGGGGGCTCTGTCAGCTGGCCGCCGGTTGGAGCGTGGATCCATGGAATACGTCGGAAGCCGTACTGATCTGGACCGGACACCTGGCCGTGGCGTTCGTAGCCGTACAATTGGCCGGCGAAACGCGGCGCTTCCGGTTACTCTTTGCGGTCTTCGGGACCGTGCTGGCCCTGGAGGCAATGCTGCAGTGCTGGACTGCCGGCGGCACGGTATTCTGGCTGTTCGACAGCGGCTACACCGAGCGCGTCTTTGGACCCTTTGTCTATCACAACAAGTTTGCACAGTTTGTCGAACTGGTCCTGCCGGTAGTCCTGTTTCAGTCGCTGAAGGATCGCAATCGGGCGCCGCTATGGTTTGCAGCGGCGGCCCTGTTGTTCGGCGGGATCCTGGCGAGCGCCTCGCGGTCGGGCCTGTTGATGGGTTTGTTGGAATTGGGTTTGTTGTTGGCTACGGCTTACATCTCCGGCACCGCACGTGGCAAGGTGCTGGTTTGGTCCGGTGTTTCGCTGGCTTTGCTGGCGGTAGCAGGGGGGCTTCTGGCTGGTTGGTCGGGGATGCTGGAGCGGGTGACCGGACTGGATCCGCGGATGGACTTAAGGCTGCCCATCTGGAAGTCGACGCTGGCGATGATTCGTGAGCGGCCGGCCACCGGATTTGGCCTCGGCAGTTTTCCGATTGCTTATCCCGCCTATGCCGATATGGATATCGGGTTGATCGTGAACACGGCGCATCAGGACTGGCTGCAATGGGCCGCCGAAGGCGGAGTGCCCATGCTGCTGGCGATGCTCTGGTTCACAGGGATGGCGGCGCCGCGGCTGCTGCGGTCGCTGTGGGGCGTCGGCGCCCTGGTGGTGCTCGTGCACGGGTTGATGGACTATCCCATGCATCAGAATCCGGCCTTCGCCTCGCTGCTGATTGCCGTGGTTGTGCTGGCCGTCACCTCCAATGATTAGAAGGGGTTGCGGATATGCTGTCGATTCCGGTTTCGGCCTGGGTGGCGCGCGTTCTCAGGCTATGCTGCCCGCAGTGCGGCGGGCTTGATATCCGCAGGATGCACCGCAGGGGCGTCCTGGATCAGGTCTTCACCGCCCTGGGCGGCCGGCCCTACCGCTGCCGGGACTGTGACCGCCACTTCCACGGGTGGCCATCTATCCGCGCCCTATCACCCCAAACCAGCGTGCGCTTCTCTCAGTAAGCACCTTCACCGGTGAGGACCACCTTGACGGTTCGGCACAGGATGTAGAGGTCCAGCCAGACCGACCAGTTCCGGACGTAGTACTCAACGTAGCCCAGGCGTTGGGCGTAGGTTGTGTTGTTGCGGCCGGAGACCTGCCACAGCCCGGTGAGGCCAGGGCGGGTCCTCTTATACAGTTGATAGCAAGCGCCATAGCGAGGCATCTCGTGCTCAAGAATGGGGCGCGGGCCCACCAGGCTCATCTCTCCGCGGATGACGTTCCAAAGTTGAGGAAGTTCGTCGAGGCTGGTGCGGCGGAGCCAGCGGCCCATCCAGGTGATGCGGGGGTCGTTCCTTAGTTTGCTTTCCCGTTCATATTCGGCCCGGAGTTCCGGTGACTGGTCCAGATGTTGACGCAGGACCTCGGTCGCGCCGACCACCATGGTGCGGAATTTCCAGGCGCGGAAGCGGCGGCCATTCTCACCGATCCTTGGGCTGGCGTAGAAGACCGGGCCCGAGGAACCGAGACAGATGGCCACCACGACCAGGACGAGCAAGGGAAGTATCAGAAGCCCGCCGCCTATGGCCAGAGTCAGGTCGCAGATGCGCTTAAAGAGACGAGGGGCCGGGCACATCAGGCGGTGGCTGACTTCGACCCCGAGCACGCCGGCCAGATCCCGGGTGGCGGCGTCGAGGCTGGAGATGCCAAATAGGCCCGGCAGAATCAGGACGTGCCGGTACGGCCAGAGGTAGCGCTCAATGAGGGCGGTCAGTTCCGAGCCCGAAGCCTGGGGCATGGCCAGGATGGCGTAGGTTGCTCCGGTTTCGGCGGCGAGGGCCGGAGCCAACTCCAGCCCGCCTGTGATCTGCGACGGAACATCGGTTGAGGCCCCTGGGGCCGCATCGAGCACGGCTACCACCTTGAAGCCGAGAGACGGCCGGTTGGCGAGGGCGACAGCCAGGTTTCGGCCTGCATCACCGGAGCCGAGGATCACCGCGCGAGCGCCCAGGCAGCCCGCCTTACCCAGCAGGTAGCGCGCCAACTGACGCAGCAAGGGACTGACCAACATGGTGAGGATCCAGGCCAGCAGCAAGGCCAGGCGGGAGTACGAGACCGCATCGCGCTGGAAGAAGGTTGCCGCGGCCAGGCACAGAAACGTGAACGTGGCCGCCTGGCAGAGGCCGCGCAGTTCGGCGACCGGATTGAGCCCGCGGGCAGGGTACATTCCGGCCATTCCAAGTGAGAGCGGGTGCAGCAGCGCCATGGGGATGAGCTTCAGGTAGAAGCCTAAGTCGTAGGGGCCGGCGATCCAGTAGCGGAGCAGGATGGCCAGGCTGGCCGCGGACAGGATCGCTGCGATGTCGAGCAGGATCATGGCGCAGTCGGCGGCCCAGAGAGAATCGGGGCGCCGCGCGGCGGCCGGCCGGTCGAAGGCGAGGATGGTGCTGCTCATGAGCCCACCTGCAGCGGGCCGCATTCCTCCTCCGGCGCGTGTGTTGCCGAGTGGAACACCTGGAGAAAGTTGTCCCGGAAGGACTGGATGCTGAAGCGGAGGGCGTTGCGGCGGATGTGGTGCGAATCCCAGCGGGCCGTACGAGCCTCAAAGCGGCCAACGGTTTCGCGGAGCGACTCCGCCGTCGGCTGGCGGAAGAAGAGTCCTGTTTGCTCGTCGACGACGATATCGAGCGCTCCGCCGCGGCCGTAACAGATGGCCGGTGTTCCACACGCCTGCGCTTCGGCCAGGACGATTCCAAAGTCCTCTTCGGCCGCAAACACGAACGCACGGGCATGTTGCATCAACTGCCGCAGCGATGACCGGGGCACCGGTCCCAACAGTTCCACGTTGGTGGGTGCAGCCCGGCGATAGCGGTCCAGATCCGGACCATCACCAGCAACCAGCAGGCGGCGTCCGGGCATTTGACGAAAGGCATCGAGCAGCAGGCCGATGCGCTTATAGGGGACCAGGCGGGAAGCCGTGAAGTAATAACTGCGCTTATCGTCCGAGAGGGTGTAGTACTCCGTATCCACTGGGGGGTAGACAACAACGGAATCGCGGCTATAGACACGCCGGATGCGGCCGGCGATGAAGTTGGAGTTGGCGACGAAGCGGTCGACTCCATGGGCCGTGCGGACGTCCCAGAGGCGGAGGTAGTGCAGGATGCCGATGGCGGCCGCTCGACGAATCCCGTGGGTGAGGCCGGCCTCGCGGAGGTATTCGTGCTGAAGGTCCCAGGCGTAGCGCAGCGGAGTGTGGCAGTAGCAGATGTGAATTTGACCGGGGGCGCTCAGGACGCCCTTCGCCACGGCGTGCGAGCTGGAAAGGATGACGTCATAGCCGGAGAGGTCGATGGTCTCCACAGCCATAGGCATGAGCGGCAGATAGTGGCGAACCAGGCGGCGGGCCCAGGGCAGGTTCTGGATGAATGTCGTGGTGGGCGTCTTTCCGGCGAGGAAGGCGCGCTGTGCGTCGGGTATGAAGTCGGCGACAAAGTGGAGGTCCGCCTGTGGGAATAGGGCGATGAGCTGCTCGACTACGCGTTCCGAGCCGGCGTAGCCGACTGACCAGTCGTGCACGATGGCGACCTTCACGGGTGGACCTCAGCAGACAGCCGCGCGGGCTGCTCGATCGCCGTCAGTTCCCGATAGAGCGCGGCATAAGCGCCGATGGTGCCGGAGACGGGGAACCGGCGGGCGATGGCGGCATGCGCCTGAAGAGCAAGCCGGGTCCGCCGGGATTCATCCTGCGCGAGGAGCCGGATCGACTCGGCGGCGGCGGCCAGATCTCCTGGCGCGAATAGAACCCCATTCACTCCGTCCTCTACGACATCGACATTGCCCATCACTCGCGAGACGACGGGGATGACTCCGTGGGCCATTGCCTCAAGCAAGGCGAGCGACATTCCCTCCCAGCGGGCAGTGGAGAGGAAGAGCGAGGCTACGGAGAGTTCCTGGCGGCAGTCCGGCAAGGTGCCCAGCAGCCGGACTTCGGAGTTCAGGCCCCGGCGGCGGATCTCGGCTTCGACCGCGGGGCGCAGGGGGCCGTCGCCCACAATGCGTAGTTGAAAACCGGCGTGACCCATGCGGCGGGCGCAAAGGTCGGCCACCCGGATCAGGGCCAGCGGGTTCTTCTGCGGCTCCAGGCGGTTGATGGCGACGATGCGGAGCGGGCCACCCGTGGCGCGGGCGGGCGGAGCCTGCGGGCACAGTACACCATTGGGAACAACGCTGAGACGGCCGCGGAGCAGCGGGACTCCGATTCCAATACGGGCGGCCTCAGATGCAGAAACGGCGATCCCGGCTGTGGTGAACGGAGCGAGCAGGTTTTCGATGCCCCGGTGGATCAGGCCCGAGCAGCCGCGCGGATAGTAGCCATGGAACGTGTGGAGGCATGGCCTGCCAAGCCAGACAGCAAGCAGGCGGGCGTAGAGGCCGCCGCCAAAGCCGTGGGCATGGATCAGATGGATGGACGCCTGCCCGGCGAAGCGAACGAGACTGGTGAGGACCTGGGGGTGGAAGCTCCGTCTGGGGATGGCGATCAGCGACCCGGCGCCGAGCAACGTGCGCCAGCGGTCCCAATAGGGCGGGTCCGCCGGGCAGGCGACGTAGTGACGAAGATCCGGTGGGCTGCCGGCGATCAACTGCCGAATCACTTCCGGGCCGCCGCCGGTATCGGCACGGGCCGTGATGTGGAGGATGTTCAGCGGCTCATTGAGCGGCGGCATGAGGAACTCCGTAGAGCAATTCGAGGTGGCGGACGCTCTGCTCGATGGCCAGCGGCGTCTTCTTCAAGCTGGCCACGCGCTGTGCGGGGCCTTCTGCGACGACGAACTCACGCAGTTGCAGGATCCGGGCGGCCCACTCCGCCGGAGTACGGTCCAGGGATAGCACCTCGTTCGAGTGGGGGAATAAGTTGGCTTCGCGTGTGATCGTGCCGGAGAAAACGCAGGGCAAGCCGGCGGCCTGCGCTTCGATGAGTGCCAGCGGTAGCCCTTCGTGCAGGGATGGGAAGAGAAAGCAGTCCATGACGTTGGTGAGAAGTTCGGGCACATCGGGCCGGCTGCGTAAGATAGTGGTCCGGTTCGCCAGGCCATACCTGGCGATCGCGGATTCGACAGCCGTGCGCAGTTTCCCGTCGCCCACAAAGAGGAAGTGGCAGCGAGGGTCGAGGTCTCTCAAGCTGGCCGCGATCTGGAGCAGGAAGCTGTGGTTTTTCTGGGGCTCCATCCTGCCCACATGGCCGATGACCCATCGATCGGAAGGAATACCCAGCTCCGCGCGCAGGGAGGGGTTTGAACGGGCGCAGTCGAAACGATCGAAGTCGAAACCGTAGGGCAGGATCTGGAAGCGCGAGTCGCGGCGCCAGGCGGGGCCGAAGAGAGAGGGCGCGGCGAGCTCGCTGCAGGACAGTCCGCGCGTGGCGTGGAGGCGAATGAGGCGGCGCATCACGGCGCGGTATGTGAAGCGTGGCAGGTTGGGGAGGCTGTCGTTGCCGGAGGTGTCGTTGTGGCAATGCGCGATGCGCGCCGGAATGCCCAGTGAGCGGGCGACGGCGAGGATGACCCCGCTGATCTGATGTTCGTGGCTATGGATCACGTCGAACGGGCCGGCCTGCTGAAGACAGCGCGCCAAGGCGAGCGGATAGGCCGGCGAAAGCTTCGAGCAGCCGATGCGCACCATCCGGCAGCCGCGGTCCAGCAGTTCACGATCGTAGTCGGCCTCGTGTTCGGCATGGACGCAGAAGGTGAACTCGAAGCGGCGCGGGTCCAGGCGGCGCACGACATTCATGAGCCAGGTTTCTATGCCGGCGCGGCGCATGCAGCCGACGACTTGGGCGATGGCTATGGGCCGCATTGCGTTTTAGGCGGGTTGACGGAGCAGATCCCAGGAGTTGCGGAAGACGCGTTTAACGGCGTTTTCCGACCACCACAAGCGCAGGGCTGCTTGCGCGGCAGGCGCCGGCAGGGCGAGCAGCAGCCGCCAGGCCTGACGCTGTACTGACGAAGGCAAGGCGGAGAGGTAATCCGCCGCACCGGGTTCCCGGGTGAAGAGCCGGTGGGCCAATTGGAGATGGGCGGACTCAATGTCGCGCCAGGGCGCACTATCCGGCAGGAAGCCATGCTGCGCCAGGACAAAGGCACGGCGATCGGCCCAGAGCTGTTCGAGGAACTCGAAGTTGCTCTCCAGGGCGGCCAGCGTGCAGGGGCCGCTGAGGCCGGTCAGGTTGGCGCCATGAATACGGTAGAGCGAAAGCGGCCAGTGGATAGCGGACACGGGCGCCAGCAGGGCGGCGCGGTCCTGGGCAATCTTGTCGGCGCAGCGCCGGAAGTGGACAGGCAGGGGGAAGATGCGGCGCGCCACTTCAGCATGGAAGGTGAGGCCCGAACAGGGCGGCAGGCCAGGTTCGCGGCCGGACAGGATCGAGGGTGCAAGCCAGCCGGAATCGAGACGCCGCGGGTGGATAGGCTTCAGCAATTGTCCGCCGGCATGGACGGCGCGAACCAGGTGGGTAACCATCCCCACCTGCTGAGTGACATAGAAGCGGTCGACGACGGCTTGCAGACGGCCAGGCAGCCACTCGTCATCGGAGTCCAACAGTGCGACGAGCTCGCCGCGCACGCCGCCGAATGCTGTGTTTAAGGCCGATGCCATACCCGCATTGGCCTGGGTGACGAGCCGAATGCGCGCATGCCGGCTTGCATAGGCGGCGATGATCGCCCGTGAGTCGTCGCTGGAACCGTCGTCGCAGACGATGGCCTCCCAGTGCGGATATGTCTGCGCGAGCAAGCTCTCCAGGGCACGGCCCAGCCAGCGCTCGTAGTTGTGATTGGCCACCAGCACGGACACCAAGGGCCGGGCGTGCAGGCGCGAAACGGTGAACGGATTCATCTGTAACATCCAAGACCGAGGGGCCCGGAGGCCGCTCTGGAAGGTAGTGGTTTGAGGAGGAGATTTCGCTCCGGGAAGTTACGGAATCAGAAGTTCGAGTCAGCCTTCACGAGTTCCTTATGGGTCCCATAGGAGTTCCTGATGACTTCCTAACGCGTTGCAGGACAGTATGAAAGGGTGCTTTGCAGTGGACGGGACAAGTCAAACGATGGGCTGCTGCGAATGGAGAAGGTTGGTTCGTTCATGAGTCCCTCATGAGAGGAATGAATCGACACCATTGATAGCTCTCATAAAAAGTCTCGATTTGTCACAGGGGTGGAAAGCCGACATACTCACTAAAACCCGGTTGATTCCTGTCTTTCGCGCGGCCACGACCTACCGCCGCGGTGGCACCCGGGACAGCGCACGGCTTCATCTCCCTCGTCAGGAATGCCGGTGTGGCATCGATCCGCAAGCACATCAAGAAACAACATAGCCATGCGTAACTACGGAATTCTCTGCTCACTGACTCTCTGCCTGAGCACCTATGCCTTCGCTCAAGACCAAGGCGCTCAAGCCCCGACAACGCCTCCGGCAGCGGCGCCGGCGGATGCACCACCGCCCACGGCGTGGACCTACAAGGGGTTCAGCGCAAGCGGTTATGTGGACGTTTACTACAACCAGAATGAGAACAACCCCTCCTCGCGCTTCTCGCAGGTTCAGGCGTTGAACATCACTGCGAACAAGTTCAGCTTGAACAGCGCGACAGCATCTTTCAGTTATGATGCGAATCCGATCGGATTCCGTGTGGATGTCGGCGACGGGCGGACGTACGATTCGTTCTACCTGAGCGAGCCAAAGCACACTGACTGGTCCCGGCACCTGCTGAATGCCTATGTCACCTTGAAGCCGAAGGGCTGGAAAGGCGTCACGGTGGACTTCGGAAAGTTCGTTACTTCGGCAGGCGCTGAGGTGACGGAGAGTCACCTGAATTGGAATTATTCGCGTTCGCTGCTGTTCGCGTTCGGCCCCTACTATCACACGGGCCTTCGGGTGACGGTGCCGGTGACACCGACGTGGTCGGTGGGCGGACAGGCCGTGACTGGCTGGAACCTGATGCGCGATAACAACTCGGGCAAGACGTACGGCTTTACCAGCCTAAATACCCTCAAGAAGGTGGTAGTTGCCAACAACTACTACACCGGGCCGGAGAACAACAACACGAACAAGGGTTGGCGGAATTTCTACGATCTGGCCGTGACGGTGACGGCGACGGACAAGATTTCGGCCTACTACAACCTGGACATCGGCAACAGCAAGTACGCAGGTGGCGGTTCGGGCACGTTCTGGGGCATGGCGTCGGCCGCGCGGTTTGCACTGACGAAGCACCTCGCTGTGTCGCCTCGCATTGAGTATTACAGCGACAAGGACGGTTTCTGGACGGGCACTCCGCAGGCGTTCAAGGAGTTCACTGGCACTGGGGAATGGAAGTTCAACGAGAGCTTTATCGCGAGGATCGAGTACCGCAGGGACTGGTCGGATCAACCGTTCTTCCAGGTGGGGCAGATCCCCGGGGCGTCGAAGCATCAGACGATGATCACGGCTGGATTCATGATGGTGCTGAAGCCGGGTATGTTCAGCTTCTCGAAGTAAGCAGCCTGATACCTACGTGCGAGCGCCGGTGATATAGGCCGGCGGACAGGGCTCCCGTCCCAGAGGGAGCCCTGTTTCTTGTGGGGAAGCCCAGTGTGGGCTGGCCGGCCATTTGGCGCTGCATTTGTAGCGAGTCTTACGTGAGACAGCGCCGTGAGGCTTCTGTTTGGCGTCAGACCGCGAGCCAGGACAGTTAGCGAACCAACATTGAGGGCGGTTTGCCTGAGCCCTCCTGAACCGGATGGAAGCGGTTTTTTGCCGCTTTGTTCCAATTACTATGGAACAGAATGCGAATTGGGTCATGCTGCTCGATAGTGTTGTGCGTACTGGTGTGCGGATTCCCGGTTGCCGCTGAGCCGGGGTCGAAGGGTTCGTCCCGCTCTTCCCTCTTGCCGTTAGCGTTTGAGCCTGAGCCCCACCAGGTGGGCGGAGCCTCCGGATTCGTCACGCGCGCGGGTGAACAGGTGATTCGGGTTTCCGGTTGGGAGCTGGAGATCAATTCAGGGGTGAAGGAGCCCGTTCGCATCCAGTTTGCAGGCGCCCGGCGGACGGCACGGCCTGAAGCGCTGCAGCCTCTGCCCGGCAAAGTGAACTACCTGTTGGGGGTGGATCGAGCGAAGTGGCGCACGAATGTGCCCACCTGGCAACGCGTCCGTTATCGCGACGTGTATCCGGGCATCGATCTCGAATACTACGGAAACCAGCGAAACGTCGAGTACGATCTGGTGCTGCAGCCCGGGGCGGATCCGAAACAACTGCGGATTCGGGTTGATGGGGCTTCGTCGACGCGGGTGTCCAAATCAGGCGACCTGCTGATCGGGACAGAGCACGGCGAGATGGTCCAGCACCGTCCGGTGGTCTACCAGGAATATGGCGGAGCGAGAAGGCCGGTGAAGGCGGAGTACCGGCGTGTGGCCAACCACGAGTATGCATTTGCGGTGAGTGACTATGATGCGCGCCGGAAGCTGGTCATCGACCCCGTGGTGACCTTCACGGCGTCGTTCGGCACGTCGGGCGCGACGCCCGTGGCTGTGGGGCGGGATGCGCAGGGGAATGCGTATCTTTCAGGGAACACGAGCTCGAGCTCATTCCCGCTGACGCCCGGAGCCTACCAGACGGTTTCCGGTTTTCGACTCACCGGCTTCGTCACCAAGCTGAACCCGGGCGGGGATGTGATGCTGTATTCCACCTACGTGAGCGGGCGCATAGACGGGATGGCTGTGGATGCGGCCGGACACGCGTACGTGACGGGCAGGCTCCAGGATCGATCCGCGCCGGGCTATGCCGGCTGCGGCCCGGAGCCGAACGGATTCGTGGTGAAGTTGGGCCGGCGCGGGGATTCGGCGGAGTATGCGTCCTGTCTTCCGGAAATGACGCCCACCGCCATCGCGTTGGACGAAACAGGGGCCGCGTATGTGGCCGGCTCTACCACCTCGCCGCGACTGGCTGTGACGCCGGGTGCGGCGCAAGCGCGATCCGGGAATGGGGCGACCCTGGGGTCGGATGGATTTGCCGGGAAGCTGAAAGCGGACGGTCAGCAGTTCGAGTACCTGACGTATCTCGGCGGAAGTGCCGATGACGCGATCCAGGCCATTGCCGTCGACAAAGCCGGGCAAGCTTACGTGACAGGCTGGACCAAGTCGCCTGACTTTCCCGTGGCGCAGGCCCGGCAGTGGGAACCTGGCGGCGGGGTGTTGATGCGAAGCGAGGATGCCGCTGCCAACTGGCGGAGAGCGGAGAGCGGCTTGCCGGTGGCACCGTCGCTCCTGGTAGCTCACCCTAACGCGGCGGGTGTGGTGCTGGCGGTTCTCCAGGATCCCGGCGACGGAATCTACCGGTTGTATAAGACGGTGGATGGCGGTGCGGCCTGGTTTCCGTATGCGCCCATTCCGGTCCAGCCGGCGGCCGTTCTCTTCGACACCAAGGACGATTCCATCCTCTATCTGGTTGCCGCGGGCACACTCTACAGAACCACGAACGGCGGCGCGAACTGGCAGCCGATCCGGCTGCCGAACTCGAGTGCGGACGTGAGCCTGACAGCCGGCCGGCAGGGCTCTACTCTTTACTTCCTGGCGCTGGGTACGCTGTGGCGCAGCCGGGACGCCGGAGATACGTGGTCCGCCCTGAATGCCCTGGGGCATGGCGTGAATCAGGTGGCGGTGGATGCGGTGAACGAGCAGGGTTTGTACGTGCTTGGCGGCGACACTTTGCTCAAGAGCGCAGATAGCGGTACGACCTGGGCTGAGGTTGGCAAGGATGCGCGCATCGCGGGTTCAAAGCTGCTGGTTGCGGCCGGAAATCCATCGATCCTTTACGCGTCCGGCGCGTCGACTTACCTCAGTGAGGACGGCGGGAAGAACTGGACACTGGCGCTGAATGCCGGGGTTTCCGCCATCGACTCAGGGGATCCTCATACGGCGTACCAGATCACCTCGCAGGGCCTCTACCGGATCCGGTTCGAGGGGGGCGCGGCCACTTCGAGCCTTGTGCTGTCCGGCAAGATACGGTCGCTGCAAATGGACGCAGGCACTTCGTCCCGTGTGTATGTATCGGCGCCGCCCGCATGGGATGCGTTTCTGACCAAGATCAACTCTGACGGCTCGGCTTGGGTTTATTCCACCTATTTCGGAGGGACCGGGTTCGATGTGGGCCGGTCGCTGGCCGTGGATGTGGATGGGAACGTGACGATGGTTGGCTCGACAAACTCGACGAACCTGCCTACGACCGAATCCGGGCCGCAGAGAATTTTCGGCGGTGCTCTTTCTGCGTGGAGCGAGGCGGGCGCTGACCTTGGTGCGGGCGCGGCTCCGGATGCGTTCGTGGCGCAGTTTGACAGCTCAGGCCAGACTCTGCGGTTCGGCACGTATCTGGGTGGGACGCTGCAGGAGGACGGCCTGGGTGTCACGATGGACTGGCAAGGCACGATCTACGCGATGGGCACGGCGCGATCAGCGGAGTTCCCTTTCAGCGCGGATAGTGCAAAGCCACGCGGAGAGCCCGGACTGGCCGGGAGCATCGCCGGGACATTCCTGGCGCGTATCGACGGATCGGAACCAGCGATGGACTACCGCGGGTACTTCGAGAACTTTGCATCGGCTCTTGCCGTGGATGCGGCGGATCAGGTGCTGTTGGCCAGCTTGACACGGACCTTCGAACAGGGCCAGGCCACGTCCGCGGAGGACCTCGAGTTCAAGATCATTCGATTCGGAGAGAGCCTGGTGCGGCCCCAGGTGGCCACCGGCGGTCTGGTGGATCCATTTACGCAGCGGACAGGGCGAGCGGTGCCGGGCTCAGTGCAATGGCTTTCCGGATCGCATCTGGCGTCCGGTACGGCCGAGGCGGCCGGTACACCACTGCCGCTGGAACTGTTGGGAACCCGTGTGCTGATAGATGGGCGGCCGGCTCCGCTGCTGAAGGTGGGTCCGGAGAGGATCGAGTTCCAGGTGCCGTACGAGACGCCGGCGGACACGGTGGTCGAAATCGTAGTGCGCACTGCGGAGGGCGACAGCCTGCCGGCGGCGTTGCGGATCCTGAAAGCGGCGCCGAACGTCCGGGTGGATCTGGAGACGGCGCGCGCGGTGGCGACGAACGAGGACGGCAGCGTGAATGGGCCGGAACATCCCGCGGCGGCAGGGTCGGTTGTGACGGTGTCTCTGACGGGTGTGGGGCCGCTGGAGAATGGTCCGGTGACGGGTGAGGCGGCGGCGGGCAAAGCACGGGCTGTGTTGCCGTCCAGTGTGAGGATCGGCAAGAAGGATGGAGCGGTGGTGTACCTGGGCGCGGCTCCCGGGCAGGTGGGCGTGGGGCAGGCGGAGATCCGGATTCCGATGCTGGTTTCCAGCGAGTACCCGATGGTGTTGACGGTGGGCGGTGTGGCCGGCAACCGTTGTCTGATTTCGGTGGTGGCGCAATGAAGACGTCGAGCGTTCTGGGGGCGGCCTGGCTGGCGGCCACGATGGCGGCGGGTATGCTGCCGGGCCAGCAGGAGGCGCAGTTCCATTACTTCCTGGGAAAAGATCCGGCGCAATGGCGGCGCGGAGAGACGCTGAGATTGAGGAACCGGGACCGGATCCGGGCGGCCTCCCTGAGTTACTCCACCTTCCTCGGTGGCGGGTCGAACGAGCACGCGTCGGCCGTGGTGACCGATGACCAGGGGAACATCTACATGACCGGCTACACCATGTCGGCCGACTTTCCGGTAACGGAAGACGCCTATCAGGGTTCGCTGGGCTATAGCGGTTACAGCACGGACGCGTTTGTCGCCAAGTTCGATGCGAATGGCCGGCTGGTGTACTGCACGTTTCTGGGCGGCGCCTCCGATGACAAGGCCAACGCGATCGCTGTGGACCGGTATGGCAATGCGTACATCACGGGGAGCACGATTTCGCGGGATTTTCCCACGACGGAAGGCGCGATTGTCACAACATTGGGGACTGCCGCCGGCGCGGCAGCCGGGGTCTTCGTCACGAAGCTGAATGCCGCGGGCAACTCGATACTCTACTCGACGCTGTTGGCCCGCGGGGTTGCCTCAGACAGCGGCAACGCGATCGCCGTGGACGCGGCGGGCTACGCATTGGTGGCCGGCAAGACTTCGGCCGTTCAGCTTCGCGTGACAACCGGCGCGATGGCGGCCTTGGGTACGGGCAGCGGTTTCCTGGTGAAGCTGAATCCGGCGGGCTCACGTTTTGTCTTCGTCACTTCCATGTCGAGGCTGACCGATCAGGTCAATGCCTTGACGACGGACCGGGACGGGAATGTGTATGTCACGGGCAGCACCAATGACCTCGAGCCGCGCGACGGCGGCGCCCAGAGATCGAATGCCGGGCGGACCCTGTTTCTCACCTCGGACGCCGGAGCGCACTGGGCGCTGCCCGGGCCCGGACTGGAGGACATGCGTGTGGCGAGCGTGACTTTTGATCCGCGGAATGCCGCAGTGGTCTATGCTGCCGGGACCAGGGGGCTGTTCCGCAGCACCGATGGCGGCGGCTCGTGGTCCCTTTTCTATAGCGGAGAGAATATTGCGAAGGTTGTGCTGGATCCCAGCGACTCAAGCCATATGGTGGTCTTTGCATTTACTTCCGTAGTGTTCCGGTATACCCAGCTGAGCAGCAGGGACGGTGGCCTGAGTTGGACGTCTCAGGTGACGAACTTCGGAGACATGGTGTGCGACCCGGCGGATGCCCGGAGGTGCTCAGCAGGGGGCAGCGCGGGCTTCTACTTCAGCGCGGACGGCGGCGACACGTGGGGGATGACGACGATCGTTGGCGAAAACAACTTCTCCGCTCCGGTGATCGATCGGGGCAACCCCGGCACATTGTATTCGACGAACAACCACGGAGTTTGGCGCAGCCAGAACTTCGGCGTAACGTGGTCCTCAGTGAACCGTGCAGTCCCGATCGCCGGGCTGGTGGTCCACCCTGACGGCAATGGTGTGCTGTACGGGGCTTATGCCTCTTTCCTGCTGAAGAGCGTGGATGGCGGAGTGAACTGGACACAGATCGGCTATGCCCTGAGTTCGAGATTGTTCTTCGATCCGGTGGATCGCAGGACCCTTTACCAGGCGGGTTCGCAAGGGCTGCTTCGCAGTACGGACGATGGCAGGAGTTTTGAAGCGGTGGCCTCCCAGCCGCTGAATTCCAATGTCTTCGGGCTGGAGTTCGCACCCAACCAACCCGGCGTCTGGTTTGCCCTGAGCGGTGCCGCCACCGACGCCTTCCTCACCAAGGTGAGCGCTGACGGAAGTACTCAGTTGTTCTCCACTTACTTCGGCGGCGCCAGCGCCGACACCGCCAACCGGATCGCCTTGGATGGGAGTGGCAATATCTACATCGCGGGTTCCACGAATTCGAGCGATTTGAATGGGGCAGTGAATGCGTATGGCGGCGGCCGGGGCGATGCCTTTGTGGCGAAGTTCAGCGCCGACGGATCGCGACTGCTTTATTCACGGCTGGTGGGCGGGCAGGACTTTGAAAGCGGGTTGGGCCTGGCTGTGGATGCGGCGGGGCGCGCGGTGCTGACCGGCGCCACCTACTCGGCCGACTTTCCCCGGACCGTGGACGCCCTGCCTGGCGCGGCGTCCGGCCTCTATTCCATCGGCTACTACCTGCAACTGGATCCGGATGGAGCCGTGGTCTCCGCGTCCTATCTGGGCGGACCGAACGAGGACAGCGCCACGGCGGCGGCGATCTCCACCAGTGGCAAGGTGTGTATTGTCGGTGACACCAACTCGCCCGAGATGGCCACGACACCGGGCGCGGCGCAGCCGGTGCGGAACGGATTCGCCGACACGTTTTTGATGATCCTGGATCTGGTGCGGTGAAGGCGCGGAGAGTCTCGCGGGCAAAGTCATTGCCAAAAGCAACTACTTTCAGGTAGCCTGTTGTCGATGGCCAACGGCGCTATATCGAGCACGCAGGCAGACCAGATTGCCGTGGTCCGCGACTTCAATCGTTTCTATACGGCGCGATTGGGGTTGCTGCGGAAACGGCACCTGGACGGAGAGTTTTCGCTGACGGAGGCCCGGATCCTTTACGAGATCGGGACCACTCCGCGGACTACCGCCGCGACGTTGCGTGGCAGGCTGGGGCTCGATGCCGGCTACCTCAGCCGCTTGCTCGCGCTGCTGACGAAGCGGAAGCTGATCCGTCAAACGGCGTCCAGGGAAGATGGGCGCGAGAAGCTGCTCACGCTGGCAGCAGCGGGTGAGGCGGCGGTGGCCCGGCTCAATGAACAATCCTCGCTCCAGATCAGCGACCTGCTCGCGGGCCTCGGCGCCGAAGAGCGCGGACTGCTGGTGCAGTCGTTGTCCAAGGTTCGCTCGCTTCTCAGCCAGAGCGACGAAGAGCCCGTGCAGGTGGTACGGCTGACGGAGTCCAGTGAGGATGCGATCGGCCTGCTGCACGAGTATTACGAAGCCGTCCATGTGGTGCGGCGCGACACTCCACGGAGCATTGAGAAGATGATCCATGGCGCCTCGTCGGGCCTCTGGCTGGCGTATCTCGAAGGCGAGGCGGTCGGCTGTGTAGCGCTGAAGAGTCTGCCTTCCATTGCCTCCGCCGTCGAATGCAAACGGCTTTACGTGCGGCCTTCGGCGCGCGGACGCCACATCGCCGAAAAGCTGTTGGATGCGCAGGAGGAGTTTGCCCGTAGCCAGGGCCTGCAATGGATCTACCTGGACAGCTATGACGACCTCAAGGCGGCCATCGCCCTATACCGGAAACGGGGCTACGTCGCCTGCGAGCGCTACAACGACAATCCGCAGGCAACGGTGTTTCTCCGGAAGTACATCGGGGCTGGCCGGTAGCCATCGCCGTGATGCCCACCGGGCTGAGGGCACATCGAATCTGGCGGGGTGGTGGGCGGTGAGGGACTTGAACCCCCGACTTCCTGCTTGTAAGGGATCAGCGCCCCTTCCAATGGCTCCTTGACATACGTCTGAATCTCAATATTTACAATAACTTGGGGAATCTGCTTCTTCGCTCGAGACAACCCAAGTGGAATCAACAGGTCGAGTTTTGGCGCAGTTCTGACACAGCGAGGTCGGTCAGATCGTTCCGATGGAACTCGTCCTGGGTATTGAGGGTCCAGGCGTGGAACTTCACTCGATGCGCGACCGGAGCTCGCGCGGTCCGAACAGTCCAAGAGACGGTGGGTTCGAGCGGGTTGGGGAAGCTCTGCGGCTGGGATATCCCGAACTACTTGTCTCCAAGCGACGGCTCCGGCAGGTAGAGTCCATCCAGTTGGTTCGAGAACGACGGGAGACCGAGACTCAGAATCTCGGATTCTCGTCGCGCCCCTTTGTTCTCTGTGGGCTGCCGGTGAAGCGCCCTCCCACGGGGTGCCTCCTCCATGAGCGCCGCAATGGACGGTTCGTCCTCCAGGTGACCGGGCATCCGAGCTATGGATTGCCCTGGGGGCAGGACCGACTGATTCCCATCTTCTTGGCGACCCTCGCGATTCGACAAAAGTCACCACGGATCCAATTCAGTAGCGCAGCGCAGATGCTTGACGCCTTCGGGCTTCAGCAAGGGGGCTCACAGTACCGCCGGCTAATTGCCTCATTCCAGAGGATCTTTGGTGCAACGATCTTCTTCGGCACAGACACGCAACTTGAACGTACAGCCGTCGTCCACTGCGCCCGGTTCAACTTCATGACTGAGGCGAGGATCTGGTACTCGAGGTACTCCAATGAGCAGCTGCTGCCTGGGGACTGCCAGAACGTGATCCTGCTGAGCGATCAGTTCTATCGAGAGATTCTGGACCACCCGATTCCCACAGATCTAGACGCAGCCAAAGCTCTGTCTTCCTGTCCGGCGGCTCTGGACCTGTTCATGTGGCTTTCCTATCGCTGCTTTACGGCAACGCGGCAAGAATGGATACCTCTTTTCGGGCGCTTCGGTCTGGCGAGCCAGTTGGGGAGTGCCGAATACGCGCGGCCGCGCAAGTTCAGGGAGAAGTTGGAGGGCTGGCTCGGAATTGTTCGAGCGATGTGGCCGATGTGTCCGGCGGTCATTGACGAGCATGGGACGGGACTGATGCTGGATCGTGCATATGCGGTTTCGCCGAAAGATCAAGCGCGGCCTGCGTGAGGTCTACTAGGCTTGTGAGGCCCAAGAGTCCTGAATTATGACATAGGTCAGTTGCCTATCGGGTTTCGGCATTGAACCGCAGTGCTTCCCGGGGACCGTGAAACCGGCCGCCCCTCATCCGCACTGCATCGAAGCGGCCAATCTCCGTGCAGGTCGGGGGTAACTTTTCCTTCGCGTGACGGCCCCTATTACTCTCGGTTTGCCTTCAGCCCGTATGCACGAAGCAGGCGGTGTAGGTACTTCACGTTGATGCCGAGTCGAGCCGCTGCCTGCGTGTAGTTTCCTGAAGCAGCTTCCATGGCACTTGTGAGTAGCTGCCGTTTTGACTGCAAGACGCCGGAGTGGTAACCGGTGGCGGCCATGATCCCGGCCGGTATCACGCCGGCAATCTCGTCCGGCAGATCTTCGAACTCGATCCAGTCGCTCTGTCCGAGCACGACCGCGCGCTCAACCGTGTTCTGGAGTTCACGGACATTGCCCGGCCATGTGTACTGAAGGAGAGCGGCGCGCGCGGCGGATGAGAAGCCTCTGATGAGACGCCCCGCCTTGCGGGCGAAGCGCTCGAGAAAGAGATCGGCCAGAACCAGAATATCCTTCTCCCTGTCGCGGAGCGCAGGCATTCGCAGCGCCACCACATTCAGTCGGTAATACAGGTCATCACGGAACTTTCCCTGTTCTACGAGTTCTGCGAGATCGCGATTGGTAGCGGCCACCAAACGAAAATCGACTTTGATTGGCCTCGACCCTCCGACTCTCTCGAGCTCCTTTTCCTGCAGCGCACGAAGGAGTTTGGACTGCGAGGGAGCCGGCAGTTCGCCGATTTCGTCTAGGAACAGCGTTCCACCGTCCGCAAGCTCCAGTTTCCCGCGTTTCTGCGAGATCGCGCCCGTGAAAGCACCACGTTCGTGGCCAAATAGTTCACTTTCCAGTAAGTTCTCGGCAATGGCGGCGCAATTGACGGCCACCCAGGCCTCCTTCCGGCGCGGGCTGTTCGCATGGATCGCCCGTGCAGCCAGTTCCTTGCCCGTGCCGCTCTCCCCCAACAGCAGCACTGTCGCATCGGATGGCGCAGCTCTCAGGATTGAGTCATAGATCTTCCGCATCTTCGGGCTGTCGCCAGTCATGTTCAAGGTCTGCCCAAGATCGGAACGCAGCCGACGAACTTCACTATCGAGCCGTTCAATCCGGAGCGCACTCTCCAGGGGTTGCGAGGCCATGCCCGCGATCGCCGCCAGCAGGGTCACCTCTGCTTGGCCGAATAGGCAGGAAGGGTCGGAAGTCTCCAGGTAGATCAAGCCGAGCGGGCGTCCCGCGATGAGCAGCGGCGCGGCAGCGATGGAGGCTATGCGCGTGGAGCGAATGCTTGCCGCGCCATCGAGTCGTGGATCTGAACCCGGAGCACCGGCGAAGGCGCATTTGTCATCCATCACCATGCGGATCAACGTACGACTTACGCGAATGTCAGCGGGCTCAGTCCCCCCTATGCCACGTTCCCAGCCATAGCTGGCGACAGGGGTCTCAGTGCCCGGGTCAAGAAGCAGAATCGCCGCGCGTTCAGGCGGCAGTAAGGACATGATTGATTCCAGCAATTGCCGCTGCAGCCCGTTGAGGCTCCGCCACGAATTCAGGGAAAGGCCAATTCTGGTCAGCAATTGGACACTCTGCTCAGCCGTGATAAGCGGCGTCGCTGTCGACCTGCCGCCCGTTTCCGCGACCGGGAGACGGATGGTGGCGAGCAGGTCCTGTCCTTCTTCGTCGATTGATACCCGGTCGGGCCCCTCGGTTTCCCCCCCCAGAAATAGAAACGCACTATCTCCGATCGATAGGTGGTCGCCAGCGACAAGTGCTCTCGCCATTATCCTTTCGCCATTGACGAAAGTTCCATTTGCACTGCTCAGATCTTCGACAATCCAGATCGAATCCTGGAAGCGCAAAAGGCAGTGCTGACGCGAGACGAGCAGATCTTCCAATTTGATGTGGTTCGACCCATCTCTGCCGAGTTGCACGAGCGGGATCGGCAGCGGCACCACGATTCCCTTCATGGGGCCCTGAATTCCAACCAGTCTGTCGTTCATCTAGATTGATTCCTACAAAAGATTAGGTTGAAAACCAACCGCTTTGAGTTATACTCATCAAACCTCGGGCTGCATGATCTCCCTGATTCAGACATTTCGAAGGTTAACACTGCGCATCGGCACTCGCACAGAGACCGCAGTGGACAGCCCGGTCTGTCGTGATCCGGCTGCGGCCGTCGAGGTGGAAGCCCTGGGTAAATGGGGCAATTTCGTCATTCGGGAGCAAATCGCGCAGGGCGCTTTTGGGCAAGTATATCGCGCATGGGATCCAGCGCTAGCCCGGGAAGTGGCGTTGAAGCTCTACCCGACAGTTGACAACACGCTCAGCTCAGAAGTCGTAGAGGAGGGCCGTATGTTGGCGCGACTGCGGCATCAGAACATCGCCACAGTCTACGGCGCGGCTATTCAAGACGGTCGTGTCGGACTTTGGATGGAGCTCATCAAGGGGCAGTCGCTGGCCGAACTGCTTGCCTCACAAGGACCGATGAGTTCCAGGGAAGCCGCAGTTATTGGAACTGACCTATGTCACGCATTGGCGACGGTTCACGCTGTGGGCCTGTTGCATCGTGACATTAAGGCTCAGAACCTGATGAGAGAAAGTGGCGGACGTATTGTCCTGATCGACTTCGGCCTCGGCGAGGACAGGAAGAAGGCGGACTTCAAGGGACAGGCCGAACTTGCCGGCACACCCTTCTATATGGCCCCAGAGCTCTTCGACGGGGAGCGCGCGAGTGTGCGCTCGGAGGTCTATTCCGTCGGCGTTCTGCTCTTCCATCTGGTATCTGGCCGTTTCCCGATTGAAGCTGACAACATCGACGAACTGCGGAACGCCCAACGGCTGCAGCTCGTTCAGGATCTGGCGGAGCTTCGGCCTGAGCTGCCCGCGGCGTTCGTATCACTGGTCCGGCGCGCAACGGCTCTTGATCCTACGGACCGATTTTCCAGTGTGGCTGAGCTCGCGCGACCTCTTCGAGACCTGCTCTCCGGTGAGAATCGTTTCGAGGCGGGACGTCTGCTGACCCGCCGAACCGCGATCCTCACAGCTGCCGCGGTCACGTCGGCGCTCGCCGGGATCACAGTTTGGCGTTCAAAATGGCAGGGAAGTCCGTTTCGCACCAACCCCGGCGAGGCCCTCCTGATCAGCCCAATAGAGAACCTAACGGGCGACGCAGAACTCGATGGATTCGGAACCGCGCTGCATCAGTTCGTTTCACAGTCCGGGTTCTTCAATCTCCTGGGGGCCGACGAGATCAACAGTTCCATTGAGCGGATGGACCGGACCAAATCAGAATCTTCTCATCCCGATGTTGCGCGGGAACTAGCGCTGCGCAACGGTGCCCATATCATCGTATTCGGAAACCTGTCCCGGATTGGAGATGAGTTTGCGCTCATGCTTCGGGTGGAGAAGCTCGGCGAAGACCCGAATGCTGTTGAATCGAAACGCGACACGCGCTGGAATGCGTCGGGGAAACGGGAATTGTTCGGGGTGATCCGGGACGCGGGCAATTGGATCCGCTCCGAGTGTGGTGAAGGCGCGGATAGCATTGCCGAACGGGAGCGCGCACCGGAGGATGTCACAACCAGTTCCTGGCAAGCGCTCAAGCTCTTCGGCGTGGCGGAGAGCCTCAAGATGGCAGACAGAGGAGAGGACGCGATTGGGATTCTGAAGCAGGCCGTGCAATTTGATCCAGAGTTCACTTTGGCATACATGCGAATTGGAGACATCCGCCTGGGTCAAGGCAACTATGATGAAGGTGAACAGTGGTGGGCGAAGGCGGTGGGCATTCTCGGGCGGCGCAGGCTTTCTGAGCGCGAGGATTTCCGCATCAAAGCAATGCTGGCTGGAGATTCCACGCAATATGCCGAGTGCGAACGCATTTATCGTGCCTATGTGGTTCGATTTCCAAACGACTGGTATGCCCATTGGCGGCATGGCAGCGTCCTGGATCACTTCGACTCCAGCAAGGAGGCCGCAGAGGAACTGAAGACCGCTGACCGGCTGCGCCCCAATACCTGGCGGATTCACGCTCAGCTCTGCGCTACCTATCTTGCCAATAGTGATTTCGGCTCGGCCATGTCTGCAGCCCAGACGCTCAGGAAGCTGAAGCAGCCGGAATGGGCTAAGTTGTATGAAGCGCCATGCGCTCTTCTCCGGGGAGACATCCCGGCGGCGGAGCGGCTATACCTGGAACTTTACCGGTCCGAGGCAGCACAACGTTTGGCCGTAGCGCCTATCCTGTTGGCAAGCTTCTATACCGAACTTGGCCGCCTCGAAGAGGCCATCCTGGTTCTGGACGAGAGCTTGAAGCGCGATCAAGGAGCCGTCGGGGTATCTGATATAGCCGCGCGAATGCTCTGCAAAGCCTGGATCGAACAATCCGCTGGGCGTTCCGGCGATGCCGTTCTCACGCTCCAGGCCGCGCTCGCCCGATCGGATTCCGCCGACACGCGCTTCAACGCAGGACTCCTGTACGCCCGACTCGGCCACATTTCCGAGGCTGAACGGCTGAAAGGCACTTTCAACCCCGCACACAGATTCCAGATCAACGCGGTTGCTCCGCATCGTCTGGCTGGGGAAATTGCATTGGCACGTGGAGCCTTCGAGCGGGCCTACAGCAGTTTCGAGGCCGCGGCCGCCCACGAACCGCCCGCACATCACAAAGAGCCGCTGGCGCGCGCTTATGCAAAGGCCGGCCGTTGGGGGCGAAGTATGGCTCTTTACGATTCGATGCTGAGCCGGCCCGGCAGAATCTGCCGTTACCTGGATCAGGAAGCGCCAGGCCTCTGGATGGATAGTACTTTGCAGCACGCTTGTGTTGCCGCAGAGGCGGGAAGTATTGAGGCTGCTCGCAAATCCGTTGGTCGTTATCGTGCGGTGCGTGGAAATAAGACCACAGTTTTGACCGATCAGCTGGCCCAACGACGAGCCGAAGAATTGATTCAATCTGACACAGAAAGGTTGCGATGATGAGTGACATAACAATAACTGGAAGCGACGCAGGCGGATCTGGCATCGATTCCTCCGCCAAGGCGGCGTTCCTATTGGCGCTGCTCGCAGATCCAGATGCCCTAAATGATCTAAAAATTCGATCAAAGTCCCAGGATGACACCCTTATGTCCGGAGCGTATATTTTCCAGGCATACAAGGGAACCCTCCCTCAAGACTGGGAGGAAAGTTATTATAATATCGCATTTGACGAAGTTAAGCTACTGTGGCTTGCAGTCCTTAACAAGCCCGGCCTTGTAGATGCGCTCGTCACCCTCTCAGGCGCGATTACCGGCTGTAACACGCGACCAGTCTGCAAGATGCTTGTGCGTGATTGTATTGTCCCAATGCTTGTAGGAGCCGGATTTGACTCCAAGATAAAAGAGGTCTACTATAATCGGGTTGAGCTGGCACATGGTCCATATCCCACAACAATCCGATCAAAATAACTGCATTGGCATAATGTCTTTGGTTCTGTAGGTAGCGCAGCCTACTTGCTCTAGCGATGACATTGGTCACTAGTAGTGTGAGGCGGGGCATCTGGGACGGGGTCAAGGAAAGTCAGCTACCTTGCCTATCGTGGCAATAATCTAAGGCAGCAACTCGTGCGGATCCTATTCTCCCTGGATGCCCTCCGCCAATTATTCCGTTTTCTTTCGGAGTCTTGATTACGCCACCAAGCCCCCAATCCTTTGATGGCGCAACCTACACCCACACTCTTAACCTCAATAGACTCGCGAACCTCGAATGGGGGTCAGACGGACGGGGGAGAGACGTGCTCCCTACAATTAGGCTTCGGCGCCGTTTTGTTTTCGCACCGGGATCGCGCCCGCACCACACCCAAGTAGGCCAAGACTTGCCTGTGGGAGGTGTGCCCTGCCTCGGACAGCCGTGCCGCAATCATGAAGTTAGTTGGGTTGGCGAGTTTGCGCGATCTCGACTGCACGTGGATGGCAGCGCTGGGTTGGACGACTGGCTTGCGCCTTGTGTGCGTCCCTGCGCGGTTGCGACTCGTCGAGACAAGCCTAAGTTGCGAAATTATGAGAGGACTTAGGCAAGGCATATCCGTCTGGAACGAAGTAGAAGGAATCTAGCCTTTGGCCTTTCTCCATGGGATTCTGGTAAGGGTCAGTAATGTATCGACCTCTTGATGTATCTCGGGTCGGAGGCGAGTCAATGTTCTTAGAAGACCAATATCCATCGCTGTCGAGCCTCGTGAAATGATATACACTCATTCCCTTTAGATACAGGGCGATATAATGACCGCGCCCAGAAGGGCGCATATCAACATCCCACGGGATAAGCTTGAATTCTTTCAAGCCACACTTATAACGCTCACCGGCATCACCCTGTTTACACTTGGAAGCGATGGAGCCTATCGGATTGATACTTCTATTTATCTTTAGGTTGAGAGCATAAACAAAGCAATTCGCACGGGGAAAACCTTTCCACTCGTCCGGCTCAAAATCAGGCGCACCGACAACGCTTTTCGGATATTCCGGCGAAAGAAGTCCTAGCAAGTCGACTCTCGTCGCTTTCAGGGATGTAAATATCTCCGACGGGGCCGAATGCAGGATGGCGCTTTCAAGGCCTGCCGCGATCCGGATGGTATCATCCTCGCTGGATAGGAATCCGAAGCGCAGGATGTAGGATTTTTGACCAAAATGGATCTTCAGTCCGTTATAGCCAAGACTCTTGCATCCACGGATCGGGGTACGGGCATACGAAGGCACACAGTTCGACAGTCGGAGTATTTCCTCCAGCCGAGAAAGATTGCCTTGTGACAGCTCCCACGAGACACCTGAGTAGAGGTTTTTGTCGAGTAATGCAGCGGTCCCTTTTTTCATAGTCAAATATCTTAGCACGATTTCTCTGTGCCATCGCAGGAAAATCAAGTAAAACCTCAAGTACTTGGTGCGTGCGCGTGCGACCTCCGAAGAAGAGCCTGTCTCGTATCTGATCGCGGCGTTTGGATAAAGCGACCACAGGGGCTTTGCGGGAGTATCCGCTCGAGCATCACTGGTATCTGTTTAGATACCACCACACTCGCCTTATGACCTGTAGCAGATTGAAAACAAACTGAAAGCGATTCGGCGCATCACCTGCACCAGTTGCTCCTGTAATCGGAGGGCCGAAGGTGATTGGATCTGCCCAATCGCAGGGCCGGTGCCAGTTCGGTACTGTGCCCAACACTCCTCCGATTGCCGGGACCACAACGGTACCCGAATCCGAACGCAGGAGCTGACGTCATGTTCAAACTGCTGTCCATTTCTGTGCTGACTCTCGTGCTGCCACTCGCGGCTCAACCCCGAGGTTCAGTAAACAACGGAAAGACAGGGACCAACCCAAACTGCAAAGGAAGAGACGTGTGCATTGATGCCGCCACGGGTGCCAGTTTCGGCGAGTCAATATTTCGGCGATACGACAACGTCACGATTCTTCTTTATAACAAGAACCCATTTTGTTGCACCTACAGACTCTCACAAAGTACTAAGGTCATCGGTGAATCAACTGCCCCGGACTTCCTCCGAACCTTCTTCCCAGTGGTCGCCAAAGAGGACGACAAGAAAGAGGCCACCGCTAGTCTCAACACCCTGAGAACGGAGATGCTGGAGGTGAAAGAACTACAAAGAGATGACCCCGGCAAGGCGCAGAAGTTGTTGAACCTCTATAAAGACACGACAGAACGACTGGAGGCAGCCAGCAGAGACGCATTCACCAACATGGAGAAGGCGGACGATGCAATGAGGACCTACACCGATCAGTTGGCGCTCCTTCGGCGACCTGATCTCGGGCAAACCGCAGCGACCTGCTCAGCGCGGATCGTGCAGAGGATGGCCGCCCATAACCTTTTGCCCCAATGCTCTCCTAACGTTCAGCCAGCTCCGCCGGTTGTGGACCTCCAAGTGAGCTGCGACAAATTGAACTCTGCTGTACGTGACATTGACTCAAACTATGGGCGTCTTAACAGCGAAATCAAGCAGTTACTAGGAGGCCCTGCAGTAACATCGCAACCAGAACAGACTGCTACCATTCGTGCGCTTACCGGATGGCAAGCGAAACTACCTAACGACCTCGCCGAAAGAAAGGCGGCGGCAGAGAAGCTACTAAAAGCGCTTGAGCGCACTCTAGCTAACTACAAAAAGGCGCATTCTGAGATGGTTGCCAATAGTCAGATCTTTGCCGCCTTTCTCAGCGACGAGACCTCGTTCGCCCAGGAGGCGACGATCTCACGCGACGACACCCATGGCCGGATGGTAACCGTCACTCTCGAGGTTGCCGCACCCGACGACAAAGGCAAGCTGGGCGACCTAACCAAGAAGCTGACGCTCAACATCCAGATGGGCTACCAAGTGATGACAGTGTCCGCCGGACTCGCCGGCTCGCCCATGAAGAAGGCCCAGTATAACGCCGTCACCACCACCGTCAAGGACGCCAATGGCCAATCCACTACCACGAACACCGTCGGCATTCAGTCGAATTCGCCCCGGCTGCTTCCCATGATTCAACTCAACGCCGACCTCTTCGATTTCTCGTCGCGTCGGTTGCCCGTGTCTCTCAACGCCAGTCTCGGGCTGACTGGCAAGGTCGACAACCAGGGCACCGATGTCGAGTTCCTTCTCGGTCCCTCGCTCGGATTTCTCGGAAATCAGCTCTTCGTCACTGTCGGCGCCTATGGCGGCCGCCAGCAGGTCCTCCAGGGCGGTCTGAGTGCCGGCAGCATAATCCCATCCACGACGGTACCGGTTGCCAAGAACCTCCAATGGGGTCTCGGCTGGTCCCTGACCTGGAAGATCAAGTAACCGCGGAACCTTTCCCTAACTCCACCACGAGGCCACATGCTCCGCGACTCTCGCTTTCACATCGCGGGCTGCGCATCCGCCCTGCCCCGGACCGCGGTCCCCAATGCCGTTCTCGCTCGCGAACTTGAAACCGATGAAGATTGGATCGAGTCGCGATGCGGAATCCGCAACCGATATCGCACCTCTCCTGAGGAGACAACGCTCTCCCTGGCTGTCAGCGCCGGCCGAGCTCTCCTTGACGAGCAGCCGGACTTCTGGCCGGATCTGCTGCTCTGCAGCACGTTCACGCCGGAGCACCTTCTTTGCCCGACGGCCCCAGCCATTGCGGAACAGCTCCGCCTGGGGCCCATCGGGGCCTTCGACCTCAACGCGGCCTGCACCGGAGCCGCGTTCGGGTTCCTAACGGCCTTCGGCTTTCTCGCCTCCGGACTGGCCAGCAAGGTCCTCCTGGTCGCGAGCGATACGCCCACCAAGTACCTGGCCCAAGATGATCGGAGCACGCGGATCCTGATGGGCGATGGAGCCGCGGCCGTAGCCCTGGAGCAAGGCGGCGCCGCCGGCTCCCGTGTGCTGAGCTGGCTGACCGGCAGCGATGGTTCAGGCGCTCAAAACTTCTTTGTGCCCCACGGTGGCTCCCGCTACCCGCAATCCATTCAGCATGGCGCGACCCGGAGTTTGGCGGTCCAGATGGACGGAAGGGCCATCTTCCGTTTTGCCGTCAGCGCGGGTGCTGCGATGCTGAAACGGCTCTGTGAGCTGGCTGGCGTCACCCCTGCAGAGGTGACCTGGGTGATTCCGCATCAAGCGAACCTGCGCATTCTCGACGCGCTCCAGCAGCAGTCCGGCATCCCACCCGACCGGTGGGTGATCAATATCGGGGCCGTGGGCAACACGGCCTCAGCGTCAATCCCAATCGCCCTGGCCGAGTGTATGGCCAGCGGGCAATTCCGTAAGGGCGATCTCGTTTTGATCGCTGGATTCGGAGCCGGTCTCACCTGGGCCGGCTTCCTACTGGAGTGGTGAGAGGAACAACTCGATGGTTCAGAAACAGACACAAGCCCGCACTGCGCGCGCTCCCTGGCGCAAGGCCGCGTTTGCCGCGATCTCCCTGCTTTACTTGTCGCTAATCTACGGCGCTCCAGCCCTCCTATTGAGTCTGCTACTTCGTGCCTGGCCGGGATCATTCTGGCGGTTGGGGTGTGCTTTCGCTGGTCCCGTCCTCTATAGTGTCGGATTCCTCGTAACGGCCGGCTGCTTGAGCCTGTACCACCAGCCCGCGATCGTGCCGGGGCGCTTCCCTCGCGACACCGCCCATCCAGTCTATTTCCACAGGCGGCTCTACGGACTCTGTTGGACCACATTGTTCTACTGCAAACCGGTCTATTCGCTCTGCCTGGCCGTACCCTTACTGAAACGACTGATGTTCCGCCTGTTCGGTTATCGCGGGGGCATGAACTTCACCGTGTATCCCGATAGCTGGATTCGAGATCTGCCGCTATTGCGTTTCGGCGACGGCGTCTATATCTCGAACCGCGCCACCTTGGGCACGAACATCGCACTGGCCAGCGGCCACATCCTGGTCGACCGCATCGAACTGGAGGACGGCGCGATGGTGGGCCACCTCGCCATGCTCGCCCCTGGAGTGCGGCTGGGCCGGCGAGCCGAGATTGCAGTTGGCTGTGCCATCGGAATTGGCTCCGTCATTGGCGACGGCGCCAAGGTGCTTCCGACCTGCACCGTCGAGCACGGTGTTGTGATGTCGGCTCGCGCCGTTGCGGGCACGATGAGCTACCTAGGCAACAAAGCCTTCATCGGGCAGGGTGTGCAACTGGCACCTGGCACGTTGCTGACACGTCGAAGCATCGTTACCAGCAGGCACGATGCTGACGCCTACATCTCTTCCACAACTCGAATTAGCGGCACGCTCGCTTCCGCGGAGGCTCTCGATGACGAATAGTGCGTTGTGTTCGGAACTGGGATCCGAGGAGGAGCCGATGCTCACTTTGACGGGCGAGCTGTTACGGCCAGACGAACTGTGGCGATTCTGCAGGGAGGCGGCTTCCGCGGAAAGCCTATCCATTGAACTGAGCCCCGCCGCCTGGTCTCGCATCGAAGCGGCGGGTGCGTTCGTCGACCGGTTAGTGGAGTCCGGTGAACGCATTTATGGCGTGAATACCGGCGTGGGCTTTCTACGGAACGTTGTCATTGATCGAGACCGGCTGTCGGAACTGCAGAAGAATCTGATCCGGTCGCATTGCTGTGGCGTGGGTGAGGAGCTGCCCCGTGCGCTCGTCCTAGCCATGTGGGTCATCGTACTGAACTCGGCTTGTCGCGGGCACCGGGGGCTGCGGCGACCAACGGTGGAGGCGGCGTTGAAACTACTACAGCATGGGATCTTGGGGTGCGTGCCAGCGCGCGGCAGCGTCGGCGCTTCCGGTGATCTGGCTCCTTCCGCGCACGCGGCCCTCGCCTTGATCGGGGAAGGGCCATGCACCGTGGTGCGTCAAGGAGAGACCCTTCGAATCCCGGCTGCACAGGCCCTCGCCGAAGAAGGCTTGCTACCTGCGGACCTCCAACCAAAGGAGGGACTCAGCCTCATGAACGGTACGCAGATGACGACGGCTATGGCGGTGTCCGTCTGGTCTGAGGCGAAGAATCTGCTGGAGACTGCCAATCTGGCGACGGCGCTCTCTCTCCTTGGTGTCAAGGGATTCCCATCCGTGTCGCCAGAGGAGCTATTGATTGCCCACGGCCACCCAGGAACCTTGGAGTGTGGGCGGATGATTCGGGAGTGGCTCCACGATCCCGTACGCCCGATTCACGAGCCGGATCATCAGCAGGATCCCTACTGCCTCCGCTGCGCGCCGCAAGTTCATGGCGCAGTCCTCGAAGAAGTGGAAGCTACGGAGACGATCCTGGTGAGGGAGTTGAACTCCTCGGCCGACAACCCCTTGGTCTTCGCAGATCTCGGCAAGGTAGCGCATGGCGGGAACTTCCATGCAATCCAGCCGGCACGCGTCTGTGATCGCCTGGCCTCAGCGCTGACGACGCTGGCCGCGATCTCGGAGCGACGCGTCAATCTTGCAATGAATGGCGACCGCACCGGCCTGCCGCATTTCCTGATCTCTGAGGGTGGACTGAACTCGGGCTTAATGATGGTGCAAACCACCGCGGCGGCTCTCGTAAGCGAGTGCCGGTCATTGAGCTTCCCTGCCAGCACAGACAGCATCCCCACGAACTGCGACCAGGAAGACCATGTGTCTATGGGACCCATTGCGGCGTTGAAGGCAATGCGAGTTGCTGAAAATGTCCGGTACGTGCTGGCCATAGAGCTCCTCACCGCCATCCAGGCGATCGACCTGCGGAAGGTGGAACATCTGCCGCCACGGACCGCGGCCGCCCACCGGATGCTGCGCGAATGTGCGGACTTTTTGGCTCAGGATCGGGTGAACTCGCACGACATCGAGGCCATTGCAGCCCTAATAGAGTCAGGCAAACTCTCTCGGTGCTAACGGGATCAGTGACGCTCCGGGGGCTGCATCAAAACCACGGCAATACCCATAAGAGCCCACCTAAGTCCAACCAGGTGACCGAGTGTTTATGCGCCTGATCCGGTTATTTTCACGCAGTGCAGGAGAGGCTGCGAAGTAGAATGAGCAGCACTGCATCTTGGCGGAGCTTGGCACTCTTGAATTGGGGTTGGCCCGCCGAATCGGAGTCTCCCGGACTCACTGGGCAGTGGAGCAATGGCGATTCCGGAGAGCGGCCCTCAAAAGCTGCCAACAGTCGGAGTCTGATAGACGGAAACTCACAGATTCGTTGGCGTCTTCCGGCGCTATTCCCATTCCAGACCGAATTGCAGGTTTGTGCCACAGGATCGAGTTCCATTTGCGTTGTGACACAGTGAACTACCGGATCCAGTGGTGGCAGAGGCATGTAGAAGGGCCAACTCGTCTGGAATCCGATCTTTGGGGTCGGAATCTGCAAGCGTCGATTGTTTGACCTCCTGCTATGAGGGCATGCGGTCGCGGGCAGGATTCCATGATCGACTGCACGGACAAAGCGAGGTCGGTTCGCGCGCCGTATTGCATTTATTCTATTGGCTTTACCCGCGGCTCTCATAGCATCAAAGCCACGGTCCAGAGCTTTTCTGTTGTCACAGTTGTAACGAGCAACGGCTGACAAACTGGCCCAAGCACCGTGTTTTTGAGGGGTTTTGACACAGTCCTGCTGTGCCCGGGAGAGAGCCTCGAACGACTAACAGGTGTAGAATCAACCAGTTATGGTGGGCGGTGAGGGACTTGAACCCCCGACTTCCTGCTTGTAAGGCAGGCGCTCTAACCAGCTGAGCTAACCGCCCGCAACTTTTATCTTACCGCGTACGGGCCCGGCGGCCAATCAGTTGCCGATGTAGCGGGAATACAGGCTGCGGGCCAGGCCTGGATCCTGCGTCCCCTTGATGATCGCCCGTCCGTCCGGGAAAATCGTCATCTCATACGGCTGCACGACAAAGCGGAGTGCGAAGCCGTTCGACCGGACCTGCCCCAACGGCGACAGGCTGGCGGCAAGCGCATCGAGGTCCAGCGGGCGGCGGCGGTCGTGGATCTGCACCGCGTTGCGGCCGCAGAGGCTGATGGGTACACGGTCTTCGCCGTGCAGATGGCGGCAGGTGCGCGCTCCTCCGCACGCGGGACAGGCGGGATCCGCTGAGGGCATGGCTACCTGGCGGATGACACCGGTCCAGGCATCGAAGGTCGAGATGCGGGGCTCCACTTCCTGGCCGCAGAGCAGGCGCAGGGCCAGCGAGACCTGCCAGGACGCCACCAGACTTGTGATGGTATTCAGCACACCGGCGGTGTCGCAGGTGGGTTGGGCTCCGCTGGGCGGTTCCGGGTAGATGCACTCGAAACAGGCGGATCGACCGGGCAGGATCGGCATGGCGAGGCCATAGGTCCCCACGGCTCCACCATAAATCCACGGTATGGCGCGGTCGACGGCGTAGTCGTTGAGCAGATACCGGGTTTCGAAGTTGTCGGTACCGTCCAGGATGAGCGAGGCGGGCTGCAACAGGTCGTGGATGTTGCCCGCGGTCAGGTCGTCCACCAGGGCCTCGGCTCGGACGCCGGAGTTGATCCGGCCAATGGCACGGGCGGCGGCCACCGCTTTGGGTAGAGCTTCGCGGGCATCGGCTTCCTCATAGAGCCATTGGCGCTGCAGGTTGCTGAGTTCGACGAAGTCGCGGTCAACCAGCAGGATGCGGCCGACGCCAGCGCGGGCCAGGGCGCCGGCGTGGAAGGCGCCCAGCGCTCCACAGCCGACGACGGCAACACAGGCGTCGAGCAGAAGCTGTTGGCCTGGTGCGCCGATGCCGGGCAAAAGGATCTGGCGGCTGTAGCGGTCGCGCTCGGAATCAGTCATCAGTCAAAATCGTAGCAACCAAGGCTGTTAAGATGACAGTGTGTGACTCAGCCTAGGCTCTGGACGGCATTGCTGACGTGTCTGTTGGCGGGTGCGGCTCCAATGTGGGGCGGTGAAGACCTGTCGCCTTTTTACGGCAAAACGATTGAGTCGATCCGGTTCGAGCCTGAGAAACAACCTCTTTCCAACGAACAACTTGCGCTGTTGATTGGGCTGAAGGCCGGCGACACGCTGGCCGAACTGCCACTCAGCAAGGCCATTGAACGGCTGTGGACGAGCGGCCGCTACGTTGATATTGTGGCCGAAGGCGAGGCGAAGGGCGCCGGAGTTGAGCTTACCTTCGTCACAACCTGGGCCTCCTTCGTCAGCCGCGTGACCGTTGAGGGTGTGCCCGAACCGCCCAATCCGGCTCAGTTGACCAACGCCACAAAGCTGGGTCTCGGCGACCCCTTCGAGGACAGCTTGCTGCCGGGCGCGGAGAGCAGCCTCCAGGATGTGCTGCGCAACAACGGCTTCTACACCGCGACGATCCGGCATGAGACCAGCTCGCGGCCCGAGACGGAGGAGACCGACATCCGGTTCTACATCCAGCCGGGTCCTCGCGCCAAACTGACCAGGCCGGTCTTTGAAGGTGAGCCGGCGATGAGCGAAAAAAAGCTTATCCGGCTGACGAACTTCCAGCGCTGGTACGGCTTGCGCGGCTGGAAAGACATGGACGGCCGGCGGGTGCAGCGCGCGGTGGAGAAGATGCGCGACGCGTATCTGAAGACAGAGCACCTGGAAGCCACCATCCGCATCGCCTCGGTAGACTACGATCCAAAATCCATCACCGTCACGCCGCACTTCCTGATTCATGCGGGCCCCAGCGTGTTCGTGAAGACGGAGGGAGCGAAGATTTCCAAGGGCCAGTTGCGCAGACTGCTGCCGATCTATCAGGAGCGCACGGTGGACCGCGAATTGCTTCTGGAAGGACAGATGAATCTGGAGCGCTACTTCGAGGCCCAGGGCTTCTACGACGCGAAGGTCACATACTCGCTGGCCGACCCGACGCCCGAAGGCGCGCAAACCATCCAGTTCCGCATCCAGAAGGGCCCACGGTACCGCCTGGTTCACTTGGATGTCGGCGGCAACAAGTACTTCGACCAACAGACCATCCGCGAGCGTCTGGGGATGATCCCAGCCCGTTTTCCGCGCTACCGCCGCGGCCAGTTCAGCCAGCAACTGATGGAACAGGATGAAGCCTCGATCCTGGATCTCTATCGCTCGAACGGCTTCCGCGATGCGGAAGTGAAGTCGGTCGTGGAACGCGGCTTCAAGGGGAAAGCGACTGACCTGGGCGTGACCCTGGCGATCACCGAAGGCGCCCAGTGGTTCGTCACGGACCTGGAATTGACTGGCGTCGATCTTCAACTTCTGGACGTCATCAAGGCATTTCTCGCCTCCACACCGGGGCAGCCCTACTCCGTGGCGAGCGTAGCCGCCGATCGGGACAACGTTCTCAATTGGTACTTCAACAACGGCTACCCGGACGCCACCTTCGACGCGTCGGTGGTGGTGGCCGACGAACCCAATCGAATCATCTTGAAATACGCCGTGACGGAAGGCCGCCGCAATTTTGTGCGCGACATCCTGGTCAGCGGCTTGAAGGCCACACGCCCGGACCTCGTGAACCATCGGTTGGCGGTGGCGCCAGGGCAGCCGCTGTCGCAGGGCAGCATCGTCGAGACACAGCGGCGGTTGTACGATCTCGGTATCTTCGCCAAGGTCGACGTCGCCGTTCAGAACCCGGACGGCCGTGAGCGCGACAAGTATGTCCTGCTGCAGGTGGAAGAGGCCAAGAAGTACTCGCTGAATCTCGGCTTCGGCGCCGAGTTCGGGCGCATCGGCGGCGGCAGCAATAGTTTCGATTCGCCGGCCGGAGCTTCCGGCTTCTCACCGCGAGGGCAGATCGGCCTGACGCGCTCGAACATCTTCGGGCTGGCGCATACCGCCAGCGCCACCATCCGAGTGTCCAGCATCCAGCAGCGCCTGTTGGCCAGCTACCTGGCTCCGCAGTTCCTGGGAAACGAGAATTTCAATCTCACCTTCAGTTCGCTGGTTGACCGTTCGCGTGACGTGCGCACCTACACTTCAAACCGTTCGGAGAGCTCGGTTCAGTTGGGCCAGAAGGTGAGCCGCGGCATTACGATGCAGTATCGTGCGACGGCGCGCTTTGTCTTCATCGACAGGAATTCCCTGAAGATTGACCCGACCCTGATTCCCATCTACTCTCAGCCGGTGAAGACGATCGCCGCCTCCGCTTCCTTCATCCAGGACCATCGTGACGATCCGCTGGACGCGCGCCGCGGCTTCTACAACACGCTGGACGCGGGCTATGCCGTGCCGTTCTCCGGAACAAGCACCAACTACTTCCGCCTGGTGGCGAAGAATTCGACCTACCATCCGCTGCGCCGTGAAGTCGTGATCGCCCGGACCACCTCGTTCGGCTGGCTGCACAACCTGGACAATGAACCCGTGCCGCTGCCCGAAAACTTCTATGCCGGCGGCGCCTCCACCCATCGCGGCTTCCCTGATAACCAGGCCGGCCCGCGCGATCTGGTTACCGGCTACCCCATCGGCGGGGCGGCTTTCCTGTTCTTCCAGCACGAACTGCGCTTCCCGCTGGTTGGCACCAATCTGACCGGCGTGCTCTTCCACGACATGGGCAACGTGTTCTCGTCCTTCGATAACATCTCGTTCCGCTACCGTCAGAAGAACCAGCAGGATTTCGACTACACAGTGCAGGCGATGGGCTTCGGCTTCCGCATCAAAACGCCGGTGGGCCCCCTGCGGCTGGATTTGGCCTATGCTCCGAACACTCCGCGATTCGTGGGTTTCGTGGGCAGCCGCGACGATCTGATCAACGGCACGGGGCAATATAACGTGCCGCAACGGGTGAGCCGCTTCCAGTGGCATTTCTCCATCGGGCAGGCCTTCTAACGCCATGCTGAGACGCGCGCTAACGATACTGGTGCTGGCCGGCAGCCTGCGGGCTGAAAAGGTCGTGCTCGACCGCGTGGCGGCGGCGGCCGGGCAGCAGGTAGTGACGCTCAGCGCCATCCGGCGGCACCTGCGCATCCTGGCGCTGGTCGACAACAGCCCGCTGGAAGATACACCCGAGGCGCGCCGCAAAGCGGCCGACCGGCTCATCGACCAGGCGCTCATCCATCGCGAAATCGAGCTCAGCCGGTATGCCGCGCCCACGCGAGCTGAAGCCGAGGCGCGCATCCAGGATTTCATCAAGCAGCGCAACGTGACACAGCAGCAGTATGAGGCCCTGCTGGCTCGCTACGGTTTCAACGAGGACGACTTCACGGCGGAAGTGCTGTGGCGTATCAGTGTGACGCGCTTCATCGACTTCCGGTTCTCACCGGGCGTCCAGATCTCCGACGACGAGATCAAGAAATACTACACCAGCGAATTCGTGCCGCAGTTCCGTCGGCGGGCCCCCGACGCGCCCACACCACCGCTGGACGACGTGCGCGATCAGGTTGCCCAGGTGCTGATGCTCCGCAAGACCAACTTAGCTGTGGATCAGTGGCTGGCACAGATGCGGGCGACCGTGAAGGTGCGTTACTTCGACGCCGTGCTGGGCGCGGAGGCGAGTAAATGAGCCGGCGCCTGAAGTGGATCCTGGCGACGGTGGTGCTGCTCCTGGCCGGGCTGTCCGCAGGAATCGTGCTCGTATTGCGCAGCGATTGGCTGCGTGAGAAGCTGCGGGCTTCCATCGTCGAGGAGGTGGAGCGCGCGTCAGGCGGCCAGGCGACCCTGAAGTCATTCGACTTTGATTGGGGTACGATGACCGCCCGTACCGGTGAGTTCACCCTGCGCGGGAAAGAAGCGCAGGAGCAGGCTCCTCTCTTCCAGGCCGACCGGATTCAGCTGGGTCTCACCGTCCTTTCGTGGATTGGACGCGACGTCCGGCTAAACGACCTGACGGTGGAGAAGCCGCGCATCCACATCTATGTGGCCCAGGATGGCACCACGAACCTGCCCGAGCCCAAGCTGAAGAAGACCGGCGGCAATGCCGTCCAGGATCTCATCGCCCTCAAGATCGGCAAGCTGAACGTACGCGATGGGTTGTTGGAGTTCGACTCCAAGGCCATTCCCTTCTCTGTGGTGGCGGAAGGATTGAATGCGACCCTGACCTACGACATGGTGAAGCCGCGCTACAAGGCCGCAATTTCGGCCCGCGCGCTGCGCCTGCCGGATGGCCTGGCTCCGCAGTTGGAAGCGACCGCTCTGCTGGAGGCCAACCAACTGGAGATCGAACGGGCACGGTTGAGCCTGGGCGACTCCTGGCTGGAAGCATCCGGGCCGCTCAAGGACTTCAAGAACCTCTCGGGTGATCTGAAGTTCAAAGGGTCCGTGCTGATGCGGGACATACCCGGCAGCCCCGTCCAGGAAGGCTTTGCTGTGGCCGAAGGTACGGCGCTCTTCGGCCCCGATCGCACCCCCTTGGTACAAGGCACTATCCGGCTGGAACAGGCCGGCTACACGGCGAAGGGCGTCAGGCTGAGAAACGTCAGCGCGGCGTCGAAGTTTGAACTCACTCCGTCGCTGTTGATCCTCACCGGACTGGGTGTCAGAAGCCCTTACGGTGCCTGGAATGGCGCCGGAGAACTGCGCGACTGGAAGCTCTTCCATCTGAAGGGAGACTTGACGGCGGTAGCGCTGGATCTGGTGCAGGCCGCGGTTCTGGACCAGCCCTATGCCTGGGACGGCAGCTTGCGCGGACCGGTCGAGGTGTCGGGAGAGATCACCTCCGCCGGCGTCGCCCATTTATTGGCGAAGGTGGCATTGGATGTCGCGCCGAAGGAGGGCGACCTGCCGGTTTCGGGCCGCATCGAGGCCGCGTGGAATCAGGATAGCGGCAAGTTGGACCTGGGCGCCTCACACCTCGAAACGCAATCGGCTCGAGTGAACTTCCAGGGGACGTTGGGCGAGCGGTTGGAAGTGGGTTTGTTCGCATCCCGGCTGCACGATCTGGATCCCGTCATCGGGCTGCTGCTCAGGGAAGACGGTTACCGGTTGCCCATCAGTCTGGAAGATGGCGAAGCACGCGTGAATGCGGTGGTGAGCGGCGACCTGAAGGATCCGCGCCTTCAGGGCCACGTTTCGATGACGAATGCTGTCTACGAGTCCGTCCTGTTCCAGCGCGTCGCCGCCGAGTTCCAGCTTTCCCGCGGCCGTCTGGAACTGACCGCGATGGAGCTGCGGCGCAACGAGGCGGCCACCAGCGGCCATCTGGCGCTCGGCCTGAAGAATTGGGTGCCCGGCTCGGACAGTGTGCTCGATGGCGCCTTTGACCTGAAAAACGCCAAATTGATTGACCTGTTGCAGGTCGCCAAAATCACCGCGCCCATCCAGGGCGGGCTGGCCGGTGCGGTCACCCTGGGCGGAACCCTGGGCCAACCCGTGGGGTCGTTGAACTTCACGTTGACCGGGGTCGACTGGCAGGAAGAGAAGTTCGACCGCATCGCCGGCAATCTCCAGCTGAAACCGGGCGGCGCGCTGCAGGGCGCGGCGGACCTCGACCAGATGCACTTGTCCCTGGCCGGCCAGTATCAGCACCCCAACGGCAATTTCCGGGCCGGTGAACTGAACCTGACGATGCAGTCCAGTGGGCTGCAACTCCGCGACTCGGAACGGGCGATGACGATCCGGCCCGGTCTGGACGGCGACGTCAAGGCTGAGTTGCGCACCCGCGTCAGCATTGAGGACGGAACGCCGCTCCTGCGTGCCCTCGACGGCGCGCTGGCCATTCGCGGGCTCCGCATCGGAGGCCGCCAGCTCGGCGAACTGCTAGTGAACGGCACCACTTCCAGTGGACAACTGACTGTCACGGCCAGCCTCAATCTGCCCGGCAGCAAAGTGGAAGGAGATGCGACCATACAGCTCTCCGGCGACTATGCGTCGAAGGGCACATTCCGCTCCCCACGCCTGCCGTTCCGCCTTATCAAGGATCTCACCTCCAGTTCGGCCGACCCGTCAAAGGACGAGCCCTGGCCGGCGCGTGGTTTCATCGAAGGATCCGTCGCCTGGCAGGCGCCGCTGACCGACCCGCGCAAGGGCTCGGCCGTCATTACAGTGAAGACCCTGCAGGTGCGCCCACGCGACGCCCAGCCATTGGAAACGCAGGTCGACACTAACGATATGACACTGCGGAACGACGGCCCGCTGGTGATCGAGGTGGATGCGAACTCGGCCCGTTTCAAGTCGGCCAAGGTGACCGCGCTGGACACCAGCCTGGCGCTCTCCGGGGCGTATCTTTTCCCGGCTAAGAATCCGTGGAACCTGAACGTCAAGGGCTCGGCGAACCTGGCGATTCTGGGCAGCTTCCGGCCCGATCTCATATCCACCGGCGTGGCGGAGATTGACGCCTCCGTGCGTGGCACGGCCGCCGATCCCCAGTTGAGCGGCCGCATGACCATCCAAAAGGCCTCATTCTTCCTCAAGGATCTGCCCAACGGGATTGAGAATGCGAGCGGCACCGTCTACTTCGAGAAGAATCGCGCCAACATCGAACAGCTCACCGGCCAGACCGGCGGCGGCAAGTTCTCTGTAAACGGGTTTCTCGGCGTGTCGGGCCAGGAGCTCACCTACCGCCTGCAGGCCAACGCTTCCAACATTCGCGTGCGCTACCCCGAAGGCGTGAGCACGACTCTGGACGCGGCATTGACGCTGACCGGTTCGACCTTCCGCAGCCTGCTGGCCGGCTCGATCACTATCCAGCGCTCCGGCTTCAGCAGCGGCAGCGATCTGGCGAGCATGGTCGGCGGCTCCGGCAACCCCATTCCGTCGGCGGCTTCGCAACACGAGTTCCTGCGCAACCTGCAGTTCGATGTACGCATCCGCACGACGCCTGACGCTGTCTTCCAGAGCAGCTACACCCAGGATCTGCAGACTGAGGCGGATTTGCGGCTGCGGGGCAGCCCGGCGAAGCCCATCCTTCTGGGCAGCGTGAAATCCAGCCAGGGCGGCATCCAGTTCTTCGGCAACCGCTACACCGTCTCACGCGGTGAGATCCTCTTTTACAACACGGCCGTCGTCCAGCCGCAAATCGACCTGGACCTGGAAACGAGGGTCCGCGGCATCACGGTCTACATCAACGTCAACGGCCCGTTGAGCCGCCTGAACTTCACATACCGGTCCGAACCGCCGCTGCAGTCGTCCGAAATTGTGGCGCTGCTCACCGTCGGCCGCCAGCCCGAATCCACTTCCAGTTCCGTCACTGCCTCCCAGAGCATCCGCAATCAGAACGTGATGGAGAACACGCCGAACTCCCTGCTGGGCGGAGCCTTGAGCGCCGGAGTCTCCAGCCGCGTCGAGCGCTTCTTCGGCTCCAGCCGGATCCGCATCGATCCCAACTTCACCGGAGTGGAAAACCTCCCACAGGCGCGCCTCTCCGTCGAACAGTCCATTTCGCGCGACATCACGCTCACCTACATCACGAACCTCAGCCGGTCGCAGCAGCAGATCGTACGCGTCGAGTGGGATTTGAACAAACAGTGGTCCGTTGTCGCGGTCAAGGATGAAAACGGCACCTTTGCCATGGACTTCCTCTACCGCAAGAGGTTTAAGTAAGCCAGATGCGCCTGCGAGCCAGCCAGAACAAGCTCAAAATCGAGCACAGCATTATCGATGGTCTGCGGCCTGTGCTTGAGCGCCTGCTCGTCCACGACGACATCCGCAGCATCATCCCGGGCGTGATCAAGCCCGTACGGGATGCGCGCGGCGCTGTGAAGATCCGCGTGACCGTGCCGACGCAGAATGGCTGGAAGGCGATCGCGCTTTCGGCCGGCGCCCGGCAGGAGCTTTTCGTGAGTACGGCGATCCCGCAGGAGGAGTTGGAGAGGCGCATCGCCGCCGCCCTGGTCGAGTAGCCTCCTTGGCTCGGTTTCCGGCTCACTGTAAGCTGGTAGAGCTATGAGTAATCCCATCGTCCCCTTCACGCTGGAAGGCGCGTCCGTCCTGCACCAGACGTTTCACGTTCGTTGGGACGAGTGGCGCGCCCTGGACGGGCAGTCGCGGACCGCCATTGTGCACGAGTGGTCCGAATGGCTGACCATGCAGGAGGGTGCCGAGGGTGGCGAGCAGTCGGCCGCCTACGCGCTGCTGGGGCACAAGGGCGACCTGATGCTGCTCCACTACCGCGCGGATTTTGTCGGGCTGCTGGAAGCGCAGTCGCAAGTCCAGCACCTGCGGCTCAGCGAGTTTCTCGACGTCTCGAACTCCTACCTCAGCATTGTGGAACTGGGCCTCTACGAGTCGACACGCAAGATTCACGACGATCTCAACGAGCGCGGCATCGAGCCGGGCAGCCCCGAGTGGGAATCGGCCTCGGCCGAAGTTCTCGACCGCCAGCGCCGCGCCATGGCCGGCCGCCTGGCGCCCGAAATCCCCGAATCGCGCTATCTCTGCTTCTACCCGATGGACCGCAAACGCGGCGAAGACAAGAACTGGTACCAAGTGCCGTTCGCCGACCGTCAGAAGATGATGCACGAGCACGGCATGATCGGCCGCAAATACGGCGGCGTGGTGAAACAGGTGATTTCCGGCTCCATCGGCCTCGACAACTGGGAATGGGCCGTCGACCTGTTCGCGGACTCCCCCGTGCCCTTCAAGCAGTTGATCTACGAGATGCGCTTCGACGAAGTCAGCGCGGTGTATGCCCTGTTCGGCGAATTCTGCATCGGCCTGCGCGTGCCGTCCGAGAAGTTCGGCTCTTTCATGAAGGGCGAGATTCGAAACGCCGTAGAATAGGGTTCCACTGCCATCCGGTGCCCCGCGGCGCCGCGCCGTCCAGCACCCGGAAGAACGACCAGTCGCCCATCCAGATCGCCTGCTCCTGCCGGCTGAAGGCGCCGAACAACTCGCTACGATCGGTCAAACCCTGCCGCTGAAGCTCGCGGATGACCCGCTGTGTCCGTGACAGCCCGTCGGTGGTCCAGGGGTACTCTTCACAAAGGCGGGCCAGTGCCGGAGCCAGGAACGGCAACGCCGCATTCGGCACCAGGAATGGCTCCAGGTCGGCGGGATCAGCCGACCGGAAGGCTCTCCAGGCGGCTGACGCGAGGCCCAGTTGTGCCGCCGAGACGGCCCTGCGGGCAGGAAAGAGTTCAGCGAACCGGGCCCGGCTCATGCGGCCCAGGTAGTCGTCCGCCTGGATCAGCCGCAGATTGGCGGTGTCCGGGGCCTGTGTTTGGAACCAGTCGAGAATCTGGATGAGCTGGAGCTGGTCGTACAGGTCGTGTTCGAACCAGAGAACGACCTCCTCGAACTCCGCGTACCGGGCCAAAAGACCGTCACGGGCGTGGAAGTCGGCCAGCACCCGCTCCACGGGCCGCCCGGATTCGGCTGACAGGAATTGGGCGCGCACTTCAGAAAGTTCGGGGAGTGGAAGCTCTGGCGGGACGGGTCCTTCGTGCAGGACATCACGCCAGGGAAGAACCGTGTCACCCGGAAACAGTTCCTGGAACGAACCAACGACACTGTCTCCGTTGGTGATGTGGAGCCTCACGGTTCCTCCCCTGGCTAACTTGTTATTCGCTGACGGACGCCTTCTTGATGGCGTCCAGCTTGGGGAAGTTGGCGTCGAGATACTCGTTGCCATACATCCGCACCCGGCCCTGGTCGGGACCATTGCCGTGCGGCGCGCCCTCGCCGTAGCCGGAGTACAGCTGCTCGACGATGTCCATGCCCTCGGTGACCTTTCCGAATGGAGCGAAGCCCATGCCGTCCAGGCGCGGATTGTCGCCCAGATTGATGAAGACCTGCGTGGTGCGGGTGTTGGGACCGGCCGTGGCGAAGGTGATGGTGCCCTTCGTGTTGGAGGCGCTCACCGGATCGTCCTTGATGCTCGCGGTGGGAATCGACTTGGCTGCCTGCGGATCGGCGGCAAGACCGAACTGGACCACAAAGCCGGGCAGGACGCGGAAGAACTTGGCCCCGTCGAAGTAGCCGGAGGTGACGAGTGAGTGGAACCGCTCCACGCCGAGGGGAGCCCATTCCTTGTTCACCTGGATGACAAAGTCACCCTTGGTGGTTTCGAATTTTACGTTGAATGTGTCTTGCATGGGACACCTTCATTGTCGCACTGGCGCGTATCCGGCGCGCCGGCGGGTCTACAATAGCGGCGTGCGGACCCTTCTGTTTCTGGCCATTTTTGCCGCGGCTCTGCCTGCCCAGACCGCGCGGGTCGTTTTGGAGACCGAATTGGGCTCCATCGAGGTCCAGCTGGACTTGAAGAACGCGCCCGTCACCAGCGCCAACTTCCTCAAGTATGTCGATGCCGGCGCCTACGATGGCGGAGTTTTTCACCGCACGGTCCGGCTGGACAACCAGCCGCGCAATAGGATCCGCATTGAGGTGATCCAGGGCGGCATCCAGCCTGGCCGCCGGGGTCCGGACGCGGATCCGATCCCCCTCGAGCGCACAAACAAGTCCGGTTTGAAGCACGTCGACGGCACCATCTCCATGGCGCGCGACCGCCCGGATACCGCCACCTCCGATTTCTTCGTCTGCATCGGAGACCAGCCCGCCCTCGACTTCGGCGGCATGCGCAACCCCGACGGCCAGGGCTTCGCCGCCTTCGGCCGCGTCGTTTCAGGCATGGACGTCGTTCGCAAGATTCAACAGGCGCCGGCCGAGGGGCAGACCCTCAAACCGCCCGTGAAGATCCTGCGCGTGCGGCGCGCCGCCCCATGAATGTGTACAAACTCGTAAGGAATAAGCCGGTTGCTACAATGGTAGTGTGCAGCCGTGGTTCCCTCGATCTTTTCAATGCCTGAAGGATTACAACGCAAGTAAGTTTGTGTCCGACCTGATCGCCGGTGTGACGGTCGGTTTAGTGGCTCTACCCCTGGCCATGGCGTTCTCCATCGCCTCGGGATTATCGCCGCAGGCAGGCATTTACTGCGCGGTCGTGACCGGATTCCTCATCTCCCTGCTGGGCGGATCCAACACCCAAATTGGTGGTCCCACCGGCGCGTTCGTTGTCGTCGTGGCCGGCATCGTCGGCAAGTACGGGGTGGACGGACTGTTCACCTGCACCATGATGGCTGGAGTCCTGCTCGTCATCCTCGGCGTCACCGGCATGGGCACGGCGGTGAAGTTCATCCCCCGCCCGATTGTCGTAGGCTTCACCAACGGCATCGCCCTGCTGATTGCCAGCACTCAGATCAAGGATTTCTTCGGGCTGAAACTCGACAAGGTCCCTGGCGAGTTCATCGAGAAGATGGAGGCGTTGGCCACCCACGCCAGCACGTTCTCAGTGGAAGAGACCGCCATCGGCGTGATCTCCCTCTGCGTGATTCTGCTCTTCGTCAAGTTTGTACCCAAGGTCCCCGGCACCATCGTTGCGCTCTTCGGAGCGACGGTTGCCGTCACATTCCTGAATCTGAATGTGGAGACGATTGGTACCCGTTTCGGCGGAATCCCCAGCGGCCTGCCGACCCTGCACATTCCGGAATTCCACTGGAAGTATGTGCGGCAACTCCTGAGCCCCGCGATCACCGTCGCCATGCTCGGTTCCATTGAGAGCCTGCTCTCCGCCGTCGTGGCGGACCGTATGACGAAGGACAAGCACAATCCGAACACGGAACTGTTCGCGCAGGGCGTGGCCAACATCATCTCGCCGCTCTTCGGCGGCCTGCCGGCCACGGGCGCCATCGCCCGCACCGCCACCAGTATCCGCAGCGGCGCGAAAACTCCCGTTGCGGGCATGATCCACGCCCTCACCCTGCTGATGGTGCTGCTGGTGGCGGCGCCGCTGGCCAAGAACATTCCGCTGGCCGCCCTGGCCGCGATCCTGTTCATCGTTGCCTACAACATGGGCGAGTGGGGCGAGATCCCGGAGATCCTGAAGCTCGGCAAACGGGACGTCTCGGTTTGGGCCCTGACTTTCCTGCTCACCGTGTTCGCCGATCTGACCGTCGCCGTCGAGTTTGGCATGATCCTCGCCGCGCTGGTCTTCATCAGCCGCGTGGCGCTCACCACCACGGTGTCGAAGGTCACCGCCGACTACCTCAAACAGGGCTGGCAGCACATCCTCCAGGACAAGGAAATCCCATCCTATGCCGCGATCTTCCGCATCCACGGACCCTTCCTGTTTGGTAGCACCGACAAGCTGGACGAGGTCACCTCGCCCATCGAGGATCTCCCGCCAGTCGTCATCCTGCGCCTGCGCAATATGACCGCCATCGACGCTACCGGACTGCAGGCATTGGAGATGTTCGCCGACAAGCTGAAGGACAGCGGCCGTGTGCTGATTCTCTGCGGCGCCCCCTGGCAACCCCAGCGGATGATCAAGCGCGCGGAGTTCGAACGCCACGTCGGGGAAGAAAACATCTGCGAGAACGTCGAAACGGCGCTTACTCGTGCCGAGGCCGTTTACCGGACTCTACCTGCGTCGGCTCAGCGGAATTTGGCGTAGCCGAGATGGCCGTGAAGCCGGAGCCCCGGATGGGCGCCGGGCAGCAGTCCTGACGGCACGGGTCGGCACTGGGTAGCCCGGCGGCGCGCTCGGCGACCAGTTCCCGAATCATTCCAATGAATTGCGGATGTGTGCCCACGGTGGCCGCCCGCACCATCTTTAAGCCCAGTTCGCCGGCCCGCGCCTTTGCCTCGTAATCGAGATCGTAGATCACCTCCATGTGATCGGAGATGAACCCGATGGGCGCGACGACGACGCTCTCCGTTCCGGACGCCTTCTCCTCATTGAGAGCCTCCAGGATGTCGGGCCCGAGCCAGGGCTGGTGCGGAGCTCCGCTGCGACTTTGATAAACGAGCCGGTAATCGGGGTTGCCCGCCTGCTCCGCGACAAGCCTGGCCGCTTCCTCCAACTGCGCGACGTACTTCGATGTCCGCGCCATCTCCATCGGAATCGAATGAGCCGTGAACAAAACCCGCGATCCCGGCAACTGGTCGAGGGCCGTCCTCAAATTCTCCGCGTTCGGCCCAATGAAGCCCGGCTGGTTGTTGAAGTGGCGCAGCTTATCGCAAAGGGGGGCCTTGTCACCCACGGCCTGGCGCGCCCGCTCGATATCTTCCATATACTGCCGGCACGCCGAATACGAACTGTACGCCGACGTAATGAAGACGATGGCCCGCTGGATGCCATCCTCCGCCATCTGGCGCATCGTATCTTCCAGCATCGGGTGCCAGTTCCGATTGCCCCAATAAATCGGAAGCTGCGGCCCATGCGCGTCGAGTTCGGTACGCAATGCGGCAATCAGCGCCCGGCACTGGTCATTGATCGGACTGCGCCCGCCGAACTGGTAGTAGTGCTCAGCCACCTGCAGCAGCCGCGGCCGGGGTACATTCCGGCCGCGCAGGACGTTCTCCAGAAATGGCATAACGTCTTCCGGCTTTTCAGGACCGCCGAAGCTGAGCACGAGAATGGCGTCGTAGTGGGGCATCGCTCTCTTAGGATGCCTGAGAGTCAGGCCCGGTGCACTGGTTGTGCGACAATGCGTGTTTTCTCCCCATGCACAGAAGAACCTTTCTTTCCCTCACTCCGGCGATAGCTGCATTCGCGCAAGGGCGGCCCAACCTGACCGAACTCTATGGCAGCGCGGCGGCCCGCCTCATCGCAGCCGCTCAGGCCGACGATGGCGGCTGGAAGAAGATGATGTACCTCTGTGACCGCATTGGGAACCGCTTGGCCGGATCCTCTTCGCTGAACCGCGCCGTCGAGTGGAGCGCCGCCGAGATGAAGCGCGAAGGGCTCCAGAACGTGAAGACCCCGCTCGTGAAAGTCCCCCACTGGGTGCGCGGGGAAGAGAGTGCCTGGATGGTCGAGCCGCTGGAGTCGAAGATCGTCATGCTCGGCCTGGGCGGCAGCGTCGCCACTCCGCCGGAAGGCATCACGGCCGAGGTTGTCGTGGTTTCCACCTTCGAGGAACTGGAGCAACTCGGCGCCGAAAAGGTTCGCGGCAAGATCGTCCTCTACAACGAAGCCTGGCAGGGCTACGGGCGGTCAGTGGCCTATCGCGCCGCCGGAGCCTCCCGCGCGGCGAAACTGGGCGCGGTGGCCGCCCTCGTCCGCAGCGTCACCCCAGTGAGCCTGCGCTCCCCGCACACCGGCCAAATGATCTATACGGAAGGCGTCGAGAAGATTCCAACGGCTGCGGTCACCATCGAAGACGCGCTCCGTATGCACCGCCTCTACCAGCAGGGCGTGAAGATTCGCGTCCGGCTCAAAATGGAGGCCAAGACTCTGGCCGACGCCGACTCCGCCAACATCATCGGCGAGATTCCCGGGCGCGAGAAACCGGAAGAGATCGTCGTGATGGGTGGCCACATCGACTCCTGGGACGTCGGCCAGGGCGCGCAGGACGATGGCAGCGGCTGCGTGGCGTGCTGGCAGGCCATTATGCTCGCTCACCAGTTGGGTTTGAAACCCCGCCGCACCCTGCGCGTCTGCCTCTGGACCAACGAGGAAAACGGCACGCGCGGCGGCCAGGCTTACCGCGAATGGGCCGGCGCCACCGTGAAGAACCACGTGGCGGCCGTCGAGATGGACGGCGGAGCCGAGAAACCAGCCGGCTTCGGCCTCTCCATCCAGGGCGCCAGTGAGGAAGTGATGGTCCGTGCGATGGAGCGCATGCAGCAGATCGGAGCCCTGCTCAAGCCTGTGGGCGCCGACAATATGATCCGCGGCGGCGGCGGAGCCGACATCGGTCCCATCATGCGCGACGGCGTGCCCGGCATCGCCCACCGCTCCTCTGGGCAGCGCTACTTCGAGTGGCATCACACCGATGCCGACACGCTCGACAAAATCGATCCTCAGGAATTCCGGCAGAACATCGCGGCCCTGGCCGTCGTCGGCTACGTCCTGGCCGACATGCCGGAAAAGCTCACCGACTAGTCCGGGAATAAACGCCGAATTAGCATCGCCTCCGCGGCAGTGTACTATTCGTACAGTTGGGAGCGGCCGTTATGGCAGTCGCGGGCAGAGACCCGTTTGCCGGCCGCCTTCCCAGGCTGTACTGACCGTACGCATAGGAGGAATACACCCGTGGCAGATGGAAAGCCTGACCCGATTGATGCCGCCAACCAGGTAATCGTTCTGGCCTTCGACCTGGTCGATGCCGAGCTACCGAAACTCCCCAGCCAACTTGCGCAGGCCCTGCAGAGCCCGCCTGTGCAGGATGCGATCAAGAAGACCCTGCTCGACTTCGCCAAGGGCAAGCAGGCTTCCGGCGGCGTGGCCCTCAAGCCCGCTGACGGACAGAAACTCCTGGAAGCACTCGGGACCGGCGTCAAGGATGCCGCCACCGCAGACCTGCTCGACCAGATCAAGAAGACCTCCGAGTACAAAAAGCTGGAAGCCAGCGTCGAGGGCTTCAAAACAGCCGCCGGGTCTTCGACACTGGGCGTCTGGGTCGACAAGAACAAGAAGATCCTGTATGTCGTCGGCGCTGCCCTGATCGTCGGCACCGCCAGCGTCCTCTACATCACCAAGACCGGCGGCCCCATGGTCAACATGGCCCTCGATCCGCTCCAGGGCAAGGAGTTCGAGGTTCTCCAGATCGGCTCCCTGAACCTGAAAGCCGGCCTCTGGAAGTTCCAGCCGGATGCCCGCATCCTGGGCGCGCGCATCTCCGCCGGCAAGAAGTGGGAGAAGGTCAGCGTCGACCTCAAGATCGGAGTGCTGGCCAAGGCTCAGTTGGTGCAGGAGATCGAAGGCTCGGCTGTGGTGAAGTCGGGTCCGGTCAGCGTCACCCTGTCCGGCAACGGCAAGCCGCAGACGCATGAGGTGAACCTGGGGCTGAAGGTGGGCTATGACGGCACCATCGGCAACGGTAAGTTCAACATCGGGGTCGGCGCGATGTACCAGGACAAGGCGTTGAGCGGAACCCTGGGCGCGAGCTACCAGATGAAGAACGCCACCCTCGGCCTGCAGGGCAATGTAGGGCCCCAAAAGGGCGGCGGCGTCCAGTATGGCGGGCTGCTCACTCTGACCATTCCGCTCTAATCGCGCGCGGGCTCGCAACGGCCGGCGGGTCGCAAATCGGATATGATGATCGGCGACATGCTGAAAAACATCCTGGTTTCCCTCGTCCTGCTGGCCGTGCCCGCCTTCTGCGCCGACGACGCGGCCAAGGCCGTGGAAGCGGCTGAGCGCGCCTGGGCCAAAGGCGTAACCACCAACGATTACGCCCTGCTCGAGAAGACGCTCGGCGACGATCTCACCTACACCCACTCCACCGGAGCCGTCGATACCAAGGCCACCTACATCGGCAAGCTGAAGACCGGCGAAGCGAAGTATGTGAAGGTCGACCACGACCAGCTCAAGGTCCAGGTCCTGTCCAAGGACACGGCCATCACCATCTGCCGCGCACAGGTTCTGACCATCTCCGCCGGCAAGGAAAACCCGGCTCACCTCTCGTTCCTGCACATCTTCCAGAAGCGCGGCGCCAATTGGCAACTGGTCGCCCACCAGAGCGCGAAACTGCCCAACTAGCAGCTACTCGTAGTGCAGCGCTTCGATCGGATCGAGTTTCGAGGCCTTGATCGCCGGCACCAGCCCGGCGATCAGGCCCACCACCAGCAGCACGCCCGTTGAGATGAGAATCGACGAACCGCTGATGTGGAGATAGATATCGCCTGCCCCCGTGGTGTCCTTGAAAGCCGGCCCCAGGAAGGGCATCGACCCGATCACTTTCGTGGCTATGATCCCCAGGCTGATCCCCAGCGCGCCGCCCGCCGCCACAATCAGGCAAGCCTCCACCAGAAACTGCTTCAGCACCATCGACCGTAGTCCGCCCAGCGCCTTGATCATGCCGATCTCCCGCGTCCGGTCGATCACCGAGGCGAGCATGATGTTCGCCAACCCCACGCCCCCGATCGCCAGCGTCAATGCTCCGACAAAGCCCAGCAGCAGTTGGACCGCCAGCGACATACCCGTGACGATGGACATGAACTTGGAGAACGCGAGAATCTCCACGGCCTTCTCATCGGTCGGCGAGAATCGATGGATCTCGGCCAGTTTGGCGCGGACCATCTTGATCGCCCGTTCCCGCGAATCCGGAGTGGCCGGCTTCCAGACCAGGAACCACGGGTACTTCGTATCCCCGAAAACATTGAAGCTGTCGTACGGAATGAAGATGCACTGATTGTCGCTGCGGTTGTAGTTCGCAATCTGTAGCTTGTTGTCCATCACCCCGATCACTGTGAAGTGGATGCCGTTCAGGATCACGTCCTCATTCACGGCCGGAGCCCCGCCGAACAGCTCGGTCGCGACCTTGGCCCCGAGAATCGCCACGCGGTACTGATGCTGCCGGTCGTCTTCGTTCAGCCAGCGCCCGTCGGTGATCTTGATGTTGCGGACGATATCGTACTCGGGCCAGACCGCGCGAATCGAAACTTCTTTCTCCCGCCCGCGATACTGAGCCTTCACCCCATTGCGCATGATCTCCGGCGACAGGTTCTCCACCAGCGGGACAGCCTCTTTCACCGCGGCCGCGTCGGACAGCTCCAGCCGCACCCGCCGGCCCGTCCTCATCCCGCCTGCCTGCTCGCTCGTCTGTCCGCCCATGGTCAGCACGAGGTCCTGGCCCACCGCCTGGAACGCCTTGACCAGCGCCTGCTCAAACCCCTTGCCGTAGCTGATGAGAATCACAAAGCAGGTGACACCCCACGCCAGGCTCAGCGTCGTAAACATCGTCCGCTGGCGATGGAAGCGCAAAGCGGCCCAGGCTTCTGTGAAGATGAATCGCCAAGTCATGGCTTACCTCTCGTGGCGGAGCGCTTCCACCGGAGTCATCGCAGCCGCCCGCCGCGCCGGCGGCAGGGACGATCCCACGGCCACCAGGCCCAGCGACAGGGTGGCGAAAGCCAGCACGCGCCAGTGAATCGGGAGCCCCGAGAACATCGCCGGCATGGGCAGGGAATTCACCAGGCTCGAAAGCCCCCACACCAGCAGCAGGCCGCCCACTCCGCTCAGGATGGCCAGGAACAGGCCCTCCAGGAAGAAATCCAGCAGGATGCGCTGGCTGGTCGCGCCCAGGGCCTTTTTGAGGCCGATCTCGTTCGTGCGTTCCGACACCGCCATCATCATCGTGTTCATGACGCCGACCCCGCCCAACGACAGCGTGACCAGCGAGACCACGGCCAGGAAGATCTCTCCAGCGTTGAAGATGGAATCGAACATCTGGGCGCTCTCAATCGAGTCGAAGATCCGCAGGGCGCCCTTGTCGGTGGGTTCGAATTTGTACAACCGGCCCAGTGTGCCGCGCACCTGCGCCTGCGCCTCTTCCCAACGCGCCACATCCATGGGGCGATAGAGGAACCCGTCCACACGGCCCTCCGCGTAGACCTGCCGGTTCGGCGGCATGTCGCGCAACAACGCACTCGTCGGGATGAGGATCTTGTCGTTGTCCCAGCCGTCGTACGAGCTGTTCTGGTCCTTCTCGCTCATCACCCCAATCACTTCGTACGGATAGTCGTTCAGGTAGAAGCGCTCACCCAGCGGCGCCTTGTTCTTCTCGAACAGTTGCTTGCGGACGCTGGAGCCCAGCACCGCCACCCTGCGGCCATCGTCGACATCCGCCTGGCCGACGGTCCTGCCGATTTCCACCGGTAGATTGCGCAGCTTGAGGTAGTCGGGATTCACGCCCAGCGAAAGGAATCGGCCGGAGTTGGTCGTCGTGCGGGCCGGCACCTGGTAGGTCTTGTGCTCCGCCGAGAGCACCTGGACCGAAGGGCAATTCTGGCGCAGGATGTCCAGATCCCGCTGGTACAGCGATATGCGGCGTCCGGCGCGCTGTCCGCCGGCCTGCTCCTCGGTCACTCCGCCATACACAAAGACAATGTTGTCGCCGATCTGAGCCATATTCTTGCGCTGGCCCTGGCGGAAGCCGTCGCCCAACGCGGACATCAGCACCAGCGAGGCGATGCCCCATGCAATGCCAAAGAGGGTGAGAAAGCTGCGCAGCTTGTTGCGCCGCAGGTTGGCGAAAGTCTGTGCCGCAAGATCGGCCAGAAACTCGCCCGGATGCATCGTCCGGCCGGCTCGCCGCCGCTGCGGTTTCGCCTTCGCCCTGTCGAGGGCCGCCTGCACTTCCGGTTCAAGTACTGCGCTCACAGCCGATTCTGCCTTCCTGTCTTTCATACGTGCGGCGGGGCAGCGTTGTTCCCGGTGAGGGCGAAGAATTATTCAGACGTGTACGTCCGCAATTCAGCCGCCGCCGCCCTTGATGCGGCAACCCGCCGTTCTGGGAGAATGAGGTCTATGCCTCTTCAGGGACAGGACGAGCCCCCTTCCACCGGGCTCGTATTTGACTCCGCCTTCCAGTTGCACGATCCCGGACCCGCCCATCCCGAGTCGCCCGATCGCTACCGCGCTTTGAAGAAAGCCCTCCAACAGGGAGAACTGGCCGGCCGCCTCAAGCACCTGCCCGCCCGGATGGTCGAGGAAGAGGATCTGCTGCTCTGCCATACCCGCGCTTACCTCTCCACCGTGAGGCACGACATCGCACGGCACTCGCCGGCCCTCAGCACCGGCGATACCGGCCTGTGTGAGAAGTCGCTCGACGTGGCCATGCTGGCCGTCGGCGCGGCCTTCGCCGCCGTCGATGCGGTGATGCTGGGCCAGGTGTCCAACGCTTTCGCCGCGGTACGGCCGCCCGGCCACCACGCCACGGCCTCGCGCGGCATGGGCTTCTGCATCTTCAACAACGTGGCCCTCGCCGCTCGCCATGCGCGCAAGGTCCACGGCGTCGACCGCGTACTGATCGTTGACTGGGACGTACACCATGGCAACGGCACGCAGGATATCTTCTATCAGGATCCCAGCGTCTTCTTCTTCAGCACGCACCAGACCCCCTGGTATCCGGGCACGGGCGCCTTTGATGAGGTCGGCAGCGGTTCCGGCAAAGGGACCACAATGAACTGCCCGTTCCATGCCGGCGCGGGCCATGCGGAGATCGTTGGAGCCTTCCGCCGCAAACTGGTGCCCGCCATGGCAGCCTACAAGCCCGACCTCGTGCTCATCTCCGCCGGCTTCGATTCGCGGAAAGGCGATCCGCTTGGCCGCTTCCTGCTCAAGGACGACGACTTTCGAGAACTCACCGCGATCACCATGGAAGTCGCCGCCGAATCCGCACACGGACGTGTAGTCAGCCTGCTGGAGGGCGGTTACAGCCTGGCCGGACTCGCGGCGGCCGTGACGGCGCACGTGGAAGCCCTGTTGGGATTGGGGTAGGTCCAAAAACAAAAGAGCCGGCCACTGTTTGGCGCAGTGGCCGGCGGCTAGAAGAAGATGAGGCGGAGTGGGCCCCTATCTAGGAGAATATACGGAAAAGAGCGGTAAAGTACTACTCAACATCCCCATCTTACGCGCTCCCTGTCGGGAGTGCAAACAAAAAATGCGCAAAATGTTTTAGTGTGCGCAAGGGCCGAAAAAAGGCCCGCCTCCCTGTTATGGGGAAGCGGGCCGGAGGAGCGGTGTACGCAGCTATGACTACTGAGCGTGCACCTTGCTAACAGAAAATTCAGACGTCGCGCCGTGGCACACTGAGCAGCTCTCGCCGAGAGCCGTGGTGTTGGCCTGCGTGTGCGACCACGCTGCCGTCGTGTTGTGGCACGAGTTGCAGGCGTTGGCCGTCGGCGGCGCCGGGTTCACCGGAGCCAGCCCGTTCTTTACGTTCTGCAGCCCGTCGTCGAGAGCGGGGATCTGCGAGTTGTTCACATGGCACTGGGCGCAATCGCGGATGTTGCCCGGATAGCGAACCTTCTCAGCATGGAACGTATGGATCATGTTGGTCAGGTTGTAGCTCTCCGCCGTCGTACCCACCGTGAGGGTCGGATTGTGGCAGAAAGTGCACATCGCGGCTTCGTTGCGGTTGCCGCCATGGAACTCGAGCGAGTAGTGGCACCGGTTGCAGGTGGCGCTGGTCACCACCGTGCGGCGCGGCGTGGCCGTGCCTCCGCTCAGCGAGGCATAGAACACTTTGTTCATGCCGTAGTCGCGGATCGAGCGCTGCTTCTGCGTGCCGGCCAGGACGATCGTCGTGCGATAGCCTTCAATGCCGAACTGCCAGCTACCCGTAGGATCGGCGGTGGCCGGAATCGTGGCGGCAAAGGTCCAGTTATACGTGCCGTTGGATCCGACAGCCTTCAGCCCGTCCTCACGCACATAGGTGGCAATGTCCGTTGCCGGCCCGCCCATGTAGAGCCGCAGATTGTTCAGGGTGCTGGCTTCCACCGGATTGCCCTGCTTGTCTTTTACCGTGAAGGTGAGGGTGGGGTGCTTGCCGGGCGCTACATCCTTGGCGCCCTCGATCGTGAAAACTACGCCGGGAATCAGCGAGGACTCCACGGGGATCATGTGCGCACCCGTGATGGAGGCATCGAAGTCGATCTCGCCCTTTTGGGTGTGGCAGGTCGCACACTGGTTGTCGCTGAACTGCGGCAGCCCGACGTGGTTCTCGCCCGTGGCGAAATTCACGTTGTCGTGGCAGGACCCGCAAGCCGCGCGCGACGGCTTCGTCGACCAATTGTCCGCCTGGGTGGCGCCGGTCACGGTCTTCGGCTCGTGGCAGACCTTGCAAGCCATCGCCGGAGCCGGGAAGCCAACATCGGAGTAATCCTGGCTCGCAACCTTGTAAGGAGTGCCCGCCTTCACACTAGGCAGATTCGCCGCGTAGTGAATCTTGTGAATGAAGACCTTCATGTCCACCGGATTGCCCGTCGCGGAATCCGTCGTCTGCGGGGTGTGGCACATGTTGCAGACTTCCACGCTACGCCGTGAACCGCCATGCAGCCCCAGGGGATCGTGGCAACGGTTGCAGCTCGCCGTCCGGATGACGTCGCGAACCTTGGTCACCGCGCCGCCCGCCGGCACAAAGCTATACGTGGCATCGGAGTAGAACCGGCCCATCTCAAATTCGTCCAGATTGCGCGAGCCGTAGGCGCCCACAGTATGGGTCAGAGTGCGATCCGCTGAAGCCGGAACCTTGTTGGCGAAGGTGTAGGTATACTCACCATCCGCAACCGGCGTCCACGTGCCGTTACTTTCACCCGTGGCTTGGGTGAACGTGCCCGCCGCGCCCGTGCGGCTGCGCGTGATGTAAGAGATGTACTGCGACTGATCAGCCGGAATGTAGCCGGATAGGAAGCTGACGCTCACCGTGCCCGGTGTGACCAGCCCCGCGCGGTCCAGCCCGGCGCCCTTGGAGTCGGTCAATTTGACCCAGGCCTTCAGCGTGCCGTCAGCAGCCAGCTCCGCCTTGGTGATGGCCACGTTGAATCCGGGCCGGACGAAGTTCACCATGGCCTGATCGGCATAAAAGGCCTTGTCGGTGGGGCGGAGCGCTTGAGGACGATCCGCGGATAGGGCGGCGGCGACGAGGACTACGCTGCCCAGGGAAAAGATGATCTTCTTGCGAGAGTTTGAAAGCATACTAAGCTTCCCTTCCGCTAAACGTTCCAGGAAAAGGAAAGTATCAGCCGTAGGGCAGTTTATCATAATAAGGTCTGAAAAGGCGATAGAAAACCATTAAGACTCATTCGTACTGTCCAGGTTCTCCACACCCCCATCGACTGATCGTAGTGTTCTGCTACAGCGCCTATGTCTCTGAAAACAAAAAGCCCGCAGTCTCCGTGAGGAGCTGCGGGCCTTTTGAGGCTCGATTTTGAGCGGCTACTGTTTAGTAGTCCATCTCGGGGCCGTGACCGCCGCCGGGAGCCGGGGCAGCCTTCTTTTCGGGAATCTCGCAGATCAGGGCTTCGGTCGTCAGCATCAGGCCGCTGACGGAAGCCGCGTTCTGCAGAGCGGTGCGCGTGACCTTAGCCGGGTCGATGACGCCGGCTTCCACCAGATCCTGGTACTCACCGGTGGCGGCGTTGAAGCCGTAGTTCACATCGCTGACCGAGTTGATCTTGCCAACCACGATCGCGCCTTCAAAACCGGCGTTGCCGGTGATCTGGCGGACGGGCTCTTCCGTCGCCCGGCGGATGATGTTGATGCCGATCTGCTCGTCACCGTCACCCTTCAGGCCGTCCAGAACCTTACCGGCGCGGAGCAGAGCCACGCCGCCGCCGGCGACGATGCCCTCTTCCACAGCGGCGCGCGTGGCGTGGAGTGCGTCCTCGACACGGGCCTTCTTTTCCTTCATTTCGGTCTCAGTGGCCGCGCCGACCTTGATCACGGCAACGCCGCCGGCGAGCTTCGCCAGGCGTTCCTGGAGCTTCTCGCGGTCGTAGTCGGACGTGGTCTCTTCGATCTGCGCACGCAGCTGCTTGATCCGGCCTTCGATGCTCTTCTGGTCGCCGGCGCCGTCAACGATGGTCGTGTTGTCCTTGTCCACGGTGATGCGCTTCGCACGGCCGAGGTCTTCCAGACGAACGCCTTCCAGCTTGATGCCGGTCTCTTCCATGATCGCCTTGCCGCCCGTGAGGATCGCGATGTCCTCGAGCATCGCCTTGCGGCGATCGCCGAAGCCAGGGGCCTTCACAGCGCAGACGTTCAGGGTGCCGCGGAGCTTGTTCACCACCAGGGTGGCCAGCGCTTCGCCTTCCACTTCCTCGGCAATGATGATCAGCGGACGGCCGCCGCGGGCAATCTGCTCGAGAACGGGCAGCAGGTCCTTCATGTTGCTGATCTTCTTCTCGTGGATCAGGATGAACGGATCCTCGAGGACAGCTTCCATGCGGTCCGGGTCGGTGATGAAGTAGGGCGAGAGGTAGCCGCGGTCGAACTGCATGCCGTCCACGGTGAGCAGTTCCGTGTGCATGGTCTTCGACTCTTCAACGGTGATGACACCGTCCTTGCCGACCTTCTGCATCGCTTCCGCGATCTTTTCGCCGATTTCCGTGTCGCCGTTCGCCGAGATCGTGCCCACCTGGGCAATCATCGCGCCGGAGATGGGCTTGGCCTGCGCCAGCACCTGACCGACAACCGCTTCCACAGCCTTTTCGATGCCGCGCTTGAGAGCCATCGGGTTCGCGCCGGCCGCAACGGCCTTCACGCCTTCCCGGAAAATCGACTGGGCCAGGATCGTCGCCGTCGTCGTGCCGTCACCGGCCACGTCCGACGTCTTCGACGCCACTTCGCGCACCATCTGCGCGCCCATGTTCTCCAGCGGATCCTTGAGCTCGATCTCCTTCGCGACGGTCACGCCGTCCTTGGTGATCGTCGGACCGCCGAACTTCTTCTCCAGGACCACGTTACGGCCCTTCGGACCGAGCGTCACCTTGACTGCGTCGGCCAACTGGTTAACGCCGCGCAGGATCGCCTGGCGCGCATTCTCGCTATATACAACCTGTTTCGCTGCCATTCTTCAATCTCCTTGTAGGGTTACCCTGTGGATCCAGCTTGACTTGCGAACCGCTTACGCGGTCACCGCGACCGGGTCGAGAATGCCCAGTACTTCGTCTTCGCGAAGGATCAGATATTCCTGGCCGTCAATCTTGATGTCGCTTCCGGAGTACTTGCCAAAGAGGATCCGGTCGCCGACCTTCACGTCCAACGGCACAACAGTGCCGTCTTCCAGACGCTTGCCACGGCCCGCTGCCATGACTTCCGCTTCCTGAGGCTTTTCTTTGGCCGAGTCCGGGATGATGATCCCGTTCAGTACCGTTTCCTGATTCTCGATCCGGCGCACAACCAGCCGGTCATAGAGGGGACGGATTTGCATAGCTCTCAAAACCTCCGTTGGTTTCGACTCAATAGGGAGTATTGGATTTGCCGATCCGAGGTGGATCGATCACCGAGACTATTATTAGCACAATCCGCCGAAGAGTGACAATAACTTTGTGTAAATATATGAAAACAAATGAAATAAAATTGCATCGTCACCTAGTAAAAACGTTGATCGAGCTCATAACGCGAAGGGATCGGAAGAAAATCTGAGCGCTATGGACTCATATCTGGAGATTGGCCCCCTGCCCGTTTCCACCGCCCCCTAAATGCTATGCTGAAGGCATGCTCCGGCGGGCCCGCTGGCTGATCCTGCTCGCCATCTTCTCCATCATTGGCGTCGTCTCCTCCATCTTCATAACTCAGCGGAAGGTCAATCGCAAAAAGCGCCCCCACATCTCCGCGCCCCTCCCTGCCAATACCGCCTTCGATTCCCCCACCTGGGAATGGGAGAAAACCTCCGGCGACAAAACCCGCCTCAAGATCCGCTCCAAACACATGCAGCAGATCAAGGATCCACCGGCCATCCTCTTCGAGGACCTCGAGATGGAGATCCACGACAAAACCGGAGCCAAGTACGATCTCGTCAAGAGCAAGCGCGCCTCGCTCGACCAGCAGGGCGGCCTCATGTACTCCGAAGGCGACGTGGAGATCACCACCAACCTCGGCGTCGACGGTGCTCCCTCCGGCCGCCTCCTCAAGATCAGGACCTCCGGCGTCACCCTGGACGTGAAGTCCTCCAAGGTCAGCACCGAACGCGCCGCGTCCTTCGAGTTCGACCAGGGGAACGGCGAATGTGTCGGGGCCACCTACGATCCCTCAAACCGCGTCCTCTTCATGAAGTCCGAGGTAAAACTAGACTGGCGCGGCAAGGATGAGAAGAAGCCGCCCATGCACCTCGAGTCCGGCACCCTCACTTATAACGAGGTGACCACTGAGATCTTCCTCTCCCCCTACGCCAAGCTCCAGCGCGCCGGCTTTACCCTCGACGCGAAGGACACCGTCGTCATTCTCAAACACGGCCTGCTCGATCACGTCGAGGCCAAGTCCGCCGTGGGCCGCGACCAGATGCCCGCCCGGCTCGTCGAGTACCAGGCCGACTTCCTGAACATGTTCTTCACGCCCAAGGCGGAGATCCAGAAGCTCGACGCGTCGGAGCACGCCAAGCTCGTCTCCACCACCCCCGCCGGCAAGACCACCGTCACCGCCAACCGGTTCGACATGGACTTCGATGTGCCGGGCGAGGAGAGCAAGAACAAGGAGGATGGCAGCACGTTGAAGCACGTGCTCGCGCGCGGCCAGTCCCGCGTCGAATCCCAGGCCGCGCAGAAGCCCGGCGCACCGCCCAAAGGTGCTCGCATCCTCTCCAGCGAAGCCATCGAACTCAATATGCGGCCCGGCGGCAAGGAGATCGACAAGGTGGTGACCCTCGCTCCCGGCCAGGTGGAGTTCCTCGCCGCCAAGAAGGGCGACCGCCACCGCATCATGAACGGCGAGCGCATCTGGATCGACTACGGGGCCGACAACGCCATCGAGAAGTTCCGCTCCGTCAAGGTGAACACGCGCACCGAGTCCGATCCCAAACCGAACGACAAACTGAAGAAACCCGTCATCACCCTGACGAAGAGCCAGGACCTCCAGGCCGAGTTTGATCCCAAGACCGGCCAGATGTCCCGCCTCGAGCAGTGGAACAATTTCGAATACGAAGAAGGAACCCGCCGCGCCACCGCCGACAAGGCCTTCATGGACTCCGACAAGGAGCTCATCACCCTCACCGGACGCGGCCGCATGTGGGACGAGACCGGCTCCACCTCCGCCGACGAGATCCTGCTCGACCAGAAAACCGGCGACATGACCGCCACGGGCAACGTCTCCTCCACCCGCCAGCCGGACAAGAAGGACACCAGCGAGGGCATGCTCTCGTCCAAGGAGCCTCTCCAGGCCCGCGCCGCCAAAATGACCACGCAGGAGAAGAATCAGAAGATCCACTACTCCGGCAACGCCATCATGTGGCAGGCCAGCAGCCGCCTCCAGGCGCGCGAGATCTTCATCGACAAGACCGCCAAGACCCTCGAAGCCACCGGCGACGTCATCAGTGAACTGCCGGACCAGCGCGACAAACCCGAAGCCGCGCCCGCCGCCGGCGCCAGGAAGAAGAAGGCCAATGTCTTCACTGTGGTCAAGGCTCCGGCGATGGTCTACAACGACAAGACGAAACTCGCCACCTACACCGGCGGAGTCGTCCTCGACCGCCCCGACCTCAACGTCAAATCCAGCCAGCTCCGTGCCTGGTTCGAAGTCGAACCCAGCAAGGACGGCGGCGACGAGACCAAGCTCGACCACATGTTCGCTGACGGTAAGGTCGAGATGGTGCAGCGGAGTCCGGGCCGCTCCCGCACCGGCAACGGTGAACATGCCGAGTACTACCTCGACGAAGACAAGATCATCCTGAATGGCGGATCCCCGGTCGTCGTCGACTCCAAGAAGGGCACCACCCGCGGCAACGAGATCATCTGGTACTCCCGCCAGGACAAGCTGACCGTCGACAACACCGGCTCCGGCCAATCCGTCAGCCGCGTCAACCGCGCCGAAAAGAAGAAGTAATGGCTCCGCGCGGGTGCCCATCCGTCAATGGGATGAGTCTTTTGGCGGACCTTCGTGGATAATACAGGTAGTGGGCAATAACGGAAACGGCGACCTGCGCCGCACGCTTCGCACCGAAGAGATCTCGAAGACCTACCGTGGCCGCCGGGTCGTTGATAGTGTCTCGGTATCGGTCGAAATGGGCGAAGTCGTAGGCCTGCTGGGACCCAACGGCGCCGGCAAAACCACCTCGTTCTACATGATTGTTGGCTTGGTGAGCCCAGACTCCGGCCGCATCTACCTGGAAAATCAGGAGATCACCCCCCTGGCCATGTATGAGCGGGCGCGCGTCGGCATCAGCTACCTGCCGCAGGAACCCTCGGTCTTCCGCAAGCTCTCCGTCGAAGAGAACCTGCTCGCCATCCTCGAAACCCTGCCCATCTCCGGCCGCGAACGGCGCGAGCGCCTCGAACTCCTGCTGGAGCAGATGGGCCTTGAGCATGTCCGCAAGAACAAGGGCTACATGCTCTCCGGTGGTGAGCGCCGCCGCGTCGAAATCGCACGCTCCCTCGCCATCAATCCACAATTTCTACTGCTCGATGAACCGTTTTCAGGCATCGATCCCATTCAGGTTCTCGAACTCCAGCGCATCATCTCCGATCTCAGGACGAACGGAATCGGCATCCTGATTACTGACCATAACGTGCGGGAAACGCTGGCCGTCACTGACCGTGCCTACATCATCAACAACGGCCGCATCTTCCGCGCCGGCACCCCCTCTGCCCTCGCCATGGATCCCGACGTCCGCCGCATCTACCTCGGCGAAGGTTTTGAACTCGGCTCGTAGCGGTCCGCCCTACCGGGCGAAAAGGCTGGACTTGCCGGGTCTCTGCGCTATGATGAGGTTCAGATGAGCCTGCTCTCTCCGAGACTTCAGCTCGCGGTCAAGCAGAAACAGATCCTCACTCCTGGGCTTGTCCAGATGGTGACGGTACTCCAGTTGAACCGGCTGGAGCTGCGTGAAATGATCGCCCAGGAAATCGCCGAAAACCCCGTGTTGGAAGACACAGGGGAGATCGGGGAAGACCTGACCCCTGCCGAAGTGCAGTCGCTGCTGGAACTGGAACGCGATCCGGCCCCCTCCGACGCGGCCGTGCTCCAGGTGACCAAGGACGCCGCCGCCGCCACCTACGAAGGCGACTCCGACGGCTTCGACGCGCCTGAAAGCGCCGAACCGGCCGCCCAGGCCGCCTCCGACTACGACACGCAGGTCTCCACCGACGCCGCCCAGGCCGTCGATCCCTTCGAACAGATCGACTTTGGCAACTACTTCGACGAGTGGATGGACCCGGGCTTCCGTTCGCCCGCCTCCGAGGATTCCGACAAACCCTCGTTCGAAACGTTTCTCTCCTCGCCCGTCACCCTGACTGAGCACCTGCGCCAGCAACTGGCTCTGCTCGTCATGGATCCCGAAGTCCGTGATGCGGCCGACGCCATCATCGGAAATCTTGACGACACAGGCTACCTTTGCATCTCGCTGGACGAAATCGCCGAGACTGAAGGCTACACGATGGACAACCTCGAGGCTGCCCTCGAGGAGGTTCAGTGCCTGGAGCCCGCCGGCATCGCCGCCCGCTCGCTGCAGGAGTGCCTGCTGCTCCAGATCGAAAGCCGCAACGGCAAGGACGGCGTCGCCTGGCAGATCGTTAAGGACCACCTGAAACTGGTCGAGTCCAAGAGCGTCAAGGAACTCGCCCGCCTCCTGGGCCGGCCCATGGAGCACATCCAGATCGCGCTCGAGGTCATCCGCCACCTCGATCCGAAGCCCGGCATCCGCTACTCGGGTCCCGGCGCCCGCCAGGTCGAACCGGATGTCTATATCTTTAAGGATGGCGACGACTACGTCATCCAGATCAGCGACGAGGACCTGCCCCAACTCCGGTTGAACGGCGGCTACCGCCGTCTGCTCGACCGCGAGCAGGAACCCGATAAGGATACGCGCAATTACATCAAGGAGCGCTTCCAGTCGGCCCTGCAGCTCATCCGCAACATCGAACAACGCAAGCAGACCATCCTGAAGGTCTGCCAAAGCATCGTACGCCGCCAGGGCGAGTTCCTCGAAGAAGGAATCGACGAGCTGCGGCCCATGATGATCAAGGACGTCGCCGAAGAGATCGGCGTCCATCCCTCGACGGTCAGCCGCGCGGTTGCCGGCAAGTACGCCCACACCCCGCAAGGTGTCTTTGAACTGCGATTCTTCTTTTCAGAGGCAGTGCAGGGACCTTCGGGCGGCGGCATCCCGCTACAAACCTTGAAGCGCATGGTGAAGAAAATGATTGAGGAAGAAGACTCCGCCAAACCTCTCACCGACGACCAGATTGCCGCCAAGCTCCAGGCCCAGGGCATCCAGGTCACGCGCCGCACGGTGGCCAAATACCGCGAGGATATGAAGATTCCCTCCACCCACCATCGCCGGGTCCGGAACTAAGCTACAGTTTCTTCCTCCCGCGATCGATGAATGGGCGAAGGAGAAAGGCACGGCCATGAAAATCACTTTTACTGGCAAGCAGGACAAGCTGAATCCGTCGCAGGAGCGTAAGCTCGCTATGGCGTTCTCACGGCTCTCCAAGCTTTTGGAACGCCGTGGAGAGAAGGAAGCTCAAGTCATCTTGAGCGTCCAGCGCCATCTGCAGCACGCGGAGGTACGTGTCAACTTCTATGACCACACGCTGGTCGGCGCCGGTGCGGCGACCGATCAGTTCGCGGCCACCATGGAAGCTGTAGACAAGGTCGAGAAACAGGCCTTGAAGAATCGCGAGAAGTGGCGCGACACCAAGCGCGACGGCACCAAGCGCACCGCGGCCGAGATCGCTGAGCCGCTCGTCGCCGTACCCGCCGCCAAGCCCGCGAAAGCCAGCAAGGCCAAGCCGGTGAAGTCCAAGCCCGCCAAGGTAGTGAAGGCCAACGGCAAATCCAGCGGCAAGCCAATGACCGTGGACGAGGCGATGATCGCCATGGAAGAGGATCGCGACTACATGGTTTTTCGCGATTGCGAGACCGACAAGGTGAGTGTGCTCATACGCCGCCGCGACGGGAAGGTGGATTTGGTCGAGGCCTAGGCCTTAGAAACAAGGGGTTAAGTAAGGACGAGTGGGAGAGCAACCGAAGCGGGATCAACAGCCCGAACTGGTGATCATCACCGGTCTCAGCGGCTCGGGTAAGGGGACTGTCCTCAAAACGCTGGAGGATCACGGCTACTATTCCGTCGACAATCTCCCCCTCGGCCTCATACCCAAATTTGCGGAACTCACGCGCGACTCGCCCAACATCCGGCGCGCCGCGCTCGTCGTCGACATCCGGGAACGCGAGCAACTGGAGCAGTTCCCGGATGTCTTCGCCAAAATCCGGCGCAGCATCTCCACGCGCCTCATCTTCCTCGACGCCGATGACGATTCTCTCGTCCGGCGCTACAGCGAGACCCGCCGCCCCCACCCGCTAGGCGGCGACCGCAGCGTCCTGCGCAACGTGCGCTCCGAACGCCGCACGCTCGAACCCATCCGAGCCCTGGCCGATCACGTCATCAATACCACCGAACTCAACGTCCACCAGCTCAGGAAGCGCATCATCGAGAACTTCGGAGCCTCGGACGAAGCCAAGCTCCGCGTCTATGTGATGAGCTTCGGCTTTCGCCACGGCGTCCCGCCGGAAAGCGATCTGGTCTTCGACGTCCGGTTTCTGCCGAACCCCAACTACATCCCGGAGTTCAAGAATCTCACCGGCAAGAACGCCGGAGTCGCCCGCTATATCCGCAGCTTTCCCCAGACGGTGGAGTTCATGGAGCGTATCTCCAGCCTCCTGCTCTACCTGATGCCGCACTACACGGCGGAGGGCAAGAGTTACCTGACGATCTCGATCGGTTGTACAGGAGGCCAGCACCGGTCGGTGATGATGGCTGAGGAGATCAACAAGCGTCTGGCCAAGGCGGGTTACGCCACCAAAGTCGCCCACCGCGACATCGAGAAGCACTGACCCCACCCGGAGCCGCTCCACAAACGGAGCCGCCCGGCAAACGGAGCCGCGAACGTCAGTGAGCGGATACCCAACCGAACTACCCCAACCCAATCCGCAACCGGAAAGCCCTACCCCGCCGCCGCCAAACTAACTTCCCCCGCCACCCCGTCCACCTCCACCCCGTGCACCTTCGGAGTCCCGCAGAAGTCAGTAGCCATCTTCCTGACTGCCAGGGCCAGCGCGCTCTCGCCCGTCAGTCCCAACTGTCCCGCCGCCTGCAAGCTAAAGTAATCGTTCGGCAGAATCCACGACAGGTGCATCTTCAACGCCGCCGATATCGCATCCGGCTGCAGCGGATCCCGCTTCGACGTCCGGTTCAATGCGACATGCAGCGAAGCCGGTTCGACCCCCGCCGCGTACAACAGCTCCGTATTTCGATGTAGCGTGTTCAGGCTGGCCAGTTCCGGAGTCGTCACCACCACAACATCATCCATCAGCGCCGCGGCCGCCAGCGTCTCCGGAGCGGCGGTGCATGGTAGATCCACCACCACCCAGTCGAAACACTGCCGCGCCATCTGCAGCAACGAACGCAGCTCTTCCTCCGGCACCGAATCCGTCTCCGGAATCGCCGGGGCCGGCAGCATGCTGATGCCATTGAATTGAATGGCTTCGCTAAAACAACGCGCACCCGCCGGCAGCGCCGCTACCGCGTCCACTACGTCGAACGGATGCACCATCGCCTCGGCCCAACCCGAAGTCGTACCCGAAAGCAAATTCAAATCGATCGACAACACCCGCCGCCCGCTCATCCTCCGCAACGCGAAGGCGGCCTGGGTAGCAAGGGTCGTGGCGCCTGAGCCGGGCTTACTACTCGTAAAACCCACAACCCGGGCGCCACACTGGAGAAAACTCTCTGAGTTTCGTGGAGCACGGCTCTCCACACGCTGCGCCACTTCGCGAAAGGAGAATTCGTCGAAGGGCAGATGCAGGTAGTCAAAAGCGCCGCCGCGCAGCAGGTCGATCACCGCATCCGGCTGGTGCCGCATCGCACACGCCACCACCGGCCCGCGGAACTCCATCTGGTGCAGGGTCTGCAGCAATTTCATCGAGGCGGGCAGATCGTCGCACTGCAGGTACAGGCAATCCGGCTGGAAATGCGCCAGCGTCAGTCTCAACCGCTCCGCACCCGGATAGGATGCAAGGACAGTGACGACCTCGAATCCTACCTCCTCTAAAAATCGGGCGCGAAGTTCCGAGGCCATCGCCGCATGCGGAGCAACCACGACAACTCGCAAAGGACCGGCACTCATGCAGGAGTTATCGCACGTTCCTGGCCAAGTGGCCCTATCTCCAGATGGATGTAAGTTATTGATTTATATGTATAGTACTCGCCGCAGGCAGGATCTAGACACGGGCAGTGTGGACAGAATGTCCCGCCTTCAGGACACGCATGTCCTTGCAGTACTTGGGGCTTGGCCGATCCATCCGCCCCGCTCTTGTGGAAAACGGTTGATACAATAAGGTCAGATTACGCCCATGCTGGCAACCAACACCATTGCGGAAGAGATCCTGGACCTGAAGCGCGACCGCAAGGCAATCCTCCTCGCGCATCACTACCAGGAGTCCGAGATCCAGGAACTGGCCGACTCCATCGGCGATAGCCTGGAACTCGCCCGGAAAGCTCAGCAGTTCGAAGGCGACGTCATCGTCTTCTGCGGCGTCTGGTTCATGGCGGAGACCGCGAAGGTCCTCAACCCGGACCGCATCGTCGTCGTGCCTGACCGTGAGGCCGGCTGCAGTCTGGTCGACTCCTGCCCCGCCGATCAGCTCAAGGCCTGGAAACACCGCCATCCGGACCATGCCATCGTCAGCTACATCAACACCTCCGTCGAGGTGAAGGCCGAGAGCGACATCCTCTGCACCTCGCGCAACGCCGTCCAGGTGGTCAATTCGATCCCGGCCGGCCAGCCCATCCTCTTCCTGCCCGACATCAACCTCGGCAACTACGTGAAGCAGCAGACCGGCCGCGAGAACATGAAGATCTGGCAGGGCGCCTGCATCGTCCACGCCACCTTCCCCGCGCGCCGTGTCACCTCCGCCAAGGCGGAGCACCCCACCGCGCTCGTCGCCGCCCACCCCGAGTGCCCGGCCGACGTCCTCCGCCTGGCCGATTTCATTGGCTCTACTTCGGCCATCATCGACTGGTGCGTCAAACACCCGCACAACGAATTCATCATCATGACCGAGAGCGGCGTCCGCCACTCGCTCGAACGCCTTGCGCCGGAAAAGACTTTCCACTTCGTGGCCAACGAGCAGTGCAACTGCAGCGAATGCCCGTACATGAAGCGCAATACCCTCGAGAAACTGCGCGACTGCCTGCGCGACCTCACCCCGCGCGTGGAACTCACCGCCGAACTGATGGATCGCGCCCGGCGCCCCGTCGAACGCATGCTCGCCCTGCGCTAAGCGAAAGGGACCCCTGATGACGCCCGCGTCCACACCTCTCATCGATACCTTCGGGCGCGTCCACGACAACCTGCGCATCAGCGTCACAGACCGCTGCAACATCCGCTGCTTCTACTGCATGCCCGAGGACGGCGTCCAGTTCATGCAGCGCTCCGAGATCCTCACCTTCGAGGAAATCGAGCACTTCGCCCGCGTCGCCGTTTCCCTGGGCGTCAATAAGATCCGCATTACCGGCGGTGAACCCCTGGTCCGCAAGGATCTTCCAGTTCTCGTAGAGAAACTCACCGCCATCGAAGGCGTCAAGGACATCGCCCTCACCACCAACGGCGTCCTGCTGGCCGAACAGGCCGAGGCCCTCTACGCCGCCGGGCTGCGCCGCTTGAACGTCCACCTCGACACCCTCGATCGCGAGCGCTTCCACCAGATCACGCGCCGCGACGACCTGCCGCGCGTCCTGGCCGGCATCGACCGCGCCCAGCAGTTGGGCTTCGGACCCATCAAAATCAATGCCGTCGCCGTCAAGAATCTGGTCGAGCCCGACATCGTGCCCCTCGCCCGCTTCGGTCGCGAGCGTGGCATCGAGATCCGCTACATCGAATTCATGCCCCTGGACGCCCAGGGCCTGTGGGACCACCGCAAGGTGCTCCTCACCGACGAGATGATCGGCCTGCTGGAAGCCGGCATCGGGCCGCTGGAAGTCATGCCGGACCCCGACCCCCGCGCTCCGGCGCTCGAGTATCGCTGGAAAGATGGCGGCGGCGCCATCGGCTTCATCGCCTCCGTCAGCCGCCCCTTCTGCCTCAACTGCAACCGTCTCCGCATTACCTCGGATGGAAAGCTGCGATACTGCCTGTTTGCGATTGAAGAGACTGACGTGAAGGGCCTGTTGCGCGGAAACGCCGGAGACGATGCCATCCGGCAGGTCATCCGGGACGTGGTGTGGGCCAAGTGGCAGGGCCACGAGATCAACACCGCGAAGTTCGTCGCTCCGCCTCGGCCCATGTATTCCATCGGCGGGTAGTAATGTTTCAACGATCTTTGCCTTATCTGGCCGGGCTCCTCGCCTGCGGGCTATTCCTGGCCTTGGGCCTCATCTTCCTCCCCTATCCGGGCGCACAGTACGACGAGACGCTCTTCGTCATGTCGATCCACAGCCCGCAATATGTCGAGTACGCCATGAAGTTCGGCGCCGTGAAGGTGCCCATCATGCTCATGACGTACATCGGCTCGCTCAAGGCCGCCATCTACGCCCCAATCCTGTACTTCTTCGGCGCCGGCAACGCCACCCTCCGCATCCCCGTGCTGCTCATGGGCGGAGCCTCCGTCTTCCTGCTCTACCTCATCCTCAAACGGCTCAGCGGCTGGAAGACCGCCTTCCTCCTCGCCCTCCTGCTCGCGACCGACGCGCTCTTCCTGCTCACCGATGTCTTCGATTGGGGACCCGTCGCGCTCCAGCACATCCTCTTCACCGGAGCTGTCTACTGCTTCGTGCGCTTCAGCACCGATCAACGCCGCCGCTGGCTGTTCATCGGCTCCCTCTGCGCCGGCCTCGCCCTCTGGGACAAAGCACTCTTCATCTGGCTGCTGGGCGGATTCTCCGTCGCGCTGCTGGCTGTCTTCCCGCGACAACTCCTCGCCCTGGCGAAGAATCGCCGCCATCTCGCCGCCGTCGTGCTCGGCTTTGTCCTCGGCGCCGCGCCGTTCCTCTACTACAACAAGATCCACAAGCTGCGCACCATCACCGCCAATACCGAGATGGACGAGCAGCACCCGCTCGACAAGCTCGTCATGCTCGACCGCACCCTCGACGGCAGCGGTCTCATGGGCTACATTGTGCGGGAAGACCCCGAAGGCGCGGTCCTCAACCTCAAGTCGTGGGAGAAGATCCCGCTCTTCCTCAACGGCAAACTCGGCAACCCGCGCAATAGCCTGCAGCACATCCTGCTCGTCCTGGCGCTGTTCATCGCGCCCGTCCTCTGCTGGAGCGGTCCCAATCGCAAAGCCGCCCTGTTATTCGTGCTCGGCGGGCTTTTCACCTACATCCTCATGCTGCTCACGAAGAGTGCCGGAGGCTCCGCCCACCACACCGTCCTCCTGTGGCCCATCCCGCAGATCCTGGCCGGGCTGATGGTCGGTGAGATCTATCGCCGCTGGCCGCGCCGCGGCTTCCGCATCGCCTCCGCCATCGTCCTCCTCTGCGTCGTCTCGAACCTGACCGTCCTCAACACCTATCTCGCCCACTTCATCGCCTGCGGACCCACCGTCATCTGGAGCGACGCCATCCGCCCGCTCGTCGCCGAGATCGGCAGCCGCCCCGGCAAGCTCTTCTTCGGCACGGATTGGGGCATCACCCAGCAGGTGGAGTTCTATGGCAACGGCAAAATCGGCTTCCATCGCACCAGCGACGCCATCGTCATCGGCCTGCCTGAGCCGCTGAACGTCCAGCACCTCGAAGGCTATATGGCCGACCCCTCCACCGTCTTCGTCACCCACACCGAAGGCCACGAAGCCTTCGTCGGAGTCCGTAAAAAACTGCTCGATTTCGCCGCCGAACGCGGCTATCGCGACGAGCTCTACAAAGTGATCAGCGACCGCCACGGCGTGCCCATCTTCGAGATCCATGAATTCCGAAAATGAGCCTGTCGAGGTTCCAATCACCGATGTCTTCGACCTCCACCCCTTCGCACCCCGGGATGTGAAGGCGGCCGTCGAAGCCTATCTCGAAGAGGCGCACGCCCGCGGCTTCACCGCCTTGCGCATCATCCACGGCCGCGGCATCGGCGTGCAGCGTGAGATGGTCCGCAAGACCCTGGCGCGCACACCCTATGTGTTGGAGTTTCGCGACGCGCCCGAAGGCGCCGGCGGCTGGGGCGCTACGCTCGTAACGCTGCGGCAGCCCTGACCAGCAGCCACGCACCCGCCACCACCAGCAGCGGAGCCGACAGCACCCCCGGCAGCATCCTCTGGAAGTAAAGAGAACCCGCAATGTGCACGCAGCCGTTCAGCAGCAGGATCAGCCCATAGGGCAACGAGGCCCATTGAATCCACCGTGCCCCGCGGAACGCCGCCCGTGAGGCGATCAGCAGCAGCACCACCGCCGCAATCAATCCGGCCAGCCACTCCCCAAATTCGTAGGTGGGCAGCCACTGGATCAGCAGCACGTCCCGCAGCATCATCACGAAGGGATTGTAGAAACCGAGAAAATCGTGCACGGCCTCATCCGCCACGTGCACCGCCAGCACCAGCGTCAGTGCGACCCAAGCCATCGCATGACGCCGTACCACTGAGTTCATTGCAAAGGCCTTTCGACGAGATTCTACCGCGCCTTCACCACCCCAGCATCTTCCTCAGGAACTCGATCGCCGCCGGACCATCCACCCGGTGCGGCCCGTTGAAGAACGCAATCCTCGTCTGCTCGCCGAGGCCGGCCTCTTCGTAGAACCGCCTCACCTTGGCATACTCATACGCTACCCACTCGTCTTTCCCCACACCGTCGCGATGCCCCCGCTCCACCAGGAACGCCCGCGGAGCCATTATCATCGCCAGCTCCGCATGGCTCGCCACATGCCCCATGTTCCACTCGAGAATCTCGTACTCCTTCGTGAACATGTAGCTGTAGCGCTCGTCCACCGTGGTCAGCTTCCTGATCCACTCGTTGAAGTCCCCGCCGCACACCACCACGCGATACCGCTCATCGAACACCGGTACGCGCAGCGCCGTCTTGCCGCCGTAGCTCAACCCATAGAACCCCAGCCGCGTGGCATCCACCTCGGGCAGCGTCACCAGCCAGTCCGTCAGCGTCTCATACTGCGCCCGGATCAACGAGTACAGCGACAGGCCCAGCGGATTGGCCAGCCGCGCCAGATGCCGGAACTCGCCGACCGTCGGATTCTGCGCCGAGTACACAATGAAGCCAAGATCCGCCAACTGTGCCCCCAGATTGCGATACACCTCCAACCCGCGGCCTTCCTTCTGCCCGAAGTACACATCCGCCAGCCCGTTCAACCCATGCTGCACCACCACCAGGGGCCGCTTCTCGCCGGGCTTCAGGTCCTTCGGCACCAGCAGGTAGCCCGAGCCAAATACCTCGGGCCGCACATCGAACTGAATCGAGTACGCCACCCACTGCCCGCCATCCTGATGGAACGCGCGCCGCACATTCGAAGCGCTCGCCGGACCCGGCAGCCGCCCGATCACTTCATCCAGAAATTTCTCGGCGACCTTCTTCGGCCCCGCGTCCTTCCACAACGCCGCCCGGACATTCTCTGAAGCCGCCACCAGCCGTTGCGTGTAGTCCACCAGTTCCCAAACCTGCTGCCGCATGTGGATCTCCGGCTCCATGTTATCGGGCAGCACAGCGGCCACAGGCAGTTGCCCCGCCCGGGCGCCCAGCAGCGCGGCGAATTCCGCATCGCCGAAGTCGCGCAGCAGTCCGAACACATTGCGGTAGATCGGCTGCTGCCACAGCGCCGGCGATTCGATCGAGAAGCCGCGCGCCTCGATCTTCGCGATCCTTGCATCCAACACGCCCGCGAACACCGCCTCCGCCGCGCCCTCTCCCTCTCCGTACACCGCAATCGGCATCGCCGGCTGCTTCGAGGCGAACCAGTCCACCGCCGCCAGCGCCTTCTCCACCTCATACCCGTAGATATGGCGGCCCACGGGGAACGCCATGCGGTAGATCCACTCCCGGTGCGGCTGCTCCGTCTGCAAACCCAGCGCCGGATTCCCGCTATAGGTCGATTTCGTATCGATGAGAACCGGAGCCAGCACCTCGCAGCCGGCCGCCGCCAGTGCCCGGGCCCGCGTGACATTGTCAGACAGCACGACAACCCGCATCCGGGCGCCGGTCTTCGGCTGATAGTAGAGCCCCTCCGCCGTCACCCCGTCCAGCACCGGCCAGCGCGCCGCGAAGACACGGTAAACCGCCGTCTCTCCGCGCAGCCGCAGGTCCGGCTCCTGGAAGGGCACCCGCTCATCCACCGCGCCGATCATCCGCCGCAGCTTCTCGGGCGTTGGCTTGCGCCCCGCAGCCGATTCTGCCGTCAGCTTCTGCAGATAGCGCGTCATGCCCGCCACCATCTCCTCTACCGGCGCCGGCGCGGACGCAGGCCCTTGCGCCGCGGCGGTGGCGGCCAGGACGAACCACAGATACACGGTCTTCATTTGGTCTCCGGAGGAAGGATCCTGCCCACCAGATCCTGAAACGGCGCGAAGCCGTGCAGCGGCGCAAAGATGGGATCGACCCGCAGCATGATCAGCCACGGCTCGTGCTCGGCCGTAGCCTCCACCAGCAGCCGGCAGGCCTCGTCATGCTGCCCCAGGCCCAGATGGATCAGCGCCCGGTCATAGGCGGACACATAAGAATCCGCCGAAAGGGCCGCCAGCGACTCCAGGATCTGTGTCGCCTTCTCCACATGGCCCAGCCGGCCTTGGACGTAGCCTTGCGTCGCCAGCAGCCTTGGATCGCCGGCCGCCAGCGGCTCCGCCAGTTCCAGTGACCGCAGCGCTTCATCCCCGCGCCCCAGCGCGAGCAGGGCGTACGCCATCAGCCGGTGCGCGCCATAGAACGACGAGTTCAACTCAATCGCTCGCCGGTAGTGCTCCAGCGCCGCTTCATAATCGCCCGAGAAGTACTCGGTCATGCCCGTGGCCGCGCTCAGCATCACTGAGGCCGGATCCAGCAGCGCCGCGGCCCCCAGGTGGGCTCGCGCTTCCAGAAACCGGCCCTGCGGATTCATCACCGTCGCCGCGTAGAAGAGCCGCGCCTGCACCAGGCTGGGATTCAGTTCCAGCGCCCGTTCGTAATCCACTTCGGCCTCGACCCAGTTCCACAGCAGGGCGGCGTTCAGGAAGCCCCGCCACAGGTGGCCCGCGGCGAGGTCGGGGCTCAGCGTCAACGCCCGGTAGATCACCAGCCCTGCATCCGTCATCACCACCGAGGGCGAAATATTGCCGAAGAGCGCCAACTGGAGAATCGAGCCGCCCACCGCCGCATACGCCGCGGCAAACTGCGGATCCAGGTGAATCGCCCGCTGGAAACACTCGATGCTTCGCCGCAAGTGCGCGGGGGTCATGCGGTTGGCGAAATGACGTCCCTCCAGCAGCAGTTGGTAGGCGTCGCCGGTAATGATGTGCGGCGCGTTCGGGTCTGCCTTGGCCGGGGGTGGCAGTGCGGGAGGCCCGCCCGTCGCAAACGTCGGCGCGTAGGTGCCCTCCTGCAAATTGATCCGTACGAAATCGCTTTTGCCTTCGCTCTCGTAATACTCATTGAGCTTCCGGCGCAGACGGCGGGCCTCGACGCGAACAATCGAGTCGATTCGAGGGTCAAAGTCGTCCGGCCGGTCGAATACTGCCATGCCGACCGTATACTCTTTCAGCGCCTCGCTGTCCCCATCCAGAGCCCGTTCCACCACGAAACGCAGAAACCGGCGCATCCGCTCCGACTGCCGGAACGGCTTCGACTTATCGATCTTCGCCAGTGCTGCTTCGACGCTATCCCTTTGCATTCCTTGGGCTTCCCCTGCCGGATTCCCCGATTGTAGCGCGAGACTTCTCACCGTGAGATCACCACTTCTCACTCTGCCCGCCACCCCGCTGTCGTGCATTCTGGACATGCACAGGAGGAATCAGTAATGACCACCACGCAAACTACCAGGCTGACCGGAGAGCACGAACTGATCCTCCGCGCACAAAATGGCGACCGCACCGCGTTCGACGAGTTGACGAAAGAGTACTGGCCGCGCATGCTGCGCACCGCCCTCCGCGTCGTTCGCAGCCCCGAAGATGCCGAGGACGCCACTCAGCAGGCCTTTGTCGCCGCCTTCACCAAACTCGACCGTTTCCGCGGCGACGCGTCCTTCTCCACCTGGATCACGCGCATCACCCTCAACGAGTCCCTGACGCTGCTGCGCCGCCGCAAGCACGACTTCCGGCCCATTGAGGACGTGCCTGACAACAACGGCGAGCCCCTTCGGATCGAACTGCCCGACACCACCAGCAACCCGGAAGAGCTCTACCTGCGCGACGAGACCTCGAACCTCATCCAGATGAGCCTGCGCGCCGTAAAACCGGCCTACCGCAAGGCCATGAAACTGCGCCTCAGTGAGGATCTCAGCATCGAAGAGATCGCCGGACGCCTCAAGATCCCGGTCAACACCATCAAGGTGCACCTCTACCGCGGCCGCCAGGCCATGAAGAACTTCCTCGAAGAGCGGATGACCCTGCCGCAAGCGGCCTGATTCACGCCGCTGGGCGGATTTCCTGCGAACAAAGGGCGGCAGTCCCGAAGAGCTGCCGCCCGCTTCTTTACCAACGACCGGACTAGACCGACGGTTCTTTCCGCGGGCCGCCCGGATTGTTCTTGCCGTCGCCCTCGAACCCTTCCCGCGTCGCGGCCTTCTTGCCCCGCTTCTGCGTGCTGGGATCGAACAGCTTCATCTCGCCCGTCCGCCAGCTCTCACAGCCCAGCATCACCGAGACCATGATCTGGTGCGCCAGTTCCGGTCCAAGCACCGGGGTCTGCCTCGTCCGCATGCACGAGAAGAAGTTGTCGCTATGCCGCCGCGCCATGTCGCGCACAGCCGTCGGGAAGTCGAAGGTCTTGACCTCCGTGGGCCGGTTCAGGGCCTTGGCGATGCGCTCCGGAGTCACGGTGACCTTGTCGTTCTCCACCAGGATGGTGCCCGAGTGGCCGTAAACCACCTCTGGCAGGTACTTGTTGGCCGACATGTTCGCCATCGAGCCGGCCACCACGATCATGAACTTGCCGTACTCGGCCATGATCCCCAGCGTATCCGGTACTTCGCGGTCTTTCTGTACATAGATGCCGCCCGCGCCCGACACCCGCGTCGGGAACTGCGCGCCCATCGCAAACAACATCGGACCCACGCGGTGATAGAACAGATCCGACGCGATGCCGTTCGAATACTCCCAATACTTGCGCCACCGGAAGAACCGCTCGGCGCTGAACGGCCGCTTCTTGGCGGAGCCCAGCCAGCGCGTCCAGTCGATGTTCTCGGGCGTGGCTTCCTCGTCGACGTAGTAGTTCCACTCACCCACAATCGAGTTGCGGCTGTAAGTCGTCTGGCCCCAGAGGACCTCGCCGATCGCGCCTTCCCCGATCAACTCCTTCACCTTGTGCCACCGCGCGTCGGACAGGAACTGGCTGCCCACCTGCAAAACACGCTTGTACTTCGCCGCCGCCGCAATCACCTGCGCCGACTCATCCACCGTCAGCGTGATCGGCTTCTGCAGGTACACGTCCTTGCCCGCCGCAAACGCGTCGATCGCCATCTGCGCATGCCAGTGGTCCGGCGTCGCTATCAGCACGCAATCCACGTCATCGCGCTTCAGCACGTCGCGGTAGTCCACCACGATGTTCTTGGCGTCGATCTTCGAAATCGCCTGCGCGCGCTCGCGGTGACGCTTGTAAACATCCGAGATCGCGGTGATCTCGATATCTTTATCGGCCTCGGCCTGCCGCGCGAACGCCCGCAGGTGCCCCGTACCCATGATGCCGACACCGATCATGCCGACGCGGATACGGTCGTTGGCGCCCAGCGTGCGCGAAGCGCTCTTGGCCGTGATTCCGGGCTTGATGTTCTTCTCTGCGCGCGCCGTCATGGCCGACGCGGCAGCCGCCGCGGTAGCCAGGAACGCACGGCGCGAATTCAATCGATCCTCGGGCATTTCAGAAGTCCTCTCACTCTAGGTTTCCACGCGCCGGGTTTCGGCGTTCCACTTCAATCGGCGGCCGCTCCGCAGGGAGTCCAGGGTCATGCACAGTACGATCGCGGTCGCCAGTCCGGCTTCCACGGGCGCATTCGGGTCCTTACGGCTCTTCGTGCATTCCAGGAAATTGCGGATGTGCTGGCGCGTGGCCGGCACGAAGGAACCCGGTTGGATGTCTTCCTTCACCGCCTTCAACTCTAATCCTGTCTGTTCCGGGAACAACCGGAAGCCTTCCCGGCCTACATCCAGTCTCGCCTTGGAGCCATGGAACTGCTTCATCTGATCCAGCGACGTGGAGTATCGCATGGCCTTGTACCCTAGCGTGAAGGTGGCCATGTAATTCTCAGGGTACTCGATGATGATGCTGGCCGTCTCCGGGATCTCCGCCCCAGCCAGGTTCACCCGCCCGCCCGAACATGTCACCGCCGCCGGATGCTTCGAATTCATGAACCACTGGATCGCATCCACCACATGCGCCGCCTGGCCAATCAGCAGCCCGCCGGAGTAATCCCAGTAGTAATACCAGTTGAAGAACCGCTGCGAGCTCATCTCGCGCGCCGGCGCCGTGCCCAGCCACTGTTTCCAGTCCAGCGGACCCTGCAGCGTCGCGCTGCTCAGGCCGTCCTGCCGGTTCAGCCACCACGACGTCACCAGCCGCACATCGCCCAGCACGCCGGAGTTCGCCACATTCCTCGCTTCGATGAACAAGGGGGAGCTGCGCCGCTGCATGCCCACCTGCACCACTCGCTTCGTGCGCCGCACGGCGTCCACAATCTCGAAGCCTTCGTCGATCTTGTGGCACAGCGGCTTCTCAACGTACACGTCCTTGCCCGCGTTGACGGCATCGATCACCATCCGCGCATGCCAGTGGTCCGGCGTCGCCACAATCACCGCATCCAGCGACTTGTCCTCCAGCATCCGCCGGTAGTCGCTATACCCCGTCGCGCCCGTGTTCGCCGCCTTCAGGCCCGCCTCGAGATTCGGCTGGTAGACATCGCACACCGCCGCCATCTCGGCGCCCACTTCCTTGAACTCCGCCGTCAGCAGCCGCCCGCGCCCGCCGCTGCCGATAATCCCGGCGCGCACGCGGTCGTTCGCGCCCATCGCCGCGCTGGAGGCGGCGGCCGTACCCGCCGTGAGGACAAAGCTTCTGCGATTCATCGTGCTGCCAGTCTATGTGACTAGACGATAGGGAGGAAGCCTCTAGTTACCCGCCAAAACAAAACGGCGGCCAGGGAACGCCCCAGCCGCCGTCTTATTCAACCCGTTCGAACCCCTTACCGCTGGTTCGCCTTCAGGATCTTCTTCCGCAGGCGGATCGACTTCGGCGTCACTTCCACCCACTCGTCTTCGTTGATGAACTCAATCGCCTGCTCCAGGTTCAGCAGCCGCGGCGGCACCAGGCGGATCGCTTCATCCGCGCTCGACGACCGCATGTTCGTCAGCTTCTTCTCCTTGACGATGTTCACCACCAGGTCGTCCGTGCGCGAATTCTCGCCCACCAGCATGCCCTCATACACGTCGGTGCCCGGCGCGATGAACATCTCGCCGCGCTCCTGCAGGTTGAAGATCGCATAGCCCGTCGTCGAACCCGCGCGGTCGGCCACCAGCGCGCCCGTCGGACGCATCGGGATGTCGCCCTGCCACTCCATGTAGCCCTGGAACAACGAGTTCATGATCGCCGTACCCTTGGTGTCGGTCAGCATCTCGCTGCGCAGCCCGATCAAGCCTCGCGACGGCACCTGGAACTCCAGCCGCACGCGGCCAGACCCGTGGTTGACCATCTTGGACATCTTGCCCTTGCGCATGCCCATCTTCTCAATCACCACGCCCACATACTGCTCGGGCACGTCGACCACGAGCAACTCCAGCGGCTCATGGACCTTGCCGTCGATCTCCTTGGTCAGGATCTGCGGCTTGCCCACCATCAGCTCAAACCCTTCACGGCGCATCATCTCGATCAGGATCGCCAGCTGCAGCTCGCCGCGGCCCATCACCTGGAACGCGTCCGGACCGCCTTCCACCTTCAACGAGACGTTCGTCAGCAGTTCCTTGTCCAGGCGGTCGCGCAGGTTCCGCGACGTCACCCACTGGCCTTCCCGGCCCGCGAATGGTGAAGTGTTGATCGTGAACACCATGCCGATCGTCGGCTCGTCGATGCGGATCTTCGGCATCGCCTTCGGCGTGTCCGGATGGCTCACCGTCTCACCAATCGTGATACCTTCGACACCCGAGATCGCCAGAATGTCGCCCGGCGTCGCCACCGTCTCGTCCACGCGCTTCAGCCCCTCGAAGGAGTACATGCGCGTAATCTTCGTCTTGTGCACCTGCCCGTCCAGGCGGCACACGCTCACTTCATCGCCCTGGCGCAGCGTGCCCTGGAAGACACGGCCAATGGCAATGCGCCCCAGATAGTCCGAGTAGTCGAGATTCGCCACCTGGAACTGCAGAATCCCGTCGGGATCCCCCTCCGGCGGCGGAATGTACTTCACAATCGCCTCGAACAACGGCTCCAGCGTCTCGGAAGGATCCTCCGGCGATAGCTTCGCGATGCCGTCGCGCGCGATCGTGTACACGATCGGGAACTCCAACTGCTCTTCCGCCGCATCCAGGTCGATGAACAGGTCGAATACCTCGTTCAGCACTTCCTGGATACGCGCGTCCGGACGGTCGATCTTGTTGATGACGACGATGGGCGTCAGGCCCTGCTCCAGCGCCTTCGACAACACATAGCGCGTCTGCGGCAGCGGACCCTCGCTGGCATCCACCAGCAGCATCACGCCGTCCACCAGTTTCAGTGCACGCTCCACCTCGCCTCCGAAATCGGAGTGGCCCGGAGTGTCGACAATGTTGATCTTGACGCCGTGATACCGGACGCCGGTGGTCTTCGACAGAATGGTAATGCCGCGTTCGCGTTCCAGCTCGTTGGAGTCCATCGCGCGGTCTTGAACCGTCTCGTTGCTGCGATAGATGCCGCTCTGCTTGAACATGGAGTCCACCAGCGTCGTCTTGCCATGGTCGACGTGCGCAATGATGGCGATATTGCGAAGATTTGGGTTCGAAACGTTCATTGGGAAATCGGAAGGGGAACTTTCATTGTCCCATGTATCCCCCTCTTCGCGCTCGGAATCGCACGACAGGTGTGGTTCTCCCTGGCCTGTCCTACGATCCACCATTGAAATCAATCACTTGCCGCCCGCCTGCCCGCTTCTTCTCCACCCCTTCCAGAGAAATTAGGACCAGATGCTAAACTATTAAGAGTCATGCCGCAAGCCACTGGGCTCCCCACGGTCGTTATCGTGGGTCGTCCCAACGTGGGTAAATCCACTCTCTTCAACGCGATTCTCGGTCAACGCAAGTCGATCACCGGCGACGAGCCCGGCATCACGCGCGACCGCATCATCGGCGACGCCGTTCACTTCAACCGCCCGTTCCAGCTCATCGACACCGGCGGCATCGTGCCGGAAGACGCCGAGTGGATCCCCGCCCAGATTCTCAAACAGGCCCGCGTCGCCCTCGACGTGGCCGACCAGATCATCTTCCTCATCGACGGCCGCACCGAAATCACCTCGGCCGATCGCGACCTCGCCCAGATCCTCCGCCGCCTCGGCAAGCCCGTCACCCTGGCCGTCAACAAGATCGACGTGGCCAAGCGCGAGTCGCTCACCACCGCCTTCTTCGAGCTCGGCTTCAAGGACGTCATGTCCGTCTCCGCCGAACACCGCCTCGGCCTCGAGGAACTGCTCGATCACGTCACCCGCGACTTCACTGAAGTGGAGCCCGTCGACCCCGAAGAGCAGGCCGGCAAACTCCGCCCCATCCGCGTCTCCATCATCGGCCGCCCCAACGTGGGCAAGTCCACGCTGCTCAACGCCATGGTCGGCGGCGAACGCGCCATCGTCTCACCCATCGCCGGCACCACCCGCGATTCCGTCGACGAACACACCATCATCGAAGGCCGCGAATACGTCTTCGTCGACACCGCCGGCATCCGCCGCAAGGGCAAGACGCATCTCATGGCCGAGAAGCTCAGCGTCGTCATGGCCCGCCGCAACATCCGCATGGCCCACATCGCCCTGCTGGTCATCGACGCCACGGAAGGCCCCGTCGGCAGCGACGCCACCATCGGCGGCTATGCCCACGAGGAAGGCCGCGCCCTCGTCATCTGCGTCAACAAGTGGGATCTCCTGCCGGAGAACAAGCGCAAGGAGTTCGAACAGAACATCCGCGACGAGTTCAAGTTCCTCGACTACGCGCCCATCGTCTTCCTCTCCGCCAAGGAGAAGAAGGGTATCAACAGCCTCTTCCGCCACATCGCCACCGTCTACGAGAACTTCGACAAGCGCGTCTCCACCGGAGAACTCAACCGCTTCGTCGACATGCTCAAGCTCGAGCGCGACCGCCGCATCTTCTTCATGACGCAGCCTTCCGTGCGTCCGCCCACGTTCGTGCTCTTCATGGATCGCGGCGAGCCTCTCCACTTCTCCACGGAACGCCAGGTCATCAACCGCATCCGCAAGAAGTTCGGCTTCGACGGCACGCCCATCGTACTCAAGATCAAAGCGCGCCGCGGCCCGAAAGACGCCCGCGCTTAGTCTTTCACGGCCTCTCGCCCTACCACCCAGTGGATGTGGTCGAACTCCCGCATCCTGATCTGCTGCTTCAGCCCGTCGAACTTCAGCAGGTCCGTGTCTTTCTTCAACTGCTCACACGCCTCCGCGGAGAGTTCCACCCGATAGTGGTCCGCCCGGTCGCGATACGAGTAGGTGAGATACCGAGCCTCCCCCGATGCCTCCAGCAGGCACTGCCAGAAGCTGCGCCTGCGCAGGAACCGCCGCGGCTCCGCTGCTTCCCTTGGTACATCAATGCGCGATGTCGCGCTCGCCAGCGTCGCCTTCCGGCAGCACGCGGCATCCAGGCGCCGGCGCGGCTCCGGCTTCGGCAGCAGCGCTACCGCGGCCTCTGCATCGGCCTCGTCACAGACCCAACCTTCCCACCGGAACCGGGAGGCTCCGCTCACCAGTGTCCCGCGCTTCAGAATCTCTCTCACCCGCGTGGCATCGGTACCCGAAGCAGTCGCGACGTGCTGCATCAGCTCCGCGAACGGCAGGTCCTGCACCACCACCGGCGTCAGCGCGACATACTCCGCCGCCTCACTCGAGAGCTTCACACGAACCTGCTGCGGCAACGCCATACTCCCAGTCTACTGCCCCATTTTGAGTCACAATCGGAGGCAGTGACTCCCATCGAACGCGTCCGTGCCGAACTCGCGCGCTATCAGCATCTCCTGCTCACCTTCGAAGCCGGGCTCGACTCCTCCGGCGGCGTCGAACTCGTCATCCGCCTCAAGACCGAAGTGCCCGGCGCTCACGTCTATCACGCCCCCATCCACCCGCGCGACATCCAGCACGCACAGTTCCCCTGGACCTTTCAGAAGTACCTCTACGATTGCCTCCACGACTACCTTTGCGAAATGTTCATCTCCAATCCGCAGGAACGGGAGCCGCGCGCATGACCGCCGCCGGTCACCTGCTCGCCGCCGGCATCGGCGCTCAAGGTCCCATTCTCTTTTCCCGCTTCATGGAAGTCGCGCTCTACCATCCCGAACACGGCTACTACCGCCGCGCCCGCCGGGAACAGGGCGCCGATCCCTTCGGCATGCACGGCGACTTCTATACCGCCACACAGCTCCAACCCGTCTTCGGCCGCCTCATTGCCGCGCAGTGCGCGCACTGGCAACAGCAGCTCGGCGCCGGCGAAGCATTCCATGTCGTGGAATGGGGCGCCGGCCGTGGTGAGATGGCCGAGCACCTGAGCTCCTTCCGCTACAGCGCCGTCGATGTCGATGGCGGTGAAGTCCCCGCGGCCTTTGAAGGCGTCATCTTCTGCAACGAGCTCTTCGATGCCTTGCCCGTTGAAGCCGTCCGCGTGTGCCGTCGTGAGGCGCGCATGATGCGCGTCGGCCTCAGTGACGGCAGGTTCGTATGGGTCGAAGGGGAGCCCCTCACAGGTCCATGGTTGCCCTATGCCGTGAATCTGTGTGCCCGCATAGCCGAAATCAGGGAAGAAGAAGAGGTGTGGCTCGAACTGCCCGTGGGCCTCGAATCACTGCTCGCGCGCATGACCCGGCCGCTCACGCGCGGCTTCGTCCTCGCCATCGACTACGGCTACACCGAGCGTGAGATCATCCGCTTCCCGCGCGGCACGCTCATGGCCTATCGCCGTCACCAGGCGCTCGACGATGTGCTGCTCAATCCCGGTGAACAGGACATCACCGCGCATGTGCCCTTCACTCATTTGGAGCACTGCGCGCAAGCCCTGGGCCTCCTCACCACGCCCCTCCGCTCACTCACTCAACTGCTCATGTCCGCCGGTGAAGCAGACCAGTTCGCCGGGGCTCTCGCAGCCCCCGATGATGCGGCCGCGCTGCGCCTGCGCATGCAGCTCAAGAGCCTGTTATTCGGGCTCGGCGAGACCTTTCGATGTCTGGTGATGGAGAAGAGAAGCGGGTAGGAAGGAAGCCGGGCGGGCCCTGAAACACCGACGGCCCCGGTTGCCCGGGGCCGCTTCGTTGATCCCTGTTGCCGCGTTCGTTGGAACGCTGCGTTCTTACTTCTTCTTCGCGGCCTTCTTGGCGGCTTTCTTTACGGCCTTCTTGGCCGCTTTCTTGGTTGCGTTCTTCATTGATCGATTCTCCGTGACATCAGATTTTGCGATCGCATGCGATCGCATTGTGATCTCTTTATAAACTTGGTCTCTTCCCAAAGTCAAGGAAAAAAGTGTCCTTACGGCCCTTCGCGTGCAACTCCATCATCATGCCTCTACGATTGAAACAATCGCGCGCGGAAACGTTCCTGCTGCCATGCTTGTGGAAACCATCCGCGCATCGATAGCATCATTGTTGTCATGCGCCGCGAAGCTGCTCTCTTATGCTCCTGCGCACTCCTCGCGCTCGCTGGTTGCTCCAGGCACAAACACACTGCGCGCACGCCGGCCGCGCCCGCTCCAGGCTGGTCCGAGATCGGCATCGCCAGCTGGTACGGCAATCCCTATCACGGCCGTCCCACCTCCAGCGGCGAGATCTATGACATGGAGCAGATGACCGCCGCGCATCGCACCCTGCCCTTCGGCGCCATCGTGCGCGTCACCAATCTCACCAACAACAAGAAGATCGAGGTACGCATCAACGATCGCGGTCCCTTCGCCGCCGGACGCATCGTCGACATCTCCCGCGCCGCCGCGCGCAACATCAACATGATCGGCCCGGGCACCGCGCGCGTCCGCCTCGAACTCCTCTCGTACGCAGGCACACCCACCACCTCCGCCACCTACACCGTGCAGGTGGGCCGCTTCTTCTCTGAACACGAAGGCGCCAGGCTGCGTAAGAACCTCATGAAGAAATACCAATCCGTCGACCTCATCGAACGGCCCGCCACGCCCGGCAGCTACCTCCTCCGCGTCGGCCGCACCAGCACGCAGGACGAAGCCCAGGTCATCGCTGACGAGATCAGCAAGGATGTCGGCATCGGCTACGTCGTGCGCCTGGAACTGCGGACCCATCAGTAGAGAGTGCCTTCTCGCTTGGCCGTCCCCGCGTAGAATAATAGATGCCTCGCAATCTAGCGAAGAGATTTCCCGCTGTGCGGACACTACCTCTATGAGGTCGTATGCCAGCTCAGCTCGAACAGCACTTTGGGACACCAGACTGGATGACAGTGGATTCGTCACAGAAGACTTATGAGTTAGTAGGCCAGTCTGCGCGCCTGCGCCAGGTCCTGAGGCTCGCGGCCAAGCTCGGTAAAGGTCATTGGCCCGTCCTGTTGCTCGGCGAGACCGGCACCGGCAAGGAGCTGGTCGCCCGCACCATTCACCGCAACTCACCCAGCGGCCCCTTCGTCACCATCGACTGCTCGGCCATGGTCGGCCCGCTCATGGAGAGCGAACTCTTCGGCCACGCCAAAGGCGCCTTCACCGGCGCTCATACGCAGAAGATCGGCCTCATCGAACAGGCCGATGGCGGCACCGCGTTCTTCGACGAAATTGGAGAACTGCCGCTCGACCTCCAGTCCAAGCTCCTGCGCGTCCTTCAGGAAAAGGAGTTCCGCCCCGTCGGCTCCCTGCAGGTGCGCAAGTCCAGCTTCCGCATCGTCGCCGCCACCAATCGCGATCTGGCTGAAGAAGTACACAAAGGCACCTTCCGCCAGGATCTCTACTACCGCCTCAATGTCGTCACCCTGCGCCTCGCACCCCTGCGCGAACGCAAGGACGATCTGCCCTCCCTCATCGCTCACTTCCTCGAGAACTACGGCAGCGGCCATCGCCTCAGCGGTGAACTGCTGGAGCTCATGATGTCCTACGACTGGCCGGGCAATGTGCGCGAGCTGGAGAACTGTATCCAGCACATGGTGGCCGTCAACAGCGGCCCGCTGCTGCACGGTGGCGATGCGCCCTCCAATCTCCTCAACTTCGCGCAGAAGCGCCGCTTCGCCGCCGCTGGTCAATCACCCGCCGGCAACCTTGCTTACCTGCCCGCCCACGGTGCCGGCAGCCCCGCCCCTTCACCGGAGTCCACCTTCGTCATGCCCGTGCTGCCTCTCTCCGAGATGGAGAAGCGCGCCATCATTCAGGCGCTGCAGTACACTAAGGGCGATCGCGTCATGGCCGCTCACCTGCTCGGCATCGGCCGCACCACTCTCTACCGCAAGCTGAAGGAATACGGGATCCAGGATTGAACATCGCTCTCGACGCCACCTACAGCCTGGGAGAGAACCTGTCTGGTGTCGGCGTCTATAGCCGCGAGATCCTCTTCGGCCTCGCGGCCAGTCATCCGCAACAGCGCTTCGCCTGGTGCTACCGTCTCCACCGCTATCTGCGCGGCCGCCGCGAAGCCCTGCCCCTCAACGTGGCGGCCCGCCCTCTCCTCGACACGCTCCCGCTCTTCCGCAACGGCCTCTTCCACGGTCTCAACCAGCGCCTGCCCCACCGCTCCGCCGGCCCGGCCGTCTGCACCTTTCACGATCTCTTTGTTCTCACCTCGGACTACTCTTCCCCCGACTTTCGCGCCCGCTTCGCCGGACAGGCCCGCCACGCCGCCCAACGTGCCGATCTCATCATCTGTGTCTCGCGCTTCACCGCCAATCAGGTGCGCGACTTGTTGGGCGTTCCCGAAGCCCGCCTGCGCGTCATCCCCCACGGCACACACCTTCCACCCGCTGCCCCCGCCGCCCGGCGCGGCCCCGTCATCCTCCACGTCGGTGCCGTTCAACTGCGAAAGAACCTCCTGCGCCTCGTCTCCGCCTTTGAACGCAACGCGCCGCCGCCCTGGCAGTTGGTACTCGCCGGCTCGGATGGCTATGGCGCTGCCGCCATTCATGAGCGCATTGCCGCCAGCCCCGCTCGCGATCGCATCTCCGTCACCGGTTGGGTCGACAACCAGCGTCTCGACGCGCTCTACGCTTCGGCCGCCATCTTCGCGTTTCCCTCGCTCGACGAAGGCTTCGGCATTCCGGTCCTGGAGGCCATGGCCCACGGCCTGCCCGTCATCTCGTCCAATCGCTCCGCTCTGCCGGAAGCTTGCGGAGACGCGGCTCTCCTGGTGGATCCCACACAGGAAGAGGAGATCGGCCTCGCCCTGCGCCGCCTCATCCAGGACGAGGACCTGCGGAATATGTTGGTTCGTTTGGGGCACTCGCGCGCCGCGGAGTTCTCATGGCAGCGCGCTGTGGACCTTACCTGGAAGGTCTATCAGGAGTTGCGTGCGTAGGCAGGAGTTATGCGGGTAGGGCGCCTGGCCGGCCGCTCAGCGGCCGTCTTCGTCCACGGCGATCTTCAAGGCTCGCAGAAACTTCTGGTCCTGCGAAGTCCACTTCAAACGGGCCGTGTTCTCGTTCTTGCCCGTACTCGTGTACTCTTCCTCGAAATCGGTTTCCAGCCGTGTTTCCAGTACCGCACCGTCATCTTCCTCACCGTCCGCTTCATCGCGCTTGTTAAACCCGATGGTCGCTTCCAGTACCAGGAACACGTCGTACCCCGCTCGCTTGATTTCGCCAATCGCCGCGGCGATCCGATCCGAGTCGGAGAGTGACTCGTTGATCGCATTGCCGAGCTCCTGCATCAGGTCTTTCAGTCGATCGTCCAAGGTAAGCCTCGTGTGCGGCCACTTTCAGAATACCATCCGGATGCATTCGCGGCTCCGGACCGCTTCCATTCCCTTTATCGGCCGTTTCCCGCCCCCGCTTGAGTCATCCCACCCACGGGATCCCGTTTCGCCCGCCTGATACTATGTGTAGGGACCCGCGCCGTCCAACTCGAGTAATGTTCAAAAAGTTCCTGCAAGCCTTCCTGCCCGGCATCGTCAAACCCCTCCACTCGCTGTGGAACGAGATCCTCGGCTTCCTGTTCATCGCCATCGCGGTCCTCATGATCCGCGCTCTCTGGCGCGGCTACACCGAGATCGGTCTCGGGTTTGCCCACATGGTCAAGTTCGCCCTCGGCGCCTTCTTCTTCGCCGTCATGCTCGGCTTCGGCATCCATGCCTTCTGGCGCGCCCGCCGCATCTCGAAATCCTGAACCCTGCCCGCCCGAAAACAGAAAGAGCGCCCGGCCACCTGGCCCTGACGCTCTTGTCATCCATCCTGCCTAAGCGGATCTACTGCTTCTCCGGCGCCGGCGTTGTCGACGCACCCTGGGCCGTCGACTTCACACCCGTCACCCGCTCCAGTTCCGCCACCTGCTTCCGCACCGACTCCACATCCGGAGCGTTCGGAGCAAAGCTCAAATACCCCTTCATCTGCTCCAGCGCCCCCGGATAGTCGCCTTTGTCCGCCAGGATCGCGCCCAACAACTGCGCCGACCTGGGATTGCGGTGGTCCGGATCCAGCTTCACCGCTTCCCGCGCGCTCTTTTCCGCCTCGTCCATCTTCTTCAGGTTGTACTTGGCGGCGGCGTTGATGAACCACGCCTGCGAGTAGGAATACGGGTCCAGCTTCAGGACCGTGTCGCTACGGCTCGCAATCAGGCCCCAGTCCTTGCTCGACAGCGATAGCTGCATCAGTTGCAGATGCGGCTTCACGAACTTCGCATCCGCCCCAACCGACTGCTCCCATGCCTTTTGCGCTTCGTCCGCCTTCTTCTGGCCCATTAGGCTGTTGCCCAGCTCAAACCAGGCCAGGGCGTACTTCGGATAGATCTCCACTGCCTTCTGCAGTTGAACTTCGGCTTCCGGATACTTCTTCTTCTTCACCAGGTCCAGGCCCTTTTCGTACGCCTTCTTCGCGTCCTTCGGAGCCAGGCCCGTCGTCGCACTGAAGACGAAGCCTTCCACGTTGGCCATTCTGTGCAGCACCAGCGTCCCCACTTCCGGGTTGTCCAGCAGCCGCCGGCCCGAGAGTTGGATCACGTCGCTGCGGAACCCCGGCAGGTCCGCCTTGAACTCGCAGCCCATCATCTCTCGCTCCGTCATGCCATTCCGGCCCATGCCCGGAGCGCTCGACTTCGACACCGAGCCTGTGCTGAACGGTTCGTTCGGGTTGCCGATGCTCGCGTCCGCGAACACCCCCTGGTTTTGTCCCAGACTGATGCTGAAACGCCCCTTCATGTCTGCGTAGCCCTGCGGACGCGGCTGCCCATTGCACACCAGCAGCATCACTACGGGCTCCGGCGGCGCCGAGCCGTCATCCATCATCAGGCGGCCGCTTAGATAGATTGGCCGCTGGATGTCCATCATCGACGGGGTCGTGTTCTGCTGGCCGGTGGTGCCTGTCGAGGTGCCCGTCGAAGGACGGGTTGGCGTGGTTGGCGTACCCGACCCGCCGCCCGCGGAACCGCCGCCGCCGGTGGATCCACCACCACCTCCGCCGCCTGCCGGTGTCTGCGCGAACGCGCCAAACGCTCCACAGGCTGCCAAAACACCCACCATTGCGGCCTTGGTCCACCCGGCCGGAAGCATTTGTTTAGGACTCATATCACCCTCCGCTGGTGTAACTGAGCTCAGAGTGTAGGTATTATGGCACAGGAACCCTCCGGCAGCGCTCCTCGATTTGTTCCCCTTCTTCGCCTCTCCTTCAGCAGTTCCTGAATCCCCGCCACCAGCCGGCCCCACCACCCGCCTGCTCCACGGCTCACCAGCGCCGGCGCTCTCGCCCGTCCGGTCTTTACTGAACTATGATGATTACTAGAGACGCAAAAACCACATGAATCGCACCTTTTTATCCATTTCCGCCCTGGGCCTGCTTGTTGTGGCTCTCACAGGCTGCTCTGACTCAGCTCCGCCGCCCAAGCAGGCCGAAGTCGCCAAAAAGCCTGTCGAACCGGTCTCCGGTCAATCCGGACTGTTTCAGATGTTTCAGATCGCCCGCCCTTGGGCCTCCGACGTCATGATTCTCAAGCTGGAAAACGGCGACATCCCCGAAGCCAAGGCCCAGCCCGGCAAGTACGGCCTCTGGCGAGCCACCTTCGTATCTCCGTCCAAGAAGACCAAACGCGAGTATTCCTTCGCCGTGTCCGACTCTGACGGCGGCGTCATCAAAGGCGCCCGCGCCGGAGCCGAATCCCCTTACTCCGTCAGCCCGCTCGTCCACCCCATCGCCATCCAGGACGTGCACACCGACACGACCGCCGCGCTCGAAACTGCACTCAAGGAAGTAGCCAAGGATAAGGTGATGTCGAAAGCCCTGGCCGACAACAAGGATCTACCAGTCCAGTACATTCTTGACTGGACCGGCACCAATCCCAAGCCCTACTGGCGCGTTGTCTTCGGAGCCTCGGTCTCGCAGAGCCTGTTTTCCATCCTGATCGACGCCGGCACCGGCGAGTTCGTCAAGAAAATGCACTAAACGCCGCGGCTTCGTTTCTTCACAGGTGCGGGTGGAGCCGGCTCCACTCGCACTACCCGCATCAGCATGTTCTTCTGCTCCGGCTCCACCGGCCGCATGTTGCGCGTAATCTCCACATTCAACGACGCCACAAACTGCTCGATCTGTGTCTGCATCGCCGACATCTTCTCGCGCATGTTCAGGATGATCTCGACCCCCGCCAGATTCACACCCAGCTCCCGGGTCAGCTCCAGAATCACTTCCAGCCGCACCAGGTCGTCGTCCGTGTACAACCGTGTGTTCCCGTCGGAACGCGACGGCTTCAGCAGGCCTTCCCGTTCATACATCCGCAGGGTCTGCGGATGTACGCCGTACTTATCGGCGACGGCTGAGATCATGTAAGCGGCTTTGGATCGTTGCTTCGACACTTCTCACACCTTCGACCACAGCTCCGACCGCGGATCCCGCGGGTCCAGCCTGGATAGCTCCTTCAACAACTCGCGCGTCTTCTCATCGCGAATGTCCGGCGCTTGAATGGAAATCTCCACAATCTGGTCGCCGCGCGAGTTCTTTCTAGAATTGTAAACGCCCTTCTCGCGCAAACGGAACTTCTGCCCATTTTGTGTGCCCTGCGGGATCTTCAGCAGCGCCCGCCCATCCACAGTGGGCACCTCGATCTTCGCCCCCAGCCCCGCTTCCCACACCGTCACCGGCAGCACAATCGACACATCGTCGCCCTCTCGCGAGAACACCGGATGCGGCTCTACCCGCACCGTGATGTATAGATCGCCCGCCGCCGCACCCATCGTGCCCGAATTGCCCTTGCCGCCCACCCGCAGCCGCGAACCCGTCGCCGCGCCCGGAGGGATCCTCACTTCCACTGACTCGCTCTTCTGCGACCGCCCCTCGCCATGGCACACCGGACACGCATTCCTCAGCCGGCCCGTACCCTGGCACTGCGGGCACGTCAGCGAGAACTTCATCGCCCCCGCCATCTGGTTCACATTGCCCGTACCCTGGCATTGCGGACACGTCACCGACGCTCCGCCGCCCTGGCCCGACCCGTGACACGCCCCGCACTGGTCCAGGCGCGTAATGTTCAGGCGGACCTGTGTCCCCTTGATCGCCTGCCAGAAATCGATGCCCAGCGAGTACTCGAGATCGCTGCCCTTCTCCGCCGGCGCATGCTGCTGCTCCCCGCGCTTGTTCCCAAAGAACTGGCTGAACAGGTCCGAGAAACTGCCGCCGCCGAAGCCGCCCGCACCCGGCCCGCCAGCCGCGCCGGCTCCCGCATTCCCCGCTTCCGTGAAATCGAAGCCGCCGAAGCCAAACCCGGCGTTGGCGCCCGGTTGCGGACCCCCGCCCGGATAGCCGTTCTCCGAATAGAACCCATACTGGTCGAACATCTTGCGCTTCTTCGCGTCCGACAGAATATCGTACGACTCCTGCACCTGCTTGAAGCGCTCTTCCGCCGCCTTGTCGCCTGGATTCAGATCCGGATGGTATTTGCGGGCGAGGCGACGGTACGCCTTGCGGACTTCATCCGCCGATGCGTCCCGTTTGACTCCGAGTGTTTGATAGTAATCTTTCGTCGAAGGCATTCTTCACCCGCCTCATTTCAGGAAAGCCCCTCCATGACGGAGGGGCTCCCAGTTCCATCAGACTCAGGCGTGCTTAGGCGCCCGGCTTCTTATCGTCGACGTCCACGAACTCGGCATCCACCACATCGTCTTTCTTCGACTCCGTGTGGCCCGCCGAAGCACCAGGACCGGCGGCGTCGCCACCCTGAGGAGGCTGTTGCGCGCCCGCTGCCTTGTACATCGCCTCGGCCAGCTTGTGGCTGGACGTCAGCAGCTTCTCCTGCGCGGCCTTCATGGCCTCCAGGTTGCCGCCTTCCACCGCCTTCTTCGCTTCCGCGATCGCCTCTTCCACGGCCTTCGCGTCCGCTTCCGAAACCTTATCGCGATGATCCTTCAGCGTCTTCTCGGCGCTGTAGACCGCACTGTCGAGATGGTTCTTCACCTCGATCTCTTCCCGCCGCTTCTCGTCTTCCGCCTTGTGCGAATCGGCGTCCCGAGCCATCTTCTCAACCTCTTCCTTCGACAGTCCGGAGGAAGACGTGATCGTGATCTTCTGCTCGTTGCTCGTCGCCCGGTCCTTCGCCGTCACATGCAGAATGCCGTTCGCGTCGATGTCGAACGTCACTTCCACCTGCGGCACCCCGCGCGGAGCCGGCGGAATCCCCACCAGCTGGAACACACCCAGCATCCGGTTGTCCCGCGCCAGCGAACGCTCACCCTGGTAAACCTTGATCTCCACGCTCGTCTGGCTGTCGCTCGCCGTCGAGAAGACCTCAGACTTGCGCGTCGGAATCGTCGTGTTGCGCTCAATCAGCTTCGTGAACACGCCGCCCAGGGTCTCAATGCCCAGCGACAGCGGAGTCACGTCCAGCAGCAGCACATCCTTCACTTCGCCGCCCAGCACGCCGCCCTGCACCGCCGCACCCACCGCGACAACTTCATCCGGATTGACGGTCTTGTTCGGATCCTTGCCGAACAGCTCCTTCACGATCTGCGTCACTCGCGGGATACGCGTCGAGCCGCCCACCATCACCACTTCGTCGATCTGCGACGTGGACATGCCGGCATCCGTCAAAGCCTGCTTGCACGGACCCACCGAACGCTGCAGGATGTCTTCGATCATCTGCTCGAACCGCGCACGCGTCAGCGTCTTGACCAGGTGCTTCGGCCCGGTCTGCGGATCGCCGTAGATGAACGGCAGGTTGATCTCCGTCTCCATCGCCGAAGACAGCTCGATTTTGGCCTTCTCCGCCGATTCCTTCAGGCGCTGCAACGCCATCCGGTCCTTCGAGAGATCGACCGACTCTTCCTTCTTGAACTCCTCGATGAGCCAGTCCACCAGCCGCTGGTCGATGTTGTCGCCGCCCAGGTGCGTATCGCCATTCGTCGACTTCACTTCCACCACGCCGTCGCCCACTTCGAGGATCGAAATGTCGAACGTGCCGCCGCCGAAGTCGTAAACCGCGATCCGCTCTTCCTTCTTCTTGTCCAGCCCGTACGCCAGCGCGGCCGCCGTCGGCTCATTAATGATACGCAGCACTTCCAGGCCGGCCACCTGGCCCGCATCCTTCGTCGCCTGGCGCTGGGCATCGTTGAAGTACGCGGGCACCGTGATCACGGCCTGCTTCACCGTCTCGCCCAGGTAAGCCTCGGCGGCTTCCTTCAGCTTCGTCAGGATCATCGCCGAAATCTCCGGCGCCGACATCTTCTTGCCGCCCGACTCCACACGCGCATCGCCCGAATCGCCGCGTACCACGTGATACGGCACCAGCTTCATCTCTTGCGAGACTTCGTCAAAACGCCGACCCATGAACCGCTTGATCGAGTAAATGGTATTTTCAGGATTGGTGACAGCCTGGCGCTTGGCCACCTGTCCAACTAACCGGTCGCCCGACTTCGCGAAACCGACCACGGAGGGGGTTGTCCGCCCACCCTCCTGGTTCGGGATCACAACCGGTTGCCCGCCTTCCATGACCGCCACTACAGAGTTGGTGGTCCCAAGGTCGATGCCAATGATTTTGCTCATGTCGCTCCCATCCTTCCAGGGTTTAAATCTCGCGGCGTTCCAGGCGTCCATCCGCTCGCCTTTACTGCGCCTGTTCGTATTATGTAAGTTTAGTGTGTTGCTGTCAAGTTCTATTGCAGCGCAAAACTTGACCATCGCCGCCGCAGCCGACCTAACGCCCCTCGAATCTGCTCTTTCCGCTCAATCCTCCACTCCCGTCACCTGGTCCTTCGGTTCCTCCGGCCTCTTAGCCCGCCAAATCCGCGCCGGAGCCCCATTTGACCTCTATCTCTCTGCAAATGAAGCCTTTGTCCAGGATTTAGCGAAATCAGACCTGCTACTGCCCGGCTCAGTCCGCACCTACGCCACCGGCCGCCTCGGCCTCTGGTCGCTCTCCGGTCACATCAGGACGCTCAAGGACCTCACCCTCCCCGAAGTCCGCCACATCGCACTGCCCAACCCTCAACACGCCCCCTATGGAGCCGCCGCCCGCGAGCTCCTGGAGAAGGCCGGCCTTTGGAAACAGCTCCAGTCCAAGATCGTCCTGGCCGAAAACGTCCGCCAGGCCTACGAGTTCGGCCGCACCGGCAACGCCGACGCCGTCCTCACCTCCTGGACCCTCCTCCACGATCAGGGCGGCCTCCTCCTCAATGACAAGGACCACGCCCCCATCCGCCAATCCGGAGGAGTCGTCAAAGGAGCCAAAAACACGAAAGCGGCCCAAGCCTTTCTGGACTTCCTACTAAGTCCCGCCGGCCAAAAAATCCTCCTCCGCTTCGGCCTAACCCCAGCCGCCGCCACCCCGCCATTACCGCCCCACCACCCCTAAACCCCCCAGCGCCGTCCCCCCAGCGCCGTCAAAGTTCCCCCCAAGCATTCCCCCCGGCATCGCCGGGGGCCCGCCGCAACCCGCCAAAGGCCCGCAGGCCAATCGACACCCCCACCCCAAGCTCACCGCCCCAGCGCCGTAACCCCTCCCCCCCCAGCATTACCCCCGGCGCCAGCCGGGGGCCCGCCGCAACCCGCCAAACTCCACCAGGACGACCGACATCTCGCAACCTCAAAGCCCCCACCTCCGCCAACCCTCCCCCCCACCCCCACAAAAAATCCACCTCACCCCCTAACACCGCGTTGAAAACACGGTCCAATGGGCAGATGAAAGAAAGTGATGGCGCAGCCATCCAGCGGGTTCTCGCTGGTGACGGCGACGGGTTCCAAGTACTCGTCGAACGCTACAGCCATGCCCTCTTTCGTCTGGCGTACCGCATGACCGGCAATGAAGCGGACGCCGATGACGTAGTCCAGGAGACATTCTTGAGAGCCTATCGCAGCCTCGCCAATTACGACGGTCGAGCCGCCTTCAGCACCTGGCTCTATCGCATCGCCTCCAACTACACCCTGGACCGCATCGCTGCCACCAAACGCCGCGCCGAAATCCTCCACCCCCTCGACCAGAAACCCGAAGGCGAGGAAGACGGCCGCGCCTGGCAGCCCGTCGAGCAGGCCCCCGGCCCCGATCGCCTCCTGCTCAGCGGAGAAATTCAGGTCCGCCTCGCGGCAGCCATGGAAGAGCTCACCCCCCAGGAACGCACAGCCTTCACGCTCCGCCACTTCGAGGACCTCTCCATCGAGGAAATCGGCGCCGCCCTCCAACTGGGCTCCAACGCCACTCGCAACAGCATCTTCCGCGCAGTCCAGAAACTGCGCCGCAACCTGGCCGGCTGGGCCGGAGTCGCATCATGACGCATCTGACTGAAGAACAACTCGTCCTCTACTACCTGGGTGAATCCGAAGATCTCAAGGATGCCCGCGCCCATCTCGATGACTGTGCCGCCTGCCGCGCCGATCTTGCCGCCGTGCAGCGCACCCTCAACCTGATGAACACCTGGGAAACCCCCGAGCGCGGCCCCGAATACGGCACCCAGGTCTGGAATCAGCTCCGCCCGCGCCTGGGCCTCCGCGCTCGCTTCTTCTCCTTCCAGTGGTTCAGCTGGGCCCGCGCCGCCTCCACCGCCGCCGTCGCCCTGCTCGTCATCGGAGCCTACTTCCTCGGTCGCGTCTCCCCCCGGCCCACCCCGGGGCCCCGCACCGTCGCCCACAACCAGTTGACCGATGGCGCCGACCGTATGCTCCTCGTCAGCGTCGGCGACCACCTCGAACAGTCCCAGCGCGTACTCCTCGAACTGGCCAACACCGGCACCGACGAACTCCCCATGGAGCGCGACTCCGCTGAACAGCTTCTGCTCGACAACCGTCTCATGCGCCAGTCGCTCCAACGCGCCGGCGATCGCAACATGGCCTCCGTCCTCGAAAAACTGGAACGCTTCCTCACAGAAGCCGCCAACGCCAGGCCGGAAGAGCTCCCCGAAATCCAACGCCGCATGGCCGACGAAGGAGTACTGTTCCAGCTCCGTGTCGCCAACGCGAAAATCCGCGAACGGCAGCGCAAATTCTTGCCTACCGCCAGCAATTAGCCGGAGCCCCCGCCGGCATGCGGCCCGGTCTTTCCATTAACGAACTGATTACACGAAGGGATGAACTACCTATGAGTCCGAAACGCTATTGCTCCGTCCTGGCGCTGCTGCTCTGCGCCGCCGTCCCGGGACGCGCCCAATCCCCCGCCTCTGCCACAAGCTCCATCGACGCCATTGAGGCCAAGGCCCCGCGCGGCGAAGCCAGCGCCCCACTGGAACAGATAAAGGCCAAAGCCGCCGCCATGGCCTACGCCTTCGATGCCATGGAAGCCAAATCCCTGGCCGCCGACCCTGCCCAACTCGAAAACCTCAAGGCGCTCTCCGGCATGGACGCCATGGGTAGCAAACTACAGGACCTGGCCGAGCGCTTCCAGTACAGCGGTGACTTTGCCGCCGCCAAAGCCTTTAGCCCCATGGCCAAGATGATGCCGATGGGCGACGGCTTCTACGCCATGGGCATGGCTCAGGCCGCAGCCAGCAGCTCCAACTTCAATCAGAACATGAAGAACGCCAAACTCGATCGTGCCTACTCCCAGGCCCAGCGCGCCCTCGACCAGCGCAAGTGGGAAGAAGCCGTCAACGAGTTCCGCACCGCTTCCAACGACCCCGCCCGCGCCGACGCCTGCCTCTACTGGATTGCCTACGCCCAGGGCAAGCTCGGCCATCGCGACGAAGCCCTTGGCACCCTCGGCGAACTCAAAAAGGCCCATCCCAACAGCCGCTGGAACAATGACGCCCGCGCCCTCGAAGTCGAACTCCGCCAGGCCTCCGGCCAGTCCGTCTCGCCCGACCTCGGCGACGACGAGATCAAGCTGATGGCCATCAACGGCCTCATGCACAGCGACCCGGAACGCGCTCTCCCCATCCTCCAGAAGATCCTCACCGGCAGCGCCAGCCCGAGGCTCAAAGAGCGCGCCCTCTTCGTCCTCAGCCAGAGCGACTCGCCCAAGGCCCGCGAAATCTCACTCCAACTCGCCAAGGGCGCCGGCAACCCCGACATCCAGCGCATGGCCATCCGCAATCTGGCCATCCGCGGCGGCGCCGACAACCTCAAGGTGCTCTCTGAGGTCTACGCCTCCAGCCCCGACCTCTCCGTCCGCCGCGAAGTCCTTCGCAGCTACATGATCAGCGGAGCCAAGGATCAGATCGCCGCCGCGGCCAAGGGCGAGAAAGACGCCACCCTGCGCCGCGAAGCCATCCGCCAACTGGGCGCCCTGGGCGACCAGAAGCTGCTCGGTGAACTCTACGGCCTGGAAAGCGATGCCCCCATGCGCGGCGAGATCCTCAGCTCCCTCATGGTCTCCGGAGCCACCGGCAAGCTCATCGAACTCGCCAACACCGAGAAGGATCCCACCGCCCGCCGCAAGGCCATCCAGCTTCTGGGCGTGATGGATCGCGAAAAGACCGGCCCGGCCCTGCTCGAGCTCTACAACAAGGAGTCCGAGAAGGATCTCAAGAAGAAGATCGTCTCCGCCCTCTTCACCCAGGGCAATGTGAAGCCCCTCATCGACCTGGCCCGTGCGGAGAAAGACCCCGAGTTGAAGCGCGAAGCGGTCCGCATGCTCTCGATGATGAAGTCCAAGGAAGCGTCCGACTACATGCTCGAGGTGCTGAACCAGTGAAACCCTTCATCCTCCTCTTAGCCACCCTGCCGCTGCTGGCCCAGCAGCCCCGGATCGTCAACGCCAAGTTCGAGAACAAGGCATCCTCTAACCTGAAGGCGGACGTGGATGCCGCCACGGCCCGAGGCGGCCCGCTCTGGATCGGCTGGTCTGTCCCGCAGGTCGCCGGAGCCGGCAACTCCTGCTGCAGCACCTCCCGCGACGGCCAGGTCATCACCCAGGGCTGCGCGCTGGAACCGAACACCAACGTGACGCAGGTCTCTTCCGGCCCCATCCATCTGGAAGGCGCCAGCCACTCGGCCATCCTGCTGCGCGTGGAAGGCGGCACCCTCGACAAGGTGCGCCTCTTCGGCTCCGACTGCAGCCTGGATGCCGGCGGCCTGCCCGTCGTCTGGCTGACCGGAGTGAAGCCCGCCGATAGCGTCAACTTCCTCGCGGCCTACACCAGGCAGCACTTCGAGGAGCACCGCAAAGGCGGAGCCATCGCGGCCATAGCCGTGCACGACGACCCCCAGGCCGACCGCGTCCTGAACGAATTCGTCCAGCCCAGCCAGCCCGAGGAGCTCCGCCGCAGCACGGTCTTCTGGCTCGGCAACACGAGAGGCAAATCCGGCTTCGAGACCCTGCAGCGCCTCCTGAAAGACGACCCCAGCCCAGGGGTGAAGGAGCAGGTGGTCTTCGCCCTGACATTGACGAAGGACCCGCGCGGCATGGACACCATCATCCAGGCCGCGAAATCGGATCCCAACCCGGAAGTCCGCTCGAAAGCGCTCTTCTGGATGGCGCAAAAGGCGGGTCGCAAGGCCTTGGGCCCCATCACCAGCGCGGTCGAAAACGACCCCGACACCAAGGTAAAGCGCCAGGCCGTCTTCGCCCTGACGCAGATGCCCTCCAACGAAGGCGTTCCGGCCCTGATCGAGGTAGCAAAGAACAACAAGAACCAGGCCGTCCGCAAGCAGGCCTTCTTCTGGCTGGGCCAGAGCAAGGACGAACGCGCCACCCGCTTCCTGGAGCAGGTCCTGACGGCCAAGCAGTAGCCGCACCACGAACTGGGATCCTCGATGCTAGGGGAGGATCCCAGTCCCAGAGCGTAAGCGACGGGCTAAGCGGAAACCCAGTCCCAGAGCGTAAGCGACGGGCTAAGCGGAACCCCAGTCCCAGAGCGTAAGCGACGGGCTAAGCGGAAGCCCAGTCCCAGAGCGTAAGCGACGGGCTAAGCGGAACCCCAGTCCCAGAGCGTGAGCGACGGGCTAAGCGGAACCCCAGTCCCAGAGCGTAAGCGACGGGCTAAGCGGAACCCCAGTCCCAGAGCGTGAGCGACGGGCTAAGCGGAAACCCAGTCGCAGAGCGTAAGTGACGGGCTAAGCGGAAGCCCAGTCCCAGAGCGTAAGCGACGGGCTAAGCGGAAACCCAGTCGCAGAGCGTAAGTGACGGGCTAAGCGGAAGCCCAGTCCCAGAGCGTAAGCGACGGGCTAAGCGGAAATCCAGTCCCAGAGCGTAAGCGACGGGCTGCCCGCCAATAGGCAGAGAGAAACCGCTACTCCACCACACTGCAATCCCGTGATTTGGTTTTTGACTTGGCACACGTACGGAACCTACTACGAGGGTCCACCGCCTCTGAAAACCTGGAGGCAAGCAGCTACGCTCGACCCTCCCTACGTGATGGACGGACCCAGGCGCCGGATTGTGCTGGAAGCCGTAAAAGAAGGTTGCGCCACAAGAGGCTGGGAACTGACCGCGGTGCATGTTCGAACCAACCATGTCCACGCGATGGTGGCAGGTACAGCCGAGGCACTCGGAATGCTACGCGATCTAAAGGGAGTGGCGACACGCAATCTCCGGGCCGCCGGGCTAGGCGCGGAGCGCATCTGGGCGCACCGCGGAAGCTACCGCCGTGTACCGGAAGAGGCCATGAGACAGCAAATCATCAACTACATCATGGAAGGCCAAGGGGAAGCCATGGAAGTCTGGGTAAGCGACGGGCCAGCCCGGCCAATCCCCAGTCCCGGAGCGTAAGCGACGGGCTAAGCCCGGCCCCGCGCGCCCTACCCAAGTCGCCCTAAGCATCGAACGCGAGAAGCGCTCACACTCCCCCTGGCCGGCTCCGCCCCTCACTCATACCGGATCGAGCGCACCGCATCCATGCCCGCCGCCCGTCGCGCCGGCAGCAGCACCGCCGCCATCGCCACACCGAACAGCAGCACCGAAACGCCCGCGAACGTCAGCCCGTCCCGCGCACTCACTCCATACAGAAAGGCCGTCGCCACCCGGCTGACGGAATACGCCAGCCCCAGTCCAATCACCAGCCCCACACCCACCAGCCAGGCGCCCTGGCGCACCAGCATCCGCAGCACATCGCCCGGCCGGGCGCCGATCGCCAGGCGAATGCCAATCTCCCTCGTCCGCTGCCGCACGGAATAGCTCATCACTCCATACAGGCCCACCGCCGCCAGCGCGAGCGCAATCCCGCCAAAAACGCCGAACAGCGCGCCGCACACGCGCGGCAGCAGCAGCGCCCGGTCCACGTGGTCGGCCATGGTCTCCACCTCATAAACCGGCAGGGCCGGATCCATCTCGCGCAGCAGGCCGCGAACCGGCTCCGCCAGCCCGGTGGCCGCGCCGTCGCTCTTCACGCTCAGCACCACGCCCGCCATGCCCCAGAAGTAGGAGTACTCTTTCTCCAACGACACAAAGATCTGCGGCCGCGGCTTCTCCGCCAGCGTTCTCGACTTTGCGTTCCGGGTGATGCCGATCACCTGGTGCGGCATACCCTCCCAGTTCACCGTATGGCCCACCGGATCCACGCCTGGGAAGACTCGCTCCGCCAGCGCCTCGTTCACAATAGCCGCCGGCAGCCCGGCCGGCTCGCTACGCGCGAAGTCCCGGCCACGCGTCAGTCCGATCCCCAGCGTGCCGAAGTACTGCGACGTCACTCCATAGATATCCGCCAGCACCGCAGCCCGCTCACCAGGCTGGGACACGCCAACCGCATTCGGAGCCAGGCTCAGCGGCGGCGTATCCACCAGCCCGGCGGACCTCACATGCGGTAGCGCCCGCACCCCCTCCAACACCCTGCCAAACAGGACCTCCGCCCGCTCATTCGTGTAGCCCGCAGCGCGCGGATCGAAGCTCACCAGCAGCACGTCCTTCGGGTCCATCCCCAGCGGAACCGAGGCCGCATTGCGCAGGCTCCGCAGAAACAACCCCGAGGCCACCAGCAACACCAGGGACAAGGCCACCTGCGCCACCACCAGGCTGTTCTTCAATCCAAAGCGGCGCAGCGCCGCAAAACCAGACCCGTCGCCCTTCAGCGCGAAGCTCAACCCGGCGCGCGTGCCCTTCAGGGCCGGAGCCAATCCAAACACCAGCGCCGTGACGATCGCCAGCGCCGCCGTAAACAGCAGCACCCGCCCATCCAGCGTGAGATCCAGGGCAATCGGATACGGCACGCTGCTCTGCAACCGGCCCAGCGTGTTCGTCGCCAGCCAGGCCAGCACGGCGCCCAGCAAAGCGCCCGCCATCGAGAGGAAGAGGCTCTCCGTCAGCAACTGCCGCACCAGCCTCGACCGGCCGGCCCCGATCGCCAACCGGATGCCGAACTCCTGCTGCCGCGCCGCCGCGCGCGCCAACAACAGATTGGCCACATTTGCGCACGCCACCAGCAGCACCAGCGCCACCACCACCATCAGCGTGCTCAACAACGATTTCGCCTGGGGCAGGCCCATTGCCAGCGCATCCGCCGCTTCCAGCCGCAACCGCCGCTTCTCCCGCCCTCTGGGATACGCCTCATCCAGGCGGCCCGCCACTGCCTGCAGCGCGGCCTCGGCGCTCGCGGGCGACAACCCTTCTTTCAACCGGGCCGTCACATACAGCCAGCGCTGATTCCGATCCTGCTCCAACCGCCCCCGAGCGCCCTGCTGCAACTGCGGCACCGCTTGCTCATGCAGCCCAAGTGGGATCCAGAAGTCCGTCACCAGCCCCCGGATATGGCCCGAGAAACGCGGCGGCGCCACACCCACCACCACATAGCCCTGCCCGCCCAACCGGATCGTCCTGCCCACAATCCCCCGGTCTGCTCCGAACCGCCGCTTCCAGATCGAGTCCGAGATCACCACCACGGCGGAGTGGAACTCTTCGGTCGTGAAGCCACGGCCCAACGGCGGTTCCGCGCCCAGCACAGGGAAGTAGTTCGTGGTCACCAGTTGGCCCCACAGCCGCTCCGCGTCATCCTGCGCGTTCAGCGACCGCGGCACGGCCGGATACGCCGCCGCGACATCTTCAAAGGACGTCACCTGCCGCCGATAGTCTTCATAGTCCGGATAAGACAGGCGCGCCGCCCCGCTCGGTTGATGCAGCGAGACCAGGCGGGCCGGAGCCCGCACTGGCAAACCACCCAGCAGGATCGCCTTCACCAGGCTGAACACCGTCGTGTTGGCGCCGATCCCCAGCGCCAGCGAGACAATCGCCGCGGCCGCAAAACCCGGGCTGCGCCGGAACGCCCGGCCGCAGTAGCGGACATCCCGAGCGAGATCTTCCACCCACCCGAACTGCCAGGCCGCCCGAGTCTCCTCTTTCGCGCGGGCACCGGATCCGAACTCGCGCCGAGCCCGGGCCAGGGCCTCTGCCCGCACCAGGCCGCCCGCCTCCAACTCATCCGCTCGTGTCTCGATGTGGAACTCGATCTCCTCATCCAGTTCCCTGTCGAATTGGCCGCGCCGCAGCAGGTAGGAAAGCCTGTTCAGCAATTCACTTTTGAGCGACATGGAGTACTCCTCACGCCGACTTCATGACTAATTGGATGGCCCGCACCAGCCGGTCAAACTCGCCCGCCTCCCGCTCCAGTTGCTTGGCCCCCTCGGTAGTCAACTGGTAGAAGCGTGCCTTCCGGTTGTTCTCCGAAACACCCCACTCCGCTGTCAGCCAGCCCTTGACCACCATCCGGTTCAAGGCCGGATACAGCGAGCCCTCTTCCACTACCAGGCCTTCCCTGGAAGCTTCCTTGATCCGCTTAGCGATCGCATAGCCGTGCAGCGGACCACGCGTCAGAGTCCGCAGCACCATCATGTAGAGCGTGCCGGGCAGCAGTTCCGGATATTCCGGTTGTTTCATGCGATTCTTCCCTTGTCCAAGCTATGCATAGCATGGAACAGGGAGACGGGCAAGGAAAATTTGAGTTGTGGCGGGCGGAAATCGAGACTGAGTCTGGGCGGAAGTCCGCGTGGGTTCCGCTACAGCCCCAACTCCCACGTCTCCGAAATCATCGATTGCCCGAAGCTCTCATGCGCCTCCTGGCCCACCTTCTGATACCCGGCCTTGGCGTAAATATGCCTGGCCGCCAATAAAACATTGTTGGTCCAGAGCGTGATCTTGGTATACCCGGCCTGCCGCGCAAACTTCGTGCACTCATCCACCAGCCGCTGTCCCAACCCCAACCCGCGCGCCGACGGCTCGATCAACAACAGCCGCAGCTTCGCCACGCCCACCTGTTCCGGATCCTGCACCAGAAACACCGACCCCACGGTCTCCCCAGCCCGCTCCGCAATCCAACAGCGCTCTTTCTTGGGTTGGAAGTGGTCGATGAAGTCCGCCGCGATGCGCGCCACCAGCGCCTCGAACCGCTCGTCCCACCCATACTCCTGCGCGTACAGCACCCCATGCCGGTGCACCACCCAGCCCATATCGCCGGGCTGATGATTCCGCAACAAATAGGGCTCTTTCTGTTCCGGCACCGATTCCAGCACGGCCTCGATGTTTCGCATCGAATCCACCAGCAGCCGCTGCTTCTGCTCATTCAACCGGCTCAACATCGTGCCCACCTCGGCGTTTGCCAGAAACGTCAGGTTGGTGAACTCCGTCCGCCCGGCCGGCGTCAGCCGCAGATGACTTGCCCGGCCATCCTCCTCCGAGGTCATCCGCTCAATCATGCCGGCCTTGTCCAGTTTGACCAGCAGCCGGCTCAGATACCCCGGATCCATCCTCAGCTCCCGCCCGATTTCGGTCGCCGTCGGGCTCTCCCGGTTCGCGACCTCGTACAGAATTCGAACCTCGGTCAACGAAAATTTACTCTTCAGTAGACCTTGTTGGAGCGTGCCAATTTCGCGCGTGTAAAACCGGTTAAACCGACGGACGGCCGCCACGCGATGATCCAGAATCGACGGTGTACGCATAGCTAAAATTATTTGACAGTGTCAATTATATTACTTGCTTCTGTCAAGTAAATAGCCGTCGCGAATCTCCACGAGGCTGCAGGGGCTTGAAATATCAGCCCTGAACTCGATATGGTTATAGGTGTTTCCTCTCTTCCTATGAAAGCCAGCAACAGCCAGTGGAAAGACCACCTCGTCGGCAAGATTGAGCCGGGCTTGGCGAGCGAGATTGACGCCTTCGACAGCGAGATCGCCCTCAAGAAGCAGGGCAAGATGGAAGACAAGGTCTTCGCCGAGACGCGCCTGCGCCGCGGAGCCTATGGTCAGCGCTACGACAATGGCCAGCGCCACGACGGTTTGGAAAGCCGCAGACTCGCCTACGCCAACCCCAACACCAAGGGCCCCACCACCCTCTGGGACGCGCCCGGCATGCAGCGCATCAAGATCCCCTTCGGCGGCCTGAATGCCACGCAACTCGAAGTAATGGCGGAACTTGCGGAAGAGTACTCAGACGGCATCGCGCACGTCACCACACGCCAGGACATCCAGCTCCACTTCATCCATATTGAGGACACGCCGGCCATCATGCGGCGGCTGGGCGCGGCCGGCATCACTACCCGCGAAGCCTGCGGCAACACCGTCCGCAACGTCACCGCCTGCCCCCTCAGCGGCGTCTGCCGCGACCAGGCCTTCGACGTCACCCCCTACGCCAAAGCCGCGGCCTATTTCCTTCTGGGTCATCCGGATACGCAGGATTTCGGCCGCAAGTTCAAGATCGCCTTCTCCGGTTGCGGCGACAATCCCTGCGCCCTGGTCCGCATTCACGACCTGGGCTGCGTGGCCAAGGTCAAAGACGGTCAGCGTGGCTTCGAAGTCTATGTAGGCGGAGGACTTGGCACCGTTCCCTACGTCGCCAAGCTGTACACTGATTTCCTGCCCCAGGAAGAACTGCTGCCCCTGGCCCAGGCCATGACGCGCGTCTTTGCGCGCCTCGGCGAGAAGAAGAACCGCAACACGGCGCGCATGAAGTTCCTGGTCGTGAAGCTCGGCCTGGACGAGTTCAAGCGCCTGGTGGAGGAGGAGCGCAAGCTGCTAACTCCCGATCCCCGTTGGACTTCCTACCTCGACGGCATCGAGAACGAGCAGGAGACGCCGCTCCGCGATCCGGGCCTGCTGCAGATCGAAAACGCCCAGCCGGAAGACTTCCGCGCGTGGCGCGAAACCAACGTCTATGCCCAGCGCCAGGCGGGCTATGCCACTGTTACCGTGGCACTTCCGCTCGGCGACCTGACGGCCGACCAGCTCCGCGCCCTGGCCGACATCGCCCGCAACTACGTCAACGAAACCGTCCGCACAACGGTGGAGCAGAACATCGTCCTGCGCTGGGTGAGCGAGAGCGATCTGCCCTCTGTTTACAATGACTTGAAGGCAGTCGGCCTGCATCATGCCGGCGCCGGCACCATCACCGACACGGTTGCGTGCCCCGGCACCGACACCTGCAAACTGGGCATCTCCTCCTCGCGCGGCCTGGCCGGCGAACTGCGGATGCACATGGCCGAGAACGGAGCCGCCGGCAACGAGGCGATCAAGAACCTCCGGATTAAGGTCAGCGGCTGCTTTAACTCCTGTGGACAGCACCACATAGCGGACCTGGGCTTCTACGGAGTCAGCCGCAACAAGGGCGGTTTCGCGGCCCCCCACTTCCAGGTGGTCCTGGGTGGACAGTGGACCGAAAACGCCGGCTCCTACGGCCTGGCGATCGGCGCGGTCCCCTCCAAGCGGGTGCCCGAAGCGGCCGACCGCATCCTCGCCCGCTATACCAAGGAGCGCACGGAAGGCGAGAGTTTTCAGGCATTTATCCGCCGCATCGGCAAGGCCGAGTGCAAGAAGATGTTGGAAGACCTGATGGTGATGCCGCTGCACAGCGAGGACACTTCGCTCTATTCGGACTGGCATGACCCGAGGGAATACACCACCGGCGACATGGGCATCGGCGAGTGCGCCGGCGAGGTAGTCTCCCCGCTCGAGTTCCAGATGACGGCCAGCGAACGCGAGGTCTTCGAAGCCCAACTGGCCTTTGAAGCCGGCGACATTCCCAAGGCTTCGAAACTGGCTTACGATTCCATGGCGCGCGCCGCCACGGCCCTGCTCGTGTGGCACAAGTCGTTCTATATCAACAGCCCGGACGGGGTGGTGGAGGCTTTCCGCAAGGAGTTCCACGACACCCAGTTGTTCTTCGATCCGTTCGCGGGCGGCAAGTTCGCCCACTACTACTTCCACGCCCACGAGCTGCTGGGCCAGGAGCGGACCGCCGAGTCGGCCCACCGCCTGATCGAGGAAGCGCAGTTGTTCATCGAAGCCTGCCATAGCTGCGTGGGCCGCATGACAGCCGCTCCGGTGAAGGGATAACCAGATGGAGCACGTAAACATCAAGATTTTCGCCGAGCCCGGCGCCCAGATCTCCCTGGATGAAGCCATTCCCGTGTTTCACCGCTGGATTCAGAAGCGCGACCTGCCGGAATTGCTGATCGACGTGACGGATTATTCGCATGTGATCGCAGGGCCGGGCGTACTGCTGATCGGGCACGAGGCGAACTACAGTTTGGACAATGCCCGCAACGAGTTAGGTGTTCTCTACAACCGTAAAGCCAAGGTCGAGGGCGACAGCCTGAAGCAGGCCTACGACGCGGCGCTGACGGCTGCTCAGCGCCTGGAGCAGGAGTTCGACGGCAAGCTGAAGTTCCGCCACGACGAAGTGGAAGTGACGCTCAACGACAGGATGCTCCACCCCAACACGGAAGCGGGCTGGAATGCAGTCCGCGGCGAGTTGGAGCAGTTCTTCGACGGCCTGTTCGAGGCCGGGCACTACAGCGTCCAGCGACCCACCGATCCGCGCGAACGGCTGTGGGTTCGAGCTCGCCGAACCAATTGATTTTACTGGGCTTACAATGCGCTGGGGCTTGCGCCGCGGCGTTGATCGGGGCTGAAGTACAACCTGCCGGGATGCACGGAGACGGCCACCATGCTTGCCAGTCCAGCCATACTGCCGCCCTTGCGCGGCCAACACCTTCTGGCTTTGATCGGCCATACGCCGCTGGTGCGCCTGGACCAGTCGACGGCCGATTTGCCGGGCATCGAGATCTGGCTGAAGCTCGAATTCGTCAATCCAGGCGGCTCCGTTAAGGATAGGCCGGCCCGCAATATCATCCTGGATGGCGAGCGGACTGGTCGCCTGAATCCGGATAAGATCATCCTGGATGCAACCAGCGGGAATACCGGCATCGCCTACGCCATGATCGGTGCGGCGCGGGGCTACAAAGTGAAACTGTGCCTGCCCGCGAACGCCAGTGAAGAGCGGAAACGCATCCTGAATGTCCTGGGCGCCGAGCTGGTGCTGACCGATCCGGGCGAGGGCTCGGACGGCGCGTTCCGCAAGGTTCGCGAGCTGTATGCTGCTGATCCTGAACGGTATTTCTATGCCGACCAGTACAACAACGACGCCAACTGGAAGGCCCATTTCCACACCACGGCGCCCGAGATCATGGAGCAGACCCACGGCCGATTGACCCACTTCGTCGCCCTGCTCGGCACGACCGGGACCTTCACCGGCACGTCCAGAAGGCTCAAGCGCGACCTGCCGCATGTGGAGTGCTGGTCGGCCCAACCAGCGACTCCGTTTCATGGCGTGGAAGGCACGAAGCACCTGCCTTCCGCGATCGTGCCGGGCATCTATGACGAAACCGTAGCGGATGGCAACCTGTGGATTGAGACCGAGGACGCTTACGCGATGGCGCGCAAGATGGCTCGGGAAGAAGGCCTGCTACTGGGCATCTCGGCCGCCGGTAACATTGTGGCAGCACGCAAGTTAGGCCAGCGCCTGGTGCAAGAAGGCAAACGCGGCGTGATCGTGACCATAGCCTGTGACGGCGCTTCGAAGTATCTAAGCGACGGCTTCTGGAACGAAAATGATTAAATGCCGCGAGTACCGTTCCAGGAGCTGCACGAGACGCTCACCCGGGTCCTGCTGAATCAGGGGTTCACGCCGGAGCGAGCCGAGCTGTGCGCCCGCATCTTCGCCGAGACGACCCGGGATGGCGTGTACACGCACGGCCTGAATCGCTTCCCCCGCTTTATCAATAACATACGAGATGGGATCGTGCGCGTGCACGAATCGCCGGAACGCCTGAGTGCGTTCGGCGTGCTGGAGCGTTGGAGCGGCCGGCGCGGTCCGGGGATCCTGAATGCCTATGCCTCGATGGGCCGCGCGATCGAGATCGCACGCGAGCACGGGGTCGGCTGTGTCGCGCTATCTCAAACAAATCATTGGATGAGGGCTGGGACGTACGGCTGGCAGGCCGCCGAAGCTGGCATGATTGGGCTGTGCTGGACGAACACCATGCCGAACCTGCCGCCCTGGGGCAGCAAGGTCCGGAAGCTGGGCAACAACCCGCTGGTGATCGCCGTGCCGAGAGCCGGCGGGCATGTGGTGCTGGACATGGCGATGTCCCAGTTTTCCTATGGCACGCTCGCAGCTTATAGAAAACGCAATGAGTTACTGCCCGTGGACGGCGGCTTCGATAGCGAGGGCCAGTTGACGAGGGACCCGGCGGCGATCGAGCAGTCCTGGCGTCCGCTCCCGATCGGGTATTGGAAGGGATCGGGCCTGTCGATGGTGTTGGACCTGATGGCGGCCCTGTTATCGGGCGGCCTGGCGACGCACCAGATCAGCGACAGCATGGACAGGGAGACAGGCATCTCCCAGGTTTTCTTAGCCTTACACCCCGGAGGCCTAGCCGCGGCGGAAGAGCTGACGAGGATGGCCGACGGCGTAGTGGAGTCGCTGCGAATGGGCGAAGAGGGCGCCGTCCGGTATCCCGGGGAGCAGACCTTACGCATCCGGGAGGAGAACCTGAAGCTTGGGGTGCCGGTGGAGGAGGATGTGTGGGCCGCCGTTCGGGCGCTGGACGCCGCTTGATTCATATGCATCAGGCATGCATACTGATGCATATGAGAACCACTCTGATCATTGATGATCACCTGTTGGAGCGCGCCCGGGAGCTGACCGGTATTGAGGAAAAGACCGCCCTGGTGCGGGCTGGCCTGGAGGCACTGATCGCGCGTGAAGCCGGCAGGCGGCTCGCAGCGCTCGGGGGATCTCAACCCAAACTGGCCAGTATTCCGCGGCGGCGTTCCTCATAATGGTCCTGGTTGATACGTCGGTGTGGATTCAGCACCTCCGCGCCGGCGAACCCAAACTATCAGCGTTGCTGGCCGACGGGCTCGTGGTCATGCATCCGTTCGTGCTTGGCGAATTGGCGTGTGGAAACCTCAAGGATCGGGCAACGATCCTCTCCAGCCTGGGCTCCCTACCAGCGGCGCAACTGGCAACGCACGCGGAAGTGCTTTGGTTAATTGAAGATAGCAAGCTCTCCGGCCGGGGGCTCGGGTGGACCGATGTTCATCTCCTGGCTTCATCGCTGCTTTCACCTTGCGAGTTCTGGACGTTGGACAAGCGGCTCTTTGCTGCTGCCTCGGAGTTGGGTCTGACCCGCTAAGAGCGCCTAAGCATTCGTCAAAACAAAAAGGCCCACCGGCTGCGGGAGCCGGCGGGCCTTTTCTCTTTGTGGGTCTGGGTTTACTGGTTTTCCGGGGCCGCTTCGCGCATCTTGATGGTCATCTTTTTGCGCATGTTGTCGCCGCTGAAGTCGTTCAGCTTGTAGTCGGCTGGGACTTCGAAGAGCGAGCGGGGCTGCTCGCCTCTTACGATGTTCGTCAGCTTGTAGGTCGTTTCGCCGTTGCGCGGGTCGGAGTGTTTGCGGAGGACGTCGAAGCCGAGGTCGGGGGAACTCCAGCGCTCGGTCACCATCTCCAGGGGGCGTTCGTTGCCGATCTGGCCGGCCGAGATCGTGACGGTGGTGCGGATGCCTATGCATTCCACACCTTCCACCACCTGCTTGCCCAACTCTTCTGTTTTCACATTGTTGCCAGTATCCGGGCGGGCCGTGGCCAGGCCATCGACGCGGCGTTCGAAGGTCATGAGGGCCGGGCCCTCGGCGGCGGCATCGCTGGTGATCATGGCTCCGGAGACACCCGCTCCACTCGCGGCGCTGCCGGACTCAAAGTGGACCGTGGTGGAGGCTTCGTGAGTGCGCATCATCTTGCCCATCGCCATCCCCATCTTCGGAATGCTCATTTTCGTGGCGACCTTCTCCGCGGAATTGAGCGTATAGGATTCTCCACTCACGGGATCCATGATGTTGATGAAGGTCATGCTCTTGTTTTCCGGGACCCACATGGCGTTGGCGGCCATGGTGGTCTCTGTCCGGGTGCGGCCTTCGCTGTCGCGGTACTGCTTGCTGGACTGCCTGCTGGTGATGCGGTTGCCGTCAGCGAGTGTCTGCACGCTTTCCGTCACGGCTTCGGCTGAGTAGGGTGCGCCCTTCATCGCCTTATCGGCCAGGAACTGGGTGGCCACCAGCGGCCCTGGGCCGTTCATGACGAAGACATGGTCACTGGTGGGTGCGGCCATGGCGACGCCGCCCACGACGGCTTGCGGTTCGTCTGAAGTGAGAACCAGGTCGACGCTGGCGGACGGTTGCCTGTGTTTCACTTCCTGGGCGAAGGCGAGCGTAGCGGCTGCCGCTGCCAGGATGATGAGTTTGCTGTTCATGGTCACCTCTTCTATTTTCTGAAAATTCGGCCGTCGCAACGGCGCGGCTGGTACGAGAGCTGGTTAACGAATGAAGCGGATGGCGCGGGCTACGCCGTCATCGCCGATGAAGACCTGAGCGGGGACCGCATTGGATTCGGCCACAATGCCGAACTGGGCGGCGGTCTCATTGCTGACGCGGATGCGGACGACCTGGCCGCGTGTGGAGACGGGCAGTCCGGTGTAGAAATACCAGGGCGTCAACGGGCGGACCGTGCCGGAAACGGGCTGTTCTTCGGCGGGCTCCGGAGTCTGGCGGACCCGTGGAGGACGGGCGTATGCGGCGGTGGCGCGGGTGACGGCCGGAGTGGGCGCAGGCTGCGAGATTTCGCGGTCGGTGCCGATCTCGGGGGCGCGCGGCTGGGCGGGTTCCGGATCGGTCACGGCGACGAGGGGCGGCTGATGCTGCACCGCTTTGCGCGGCATACCCAGCCAGATTCCGATGATGAGGGCTGCGGCGGCCGCGGCCGGCCACCATGTGGAGATGCGGCGGCGGCGGGCCCGGGACCGGAGTTCGGCGCGGAGCGCGTCGCGGACGTGGGCCGACGCCTGGGCTCCGCTGGTTTCGCCGGCCAGCGTCTTGAGCGCGGTTTGCAGGTTGTCGTTTTCGCCACTCATGCCGGGCATCCTTTCTCTGAAATTCATGCGCCGCACCGTTCCTGGCTGAGCCGTTCGAGCAGGAGTCCGCGGGCCCGGTGGAGGCGGGAGCGGACCGTGCCTACGGCGACGCCGAGCAGTTCAGCGACGGCGGAATAACTCATCTCTTCCATGTCACAGAGGACGACGGCCTCGCGGTAGTGGGCCGGCATGGCGGCCAGGGCCTGGCGGACGCGCTCGATCTGTTCGGAGCGGGCCAGGCCGTCGAGGGGGTCGTGTTCCGTGATCATGGAATCTTCTTCCAACTCCTCCATGGGTTTCGCGCCGAGCTGGCGGAAGAGCAGGTTGCGCGCCATGCCATAGAGATAACTGCCCAGCGGACCAGCGGCTGGATCGTAGCCGCGGGCTCCGCGGATGAGGCCGAGAAAGACCTCCTGGACGATGTCGTCGGCCAATTCGCGCGAGCTGGACATGCGCAAGGCATAACGGAAAATGCGCGGCTGATAGCGCTCATAGAGCAACTCGAAGGCGAGGTCTTCACCGGCCTGCAGCCGGCGCAAGAGCGAAGCTTCATTCAAAGTGCTGGAAGGGCTCAGCAACGTGTCTCCGTTTGGAATTGCGGCTGGCTGGGTGGATAGTTCCAATTTCTTTTCGCGCGGTGGACGGGCACCCCTAGGATAGACGGGGTTGGGGTGGGTTTCGATGGGGTAGCAGTGGTTGGGGCCTTTCGGGTGGGGGACGTTCACGCTCTGTCAACCTGGGGGCGCTCCTTCGTTGGGGTTTGACGTTGTCTTGTGACAGAGATGAACGTCCCCATGCGGTGGCGTCCCATGACAGGGGCACCGCGCTGGGGGATTACAATGATTGTTTATGGCTGCTGTCGCACCCGCCCTGGGCACTCCTGAACAGATCGCGAAATATGAGCCGGTGATCGGGCTCGAGGTTCACGTTCAACTTGGTACCAATACCAAGATCTTCTGCTCCTGCCCGAATGAGTTCGGCTCGGCGCCGAATACCAATGTGTGCCCGGTTTGCCTGGGCATGCCGGGGGCGCTGCCGGTGCTCAACCACCACGCTGTCGAGCTGGCCATCCAGGCGTCGTATGCGCTGCACTGCGAGGTTCGCAATAAGTCGATCTTCGCGCGGAAGAATTACTTCTACCCGGATCTGCCCAAGGGCTACCAGATCTCGCAGTTCGATAAGCCGCTGTCCGAGTTCGGCTGGGTCGACATCGTGCTGGAAGACGGGTCGGCCAAGCGGATCGGGATCACGCGCATCCACATGGAAGACGACGCCGGGAAGAATACGCATGACGGGTATAAAGACAGCGATACCTACTCGTATGTCGATTTGAACCGGTGCGGGTCGCCGCTGACCGAGATCGTGAGCGAGCCGGATATGCGGAGCTCGGAAGAGGCATTCCAGTATCTGACGGAGTTGAAGCTGGCGCTGCAGTTTGTCGGGGTGTCGAGCTGTGACATGGAGAAGGGCCACCTGCGCTGCGACGCCAATGTGAGCGTGCGGCTGAAGGGGACTGAGCCGTTCGGGACGAAGGTCGAGATCAAGAACCTGAACTCGTTCCGGTTCCTGCGGCAGGCGATCGATTTCGAGATTGCGCGGCAGGTGGGGGTGCTGGAGTCGGGCGGCCGGATTCTCCAGGAGACGCGGCTGTATAACGCCGACCTGGGGGAGACGTTCGGGATGCGCAGCAAGGAACAGGCGCACGATTACCGGTATTTCCCTGAGCCGGACCTGGTGCCGCTGCAGATCAGTGAAGAGTGGAAGGCGCGGGTGAAGGCGGCCATGCCGGAGCTGCCGGCGAACATGCGGAAGCGGTTCATCCAGGATTACGGCCTGAAGAAGTATGACGCCGAGGTGTTGACGGCGACGCGGGCGGTGGCTGAGTTCTACGAGGCGGCGGCAGCCGCTTCCGGTGATCCCAAGCTGGCGGCGAACTGGGTGACCAGCGATCTGTTTGGGCTGCTGAAGGCCGATGGGAAAGAAATTGAAGAATCGCCGGTGACGGGTGAGCGGCTGGGCGAACTGGTGGCGCTGGTGGCCAAAGGTGAGCTGACGGGTAAGCTGGCCAAGGAAGTTCTGCCGAAGATGTTCACGACGGGGGATTCCGCGCGGGCCATCATGGAGCGCGAGGGTCTGAAGGCGATGAACGATACGGGCGAGATTGAGCGGATCATCGACCAGATTGTGGCCGCGAATCCGAAGCAGGTGGAGCAGTATAAGGGCGGCAAGACGACGGTGATCGGGTTCTTCGTGGGCCAGGTGATGAAGGCGTCGCGGGGGCAGGCGAATCCGGCTACCGTGACGGAGATTTTGTCGAAGAAGCTGGCCTGAGGGGGTTGAGAGGAGCCTTCCGGTGACTCCCCCGCTCCTTTTAGTCGCGGCTCTGTTACTTTGCGGCGGATTTGGCGGTGGTGAAGTGGGTCCAGGCTAAGCGGGCGAAGGCGGCTATGGCGCGCTCGCGGGTGTCCTGGGAGAGCGGCGAGTCCATGACGAAGACCGCGATCGCCAGGTGCTGGCCGTTGGGGAGTGTAATGAGGCCTACATCGTTGGTGGCCACCGTGACTCCGTTCACCGTGTATGAGGTCCCGGTTTTGTGGGCGACTACCGTACCCGGCGGCAGGTTGCCCTTCAGGCGTTTCAGGCCGGTTTCGGTTTCTGTCATCCACTGCATGAGCAGGGCGCGGCTGGACTTCGAGAGGCCCTGGCCCTGTTGGAAGAGTTTCAACAGGCGGACCATTGCTTCCGGCTGAGCCCAGTTGCGGTATTGGACCTGGTTGTCACCGCCGATGGATTTTTCCGTGTCCACCACCTTGATGCCCTGAATGCCCAGGCGCTTGAGCATGGCCTGGACCTTGGAGGGCCCGCCGACGACTCGCAACAGGACGTCCGAGGCTGAGCCATCACTTTCCGAGACCGCGTAGCGGAGCAGCTCGCGGAGCGGCATGTTGAAACCGCCATCGGGGTGCATGTCGCGGATGGGGCTGCGCTGGCGGCCGCCGACGAGGTCGGACTTTTCCACCCGGATTGTCTGGTCGAGGCGGAGTTTGCCCTGGTCCACCAATTGGAGCGCGGCCATGGCGATGGGGAACTTGTAGACGCTCTGCATGGGAAAACGGTCGGCCGGATGGAAGTCGAGGCGTGCTCCGGTTTCGACGACTTCGGCGGACATGCCGATCTTTCCCTCTGTTTGCCGGGTAATGTGCTCGAAGTCAGAGGGACTCTGCAGCATTAGCAGGAACAGCAGCAAACCCATGTGCATCACTCGCGAGAGTAGCATGGGGCAAGTGACTAGTCGAATTCTAGTACTGCTACTTGCCGCGGCGGCGGGCGCGCAGACGATGCCGGAGATCCGGTGGTCGTTTGGGCCGGCTCCGGTGGTGCTGGGCGGGGTGGCGAGCATTCGGGCCGGGAAGGATCAGATCTACGTTCAGGGTGCGGAGCTGGGGCGGTTCCTGGAGGCGAGCGGAAATCCGCCCACGGGGCACGAGTTGGCGGTGGTGGGGCCGGCGGACCTGCACTGGTTCGCGGTGCTTGGACGGGAGGACCGGATTGGCGTGGAGGAGTTGCGGAAGGCGATCGTGGATGGGACCGACGCGGCGAACCTGATCCGGGCGCGGCAGGGGCGGGCGACGCTGGATGTGCTGGGATACCGCGAGCGGCCGCGGTTTGATGCGGAGCGGCAGGTGCTGGGCTGGAGCCTGGATTCGGCGGAGAGCGGCGGGCGGGCGGTGGTCAACCGGTTTGTGTACTTTATGGGGCGGGATGCCGTGATCGGCGTGGAGATGGTGACGGAACGGGCTGGAGCCGAGGCGGCGCAAAGGGAGTTCGACTCGTGGGTGACGGAGTTCCGGTTCGCGGCCGGGCACGAGCCGGCGCCTCCCACGGACTGGGGGCTGTGGGTGGTGTTGGGCGTGTCGGGGTTGTCGGCGGCGGTATTGATGTGGAGATGGAGGCGGAGACGGGCGTGACCGGGGGCGTCGTTTGAAGGCAGCCCGGCCAATTTACCCAGATTTGTAACCCGTTTGGGCTTGGGCGGCGTCAACTTCAGTACGGCCGCTGCGTGCTTTCCGCCGCGGAGGGTCTGAGGAGGTTTTCCAGAATGTCAGTTTTTTCCACCCGCAAGGCCTTCGGACGCCTGGCCATGATCGTGTTGGTTGGCGCGCTTGCCGCCCCGCTCACGTTTGCCGATACGGCCTGTGACGCCACGTCCCTGAAGGGCGCCTTTTCCTTCCGCCTGAGCGGGACGAATTTTGATAGCCAGGGGTATCTGTACTTCCACAACGTGGTGGGCCGGCTGGTGAGCGACGGTACCGGCGCCCTGACCGGTAGCGACACGTATAACTACGACGGCCAGATCTTCCGGCAGACGCTGACGGGTTCTTATACGGTCAGCGACGACTGCACCGGCACGATTACGATCACCGGCGCTTCGTCGGGCACGAGCCACTTCGACATCGTCATCAACAACAACGGGTTGGAAGCGGATATCGTGCAGACCGATTCCGGGGTTTCGCTGAGCGGCAGCATGAAGATGCAGAAGCCGCCGGTGGCGGCCACCACGACCACGACGCCCACGACCCCGACGGATCCCGCCGCGCAGAACAAGAGGTAGCTTTCCCGGCACTCGCGCGGCGCCGGGCGGGCGCGGTTTGTCCCCGTATGGTCCAGGCTCATGAGCCATACTGGAAGCTCATCCATGCGAGTTTTAGTCACTGGCGGGGCCGGCTTTATCGGCTCCCACCTCTGTTCCCGGCTGCTGCGCGGCGGTCACGCGGCCGCTATTCTCGACGACCTCAACGACTACTATGACCCGGCGCTGAAGCAGCGCAATCTGGAAGAGGTGCGGGCCTGCGGGCCGGTGCTGTTCCAGGCCGGGGAGATCTGCGATCTGGCGGCGGTCGAGCGGCTGATGGGCGAATTCCGGCCGGAGGCGGTGGTCCACCTGGCGGCCCGGGTGGGCGTGCGGCCTTCGTTGACTGAGCCTTTGCTGTACCAGCGAGTGAATGTAGAAGGCACGGCGGTGGTGCTGGAGTGCGCGCGGCGGTGCGGTGTCGAACGTTTCATCTTTGCGTCGTCGAGTTCGGTGTACGGGACGGCCAACCGAGTGCCTTTCTCGGAAGACGACACGCTGCTGCGGCCGATGTCACCTTACGCGGCTACCAAGATCGCGGGCGAAGCGTTGTGCCACTCCTACGCGCACCTTTACGGGCTGAAGACGACGTGCCTGCGGTTCTTTACCGTCTATGGACCCCGGCAGCGGCCCGACCTGGCGATCCGGCGGTTTGTGGAGAACATCTCGGCGGGGCGGCCGATACCTGTATTTGGCGATGGCGGCACGGGGCGCGACTACACGTATGTCGATGACATTGTCGACGGGATTGTGCGGGCGCTGGGTCACGATCACGGGTTCGAGATCTACAACCTGGGGAACTCGCAGCCGGTGCTGCTGCGGGACATGATTGCGACGTTGGAGCGCGTGCTGGGGCGTGAGGCCTTGATCGACCGGCAGCCGATGCAGCCGGGGGACATGCTGGTGACGTGCGCGTCGATTGAAAAGGCGCGGCGCGACCTGGGGTATGAGCCGGCGACGACGTTTGAGGCAGGGATTCGGGCTACGGCCGAGTGGTTGTGCGGCGCTTCAGCATCGTGAGCACGGGCGGAACAAAGCGGCCTGAGGATTGCAGGTAGGCGTCGTAGCCGCGCAGGCTGCTTCTGAGCAGCGCCTCTTCCTGGGCAGCTTTCCGCAACACGAACCCGATCAAGGGAAGCACCAGGAGTACGCCCCAGGAGTTGAGGGCGAGCTCATAGCCCGCTACCAGCAGGATGTCGCCGAGGTAGATGGGGTGGCGGACGTAGCGGTAGAGGCCCTGGGCGACGAGTTCCTGTTGGGGCAGGACCGTGGCCGATTCCACATCCGACCAATTGCGGCCGAGCTGGAAGCGGGCGGCTACGGCGACCGCGAGTCCCATGGTAAAGAGGCAGAGGCCGGCGGCCTGGAGCGGGAAGGGATCCGCCGCGATGGGCAGGATCTCGGGCAGGAAGCACTGAAGCAGCAGCCCGGCGAGGACCGCGATCTTGACCGCCTTGATCAGGCGGAAGGGTGGGCGGGGTCCGCTGCCGGCGTGGCGTTTGAGCACTTCCCACACCAGTTTGTGGGCCACCATGCCCGTCAGGAGGTAAGCCCGCAGCAGCATTATTTCTCGGGGCCGCCGAGCTCTTCCACCGTGACGCTGCTGGGCGCGGCCTGGCTCATGCGGCCGAGGCGGGTGGCGATGGCGTCGCCCACCATGCCGATGAGCAGGATCTGGAGGGCGGAGACGAAGGCGAGCAGGGCCGAGGCGGAGATGTTGGGCTGGTGCGTGAGGTCGATGGACATCTTCACGATGCCGTAGACGAGGCAGAGCAGGACGATGGGCAGGAAGACGCGCAGGGGCCGGAAGAGCATGGCGGTGCGGAGGATGAGCACGAGGAAGCTGGCCGCGTCCCAGGGCACGATTTTGGATTTGCCTTTGCGGGGCAGGTAGTCGATGGGCAGGTAGACGACGGAGTACTTGTCGCAGTGCATCGCCAGCGTGATGGTGGTGGTGAAGCTGAACTGGTTGGGGAGGATGCCGAAGTACTGGGCGGCGATTTCGCGGCGGAAGGCGCGGAGGCCGCTGTTGAGGTCGGGGATCTTTGAGGTGGAGAGGTAGTTGGCCAGGCGGTTGAGGACCCACTTGGCGGGGCGGCGGACGAGGGGGATGTTGACGTTGGCTCCGGTGCGGGCGCCCACGGCCATGTCGGCGCGTTCGAGCATGCGGAGGAGCTCGGGGATATAGACGGCGGGGTAAGTGCCGTCGGCATCGATGATGACGATGAACGAGTGTTTGGCGGCGACGATGCCGGTTTTGAGGGCGGCGCCGTAGCCGCGGTTGCTGCGATGGCGCAGGACGCGGGCTCCGGTGGTGGCGGCGGCTTCGGCGGAACCGTCGGAGGAGCCGTCGTCGACCACCAGGATTTCGCCTTCGATCGCGTTGTGTGCAAGCACCGCGCGGATCTCTTCCACCACAGCGCGGATCCCGTTGACCTCGTTGTAGCAGGGGATGATGACTGTTGCCGGATTCGCCATGACTCAGGTTCGGACAAACTGCAAAAACAGCCAGAACTGGCTGGCCAGCGGCCGGATTTCCCCCTTCATGAGGCGGGCCCAGACGTAGGAGGGCCTCAGGTAGTAAGACAGGTAAGCCTTGCGCGTCATGGCCTTGAGTTCCGGCAGGGTAAAGCGGCCTTCGATGGCCTCGGGGAAGAGGGAGCCGTCGCTGAAGCGGATGTTGGGGTCGTTCTTCACCTGCTCATAGAGGCGGGTGCCGGGGTAGGGCGCGGCGATGTGGAAGAGGGCGTATGTGGGACTGAGGCGTTTGGCGAGGCTGACGATGTTGCCCATCTCGTCCTTGCCGGATTCGGGGAAGCCCATGATGAAGAAACAGGCGGTCTCGATGCCGGCCTGGTGGATGAGGCGCATGCCCTTTTCGATCTGGGGCATGGTGATGCCTTTGTCGACGATGCGCAGCACCTCTTCGCTGCCGGCTTCGACGCCGGTGTGGATGAGGCGGCAGCCGGCCTTCTTCATGAGGGCCAGCAGTTCTTCGTCGACGAGGTCGAGGCGGGTCTGGCAGCACCAGGTGAAGTCGAGCTTCTTCTCGATCAGGATCTTGCAGAACTCGACCACCTGCTTGCGCAGGACAGTGAACTCGAGATCCATGAAGTAGGCGGTTTTGATGCCGAAGTTCTTTACGCCGTACTCGACTTCGGCCACCAGGCGTTCGACGCTCTTCTTGCGGACGCCGACGCCGTAGGTCTTGAGCAGGCAGAAGGTGCACTTGGAGGCGCAGCCGCGGGACATCTCGAAGAGGGTGAAATTGCCGCCCAGCATCTCGTAGTGGTACTGGTGCATGGGGAGCAGGTGGAAGGCCGGCATGGGGAGCTGTTCCATCTGCACGGGCTTCTGGTCCTGGTTGTGGACGACCTTGCCGCCGTCGCGCCAGGTGATGCCGCGGACCTCGCTGAAGGGCAGGCCGGCGCAGAGCTCGCGGACCGTGGTTTCGGGTTCACCGCGGAGGACGGCGCGGGCGCGGGTCTCTTCCAGCATCTCCTCGGGTTTGACGGTGCCGTGGCTGCCCATCACATAGACTTCGGGCACGACGGCGTTGAGGGCGTGGACAGTTTTGAGGAAGGGGTGGATGTCCAGATGGGGGCACTGCCAGCGATCGAGGCTGGTGGAGGTGATGAACACCTTGTCGTAGCCTTTGGCCCGGGCGGCCACTTCCTGCGGGCCGAGCTGTTCGGCGTTGGCGTCGAGGATGGCGACTTCGATGCCGTCCTGCTCGAGGATGGCGCCGCAGTAGGCGAGATCGAGCGGGGTCCAGGTACGGTTGTAGATCCGGCCCTTCTTCTGGACCAGGTCGACCTGGAATGGATTGACGAGCAAGACCTTCACGGACGCCTCCCTGCGCTCAGGGCCGAGACTTCCGGCCGGACTTGTCTAAGAACTTTCCGCACGCGCCAGATGCCCTTGATGTCATCCCAGGCGGTACGGAGGATTTTCACACGGCTGTCGTCGTCCTCGTTCCACTCCACCGGGATGTCGGCGATGCGGAGGCCCTGCTTTTCAGCGAGGGTGAGCATCTCGGTGTCGAAGAACCAGGATTCGTCGCGGACCTGCGGCACGATGGCCTGGACGGCGGCGCGGCTCATGGCTTTGAAGCCGCACTGGGCGTCGCTGAACTGCGTGCCGAGAGCGGTGCGGACGAGGAGATTGTAGATGCGCGAGACGGTCTCGCGGAAGAAAGAGCGGCGAGTCCGGGAGTCCGGCAGCAGGCGGGAGCCGGTGGCGACGTCGTAGCCGTGTTTCAGGATGGAGTCGATGAGCAGGTTCAAATAGCGGAGTTCGGTACTGAGGTCGACATCCATGTAGCAGACGGCGTCGGCGTCGCTCTGCATCCAGCACTGGCGGAGGGCGCGTCCGCGGCCCTTCTGGCGCAGGCTCATGCAACGGACGTCGGAGTGAGCGTCACAGAGTTCGCGGGCGACCACGCCGGTGCCGTCGATGGAGCCATTGTCGACAATGACGATGCGCCAGTCGTAGTCGAGGTTCGCCTGCAGATAGGCGCGGACGGTGGACACGCTGCGCGCCAGGACATGCGCCTCGTTGAGGACAGGAATGACGATGTCGACGCGGGCTGAACTCATCCCGCCACCTGGCCGGCCAGCAGGGATTGACGGATGCGTTCGAGGGTTTCGTCCAGGCCGATTTGCGGGCGGCAGCCGGTGAGGGCGACCACCTTGCTGATGTCGGGGACGCGGCGGGCGATGTCCTCGAAGCCGTGCTCGTAGGCCTGCGTGTAAGGGACGTACTCGATTTCGGACCGGGAGCCGGTGATGGCGAGGACGCGCTGGGCGAGTTCGGTGATCGAGATCTCGACGATGTTGCCGAGGTTGATGACCTGGCCGACGGCGGCGTCGATGGTGATGAGGCGGGTGAGCCACTCGACGACATCGTTGACGTCGGTGAATGAGCGGGACTGCTGGCCGTTGCCGAACACCTGGAGGGGCTGGCTCCTGAGCGCCTGTTTGACGAAGCGCGGGACGACCATGCCGTACTCGCCGGTTTGGCGGGGTCCGATGGTGTTGAAGAGACGGGTGACGACGGTGGGTACACCGAATTCCCGCCAGAAGGCGAGGGCGAGGAACTCGTCGATGATCTTGCTGGCGGCATAGCTCCAGCGGCCTTTGCTGGTGGGGCCGAGGACGAGGTCGTCGTCTTCGGCGAAAGGAGCGTGCTCGCTCTTGCCGTAGACCTCGGAGGTCGACGTGAGCAGGACCTTGGTTTTGTTGGCCGCGGCGGCGCGCAGGACGGCCTGGGTGCCGTCGATGTTGTTGCCGATGGTCTCGACGGGGCTCCTGATGATGTTGAAGACGCCGACGGTGGCGGCCAGGTGGAAGACGGCATCGGCGGAGGCGACGAGTTCACCGAGCGCGGCGCACTGGAGTACGGACGACTCGACAAAGCGGAAGCGGCTCTCATCGAGCAGGTGCGCGATGTTGAGGCGCGACCCGCTGGAGAGGTCGTCCAGCGCCGTTACCGTGTGTCCCGCGGCCAGTAGTTTCTCGGAGAGATGCGAGCCTATAAAGCCCGCACCGCCGGTGATGAGATAGTTTGCCATTCTTCCCTGGTTCCGTATCTTCTTCGACGGGCTTCCGCGATGAAGGCGAAGTACCGCTCGAAGTGCGCTGGCCGGGTCCATTGCCGGACAAACGCCTCATATCCACGAGCTCCCAAATCCGCGCTGAGGCCGGGGCTGGAGCCCATTCTGCGAACCGCGGCCAGCAGTTCCTCGTTGTCGCGATAGATCATGCCGCCGCCGGAATCGGCTACGACCTCCGGCAGGGCGCCCAGGTCCCTGACAATGACGGGCCGCTGGCGCGCGAAGGATTCGATGATGATGATGCCGAAGGTCTCATACGTCACGGAAGGCACGATGGTGGCGACGGCGTGCGCGTAGAGTCCGGCGAGTTGCTCTTGTGACTGGCAGCCGACGAAGCGGATGCGCGGGTTGGCGGCCGCCTGGGCGCGGAGCTGCGCCTCTTCGGCTCCGGTGCCGGCGACGATGAGATCCCAGTCGCGCACCTTGGCCCAGGCGTCGATCAGGGTGTGGAGGCCCTTGATGCGCTCCAGGCGTCCGACGAAGAGGAAGTAAGGACGTTCCTGCGGACGGGGCGAGGGGGTTTGCCAGTCGGCGTCCTGGCGCTCCATGAAATAGGGGAGGTGCTCGACCGGGTAAGGAAAGCCGCGATCGGCGTGCATCTGCCCACAGAAGCGGCTGGGGCTGAGGAACTGGTCGACGTGGCGGGCGGCCTTTTCGAGATAGCCGGTGTAGCGCCAGAGCTGGGGCGGACGGTGGCCGCGGACGGTGCACTTCAGGCAGTCGGCCGATTCGCAGGCGTGGGAGTCGAACTTCCACAGGACGTGCATGGGGCAGACGAGCCAGTGTTCGTGGGCGGTGTAGAGCTTGACGAAGTCTTTGCCGGCGGGGTCGAGTTCGAGGACTCCGGGCCCCAGCAGCGAGATGTTGTGGTAGTGGACGACGTCGAAGGGCTTCGATTTGGCGATATCGTTCAGCCGCTTCATCGTCAGCAACGGGCGGCCGGTCTGGTGCGTCACCAGGGGGGAGAGCCAGCCGAACGGGCTGCGGAGTTCGTGGCGGGTGACGTTGGGATGTTCGGCCCAGCGGACCTCGGGTTCAGCCGGGTGTTGCAGATGATACGAGTCGACACAATGGACGACATCCACCGTATGACCGGCGTCACCAAGGGCATGTGCCATGCGGTGCAGGTACACCGCATCGCCTCCGAAGCTATAGGGCGGGTAAAAGGTCGTGAAATAGAGGAACTTCAAGGCGCAAGTCCCCCCGATGACCACGATCTTGAACCCACCGACTGAGCCGCCAGCCTTCCGAGGGAAGGCCGGAGAACAGGCACCAGCACGGCCTCCTCCAATACAAACCTGTTACGGTTGAATCCAGTATTTTAGCATGTGGCTCAAGGGATTCTTACGCGCGGCGTCGCTTTGGGTACCATACCAGCATTAAAAATACTACAGATGTAAATGCGAGGGCGAAGGGGAGCCAAAAGGACTGGGTGGCCCAGCCCATGTAGCGGAGGCGGTCGAGCCAGGCGAGGCTCGGTCCGTTGGTGAGGATGGCGAGCGGGGCTTTGAGGGCGTGCAGTTCGTAGGACGCGGCGATGGACCAGCTATGGGCGGCGCTGAGGGCGAGGAGGGTCCAGGCGAGCCAGCGGGGCCAGGTCTGGAGGACCTGGAGGCTGAGGAGGAGCAGTCCGGGGACGACGGGCACGAGGTAGCGCATGCCGGTATTCCACTGGAGCCAGGAGTATTGATTGGCCGCGCAGAAGAGGACGAAGGCCGCGAAGTAGGCGTAGATCCACTTGGCCAGGACGGCCGGGACGCGCCATTTTCCGGACTGGACGAAGGGGGCGGCGCAGGCGAGCAGCAGCAGGGGGCAATAGGCAAAGAGGCCGAAGGACGGGTGGAAGAAGTTCGCCCAGGCGAGGTCGGGAGAGGGCCAACTGAAGCCGCGGTAACCCTGCGACGTGGGTCCGGTGGGCGGCATGTAGTGCTGGGAGGGCAGCAGGGGGTTGCCGAAGGAAAGTGCCTGGTAGGCGGCGAGGCCAAGGACTCCGGGCAGGGTGCCTAGTGTAAAGGGGATGGCCGATTGCCAGCGCGTGGTGAGCAGGTAGAGGCCGGCGATGCCGGCGAGCAGGAGTCCGGTGAAGTCGCAGAGCACGGCGTAACCGCTGAGGAGGCCGGCGAGCAGCAGGCGGTTGCGGGTCCAGGTTCGATTCCAGAGTAAGAGCGCCACGAAGAGGCCCAGGTGGCCGACCAGCAGGTTGTGGTTGAGGTAGAGGGTGCGGAAGAAGACGGGCGTGCCGAAGGCGAGGGTGAGGGCGGCGGTGGCGGCGTATGTGGTCTCGATGCCGGCTTCCGCCAGCCGGCGCGCGAGCAGGGCGGCGGCCAGGGCGGAGACGGGCGCCATGACTCCGGCGACGGTGAGGAAGGCGGCGACGAGGAGGTAAGCGAGCAGGCCCTGGCGGGCGGCGATCACCTCCGCCTTTTCATCGGTCCGGATGCGCGGGGTGGGCAGGTGTTTTTCCCACTCGATGGCCTGATGCAGGAGGGGCCGGCCGAGCAGAAGGGGCAAGGCTCCGGCGATGGAGGCGCCCGGATTGTTGTTGATGTAGGCGCCGCCGTGCGGTCCGCGAAAGATGTCCTCGATGAAGCCGTCAAAGCGGGCCACATTGAGTGTGCCTTCCTCAGCGAGGGAGAGGGCTGGAAACTGCTCGCGGATGATCCAGGGGGCCCAATAGACCGTGTAGACGATCCAGCAGGTGAAGAAGATCCGCCAGGCGAGGGCCTTCGGGGTCATGGCCGGTTAGTCCTCAACCACGAACTCTTCGAACGCGCGGCGGTGCTGCTGCCAGCGATCGAGATCGACGCGGCCGGCGGGGTCGATGCACTCGGCGGCGGCGTAGGCCATGGCCAGGGTGTGGTGGGTGTTGTCGTGGGCGAAGAGGCCCTGGCGGCCGAGGGTCAGGATGCCGTCGAGCTGGCTGACCCATTCGTCCAACGGGTCGAAGTGGCGGCGGAAGCCGGTTTCGTAGACGGGGTAGGCCTGGCCGAGGCGGCGGGCGGTGGTGCCCAGGACGCGGCCTTCATAGGGGATGCCGGCTTGGCGGAGGGCATCCAGGACCAGCTTCTGCAGATCCGTGTCGGAGGCTTGCCAGACGGGATCGGCGGGATCGCAGGGGAGTTCGGCGCAGAGGACGGTGGTGGCGGCGGGGCCGTGGAGGCCGTAGTTCTTGGGTTCGGAGAGGCGGGTGATGGCGATGTGGGCGGCGGGGAAGTAGTGGGCGTCGTACTCAGTGAACTGCGGGGTGTCGAGGGTGACGTAGATGAGGATCATGGCGCGATAGCGCAGGGCGCCACCGGCGGTGAGGATCGCCCCTGGCGCGGCTGGCTGCAGCATGCGGGCGAGTTGGGGGATGGGGATGGTGGAGAGGACGAGACCGGGCTCCAGGGTGCGTTCGCCGGCAGCGTCGCGCACCTCGACGGCGGCGCGGCTGTTGCCCTGGAGGGCGATGCCGGTGACGGAGGTGTTGAGGAGGATTTGCGCTCCGGCCTGTTCCGCGGCGGCGGCGTAGGCTTCACTGATCTGACCGAAGCCCTGGCGGGGGTAGTAGAAGCGGCCCTTTTTCGACGGCGCGAGCACCTTGCGGACCATCTTGGTGAGGGAACCGGCGGAGACGCGGCGGCGGGCCTGCTCGGCGTCGAGGCGCTGGGGGTCCATGCCCCAGATTTTGACGGCGTAGGGGAAGTAGAAGTCGTGGCAGATGGTGGGGCCGAGTCCGGCGGCCAGGACGGAGGCGAAGTTCTCCGGGCCGTGGGGGGTGGGTTTCCAGAGGGCGTCGCGGAGGACTCCGGCGGCAAAGGCGGGCGGCGCGTGGAGGACGAGGTCAGCGGGCTTGAGGGGGAAGTGGAGCCAGCGTCCGCAGAGGTGGATGCGGCCGTGGCGCGGGCGGTCGAGGAGGTCGTCGCCGAGGAAGTTGCGGATGTCGGACAGGATGCCGGGGTCGCAGGAGGGGTGCAGGCGATGGCTGCCGAAGTCGACGCGCTGGCCATCGACGGTGAGGCTGCCGGCGTTGCCGCCGACGGCGGGGCCGCGTTCGACGACGGTGACGGCGAAGCCCCGGCGGGCCAGTTGCCAGGCGGCGCCCAGGCCGGCGGGTCCGCCGCCCAAGACGATGACGGAGGTCCGGCGGGTAGACAAATCAGACATCCCGACTATTGTCGCGCGGCGGCGGTATGTGTCCCCTGCGGCGCCGATGAATTTTCTGGCCGAGTTTGCGAGATTATTACGCAACTACCAGTAAAAGGAGTCCTGCAATGCCGTCCCCATGGAAACCTCTCAGCGCGGTGGTCTTTCTCTGCGCGATGTCTCTGCCCCAGTTGTTGGCCGCCGACGTGCCTCTGAAGGTGTTCTGGCGGCGCGACAGCAAAACGACGAGCGCAGAGTCCGGAGACCCGAAGCAACCCGGGTTCCTGATTCTGGTGCCGACGGATAAAGGGGCGAAACTCTCGGTAGTGCCCGGGCAACTACGGGCGACGCTCATGTTCCCCAAGGCGAACCGCCGGCAGCTCGACGGCCGCCCGGTGCAGGTGCGCCTGGTGAACAAGAACGCCATCATCTCCACCACGCACTTCCAGATCGATCTCACTCCCGAGGATGAGCTCGAGATTGACGAGTATCTGGACACCCTCCCCGAGGGGCACCGATTTGAACCCGCTTTGGAGATCCGAGGCTTCAAGGTCGGGGAAGCTCCTTCCACGGCGGCTGTCATTGTCCCGACGATGCTTGACTTGGAGATCGACAGCAAAGCGACAGACACGGAAGAGGATTCCGTTGTCTTCCGCGCCATCTATCTGCCCAACGAGCTTCGGATTCACATTGTAGAGCCGGGCTTATGGGCTACCAAGCCGGTGGTCGACCCTCCGCCGATGAAGCCGTGCCAGATTGCGCTGAACCCGAAGACCGATACCTTGACCTTCCACTTCCTGAATCGCCTGAATCTCACCAACGTTCTGCAAAGCAAGGAAGTGGAGGATAAAGGCCTGCAGTTCGAGTTCACTCCTCCACAGGCACCGAAGACGTCATCCGAAATGAGTTCCATGCAGTCGAAGAACCGCACGGGAGACCTCAGTTCGAAAGAGAAGGCCGAGTACCGGATGTTGCAGCGCCTGCCCCTGGAACGGCGCACCACCCGGGACGATAGCGGGCGGCCGGCGGCTGGCCAACCGGTGACGAAGTATGCGGCCGTTGCCCGGCCCAGGGAGTTGCCGGCCCCTGCGAAACCCTATAACCGCCGGTTCAGCTACTTTGCTCCGGCGAGCAACCGCGAGATGCCGCTTTACCTTTCTGGCAGTTTTACACACAGTTCCACTGCTGCCGGAAAGTCCAAGGACATTGCCAACTTCGAGGTCAGCTTCAATCCCGACAGCAAGATCTGGAACGGCCTGAACTTCCTCCATCTCGGATCGTTCACCAGCATCGCTCCGTCCCTGTACGCCAAGATGAACACCAACGGTGTCGTGAACGACGAAAACGTCTTCCGTTACCAGCTCCCAATCCGCCTCGATTACTACAAGCCGGCGTGCTGCCAAAAGGACGACGACGGCCTGGACAAGATCTTCCACCTCTCCACACTCCGCCGGATCTCCTGGTACACGGGCTTCCTCGGCGAAGCAACGCGCATCACCAACAAACGCACCTACGGCGGCGTCTCCGAGTTCCGTTTCTTCTTCAGCAAGGTCAAGTCGGACGACTTCTCTTACACACTGCAGCCCTTGCTCGGCTACGAGGTGGGCCGGTATCGCGAGCAGACCTCGAACACCTTCACCGAAGCCGATGCGACTGGCGTGATCAAGGGTGCCGACGGCAAGCCCGTCTCTGAGATTCAACTGGTCGAACGGAGGGGCACGTTCTCGCGCCTGCACGGCTCGGTGCACTCAACGCTCACCATCGCTTCGAAGTCCTCGCTGAACATCAACTACGACATGTTCCGGCTGCTGCGGCCGGAGAGCTACTTCGATGACAAGGCCAGCGCCGCCGGGTACTTCACGCCTTACAAGAGCGGAACGCTGCCTGCCACCTATGCCGCGGTCGACACCACGTATTCGTTCATCGCGGCAGGACGGTTGGAAAAGGGGACGCGGCGCTACCTGGAGATCACCTACAACCAGGAGTTCACGAAGTTCTTTGATGTGAAGTTCTCGTATACGCGCGGGGAACTGGCTCCGGCGTTCCAGTTTGTGAACAAGTTCGAGGTCGGTCTTGCCCTCAAGATTCTGGGCAAGGATTCGGCCAATCCACGCTAAAGCAGGTGAGCCGCCGGGTGAGGATGCTGCATGCCCCGCCAATTCCCGTAGAATTGGACCAAGGAGATCCTATCGATGACAACTCGTTCCATCCTGGCCGCTACGACGGCCCTGGCGCTCTCCGCATTCACCCTGGCCGGGGCTCAGGGCGATCGGAAGGCCGCCACCGCGGAAGTCAAAGACGCGCAAGGCAAGGTAGTTGCCACCGCGAAGTTCAAGCAGGTGAAGGGCGGCGTGCAGCTCGCCGTCAAGGCCACCGGACTGCCGGCTGGATCCCATGCGATCCACGTCCACACGGTGGGCAAGTGCGAAGGCCCCGGCTTCACGACGGCCGGCGGCCACTTCAATCCGGCTCACAAACAGCACGGCATTATGAACCCCGAAGGCCACCACGCTGGCGATATGCCCAATTTCACCATCAACGCCAAGGGCGCGGGTACGTTCAAGACCATCATCCAAGGCATCACGCTGGTAGGGGACGGCGAGACCTCGCTGTTCCATGCGGGCGGCACGGCCCTGGTCATCCATGAGAAGGCAGACGACATGAAGAGCGATCCGGCGGGCAATGCCGGTGCGCGGCTGGCTTGTGGCGTAGTTCAGTAGTTTGTATTCCGGGGCCGTGCTTACGGGCGCGGCCCCGCGTTTCTCCTGCCTGCCTGGTACTCCTTCCCGCTTGTCTCCCACCGGGCCCGCTCCGCCGCCCGTCCCTACAGAATTCGACTCCCTTCGGAGCGGCTTCGAAATCACCCTTGAGGGTCCATTCCATCAGCCAGCGGCGGCGCGAACGCGGTGGTGCGGCTTTTGTCGCGGGCTGCCAGGTTGACGCGCTGGCCGCTTGGCCCGGTGCGGTGATCTGTTGCATTCTGGGCGTGACCCCTCGCGCATGGAACTCAAACAGATCGCCTCCTTCGTTGCTGTCGCGGAACGGCTGAGCTTCGTGCGTGCGGCTGAGGCGCTGCATCTCTCGCAACCCGCGCTCTCGGCGCAGATTCAGCAACTGGAGGAGGATCTCGGGGTGCGGCTGCTGGAGCGGAACCGGCGGGTAGTGCGGCTGACGGACGCGGGGTCTGTCTTCCTGCTGGAAGCGCGCGACCTGCTGGCTCGGGCCCAGGCGGCGGGCGACCGGGCGCGCAAAGCCGCCCACGGCGAGGTGGGCCGGCTGCGCATCGCGTTTGTCTTCTCCGCCGCGCTGGAAGTGGTGCCGCAGATCGTGGCCGAGTTCCGGAAGAAGCATCCCGGCGTGCGCCTGGATCTGGTGAACCTGCGCACGGTGAACCAGGTGCAAGGGCTGCTGGATGAGTCGCTGGATATCGGTTTCCTGCGGCTGCCGACGTCGCACCCGCAGCTCAAAATCACGATTATTCATCGGGAGCCGTTTGCGGCGATCCTGCCGCCCGGGCATCCGCTGGGCGCGGTGCGGCGGTTCTCCCTGGCGCGGCTGCGGGACGAGCCGTTCGTGTCGTATGGGCGGGAGTGGGCTCCGGGGTACTTCGACGCCACGATGCGCATGTGCGCGCAGGCCGGGTTCAGCCCGCATGTCGTGCAGGAGACCAGCGAGATGTACACGGCCATTGCGCTGACGGCGGTGGGCGTCGGAGTGGCGATTGTGCCGCGGTCGGTGCTCTCGGCGCATGCGCACAACGTGGTGGTGCGGCCGCTGCCTCCGTCGCTGGGCGTTTCGGAGATCGGGGTGGCGACGCGCGCGGCCGAGCCGTCCGCGCTGGTGCGCGCCTTCGTGGAACTGGCCCAGGCTCACGGCGGGTTGGGCGGCTCCGGTCAGTAATCGAAGATTTCGATCACAGAGTGCCAATCATACGATTGGACAACATACAGAGTGGGGCCCTTTACTGGAAGTAGAGGACGGAAGGCTCTCTCCCGCATGCCAGCCCCAGAGTTCACATTGACGGTGTTCCTGATCTCGATCGCAGCCGGTCTCATCGGCGCCCTGACGGGGCTGGGCGGCGGCATTGTCGTAACCCCGGCCCTCACGCTGCTGCTGGGCGTGGACCTGCGTTACGCCATCGGCGCCAGCCTGGTTTCCGTCATCGCGACGTCGTCGGGCGCGGCAGCGGCCTATGTGCGCGACGGGCTGTCCAACATCCGGATCGCGATGTTCCTGGAGATCGCCACGACCATCGGAGCGATCTGCGGAGCGCTGCTGGCGGGCAGGACACCGACGCAGGCATTGGCGCTGCTGTTTGGCGTGGTGCTGCTGCACTCGGCCTGGCAGGTGACCCGGATTCAGGGCGACCACGCGTCGACGGCGGCTCCGGACTCCTTCTCGGCGCGCCTGCGCCTGGGCGGCGTCTATCACGCCAGGGAAGGCTCCATCTCCTATGAGGTGGGCCGCGCCAAACTGGGCTTCGCGCTGATGTACGTGGCCGGGGCGCTCTCGGGGCTGCTGGGGATCGGCTCGGGCGCTTTGAAGGTCATCGCGATGGACCGGATCATGGGGATTCCGTTCAAGGTCTCCACGGCGACCAGCAGCTTCATGATCGGCGTCACGGCGGTGGCCAGTGCGGCCATCTACCTGAAGCGCGGGTACATTCAGCCGGCGATCGCCCTGCCGGTGATGCTGGGCGTGTTGAGCGGATCCCTGTTGGGCGCGCGTTTGCTGCCGCGCCTGCCGGTGCTCACGTTGCGCCGGATCTTCGCCGTCGTTGTCGCGGTGATCGCCCTGGAAATGATTCGCAGCGCCCTGTCGGGGAGGATTTAAGCCATGGCCCCTTCTGACCACAAACTCCAACAGATCATCTCCACCACCCTGCGCGGAGGCGTCATCGTGGCGGCCGCCGTCGGGCTGACCGGTGGAGCGCTTTACCTGTTCTCGCAGCCGCCGGTGCCGACGTTTGCGGTTTTCGGGGGCTCGGGCACGCCGTATGCCTCCCCTACGCAGGTGATGCGGCTGGCGTTCGCGGCGCATGGGGAAGGGCTGCAGGCGCGCGGCCTGGCGATCGCGCAGTTGGGGATCCTCTGCCTGCTGCTCACACCCATCCTGCGGGTGGCGTTTTCCATCGTCGGTTTCGCGCTGGAGCGGGACTGGGCCTACGTGATGATCACGGCGGCTGTGCTGCTGGCGCTGACCGGCAGCATCCTGCTGCGCTAACGGCCGTCAGGCGACGCGCCGGAACCAGGCTTTCACGTGGCGGGCCGCGGCCAGTTTGCGGCCTTCCTCCTCGCCGATGATGCGCAGGGCGGTGTCCAGGCCGTCGGCCTCGAGACCCGTTTTGGCCAGGACCGAAACCAGCCAGACCTGCTCCACCAGTTGGCCCGTGCGGGCGTCGCGGATGTGGCGGCGGCCGGTGTCACCGGCGGTGGAGACGGCGGAGTTCTTCAGCTTGAAGGTCTGCTGGGCGGCCTCGATCATGACGTGCCAGGCGCCTTCGCCGACGACGATGTCGCCACTGAGGGCGACCATCGAATGGGGACAGCCGTGGGCGCGCAGGACGCGCAGCATCTCGTCGCCGGCGTAGCCTTTGCCGATCGCTCCTAAATCCAGCTTCATGTTGGGTTTACGTAGGGTGACGGTGCGGGTTTTGGCGTCCAGCTCGACATCGCGGAAGGTGGACGAGCGGGTGCGGTCGCCGATGGTGATGTCGAAGGCTCCGTGGGTGGCGACGGCGAGGCTTTGGGCGGCTTCGATATTGCGGAAGAGGTCGACGGAGACCTGGGCGCTGCCGGCGCGGCAGAGACGGTTTAGCTCGCTGTCGGGCTTGTAGTCAGAGAGGGTCGCGTCGAGTTCGCGGAGCCGGCCGAAGGCGGCGCGCAGGGCGTGGTCGGCCCGGTCCCGTTCGCGGGTTTCGATGACCACGCGAACGAGGGTGCCCATGGAGGGCTCCACGAGCTCGAAGCGTTCGGGTTTACGGATCGACTTCTACTCCATTGTTCCAGAAGGAGTTCATCTCGACCACCGAGGGCACCTTCAGGGGCCGCACCAGGCGGAAGCCGAGCCACTGGGCATCGGTGAGGTACCAGATGCTCTTGGGGAGTTGAGGATCCTGCTGTTTCCAACTGGCGTCGGAGGCGACGCGGGCTCCGCAGCGGAGGCTGGACGCGGGGTCGTTCCAGGAGCCGCCGCGGGCGACCTGCGGGTAGGAGGTCTTGGACTTCACCCAGGGATTGACGGCATCGCCGGCCGGGTAAGGGGCGTATGCGTCAAGGGTCCACTCCATGACGTTGCCCAGCATGTCATAGAGCCCCCAGGCATTAGGCTTCTTCGTGCCCACCAGTTGATACTTGCCGTTGGCGTTGGCGTCGTACCAGGCCGAGGCGGCGAGATCGACCGGGGCGTTGCCGGCGCGGCAGGCGTACTCCCACTCTGCTTCGGTAGGCAGGCGGTAGAACTGGCCGGTTTTGGCGCTGAGCCACTGGGCGTACTTGTTGGCCGCGTGCTGGGTCATGCTGATGGCCGGAAAGCCGTTCAGGCCCATGCCGAAGCTCATTTCGACGTAGGGCCGGGTCGGGTGGGACACGGCGTCGACGTCCGGCATTTTGCCCTCGACATGGGAGAACTGGAAGAGACGGTACTCGTCCCAGGTGACTTCGCGGGCGGCCATCCAGAAGGGATCGAGCCGGACCTTGTGCTGGGGGCCCTCGTCCTTCTGGCGGCCGGCTTCCCCCGCGGGGGTACCCATGGTGAATTCGCCGCCCGGGATGGGGACCATCTCGAAGCTGACATCGGTGCCGGGGATGGTGGATTTGTAGGGCTTCATGTCGGAAGCCTTCTTTTCCTTGGTCCCGGAGGCGATGCGGCGCTGCAGGCCCTGGACGAGTTTGAGGTCGTCGGCGGGCGGTTTGGCCGGGGCCGCTGTTTGGGCGGCCGCCGGCAGAGCTAATAGAAAGAAGAACTTACGCAATTTCCGCATGGTTCGGGCTAAATGAACTTGGTCTTGCCCGGCAGCGGCAGCGGCGGAACGGCGAGGCTGCCCTTCCAGTCGATGGTGTCGGGGACAAGGCGTTCCTGGGAGTTGAGAGCCTGTTCCCAGGTGATCTGCTGGCCGGTGTAGGCGGCCATGCGGCCCATCATGGCGAGCAGCGTGGAGGTGGCCATGCGCTTGCCGTCGTTGATCGGCTGGCCCTTGCGGATGGAGGCGAACAGCACGTCGTGCTCGTGCTGGTACATGTCGTTCTTCTGGCCTTCAAAGCTCCAGGGATTCTGGCCTTCGATGCGCGGATTGGGGCCGCGGCCGATGGTGCAGGTACCCTTGGTGCCGAGGATGTAGTCGGAGTTCTCGTTGTAGCAGTTCTCGGTCTGGCGGTTGGCTACGAAGGCACGGACGCCGTTGGGATACAGGTAGTTGACGGCGAAGTGGTCGTAGATATTGCCGCCGTTGGCGGGGATCTGGCGGCCGCCGACAGCCACGCAACTGATGGGGGGCTGGTCCTTCATGGCCCAGGCCACCTTGTCGACGCTATGCACGGCCTGTTCCACCAGGCTGTCGCCGCAGAGCCACTGGAAGTTGTACCAGTTACGGATCTGCCATTCCGTGTCGCTCATGCCGGCCGGGCGGGTGCTCTCGGGGGGCATGGGCTTGACGGGGCTGGTGTAGTAGGTGGCGTAGTAGGCGACGATGTCACCGATGGCGCCGCTACCGATCTTGTCGAACGTCTCCGCAATGTAGTTGGAATAACGCCAGCAGAAGCCGGCGACGAGCGAGACGTTCTTCTTGGTGGCGATGTCGACGGTCTCCAGGACGTGGCGGACGCCGGGTCCGTCGGTGGCCACGGGCTTCTCGCAGAAGACGTGCTTGCCGGCCTCGATGGCGTAGCGCAGGTGCTGCGGGCGGAAGCCGGGCGGTGTGGCCAGCAGGACCACGTCCACGCCGCTGTCGATCACCTTCTGGAAGGCGTCGAGGCCGATGAATTTCTTATCGCTGGCGACCTTGATCTTGGGGCCGGCCGCACGTTGGAGGCGGGCCAGGCTCTTGTCGATCGTATCCATGTCGATGTCGGCAACGGCCGTCAGTTCGGCGTAGTCGTCAGCCTTGAGGGCCTGGGCGGCTGCACCGCTGCCACGGCCGCCTGCACCGACGAGTCCAACCTTGATTGCATTCGCGCTCTGCGCGGCGGAAAGTATGGCGGGGAAACCCACGGCGCCGGCTTTTAGGAAGCCGCGGCGGCCGGGCAGCCCCTCAGCTGATTGGTTCATGTGGCTATTTTACAGCCGCAGGCGCAGGACGGTAGAGAAGTAAATCTAATAAGAACCAAGTAGTGTGATTTAGATATTGGCAAACGGATCCGTTTACCCTAGACTGGCTTAGGTTTGCTAGCTTCAGGTTCTATACTCCTTAATCCGGTAAGTATGATTGTGCGCGGCATGGTGCTCACCGCGGCCATGACGGCTGCGTGGGGCGCTGATGGCGCCCTGGCGGCGGCTGGAGCGATGGCTCCAGGGTCGGCCGGACTGGTGGTGACGCAGGCCCGGGCGGGCCACGGCGAACGGCTCTACCTGCTGGAATGGACGGGCCGGGGGCGTGTCCTGAGCGACGGATTCGCGGCGGCGGCCGATCCGGACGTATCTTTCGACGGAAAGCGCATTTTATTTGCGGGCCGGCGCGCGGCGGGCGAGCCCTGGCAGGTGTTCGAAATGAACGCGGACGGCGGCGGCGTGCGGCAGATCAGCCACGAGAAGGGCGGGTGCCGCCAGCCGGTGTATCAGTCGCGGATCTTTTCGCTGGATATTCCCGAGCCCTGGCCGCAGGTGGCGTTTGTATGCGGCGGGGCCCTGTATTCGTCGAAGCTGGACGGCTCGGATGTCCAGCGGCTGACGTATGCGGGGCAGAGCGACACGGGTCCGGCGATGCTGCCGGAAGGCCGGATGATCTACTCGTCGGGCGGCCGGCTGTTTGGAATCAACCTGGACGGGACGGATTACGCGTTGTTCACCGGTGGGCTGAATGCGCGCACGGCGGCGGCGGTGGGCCGGAAAGTCGTGTTTGTGGAAGCGGCCGGGCAGTTGTCGATGGTCACGCAGGAGCGGCCGCTCCACTCCCATTCCGCGCTGACGGCGGCGGCCGACGGCGTGTTCGCAGCCCCCGCGGCGTTGGGCGAAGGCTCCGTGGTGGTGGCGAAGAAGGGCCCGGCGGGCTGGGGGCTCTGGCGGCTGGAGCTGGCGACGCGGAAGCAGACTCCGCTGTACGACAGTCCGGAGTTTGATGAGCTCCAGGCGAAGGTGGTGGGTCCGCATGAGCAGCCGGATGGGCGCGGCACGGTGGTGGAGACCGAGGCGCCGAGCGGCCATTTGTACTGCCTCAGCGTATATACCAGCGACCGGCCGGCCGCGGCGGGCTCGATCCGGAAGGTCCGGGTTTTGACGGGACCCGAGGCGGCTCCGGTGCGGCTGGGCGAGTTGGCGGTGGAGGCGGACGGGTCGTTCCACCTCGAAATTCCGGCCAACACGAAAGTGAAGCTGCAGACGCTGGATGCGGCTGGGCAGGTGATGCGCAGCAGCGGCTGGGTGTGGGTGCGGAACAAGGAAAACCGGGGCTGCATCGGCTGCCACGAGGATCCCGAACTCGCGCCGGAGAACGTGGAAGCGCAGGCCGTGATCAAAAAGCCCGTGCGGTTGGGATTGGGGGACAAGAAATGAAGCTCGGCCGGCTGGTGATTCTGATGGCGGCGACCGTGTGGGCGGCCGACGAAGGCACGCTGCCGGTATTCACGGACATCACCAAGGCGGCGGGCATCACGTTCCGGCACAGCTACGGCGACCACCACCTGGACAACATCGTGGAAGGCACGGGCGCCGGCGCCTGTTTCTTCGACTACAACAACGACGGCTTCCAGGACATCTACTTCGTCACCGGCGTGTGGACCAAGAGCGTCAGCGACAACGAGGGCCGCGAGCTGCGCGGCAAGCTGTCGGGCAAGCTCTACAGGAACAACGGCAACGGCACGTTTACCGATGTGACGGCGCAGGCGGGCGTGGCCAGCATGACCTTCGGGTCGGGCTGTTCGGCCGCGGATTACGACAATGATGGCCGGGTCGACCTCTACCTGCTGAACTACGGCGCGAATACGCTGTATCACAACAACGGCGACGGAACGTTCACCGATGTCTCCGAGAAGTCCGGTCTGGCGGATCCGCGCTGGAGCGTGTCGGCCGTGTGGCTCGACTACAACAACGACGGCTGGCTGGATGTCTTCGTCGGAAACTACCTGCACTATGACGACGGCAAGTTCCGCGACTTCTATCCGGCCCAGGGGTATCCGGGGCCGCTCAGCTATAGCGGGCAGGCGAATGCGCTCTACCGGAACAATGGCGACGGCACCTTCACGGAAGTGACGAAGGAAGCCGGCGTCTACAAGCCCAACGGGCGGGCGATGAGCGTCACCGGGGCCGACTTCAACAACGACGGCTTCCTCGACATCTTCGTGGCGAACGACGCCATGGAGAACTACTTCTTCGAAAACACCGGCAAAGGCACGTTCGTGGAGAAGGCCCTGGACCTCGACATTGCCTACAGCGAGCACGGGCAGGGCGTGTCGTCGATGGGCCCGTTCTTTGGCGATGTGAACCGTGACGGCTGGCTGGACATCTTCGTGCCGAACCTGAACTACGTCAGCCTGTTCGTCTACAACCCGAAGGAAAAGCACTTCGACAACCAGGCAAATGCGGCCGGCCTGTCCGCGATGCTGGGGCAGTATGCGGGCTGGGGTTCGGTGGTCTTCGACTACGACCACGACGGCTGGCCGGACCTGTTCACGGTGCATGGCAATGCGCACCACGAGTACGTCCAGGAAGACACGCTGGTGCGGAACAGGCATGACGGCACGTTTGAGGACGTGTCGCGGCGCTCGGGCAGCTATTTCAACGAAAAATACGTGGGCCGCGGTGCGGCGTGGGCGGATATCGACAACGACGGCGACATCGACCTGCTGGTGGTGAACCTGAACGACGCGGCGAAGCTGCTGCGGAATGACGGCGGCAATGCAAAGCCCTGGCTGATGGTGGATGCGCGGCTGAAGTTCCCCACCGGGTCGCGCACCGCGATTGGCGCGCGCGTGACCGTGACGGCCGCCGGGCTGAAGATGATCGACGACGTGAATCCGGTGCGGGGCTACCTGTCGCAGGGCGATGCGCGGCTGCACTTCGGGCTGGCCGGCGCGAAGGAAGCCGACACGGTGGAGATCCGCTGGCCGGACGGTCAGGTGGAGCGGCTGGAACACGTGAAGGCCAACCAGATTCTGAAGCTGGAACACGCGGCCACGGCAAAGGCGGCACGCTGAGCGATGAGACCACGGACCATTGCGGTGTTGGCGGCCGGGCTGGTGGCCCTGCTCGGCATGGGCGGCGCGGCTCCGAAGAAGCCGGTGTATGTGGGCGCGCGGGCCTGTGGCCAGTGCCACGACGGCGCCGGCATGGGCAACCAGTACAGCAAGTGGCTCACGACGAAGCACTCCAAGGCCTATGCGGTGCTGTCGCTGCCGGAGTCGGTGGAGATCACCAAGCGCAGCGGCCTGCGCGGGCAGCCGTGGAAAGAGCCCATCTGCCTGGGGTGCCATTCGACGGCCTCGACGGCGGAAGACTGGGAAAAGGACGACGCGTTCCGGCCGGAAGACGGGCTGCAGTGCGAGTCGTGCCACGGTCCGGGCAGCGAGTACATGAGCGAAGAGGTGATGCGCAACCGGGCCGAAGCGATGAAGGCCGGGCTGCGGCTGCCCAACGAGGATACCTGCCTGGGCTGCCATATGGAGAAGGGGTCGCACACGGCGGTGAACCCGAACTCGACCGTGGACATCAAGCAGGCGATTCCACGCATTGCGCATCCGCTGATGAAGCCGTCGCAGTTGCGCGCCGCGCCGGCTCCGCGGGGCGGCGATTTCATCGGCTCATCGGCGTGCGGCGCGTGCCACAAGGGTCCGGAGTCCGGCCATCAATGGGACGTGTGGCGGCGCAGCGATCATGCGCGGGCCTGGGCTGTGCTGTCGACGGCGGATGGGCGGCGGATCGCGGATGAGATGAAGGTGACGGGCGATCCGCAGTTGAGCAAGCAGTGCCTGGGCTGCCATGCGGTGGGCGCTGAAGCCAATGAGGGCGTGGGCTGCGAAGCGTGTCACGGCGCGGGCAAGAAGTACGCGACCGAGGCCGTGATGAAGGACCCGGCGGCGGCGAAGGCCGCGGGCTTGCGGATTCCGTCCACTACGGGCTGCAATCACTGCCATCGGGAGACACATGGCAAGACCTTCGACGCGGCCAAGGCGTGGACGAAGATCGCGCACCCCACGAAGGTGCCGCCGCCTCCGGCCGAGATCCGGTACAAGACCCCGCTGAACCTGACGTTCCGGCCGCATACGGCGGAGCTCTGGGTGACCTGCGAGTCCGGCAACGTGGTGGCGATTGTCGACACGGTGTCACGGCAGAAGCAGGCGGAGATCGTGGTGGGCAATGCGCCCACGGATGTGGCGTTTACTCCGGACGGCAAGCGGGCGTTCGTTTCGAATCGCGAAAGCGACACGGTGAGCGTCATCGATACCGAGACGCGCAAGGTGACGTCGACGCTGAAGGTGGGCGACGAGCCGCATGGCGTGCTGACCGATGCCCAGGGGCGGCGTCTGTACGTGTTGAACACTTCGTCGAACGACATCTGGGTGTTTGACGTGGCCACGCTGCAGTTTGTGAAGACGCTCTCGGGTGGCGTCGGGCCGTGGTCGCTGGCCTTGTCTCCGAATGGCAAGTCCATCGCGGTCACCAGCACGTTCTCGAACCTGACGGGCTTCCGCAAGCCGCTGAAGTCGGAGATCACGCTGATCGACACAGAGCGGGCCGCCGTCGTCGATCGCCCCATGGTGCCCGGTACGAATTTGATGGCGGGCATCGCGTGGCATCCCAGCGGCCGCTTTGCCCTGGCCACGATGAACCGGACGAAGAACCTGGTTCCGATGACGCGCCTGATGCAGGGTTGGACCATTACGAACGGGCTGGCCGTGCTCTGGGCGGACGGCACGGTGGACCAGGTGATGCTGGACCAGCCGGGCTCCGGCTTCTCGGATGCGACCGATGTGGCCATCACGAACGATGGGCGCTACGCGCTGGTGACGAGCTCGGGCACAGACCGTGTGGCGGTGGTCGACTGCGCCAAACTCGAGCGGATGCTGAAGGCGGCCACGCCGAAAGACCGCGAGACCGTGATCCCGAATCATCTGGGCAAGTCAGCCGAATTCCTGGCCGGGTTTGTACCCACGTCGACCAGTCCGCGCGGTGTGACGATGGGGCCGGACGGGCGGTATGCCTATGTGGCCGGATCCCTGGACGATGAGTTGACGGTGATCGATCTCAAGACACTGCAGCCGGCCGGCCGCATCAGCCTGGGCGGGCCGAAAGAGATCACACTGCAGCGCAAGGGCGAGCGGCTGTTCCACAACGCGAAGATCTCGTTCCGGCAGCAGTTCGCGTGTCACAGTTGCCATCCGGACGGGCACGTGGACGGGCTGGCATACGACATCGAGGCGGATGGCATCGGCGTGAGTCCGGTGGACAACCGGACGCTGCGCGGCATCTACGACACGGCTCCGTTCAAGTGGGAAGGCACGAATGCCACGCTGCGGCGGCAGTGCGGTCCGCGGCTCTCAGTGTTCTTCACGCGCACTCTCCCGTTCACGAACGAGGAGCTGGATGCGCTGGATTACTACATCACGACGATCCAGCGGCCGCCCAACCGCCACCACACACCGGGTGAGCCGTACACACCCGCGCAGAAGCGCGGCAAGGCGATCTTTGAACGGGGTACGGCCAACGACGGGCGCGTGATCCCCCTGGAGAACCGCTGCGTGACCTGTCACATGCCGCCCTACTACACCAGCCGCAAGAAGTTCGATGTCGGGACCAAGCAGGCGCTGGACCGGCAGGGCACCTTCGACGTGCCGCACCTCAACAACATCTATGATTCGGCCCCGTACCTGCACAACGGCATGGCCAACACGCTGGAAGAGATCTGGACCGTGTTCAACCCTTACGACAAGCACGGCGTGACCAATGACATGACCAAGGATCAGCTCAACGATCTGATTGAGTTCGTGAAGACACTATGAAGTACCTACTCGCAGCAGCAATGTTGGCGGCGTGCGCCGCTCCGGCGCAGACGGTGGGCAGCGGGAGCAAGCTGCCTTTCGTATACACGAAGTGGAAGCAGTTCACCACGGAGAATGGTCTGCCGAATGACCATATCTTCGCGGTGAAGTCGGACGGGCCGCGCATCTGGCTGGGCACGGAGAACGGCCTGGCCCTGATCGACAAAGCTTCGGGCAAGGTGAAGAGCTGGACTGAGAAGGACGGCCTGCCGTGGCGTGTTGTGACGGGCATCGATGTCGACAAAAAGACGGGCGATGTTTGGCTGGCGCTGTTCGGCGGCGGCCTGGCGCGCTTCAGCGGCGGCCGCTTTGAACACTGGCACCAGATGAACAGCGGCCTGGTGAACGACGTGGCGTACGGCGTGGCAGTGGAGAACGACAACGTGTGGGTGGCGACGACGGCCGGCGCGTCGCGCTACAACACAGTGACCCGCGAGTGGTCTGTGTTCACTGAGAAGAACGCGCCGATGGAAGAGATCTGGAACTACGGTGTGAACTACCGGGACGGCAAAGTCCACCTGGCCGTGTGGGGCAGCGGTGTCCTGGAATACGATGTGGCCACCGGCCGTTGGAAGGATTACCTGGATCCGGATGGGGAGATGGAGATCGACCTCTACCGCGACGACGGCATTGTGCACGTCATCACGACGCAGGCCAACTACATCGACAAGGTCCTGTGGGTGTCGACGTATTTTGGCGTGTGCCGCTACGACGGGCGCAACTGGCGCGGATACTACAACAAGGACTCCGGCAATCCCAGCGACTTCAATAACAACCTGAAGGCGCGCAGCGGGAACGAAGCTTGGTTCGCCACCGACAAGGGCGTGGGCGCCATCATGGACGCTGCCACGAACACCTGGGTCGCCTACACCCGCGATCCCAAATCGAAGACCGGCAAGGCCGTGGTGACGCGCGACAAGACCGTTCTGGAAACGGTGGAGATGGGTCTCAACCTGACGCACAACTACATCCTGGCCATCGACGTGGAAGACAACGACGTATTCATCGCCACATCGAAGGGTTTGGCCTGGGGCGTCGGAGATGGATACTATGGCGGGTTGCGCGAGCGGCCCAAGGCTTTGGCTTCGAACGGGAGGGCGTCGAAATGAAGCGCCTGCTGCTGGCAATGGTGTGTCTGTTCGCGGCGATGGGGCAGGAAGCGAAGAAGGCGGCCCCGGCCGCTGATCCGGAGACGCAGGAGGTGCTGCGCCGCATCAACGGGTTGACCCCCTATGAAGTGCCGGACCTGAAGCTGCGAACCGAGCAGAACTACGCCCACACGTCGACCGACGTGGAACCCTTCGGCTCCGTGAAACCGTATAAGGAGCATTTCCTGGTCCAGATGGAGTACACAGGCCCTGGGCGAGCCGCGCCGGAGCCTGTCGGCTTGAAGAGCGTGCGCATCGGCTTCATCGGGCCCATTGAGTCCACGGTGTCCATTGCCACGGGCGGCAAGAGCCACGAGGAAGTGCTGGGCAAGATGATGCTGAAGGGCGCCCAGTTGGCCGTGGAACAGGCCAACGCGAAGGGCGGGTATCTGAAGGGGAAGATCCCGTTTGAGCTGGCCGTGGCGAATGACAACGGGTTATGGGGCTCCACCGGCAATGAAGTGGTGAAGATGGCGTACGAAAACCCGGTCTGGGCGATCCTGGGCACCATCGATAGTGCGAACTCCCACATTGCGATCCGCGTGGCGCTGAAGGCCGAAGTGGTGATGATCAACACCGGCGACACGGATCCGACGTTCATCGAGACGAACATCCCGTGGGTGGCGCGCAACATCGGCGACGACCGGCAACAGGGCTACCTGCTGGTGGATTACATGATCCGCAAGATGGGCTACAAGCGCATCGGGATCATCCGGTCGAGCAATCGCTATGGACGCTTCGGCGTGCGCGAGATCAAGGACAGTTCCCGCCGGTTGGGCCATCCGGTCGCGATCGAGATGGCGTACAAAGTCGGCGGCGACGATTTCTCGCTGCAACTGGACCGCATCCAGGAGATGAACGTCGACGCCATTGTCCATTGGGGCGATGCGCGGGAGAGCGCCCTGATCCTGAACCAGATGCGGGCGCGCGGCATGAAGCAGCCTTACTTCTGTTCCGACCGCAGCGTGTCGCCGGAGTTCGAGAAAGCAGCTGGCGCGAATGCGGAAGGCGTGATCTGCGGCTATCCCTGGGATCCCGATCGCAAGGACCCCAAGCTGGACGAGTTCCGCAAGGCCTTCAAGGCGCGCTTCCAGGTGGATGCGGAGACCTATGCCGCGCATGCCTACGACGGAATGAATATGCTGATCTGGGCCGTGCAGCAGGGCGGCCTGAACCGGGCGAAGATCAGGGACCTGATCGCGACACGGTCGAAGCCGTGGCCGGGCGTGACGGGCGCCATCCCGTTGAGCGCGGTGATGGACGATGCGGGCGAGGTGTTTCTGGCTCGCTTCGGCCAGGGACGTTGGAAGTATGAGTCGCGGGAGTCGTTGCAGATTCCACGCGGCTTTGTGCCGGTGCGGGACCGGACGAGCCGGGGCCTGGAGACAGCGAGCCGATAACTATGACCCGCGGAAGAGACACCTGGAGCCGCCGCGCCTTTCTGGCGTTGGGCGGCGCTGCGTGTCTCTCCGCGCAGGATCCATACCTCGACAAGCGGTCGACGCCGCTGCAGTATGAAGGGCCGGGCCGGGAGAGCGGCGGGAAGCGCGGTGTCGAGGTGGTGCGCATCGGCTTCTTCGGTCCCAGCGAAGCGGCGCACCCGAAGGCGGGGTCCATCTGGATGGGCGCGATGCTGGCGCTGGAAGATGCGAATCGCGCGGGCGGCTATCACGGGAAGCCGTTCGAACTGGTGGAGCGCTGGTCGGACGATGTGTGGCGCAGCGGCGCGTCGGCGGTGGTCCGGTTGGCATACACCGATGAGGTTTGGGCGATCCTCGGCGGCATCGATGGAGCGACGACTCATCTGGCGGAACAGGTGGTGACCAAGGCGCTGCTGCCGCTGGTCGATCCGGTGAGTACGGACCAGACCGTGAATCACGCCAACATCCCGTGGATGTTCTCGTGCGCGCCCGGTGATCCCTCGATTGCGGCCTACCTGGCCGGGCAGTTGCCGGAAGGCGATTTCACGGTGGTGGCGGGCACCGATCACGATTCCAGGAATCTGGCGAAGGAGTTTCTCAAGGCGGCGGCGGGGATGCACCGGCTGCCGGCACAGCGGCACGACATCGGCGCGGGGCCCCTGCAGTTGCCGCCGCTGGATGGCGCGGCCTGCGTGATCCTCGCTCCGCCGGCAGACACCGCGGCAGTGATGGCGGCGGCGCCTGCGGGCATGCGGCTGCTGGCGGGGCCGGCGGCGCGCAGCCGGGGTTTTTCGTCGGAGCGCCACGTGGTGACTCCGAGACTGCATACGGCGGACAACGCCCGGATCCAGCGGCTGGTGAGCCGCTTCGGGCGGCCCGCCGACGATTTTTCACTACTCGCCTACGACGCGGCCCAGTTCGTCGTCGAGGCCATCCGCGAAGCCGGACTCAACCGCGCCTTGATTCGCGACCGGCTTGCGCCCCACTTTGGCCCCCGGGGCCGGAGAATCCAGGAGGTTTCCTCATGACACTCGACGACGCCCTGGCCGAGATCGCCAGCGCCACGACCATCGAAAAGAAGAAGATCACGAACCACAATGTGCTGAACGAGGCGTACGCGTATGCCAAGCCGAGCTCGTTCTCGCGCGGCCTCCGCCTGGACTTCGGCAACATCGCGGTGCTGCTGATTTCCGGTACGGCCAGCATCGACGAGTACGGCAAAACCGTACACGTGGGCGACTTCCGCGCGCAGCAGCGGCGGACGTATCAGAACATCACGGGACTGCTGGAGAGCGAGGGCGCCACCTGGAAAGACATCGTGCGGACCACGTGCTACCTGCGCGACATGGAGCGCGACTACGAGGCCTTCAACGAAGAGCGGACGGCGTTTTTCGCGGAGCAGGGTCTCGATCCGCTGCCGGCCTCGACGGGCATCCAGGCGATTCTGTGCCGTTCGGACCTGCTCATCGAGATCGAGGCGATTGCGGTGTTCCGCAAGCCCTCGGCCGAGTAGAGGCTCTACCCAGGATCGGGGAAGGGATCGTGCCCGCGGTGGTCCCGCTGGCGCGACAATGGAGAGGTGCGCAATGTTGCTTTCTTCTCCCTCCTGGTCTCCGCCCTTGGGCTGATTCCGGCTGCTCCGGCTCAGGACTGGCGTCCGCTGTTGAATGGCAAGAACCTGGACGGCTGGCAGGCCCGCGGTGAGGGCGTCTGGACCGTCATGCCGGACGGTTCCCTGCTGGGCCAGCGGCGGCACGACAAGCCCGACGATCCGTTTGGCAAGCCGTGGCCCATCGACAGCAAGCAGTATGAATCGTGGCTCTACCGTCAGGCGTGGCTCTACACGACGGCGGCCTATGGCCAGTTCGACCTGCACGTCGAGTATTTCCTGCCGGCGCGGACCAATAGCGGCATCTCGATTCGGGACGTGTCGCGGGCGCACTATGCCATCGGCGACGCGGGCAAGGCCGATCCGCCCCTGCAGACGACGCTGAAGGGTACGCCGGCGCACATTGGCTATGAGATCCAGCTCATCGATGGCGATGCGGACAAGTACTCGACCGGCAGCATCTACACGTTCGTCGCGGCGAAGAAGGGCGTGCAGAAGCGCGACGAGTGGAACTCGATGGATATCGAGTCGCGCACAAACCTGATCCGGGTAAAGGTGAACGGCGAGGTGGTAGCCGAGTATGCGGGCGATCCGGCGCGATCAAAGACGGGCCCCATCGGCCTCCAACTGCACGACCAGTTCACGTTCGTGATGTTCCGGAATATCCGGATTCGCGAGATCAAGTAGGCCTCCCGCGGCAGCCGAAACCGAGGCAGCCACAACGAACCACGACCGTCAGGGACTGTGAAAAAATCCCCTTTCGCGAAAATGGGCAAAATTGAGAGTGAGAATGGCCTCGCCAGAGGCCCTAGGAGCGATCGCAGCGGGCTGCCCAGTGGTTTGCGTACTCCCCTGCGGGGGGCTTGATTGCGCGTTTTTGATTTTTTCACAGTCCCGTCAGGGAGTGGTCCCCACCCCGTTGCGAACCGCGACTGGGAAGGAGCGGGCCACGGTCGTTCGGGCACCTTCAATCGAGTCGCACCACAGCCCTCCGTGCCGCCAAAGCGGAGTAACCCGCAAATTGAGCCGCGACCGTCAGGGAGCGGAGGAGCCACCGAAAGGCTCCACTCAAATCAGCAGCGCAACCCTTTGCCGGGGCGTCTTCAACGGACCACTGACAGGTTGCCGCCAGCCGGACCCACTCAGGCCCTGCTCCCCCTCCACTGAATTCCTAATCTTTGATCTCTCTTGCTTCCCGGTTCTCCACGGGCAGGGGCCCGGCCAGTAAGCGGCATCGTGCTGCCGCGGGCCCACGTCGAGATATTGTTCCCGCAACGATACACCAGAAAATGCCTGGGTTGGCTAAAGGTGCCCAACGCCCTGCGGGGTCGTTTGCGGACGAGGTGGTACGTCCGAACCCCGCGCGCCAGTTCCGGCCGCCCCCTGCTTCCGGCTCGATCGGGAACGGCCGCGACGTCACGCAAAGCCTGCTAGATGAAGCCGCGATAGCGTTCCGCCGCGCGTTCGCCGAAGGGCTCCAGGCTGATCCACCGTGGTGCTTCGACGCAAGCGCGGCCTTGGCTTCCTGCCCCAACTGGTAGATGTGCTCTTCGAGGTCCTTGATTCGCTGGAATGCGACGACTTCCCCCGCGCCAGTTCACCCAGTCCAGCGCGCACTGCGCCGCGCAGCCACTTCAGCCTCGCCTGATTCTCCCGATTCCGCTGCTCCGTCAGGCGTAGAGCTTCGCACACCACGTCGCTGGCGTGGCCATAGCGCCCGGAATCCACCTCGGGCGCGATGAGCCGGTTGAGGTGGCCGGCGAGATTGATGTTTCTGGTTGGCATCGGCCCGCACTCGTCATCCCGCTAGTACAGGCAAAGATTGCCAATCGCGAGGCAGCCGGCGAATAGGGGATCATGCGTCCTTTCAAAGCCACAGTGGGTGCCCAATGCGTCTTCGGGGCCGCCGTTGCTGCAGATGCACCGTTGCAGGCGGAACTCAAGGGTACGCCAGGGCCCATTGGCTATGGGATCCAACCGGGCAGCAGGGAGAAGGCGGCGCAGGTTGGGTGGGCGGAAACGAGTTGGCTCGCCGCGCGAGTTTGGACATAGCCAATGGCATCGGCCGGTATCCGGCGGCGCACAGGTCACAAGCACGAATCTCGATCAATGGACGCTGGAGATCGGCCGGATCCCCGTGCACTATTCTCAGTGCTGCCGCAGATTGCGCGCGCACAAAGCATGCGGCAGTTGGAGCCATGGTACTACCGGAGCGGAGGCGTCAGATGTTTTGGCGACCCAATTCGTACAACCGGTGGATTCCAAGACTCGCGCTGGGATGGGTCAGTCCTCGTGGCATCCAGCCGCACGTCCAGCCCTTCACCTGAGGCCCGCACCAAAGCGCGTTCAGCACCCCATCATCCGGCAGTCCCTCCACCGCGATACACTCGAACTGAAATTGGAAATTGCCGTATGCCTCAACCCCAGAAGTCCACCAAAAAGGCCGCCCGCAGCAGGAACGGCGGCGGAGGGGAAATTGAGTTGAGTGCCAACAAACCCTCGGACGACTTTCTGCTGACGAGGATTCCACCGGATTTTGACGTTGCTCCTATCGGCTCCTGCGACGGCCACGCCCTCTTCGGCGCGGAGCGCAGAGGTCTCTTCCACTTCGTCTCCTATCAGTCCGGAACTGGCCTGTCTCAGTATCATGTGCCTCACTTCCGGATTGCCGATGCAATTAGCGCGGCGGCCGAGAGCTCCGAAGAGGCGCTGAACTTCCCGCTGGCTGAAGGACTGGAACTTCTTGCCCGCCGGGGCGAGCCGTTTGGTTTGCTCAACGGGGAGATCTGCTTTCTCCTGAACGGTGCCTCTGGCGCGGTTCTGGCTCGGCGCATGACGGAAGCGGCCCAGCTTTTGAAATCCGCCAGGAAGCGAGTGATCCGTGAGAATGACATGTACGTCGTTGCTCGAGCGATAACCCAGGCCGGCAATCCCGTATCATCCCGCGCCCGTCTCCTCATGGACGGCATCGCTTTCGAGCGATCGCTGCTCCGCCGCCTTTCCGCCAAGTCCTTTGGCCTCTATTCAGCTTTCTGCACGCACCGCGATTTCCGTTGCGCATTGGGAAAGAAATCCTGCCTCAAGGAGATGCTGAAGGTTCACTTCGATTACTACGCCGCCGAACCAGCCGCCGAAGACTTCGTGAAATTGGTGCTGGCCGTTCAGGACGACTTCATCGGCTGCCGTATCTGGCAACCGGGTGCCCACCTGCCCATGGCTGAGGCCGTCAGCGCCCTGGCGTCTGCCTTGTCAAAGCTGGACGAGAGCCAACGCACCCAAATGGTCCTGTTGAACGGAATGCACGGAGGGAGTGTCTTTCTTCACCTGGGAGTGCTGCTGAGGATGATCTCATTTGCCGATTACGCCGACTTCCTCACTGCCCCCTATCAGCCCGATTCCGAAGAGGAGCAGTGGATTCGCAGCTCGACCTGTTATACAGAGCTCTTCGGAGAGGCCAGTCGCGTCTGACGTTCACTCGCGACGAAATTCCACGGTTCTGCGGCCAGTGCCGGCTCAACGATGCCGGCCGCGCGTTCGTTTCAGATCACGAGAACACACATTGGGGGACCATTCCACATGTCGATCACGGTAGTTAACATCAAATTGGAAGATTGGGACGCGACAGACATCCACTGCCCTGCCTGCGGCGCAGGTGTCTCCCGGATCGATTCAGGACTTGAGCCCTGCGAACACGTCGACTTTGTCTCTTTTCCGATGGGAGACCTGGAGTACATCCGGAAGGAACTGGAACCAGTCGTAGAAGAATGGCGGGAGGTCGCGGAACGAAGAGACAGGGAGTTCGTGCTGGCCGATGTCCTCTCCCGGAAACTGGAGGGGGCGACGTCCTTCATCTTCGCCATCACCTGGGAGGGCCTGTTCGACGCTCTTTGGATCGGCTTCACTTTGGGCCATATCGAGCCGGATGAGGATTCTGAGGACGACGATGAATCTTCAATCGAGGCCGCCGATGGAGCCACTGGCATCGTAGACAGTCGTCCGAAACTTAAACCAAGAATGCCGCAGGTCAGTGCAGCGAAGGCTCCGCGTAAGCGCGTCGAATCGAGAGACTAATAGTTCAGACCAATGCACCGGGGTCGGCAAAGGTGCCCCAGTCCCCGCCTACCTCTCGGACGCACATCAGTTGCTCACCTTGGCGCCCGTCGTTTCGGCGCCTGCTCCTAGCTGCACGCCTTCCCGGAGTGGGCGCGACGGCTAGAGCTAAATCATCGTTCTAAAGCTCTATTATTTCGTCAAATTGTGGATACTACCCTATAGAGTTTTTCGCTGTAGCCCGATATCCAAATGGCCCTCATTCCATGAACTTCTACGACACCCTCGCTGAAACCAGAAAAGACTCCTCTGAGTTGCGCGCCAGCGTTGAACGCGTGGCTGAGTTGTTGGACAGACCCGATACCACAACAGTCAGCCGGCCCGGCATTCTCCTGGGCAAAATCCAAAGCGGAAAGACCCGCGGCTTCCTCGGCATCATCGCTCGCGCCTTCGATCGCGGCTTCGACATGTCCATCATCCTGACCAAAGGGACGAAATCCCTGGCCCAGCAGACCGTCGCTCGACTCAACCAGGACTACCGGCAGTTCATCCAGGCCGACCAGATGAAGGTATTCGACATCATGAACATGCCTGCAAACCTAGCGGGCTATGAGTTGCGGCAGAAACTGATCATCGTCGTCAAGAAAGAGGACGACAACCTTCGCAGGTTGCTGGAGGCCTTCCGGACCACTTATCCCAACTGGAAGGACAAACGCGTACTGATTGTGGACGACGAGGCCGACTACGCCTCCGTCACCTTCCGCAAAAAGAACGGCAACACCGGGCCGGGCGTCGTGGCCGCCATGATCGATGAGTTGCAGCGGCTCGTCCCTAAATCCGACTACCTTCAGGTCACCGCGACACCCTACGCCCTCTACCTCCAACCTGAGGACGAAATCGTCTCCGCTTCGGGCGAGCAGATCTTCCTCCCAAAACGTCCGGCATTCACGGAACTTCTCCCAGTCCATCCGGCCTATGTGGGTGGCGAGTATTACTTTGAACTCGCGCAAGATCCCGAATCTCCGGCCTATTACTTCTACCGCCCCGTCCCTGATCGCGAGCGCGAAGCCCTCAAGCGCCCCGACGGCCGCCGGATGAACCTCAAGGATGTTCTCACCCAGAACAGCACGGAGGTTATCCGCGAAGCCTTCATGACCTTCCTGGTGGGTGGCGCCATTCGCCGGTGGCAGGAGAAAGCGGCGGGAAAACCGGAGCCAAAATACAGCTTTCTCTTCCATACCGAAACCAGCATGAAGTCGCACCAGTGGCAGGAGTCCGTCCTCAGCGCCATCAATAAGGACTTCACCGAGGAAGCGAGTCAGGACTCATCCCTGTTCAACCGGATTCTCAATTTGGCAATGGATGATCTACGCCGCTCGCTGGAGCTCGAAAGCCTGCCCATCCCACCCCAAGAGGTTGTTAAGGAGGACATCCGGAAAGCTCTGATGGAAGGCTCAGTCGTCATCTCGCGGGTGAACTCTGAGAACGATGTGGATCAGTTGCTGGATGAAGAAGGTCAGTTGAAGCTGCGTACGCCATTCAACGTCTTCATCGGCGGCCAGATTCTCGATCGCGGCATCACGATCGCCAATCTGATCGGCTTCTACTATGGGCGCAGCCCGAAGCGCCTCCAGCAGGACACGGTTCTGCAGCATTGCCGTATGTATGGCGCCCGGCCTAAGCCGGACCTGCCCGTAACGCGATTCTACGCTCCGCAACTGGTCTACGAAGCCATGTGTAAGATTCACCAGTTCGATACCGGTCTTCGCGAAGCATTTGAATCTGGAGCGCACGACAAAGGCGTCTATTTCATACAACGCGACCCCAAGGGCCGCGTGATCCCCTGCTCACCCAACAAGTTGGGATTCTCTGACCTGAATGCCGTCCGTCCCGGAAGCAGGATCCTCTCATCAGGCTTTGAGACCGTGGCCAGGACTGCCGGAGAGAGAAAGCTCCGACAACTGGATGCAAGCTTGGATGCGTTGTGTCCAGCCGATGGCGCCCCTGTAACCGTCAGCTCTGAGGAGGCCATCGAAATCCTCAATCGCTGCTACGATCTCCTTGACCCGTCCTCCTATCCGGAATCCGAACGCACGGACTATGCGGCCGCCATCCATCACTTCGCCCGCCTTTGCCGTACAGACATCGATCGGGACCGAGTCAGAATCCTCGCTTGGCGCAACCGCAGCTTGGTCCGCATCCGCGAATCGGGACGCTTTTCGAACGCGCCCGACACGAAACAACAGCAGGACCTGGCTCATGCTCTCGCCCAGGACGCCCCTGTAATGCTCCTCTTCCGTCAGGACGGGACACTGGAACTGGGCTGGAAGGGCCTGCCATTCTGGTGGCCAGTCATCATCACGCCGCTGAACTCCGCGCCCGTGATTTTCGCCGACGCCGAACGCTCGGACATTCCCGCTGTCCCCACGGATACTCAGCGTCGGCCCAGAAAGCGCGCCCAGACGAAAAAGCGTGGGGCAAAGCGCAAGCGGGCCTGAACCCAATCCAGGCAATGCGCCATCTTTCCTGCTTACCCTTCCGGTGCACCTCGGTGAGGAATCAGGATGCATCCGGATACTGCTGCCTAAGCGGCAAACGGTACAATGCCGTTTACAGATTAAGAGAACGTGAAAGTGACCAAGTCGCTGGTGCCGCGCCCACCAATCGTGCGCTCCACCAGCTGTGTCTGGAGTTTCAGCTACCCTGTGCCGATCAAAAAATCCGACCTCTACTCCTCCCTTTGGGCCTCATGTGATGAACTGCGCGGCGGAATGGATGCCAGCCAGTACAAGGACTACGTCCTTTTCATGCTGTTCATCAAGTACATCAGCGACAAGTACGGCAACAGTACCGACTTTGCGCCTCCGGTCATCATCCCAAAGGGAGCCAGCTTCCAGGACATGATCGCCCTCAAGGGCAAGAGCGACATCGGCGACAAGATCAACACCCAGGTCATCCAGCGGCTGATCAACGCCAACACTCGGCTCGCCCGCACCGACTTTCCTGACTTCAACGACCCCAACAAGCTCGGCGAGGGCAAAGCGATGGTGGAGCGCCTCACGAACCTCATCGGCATCTTTCAAAAACCTGAGCTCGATTTCTCGCAGAATCGCGCCGATCACGACGACATCCTCGGTGACGCCTACGAGTACCTCATGCGGCACTTCGCCACCGAAAGCGGTAAGAGCAAGGGACAGTTCTACACGCCCGCCGAAGTAAGCCGGGTCATCGCCAAGGTCATCGGCATCTCGCCTCAAAATACAAAGGCATCCACCACCGCCTATGACCCCACCTGCGGCTCTGGTTCGCTGCTGCTGAAAGTCGCAGCCGAGGCCGGCAAACGCATTACCCTCGAAGGGCAGGAGAAGGACGTGACCACCGCCGGTCTGGCGCGCATGAACATGATCCTGCACGACTTCCCCACGGCAACGATCCTCCCTGGCAACACGTTGGCCGCGCCCAAGTTCAAAGTCGGCCAGTGGCTGAGTACCTACGACTATGTCGTTGCCAATCCACCCTTCTCCGATAAAACATGGACCACCGGGCTCACCCCGTCCGAGGACCCCTACGAGCGTTTCGAGTGGGGCGTTCCTCCTGCCAAGCAAGGCGACTATGCCTACCTGCTGCATATCATCCGTTCCATGCGTAGCGCGGGCAAAGGCGCCTGCATCCTGCCGCATGGCGTTCTCTTTCGCGGCAATGCCGAAGCGACCATTCGCAAGGAACTCGTGATGTCCGGCTACTTGAAGGGCATCATCGGTCTGCCCGCCAATCTCTTCTATGGCACCGGCATCCCGGCCTGCATCGTGGTACTCGACAAGCAGAACGCCGTGGGCCGCAAGGGCGTGTTCATGATCGACGCCTCCAAGGGCTTCATCAAGGATGGCAACAAGAACCGGCTGCGCGAGCAGGATATCCACCGCATCGTCGACACCTTCACTAAACTGACCGAGGTGCCGGGCTACGCGCGCATGGTGCCGGTCGGCGAGATCTCCGACCCGAGGAACGATTTCAACCTCAACCTTCCTCGCTACATCGACAGCACCGAACCCGAAGACCTGCAGGACATCGATGGGCACCTGCGCGGCGGCATTCCGGATCGCGATCTGGACGCGCTTGGCGCTTACTGGAAGGTCTTGCCCACCGTGCGAGCCGAGTTGTTCGAATCCGCCGACCGGGCGGGTTACTCCGCGCTCAAGCTGCCGATCGCTGAGGTGAAATCCGCCATTCTGGGCCACGCCGAATTCACTGCCTTTCAGCGGAGAGCGACCCAGGTCTTCAGCGGCTGGCGCAAGGCGACGACTCCGAGTCTGACCGGGTTCCGCCAGAACGGGCACCCCAAGGCGCTGATCACGACTATTGCAGAGGACCTTTTGGAACGGTTCCGGAAGGCGCCGCTCCTCGATGCCTACGACCTGTACCAGCACCTGATGGACTATTGGGCAGGGACCATGCAGGACGACGCCTACCTGATCGCCGCCGAAGGCTGGCTGAAGGGGGCCCAGCCTCGGGAGATTATCCAGATTGAGAATAGGGACAAGAAACTCATCTGGCCGGAGGCGCACGACTACTTGAAAGGCAGGCGCCGCTTCAAGTCGGACCTCGTACCCGCCTCGATTCTCGTCGACCGCTACTTTGTGGCCGAGCGGGATGCCATCGAAGCACTCGACAGTCAACTCGCCACGCTCGAGCAGCAACTCGACGAGATGCGCGAGGAGAATAGCGGAGAGGATGGGTTGTTGGCCGAGGTGATTGAGGGTGAGGGGGATAAGCAGAAGATTGCCCCCAAGGTGGTAAAGGCTCGGCTCAAGGAGATCGACGAAGACCCTCTCTACTCGGAGGAGCGAGCAGCGCTCGAAGCCTATACGGAACTGCTGGAGCAGCAGGCCGAGCGGAAGGCCCGACGCAAGGCCGCGCAGGAGGATCTCGATAGGAAGATTGACGCCAAGTATCCTAAGCTCACTGAGGCCGAAATTAAGACCCTCGTGGTGGACGACAAGTGGATGGCCCGGCTGTCTGCCGCTGTGCAGGGTGAATTGGACCGAGTTTCTCAGACGCTCACTGGACGGATCCGCCAGTTGGCTGAACGGTATGCCTCCCCCCTGCCGAAGCTTTGTGAAGAGGTCGAGGCGCTCTCGGCGCGAGTCGAGGAGCACATCAAGCGCATGGGGGCATCACGGCAATGACGCCGGGATTCAAGCAGACCAACGCGGGATCTGTGCCAGAGCAATGGGATGTCCAGCGTTTATCGTCACTTGTTGCCAACGGGCCCAAGAACGGTTATTCGGGCCGATGTTCAAAGGACGCCAGAGGTACCCCAACGCTCAGCCTTGGGGCGACATCATCTGGAAGCTTGGTTTTGAACGACGAGACAATCAAATACCTTGAGGAGACAATCGACGCGAGTTCGGATTTGTTTCTGCTACAAGGTGACGTGCTAGTCCAACGCGCCAACACCACAGACCTTGTCGGCACAACAGCTGTTTTCGACGGCCCATCTGGTATCTATGTTTACCCAGACTTAATGATGCGGATGCGGTTTCGCGAGTTAGCAACTGCCCATTGGTTCTGGCGGTATGCGTCTGGCGCAGATGGTAGACGTTACTTCATGGGTATTGCCGCCGGCTCCTCCGGGAGTATGCCCAAGATCACCGGAGATAACTTGCGTCGGATGCCGTTGCCAGTTCCACCCCTTGCGGAGCAACGCGCCGTCGCGAAGGCGCTTGCCGACGTGGATGCGCTGCTTGCCGGACTGGACGGGCTCCTCGCTAAGAAACGTGACCTCAAACAGGCCGCCATGCAGCAACTCCTGACTGGTCAGACCCGGCTGCCGGGGTTCCGCCGCAAATGGGCGGTCAAAACACTCGAAGAAATCGCCGAATGTCTTGATGATCTTCGCGTGCCGCTCAACGAGGCCCAACGGTCGCGGATGAGAGGAGATTACCCATACTGTGGTGCCAACGGAGTGCTGGACTACATCGACAGATACATCATCGACGACGACATAATCCTAATGGCCGAGGACGGTGGCTACTTCGACGAATACAAGACGCGTCCAATTGCCTATCGTTTGAAGGGTAAGTGTTGGGTTAACAATCATGCGCACATTTTGAAGGCTAAGCTCGGATTTGACCAAGTGTTCGTGTACTACTCGCTTGTTCACAAGAACATCCTTCCCTTCCTTGCAAACGGAACACGCGCAAAACTGAATAAATCAGAAATGAAGAAGATTGAAATCGAAACCCCGGGTGAGGAGTCAGAGCAAGCCGCCATCGCCAACATCCTCTCCGACATGGACGCCGAGATTTTCGCGCTGGAAGCCCGCCGCGAAAAAACCCGCCTCCTCAAGCAAGCCATGATGCAGGAACTCCTCACCGGCAAAACACGCCTCGTCCCCACCGGAGAGCCCGATGCCTGATACGCCGCGCTCCGAGCGCACCACGCAGAACCGCGTCGTCGACCTGTTCACCAACCCGGCCCGGCCCGACTACCTCGGCTTCCGCTACCTCGGCGACTGGAAGAAGCGCGACAACAACCGCGCCGTCGAAACCGCCCTCCTCCGCGACAACCTGACCGCCCGCGGCTACTCGCCCGCCCACATCTCCGCTGCCCTCCATAAACTCGAAGCCGCCGCCGACTCCACCGGCATCACGCCGTACGAGGCGAACCTCCGCACCTACCAGCTCCTGCGCTACGGCGTGCCCGTCCAGATCGCCATGGGCCAGGCCCACGAAACTGTACATCTCATCGACTGGGCGCACCCGGAAAACAACGACTTCGCCCTGGCCGAAGAGGTGACGCTCAAAGGTGGTTACGAACGCCGGCCGGACATTGTCCTCTACCTGAACGGCCTCGCCATCGTCGTCATCGAGCTCAAGCGCAGTTCCGTGGAACTGGCCGACGGCGTGCGCCAACTCATCACCAATCAGGAAGAAATCTTCAACCAGAACTTCTTCAGTACGGTGCAACTCCTGCTGGCCGGCAGCGACTCGAAAGGGCTCCGTTATGGCACCACCGGCACACAGGAACAGTTCTTTGTTCAATGGAAAGACGAAGCGCCCACCGGCGCCGCCCCTGTCGCCGGGGCGCTGCTCGACCGGCCTCTCGCTCAACTCTGCAACAAGGTCCGGCTGCTCGACCTCGTCTACAACTTCATCATCTTCGATGCCGGCCGCAAGAAAGTGCCGCGGCCTCATCAGTTCTTCGGCGTGAAAGCCGCCCAAGCACGCATCGCGAAGCGCGAAGGCGGTGTCATCTGGCACACACAGGGCAGCGGCAAGAGCATCCTGATGGTGCTCATCGCCAAATGGCTGCTGGAGCACGATCCGCACGCCCGCATCCTGGTTATCACCGACCGCGACGAACTCGACAAGCAGATCGAGGGCGTGATGAAGAACGCCGGGGTCATCGGCGCCGAGTCGCCTTCTCCACGTATCACCTCGCGCGCCCAGATGGTGGAGAAACTCGCGGCAGCTACCCCGCGTCTTCTGTGCGCGCTCATCCACAAGTTCGACGTAGCCGATCTCACCGGCGAACGTCCCCGCGTCGACGGCCAGTTCTACGTCTTCGTGGACGAATGCCACCGCACCCAGGGCGGCGACATGAACAAGCAAATGAAGCGCTGGCTGCAGAACGCCATCTTCATCGGCTTCACCGGTACGCCCCTGCTGCGCAAGGACAAACTCCTCACCCGGGACGTTTTCGGAACGTATATCCACACCTACAAGTTCCACGAGGGCGTGGCCGACGGCGTCATTCTCGATCTCAAGTATGAGCCGCGCGATGTACCGCAGCGGCTCACCGCCCCGGCTGCCATCGACGCCTGGTTCGAGAAGAAGACGCAGGGTCTCAATAAGTTCAAGAAGGCCGTCTTGCGCAAACGCTGGGCCACGCTGGAGGAGTTGATGAGCGCCAGCGAGCGCAAGCAGCGCATCATCGCCGACATCATCCAGGACTTCAGCCTCAAGCCGCGCTTGAACAACGACCGTGGCACCGCCATCCTGGTCGCTGCCTCCATCTACGACGCCTGTCACTACTTCCGCTTGCTACAGGAAACAAACTTCCGTCCATACTGCGGGCTCATCACCTCCTACGAGCCCAACCACAACGCAATCTCGCGCGAGCCGGCACAGAGTGACGAACGCTATAAGTTCGACACCTACACCCGTCACGTCCTCAAAAGAGGCCAGACGACCACGCAGTACGAAGACGGGATCAAACGCCGCTTCCTCAAGGAACCGGCGAACATGAAGCTGCTGATCGTCGTCAGCAAGTTGCTCACCGGCTTCGATGCGCCCAGTTGCACCTACATCTACCTCGACAACGAACTCCACGACCATAGCCTGTTCCAGGCGATCTGCCGCACCAATCGCCTGGATGGCGACGACAAGGACTACGGCCATATCGTGGATTACAAGGAGCTGCTCGAAGACGTCCAGCAGGCCATCGCCGTTTACAGCTCCGACGAACTGGACATCGACGATGGTGGCGGCGGTGATAACAACGTCCACCTCAAGGACTGGCGGGTAGAAGGCAAGAAGAAACTGGACGAGGCGCGCGAGAGCTTATGTTACCTCTGTGAACCGGTAGCTCTGCCGCGTGAGGTGGAGCAGTACCTGCATTATTTCTGCGGTGACGCCGCCAACCCGAACGCGCTGGATGAGACCGAGGCTCTTCGTGTCTCCTTCTACAAGACCGTTTCCAGTTTCGTGCGCGCGTTTGCGTCTGTCGCGCAGGATCTCGCGGAAGTGGGCTACTCCGCTGCCGAGGCAGCGGCCCTGCAGGGCGAGGTCGAGTTTTATGCGGAGATCCGTTCCGCCATCAAGATGCACGCGGAGGAAGAGCTCGACATCAAGCCCTATGAGGCGGACATGCGCCACCTCCTCAACACCTACATTCAAGCCGACCCGGCGACCACCCTCGGCGAACTGGGCGAGATGTCCCTGATGGAGCTCATCGTCAAGACGGGCATCCACGACGCCATTGCCCAAAAGTTGAACCAGAAGGGCAAGCTCTCCAGGAACGCCATCGCCGAAGGCATCATCAACAACATCCGCAAGACCGTCATCCGCGGCCAACTGACTGATCCTCGGTTTTACGAACAGATGTCCAAGCTGCTGGAGGACCTAATCAAACAGAGTCGCGAGGATACCAGGGAGTATGAGGAGTTCCTTCGGCAGGCCGAGGCGCTGGTCCGGCGATTGGCTGCGAATCAATCCGACGACGGCGTGCCCCCGGCGCTGCGAGGCCATCGCGAAGCAATCGTGATCTTCAACAACCTGCCGCAAATCCTAGCCGCTGGAAGACCGGACTCCGCCGATGAGTCCGAGCCCGGCCCGGATGACGAAACGGAGCGCGCCACCCTGGCGCTCGAAATCGACCGTGTGATACGTGAGCACGCGCCCGCGGGCTGGAAGGGCGATCAGGCGAAAGAGGCGCAGGTGAAGAATGCGCTGTTCCCAGCAATGAAACGGAACCGCGAGGCCACACTCGCACTCTTCGAGCTCATTAAGAACCAGCCGGGCTACTGATGCCAGAGACCATTCAGATCGGCGAGATCAACATTGCCGTGACGCGCAAGGATATCCGAAATGTCCACCTGTCGGTACACCCGCCCAACGGCCGCGTAACCATGGTTGCTCCGACGGCCACGCGCCCCGAGGTAGCCCGCGCGTATGCCCTGTCCAAGCTCGGCTGGATTCGCGCCCAGCAGGCGCAACTCCGTGCGCAGGCCAGGGAAACGCCGCGGGCCTTCGTCGAGCGGGAGAGCCACTACCTCTGGGGCAGGCGCCATCTGCTCTCGGTCCGGGAGGTAGACGCGAAGCCCTCCATCCGCCTCGATCACCGCAGGATCACGCTCACGGTGCGGCCAGGGACGAACGTGCAGAAGCGCGAAGCAATCATGCACGACTGGCACAAGTCGCTCCTCCATGCCGCGCTCCCCGAAATGATTCAGAAGTGGGAATCGAAGCTAGGTGTCAAAGTAGCAGCCTATTTCCTCCAGCGCATGAAGACCAAGTGGGGCAGTTGCAACCACCGCGCCGGGAACATCCGCCTGAACACCGAACTGGTGAAGAAGCCCAAGGACCTGCTGGAGTATGTGGTGGTCCACGAGATGATTCACCTTCTCGAACCTACCCACAGCGAGAGATTCCTCAAGCTGATAAACAAGCACTATCCGGGATGGCGGGAAGCCAGAGCGGAACTGAACGAGCTGCCTCTGTCAGCGGAGGTTTGGAGAGAATAGCGTGAACTCGAGTGTCTCGGGCCACAAGACCATCTAAGCTGAATTCAGCCCGCCGATTCGCCCTCATCTTGAACTGCCAAAAAATCTTTCATAGTTGCCTCCCGGTGTACCTCTCAGCAATCAACGATGGCTTTGAGGTGGTTATCGATCACCGTCATCGATGTTCCTGCCAGTTCGCCGATCCGGTCCGCGTGCAACCCGCCCACGGATTCAGTCGCCCGTTCGAATCAGACCATTCTGATTCGAGCCTCCTGTGCCATCAAACCATTCAGAGTTTCCGGATAGTTGCCGACCGGCCGATTCGGACTAGTAAGAACTGCTTCCAAGTTCCTGTCCGCGGCCGGGCGTGATAGTTCTCCCCAAAAACCCCGGGGCGAAGAAAAAGCGGTAACCGCCGGCCAAAGTATCTTTATCGTTTATTTCCATTGCCTTACGGAGCCGCTCACCCTCCACGCCCAGTCCGTGCATGTATCATCCCCCCGGAGCGCGAACTATGACGAGAGACGACGCCCGATTCGATGCGATGGCCGCTGCTGCCCTCGCTCGCAACATCCGGATTGCGGATGACCAACTCAGCCTCACTGCCGCCGCCGAGGCCGGCGTGTGTTCCTACGAAGACCCCGCCCGTTTCCACGGCTCCTATTGCGATGTGCTCCAGGAGTTCCAGCCCCACTCCCTCCACGAACACATCGTCGCCAACTCGCTCGCCGCTAACCTCTGGAGCCAGCGGCGCTATCGCGGCGTCGAAAGCGGCCTCCTCGATTCCTGCCTCCGCGAAGCATCGGTTACAGCCGCACCCGGGGAGTCCGGTGCCACCCCAGCCCGGCGGCTCTACCAGGCCTTCCGGCCCCTGTCGCCCGCTGAACTCACCACCCTGGCTACGCTGGATCAGCTCCACGACGCCCTCCACCGCTCTACCCGCGCCAATGCCGATCGCCTTGCCAAGGCGCGCCGCCGCCGCGAAGCCGCCGCCAAAAAGGAAGCGGCCCAGGGACGCTAGCCATGTCAGCCAGCACTGCTCCAGCCACCCTCTCTCCGCGCCGCCTGGCCGCCAACCGCGACAACGCCCGCCACTCGACAGGACCTCGCACCGAAGCCGGTAAGCGCATCTCGTCGCAGAACGCCCGCAAGGCGCCGCCCTGCCCCATCGACTTCAACCTGCCCAGGCCGTTCGCCGTCGAGTGGTTCCAGGAGGCGCTCCGCCGCACCGCCGCCTGCCCGTGTGAACACGCCCGGCTCCTGCTGATCAACCGCTGCATGCTGCAGGCACACGAGATCCGCTGGCGCGCCCTCGAACGGACCCTGTTCGACACCGCCTGCGCCGAAGCCGGCGGCGACCACGAGGAAGCCGCCCGCTTCATCGCCCATCAGCCGTCCTTCGTCAAGGGGCTCAAGACCTACTACCACTGGATCGCCCGCCGCATCCTGCACGTCGAACGGCAACTCGCCGCCATCGCCGGCTCAGCCACCGCCCCCGCTACGGTCAAGGTCATGGCCGCGGGTTCTTCCTTCGAGGCCACGGCCGTCCAGCCGGATGGCTCCTTCGTCATCTCCTGGAATCGAACCCACCTCAGCGGCGCTCCGCGGCCGGTTCCACCTGTACCGCCCGTCCCCGCCGTCGGGCCTGTGCGGCCCGTAGCCCCCATTCGCGGGCGCTACCGCCTGTATCCCCACTGTCCGTCCGGCCCGCTCCACCTCTCCACTGGCCTGCGGCCTCTCGCTGCCTCCAGGCAAAGCGAAGCCGCGCCCAGCATCGTGCGGCGCGGCGAAAATCGAACCCAACTGCCTATCTTGATTCGCGAAACGGAAACGGCGGTCGTGGATCGTGCGTCCTCCCGCCCCATCGAACCCAACGCCGCGTCGAACGGCATCAGGACAACGGATGTCCCCAAGGAAAACGAAGCCGTGCCAGCCTGCCGTGGATCCCCGTCACACTCAGTTCGATAACGGACGAGATGCCGCCGGAACCCGGCTGTTAGTGGGCCTGCTGCTTGAGCAGGACGTCCTCGATCTCGACGATCTTCTTCTTCACCCAGGCCGCTTCCGGCCACTGCTTGGCGGCCTCGCGATACGATTCGCCGGCGTCGTAGAGCAGGCCGGCCTTTTCCAGGGCGGCGGCGCGGGCGACCACGGCCACGGGATCGGTGCCCGGGGCGGAGGCGAGCAGCGGTTCCAGCTCGTGGCGCTTGTCGTCAGGCAGGGCCTTGATGCGGTCCGCCAGCGTACCCTTGGGGGCGGCGGCGGCGCTGCCGCGGGTCATCATCACTCCGTAGTGCTGCTGGCTGGCGACCGAGAGCTTCTGGACTTCCGGCAGATAGCAGGCGGCCACGGTCTTGCGGCCCACCAGTTCACCAGACTTCACCTGGACCTGCGATTCCGTGAGGGCGGCTTCGCCGTTGGCCGACAGGGCGGCGGAGTACTTCTCGGGACAGAACAGGAAGGCGGCCGAGGCGGAGCCGGCCTTCAATACGTCACCGGCAAACAGGATCTCGCCCGGCTTCACGGCTGCCGCTGGAGCCTTGCCGCGCGACACCGTGGCTCCGGCGCCCATCACCAGGCCCACGGGTTGTGTTTTTCTCACCTGGGCCGGCAGCACCGGCAACAGCAGTGCCAATGATGCCCATGCCAAACGACTGCCTTGCATCTCAAACCTCCGCAACGGTGTAGATCGACTGTTCCACGCTTTTGCCCCGCACCGGAACCTGGCCCAGGCGCCGCGCCTCGACGGAGCCTTTCACTCGGTCCCATGTGGCCGCACTCATGAGAATGCGGGTTTGGAACTCCTTGTTCAAGCCCTCGAGCCGGGCGGCCAGATTGACGGTGTCACCCAGAGCCGTGTAATCCATCTTATCGCCTGAGCCCACGTTGCCGACGATGGCGTCGCCGGTGTGGATGCCGGCGCCGGTGCGGAACTCCAGCGGCTGGCCGACCATCTCCACCGCGCAACGGACGGCCCGCAGGGCGTGGTCGCCCAGGGCGGCGCCTTCCGCATCGCTGAAAATGGCCATGATTCCGTCACCGATGAACTTGTTCACCTGCCCGCCGTGGCGGACGATGCAGGCGGTCATCACGGCGAAGTACTCGTTGAGACGGGCGACCACGGTTTCCGGTTCCTGCGTATCGCACCAGGCCGTAAAGCCGCGGATGTCCGTAAACAGGATGGTGACCGCCTCGCGGCGTCCGCTGAGGGCGATTTTCCCGGAGGCGTCCAGCGCCTCGGCCACCTGTTTTCCAACGAAGACCCGCACGGCGTTGCGGAAGGTGTCGCGGCCGCGGGCCGCGAAGAAGTAGCCGTAAACCAGCGAGAGCAGGCCGGAGATGAGCAGCGGCAGCAGGATTTCCGAGGGGGCGACCAGCAGGCCGCGGCCAAACAGCAGGAAGCCGATGCTGGTGCTCAAGGCGGCCAGCAGGACCAGGTAGCCGAAGAGGGGCCAGCCGGCGACCAACAGGGTGACCAGCGCGGCGCCCAGGCTGACGGCGGCGGTGAGCGTCACCTTGACCGGCTCGCTGAGGGGCACGATGTGGCGGCCGCTCAACAGCGTCCAGACCGCGTTGGCGTGGATCTCGACACCCGCCGTGTTGGCGGGCGTGCCGGCGCGGAAGGCGTAAAACGGTGTCGCGTGCCGGTCCGTAATGAGGTCCGGGCCCAGCAGGACGGCCTTGCCGCTCACCCAATCCCGCAACTGCTGCTTGCGGCCCGCGCGGGCCGCATCGATGAAGTCGCAGAGCGAAACACGCGGGAACGTGCCCGCCGGGCCGACATAGTGGATCAGCATGTTGTGCTGGGGATAGCTGACCGGGCGGCCCAGAAAGCGCTCCGAGACGGCCAGCGACATGCTGCGGGAGCCCTCGGCTTCCGCGAGTTCAATCGAGCGGATGAAATCGTCCTCGTCGGCGCGCAGGTTCACATAGGCCATCTGGCCCATCGCCGCGGCGGCCATATTCATCGGCACCGGCCACTTCCTCTGCTGGGATAGCGTGGAAGCGGCATATCCGCACATCACCGGCATGCGGGTGGAGGTCGAAATCACGGCCTGCGCCATGCGTTCGTCGAAGCCGGCGGCCCACTGGTTGACGGGAATGGGGAAAGCGACGTCGAGACCCAGGACCTTGGCGCCGGCATCGGCTGCCGCCTCGATGGCTGCTTCGTAGTAGCCGTGCCAGAGCAGCAGGGGTTCCGGGAAGCGGTCGAGCGACTTCTGGTCGACTACGATCAGGACAATGTCCTTGGGCTGCTCGGGCTGGGCGGCGACGAAGTAGAGATCGCCGGATTTCAGGTGCAGCAGCCGGATGATGCGGGTTTCGCCCAGGGCGAAGGCGAAGACGGTCGCGGCCATCGCGATGAATAGAACCGCTGAAATCAACCGCCACTTGCCGCCCGGCACGCCACCCTTCCTTTCGACTCAAACCCAGTTTAGACGAAGTGCCCGCAGGCTCCAGCCATGGTATAAGCTCAAGCCCATGAGGTCACTTTTCCTGCTCTTCGCGGCTCCGGTCTTGTTCGCCCAGCCGGATCAGAGGTTCGCTGAACTGAAGGATCTGAAGCTGGAGGGCGGGCAGACGCTGGCGTCGTGCAAGGTGGGCTATCGGACCTACGGCAAGCTGAACGCCGCCGGCACGAACGCGATCTTATGGCCGACGTGGTTCTCGGGCAAGAGCTCCGATCTGGCCGGGTTCATCGGAGCGGGCCGGATGGTGGATCCGGGCCGGTTCTACGTGATCACGGTGGACGCGCTGGGCAATGGAGTGAGTTGCTCGCCGTCGAACGCCGGAGGCGCGTTTCCCGCCATCACCATCGGCGATATGGTGAATGCGGAGTACCGGCTGCTGACCGAGCACCTCGGGGTGAAGAGCCTGCATGCGGTGATGGGCATCTCGATGGGCGGCATGCAGACGTTTGAGTGGATGGTGGCGTATCCGTCCTTCCTGCGGCGGGCGGTGCCCATCGTCGGGTCGGCCAAACTGACCTCAGCGGACCTGCTGCTGTGGCAGGCGGAACTCTCGGCCATCGAAGCGGTGCAGAAGGCGGGTGGGGATCCGCGGACGGCCATGCCCGCCGTGCTGGCGATGCACGAGTTCGCCTTGAGCACCCCGGAGCATGTGGTCGCCAAGACCTCAGCGGCGGAGTTCCCGGCCTTGAAGAGCCGGCTCGACGAGAATGCCAGGACGGGCATGGACCCACGCGACTGGGCCGCCCAACTGCGCGCGATGATGGCCCACGACGTGTCGCGGAAGTTCGGCGGCTCGATGGAGAAGGCCGGCGCGGCCGTGCAGGCCAAGGTGCTGGAAGTAGTGGCGCTGCAGGACCACATGGTGAACCCGGCTTCGGCGCTGCGGATGGCGGAGACGGCCGGCTTCGAAGTCCTGCGCCTGGCAGGGGATTGCGGACACGGCGCGCCGGGCTGTGAAGAAGCGAAGGTGAACGCGGCGGTGGCGGAGTTCCTCGGCCGCCCTTAACGGACGGTGCCGTGGATCAGGGGGCCCGCCAGGCCTTGCAGGCCGTTCCAGGCGATCTGGACGCCGATGCAGAAGAGAATGAAGCTGGACAGCCGCATCACGACGCTCATCCCGGTCGGGCCCAGCGCGCGGCTCATCCGTTCGGCCGAGGCATAGCAGAGCCAGATCAGGATGCAGATGGAGCCGGCGCCGAAGATCGACGCCACCAGTGCTTCCAGTGACAGCAGCGAAGAGGTGTCCAGCCGCTTGGGCAGGTTGGCGCCCAGGGTGATGGCCACCGAGATGGAGCCGGGTCCGACAGTGAGCGGCAGCGTGAACGGGTAGAACGAACGGGTCAACAGATCGACATCCGTCACGCTCTGCTGGTCTTTGTTGGGCCGGTCCGGCTGGTTGAGCAACGCCCAACCGGCCGCGGCGACCACGATGCCGCCACCCAGTTGGACAGCCGGCAGGGAGATCCCGAAGAAGGCCAGCACTTGAGCGCCGATGAACAGCGATGCCATCAGCAGCGCGAAGCTGTTCATCGCGATCTTGCGGGCGAGCCGGTGCTGGACCTCGTGCGAGTGGCTCCCGGTCAGAGTAAGAAAGATGGGCGCTCCACCCAGCGGATTGACGATGGGGAACAGGGTCGCGGCTATGAAGACCGCGGCCTTGGCGACCTCGGGGGCGGAGAACTGGATGAGCATGAGCCTACATCCAGTCTATGCCGCGCGCGCCTTAGTTCTGGCCGTAAGTGGCGCCGGGCCCGTGTTTCCGCAGGAAGTGTTCGTCGTGCAGGGCTTGGCCGATGGCGGTCAGCGCGGGGTTCAGCCCGACGGTGATGGAGGCCATGCGGGCGATCTCTTCCAGCAGGACGGCGTTCATGGCGGCCTTTGACGGCGAAGCGCCCCAGGCGAAGGGGCCGTGGCTGGAGACGAGGACCCCGGGCCGGGTGAGCGGGTCGATGCCTTCAAACCGGCGGATGATCGCCTTGCCGGTGTTCAATTCGTACTTCGACTGGATCTCTTCGTCGGAGAGCGGTTCGGTGACGGGCACGGAAGCGTAGAAGTAGTCGGCGTGAGTGGTGCCGAAGCAGGGGATTTCGCGTTTGGCCTGGGCCCAGGAGACAGCGTAGGTGGAGTGGGTATGCACGACGCCCTTCACTTCCGGGAAGTGGCGGTAGATCTCGAGGTGCGTATCGACGTCGGAGGAGGGGCGGAGGGAGCCCTCGACGATCTTGCCGTCGAGGTCGGTGACAACCATGTCTTCGGGCCGCAGCTTCTCGAAGGGGACGCCGCTCGGTTTGATCGCCATGAGGCCCTCAGCGGGTGAGAAACCGCTTGCATTTCCAAAGGTATACATCACCAGTCCGCGGCGTACGATCTCCAGATTCGCTTCCAGGACTTCAACTCTGAGTGACTCGAGCAGCATGAATTCTCCTCCCTCCAGCGTATGCGATAAGATCCTCTAGACGGAAGGAGCATTCATTACATGGCCATCGTAGCCGGAGTCGATTTCGGAACCCAAAGCGTCCGCGTGTCCTTGTTTGACAGCGAACGCGGCCGGCTGGGCGCAGCCGCGGCGGAGTATCCCGTGCTGAGGAAGCGGGAGGATCCGGACTATGCGATGCAACGTCATACCGACCACATGAATGCGCTTGCAGAGGCGACCCGAAATGCGCTGGCGGCGGCGGGGGTCTCAGGTGACAAAGTGGGCGCTATCGCGTTGGATACCACGGGCTCCACCGTGATCCCGCTGGGTGAGGGCTTGCAGCCCTTGGACGACTACTATTTGTGGTGCGATCACCGTGCCAAGGACGAGGCCGCGGAGATCACCCGGCATGCCCGCGAATCCAGCCTGGAGGCGTTGAACTGGTGCGGCGGCGTCTACTCGTCCGAGTGGGGTTTCTCGAAGCTGCTGCACTGGCTGCGGCACAATCCGGAGAAGCGCGGCGCCATGGTGACGGCCATGGAACACTGCGATCTGGTGGCCGCCGACCTGTGCGGGATCACTGATCCGGCAGAAGCGCCCCGCAGTATCTGCGCCATGGGCCACAAGTGGATGTGGAACGCCTCGCTGGGCGGACTGCCGCCGGAAGAGTTCCTGACCGGGGTGGATCCGCTGCTGGCCGGCGTGCGGGCGAAGCTGAATGGCCGGTATGAGACTTCCGAGGTTCTGGCCGGATACCTCTCGGCGCCTTGGGCTGAGCGTTTGGGCCTGGCCGCCGGCATCCCGGTGCCGGTGGGCGCCTTCGACGCGCATTGGGACGCGATCGGCGCGGGCATTCGCGAAGGCGATGTGGTGAACGTGGTGGGCACCTCCACCTGCATGATGGCCATCGCCAGGGAAGTGGGCCTGATTCCGGGTGTATGCGGCGTGGTGAAGGGGTCGATTCATCCGGACTACTACGGCATCGAGGCCGGCCTTTCGGCGGTGGGCGACATCTTCGAGGCGATCGCGCGGCGCGCCGGAGCTACCGTAGCGGAGCTTTCACAAGGACTGGAGTCGTACAAGGCCGGCTCGACCGGCCTGTTGCGAATGACCTGGGACAACGGCGACCGGACCGTGCTGGTGAATCCTGAACTGGGCGGCGTGACGCTCGGCTGGACCTTGGGCACGACGGCTGCCGATGAACTCTTTGCCGCGATTGAGGGCACGGCGTTCCACACGCGGATCATTCTCGAGCGCATGGCGGGCCATGGGGTCACCATTCACCGCGTGATCAACGGCGGCGGCATCCCGCAGAAGAACGCCGCGCTGAACAGGGTTTACGCGAACGTATTCAATAAGCCGGTGCTGGTGCCCGCGCAGGAAGTGACCAGCCTTGGGTCGGCTATCTTCGCCTTCATGGCGGCAGGCACCTTTGCGACGATCGATGAAGCGCAGGCGGCCTTGTGCCCGACTTACCACGTGATTGAGCCGGATCCGGCGGAAGCGGCCGTTTACGAGCAGCTCTTCCAGTGCTACCAAAAGATCTACTTCGCACTCGGCCAGCCGGGATCGGCGGCGGTGCCGATTGGTGAAGTGTTGCCGACCTTACGCAAGTTGCGTGGTAAGTCAGCGGGCGCCTAGACTGGATTACTCCCATTGGCGTGCCGGAACCACCGGCACGCCCCCAATTTTCAACTCCTGCTGAAAACGCACGGCATTCGCCATCCTTCCACGATTCCATCCCTCCGGGAATAAACGGAACCCGGAATGGGATGTTCCGGGCAGTGGCTCATCCACAGAGTGAATCGCAGGCTCGACGCGGCCCTTGGCTGCGGGTCCGGTTGCTTCATTAATCACGGCGCGCGCTGGAACCACGGCCACCGTAACTGCATCAGAAACATGGAAGAGGGGTCGAGATGATCATCAAGTCCAGACAATCGAGCGATCTTCGCTACTCGCAGGTGACGCCGAAGGGGGAGTACCTGAACCGCCGCCGTTTCCTTTCGGCCGGTTCGCTGGCACTGGGTGCGCTGACGCTGCCGGCCCAGCCGGCCCAGGCGGGCACTAAGCTCGAGGGCGTGGTCAAGAGCAGCTACACGGTCAGCGACAAGGCTACGCCGTACAAGGATGTGACCACCTACAACAACTTCTACGAGTTCGGGGTGGACAAGGAAGACCCGGCGGTGAACGCCAAAAACTTCCGCACCTCGCCCTGGACGATCTCAGTGGAAGGGGATGTGGCCAAGCCCAGGAAGTTTGATATCAGCGAGATCCTCAAGATCGCTCCGCTGGAGGAGCGCATCTACCGGCACCGCTGCGTCGAGGCGTGGTCGATGGTGGTGCCGTGGATCGGCATCCCGCTCAACGCCCTACTCAAGCTGGTAGAGCCCACGGCCAAGGCGAAGTATGTCGCCTTCCAAAGCCTGTACGACCCCCGCCAGATGCCCAAGGCCGGCGCGCTCGACTTCCCTTACATGGAGGGGCTGCGCCTGGATGAGGCCATGCACCCGCTCACCATGCTCACCGTGGGCCTCTACGGAGAGGTGCTGCCCAACCAGAACGGTGCGCCGCTCCGCCTGACGGTGCCGTGGAAGTACGGCTTCAAGGGGATCAAGTCGATCAACCGCATCCGGCTGGTGGGCAGCCAGCCTTCCACGAGTTGGAACACGATGGCCGCCCGGGAGTACGGGTTCTATTCGAACGTGAATCCGAACGTGGATCACCCCCGCTGGTCGCAGGCCAAGGAACGCCGCATCGGAGAGTTCTTCAAGCGCGACACGCTGATGTTCAACGGCTATGGCGATCAGGTGGCCGGGCTGTATTCCGGCCTGGATCTGAAGAAGAACTACTAGTCCCCATGAAGCGCATTCTCTCCAGCCGCTGGGTAAAGCCAGTGGTGTTCCTAGCGGCCCTCGCTCCGCTACTGCTGCTCGTCTGGCAGTTCTTCCATGACGGACTGGGTGCGAATCCGCTGCAGTTCATTACGCACGCCACAGGCGACTGGACGCTGCGTTTCCTGGTCTTTACCCTGGCGGTCACTCCGCTGCGCAAGCTGCTCAACCTGCCGGATCTCATTCGTTTCCGGCGCATGCTGGGGCTCTATGCGTTCTTCTACGGCTGCCTGCACCTGATGACCTATCTGTGGTTCGACAAGTTCTTCGATTGGGCGGACATCGTGAAGGACATCGCGAAGCGGCCCTACATCACGATCGGGACCCTCGGTTTGGTGCTGATGATCCCGCTGGCGATCACCTCCACCGTGGGTTGGATCCGCCGGATGGGCGGCAAGCGCTGGCAGATGCTGCACCGGCTTACCTATGTGAGCATCGTGGCCGGGGTGATCCACTACTACTGGCTGGTGAAACTGGATGTGAGCCGGCCGTTGTTCTACGGCGGGCTGACCGCCATTCTGCTGCTCTACCGTGTGGCCGTCTGGTTCATGAAATCGCGTGCGCGGCGGGTGCCGGCTCCGGTCGCGGCCTGAGTCCTCAATCCCCGGCTGGCCGGCGGCATTAGGAAATTTTTACCAGCCGTGTCGTGTTGGGGGCGTCCCGTGAGGCCACGGCCTGCCGTAAATCATTCATTTTAAAAAACTCCGCCTCTGGCACACGACGTGCACTCTGCTGAAGAGTGTCATACATAGTCACACGCGGAGTAGACGCGTGACAGCTCCAATTATGGGAGAACCGTCCAGCGTCAACCAGTCAGGAAAGGCCCTAGCCTGCCCACGCTGCGGCTGGAACAGCGTACGCGCATCCATGCAGCAAGGCGCCGGGGATACTTTCCTCGCTCTCCTCTGTCTTGAGCCCAAACGGTGTGGAAAGTGCCTGCACAGGTTCTTTCGCTTCAACCGGTACGCTAAATACGTGCTGCCGCTGATGATCTGTTTCGTCCTCGGAGGCCTGCAACTGAGGCGTGAGATCCGTCAGTACCGGATCGACCAGGCCCGGGCGAACGCAGTCCAAACCATGGCCATGCCGGGTGGTTCGTCAGGCAACTCCCCGTCGACCGTGCCGGCCAAGCGGGACTCGAGGCCGGGGCGTTAACCCGGATTTGGGCGGCGGACGCGCATCCGCTGTTCCCTCGATCTTCCCCCTAATGTGGGGACTCAGCCTAAGAGGTAAATATTTCCGACCTAGGGACCAGTTCGCACATATCTACCGGTACCTTAGTACCTATAGAGAGGCTATCTCCCTAGTTTTCAGTGGAGGCGACTTTGGCCGATGAACTGCTTATAATCTCAGCGATGCCTATCACAAACGCGTTCTCCACGGATGTGAAATCGCGCCGCAGTGTTGCCGTAAAGGACACCGCTAGGCCGCTCTCCACGAAACAGCGCCCTCACCGGTGCAGCAGCGCGGAGCGGCTCGCCGACAAGCTCCTGCAGAGCCCGAAGTTCCTGACTGATCTGCGGATTGTGATGCAGCGCCTGGAAGCGGGCGAGTAGCCCGCACGCGAGAACTCTAGTCCGATCTCTCTCCTCCCTACCGGGCGGTTCGTCGACCTTACCAGGAAATCGAACCGTCCGGCCTCCCTTTCCCGGCTCAGGCCCTTGAGCGACCCGCCTTCTTCAACTTCTCCAGCGTCTCCAGCATCTGCTTCACCCTGTCCGCAAACTGTGTGGCCAGGTTGTGCTGCTCGCCCGGATCTTCCGAAAGATGGAACAACTGAGGATTAGGGTCGTTCCCCAGCTCAATGTGTGTTTCGTTGGTCTTCGGGCCGGGTCTTGCCTCAATCACCTTCCAGTCGCCCACGATCAAAGACAGCGCGCCGGCGTGCTCCACCAGCGAGTCCCGCCCCTTCTTTGTCTGACCTAACAGCACGGGCAGCATATCCAGGCTATCCGGAGCGGCTTCGGCGGGCAGGCTTTGCCCTGTCAGGTTCGCGAATGAATTCAGCAGATCCACCTGGCAGAACATCGCATCCGAGACCATGGGCTTCACATGGCCTGGCCAGCGCAGCAGGAACGGTACGCGGGTGCCGCCGTCATAGGAACTGTACTTCCCTCCCCGCCAGGGGCCGGCCGGCTTGTGCCCGCCCAGTTTCTCCACCGCCTGGTCCTGGTAGCCATCGTCCACCACCGGCCCGTTGTCGCTGGTGAAGATGATCATCGTGTTGTCGGTCAGCTTGTTCCGGTCGAGGGCGTCCATCACCTGCCCGACCGTCCAATCGAGCTCCGCGATCACGTCGCCGCGCGGCCCCATGGGCGTCTTCCCCACAAAGCGTTTGTTCGGCATTCTCGGCACGTGGATGTCGTGCGTCGCGAAGTAGAGGAAGAACGGATTCGCCTTGTATTTCTCGATGAATGATACGGCCTTGCCAGTGATGGTGTCGGCAATGTCCTCGTCCACCCAGCGCGCCGACTTGCCGCCGCTCATGTACCCGATGCGGCTGACTCCGTTCACGATCGTCATGTCGTGGCCGTGGCTGGGGTGCATCTTCAGCAGTTCCGGATGCGCCTTGCCCGTGGGTTCATTGCCCACCAGCTTCTCGTAGTTCACGACGATCGGGTCTTTCGGGTCCAGGCCGACTACCCGGTGATTCTCGACGTACACGCACGGCACACGGTCGCCCGTGGCCGGCAGCAGGAAGGAATAGTCGAAGCCCACCTCGAGCGGTCCCGGCTTGATCTCGCCGTTCCAATCCACATTGCCTTTGCCCAGTCCCAGGTGCCACTTGCCGACAGCCCCGGTTGCGTACCCGCTCTTTTTGAGCATCGCGGGCAGCGTGTAGCGGCCCGGCTCGATGATCAGGGAGGCGTCGCCGGGCAGGATGCCCGTTCCTTTGCGCCGCCAGGCGTATTCCCCGGTGAGCAGCGCATAGCGGGAGGGCGTGCAGGTGGCGGAGGGGGAATGCGCGTTGGTGAAGCGCACTCCGCTGCCGGCCAGGCGGTCGAGATTGGGCGTCTTCACCCGGGTCGCCCCGTAGCAGCTCAGGTCGCCATAGCCGCAATCGTCCGCATAGATATAGACGATGTTCGGTCTTTGCGCCGCCGCCTTCGCCCGCGCCTGCGAAAGCAGCGGCAGGGCGGAATAGAGGAACTGGGAACGCGTCATCTGCATGGGGTCACCTCTCGAACCCTTCCAAAAGATCGCATTTCGATGCGGCCCGTCAAGCGCGGCGCGTCTAGAATATAGTCAAACCACACAGGCGGTTCGCGCCGTCAGAGGAGTGGAGTGGTTCCGAAGAGAGGCGGATTCATGCGGGCAGGCTGGGTCACCGCTGCAGTGTTGCTTTGCGCCGCCGCCGGCTTGGCGCAGCGCTTCTTCCAGTTCTCACACAGGGAACAAGGCCCGCGTCCGGTGTTCGAGACGAAGACCGAGTTCCACTTCGTCCGGCTCGAGTACACCGATCTGCCCCAATACCACCGGCGCTTCGGCTACTCCTCCCGCAGCGGCAGCGGCAACGGCTGGTGGATGATGGACTGGCCCGACGCCGATGAACATTTCACGCAGGGCATCCAGCGCCTCACCCGCATCCACACTGGCGATCCGCACCACTTCAGCCTCACCGACAAGCAGCTCTACGACCACCCGTGGATCTACGCCACGCAGGTGGGCTGGTGGGCACTCTCCGACACGGAAACCGCCAACCTGCGCGAGTACCTGCTGCGCGGCGGCTTCCTGGTGGTCGACGACTTCTGGGGCGACGAGCAGTATGAGACGTTCCGCCGCACCATGGCACGCGTCCTGCCTGGCGAGCCCATCGCCGATATCGAAGAGACCGACTCCGTGATGCATGTCCTCTACGACATCCGCGAGAAAGACCGCACCATCATCCCCGGCACGCGCCATCTGCGCCCGGGTCCTAACGGCACCGCCAGCGCCCAATACCCGCCCGGCGCCGTGCCTGCCTGGCGTGCCATGACCGATGGGAAGAAGCGCATGGTGGTCGCGGTCAACTTCAATACGGACGTGGGCGACGCCTGGGAGTACGCCGATGCGCCGGAATACCCCGAAGCCATGACCACGCTCGCTTACCGCTACGGCATCAACTACATCGTTTATGCGATGACGCACTAACGGCCGGCCTGGATCCACCCTTCGTCCAGCACCGCGTGCACGATCACCGTGCGGCCCTTCGTCGTGTACACCAGGTGGATCTTGCCGTCCTTGGTCTGGATGGCCACCGGATATGCGAAGCCGTCCTTGCCCGTGCCCACGTCACGCTTCCACGGCCAGGTCTTGTCCTTGTCGGCCGACAGCGCCACCGTCAGCGGCGTCCGGTCTTCCATCGAATTGTTGTAGACGAGGAACAGCTTTCCGCTCTGCAGCTTGATGAAGTCCACGGCCGCATTCGGATTGGGGAACTGCGAGTCCTGCCCTTCCGTCCAGGTCTTGCCTCCATCCTGAGACTCGGCCCGGATCACATAGCCGTCCTTCACCGGCCCGTAGCCGCCGCCGCGCCGGCAGTAGGCGATCAGGTGGCCGGGCGCGATCTCCGCCGCCGCCGGCTGGATGTTGCCTTTCTTTGACCGCACCTGGCCGCTCTCGATCCACTGCCGCTTCTTGACGTCCCAACGCAGGAACCACGAGGTCGAATCCGGCCCCACGTTCTCGGTATCGCGGCCGGTCTCGTGATAGGCCGGCAGCAGATACTCGCCCGACGCCAGGACGATGGGCCGGCCGCGCACCATCATGCCTTCGCGCTCCGACACCACGAAGCTCTCCGACCACGTCTTCGCCTGGTCGTGCGACACCTTGGCCTGGATCCGCGACGTCGACCATGTCTCGCCCCAGCGCACCACGTAGAACAGCCACACCACGCCATCGGGCGCCTGCCAAATCACCCCATTGCCCACCGAGCGGAACGGGTCAGAGGCAATCAACTGCGGAGCCGACCACTTCCTCGTGGCCTGCTCGAAGCGCGACCCGAAGACGCCCGTCTTCACCGCATACTCATCCGCCCCGCCGTAGTAGACGAGGTAGAGATCGCCGTTCGACAGCTCCGTGATGGACGCGGGGTGTTTGTAGGGCCCGGTCTTCACCTCGGGGCCGAAGACGCGCTCCGTCACGAGTTCGCCGGACCACCCCAGCGCCAGGAAAAGAAAGAAAGCTGCAATGAGTCTCATAGGCCCTTATCCGCACTCCAGATGGTTGCCGCGATCACGCGCTCAGTCTGCGCCTGCTCGGGGAAGTAGTACACCGTCACCAGCTTTCCGTCCGGCCGCTGGACCGTCCGTGTGTAGCCCAGGTCCCAGGCCGCGCCATCCTGCCGCAGGATGATGTCCTTGCTCCAGGTCATGCCGTCGTCGTCGCTGAGCACCGCGCGGATGCCGTAGGGCTCACCGCGATACCCGTAGGTCAGGCAGAGCCGCCCGTCCTTCAGCCGCAGCATCGACGGCGGATTCCCGCTGAACCCGCCCGTGAACTGCACCGGCCGCGTTACCAGGGTCCAGTTCTTGCCAAGATCGTCCGACGCCCACAGCTCGATCCAATCCGTCTTGTCGTCTTTCTTGACGCGCACCGACGTCAATAGCCGTCCGCCGGGCAACCGCACCGTCGAAGGCATGATGGAGAACAACGGCGGTTCCGGACCGATCCAGCCCTGGACGTTCCAGGTCACGCCGCCATCCTGGGTGCGGATGCAGAGCGGCCGCCCCTCGCGCCCGTTCTCCTTCGCCGCGGTGACGAACGCCAGCGCGTCCCGGCGGCCCAGCACCACGTAATCTGTGCGCGCCGCGATCCCCTTGCGCCCGAACATGGGCAACTCAAACGGACCTGCCCAATCCTTGCCCCGATTCTCCGTATGCCACAGCCGCGACGGCCCGGTATGCACGCCGCTGAACCGCAGCGTCATCGCAAAGCCAGGAGCGGTGAAATCCATCGGCTGGGTCAAGGGCACCGCGGCGCCGCCGCCCTGCTCCGGCGGCAGCAGGCTCTTCGGAGCCTCGATCGCCCACGTCTCGCCGCCATCCAGGCTGCGGGCCAGGCGCGGCTCTTCCGGCTTGCTGCTGTCGTACTGATGGCGGTCCATCGGCATCTTCTTGAAGTAGGCCGCGCTGAAGCCCACCAGGATCTCCTGGCCCCAGCTCCAGATGCCGTGATTCGCGGGCCAGCCGCCAAAGCGGCCGCCCTCCCGGTAAACCACCTTATGCCGCGGAGCCTGAACTGGAGCCGCCCACAACGTGCTGCCCATTCCGGCGAGTACGGTTCGACGTGTCAATCGCAAAGCCATGGACCTCCACTCTATATAAAAAAATGCCCCCGGACACGAGGTACGGGGGCATGGAGAAGCGATCTGCAAACAGACTTCTGTGAGATCCGCCCCGGCTAGAAGATGATCTTCATCACCAGGGAGATGATCCTCGTTTCGTTGTTCATGTCAGCCTTCAGCTGGCCGAAGCGCGAGTTGGTGACGTCCACCGACTGCGGCTGTCCGAACCAGGGGTGATTGAAGGCGTTGTAGGCGTCGGCACGGATCTGCCACTTCACGCGTTCCTTGATGAGGAACTGCTTGTACACCGAGATCTCGGCCGACTTCACACCCTGTGCCCGCACGTCGGAGAACCGCGTGGGGAAGTCGCGGACGGTGTAGGCCGCCTGCGCCTTCTTCGGGAACAGGGTCACATCGAACCACTTGTCGTAGGACGGATCCCAGTAGCTGCGGCCGTTGGCCTTTGCCAGTTCGGTGCGCTGATCGTTCGTCAGCTTCGCGCTGCGAGGCGCGATGTTGGCGGCGTTCGGGAAGTCCATGATGAAGCCGGACTGCAGCGCGTATTGCGCGCTGAGGTTCCAGCCGCCCACGATGCCGTTCACCAGGGCATTCGAGTGGCCCAGCACCGGCTTGCCCTTGCCGAACGGAAGTTCATAGATCGCCTGGATCGTGAACTTGTGGGGGATGTCGTACTGCACCAGACGCTTCTCCAGCTTGGTGGAGAGCAGGTCGTTGGTGTTGGTATCGGTCTGGTCGAGGACACTCACCTGCTCCAGGGTCTTTGACCAGGTGTAGGCCGCCTGCATCATGAAGCCCTTGGAGAAGCGGCGCGTGAGGCGCGATTGCAGCGAGTGGTAGTTCTGCTTCCCGATCGGTACGTCCGTGATGGTCACCTGCGAGAACTGCGGGAAGGCGTACAGCAACTGGGCGCGGGGAATGGTGGCGCCGTTCAACCCCGAGTTCGGCAGCAGGCCGGCCATCGGGTTGTCCACCTTGGCGGTGAAATAGGCCGTCCGCTGATCCACGGGAATCTTCGCCAGTTCGCTGGCCGGGATGAAGTTCTGGTTCAGGTTGACGGGCAAGCGGTTGGTCAGGTTGCCGACATAGGAGATGTCGGTCACCATGTTGAACGGCAGTTCGCGCTGGAAGCCGATGCTGAACTGGTGCGAGTAAGGCAGAGGCCGGTTGGTGTACTGTCCGGTGACCGACTGCCCCAGGTTAGTGGCCAGGCCCTGCGAGTTGCCGATGGGCTGCAGCAGGCCGCCCGCGTAGATCGAGGTGGGGTACGGATCGTTCAAGCTCACGGCCGGCGTGATATTGCCGTCGAGCGAGGTGACGAGAGGAGTCGGCCGGCTGAAGCCCGTGGTCTGGCCCAGCGCCGATTGTCCCAGCATGCTCAAGCCGTAGCCGCCGCGGATGACCCACTTCGGCATCACGTTCCAGGCAAAGCCGACGCGCGGCTGGAAGTTGGCGCGCTTCGGCTGGAAGGCCTGGGCGCTGACACCGTTCACGCCCGCATAGACCAGGCCGCCTTTCAGGGTCAGGCCCTGCACCTTGCTCGCAATGGGGCTGACCGCTGACGTGTCGAACGTCCGGATCATGCGGTTGTACCGCTCCTGCACCGGCGCTTCGTAGTCCCAGCGGAGTCCGATGTTCACGGTCAGTTTGGACGTCAGTTTGAAGTCGTCCTGGATGAACATGCCGTAGTAGTGGCTGCGATAGGCGACGTCGATGTTGCGATCGACATAGCCGCCCGTGCCGCTGGGGTAGCCCAGCAGGAACGTCGCGAAGTCGTTGCCGGACAGATCGTCCGCCTGCGTCGGGTTCTGCTGGGTCCAGTTCGGCTGGAAGTCATACCGGCCGCTGGCCAGGCCCGGCTGCACCTGATTGCGGTTATACCGCCGCAGGTCGCCGCCGAACTTGATGATGTGACGGCCGCGTACCCAGTTCACCGTGGGCGTGATGCTCCAGGTGTCGTGGACTTCATAGCTCTTCACGGTGTTGGCGCCGATTTCGGTGGAGTTGCTGAAGTTGAAGCGCGGGAACTGAATGGTGGTGAACTGGCTCACCAGCGCATCGGAGAAGCCCAGCTTGCGCGGATCGAAGTTCTCCGCGTAGGTGTTGCCGCCGAAGCCTTCATAGCGGGCCAGGCCGCCGCGCAGGCTCAGCACCATCGAAGGGCTGAGGGTGTAGGTCCAGTCGGCGCCCCAGTTGCGGGACACGCGGGTGGACGGCCACTCGCCGCTCGGCTCGGCCGCGTTGGTACCCCACACTCGGCCGGCATGGTTGATCCACGGCGTTTCGCCGTAGCGGAAGGCCACGCTGCTCTTCTGGGTCAGTTTGAGATCCATGCGCCCCAGCCAGCTGTTGTAGCCGTTCATGTCCGGCGTGAAGCTGCTGTAGTTGTCGCTGTGCGCCAGGTCGCTGCCGGTGCTGGTGGGCAGCGGGATGTACGACGTCACGTTCTTCGAGATCGCGTTCATGCGCGAGGCCGGAATGATATTGCCCGCGAACGGCACGCGCACGCTCTTCCCGGCGGCGTCCACGGTCGTGTTGAAGGGGTCGTAGATCTTCACCAGGTCGCCGTCGCCGTTCAGCGTCTTCGAGAAGTCGCCGCCGCGCTCGGCCGCGGTCGGCACCGTCCGGATCTCGCCCGAGGTATTGTGCTCGCGCAGTCCTTCCAGCGAGAGCATGAAGAACGCCTTGTTGCGCCCGTCGAATACCTTCGGCAGGATCACCGGACCGTCGACCTCAAAGCCATAGGTGTTGTTGCGCATCGGCGACCGGCCTTCGCCCTGGGCATTTGCAATCCAATCGGCCGAGTTGAGTTTGTCGTTCTTGAAGAACTCAAACAACTGGCCGTGGAGGTCGTTGGTGCCGGACTTGGTGGTGATCAGCGTGACGCCGCCGCCCACGCGGCCAAACTGCGCGTCGTAGGAGTTGGTCTGCACGGTGACTTCCTGGGTGCCGTTCAGCGCCGGCGCATAGGCTACGCCACGGTCCAGGCGGGTATTCGACACGCCGTCGATCAGCGTCTCGTTTTCGCCGCTGCGGCCGCCGCCGATGGATACGCCATTGATATTGCCGAAGGCGTAGAGCTCCATCGAGCCCCAATAGCGGCTGTTCTTGATGACGCCGGGCAGGGTGTACTGAAACTGGTACAGGTTGCGGCCCGCCGTCGGGATGTCTTCAATGGCCTTGGTTTCGATCGTTGCCGACCGGGTGGAGGTTTCCGTCTGCAGCAGGCTGAGGTCGCCTGTCACGGTGACGGAGTCGCTGGTCTGGCCGATCTCCATGCGGAGATCCAGGGCCGGGTGATCGGCGGCCGCCAGGTTGATGTCCGACTTCAACATCTTCTTGAACCCGGTTTTGTCGGCCGACAATTGATATTTGCCGGGCAGAAGGAACTGAATGAGATAGAACCCTGACTCGTTGGATACTGCTTCGGTCGTGGTGCCACGTTCGACGCTGGTGACTCGAATCTGGACGCCAGGGACGATGGCGCCAGTGGGATCGGTCACAATGCCAGACAGAGACGCGCGCACATCCTGGGCCACCAGGCCCAATCCGGATGCGCTCAACAATATACACAGGGAGAGAAGTCGCTTCACAAGACCTCCGGAAGCATGATGGGTGGTTCTTTACGCTACGCAGGAAAATATTCGACCTACGTATCAAAATTCTGTATTGAAGTATAGAACCCGAGCTAAATTTGTGTCAAATGACTTTTGTGTATCATTTTCCGGTATTCGCTTACATGAAGTGCAAATAATCGGAAACCATCAAAAGGTAGGGAGGAGCCTCCGCGCCGGCTGTCCGGCGCAGTGCAAATTGTGGAGAAAAACCACACAGCGCCCGAAAACAGCGAGCGCCGGCGGAGGGCTGAACACCAATTGGAGCGACGGTATTAGCTGTGGCGCAGGCTCAGCGTACCCGCTGCCGGCACACCCAGCAACTCGCTCGCGCCCGGCCACCATTCACAGAACCACGCCTGGAACTCCGCGCATTGCTGCTGCCGCACCGCTGAAGAGGGCAGCGCAAACGTCGCCGTCCCGAATCCACGCACAGCGGAGACCAGCTTGATGCCCCACGGAATGGGAAATGGCTCCAACTGAGCCAAAAGTTCGTCCAACAGTCCGGAAATTTGCTCGAACAGCTCGGTCTTGCCCGCGACGCCCGCTTTCCACAGGCCGATGGTCAGTTCCGGCAGCACTCCAGCCACTCCGGAGATGCTTCCGTCACAGATTTGCCGCCGCATCGCTTCAGCGAGCACGGTGTCGTTGCCCACCAGGCGCACTCCGGTTGATCCTTCAGGAGTGGTCAGCGAGGTCAGAATATCCAACTGTCCACTGCTATCTTTTATCCCGGCCAGGCCGGGCAGCTGGTGGATGAGATCCAGGCAGAGGGAGGAGTCCAGCCGCGCCGTGAACGACGGCAGGTTGTACAGCAGGGCCGGAACGCGCAGCGCGCCGACGGCCTGCCGGTAGAACTCGGCCAGATCCTCCTGGGCATAACGGAAGAAGTGCGGCGGAGGGATGAGGATGACGTCAGCGCCCTCCTCCTGAGACACATGCGCGAGGGCAATGGTTTCACGCAGGCTGGCCGCGCCGACGGCGCTGACAATCAGACCGCGATTGCCGGCAACCCGCCTGGCCCGGACCACTGCTTCGATCCGCTCAGATTCCGAAGCGGCGACATACTCACCCGTCGCTCCGTTGACGCACAAGCCCACTCCGCCGGCACTCATCAACAGCTCCGCATTGCGTTCGAAAAGGTCCCACGCGGGTCCACCTTCGGCATCGCGCGGCAGTAGCAACGCGGGAATAATTCCACCTATCTGTTGATTCCGTAGCATAATACTGAACGGGTACCCCCACGGCCGGTGATTCATCGGCGGGAGTGTTCCCGAAATTGTATAATAGATTCAATTGTTGTGATCGTCAAACAATAAAATGAAACGACGTTCCATCGCCAAGCCGGCTCCCGTCGAAGCCGTACAGGAATCCAGGTCGTTGGCCAAGGGTCTGCAGATCCTCGAAACCCTCGCCCGCAAGGGCAACCCCATGAATCTACGGGACATTTCCGAATTCGCGGGGCTGGGCAAGGCCTCCACGCTGCGCCTGCTCAGAACCTTGCAGGCGACCGGCTATCTTGCCCGGGACGCCAACGACAATTACGAACTTGGCCGCGACTGGCCCTCGATCCAGCAGCAGAACCGGCTGCGGTCGGTGAGGGAGTTAGCCGTGCCGTTCCTGCAGGGCCTCAACGCCGAACTGGGCGAGACGGTCGCGCTGGCCTTTCTCTTCGAGGACGTAATCCGCGTCATCGAGGTGATGGACGGGACGCATCACATCCGGATGTCCAACTACCGCGGCGGCATCCTGCAACCCTATGCCTCGTCGCTGGGTAAGTCCATCACGGCCTATCAGACGCCGGATGTGGCACAGCGGCTGCTGTATACCTACGGGATCTTCTCCCTGACCCCCAACACGCTCACGGACTTCCGCGCCATCCAGGACGACCTCACCATGGTTCGCCAGCGCGGCTATGCGTGGGACCGCGAGGAAACCGTTCCTGGCGGAACCTGCATTGGAGCGCCCATCATCTGCGGCAATGGGGAGGTATTCTCCTCGGTGTCGATGTCGATGCCCAAGGCGCGCTTCAACAAACAACTGGAAGAACTTCTGCCGGGCATGATCACGGATTATGCTTCCGGTATCGCGAAAGCGCTGAAGCAGGCAGGTGTGTGCGAAGGCGCCCCGGCCAAGCCAGCCGCAACCGCGCACGCTCCGGCAAAGAGCGGCGCCTGAACCCTGTCTGTCCAAACAATGAACCCTACTCTTCCGCAATCATTAGAAATCCTGCCCGGCGCCGGCTCAGCCTCAGGCGCCAAAGTCGCACTCTTTGATTTCGACGGTACGCTCTCGCTCATCCGGGCCGGCTGGGCCGACGTCATGGTGCCGATGATGGTGGAGGAACTCGCCTCCACGAAGACCGGCGAAAGCGAGGCGGAGCTTTCCGCCATCGTCCGCGATTTCGTCGACCGTCTCACGGGCAAGCAAACCATTTATCAGATGTTCGAGCTGGCCAGCCAGGTGGAAAAGCGCGGCGGCACGCCGGCTGAACCGCTCGTCTACAAGCGCCGCTATCTCGACCTGCTTCAGGAGCGCATTGCCGATCGCCTGAAGGAGCTCAAAGAGGGCGGTTCGAAGGAAAAGCACATGGTGCCCGGCTCGATTGAGCTGCTGGAACTGCTGCGCAGCCGTGGCATGACGCTGTATCTTGCCAGCGGCACGGACGAGAGCTACATGAAGGCGGAAGCCGACCTGCTGGGGGTCACGCCTTACTTCAACGGCGGCGTCTTCGGCGCCCTTGACGACTACAAGAGCTTCTCCAAGAAGATCCTGATTGAGCGCATCATCGCCGGCGCCGAGTGCGACGGCCATGAGATCCTCGGCTTCGGCGATGGCTATGTCGAGATCGAGAACGTGAAATCGGTGGGCGGCGTAGCCGTTGGTGTCGCTACCGACGAAGGCGAGTGCCTGGTGATCGACGGCTGGAAACGCAACCGCCTGGCCGGCGTCGGTGCGGACTATATCGTGCCGAACTACCTCGGCCTGTCCGAGCTGAGCCGCCATCTCTTCCCCGCCTAGCCGGGAGAGTTCGTTCCGTCATGATAAAAAGAATGGGGCGCCCGGCCGTCTCGGGCCGCCCTTTGAGTACAGGACAATTCATGAGCCCCGCTGACATACTTCAAGCTCTGTCCGGTCTGTCCGCCCTCGTCGTGGGCGATGTTTGCCTTGATCGCTGGTGCCGCTACGACCCCGCTCTGTCCGATCCTTCCCGTGAAACCGGCATTCCCCGCATCGCTGTCATCTCCCGCGAAACCACGCCCGGCGCCGCCGGCACGGTTGCCTCGAATCTCAAGGCTCTGGGCGTGGGCCGCGTGTCGATCCTCGGCGTTCGCGGGGATGACGGCAATGGCTACGAACTCATGCAGGCGCTGGCCCGCCGCGACATCGATGCCTCCGCCGTCCTGCAGGCCGCCGAACTGCCCACGTTCACCTACACCAAGCTCATCAACGACACCAACTCCGTCGAGGATCGGCCCCGCGTCGATTTCGTCTACACCGGCGACATCCCGCCGGCTGTGGAATCGGCGGTGGTGCAGAGGCTCAACCAGCTCGCGCCCGAATTCGACGTGATCATCGTTTCGGACCAGGCGGAAACCGAGTCCGGCGGGCTGGTCACCGCCAAGGTGCGGGAAGCCCTCACCGCCATCGCCGCAACAGACCCGGCCAAGATCATCTGGGTCGACTCGCGCCGCCGCGGCGCGCTCTATCGCAAGGTCCTCGTCAAGCTGAATGAGCAGGAGGCCGAGGAGTCGTGCCTCGCCTACTTCGGCCAACTGGACTACCAGGCCTTGCGGCAGCGCATCGGCCACTCCACGCTCATCGTCACCCAGGGTCCCAAGGGCGCCGTCATTGTCGGCGAGGGATCCACGCAAACCATCCAAACCCGTCCTGTCGAGCATCCAGTGGATATCTGTGGAGCGGGCGACAGTTTCAATGCCGGCGCCTCCGTGGCTCTGGCTCTTACGCGCGACCCCGCCAAGGCAGTCGAATTCGGCAACCTGGTCGCGTCCATCACGATTATGAAACCCGGCACCGGGACCGCGTCGCCGGAAGAAGTTCTGGCCGCCTCGGCGGCTCTACAGAAATAGCGAAACCATGGAATTCTTCACCACCTATCGGAACACTCTCGAAGCCACGCTGAACAAGCTGGATCTCGCCAAGGTTGAACAGGCGGCCGACTGGCTGCGCGAAGCGCGCGACGAAGGCCGCCAGATCTTCGTCTGCGGCAACGGCGGCAGCGCCATGACGGCGTCGCACTTCGTCACCGACATTGTGAAAGGCGCCAGCTTCGGCCGCGACAAGCGGTTTCGCGCCATGGCGCTGACCGACTCGCTGGGCACGCTCACCGCCTATTCGAACGACGTGTCGTACGAGTGTGTCTTCGTCGAGCAGCTCAAGAACTTCGCCAACCCGGGCGATGTGGTCATCGCCATCAGCGGTTCAGGCAATTCGCCCAACGTGCTGCGCGCGCTGGAGTATGCCAACTCCATCGGGTGCAAGACCATCGCCATGACGGGCCGTGACGGCGGCAAACTGGCCCCGCTCGCGCAGGTCAACATCCTGGCCGCGGAGCCGCACATGGGCCGCATCGAGGACGTCCACATGATCGTGTGCCACATGCTGGGGTATTCGTTCATGGACCGGGAAATGGCCAAGGCCTAACCTGGCTCACCAGTTCCAAACCAAAGGGCGTACCTCGGATGCGAGGTACGCCCTAAGTGTTTGAAAGCCGGGAGGAGGCGGTTATCGCCTGTCCCGTGTTACCCGTCTATGCCCCGTGCGTGTCTTCGAGGTACGTATACCCGTACAGGCCGTCCTCGTAGAACTTCAGCAGCCGGCCCGATTCCTCATAGCCGATCTTGCCGCGCAGCACGGCCGTCTCGAGATCCTGCCGGAACTGTTCCAGCAGGTCTCTCGCGTTGAACTGCACGTAGTCGAGAACTTCCTTCACCGTATCCCCGCGGATCACGGCCTCCAGCACAGGCTGGTTCTGGTCGTTCACCCGCACATGCACGGCGTGTGTGTCGCCCAGCAGGTTGTGCAGGTCGCCCAGGATCTCCTGGTACGCGCCCACCAGGAACGTGCCCAGATAATAGGCCTCCCCGTTCACCGCATGCAGCGGCAGCGTCTTCTTGACGTCGCGCCGGTCGATGAACTGGTCCACCTTGCCGTCGCTGTCGCAGGAAATATCGCCCAGCACGGCGCTGCGCGTCGGCTGCTGATTCAGCCGGTGGATCGGCATGATCGGGAACAGTTGCTTCACGGCCCAGCTATCCGGCATGCTCTGGAATAGCGAGAAGTTGCAGAAGTACGTGTCCGACAGCATGGCGTCGAGCCCTTCCAGATCCTCCGGAAAGACGTCCAACTGCTTCGCCATCGAGAGGATCCGCCGGCAGATCAGCCAGTAGAGATTCTCAGCGACGCAGCGCTGCTTCAACGGCAGGTAGCCCAGGCTGAAGAGGTTCAAAGCTGAGTCGAGAGCCTGCTGGGCGTCGTGGAACGACTCCAGCAGATTCTTCGAGCTCATGTTCTTGTAGCTCTCCATCAGGTCGATCAGCGGCTGCTCGGATTCGTCCGGCAACTCCACCGGAACCTCTTCCTCGCCGAAGCCGCTCACGCCCAGGACGTTGAACACCAGCACGCTGTGATAGGCCGCAATCGCGCGGCCGCTCTCCGTGACGATGGTCGGGTGCTGCACCTCGGCTTCATCGCACACGTTCTGGATGTGATAGACGATGTCGTTGGCGTACTCCTGCAGCGTGTAGTTCACGCTGGACTCGAAGTCCGTCTGCGAGCCGTCGTAGTCGATGCCCAGCCCGCCGCCGACGTCCAGGAACTCCAGCCCCGCGCCCTGCTTTTTGAGGTCGACATACACGCGGGCCGCTTCGATCACCGCGCCCTTGATGTGGCGGATGTTCGTGATCTGGCTGCCCAGGTGGAAATGGAGCAGCTTGACGCAATCCTCCATGCCCACGGCCTTCAGCGTCTCCAGCGCGCGCACGGCCTCGGTCACGGTGAGGCCGAACTTCGAACGGTAGCCGCCCGAAGACTTCCAGCGCCCCGCACCGCGGCTGGCCAGCTTCACGCGCAGGCCGATGGCCGGCCGCACGCCCATCGCGGCGGCGTGCTTCAGGATCAGTTCCAGCTCAGTAAACTTTTCGACGACGGGGGTGATGTCGCGGCCCACTTTGCGGGCCAGCATGCACATCTCGATGTACTCGTCGTCCTTGAAGCCGTTGCAGATGATCGGCGTCTCGTTGTCGGCGATTGCGGCCACGGCCAGCAGTTCCGGCTTCGAGCCGGCTTCCAGGCCGAAGCCGTACTGGCGGCCGCACTTGTTGATCTCTTCCACTACCTGCCGCTGCTGGTTCACCTTGATGGGGTACACGCAGCGGTACTGGCCCTGGTAGTTGTGTTCGCTGATCGCCGAAAGGAAAACCTTGTTCAGCTCGGAGAGCTGGTTGGCGAGGATCTCCGGGAAGCGCAGCAGAATGGGCGGGTCAATGCCGCGCAGCACCAGGGTGTCCACCAGTTTCTTGAGGTCGACGAATTTGTGCGGCTCGGCCGTTGGGTGCACCAGCACGTGACCTTCGTCGTTGATCGAGAAGTAGCCCTTCCCCCAACGATCGATGTCATAAAGTTCCTTGGCGTTGACAACAGTCCAGCGGTCGGACGGCTCCCACACGGGGGGCGAGTCTGGCAGTTTCAGGTTCAAATTCGTTCGAAGGCCTCTCTCACCACCAAGTGTGAATAAAAACAGAGGAGGGGGCAACTGGAAAGTGGTTACATTCGTGCCTTCTGTATTCTTACGGTTGTCGTCGTTGGCCCGGCTGGCCACGCCGAGTGCCTGATCGAAGTAGAATCGACAGGGTATGGGCAACCCACTGGAAGGCAAATTCGCGCTGGTCACCGGAGCCAGCAAAGGCGTCGGCAAAGGCATCGCACTGGAATTGGCGCGGCAGGGCTGCGCGGTCGCCGTCAACTACAACAGCGACGAGGCAGGCGCCCAGGCCACGGTCGAAGAGGCCACTGCAATCGGCGCCACTGCCTTCGCCATCAAGGCCAATGTCGGCCTCAAAACCGAGATCGATGCCATGTTCGACAAGGTCTTTGAACGGTTCCCCAAACTCGATGTTCATGTGAACAACGCAGGCGTTCAAACCTGGAAACCATTGCTGGAATTGACCGAAGCCGAGTGGGATCGCGTGCTGGCCGTGAATTTGAAGGGCTGTTTCCTGTGTACACAGCGCGCCGCGCTCAACATGAAGGAGACCGGCGGCGGCTCGATCATCAACATCGGTTCCGGCTGTAACAAGTGGGCCTTCCCCAACCTGGTGGACTACACCGCCAGCAAGGGCGGCATCGAGCAGTTCACCAAAGTGGCGGCGGTGGAACTGGGCAAATACAAGATCCGGGTGAACTGCGTGGCGCCCGGGGCTATCGAGATCGAGCGCACCAAGCACGAAGCCGGAGACTACGGCGCCACCTGGTCGAAGCTGACGCCGCTGGCGCGGGTAGGTCTGCCTGTGGATATCGGCCACACGGTAGCCTATCTGGCGTCGAGCCACGCCGATTTCGTCACCGGCCAGACCATCTGGGTCGACGGCGGCCTATTTACGCGCCCTGCCTGGCCGTACGAGTGAGGCCTGTTTCCGGCGCGGATTTGTTATAGACTGCGCTCCAACAGGAGACTCCCTATGCACTCCACGCCCTCCCGCCGGGCTCTGTTCCAGTCTGCCGGCCTGCTTGGCTTGCCGCTGGCCGCCGCGCCCTCCAAGTCCTGGCCTATCCAGGAATCCGCCTCGACGCCCAAGCTGTGCCTGCCTTCCGCGCTGGACGAGAAATCGATGCGCCGCGTCACGCAGTTGGGGGTGTCGCACATCCTGGGCGGCGGTCCTCGATCGCCCTGGACCGAGGCGGAGATGAGGCACCGCATGGACGCCTACAAGGCCGGCGGGCTCACCCTCTACAACCAGATGATCGGCGGCTTCAACAACGCCATCTACGGGCGTCCCGGCCGCGATGAAGAGATCGAGAACGTGCGGACGTCCATCCGGGTGGCCGGCAAGGTGGGGCTCGCCGTGGTGGAGTACAACTGGTATGCCCATCGCGCCATGGAGGGCTACTACGAGGAGACAGGCCGCGCCGGAGCGGGCTACACCGCGTTCGACTACGACCGCATGAAGGACCTGCCCCCGCTGCCCGAGGAGGGCGCCCATACGCTCGACGAGATGTGGGCGACGATCACTTACTTCCTGAAAGCCGTCATTCCCGTGGCGGAAGAAGCAGGCGTCAAACTGGCACTGCATCCCAACGACCCGCCGTCGCCCATGAGCCGGGGCTCGCAGCAGATCATGGGCACGGTCGCGGGCTGGAAGAAGCTGATCAGCATCGTCGACAACCCGGCCAACGGCATTACCTTCGACTGCGGAGTGACCCGTGAAATGGGCGAGGATCCGATCGAAGTGGGGCGCTACTTCCTGAGCCGCAAGCGTGTGAACCACATCCACTTCCGGAACGTGGAGGTCCGCAAACCCTACGAGAAATACGCAGAGGTATTCATTGATGCCGGCCAGGTGGACATGTTCGGAGTGATGCGCGAAATCGTGAACAACAAATACACCGGCACCGTCTATCCGGAACACCCGAGAGCCCTGGACTACGACCGCGAACGCGGCCCCATCAAGGGCTACCCGGGCGGTGGCGGCTACACCGGCGATGTCTATGATGTAGCGTATACGCGGGCCATGTTGCAGGCCGCGTTGTCGCTCTAGGGATGCGGAAGAAGGAATCGATTCTCGACCACGTGAGCAGGCTTTGCCTGGACATGCCGGAAGCTGTCCGCGAGATACACGGCAGCCATGCCAGCTTCCTGGTTCGAAAGAAGACGTTTGCGTACTACCTGGACAACCACCACGGTGACGGGATCGTCGGCATCAACTGCAAGGCCTTGCCGGGCGACAACTTAGCGTTGATCGCCGCCGATCCGAAGCGCTTCTATATGCCGGCCTATATAGGGTCCAGGGGCTGGGTGGGCGTGCGGCTCGACACCGGTGAAATCGATTGGGACGAAGTCAGCGAGACGCTCAAGTTGAGCTACAAGCTGACTGCGCCCAAGAAACTTGCCGCGTTGGTCCAGATCAGCGAAGCTTAGCCGGCTTGAGGGTCCAGGCCTGCAGGCGCGCGAGTTCCAGCAGATTCTCCGGTGCGAAGCCTTCGGGGTGAATGACCCAGTTGTACAGTTTGGCGGCGTCGGTGCCGATGTGGCTCTCGATGGTCAGTTGACCCTTTCGAACCATCACGTTGGCAGTGCCGGTGTCCCCCGCCAGAGTGGCCGCGAAGTCGGGCAAGGACAGTTCCTGGCTGCCGATCCAGACGGAATCGGGCAGGCGGCCCTGCTGGGTGATGGCCCGCACGGCGTCCTGCTTGGCGCGGTCGAACGCGGGGCGCGAGATCTCCTGTGCTTTCAATGTGGTAGCAACGCGGCGCAGGGGTCCGTCGACATGCCGGGCCGGCAAGCCCAGCAACGCAAGGACCTGGTCGGCCGGCGAGAATCCGTCGTGAACATCAATGTTTTCAGCGAGTTTGCGGGCGGCCTCGAGGGGGACGGACTGCTCGCGCGGCTGGAACACGTCAACGGCTTCCCGGGCCGTGATGAACTTGATGCCCGGCGTCTTTTGGACGTGGTCGACAAACGCGAGAAACAGCTTGAAGGCCTGCTCAGTGGACTCCGGTGTCCGGCGCTTGGGCAGTTTCCACTCCGACCGCTCGGGGTTGGCGCCGCGACGGAGATTCACGCCGTCCCAAAACTCGGTGGTGACGAACTCGGTGGGGTGGTAGTAGGTCTGGATCGTGCCGCCGGTCGCACGGAGACGGTCGACCGCGCGGTCAAATGCACGGTAAGCGTCCGGTAAAAGCTCCGGTTTGTCGAGGTTCGCGCGCATGGTGTTGGGACCGAGGCCGAAAATGTAGAGCAGCGACCCGTACCAGAACGGCTGCTGCTCGTAGCCCACCTGGCCGCCCTCGTCCATGTAGACGCGGGTGCCCCACTGCCGCAAAATCTTGTTCGCCTGCGGCGCCCACGAGTTGCCGGGCTGGCCGTAGCAACTGGGCCGCATTCCGAACACCTTCTCAACCGCTTGAAAACCGGAGAGTTCCCGCATGGCGAACTCCTGCTCGCCATCCATCATTCCCTTGCCGGCCATATACTCGGCGGAAGCGGGATGGATGCTGTGGTAGTTGGAGTGGTAGCCGATGTCGTGCAGTTTGAGGGCAGCTACGACATCTGTGCGATTTCGTTGTTCCAGCACTCGGGCTTTCTCGCCGACGACTTTGAAAGTGGCTTTGATGCCTCGTTTGGTGAGCTCCTGGGCGATGCGGAGGGCGGCATCGTCCGCGGCCGGCTCGACGTAATCTTCGGTGTCGAACCACAGGAGATAGTAGATGGGCGGTGTGGCCGCCTGCGCGCCGAGCGCTGCTAATAGGAGAAGTATCAGTAGTTTACGCATTTAATTAGCCAGCCAGACCGGGCACGCCGCCTATGGATTTTGCCGCCTTGACGGCGCGCACGATCGCCTCGGCCACCGCTTCCGCGGCGGCGACACTGACTGCGTCAACCGAGGCTGTCAATTTCCCGTAGGAAAGACATATCGTCATATCGCCGTCCATCGATGTGTGGACTGGCGAAATCGCCTTCACCAACCCGTGGTGAGCGTGGCGCGCGATGGCCGTCGATTCCACTTTGGTGAACTTCGCATTGGTAGCGACCACGGCCAAAGTTGTGTTCCCGCGGCTGAGTCCGCCGGTGGGGCCAAGCTGTTTCATGAGGGCCGAAGAACCGGCGAATTCGCGCGACCCGGGCTGCTTGCGGGCTCCGGCCAAGATCCGGCCGGTGGCGGGGTCGACGACGTCGCCCAGGGCGTTGACGGCTACCAGGGCGGAAACCTTGACGCCATTTGGCAGATTAACGGTGGCGGAGCCCAGGCCGCCTTTCATGGCGTTCTTCATGCCAAGGGCCTTGCCGATGGTCGCGCCGGTGCCGGCCCCGAGGTTGCCCTCTTTGACAGCGTCAGCAGTCGCGGCGGAGGCGGCGGCTTCGCCCATTTCCCGGGTGGGGCGGATATTCGCCTTTCCTATGCCGAGGTCGTAGAGAATCGCGGCCGGCACGATGGGGACGATGGCGGCTCCGGTGGGGAAGCCGACGCCTTTGTGCTCGAGGAAACGGCGGACTCCGCTGGCGGCTTCGAGGCCGAAGGCGCTGCCGCCGGCCAGTACGACGGCATGAACGACGGGCGCTATGTGGAACGGGCTCATCACTTCGGCCTCTTCGGTACCCGAGGCTCCGCCACGGATATCGTAGCCGGCGACCGCCCCTTGTTCGCAGAGAATGACGGTGCAACCGGTGAGCGCTTCGTAGTCGGAAGCGTGCCCGACGAGGATGCCGTCGATGTCGGTGAGACCCTTCATATCCTTTTCCAATTGTTACAGAAAGAGCCGTTCACGCCCCGTATGGTAGCATCAGATTTCAAGGGGATCGCTGCGCTTTGCTGGAATTCCTGAAAGCTCCTGTCCTTACATTCCAGGAGTTCGTCCAGTTGTCGGCGCGCGCCTCGCGCGGCATCGTCCGAAAGCCGTACTACTGGGACGATGTTTTCACGCAGATGGACCTCATTGGCGTCGGCAGCCTGCCGGTCGTCATCCTCACCGGATTCTTCAGCGGCGCCGTCATGGCCCTGCAGATGTCCCGCGCCTTGCAGACCTACGGTGCGACCAGCCAGGTAGGCATGATTGTCGCCATCACCCTGGTGCGCGAGATGGGACCGGTGCTGACCGCGCTGATGGTGGCCGGGCGCAATTCCTCGGGCATGGCCAGCGAGCTGGGGTCGATGAAGGTGACCGAGCAGATCGACGCCATGCGGGCGTTGGGCACCGACCCGGTGATGAAGCTGGTGAAGCCGCGTTTGATCGCGACCGCGGTGGTCCTGCCGCTGCTCACTGTGCTGGCGGACTTCGTGGGGCTGGTGGGCGGCTACATCGTCGCCTGCGTCATGCTGCCGCTGACCACTGGCGCGCAGTACTGGAACACGGCGTGGCGCGCGCTGGGGTATGACGACATCGGCCAGGGCCTGCTCAAACCGTTCATTTTCGCGATTGTCCTCTCGCTGGTGGGCTGTTTCTATGGCATGCGCACGACGGGTGGAACACAGGGCGTAGGCCGCGCGACGACACAAGCCGTGGTGGTGGCGTCGGTGTGGGTGGTGGTGCTGACCTTCATCATCGGCCGGATCTTCGTTTCGATGTGACGACCCTATGAGCACGCCACAGGAAGCGCCGATCCTGGTTTTTGACGACGTCAGCTTCGGCTTCGACGACAATCTGGCCCTGCGCCACGTCAGCTTCGAGCTGATGCGCGGAGAGACCCTGATCATTCATGGGGCGGCCGGCAGCGGCAAGACGCTGCTGCTGAAGCTGGCCCTGGGGCTGCTGCCTGCCACCTCGGGCCGGATCCACCTGTTTGGGCAGGATGTGACGCGGCTGCCGGAACGCGACTGGTTCGACGTCCGCAGCCGGATCGGGGTCCTGTTCCAGGAGGGCGGGCTGTTCGATTCCTTCACGATTGAGGAAAACGTCGGGTATCCGTTGGTCAACCAGAGGCTGCTGCAGGTTCCGCCGGAGCAGATTCGGCCTAAAGTGGAGCAATCGTTGGAGTTCGTGGAGCTGGGGCACACCCTGGACAAGTTTCCCAGCGAGCTTTCGGGCGGCATGCGGCGGCGTGTCGGGATTGCGCGCGCGATTGTGACGCAACCTGAGCTGCTGCTGTACGATTCGCCGACGGCGGGCCTCGACCCGATTACGGCGAACAACATCATCGCGCTGATCGTAAAAGGGAGAGACGTGCGGGGTGCGACGACGGTGATTGTGACGCATCGCCACCAGGATGGAGAAATCCTGGAACGGTACCGATATAACGAAAAAGGTGGCGGGCTGCGGCCCGTGGGCGCGAACGGAGATTCCACCCGGACCCGCTACATGGTGATGAAGGAGGGGGCCATTGCATTTTTGGGGGCTTCGCTTGAATTCGACTGCTGCCAGGATCCCTATGTCGCCAAGTTCGCCAGCCGCTGAGCCGTGGGCTGCTTTCGTGGGAAGCTAAGGAGGAGGAATGCCGGCGTCCAATAAAGTTGCCTGGTCACAGCTGAGGGTGGGCATCATGTCGTTGATTGCCCTGGTGCTGTTGGCTGTCCTGATCTTCCTGATGACGGGTGCGGATAATCCGTTCGAAGAGAAGGCATCGCTGTACACCTTCATGCAGGATTCGGGCGCGATGAGCGAAGGCGCGGCTATCCGGCTGAACGGCATTCTCATCGGCAAGCTCAAGAAGATCGACCTGACGGGTGACAAGAACAACGACCGTGCGATCCGGATGACCATGGCCATCGACCAGCGGTTCATGGCGATGATTCCGGACGATTCGATCGTGGGCTTCAGTGCGGAGAACGTGCTGGGCGCGAAGTTCCTGAACATCAGGCGTGGCTCGAGCCCAGTGCCGGTGAAGCCGGGCAGCGAACTGAAGGCGCGGGACGAGAAGGACTTCCTGGAGATCATGCAGTCGGCGATGCCGCTGCTGGATTCCGTGCAGTCGATCCTGAAGCGCATCGACAAGGTCGTCTCCCAGGTGGAATCGGGCAAGGGCAGCATCGGCAAGCTGCTGTATGATTCCGAGATCTACGACAAGGTGAACGGGATCATGGGCGACGCCCAGAAGATCACGAAGGCCATGAGCGAGGGCAAGGGTACCATTGGCCACCTGCTCTACGACGAAGGGCTCTACAACGATCTGCGCCAGACGCTCACCCGTATGGACAATCTGGTGGCGGGCCTGGAGCGGGGCGAGGGCACAGCCGGCAAGCTGCTGAAGGACCCGGCCCTGTTCGACGAGTTGAAGAAATCGACGGCGGACCTCCACGTGATGCTCTCGGACCTGAACGCAGGCAAGGGCACGGCCGGCAAGCTGTTGAAGGACGAGGCGCTGCACAACAAGCTGGTGGCGACCCTGGACAAGATCAACAACACGATCGACAGCGTGAATTCGGGCCGCGGGACGATTGGGCAGTTGATGGTGAATCCGGCGCTGTACCAGAACCTGACCGCCACCACGGCGGAGATCCAGGCCATGATGAAGGACTTCCGGGCGAACCCGAAGAAGTTCCTCACCATTCAACTGAAGCTGTTCTGATGGGCCCTAGACTTCTCGCCGTCAACGCCGATGATTTCGGCTTCACCCGCGACGTCAATGCGGGCATCGTGGAGGCCCATACCAAGGGCATTCTCACCTCGACGACGCTGATGGCGAACGGCGCGGCCTTTGAGGACGCCGTGCGGCTGGCGGGCGAAGTGCCCAGCCTCGACATCGGGGTGCACCTGGTGCTGGTGGGCGGAGAGTCGCTGCTGGCCCCGCGGCGCAGTTTTCCCAAAACCGTCTCGCAACTGATGAAGGCCGTGGTGCTGCGAGAGATCCGCGTCTACGACGAATTGCGTGCGCAGATGGTGAAGATCCTCGACGCGGGTGTGCGGCCCACGCATCTGGATACCCACAAGCACACGCATCTCTTCCCGCCGGTCCTGGACGCCGTGGTCCGCCTGTCGGAGGAGTTTGGCGTGCGTTGGGTGCGGCGTCCTTTCGACCTGCCGATCACGGGTTCGCCGTCCGCCGTGCCGCTGCCTAAGCGCGCCATCAGCCGCATGTTCGGCTCAGTGCGCGGACAATTCCATAAGAAGCTGGCGAAGCACGGGTGCAGGACAACGGACTGGTTTGCCGGCTTCCAGATCACGGGCCGCTTTCACGCGGAAGATGTCGTCCACCTGCTGGAGAACCTGCCGGAGGGGTCGACCGAGTTCATGGTCCATCCGGGCTTCTGCACGGACGAACTGCGGGCCGCGCGCACCAGGCTCAAGGAGAGCCGGGAAGCGGAGTTGCGAGCGCTGGTCGACCCGCGGGTCACCGCGGCGGTGGAACGGCTGGGCATCCGGCTGTGCGGCTATGGAGATGTGCTGGGCGGAGACCCGGCGTCCACGGCGTGACGGGCCTCTCCGGCAGACGGGCCTTTACTTCTTCACCCAGTCTTTGTCGAATGCAACGTGCTTGATTGTCTGCAGTTCCTTCTCGCCCTTGGCGTGCGGGCCGGTGAAGCTGTAGGTGGCGTGGACCTTTCCGTCGCGTGTCTGAATGACGGAAGGGTAAGAGTAGCCGCCGGTTTCCGTGTTCTCCAGGCTTTTCTTCCACGGCCAGGTTCTGCCTTCGTCCGGCGACATCCAGACTGAGATGCGATTGCGGCCCTTTTCGGTGTCGTTCAGGACCATCACCCATTCGCCGGTCTTCAACGCGATGACTTCGACGCTGGAGCCGGGGTTGGGGATCTCGGAGTCGGTGACGGCGCTCCAGTTCACTCCGTCGTCCCTGGATTCACTCACCAGCACGCGCTGCGGCGGCGGGCCGTTGTCACGCATGTACGCCACCACCGTGCCGTCCTTCTTCCTCACCAGCGACGGCTGGACTCCGCCGAGGCTGACCAGGGGTTCACTGGGACGCCAGGTCTTGCCGCCATCGTCCGTGATCGCCACCAGTGACAGGTTGTAGGTGTCTGAGTAGAGCGGGAGGAGGACGCGGCCCGAGGGCAGTTCCAGAGGGTGAATGCGCGGCATCCAGCCGAGCCGGTTCAGCAGCTTGTCTGTGGAGCGGACGATGGCCGTGAAGGCCTCGTTGCGGTCGCGCTGGACGGTAACGGGCTCCACCAGTTCGCGGAGCCTGGGGCTGACCTTGCCGGCGAAGCCCTCGGGGATGAGCAGGACGTTGTCAGAGAGCGACCACTTGGGCATGGGCGCGCGTAAGGCGGGCTCCGAGATGCGCAGTTTGAGTAGCGCGGTCTCCCAGCGGTTGTCGAGGATCGCGGTCCAGAGGAACCAGAGGCGCTGTTTGCTGTCGACGAACAGGAGGGGGTTGGTATCGGGGAAGCCGGGCGTGTCGTCGAGCGTGAAGGGAGCGTCCCACTCCTTCGCACCCTTCTTCAGGAAGGCGGCCTGCACCTTCACGTCGTCGGCCGTGCGCTCGCCGGAGCCGATGTACCAGCAGGTCATCAGGCGGCCGTCGGCCAGTTCGACGATGGAGGACGAATGGGCGTGCAGCTTCTGGGGCGCGAAGATGAACTGCTGCTGGAAGGCGGGCTCCGCCGCAAAGGCCGCGCCGGCCAGCAGCGCGAGGACGGTCAGTTTCGTGGTCATTGATTACTCCCGGATGAAGCCGTGATAGAGGCCCATGTAGTAGGGCAGCAGGTAGACGCCGCCATCGCCGAGAGAACGGCCGCCGCAGCCCTGGTCGAGGGTCCACGGATCGTGGTTCCAGTGGCCGACGTAACGTTCGTCGATGGGCAGGACTCTGCCGTTGACGCGATAGCCTGTCGCGCGCTTGCCTTCGTCGCGAACCGGCTCCGCCAGGTGGATGATGTCCTTGCGCTGGCTGTTGGAGACGCGCCAGTCGACACGGTCGAGGGGTAGCCGCTTCAGCGTGTCGACGCTCTCAGCCTGCCAGTCGCCGGTGGGGGAGAGGTCCTTTATGCCGTAGGCATCGCTGTACTTCTGGCCCGCCGCAACGGCCGCGTAGAGGAAGTTGAAGACGGGATTGAGCTCCGGCACTTCGTTCTCCCAATGGTTGCGGAAGGACAGCAGCAGCTTCTGGCGCAGGTCGGGATCGGTCTCGTACTTCAGCAGGCTGTAGAAGTTCATGAAGATCATCTCGTCGTCGCTCTGGTTGCCGGCGCCCATGCCCAGGTGCGTCTTGGTGATGAGGACGTTCATGTCGTAGGCATGCTGCCCGATGAGGTAGCGGGAGGCCTTCTCATACTTCGCGTCGCCGGTGATGTGTGAGGCGACCTTGAGATAGGCGAGGATGCTGAGCGAGTTCATGCCGCGCTCCTGCCACCAGTCGCGGTTGTTGTTGATCTCCTCGGGGTTGAAGATGGACCAGCGGGTGGGCTTGCCGTCGTGGTCGACGAGTTGGAAGTTGTGCTGCACCAGATGATCGGTCAAGGCGGCGACATGGTCGCGAACGCGCTGCTTCTCAGCGTCGGTTTTGGCCACCAGGTCGTAGTAGAGGGCGTAGAAGAAGTAGTGGCCGTCGAGCTCATCGGAGCTGGTGTCGGTTTTCCAGTACCACTGGCCGTCGGCGCTTTTGGGCCAGCGCGGGGTGATCACCTTCCAGCGCTTGTCGCGGGTCTGCTGGTTCCGCAGGTCGTGTTCGGGTGAATCGTGCAGGTTCGGATCTGGGCCGCTGACGGGCAGGATGGAGCGCGCCACGAAGCCCCTGGGGGCCGGATGGTCGCCGCCCTGGGTGACTGTGCCGAGGAAGCGCAGGGCCTCGAAAGCGGCCTTGGCGCGGCGGGCGGCGTCGGGACTACCCGTGGCTCCAAAGGCAAAGCATTCGCCCGCGCCGTACATGGAGGTCCACAGGCCATCGTTGTCGCTATCGGTCTGGGTCCATGCGCTGAGGTCGCCGGGCTGTTTCAGGACGACAGGATGGACATAGCCGTAGGGCGTGCGGCGGTGGCGCTTGTCGATCTCTGATTCGAAGATGCGCGCCTTCTCGGCGAGGGTCATGGGCTTGCGCTCGATGACGGTGAGACCCTTGGGGGTGGCGATCCAGGCGTCTCCGTTGGTGTTCACCGCGATGGCGCGGACGTCGTCGTTGGGCAGCCAGCGCAGGCCCTGGCGGTACTCCCACACCTGGCCGTCGAAGCGGATGGCGCCCTTGTGCGTGCCGAACCAGACCACGCCATTCTCACCGGCGGCGACGGTGGTGAAGTCGTCGTAGGGCAAGCCCTCGCGGCCGGTATAGAGGGTCCAGGTGGTGCCGTCCAGGACTCCGGCGCCTTGCGGGCCGGCGAACCACAGGCGGTCTTTCGAATCGAAGGCAACGCCGCGGACATCGACGGGCGCCCAGCTCTGGGTAGCGGTTCTCGGGAAGAGGCGCTGCCAGGGGCCGGCGCTGGTCTTGAGGTAGAGGCCATCGGCGCGGGCCTCGGCGACGCGTCCATCCTTAGCTCGGGCGGTATTCGGAGAAGCAGGCGCCTTCTGTTGGGAGGCGGCCCATTTGCCGTTACTGAGGGTCACCGCGCCGGCGCTGGTGAAGACCGAGACGGCTCCGGCGGCATCGACGCGCACCGAGAGTACGTCATCGGCGGGCAGGCCTTGCGCCTTGCCGTAGAAGGTTCGGGTCTCGGCGGCGAACTTGCCGACGGTCAACGGCTCGGCCGCCGCGCTGAGCGCGAGGATGCACAGGAACAGTGATCTCATTCAATCCCTTTCGTTCACGGCGCTACCGCGAACTCAAACACGTTTTCGGAGATGACCTTGCCGGCGGAATCGACGATCTCCGCCTTCAATTCGTAGGGGCCCGGTTTGGCGGGGGCGGTGAACTCCGCCGCACCGAGGCGGATGACAGAGTCGGCGGCGAGGGACACGGGATACTCTCCGGTTTTCCCTGCAAAGCGCCAGCGCAGCTTCGCGCCGGGCACGGCGGTCCAGCGGTCGTTCACGGCCCACAGGCCGCAACGGACGGTTTCGCCGGGCTTCCACTGGTCGCGATCGTATTCGAAGAGCGCGGCGACGGGTTCGAAGCTGCGGCGGACGGTGTCGTAGACCTTGGTGGGGACGCGGTTGAAGTCGATGGCGGCCATGGTGACGGAGGGCCAGATGTCGATGGCGTGGAAGTGGAGGACGCCGCCCGCGCCTTCGTTCTTGCGGCGGCGCATGCGCTCCAGCGCGATCTGGAAGAGGCGCGCGACGTAGGCCTGCGTCTGGGGGATGTACTCTTTCAGCGAGAGGGCTCCGGGATCGCCCCAGGCTTTCATGGCCTGCGGGATCTGCAGGCGGCGCCAGATCCACTCGTCCTCGTGATCCTTGATGGGCCACTGGTTGGGCATGAACTGGATGAGCGTCTCATAGTTCGGCAGGCTGGTGGCGCCGAGCTCGGAGACGAACTGCTCCTGCATCTGTGTGTACTCCCAGAGCGTGCCGTTGTACCAGCCGTGATAGACATGCGAGTCGCCAAAGCGGCCGGTGGAGCGGATGACGGCGCGGCGTTGGGGGTCGAGAGTGGAAGGGCGCGGGTAGAGGTGCTTGGTGATCTCGCGGTAGTTCTCGAAGTCCTCTTCATCGCTGGTGGCCCACAGGGCGATGCTGGGGTGGTTGCGCGCGTAGCGGACGTGGTTGTCGTAGAGCATGGCGGCGCGCTGCGCGAAGCCGCGGTCGTGCGGATACCAGGCTTCCAGGAAGTCCTGCCAGATGAGCAGGCCGTATTCGTCCGCCAGGTCGTAGAACTCGCGGTTGCTGAAGTGGCAGTGCAGCCGGATCATGTTGATGTTCATGCCGGCCATCAGCTTGACGTCGCGCTCGTACTTCGCGCGGTCCATCTCGGACATGTACAGGTGGTAGTAGTAATTCGTGCCGCGGATGAACAGCCGCTTGCCGTTCAGGTAGAAGTCCCAGCCGATCTTCTCGATCTCGCGGATGCCCACGGCCAGGCTCTGGCCATCGACGGCACGGCCGCTGGCATCGAGCAGGCGGACGTCGAGGGTGTAGAGATTCGGCTTGCCGTGATCGCGGGTCCACCAGAGCTGCGGCTGGGCGACGGGGATGGTCAAGGTCTGCTTCGTGCGGGCCGCGGCTTTCACCTGAATGCGTCCGGCGCCGGGGAAATTGCGCGGCGACAAGGTCAGTTCCCAGGTGTAACCGCGATCGACGGCCGCGGCCTCCAACTGGACGCTCACCTCGGCCGCCGCGCCCTTCAGACGGGTATCCACGGCGACGTCGCGGATCTGGGCCTCGGTCGAGGCCGCCAGGCGGACGCTACGCGTGATGCCCAGGGCCGTGATGTCGTCGGGCTTCTGGTCGACGGCTCCGTACGCGCCCTTGATCGTGTAGGGACGGTGCTTCCAGTAGTAGTCGACCGGCGTCCAGACGCGGACCAGGATTTCGTTCTGCCCGGGGCGCGCCTGCTCCGTCACATCGAACTCATAGGGATCGATGTAGCCTTCGTGACGGCCAATGTAGGCGCCGTTCAGGTAGGTGTCGGCGTAGTAGTCGGTGGCCTCGAACTGGAGCCGCAGGCGTTTGCCCTGGAAGCGCTCAGGTACGGTGAAGGTGCGTTTGTACCACCACTCCTTGTAGCTGACCCATTCGGCGTCGCGGCTGTAGATCTTCGACGGGTCGAGCCACTGGACGTGGACGGAACCGGGCACCTGAACGGTCTTCCAGCCGGAGGCAGGCGGACCCTCGCCCTTCTCGACGAACGCGAGTTGCCAGGCTCCGTCCAGGGGGAGGGCGTCCTGCTGGAATGCAGTAGTGGGGCCGGCGCCGACGGTCGCGGCGGCCAGGCGCTCGGCCGGCTCCTGGATGGCGACGGCGGTGGAGGTGGCCGGGCTCACGTGCACCAGCAGGGGCTGGCGCAGCATGCGGTTCTCCTGGCGGGCCGCGACGGCGGTCATGGAGCCCTGCCACTCCGGGAACGTCACCGCGATTTCCGTGGCGCCTTCTGGCTTGCGGGCCTCGAAGCGGCGGGTGCCGGCTCCGGTCCAGCGGAGGGTGGAATCGAGCGCGACGATGCCCAGGGCTCCATAGTTCTCGGCGCCCTGGTAGTAGACCATGTGGCCGCCCGGCAGAGTGGGCCAGTTGCGCGGACCGACGTCGCGCGGCAGGGGCTCCTCCTCACCGGGTCCGCCGGGAAACTCGTACTCGGAGCCGTCCTTGCAGCGGTCGAAGGGGACGTACGGGGTGGCCGAGATGGCGGCGAACCGGAAGCCGCGCGCGGCTTTCCAGCGGAACCAGGCGTTGCCGGAGGTCCAGGTGATCTCCCAGGCTTCGTTGGCGCGGGTCAGCTTGAGGCGGCCGCGCAGGGGACCGGCTTCCAGGAGTTCCACAGAGGTGAAACTGCCCTGCCCGCCCAGTGTGGTCCAGCCGGTGTTCTGGCCTCCGACTCCGGTGACGGGGGCCGGGGAGAAACGCTCGGCTTCGGGGGTGGTTTCGTGGACGTCGCCTTTCAGGGCTTCGCCGCCTTCCGGCGTGGTTTCGACCAGGTTCAGGGACTTCTGCGGACCGGCTCGCAGCGTATAGGCTTCCACGATGGCCGCCGCCTTGAGGTCGATGACGGCACGGAAGAAGGCGTTGCCGAACTCGACGCGGTTCAGGCCCAGGCGGCGCAGGAGGATGGGATTCACGAAGGGCGTGGAGGGCTTCGCGTCGCAGCACGACACGCTGTAGACCGGAAGTTCTCCCGGGATCAACGAAGCAGGAAAGAGCAGTTGCCCGGCGCTGACCTGCCAGGGGAGCTCCTTGCCCTCGGCATTCGTGACGGTGAAGCCCGCGGTGTGCCCGCCGAGCTTGGCCAGAGGAACGGCCACCGCTTCATTGGTCCGGCGGTAGAGCCCGGTAGGCTCCTCTACACGGACGGTCCACACCTGCGCGGCCTGCGAGACAGCGGCCAGCAGCAGCAACGAACTAGACAACCGCATGGCGATTACTCCCCGGCGAACAGCTTCTGATAGCGGCCAAACCAGTAAGGCAGCAGGAACGCGGCGCCGTCGTCCTCGCCGTGACCCGCGCTATTGGAATCGATGATGAACGGATTCGCGTTCCACTTCATCACAGGACGTTCATCCGGCGGCAGCAAGGTGGCGGCTTCGGGCTTCTGGAAACGGTCTTTGGTGCCGCTCATGACGACGTCGGCGCGATGCGAGTTCTTTACTGACCAGGTGATGAGGTCGATGGGCTGGCGGTAGAGCGTGCGCACGGCGCCGTGCAGATCCACTGTCCCCTGGGGGCGGCCCATCAGGTAGATGAGGGTCCACAGGGGATTGTCCTCGCGCTGGATGTTGGCCCACCACTGGTCGAGCGCCGGCCGGTAGTACTTGTCGAGGAGCGCCGCGTCCTTCTCATAGAGGAACAGGCAGTAGAACGGCAGCATCGCCAGCTCCTCGTCGGAGTAATTGATCTCCTCGTGGAGTTCGCGGTAACGGGCCGTCTGCTCGGCGTACTTCAGGTCGATGGCCGCCTTGCGGTATTCGCGCTCGTACTTCGCGTCGCCGGTGATGTGGGCGGCGGTCTTGAGGAAGCTCAGCAGTTCCAGGCTGTTCAGGGCCGAGTCGCCGGGCGCTTCGTCGAAGTACTGGCGGGACCACTTGCCCCAGCGCGTCGGCTTGCCGTCGAGGTCGATCAGGTAGTAGCCGTTGGCCAGGATGTGATCCATGATGCGGCGGGTGGTGGCCGCGATGCGCTTCTTCAGGGCCGGATCGGGCAGCAGGTCGTAGGCGATGGCGTAGGCGTACATGTGGCCGACGATCTCGTCGGAGCTGGTGTCGCCCTTCCAGTAATACTTGCCGTCGTCCGTCCAGTGCCATTCCCCGTCGGTGGGCATGGGTTCACCCTTCTCGATGTACGAGCGGGCCGGGAAGCCGCGCGAGCCCGCCACCTGTTCCAGGAACAGCATGGCTTCGATGGCCTTCTTTGCGCGCGCCTGGGCTTCGGCCGAGCCGGTGACCGCGAAACGGTAGCACTCGGCCGCGGCGTAGATGCCGGTCCACAGGCCGTCGTTGTCGTCGTCGCGGGTGCGGCTGCTCTTGAGGTCGCCGGGCACCGTCAGGCGGGAGGGCGAGACCATGCCGTGACGGTCGTGGCGCTGGCGGATGCGTTCTTCAAAGAGAGCGGCCTTCTGCAGCAGCGTCATGCGGCGGAGTTCGATGTGGGCGATACCGGCCGGGGTGCGGACCCAGACGCCGCCCTGGGTGTCGGGGACGACGCGCTCGACTGTATCGGAGGGCAGATAGCGCTGGCCGGCAAAGTACTGGTAGCGGTCGCGCGGGCCGGCGGCTGCGTCCCAGCGGACGAGGCCTTGCGGCGTGCCGTACCAGACGGCTCCGTCGGTGGCGGTGGCGAGGTCCGTCACGCCCTCGAGGGGCGCTTTCAGGGCCGGGGTCTTCAAGGCAGCGGGCGCTTCGGCGGCGCCGACGGCATGGAAGGTCCGGAACTTCTGCGGGGTAGGCGTCAGCTTGACGGGTTCAGCTCCCCAGGCCAAGGCCGCGCTCAACGCAATCAACAAAAACCGCATGCAACCCTCCCGAATGGGGACGAAACTGGTGGACAAATTCCAGGCTGGAGAGACACTCAAGAGAGGCGGACCCAAGCCTGGACCATAGCTGGATTTTTCTCTCCAGGAGACCGGCTCCACCCATTGCTACACAGCTCAATATATCGTAAGCTTATTGAAAAAGTGAAATAGTGATTCAACTTTTTTATAGAGCGTTCAATAATGCTCCTGCCCGCAGAAGGAAGTCCACATGAGCCAACTCGCCATCCTTGGCGGCGACCCGGTCCGCCGCAAACCCTTCGCTCCCTGGCCCCAATACCAGCCTTCCGACATCGCGCGCATTGTCCGCACGGTGGAGAGCCGCCATTGGGGTGGATATCCCCTGCCCACGGCTCTGGCTTCCGGCTTCTGCAAGGACTTCGCGGCCATGCACGGCGCCGAGTACGCGCTGCCTGTCGCGAACGGCACGGTTTCCTTGTCCATCGCGCTGCAGGCGGCGGGTGTTGGCTTCGGCGATGAAGTGATCGTGCCCGCCTACACCTGGGACGGCACGGCGACGGCGGTTCTGGCCATGGGCGCGGTGCCCGTGTTCGCCGACATCGACCCTGATACCTACTGTCTGTGCGTGGAGTCGGTGCGGCAGGCGATCACGCCGCGCACGAAGGCGATCATCCCGGTCCATCTGGCCATGCGGTTCACCGAGATGGGTGACCTGATGACGCTGGCGCACTTCCACAATCTGAAGGTGATTGAGGACGCGGCCCACGCGCATGGCGGCGCTTACCACGGAAAGGGCGCCGGCTCCATCGGCGACATGGGTTCGTTCAGCCTGCAGGAGAGCAAACTGATGACCGCCGGCGAAGGCGGGATGCTCACCACGAACAGCCTGGAGTACTACGAGGCGATGCAGACCGTGGTCAATTGTGGCCGCGCCAGCCTCACGGATAAGTTTGGCCAGCGCCTGCTGGGGTTGAACTACCGCATGACGGACCTGCAGATCGCGCTGCTGATCGGGCAGTTGGAGACGCTGCCGGCGTTGCGGGCCTTGCGCGCCGAACGCGCGCATTTGCTGGGGTCGCTGCTGCAGGGTGTGCCTGGGATTCGGGTGCTGCCGGAACAACCGGGGATCACTGCGCCGACAAACTACTGCTATGTGCTGCAGTACCGGCCCGAGCCGGGGCAGCCGGCGCCCCATCGCGACCTGTTCGTCGCCGCCCTGGAAAAAGAAGGGATCCCCTGCGACGGCCGTTTCTACGAGGCGGTCTACAAGAGCGATCTTTTCTACGCGACGCCGAAGAAGTGCCCGCAATTGGCGTACGAGCGCGAGACTCCGGTCGACTACTCGCAGGACCACTGCCCGGTGTCGGAGCGCGCCGCCTACGATGAGTCCATCTGGCTCTTCCAGTTCTGCCTGATCGGCGAGGAAGAGGACGTGCGCGACGTGGCGCGGGCGATCGAAAAAGTCGCGTCGAATCTGGAGACGCTGTCGAAGCAGGACCCGGCGCTGGCCGGAGTCAAAGCCATGGGCCGGGCGCAGCGGGCCCGCTTCGAGCGGCAGAAGAACTACTAGATCCCGAGGCTCGACCAATCCCAGGCCGGGCCCATATCGGTCTTGTCCGCACGGTAGTTCTGGTGCGAGGCGATGCCCTTGTAAGCGCTGAAGAACACGGGGTCGAACTCCGTCCGCTTGGCGGCCGGCGGCAACGTCTTGGCGATGCTGAACTTGTCGGCCAGGTGGTGGACCAGGTCGTGGACGGCCGTTACCTGGATGCTGGGGAAGGACGCGAAGTAGTTGATGCCGCGGTAGGTCGATTTCACGTAACGATCCTTCTCGGACTTGGCGCACCAGCGGGTCTTGTAGTTGTTCGGCCACCAGTTCAATTGATCCTTGTTGGCCGCGTCCTCCTGCAGTCCGCCTACGTTCACGATTTCGATGGCCACGGCGCGGCGGTCGTTCACGGAGTTGGGATTGTTGCCGGTCATGCCCAGGTGCCAGGCCCACTTCTCGGGCGGGAAGAACTCATAGATCTTGCCGTCGCGATCGACGACATAAGCCGTCGCGACGCGATAGGGCTTGCCGTTCACGGGGGCCATCCAGGCGTTGAAAACGCTCTGGGCGTTGGAACTGGCCGTGAAGTGGAGCATGATCAGGTCCTTGGCCGAGGTCTCGTTGGCGAACTCGGTGGTGGGCAGGCGGAAGGTGGTGCGGTCGATCACGGGCTCGTGTGCGACATTGGCCTCAACCGCCAGGCCCTGTAGGTCGGTGGTCAGATTCGGGATGACCAGCGATTTACCGACGGAGATCTTGTTGGGATCCCTGATGGCATTCACCTGGGCCAGGGCTTTGACGTCGACTCCGAATTGGGCGGCGATCTTGGCGAGTGTGTCGCCGGCTTTCACTACGTAGGTATTCATGGCTCCTCCTGATGCTTCGGCCGGGCGCGCCGGACAAAGCGCTATCGCTGATTGTTTGGGGCAGCGCGGGTGAAAAGCAACAGGAATCTTCTCGTGTGGCGCCCTGATCGAGGGGCTCCGAATTCGGGAGAATAGGAAAGTGGCTCCTCGTGTTGGTTTGACCTATCGACTTGAGCAGAAGGCCGTCCCCTATCGTGCCGCGTTGCAGGCGGTGGGGCTGGAAGCGGTGAACCTGACGCCCGAGGCTCCGGCGTCGCTGGCTGGCTTGTCCGGGCTTATGCTGACCGGCGGCTCGGACATTGAGCCGTGGCGCTATGGCCAGGATGACATCGCGGCGCGGAGTCCGGATGGACCCCGGGACGAAATGGAACTGCGGCTGGCGGGCGAGGCGATCGAGCTGGGCATGCCGTTGTTCGCGATCTGCCGCGGCATGCAGGTGCTGAACGTGCTGCGCGGCGGGAAGTTGCTGCAGCATATTGGCGAAGAGCATACGGGCGTAATGCACGGCGTGAAGATCTCCGATGGCTCGCTGCTGCGCGGGATTCTGGGCTGTGAATACCAGGTGAATTCGCGGCACCACCAGGCGGCGGCGCGGCTGGGCGACGGGCTGATCGCGACCGCGGTCTCGGAAGACGGACATGTTGAGGCGCTGGAACTGCCCTCCGCGCGCGGGTTCGTGCTGGGTGTACAGTGGCATCCCGAGGATCTGTACGAAAGCGACGCGGGACACCTGCGTCTGTTCGAAGCGTTCCGGGACGCCGTCATACACTGGAAGCGGTAACTTTGGCCCGTCCCTTCTCCATTCGCCAGTTCTTCTCACGCAACGGCCCCCTTGCGCAGGCTCATCCCAACTATGAGTTCCGCAAGGGGCAGTTGGATATGGCGCTGGCGGTGGAGTCGGCCCTGGAAGACAAGCGCCACCAGGTTGTCGAGGCTGGCACGGGTACCGGCAAGACGCTGGCTTACCTGATTCCCGCCATTCTCTCCGGCAAGCGCGTGGTGGTCTCCACGGGTACCAAGAACCTGCAGGAACAGCTGTTTTTCAAGGACATCCCGTTCCTCAACCAGTTCTTCCCGAACGGCATCAAGGCCTGCTACATGAAGGGCCGCAACAACTATGCCTGCCGGCAGAAGATCTATGACGCCGAGCGCGAGCCGATCCTCAATGGGCTGGAAGAGGTGTCGGACTTCGCGATCATCCGTGAGTGGGAGAAAACGACTGAGAGCGGCGACCGCTCGTCGATTCCGAACCTGCCCGATGGGACCTCGGTATGGTCAAAGCTCGATGCGCGCAGCGACTTGTGTACCGGCCAGAAGTGCGCGTCGTTCGAGCGCTGCTTCATCACGCTGATGCACCAGCGGGCGATGGAGTCCGACATCATCATCGTGAACCACCACCTCTTCTTCGCCGACCTGGCGGTGAAGGAGGAGGAGCACGCCGCCATCCTGCCGGACTACTCCGCGGTGATCTTCGACGAAGCGCACGAGTTGGAGGATGTGGCCGGGCAGTATTTCGGGTTGTCCATTTCGTCGCACCAGGTGGAGGATCTGCGGCGGGACATCCTGGCGACGGCGCGGCGCAAGGAATTCTTCACACACGACCTGGAGCAGATCCTGACGCTTCTGGTGGATCACGGCGACCGGTTCTTTGCCATGTTTCCGCAGCAGGAGGGGCGGTCGGGCTTCAACGAGCACCAGAGTTTCCTGGCGCAGAATCAGGAGCAGTTCGGCAACTTCCTGAGTGTGCTGGAGTTGCTGGCGGCGCACCTGTCGCTGGTGAAGAACGCTCCGGAGGAGTTGGTGCCGCTGCACCGCCGGACCATTACGCTGCTGGGGAATCTGAAGCAGTGGATGTCAGGTGAGGATCACAGCAATGTCTATTGGATTGAGCGGAGGGGACGGGGTACGTACCTGCAGGCGACGCCGATCGACGTGTCCGGGCTATTGCGGGATAAGCTGTTCGCCGTGGTGTCGCCGGCCATCTTGACCTCGGCCACGCTGGCGGTGGAGGAGAAGTTCGATTACCTGCGGGAGCGGCTGGGGCTGGATGGAGCTCGGGAGCTGATTGTGCCCAGCCACTTCGACTATGAGAAGCAGGCTCTGCTGTATGTGCCGCACCATCTGCCCGATGTCCGGGCTTCGGATTTCCTGCGGCAGGCCGGCGAAGAGGTGCGGGTGATCCTGCGGCACAGCCGCGGGCGGGCGTTTGTCCTGTTCACCAGCTACCAGCAGATGCGGCTGATTCACGACCTGGTGACCCCGGATCTCGACTATCCCGTTCTGATGCAAGGGGATGCGCCTCAGCGAGTGCTCATCGAGCAGTTCCGGTCGACACCGCATTGCGTGCTGTTTGCGACGTCGTCCTTCTGGCAGGGAGTGGATGTGCAGGGTGAGGCGCTGTCGTGCGTGATCATCGACAAGTTGCCGTTTGCCGTGCCGAGCGATCCGGTGGTGGAAGCAAGAGTGCGGGCGATCAAGCTGGCGGGCGGGAATCCGTTCTACGACTATCAGGTGCCGCAGGCGGCCATCGCGCTGAAGCAGGGGTTTGGGCGGCTGATCCGGGCGAAGACGGATCGGGGGGTGCTGGTTCTGCTGGACAACCGCATTACGCGGAACCGATATGGGCAGGTGTTCTTCGATTCGCTGCCGCCGTACCGGTTTACGACCGGACTGAGCGAGGTGGAGAAGTTCTTCGACGAGGCCGCCGAGTAAACACTTGTAGTATTACTACAAGAAGAGTTATTTGCCGATGCAGAACGTCGAGAAGATGTGGTTGAGGATGTCGTCGGCGGTGGTGGCCCCGGTGAGGGCGTCGAGGGGGCGGAGGGCGGAGTAGCAGTCGAGCAGGAGCATCTCGTGCGGGAGGCCGAAAGACACTGCATTTGCAGTGCGTTGCAGGGACTCCAGGCTCTCCTTCAAAAGTAGTTCGTGACGCAGGCTGGTAATGAGGCCGGACTGAGGCGAGGCGAAGCCGTCGGGGGCGATGAGGGCGACGAGACGACGTCGCAGTTCCTCGATTCCGTCTCCGGTCTTTGCGGATACCATCAGCAGATCCGACGCACCCCAGAGGAGGTCCGACTTGTTCCCCACGATCAGGTGCAGGCCCTGTTCAACGGCCCGCTCCATCAACTGGAGGTCGTCTTCCTCCACTCCGACGGAGAGATCAATTACCACGATTGTAATATCAGCATCGGCCATGGCCTGGAAGCTGCGCTCGATGCCGAGCTTCTCGACGACATCGGAGCTGGCGCGGATGCCGGCGGTGTCCACCAGGCGGACAGGGATGCCTTCCAGGGAGAACGTCTCGGAGACCGTGTCGCGGGTGGTGCCCGGGATGTTGGTGACGATGGCCCGGTCACGCTGAAGCAAGGCGTTGAAAAGACTGCTCTTGCCCACGTTGGGACGGCCGGCGATGGCGAGGGTCAGGCCGTCGTGGACGAGTTTGCCGAAGCGGAAGCTTTCGATCAGGCGGGTGAGGCCGACGGAGATCGGCCGGATGCGGTCCAGGATGTGGTCGCTGGAGGCGACGCTGACATCGTCCTCGGCGAAGTCGATGCCGGCCTCCAGCAGGGCGATCAGCTCAACTAGTTGCGCTTTCAGCGGGGCAATGGCTCGGGAAACGGAGCCTTCCATCTGCTGGGCGGCGATGCGGGCCTGGTGGAGGGTGGTGGCGGTGATGAGGTCGTGGACGGCTTCGGCCTGGGGTAAGTCGATGCGGCCGTTGAGGTAAGCACGGAGAGTGAACTCCCCGGGTTCGGCTGGCCGGGCTCCCCCTTGGAGGGCGCGGGCTACACAGTGGCGGAGGACGACCGGTGAGCCGTGGCAGGCAATCTCGACGACGTCCTCGGCGGTATAGGAGCGAGGCGCGGCGAAGTAGGTGACGACAACCTGGTCGACGGTGTTGCCGGATTCGTCCAGGAGTTCAGCGAGGGAGGCGGTCCAGGGTTTCCACTCGGGTGCGGCCGGGAAGCGAAGGAGTCCTTCGGCGACACGGCGCGCTTCGGCGCCGGACAGGCGCACGACTCCGAGGCCACCGGCGCCGGGCGGCGTCGAGATGGCGACAATCGTATCCTGGGTAGACACTCGACAGTTGTAGGATTAGCGGCGCGGTCCGCGCCGTGGTCCACGATCGCGGTCGCGGCCACCGCCCCCGCCACGCCGGTCTCCGCCGCGATCGCCACCGCGGCGATCACCGCCAGGACCACCCGGGCGCCGTGGCGGAAGTGCCGCCATGGGAGGAGGATCGGGCAAGGAAGCCATGCCTGCCGGATAGATGACTACGTGGCGGCCCGGCCCGACGCCGGCACTCTCGCTACGCAGGTCTGTCTGGTCGCGCATCGCGAGGTGAATCAGCCGCCGTTCGCGGCTGCTCATCGGGTTGAACCGGTAAGGCACCTTCGATTCACGCACGCGTTCGGCCACCGTCAGTGCGCTGAGGCGCAGCTCTTCCTGCCGCAGCAGCCGGTAGTCGTTGGCGTCAAAACACAGGAGAGCATGCTCGTCAGGGGCCATTTTCAGGACCTCCTGCGTCAACTGCTCCAGAGCGAGCAACGACTCGCCCTTGTTGTTCATCAGGAATTCGAGGTCGGGCCCTGAGAACTTAACCACGAGAGTGGGCTTCTCAAAGTAGTTGCCCGCCTCATGGCCGTCCAGGATCTCGTATTCGACGTCGAAGTCCGCGGCATCCAGGACAGCGTCCAGGAAGTCGGCGACATCATCGCCCACCGTTTCAACTGTGTAATTCCGGTTGCTCATGAGCCAAACCGTAGCTGCTTTCTATTTCTTCTTAGGAATAATGACCTGGGCGGGCGCAGGCTTCGCCGCGGCTTTGTTAAAGAAGTATTGCTGAGCTATGCCTACCACGTTGCCAGTGAGCCAGTATAACACCAGCCCACTGGACGCGCCGTAGAACATGAAAGTCATCATGATAGGCATCATATACATCATCAGCTTCTGCTGCTGGGGATCGGCGCCCGCCGCGGGCGTCATCTTCTGCATGCCTACCTGGGTGATCAACATCGTCACCGGCAAAATACGGATCGGCAGCGTCTCGGGCTGCGAGAGATCCGTCACCCACAACCATTGAGCGCCGCGCAGTTCAATGGCCACTGACAATACCTTAAAAAAAGCAATGAAGAAGGGCATCTGCAACAGCAGCGGCACGCAGCCGCCCACCGGGTTGATGCCGTGCTTCTGGTAGAGCGCCATGGTCTCCTCGTTTTGCTTCTGCTTGCGAGGATCCTTCATGGGCACATCTTTATAGCGCGCCTGAATGGCTTGAAGTTCGGGCTGGAGCTTGGCCATCTTCTGCGAGCTGCGCAGCTGCGAAAAGCGCATGGGCAGCATCAGCAGGTTGATGATCACGGTGGCGAAGACAATCGCCCAGCCCCAGTTATTCGTCAGGTTGTCGTTGGCCCAGTGGAGAGCGAGGAAGAGCGGCTTGGCGATAAACCAGAACCAGCCCCAGTCGATCATCGTTTCCAGGTTCTTGTCGGTGGCGCGCAGGACATCCGTATCCTTGGGCCCGACGAACAGAATGGCTTCGTTGACGTCCTTGCCGCCAATGGAGATGCCGACGTGCGGTTTCTCCTCGGCGCCCAGCACCGGCACCACATGGTCCTGCCAGGTGGTCATCTCGGTGGTGGTGCCCGGCTGGGGCAGGACCACGGCGGCGAAGAACGTATCCTCGATGCCGGCGAAGTGGAACGACCCGGAGACCGTCACAGGCCCCTTCGAGGCCGAACCGGAGCCTTCTTCCACCAGCTTGGACTTGATGGCGTCGTAATGAACGCTCTTCTGGATGTCCGGAGCGTTGTGGACCGTGCGGTCACCGAAGCCGCCGCGCCATGCGAGCTGGTGGGCGATGCCCTTGCCGCCGCTGGTCACATCGGAGTGGAAGACCGACTTGTAAGTCTTGGGATCGAACTGGAAAGACTTTTTCGCGGTGGTGGTGCCGTCGGCGTACTCGAACTCTACGGTGGAGGGATCCGGCTGTTTCACCGAGAACAGAACGCCGTTGAGATCGACGGCCGGCTTCTGGCCCAGGAACATGTAGCTGAACGGCCAGCCCACCTTGGGAGCCGCGGTGCTGCTGACGAGCTCCACCGGCTTACCCTGGATGTCTTTGTATTTCTTGAGGATCCAGCTATGGACGCAGGCGCCGCGATTGGTGAAGACGATGCGGTAGTTCTCGGTCTCGACGACGTGCAGCTCTTCCTTTTCACCAATGACGGTGGCAGGGGCTGCCACAGCCTTGGTGTCGCCCGGTTTGCCGGGCTTGGCGGGCGCTGCTGTGGTCTTTGCGGCGGCCGGCGGCTCGACGGGCTTCTGCGCGGGCGCGGGTTGAGCCGTCTGCGCTACCTGCTGCTTCTCCGGCGGCTTGGGAGCCTGCTTCGGCATCAGGTACTGCGTGACGAACAGCACTATCCCCATCAAGCCAAACGCCAGCAGGAGTCTCATCTCCATGCTGAGTTCTTTTTTCTCTCCGGTGCTCGGCTTCTTGGAAGCGCCGTTGGTATCGTCGGCCATTCGTCTCTCTTTCTCAGCTGCTGCTCAGACTACGGGATCCAACCCGCCCGGGTTCCACGGATGACAGCGAACCAGCCGCCGTAAGCCCATCCACACGCCACGCGCGACGCCATACTTTCCAACGGCTTGCATCATGTATTCACTACAGGTGGGATGAAATCGGCAGGCGGCGGGCAGCAAGGGGGATATCCAGCTTTTGTAGCCGGAGAGCAGCGCAAGGATCAGGCGTTGCATCGCGCAAATACCTTCTCTACTTCGCTGTCCAGTTGGGATTGGGGCGCGGTCAAACTCGTACGCCGCAGATTCACCACGATGTGCCAGTGCGCATCCATCAGGGGAAGTCTGCGGCGAATTGTCTCTCGGACCCGGCGCTTCATTCGGTTGCGAACTGTCGCTTTGCCCAGTGCTCGAGGCGCCGTGAACCCGATCTTTGGTCCATCCGGCTGCGAACTCTTCCAGCAAAAGGCCACGAAACAAGGGCAGGGTACTTTGAATCCGTTGTCGTATACCTGCCGGAACTCGACCGACTTCAACAACCGCCGGCTTTTGGGCAGAGTCAGTCGGGTCCCGTCAGGACGACTGGAATTAACGTTCGTTGTAGCGGATGGCGCGTTCGTCACTGACAGTCAGCTTGTGACGGCCCCGGGCGCGGCGGCGGGCCAGCACGGCGCGGCCGTTCTTGGTCTTCATGCGAGCTCGGAAGCCATGCGCCTTCGCACGCTTAAAATTGTTCGGCTGAAATGTTCTCTTCGGCATTCTGCTACCTTTGGGTGTCCCAGCGGGCTCGGCGGGGATGGCCCGTGCTCAAGCACAAAGATATCCCTAGCCCTTGCAGGCTGAACCTCCAGTATAGGTTTTGTACCTCGCAACTGTCAAACGTGCCACTTGCAACTCGAAAGTATTGAAGGCATAAATAGATATGACGTTTCGCCGCATCCTCGCTCTCTCCGCGCTCGCCGCTGTACCCTGTTTTCTCTCCCTGGGCGCCCAGGAGAAGAAGAAAGAAGACGGGCCCCTCGTCAAAGGCGCAGCCGCCACTGAAAAGGCAGCGAAGGCCACAGCCAACGCGACAACTGACGCCGCTAAAGCCACTGGACGCACCACCAAGAAGGTAGCGGGCGCCACGGCTGATGCCACCTCGGATGCCGCTCACGCCACCGCGTCCGGTACCAAAAAAGCCGCCACTGCCACCACCGACGCCGCCAAAGCCACCGGCCGCAAGACCAAGGAAGTAGCCGGAGCTACGGCTGACGCCACCTCCGACGCCGGACATGCCACCGCCTCCGGAGCCAAGAAAGCGACCAATGCCACCACGGATGCCGCCAAAGCCACCGGCCGCAAAACCAAGGAAGTAGCCGGCGCCACGGCGGATGCCACGACGGATGCCGCCAAGGCGACGGGCCGCGGGATCAAAAAGGGTGTCGGTGCAGTGGGCAAGGGTCTGGAAAAGACGGGCGAAGGCATCGAAAAAGCAGGCAAGAAGCTGAACTAGGCTGTCGCCTAAGCTTCGCGGTTGAAAGCTCGTCGCAGGACGCCCGGTGCGATATCCAGGGTCTGCACCGGGTAGGGGATCGAGATCCCTTCCTTCTGGAACCGTTTGAAAACACGGCGCCGCAGGGCGTCCTGCACGGCGAACTGGCGCTCGAACTTGGCCACGTGAACCGATAAGGTGAAGTCCAGCGACGAAGGGCTGAAACCCGGGTTCAGGCGCACCACCGGGCCGGGTTCCGGCAACAGGCCGTCGACTTCCCCGACGGTGGCCCGCGCCTCCTCCAGGAGGATCTCCGACACACGGTCGATGTCGCTGGAATAGCTGACGCCGACTACTATAGATGTCGACATTCGTGGTTCGGGGTAAGTGAAGTTGGTGACCACGGCCTCAGCGAGCTTGGCGTTGGGAATGATGACGAGGTTGTTGGAGAGCGCACGCAAGGTGGTGATGCGCCAGCGGATATCCTCGACGTAGCCCTCCTGCCCATTGTCCAGCCGGATGAAGTCTCCGCGATGGATGTTGCCCGCCATGCTGACGTAAAAGCCTGAGAACAGATTGGCGAGGGTGCCCTGCAGGGCCAAACTGACCGCCAAACCGCCCACGCCCAAGGCTGTCAGAGCCGGCGCCAGGTTGATCTTCAGCATGTTGAGAATCAACAGGGCGGACGGAATCAGCCAAAGGACCCGAATGACGGTGCGGGTGAGGGTGGTGACCTGTTGGCTCGACCCGCTACGACTCAAGTAGTACTGAAGGAGCAGGGCGGAGACGCGGGAGGCGGCCATGGTGAAGGAGACCGCCACCAGCACGATCATCGCGCCGGAGATCAGTTCCTGGAAGGACTTGGGCAGGTCGCGTTCGTCGAGATCGCGAACGGCCGTGATGAGAGCGGCGAGGACGGTCCAGAACCGGACGGGCCACGCGAGGGCCGCTACGACCTGGTCGTCAACTTTGGTTTCCGTGCGGGCGGCGGCGCGGCGGATGTAGCGGAAGGCTAAATTCTTGATGAGCCAGAAAATGCAGGTGATGCTGAGCCAAACCACCAGGAAACGGCCGGCGCCGTGCCATTCGGTGTAAAGGCGAAGAAACTCCTGCATGCTCTCGCTCCGATTCCTAGGGTTGGCGCAGGCGGATGCGGTTCATGCCTGCCCTGCACTAATCCACGCGGCGCAGCGGCAGACCGGCCTGGCGGAGCTGGCTTTCCACGTCGGTGATTTTCAGGCGTGAGGCGTCGAACCCGACCTTGAGGCGATCCAGGCCGGGTGCGAGCTGGATCAACTGCATGCCGTAGATGCCGTGGAGCCTTTCGATCGCTCCGGTCCAGGCCTCCTCGAAGGGGGCCGTAAACTCGTAGTTAACCTCGACCTTGGTCATAGCACTTTACAGAGTAACATTGGCCCTGCGGGGCAGAGTAGCATCAGCCTTGCGGATGCTTCAGCTTCCACAGCACCTGGCGGAGCATGCCGGTGAGGACGGCGGCGTCCTTGACTCGGAGATGCATGCGGCGCACGAGACGATGAGTTTTGTCCCGTCCATTCTTCGCCATGCTGTAATCGGTGTATTCCGACGCCTGTAGCACATTCTCCAGGAGATCTGTAAACCGTTCCACCTCTTCACCTTCCGCCAGTTCGGCGGCCTCGGGCATATGGCGGGCGGTGGAAGGCTGGCGGATGAGCTCATAGAGGCAGACGGCGACGGCCTGGGCGAGGTTCATCGAGTCGTGCTGGGCCCGGGTGGGGATGTGGGTGAGCCAGTGGCAGTGGCTGACGTCGCTGTTGCCGAGGCCGAACTTCTCGCTGCCGAAGAGGAGGGCGACGTTGGAGGCGGTCATGTGGCGGCGGAGCAGGCGGGCCCCCTTCTCCAGGCGATGCATGGGGTGCTGGGGTTGGCGGTGGCCCAGGCCGGTGGCTCCCACGACGAGGGTGCAGTCGGCTACGGCTTCGGCGACGGTCTCGAAGACACGGGCGTCCTTCATGACCTGGGCGGCGCCGACGGCGCTGACGGCTTCGCGGAATGCGACTTCGTAGGGATGGACGAGCCGCAGGTCGAAGAACCCGAAATTGCTCATGGCGCGGGCCACGGCCCCGATATTCAAGGGGTTACGGGTGTCGATGAGGACGACTTTGAGGCGTTGATTTCGTTCCGGATCCATGTCAGGCGGGTCATGACCAGCATAGCGCCCCGCCCGAACATGGCTCCACAGACAGTTGAAAGCTACTTCGAAAGGGACTTGGTCCAGGCGCTGTACGCGCCTTCCAGTTTGGCGTCGTCGGTATCGCCGGGATGGATGACGACGCGGTAGCGGAAGCGCAGCGACTGGCCCTTCTCGAGGGTATGGCTGCCGTTCTTCGTCTTGTCGTTGTAGAAGTCGTGCAGGCCGAAGGGGTTGGCGGCGAAGAGGCCGTAGTCGCGGGCGTGCCAGTAGGTGGGGTGGCGGATGTTGGAAGGTGCGTCGAAGATGGCCACGCCGACCTTCTTGCCCTCCAGGGTGCCGGAGTAGTCGACCCAGGGGAACTGTTTGCCCCAGATCTGTTTCATCCCCATCTTGCCGTCGGAGCTGACGAGTTTGCCGGTGCCGCGCGTTTCTGAGAGTTCGTCGCGCAGGCGGATGGCGAAGAAGCCTTCCTTGGTGTCACCGAAGGTGGCCTTGTCGAGCGCGGTGAAGTTGACGTCGAAGTCGATGATGCGGAGGACGGGGTCGGCCACAAAGGTCATGGTGCGGTCTTCGCGCAGCAGCGGCGTGCCGGTGTCGCCGATCCAGGTGAAGGTGGCTCGAATCGTGCCCTGCTTCCTGCCGCCTTTGGCCGCTTCAATTTTGTCGAGTTTGATGGTGCCGTGGCGGCCTTTGGCTCCGGGTTCGTTCATCCAGAAATCGATGCCGTTGATATCGCCGTGGGTAAACCAGAGGCCGCGATGGTGCGGGTGGTCCTTCGTCTCTCCGGCTACCGCTTCCATGGGGTAGCGGCGGGTGATGACCAGGCCGTCGGCCGAGCGGAGCGGCGCGAGGTAGGGCTTGGGCGCGTCGCCGCCCGCGAAGAAGGTGGTGAACGGCTTGCCGTTGACCTCGACTTCGATCTTGCCGGGGGTCTGAGCGAACTTCACCTGCGCGCACAAGGGCAGGGCCAGGGCCAGCAGCAATATGTGAGGCTTCATCGCATTCAGTACATCACACGGGCTGGTGGCGCTCAACTACAAGCATGCCAGTGGGATCGCGCCGAACGTTCCAGCCAGGCGGGATGAGCGTGGTGGAGCCATAGTCGACGACGAGGGCGGGCCCGGAGACGGGCTCCTGGCTGAGTTGGGCGCGGTTATAGACGGGGCCGCGCACCCATTTGCCTCCGGCGTAGAAGCGGCGGGTTTGCGGAGGCGTCGCGTCGGCGGGTGTTTTGTCGAGCAGGCGGGGTTTGCGGACGGCGATGCGGGCGCGGACGCGGAGAGTGACGATCTCGATCTCGCGTTGCGGGTTGGAGTAACCGTAAGTCTTCTTGTGGAGCGCATGGAAGGGGCGGGCTGGTGATTTGGCGTTCCAGGGGACGGTGAGTTCGTAGCTCTGGCCGAGATAGCGGAGGTCAGCGAAACGCTCGAGCTGGGCTCCAGGCATTTCGGCCTGGGCTTGCTGTTCCAGGTGCTGGAAGGCCTGGTCCGGATTGGCGAGGCCGAGGGCTCCGGCGGAGTAGTCGCGGATGCGGTCGGCGAGGAGCATGCCGAGGGCGGAGAGGGCTCCGGCGAGGGCGGGCACGAGGACGGTGTGGATGCCGAGGTCCTCGGCCAGTTCGCAGGCGTGGAGGCCGCCGCAGCCGCCGAAGGCGAGCAGGGCGAAGTCGCGGGGATCGTAGCCGCGTTCGATGGAGACGACGCGAATGGCACGGCCCATGGTGGCGTTGGCGACGCGGAGGATGCCGGCGGCGGCTTCGGTTTCCGGGAGGCTCAACTGGACGGCGAGTTCCTGGATGGCCTGGCGGGCGCGCTCGGGCTGGAGGGTCATGGCTCCTCCGACGAGCTGATCGGCGGCGATGCGGCCCAGGACGACGTGGGCGTCGGTGGTGGTGGCGCGGGTTCCAGAGCCGTAGCAGGCGGGGCCGGGATCGGCTCCGGCGGATTCGGGGCCGACGCGGAGCAGGCCGCCGGAGTCGACATAGGCGATGGAGCCGCCTCCGGCGCCGACGGTGTGGATCTCGAGCATGGGCAGTTTGACGGGCAGGCCGTCGACGGAGGCTTCGAGGGTTTCGCGGGGGGCGCCGTCGCAAAGGGAGACGTCAGTGGAGGTGCCGCCCATGTCGAAGCCGAGGACTTTGCGGAAGCCGCTGGCGCGGGCGGTTTCGGCGGCTCCGGTGACGCCGCCGGCGGGTCCGGACAGGATGGTGCGGACGGCCTGGTCGCCGGCTTCGCCGACGGTGATGGAGCCGCCGTTGGATTGCACGATCCAGACGCGGTGGTGGGTGGCGCGGCCGAGTTGGGAGAGGTAGTTGCGCATCAACGGGCCGACGTAGGCGTTGAGGGCGGTGGTGGAGGCGCGTTCGAACTCGCGGAACTCGGGGCAGATGCGATGGGAGATGGAGAGGTAGAACTCGTCGCCCAGAGCTTCAGCCACGGCCTGTTCATTGGCGGGGGTCCGGTAGGAGTGCAGGAAGCCGACGGAAACGCTTTCGACGCCCGCGCGGCGGAGCTTGCCGCGCAGTGTGGCTAAACCCGAAGGTACGGATTCGATGGAGCCGTCGGCGAGGGTGCGCTCCTTCACTCCGAAGCAGAGTTCGGGCGGGATGAGCAGGCGTTTGGGGCCGGGCGTGAGGTTGTAGAGCTGGGCTCGGTTCTGGCGTCCGATTTCGAGCAGATCCTCGAAGCCGGCGGTGGTGAGGAAGGCGGTGCGGGCGCCCTTGCGCTCGAGCAGGGCGTTGGTGGCGACGGTGGAGCCGTGGATGACGTCGCAGGGTTCGGGGTTGGCGATGCGGGCGAGTCCGGCGAGGATGACTTCGTGGGGCGCTTTGGGGTTGGAGCGGAGCTTGAAGGTTTCCATGCGGCCGCCGTCGTGCAGGACCACGAAGTCTGTGAACGTGCCGCCCGCGTCGATGCCGATTCTCACGCTATTTGGCCTTCCTGGGGAAGAGGTATTGGAGCATGGACGGGACGCGTTCGGCCCAGGCGCGTTCGCTGTGATCGGCCCCTTCGGCTTCGAGGTAGGCGAGGCTGCGGCCTTCGCGCCAGCCCTTACTGACGAGGGTCGCCTTGAGCAGTCGGACGTCGCGGGTGGAGCCGAAGGGGGCGTTGCCCTCTTCGGTGCCGATGTCGAGCCACATGCGCTGCCGCTCGGGATGCTGGACGGTCTGGAGCATTTTGAGGATGACGCGGTGGTCCCACCAGACCGAGGGGGACATGACGCCGAGGCGGCCGAAGACCTGGGGGTGGGTGAGGCCGAGGTAGAGCGTGGCGAGTCCGCCCAGGGAGGAGCCGCAGAGGGCGTTGTGGCGGGCCTGGGGCAGGATGCGGTAGCGATCGCGCAGCCAGGGGCGGAGCTCTTCGACGAGCATCCAGGCGTGGAGGTTGGCTCCGCCGCCACCGAGTTTGCGGGTCTTGGTGGGGGTGTATTCGTGGATGCGCTTTTCGCCGCCGTGATAGACGGCGACCATGATGAGCGGCTCGATCAGGCGGTTGGCGAGCAGGTCGTCGGCCGACTCCTTGGCGCGCCAGTACTGTCCGGGGACGTAGGAGGTCCGTCCGTCGAAGACGTTTTGCCCGTCGTGGAAGAAGAGCACGGGGTACTGGCGGCGGGTGTCGCGGCCGTAGCCGGGCGGCAGGTAGACCACCAGCGTGCGCTGGCAGCCGAGCGCCTCGGAGTAGAAATCATCGTGTACGAGCAGTTGTCCGGGCAATACAGGCTAGCGTAGCCCTTTTGCCTGCAGGTGCTCAATCAGGGCGGCGGGATCGTCGGTAATGATGGCGTCGACACCGGCGGCGATGAGGGTATCCCAGATCTCGGGTTTGTTGGCGGTCCAGGGGACCACCTGGAGGCCGGCGGCGTGGGCTTCGCGAACCGCCTCGGGTTTGGCGAGGGAGAGGTAAGGGGCGACGATTTCGGCGTTGGCGGCCTCTTTGGAGATCTCGACGAAGCTCTTGGCGGGGCCGAAGTAGAGGGCGGAGATGCGGATCTTGGGCGCGATTTTGCGCAGTTCGACGAGGGTGCGGAAGTCGAAGCTCTGGACGACGACACGGTTCTCCAGCTTGTGTTTATGAATGGCGGCGGCGACGAGCTTGGCGAACTCGGCGGGTTCTACGGAGAGTTCAGTCTTCTTGGGGTCGCTCTTCATCTCGACGTTGTAGGAGAACTTGCCCTGGGAGGAGAGAGCGAGGACTTCGTCGAAGGTGGGGATCTTCTCACCGGGAACGGGCTGTTGCGTTGCGAACTCAGGGTTCTTGAGGGTGCCGCAGTCCCATTGGCGCACCTGGGCCAGGGTGAGCTTATGAATGGCGGTTTCGCCTTCGGGGGCCTTGCAGATCTTGGGGTTGAGCTGGGGGTCGTGGGAGACGACGAGGACGCCGTCCTTGGTCACGGCGAGGTCGAGTTCGAGGAAGTCGGCGCCGGCCTTGATGGCGTATTCGAAGGCGGCGATGGTGTTCTCTGGGCGCATGGCGCGCGCGCCGCGATGGCCATGGACGAGGATCTTCGGTGCGGCTTCGGCTAGCATCAGGGTGCCGAGTAACATTACAGCAAGCTTGGCAGTCATCAAACTCAGGATATATTGAGGATGATTTCAAAGCTGTGAAGACACTTACCCTCACCACCCTCCTGCTCGCCGCCAGTGCGAGTGCCGTTCACGCAGGCAAGCCGTCGCTGGCAGAGCCTTCTTTGTGTCCGACGAGGCCGGAAATCGCCTTTGTCTCAGGCGGCGATATCTGGACCGTGCCCGCGAAGGGCGGCGAAGCGCAGTTGCTGGTGTCGAACCCGGCGACGGAGTCGCGGCCCATGTGGTCGCCCGACGGGACGAAGCTGGCCTTCGTATCGACGCGCACGGGCGGCGGGGATATTTACGTTTTGACCGTGGCCAGCGGGCAGGTGAAGAGGGTGACGTTCGACGACGGCGCGGAGATGCTGGACAACTGGTCGCGTGACGGGAAGTGGCTCTATTTTCACGCGAACAAGTCCGTGCAGCTGGCGGATGTCTATCGGGTGAGTGCCGAAGGTGGGACGCCGATGGAGGTGGTGGCGGACCAGATGATGACCGAGTTCCACGCGGCGCCGTCTCCGGATGGGCAGAGCGTGGCGTTCGCGGCGCGCGGCATCGGCTACAACCAGTGGTGGCGTCACGGGCACAGCCATCTGGACGAGAGCGAGATCTGGCTGTGGAAAGAGGGTGCGGCGGCGCCGTTCACGAAGCTGGTGGAGATGGGCGCGCGGAACGAGTGGCCGATGTGGAGTGCCGATGGAAAGTCGCTCTACTATGTGTCGGATCGCGGTGGCGCCGAGAATCTGTGGGCGTGGCAGGGCGGCGCGACGAAGCCGGTAACGAAGTTCAAGGACGGGCGCGTGTTGTGGGCGTCGATTGGCTATGACGGCAAGACGATCGTGTTTGAGCGCGACTTCGGGATCTGGCAGTGCGACACGAAGAGCGGTCAGGCGGCGCAGGTGCCGATTACGCTGCGAGGCACGCCTTCGGGCACCGGATTCTCCCGGCAGCCGCTGGCGTCGTTCGGCGGCTTGGCGTTGTCGCCGGACGGCAAGAAGATCGCGGTGACGGCGCATGGAGAGATCTGGGCGGCGCCCACGAAGGATGGTGGGGAGGCGATCCGTGTGACGACGAGTCCGGCGGCGGAATCGGGCGTGGTGTGGGCCCCGGACAGCAAGCGGATCGCTTATCTGTCGGATCGCAGCGGTCACTCGAATCTGTATCTGTACGACTTTTCCACGCGGACGGAGAAGCAGTTGACGAAGGCGGACCTGAATGACGTGGGTCCGAAGTTCTCTCCGGATGGGAAGCAGATCGCCTTTGTGCGGGACCGCAAGGAGCTGCGGCTGTGCACGTTGGAGAGCGGGCAGGAGCAGGTGCTGGCGTCGGGTTCGATCACGGGTCCCATCTCGTGGTCGGGCGACGGGCAGTGGATCGCGTTCTCGCCGGCCGGCGAGAAGTCGTTCCGGAACATTTCGGTGGTGCCGGCGGCGGGCGGGGCGGCCAAGCCGCTGAGCTTCCTGGCGAATGTGTCGACGTTTGACGCGCTGTGGAGCCCGGACGGGAAGTTCCTGCTGTTCTCGACGACGCAGCGGACCGAGAACACGCAGATCGGCCGCGTGGAGCTGGTACCGAAGGCTCCGAAGTTCAGGGAGGACGAGTTCCGCGACCTGTTCAAGGAAGAGGCCAAGAAGCCCGAGGGTCCGAAGCCGGATGCGGCGAAGCCTCCGGCGGCGGGCGCCAAACCCGAGGTGGCCAAGCCGGAGGAAAAGAAGAAAACTCCGGTGGAGATCACGTTTGAAGGGATCCGGCAGAGACTGTCTCTGCTGCCGGTGGGGTTGGATGCACAGGCGTCGGCGATCAGTCCGGATGGCAAGTGGCTATTGGTGGAGGCCGAGGTAGCGGGCCAGGGGAACCTGTATCTATGGCCGCTGGACGAACTCGCGCGCGAGGCTCCGGTGGCGAAGCAGTTGACGTCGACTCCCGCGCCGAAGGGCAATCCGCAGTGGGCCTCGGATTCAAAGACGGTGTGGTACACCGAGGGCGGCCGCGTGATGAGCATCAACATCGACTCGCGGCAGACGAAGCCGTTGGCGCTGACGGCCGAGATGGACGTCGACTTCGACAACGAGAAGGTGCAGGTGTTCCGCCAGGCGTGGGGCGTGATGCGCGATATCTTCTACGACGACAAGTTCCACGGCACGGATTGGAATGCGGTGAAGACACGCTTCGAGCCGCAGATCGAGGGCGCGCAGACGTCGGATGAGATGCGGCGGCTGATCTCACTGATGCTGGGCGAGTTGAACGCATCGCACTCGGGGATTTCGGCGCCGGGCCGGCCGGCTCCGGGTCCGGTAGGCAAGTTGGGGCTGCGATTTGATCGCGCGGCGTATGAGAAAAACGGGCAGCTGAAGGTATCGGAAGTAATCACTCTGGGTCCGGCGGACGTGATGAAGATCAAAGCCGGTGACGTGGTTGCCGCCATTGATGGCACGGCTGTGGACGGGCATGTGAACGTGGATGACCTGCTGCGCGGCACGGTGAACAAGCGCGTGGAGCTCAAGGTGAGCAATGGCACGGAGACGCGCGAAGTGGTGGTGCGGCCGATCACGACGGCGGCCGAGGGTTTGCTGCGTTACCGGCAGTGGGTGGAAGGCCGGCGGGCGTACGTCGAGAAGGTGAGTGGCGGAAAGCTGGGCTATGTCCACATGCGGGACATGGGCGACGAGTCGCTGCGGCAGCTGTATATCGACCTCGATACGGAGAACCAGACGAAGCAGGGTGTGGTGATTGATATCCGCAACAACAATGGCGGGTTTGTGAACGCGTACGCGCTGGATGTGTTCGCGCGGCGGCCGTATCTGCGCATGGAGCAGCGGGGGATGCCGCAGGGTCCGGCGCGGTCGATTCTGGGGCAGAGGGCATTGGAGTTGCCGACGATCCTGGTGACGAACCAGTTTTCGCTGTCAGATGCGGAAGACTTCACTGAAGGGTATCGCACGCTGAAGCTGGGCAAGGTGGTGGGCGAACCGACGGCCGGCTGGATCATCTACACGGGCGGCGCCCAACTGCTGGACGGCAGCCTGTTGCGTACGCCGGGCACCAAGATTTTCGACCATGAAGGCAAAGTGATGGAGTTGAATCCGCGGCCGGTGGACATTGCGGTCACCAGGCCCGTGGGCGAGACCTATACCGACAAAGACACGCAGCTCGACACAGCGGTGCGGGAGCTGTTGAGTGAGATCAAGAAATAATCATGCCTGATACGACTAGACGCATTTTTACCAAGACCGCGATGGCGGCTACGGCCCTGAGCTATGGGCGCATTCTCGGCGCCAACGCGAAGATCCAGATGGGGTACATCGGCCTGGGGAACCGGGGCGATCAGGTGCACGACGCGTTTCTGGAACACGGCGACCAGGAGACGGTGGCCGTGTGCGACCTGCGCGACGACTACATGGATTTCGCGATCAAGAAGTCACGTGCGACTCCGAAGAAGTACACCGAGTACAAGAAGCTGCTGGAAGACAAGAACGTGGATGCCGTGGTGGTGGCGGCTCCGGATCACTGGCACGCGCTGATGTTCGTGGATGCCTGTCACGCGGGCAAGGACGTGTATTGCGAGAAGCCGCTGTCGCTCACCATCTGGGAAGGGCGGCGCATGGTGCAGGTGGCGGCTGAGACGAAGCGGGTGTCGCAGATCGGGATTCACCGGCGCAGCGTGGAGTCGCTGCGGCAGGCGGCGGAGTTTGTGCGGAATGGCGGCATCGGGCACGTGACAGTGGCCAAGGGCTACCACGTACAGAACGAGTGGCCGAACGGGATCGGCGATGCTCCGAATTCGGCGCCTCCGAATGCGGAAGCGTGGGACAAGTGGCTGGGGCCGGCCCCGAAGGTGCCGTATAACAAGAACCGCACGTTCTACAATTTCCGCTGGTTTTACGACTACTCGGGCGGGCAGATCACGAACTTCGGCGTGCACTACATGGACTGGATCCGGTGGGCGCTGGGCAAGGATGCTCCGAAGTCGGTTGTGGCGATGGGCGGCAAGTATGTGATCAAGGACAACCGCGAGATTCCCGATACCGCCGAAGTGCTGTGGGATTACGGCGACACGATGGTGGTGTTCAGCCAGTACAACGCCAACGGCGCGCCGACGAACGCGAAGAACAGCGAACTGGAGATTCGCGGCACCAAGGGTACGATGTACCTGCAGAGCGGCAAGTGGGAAGTGGTGCCGGAGAAGACCACGGAGGTGCTGTTCGGTCAGCGCACGCCGCTGGACCGGAATCTGGAGAAGGGCTACGGTCCTTCGAAGAAGCCGGCGATGGAGCCGGTGTCGAACGGGTCGGGTTTTGCCGAGACGTATCCGCATGCGCGCAACTTCCTGGATTGCGTGAAGAGCCGCAAGAAGTGCAACTGCGACGTGCTGGACGGGCATCTGTCCACCTCGGCGTGCATTCTGGGGCACATCGCCCTGCGAACGAAGGGCTATCTGGAATGGGACGCGAAGGCGGAGAAGTTTACCAACAACGCGGCCGCCAACAAGCTGTTGAGCTATCAGTACCGGGCTCCTTACAAGCTGGGGTAAAACGACATGACACGACGCGATTTCGTAATGGCTACGGCGGCGCTGCCGCTGGCCGCTCAACCGGCGAAGGTGAAGCCGGTGCTGTGCATCTTCTCGAAGCACATGTCCGAATTCCAGTGGGACGAACTGGGCGCGAAGGCGAAGGAGGTGGGCTTCGACGGCGTGGATCTGACGGTGCGGCCCAAGGGGCATGTGCTGCCGGAGCGCGTGGCCGAGGATCTGCCCAAGGCGGTGGACGCCATCCGCAAACACGGGCTAAGCGTGCCGATGATCACGACGGATCTGAAGGATGCCAGCGATCCGGCGGCGAAGCCGACCTTCGAGGCGATGAAGAAGGCTGGGATTTCGCTGTACAAGGTGGGCTACTGGACCGCGAAGAAGGGCCAGGGGGTGATGGCGGCGGCGCAGGAGAACAAGCGGAAGCTGGATGGCCTGCTGACGCTGTCGAAGCAGTATGGCCTGACCGCCGGGCTGCACAACCATTCGGGCCCCTACTTCGGCTGCGCCGTGTGGGATTATCGCGAGCTGATCAAGGATGTCAGTCCACGGGATGCCGGGTATTACTTTGATCCGGGGCATGCCACGGTGGAGGGCGGACTGAACGGCTGGCGGGTGTCGCTGGACCTGGTGCTGCCGCGGCTGAAGATGTCGGCTATCAAGGACTTCTACTGGGAGAAGTCGAACGGGCAGTGGAAGAATCACTGGTGCCCGCTGGGGGAAGGAATGGTGAATTGGCAGGCTGTGTTCGCGGAGTACGCCAAGGCTGAATTTGGCGGTCCGCTGTCGCTGCACCTGGAGTATCCGGGCGGCGACGACCTGCCTTCGATTCGCAAGGATCTGGAGTATATGAAGAAGCAGGTGAGCGCGGCCTACGCGTAAATTGCGTCGCCGGTTTGCGGTGGTTGGTAGGATGGAGGCTTCATCATGAAACTCCAGTCGTACACTATCACCCAGGGACGGGACCGCGCCCCGGCGCGCGCCCAGCTGAAGGGTATCGGCTTCACCGATGAGGACTTGAAGAAGCCCATCATCGGTATCGCCAACACCTGGATTGGAACCATGCCGTGCAATTTCCTGTTGCGCGACCTGGCGGTAGACGTAGCCCGCGGTATCCGTGAGGCCGGCGGAACGCCGATGGAGTTCAACACCATCGCGATCTCCGACGGCATCACGATGGGTACGCAGGGCATGAAGGCCTCGTTGATTTCGCGCGAGGTGGTGGCCGACTCCATCGAGCTCGTTACGCGCGGGCACATGTTCGACGGCCTGGTCTGCCTGGTGGCGTGCGACAAGACGATTCCCGGGGCGGCGCTGGCGCTGCTGCGGCTCAACATCCCGGGCGTCATCCTGTACGGCGGCTCGATCCTGCCCGGGCAGTATAAGGGCAAGGACGTCACCATCCAGGAAGTGTTCGAGGCGGTGGGTGCGAACGCAGCCGGCAAGATCACTGACCAGGAACTGCTGGATATCGAGAACGTGGCGTCGCCGGGTCCGGGCGCGTGCGGCGGCCAGTTCACGGCCAACACGATGGCGACGGTGATGGAGATCATCGGTCTGTCGCCCATGAATACGGCGATGGTGCCGCAGGTGGACAACCGCAAGCATGCGGTGGCGGCCTATTGCGGCCAGGTGATTCTGGATGCGGTGAAGAACAATCGGCTGCCGCGCGAGATCTGTACGCGGGCGGCATTTGAGAACGCGATTGCGAGCGTGGCGGCGACGGGCGGCTCCACCAATGCCGTGTTACACCTGCTGGCCATGGCGCGCGAGGCGGGTGTCGATCTGGTGATCGACGACTTCCAGAAGGTGAGCGAGCGGACTCCGCTGCTGCTCAGCCTGAAGCCGGCTGGCCAATATGTGGCGGCGGACGTGGACAAGGCGGGCGGCATCGGAGTGGTCGCGAAGCGGCTGGTGGATGGCAAGTTTGCTGATCCATCGGCGCTGACGATTACCGGCAGGACGCTGGGGGAAGAGGCTGAGCGCTCGGCGGAGACTCCGGGGCAGTTGGTGGTGCGCGCGCTCGACAACCCGATCAAGAAGAGCGGCGGGCTGGTGATCCTGAAGGGCTCGCTGGCTCCGGAAGGCTGCGTGATCAAGGTGACGGGCATCGACCGCAAGCTCCACCAGGGTCCGGCGCGCGTATTCGATTGCGAAGAAGACGCCATGGCGGCGGTGACGCACGGCAAGATCCAGCATGGCGACGTGCTGGTGATCCGTTATGAAGGACCCAAGGGCGGGCCGGGCATGCGCGAGATGCTGGGCGTGACCTCGGCCATCATGGGCGCGGGCTTCGGCGACACGGTGGCGCTGATGACGGACGGGCGGTTCTCGGGCGCGACGCGCGGATTCATGGTGGGGCATGTGGCTCCGGAAGCGGCGGTCGGCGGACCCATCGCGTTTGTCGAGGAAGGCGACCCGATCACCATCGACATCGAGCACCAGAAGATCTCGCTCGACGTGGATGAGGCGACCCTGGCGGCGCGCCGCGCGAAGTGGGTGGCTCCGCCGCCCGCGCGGAAGACCGGCGTGATGGCGAAGTACATCAAGCTGGTGAGTTCGGCTTCCGAGGGCGCGATCACTTCGAACGTCTACTAGGCCGCGTCTGCGATTGCGATGGATGGAAGGGCTCCCGCCATGGGGGCCTTTTCCTTTTTGCCGTGATGGTACGGGCCATTGTAAAGAGCTTGTCAAAGCGAATTGGATCATGTACTCCTGCAAACCGGTGCGGGCATCCGTGGGGACGAGATATTCGAGCTGGTTGGGCGGCATGCGTATCCGCTGCGAGCGGCGGCCGGTGTGCCTGACCCGGGGTGATGCCTGTTTCCTCCTGGCGCGATCTCGGCATTTGTGACGGAGGCGACACACCTGGTAATGGACATCAACGGGTTCTTTGCTCCGTAATCGCAACGGCCAATAGGCTGGTATTGCCTTTCTTTTGAGCCTCGGTGAGTCCGCTTGTGGTGTGAATGCGCTGACTGAAGCATGGGCGACCGCAAGATGAACTTTGCCGAGTGCACGCAGTGCACGAAGAACAACCGGGAGGACGGGCTGCCACCGCCTTGCTTCCGGGCGGCGGAGGCGGCGGCCAGCCGCAACAGGCCTCAGATGGTCGCGGTGAAGCCGACCCGGCTCGGTTCACCGTGTCCGATGAGCGCGGACTGGGACGACCTGATTGCGGTCCTGATGTCGCGCAAAGCGTACGACGTGAATCAGGAAGGCAAGTCCAGGCTGTACACCATCAAGTCCGAACTCGACCGGTACCCGCGCGGCACCAACTTCACGAAGAGCGAAGCCAACCGGAAGACGATCGGCGCGGCCGTCGGCTACGTCGCGACAGCCGCGCGCGGAGGCGGAGAGCTGTGGTTGTCCTACAGCAAGGACTACCCGACTCTCGGGTTTGTACGGGGACTTCCGTCCGACTCCGTGTGGGCGCAGGTGCTGGAGAACTACTACCGCGATGTCGGCATCGATCCGGCCAGGACCTATGTGGGCGGAGCCGTCAAACTGGCCTTGACGCCCGGCATCTATCCCGAGGGTGTGGATGGCGTGGCCGGCGTGGTGATGAACCTGAAGACCATGAAGCGGTTCGCCGTCACGGCTACGGTGAAGAAGGTGGCCGGCGGCGGAGGTGTGTCCAGCGCCGTCCAGGTGGTAGTTGCGTCGAATGTGGCCGAACCCGCCAAGCTCAAGGGGATGAAGTTCAAAGGAGGGTTCGACATCAATGTGACTGTCGGTCTAAAAAACTGGGCCAAAGCGGCTGGAGCCGTGAAAGACGCCAAGAAACTCGGCGTGCTGGTAAAGATTGCCCAAGCCCTTCACAACAGCAAGGGCATCGTGAAGATAGACAGCATGGGCGATGTGATGGCGGCCGTGAAAGCGTTGATCGCCGGGAACGGCGGGCTGACCACCTACCGTTCAGGGCAGCCCGACTTTATCGTCGCCGATTTGCCGCTGCTGCCGAGTGTCGGATTCGAGCTGAGCCTCACTTTCCAGTCGGAAACCACAATCACCAGCGTGAAGCCCCTGTAGATTTCGTTACCGTTCGGTGGTGATGGTTTCGACGTGGTGTTGGAGATGCTGGATATAGTCGTCGATCCAGGCTTCCAGTCTCATCGGTGCGCCGCCGCCCAGGATCACCTGAGCCGATAGCCGCTCTTCTGGTATGCGGGCGATCAGCCGTCCCAGCATCCAGTTGCGCTCTTCCCAATGCCGCAGCAGGTGCGACCAGGGCATTTCCGCATAGCCATGCAGGTCGACCCAGGCGTTCTGGGCGTAGGTGGGGCCTTCGTAGCGCCCTTCGAGGGCTGCGATCGCGATGCGCTGATGGTTGTTCTGGGCGGAATCGAGCAGGTGGCCGAGTTCCTGCTTCTTCAGCCAGCCGCCGGGACAGGAAGGCTGGCTTGCTGTCTCCTCGGTGATCACGCGCAGCTGGCCGGCTGCTGTGGCGACGGCCTCGTGAAACCGCGCCGCTACCTCTCGAGTGGTCATGATCGCAGGGCTCCCCGGTCTATGGTTTGACGCGCCACACGCAGAATCGCTTCCAGCGAGCGCGCAACGTCCTCGCCGGTGGTCGCCCACGACGACACGCTGATGCGCATGGCGGTGTGGCCCTGCCATTGGGTGGATCCGCACCAGCAGGTCCCGTCTTCCTGGATGGCCGCGATGACCGCTTTCGTCTGCTCCGAGGTGCCAAAGGAGACCATCACCTGGTTCAGGACGACTTCGTTGAGGATTTCGAAGCCACTTTGCCCCAGGCCTTCGGCGAAGCGGGCAGCGTGCCGGCAGCAGCGCTCCACCAGGTCGGCTAAACCCTGCTTTCCGAGTGATTTGAGGGCGGCCCAGACGGGCACGCCGCGCGCGCGGCGGGACGATTCCGGCGTGTAGTGCATGGGCTGGCGCTGGCTGCCATGACTCAAATACGCGGCGGGCGCATCCAGGGCGTCGCGCAAGGGGGCCGCGTCCTTCAGCAGCGCGATGCCGCAGTCGTAGCCGGCGTTGAGCCACTTGTGCGCGTCGGTGGTCCAGGAGTCGGCCTGATCGTAGCCGGCCATGAGGTGAGCCCGGGCGGGGGCGGCGGCCGCCCAAAGGCCGAAAGCTCCATCGATGTGGACCCAGGAGTTGGAGGCCTTGGCTAGCGGGATGAGCTCAACGGCGGGGTCGAAGGCGCCGGTGTTGACGTTGCCAGCTTGCAGGCAGACGATGGCCGGTTGGTTCAAGGTGGGGAACGCGTCGGGGCGCATGCGGCCCTGCCCGTCGACGGGCACCTGGATCACGCGGTCCTTGCCGAGTCCGAGAAGGGAAAGCGCTTTGCGCATGGAGGCGTGTACCTCACCGCCGACCACGACCGGGATGGGCGGGGCTCCGAAGAGTCCTTGCGACGAGACGTTCCAGCCCTGGCGGGCGAGTAGGGTCTCCCGGGCGGCGGCGAGGCCTGTAAAGTTCGCCATGGTGGCGCCGGTGACCAGGGCGCCGCCGGTGGCGGGCAGGTGCAGGGCTTCGCCGATCCAGCGCAGGGCGATCTCCTCGAGGCGGGCGGCGATGGGCGACATGACGTCCATGGCGGCGTTCTGGCCCCAGACGGCAGCCAGCCAGTCGGCGCCGAGGGCGGCGGGCAGGACCCCGCCGGTGACGAAGCCGAAGTAGCGGCCGCCGGTGGCCGCCATGGTGGCGGGGCTGCCGATCTCGTCGAGCTCGGCGAGGATGCCGGCCGGGGCGGTTGGTGCCTCGGGGAACGGTTGTTCCAGCCGCTGCAAGGCCGCGATGGCGGCGTCATCGGGCCGTACCAGGCGGCCGTCGAGGGAGGCCTGGTAGCGCCTGGCGCGGCCGGCCAAATCGTCGAAGTCGATCATGAATTATCCCCTGAAATACAAAAAGGGCGGGCCATGAGGCCCGCCCTATGCTCCGCTTTGGGGAGCCGCTTATCCCAGATGCGGCTCCACCATCTTCACGAGTTCGGATTTGCCCACGGCGCCGACGCGTTGATCCACCACCTTGCCGCCCTTGAAGAGCAACAGGGCAGGAATGCCGCGAATCATGAAACGGGCTGCCGTGCCATTGTTGAAGTCCACGTTAACCTTGCCCACCTTCACCTTGCCGGCATACTCCTCGGCAAAGGCGTCGACGGTCGGCGCGATCATTTTACAGGGGCCGCACCACTCTGCCCAGAAGTCCACCAAGACGGGGACATCGGCGTTGAGCACGTCCTGATCGAAACTCGCGTCGCTAAATTCCACTGTGTTCTTGCCAGCCATGATCGAATTTCCTTCTCCAGTCGGATCAGATGAGAGCCGGGGCGTTTTAGATTCAACCTCGCCCCAACAAGCGTTGATACAAAGCAGAGTACTCGCGGGCAGAGGCGGTCCAGGAGTAGTCTTTCGCCATGCCTCGACGCATCCGGGCCGTCCAGGAATCGCGATTCTCAAAAGCTCCTAGTGCTGAACGCAGGGTGTCGTACAGCGCGCCCACGGAGTACCAACTGAACTTAAAACCGGTATCTTCCTGAATGGTATCATCCAGCCCGCCGGTGGCGCGGACCACGGGCACCGTGCCGTAGCGCAGGCTGTAGATCTGATTGAGTCCGCAGGGCTCGTAGAGGCTCGGCATCAGGAAGATGTCGGAGCCGGCCTCGATGCGGTGGGCCAGGGCGTTGTTGTAACCGGTATATAAACCAACGCGGTGCGGCAGCCAGCGGCGCCAGTCCTGGAAGATGCGCTCGAACCGGGGCTCGCCACTGCCCAGGATGACGAGCTGGACGTCGCGCTCCGCCACCAGATTGGCGATACCGGCAATCAGGTCGAAGCCTTTCTGCTCGGCGAAGCGGGACACGATGCCGATGAGCGGCCGGTCAAGATTGTCCGAGGGCAGGCCGAACTCCTCCAGCAGGGCTCGTTTGCAGATGCGTTTCCCGGAAAGATCCCCGCTGGAGTAGTTGGCGGGCAGGAACTTGTCGGTTTCGGGGTTCCACTCGTTATAGTCGACGCCGTTCAGGATGCCGGAGAGTGCCATGGAGCGGGAGCGGAGGACGCCATCGAGTCCGAAGCCGCCCTCCGGCTGCTGGATTTCGCGCGCGTAGGTCGGGCTGACGGTGGTCACCCAGTCTGAGGTCTGGATGCCTGCTTTCAACAGGTTAATGTCACCGAAGTGCTCAAGTTTGTCGGAGGTGAACCAGCCCCAGTTCAGTCCCAGGTCGGAAAATGCGGCTTTGCCGAAGATCCCCTGGTAGCCCATGTTGTGGATGGTCATCACGGTTTTGACGTTGGCAAACCGCGGATTCGAATGCTGCTGGTCGGCCAGGTAGACCGGGGTGAGGGCGGCCTGCCAGTCGTGGCAGTGCAGGATGTCGCACTCGAAGACGGTCTGGGCGATGCCGATGGCCGCCAGGGACAAGACCGCAAAGCGCTTGTGGTTGTCGGTGTAGTCGCGATTGTTGACGTTGTAGATGCCTTCGCGGTCAAAGAAGTAGGGCGCCTCCACGAAGAAGAAGCGCACGCCATTGTGGACCTGGGTCCGGATATCCACGCGGTAGGGCGTCGATCCGGCGAAGACCACCATGTTGTCGAAGGCGCTTTCCGTCTCGTGATAGGGGATCTGGCGGTAGCGCGGCATCACGACGGCTACTTCATCGCCGACCTCCTGCAGGGCGGCCGGCAGGGCTCCGGTGACGTCGGCGAGTCCTCCCGTCTTGGCGAAAGGGGTAGCTTCGGGGCTGACCATCAGGACGCGACTCATGCCAATCATCATGGCATGTCAACCGGCTGGCGTGAGTCTCCGTCTTAGGGGGCATGAGAATCTGGCGATTTATTTCCGTGATCTTGCCGTTGGCGGCGGTGCTGGCGGCGGCTCCACAGAAGGGCGGCGGACAGCAGGCGCAGCGGATGGCGCAGGAGTTGGGTCTCAATGACGACCAGAAGGCGAAGATCCAGCCGATTCTGGCGGAAGAGGCTGGCAAGTTGAAGTCGTTGCGCGCTGACACGACACAGTCAAAGCGGGACAGGCGGCAGAAGATGATGGCGCTGCGCGAGGATTACGATAAGCAGTTGAAGACGATCCTGACGGAAGACCAGTTCAGGAAACTGCAGGAGATGCGGGCAGAGCGGAAGCAGCAGGCGCGGAAGCGGGGGAAGAACTGAGGGTAGGGAAAACAGGAACGCCGGCAGGAGTCCCGTTGGGGAGCACTGCCGGCGTTCACGATCTGGACTTAAGCCCGGTTAGGCGCGGCGGCGGGCGGCAGGGCCGAAGCTTCTGCGGCCGCGAGGAGCCGAGCTCTCGGGGCGGGCCGTTTGATGATGATGGTGGGCGACGGGCAGCACCACGACGGGCGCCATCTTCATGTTCTGCTCGAATTCGATCTCGGGCCCGACGGGACGGCGCGTGAGCGTGATCTTGATCGTGCGCTCAATACGGCGGATGTCGGAGCGTTCGTTGCGCGTGCTGAAGGTGGAGGCGACGCCACGGGCACCGGCGCGGCCGGTACGGCCGACACGGTGGATGAAGTCTTCCGGCACCTGGGGCAGGTCGTAGTTGACGACGTGGGCGATGCCGTCGACGTGGATGCCGCGGGCGGCAACGTCGGTGGCGACCAGGACGCGGTAGTGACCCTGCTGGAAGCCCTTGAGAGCTTCATTGCGCTGATTCTGCGTGCGGTCGCCGTGGATACGGGCGGCCTTGACGCCGAGCGCGCTGAGCTTGCGGGCCAGACGGTCTGTACCGTGCTTGGTGCGGGCAAAAACGAGCACTGAGCCGGGTTCGGCCTTCAGCAGCGAGTGCAGCAGGCCGAGCTTGCGGTCCTGTTCCACTTCGTAGACATGGAGGTCCACCATTTCGGCCGGCTTGGTAGCGGAGCCGATGGCGATGCGAACGGGGTTCTTCAGGTGCTCGTTGATGAGGTGGGCCACCGACTGTTCGATGGTCGCGGAGAAGAACAGGGTCTGGCGCTCGGCCGGCATCGCAGCGAGGATCATTTTGAGAGCGGGCATGAAGCCCATGTCCAGCATGCGGTCGGCTTCGTCGAGCACGAGGTGCCGGACGGTGCCGAGACGGACGAGACGGCGATCGAGGAAATCACAGAGACGGCCGGGCGTGGCGATGATCACCTGTGCGCCGCGGCGAATATCATGCAGTTGACGCTGCTCGTTCAAGCCGCCCACAACGACGGCGGCGCGCAAGCCGCTACCTGCGGCGAGACGCTGGAACGTTTCCTGGATCTGGATGGCGAGCTCGCGTGTGGGGCTCAGGATGAGAGCGCCCACGCCGGACTTGATAGGTGTCCGGAGCAGAGACTCAAGCACAGGCAGAATAAAGGCAAGGGTCTTTCCAGTGCCGGTCTGCGCCGTGGCAACTACGTCGCGGCCCTCGAGGGCCGGCGGAATGGCTTCCGCCTGAACCGGAGTCGGTTCGACGAAGCAGTTTTTGACAAGGTTCTCCTTGAGGACAGGAGACAGAGAGAGTTCAGAAAAGTTGTTCATTCAGACTTTGTGGGAAGGCAATCGGCAGGTTCCGGCTAGCGGAAAAAAACAGGGGGGTGCAGATTAACTTCTACTCGAGGTTAAGTATAGCACGAAGCTAACGTATAATTCAGACGGCCAGAGCCGGGCACGGCGTGACAGGGGGTCCAGTCCGCACGGCGTCCTCCGGCCTGGCCAGTCGAAACGAGCCAAGATGGTGCCCACGATCGTTGGTGAGCGTTCTTTTATGTGGCCCGCATCTGTCTAGACGATAGCTTGGGGGCCACGGTTACGCGCGTTAAGTATTGTGAAATCAACTAATCAAAGTGGAAACCGGATGGTAACTTCCAAGCCGGGGTTCGCATTGCGCGCGACGATGTCGCCATGATGAAGCCGGACAGCCCTTTGGGCGATGGCCAGGCCCAGTCCGACGCCTCCGGAATCGCGGGAGCGATGCACTTCCACACGGAAAAATGGGCGGAACAGATCTTCGAGTGTCGCCTCAGGCACGCCGGGGCCGAAATCGCGGATACGCACCACGGCATGACCGTTCTCCATCGCGGCACTGAGCCTCGTCTTTTCCTCGGCCGGCGCATAGCGCTGAGCGTTTTGCAGGACGTTCTCCACCGCCCGCCGCAGCAGGGCCGGGCGGCCGTGGCAGGTCAGGCCGGGCTGGATATCCAGGTTGAGATCGTAGCTCGCGGCAATTTCGGTCAGGAGACCTGAGAGATCGAAGGGTTCGCGGGCGTGGGCCGCGGGATCGCCTTCAGCGCGCGTCATTTCCGTTAGTTCTCCAATGAGCGCGGACATGCGCGCGATCTCCTGCTTTGACTGTTCGGGGCGTCCGAGTTGGACGGCGAGCGAGAGCCGCGAGAGGGGCGTGCGTAACTCGTGCGACACATCCTGCAGCAGGCGCCGTTCCGCGGTCAGGAGTGTTTCGATGCGATCGGCCATGGCGTCGAAGTCGCGGGCGAGATCGCCCAGTTCATCGCGCCGCGTGGAGCGGGCACGCATGGTGAGATCGCCGCCGCCGAAGCGCCGGACCGTCTCGCGCAGGGCACGCAGAGGTTGGCCGAAGTGGCGAGCAAAGGCCCAGGCCATGAGCGCAACCAGCAGGGCGATCCAGAAGTAGTAAGGCAGGAACGACATGAGGTCGGGCCGCGGCATCAGCGCGGCCAGCATCGTATAGTGCTTGTCGCTGGTGCTGTGCGCGATCATGCTCATGCCGGGGCCGGAATTGGCGACCTCCGCGGAATGATCCCTACCGGTGAGCAGGTCGTGTCCCGTGGCATCCAGGAGGTAATGCGAACCGGGGAACAGGCTGTCGACGCGCTGCATGTAGCGCGCGAGCTCCGGCTTGCCGCCGCGTTCGTAGGCATCGACGGCGGACTCGAGTTGTAGCCGGTGGGTGGAGCGGAACATTCTCCCTGGTTCAAAAACACGCGGGGTGAAGTAGCGGTTCGTGATGAAGAAGGCGAGCAGCGAGAGTGCGAGCGTGGCGAGGAACCAGAGCGTCAATTTGGTGAAGATGGATCTCATTCGACTGTCTCCCCTGCCTTATCCAGAGCAAACAGATAGCCGGCTCCGCGAATGGTGCGAATCATGGCGCCGCTCTCGCCCAGCTTGCGGCGGATGTGGCTCAGGTGGACGTCGATCGAGCGGTCAAAGGGCGAGGCTTCCCGCTGATAAAGCCGCAGGGAGATCTCGTCCCGGGATACGGGCCGGCCGGCGGCGCGCATCAGTTGCTCGAGAATCTCGTACTCCGCGGCCGTGAGGTCGACTGGCTGATCATTACAGGTGACGGCGCGGGCTGAAGGGTTGAGCCGCACGCCCGCGATCTCGATATTCGGCGAACTTTCACGCACGGTGACACCGGTGACGCGGCGCAGGATGGCCTGGATGCGGGCCAGGAGCTCGTCCGGGTCGAACGGTTTGGGTAGATAGTCGTCCGCGCCGAGGCGGAGCCCGGCGATGCGGTCGGCCGGTTCCCCCCGCGCGGTGAGCATGACGACCGGGGTATCACTGAAGCGGCGCAACTCGGCGAGCACGGCGAAGCCGTCCATGCCGGGCATCATGACGTCGAGCAGGATGAGGTCGTAGCGGCGGATGCCGGCCGCACGCAGGCACGCCGGGCCATCGTGAGCCATCTCCACGGCCAGGCCATTGCTGGTGAGAAAGTCACTGATCAGCGAGCAGAGGTCCCGGTCGTCGTCGACCAAGAGCAATTGGGTCATCGAACATCCTTCCAGCCGGGCAGGGACACCGTCGTCCTATAGTTGGACTCGTTGAAGTCGGGATTGCGTTTCGGCGCATAGAGGCGGGTACCGCTAAAGGGGCGGTCCTGGGTATAGATCCAGATGCCAGACTGGTCCCAGAGCATGATTTCGTCGCGGGCGTCGCCTGTGAGGTCGGCCACCATGGAGGCGAGGTCCGGATGGCCGTCGTCTGGGAACATCACGGCGCGGCGGAGCTGGCCGTCGATGAGACCGCCTTCGCGAACGTTGCCGGAGAGCAGCGCCAATTCCTGACCGTCTCCGCGCCAGTTCACGGGCAGAAGCGGGCTGCCGGAGTGAATAGGCTCCTCCTGCGCCAAGATGTTGCCCTGGGCGTCAAACAAGGTGATGATGCCCGGGTTTCGCCAGTAGTTGATGGTCATCAACTGTAGGCCGGGTACGTCCTGCCGGTATTTGGCGACGCTGGGGCTTTGCGCGTGGCCGATGAGCAGGTGCTTGACGATGCGCCCCTCGCGATCGAACAGGATGAAGCCTTCGTCGCTGCCGCACGCATAGACCATGGGTTGCGCCTTGGGATCTCCCGAGAAGTTGCCGATGGCGATGCCGTCGGCGTGGTCTTTGAGCTCGCTGTCTCGCGACCACAGCTTGCGGCCGTCGTGGGACCAGAGGCTGTAGCCGAGCATGAACTCTTCCTTGCCATCGCCGTCGGCATCGAAGGCATAAGGATAGTGGCCGGTCTGTCCGTCGCCGCTCCACAACAGCTTCAGCTCGTTGTCGTAGATCCAGAAGTGCGCATAGCGGTCCTTGACGAGGATCTCACGCGGCTCCTTGTGCCCGGACAGGTTGAGGAACGCGATGGAGTCGCCGGAGTTCAGCTCATACGGCCGCTCTTTCATGTCGTCGCCCATGCGCGGCATCCAGACGGAGCGTTTCTGCTGGCCGGTGCGGCCGTCGAGGATCTGGAGTTGGAAGTCGCGGACAAGGACGACTTCGCTGCGTCCGTCGCCGTCGACATCGTGGATCTGGAACGGCGTGTCGTTGGTGAGCAGGCCGTTGCGTGGATCCGGGCGGCCCTGCTGCCAGAGCACCTTGCCTTCGAGCGTGATGGCGGTGAGGCAGGAGAGATGGTCGAAGGCGTCGCCGCGAACGCGCGGGATGTTCTGGCCGATCAGGATATCGGTTTTGCCGTCTCCATCGAGGTCGCCGAGACGGATGTTGCGGCCGGCTCCGAAGGCTGGGGTCGAGATCTTCTTCCAGAGAACCGGCTTGGGGTTGGAGGCTTGGAGGGTGGCGAGTTCCTGGTTGCGCTTGTCGATCTGGGCGCGGATAGCCTGGATCTGGGCGTCGGCCGCGGTAACGGCGAAGTCAGTGAACCGGGCCGGACGGTTGGCGGTAATGCCGGCCTTGCCGGAGAGGATCTCCGTGTCATCGGCTTCGAGCACCAGTTGGCCGTCGATGTATGCACGCATGCGCGGACCCTGGTTCTCGACCTTCAGCGTGTAGTAGCGGCGGACCTCGTAGCTGAACTTGAACGTACCCAGGTCCCGCCAGGCGGCGGTGCGGAGCTTCTCGTCGAGGGGCAGGCGCAAGCGCAGGACGGCCTTGTCGCCATCGCGGAGCCCGAAGACATAGTAATGACGGTTGGTGTGATAGCGGAAGACAATGCCGGCCACGTCACCGAAGGAGAGCGGCTTTACGCGAGCCTCTACCGTGTAGTTCTTCCATTCGGGTTCACCGGTGACGAGCATGGCGTTGAACCATGCGGGGCGATCGGTGAGACCCTGCTGCTCGACGTAGGACTTACCGTTCTCGTCGCTGGCGATCCAGGCGTCCTGATGGACGATGGGGTTGAACCACGGCTCCAGGGGCACCCCGCGGTGCGGCAGGTAGTGATACTCCTGGATGGCGGCGTTCAACTGTCCGACGGGTTGGGAGAGCCAACCGGGCGGAAAGCGCGAGAAGTCGTCGCGAATCAGATCGCCGGCCAGCAGGGGCAGGCAGAGCGCGAGCAGGGCAGGAGTGCGCATGCGCGCCCATTTTACAGGGCCGGGCCTGCGAGTTGTAGAGGCGGCCGGTTATTCGCCGCCGCTCACGGCCAGGCCGACGGGCACGAAGTAGACCTTTTGCGCGTTGGTGTCCAGAACCTGGGCGGGCTGCTCTCCGGCGATGCCGTTGCGCAGCAGGAAGAGCGAGTTGGAGCCCATGCGGTCGAGACCGCTGGGCACGAAGTCCAGGTCGAGGGCGCCTTTCAGCGAGTTGGAGCCAAGGTCGTAGGCCAGGATCTGGCGGGATTCGGCATTCGCCACATACAGCAGCTTGCCGTCCTGGGAGAGGGCGACGCCCACGGGGTCGGCTACGCCGCTGCCGGCGGAAGCCACATTGGCCAGATTCGGATTCTGAGCCCAGTTCGTCACGCGGGTGACGGTACTCAGTCCGCGGTCAGCCACATAGAGAGCATTTCCAGCGAGCAACAAGGCGCCTGCCTGGGTGAGCGGCATGAGCATCCGGGGCTCCGCGCCAGCGGTCAGGAGATAGAGGGTGCCGGACGACTGTCCCTGTGTGGCAGCGAAGGCGAAGCCGGCATTCTTATCCACGGCCAGGGACACGATGCGTTCCGTGATGCCGGACACGCTGACAGAACCGGCGAGCTTGGGTTCGGAGGCCAGCCCGGACCAGAGGTCGAGCTGCGTCGCGTCGGCGTTCAGGAGTCCGACGGATTCGGCGCCATCGCTCCAGACCACGCGCGAGGGAACGGCGGCCTGCTTGGCGAACTCGCGCCACACGGGCGCGCCGCCATCTAGCCGTCGCACGAGGTACAGGGACTGGTCCTTGGCCACGAGGGCGTTGCGGCCGTCGGGTGCGGTGGACGCGAAATCGAACGAGCGGACGAGCGGGCTGCCGGCGTAGGCCGAGCCGGGCATACCAATGATGGGGCGCACCGAGCGGGATTGTTCATCGATCAACAGGCCGGAAACCGGACCGCTGAGGGCAGATTCTTGAGCTGCGGCGGATCCTGCAGCCAGAGCCAAACAGAGAACAGCGCGTGTGGCTTTATTCAACATAAATCGGCCTCCAGAATGTCCCAGTGATCTAACTCTTATAGCAGATTCGCCTTGAGGCAGAAAGGTTGCGCGAACCTTTGGGATCGGAGGACAGGCCTCTCGAAGATGATTGGCTTCGTTTCGGCGAGGGGCTTCAGCCGACGAACTGGGCCAGTGGTTTGCCGGAATCGGCGTGCTGGACAAACCGGTTGGAGAGGCCTTGGCTGTACTCGATGGCGATGGGGATGCCACCCTCAAACCTCAGTTTGGCGAGGATCTGCTCGTGCAGGGGACCGGAGAAGCGCTCGTCCACGAGTGGTTGGAGGCGGGTGACATCGGCGAGGGGCGCATTTTCGGCGAAGGACTGGATGGCGGGGGCGCGTTGGAGGAGAAGCGCGGAGCGTTCGGTCTGGAGTTTGCGGAGTTCGTTCAGAGCGCGGTAGAGGGAGCGCTCGAGGTCGCGACGATAGCGGGCGTAGCGATCCAGGTTGGCGGCCTCGGGGCCCGGCTCGGCCAATGGGTTCGTTTCGGCGAGGATGAGGGACTCGAAGGTTTCGATGCGGCGGAGGTTCCAGGAGTGGGAGAGGATGCGGTGGAAGAGTTCTTCCTCGAGGCAGCCGGTGGGGCGGGTTTGGAGGCGCAATTCGGCTGCGAGGGTGTCGAACTCGATTCGTTCGTATTCGCCGATCTTCAGGGCGAGCGAGGTGAGGCCGTGTTTGCGGGCGTTCTGGGCGGATTGGGCTTTGCCTTCAGCGGAGGCGGGTCCGGTGGAAAGGCGAGCGTTTGCCTGATTGGCAGTGACCTGAGCGGCGGAAGCCATGATGGAAGTCTCCTTAGAAATAGAAAAAGCCGGCGTGGTGGCCGGCTGCGATTCCACGATAGCTGGTGAGGTCAAGGGCGATTCGCCTTTTGTTCTGTGAGGGCTGTTGAAAATAAAGGACAAATATATCGCAAACCCCTGTGACTCCCGTTCAGAAGCCACGGATCTGGAGATGGTTGCGATAGAGAACGCGCTATCGACACCGTTGAGCAGCGGCACGCCGGCCATGCGGAATGGCAGACTTAGCCTCATTCGGGGGCTTGCAGGCGCCCCAGAGAAACGAGAGACTGGCTCTTGTTGATGTCGTCGAAAATCAGGTAAACATGCCGTTTTATCGTAAATTGTTCATGCTTTCAGTGATCAACCTGTCCTGGCAGGCGGCGTCAATGGAGGCGGCGCCCCAGAAGGTAGCCGCGTCAGCAATCAGCTTCGAGCAAAACGTGGGACAGATGAGCAGCCAAGCCCGCTTCGCGGTGCGAGGGGCATCCGAAGCGCTGTTCCTGGCGGCGGGAGAGGCAGTTTATGTGCGGGGGCCGCGCCTGACGGCCGCTCCCCCCGCGCGCAAGGCGATGGTGTCGGGAGAACGGCCGGATCTCACCCAGATTCTGGCCGCGGGCGTCCCGTCCAAGCCCGGGGCAGCCACTGCCAGAGCGGACGATTCCGACCCGGCTGTGGTGCGGATGCAATTTGCCGGCTCGCAGGCGGCGCCCATCGTGGGGCGCGAGGCGCTGCCGACTACGGGCAACTGGTTTTACGGCAACGACAAATCGCGCTGGCGAGCCAATATCCCGCGTTTCGGACGAGTACGCTACGAGGGTCTGTATCCGGGCATTGACCTGGAGTTTCGTGGAGACGACGAGCGGCTGGAGTACGATTTCGTGCTTGGGCCGAATGCCGATCCCGATCGGATCCGGTTGCGCTTCCAGGGGGCGCGGTCGCAGCGAATCAATGCCGAAGGAGACCTGGTGCTGGAGACGCATCAGGGGCCGCTGGTGCATCGCAAACCGGTGCTGTACCAGACAACGGCCACGGGGCGAAGGCAGGTGGACGGCCAATTCGCGCTGCTCGCTTCGGGCGAGGTGGCTTTCCGGGTGGGCGACTACGACCGAAGCCGGGCGTTGGTGATCGATCCCGTGGTGTACAACACCCGACTGGGCGGCGCCAGCGCCGGGGCCGACTATGGGACGAGCGCCCCCTCGCATGTGACCTGGTATACGCCGCGCTACACGGCTGTGGACTCCTCGGGCAAAGTTTATGTCATCGGCTACACCACTGCCTGGGATTTTCCGGTAGTGAACGGGCCCCGCGTCACTCCCACGGGTGGGCTGTACCTGGCGAAATTCGACCCGGCGCTTTCTGGCCCTGCCTCGCTGCTGTACTCGGCCGTGCTGGGTCCTGTGTTACCCGACTTTTTCACAGGGCGGCATCAGCCGTTTCTGGCAGCGGACGATACGGGCAATGCCTATGTGACCTTCGCGGCAAAATCGGGCTTTCCCATCGTGGGCGGCTTCGACTCGAGCGCGGGCGGCCTGGAGGCGGCGTTGGTGCGCGTGGACACGACCAAGAGCGGAATGCAGTCACTTGCGTACTCGACCTACATCGGCGGATCGAGAGACGACACGGTGTGGGGCATGGATCTCGACGCAGCCGGAAACGTGTATGTCTCCGGGCACACCTCCAGTTGGGACCTGCCCGTCACGCAGAACGCTTACGACATGACTTGCGGCACGAATGGCACTTGCGATGTGGCGTTGACGCCGACCAACACGGACGCGTTCTTCATGAAAATCAACACGCGGCTGAGCGGGCAAAGCAGCCTGGTGTACGGTAGCTTTTTCGGCGGGTCGCTGTTCGAAGTCCAGCCAACCATCAAGGTGAGCAAGTCAGGCCTGGTGTACCTGGTGGGACACACTCAGTCGGCTGATCTGCCCACCCGAAATGCGTACGATACAAATTGCGGCGTCTCCAACTGCAACGGAGGCAAGTCCGGGGATATCTTCATCGCCAAGTTCGACCTCTCCGTGGCGGGCTCCAACGGGCTGCTTTATTCGACCTACTTCGGCGGCGATGGGACTATCGATGGGCACGATCCGTTTACTTCCGGCCGGAGCTGGACAGGAGCCGAGTATGCGATCGCTATCGCGGTGGACGAGACTGGGAATCTCTTCCTGTACGGGATCTCGTTCCCCGACTCGCTGGGCAACTTCCCCTTGAAACTGCCTTTCAACGCTAAATCGCACTGGTCTGACTTCTTCTTCGCCCGCTTCGACACGACGCTCTCGGGCGAGTCCTCGCTGGTCTTCAGCACCTATGTGATGGGACAAACGTTAACTGCCTTCGGTTTCGGTGAGATGGCACGAGACGCCGAGGGCATGGTGTATCTTACGGGTCTCTCCGATGACGCAACCACGCCGACCGCGAACGGGGCGCAGACCGCGCCGCGAGGGGCAGGCGACGCGTTCCTGGTGAAGCTGGACCCCTACGCTACGGGACCGGCGGCGTTGAAATACTCCAGTTATCTGGGTGGGAGCGGATCTGAGTTGACGTTTGGTGTGGAAGCGTTGGGCGCGGGCGTGGCTGTTGTCGCAGGCACGACGGATTCGGCCGATTTCCCGATGGTGAAGGCCTCGCAGTCCTTCGGAGGAGGGACGGACCTGTTCCTGGCACGCTTCGACACCACCAAGTCCGGAGCGGCATCCCTGCTCGAAGCCACTGCCATCGGAGGGGAATCGGACGAAGGGGTTCAGCTTTGGGGTGGATTCTTCTCTGTCTCCCTGGCCACGGACGCCGCCGGGAACGCATACATCCATTCCTGGACCGACTCGTCGGCGTACCCAGCAACCTCAAATGCGTGGCAAACCGGCCAGAATCCTGATTCGGCGGGCCAGGACCAGTTCCAGGAGTATCTGGTGACGGCTGTGCTGGCAAAGCTCGCTCCGCGCAATTCGAGCTGCGAATACAAAGTGAGCCCGGGCTCCCGCCTGATTCCGTACGCGGGCGGCCACGTTTCGTTCAGCGTCGAGACTTCGGCAGGGTGCCCATGGACGGCCTCGACGAATGCCTCTTTTCTGAGCTTTCCCTCCACCAACGTATTTAACGGCCCCGGCACGGTGGAGGTGCAAGTGGCTCCTTACGCCCGGACCGATTACCCGCGGCTGGGCTTTCTGACCATCGCCGGCAAGGTGGTCTCCATGGAGCAGAGTAACGCGCCATGCACCCCAGCGTTGTTGACTACGAACTATATGGAGTTTCCAGTGGGAGGTGGTGCCGCGCTCGTCCAGTGGAGTGGGGACTGTCCGGCTTCCCCGTCCCGAATTGAATCCTGGATCGACAAAGACTATTCCGCCACCACGGCGAACAGCCAGAAATTCACGGTGGCCTCTAACAGCTACGGGCCGGCGGGATTTGTGCGGCAGGGCCGGATCAAGCTGAACGAGCAGGATCTGGTGATCCGACAGGCCGGTCCGTCCTGCCCTAAGTATCTGGCCAATGGCTTAGTTTTGAAGGTGGGTGCGGCCGGCGTTCTCAATTTCCCTACACCAGGAAGCACGTCCGCGGCGTGCCCGATCACATTCTCCAGCTCCGCGCCGTGGATTGGGCTGACAGCCGGGATCACCGTGGCCGGTGGGGGGAACCATACGCTGCTGACGGTGCAACCGAACCCGGGTACGGCGACGAGAACGGGTCAGATCACTGTCTTCGACCAAGTGTATAACGTGGAACAGTCGGGCACGGGCTGCACCTACACGGTGACGCCGTCCCCGCTGGCGCTGAGCGCGACGGACACGGTGGGGACACTGACGGTGAATACGGCGACCGGGTGTCACTGGACGGCCACATCACTGGCTCCCTGGCTCCGAACCTCCGCTTACGGCGCAGCGGGTTCCGGACCGGGCACCTTCCAGGTTTATCCCAATTACAACCAGACGCGGAACTTGAGGATGGGCACCGTCTCGGTGGCCGGCACCGCGGTGACGGTGAACCAGGCCGGGTTGAGCTGCGACTACACGGTCACACCGGCTGAGGTGACCATTCCCTATCGGATGAGCGCGAGTAATTCTGCGCAGGCGGTGCCCATCACCGTCACCACAGCGGCGGGCTGCCTGTGGGCGGGAGAGTCCAGCGCGGACTGGGCGCCGTTCGGCGATGCGGCCACCAGCTACAGCACCACTGGCGTCAAGGGTGGTTCGGGTTCAGTGAGCCTGTGGATCGATCTGAATCCGGGGCCGCCGCGCCGGAGCGCCACGGTCACAGTGGCGGGCAAGACGGTGACGGTGACGCAGGAGGCCGATCCGAAGTGCACAGCCGTGCAGTTGCAGCAGCCGGCGATTACGATCGGGTCGGAGGTAACTGCCTGGGAGTCCAGTGCCGACGTCACCGGCGTGTGCACGCTATTGATCAGCACGGCGAGCCCATGGCTTTCCGTGGCTAACCGGTTCGTCTCGGCGGACGGCGGGTATGGCCCCGCCGCGGTGGGGCTTACAGCGGCTCGCAATCCCGGTGCGGCGCGCACGGCCACGGTACAAGTGTCCGACCAAGTGCTCACCGTGACGCAGGAGGCCGCTGGCACTACCCCGTCGGTGACCTTCACCAGTTCCGTGGCGGGCCTGCCGTTCATGATCGACGGTGTACGGGTGGTGGCGCCGGCTGTGTTCAATTGGAGTCCCGGCACGTCCCACATTGCGGATCCGCCCGTCTTCTTCCAGGCCGACGCCTCGGCGCGTAGCCGCTACACCTTTGCCACCTGGAAGGAGGGCTCGCTGCGCGTGATGAATCTCACTGCGCCCTCCGCATCGCGCACCTTCACGGCCGTCTATTCAGCCGAGCATCTGCTGAAGGTCTCCTACAATCCGCCCGAGGCGTGCAACCATGCCGCACCGGCCGATATGTGGCGCGCAGCGGGCAGTTCGGCCTATGGGGAATGCGACGACGTGGTGGCGCCCTATATGTTGCAGTCGGCGGTGGTGGATTCCGTGCCCGGCGGCAGCACGTTGATGACCGGGCCCCACACTATTCAATACAACTATGTCAAGGGAGTCACGGTGACGGTGAACACCGCCCCGGCGGGCCTGCAGATCTACCTGTCCGACGACGAGGAGTCAATCTGGAGCACGCCGTTTGTCCACCGAATGCTGCCCGGGGCCACGCTGCCCATTGGCATCGCCGTGATGCAGCCGGGCCAGAAGGGCATGCGTTACCGCTTCCTGTCGTGGAGCGACGGCGGAGCGATCAGCCACGTGGTGACGGTACCGGCGACGCCTGGTAGCTCGTTCCAAGTCACCGCGCAAATGGAGGCACAGGCGCAACTGATACTGACGCCCTATCCGGCCTCGGGCGGGACGTTGAAGGCCGAGCCTGCTTCGGCGGACGGCTACTACGTGGCCGGCACGCCGGTGAGTGTTACCGCCACTCCGGCCGCGGGGCAGAACTTCATGGGCTTCTCAGGAGGGCTGCAAGGATTGGCCAACCCCCAGACCGTTACCGTGACCGTTCCGGCTTATGTGGGAGCGACTTTCGGGAGTGGCTGCTGGACTACGGTTTCTCCAACCGCGGTGGATGCCGGGCCCTTGGGCGGCGGGCAAACACTGAACGTAGAGGCGCCGGCCGGGTGCCCGTGGACGGTGCAGGCAGGCGCTGGGTGGTTTGGCATCGCAGGAGTGACATCGGGAAGCGGCCCGATGATGCTGACGGCGACCGTGGCCGCCAACTCCGGTGGAGCGCGTCAGGGCGTGTTAAAAATCGGCTCAGTCGATGTGCCGGTGAGGCAGCAAGCAGCCTACCAGATCCGCACTGTGGCCGGGGGCGGACCGGCCCAACTGCCGAAACTGACGACGGCCACTGGAAACACCCCGGTGGTTGCTCCCGACGGGGCGGTGTTCCTTTCGGAAACCTTGCCGTACAAAGGCGCGAGAGTGCTGCGCGTCTCGGCGGCGGGCCTGGTGAGCGTCTACGCCGGCAATGGCACTTCTGACGATAGCGGTGACGGAGGACCGGCCCTACTGGCTGGAATTCATACGATTCAGAACATGGCGGTAGATCGCGCCGGCAATCTCTATTTGAGCGAGTGGACGTCCTACAGAATCAGGAGGATCGACGCCGGCACCGGCATCATCACCACCGTGGCGGGGAACGGATTACAGAACGGCCTTTCGACGGATGGAACACCGGCAGTGGCCGCGGCCGTCCTTCCCACTGCAATTGCCGTTGATGCAAGTGGGGTGCTGCATTTTGTGGACCGAGGTTCTCGAGTCCGCAAGATCGAGCCGGTGGGCGGCACGTTGATGACGGTGGCCGGCAGCGCGCAGTCCGGATTTGGGGGAGACCAAGGCCCAGCCAGCGCTGCACTGTTCAGCAACATCTACGGGCTGGCGTTCGCCCCGAATGGAGACCTGTATCTCAGCGATTCGGGCAACCACCGGGTGCGCAGGATCCGGGCGGTGGATGGCATGGTGCAGACGGTCGCCGGATCGGCCGTTGTGGGCGCCTTTGCCGGAGAGAACGGGCCGGCAACCAGCGCCATCCTGAAGTTGCCCTACGGCATCGCCCTCGATGGCGGCGGACACTTGATCTTCTCTGATATGGACGCCAATCGCATTCTGCGTGTGGACGCCGTCAGCGGCACGCTGACAAGGGTGGCCGGCACGGGCGCGACGGGCACGACTACCAATGGCGGGCAGGCGACTGAAACGCCCTTCTCGAGCCCGTCCCGAATTGCCCTCCTGGGCAACAGCCTGATTGTGGACGGCTATCCCCAGACCCATTCCGTCGACCTCGGCACAGGCCTGGTGAGCGGCTTCGCCGGGCAGACCACGGCTTCCTTCACCGCCACCAGCGAGGCCACCAGGGCGGATCTGGCCGTCGGCCCAATGGCTTACGATCCAGCCGCCGGCGCGCTCTACCTGCTCTCCCACTACCAAGTGCTGCGGCTGAATCTGGCGACTGGAGCCCTGGAGCCTTACGCCGGCACGGGTGTGAGCACTTACAGCAAGGCGCAGGGACCCGCTCTGTCGCTGCCACTGTACCAGCCTGTCAGCCTGGCCGTGGACGGATCAGGAAACCTCTACATCGCCGACGGCAACCAGGTAAGGAAAGTGGACGGCGCCACCCGGGTGATTTCGAGCTTTGCCGGCGCTTCGGGGCTGTACTGCGGCGGAGTGTATCCACAAATGCTCACCGCTGGTGACGGTGGACCGGCGGCCAACGCCGGCTTCTGTGCTGTGAGTTCGCTGGCCTACGATGGAGCCGGCAGCCTGTATATCTCGGACCTCTACAGGATCAGGAAGGTGGACCTGAACACCGGCATCATCACGGCGTTCGCGGGAGCGGGCTACATTTCCGGCGCCTGGAACGTGCTGCGCACCGACATCTACTTCCAGGGGATACCGAGACCGATTGCCGCGGATAGCACCGGTGGGGTCTATTTCCTGGACCGGACCTGGATGCCTTCCTGCCAGGCGGGCGTCTACCGGATCGACCCGGCCACCAGCAAGAGCAGTTGTTACGTGAGCGCGTTGAAGTTCGTACCCGCGGCGCCGACCACTTTTGCGCTGGGCACCGATGGCTCCATCGCCCTATTCGGCAGCAATGTGGTGTTGCGCGCCAGCGGTCCGCAGGCCGATGTCGCCGGCATCGCGGGCCAGGAGGGCTCGCCCGGCTTGGGCGGCCAGAGCGGGCCGGCCTCAGAGGCCCTTTTCGGCGGTACCGCCACGCTGTCTCCCGGTCCTGGAGGCACGTTCTTCGTGGCCGACAGCGACAATGGGCGCATCCGGCAACTGTCGCCGGTCGCGGACGGCATGAAGGTGCATCACGTGGAAACGGCTCCGACGGGGCTGTGGATCACGGTGGATGGAGCGACTTATGCGGGCAGCCAGTCGTTTGTCTGGCAGGATGGCAGCACGCACACACTTACGGTGGAAGCAGCGCAGGAAGGATCCTCCACTGCCTATTCATTCAAAAGTTGGAGTGACGGAGGGGGCAGTTCTCACTCGATCACTGCCGCGAGCACCGCCACAACCTACACGGCCTCCTTCAAGACACGCTACCGCGTGGAGGGAAGCGCCATTCCAGCGGCATCCGGAACCGTGACACTGACCCCCGCCTCCATCGATGGTTATTACGATTCCGGGTCGAACGTGCGGTTCCAGGCCAATCCCGCCAGTGCCCAAGCCGCGTTTCAAAGCTGGGGCGGATCCCTGAGCGGTACCGCAAATCCGGTGTTGGCGACAGTCGTCGCGCCGTTGAGTGGAGTGGCGAGTTTTACCACCGCGACCACCGGTTACACGATCAGTGGAAATGCCGGCGTGGCGGGGGCGTCCATCACGCTGACCGGCAGCAAAAGCGCCACCACGCTGGCTGACGCGGCCGGCCGGTTCACATTCCAGAATCTGCCAGCAGGGGGGAGCTACACGGTCACTCCTTCATTAGCCAAGTACACCTTCACTCCGTCAATTTCGACGAGGACCAATCTCCAGAGCAACCAGACCGTTAACTTCACGGCTTTTTCGTCCGGAAGCCCGGTGCAGGCCTCGGCCATGGCCCGCTTGAATTGGAGCCTGAAGCTGAATGTGGATGGCACGTTATGGTCCTGGGGGGCCAACCTCGAAGGTGAACTGGGAGACGGGACCTTGCGGTCGCGCAGCCTGCCCGCACAGGTGAGCGGGCTTACTTCCGTCGTGACAGCGGCGACGGGGTCGAACCACGGCTTAGCTGCCAGGAGCGATGGCACGGCATGGGCGTGGGGCCTAAACAGCAGTGGTCAACTAGGGGACGGCAGCGTTCAACTCCGTCCCAGCCCGGTGCAAGTTACCGGCATCACCGGCGTCATCGGGTTGAGCGGCGGCGCCCGGCACAGTCTTGCGGTCAAGTCCGATGGCACGGTATGGGCTTGGGGCAGCAACACCTATGGGCAATTGGGCGATGGCGGCACGACAAACCGCACGGCTCCAGTGAAGGTTATAGGATTGTCGGGGATCGCAGCCGTTGCAGCGGGAGACTACTTCAGCCTGGCTTTGAAGAGCGATGGCTCCGTCTGGTCTTGGGGCTACAACAATAACGGGCAGTTGGGCGACGGCACGACAACGACGCGCCTGGCGCCAGTGCAGGTTCCCGGGCTATCGGAGATCCTGGCGCTGCGAGGAGGCAGTTCATCCGCATATGCCTTGAGATCCGATGGCAGCGTCTGGTCCTGGGGCGACAACAACTACGCCCAATTGGGGGACGCAATCGGAACCCAGAGGAGTTCTCCGGCGGTCGTGAGCGGGGTCTCCAGCGTTGTGGGCATAGGGGCCGGCAGCTACTCCTGTTTGGCGGTGAAGAGTGACGGAACTGTCTGGGCCTGGGGCATGAATGACTACGGTCAGTTGGGGATTGCGCCTACCAGCAATAGCCCAGTGCCGTTGCAGGTTGCCGGCGTCAGCGGTGCGGTCGCCGTGGCCGCCGGACTCGCTCACGGGCTGGCCCTGAGGTCTGACGGTTCCGTGATGGCTTGGGGTTATGGCGGTTACGGCGAGTTGGGCAATGGCGCCGCGATCCTGCAAGCCGTGCCGTTCGCATCGCCCCTGATCTCCAATGTGGCCCGCGTTGCACTTGGCAGCAGTCATGCAGCGGCGGCCAGGGCGGACGGCACTGTATGGACCTGGGGTGGAAATGAGTATGGTCAGCTCGGCGATGGTACGATGCTGCCCCACGCCGCCCCGGCGGCCGTCAGCGGCATCAGCGGGTTCAGCCACGTTGCCTCGGGCAATGCACACGTACTTGCGCTGAAGATTGACGGCACGGTTTGGGCGTGGGGTTATGGAGGCATGGGCGCGCTGGGCAACGGAGCCACGGCAAATGTCACTGCTCCCATTCAGGTGCAAGGAATAACAGGGGCGATTGCGATTGCCGCCGGGTATCACTTTAGCCTTGCGCTGAAGAGTGACGGGACGGTGTGGGCCTGGGGCTCGAATGGGGTGGGCCAACTCGGCGACGGCAGCACAACAGATAGAACCACGCCCATCCGGGTGAGCGGACTTTCCGGAATTGTGAGTATCGCCGCCGGCCTATCCCACGGGCTCGCGGCAAAGGGCGATGGAACGGTGTGGGCGTGGGGTAGCAACGATTACGCACAGCTTGGCGATGGCTCCACCACCGGACGGAAGCTGCCTGTTCAAGTCATGGGGCTGACAGGAATCAGCCGTGTCGCTTCGAGCTACTCCGCCAACTCTTCGTACGCCGTGAAGAGTGACGGCACTGTATGGGCTTGGGGTGATAACGCACTTGGGCAGTTGGGCAATGGAGCCTCTGGCGTGGGCGTGGCGACGCCGGTCCAGGTAGCCGGCCTAGCGGGCATCTCAGCCGTGGCGGCGGGCTCGTCTCATGTATTGGCGCTTAAGAGTTACGGAACCGTGTGGGCATGGGGGCACAACGCCCACGGCCAACTGGGAGACGGCACCACAACCGACAGGACCACACCCGCACAGATTGGCGGACTCTCCGGGATTGTGTCGGTTGCTGCCGGATCCGACCAGAGCGTGGCCGTGAAAGCGGATGGGACTCTCTGGGGCTGGGGGGCGACTGGCTATGGTCAACTCGGCACCGGAGTCTCGATGTTGAGGCCGACCCCCGGGCCGCTGACCGCGCCCCTGCCGATGGACTTGGCCATCGCAGTGACAGCCGGCGGGATGTTCAGTGTAGGGAGCCAGGTTACGTTCAACCTGGCTGTTACGAATTTCGGGGGCCTGCCTTCGACCGGAGCTGTGACGGTTTCGGACCAGTTGCCGGCGGGGCTCACCTACGTTTCGGCTACGGGCGCAGGGTGGACGTGTGGGGCGGCCGGCCAAGCGGTGACATGCACGAGCTCGAATCCCATCTTCCCGTCGATGACCAGCACAATCGTGGTTACCGTAAACGTGACCGGGGCGGCGCATCCTTCCACTTCCAATACAGCGAGCGTGGCGGTGGCGGGCGACGCAAACGCGGCGAACAACTCAGCAACGGTGGTGTTGACGGCGCCAATTACAGCGGCAGTCGGTGTCGCGCCATCCGCCGGCACGGGTGCGCAGCAGGTGTTCAAAGCGACCTTCACTGGCGCCAAGGGCTATCAAAGCCTGAAGTGGGTGCAGGTGCTGTTCGCAACGGCTCCGGACGGGGGCGGACAGCCCTTCTGTTTCCTGCACTACGATGTGACCGGGAACGGATTCTGGCTGTACTCCGACGTGCTGGGATTCTTCGTGGGGCCGATCGTCCCCGGCATGACCTCAGCGGTGCTGCAAGGCGCACATTGCGCGCTCAACACCGCTGGATCCTCAGCCGCTGGGAACGGCGCGACCCTGGAACTCAACCTCGCCGTTGTGTTCAAGGCGGCAGCGAACCGCAATGTTTACCTGCGGGCCTTCGACGCCGACAACTTCGACACCAACACGGTTCAGCGCGGGACGTGGACCCAGGCCGCGGCGCCGCTGGTCGTGCCGGTGGTGACACCCGGAAGCGGAGCCGGGTCCAATCCAACATTCAATCTACGGTTCCCTGACCCGCAGGGGTTCGGGGGAGCCGCGCTGGGCTGGGAGGAATTCCTGGTCGCGGCCGCAACGGATGGAGGTGGACAGCCGTTCTGCTTTGTTCACTACGACCGTGCCGGCAACGGGCTCTGGATGTACTCCTCCGACGTTGGATTCTTCACAGGACCGGTTACGCCCGGGGTGGCGTCGAGTGTATTGAGCAGTTCCGCCTGCTCAGTGAACACGGCGGGTACGACGGTACAGAATTCGGCCGGCAACCTCGTGCTCAACGTGCCGGTGACCCTGAAGCCGCCAATGAGCGGGGCGAAGTTCACCTATATGAGAACGCAGGACGCACTGAACAGAGATACAGGCTGGCTCCAGAAGGGGACCTGGGCCATTCCATAGGTCATTGGTCCTGGGGCTGCGCAGTCTGCCATACGCGAGCGGCGGGGTGGCGGCCGTGTCGCAGAACTTAGCGCAAATGGATTGGGCGTGTGTCCGCAGGCCATGCAAGCAGAGTCACTGTCCCACCGCCAGCTTGTTCCCCAGCGGCGTGAAGGCACCCTGAAAGCTGCATAGCAGCGCATGGTCTCCCGCCGGTGCGCTGGCCGGGATGCGCATGTCCATCACTGTCAGGCCAGGACTGATGAGCGCCGGAGTCACCCGGATGGTGTACTCCCCAAAGAAACATGACGCGGGTCTCAGGTACGTCCCTACCTGCTTCGCTGACCCCTCCGTCAACGCCTCAGTCGGCAGCCCAAACCCCGTAGCCCACAGCCGCACCGTCTCGCCCGGCTTCGCCGGAGTCGTGCACCCGGAAGGGCATAGCTCTCGTGAGCCCACCAGGCTTCCGTCAAGGCGCGTCGCCACCACGTCGCCCCGCGCACTGAACAACGCCAGCGACGGAGCCAGCGACTCCTTTGTCACGAAATACGGCCAGCTCGTCAGGGTGCCGTTCGTCACCGTCAGCGGAAGCGTCGCCGCAGAATTGTCAAGAGTGGTGAGCACATCGATCTGGTCCTGGCCGCACTCCGGTGTCGTGGCCACGCTGCACATCGACCACACGTAGAGCGGCCGGAAGTTCAGGTTCACGCTCACGTTGCCCAGTTTCACCGGCATCGACCCGGCGGCGATCTCAGGCGAATCCACCCAGGTGAGGCCGCCCGCCTGCGTTGTCGCCGGTACCAGATTCTCGCCCCTGATCTGCAGCCATGCGTTGGTGCCTACGCGGTCCGGGCGGCCCACCATTTCCACACTGGTGATCACGGGTGCGTTCTTCGGCGGTGTCGTGGGCTGCACGACCCGGCCACTCACCACCCACTGATAGCCCCCGCCCGCTGTCTCGGTGACATTGATTGTCAGGTAACCGGTGGCGTGAGCGAACGCTCCGCCCGCTCCGGTCAGGTTCGTCCCCACCTGGGCCGGTGCTTTGGCGCCCACAAAGGCTGCGGTCGTGTTGAAGCTATCCTTGTCGTTGAGAACCCAGGTAGCGGCGTATTGTTGCAGGTCAGTCGAATCGCGCCACCGTGTCAGGTTCACAGTGACGTTCCCGAACGGAGCGAAGGTTCCAGTGCCCGTCAGCCGGTTCCCGTTCCTGAACTTGGCGGCCGGCACCTGCAGGTTGGAGTTCTTCAACTGGATGGTCCGGACGTTGCCGCCGGCCGAGATGTCCAGGCCGGCCGTCAGGGTCCAGTTCTCTGTCCCCGAATCCTGGCTCAGGCGGACCTGCGCCGTGCCCCGCGCGTCCTGGTAGGCGCCTGTACCGCCTGTTATCACGGCTGGTCCGGCATATTGCAGCGGCGTCAACTCCGCCGAATCGAACTGAAACACCAACCGGTCCTGCCGGTTGAACGCCATTGTCACCGTCCCGCGTCCCGGTCCCGAACCCGTCCCCACCGTGCCGCGCGGCGCGCTGGTGAACTGCGAGATATCCATTTGGAGCGAGACTGTGCCCAGTTGTTCCACCCGCCCGGCCCCGACGTAGGTTCGCGGAGCCTCCTCCGGACCAGCCGGAGCCGCGAAGTCGATCGTCCCCGAAACATCCGTGAGCTTTGTCTGCCCCTGCGCCGCAATGCCCACAACTGCGGCGAAGACCAAAACTGTCCTTCGCTCGAACCTCATTCGCCTCCGCACTGTCCTACTCCGAGCCGTCCCCGATGCGCCCGATCCTGTCTGTAAACCGGCCGTTGAACCTGCCGCCGTTCATGGATCCGCAGATGAGGCTGTCCGCCCCTACCCGTGCCCCCAGCGCACGACAGCAGCCGCAGAATGTAACGAACCGCACAGATCAGGAATGGGCTCCTCGAGTTGAGATGAATTCTAGCATTCCGGCGCCCGCCCGGATTTCCCGAGTGATGTCTTTGGGGCCCGAAGATAGCTGCAGTGCCCTGGTTCGCCGCTGGCGCGCATGCTCACCGGCCGAGGGCTCCTTCATGACGAGCGGTTGTCGATGGACATCCCCCATTGGTATCGGAGCGGCGGGCTGCGTGTAACAACCGTGACGCGCATCGCCATGTGGGAGCGGTGGAGGAAGGCGACGCGCGTGTGTCCTTCTCCAGGAAATTTTGTTGCCGGGAATGAGCCGCATCGCTGGCCCAAGAGGTGGTGTGTATGGATAATTGCATAATCACCATGAATCGCGAATCCTCCTGGGATGAAGTAGAAGCGATCTTCGCTGCGGCATTGGAGCGACCGGACACAGAACGGGAGGCATTCCTCGCCGACCGTTGCGGGGCAGACTCTGACACCGCATCCGCGGTGCGGAAGTTGTTGAAGGCCCGGGACCGGATGGGCGACTTTCTGCAGGCGCCGATGCTGGACTTCCGCGGCCAGCTCTTTGGCGCATACCGGGCGATCGAGGAGATCGGCCGCGGCGGCATGAGCGTAGTTTACCGGGGCGAGAGGGCCGATGGGCATTTTGAGAAGCCGACGGCGATCAAGGTGCTGCTCGTTCAAGCCACCTCCGCGCCGGAGACGAGGATTCTGGCCTCGCTGGAACACCCGCACATCGCCCGGTTGCTGGATGCCGGGATCACGGCGATTGGGTTCCGCTACCTGGTGATGGAACTGGTGCATGGGGTCCCGCTCACCGAGTACCAGGGGGCGGCCACCGTGGCTGAGAAGCTGCGACTGTTCCTGCAGGCCTGCAGCGGCGTGCAGGCCGCCCATCAGGCCCTGATCGTCCACCGCGACCTGAAGCCCGCCAATATCCTGGTGACGGCGGAAGGCACCGTCAAACTGCTCGACTTCGGCATCGGCAAAGTGTTGCAGCCGGCCGCCGAGGAGCAGACGTCGGGGCCGCGCGCTTACACCATGGACTATGCCAGCCCGGAGCAGATTCTCGGGTATCCGGCCAGCACCACCAACGATGTTTATTCCTTGGGCGTGCTGCTCTGCGAACTGGTGGGGGGACGGCTGCCGCGCCAGTTGTCTGAGTTGCCGTTGGACGAGGCCTTGCGCCGGCTGAAGGATGAAAACCCGCCGCTGCCACTAGAGGGAGACCTGGCGTTGATTGCAAGGAAAGCAATGCGCGCCGAGCCTGCCGAAAGGTATGAGTCGGCTGGGGCGCTGGCGCGCGATGTGGAGCGGTATCTGCAAGGACAGCCGGTGGAAGCCCGGGCCGCCACATGGAGCTACCGGGCCGGCAAGTTCGTCAAACGGCACCGCTACGCCGTGGCCGGGGTGAGCCTGACGCTTGTGTCGCTGGGCGCAAGCACAGCCTACGCGCTACGTCAGGCGGAATTGGCGGAGACGCGATTTGAACAGGTCCGCAGCCTGTCACGCTCAGTGCTGTTTGACTTGCACGATGCCGTGAGCCCCCTGCCCGGTTCACTGGCAGCGCGCAAGCAGATTGTGGACAGCAGCCTGAAGTACCTGGACGCGCTCGCCAGCGACGGCAGCGCCAAGGAGGATGTCCAACTCGATGTGGCCCGGGGCTACCTGAGGCTCTCGGATATCGAGGGCAAGGATCTGGGCGGCTTCAGCCTGGGGCGCTCGGCCGAGGCTTCACTTCACGCGCAGAAAGCGGTGGAGATCGCCCGCCGGGCGGTGGCGCAGCACGGCGCCAGCATCCAGGCCCGCGCCGTGTTGGTGGATGCGCTGGATTTCTCCACCACGGCATTCCTGCTCAGAGGGGAGGCGGAAAAGGCCATTCCCCTGGCGGAGGAGGGCGTCCGGCAAGCCGAGCATCTTCTGGCCGCGGCGCCACAGTGGGTGGAAGCCCAGTTGAGGCTGGCGACGGCGACCAAGCAACTGGCCAACGCCTATCAACGAGGCGGCAAGAAGGAGCAGGCTGTCGCACTGTTCCGCCGTTCGATTGAGATGCGGAAGCGGCTGCTGGATGACGCACCAAATGATCTCCACCGGATGCAGCGCTACGGCGAGGCGAACAACTGGCTGGCGGCTGCGCTGTTTGAGGGCAAGGACTATGCAGGGGCCGAGGTAGCCGTCCGGGAGGCACTGCGGATGAGTGAGCAGCTCGCTTCGAAGGATCGCAGGCAATACGGAGCCAATCTGTCGAGCGATGCCCTGCTGTTGTCGAATCTGCACCTCCGGGCAAAACGGTACGGAGAGGCTGTGGAACTGATGAAGCGTGTCCTGGCCATCCGGGAGGAGGTTGCCGCGGCGGAGCCGAACAGCGTCCTGGCGGCTATGCGGGTGGCTGCGGCCTTTGACCGGATCCAGAACGCCTACCGCAAATGGGGGCGCCTCCCCGAGGCCCTGGAAGCGGGCGAGACGGCGCTGAGCAGGGTGCGAAAGATCCGCGAGATCGATCCAGCCAACGCGTCCGCCAACCAGGAACTGGTCTACGCCATGGTCGACCTGGCGCTGACCCGGAAAGCCGCGGGCCAGGAGCAGAAAGCCTGCGAGCTGGCGCAGGAGGCGCTCCGTTTCATGAAGACGCCGCCCAAGGGCATGAGCTCGTCGGTGGGCGCCAGCGTGAAGGAAGCGGAGAAGATTGCGGAGAAGTGCGGCGGATCACTCGCCAGGGGTAAGCGTTGAGGACAGCCGGGCGAACAGCCAGGTGCGGGCAAACTCCCAATCGCGTTTGACTGTGGCCAGGGACACTTCAAGCACCTCGGCAACCTCCTGCAATTCCAAGCCGCCGAAGAAACGCATTTCCACGACCCTGGCTTTGCGCTCGTCGTGCAGGGCCAATTCCCGCAGGGCGCGATCGATGTCGATGACGCGATCAAGGGCCATGGAGCCGTCGGGGCCGCTGAATTCTTCATCGCCGCTGAGGGAGAGCTGATCGCCACCGCCCCGGCGTTCAGCCATGCGGGCGCGGACGGCGTCGATGAGCAACATGCGCATGGTGCGGGACGCGAGGGCCAGGAAGTGGGTGCGGCTTTTCCACTCTTTACTGGAGAGGCGCAGCCAGGCCTCATGCACGAGTTGCGTGGCCTGCAGGCTGGGACGGCGGACGGAACGGCTGAGATGGACAACGGCGATCTGGCGCAGTTCGGAGTAAACCACGTCGATGTCGGACTGCTCGGACATCCTCCTATTATGCGCAGGGCGAACGACGGGCTACGGGCCCCGCCTGATAATCCGCAACGGCGCTTCGAGGAAGACGCCCATCCGTTGGTGAGCGTCCAGCATACGAAGGAGTTCCTGAAGAATCTCCGGCTCCTGTGCGCTGCGCTCAGCCACGAAAACGGACCGAGCCTCCTCCGGTTGCTCCAGCGCCTGGGCGAAAAGTATTTCGACGCGATGCCAGGTTTCATCAGAGTGCATGGCCCGGTCCTTTGCGGATTCTCCCCGCCGGAGACGGCCTCCGAGGTCCGTCTCCGGCGGCTCTCCTCCGGAGTCGAAACGGGTTTACGGTGCGTTGGCCGAGATCCAGCTGTTCGCCAGAGACTGGCCGCAGCCCAACCCGCCCGCCTGGAAGCCCAGGATCGACGGCGCCTTGGGCTGGATACTGAAGCCGTTGGGGCCAATGGTCGGTTGGAACCCGAGGCCGCCGACACCGTTGAGTTGAGGAGCATTGCCGAAGCCTGGGGGCAGGACGTTGTTGGCCCCGGGTGCCGTCACGCCGCAGCCCGCCGGATTCCCCGCCTGGATCCCATTGATGAAGCCGTCAGCGAAGGGCAGGTCTTCGGTGTCAAAGTAACTGGCGACTTTGTTCACGGCCTCGCCGTAGTTGGATGCCGCCTTGGCCGACTGGCTCCATGCGGTCGCCAGGTCGAACCCGGACGGACTCACTTTCCCGAGGAAGTCACCCAGGAAGTAGAGGATGTTGCCGCTAAACCCGAGTCCCGTTCCAGCGACAGCGCCGGAGGCCTTGAGCATGTGATTCTCCTTGATCATCAGCATGTACTCCACCGCGGCGACGCGCCCGCTGGGATCGGTGTAGTTGAGCGGATTATTCAAGGCATAGGCGTAGGGGTGCTGCGACTTCGGATCATAGAACGAGCCCAGCACCGGATCCTTCTGCAGGAAGCGGCCGAGGGTGGGATCGTAGTCGCGAGCCTGCATGTGGTAGGTTCCGGTTTCGATATCCAGGTAAGCGCCCGTGTAGGTGAACGGATTGTAGCGGACGGCGGAGAAGAGGAAGTTGCCGTTGTTCTGCAGCATCTCGCCCCAGGCGTCGTAAGCATAGTTCTGGACCACGGTACCGGAGGCATCGGTGATGGCCCAGATGGAGCGCATCAACCCGGGTATATAGAAGAAGGCGTTGGCGCCCTGCGTCAGGAACAGCGGTTCGCCGGTATCCGGATGCAAGGTGAAGCGTTCGAACACGGTGCCGAAGTTGTACATCTGCACGAGGTTCAGTCCGTCGTAGACGTGGTCGAGGTCAGCGGAGCGTTTGATGCGGCGGCCGAACATGTCGTTGTTGGCGAAGATGTTCGCTCCGGTCTTCATCTGGTTCATGACATCGAAGGTGAAATTGGTGGCTCCGCGGGCGGTCTGGTTGCCCGAGGCGTCGTATGTGAAGGCGTTGGCAGCGTTCTGCACCAGGCGGTGATCGGTGCCGAACACGGCGCCGGAATCCAGGCGGTTGCCCGCCGCGTCGTAGGACCAAGTCCGGCTGCGGTTGCCCAAGCCCGCCGAGGTGATGGTCTCGCCCGTCAGGCGGTTGAGTGAATCGTAGGTCCAGGCGATGGTGCCGTCGTTCATGACCGCGCCGGTCTTACGGCCGACCGCGTCGTAGCTGAGCAGCCACGAGCGAATGACCCCGCCCGAGCCATTTCGTAGGATCAGGCTGGTCAACTGCCCGCGGCCGTTGTAGGCGTAGGCGACGGAAGCCCCGTTGCTGTGCGTCATCAAAGTGCGGCGCCCGTTGCCGTCGTACGTGAAACTGGTGGAGTTCACGCCGGTGGCGATCAGTGACAACCGGCCGTCTGTGTCGTAGGAGTAATTGGTGATGCTGCCGTCGGGGGCGGTGAGCGAAGTCCGTCGGCCGGACTGGTCGTAGGCGACACTTACCGTGCGGCCGCCGGTCTGCGTGGAAGTGACAAGACGGTTGGCCGCATTCCAGGTCATTGCGGTCTGCAGCGTGGTGAGGCCATGCACCTCTGTGCCCTGCAAGAGGCGTGAGAGGTTATCGAAGGTGTAGGTGATGTTGCGGTCCGGGCGGGTTTCGGTAGCGATACGGCCGTAGCCGTCGTAGCTGGTCTGAATGACGCCACCGGTGGGCCGCGTGAGGGAGGACAGCATGGAGTCGGGCGACCAGACGGAGGAGGTAGCGCCGCCGTCCGGTGTTGTGTGGGCTGTTTCGCGGCCCGCTCCGTCGTAGAGGAAAGAGGTCTGGCGGCTGAGCATGTCGATGCTGGCCGAAACCTGGCTGCGAGAGTTGCGGGTGTACTGGTGGGTATGGCCCTGGGCGTCGGTGACCGACACCAGTTCGGCCGCGCAGTTGTAGCCGTAGGTAGTGGCCTGGTTGAGTCCGTCGATCGCGGAGGCCAGCTTGCCGAATTCATTCCAGCTATACCTGGCCAGCGTGACGCCGTTCTGCTTCACGGCGGTGACCTTGTTGTAGTTGTCGAACTCAATCTGGGTCTGGACGCCGTTGGCGTCGAACCAGCTCACCAGGTTGCCGGCCGAGTCATAGGAGTAATTCCACGTTGCGCCGCTGGGCCACCGTTCCGAGATCATGTCTGAAGTTGCGTTGTAGGCAAACGTCTTCGTGACGCCGCCGGAGGTGCGGGTAATGCGCCGCGCCTGCGCATCCCAGGTGGACGACTCCGACTCCACCAGGACGTTGGCGGCGTTGCGCACCTCGCGGGTGAGCAGGTTTCCGGTGGCATCGTAGATGTGACGAACCGTGTCGCCATTCGGCTTGGTGATGGTATCGATGAGGTTCTGGGCCGTGTACTGGTAGCTGGTGACGAGGGGGCTGCCCACCAGCGGGGTATTCGCCTCGGAGAGCAGATTGCCGGCGGCGTCATAAGTGAAGACCGCGCGCCGGCCGGAGGGCAGTTGGATGCTGGTCAGATGGTTGCCGGCATCGTAGGTGTAGGTGGTGGTGCGGCCGGTGCCATCGTTGCGCGACAGCAGGTTGCCCTGGGCGTCATAGGCTTCCGTCACGATGGTGCCGCCGGGCAGGGTCACGGTGCGGGTGCGGCCCGTCACATCGTAGGCGATGGATGTCTTCTGGCCGGCCGCATCGGTGGAGGAGATGACGCGGCCAGTAGCGTCATATTCCTCTTTAATCCCCGTGCAGTTGTTGGGCGAATGGATTTCCGTCAGGTAGTGCGTCGAGCCGAGGTAAACGAAGGTGGTGACCTTGCTGAGCTGATCGGTGACGCTGAGCAGGCGGCCTAATGAGTCGTAGGTGTAGCGCAGGCGGGCGCCGCGGGTGTCGGCCATTTCGGTGATGCGGCCCGAGCCGTCGCGGGTGATGACGACACTGCGTCCGGTCCACGAAGTCACGCCATTGGGGGCGACCTGGGTCCTGTTGCCGGCCCGGTCCTGGATTTCGGTGACCAGGCCATTGGACAGCAGGAACGTCAGCCCTTCGCGTGTCTTCAGCCGGAAGTTGCGGGGATTGTAGGGCTGGAACGCGGCATTGCCGCCGAGACAGACCATGCCCTGGGCACCGCCGAAGAACTGCGGGCAGTCGAGATTGACGAGCTCGTCTCCAGAGCCGGCCGGAGCCACGTAGTTGTTGTCCAGAGTCGGGAAGAGGGGATTGCTCTGGATGGGCGCGAAGGCGAATTTGGCGCGGCGCCCGCTGGGCAGCGTGACGAAGACATTGAACGAAGCATCGGACCGGAGGTCGAACTCTCCGTAGCCGAGAGACCAGCCACGGCCGAAGTCGTTGGCATAGGGTTTGGTGGAGTTATAGATGCGCCGCATGACGATGGGCATGCCGGCTGTGGCCACGGTCATGTCGTTGAAGGTGACCGAGAAGGCCCCCGGTTTGTATTCACCGGAGCTGACGATGATTTCCTGGAACGCCGTTGCCACCTGGGTCTGGTCGCGGCCCACCAGCCGGATGAGATAGGGATTGTCGGCGAGCAACGAGCTGGGCAGAACGGCCAGCGCCGCATTGGTCACATTGGTGGTGCCCTCAGCGAGGCGAGTCCAGGAGGCATCGCCCTTCACCTGGTATTCGAGTTCCCAGGACTTGAGATTGGCATCGATCACCGAACCACGCACGGTGACGTCGCCGGAGACCGTGGTGCTGGGTGCGGGCGAGAGGATGGTGACGGTGGGGGGCGTGGTGTCGGCGCCGCTGACGGTGACGACGAAGCTCTGCGTCACGCCATTGCCGAAGGTGTCGCCCACACGCACTGTTACGCTATTGGCGCCCGTCTGGTTGGCCGCCGGGGTCCACTGGATCTTGCCCAGGTTTGAGACGGTCATGCCGGTGGGGGCGGTGAGCAGGTTGTAGAGCAGGCCGTCGTTCTCAGGGTCGGTGGCAGTGACCTGGTAAATGTAGAGTCCATTCACCTGCGATTGTGTGGGCGCCGTGGAGGTGATGACGGGTGGACCGTTCACCACGGCCGAGACGGTGATGTTCCAGGTTTGAGTCGCAATCGCGCCGATGATGTCGCGCACTTCCAGCGTGACCGGGTTGCTCCCGATTTGGGCGACGGCGGCATTCCAGAGCAGGACGCCGGTGAGCGGGTTGATGGTCATGCCATTCGGCGCCGCCCGGAGGGACCACGTCAGCACATCGCCGGCATCGGCGTCGGTCGCCTTGGGGGCATAGCTGTAGGTCTGGCCCACGCGGCCGGTGGGCGGTGGGGTGGTGGTGATCACGGGGCCGTGGTTCTGGTTCACCACCAGCAGCGACCAGGACTGATTGGCTGTGGCGCCAGCTATGTCACTGACCCGGACGGATACCGGAAATGTTCCGGCGGAGGACGGGGTCCACTGCAGCAGGCCGGTGGAAGGGTTGACGGTCATGCCGCCGGGCCCGCTGACGAGGGCGAAGGTCAGCACCTCGCCCGCATCGGGGTCGGTGGCTTTCAACGTATAGGCATAGACGCGGCCTACGTTGCCGCTGGTGGGCGGCCGGGAGCTGAAGAGTGGTGCATTGTTGATGACCTGGGTTTCGACAAACAGGTTGAAGGCTTGAAGGGCTTCACGGCCCTTCGAATCGCGAACACGCAGTTGAATGCGATAGGCGCCGCCCTGCCCCGCACCGGGCGTCCAATCGAGGCGGCCGGTGGAGGAGTTGATGGTCATGCCCTGGGGCGGCGCGGTGAGCAGCCAGGTGAGCACTTCGCCGGCATCGGGATCGGCTGCCACGGGCATGTATTGGTAGGCAACACCGGTACGGACCCGTGTGATGGGGCTGCTGGTGATGGTGGGGGGTGTATCGCCGCGCTGGGTGCGAGGGATGGGGGTGGCGGAGGATTCCGTGCCCAGCGGCGACTCCAGTCCTTTCGCGTCGACCCAGCGGACGTTGTAGAAGTAGGTTGTACCGTTGGTGAGGCCCTGGTCTGAGTAAGAGCCCAGGGTGGTCACCAGCCCATTCCGGATGGACGTCGCTCCGGCAGCGCCGCTACGCCGGTAGATGTTGTAGGAAGCCGCGCCCGGCACGGGTGTCCACTTGAGATCGGCGCCGGAGTCCTTAAACCGGGAGATCAGGTCGTCGACCGCGGTGGTGGGGCCAAGCCCGATCAGCAGTTGTGCAGCGGCGACGTTATTGGTTTCGTCGCCTTCCGTCACCGCGGCCGCCGTATCGGCGGTGACGACGAGGTTCAACGCCCCCGCCGGCGGGTTCAGCCATACCACCTGGACGTCCTCGAACTCGCCCGGAGCCAGCGGGTGCGAAGTGTTCACCGCACCCAGCAGCGGCCCGCCGGAACCATTGCGGAACTCCACGCGGTGGACGCCGGCTGGGCTCGATCCCCCGTTGCCGATGCGGGCGAGCAGCAGCGTCTGGGCCGGGAAGTTGCTGTCGATGCGACGCAGCAGCGACGGGACGAGATCCGGTGCGGAGTTGGGCGCAGTCAATGAAGTGGGCAGTAGTCCGTTCACGCGGAAGTTGTTCAGGCCGGGTGTCAGCCAGTTGGGGGTGACAACGCGGGGAACTGTCAGGTCGTCGTTGATGTTGGTGATGGAGTAAGCGTGCTGATTCCATAGCTTGCGCGAGTTGGCCCAGTTACCGTTTGCGCCGGAATAGACGCGTACGCCGAGTTGGGGCGTGGCTCCGCCGGGCACCGCCGGGACCACGATGTCGGCATGCCCGTCGCCATCCACATCGGCCACTACGGGCATCTCCAAAGCGGTGCTCGACGAGCGTGGAAACTGATTCAGGATGGCGCCGTCGGTGCCGCGGAAGATGTAGAAGAACTGTTCATCGGCGAACACGACCTCGGCACTCCCATCGCTGTTGAAGTCGAAGACAGAGGCGGAGGTGACGCCGGAGCTGCCATCCAGGATGGGCACGCTCCATTTCATGGCGCCATCGGTCTCATAGACGATGAAATGCGCATTGTCGGCCACGCCGATCTCGGGCTGCCCGTCGTTGTCGAAATCGGCGATCACCGGGGGGCCGCCGCGCGCGAATGCGCCGGGGGCGTCGGAGACCCATTTGAGGGAGCCGTCGTGTTCCAGCAGGTAGAGGCTGAAGCTGCCGTTGGGCCGGACGACAACCTCCGGGTAGGGGTCGGCGTCGAAGTTGCCGACTGCTACGAAGCCGTCAAAGAGCCCCCAGCCGCCATAGGCGGCGCCGGTTTTGTCCCAGTAGATGGTGCCGTCCGCGCGGTAAGCGGTGGGGCCGGCGATAACTTCCAGCTTGCCGTCCAAGTCGAGATCGGCCACCACGGAGGCGCGTGCCGTGGCGCCGAAGCCGCCGGTGCTGCCGGCGCCGGTCCAGAGCAGTGTGCCGTTGGCGTTGAATACCATGTTGCCGACCACCAGGTTGATGGTGCCGTTGGCGTTCAGGTCGGCGGCCGAGATTCCCACCCAGCAGTTCGTCTGCGCCAGGGGGCCCGCTAGTTGCTGGATGCCGCGCCACTTCAAACCGCCGTCGTGCTCAAAGGCGATGAGACGGCACGATTCGTCCGCCGTGATGATCTCCGGACGGCCATCGCCATCAATATCGGCCAGCGTCACCCCGGCTCCGGGATGCACGCGGAGCGCGGGGTCCGTGATCGACAGCAGGGGTGAGCCCGTATCACCGGAAACCACGCGCAGCACGCCGTTCTGGAATTCGCCGGTGATGAGTTCAAAGGTCGTGAACACGACATCCGGTACGCCGTCGCCATTCACGTCTCCGACGACGGGCGTGTTAGTGACGGCGCGGCTGGCGGGGACGTCGAAGAAGGTGTCGCGCAGCCACTTTACCTGCGGGTTGAGGGCGGTGGAGGCAGGCGGAGTGAACTTGCTGTTCTGGCCCGTGTGGCGCACGTTGTTCTCTTCGTTCTGCTCAGCAATCGCAGAAGCGGAGTCGGCGAGGACGTAGAGAATATTGCCTTTGAATTGAAGAGTTCCGCCCAGCGTGATGCTGACGGGCGTGCCGGCATTGACGGCCAGTGCCGAGTTCACTGTAGCCGTGCCCAGGGACTGGTCTGTGCCGCTGTCGTATTTGCCATTGGCATTGCGATCCTCAAACGCGCGCACCTGGAACGAACCGGCCGTTGCGGCCGAGCCCTGGTTCTTCACCGTGGCGCTGAGAGTGCCGGTGGTGACCAGGGTCTGGGCGTCCGTAGTGACGGAGCCCGTGATGGCGGTGACGACGAGGTCCGGTGTGGCCTGTGACCAGAGCCACCCGGCGGCGGCCAGTGGAAGTACGCAAAGAGATAGGGTGCGGGTGTTCATGATTTCCTCCGGGCAGCGGCCTAGCGGCGGCGGGAAAAGGCCGAGGTCCAAATGCGGCGGGACAGGCAGACACTCAGGCCCGAGGCGAGTAGCAGCGCAGTGCCTGGTTCCGGGACGCCCGTGGGCGGTGGAGGCGGCGGAGGGGGCGGACCGGTGTAGGGACCGAGTTGCGCATAGGCGTTGAAGTACAAGGCGATGTTGGAGTCGGGATCGACGAGCTGCAGCCCGGCGGCGTCCGTGAGGCTGAGAGTGCCGAAGACATACAGGGACTGGCCCTGGTGCATCGTTTGAATCAGAAACTGGATGGCCGCTGATACGTCATCGGGTGTGCTGGAAGGGACACCGATGGTCTCGTCGAGTGCTCCGGTGAGGGTGTGGGTGTAGATGTTGCCGAAAACATATTCGGGTTCGTCGATCTCCCAACTGGTGAATGGGAGCGCGCCTACCGGCGCCAGGACGGGCAGAGCGTTGGAGATGTAGTCACCGTATTCATTGAAGAAGGAGTTGGTGTCGCGGTCGATGTCTGGGTCCAGGAAGAGCGTGAAGCGCAGATTCGAGATATCCGCGCCCGTGAGATTGGTCCAGGTGAAGCTGAAGCTGCCCAGATTCTCCGCATCGAGCGCGGAAGTGAACTGCGGCGATGCGCTGGTGAAGCTGGCCTTCGGGACGGAGCTGCCGCCGTAGTGGATGTAGGCTTCCAGGCTTTGGAGCTGGATGATGGCGGCCGCGGAAGCGATGCTTTGGCAGGCGAGCAGTCCCAGGACGACGCCCAGTCGAGAAATGAACATTTGCAGGTCCCCTCGCCTCTAACCCGCAACGCGAAGACGGGAAGGCTCACGGGAAGAGAGAATTTTTCGGCGAGCGGGCTGTGCCTGGCGAATCGTGTCGCGGTGCGAGCGGCGGGGCCATTAAGGCTATACTGACCCCTATCCGTGCGGTTTTTTGAAGGTGTCTTCTCCACACCCCGCTGGCTGGCGTTGTGGGCCGCCCAACTGGGTTTCATGCTCGACGCGATGGACGTACTGTTGTACGTCTTCGCCCTGACGACCCTGAAAGCGGAGTTCGGCTGGACGAACGCGCAGGCCGGGTTGGTCTCGTCGGTGACGCTGATTTCATCCGCGGCCGGCGGCATCGTCGCGGGCGTTGTCTCCGACAGGATCGGGCGGCGGCGCACGTTGATCTACACCATCCTGCTTTACTCGCTGGCATCGGCGGGCACGGCGACGTCGCGCGGGATCGTCGACCTGATTTTCTGGCGGGCGCTGGTGGGCCTGGGGCTCGGAGGGGAATGGTCGGCTGGCGCAACGCTGGTGGCGGAGTCGTGGCCGGCGGAACATCGGGCAAAGGCCGTGAGCTTCATGCAATCGGGCTGGGCGCTGGGGTATATGGCGGCGGCGGGGCTGTCGGCGTGGATCCTGCCGGCGTATGGCTGGCGGGCTTTGTTTCTGGCGGGTGTGTTGCCCGCGCTGGTGACTGTGTTTATCCGGCGCAAGGTAGAAGAGCCGGAGATCTGGGTGAAGTCGACCGGGAAGGCCAGCTTTATGGGCATCTTCCGGCCGCCGGTGGGGCGCAGGACCTTGTTCGCGACGATCCTCGCCACCAGCGTGTTGTTTGCCTACTGGGGCCTGTTCACTTGGCTGCCCGGGTTCCTCTCATCGCCCACTGAGCAGGGCGGAGCCGGCATGAGCATCCTGAAGACGAGCGGATTTGTGTTCGCGGTCCAGATGGGCGCGTTTTATGGATACCTGTGTTTTGGAGTCCTGGCGGACAAGTTCGGTCGGCGGCCGGCCTTTGCGTTCTATGTGGGCGTGGCGGCATTACTGACGCCGCTGTATGGACTGGCCCCGCGGATCTCCCCCATGCTGCTGCTGTTGTTGGGACCGTGCATCGGGTTCTTCGGCACGGGTTTCTTTTCGCTATTTGGGACGATGCTGGCGGAGTTGTACCCGACGGCCATCCGCGGTGCGGGACAGGGCTTTGTGTACAACTTTGGAAGGGGCTTGAGCGCCTTGGCGCCGTATGCAGTTGGGTCCCTGGCCGATCACTTTGGGCTAGGCGCGGCGCTGGGACTCAACTCCGCATTCTTCCTTGCGGCTTCGCTGCTGGTCTTCCTGCTGCCGGAGACCCGGCAAACCCAACTCGAGACTGTTTAGACGACCACCCGGGCCGCCGAGGTTAGCGGGCTCAGGTAAAGCGTCCGGTGGGGATGCAGCCGCCGCCTTTGCCGCCGGAGGACGAGGAGCCGACGGCGCAGGCTGAGACGCGCCGCTCCACGTGCTGCGAGGCGCAACGAGGACAGACCAGGTGCCTATCCGCCTCGGACATGCGGCGGAGCTGTTCATACAGATGGCCGCATTCGGTGCAACGGTACTCGTACATAGGCATAGTTATTCCCAATGATGCCAGATGGCGGAAAGGGTGACACTAGACAGGCACGGTGATCTTTTGGATCTTGCCCATGAACACCTGGGTGCAAGTCCAGGCGATGAGATGGAACGTGCCCATCATCACAAAGACAGGTGTGTAGCCGTAGTGGGTGACCAGGTAGCCGGGCAGAAGGGCCGTAAAGATCACGCCTCCGATGCCGCCCATGAAGCCGCCGATGCCAATGACCGAAGCGACCGCGCTCTTGGGAAAGACATCGCTGACTGTGGTGTACAGATTGGCCGAATAGCCTTGATGAGCGGCCGTGGCCAAGCTGATGAGGGCAATGGCGAGGATCGTCGACTCGACAGCCACGGCGGTGGCGGCCAGGGGCATACACAGGGCGAAAAGGGCCATGGTGGCTTTGCGGGCTTTGCCGCTCTCCCAGCCGCGCCCGATGAGGAAACCGCTGACCCAGCCTCCAGCCACGCTGCCGAAGCTGGCGGTGAAGTAGATGACGGGGACGGCCCAGCCAATTTCCTGGAGGCTGAGACCGCGTGCGCGCTTGAAGTAGAGGGCGAGCCAGGTGAGATAGAACCACCAGACAGGATCGCTGAAGAACTTGGCCAGGCCGAAGCCGTAGGTTTCGCGGATGCGAAGCGCCTGGCTCCAGGTGATTTGGGTCTCGATCTTCTCGTCCGGATCGCTCTCGATGATGGCCAGTTCGGCTTCGTTTACCCATTTGTGCTGGCGGGGCTGGCGGTAGATCCACCACCAGAGAATGAGGCAGATGAAACCCGTGGAGGCGGTGATGAGGAAACAGGCTCGCCAGCCGTAATGGAAGTTCATCCAGACAAAGACGGGTGGTCCGCAAACTGAAGCGATATTGGTGCCGGAGTTAAAGATGCCGGTGGCGAGAGCACGATCCTTCTTGGGGAACCACTCGGATACGGCTTTGATGGCGGCGGGGAAGTTGCCGCTTTCTCCCAGGCCCAGGAGGCCTCGCCAGAAGCTGAGGTCGACGAAGCTGCGCGCGAGGGAGTGGAGGCCGGCGGCCACACTCCAGAAGACGATGGCCACGGAGTAGCCCCAGCGAGTCCCTTTGCTGTCAATCACTTTGCCCATGATGAGGAAGCCCACGGCATAGGCGAACTGGAAGGCGCTGTTGACGTAGCCGAACTCCAGCTCCGAGAAATGGAGGTCGTCGAGAATGACCGGACTGAGGATCGTGAGCATGATCCGGTCCAGGTAATTATTGGTGGTGACTATAAAGAGGATGGCGAGAATGAGCCAGCGGATCGACGAGGGTCTGGGATTCACGTGTCCGATTATACTGAAATGTCAATCGAAAGTGAGGCAGGGGGGGAGGCGGAGGCAAAAGAAAAGCGGCGCACTGAGTGCGCCGCGGTTGAAATTGAGGCTGGTTGGACTTCTGCTACGCCGCGGCCGGAGCGCTGGTGAGCGACTTCAGGCGGTTGTGGAGGCGGGACTTATACCGCGAGGCGGTATTGTCCTTGATGATGCCCCACTTGGCGGCGCGATCGACAAGAGAGAAGGTCTGCGGCAGGAGTGCCGTGGCAGCAGCCACGTCTTTCTTTTCAACAGCCCGGCGCATGGCGCGAATGGCATGGCGCAGGCGGCTCTTCCGCATCCGGTTAACTTCCGTGCGACGCTCAGTGATGCGCACACGCTTCAGCGATGAAAAATGATTCGCCATTGATTCTACTTACAGACCCTTACCCAAAGTTGTACATGGTCAGGATAGCGCATTGAGAGGCGAGGCGTCAAAGCCGAGCTTCGGATGAGTGCACTGCAAACCAGCCACCTGTAAATCTTTCGGATATTTTGACTATCCTACGATAAGTCTTATGAGAGAATAACGGTAGATCGTTCGGCTAGGCGTGCCGACTCGACGCGATCCATGCCGTTGGATAGACCAATCATGTAGCTCCTCGAATTGCCGGCATCTCTGGAATTGCCGGGCGAGCCTCCCTCTGCTGGATCACCCAGTGCTGGCTGAGTGTTTGAACCAAACCATGCATTTACTGACCGGTCCCACCTTCCGCCACAACTCTCTGCTCTGGAGGATCCTGGCTGCCGGGGTGCTGCTGGCGCCTCGAGCGTGGCCCCAAGCTGCTCATTCCACGACAGAAGCCTCCGTTGGGCGAGCCGCGCAGCAGAGCGTCCGTCCGCCTATCGGCACGGTGTCGACGGAGCCGGCGGAATCCCTGACCCTGGAGAAGGCCCTGGCCCTGGCTGAGGAGCACAATCCGCAGTTGAAGGCGGCCGCGGCGATGGCTCGGGGCGCCAAAGCCTCCATTACTACTGCGTCCGCTTACCCGAATCCGGAATTCACAACATTTGCCGGACGGCAATACCGGCGTTTGCCCGGCGCGGAACCGGGCTTATTGCAACATTACAGCGTCGAGCAGCAGGTGGAATTGCCGTCGGTCCGCAAGTCGCGGATTCTGACCGCGGAGTTGGGCCGCCAAAGCAGCCGGTTTGGCCTGGAAGAGGCCCGGCTGGGTGTGCGGGCCGGTGTGAAACGGGCGTTCTACCTGGTTTTGCGGCGGCGCGCCGAGCTGGAACTGGCGCGGGAGAATCTGCGGCTGGTGGAAGATCTGCGCCGAAGGATCCAGATTCAGGTCGAAGTGGGCGAGGCGGCGAAGCTGGAGTTGGTCCGCTCGGATGCGGAAACGGCGACGGCGCGGGTGCTGGCGAATAGTGCGCAGCTGCGGCTGCTGAATGCGACGACGGCGCTGCGGACGGCGATTGGGGCTCCGGTGGCGGGGGAGGTTGCTCCGCAGGGTTCGCTGACGCCACAGATCACGTTGCCTCCCTGGCAGACGCTGCTGGGTGTCGTCCTGAATGAGCATCCGATGCTGGCGCAGGCGGGTTCGGAGATCGAGCGTGCGAAGGCCCGTCTGTCGAATGAGTTGGCCCTCAGGAAGCCGCAACCGTCGCTGCGGGCCGAGTATGAGAACCAGCCGGACCTGGGGTTTTTCCGGTTCGGCGTCACTCTGCCGGTGCCGGTCTGGAACAAGCGGGAAGGGCCCATTGCGGAGGCCGAAGCGGCGTTGGAGCACCTGCGGGCCACGGCGGAGATGAGGCGGTTGGAGCTCACGGCGGAACTGGAACGCGCCTACGGCCAATATGAGGTGGCGAGCCAGCAGGTGGCTTCGTTTGAGCTGGGCGTGCTGAAGGAGGCGACCGCGGCTGTGGACGCAGCCGAAGCGGCGTTCCGCTTCGGGGAGCGAGGGATTATTGAGGTCCTGGACGCGCAAAGGGTGCTGCGCACCGTCAGGCAGGATTTCCTGACGGCGCAATACGACGTGCAGGACGCGCTGATCAATCTGGAACAACTGCGAGCGATTGCCCCGGAGAACCATCCATGAAACTTGCCCACCGAATCCTATTACCGGCCTGCGCCGTGGGTGCGCTCTTACTGACAGGGTGCAAGGGCGCCGCTAGCGTGAGCGAGGCGAAGGCGAAAGAAGCGAAGCCGTGGGACGCGATGTCGATCCGCGTAACGGCCGACGTCGCGCGGCACATCCGGACGGGCAAGCCGCAAATGTCGCCCGTGGCGGCGATCCTGGATGTCGCCGGGCGGGTTGAGGCCGACGAGAACCGCATTGCCCGCGTGAACTCACCGGTTTCCGGCCGGATTGTGGACCTCGAAGTAGTGGAAGGGCAGACGGTGAAGCGCGGCCAGGTGGTGGCGGTGATCCGCAGTACGGAACTGACGAGCGCGCAAACCGAGTTCCTGAAGGCCCATTCCCAGCGGCGCCTGGCGGAAAAGGCGGTAGACCGGGCGAAGAGGCTGCTGGACGCCGGCGTGATCGGCGAGGCGGAGTTGCAGCGGCGCGAGGCGGAACTGGTGCAGGCGACGGCGGAGGTCTCTTCGTCACGTGACCAACTGGCCGTGCTGGGCATGACGGAGGAGGCGTTGGACAAGCTGCAGACGAGCCGGACGATCAACTCGCTGTTCCAGGTGCAGGCGACTATAGACGGAACCGTCCTGGAGCGCAAGGCGACCATCGGCCAGGTGGTGCAGGACGCCGAGGTGGTTTGCGTGTTGTCGGATCTATCGAAGGTGTGGCTGGTGGCTGATCTGCCGGAGCAGTCGGCCGGCACGATTGATGTGGGGAAGAGCGTGGAGGCGCAGATTCCGGCGCTGCCGGGGCAGACGTTCCACGGGAAGCTCACATTCGTCAGCGCGACGGTGAACCCGGAGACGCGCACCGTGCGGATCCGCATGGATGTGCCGAATCCGAGGGGCAAGTTGAAGCCGGCGATGCTGGCCACGATGCTGCTGAAGGACGAGTCGCAGAAGCAGATGCTGGTGCCGTCGACGGCGGTCGTGCGCGAGGGGAATCAGGATCACCTCTACGTGGAGGCGGCGCAAGGCGTGTTTGCGATGCGGCCGGTACAACTGGCCGGCGAGTTTGAGAAGTCACGCGTGGTGGTGAGCGGGTTGACCGGCGACGAGACGATCGTCCTGGACGGGGCATTCCATCTGAACAACGAGCGCAAGCGGCTTGCGCTGCAAGGGGAATAGCGGCCCATGCTGGACACTCTGGTTCAATTCGCGCTGAAGCAGCGTGTAGTGGTGGCCGTGGCGGCGCTGGCGCTGATGGGCTTTGGGCTGGACGCGACGCGGCGGCTGTCGGTGGACGCGTTTCCGGACGTGACGAACGTGCAGGTGCAGATCGCTACGGAAGCGCGCGGGCGTTCGCCGGAAGAGGTGGAGCGCTTCGTGACCGTGCCGGTGGAGATCGCGATGACGGGCCTGCCCGGCCTGGACGAGATGCGTTCACTGAACAAGCCCGGCCTGTCGATTGTGACGCTGGTCTTCACCGATGAAACGAACGTCTATTTCGCGCGACAACTGGTGATGGAGCGGCTGGTGGAGGCGCGGGAGAAGTTTCCGGAAGGCGTCATGCCGGTGCTGGGGCCGGTGTCTTCCGCCCTGGGCGAAGTGTATCAGTACACGCTGGAAAGCCCGAACGACGGTGATAAGGTCCTGACGAAGGAAGAGCTGGTGGAGCGGCGCATCGTGCAGGACTGGGTGGCGCGGCCGCTGCTGCGGTCGATTCCCGGCGTCGCCGAGATCAACTCGACGGGCGGCTATGTGCGGCAGTACCAGGTGCTGGTGGATCCGGCGAAGCTGCGGTACTACAGCGTATCCATCCAGGATGTGGTGCAGGCGCTGGCGCGAAACAATGCGAATTCGGGCGGCGGGATTCTGCCCCAAAGCTCCGAACAGTACCTGATTCGAGGCGTGGGCCTCATCCAGTCGTTGGATGATATCCGGTTGATTGTGTTGAAGGAGGTTGGCTCGACTCCGGTGTATGTGAGGGACGTGGCGGAGGTGCGGTTCGGGGAAGAGGTCCGGTATGGCGCGATGATCAAGGGCGGCTATACCGAGGCCGTGGGTGGCATCGTGATGATGATCGCGGGCGGGAACGCCAAGCAGATTGTCAGCAAGGTGAAGGAGCGGGTGGAGGAGATCAACGGCAAGAACATGCTGCCGGGCGGACTGCGGATCGTTCCTTACTACGACCGGTCGCAACTGGTGGATGCCGCGATTCACACGGTAGTGAAGGTGCTGATCGAGGGTATCGTGCTGGTGGTGATCATCCTGTTCCTGTTCCTGGGCGATCTGCGGTCGAGCCTGGTGGTGATTGCGACGCTGATCCTGACACCGCTGCTGACGTTCCTGGTCATGAACAAGATCCACCTGTCGGCGAACCTGATGTCGCTGGGTGGGCTTGCCATTGCGATTGGCCTGATGGTGGACGCGTCGGTGGTGGTGGTGGAGAACATCTTTGCCAAGCTGAGCCACAACAAGCACGCGGACCGCACGGCCACGATGGTGGAGGCGGTGCGCGAGGTGAGCACTCCGGTGATCTTTGGAATTGGCGTGATCATCCTCGTGTTCCTGCCGCTGATGACGCTGGAGGGCATGGAAGGCAAGATGTTCGCGCCCCTGGCGTATACGATCGCCATTGCGCTGGCTATCTCGCTGGTGATCTCGCTGACGCTCTCACCGGTGCTGTCGTTCTTCCTGCTGAAGAGCAGCAACGAGCACGATACGATTCTGGTGCGGGTGCTGAAGCGGATGTACGGGGCCGTGCTGCAGCACAGTCTGAAGCATGAGCTGCGGACCGTGGTGATCACCGTGGGAATGCTGGTGGGCGCGGTGCTGCTGTTCCCCTACCTGGGCACGTCGTTCATTCCGGAAATGAAGGAAGGATCGATCTCGCCCAATATCGACAGGGTCCCGAATATCTCGCTGGATGAGTCGATCGCGATGGAGAAAGAGGCGCTCCGCATGGTGCGGGCAGTGCCTGGCGTGGAGAAGGTGGTGTCGAGGTTGGGCCGCGGAGAGTCGCCCGCCGATGCGGCGGGTCCGAATGAAGCGGACGTGATCACGACGCTGAAGCCGCGCGACCAGTGGCCGAAGGGCTGGACGCAGGATACGATCGCGGAGCAGATCTCGAAAAAGATCCAGACGCTGCCGGGCATCAACTTTGTCATGGCGCAGCCGATCTCGGATCGTGTGGACGAGATGGTGACCGGTGTGCGCGCCGATGTGGCCGTGAAGGTGTTCGGCGACGACCTGGAGCAGTTGGTGGCCAAGGCGAACGAGATCTCGAAGATAGCGGCGACGATTCGCGGACTGCGGGACAGCCGCATCGATCGTGTAGGCGGGCAGCAGTACCTGAACATCACGATCGACCGCCAGGCGATTGCCCGCTTCGGTTTGAATGCGTCGGATATTCACGACATGATCGAGACCGCGATCGGCGGCAAGGCGGCCACCGAGATCTATGAGGGCGAGCGGCGGTTCCAGGCGGTGGTGCGGTATCCGGAGTGGCTGCGGCACAACGTGGAAGAGATCCGGCGGATCGTGATCCACACGCCGGACAACGGCAAGGTCCTGCTGGAGAACCTGGCGAAGATCGATGTGGTGGAAGGGCCGGCGCAGATCAACCGGGATACGGCGAAGAGGCGGATTGTCGTTGGACTCAACGTGCAGGATCGCGATCTGGGCGGGTTTGTGGCGGAACTCAAAGAGAAGGTCGGCAAACAGGTGCAGTTGCCGCCGGGCTACTTCATCGTGTGGGGCGGCCAGTTCCAGAACATGGAGCGCGCGTTGGAGCATCTGAAACTGATCGTGCCCATCACGATCGGGGCGATCTTCTTCCTGCTGTTCCTGCTGTTCGGCTCGCTGCGGTTTGCGGCGCTGATCATCACGGTGCTGCCGTTTGCATCGATTGGTGGTGTTGTGGCGCTGTTCGCCACGGGCGAGTATCTGTCCGTACCCGCTTCAGTAGGGTTCATTGCGCTGTGGGGCATCGCTGTTTTGAACGGTGTGGTGCTGGTGTCGTATATCCGCAAGCTGCGGGAATCCGGGCTGGAGCAGAAGGAAGCGATTGCGCAGGGTGCGATGCTGCGGTTTCGTCCGGTGATGATGACGGCGACGGTGGCCGCGCTGGGACTGGTGCCCTTCCTGTTTGCGACGGGGCCGGGCTCTGAGGTACAGCGGCCGCTGGCGATTGTGCTGATTGGCGGGCTGTTCACTTCGACGCCGCTGACGCTTGTGGTGGTGCCGGTGTTGTACCGGTTCTTCGAGGCGCGGGATCCGCAGCCGCCAGCGGCGGGTCCGGTGGCCGAGCAGGAGCCGGTTCCGCAGCACGCATAGAGGCCGCCTACTCGCTGCGGAGCGAGGTCATCGGGTCGATGCGCGCCGCGCGCCGGGCCGGCACGTAGGTGGCGAAGAAGGCAATGGCAGAGAGCAGCGCCGCGATGGTGGAAAAGGTTGCTGAATCCGTGGCCTGCACGCCGTAGAGCAGGCTGCTCATGACTCGTGTGAGGGCCGCGGCACCGAGCAGGCCCGCCCCTACGCCGCAGGCCGCAACGAGCATACCGCGCGCGACGACGAAGCCGGTGATCGAGTTCGGAGTGGCGCCCAGGGCCATGCGGATGCCGATTTCGCGCGTCCCTTGATCGACGAGGTACGACATGACGCCGTAGACTCCGATGGCTGCCAGGGCGAGGGCCAGGGAGGCAAAGAGCGTCAGGAGGGTCATCGAGAATCGGCGGCGGGCCATGGATTCCTCGACGCGCTGCTGCATGGTGCGGACGCGGTAGATGGGCAACTCCGGATCCAGTGCCCGGATCTCTTTCCTGACGGCGGAGACGAGGGTGGCGGGGTCAGAGTCCGTGTGGAGAGTGACGTACAGGGCGCGTGTGGGGTACTGCGTATGGGGCAGGTAGAACGCAATGCGCGAGGTGGCGTCCAGGCCGTATTGCTTCACTTGCCTCACGACTCCAATCACCGTGTGCCAGGGCGCATCGGACCTGGCTCCGCTGGTTCGGATTCGTTTGCCGATGGGATCCTGATTGGGCCAAAGCTGCTGGGCCATGTACTCGTCGATCACGATGACGCGGGGCGCATCGAGTTTGTCCTGCTGCTGGAATAGACGGCCTCGCAGCAAGGGGATGCCCAGGGTTTCGAAATACCGGCCGCCCGCGATGCGCTGGTCGGCGTTGATGAATTCCTCGCCTGGTTGTGGCGTGCGGCCTTCCACCGTGATGGGGCCCCACGAGAAGTAGTTGGAGAGCGGCAGGGCACTGACTCCGCCGGAGGAGGTGACGCCGGGGAGGCGATCGAGGCGCTGCCAGAGATCGCGATAGGCACTGAGGACGTTCTCGGATTTCGCGTACCCGCGGCCGGTCATCGTCAGTTCGAGGGTGAGCACGCCTTTGGGGTTGAAGCCGGGCGGTACGTTCTGGAGCCGGGCGAAACTGCGAATGAGAAGGCCCGCACCGATCAGAAGCACAACGGAAAGGGCGAGTTCAGAGACGACCAGCAGGCGGCGCAGGTGATTGCCGCGGCCCCAGATGCTGTTGGCTCCGGCGGCTCCGCGGCCCTCTTCCTTGAGGCGGCCGGCGGGATGGGTGCCGGCCATGCGGAAGGCCGGGGCGAGTCCGAAGAGCAGGCCGGAGAGAAGGCTGATGACGAAGGTGAAGAGCAGCACTTCGCTGGTGACGGAGATGCTGGAAAGGCGCGGCACGTTGCGCGGCTGGATGGCGTGGATCCAATCGATGCCGGCCATGGCGAAGACGACACCCAGCGCGCCGCCGCCCAGCGAGAGCAGGATGCTCTCCGTCAGCAACTGGCGCAGGATCTGGCCGCGCCCGGCGCCGAGTGCGACGCGGATGGCGATCTCCTTCTGGCGGCTCATTGCGCGGGCCAGCAGGAGGTTGGCGACGTTGGCGCAGGCGATGAGCAGCACGAACGCCACCGCGCCCAGCAGGATCAGCAGGGGGCGGCGGACATCGCCGACAACCTGTTCCTGCAAGGGTACGACGCTGAAGGTGAGGCCCGAGTTGGGTGGGTAGTAATCAGGGAACGAGCGGACGAGGCGGGTGGTGATGCCGCTCATCTCCGCCTGGGCCTGGGCGGGGGTGACGCCCGGCTTCAGGCGGCCAAGGATGTTGTAGTCCTCGCGAGTCCTGGTGGACGCGGCTTCGGCGCCGAGAGGCAGCGGGAGAAAGATCTCGCCGTCTTCGGCGACACCGAGCGTAGGCAGCACTTCGCGCGGAAGCGAGAACTGTTGCGGCAGGACGCCGACGATCTGGTAGCTTTGCCCGTTGAGGGTGATGGAGCGCCCGACGACGCGCGGGTCGCTGCCATAGCGGCGAATCCATGTCGCGTGGCTGAGGATGGCGGTGCCGCCTCGGCCTGGGTGGTCCTCTTCGGCCAGAAACAGGCGGCCCAGCGCGGCCTGGGCGCCCAGCATGGGCAGCAGGTTGGAGGAGACCCGGATGGTGCCGATGCGTTCGGGTTCGCCGTCGCCTGTGAGGTTGTAGTTGGCTCCGATGGCGATGGCGAGTTGCTCAAAGCCGCTATGGCCGTTGCGGATGTCGAAGTACTGAGCCGTGGAGAACCAGTCTTCCGCGATGTTGAGGCCGGGCGAGCGGTTCCAGAGGATGACGAGTCGATCGGGATTCCGGTAGGGCAGCGGCTGCAGCAGGAGTGCGTTGGCGACGCTGAAGATGGCGGAGTTGGCGCCAATGCCGATGGCCAGGGAGAGCACTGCGGCGAGGGTGAATCCTGGGCTTCTGGCGAAGCCTCGCAAGGCGTGCCGGAGATCCTGAAGCAGCGTATTCATTCGAAATTGTAGGCATCCTACCATGGGCACTCAGGGTTGGAGCCATGCTTCGGCGTAAACTCCTACGGATGCCCGGGGCAAACATAACAATTTTGATGTAAACCGGCCGTTCGGGGGGATCGTCTGGAAGAGCATCCGGGACAGCGATGGGCGCCATCAACCTGAAGGCGCTGCCGGGTCTCTCTGGAGTGGCTGGTGCGCGGGGCCGGGGCAGGATTTCGACACAGGGTACGGCGATTTCCGTGTTGGGTCTGCGCTTCGGCACGCAGGCATTCACTTCGATTCCGGTCGCCAACGGTTAGGTGGTGAGCGGCAGGGCGTGGGGACGAACGCCCGTTGCCGCGTATAACGCGTTGGCCAATGCGGGAGCGGGCAGGGCAATGGACGACTCGCCCGCTCCGGCGGCCGGAATCTCGCGGCGGTCGATGATCTCCACGCGCAGATCCGGCACATCCTGAAAACGCGGGACACGGTATTGGGAGAGCCGCCGGGTAAGCTGGCGGCTGCCGTCGAAGCGCAACTGTTCCCAGAGCGCGCCGCCCAGGCCTTGAATGATGGCGCCCTGCATCTGGTTCTTCAGATTGTCGGGATTGAGCGCCGCGCCGAAGTCGCCGACGGCGACCAGGCGGACAACGCGCAGTTGCTTCGCCGCGCCTTCGGTTTCCACGAAGAGCGCCAGGCGGGCCAGTTTCTCGAGATTACAGGCCAGGCCGAAGCCGCGGCCGTTACCGAGCTTGCGGCGGCCCCAGCCGAAGAGCGCGGCGCCCTTCTCCAGTGCTTCCTTCAGGCGCGCGTCGTCGATGTTGGCGAGCCGGAATTCCAAGGGGTCTTGCTTCAACTCGTGCGCCCATTCGTCGACGTGCGATTCGCGGGCGAAGTTGTTGGCGGTGGCGGCCAGCGCGCGATAGGAGCCCTGGCGGAGAGGCGTCTCAGACCGCCAGAACTCGTTGGACATGTCGGCAATGACATAGGGCGGTTTGATGCCGGGCGCTCCGGCGTTGTAGTTGCGGAAGCGCCAGGCGGAGAGCCGGCCGGCGGCATCCACTCCGCTTTCCACGTCGACCAGGGCGGCGGGGCGCGAGTATGCCACCCAGAATTCCTCCTCGCGTGTCCAGGCCAGGCGGACCGGCGCTTGCGCGGCCTTGGCCAGCCGAGCGGCTTCGAGTTCGCATTCGCCGCGTTGTTTGCCGCCGAAGCCGCCCCCGGGCATGGTCACGATGATTCGTACCTTGGATTCCGGCACTCCGAAGGCCTTCGCCAATTCCGCGCGGACCAGGAAGGGCGCCTGCTTGCCGCAGCGGACGACCAGGGTTCCGTCGCGCCACTCGGCGATGGCGGCGCGAGGTTCCAGGGCCACGTGGGCGATGGGCGGTAGCCAGTAGGTGGAATGGAGACGGCGGTGGGCCTTGGCTAAAGCGGCTTCGGTGTCGCCCTGGCGGATGAGCGGCGGGTAGCGGGTGTCCTTTACCTCGACGGGTTCGATGCTCTTGGTGCGGAAGGTCTCGCGCATTTCGTCGAGGGAGGGCAGGGGTTCCGGCTTCCACTTGGCCTGGACCAGGCGCGCGGCCTCCAGGGCGGTCTGGCGATCGGGCGCGACGACGCCGAGGAGATCGCCATCGCGGACGACTTGAACTCCGGGTATGGCGCGAGCTGCCGAATCGTCGAAGGATTCGAGCCGGGCGCGGTAGGCGTCCGGACGGACAATGCAGCCATGGCGCATATTTTCGACGTGCAGGTCTCCGCAATACTGCAGCGAGCCGGTGACGGCCGCGCGCCCGTGAAGCGGGGGTACCGACTGTCCCAGGACCTTCCAGTCCCTCGGCTCCGTCAAGGAGTGGCCCGCGAAGGCGGCGGCGTCCTTGCGCACGGCAGGCACGGTTTCCGGCGAGGTCAGGGAGGCCCAGGTGCCGCCGTCATCGGGGACGAGGTCCGTGTCAGCCATGGTCAGGCGGATTCTCTCGACCGGCAGGCGCAGTTCTTCGGCGATGGCCTGGGCCAACAGTGTCCGCGCACCCTGGCCCATTTCGATCTTGCCGGTGAAGGCGTCGACCAGGCCATCGGGCGCCATGCGTAGGCGGACGGGCGGCTCGGCACCCTGTATGGAGAGGGTGAGCAGGCTGCCGGAGCCCAGCAACTTGAGGAAGTCGCGCCGCTTGTACTCGGCCAGGAGGAGGTCGTTTTCAGCCACGACGATCCTCCTTGCCCAGCGAGGCGACAGCCCGAACGGCGGCGACGATGCGAGGGTAAGTCCCACAACGGCAGATGTGGCTTTGCAGGCCCGCGCGGATGTCTGCTTCGGAAGGGTGTGAATGTTGGGCGAGGAACGAGACGGCTCCCGTGATCATGCCGGGCGTGCAGAAGCCGCACTGAAATGCGGAGTGGTCGAGAAATGCCTGCTGGACCGGATGCAGTTTGCCGTCCACGGCCAGGCCTTCGATGGTGGTGACTTCCTTCCCCTGGGCGGAGGCGGCGGGCAGGATGCAGGATTTCACAGCCTGTCCGTCCAGCAGGACTGTGCACGCGCCGCACTGGCCTTCGCCGCAGCCGTACTTGGTGCCCGTCAGGCCGGCGTAGTCCCGGATTGCGTCGAGCAGCGTCAATCTGGGCGGGACTTGCAGACTCCGGTCCGCGCCGTTCAGCCGGAATTTCAGTTCCATGGGCGTGTCTGTCAAATCTTACGCCCATTCGAGGGGCTGGACCTACTGCTTGAGGAGATCCTGCCCTTTGGACTCGGGCAATGAGACGCCCAGCAGGACACTCGTTGTGGTGGCAACGTCGGCCAGATTGCCGTGGGGCAATGCGCGGGCGGCGATACCGGGTCCGTATACGAGGAAGGTACAGTCGAGCTCGGCGGGGCCGGGCACGAAACCGTGCATGCCGCGGGTGGCTCCAGAGGACGTGATCCAGGCGCCGCTACGATTGCTGCCCACGGTGAAGCCGCGGCGCATGCTGACGGCGGCGAAGGCGTGCGAGTAGGATTTGCGCTCGGCAAGTTGAGTCTTGTCCAGGACGTGTTCCACGCCCCAGCGCTCGTTGGCCTGCAGGGTGGCCAGGGCCTTCATGACGATTTGCTGGGCTTCTGTGTCCTTTGGGTCTTTGACGACGAAGGCGACGGAGCCGCCGTTGGCGTGGGTGGCGACGCGCCACTCCGCGGGCTTGCCTTCGGGTGCGGCCAGGCCGAGGCTCGACAGGAACGCCTGGGGTTGGAAGGCCTGAGAGACCGGCCAGAAGCCGTGGTCGCTCAGGATGACCCAATGAGTGGAACTTTCGATGCCGGCTTCGCGGACAGCCGCACGGATCGAGCCGATGGCCTTGTCGATCTCTTCCAGCGCGTGATGGGCCTCAGGGCTGCCGGGGCCGAAGCCGTGTTCCTCATGATCCAGGTCAATCAGGTGGATCAGCATGAGGTGCGGCTTGCGGGTGCGGAGGATGTAGGCGGCCTGGGCGGCGCGCAGGGCATCGGTTTGGGGTGCGTCCCATGTGTTCTTGCCGAGCGCCTTTTCGCATTCCTCATAGAGGCCGGGGGTGCTGATGGACCGTTGCAGCAGCAGCGAGTCTTCTCCGTGGAAGACGGCATACTCGGGAATGTTGTAGTCGATCCTGGCGCCGACGGTGACGGGCCAGGCGACGGCTCCAACGGTCTTGCCCGCAGATTTGGCGGCGTCCCAGAGCGTGGGCTTTTTGATGAGTTCGGAGAACCAGTACCAGGCCCCGTGCGTGCGGCTTTCAGGGTCGAACAGGTTGTTTCCGAGGATGCCGTGCTCGGCGGGCTGGACCCCGGTCATCATCGTTGTGTGGCTGGGATAGGTCACCGTGGGGAAGACTCCAGTGAGACCGGCGGAAACTGCACCTTTGTCTCGCATTTCCGCGAGGTTAGGGATCTTTAGCCCCAGCTTCGCCGAGTCGCGGAGCGTCTCGGCTTTTAGGCCGTCGACCGAGATCACAATCACACGCCGGTCAGCCGTCTGGGCGAACAGGGCGGTTGACAAGAGGGCAGTGGCCAGGAGGTTCTTCCACATAAGCTACGACTCTATCAGGGCAAGGTTGCATAATCGTGACTGCTCGTTAGCCAGGGAGGGCTATGCCATTTACACTTCTTCAGATGAAGGACCGTCATCCGCCGTGAACAGAGGGCGTCTTTACGAGTGGAAGGGCACTAAAATGAGTCGCACAAAATCGACAGGTTGGGCCACGGTGGCGGCTGCCCTGGTGATCGCCGCCGCGGCTGGTTCGTATTCGTTGATGCGTGGCCGGAATACTGAGCACTACCGCACGACAGTCATCTCGCGCGGTGACCTGCTCCAGACCGTGTCGGCCACCGGCAACCCGAATGCCGTGGTCACGGTGCAGGTGGGTACGCAGGTCTCCGGCAACATCCAGGCCCTTTACGCTGACTTCAACAGTCATGTGACGAAGGGCCAGTTGATCGCCCGGATTGACCCGACTTTGTTCGAAGCCAGGGTCCAGCAGGCGCAGGCGGCGTTGGACGCGTCCAAGGTGGCGGTGGTGAACGCGCAGGCGCAGATCCAGGCCCGGCAGGCGGACATCCTGACGGCGAAGGCAAATCTGGCTGCCGCGACGGCCAACGTGCTGAAGGCGCAGGCGGCTGTCATCGATGCGAAGAGCAAGTATGAGCGCCGCCACGCGATGGAGGACGACAAGATCTTCTCCAAAGAGGACATCGAAACAGCCAAGGCCACGTTGGACACCGCCAATGGCAGCCTGACCGCTGCGAAGGCCCAGGAAGACGCGGCCCGTCAGGGCATTGCTTCGGCCGAGGCGCAACTGGCAGTGGCCAAGGCAGGTCTCGACTCCGCCAATGCGCAGGTGAGGCAGAGTGCCGCGAACCTGGTCCAGAGCCAGATCGATCTGGACCATACGGTCATCCGTGCCCCCGTCGATGGGACCGTGGTGGCGCGCCACGTCGATGTCGGACAGACCGTCGCCGCGAGCTTGCAGGCGCCCACCATCTTTGAGATCGCCGAGGATCTGACGAAAATGCAGGTGGACACCAACGTTTCGGAAGCCGATATCGGCAAGGTGGAAGTTGGGCAGGAGTCCAGTTTCAGCGTGGATGCCTACCCCGGCCGCATCTTCCGCGGAGCGGTTCGTGAGATTCGCAAAGCGCCCATCAACGTTCAGAACGTCATCACCTACGACGTGGTGATCGGTGTGAACAATGAGGATCTGAAGCTATTCCCGGGCATGACCGCTACGGTCAAGATCGTTACCGGCCGCCGCGAGGGCGTGCTGAAGGTGCCGAATGCCGCACTGCGATTCCGCCCGGATGGCTCCGCTCCAGTTCCCGCGATGGCCTCACGCCGGGGGCCGGCCGCTTCCGCGGTCTGGACGATGGGGCCCGATGGGAAGCCGCGGCGGCAGACAGTTGCTACAGGTGCAACGGATGGAAACTTCACGGAAGTGTCGGGGAATGGTGTAGCGGAAGGAACGCCGGTGATCGTCGCTGCCACTGTCGGCTCTGGTGCAGCGGCGAAGAACGCGGCGCCGTTCGGCGGCTCCGGCAACCGAGGGCCCAGGATTTGAGCGGCGGCCCGTATAAGGGAGGGCAAAGCCATGAAGAACCTTCTGGAAAGTGCGCGGATGGCCCTGGCCGCCCTGTCGGCCAACCGGATGCGGTCGTTGCTGACGATGCTGGGCATCATCATCGGCGTGGCGGCTGTGATTGCCATGGTCTCCGTCGGGTCGGGTGCGACGGAGCGGATCAGTGAACAGATCGCCAGCATGGGCAGCAATCTGATCATCGTCATGCCCGGCAGTTTGACCAGCGGCGGCATGCGCATGGGCAGTGGCGCCTCGCTGACGTTGACCGAAGAGGATGCGACGGCGATTGCCGTGGAATGTCCGTCAGTGTCGGTTGCTGCTCCCATGGTCCGCAGCGGAGCGCAGGTGATCTACGGCAACAATAACTGGGCCACCTCGGTGATCGGCACGGTCCCGTCCTATCTCGAAGTCCGCGACCTGACGCTGGACCGTGGTGAGCCGTTCACTACACAGGACATCGACTCGTCCGCACGCGTCGCCCTCTTGGGGCAGACCGTGGTCCAGAACCTGTTCGGCGGCGCGGATCCCGTGGGGCAGACGTTTCGAATCAAAAACGTCCCCTTCACGGTAACCGGTGTACTGACGCCGAAGGGGCAAAACCCGATGGGGCAGGACCAGGATGACGTGATCCTGATCCCGATCTCCACCGCGAAGAAGCGGGTCCTGGGCACAAGCCAGGCCAGTTCGCATTCGATTGGCAATGTCCTCGTGGAAGCGATCGGCCCGTCTCAGATGGACCCGGCGATCGAACAGATGACCCAGTTGCTGCGGCAGCGGCATCACATCCAGCCGGGCTCCGATGATGATTTCTCGGTCCGCAACCTGTCTGAGGTCTTCTCGGCGCAGGAAGAGTCGGCCAACGTGATGGCGATCCTGCTGGGCGCCATCGCGTCGGTTTCGCTGATCGTGGGCGGCATCGGGATCATGAACATCATGCTGGTCTCTGTGACGGAGCGCACGAAGGAGATCGGCATCCGCAAGGCAATTGGAGCTCGCATGGGCGACATCCTCTCGCAGTTCCTGGTGGAGGCAGTGACTCTTTCACTGGTTGGCGGTGTGGCCGGGATTGTCCTGGGCCTGGGTGGATCGTGGGCGATCAGTGCGATTGCACACTGGTCCACGCAGATCAGCCTCTCGGCGATTGCCCTGGCCTTCGTATTCTCGGCGCTGGTGGGAGTCTTCTTCGGCTACTACCCGGCGCGGCAGGCGGCCCGCCTGGATCCGATCCTGGCGCTGAGGTTTGAGTAGCCGCTAAATGTAATACATCAGGGATTCGGCTTCGCTGGCCTGTTCGCGGGCGCCTTCCACCCGGCGAATCACGTCAGCGATGGAGGTGTTGTCCAGGATGCCGGCGATGGCGTCGCGCACCTGGCGCATCACGATGCGCGTCCCGCAGGTGGCGATGTCGACGCATTCGTCGCACTTGCGGAAGGCCGTTTCACTGGCGCAGGGCAAGGGCGCCAGGGGCCCCTCGATGCTGCGGATCACCGCGCCCACGGTGATCTGCTCGGGGGAACGGGCCAGCAGGTAACCCCCGCGGCGCCCCTTCCGGCTGTCCAGGAAGCCAGCGTTCTTGAGATCCAGTAGCAGCTTCTCCAGGAACTCGAGCGGGATCACTTCTTCCTGCGCAATTTTCGCGATCAACACCGGCCCATTCCCGTAGTGGCGGCCCAGGGCGTACAAAGCACGCAGGCTGTATTGGGTCTTCTTCGAGAGGTTCCGCATGTGCTGCCCGGATGTTACACCTCCAGTGTCCCACACGGGTTTGCGCTTCGCGGGCGAAGAGGATTGCGCGCTGGAGCAAAGGCTAGAGCAGTACGGATTCCACACGGCGCGCGTGCACCATGCCGTCGCACTCCGACCACCAGAAAACAGTGAACCGGCCGTCCTGCGAAGCCACCATGGCCACGGCATCTTGTTGATCCTGGATGAATTGCGCCGCGGATAGATGGCGTGTGCCCCCCAGTTGGGAGGGCTCGATCACCGAGGCAAGTGAGCCCTCGATGGGCTCGCTCAGCGTGACTTGCGCGACAGGCGGCGCGCCGCGGCGGCGGATGATCTTGGCGCCAAACGCCAGCACCTCAAAGCGGTCGTTCAGAATCGTAGCGCCGTCCACCGCCGTCAGTCCCGCGACGCTCTCGATCTTTCGCCGCAGTTCTTCGATCGGTGCGGCGCCTGGCCCGGCGGATTCACCAGCCGGCACGGCTGAATAGGCAGGGGAGACCACATAGCCGGGGGGCGACAGGATGGATTCCTGCCAGGATTCTGAAGCGGCCGGAACCAACAGCAGGGCGCCCCCGCGTTGGTGTGCCCGCATGGAGACGGCAAACTGCAGCAGCACGCCGGGCGCATCCTGGGAACGGAACTGCATCTCAATGCCGAGCAGCGGAGTCAGCCTGGAAGGGCATTCCGGCAGGCTGGTCCCGCTGGGGTCGATCATCTTGAGCTGATCACCTTCGATCACCGCGATATTCACGAACTTTCCGGCATCCTCGCCGCGTGTGTACTTGATGACCATCAGGCCCGGCGCCACCACGTCCAGGATCGCGGTCAGGGGCGGCAAATGGTGTGTGGCTCCCCAAGCGGTCAGGACCCCGTTCTCGTGCCAAACCCCAACATGGATGCCGGGACGGTCGACGGCCGGAGCCACCCGGGTCAGCGACTGGGGGGTGAGCACCAGGGGCGGCGCCAGTGTAAGCGGGCTCGGCGTGGAATCGGGTCGCAGGAAGGCCAGGGAGACATGCGGCGCATAACCCTCCTCGCGGCGCAGACTGGCCCAGAAGGCGACATCGATGGCTGCTTCAAGGGTGGCGAGGTCCACACAGGAACTTCGCTGCGGCTCCGCCAGTTTTGAAGTCGCAAACAAACGTTGAAACCGCTCGTGAATTCGCAGGGCAGCGGCTCGGGCCATGGGGTACGCCGATTCAGGCATCACTCTCAGTGTCCGATAGTTGACAAGATTGTGGTGAATTGAGCAAGAGAAAGATGAGCGACAGCAGACAGTCCGGTCGGGCCGCCCGGATATGAACCCGGGACCTCTTGCACCCCAAGATGCCCGCGCAACCCGGCGCCCCTCTCCACACTAAGGACGAAGCTCAAGTACTGGCCAGATCCTCGATCGTCGCGCTTTCCTGTCCGGCGGTTTTGGGCCCAGCTTCAGTTCTTGACCCGGCCGCCAGCCCCAGCACCCATGCCGCCGCCATTGAGTTGGCTGGAACATACAGATTGAAATCGACGAGCGAATGCAGCCAGATCGCCGTCAGCGACCCGCAGCAAGCCATGGCCACATACCGCGCCGGCGAGTCCCCCGCCATCCTCGCGTTGCGAACAGCGCTCCAACTCACGCAAAGCCCCGCGCCCACTACCAGCACAAACCCCAGGACGCCCAACTCCGCCAGCACCTGCAGATAGTCGTTGTGGGCGAAGTTCACAGTTTGCATCGGTGAACCTCGCTGGTATCGGACGAATGTCGGTTCATATGCGCCCAGCCCGCACCCCGCCACCCCATAGTCGGCCACCAACTGGCGTGTATCCTGCCAGATCCGCACCCGGTCGTCCTTCGAGAGATCCTCCCGCACCGCAATGCTCGCAAAGCGGCCAATCAACGCGTCCGTAGGCAGGAATACGGCACCAGCCATGACGGTTGCGGCCGCGGCTATGACCACCGCCCCCTTTAGGCGTCGGCCCTCCACCCGGGCCCATAGGATGAGCAGTCCGGTCGTCCCCAGCGCAGCCAGGGCAGACAGGAAACCCATGCGGGAAAGCGATAGCAGCGTTGCGCACAGAATTCCTGCCGCGAGCCCCAGCAGTAGACACGCCGCCACTGTCGCTCCAACCGCAGGGCGCCGCTTCCGATGACCCTCAACTGGCCGGAGCCTCCACGCCGCCAGTGCGACTAGGAATGGGAGGCTCATCGCCAACAAACCCGCGAAGTGATTCCGGTTCGCGTAGGTGCCCGTCACCACCTCGCCACCTTCAGTCATTCCGTACTGCACCAGCCCGAGCACGGCCTCCGCCAGAGCCATCAGCATCAGGGGCGCCGCCGCCCGCCAAATCCCGAGGTGCCGTTCGCGGACCACGGTTCTCACAACCAGCAGTGTGAGCACGCAGCCCAGCAATTGGAGCCACCTCTGCCAGGTGGCACTCACCTGATTCGAGAGGGGCGCCCAACTGGCCGCATCCGTCACCGGTGCCAGCGCCTGCAGCAGCTCAGCTCTCGCCGGAGATAGGTGGCTCATCAGCCCGAGAGGCAGCGGAACCATCTGCCCGGCGGCAATCAGCAACAACGCCACCGGCAGCACCACCGCCGGTGCTCGCCAGTTGTCCTCACGCGCCCGCCAGCCCACGCAGCAGGCCGCCAGTCCAATCAGGGCCAACGCGAGATTCGAATCCCTCGCCTCCACTCCGGCGAAATTCAAGAGCATCCAGCCCAGCGCCGCACTGAGCAGCCCGATGGCCACCGCCTTTGTCACCTGGGCTCCAGTCTGAGTGCCCGCACCCACGCCACGCCCCGAACACGGTTGTCGAGCTTTTCCGACGAGTGTCGGACCAGGCCCAGTTCCAACACGCGAGTGCCCATCGGTACATCCAGATCGTAGACCCAGCTCTCCCACGCGTTGGTCCCACTCAACTGCCTGCTCTCAAATGAGAATCGTTGGGGCCTCTCCGGGTCCCTCACCCGCAGAAGCAGCCCTTCATTCGTTGAGAGGCCGTCGGACTTCACACGCGCCTTCATCCGCCATCGCCCCGCCCCCACCGGGATCGTCTGGGTCACGTGCTGGAACTCGACATTCTCCGCCCCCAGGAATTCGACCTGTATCGTTCCTTCTTCCTCAAATCCAATCCGCACACCCGCACACACCCCCACGTGCCAGTCAAAGGGCCCCGGTAGGAAAGGCTGTAGGAACTTCGGATTGAACACCAGGTTCCCTGGCTCTCTCCTTTCCGCCTGGTTCACTTGCCCATCCCAGATTCGGCGCGCCTCCTCGATGCGGCCCCACTTCACCAAAGCGCTGGTGTAGGTGCTCAGCGCCTCCCTCGTAATCAGTCCCCGTCCGGACAACCAGGCCCAGGCCGCGCCAGCCCCCGCTTCGTGATCATTGCCCGCCTCGTCGGCCAGCCAGGCGGCACCCGCCCCCGCATCCTCCGGAACACCGCTCCGCTTCAACTCTTCCAGGCTGGTCCCGGACTCGCGGTAGTAGCGAAAGACGACCGCGTCATACTCCCGCGAGATCGCCAACAGTCTCGCCCCCGTCCGCAATACCCCGTCTTTACTCTCACGCCCCATCCAGTAATTCAGCGCCCTCGCCTGCACCGGCCCTACCCACGGCCCCAACTGCTCGGCGCGGCGCACGCAGTATGCCCCGGATTCCATCTGGCCCTGCGCCGCCAAATGGAGCCCCCTGCTCATCCAGGCATAGGGTGATGCCGCGTCCAGTCGCAAAAGGTCTCGATCCATCCCTGGCCGGTTCTCCGCAGGCTCCGCGGCCCGCAGTATTTCCAGTTCGCATCCGCCCAGGCGGCAGGCCACCCAGGCCCGGCGCCACCCGGCCAGCTCATTCAGCCACAGACTTGCGCCACCGCCGGCCACCGCTGCCAACCCCAGCATCACCATCAGAATTCGCAACTGGCTCTCCTCCACAAAAAAGGCGCCTACTCGCGGAGGCAGTTCTCAGCAAGTACGCGCCTTCATTCCTCTTCCCGGCACGCAGGCCGTCAAGGTCCGCGTGCCTACCGGCACTCGCCCCGGCTCAGTTTAGTGCCAGGCGTCACGGTTGGGCGGTCTCGGCGGCTCCGGGTGCCGCGGCAGCTGCGGGTGCCCGTGATACCTGCTGACCGGATCCGGACAATTGGTCCACGTGCCACCCCACGGCGCCTCTCCATACATCCGCTCCACCAGCGCGGCGGACGACGCCCCATTCTGGGATCCGAAGTAACCGGCGTCAACCACTGTCGAAACGGCGCCCTTCTCGTTCCTCGTCACACCCACCAGCGCCGGTGCCCGCTCCACTCCGTAGAGCCCGACCGAATCCGCGGCCTTCAGGCGGAACGACGCCTCCCCTTTCACCACCTTCAGGGAAACCCGGCCGGCCTTCTCCACCAGCTGGATCGTTGACTCCTTCGCTACCAGCACATTGCTCCCGTCCTTGAACGTCAGCAGGGCCGCCCCTTCCTGTGTCGCCAGGCTATCGCCTGGGAATACCGCCCAACCGCCTGCGCCGGAAACCGGAACCACCTTGCCCCGCAAGGTGAAGGCAATCCCGCTGTCCACCGTTGCCACTGGCTGTGACGCCATCAACGCGCCACCGAACGCAATCATGACTATCAGACTTCGCATCGTACTCGACTCCTCTCACTTTGCCCACGCCGCGATCCACTGTTGTGCGCTGCCGGCAGTACCTGCTTCGTCAGTCAATACTACTGCCGCCATCTACCTCAGGCAAGGCATAAGATGTTGAAACGAAACACCTTGTATAACATCTGCTAGCGCTCGGTATAACACCTTGCACAGCCCGGCCCTTCCTCGAGCCGCCCGCGCGCTCTATGAACAGCCATCACTTGCCGCCGGCAGCCGCGGCTGCAGCGCGTGCCGGCTCCGGCTTGATCTGCCCGGCAATCTCCACCAGGCTGCCGCCCATTGCCATTCGGGTATGCAGGATCGTCGCGAGCGGCACCAGGGCTCCGCCCGGCACGGACTCTTCCGTAAAGCGGTGCCGCAACTCCACCAGCCCGTTGCCCTCCAAGGGAACCTGCATCGTCCAGACGCCGGGACACGATCCAACGCCCCCGCATTCCGTAGGGCAGCGGGATTCCCACAGTCGCCCTCTTTGCTCCACTCTGACCTTGCAGAAGCCGAGTTCCCGGTACGCGGCCTCCAGTGCGACCAACCGCCCCGTCATGCCGCCGGCCGCGCTCATCGCTTCGTCCATCTGCTGTAGCGCCAGTTGGGTCTGCAAGGTCCTTCGAAACGCACCGTGGAACACCATCCGGCTCGCCATGCCGATCTCGACATAACCCAGGCTCTGCACGCCAGCCCACGCGCCCACCCCAAAAATCACGAGCACCAGGCCGGAGGATGCACCCTGCCCTGCACCCAGCAGCAGCGACAGCACGGCCACCACGCCGGAAACTCCATACAGCACCAGCACCGCTCGCCTCGGAGTCATGCCCATGTCCAGCAGCTTGTGATGGATGTGCCCGCGGTCCGCCCCGAACACCGGTTTGCTGCGCAGGAACCTCCGGATCACCGCCACTGCCGTATCCATCAAGGGCACCGCAAACGCCATCAGCGGCGCGGTCATACCCAGTAGAGTCGCTGACTTGTGGCTCCACAGAACCCCATAGCAGCCCAGCAGGAAGCCAATCGTATAACTCCCGCTGTCACCCAGGAAGATGGATGCTGGATTGAAGTTGTAGCGCAAGAAGCCCAACAGCGCCGCTGCTAGCGGGACCGTGGCCAGTACCAGGGGATAGTTCTCACCGATCAGCCCCGCCACCAGGACGGTCAGGGTGGCAAACAAGCCCACCCCCGTCGCCAGGCCATCCACGCCGTCTATCAAATTGAACGCGTTCGTGCACAAGAGCAGCCAGAACACCGTCACCGGCACGGCTACCCAGGAAGCCAGTGGGTGGCCCCCGACGCTGCCGACGCACACTCCGCAGAGAACGGCCGTCACGGCGGCCAGGCACTGTACGCCGAACTTGGTCCAGGGCCGCAGTGTTTTCAAATCGTCCAGCAGGCCAACCAGGAAGACCATCCCGACGGCTGGAGCCAGCCGCCACACCAACCCCAGGTCTCCGGCGACAATCCGGCCACCCTGCGTGCCCATCGCCAGCAGCACCCCGTACGCCATCGTGCACGAAACCGCAATCGCAATCCCGCCCACCCGCGGAATCGCCCCCGCATGCGTCTTCCGGACACCATCCGCCGCGTCGGTCATGCCCCATCGCCGGAACAGGTTCCGCACTAATGGAGTCGCCACCATCACTGTCGCAAAAGCTACCACCGCTAATAAGATGATCGAATACATAATTGCCTCAGGATCGTTATTGCCTCAGGATCGTTCTCGATAGGAGACGCAAGACCCGAATCACGCTCAATAATCGCTATAGATGAATTGACTGTTGGGGGTCACTCGTGCCGTGCTGGCGCATTGCCTGCAAACCGGCCAATATTAGTAACTCAACATGAATGGAACGGGCCTTTCGCTACCGTGTTCGCCGGGCCGGCACGGCCAGGCGTGCCATTCTCCGCAGGTGCGACAGGACCCGGGAAAGGGGAGTTTCCTCATTCAGGCCGCGTTGACTACGTTCAACGGTCGGCGCCGCAAATCGCCACACCTCTCGCACGCCATAAGCGGAAACTGTCCAATCCGGTTCACTCTCACATCGTGCAACCACCCTCTGCCCTTCCTCTCACGCCCGGCGGGTACAGTAAGAGGATGAATCCACTCGTCAACGTGACAATGCGGATCCCGCTCGACAGAGTCTTCGGAGATCGAAGTTGCGCGCCACGCAGCGCCAATTATTCTTAATCCATTTGAGTGAAGGTAAGGCCGGCTAGGAATACAGCACTCACTCGTACTATTGGCATTCCGATGTCATCGCTAACAACCTGCCTGCCGCCACGCGGTACAAAGAAGGCTGAAAAGCACCCAGTGAAGATTCCGCTCGCCGCATGCCTCGAAGAGCCTTCAGGAAGCAGTATTGAGCTGACGATGCAGGGCAATCTCCCAAGCAAATAGGGGAGAACATCCGTACGTGCTAGTGCCTTCCGCTCCTCCCGGCAGCTTGTCTATCAAGCGATAAGGAAATCATGAGGTAGACGGCTGGGTAGCGCTCAGTACCATGACCGCGTTAGCCCTCGCCGTCGCTATCAATCAATGATCTTAAGTAACAAGTCCAAGCCCGCCACCGCAGTACCAGGGGGCCCTTCATTCCAGTCCATCTCAAGATGGATCTCCGGAGGTGCAATCCTTACCGCACGCATAGCCGCCCACCTTGCCGTACTTTCAGCGATCATCCTTCTTCGCGGTGCAGAGCCCTCATCAGGGCTTGTCATCAACGTGGATGGTGTCCAGCAGACACTGCAGAGCGCACTGCTGGCTTCTCGATCCGCCGCTCCTGGCACACCTCGCACAATCGTCCTGCGTGGTGGGCGCTACTTGCTGTCAAGCCCGCTCATTCTCACGCCGCAAGACTCAAACCTCGCGATCCAATCGGCGTCCGGAGAGCGTGCCGAACTCTGCGGCGGTCGACGAATCACCGGATGGCGTCAGGAAGGGAGCGGTCCGGTCTGGGTGGCAAGCCTGCCCGACTTGAACCACCAGCCCTGGAGGTTCCGTGTCCTCATCGTGGGTGGTCAGTTGTCAACTCGCGCCCGCCTGCCGGAGAGTGGATACTTCAAGGATCTTGGACCAGACTTCCAGGTCGGGAGTCGAATAGCGACAAGCGCCGAACTAACCACCTTGAACTACAGCGCTGCGGATCTTGGGCCATGGCTAAACCTGCAAAGCGCAGAAGTCCGCGTCTATCGCGTCTGGGATGAGTCCTTGTCCAAAGTGGCGTGGCTCAATGATGTCAATCATACAATCGGCCTCTCCACGCCGCTCCGCTTCCCACCAGGCGCTTACGGCATACATAAGTATGAAGTCCTGAATGTCAGGGAAGGCCTGCGCGCTCCCGGCCAATGGTTCCTTAACTATGCAACGAACGAGGTTTTTTACTGGCCTAGGTCAGGCGAAGACATGACAACTACTGAGGTCTGGGCGCCAGTCACGGAAGTGCTCCTGCGTATTGAGGGAACGAATGTGCCGGTGAAGAACATCACGCTAAGCAATCTCGATTTCTCAATTACCGATGCACCTCCCAGGTCCAGTGGCTTCTCAGGGGCTGGTTATGATGGCGCTGTAAGCATGTCGGACGTGGATACAATCACCCTCTCTGGCGTTAGGATAAGACGAGTAGGCGCCAGCGGTATACAAGCAAGCAACACACAGAATATGCGTGTCCTTGCCTCGGAGTTCACTGAGACTGGGGCTTGCGCCATCTCCACGTATAACAGCAATGATCTCGAGATCGCCGACTCACGCGTTCAACTCGCCGGGCACTCGACACCTGCCGCGGCCGGTATGGTCCTGCTGGGAGACAGGATGCATGTCCACCACAATGAGATCCGCGGGGTCCCCTATTCTGGCATCTCCGTCGGAGGGCAATCTCCACTAGTCGAATACAATCATGTCTTTAACGTAATGCAGTTGATGTCCGACGGAGCGGCCTATTATGTGGACGGAGGCCGTGCCGGTACCATCCGCAACAACTGGGCAAATGATGTTGGCGTAGGCATCGCCAGCCAGGCGCCAGCCTACTATCTGGACGAAGAGACCAGCGGCTTCTTGATTGAGCACAATGTTGCCATGGTGACGAACTGGATGCTGCACGTGCATATGGCCATCTCGAACACCGTGCACGACAACAGCTTCATCAGCTCCGGAGATGCCCGCCTGACCTTCCAGGGATCCAAGGCAACTCTCCTTACTCGGAACGTAGTCTATGCGGCTGGACAGCTGAGCTATGAGGCCGCTCCGGATGCCATTTCGTCACAGTCGGGCAGCATCCTGTTTAGTGGTACTCACAAAATGGAACTGGTTCGAGTGGATGCTAATTTCCAGAGAACTCCCCTTGACTCCACTGGAAATCTGATTGCGGATCCAGTTTTTCGAGATATGCCGCGCAATGATCTATATCTGATGCCGGCATCACCCGCCTTGGCCATTGGTGTGTCGCAACCCCTCACGCTTTCGGATGTCGGGCCGCGGACGTTGCCCACCATCGATGCACCCGCCACGCCGCCGGTGTTGTCGTATACCTTGACTCCTCAATCACTGAGCTTCGGCAATCAGCTCGTCGCGACAACAAGCACGCCTCAGATCGCAAGACTCTCCAATACCGGCACATTGCCGATAACGATAGGGAAAGTCCAGCTGGCAGGCACAGCGCCAGGTAACTTCAATCTGTCAACGAGTTGCCCAACCATCGTGCCAGCACGTTCTAGCTGCGATATCGCAATCACTTTCAAGCCGACGAACGCCAACCCGAGCCTGAAAAATGCAGCGCTGGACGTATACTTGACGACCCCTGCCGTGAAACTGTCGGTAGCGCTCAGCGGGGCAGGAATCGTCCCCACTTTCTCACTCTCTCCTGCGTCCTTGGTCTTTCCCTTGCAGAAGGTAGGGACAGCCAGCGCGGCTCAGGCTGTGACCATGCGTAACACGGGTAGTCTGCCAGTGACGATGACAAGTATATCCCTCACTGGCGTGGCGCCCGGCAACTTTGCCCAGTCGAATAACTGCGGTACAACACTGAAGGTTGCCTCGACTTGCACCATTAACGTCACGTTCAAGCCAACCAATGCGGCGCCAAGCGTCAAGACCGCATCCTTGACAATTAGTGCTCCAGCGCCGGCAGCTTCGCAATCTATCACTTTAAGCGGAGCCGGGAAGTAGCTCTGCCGCGCATCGGCGCCAGTCGCGTCGCGCAACATTTAGGGATTTGCATATGATTGCTCCTGACGTGGCGGAATATCCATCGTGATCATGTGAGCTAGCTATATGCTCTCCTGTCATCGGGTTGCGGAGCTATCCGTGACTGGCATTCTCGCTGATTCGTTGTGCAATAATTCTCGCAACGAAGATCGGGCTATCCAGGTTCCTTCGCCAAAGACGCCGAGGTTCATGAGCCAGCCGAAAGGCCCATTCGAGACCCGCTCGTCGAATCCAGTAAGGCGCCCAGGGGACGGTACCGGCATGAAAGTCGAATGCCGCCCCCACGCCTACTAGGGCAGCAGCCCGAACACGCCCTACGTGGCTCTCCATCCACTTCTCCTGCCTTCCCGTCCCGAGCCCCACCCAGACTACGTCTGGATTGGCCGCATTGATCTGTTCGACGAGGTCTGCGTCCTCCAGCGGCGTCAGTTCACGAAACGGGGGGCAGATGGTGCCACAAACATTGAGACCGGAGAATCTCTCCCTTAGTCGTGACACCAGGGAATCGGCGACTCCCTCCCCGCCCCCATAAAAGAAATGACGCAGCCCTGCCGATCTTCCTCCATCGCAGATATCCAGCACCAATGACGGCCCAGCTACTCTCTGTATGTGCCTATGCCCGAGCAGATACCCGCCTACCGTAATGCCGACTCCGTCTGCCAGGATAAGGTCTGAACCAGTTATGGCAGAGCGGACCTGCTCTTCGCGGTGACACACTAGAACGCTGTGCGGATTGACACAGGATATGTATCCACGATGCTTCGCAATACGCCACTGGATCAACTTCGCTAGGACCTCAGCCGGGGAGACCATGTCAATCGACACCCCCAGCATATCGACTCTTCTGTCATTTTCCATCTAGGTTGCTCATTTCATTCCACTTGCCTGATCGGAGTGCGCTCCTGCTTCTCAGTTGGCAATTCAAGATGTCCGCATCCTCGGTGGCTAGCCCATGCGCCACCCGGCCAGGAGTTGATCGATTGGCCTGAGGCTCCTCCGGCACATGCCGGCGACTCGCGCTGCTGGATCCCAATCGAGTTCTGCTCAGTGAACTTTGGCGGCCGATACGGAGTTCGCTTTTCCCTGGGAGGCTTGGCGCGCCCGCCGGTGTTCCATCGCCATCGCATAGACCCTGGAAGTGATGCGCAGGTGAGCCGCCTCCGTGTACGAACGCTCAAAGCTAATGCGCCCACAGGCGCCGAGGGATTGCGCCCGCTTATCGTCCCCCCAGAGTTGCTCGATGATGTTGGCCAATTCGGCGGCATCTCCAGGCCTCACCAGCAGACCGTTCTCCCCGTCTTGGATGATCGACGCAATCGATCCAATTTGGGACGCAACCACGGGAACGCCATGCGCGAAGGCTTCCCGTATGACCATCGGGAACCCTTCAAACGACAGGGAAGGGACAACGAGCAGGCGTGATTTGCGAATGCGATCCTGGACATCGTCGAAAGAGAGTTGGCCGAGGAACGTGATTGGCAGCTTGGCCTCCTCCGCATCCCGCATCAGGCTGCACAGCTCACGTCCGGAACCGATAACTTCAAGCCGAGGTGCTTTCTCTCTCATTTGCTTCCAGGCCGAAAGCAGCACTTGCACACCCTTTTCCGATGTCAACCGGCCGACAAAGATTGCTTTGGGTTCCCGAGCATCCCAAGGCAGCGGTTGGGGTGCATTCGGATAACAATTAGGTTTGACGTGGATTCGATCCGCTGGCAGGCCGCCCCTGACTAGCAAGTCACGTTGAAACTCGCTCAGTGCAATAAAGGCATCTACGTGCCTGCACCACGTACCCAGGGCTCGATGCACGGCAATCATCGATGCCACTGGCGCTGTCGATGCCAAGCTTGACCTATAGCAGCGAAATCTGAGCGCCGAACGAACGGAGTGCTCGTCAATACAGCGCATGCATGGGGCGCCATCGCGAAAACACAGCCCATTGGCGCAAAACATTCTGGAGTTGTGCACAGTCAGGACAGTCGCGGTGGGAGTGCCTCTAGCTGCCAGGAACACCGCTGGAGAGAACTGGGGAAAGGTATTGTGAACGTGCAGTATGTTGGGGGCAGCGTTCTGGATTGTCGCTCTAACTTCGCCGACAGCGGCTGCATTCCATGTGGCGCGGATTCCAATGCCTAGCTTCCGGCATCCACTCCAGTCCGTAATATCGTCGTTGTATCGTACGATCTCCGTCACGTCCCACGGTGTCGACGTTTTGAGGATCTTGCGCTCAGTATCAAAGACTTCGTTCTCGCCCGACGGGGCCGTGGTGCAATAGTAATTATGCAGCAATAGAACTTTCATATGCCTAACTACACTCCTCGGCGCTTTTGAGTCACACGTTCGATGGCTGCTGAAAACGCATCTACCATTTGCTCCTGTCCCCAGGTCGCAATTCGGCTTCGGGCATTCGCTGAGAGCTTGCCGCGTAGCGCCTGATCGTCTACAACACGCGACACTGCAGCCGCAATTGCATGCGCATCCCTTTCGGGAACGATGAATCCGTTCTCACCGTCACGCACCAGGCCGCCATCGGCCGCGCCTACGGCATTCGTAGCAATGACCGGAACACCTTGATTGAACGCTTCGTTGACCACCAGGCCCCATGACTCTTTCCATCCGTGGCTCGTAACACTTGCGATCACGAAGACGGTCGCCGCGGCGTAGTAGCGGACAGTATCGTACGGCGACATATAACCGGCGAATCGAACACGTTCAGCTATCTTGAGCTCTTTGGCCAGAGCTTCAATTTGCTCCCGCTCAGGGCCCGTTCCCACTAAGACAAGGATGAGGTTGCGCGCGGTCGCCGCTTCAGCGAAGCCTCTGATCAGGTATTGCAGCCCTTTTATTTCAACAAGTCTTCCGACAGATAGAACTATGCGGGCATCGTCCGGGATCTGAAGGGAACTTCTCAGTTCTTCAACCTCCTGCAAGCTGACCGGCCTGGAGTAAAAGGCGTTTGTCACGGCATGCTGGCTTGTGATGATGTTTTCAGATGGCACGCCATTTGCTATCAAATACCTGCTGACATGCTCGCCATAGGTGACAACGGCATCTGCGTGACGGCACACCGCGTTGTTGAGCTTTGCAAATAAACGGCTGAGTCGCGTATCTAGCACACTCCAATCGCCGGTCCAGATGATGAAAGGGTGACGGCGCGCCATGCAGGCCAATGCCACCACGGGAAGGGCGAATTTGCCATTCAGGCATTTGACTGTCACATCGCTATTGTCAAGCCATGCGATTGGTATGAGACCCGGCGCAATACGCACGCCGCCAAAGCGAAATCCTTTCAGGTATGTATATTGAAAATGCCCGCTTGCGGTTCCGTTCTCCTGCAGCCAGTTCTTCTCCCTTCCATCCGAGAACAAGACAAAGCGTGTCTGGTATCGCTGCGCTAACAACCTAAAAGTCTCAACTCGATAATGTGGTATGAAATTGGTGATAAAAGTGAGTCGAAGAGACGTCATGCTTGCATTCATACTCAGTAGTCCTATGGGTGTACCCTTGGTCGCTGGGTCGCACTTGCCCTCCAGTTGCGCGCGGTGCGCCGTACTTGCCAAAGACCGCGTCAACGCCGCCAGAAAAAGACCACGGGGGGAGTGCCCTCCTGCCCGGCAGTTCCCTCATCCCCAATGCCGGCGGTGGCTCCGTCGGGCTGTCTAGGGCCGAGGAGCCCCGGGTCAGGGTGGATCCTGCCTTCGGGGCGGCTTGTCCGCAATGCTCACCGCCGCAATTGCTGCTACCAGGAGCAAGACGCCGGCACGCTGTTCGCACGCTCGCGCCACAGTGCTAAGCAGGAATGAGATCACCTATCGTGTGAGCTGCCAGCCATGATTTGCGGCTGTAGAGTTGGTGCCTGCGGGAATAGTTTCAACGAAGTTGATCGTAGCCAATCAAATGATGCTTCACCGCCATGGAGCGCCATTGCTGGGATGCTAACAACACATCATCTTCATGGTGATCCGGGTGGCCCGGGTGAACCATGATCTCAAGACTTCTGATCTTCTCCTTCAGGCGCGAATGAGCACTCAGAAAGGTCGGAAGATCCGTGAAGGCGTCGGTTGCTATGCCATTGGTGCCAACCATAAGTCCTAAATGACATGCTACACGCCAGGCAAGAACGCAGTAATTATAGCAGCTGTCGAATGCGTAAACATTCTTCCCGCGTCGAACTCGCCTGATGCCGAAGTCTTTCTGTAGTGCTCGTATAACAGGGTAGAGCTGAGGCAAGGTATGGATATGATGGTGTGAATCTAGATGGGTAGGTTGAATCCCGCTTCGGATAACTTCTCGTATCTGGGCAGACCACTCAAGATAGACAGCGTGAACGAGCATTCGAGTTGGATAAATACGCCTGATCTTTCCATTGAACGCGCCGTCTGCATTCAGCAATGGTTTAAGCGCCGCGTCGCTTGTAAGCGGAAAGAACTCCGTCGCATTCAGGTGCACTCCGACGGAGCTCGGTGCCCGGCGCTGAAGCTGCGAGATGGCATCGCGAAATGCCGGTGCATTTGCCATCACCGTTGTGGACGTGATTCGATTGGAATCCAGTGCTTGCAGAATGGCAGCATTGGTCTGCTCGTCCCTGCCTAGGTCATCTGCATTTACGATGATGTACATGGGAGTGTTTGTGTAGTCAGGTTCCAGGGCTCGTACAATGACTCGATCTGGTGATGCCCGGCTTTACTGCTGATCCACTGTTTACCTTGTTGCATCGTGGGGGAGGTGGCCAGGAGGCAACGCAGAAGCCGAAAAGTATACTGGATCCGCGCAAATCATAGGTGATATTGGCTATGCACAAACAGTAGATAACAAGAGGTAGCACTGACTCTCGAGTCATCATGCGCAAAGGGGAAACGAGTGAGCGCAAACGAAAGCCGGCGATGACCGGAGGACCTAGTATGAACAGTGTGCCGAGGCCTCCGGTTTCCACCAGCAACTCCAGGAGTACATTGTGCGGCGAGGAGCCAAATGGGCTCTCTATGTACGACTCGCTGCCCGGCAGTGACAATCCGTCGATGTAATAACCGCCCAGGCCATGACCTGCAACCGGCCCCTCTTTGATGCGCTGTATTGCTGCGGTCCAGTTGACTGAGCGGTTAAGGCGTTCGGATGTAGACGCCCCGTCGTGCACCACTTGCGTCAGCAACGGGTTGTTAGTCGCCAGCCCTCCGGCCGCCACGCCAAAGATGATGAGTGTTGCGGCTCCAGCAAGGCCAATGGTTGCGCGGCTGCGGGTTGCCCTAAAGAGGACTAGCGAAACAATTGAAATGAACAAGGCGGCAAGAGCCGCGCGCTGCCCCGCGGAACTGACGACAACGAGCGAAACTAGTGCGGTTGCTGTGAGTAGGCAGACGGCCGGTTTCGTTCGCATACCTGGGGCCATGCCCGGCACGCTGCCGAATATCATCGCCAGGCTCCATCCTGCCAATTGCGCTATTGGGCGGGAACCAACGAAATCTCCACCGGGTGTGAGCGCCATTCCAGCCAGCCTCACCCCTCCAAAAGACAGCAGACTGGAAGGCCGAACCGCGGGCTGGGTGTAGAAGAGCACGCTTAGACAGAAGACTGATGCGGCACATGCGATAACGGCCAGGTCGGATAGGGACATCTTGCGGCCTCTTATCATCACGGAGCCCGCAAGTGCTGAGGCTACAATTCCTAGCGCAAACCCCGTGATCTTGTCACGTGCATATTCCGTCTGCGGACCGAATAGATAAGCTGTCAAAACAACAATGGCGACCACAGAAAGCCAGGAGAGAGCCGCAGGCTGGATCCTGAACGCAGCGCGTCGCTGGCGAGTGGACCAACTTGCCAGTAGTAATGCACCTGCCGCTCCTGCGAGTGGAGCTCCAACTGGCGGCAGATTGAAGAGCTCCAGGCCGGCCCGGAAAACATAGGGGCCGAGGAGGAATGATGCGGCTGCAAGCGTGTGGGAAGAAGCACCAACGCACGACAGCAGCACTCCTCCCATTGCCGCCGCTGGGCCAAGGAGTCCTCCTGGCTGAGCAGCCATGTACATTACCGAGATGCCAATGGCAACCGCCTGCGCAAGCCGTGCGCCGGAAACGGTATTCCTGCGGATTGTGTGGACGCTGCGCCATGTATTGCTTGGGAGCATGGTTCGATCACCCACTACGGCGACTGTGACTCTACACTTCTCTGACGAGATCACGGCCAGCTTGCATCAATTGCAGTTCTCCGGATGAAGCCGGGTCTGGGGCGGCGGGTTTCGCAAAGCCGAGGAGATAGATCGTAGAGGCGAGGAAACTGGCCGCAACTGCAATTGCAAGGTGAGTGACGCTAAATGCTGAAGCAAGGAGCACCATAACCACAACACACATCACATTGATGCTCGCTGCAATAACATTGGCAATGAAGACTCTTGAGACGCGGCCCTTTGCCAGCAGAAGATAGTATGTGGGAATAGAAGCAACTTCGATTAGCACTCCCGCCAGGATAATGCGTAATGTGTTGGGTAGCAGCATGTGAAAGCGTGAGCCCAGCCAGATTCGTAGAAGGGGGCCGCAGCAAACGCTGGCTGAGCCGTAGATAACCAGGCCAAGAAGAATCGCTGAGCGCGTTGCCCGCCTGCTAAGTGACTGAATCCGCTTCAGCGAGATACTTGTGCCACTGGCCTGCAGACGGCAGATCTCAGGCATAATGGCACTCACTCCCGTGTCCACTATCGACCTGAGCTGCATCGAGAGACTCCAGGAGAGATCGAATACTGGCACCAGGGCCACCCCGCCATATCGCGCCAGCATCACTTTGTTGAAGGGAGCGATGAGGATGTTCACCAATGATGCGGCGAAAACTCCTGATCCGAAATCAAGCAACGTGCGGAGGCGCCGGATGTTGAATGCCGGTAAGCTGAGGCACCCGCAACCAGTGATACGACGAACCGCGACCAATGTTGACACATGTACGAATAGGTACGCGATAGCATTCGACCATAGGAGACTAGTGATGCCAATCCCATTTGCGAGCAGCACGACTGCAATGGAAAGGCTGATGATCCTGGCAATAACTTGCAGCAGGCTGGCCACGTCCATGCGGCCCAGTCCCGCCAGAACGCCGTTTAGTGCTTCCACTTGGAGCACGTAGATGGAGAGCCCTGCGATCCAAGGCATCAACCGGAGAGCTTGCGCCGCATTCTCGGGGCTGAGATGCATTGTCGAGACAAAGAGGCCGCGTAGCGCCATCACCAGGCCGAACATTGCGGTTCCAGTAATGGCAAGTGCCAGGAGGCCAGTGGTTGCATAGGAACGGATCGCCAGGATGTCGCGGCGACTGTATTCTTCCGCCACATGTTTGGTCATGGCGGGAACCAAGCCAATCTTCCCGAACTGCGCAAATGCTAGAACGACTCCGAGCGTCAGCCACACTCCGTAGAGTTCATATCCCAGGTAGCCTAAGTACACCGGATACGATATACATGCAATCGCAGCCGTGACAATGACTTGGCTCGAACCGGCGGCCGCGTTACGGTGAACTTGAGACGAACGTAAACGGCTTAGGACGGACGCCATGCCTGCTGGCGGCTTGAGCTGGCGGACGTGAAATGCGAATGATCCTGGCATCTTTCACCGATAGAGGAGTCTGAGCGGCCGGCGGCATCGCGCTGGTCGGTCAATGGGGGATGTCATCACAGAACCGGCGAGATTATTTCCTATGTCGCTACAACAACATCCGAAACATGCCCGCCACTACGGCAAAACTCTCGTGGTACAACTTTGGCGCGACAGGTGTAGATCCCGTTCGCGCGGATCCGGACTCTTCCTAGGAGCCGGTCCACAGGTTCTTTGAAATCCGCACCGCCGCCCTACCACCACTCGCGCTCCAGTTCTCTGGGTCACTGAGCCTGGAGCGCCGGCCCGAGGGTCCGCAGTCTCGTCAATCTCGGTGCATGGAGGCTAGCTTTGAACTGGCACGGCCATCCAAATTCTCCCGGTTTGAGGGAACAAACCCATCTTTGCGAGCCGGATCATCCGTAGGCCTGCCCCATCCACGAGACGGCCCAGGGCCTTACGGAATTCGCTGAAACAAACCCATCGATTGCCCCCGGGTCACTCCAGGGCATGCACTCGCTCACCCTGGGTCTGGACCATGTTCTTACTTTTGAGGGAACAAACCCATCATTGCGAGCCGGATCATCCGTAGGCCTGCCCCATCCACGAGACGGCCCAGGGCCTTACGGAATTCGCTGAAACAAACCCATCGATTGCCCCCGGGTCACTCCAGGGCACGCACTCACTCACCCTGGATTTGGAACATGTCCTTACTTTTGAGGGAACAAACCCATCCTGGGCCGATTGCCCCCGCGGCCTCAGTCGCTATCGCTCGGTTGGCCCCGAAACCACGGATTGTGAGGGATCAAACCCATTCGGAGCTCAGATCGCGTGCTAGGAGGAATGATACTCGTACTTCTGACGGTATTTCGAGTACCCGTCATAGTAGCCCGATGCCCCGCCCCGGCCTCGCTTCGGATTCCAGTCGTTCATGATCGTCCCAAGAACCCTGATTCCGTCCTCTCTCAGCCTCGTTCGCGCCGAAATCGCCGAATCCCGCGTCGTCTTCCCAGCTCGTACTACGAGAATTACCCCGCTGGCCAGCCTTCCGATCACACGGGCATCCGGGATCTGGAGCATCGGCGGAGTGTCCACAAAAACAACGTCATACTCCCGCGCAAAGCGTTCCATGGCATCCGCCAGCCACTGGGAGTACAGCAGGTTCGTCGCGCCCGCCACCGGCGGACCGCTCGTCATCAGGCTCAGCCCGGGTACTTGCGTCGCCTGGATCATAGCGAGGCCGCTCCAGTGTCCGCCGCGATTGTCGCCCCCCAGGGTCACCGGTTCCCCCAGCGCATCTCGCCCTTGCAGCACCGTCGTCAGCCCGGCTTCATTACTCTTTTCGAATATTTCGTGCAAACGTGGTTTCCGCGTATCCGCATCCACTAGCAGGACGCGTTGACCGGTCTCCGCCATCGCGATCGCCAGATTGCTGGCCACCGTCGTCTTCCCCTCGCCAGGGCTTGGACTCGTCACCACCAGCACCTTTGGGCGCACCGCCCCACTCCGCGCAATCGCCCCCTGCCCGGTGAATAGGATGCTCGTCAGGGAGGACCGGAAGCTCTCAGCCAGAGCCGACGGCTTCTGGGCGAACGTCACCAGTTCCATCGGCTGGCGAGGTTCCGCCACCTTTCCCCTCGGCAGCAGTTTGCCTGCGCGGCCATTCAGCCGGCCGTAAATCCCACTGGACGAATCCTCACTGGGAATCATGCCTAGTTCCGGAACGTTCAGGTAGTAGCCGATGTCGGACGGATCGTGGAGCGTCCGGTCAGTTCGTTCTGTCATTACCACCAGGACAACCCCTGCGAAGAGCCCGCAGATCAGGCCGAGCGCCGCATTGATCGGCAGGTTGGGCTTATATGGCCTCTTCGGCGCCATCGCGGCGTCCACCACTCGCACATTGCTCGCCCGCAGCGCGGAGGCCAGGCTCGCCTCCTTCAGTTTCTGCAGCATGCTGTCGTACAGCGCCCGGTTTGTATCCACCTCTCGCTTCAATATGTTGTACTGGATTGCCTTCTCACTCTGATCCGTCACCACGCCCGTCTGTTCCTTGAAAGACCCCAGCAACAGCTTCTCCCGGCGCGCAGCCTCTTCGTATTCGTTCTTGATCCTTGCCAGGATGTCGCCTCGCTGGCGAGCCAGGCTCTGCTCCACCGACGCGAGTTGGGCCTCCACCTTCTTCAGCTTCGGATGGCCCGCCTCGTAGGTCTCGTTTAGCTCCGCCTTCTGCCGCTGCAAATCGGAAACGCGCGTCTGAAACTCTTGCAGGATCTTGTCGTTCAGGATGTCCGGCAGGCTGCCGATGGCCGCACTGCTCGCCATTTCCCACCGGCTCTGCTTCTGAACGCGCTCGCTCTGCGCCCTCGTCAACTCGGTCTGCAGTTGGCTTAACTTCTCCTCGCTGACGTTCTTCTTCTCCTCGTCCCCTGTCAGCAGCAGACCGGTCCGCCGCGCATATGCCTGCAGCCCATCCTCGCTCTTCTCCAGGCGCCCACGCATGTCCGCAATCTGCTTGCCCAGAAACTGGCTCGTGCGCTCAGTCATCTGGAAACGGGCGTCCATGTTCATCGTGATGTACTGCTCCGTGAGCCGGTTGGCGAACTCAGCCGCCACCTGCTTGTCTGTTGAATCCACCAGCACTTCGATGATCTTCGTTTGCCCGTTCGCCCTCGCCTTCAAGGTCTTCGCCGCCATCTTTACCGCCGCCGTCCGCGCGTCCACTTTGACAACGTCCGGCAGATTCAGCGCTCGCCGCCATGCTGAGATCCGCCCCGTCGCCGTCCCGGAATCCCTGTCTACATCCTTCACCTGCATCTCTTCCAGCACGCGCCGCGTCAGGCTCTCACTTTGGAGAATCTGGATCTGCGTCTGAATGTCCGTCACCAGGCTCGAGTTCCCGCCCTCACTCAATGGCTGCACGCTGCCCATGTTCATGAAGTTCTGGTTCATTTCCAGAACTTCCAGCGTCGTCTTGGCCTGATACACAGGTGTCTGCGGCAACGTAACCAGTACGGCCAGCAGGAAACCCGCGCCAGCCAGCAGGATGAGCGTCCCCATCCGCCGCCGTAGAATCTGCCAGTACTCCACCAACCCGCCACCTTCGTCGGGATCGTCCTGGAATTCCTGCGGATAGCCCCCCTGGACCGAATACGCCGGTGGTGCATATGCCTGCGCGTCGAAAGTGATGCCCTGCTTCCGGGCCGGCACCAAATCCCCTTGTTCGTCGTTCATTGTCATTTACCGCCGGCCGTAAATCACCACTCCGGTACCCATCGAAATCATGGCATCCAACGTCCGTGCCATCGCTTTCTTCGACCCACTGACGGGAACGTATAGGATGTCGTCGCTCTGCATGGGTACATCTTTGTTGGTGCCTTTCAGGATCTCCGCGAGATTCACCGTGATCTCTGCCCGGATCTCGGGATTCGCTGTTCTGCGGAGGATCTTGGCCTCTCTGTTGTTTGCGTAGTTATCCACGCCTTCCGCCATCGACAGCGCCTGCAGTACCGTTGTCTTCTCCCGTTCACCCAGCACAAAGCCCCCGCTCTTCTTCACTGCGCCCATCACATACACCACCTGCCCTTTGGGCACAGTGATCACATCGTTCGGCTTCACTTGAATATTCTGCGCCGGAGACCGGGCCTCCATAATGTCCCTCACGCCCACTTCCGCCACATAGAACTGCCCACTCTCATCGAATCTTGCGCCCTCGACCGGAATCTCGCCCCATGCCTTCTGGCGCGCAATCCTGATGGCATAGCCCGCATCGGGGTTCAAACCGCCGGCCAGGCTCACCATCTCGAGCAGGGTCTTCTGTCCTTGCACCTGGAACACCCCAGGATTCTTCACACTCCCCAATACACTCACCGGCTGGCTTCGCATCTCCAGCACGCTCACCGTCACCTCGGGCTTTTTCAGGTACGGCATCAATCGCTCGCCAATAGCCGCTTCAAACTCTTCCAGGGTTCGGCCCGACGCTCTCACGCGCCCAGCCATCGGCAGATTCACGTTTCCGCGTATGTCAATCTGGTATGGATCTTTTCCGATCTCCTCCAGGTCGAGCACCCGCACCACGATCTGATCACCCGGTCCTAAGACGTAGGTCGATCGTGCCCCTGACTCCTGCCCCGGCAGCGTCGCCGCCATCAGCACAAGCAGGAATGCCCTGGTCATTCGTGCGCCTCCCCGACAATCGACGACAGCCGCAGCAGTTCCTTCTGCATCAGTGTCATCCTGCGATTCAGATCTTCCAGTCGCACACAGATGTCGTCGTCGGGCAGGTCAGCGTAGCCCCCCTGCGCCACCACGCTGTTCATCGCATCCCGCGCCAGGTCGCTGATGCTCCTTGCCCCGATCGTTGCGCAAGCTTCGTGCAGCTTGCGGAATTCATCGTCAGACAACCGGATGCACACCATCTTGGTTCGCTTTCTAGTCAGCGTCATTTAGGTCAAGGCCTCGACTGATTCCGCATCTACCTCCACTTGTACACTTCGCTGCAGCAGATGCACCGAAAGCACAAGCACATACCGGTTCTTCACTTTATCCAGGACGCCGCTCACGCCTTTCAGCGGCCCACTCCTCACCCGCACAGTCATTCCTTCCCTCAAATAAGGGCATGGCGACGCCGTTAGATTGCCCGCGGCCAGCCGCCTGACTCCCTCAATCTCTGCCTCCGAAATATGCCCCCAGACAATCTGCAGCACGCCAGGTGTACTTTTGATCGGCACCCATTTGAGCGGATCAAATCTTACAAACACGTATCCGTCAAATAGCGGCAAGTCCACAAACTTAATCCGGTCGGTCCACTTCCTTCGCGAACGGTAAGATGGAAAGAAGTCTTCATACCCCTTGGCTCTTAGTCCTTCTGCGACTATCTGCTCTTGGTGTGGTTTGGTACGGATGGCGTGCCACGGATACTGCTGCATAAGAAATGGCTTACGTTTGGGCAGACTTCGTCCCCATCGGTCCCATCCGGGACTCAGGGCGAGAATGCACACATTGGGATAGTGATCGATTTCAGACCATGTAACCGAGGTGTCTGATATTGACCGAGTTCAATTGTGGGAGTATGTATCACGTCTGTCAATCATTAGTTTTCCAGCCGGGCATTAAAGTTGTTCTCTGGTACTCGTAGTAAATACTATGATGGCTAATTCAAATTAGTGGCTTCTGATCGCCTTCCCCTTATCTGTCCTTTGGTGCCCTGGATGATTTGATACAGGATACTGGTGCACCTCGAGGGTGTTCACAGCAAAGCCGGAATGCCATGTTGGGATTGAACCTGGCGAATAACTCGAAGGCTGGCAAGGGTTTGGCGGCGTCAGAGCCGCGCCTGGCCTTCCACTCAGATGCTTGCTCCCTCGCCGCATCGCACTCGTGCCACGCCTCCAGGGCAATGTCCAGATGGACTTTCCGGCGGACGATAGATTACTGACATGTCCGCATGTTTAAAAGACGAAATGCCAGTGACTAGTACAATCTCGCATTTTCAGATTTGTGAGACAGAATACTGCGGCAGAAATCAAGATAGAGAGGCGAGCCCCATGTTGATCTGCAGGCCTAGTGTGTGGTGGAGCAGTCGGATGAAACGTACACCGAAATAGGGGGTGCCAGCTAATGCCAGAATCGTGCCGCCCAGGTCGAAATCCTATGCCTCGCAGCAGGCAGCAGGGTCGCCAAGTTGATGGTGTGAGTCCCGCGATCAGCATGCCGGCGGGACGCCTGCAAGCAAACAAAAATGTATGACGGGAGACACTACAAACGGAGCCTGCACCACGGTCATCACCTGGCCGGGTATCTTCCAGTGGCCGGGGTTTGGCAGGTTCGAGCTCTAGGCGTCCATGGCCGGTCTCGAGTCAATTCCGGCCCATCCGACCTTCTGCCTGGACATTGACCAGGGCAGCGTGAGTTTGCATCAGCCGAGGAAAGCGCTGGTGGGGCCCAGTGAGCAAACTCCACGCAATCTGGGCAAACGCCAGTGCACACTCTGGACCGCGAGGGGAATGGATACTGAGGAGGTTAGTTGGTCGGGCCGCCGAGATTTGAACTCGGGACCTCTTGCACCCCAAGCAAGCGCGCTAGCCAGGCTGCGCCACGGCCCGACACCGTGAACGAACAACCCTATTCTCGCACACCCTTGCGTTTCGCACCAGCGCCGCGCTGTCCGGGGGATTTGCGACAGGGGGCCGACGCACCGATGCCAGGCTGGAATCGCCCCGGCTCCGCTTGTTGAGAACTCCAAAATAAACACAACTAACGCATCCAGTTTCGTAGGAAATGCTGTCACGAGATATTATCCGGGTCGAGTTGACTTATGCATTCCAGCACGGTAGGTTCGACGGTGAGGTCGTCTTGCGTTCCATTATTCGTCCCGCACTTTCCCTGGCATTGTGTCTTTTCCCGATCAGCCAGTTTACGATGGCGGCTGCAGGCGCAGCACCCGATCTGTCCATCAAGGTGGCGCGGGCCACCGTCTTTATCCAGGGTCAAATCAACGCCTATTACCTGATACGGAGCGTCAACGCGGGCAGCGCCCCGACCGCGGGGCCCATTACTGTTACAGAAAGCCTGCCCACTGGACTGGCTATGACTTCGATGTCCGGACCCGGTTGGTTGTGCCAGCTGAATACCTGCACGAGAAGCGATGTTTTTGCCGCAGGCCAGATGCTGCCTGCCATTCGCGTGCTGGTTTCGGTAGCGCCCAATGCGCCCACAATGGTTAGCAATTCGGCGACCATTTCCGGCGGCGGCGATTCGGATCCGACAAATAATACCGGCAGCGACCTGACGCCGATCAATTTCGGCGGGTATCCAATGAATTGGGGCGACCGGCTGGCAATCAACAGCCGCGTCCCGTACAACGTCTCAGATGTGGTTGCCGTGACAACGGGAGACCGGCATGCCCTTGCCCTTCAGAAAGATGGAAACCTGCTGTTGTGGAACTACGGTGGGCAGCTTCAGTCGATTACAGCCTCGAGCCAGACAGGCGCGGTGTCTATCGCCGCTGGCCGCGATGCCAGCTACGTGCTGAAAAGCGACGGCACGGTCGCGGCATGGGGGCTGTCGTCCCCCGATCCCGTGGTCCCGGCGACTCTCTCCAATATTGTTGCAATCGCCGCAGCCGGAGATCACTGTCTCGCCTTGAAGGCAGACGGAACGGTGACGGGGTTCGGTTCGACGACCCGCGGCGAGTTGGGCGTTCCGGCGAACCTAACCGGGGTTATCGGCATTTCGACCACCGTCGGCCAGGTAATCGCGCTGAAGTGGGATGGCAGTGTTGTCACCTGGGGCGAGACGGCTCCCGCTATACCTGGCAATCTTCCCAAACTGGTTCGTGTGACTTCTGTGGGAGCGGGAACAATGGCGGGCATCCGAACCGATGGCACTGTCACGGCCTGGAACGCCCAGGGAGGCGGCCTGGCGGCGGTCCCGGCGAATCTGAACCATGTGGTGGATCTGGCTGGCGACGGCTATGTCCTTGCAATCAAGGACGACGGGACAGTCGTGGCGTGGGGGGATGACACTTACGGGCAGGTCTCTAGAGCACCGCAACTGGCCCATGTGGTCGCCGCAATGGGGGCGAGCACGCACGCGCTCGCCATCCTCTCCACTTCATTGGTGAACGTCACTGTTGATTCAAAGCTGTTTGGAAAGGGCGGCCCGATATCCACCAGCTACGAGGCGCCGGCAGTGATGTTCGACGGTGTTCCTTGCGGAGCAACCTGCTCGATCGCCGTAATCCCGGGCACGCGCCATGAGATCTCGACAACTGCAACCCAGACTTTCCCGCCCTTTATCCGTCATTTCTTCACCGGGTGGAATATTGGCGGGTCGATGACCCAGACAGTGTATCCGACTGCGGACGTGACTTATTCGGCCGCCTTTCGGACACAGTTCCAACTCGCCACCACGGCGAGTTCGGGCGGCGCCATCACCCCCGGTTCCCAGTTTTTGGACGCCGGCACCGAGGTGCTGGTCCGAGCTACTCCGCAGGCGGGCTACCAGTTCAGCGGATTCACGCTTGGTTTGGGTTCGGAAGGAAACAACCCGCTGCGGGTGACGATGGATGCGCCATGGGACATCACGGCCAATTTCGTGCAGCCCTCGAGTGCGGTGATGGTGGTCAGCCTGCAGCAGGCCCGGCCGCTCGTACAAGGCCAACAGAATGCGGAATTCGTGGCGCGTATCGTGAATACCGGGGCGGCAGCGGTGAACGGTGTCACCGTCCAGGCCCAGGGTATGGGCGTGACCATCGCACGTACTTGGGGGAGCGGCTGGATCTGCGTCGGCGCGCTCTGTACTCGAACCGACGCGCTACCACCGGGTGGGCAGTATCCGGCCCTGGTACTCATCGCCGCCGTGGATGCGAATGCCACCTCGGCCAAAGTGTGGGTGTCTGTTACGCCCAGCGGGTCGAGCCAGGCGAAAGCGGCGTCCGTCGTGTCCAAAGTCAGCAGCGCGGGCAACGGGTTGGTTGCCTGGGGCGACAACACCTACACCCAGCGGAGCGTGCCTTCGGGGCTCAGCAACCTTGTGGATGTATCCGCCGGAGCCCGCCACAGCCTGGCCTTGAAGGGCGACGGAAGCATGGCGGCCTGGGGCGACAACACGAAGCAGCAATCGGTCGTTCCGGGCGGTGCCGGCATTGTCATCGCCACGGCCAGCGGCGCTTACCACAACCTGGCGCTGAACCGGAGCGGTGGCGTCACTGCCTGGGGCGACAACTCCAGCGGCCAGACCACGGTGCCGGCAGCGGCGGCGCTGGTGGTGGCGGTCGCCGCGGGTGCGAACCATAGCCTGGCCCTCACCAGTGGCGGAACCGTCGTGGCCTGGGGTGCGAACGGCAGCGGCCAGTGCAACGTGCCGGCCAGTGTGGTGAACGCCACAGCCATCGCCGCGGGGGGCGATCATTCCCTGGCCGTGCTCAGCGACGGCAGCGTGGTGGCGTGGGGGAACAACTCCGCAGGCGAGAGCGCCGTACCGGCGAACCTTTCGCGGGTCGTCGCAGTCGCCGCCGGATCCAAGTTCAGCCTGGCTGTGCAGGACGATGGCGCCGTGGTGGTGTGGGGCAACACGCCCGCGTCCATCCTGTCCGGCATTCCTTCCGGATTGTCGAACGTCCGGACCGTGGCCGCCGGCAGCGGTCATGCGATCACACTCGGCTGGGATGGGACGGTGCAGAGCTGGGGAGATAACGGCAGCGGCCAGACGACCATTCCCACCAATCTGCTGGAGGTGGCCGCCGTGGCAGGCGGTGCGGCGCACAGCCTTGCGATCACGGCAGTGGTCGCGCCGATCACTGTGACCCTGTCAACAAAGGTGCCGGGCACGGTCTACCGGGTGGATGGCGTACCTTTTTCGACGGGCCATAGTTTTGTCTGGCCAGCCGGAAGTGTGCATGCACTTGCCGTCGAACCGGTGCAGGAGAGTACCACGCCGGGTGTGAGGTACTCCTTCAGCGGGTGGAGTGACATTGCCGCACCAGCTTCCAGGACGCTTCAGGTCTGGAGCGACTATAACCTGATCATCGATATGTATCCCCAGTATATGGTCACTACCTCGGCCATCGGGGGAGGCGCCATTACTCCTTCCACCGGCTATGTCGATGCAGGCACGGCGCTGACGTTCAGAGCTTCGCCCAATGCGGGTTACGCCTTCACCGGGTTCAGCGGCGACATGCAGGGGCTTTCCTATCCCCGTGACATCCAGTTGTCCCGCCCGATCTCCGTGACTGCGAACTTTAGCGCGATTCTGACGAAGCCCTCGCTCAGCATGGATGTCCGCCACACCAGTGCCTTCCTGCGCGGGCAGACCAACGCCGTCTACCTGCTCCGGGTGAGCAACAGCCCCCTGGGTACCGCTACCTCGGGAAATGTGCAGTTGAGCCTCAACATTCCGGCTGGGCTCCAGATCCTCTCGATGCGCGGCCCGGGCTGGCTCTGCGGGAGCACTTCCTGCAGCCGGAGTGACGCGCTGGCCGGCGGCGACAACTATCCGGCCGTCCTCGTGCTGGCGCAGATCGATGCGAATGCGCCGTCCTCCCTGGCGCTGCAGGCGACCGTCAGCGGCGGCGGCGATCCGGCGAATCACACCGCCATTGACACTGCCGCGGTGAACTCAACGGCGGTACCAGTGGGTTGGACTTCGCCCAGCGTCGTCGCCACCGCGCCCTTTCCACAGAACCTGACAGACGTGGTCTCGGTATCGGTGGGCGACTACCATTTTGTGGCCCTCCGCAAGGACGGCACCGTGGTGGCCTGGGGCAACAATGATCAGCACCAATGCGATGTCCCCCAAGGGCTCACCGGCGTGATCGCCGTGGCCGCAGGCGGCCTGTCCACCTTTGTGTTGAAATCGGACGGCACCGTGCTGGGATGGGGCTACGGGCCGGCCGTATCCAGTGTGCCCGCCGGCGTGACCGATTTTGTGGATATCAAGAATGGTTCCACCACGGCTGTCGGAGTGAAGGCGGACGGGACGATCCAGTATTGGGGGTCGGGTATCGAGATCCATACGGTGATGGCGGGCAGAGCCAGGAACGTGGTGGAGGTCGCGATCCGCTATTGGAGCATGGCGCTGACCGCCGATGGGTCGCTCCTCACGCTGAACGTGGATTACAGAAGCATGCCTCCGGCCGGCACTCCGAAAGGCGTAACCATCTCCACTTTTGGGGGCACCGAAGCGGCGCTCACCAGCGATGGCACCATGGTGAACTGGTCAGAAACAGGCCTGCAGACCTGGCCCAACTGGACCAATCTGATCCGGTTCGACCTGGGTGGGTACTGCAGCGTAGGGCAGAAGCAGACTGGCAGCGTCGTGGCTATCTGCAGTGACGATGCGCTCACCAGACTCCGGCCGCAGGATCTCACCAATGTGACCGCTATCGCCTCCGGCGGCGCGGGCGCGACCGTGCTGACCTCCACGCTGCCGACTGTGACTTACCAGTTGAAGTCCGCGGTGGGCGGCGTTCGAGTGGATGGGGTGGCGTATCCTTCGGGCCAGACGTTCGACTGGACGTACGGGAGCAGCCACGTCATTTCGGTGGATTCGCCCACCGCGGGCTCAAACGGCCAGCGCTCGGCGTTCCTGATGTGGACGGACAATGGAGCGATCACCCACACCGTTACCGCCTCCACACTCAGCCCGAATGTGATTGAAGCCTATTTCACCGACCAGTACTACCTCACAACGTCCGCCACGACCGGTGGCACCATCACGCCGCCCAGCGGCTGGTATAACAAATCGTACATCCAGGTGGTGGCGAAGGCGGACCCCGGCTATGTCTTCAAAGACTTCAGCGGGATCCTGGCGGGCAGCAGTCCCACGACGAGTTTCTACCTGTACCAACCGTCCAGCATCACCGCTTATTTCGAGCCCAACGGCAAAGCGCCGGTTCTCTCGGTGACCAGCACGCACATTGGCGACTTCACGCAGGGTCAGCAGGATTCGTACTACACGGTGGTAGTCCGAAACGCCACAGGCGCCGGTCCCACCTCGGGCACCGTGACTGTGACGGACACGCTGCCTGCCGGACTGGCCGCGGTCTCCATGGGGGGCAGCGGTTGGACATGCACCACCCCAACCAGTTGTACCCGCGGGGATGCCCTGGCCGCGGGCGCCAGCTACCAGCCGATTATTGTGAAGGCCACCGTCTCCTCGAACGCAACATCGCCACAGGTGAACCAGGTTACTGTCAGCGGCGGCGGTTCCGCTACCGCCAACGGCTCCGACTCGACGAATATTCTCACTCTCGTCACCCTGGTCACCAATCCGCCCGGGCTGAACGTCATCGCGGACGGGGTTTCCTACACAGCACCCAAGTCCCTGGGCTGGGCAGCGGGCTCCAGCCACACCCTCAACGTCCCTTCGCCACAGGGATCCGGAGGCGCCCGCCGGGTCTTCACCGGTTGGAGTGACAGCGGGGCTCAAACGCATTCGGTAACGGCCGGAACCAGCCCCGTGACTCTCACCGCAAACTTCAAGGCGCAATACTTTCTGACCACCAGCGTCCTACCGGCCGGTGCGGGTTCCATCTTGATCACGCCTTCGTCCGCCGATGGCTGGTTCGACGAGGGGCAGACGCTGCAGGTCACCGCCAACCCGGCTTACAGCTACTCCTTCGCCTCATTCACGAATGGCCTGAGCGGTGCCGTGAATCCGCAGTCGATGACCATGTCCTCGGCGAAGACGGTCGTGGCCAACTTCGCCGCGATCGATCCACATCCCAGCGCCGTCGGTGTCAGTCCCGCTTCCGGTTCGGGCTCGCCCGCATCCTTGATCGCAGACTACTCGGCCGGCCTCGGTTATCAGAATCTGGCCTGGGTACAGTTGCTGGTGGCGGCCGCTCCGGACGGCGGCGGGCAGCCTTTCTGTTTCATTCATTTCGACGTACAGGGCGACTCATTCTGGGTCTATGGCGACGGAGGGTTTTTCGTCGGTCCGGTGAAACGCGGCACGCCGAGCGCCCTATTGCAGAATTCCTTCTGCGGCTTCAATACAAAAACTTCGACAGTCACCGGGAATGGCACCGGGCTTTCATTGAAGGCCGACATTCTTTTCAAGGCGGCGGCGGCGCGAAACATCTACCTGCGCGCCTACACGGTGGGCGAACTTGATACAGGCTGGCAGCTCAAGGGGACGTGGGCCACCTCGGCCGCAGTTCCCGGTGGGATGAACTCTTTGCCGAACTCCGGCTCAGGCGCCCAGCAGACCTTCGCGGCAACCTACACCGACCCAGCCGGCTTCGAGGGGGCGCCACTGGGTTGGATGCAGTTCCTTGTTGCGAAAGCCACCGATGGCGGAGGGCAGCCGTTCTGTTTTGTCCACTACGACAGGGCTGGCAACGGGCTGTGGATGTATTCCAGCGATGTGGGGTTCTTCCTGGGTCCGGTGGCGCCCGGTACCGCCTCAAACGCACTCGACAGCAGCGCATGTTCAATCAATACGGGCACCGCATCCGCCAGCAGCCAAGCGGGCGTTCTCACCCTGAGCGTGCCCGTTACCCTGAAAACGCCGATGGTGGGATCCAAGGACCTCTATCAACGCATGCTCGATCCGCTGAATCGCGATTCCGGGTGGGTCAAGACCGGGGCCTGGACCATTCCGTAGAAGCTCAATTCACTGCTGCCTTCCGATGGTTGCCTGTGGAATCGACCACGGCAACCATCCGCCGGGCAACGCATCACACCCGGTTGAATCTTTTGATGGGAGAATACCTACCGGATAAGCAGCCTAAGTTGACTCAACCAGGGCTCCGCTGTAAGTTTATGCAGGGGCTTCTTGCGTATCACTTATAGCTGTATCCTCCACTGCGGTTTCGCACTATTTATTCTGAATTCGTTTGGGTGTATCGCCCAGTCTTCCGTTGTGCAGGCCAGCGCCGCGGATTCCCGCGCAATTGACGTCATCCACGGTACGCAGGATGCGGGCCTCCAACAGGCTGCCGTGCCGGCCAACGCCGGTTCTCCAGCCGCGCTGAAGATCAGCCTTTCCCGGATGAGCACCTTTCTGCGCGGCCAGACGAACGCTGCCTACTTAATCCGGGTCGGTAATGACGCACTGGCGGGTCCTACCGTGGGACAAGTGCAGGTGACGGTGCCCGCTCCGGTTGGACTTCAGATTTCGAAACTGAGGGGCCCGGGTTGGTCATGCAATGCCACATCCTGTGTCCGGACCGACGTTCTTGCCGCGGGAAAGAACTATCCGGCCATCACGGTGCTTGCCTCGGTCGACCTCAATGCGCCGGACCCGCTGACGTTGCAGGTATCCGTGGCCGGTGGTGGTGACCCTGCTGCGAAGTCCGCCAGTGATGTCGCCACGGTCCGGGACACCGCCGTGCCTGTCGTTTTCACGACGGTCATCAACTATCCATATGTACCTATGCCTGGCAATCTCACCGACGTGGTTTCCGTGTCGGCTACCGGCGAGATGTTGGCCTTGCGAAAAAACGGCACCGTGGCGGCCTGGGGCTGCCCGGACGACTACCAATGTGCTGTCCCGGCCGGCCTCAACAACCTCATCGCCGTGGCGGCTGGTGCGTCCTTTGGAGTCGGACTTCGATCGGATGGGACTGTTGTGGCCTGGGGGCCCGGCCCTGGCGGAACAGGTGTACCTGCCGGCTTAACTGATGTCGTCAAGATCGCAGCGAACAACCATGTCGGTTTGGCCCTCAGGGCGGATGGAACAGTCAGCGCCTGGGGAGACACGCAATACATCTTCACGACGACAGTGAAGAATGCCACGGATATTGTCGACGTGTCGGCCGGCTCGAATGTGATTGCCCTGAGGTCCAATGGCGTGCCGGTGGCGTTCAATAACTTTTACTCCCCCATGCCCGCAGGCATCACAGATGCAGTCTCAGTAGTTGCCGGTACCTACATGACCGCCGTGATTCATGCGGACCATAGCATCACAATGTGGGCTGACTATGGCTTGCCGGACCTGACCGGCTGGACCAACGTCGACAGCATGGGGCTTGGCGCCGGGTACTGCGGAGTGGCACTGAAGAGGGATGGGTCCCTGGCCATGTACGGCTGCGAACCGGACCACGGTCACGCGGTGCCCACTGACCTTCAGAATGTGACGGCGGTGGCCGGCGGTGGGATCACCGTTGTACTGCTGACCTCTACTCCCCCGATGGTTGCCGTGCAGATTTACTCCGGCGACCTGCCATTTTATGTGGATGGGTTCCTCTACCAGGCGGCCCAGAATTTCAGTTGGGTGTACGGCAGCAGCCATAGTGTGCTGGCCCTTGATTTCATCGGTGGTGGAACAGGATCCCGCTACCGTTTTGACAGTTGGAGCGATGGTTATGGCCCCGCCCATGCAATATCGGCCAACTCCCTTCGGCCGTCCAGCCTGAGCGTTTTCTACAAGCCTCAGTACTTCCTGACCACCATCGCTACCCAGGGCGGCTCGATCTCTCCAGCCAGCGGCTGGTATGACCGCGGCCAGGTGATGATTTCCGCCGGCGCTATCGGCAACAACACATTCACGACCTTTGCCGGTGCTTATTATGGCAGTCAGCCCGTTTTCGGCCTCTTCCTGCAAAATCCAGCCACGGTCTACGCCATCTTTAGCGGATTGCCACTTCCACTCAGTAAGCTGTCGGTGACACCTGCATCCGGCTCAGGCTCTGGCGTAGCCCTGAGTTCCACTTACACAGCCGCCGCCGGATTCAATGACCTGGCCTGGTATGAACTGCTGATCGCCGCCGCCCCTGACGGCGGAGGCCAGCCATACTGCTTCGTCCATTACGATGTCCAGGGCAACGGGTTCTGGGTGTATGGCGACGGAGGCTTCTTTGTGGGCCCTGTCCAGCCGGGCACGGCCAGTGCCGAGCTTCAGAACTCAGTGTGCGGATTGAATACGAAGACTTCGTCCGTCACCAGTTCCGGCGCTACCGTCACCTTAAACGCCAATCTGGTATTCAAGTCGGCCGCCGCGTATAACGTATATGTCCGGTCCTACACGCTCAGTGAGACCGACAGCCACTGGACCCAGAAGGGGACCTGGAATCCGGCAGCGGCGCCCATGGCTGTCATGAGCCAGGCCCTCAATTCCAGCGCCGGCAGCCAGAGAACCTACACCTTGACCTACCCGGACCCGGCCGGCTTTGGGGGCACGAACAAAGGCTGGTCGCAATTCCTCATCGCCACGGCCACGGATGGCGGGGGCCAGCCCTTCTGTTTCCTGCACTATGATCGTGCCGGCAACGGGCTTTGGATGTATTCGAGCGATGTAGGCTTCTTCCTTGGGCCGGTTGCCCTCGGGGCCAGTTCCAACCTGCTGAACAGCAGCGCGTGTTCCATCGATACAGGCACTGCCCAGGTCACGAATCTGGCCAGCGGCTTCACGCTCAAGGCGACCCTCAACGCCAAGCCGCCCATGTCCGGCAATAAGTTGGTGTTTCAGCGTACTCTCGATCCCCTGGGCCGCGATTCGGGTTGGGTTCAGACCGGCACCGCGGTCATTCCCTAGCTACCTGGCCAGTGTGCCGCCGCCTATGCGCTGCCGATGAACATACCAGCCAGGAACACCAGCACTCCGCCCAGGACCACCTGCAGCGTCGCCGAAACGACGGGCGTGTCCATGTAGCGATGCCGCACCCAACTGATCACCGCCAGCTCCACCGCCACCACGGCCACAGCCGAGGTCATCGCGAGGTGGAAGTTCGGGATCAGGAAGGGCAGCGTATGGCCGATTCCGCCCGCTGTCGTCATCAGGCCGCAGACCAGGCCTCGAATCCAGGGATGGCCGCGCCCCGTCAACGAACCGTCGTCCGAAAGGGCCTCCGCAAAGCCCATGGAGATGCCTGCACCTACCGACGCGGCCAGCCCGACCAGAAACGCATTCCAACTGCTGTGCGTGGAATAGGCGGCCGCGAATAGAGGCGCCAGCGTCGAAACGGAGCCGTCCATCAACCCGGCCAGGCCCGGCTGCACGATCTGCAGTACGAACAACCGGCGGTGCGCGGCATCTTCCTTCTCGCGCTCACCGTGGGAGAGATGCTCCTCTTCCAACGATTCTGCCGCGGCGGAGTGCTTGCGCTCCTCCTCGGCCAGATCGCCCAGCAACTTGCGGATGGAGGCATCGGAGACCTGCTGCGCTGCTTTTTCGTAGAAGCGCCGGGTCTCCAGTTCCATGATCTCCGCCTGTTTGCGCACCACGTTGATACCCAGTGGGCGCACCAGCCATACGGGCCGGCGCTGCACAAACCCCTTCACATCGGTGCGCCGGATGAGTGGAATGTGCTCTCCGAACTTGTGCTGGAAAAGTTCAATCAGGCGCGCACGATGGTTGGATTCCTCGCCGCGGATCCCATCGAAGATCGCTGCCGTAGCCGGGTAGGTGTCTCGCAGGCCGTCCGAGAAATCGGCGTAAATGCGGCCGTCTTCCTCTTCCAGAGCGATCGCCAGGGCGAGGATCTCGCGCTCGTGCAGATCCTTGAAATTGCGGGCCATGTCAGAGAGTATCCTCCACCAGACGGCGCTCCACTCGCTCGACCTTATCCTGCATCGTCTGCGCCTTGTCGGTGCGGGTTCCGATGCGGATGTTGGTGGAGATGCGCGGCACACCCATTTCGTGAAGGGCTTCGTGGCAGCGTTTGATGGCCGCCATCACGTCGTCCCATTCTCCCTCCACATTCGTGCCATAGGCGTGGAGCATCGTCTTGAGGCCGGACTCCCGCAGGATCCTCTCGCAGACGGTCACCTCGCGGGACACCGAGGTCCCGACACCCAGGGGAATTACGCAAATGTCGGCAATGGTATGCATGGCGGTAGGCTCGCTACCGCCATTGTATCGGGGTGGGTGTGCCGGCTACCTGCCGGCGGCGATCTTCGCTACGGCCACGCGGGCCTGGGCGCGTTTCAGGGCGTTCAGGGCGCGGGCGACATCCAGATCGGCTGTCGGGTGCAGCAGGCGTTCGTTGGCACGCTGCAGGGCGGTTTCGGCGCGCTTGGCGTCGATCTCGCTTGCGTTCTCGGCCTGCGCGGCCAGTACTCGGACATGGTCGGGCAGCACTTCCACATAACCGCCGCAGATGGAGATGTACTTCTTCTGCCCGTTCTCCAGCTCAAAGGAGAGCGGCCCGCAGCCCAGTTCGGAAAGCAGCGGAGCATGCTCGGGGAGAATGCCCAACTCGCCGTCCAGGCCGGGTACGGTCACGCCTTTCACCTGCTCTTTCAACAGCATGCGCTCCGGCGTCGCAACTTCCAGCGTCAACTGTCCGGACATGGCCTAGTTCGCCTTCTTGATCTGTTCGGAGCGCTCCAACACTTCCTCGATCGTGCCCTGCATGTAGAAGGCCTGCTCGGGGACGTCGTCGTGCTTCCCGTCAACGATTTCCTTGAAGCCCTTGATCGTGTCGGCCAGCTTCACATACTTGCCCTTGAAGCCGGTGAACTGCTCGGCCACGTGGAACGGCTGCGAGAAGAATCGCTGGATCTTGCGGGCGCGCGAGACGCTGAGCTTGTCCTCTTCCGACAGTTCGTCCATGCCCAGAATCGCGATGATGTCCTGCAGGTCCTTGTAGCGCTGCAGCACACCCTTCACGCGCTGTGCCGTGGAGTAGTGCTCGTCGCCGACAACTAGCGGATCGAGAATGCGCGAGGTGGAGGTGAGCGGATCGACGGCCGGGTAGATGCCCAGGGCCGCGATGTCGCGCGAAAGCTGCGTGGTGGCGTCGAGGTGGGCGAAGGTCGTCGCCGGAGCCGGGTCGGTGTAGTCGTCGGCGGGCACATAGATGGCCTGCACCGACGTGATCGAGCCCTTCTTCGTCGAAGTGATACGCTCCTGCAGTTCGCCCATTTCCGTAGCCAGGTTCGGCTGGTAACCCACGGCGGAGGGCATGCGGCCCAGCAATGCGGATACTTCCGAGCCGGCCTGGGTGAAGCGGAAAATGTTGTCGATGAAGAGAAGCACGTCCTGGCCCTCTTCGTCGCGGAAATACTCGGCGACCGTCAGGCCGGTGAGGCCGACGCGCAGCCGGGCCCCTGGGGGCTCGGTCATCTGGCCGTAGATCAACGCCACCTTCGACTTCGTCCAGTCCGTGGGGTCAAGTACGCCCGATTCCTGCATTTCCAGCCACAGATCGTTGCCTTCGCGGGTGCGCTCGCCCACGCCGGCGAACACCGACACACCGCCGTGCTTCATGGCGATGTTGTTGATCAGCTCCATGATGACGACCGTCTTGCCGACACCGGCGCCGCCGAACAGGCCGATCTTGCCGCCGCGGAGGTAGGGTTCGAGAAGATCGATGACCTTGATGCCCGTTTCGAACATCTGCAGGCCGGTCGACTGCTCGTCGAACATCGGCGCTTCGCGGTGAATCGGGAACCGCTTCTCCGTGGTCACCGGACCCTGCTGGTCCACCGGTTCACCCAGCACGTTCAGAACACGGCCCAGGGTCTGCTTACCCACCGGAACGGTGATGGGCGCGCCCGTGGAGATCGCCTTCATGCCGCGTACGAGACCGTCAGTGGGTTGCAGAGCGACGCAGCGCACCCGGCCTTCGCCGATGTGCTGCATGACTTCCACCATGATGTTGATGGGCTCAGGCACCGTGAACCCTTCACTGGTGATCTTCACCGCCGTGTAAATGACGGGGATCTGCCCTTCAGGGAACTGCAGGTCGACGGCTGGTCCGGATACCTGAATTACTTTTCCAAGAACTTCCTGTTGCGCTGCTGTGGACATGATGGAATTCCTATTCGAGGGCGCTGGCCCCGCTGACAACTTCGATAATTTCGCGTGTAATGCTGGCCTGCCGCACCCGGTTCATATACAGGGTCAGCTTGTTGATAACGTCGTTCGCGTTGGTGGAAGCCGCGTCCATGGCCGTCATGCGGGCTGCATGCTCCGCGGCCGCCGATTCCAGAAACGCTTCCAGGATCTGCAGGAGGATGTAGTTCGGCAGCAACCGTCCCAGCATCTCGGCAGGAGGCTGTTCGAAGATGTAGTCCCGCTGTGGCGAGCCTTCTGCCTGCACAGCCATCGGCAGCATCTTCTTCAACGTGACCTTTTGCGTCAGAACGCTCTTGAACTCGTTGTAGAGCAGGTAAACCGCATCCACTTCCTCGTTCTTGAAGCGGTCGATCATCTTGTCGGCCAGCGCTTTGGCGTCGGCCAATGACGGAGACTGCGAAATGCCCGTCACTTCGCCGCTGACTCTGGCAGCACGCCGGGTGAAGAAGTCGCGGGCCTTCCGGCCGTAGAGTTCCATCTCCACCTGCTTGTCCGCATTCTCAGCCAGAAACTGCTGTGCCGCCTTGATGAGATTGGAGTTGAAACCGCCGGCCAGGCCGCGGTCCGACGTGACCAGGATGAACTGGATCCGCTTCTCTTCACGAACCGCCAGCAGCGGATTCTCGCTTACCCGCTCGTCGCCGGCGGCCGCGGCCGCCACGTTGCGCAGAATCTCGCCGGCCATGCGCGAATAGGGACGCGCATTGATCACGCGCTCCTGCGCGCGGCGCAGGCGGGCCGTGGCCACCATCTTCATGGCCTTCGTGATCTGCTGGGTGTTCTTAACCGAGCGGATCCGGCGGCGTATGTCGATCAAACTGGGCATGAAAACCTCGCTGGATCGGGCCTACTTGCCGGCCTTGCGCTCGGCCAGGAAGCGCTGCTTGAATTCCTTCAGGACCGCTTCGATGCGCGCCTTGATGCCATCATCCAGGGCGGCCTTCTCGCGGATGTCCGTCAGCAGGTCGGCGTGGCCATTCTCGACGAAACGGTACAAGCCGGCTTCGAAGGGCAGGCACCACTCGACTTCCATGTCATCCAGCCAGCCGTTCGTGCCGGCGTAGATGATGAGGATCTGCTTTTCGACGGGCAGGGGCTGGTATTGGCCCTGCTTGAGGATCTCGGTCAGGCGGCGGCCGCGATTCAGCTGGGCCTGCGATGCCTTATCGAGATCGGAACCGAACTGGGCGAACGCAGCCAACGCGCGATACTGCGCCAGGTCGAGACGCAGCGAACCGGCCACCTGCTTCATGGCTTTCGTCTGCGCGTTGCCGCCCACGCGGCTCACTGAGATGCCGACGTCCACGGCCGGACGCAGGTTCGAGTTGAACATGTCCGACTGCAGGAAGATCTGGCCGTCCGTGATCGAAATCACGTTGGTTGGAATGTACGCCGAAACGTCGCCTGCCTGCGTTTCGATGAACGGCAGGGCGGTAAGCGATCCGCCGCCGAGCTTGTCGCTCAGCTTCGCGGCGCGCTCCAGCAAGCGGGAGTGAAGATAGAACACGTCGCCGGGGAACGCTTCGCGGCCCGGAGGACGGCGCAGCAGCAGCGAAATCTCGCGGTACGCCGCGGCGTGCTTCGACAGATCGTCGTACACGCAGAGGGCGTGGCCGGAGTTGTCACGGAAGTATTCGCCCATCGCGCAGCCGGAGTAGGGGGCGATGTACTGCAGGGCGGCCGATTCCGACGCCGTGGCGGCCACGACGATGGTGTAATCCATGGCGCCGTAGTCCTGCAGGGTCTTCACCACCTGGGCCACCGTCGAGCGCTTCTGGCCGATGGCGACATAGATACAAATGACGCCTTTGCCCTTCTGGTTGATGATCGTGTCCAGCGCAATGGCCGTCTTGCCGGTCTGGCGGTCGCCGATGATCAACTCGCGCTGCCCGCGGCCTACCGGAATCATGGCGTCGATCGCCTTGAGGCCGGTCTGCAACGGTTCCTTCACGGGCTTGCGGTCAATGACGCCCGGCGCGATTCGCTCGATCGCGAAGAATTCCTTGGTGTCGATCGGGCCCTTGTCGTCGATGGGCTGGCCCAGTGCATTCACGACACGGCCGATCATCGCCTCGCCGACCGGAACCGACATGATGCGGCCCGTGCGGCGGACTTCGTCGCCTTCGCGAATGGCATACGCTTCGCCCAGCAGCACCGCGCCGACTTCGTCCTCGTCGAGGTTGAGGGCGATACCCGAAACGCCGTGCGGGAACTCGATGAGTTCACCGGCCATGACCTTGTCCAGGCCATGGACGCGGGCAATTCCGTCTCCGACCGTCACTACATAACCGGTCTCGGAGACCTGAACCGCTTTGTCGTAATTTTCAATCTCTTCGCGAAGTACGCGAGCGATTTCATCGGCACGAATCTGAGCCATACTTTCAGTTCCTTGTCAGGCCTCACTCGTGAGGCGGCGGCGAAGGCTATCGAGCTGCCCCCTCACCGATCCGTCATACATCGTCGAACCCACGCGAACGGCCAGGCCGCCCACTAGTGTGTCGTCTACTTCATAGCCGCAACGCATCTGCTTGCCCGTCACTTGGGACAGCGCCGCTTCCAACGCCGTCATCTGCTCCGGAGTCAAGGGAGCCGCCGTGGAAACCCGGGCCCTCAGCAGGCCGAGCGTCTCGTCCAGCAGCGCCTGATAGCGCTCGCGGATTTCACCCAGCAGGTTCAGCCGCCGGTGACGCGTCACCACAAACAGGAAATTGCGGACAAATCCATGCAGGCCCAGCAGTTCGGCCAACCGGCCAAGGACTTTCTGCTTCTGGGCATGAGCCACGGCAGGGGAGAGGAGGATCGTGTGGAGGTCGTGCGAACTCTTCAGGAGGGAATCAAACTGCTCCAGCTGGGTGAGCGCTTCCTCTGAGGTCGCCCCACTGCCGGGCTGTGAGATGGATTCAAGCAGCGCTTTAGCGTATTGGTTGGCGATCGCGAGCGTCGACATGGTGCTCTTCCCTATCCTCGCAGCTCACTCGAGTCGCCGAGATGCTGCGTAAAGCGGTCCACCAGGACGCCCTGCGTCCCCGCGGTCATGCGCGAACGAATCTTCTGGCTGGCCAGATCCAGCGCCAGTTTGGCGGCTGTGGCCTTCAGTTGCTGGGTGGCGAATTTGGCCGAGGACGCAATCTCCTGCTCCGCCGTCTGTTCCACCTTGGCCAGCAATTGTTCCGTCTCTTTTTCCAGCCGGGCCGCCTCGGCTGCCAGTTCCGTGGCCGCCTTCTTGCGAATCGCGTCCACTTCCACCTGGAGCCCCGAGATGCGCTTGTCCATCTCGTCCGCCTGCACCTTCGCGGCTTCCGCGCGGCGCGAGGCCTGGCTCATCTTGTCGAGAATCTGCTGCTGCTGGCCCTTCAGGGCAGGTCCGCCAAACTTGATCGCCAGGAACCCGAGACCAGAGGCCAGAATCGCGAAGTTCACCCACTTGGCAGGCAGGGTCGGATCCGAGCCTTCGTGTGCGGCTGCTTCGTGGCCTTCCTTGGCGGGTTCGGCGTGTTCCTGGGCCCAAACCGTGGTGCCGGCCAACATCAGGAGGAGGGCAATGCGCTTCATGGGCCTACTGTACCTTTCCGGCAAGAACCAAGCCGGCAATCTCTTCCGCCAGCCGGTCCGACTCGGCGGCCAGGGTGGCTGTGGCCTTGTCGACTTCCAGTGCCAGCTCCGCTTTCACTGCGGCAACACGCTCGCCTGCCTTGATCCGGGCGGCTTCAACCGCCTTGGCCTGCTGGTCGGCCAGACGTTTCCGTCCGGCTTCCTGCTCTTTGTAGATCTCGGCACGGGCATCGGCCAGGGAGTTCTCGTAGGTGGCCAACTTCTCGTTCACCAAGGCAAGTGTGGCCTCGCTGGCTTCCACGGCGCCTTCGGTCTTCTTGCGCCGTTCCTCAAGGACCTTTTCCATCGGCTGGAACAGGACTTTCTTCAGGAACCAATGAAGAAGAATGACGAGTGCGAACGTAGGCAGGGCTCGGACGATGATCCCTTTAAGGGTTTCGAAAATCTGTTCCATGCTATCGGCGCCTTACCGGAGGATGTCTCGGTAATTCCGGGGGTGTGGAGGCGGGGGAGTGACTCTTAACCCCAAGCTTGTAGGCTAACACAACAATTTTAGGGGGGTCAAACTCGCAAGCGATTGAAATTGAACCAGTGACATGCCAATTCGTAGGATTTGCGGATACGTTCCTCTGAACTGAATCTGAATCAATATGCCATGGATGCTAAGGATATCCAAAGATAGCACTTTGAAGCAGAAAGTCCCGCTGTCTGGACAAAAAAGGGCCCCACGCCGCGAACCGGCGTGGGGCGTGAGAGTGTCGCGACGGACTGAACTAGAAGTTCAGCCGCAGTGAGAGTTGGATCTGACGGCTTGCGCCCAGGCCAACGTCCTTGGTGACGGTGGAGTTGGCGATGCCGAAGGTGCCGCCGGCCGCCGCCGCTGAGAAGGACTGGCCGGGTTGCAACTGATTCGCTCCGGTACCCAGCGCATTGTTCAGGCGCGCCGAGGGGCTGGCGAAGTTGGTTTTGTTGAAGAGGTTATACAGTTCGCCGCGGAACTCCATGTTCATCCGTTCGGTGAGCCGGAACCGCTTCTGGAGTGTCATGTCGAACTGGGTCAGGCTGGGGCCGTGCAACGCCCAGCGGCCCAGGTTGCCGAACGTGCCGGGCGTCGGGAAGGCGAAGGCGGCGGGATTCAGGAAGTAGCGGCTGTCGCTGCCGTGCAGGAAGGGATCGACGCCGGCCACGACATCCGGACGCCGGTTGTTGCGGAAGGCGCCGCCGTAGGGATTGTTGATCACCGGTGTGGTGAGTACCGTGGTCCCGGAAACGATCGGATTGGAGACAATCTGGCCCGTTGAGTTCACCTGGTAGGCGATGTCGTTGCGGGCGATGGTGAGGTCAATCGGCAGACCGGTGCGAGCGTTCAGGACGCCGCCCAGTTGCCAGCCGCCGGCCAGCAGGTTCACCAGCTTGCTGGAGTTGGCCAGATACTTCCGGCCGGTGCCGACAGGCAATTCATACAGCGCCGTGGCGTTGACGCTATGGCGGATGTCGAAGGCGTTGTTGCCGCGATCGGCATTGAAATTAAAGGGGTTCTGGGCTGTTTGGGCTTCGTTGGAGCCGCCGGTGTTGCCCAGCGAGTGGGCGTAGGTCCACTGGCCGCCGATCGTCAGGCCCTGATTGAAACGGCGCTGAACGGAAGTCTGCAGGGAGTTGTAGTTATCCGTGCCGCCGCTGGTCTTGTAATCGATCTGGCCAAACCGGGAGCCGAACTGGAGTTGCGGATTCCCAACCCCTGTCGTCGGGTTCATGGTGAGGCCGACGATACCGTTGGTCCAGGACCGCAGGAAGAGGTTGCGCCCCTGGCTGCCCACGTAGGCGACGGTCATGACGGTGTTGCCCGGCAGTTGCTGCTGAATGGAAGCGGTGTAGCTGAGGACCTTCTCCGGCAGGGTGTAGTTCGCCGAGTAAGCGCGGGGGGTGAAGCCGGACAGATTGCTCGGGTTGGTATTGGCGATGATCTGCTGGCTGTTGACGGGGAAGGCGGAACCCGCGGGCGCATTGACGGTAATGCGGTCGCTATCAATGGGTTGGACCTGATCTTCGGTCTGGCCCGGGCCGAAGAAGTAGCCGGCGCCGACGCGCAGAACCGTCTTGTTGTTGAAGCGGCTGGGTGACCAGCTCAGGCCCAGGCGGGGCCCCCAGTTGTTCTTCGAGCTCTTGTACCACGGCGTGCCGGCCGGGGCGATGTCCCCGCGCTCCACCTGGAACAGGGTGTAAAGGTTTTGGTCCTCATGCATGACCGAATAGTATTCGTAGCGCAACCCATAGTTAATGGTGAGGTTGGGCCGGAGGCGCCACTCGTCCTGAGCGTAGAACACATAGTAGGCCTGCTTCAGGAAGCGGTTGGTGGCGATGCCGTTATGCAGCGGGTTGGGGGCGCTGACGTCACCCAGGATCTGGATGGTGGTTGGCTTGTTAGCCAGCAGGTCGGTCAGATTCGAAAAAGTGTAAGTGGTGCCGCCCAGGCGATCGGTGTAGAGGCGGATCGGCCGGACCTCCGCTCCAAACTTGAAGGTGTGGTTGCCTTTCAGGTAGGAGAGGTTGTCGATGAACGACATGGTGTAGTTGGTGTAGGGCTGCGCACGGCCGTTCTGCGAGCTGTTTGAGCGGATGAGTCCGCCCAGGCGGGCCGCGCCGGCCGAGGCGCCCTGGCCGCCAATGCCCGGGATGGCTACGGCGCCGGTGAAATCGATCGAGATCGGCGAGAAATCGATGCCGTTCACGGTCGGGGCGATGCCGTTCAGGCGAGTCTTGGAGCCGTTGTAGCCGAGCTTGGTTTCATTGATCAGATTGGAGGTCAGCACCTGCTGCAGGCTGATCATGCCGTTCTGAGGCACGGCCGTAGTCCGCTGTTGGCTGCCCGTAACATCCATGGGGCTAGTGAGATAGCCTTGGTCGCGGACATAGCGCGCGGAGAGCGAATACTTTGGACTGAAGGCGTAGTCAAACCGGATGCTGCCCGAATACTCATCCAGGCTGGTGGACGCGTTCAGTTGGGCCAGGTCCAGATCCGGGTTGGCGGTAGTCTGGGTGCCGACGGGGAAAGCGTTCACGACAGGGGCGATGGTTGGGACGGCCCGCTGCCGGGCTGCGGCGCTGGGTACAGAACCCAGCAGGTTGATGCCGGCTCGCTGGCGCAGCGTCTCCATGCTGGCGAAGAAGAACGCCTTGTCCTTCTTAATAGGACCGCCCAGGGAACCGCCGAACTGATTCAGGCGGAGCGGCGATTTGGTGGTGTCGAAGAAGTTGCGAGCGTCGAACGAGTTGTTGCGGACGTACTCGAAGAGGGAGCCGTGGATCTGATTGGAGCCGGACTTGGTGACGACCGAGATCTGGCCGCCGGTGCCGGTTCCGAACTCAGCCGGATAGTTGCTGGACTCTACACGAAACTCCTGGACGGTCTCCAGGCTCGCCTGCAGGCGGAAGCCGGTAGAGGACTCGCCGTTCAGGTTTCCAGGGGAGGCATCAATAATAGATGAGGCTTCGACGCCGTCAAACCGCACTGCATTCTGCTGATTGGCGCGGCCGCTGAACCGGATGTTGTCGTAGCTGCCGCCGCCGGCGGTCTGGGCGCCGGGCACCATTAAATAAAGTTGGGAGAGCTGGCGGCCGTTCAGGGGCATGTTGGCCACTTCCCGCTCATTGATATTGGCGCCGACGCGAGCAGAGCTGGTATCGATCACCACCAAATCGCCGCTGGCAACTGTAACAGACTGTTGCATTTCCGCCGGCGCGAGGATGATGGCGAGGGTACGCTCCTGGCCAGCGGTGAGGGTGACTTGGCGATACTGAGCGGACGCCATGCCATTCGCCGAGGCATCGATGGTGTAGACGGAGGGAGTGAGATTCGAGGCGACAAATGAGCCGTTGTCGGCCACGGTGACTTCACGGACTGCTGCCGTTTTCTCGTTTTTAATCTTGATGATAGCGCCAGGAATGACAGCGCCGGACGCGTCGGTCACCGTACCGGTGATGCGAGCTGCGTCGCCTTGAGCGAACAACATACTGGCAGACAGTGCCAGAGTGAAAAGAAACCTCATGCTGACAAGCCTTACAGGCTTGCGTTACGATTCCATAAATCTTGAGTGAACGTTGTGCAACCCGGGCAAGAATAATTCGATAGCTTTACAATTCGAAGAATAGCCCTCGCAACCACGTGTAGGTGGGGGCGGAAGGGCAAGCACCAGCCATCTGGGAAGATTCAACAGAATCTAGGGGTTGGCTGCAGCCCAAGGTGCATGTTTTGAAGATTTTGTGCTTCCAGTTGACAGCAATTCATTAGGGTGTGTATCCTGGGAAGGTTTGAGGAGTTAGCTCTTCCTCTCTCAGCTACCCTTCCTGTGCCTGGCTAGTCCGGGCGAAACGGCGGGAAGCCGGCTGAGAGGCCGCCCCGAGGTTCCTTCAGACATAGCGCTGAACGGAGCATGGGCGTGTCCGAAGTGACCCTCTTGATTGGCGGGCACAGTGCCCGCTGCAACGGTTGATTTTTCGAGGTTTTCGCCGGTTGACCTCTTCCGCGAGCAGGATCTGCGCGCGGATATTTGTTGTGTTCGCCGGTTGAGACTACGCTTCACATAGCTGCCCAAAGAGGATAGTTCGTGCCCACTTTCAATCAGCTTGTCCGTAAGGGACGCAGGCCCACCCGATATAAGACTGCCAGCCCCGCGCTGCAATCTTGCCCGCAGCGCCGCGGCGTTTGCACCCGTGTTTACACCACCACCCCTAAGAAGCCGAACTCGGCTCTCCGCAAAGTGGCCCGTGTGCGCCTGACCAATGGAATTGAAGTTACGACCTATATTCCCGGTGTCGGCCACAACTTGCAGGAGCACTCGATCGTGCTGATTCGCGGCGGCCGCGTGAAGGATCTGCCCGGTGTGCGTTATCACGTAGTTCGCGGAACGCTGGACACGGCTGGTGTGACCGGCCGTATGCAGAGCCGCTCGAAGTACGGTGCCAAGCGCCCCAAGGCGGGTGCCGCCAAAACCGCACCTAAGAAGAAGTAGTAGTAAGGATCTGAAGAGGAACGTATGCCCCGCAGAAGACGCGCTGAGATCCGCGAAATTCAGCCCGACGGCGTTTACAACTCGACGCTGGCCGAGAAGTTCATCAACTCGATGATGTGGGAAGGCAAGAAGACCACGTCCCAACGGATCTTCTATACCGCCATGGAAACGATCAAGGACCGGTCGAATGACGATCCCTTGAAGCTGTTCAAGAAGGCGGTAGAGAACTGCAAGCCTTTGCTGGAAGTTAAGACCCGCCGCGTCGGTGGTGCCAACTACCAGGTCCCGATCGAGGTTCCGAACAATCGCCGCACTTCGCTGGCGATCCGCTGGATCCTCACCGGAGCCCGCGCGCGGACTGACAAGAGCATGGCCGAGAAGTTGGCCAATGAACTGATGGATGCCGCCAGCCTTCGCGGCGCCGCGATCAAGAAGAAGGACGACGTTCACCGCATGGCGGAAGCCAACAAGGCCTTCGCTCACTACCGCTGGTAACTAAAAGGAGAATCGTAAGCTCAGCCGCCGCCGGAGCGACGACTAAATATGCCTCGCACCATCGCACTCGAGAAGATGAGAAATATCGGCATCATGGCCCACATTGATGCCGGTAAGACCACCACGACCGAGCGCATCCTCTATTACACCGGCCGCACCTATAAGATCGGTGAAGTTCATGAAGGCACCGCCACCATGGACTGGATGGTGCAAGAGCAGGAGCGTGGTATCACCATCACCTCCGCCGCGACGACCTGCTCCTGGAACGATTACCAGATCAACATCATCGATACACCCGGCCACGTGGATTTCACGGCTGAAGTGGAGCGTTCGCTCCGTGTGCTCGATGGCGCCGTGGCGGTATTCGACGCCGTGGCTGGTGTGCAGCCGCAGTCGGAAACGGTTTGGCGGCAGGCGGACAAGTACGCCGTTCCGCGCGTGTGCTTCATCAATAAGATGGACCGCGTGGGCGCTGACTTCTTCCACGCCGTCGCCACGATTGAAGATCGCCTCCATGCTCGTGCGGTGCCGATCCAATTGCCGGTCGGTGCTGAGGACCAGTTCAAAGGCATCATCGACCTGGTCACGATGAAAGCGCGCATCTGGCGGGATGAAACCCTCGGGGCCGCATTCGACGACGTCGACATTCCTGCCGACCTGCTGGATCAGGCCAAGGAATACCGCGAAAAGATGGTGGAAGCGGCTGCTGAAGCCGACGACATCCTCATGGAGAAGTACCTGAACGGTGAGACGCTTACGACCACGGAGATCATCTCCGGGTTGCGCAAGGCGACCATCGCGCAGACGATCTTCCCTGTGATCTGCGGCACGGCTTTCAAGAACAAAGGCGTCCAGAATATGCTGGACTCCGTGGTGGACCTCCTGCCCTCGCCGCTCGACATCCCGCCCATCAAGGGTTACGACGTCGACGACCGGAGCATTGAGCTGGTCCGTCATGCGGATGACAGCGAACCATTCTCGGCGTTGATCTTCAAGATCATGACCGATTCGTTCGTCGGGCAGTTGGCCTTTATCCGGGTTTACTCGGGCAAGCTCAACACGGGCGACACGATTCTCAACGTCAGCAAGGGTCGGCGTGAACGCATTGGCCGCCTGGTGAAAATGCACGCCAACAAGCGTGAAGAGATCACCGAGATCTACGCCGGCGACATTGCTGCCTGCGTGGGCCTCAAATCGGTGATCACGAGCGATACGATTTGCAGTGAAGAGCATCCGATCTCACTGGAAGCAATTGAGTTTGCCGCCCCGGTGATCCAGTTGGCCATCGAACCCAAAACGAAGGCCGATCAGGAAAAGCTCGGTATGGCGATTGCGAAGCTGGTGCAGGAAGATCCGACGCTGAAGGTGAACACTGACCCCGAGACGGGACAGACGATTCTGTCCGGTATGGGTGAGTTGCACCTGGAAATCATTGTCGACCGCCTTCAGCGCGAATTCAACGTGGGCGCCAATGTCGGCAAGCCGCAGGTTGCTTACCGCGAAACGATTCGCAAGAAGAGTGATGGCGAAGGCCGGTTCGTGCGCCAGACAGGTGGGCGTGGCCAGTACGGTCACATCAAGCTGCACCTCGAGCCGAATCCGGAAAAAGAGTACGAGTTTGTCAACGGAATCGTTGGCGGCACGGTTCCGAAGGAATATATCGGACCGGCTGAAAAGGGTATTGTCGAGGCCCTCGAGGGCGGCATTCTGGCGGGCTTCCCGATGGCCAATGTCAAAGTGACGATCTACGACGGTAGCTACCACGACGTCGACTCCTCGGAAATGGCTTTCAAGATCGCCGGATCGATGGCATTAAAAGATGCCGCTCACAAGGCGAAGCCGGTTCTTCTGGAGCCGGTCATGAGCGTGGAAGTGGTCGTTCCGGACGAGTACATGGGTTCGGTGAATGGTGACCTGATCAGCCGCCGCGGGCGTCTGGAAGGCATGGAGCTGAAGGGCAACACGCAGATCATCAAGGCGATGGTGCCGCTGTCTGAAATGTTCGGCTACGCGACGGAAATCCGTTCGCGGACGCAGGGCAGGGGTAGCTTCACGATGCACTTCGGTCGCTATGAAGAGGCTCCTCAGTCAGTTACCGAGGAAGTAATCAACAAGATGAAGGGGCAGAGCCCCAGCTAGTTTTGAGCGCGCAGGAGACAGAAGGTCATGGCGAAAGAGAAATTTGATCGCAGCAAACCGCACGTGAATGTTGGCACGATTGGCCACATCGACCACGGCAAGACCACGCTCACGGCAGCAATCACGAAGACGCTGGCCAAGCATAACCCGAAGGTGCAGTTCCGCAGCTTCGATTCGATCGACAACGCGCCCGAAGAAAAGGCACGAGGTATCACGATCGCGGCGGCGCACGTGGAGTACGAGACGGCGAATCGTCACTACGCGCACGTGGACTGCCCGGGCCACGCGGATTACATCAAGAACATGATCACCGGTGCGGCGCAGATGGACGGCGCGATCCTGGTGGTGGCGGCTCCTGACGGACCGATGCCCCAGACTCGTGAGCACGTACTGCTGGCCCGCCAGGTGGGTGTGCCGTACATCGTCGTTGCCCTGAACAAGGTCGACATGATGGACGACGCCGAACTGCTGGAACTGGTGGAGATGGAGCTGCGCGAGCTGCTTTCGAGCTACGGGTTCCCCGGCGACGACCTGCCGATCTGCCGTGTGAGCGCGCTGGGCGCATTGAACGGCGAGCCGGAGTGGGAAAAGTCGGTGGACGACCTGATGGAAGCGGTGGACCGCTACATTCCGATTCCTCCGCGCGATGTGGACAAGCCGTTCCTGATGCCGATCGAAGACATCTTCTCGATCCAGGGCCGCGGGACGGTGGTGACGGGCCGTATTGAAAAGGGCCAGGTCAAGGTGGGCGAGGAAGTCGAGATTGTGGGCTTCCGCGACACGCGCAAGACGGTAGTCACGGGCGTGGAAATGTTCAAGAAGCTGCTGGACAGTGGCATGGCGGGCGACAATGTCGGCCTGTTGCTGCGCGGCATCGACAAGGACGACGTGGAGCGTGGTCAGGTGCTGGCGAAGCCGGGCTCGATCAAGCCGCACGCGAAGTTCCGGGGCGAAGTGTACGTCCTGTCGAAGGAAGAAGGCGGCCGCCATACCCCGTTCTTCAAGGGCTATCGTCCGCAGTTCTACTTCCGGACGACGGACGTGACGGGTGTGATGGAGTTGCCGGAAGGCACCGAGATGGTGATGCCTGGCGACAACGTCACGGTGGGTGTGGAACTGATCACCCCGGTGGCGATGGACAAGGGTTTGCGCTTCGCGATTCGTGAAGGTGGCCGCACGGTTGGCGCCGGCACGGTGTCGGAAGTGGTTCTCGACTAGTTAGCCCGATAGGCGGCGGGCCGGCAAACGCGCCCGCCGCCAGGGAAATAAAGAAGATGCTCACGAAACGTATTCGAATTCGGTTGAAGGCCTACGATCACCGCTTGCTCGATCAGAGCACGACCGAGATCGTGGAAACGGCCAAGCGGGCTGGTGCCCGCGTGGCGGGGCCCATTCCACTGCCCACAGTGCGGAACAGTTACACCGTGAACCGTTCGCCGCACGTGGATAAAAAGTCCCGCGAACAGTTTGAGATCCGGACGCATAAGCGTCTGCTGGACATTCTCGAGCCGACGCAGGACACCGTGGACGCGCTGAGCAAGCTGGATCTGCCGGCGGGCGTGGACGTGGAAATCAAGGCCTACCACAAAGGGGCGAAGTAAGCGATCGTCGCTTACCCAGCCTGAGTGAGGACGCGAGATTAGACCGCTGGACCGGGCCGAAGCTGCAAGCAGCGGCCGCTGGAGGCGGGTGCAGGGAACTGAGGGAATATGAGCCCAGGAATTATCGGCAAAAAGATTGGGATGACACAGGTCTTCCGGCCCGACGGGCAGGTGGTGCCCGTGACTTTGCTCAAAGCGGGACCCTGTGTGGTGGTTCAGCGCAAGACGCCGGCCACCGACGGTTATGACGCCGTTCAATTGGGTCTGGTCGAATTCGCGAAGAAGCCGAACAAGCCGACGGCCGGCCACCTGAAGAAGGCCAATGCCGAAGGCGTGAAGTACACTCGCGAATTCAAGCTCCGGCCTGGTTCGGGCGACCCGAAGCTGGGCGACCGCGTCCTGGTGGATCAGTTTAAACCCACGGACAAAGTGGACGTGACCGGCGTAAGCAAGGGCCGTGGATTCGCCGGCGTCATGAAGCGCCACGGATTCGGCGGCGGCGACAACACGCACGGTTCGATGTTTCACCGCGCACCGGGTTCAATCGGCGCGTCGAGCTTCCCGTCCCGCGTTTTCCCCGGCACCCGGATGGGCGGCCAGATGGGCGACGTGAACGTGACGGTGCGGAATCTCGAAGTGATCGATGTCGACACCGAGGACAACGTACTGATGGTCAAGGGGGCGGTGCCCGGACCGAATGGCGCTTACGTCATTGTGCGCCGCGCGAAGAGGTAACGAGCCATGCCAAAAGTTGACGTTGTTGATCTGAAAAATACGAAGGTGGGCGAGCTCGAACTGGCTGATGCTGTGTTCGGCGCCCCCGTCAACGAGAATCTTATTTACGAGAGCGTGCGCCATCATCTGGCGGGCGTCCGCAGCGGCACGGCCAAGACGAAGGTTCGTCGTGAAGTGGCAGGCTCCGGTAAGAAGCTGTGGCGGCAGAAGGGTACCGGTCGCGCTCGCGTCGGTTCCGTCCGTTCTCCGCTGTGGCGCCATGGTGGTACGACGCACGGCCCGGTGCCGCGCGACTACTCCTACCGGCTGAACAAGAAGATGGTGCAGGGCGCGCTGCGCTCGGCCCTGACGGCCAAGCTGCGCGACGGCGAATTGAAGGTTGTGTCCGAGTGGAATCTTGCCGACGCCAAGACGAAGGTCATGGCGGAAGCGCTGAAGAATCTGCAGGCCGACCGCAAGGTTCTGCTGGTGAGCACGAACGACGCGAACCGCAACCTGGAGCTCGGCAGCCGCAATCTGCCCGGGGTCAAACTGGTGGCGACGCAGGACGTGACCACTTACGACCTGCTGGCGCATAAACACGTTGTTTTAAGCGAGGCAGCCGCGAAAAAGCTGTCGGAGGCGTTGGCCTAATGAACCGCTACGAAGTCATTGTGCGCCCCATTGTTACGGAAAAGGGCGTCGGGAAGAAGGACACGGAGAGCACTCTGTGTTTCCAGGTTCATCCCGAAGCGACCAAGACAGACATCAAGGGTGCGGTGGAATCCCTCTTCAAAGTGAAGGTGGAAGACGTCCGGACCGCAACGTTTGAAGGCAAACTGCGCCGCCGGGGCCGTTACGCCGGCTACCGCGGCGATTGGAAGAAGGCCTATATCCGCCTGAAGCCGGGCCAGAAGATGCCGGAGTACGCGGAGCTCTAAAGGGAGGCCGAATCAACCATGCCGATTAAATCATTTCGTCCTACCACTCCCACCAAGCGTTTCCAGACCGTCGTCACCCGTGACGAAGTTACGAAGCAGACTCCCGAGAAGTCGCTGACCACGGGTACGGTTGCAAAGTCCGGCGGCCGCAATAACAAGGGTCACCTGGTGATCCGGTTCCGTGGCGGCGGACATAAGCAGACCTACCGCATCATCGATTTCAAGCGGAGCAAGCACGGCATTCCGGCGAAGGTTGCTGCGATCGAGTACGATCCCAACCGGACCGCGCGCATCGCACTGCTGCACTATGTGGATGGCGAGAAGCGCTACATCCTGTGCCCCGTGGGCCTGGAAGTGGGCCGCACCATTATGTCCGGCCCGGCGGCTGACATCCTGGTAGGCAACGCACTGCCGCTAGAGAACATCCCGGCCGGTACCGTGGTTCACAACATTGAACTGCGGCCGGGCAAGGGCGGCCAGATGGCGCGCTCGGCTGGTGCATCCGCTCAGTTGGTCTCCCGCGAAGGCGGAATGGCGCTACTGAAGCTGCCTTCGGGCGAAGTGCGCCGGGTGATGACCTCCTGCTACGCGACGATCGGCCAGGTGGGCAACCTGGATCACGAGAACGAGTCGCTGGGCAAAGCCGGCCGCAACCGTTGGAAGGGCGTAAAGCCTCACAACCGCGGCGTCTCGATGAACCCGGTGGATCACCCCCATGGTGGTGGTGAGGGCCGTACCTCCGGTGGCCGTCACCCTGTGACGCCCTGGGGCCAGCCGACACGTGGTTTCAAGACGCGCAACAACAAGCGGACGGATCAGTACATTGCCACGCCGCGGTCGAAGAACAAGTAAGCGATAGGGATTTAAGACCATGAGCCGTTCACTGAAAAAAGGGCCGTTCACCGATGGGCACCTCCTGACGAAGGTGGTGGCGATGAACGAGAAGAACGAGAAGAAGGTTGTCCGGACCTGGTCTCGGCGTTCGACGATCAGACCGGAATTCATCGGCCACACCCTCGCCGTTCACAACGGCAAGAAGTTCATCCCCGTGTACGTCACGGAAAACATGGTGGGGCACAAGCTGGGCGAGTTCTCCCCCACCCGCACCTTTAAGGGGCATGCCGCGAAGGCCGACAAGTCCGGCAAGCCGTCCTAAAGAGCGCCGCGGGAAGGGAAAGGAATCAAGGATATGGAAGCGAGAGCGGAAGCCAGATTCATTCGAGTGTCGGCGCAGAAGGCGCGGCTCGTAATCGACCTGATCCGCGGCCGAAAGGCCGGGGACGCGATTACGATCCTGCGGACCACCAACAAGCGCATTGCGCCAACGGTGGAAAAGGTTCTGCGGTCGGCCATTGCCAATGCGGAAAACCGCAATACTGACCTCGATGTCGACACCCTGTTTGTCACCGAGGCCTATGTCAACGAAGGGCCGCGCCAGAAGAGGGTGCGCCCGGCACCGATGGGCCGCGCCTACCGGTATCAACGCCGGACTTCCCACATTGTGGTGAAGGTTGGCGAAAAGAACGCCGAAGCGGCGCTGAGTCAGAAATAAGCGGAGATACGAGAAGCGCATGGGTCAGAAAGTTCATCCCTACGGTTTCCGGTTGGGCGTCACCAAAAACTGGCGCTCTCGCTGGTTCGCCACCCAAGATTACGCAAAGCTCCTCCATGAGGACCTCGAGCTGAAGGAGTCGCTCCGCGAGCGGCTGAAGGCTGCGGGCGTCAGCTCGGTGGAAGTGGAGCGCCCCGGCGGCTCCAAACTCCGCATCACGATCCACACGTCCCGACCTGGCCTGATCATCGGCCGCAAGGGCGCGGAGATTGAGAAGTTGAAGACGGAGCTGGCTCAGAAGACGAAGCGCGAAGTCTTCATTGATATCCAGGAAGTTCACAAGCCTGAGATGGACGCGCAGCTGGTGGCGGAGTCGATCTCCCTGCAGCTCGAAAAGCGCGTAGCGTTCCGGCGTGCGATGCGTAAGGCGGTTGAAAGCGCCCTGCGTTTCGGCTGCAAGGGTATCAAGGTTCGCGTCTCCGGCCGCCTGAACGGCGCTGAGATTGCACGCAGTGAGTGGTATCTGCAGGGGCAACTGCCGCTGCACACCCTGCGCGCCGACATCGATTACGGATTTGCCCAGGCTTACACGACCTACGGTGTGATTGGTGTAAAGTGCTGGGTCTACAAGGGTGAGGTTTCGACCGATGGGTTCTCGCGCCGTACGCGGACGGATGAGCCCCGGCGGAATCCGCGCGGCGACCGTGGGGATCGTGGTGACCGCGGCGATCGGCGTGAACGTCGGCCGTCCGGTGATCGTGGCGACCGCGTGGAGCGGAACAACGCTCCGGCGCCGATCACGGTGAGTGCGGATGCGGCTCCGGTGCAAGCGGCACCGCCTGTTGCGAGCAGTGTCGTGCCCCCGGTGGCGCAGCCCACGGCTCCCAGCTGGAAGCCGGAACCTGAGGCCCAGACCCCGGCTGCCGACACCGCGGCCGAGTAAGGGACACGAGTTTAGTCAGGGAGATTACGACCCATGTTGATGCCGAAGAAGGTTAAGTATAGGAAGCAGCAGCGCGGCCGTCGCGCCGGCAAGGCGTGGCGCGGCTCAACGCTGTCATTCGGCGATTTCGGCCTGAAGGCCATGACGGTGGGCTGGGTGACGGACCGGCAGATTGAAGCGGCTCGTATTGCAATGACACGCTTTATCAAGCGTGGCGGCAAAGTATGGATTCGCCTCTTCCCGGACAAGCCAATCACGAAGAAGCCTGCTGAAACGCGTATGGGTAAGGGCAAGGGCGCACCGGAGCAGTGGGTGTGCGTCGTTCGCCCTGGCAAAATCATGTTCGAGATGGAAGGCGTGACGCAGGAACTGGCCGCCGAAGCAATGCGTCTTGCGGCAATGAAGCTGCCCATCCGTACGAAGCTGATTACCCGCGAGGACACGGTTGGTTAATCCGGGTGAAAGGCTAAGCCGGAACAAGGAACTATCGCTATGAAAGCGGAAAAGATTCGGGAACTCGACGAGAAGGAATTGGCCTCCAAGGTCAAGGAAATGGAAGAGCAGCTCTTCCGGCTCAAGTTCCAGATGTCCATGGGGCAGATGGAAGGCCTGAAGAAGTACCGCGAGCTGAAGAAGGACCGGGCACGCATCAACACGGTGCAGCGCCAGCGCCAACTGAAAGCCGCCGGGGAGGCAAAGTAACTCATGGCCGAAGTGCAAGCCAACCACAAAAACGAGAAGGTGGGCGAGGTCGTTTCGACCAAGATGGCCAAGACCATCGTGGTGCAAGTGACTCGACGTGTGCCGCACCCCCTGTACAAGCGAATTGTGTCGAAGCGCAACAAGTTCTACGCGCACGACGAGAACGGGACGGCGAAGGTGGGCGACGTGGTGCGCATCATCGAGAGCCGGCCGTTGAGCAAGTTGAAGCGCTGGACCCTGGGCGAGATCGTTCGCCGCGCGGTGGACACCAGTGTTGCGGGACTGGCGGAGTAGCCGCAGGCCGGCAAGGTTTTAAAAGGGAAACGAGGATACTGCCATGATTGGAATGAGAACAATCCTCGAGGTGGCCGACAACAGCGGCGCCCGCAGGCTGAGCTGCATTCTGCCCCGCGGTGGCGATAAGGGCCTGCAAGCGGGCCTGGGTGACGTAATCACCGCGGCTGTTAAAGAGGCCGCCCCGGACTCCAACATCAAGAAGGGGAAGGTCGTCCGTTGCGTAATCGTACGCATGCGCAAGGAAACACGGCGCAAGGACGGCACCTATATTCGCTTCGATTCGAACGCGGCTGTGCTGGTCAACGACCTCGGCGAGCCTGTCGGCACCCGCGTCTTCGGTCCCGTCGCGCGTGAGTTGCGTGACAAGAAGTTCATGAAGATTGTTTCGCTCGCTCCGGAGGTAATCTAACCATGGCGGGCCGTCTGGCAAACCGGCATAACGAGCCGAAAGAAGTAGTTAAGATCCGCATCCGCAAGAACGACACCGTGAAGGTGATTGCGGGGCGTGACAAGGGCAAGGTTGGCCGTGTTCTGGAAGTGAACCGTGAGACCGGCCGGATTCTGGTGGAAGGTGTGCAGATGTCCAAGAAGCACATCAAGCCGAATCCGGGCCAGGGCATCAAGGGTGGCATTGCCGAGCGCGAAGCGCCCATTCATGCTTCGAACGTCATGATCGTAACCAACGACGGGCATACGTCCCGGATTGGGGTCAAGGTGGAGACGGTTGGCGGCAAAACCCGTCGTGTTCGCATCGCACGCAAGACCGGCGAGACCCTCGACAAGAAGTAGGGCGAGGAAACGCTGAGAGGAAGCTTCAAGCAATGGCAACGAAGGCGAGACTGAGAGAATTATACGTGACCACTGTGGTCCCGGCACTGACGAAGGAGTTTAACTACTCCAACGTGATGGCCGTCCCGAAGCTGGAAAAAGTCACGGTGAACATCGGGCTGGGCGAGGCAACGCAGAATCCCAAGATGGTTGACGGCACCGTCAACGAACTGGGCGCGATTGTTGGTCAGAAGCCGGTAATCACCAAGGCACGCAAGTCCATCGCAGCGTTCAAGTTGCGCGAGGGCATGTCGATTGGGACCATGGTGACGCTGCGCGGCGACCGGATGTACGAATTTCTGGACAGGTTGCTCAATGTGGCACTGCCCCGCGTTCGCGATTTCCGGGGCGTGTCAACGAAGAGTTTCGATGGCCGCGGCAACTACACGCTTGGGATCAAGGACCAGTTGATCTTTCCTGAGATCGACTACAACAAGGTCGAGAAGACCAAGGGTATGAACATCTGCATCACGACCACGGCAAAGACCGATGCCGAGGCCAAGGCGCTGCTGAAGTTGCTGGGGATGCCGTTCCGGCAAAACTAGGCCAGGCGAATAAGGAGCTAGATAAGAATGGCGACCACGGCGAAAATTGCCAAGGATAACAAGAAGCCGAAGTTTGCGATCCGGCACCGCAATCGCTGCAAGCGCTGCGGCCGGCCCCGGGGCTACATGCGCAAGTTCGAACTTTGCCGCATCTGCTTCCGCCTGCTTTCGCTCGCCGGGGAAGTCCCGGGCGTGACGAAGTCGAGCTGGTAGGCGCCCTCCGTTGGATCCAATCGGCGCAGCTGGCTGGTAGAGAACCCGCCAAAGCACGCCGGAGTGAAAGCAATAGCTAAGGACGACAGGAAGAGTTTAAGTCATGGTTTCCGATCCCATCGCCGACATGCTCACGCGCATCCGGAACGGCATGAAAGCTAAGTTCCCGAAGGTGGACGTACCGGCCTCGAAGCTGAAGACCGAGATTGCCCGCATTCTTAAGGATGAAGGCTACATCCTCAACTACAAGATTGTGGATGAAGGCAATCACAAGGCGATCCGCGTGTACCTGAAGTACACTGCGGCCAATCAGCCGGTGATTTCCATCATCGAGCGGGTTTCCCGCCCCGGCTGCCGCGTGTACGTCGGTAGTGACGAGATTCCGAAGGTGCTAGGTGGTCTGGGTATCAACATCCTGACCACGCCGAAAGGCCTCCTGACGGGTAAGGCCGCGCGCAAGGAAGGCGTGGGCGGCGAAATTCTCTGCCAGGTCTACTAGGCCGGCCGGATTTATTCAAGTCTGGAAATCTACAGGTTTCCTGGAAAGCGGACTGGAGTTAAGGAATGTCACGAGTTGGAAAAAAGCCTATCCCGCTGCCAACCGGCGTCAAAGTGACGCTGGGCGCGGAGATGAAGGTGGAAGGTCCGAAGGGTAAGCTCACGGTACCGATTCCGCACGGCGTGCGCATCGAGAAGAACGATGCGGTGCTGGATATCAAGCGGGACGGGGACCAATACGCTGCCCTCCATGGTTTGACGAGGGCATTGGCTTCGAATGCGGTAACCGGCGTGAGCGCTGGATTTACCCGCGAGCTGGACATCGTCGGCATCGGCTACCGCGCTGAAGTAAAAGGTAGCGTTATTGTATTCGTGCTGGGCTATTCGCATCCGATCGAATTCCTGTTGCCGCCCGGCATCGACTGCAAAGTGGACAAGAATACGCACCTGGTGCTGACCAGCATCGACAAGCAGGCACTGGGCCAGGTTGCGGCAAACATCCGCGCGTTGCGCCCACCGGAGCCCTACAAGCAGAAGGGTATCCGTTACACGGGTGAGGCTGTTCGCAAGAAGGTCGGCAAGACCGGCGCGGGCGGAAAGTAGTCGCGGGAGGGTATTGAGAAATGAAGCGCTCCATCGATAAAGATTCGCGCCGCCGGCGGATTCACGTCCGGATCCGCGAAAGGGTGAAGGGTACGCAGGAGCGGCCCCGCCTAGCGGTATTCCGCAGCATCAAAAACATCTACGCGCAGGTGATCGACGACCGCGCTGGCCGCACCATCGTCTCGGCGTCAAGCTCCGAAACGAATGCGACCGCGACTGGCGGCAACCTCGCCGGAGCCAAGGAGATCGGCAAGCTCGTCGCCGAGCGCGCCAAGGCACAAGGCGTCAGCAAAGTGGTCTTCGACCGCGGCGGTTATCTGTACCACGGGCGCATCAAGGCTTTGGCCGATGCTGCCCGGGAAGCCGGACTGGAGTTCTAACCATGGCAGCCGTTCCTGTTAAGAAAATCGATCCGAAGGCGTTCAACCTGAAAGAACAGGTTGTCAGCATCAACCGCGTGACTAAAGTGGTCAAGGGCGGTAAGAACCTCAGCTTCTCGGCCTTGGTGGTGGTGGGCGATCCGGACCAGCGGGTGGTTGGATTCGGCACCGGCAAAGCGAAGGAAGTTCCTTCGGCCATCAAGAAGGGTATCGAGGCGGCCAAGAAGAATCTGCACCACGTCAACACCGTGGGCAGCAGCATCCCCCACGTTGTGCTGGGCAAGTTCGGCTCGGGCGCTGTACTGCTCAAGCCGGCTCCCGAAGGTACTGGTGTCATTGCGGGCGGCCCTGTCCGCGCCGTCATCCAGGCAGCCGGAATTCACAACGTGCTCACCAAGTCACTCGGCACGCACAACCCTCATAATGTTGTGAAGGCGACCATCGCTGCTCTGGACCAGCTCCGCGACAAAGCGGCCGTCGCCGAGTTGCGTGGCTTGGCCGTGGAGAATCTCTAACATGGCTGCCACTATTAAAATCATGCTGATTTCCAGCCCGATCGGTAGCCCCGAAAAGCACAAGCGGATTGTGCGGGCGATCGGACTGCACAAGATCAACCAAGTGGTCGAAAAGCCGGATACGCCGAGCTTTCGCGGGATGGCGATCAAGGTGCCCCATCTGCTGAAAGTCGTCTCCGAGTAAGGGAATAGGATTGCCATGAACCTCAGCGAAGTTAGACCGCCAAAGGGGCAAGTCAAGACCCAGCGCCGCGTCGGGCGCGGTATGGGCAGTGGTCGCGGTAAGTACTCCGGCCGCGGTGCCAAAGGCGCCAAGTCGATCAGCGGCTACTCCAAGATGCGCGGTTTTGAAGGCGGCCAGATGCCGCTTCACCGCCGTCTGCCGAAGCGTGGCTTCTCGAATGCCATCTTCAAGAAGGATTTTGCCGTCATCAACGTGGGAACCCTCGAGAAGCTGGAAGGCGACAGCTTTACGCCTGCCAGTCTCAAGGCCTCCGGCATCATCAAGAAGTTGGGCGATGGTTTGAAGGTCCTGGCTAATGGGGAATTGAAGCGCGCCATCACGGTGGAAGCGCACCTCTTCTCGGAAGCAGCCCAGGAGAAGATCAAAGCCGCCGGCGGCACCGTCACGGTGATCCCCCCCAAGGTCCGCCAGGAAAAGCCCGCTAAGTAATCGTTTCGGGAAGCGCCGCGTGCCGGGAGCATGGCGGCGCATTCGCATCAGCAAGGCAGCCCATGCAAAAGTTTTTCGAAGCTCTGGCCAACATCTTCCGGGTACCCGATCTGCGGAACCGCGTGTTGTTTACGCTCGGCCTGCTCGCAGTCTACCGGTTGGGAGCGGCGATCCCGATCCCAGGCGTGGACGCGATCAAGTTCGAAGAGTTCTTCCGGCGCAATCAGGGGACACTCTTCGGATTCCTGGATTTGTTTTCCGGCGGTCAGTTCCGTAAACTGACGATCTTCGCTCTCGGCATCATGCCGTACATCACGTCCTCGATCGTCCTGCAATTGCTGACGATCGTGGTGCCTACTCTGGAGAAGCTCCAGAAGGAAGGCGAACTGGGACGCCGGAAGATCACGCAGTGGACTCGTTACCTGACCGTTGGCTTGGGCCTGATGCAGTCGCTGTTCATCGCGACGGCTCTCCAGGGGCAGGGCAATTTCGTTGTGAATCCCGGCTTCGGGTTCATTTCCCTGACGATGTTGACGCTGACCACGGGTACGGCTTTCATCATGTGGCTGGGTGAGCAGATCACTGAGCGCGGTGTCGGCAACGGCATGTCGCTCATCATCTTCGCCGGCATCGTGGCCGGTTTGCCCGCCGCCATCGGCAACGTTTATCAGAATACGTTCGTCACGAACACCTGGCACCCGCTGCAGTTGCTCATCATTCTCATCATGATGGTGGCCGTGGTTGCCTTCATCGTCCTTGTGGAGCGTGGTGAAAGGCGCATCCCGGTTCAGTACGCCAAGCGCGTGGTCGGGCGGCGCATGATGGGTGGCCAGTCCACCCACCTGCCCCTGAAGGTGAATGCCGGCGGTGTGATCCCTGTCATCTTTGCGAGTTCGCTGCTGGCGTTCCCGCTGACGATGCTGAACATCCCGTTCATCGCAAACAACAAGTGGCTGTCCGGTTTCCTGAGTTCGATCCGCAGTGGTGAACCGCTGTACATCATCCTGTTCATCACGCTGATCATCTTCTTCTCGTTCTTCTACGTCAGCATCATCTTCAACCCGAACGAAGCAGCCGACAATATGCGTAAGTACGGCGGCTTCATCCCGGGTATCCGGCCGGGCAAGAACACGGCCGACTACATGAACAAGATCCTGACTCGCATCACTGTCGTTGGCGGTCTGTACCTTGCTATCCTGTCGCTCATCCCGGAACTGATGATTGGCGGCATCAAGCTGCAGCACCTGCCCCCTGCCATTCTCGGGAACTGGATTGATGCCAATTTCCCGCGCTGGTTGCTGGATGGCCTGGGCGTCACGTTCGTGTTCGGCGGCACCTCGCTGCTGATCGTCGTGGGCGTCGCCATGGACACGGTGAATCAGGTGGAAGCGCAGTTGATCATGCGCCATTATGAAGGGTTTACTCCGCGCGCGGGCCGCATTCGTGGCCGGCGTAGCGGGACGTAGTCATGGAATTCGTTTCGGGCTCCTCCCAGTTTGAGGAGAGCGCCCGCCGAGGCGTTCAGCAATAGGGTGCGTATGCGGCAAACGGGCGGGAAACTCCCGAAGGCATTGATTTTGTTCGGACCTCCGGGATCGGGGAAAGGCACCCAGGCGGCTCTTTTGAAAGAGCAGCTTAAGGTACCCCATATCTCCACGGGGGATATGCTCCGAGAACGGATCGCCACCGGTGACCCCCTGGGGTTGCAGGTGAAGGATCTGATGCAGGCAGGCCGGCTGGTGCCAGACGAAGTCGTCAACCGGCTGGTGAACGACCGGATCTCTTTGCCGGATTGTGCTGGCGGATTCATCCTGGATGGATACCCCCGGACGATTCAGCAGGCAGAAGTTTTGGACGGTGAATTGCGGGCACGCGGATTTGAGCCGGTGGTGATCCACCTGAAAGTGGATTACAATAGGATAATCGCGCGGATAGCGGGCCGCCGGCAGTGTCCTGTCTGTGGCGCATTGTACAGCCTCACTTCGCACCCGCCCAAGTCCCCCGATGTCTGTGACAACGAGGGCAGCCGGTTGGTGGTTCGAGAGGACGACAGGGAAAGCGTGATTCGCGAGCGGTTAGAGGCTTACGACCGCCAGACCAGCCCATTGTTGGCGTACTTCGCCGCATCTGGTGATGCGTTCTACGAGGTGGATGGCAGCGTAGGGAGTCCGCAGGTGATCCTGTCGGGTGTTTGTGCGGTATTGAGTTTGGAATGATTATCCGGAAGAGTCCAGCTGAACTTGAAAAGATGAGGCGCGCCGGCCTGCTGGTGCACGCGATCCTTCAACAGGTTTCTGGAATGGCCCAGGTGGGCGTTTCGACGCACGACCTGGAGGTCGTGGCCGAAAAAATGATGAAGGACGCAGGGGCAAAGCCTGCGTTCAAAGGTTATTACGTGCCTGCGGCGGGGAGTAAGTTCCCCTTTGTTCTGTGTACTTCAGTCAATGATGAAGTTGTGCACGGGATGCCTTCTGCCAAGCGGGTATTGAAGTCGGGCGACATCGTTTCGATCGACACAGGGGTCAGCCTGGAAGGGTACTTCGGTGATTCGGCGGTGACGGTTCCGGTAGGTGATGTGAGTGACGAGGTGAAGAAGCTGTTGCGGGTGACCGAGGAGTCGCTGCAACTGGCCATTGGGCAGATGAAGGCCGGTAACCGGCTGTTTGACGTCTGCAGTGCCGTCGAGCGGCACGTCACTTCGAACGGATTTTCGATCGTTCGCGAGTTTGTGGGGCATGGGATCGGGACTTCGCTGCATGAGGAGCCGCAAGTGCCGAACTATGTGGACCGCCGCAACGAGAATCCGAGACTGAAAGAGGGCATGGTGCTGGCCATCGAGCCGATGGTCAATGCGGGCCGGCCCGAAACCAAGGTTTTGTCCGACCGCTGGACTGCGGTTACGAAGGATGGCAGCAATGCGGCCCACTTCGAACACTGTGTAGCGGTCACCGCCAACGGCCCATGGGTTCTGACCCGTCCGTAAGTGCGGTCCGCGGGCCTGGCGCCAGCGGTGAAGTGGTGGGGATTTTGCCGGCTTCGACTTATCTGGTGGAGCTGGCGGATCGTCGGCGGGTGGTTGCCCATCTGGCTTCGGCGGTTCAGCGTGGGTTTGTGCGGCTCCGGCTGCGGGATCGAGTCGAAGTGGAATTGACCTTCAGCGACCCAAACCGTGGACGGATCGTAAAAGTTCTGAAGAACGACTAGAAGAGGCACGAGATGAAAGTTCGGGCGTCGGTCAAAAAAATGTGCGATAAGTGCAAGATTATCAACCGCGAAGGTGTGGTTCGGGTGATTTGCACGAACCCCAAGCATAAGCAGCGGCAGGGCTAGTAGGAGAATCGAGGAAAGCTATGGCGCGTATCGCAGGTGTGGATCTGCCGGCTCGCAAGCGGGCTGAAATTGGCCTTACTTACATTTATGGGATCGGGCGCACCCGTGCGAAGTCGATCCTGCACCGGGCTCATATCGACCCGAACAAGAAGATCGCGGATTTGTCTGAAGAAGAAGTAGCCCACATCCGTCAGATCCTGGAAGACGAAGGGGCCGTGGAAGGCGATCTCCGCAAGGAGATCTCGATGAACATCAAGCGGCTCATCGAGATGGGTTCCTACCGAGGCCTGCGCCACCGCCGCAGCCTGCCGGTGCGCGGTCAGCGCAGCCACACGAATGCCAGAACGCGGAAGGGTCCGCGCCGTGGCACTGTGGCCAACAAGAAGAAAGCCGGAGTGAAGTAAGCGGAGCTCGAGCGCAGGATAGGAGTGGACGTTCAAGATGGCGAAACAGCAAGCTAAGGCCAGTAAGAAGAAATCCTTCAAGAAGAAGGAGAAAAAGAGCGTACCGGTTGGCTACTGCCACATCCAGGCCACGTTCAATAACACGATCGTCACGTTCACCGACCCCATCGGCAACACGCTGGCTTGGTCCAGTTCTGGTTCCCTCGGGTTCCGTGGTTCGCGCAAAGGCACGCCTTTCGCCGCTCAGCAGGCTTCCCTCACCGCCGCCAATAAGGCGAAGGAAAGCGGTCTTCGCCAAGTGGAAGTGCGGGTTGCCGGTCCCGGCTCCGGCCGTGAGTCCGCGATTCGCGCCCTGGCTACCGCCGGCATTGAAGTTCGCACCATCCGCGACACAACGCCTATCCCGCACAACGGCTGCCGCCCGCCCAAGAAGCGCCGCGTCTGATCGTGGAGTGTCTTCGGGCTGCTGTGTTTCCCGCAGTTGGCGAGAAACGTGCAGGCGGCGCATGAAGGGTGTAATATTGTAGATGGCCTTCATATGGCCAGGAATTGAGGACCGGGCCTTGCGCCCGGCGTCCTCATGTTAAGCAGGATGAAGGAGTGCTTCCCCAGCATTCCGTAAACTGCACCTCATCCGCAGGTAGTTCGAAGGAGGTCCTTTGGCTCGTTACATTGGTCCCGTTTGCCGGCAGTGCCGGCGCGAGGGCATGAAACTCTTCCTAAAAGGCGCACGTTGTTTCAGTGAAAAGTGTGCCATCGAAAAGCGCAATTTCCCTCCAGGACAGCATGGTAAAGACCGTAAGCCGAAGATCGTCGGCTATGGCCTGCAGCTTCGCGAAAAGCAGAAGGCGAAGCGGTTCTACGGCGTCGGAGAAATCCAGTTCCGCAATCTGTTTGAGAAGGCCGTCCGCCAAAAGGGCGTTACCGGCGAGAACTTGCTCAGCATGCTGGAACGCCGTTTGGACAACATCGTCCATAAGATTGGTTTTGGCACGTCGCGGGCGATGGCCCGCCAGTTTGTCCGTCACGGACACATTGCCGTCAATGGCCACAAAGTTGACATCCCTTCGTATATCTTGAGGCCCAACGACGTTGTTGAGGTGCGCGAGAAGTCGAAGCAGAACTCGGCTATCCAGGGTGCCATCGAGGCAACTGCCCACCTGCCCGCCCCCAACTGGATCGAGGTAGATCGTGAGAATCTGAAGGCGCGCGTGTTATCCCAACCGAAGCGCGAAGATCTCGTCCAGATCAAGCTCGAAGAACAGCTGATCGTCGAGTTGTACTCGAAGTAAGAGGAGCGTGCGATGTTCAAAGGATTCCAGAAACCCAAGCGGCTGGTCGCAAATACCGAAACTCTGACCGAACGGTATGGCATGTTCACCGCGCAGCCGTTCGAGCGCGGTTTCGGGACGACCATCGGCAACGCGCTGCGCCGCATCCTGCTGAGCTCCATCGAGGGGGCCGCGATTACCGCGGTCCGCATCGACGGCGTCGAGCATGAGTTCAGCCCGATCCCCGGCGTGGTGGAAGACGCCACGGACATCATCCTGAACCTGAAGCAGGTTCCGTTCAAGATGATGGACGATAGTGTCAAGACCATCACTCTGCGCGTTGATCAGCCCGGCGAAGTTACGTCGGCGATGATTGAAACGGGACCCGACATGGAGGTCCTTGACCGGAACCTCCATATTGCAACTGTCTCGGCCGCTGGCAAGCTCCACATCGAAATGCGCATGAAGCAGGGTCGTGGCTACATCAGCCGGGACCGCAACTTCGATGAAGACCTGCCCGTCGGCTATATCCCCATCGACTCCGTTCACTCTCCTGTCCGCAAGGTAAAGTACACCGTCGAGGCAGCTCGTCTAGGCCAGATGACGGACTACGACAAGCTGATCCTCGAGTTGTGGACGAACGGCGCAGTTTCTCCCCAGGATGCGGTTGGCATGGCCGCCAAGCTCCTGAAGGACCACATGGCGATCTTCATCAACTTCGAGGAAACCCCCGATGTGGTGGAAGAGCCGGTGGAACGCGCCGCTGGCCATATGAACGAGATTCTGAACCGCTCTGTTGAAGAGCTCGAGTTGAGTGTCCGTTCGTACAACTGCCTGAAAAACGCGAATATCCAAACGATCGGCGATCTTGTCCAGAAGACGGAAGCCGAAATGTTGCGGACGAAGAACTTCGGCCGCAAGTCGTTGAATGAAATCAAGGAGATCCTCGCCGGGCTCGGACTCTCCTTCGGCATGAAAATCGACGCGTCCGGCCGTCTGATCGGGCCCAGCGGTTCGCCTAGCCCGATTACCGGCGACGACGAAGAAGACGAGAATGCCCAGTTGGCGGGTGAGTAACACTCGCAGGAGAGCCAAGGAGAAGCGAAATGAGACACAAGAGAGCTGGTTTTAAGTTAAAGCGGGACACGAGCGCCCGCCGTGCCCTCCTGCGCGGGTTGGTCACCAGTGTGATTGAGAGCGAAGGCGAGCGGATTGTTACTACCATTCCCAAGGCCAAAGCGGCCAAGCCGTTGCTTGAAAAGATGATCACTCTTGCCAAGCAGGACACGCTTCATACCCGTCGCCAGGCTGCATCGTTCCTGATGACGCCGGCTTCGGTCAAGAAACTGTTCGACAAGCTGGGGCCCCGTTTTGCCCAGCGCAACGGGGGCTATTCGCAGATCGTTCGTGTGGGTTGGCGCAAGGGCGATGGTGCGGAGCAGGCTATCCTGCAGCTCGTCGGTTCGCAGCTGATCAAACGTGCCGAAGATCGGGCCAAGCGCCGCGAAGAACGCCTCAAGGCTATGCGCGAAGGGCGCGAAGCTGAAGAGGGCGGCGAAGCAGCCGAGTAGTTTCAACCACTTACAAATAGTTCGAGCATGAAGCGGGCGCTCTTCGGAGCGCCCGCTTTTTTTGTATATGCAGGACGTTGACTTGGCCTCCGGCGAAGGCGTCCAGGAATATGAGCGAAAGGGACTAATATAGTATTGACAGGAACTGCAATAGATCGTATATTTGGATTGTAAGAAGTTCTTGATAGGAGATCAGTAGATATGAGCAACCTCACTCGTCGTAACCCCTTCGCCGCTTTCGAGACCTTCCCCGCGGCTGGTCTCTCCCTCTTCGAGGACACCCTCAATCGATTCCTCTCCGAGTCGCCTACGTCGCGCCCCTGGTCGCCCGCTGTCGATATCGCTGAGAATGAGAATGAGCTCACCCTCACCGCCGATATCCCGGGCGTCAAGCTCGAGGAGATCGACATCAAGATCGAGGACGGTACCCTCAGCCTCAGTGGCAAGCGGGAGTTTGAGAAGAAACAGGAGAAGGGCGGCTACCACCGCATCGAGCGGAGTTACGGAGCCTTCCAGCGCGTCTTCAGCCTGCCTGAGACCGTCGACGTCGACAAGGTTTCCGCGCAGTTCGACAGCGGCGTCCTGAAAGTCACCCTGCCGAAGAAGGAAGTGGCTAAGCCGAAGAGCGTCAAGATCTCAGTCGGCACCGCCAACTAAGTTGACCCTGATTCTGTACTTTCCGGTAGCCGGTTGCCTCTCGCGGGGCAACCGGCTTATTATCATTGAGCCATGCCCCAACTCATCGCCGCGCCCACTCGCATTGAATCCGCCGGAACTCTGCCCAAGCTGATTGATGAGTATGTTGGATGCGTGAACTCGGGTGACCCTGCAGTCTCGGTCGCGCACATGCGTTCACCGGGCGGTTGGCTGGAACCTGGACAGCGGCCCGATTTCGACGAGTTCACCGTCGTACTGAAAGGTATGCTGCGGGTTGAGTTTGAAGGCGGAGCGCTCGATGTGGAGGCCGGCCAGGCCGTACACACGAGGGTGGGTGAATGGATCCGCTATTCCACGCCAAGGCCGGAGGGCGCCGAATACATCGCCGTCTGTCTCCCTGCCTTCACGCCGGACACAGTCCACCGCGACCAGTAGGTCCCCCTGGGCTCATTGGCGGAAAGTGATCTCGACCTTGGCGCGGACCGGGACCAGTTGCCCGTCCTTCCTGGCGGGCCGAAATCTCCACTGACCCACCGCGCCGATAGCGGCCTGATCCAGTCCCATCGGATCGGAAACGAGTTTGCCTCCGCGTTTCTTCTTCAGCTGCCACCGTTCGACCTTGATCTGCGCAGGGACGCCGGTCTCATCCACGACCAACGTGAGGAAGACCGTACCATTGATGCGGGCCGCACGGGCAGCCTGGGTGTACACGGGTTCCTCCCGGACGATGGGAATGGGAGTCGAAACATCGCCTCCAACTTTGCAAGGCTGCTGCACTGAGGCTGCATTGCCCCAGGTCAATAAGGCAAACAAAGGAAGAATGATTCGCACCACGGAGACCTCCACCGTCAATCCTAACTTTAGACCTCCGTCGGCCGTTCCTCCACTCACCCCTCATTTCTCACCATTCAGCCGGGCCGATCCCCCTTTACTCCCCGGTCATTGACGCTATTGAAATTCGTCCGCTAGACTGGCTGTGGAACCCCGAAACGCCCGTGGCCTGCTTCGCAGAGCCCCCGGGAGCAAACTGACATTCCCAGGAGGGATTTGCATTGGCCGACGTCAGCCGACACATATTTACGTCGGAGTCCGTCACTGAAGGACACCCCGATAAGATTGCCGATCAGGTAAGCGACGCAGTTCTCGACGCGATCCTGAAGGAAGATCCTACCGGGCGGGTGGCCTGCGAGACTCTGGTGACCACGGGCACTTGTATCGTGGCCGGTGAGATCACCACCACGAACCTGAAGTTCTTCAGAGATATCCCGGACTTGGCCCGTGAAGTCATCAAGGATATCGGCTTTACCAGCTCAGAGTACGGGTTTGACTATAAGTCCTGTTCCGTCATTAACTTGCTGCACGGCCAGTCGCCGCACATCGCGATGGGCGTGGATACCGGCGGCGCCGGCGACCAGGGCCTGATGTTCGGCTATGCCTGCGACGAGACCGCGGAACTAATGCCGCTGCCCATCATGTTGGCGCACAAGCTGGTTCATCGCCTCTCCGACGCCCGCAACAACAAGGAAGTCGCCTTCCTCCGCCCCGACGGCAAGAGCCAGGTGAGCGTGGAGTATGTGAACGGCAAGCCTACCCGCATCGACGCCATCGTCGTCTCCACCCAGCACGACCCCAACCCCAATAAGCCGAATGCCATGCCCGACGGGCTGGTGGAAGCCATCAAGTCCGACATCATCGGCAAGGTGGTTCCGGCCGACATGGTGGACGCCAACACCAAGTACCACATCAATCCCACAGGCTGCTTCGAAGTGGGTGGTCCGCATGGCGATACCGGCCTCACCGGCCGCAAGATCATCGTCGACACCTACGGCGGCATGGGCCGTCACGGCGGCGGCGCCTTCTCCGGTAAGGATCCGACGAAGGTCGACCGTTCAGCCTGCTATATGGCCCGCTACATCGCCAAGAACATCGTCGCCGCCGGCCTCGCCTCGCGCGCCGAAGTTCAGCTCGCCTACGCCATCGGCGTGGCCGATCCGGTGAGCGTCCTGGTGAACACCTTCGGTACCGGCCTCATCGACGAAGAGCGCCTCACCGAGCTCGTTCGCGCCCACTTCCCGCTGACGCCCAAGGGCATCATCGAGCATCTCAAGCTGCGGCGTCCCATCTACCGGGCCACTGCCGCGTTCGGCCACTTCGGCCGTACCGGCGAAGGCTTTACCTGGGAACTCACCGACAAGGCCGATGGCCTGCGGGAAGATGCGCGCATTGCGGCAGCAGCGCGTAGCTAAACCGTGCGAAACTATTAGTTCAGGCTCATTCGCGCCGAAACGATCAACTGGCAAATTCAGCCACTACTGGGCGGGCCTTTGAGGCCCGCCTTTTGGTGTGTGGAGGTTCTTGGAAATTGGCACTCATCGAAGGTTGTAAGCACTCTCTTGACATCCATATCCCGGCCGACGCCGTCGCCGCGGAGATCGAGAAGGTAGTCGAGAAGGTTCGCGCCAAAGCGCACATTCAAGGTTTCCGTCCGGGCAAAGCTCCGGCGTCGATCATCCGCTCCAAGTTCATGGGCGACATCCGGCAGGAGGCTCTCGAGAACCTCATCCCGAAGTACCTGGACAAGGAATGCGAGAAGGAGAACCTCCACGTCGTCAGCCGGCCAAACGTCAAGGATCTTCACTTCCACGAAGGCGAAGCGGTCCACTTCAAGGCTGAGTTCGAAGTCGCGCCCGAGTTTGAGCTGAAGGAAACGCGCGGGCTGACCGTCGAATACGCTGAGCCCGTCGTCGAAGAAGCCGACATCGACGCCCGCATCGAAGAGATCCGTGAGAGCAAGGCCGAGTTCGTCAACGTCGACCCCCGCCCCGCTCAGGATGGCGACCACTGCCTGGTTTCGCTCCGCTCCATTGAAGGCATCGACGGCGAACCCATGACGCAGGACGACATCAATATTGAAATCGGCGGCAAGGACACGTTCCAGGCCTTCAGCGACGCCCTGCGCGGTGCTGAGCCCGGCGATGTGAACGACGCCGAGATCACCTACCCGGCCGATTACGCGGCCGAGCGCCTGGCCGGCAAGACGGTCAAGTTCGCTGTCACCTTGAACCAGATCCGGCTCAAGGAAGCACCCGAGCTCAACGACGACTTTGCGAAGGACCTGGGCGACTTCCAGAACATCGCCGAACTACGCGAAGAGATCCGCAAGGCCATCTTCCGCGAGCGCGAGTTCGCCGCCCAAAACGAAGCCAAGAACAAGCTCATCGACAAGCTTGTCGACATGCACGACTTCCCGGTGCCCGACGCGTACGTCGACAATCAGATCGAAAACACGGTGGAGAGCCAGATGCGCCAATGGCAGGCGCAGGGCATCGATACCAGCAAGATCAAGCTCGATTGGACCAAGCTCAAGGACACGCAGAAGGATAAGGCCCGCCGCGACGTGATGGCCTCCCTGCTGCTGGGCAAGCTGGCCACCACCGAGAGCATTGGTGTGACCAACGAAGAGATGGATGCAGAAGTCCAGCGCATTGCCCGCCAGAAGCGCGAACCCGTCGCCGCGGCCCGTATGCGCATGGAGAAGGACGGCTCCCTCTCCCGGATCGCCAATCGCATCATCACGGAGAAGACGCTGAACTTCCTCTTTGAACACGCCGTGAAGGAAGCCCCGACAACCCCTCCGGAGCCCGCACCGGCCGAGTAGCATGCTGCCGGCCGCCCGCCATCTTTTGGAAACGGAAGCCCGCGCCATCGCGCGGGCTTCCGAACGTCTGGGCGACGATTTCGAACGTGCCGCCGGCCTCATCCTCGAGGCCGAAGGCCGAGTCATCACCACGGGCATGGGCAAGAGCGGCTACGTGGCCCGCAAACTCGCCGCAACCCTCTGCGCCACCGGTACGCCCGCCTCATTCCTGCACCCCGCGGAGGCCGTCCACGGCGACCTCGGCCTCGTACAATCCGGCGATGTCCTCATCCTCATCTCCAAGAGCGGCGCGACGGAGGAATTAATCCGCCTCGTGCCCCGCCTCCAGCAGGCCGGTGTGGCCTGCATCGGTATCCTCGGCAAGACCGACAGCCCGCTGGCTCGTGTCTGCCAGGCCGTGCTCGACGCCCAGGTCGATCAGGAAGGCGACCTTCATAATCTCGTGCCTGCCGCCAGCGCGATTGTCGCCGCAGCCCTGGGTGATGCCCTGGCCGTCTCGCTGATGAAGGCCCGCCAGTTCGGTCCGGAGGACTTCGGCGTCTTTCACCCGGCAGGCCAGTTGGGCCGCAACCTTCGCCTTCACGTGCGCGACGCCATGCACACCGGCGATGCAGTTGCTTGGGTGACGCCCGAAACCACCGTGCGCGAGGTCGTCATCGCCATGACCCAGCGATCGCTTGGCGCCGCCTGCGTGCTGAATCCAGACCGGTCGCTAGCCGGCCTCATCACCGATGGCGATCTGCGCCGTGCCCTGGAACATCACGACGACATCCGGACCCTGCGTGCCGCCGACGTCATGACAGCCCGTCCGCTCACCGTGCAGCCCGCGGCCACCCTCCGCGAGGCGCTGGTGCTGATGGAGAGGCGTCCACGCCAGCTTTCCCTCCTGCCTGTGGTCGACCCCCATGGCTGCGCCCTGGGCATCCTGCGCCTGCACGATGTCTATCAGGCCGGGCTCGGCAAATCCCAGCCCTAACCGATTATCTGGATCCGGCCCACACAATCGACCGGTGCAGCAGATTCCGGAACCACGGGCTCTCGTGCGCTTCGCGTCCATGCCCCAGCAGGATCACCGCCACACGCGACTTCTCGTACGGGCTGATCCACGCCAGTTCCCTGTCCGATGTCTTCTCGTCGGTCGTCAATAGCGGCTGGATGCCCGGGGCATGCCACACGTTCTTGTACGTTTCATCGAACACGCGCATCTGCGGCAGGCCCTTTGTGATTGCGTGCGTGCCCACCGGGGTCGCCACCATCTCCACGTCATGGAGGTAAGAAGAGGCCGGATACTCACCCGCTGCTTTCTCGAAATAGTGGCCGCCCACGACGTCTTTCCACCACCATTGCCAGGACTGGAAGCTCACCACCGCATGGTGCAGCACAATCAACCCTTTGCCTGATTCCACATAGTCCTGCAGGTTCTTTCGTTGCGCCTCCGGCAGGTCCTGGATCATGTCGTAAAGCACCACCACGTCGTACCGCTTCCGCAGATCGCCTCGGAATGCCGCCGGATGCGGATCCACGTTGACCTTCACATCGCGCCAGCCCTCGAACGCACCGTACAGCGACGTTTCGTGATCGTGCCCGCCCGCCACCAGCAGCACGCGTAGCGCGTCCTTGTTGACCGGATGCAGATTCAACTGCGCAGGCAGCGTCACTGCCCTTGTTGCGGCCCATTCCACGCCGCGCGCATAGCTGGCGGTGAAGCCTGGCGACTGCATCGCATCCAGATCGTGGCCCAGCGCCGTATGGAAGACACGGCCGGCGCCGTAGGCGTTGGTCCACAGCAGCGGCTCCTCCTTGCCATTGCCACCGATGGTGGGCGAATCGAAAGCCGTAGCCAGAATGTGTACGGCCGGCTTCAATCGGAAGTTGTGGTACAGCTCATCGCTCAGCAGGAATGTGGGCGCCATCCCCGCCGCGACCGGATGCCCCGCATCCTGCCACTTCACCTGGTAAGCATGCCGCTGGGCATGGCCGGTCTTCGGATCCTTGTCCGACCATACGGCTCCGACCATCGCGCCCCAGGCGGTCCACGCCGGCTGGTAGACATCGGTCCGGCCCATCTTCTCGCTCAGGACCGCCGTCTCGCCAAAGGGATAGCTGCCCGCATGCACCACCACCAGGCCCTTGCCGCCCTTTACGAACTCTTCCACGGCCTTTTCGGCCTGCACGCCCCAGCGTGGTCCGCAGTAGTTGGACACCAGCACGTCGTAGGGTCGCAGTGTCTCAGCCGTCAGGCCCGATGGCTCTTCCGTCACGCGGACATCGAAACGGCCCGTGACCTCTAAAACCTGCCTCAGATACGGAGTGGTTGTCCGCCAATCGTGGTTGTTCCGTCCCGTCAGGATCAGGACACGGATCTTGCCCTCTTCGAAAAAGAACTTGTCGGGAACCTGAGGAACCTGCGCCACGGCAGTCAGGCAGAGAAGGAACAAAACGGCACGGAACATGGTCGGACCTCGATACTGCTCTTAATCAATCCTCTCCAGCATACGCGCGTGCCAACGCCTCCGCCTCCAGGGCTCTTTTTGCCGATAACCTCGGGCTCGTCCGCGCGTCCAACTCTGGGAACGAATGAACCCGAAATTTTGGCGAACTCGCCCGGCCAAGGCGCGAGTGGCTCAGGTTAGACTGTAGGCTATGCTCTCGTCAGACGTGACTCAACTGCTGAGAAGTTGGCGCGACGGCAATAAGCAGGCCCTCGACGAACTCCTGCCCCTCGTCTACACGGAGCTCCGCGGGTTGGCTGAGCGCGCGCTGCGCCACGAGCGGCCCGGCCATACCCTCCAGAGCACGGCGCTCGTCCATGAGGCCTACCTCCGCCTAGTCCAGCAGGACAATGCGGAGTGGCAGAATCGGGCGCACTTCTTTGCCATGGCGGCCCGCATGATTCGCCGCATCCTGGTTGATCATGCCCGCGCCCGCCACGCCGCCAAACGGGGCTCCGGCATGCCGAAACTGGCGCTGGATGAGGCGCTCGGCGTCGCCGAAAAGAACGATTGGGAAGTACTCGCGCTCGACGACGCCCTGAACCGCCTGGCCCAGATGGACGAGCAGCAGGCGCAGGTCGTCGAGATGCGCTTCTTTGCCGGACTCACGGTGGAGGAGACCGCTGAAGCCCTCGGCATCTCCACCGCCACCGTTAAGCGGGATTGGGCCACGGCCAAGGCATGGCTCTTCCGGGAGGTCAGCCGCGCCGGGGCATGAAGAGCGAGCAGTGGGCCGTCGTCAAAGAGATCCTGTACGAAGCGCTTGAGCGGCCCTGCGAAGCGCGCCGCGAGTATGTCCTGCAGGCCTGCGGACCCCAGACCGAACTGGCCGAAGAAGTCTTCTCCCTGTTGAATGCGCAGGACGAGAATGCGGGTTTCCTTACCGTCCATCCCCCCGCTGAAATCGTCCCCGTGCCCGACCTCGAACCGGGTGACCGCATCGGTCCCTACCGCATCGTGGAGGAGATCGGTCGCGGCGGCATGGGCAGCGTCTATCTCGCCGTACGCGACGACGGCGCGTACGAGCAGCAGGTCGCCATCAAGCTCGTCAAACGCGGCATGGACACCGACTTTGTCCTGCAGCGCTTCCGCTATGAGCGCCAGTTGCTGGCCTTCCTCAGCCATCCCTACATAGCCCGCCTGCTCGAAGGTGGTAGCACCTCCGAGGGCCGGCCGTACTTCGTCATGGAGTTCGTGCCCGGCCGGCCGATCATGCACTACTGCAGCGAGGCGCGCGTCGATCTCCAGGGCCGCCTGCGCATCTTCCGCCAGGTGTGCGAGGCGGTCGACCACGCCCACCGCAATCTCATCGTCCATCGCGATTTGAAGCCGGCCAACATCCTCATCACCGAGGACGGCATTCCGCGCCTGCTCGACTTCGGCATCGCCACCCTGCTGCTGCCGGACGCTCCCGAAATGGCCGCCGCCCGCACGGGCGAAACGCGCATGTTGACGCCGGATTACTGTAGTCCGGAACAGTTCCGCGGCGAGCCTGTCACCACCGCCGCCGATGTCTACTCCCTCGGCACGGTGCTCTACGAACTGCTCACCGGCCACAAAGCGCACAAGTTCCAGTCGAAGGTCCACTCCGAGCTCGAGCGCGTCATCTGCCTCGAGGATCCGGTGAAGCCCAGCGACATTCTCACCGACGAGGTGGTGCACGCCACCATCCAGCCCAAGGCGTTGCGCGGTGACCTCGACCGCATCGTCCTCAAGGCCATGCACAAGGAGCCCGCCCGACGCTATTCGTCGGTCGAGCAACTGTCCGAGGATCTGCGCCGCTACCTGGAGGGCCGGCCCGTCCTCGCCCAGCCCGACTCTTTGTCCTACCGCTGGTGCAAATTTGCCGCGCGGAACAAAGCCAGTGTCGCGGCCGGAGCCCTGGCCGTGCTGAGCCTGATCGGCGGCATCGTGGCTACCTCGTGGCAGGCCCACATCGCCCGGGTTCAGCGGGATCGGGCGGAGCGCCGTTTTGAAGACGTGCGCCGCCTGGCGACCTCGTTTCTCGTCGAGAACGACACGCTCGCCACGCTGCCTGGCGGCACCGGCATCCGCGGCAAGCTGATTCAGCGCTCGCTCGAGTATCTCGACGGGCTGGCCAAGGAAGCGGCTGGAGACCTGGGCCTGCAGCGTGAACTTGCCATGGCCTACGAGAAGATGGGCGACGTCCAGGGCCGTGCCGACGGCCCCAATGTCGGGGACACCGCCGCCGCCCTCAGCAGCTACCGCAAGGCCTTGGCCATCCGCGAGTCCATGCAGGCGGCCGATCCCGGCAACGTCGACAATCAACGCCACCTGGCGGTCTCGCTCTCGCGCATGAGCGGCGTACTCAAGATCGCCGGTGAATACCAGGCCGGTCTCGAGTTGGACCGGCGCTCCCTCGGCATCCGCGAACGCCTGCTGGCCGGCGACCCCGCCAATCGCGGCCTCCAGCGCGAAGTGGCCGCCAGCTACACCACGCTTGGCGGCAGCCTGTTCCAGGTGGGCCAGTGGGCCGGCGTCCTGCCCGCCCGCCGGAACGCCCTGAAGCTCTACAGCGCGCTCACGCAGCAGAAGGATGCGGCCTCGGAGGACTGGCATGGCCTGGCTCTCGCGAACCTGCGCATGGGCAGCATCCTGCGCCATTCCAAGGAGCCTGTCGAGTCCGAACGCCACTACCTGGATGCCCTGAAGGCGGCTCGTGTCGGCCTCAAGTTGTGGCCCTCCAACCTCGGCCTGCGCCAGATGGAGGCTTCGGCCGCCAGCGGCCTGGGCAGTCTCCAGCTCGAACAGGGCCACCTCAATGCGGCCCTCCGCAACTATCAGACAGCACAGGGGATCTACGAGGATTTGGAGCGCGCTGACCCGGACGATGTGCGCCTCCGCAGCCTCACCGCCACCGAGCACTATCACATCGGCCGCGCCTTGCTGAAGCAGCATCAGGCCAGCCAGGCGATGGAGGAGTTCCGGCAGTCGCTCTCGCTGCGCGAATCCGTCGCCGCCAGGAACCCGCTCAACGCCGGAGCCAAGGGCGAGGTGGCTGAGTCGCTGGCCGGGCTCGGCGACACGCATGCCGCCGCCGGCAACCGGAGCGAGGCGATGATCTGGTACGGTCGCGCCCTGACGGTGCTCGACGACCTCAACAGACAGAAACGGGCCAACTCAGCGAGCTTGACTGAGTTGGCCCGTGTCACGGCGGAGATGGCGAAATTGACCGCCAACGGCCGTTAGGCCGCCGGCCGGGTGTACAGTTCCACGGCGGCCGAAGACGCGAACTTCGGCCCGTCGCCGGTTGTCAGCCAGGCCTCGATCGTATACATCCCATCCTCCAGGCCGGCCGCCGCCGCGGCGTCGATTTCGCCCTCGATCAGATAAGTTCTGCGGCCCCCGATGGTCTCTTCCGCCACCGCATCCGTGAATCCCTTGCCGTCGGACCAGCGGTATACAACTGCGCCGGCCGGATTCCGAAACACCATCTCATACCGCTGGGAAGTGGGGAACCGGACCGCCACGCCCACGGCCGACACCGTGTCGATATGCAAACGCGCCTGCAGGTGCAGGGCTTCCGCGGCCGTGTTGCGCTGGAACGAGTTCTCCGGCACGCTCACCCGGACAATCACACTCGGCCCGGCGCTGAACGTGAACTTTCCGACTCGCGCTGCGACCAGATCGTACTGCACCGGGCCGGCCAGGGTGTTGACCACCCGGCGCACCAACCCGATGTTCTCGATGTAGGTCTCCTCCGAGAAACCGGAGTCGGCGCACGCCCCCGGTCCGTAGTGGACCGTCTGCGCCGCCGGGAAGATTCCAACCGGCCCGGCATACTCACCGCGCTTGGCTGACGCCTCACCGGTCTGTTGGCAGCCGCTGAGTGGGGATTCCCACTGCTTGCCTGGTTCGAAGCTGGTAACCGGCGACTCGATGCCCGTTTCCAAATCCACCTGGACAAGATTCCCTTCGGCCGTCCTCCGCAGGAAGTTCCGCGCCGTGCCGTAGCCCTTCACAGAGTAGTAGATCTGACTATTTAGCTGGTAGGGTGTCCCGACGGCGATCGTGAATGTTTCCGCGGATTTGTCCGACCGGTAAGTCCAATAGTTGCCATCGCCCAGGGGGAGGTAGTCCTGGGCGAATAACGACGGGCACAACAGTACCGCGAACAGGGCCGTAGTGGTTCTCATGCCCTACACGCGGACAATGGCAGGGAGAAAGATCAAACTCTTGCAATAAGTTACAACTGGAACCGAAGAACGGGCGGGGTACCGGGGGCCTTGGCGGCGTCGACAGCCACCTGGAGGAGGAGGAAGCCAGCGGATGCCGCTCGGCCCCCGCCAGTGGAGGCGTATGGAGCCACGGGTAAGAGTCGGCCAGAACTCAACCAGTGGGCTACGCAGTGTTTCTAGGTTCCGAAGTCCCGCGAGCCAAACCATGCAACCAGAACAACGGCCGCAGATTCCACAGGCGGCCGGCGATGGAGCACCTCCCTGCAGAGAGTGTAGGCCTACCCGCGAGGATTGGGAAGCATAATTTGCGATTTCTAACTGCCCGATTTTGGTAGGTTTTCCAGCGAATTAACGGAGAAGTACACTTCCGTCCAGCATTCCGGGCGGTGGGTGTCGTACACACCGTGGGGCGTCCAGCACCAGGCAGGGTGGGGCTGGACTTCCCTGCCTCCCGTCATCAGTTTTTCGAACCGCCCGAAGAACATCCGCCAAAGATCGCCGTCTTGCGGCGGCAGCGTCCGTCCGTTCGCCAGATGCCGCATGCCCTGCCACGGTAGGGATACCTCGGCCCACCAGCCCCGGGAGATCCGGGTGGTGTCGTTCAGCCGCCCCTCGATCTGGACGGACGTGCGCAGCCCTGGGAAGTCCCAATCCAGAAACGCCCAACGGATGCCGCGCGGATGCGTGCCGCGCCAGAACGACGCTCCGGTCCGGTCGTAGTCGCCTCCAAAGGTGAGGGCCCTCCGGCGGTGGACGTCAAACTCTTCGGACCGATACTTTTCGTACGAATCCCGCCAGATGAAGAACACCTCGTAAATGGTGCCCAAAGCGTTCATTTCGAATTCGTAGTAGCAGTCCCCGCCGTCGATAAAGACTTCGATATCGCTCTCCAGGAAGATGAGCGAATCGCGTTCTGTCAGCCCGGCCTCGATAAAGGGCTCCTCGCTCCAGAAGCGGATGTGCAGCGCCTCATCGTCCCAGACCGCAGCGGCGCGGGTGTCGAACAGTCCCGGTTCGCCCGAAACCATATCGACAAAACGCGGCGAAACGGGCACGCGGCTCCAGTCGACGGGGCTGTCCGCGCGGTAGCAGGTGTAGCTCACGGCTCTAGTTCCAGCATCACCAGGCCTGAGCCCATCTTCGGGTAGAAGTAAGTCGATTTCTGCGGCAGCACCTGGCCGCCGAACGAGACCCTGGCCATCCCGTCGATGGGCAGGTCTTCCAGCAGAAAGGTGATCTGTGCCCGGCCTTCCTTCACCTCGGCCAGCGCCTCTTCCCGGGTCCGCTTGTAGCGCAGGTTCGTGCCCGCCGTCACTACCTCGGGCGTAATGCCCAGCAGCGGGGTGAGAATGGAATCCTGGAGCACGGCGACGTTCAACGCTCCTTCGTTTGCCGGCACATCGCAGTGGAAGGCGCCGTTCTCCATGACCACTCCGAAGCGGATGGCGCCCGCGGGCGAAACCAGGGGCTCGATCCCGTCGCCCACGTTCGGCAACTTGGCGAGGAAGGCCTCCGGCTGGAAGTCTTTCAATGAATGTACGATGCGGTGCGTTGCAAAGCAGCGCAGGCCCGGCGAGTCCAGGCTGACGAAGGTCATCAGCGTCCTGGGCTGTCCCATGCGCAGAGCCGTTTCATAGCGGTGGTGGCCGTCCGCGATCAGCAGCGGCCGGTCGCTCATCAACGCCTGCATCGACGAGCTCCAGGCCGCATCCGCCACGCGCCACAGCTTGTGCTGGGTCTGTTCATGGTCGGAGTAGACCAGATCGGGTTCCGTCGCGCAGACCGCGGCCAGCTTCGCTTCCACCGTGCCGCTGGGATCCGGGAACAGCATGAAGATCGAATCGAACTGAACCTGCGTGGCCTGCAGCAGGCGGAAACGGTCTTCCTTGGGTCCGCTCATGGTCCACTCATGGCGGAAGACGTTCGTCCCGTAATCCTCGGTGTCGCCCAGCCCGACGAAGCCGCGGCGGGTCAGGATCTCACCCGTACCTGGAGCCGGAAACGTCTGCTCGTACACGAAGAAGGCCTCTTCCGGATCCCGGGCCACGATCCCCTCTTGCTTCCATGCCGAGAGCCTGGCGGCGGCGCCCGCATAGTCGCCCTGCGGCAGGATCAGGTGCGCGAAGTTATACGGGCTGCGCGACTTATAGTCCGCCTCCAGCGCTGGGGGGATCACGTCGTAGGGCAGGGTTGCCAGTTCCGCGATATCTCCGGCGGCAGGCGTATAGCGCAGGGCGTGCAGAGGATGAATGTTGGCCATGGTAAGCGGCGAAGCCTTCCCGCTAGTGTATCGACCCGCCGCTAGTATTGCGAGCGCGTGGCCGGGTTTGGCGCCGAGATCCCAACCGAGTCCAGCAACTGCCTTGCGCCGGCTTCCATGAGTCCGATCTCCGTCGGCAACTGGAACAACAGAAAGCCCTTCTGCTGGAACGCCTCCACTTGCGCCGCATTGCCGGCGGGCCGGCCCAGGAACTTACCGTGCTTCTGTGCGGCGGCGGCAATCTTGTCGATCGCCTCCAGTAGTTCGGGCGCATCCTGGCGGCCGCGCAGCCCCAGTGAGAACGACAGGTCGCTGGTTCCGATGAAGATGATGTCGACGCCTGGCGTCGCGCAGATCTCGTCGATATGCTCCAGCGCGGCCGCCTCTTCCACCACGCACATCACGGCTACGTTGCGGTCGGCTGAATCGTAGTAGTTGCCCGGCTCCGGCCACGTGCGGACCGCATTGCCGGCGCCCGATCCACGCCGTCCCAGCGGCGGATAGTGGCATGCGTCGGCCGCGCGTTGAGAGAGTTCCGGCGTCGTCGTAAACGGGAAGATCACCCCGGTCACACCCTGATCCAGCACCCGCTTGGCCGTCCAGTATTCGATGACAGGCACACGGGCAAAGACCTGCGCCGGCAGGCCGCGCGTACCCAACACCATGACTCGCAAAGTCTCCAGGGTAATGGGCGAATGCTCCATCTCGATCCAGAGGAAATGGAAGCCAAGGTTGGCCAGATGGGCCGCGGCCTCGACCGATGGAGTAGTGATGGTGGCCGCAAAAACGGGCTGGCCCGCACGAAGGCGGGCCAGTACGGGAAATGGATGAGAAGAAGACGTCACAGCAACGATTGTAAATCGGTGCAGGGGATGTTCTGGCTTTCGGCGACACCAGGATACGTGACATGCCCCTTGTAGGTGTTCACACCCAACGCGAGGGCGGGGTTCTCCGCAATCGCTTTGGCGACGCCCTTGTTCGCCAACTGCAGCAAATACGGTAGCGTGGCGTTATTCAGGCCATAGGTGGACGTGTGGGGCACGGCCGCCGGCATGTTCGACACGCAGTAGTGCAGCACGTTGTCGACGTAGTAGACCGGGTCGGTGTGCGTCGTCGCATGGGAGGTTTCGCAGCAACCGCCCTGGTCGATCGCGACGTCGACAATCACCGCGCCGCGCTTCATGAGCGGCAGCATGTCGCGCCGCACGAGGCGCGGAGCGGAGGCGCCGGGGATCAGCACAGCGCCGATGACCAGGTCAGCCGTGCGCAGGGACTCGCGGATCGTCCAAAGGTTCGAAGCCAGCGTGATGACGCCGCCATTATAGATGTCGTCCAGCTCGCGCAGCCGGTTCAGGTTGCGGTCGATGATGGTCACGTTCGCGCCCAGGCCGAAAGCCATCTTGGCCGCGTTATGGCCGACGATGCCGCCGCCCAGTACCACAACATTGGCGGGAGCCACGCCCGGGATGCCGCCCAGCAGCACGCCGCGGCCTCCGTTCGGTGCTTCCAGATACTGCGCGCCGATTTGCACGGACATGCGGCCGGCCACTTCGCTCATCGGCGTCAGCAGCGGCAGCGAGCCGTCCTTTTCCTGGATGGTTTCATACGCGACGCCGGTGACCTTGGTCTCCACCAGTTTCTGCGTAAGATCCGGCAGCGGAGCCAGATGCAAGTATGTGAAGAGCGTCAGCCCTTCGCGGAAAAAGCCGTATTCCGAGCTCTGCGGCTCCTTCACTTTGGTGACAATGTCCGCCTGGTTCCAGACATCGGCCGCGGTGGGCACAATGCGTGCCCCGGCTTCCACATACTCTTCGTCGGTAATCGACGAGAGGTGTCCGGCGCGGGTTTGAACGATCACCTGATGACCCGATTCCAGCAACGCGGTAACGCCGTGAGGAACCAGGCCGACCCGGGATTCATGGTCTTTTACTTCACGAGGAACGCCAATGATCATGGGAGTTTTCCTTCTGTTGCCGCCTTGGGCTGAACCGGAGCCGCGGTCTGTGGCGGAGGTTCCCGTTTTGGACCGAGCCCCAAGGCGATTAGCGTGAGCGAATCAAGCTTGCCCCGTCCGGACATATTGTTGATGTTCTGGTCTTCCTGGAACTTCTTCAATGCTTCCGTGGATTCAGGACCCCAAACGCCGTTTACATCGACGTTGTAGCCCTTCTCCGTCAGTGCCTGTTGAATCTCCCGGACGCGGTCTTCACCGGGCTGCTGCTGCGTCATCCGTCTAGGTGCGACGGCCTTGCGCTGGGCCAGCGTCCCTTTCTTGCCGGAGGCAGACTTCGTGGCAGCCGACTTCGATGCGCCGCTCTTGGCCGCCGGAGCTTTGGAAGCAGCGGACTTCGACGGTGCAGTCTTACCGGCCGCAGCCTTGCCCGCCGGCGTTTTGGAGGCCGGAGCCTTGGCTACTGGTTTCTTCTGCGCGAGGGAGAAATCCGGAAAGCTGATGGAGAGAAGCAACGCAAATGGGATGAACAGCAAACGAGGCGGCTTCACGATTGAAGGATAGCAAAGAGAATCGAGCATGGACACCACAAAGAAAGCATCCCCTGCCGCGGGTGCCAGGAGTTTAGGGGGAGCGGGAGGGGGGCGGATGGGGGAATATCCCTCCCGCTCCTGGCGGGTGGTGGAGCCTCTATTATACGCAGATCGATATCGCTCTGAAAGAGTCAAAATGAGACGAAAGTGATAAAAAACTCCCGAATTCCTGGCTCACGACGGAATGGCCGTACCAAAACGTACGGTATTGGTCCTGGCCGGCCCTTCGCTAGTTTTCTGGCGAAGGCATACCGGGCAGAGGGAGCGTCGGATCGGCCACAAATCTCATGTAGGCCGCGCATGCTTCTTGTGCTGGAGCATCCATCAACAACTGGCCGTGGTGCAGCCAGATCGCCCGGTCGCAAAACTCCAGAACCGTCTCCGGGCTGTGCGACACGCAAAGCAGGGTTTTGCCCTCGTCCCGGAGTTCGGCGATGCGCGTATGGCATTTGCGCTGGAACGCGGCGTCGCCCACTCCTAACACCTCGTCAATGATGACGATAGCCGGATCGCAGTGCACGGCGATGGAGAACGCCAGGCGCAGCGACATGCCCATGGAGTAGGTGCGCAACGGCTCGTGGATGAACTCGGCAATCTCAGAGAACTCGAGGATGGAATCGTAACGCTGGCGCACCTGGGCTTTGGTCATGCCCAGCATAGCGGAGTTCAGATACAAGTTCTCATGGCCCGTCAGGTCCATATGGAAGCCGGACCCGAGTTCGAGCAGGGGCGCAATGGATCCATGAACTTCGACGGAGCCTTCGTCGGGTTGGGCGAGACCGCAGACCAGGCTGAGCAGCGTGCTCTTGCCCGCGCCGTTGGCACCGATCAGCGCAATGCTCTCTCGCGCCTCGACTTCGAATGAGACATTTCGCAGTGCATAGAAGCCCTCTTTGCCGGGCTTCGAGGTGAACTGGCGAAGCCGGTCCCTCAGCACCATGCGCGGTTTGCGGTGCTGGAAGATCTTCGATGCGTTCTTGATGCTGATCAGGCTCATGCTACAGGTACTCGTAGAAACGCTTCTCCGCCCGCCGGAAGATGGTGAAGCCCAGCCCCATCGAGACGGCGGAGACCAACGCGAGCTTGATGAGCAACCGCGCGGAAGGGGCGGCGCCGCCCAGAATGATTGTCTGGGTCGCCAGGATCAGGGCGGCCACCGGGTTGTACTGATAGAGATCCCGGAAGTCGACAGGCACGTTATCGAAGGTGTAGACGATGGGCACAATCCAGAAGAGCAATAAGTTGATTGATTCCACTACGTAGCGGACGTCGCGCACGAACAGGTTCATCGCCGACGAGGCCAGCCCCAGGCCGATGAGGAACATGATCTCCAGCCCCCACACCACGGGCAGCCAGAGCCAGTTGATGTTCACGGACAGGCCGGAAATGAGCACGAAGAATAACAGCAACCCCAACTGAATCAATAGATGCGTCAGGTTGGAGAGGATCGAGGCGATGGGGATGATCTCGCGCTTCATGGGGATGCGCTTGATGATGGCCACATTCTCGATCAGCGAGTTGGTCGCCGAGAGCCAGGCTATCGTGAAGAAATTGAACGGGATGAGCCCGCATAGGAGATGGACGCTGAAGTGTGGCAGCGGCCTTGCCAGAATGCGGGTGAACACATACGTGTACACCGCCATCATCACCAGCGGGTTCAGCAGCGACCAGAAAACGCCCAGCGACATGTTGCGGTAGCGGACCTTGAAGTCCTTCGCCACCAGCTCACGCAGCAGAAATAGGTAGTCGCCGTTCCACATGAAGTTACAAGAGGTTGCCGAATTCAGGTTAGCGCAGGCAAGCAGCGGCCAGCTATCCGAAGCTGGCCGCTGCCTCTTTACGCCAACTGCCTGGGCAGATGCTGGTGCTGCCAGGCCCAGGCGCTTCCGACGATCTGCTCCAGCGATGAGAGCTGCGGTTTCCAGCCCAGCAGGTGGGCGGCGCTGCTGGCGTCGGCCACCAGGGCGGCTGGATCACCGTCCCGGCGAGGCGCCATGCGGACCGGCACCCGCAGTCCCGAGACCTGCTCCACCATATCCACCATCTGGCGGACGCTGAGCCCGCAGCCGGTGCCGAGGTTCAGTTTCATCGAGCCGTTGCCGCTCCCCAGTTTGTGCAGGGCCAGCACATGCGCCCGGGCCAGGTCGCTCACATGGACATAGTCGCGCAGGCAAGTGCCATCCGGAGTGGGGAAGTCATCGCCGAAGACATGCAGGGCCTCGCGCTGGCCCATGGCCGCCTCGATGATGCTGGGGATGAGGTGCGTCTCGGGCGTGTGAAACTCACCCGTCTCGCCGTCGGGATCGCAGCCGGCGGCGTTGAAGTAGCGCAGGGCGGCGTAGCGAAAGCCGTGGCAAGCCGCAAACCAGTGCAGCGCGAGCTCGACCATCTTCTTCGACTCGCCATACGGACTCATCGGGTTCTGGGGCGCGTCCTCCCGGATGGGGAGGCTGTCCGGAGTCCCGTAAGTCGCACAGGAAGAAGAAAAAACTATGTCCTTGACGCCGTGATCCAGCATCACGCGCAGGAGATTCAGGCTGCCTTCCACGTTGTTGCGGAAGTAGCGCACAGGTTCGGTCATGGACTCGCCGACGTAGGCAAGCGCCGCGAAATGCATGACGGCCTGAGGTTGATGTGACCGGAAGACCCGGCGAAGCGCCGCTTCGTCAGTGAGGTCTGCGACCTCCAGCGGGCCCCATTTGGCGGCCCAATCGTGTCCCCGGAAGAGATTGTCCACGACTACGACTTCATGCCCCGCCTGACTGAGGGCCTTGGCGGCGTGGGAACCAACGTACCCCGCGCCCCCCGTTAGAAGTACTTTCATCGGCGAGAAGACTCTACGCACCCATGGTAACCCGAAGGGGGCGTTCCGTTACGCCCATCTGTCCACAAAACAAAGGCCGCCGCATCCCGCGGGAGATGCGGCGGCCTTTTCTGCGTCGGCTGGAAAAGCCTAGTTCTGGGGGACAGTGCCCGGCAGGTAGATGCCTGCCCAGCTGATATCCGTTCGGTTGCCCGGAGCGGAAGTGGGCCTCATTACCCGGAAAGCGACCGGAGCGCCCGGTTTCAGACTGCTGAGAATCGCCTTCACGTCTTCGAAGCTGGACACCGGCCGGCGATTGATGCTGGCCAGGACGTCCTTCTCCTTGATCCCGATCTCCTCGGCGGCCGAACCGTCTTCCACGGTGGTGACCATGACGCCGCTGGGGAAGTCGTACTTCATCTCCTTGCGCTCAGCCGGGGTGAGGGATCTCACACCGAAACCAAAGCGAGGCGTGGTCATGGAGGGTTTTTCGGCGCCAGGTTCGGTCATCTCACGACGCAGGCCGGCGAGTTGCGGGTCGTCCTTGAAGACCTCCTCTCGGTCGCCAATGACCACTTTCTTGTCCATCTTCTGGCCTTCGCGGTCGAGACCGATGGTCACTTCCGTGCCGGCCGGCATCTCGGAAACGCGGCTCACCAGGTCGTCGCCATCCTTGATCGGGTGGCCGTTCAGCGAGAGCAGCACATCTTCACCCTTCAGTCCGGCTTTCTGCGCCGGGCCGTTGGTGGTGACGGACTCGATAATGACGCCGTTCTTGAAGCCCAGAGCCTTCAGCGTCATTTCCATGGACGTCTGGTTGCGCGGGAACTTGATGCCGATGGAGCCGCGCGAAACTTTACCAGACTGGATGATCTGGTTGTAGCTGCGGACAGCCGTATTCACAGGCAGGGCGAAACCAATGCCCTGGTAGCCGCCCGAGGAGGTGGCGATCATCGTATTGATGCCGATGACGTCGCCGTTGATGTTCACCAGCGGGCCGCCGGAGTTGCCGGGGTTGATCGCCGCGTCGGTCTGGATAAATCGTTGGAACTGCTGGGGTGAGATGTCGCGGCCGGTGGCCGATACGATGCCGGCGGTCACCGAGGTCTCGAGCCCGAACGGAGCTCCGATGGCCACGGCCCAATCGCCTACCTGGACGCTCTCTGAGTTGCCGACCTTGATGGCCTGCAGCGGCCGGCCGGCGTCGATCTTCAAAACCGCGATGTCGATTTCCGGATCGGAGCCGATGAGCTTCGCCTTGTAATCCGTCTTATCGCCGGTGAGGCGAACCTTGATGTGATCGGCCTGCTCCACGACGTGCAGGTTCGTCATGATGTAGCCGTTCTTGTCGACGATGAAACCGGAGCCGGAGCCTTCCCGCTTGCGCGGCGCTTCGCCTCCGAAGGGGGAGCCGAAGAAGCGCTGCAACGGATCGGCCTGGCTGTTGCTGTCTTCATCATCGTCCTGCGGCGCGACATGGGGATTGCGGCGCTTATTGGATGTTTGCGTCTGCTTTGGCGTGTAATCGGTGGCGATGAAGACCACCGACGGCTCTAGCATCTGCGCCAGTTTGGTGAATTCATTGGACAACTTCTTCACCGGGGGCAGAGCGAGCGGAGTCGCGTCCGGCGCCACGGCCTGTCCCTTGGCGGCGCTGACGCCAACGGTCAGCGCATTGCCGACAAGGACGAGGGCGGCGACGGCAAGCAGTGCCATGTTCATCGTAAAGAGCTTTTGCTGGCGGAACTTGTCAAACCAACGCATAGAACTTCCTTGTTGAATCTTTCCAGTGGTGCGACCGTTACCCCTCTTGATGTCTGGAGGGTGGCGCGGGTTTCACTTCTACCAATACGATACCTGACAAGATCAGGCCTGCACCGGTCAACGACCGCACCGTCCAGGCTTCGCCGGCCGCTACCCAGGCCGTGAGGCCCGCGAAAACGGGTTCCAGGGCAAAGATCAGTGCGGCGCGGGTGGCCGATGTATGCTGCTGAGCCCAAGTATAAAGCAGAAACGAGAGCGCAGTCGCCAGGACGGCCGTGACGATGACGCCGAATAGCAGCCGGGGCGACCAGGCAATATGGGGTGTCTCCATGGTGGCGGCGGCCAGCCAGGAGAAAGCGGCCACGCCGGCGACCTGAAAGAGACTCAAACGCTCGTAGTCCATCTTCCTCGTATAGTGCGCCACCGATAGCATGTGCGCCGTGAAGGCCACCGCGCAGCCTACCGTGAGAATATCTCCTGCATTTAGATGGAGATCCCAGTCGCCGGACGTCATCAGGGCCGTGCCGGCGGTAGCCGCGGCCGCGCCGGCGATCTCCGCCAACCGCGGCATACTCCTATTGACGAGAGAAGCGCCCAAAGGTACCAGCACGATGTACAACCCGGTGATGAAGGCCGACTTGGAGGCGGTGGTCAGGCGCAGGCCCGCCGTTTGCAGGGCATAGCCGAGAAAGAGCAGGAAGGCGCATTGCACCCCGCCCACCCAGTTGACGGGCTGCTTGCGGGTGAGCCGGCCGCGCAACACGGCGGCCAGGATGATGCCGGCGAGACTGAAGCGCAACGCCAGGAAAAGAAAAGTCGAAGAGTCCAGCAGTGCCTCTTTGACAACGACAAACGTAGCGCCCCAAATGAATGCGATGCCGGCTAATGCCAAATCGGCCCGCACATGGCGGGCTGGTCCGGACTTGGCGGTCTTCATGCGGCAGGGGCGCTATCGGCCAACAAGAGGCACATCAAGAGGAAAGCGCGGCGCAATCCGAGGTCGCGGCCTTCCGGCGAGTACCATTCATTGACGGTGTGGGCGCCGCCGCCCTGGCCGCCGGCGCCGATCGAGATGGCCTGTAAGCCCATGGAAAGGGGGATGTTGGCGTCGGTGGAGGCGCAATCGAGATGCGATTTGATGCCGAGATGGGCGTCCACTGCCTCGACAAACCCGCAGATGGGGGATCCTTCGGCGAGGCGGCCGCCGGGCCGGGCTCCGGTTTCCTTCAGGCGGCCGGTGACGCGGCCGGAGACAGCGCGTTCGTTCTCGGCACGCAAAGCCCGCTCCAGGATGGCGGCCAGCGACTCGGAGAGCTCATCGAGGTCGCGGGCGGCTTCGGCCCGCAAGTCAACCTTTACCCGTGCGCTGGCGGGAATCGCATTGACGGTGGAGCCGCCTTCGATGACCCCGAAATTCCAGGAGGACGGGCGCTGGCGCGGCGGCTCCTCCAGCCGGGTATCCGCATACCAGGTGATGGCGCGGGCCAGGGCGTGGATGGGATTGGCCGCACCGTGGTCCGACCACGAATGCCCGCCCGGGCCGGTGACCGTAATCTCAAACCGGCGGCAGGCCAGGGCTTCCACTGTGATGTGGTTGGTGCTGGGGCCGTCGAGCACCAACACGGCCCGCAGGCGCGAGGCGAATGGCGACTGGCGGCAAAGGAAACGCATCCCGCTGAGGTTGCCCTCGCCCTCTTCACCGACGTTGGCGACCAGCAGCAGGTTGCCGAGCGGCAACTGGGGCTTGGGCTCCGTGGCGAGCGCTTTCGCGATGGCCAGCAGGGCGGTGAGGCCCGTTCCGTTGTCGGCGACACCGGGACCGCAGAAACGATCGCGGGCCTCGACGCGGATGTCTTCCGGGGTGCGCGGCGCGAGAACGGTATCCAGATGGGCTGTGACCGCGACCAGGGGCGTGTTCTTTTCCGCCGGGCCCAGTTGGGCGGTGACGTTGCCGGCGCGGTCGATCTTCGCCTCCCAGCCGAGGGCATTGAACTGGGCGGCCATCCACTCGGCGCGTTTCTGTTCCTGGAAGGTGGGCGCCGCGATTCGGCAAAGGGTGAGGTGCTGTTCGTCGATCCAGCGGCGTTCGCGCGCGAAGAAACGGAGCACTTCCCGCACGCCGGGACTGTTGGCCAGCCATTCGAGGGATTCGACGGCAGGGGGCAGGGCGTGGGTCTTTGCCGCCGGATTGCGCTTGCGCGCCAAGTCGATGGGACCCAGCATTCCATTCCAGTGTACATTGCCTGCTCAAACGCGCCTGAATGCGGCTTGAGAATGCGCGGTCCGGCGGGTTCAAGATCGGCGGGAACGGGCCGATACGGTTACCGGAAGCCCGCCCAGAGGGGGCCCAAATCACATATGTTTGTACTCATTGGAGTCGCGATCGTAATCGGCGCGATCATCGGCGGCTACCTCATGGAGCACGGCAAGCTGATGGTGCTCATGCAGCCGGCGGAACTGGTGATTATTGGAGGCGCTGCACTGGGCACGATCTTTGTCGGCAACCCGCTGCACACCATCATTGGAATGGCAAAGGCGGTACTTGGTGCGCTCAAAGGCTCTCCATTCACCAAAGCCTTTTATTTGGAGCAGTTGAGGATGCTGAACGACATCTTCGTCTACGCCCGCAAGAACGGCATGGCGAAGCTGGAGTCCGACCTGGACGAGCCCGAGAAGAGCGCAATCTTTACGAAGTATCCGAGTTTCCTGAAGAACCACCATGCCCTGGATTTCTTCTGCGACACGGTGCGCATGTCCATCTCAGGTGGTGTGGGTCCCTTTGAGCTCGACCAGTTGATGGAACTGGACATGGAGGTGCAGCATCACGAAGGCTCTGAGCCGGCATCGTCCTTGACGACTGTCGCGGACGCGCTGCCCGGCCTGGGCATTGTGGCGGCGGTCTTGGGCGTGGTGATCACGATGGGGGCCCTGGGCGGGCCGCCTGAAGAGATCGGCCACAAGGTGGCCGCGGCCTTGGTGGGCACATTCCTGGGCATCCTGCTCTGCTACGGGTTCCTGGGGCCGCTGGCGTCCAACATTTCAAAGATCAATGACGGGCACGCGCAGTATATGGGTTTCCTGCGTATGGCCATTCTGGCGTTTGTGAAGGGGACGGCTCCTTCCCTGGCGGTGGAGTTTGCGCGACGGGCGATTCCGACCCATCTGCGTCCTGGCTTCAAAGAGACCGAGGCGATCATCAAGGGCGGTGCGGCCAAGCCCGCTTAGCGGCGGCATGGACGGGAGGGAATGGCATGGGTAGCACAACAACTCCGCCGCCGATCATTGTGGTCCGCAAGAAGAAGGGCCACGGCGGCCATCACGGGGGCGCCTGGAAGGTCGCCTATGCGGACTTCGTCACGGCCATGATGGCTTTGTTCATAGTCCTCTGGCTGCTCTCCAGCGACGAAAAGGTCAAGAAGGCAGTAGGCGGATACTTCATGGACCCGACTGGAAACGGGCGCATGGTGGGTTCCAACATGGCGGGTGCCGGGACGGGTATCGAGCTGACCACGGAAAACATGAGCAAGCTGAAGGAGAAGATCGAAGCGGCCATGAAAGAGCTGCCGAAGTTCGAGCAGATGAAGAACAACGTGCAGGTGACGGTTACGAATGAAGGTCTTCGCATTGAACTACTGGAAAAAGAGAGTGGGATGTTCTTCGAGAGCGGAAATGCGAAGCCATCGCCACAGGGCACGGAACTGATCAGGATGTTGGGGGAGCAACTGAGCCAGTTGCCGAACAAGCTTCTGATTGAAGGGCACACGGACGCAAAGCCTTACGCCTCCGAGGCGGGTTATACGAATTGGGAGCTGTCCGCCGACCGGGCGAACTGTGCGCGGCGCGTGTTGCAGGAATCCGGCATCGCGGTGGACCGGGTGGCCCAGATCCGTGGTTTTGCCGATCAGCACCTGCGCAACAAAACCGACCCGTTCGACCCTGCCAACCGGAGGGTGTCCGTGCTCGTCCAATACCGCGAGGTCCCGGCAGCGCCAAAACCCGCAGCCGAGCCGGCTAAAAGCGAAGCAGCGCAGCCTAAGGCCGCGGAGCCTCACCACTGAGAAACCGGGCGATCTCTGACCAGCGGCGAAATGGGTGAAATGACACACCGCTCCGCTTGAGGTTGTTCGCCAGCCACCCGGTGGCAAAGCGCAATTCGGCGTCGACCAGCAGGGCGGGCTTCTCATCGGGGGGGCCATTGCCGGCGAAGGCTACACGGTCGTAGTGCTTCAATGCAGTGCGAACAACGGCCGACTTGTCAATTCCGTACTCGGGACTGTAAAAGGGCGATCCGACAGGCGGCTGCAGCACCAGGCCGGAGCCTTCCACATAATGGCCCGGGTTCGAGTGGACCTCCAGGTGGCCCAGCCCCAGGCCGGAGAGAAGTTGGTCGATGTACCAATTGGAGCCGTTGGACACGATCACGACATCCCAGCCGGAATCATGGAGTTGCGCCACAGCTGCGGGCAGTCCCGGATCTACTTCCATCAGCGGCAGCAGGGCTTGCAGTTCCGCTTCGGAACAACGGATCTGTCCGAAAATGCCGGCCATCGCTTCAAAGTGCGTCAGGCGGCCGGTGGAGTAGCCTTGCCAGAAGTCGGGCACCGAGCCTTTGGAGCAATGCGGCAGGGCCAGTTCGTAGAAATCCAGACGCGAAATCGTGCCGTCGAAGTCAGTGATGAGAACCGAGGAGGGCATGGGGCGATCCGGTGAGGGTGAAATTGCCCCCGCCCTTGAATGATAATTTATCTAGGAAACACGCGTTTATGTCACAGGTTCAACACATTGCACTGGCGCCGGAACGGCAGGCGCTGCGGGAAGCGAATCAGCTCAGAATCGTCACCGCCCAGGAAGAGGGGACAGCCATCCGGCATCTGCCGAATGGAGTTTACGGTTTCACCGGCGCTCCGGCCACCAACGAGATCCCGTTGTTCATCAAGCCCATTTTTGAGTGCTTTGAGGTACACAAACGAGCCGACGGCGAAGTGATCTTCATCGGCTATGTCACTGAAAAAGAAAAGCAGTTGATCGAACAGGGGCTGGAGCCAGTGGTGGCTGATCTCTACCCGGAACCGCATGGCGAGGCCTTGACACTGGTGGCGATCTCCGGCACCCGCGTGGACCGGCGCCGCCCGCCGACGCGCGACAATGGCAACTCGATGAAGGTCGATATCGGCCCGCGCTAGTTGAGCAGCCCGAGGCGCAACAGTTCCAGCTTGAGCCGCATGCGGCTCATCCATCCCATGACCCGGCCGTCCTCCACCATGGCGGGAGCGGCCTGGCAGCGGTGGAGGCATTTCGACTCGCTGATGCGCAGGTCGCCAGTGGCGTGTTCGTGGTGGTGCTTCAAGTCGTGGAGTAGTTCCGCGGCGCCGGCGTTCTTGCAGGATTCCCCGGTACAGACCACCATCACGTGGCGGTTGCGGCAGATATGGGGCGTTGGTTGATGGAGGGCTAGGCTTGCCATGGTGCTCCGATGGCCTCCTTCCGCTGGGGATTCGGCTCGTAGATGCAGAAGGGCTCTTCGGCGTGATAGTCGCCGGTGACGCCGAACGCGCGCGCCCGGCAACCCATACAAACCTGTTTAAATTCGCAATAGCCGCACTTCCCGTCCAGATTGTTCAGGTCGCGCAGGTCCTTGAAGAGTTCGGAACCGCTCCAGACCTCCTCAAAAGTCTGGCGGCGGAGGTCGCCGGCCTCCAGGGGCAAGTAGCCGCAGGGCTGGACGGAGCCGCGGTGCGAGATGAAACAGACGCCGGAGGCGGCGAGGCAGCCGCGGGTCATCTGATTCAGATCTGTGGGGTGGCCGCCCTTTTGGGGATGTCCGGCGTGCTGGGGGTGCGGCATCTGGGCGGGTACGGCCTCCCCGGCGCGGCGGGATTCGGCCCGGCGCTGGCGGGCGATGCGGTAATACTGCGGAGCGCAGGTCGCCTTCATCTCCATGCCGGAGTCCAGATTGCGATCGTAGAACCAATTCAGAATGCGCTCGGCGTCGGCGCCGGTGACCGACTGGTCTTCCGCGATGGTGAGCCCGCAACCCACGGGAACCAGCAGGAAGAGGTGGAAGGCGTCGACCTTCAGGCTCTTGGCCAGTTCAACCATCTCGGGCAGTTGGTGGGCATTGTGTTTGGAGACAGTGGTGTTGATCTGGGTGGAAATCCCCAGGTTCTGCAGGTGCTTGATGCCGCGGATTGCTGCGTCATAAGCCCCATCGTGACCACGAAAGGCGTCGTGGGTGCCCTGGTCGGCCCCGTCGAGACTGATGGCGACGCGAACGATGCCGGCATCCTTGATGCGATCGGCCATGGCTTCGTCAACGAGGGTGCCGTTGGTGGCGAGGGCTACGCGGATGCCGTGGGAGACCGCTCGCTTAGCAATATCAAAGACATCGCGGCGCCAGAGGGGTTCACCGCCGCTGAGGACCAGGATGAATGGGGCATATGCCGCAAGTTGGTCGACGATGTCCAAACATTCCTTGGTGGAGAGGTCGTCTGGGCTCATCAATTCAGTAGCACTGGCGCGGCAATGGATGCAGCGGAGGTTGCATCCGGTGGTGAGTTCCCAGAAGACCAGCCTTGGATTCGCGATGGAGGGGATGGCTGGCGCGGTCATACAGTTTTGTATGCAATTCGGGGACCACGCAACAGCCATTTAAATTCAATAGTTTAGCGGCATAGGGAGCGCGAGTGGGGGATTACCCCCACCTCAGCAGTGCGTCTGACAGTGTCGTCCCACCCACTCCACCTCTCAAACGAAAAACGGGATACCCCCGGTGAGGGGTATCCCGCAAGTGAAGGGGCCAGTGTTGAATCAGAAGTCGTAGCGGAGTGCCATCTGATAAATACGAGGACTCCCCGTGGTGGCGCTGATCCTGCCGAAGTTGGCCAGTGCGGTCAGGGACACACTGGGGTTGGCGAAGTTGACGTTATTGAGCGTGTTGTAGCCTTCGGCACGGAACGTGACCACGTGGGTTTCAGAGATCCTGAACCGCTTCACCAGGGACATGTCTATGTTGAAGTAGCGAGGCCCGCGGAAGGCGTTTCTGCCGCTGCTGCCGAGTTCGCCGGCGACGGGGAAGGAGAAGCGCCCCGCTTCCTCACTGGTGAGGAAGAAGACACCTCCTCCGCGCCGGTCGATGCTGCCGATGTTCCGGCTGCCGGTGTAGTTGGCCCAGGTGTTGACTGCGCCGTTGGTTGTCGTGCGGGCGGAGCTAACGGTATAGACCGAGCCGCTTTGCCAGATCATCAGGCCACCCAGCTCCCAGCCACCGACGGCGGTATCGAGCCACCGGGGCATGTCGGTGCCGAAGCGCTTGCCCTTGCCGAACGGGACGATGAAAGTGGCGGAGGCATTGAACGAGTGGGGCCGGTCGAAGTCGCTGCGGGCGCGATTGAGCGCCAGGTTAAAGCTGTCGATCGGAGCGGTGTAGCCATTCCCTTCAGCGGAACCGTTGTCGATGCTCTTGCTGAAAGTGTAGTTGGCGAACACCTGCAGGGCGCTCATCTTGCGGCGCACGCTGAATTGGAAGGAGTTGTAATAGGAGCGGCCGTTGTTGGTGCCTTGCCGGAGTTCGATGTACTGCGGGTAGTTGCGCAGGTAGAAGTCTGACACACCGGCGGCGCTGTAGCGGTTATTGAAGTTGCGGTCCAGGTTGCTCGCAGCGGTGCCGACGAGGCCCTGAGTGAAATTGGCGGCACCCAGGCTGGAGATTGCGGAGGCGGGGGTGCCGAAAATCCTGACCAGTGTGTTGTTGGCCGAGATCGGCGCGGACGAATTGGTTTGGAATGCCTGCAGCTCCTTGAAGGCGCTGAGGAAGTCACCGTACACCCGCTGCTGATTCTGGTTTACGTTCATGAACAGCTTGATGCCGCTGCTGCCCACGTACGCGACTTCGACGATGGTGTTGCGCATCAGTTCACGCTGCACATTCAGACTGAACTGGCTGGTGTATCCGGTGCGCAGATTGGGATCGAAAACTGAGATCGTGTTCTGGCGGTTATTGGGGAGCACGAGATCCGGGGCGGAGGGCTGGGTGGCCAGCGGGATTCCGTCCGCCAGGCGAACGTCTGTGCCGTTTGCATTCGGGGTGGTCAGCCCAGTCTGCGAGAAGCCGGGTGTGGCCCCGTCGACCGAACTGGTGGTGGCGCCGATGATGCGATCAAAGAAGATGCCGTAGCTGCCGCGAACGGCGGTCTTGCCATCGCCCTTCACGTCCCAGGCGAAACCGAAGCGGGGTGCGAAGTTATTGAAATCGTTGTTGTACCAGGCGCCCGACTTGGCCACGGCGAAGTTGGCGATCTGGCTGACCGAGTTGATTTTGGCTGCCTGATCGATAATTCCCTGCTGGCCGTTGGCCTCCGACGGAACGCTGGAGTATTCCCAACGCAAGCCGAAGTTGAGGGTCAGGTTGCGGCGAATCTTCCAATCGTCCTGGGCGAAGTAGCCCTGTTCGTTGAAGTTGAAGGTGCGGACCCGGGGCGTGCCAGGCTTCTGGAAGGTGGTCAGATCGCTATAGTACGTCTGAATGACCTGATTCATCCGGCCCAGGACGTCGTTGTAGAGACTCTCGAAGGTCTGGCGGTTGCCCGAGGAGATGGCGCCGCTGGCGACTGTCGGTCCAATGTTGGCGGGCACCGTATTGCCGAGGGTGGTCGCGGTGGTGACATTCGGGTAGATGCCCTGGTCGTTGTAACCCCACTGCTTGGTACGGCGGTATTGGCCGCCGAACTTGAAGGTGTGGTTGCCCATCACCTTGGTCAGGTTGTCGGTGACCTCATCCACGGGGGCATTGCGGCCCTGGGCAAAGCCGGCGTTATAGGGATCCGTGAACAGGTTGGAGATGATGGTAGGACCCTGAAGACGCCCGGGCCGCAGAAAGTCGGAGTTGGCGCTCTGATGGCCGACGCGCAACTCGTTCACCAGTGTCGGGGTCAGCACCCAATCCGAACCGGCCGAGAAGCCCCACCGCACGCCGCCCTGGGCGCCCTGGGGGAAGCCGGGAAATGTGGCGTCCGCGGAGTTCAGGGAGTCGATGGAGTAGGTGCGAAACCAGCTATAGCGGAAGAAGAGGTGGTGATTCTCCGTCAGGTTGTGGTCCACCTTACCGGTGTAGGCATTGTTGCGGCTGCCGGCAGGATTATTGAACCGGAATCCCGCGGTGTTTAGGCCGTCACCGGTATCAAAGTTGTTCGGGTCGGGCAATATCTTGAAGATCTTAGCCATCTCAGAGTCGACGCCCTTGCCGCGCGGGTCGTTCTGGGCGATGTTGAAGGACGAGATCGCAGTGCTGTTGGGGGCGCGCCAACGGAAAATGCCGGCCTTGGCTTCAGGAGTGAGGACCGTGCGGTTGCGGACTACTTCCTGGGAGACGCGGCTGCCCTGGTAGTTGAAGAAGAAGAACGTTTTGCCCTTCTTGACCGGTCCGCCGAAGGAGCCACCGAACAGATTCTGGATGTACTTCGGCCGCGCGACGCCGGATGTGTTGTTAAAGAAATTGTTGGCGTTGAGCTTGGTGTTGCGGAGGTAGTCGAACAAGTTGCCATGGAACTGGTTGTTGCCGGAGCGGGTGATGAGTTCCACCTGGCCACCGGCGTTGCGGCCATACTCAGCCTTGGCGCCGTTTGTGATGACACGGAATTCGCCGACGGAGTCGGTATTGTTCGCCGTCATGGATAAGCCAAGACGCGGCGTCACGGCGTCGTTTACGTCGATGCCGTCCAAGGTGGTGTTGTTGCTGCCTTGGCGCGTGCCGTTGACACGGGAAAACGTCGTGTCGCTGGGATCGATCTGGACGCCGGGCTGAAAGACTGCGAGAGCCACCGGGCTGCGGCCCAATTGGGGCAGTGTGTCAATGTCGCGCATGGTGATGGAGCGACCCATCTGCGCATCTGTTGTCTGGACACGGGCGGCTTCAGCCTCCACGACCACGCTCTCGGTCACCTGGCCGACTTCAAGTTTGAAGCGCTGGGTGGTGGCCACAGAGACGTTCAGCTCGACACCGCTGGCGACCGCCTTGCGGAAGCCGGGGGCCTCGACGCTGATGGTGTAGATTCCGGGCTGGAGTGAAGGGAAGATGAACAGACCGTCGGGACTGGTGACCCCATCGGCGCGCACCTGCGTCTTCTCGTTAAGAACGACGATTTTCGCACCGGGAACCACGGCCCCACTCTCGTCCTGGACAGATCCGTCCAGTCGAGAAGTTGCCACCTGTGCGGAGCTCAGCACTGCGCAGAGCGCTAGAGACAGAAATACCCTCAGTGTTGACATAACCTAAGTCCCCTCTGAAGCCAAGGTAATCGATAGATCCCTGGCTACCTTTTGATAGGTAATACTCTACGAAGATCTGTGACTTCTGTCAATACTTTTTGGTGCAGTTGTAGACTCCCGCAGACATAGACGTTGCTTGTTAATAGGCTGTAAGTGAATGAGTAATCTGAATTTAGGAGCGCTACTGGGATTCAGGTGATTCGCAGTGAAGCAAGTTAGCTGTAAACGCCGACGGCTCAGGCTGACGACTCTCTTGCATTCATGCTTGATGGGCAGGTCCCTCCATTCAACCGGTCCACCAGAATCGAACCATTCACCCGGAGTCCATCCGGTTGAACAGTCAGGCTTTCGCGCCTTGGGTCGGGTGTGCCTCGGCGGTATCGAAATCCGGATATGATGCTTACGACAACAATGAAGCGGCGCACACTCCTCCTCTCTTCCGCGGCTCTGGCGGCGGCTCAGCAGATTCCGGCCCTTGCTGCTCCCGCGGCTAAGAAGCTGCCTATGCTGATGAAGCTGGGGACCCAGAACAACTCGGATCCGGCTTATCTGCGGATGATTGCTCCGCTGGGGATCACTCATATCTGCAGTACGCTGCCGTCGCGGAAGCTCGACGAGAAGTGGAGCGTGGATTCGCTCAAACGGCTCAAGGAGAGTGTTGAGGCTACCGGCATTCAATTGGCCATGGTGCCGCTGCCGCTCAGTTCCAGCGTCATCGAGAAGGCGGAGTACCCCAGCCTCCTGCTGGGGCAGTCCCCTGCCCGCGAGAAGGCCGTGGATGAGATTTGCCAGATGATCCGCAATTGCGCACTGGCCGGCATCCCCTCTGTGAAATACAACATGAGTATTCTCGGCGTGGTGCGGACCGCGCCTACTACCGGCCGGGGCGGGGCGCAGTACAGCACCTTCAAGTACTCGGAGGGGAAACAGGATCCTCCCAGCGCGGCGGCTCCGATGTCGGCCGATCTGTATTGGGAGAGGATTACCTGGTTCCTCGACCGCGTGGTGCCGGTCGCGGCGGAGCACAAGGTCAAGATCGCCTGCCATCCCCACGATCCCGGGATGCCGAAGGGCAAGGGCTTCAAGGGCGTCGAGACTGTGCTGGGTTCCGTGGATGGTCTGAAACGGTTTGTCTCGATCCGCGAGAATCCGTATCATGGCCTGAACTTCTGCCAGGGTACGGTGACTGAGATGCTCGAAGACCCCAATCGCGAGATCGGCGACGTCATTAAGTACTTCGGTACCCGCAAGAAGATCTTCAACGTGCACTTCAGGAACATCCAAGGCAAGTTCCTGGACTTCCGCGAGACCTTCCCGGATAACGGCGACGTGAACTTCCTGAATGCGATCCGGGCCTATCGGGATGTGGGCTACGACGGGATGCTGATGCCGGATCACGTACCGCACATCGAGGGGGACACGGGCGGGTTGATGGCGTTCGCGTTCTGCTATGGGTATATCCGCGCACTGATGCAGGTGCTGGAGCGGGAGGGTTGAGGGTTGGCGCGCCTGTAGAAGCTGAATGGGGACGCATCAAGGCTATCCGCTCACTCACGTTCGCGGCTCTGTATGCTAGAGCGACTTCACGACGTTGACCACGAATTCAGCGCAGTACTGACCGGCGATCTTCTCGAAGGTGGGGTGTTCCCATTCGGTGTCGGAGATGATGCGGATGGCCAGGAAGGGTACGCCCATGGCGAGGGCGGCTCCAGCGGAGTAGGCGCTTTCCATGTCCTCTGAGTCGGTGCCGTAGGTTCTGTGCAGCCAGTCGATGTGGTCGATCTGGCGATTGAACTGATAGGCGGAACCGACGTTGCCTCGGACGACCCGGCCGCGCGGGTTCTGGATTCTCTCCGCCACGGAAAGCAGGCGGGCGTCGCCGATGAATGAGGGGAACGCGACGGGGTCGCCGCCGTTGGCCCGGATGCGGTGCGGGACGGGCTTCCAGTTGGCCGGATTTTGGCCTTGGCCGGGGTCGGCGTGCACGGCGCTGAAAGCCGCATAGTCGGTGGTCTTCTCGCCCAAGACGATGTCCCAGAGCTTGAGGCTGCGATTGTGGCCGCCGGCCGTGCCCTGGTTGATGATGGCGCGAGGCTGGAACTCGCGGATCCCCAGCGTGGTGACGGCGGCAGCGTTGATGGGTCCCATATCGGTGCGCGAAAGGACGAGGTTCTGGCGGCCGATGCGGCCGGTCCAGAAGGTCCAGGCATGTAGGCGGACCTCCCTGCGGCCCACAAGGGATTCGAGCAGGGGGCCGAGCTCGCTGTCGAGCGCGCCCTGGATGAGCAGGTCCGGCGAGGACTTGGCGGAGGCGGCGGCGCCGCCGGCCAGCGCGGCCAGCAGGGTGCGGCGAGTGACTGTCATGGTTATCCCTTTCCGAGATAGAAGAACCGCAGCAGAAACAGAGCCGTCAGGACGTAGACGAGCCAGTTGACCTTGCGCCACTCGCCGGCGATGACGCGCAGCAGGGTATGCGAGGTAAAGCCGAAGGCGAGACCGTTGGCGATGCTGAACGTGAGCGGAATGGCGGCCAGCGTGAGGAAGGCGGGGATGGCCACGACGGGTTTGTTCCACTCGATGTCTTCTGTGTGGGTGAGCATGAGCGCGCCGACGATGATGAGCGCCGGGGCGGTGGCCTGGGCCGGGATGACGCCGAACAGCGGCGCGATGAAGAGGGCGACCAGGAAGAGGAGGCCGCAGACGACGGCCGTAAAACCGCTGCGGCCTCCAGCCACGACTCCGGCCGCGCTCTCGATGTAGCTGACGACGGTGGAGGTGCCGCAGAGGGCTCCGGCGGTGGAGGCGATGGCATCGGCGGTGAGGATGCGATTGACGCGGGGGATGTGGCCGTCGCGATCAAAGAGACCGGCGCGTGTCCCGACGGCGACGAGGGTGCCAATGTTGTCGAAGAGGTCGACGAACAGAAAGACAAACACAATCTCGAGGAGGCCGAGTTTCATGGTGCCGGCGAGGTCGAGTTGGAAGAACGTCGCGGAGAGGTCGGCCGGCGAGTAGGCCTGCGGGTTCCAGCGGACCAATCCGGTGAGGGCGCCCAGCAGGGTGGTGGCCAGGATCCCGATGAGCATGGCGGCGCGCACGCCCCACGTCATGAGTCCGGCGATGAGGATGAGTCCGAAGAGGGCGACGAGGGTGCCGGGGTCGCGGAGGTTGCCGAGACTCACGAGGGTGGCCGGATCGGCCTTGATGATGCCTGCGTTGCGGAAGCCGATGAAGGCGATGAAGAGGCCGATGCCGACGGCGACGGCTGCGTAGAGTTCGCGTGGGATCGATTCGAGGATCAGTTGCCGGATGCCCAGCGCGGTGAGCAGCAGGAAGATGATGCCGGAGAGGAAGACCGCGCCGAGGGCGACCTGCCAGGGCACGTGCATGCCGAGGCAGACGGTGTAAGTGAAGTAGGCGTTGAGGCCCATGCCGGGTGCGAGGGCGATGGGATAGCGGGCGACGATGCCCATCAGCAGGCAGCCGATGGCGGCAGCAAGGCAGGTGGCTGCGGTGACAGCCGTGGCGGGCATGCCGGTCTCATGCAGGATGGAGGGGTTGACGAAGATGATGTAGGCCATAGTGACGAAGGTCGTCACACCGGCCAGGATCTCGGTGCGCCAGTTCGTACCGAGTTCCTGAAATTGGAAGTATTGCTCCAGGCGGGCCCGCATCGAGTAAACAGGATACCAATGTCGGGTGGCTAAGGATTACTCGGGCAGGACGATGTACGCGCGGACCGGGAAGGTGGCTCCGCCTTTCCAGGCAATGGGCACGGCGTGGAGGCGGCCTTCGTTGGTGGCGACGGCTTCCAGATTGGTCATGTGTTCGCAGATGGGGATGCCATTGCCGAGCAGGACCGTGTGGGCGGGGCGGCGCAGATCGCCCATGTCGTCGATGTTGACGGAGTCGATTCCGACGAAGACTGCTCCGGCCTCGACCAGGTAGAGGCACGCATCCTCGTTGAGGAAGGGATTGGGCTCGAAGTATTCTTCCTTGTTCCAGTGCTGGTCCCAGCCGGTCTGCACGAGGACGGCCTTGCCTTGCAGATCGAGATCCTGAAACAGGTGGGGGCCGATGCCGCGGCCCAGGTTCTGGCGTGCGTCGACTTTGACGATTTCGAGGTCGGCCAGACGGTCGAGCGGCAGTTCGGAGAGGTCCGGCGCATCGGGAAAGCGGTGGTAAGGGGAGTCGACGTAGGTGCCGGTGTTGCCGCAGAGGTGCAGGGAGGCGATGAGGAACTCCGACTGATTCTTGTACTTGCGGCGCGAGCCGGCGTGGTCGAAGAGGAGGACGGCCTGCGGGCCCGGCAGGCCGGGAAAGGTCTTCATCCCTTCGATGATGGGATGGCTGAGTTCGATAAATCGGGGCATGAGCCGGTTAGGTCTTTAATTTTTGCAGTTCTTCGTCGAGAAAGGCTAACTCACGCTCCAGTTGCATGCGAAAACGTGTGTTGCAGGCGGTGATCATCTCCTGCTGGATACGGGTCCGGCTCAGCTGCAGTTGGTTGTACCGGGCCTGGTGTTTACGCTCTTCGTCTGTCATAGGTGGGGTGTCAGCGTGGCCGGAGCGCCGTTTGCCGACGTCCTCCATCTGGGATTCAATCGATTTACTCTCCCAGCCTCGAGCCATGCCCTCATTGTAGGCCCGTTAAACCGGGAGTAAAATGTCCTGTTTGTTCGCGGAGTTACGGCTGCCACTGTTCGCGGCGCCAGGCCATGTCCCAGAAGAGGTATTCGTAACGGGCGCTGCGGACGAATAACCGCAGGGCTTCCCGGCGCTGATCGGGCGATGCCTGGGACGCCGATTCGTTCATCATGGCGAGCACCTGGCGGACCGTGGTGGCGTACTCCTCGCCTGCGTAATTGTCGATCCAGCGCTGGTAGTCTTTGTTTCGCGAGCCCTGGCGCACCAGTTGCTTGCCCACTTCCCAATAGATCCAGTAGCAGGGGAGCATCGCGGACAGACCCTCGGAGAAAGTGAGGCGCTGGACGGCAGCCAGCAGGTGGTTCGTGTAGGCGGCATTGGTGGGGGCCATCTCCGCGGCGGCGGCCATGGCAGGGGTGACGCCATAGGAGGCCAGCACCACCTGATGCATACGGCGCTCCTCTTTGAGGGTGTCAATGGAGTGCTGGGCGAGGGTGAGCGACCAGTCCTCGCGGGGCGCCTTCGCGGCTAGAAGATTCAAGGCCTGCGCGAATGCGCGCAGGTAGAGGCTGTCCTGGATGAGGTAGAACTGGAAGCACTCCCGCGGCAGGGTTCCGTCGGAGAGGCCCTTAAGGAACGGGTGGGCGAGGGTTTTTGCGTAGATCTGCCCGATGGCGGACCACTGCTCGGTGGTGAAGTCCGCCGCGCGGCAGGGCAAGGCAGCCAGCATAAGAAGGAGGGAGCGGCGTGTCATGCCACCAGCCTCTGAGCACGCTCGAACACGGCACGCAGCATGGGTTCCGTGAGTTTCCCCGTGGAGGTGTTCTGCTGGCTGGGGTGATAGGAACTGATCAGGATGGGCTCACCCGCACCGAGATGGAATTCGCCGTCATGCTTGAACTCGAATTTCGAGCGGCGCTTGCCAAGGTAGTTGTCAAAGGCCAGGCGGCCGAGAGCCACCACGACTTTCACCTGCTTTATCAGGACGAGTTCCTGGTCGAGATACACACGGCAGGCGACGATCTCCTGCGGAGTGGGTTTGTTGTCTGGCGGCGCGCAGCGGACACTGGCGCTGACCCAGGCGTTGGTCAACTGGAGGCCGTCGCCGCGATGGTCGCTGGAGGGCTGGTTGGCGAAACCGGTCTGGTGGAGGGCGCGGTAGAGCCAGTAGCCGGAGCGGTCGCCGGTGAAGACGCGGCCCGTCCGGTTGGCGCCGTGGGCAGCGGGCGCGAGACCCAGGATGAATACCTGGGCGCGCGGATCGCCGAAGCCGGGTACTGGCCGCCCCCAGTAGTCCCAATCAAGATAGGCGCGGCGTTTGACGCGCGCGACTTCCTGGCAGTATTCCCGCAAGCGCGGGCAGTGCTCGCACTGGATGATCTCTTGTTCGAGCTGGGCCAGCCCCTTCGGCATCGCGGCTTTCATGGCTGTTTCTCATTGTGAACGATTGGCGCTAGGATGATTAGCCATGAGTACGCGAGTGAGTCGCAGAGCCTTGATGGCCAGTGCCATGGCGCCCAATGAGCGTCCCTCCTGGCCTGTTTTCGGCCCGTTGGAAGAGTCGTCTGTCCTGGAAGCCCTGCGCAGCGGCCGTTGGAGCCGGTCGTCGGGTGGACGCAAGGTGTTGGATTTTGAAGAGAAGTATGCGGCGCTGACGGGCGCCAAGTATTGCCTGGCCACGATGAACGGGACCAGCGCGCTGATTGCGGCGCTGAACTCCATCGACGTCGGGCCGGGCGATGCGGTGCTGCTGCCCCCGTATACGTTTGTGGCTACGTTGAACGTGCTGCTGATGCAGCATGCCCTGCCCATCTTCGTCGACTCTGATATCGAAACCTTCCAGATGGACGCGACGAAGCTCGACACGGCGTACACGCAGGAGTGCATCGCCGTGATGCCTGTGCATCTGGGCGGCGCTGCCGTGGACCTGGATGCAGTCATGAACTTTGCGCGGAGGCGGAACCTGAAGCTGGTGGAGGACGCCTGCCAGGCGCACCTGGGTGAATGGAAGGGCCGCAAGGTGGGGTCGTTGGGCGATTGTGGATGCTTCAGCTTCCAGGCTTCAAAGAACCTCAATTGTGGCGAAGGCGGAGCGCTGATCACGAACGACGAAGAGCTGGCGAATCGCGCCTACGCGTTTCACACGAATGGCCGGCCGAAGGAAGTGGGATCGGGCCTGGCCTACTCGCGCAACGGCGCGAACCTGCGGATGACTGAGTTCCAGGCAGTAATCCTGCTGGCGCAGATGACGCGCCTGGAAGCGCAGTCGCGAGTCCGTGAGGAGAATGCGCGCTATCTGGCCGGGATGCTGGCGAAGATTCCGGGCGTACAGCCTGCCCGGCTGCACGAGGGCTGCACCAGGAATGCCTGGCACCTGTTCATGTTCCGGTATCTGGAAGACGCTGGCGTACCGCGGGCCCAGTTCCTGAAGGCGCTGGGCGGCAAGGGCGTCTCGGCGTCCAGCGGGTATACCCCGCTGAACAAGGAGCCGTTCCTGCTGAAGATGATGGAGGGCCGGCACTACACGCGCATCTACGGGCAGAAGCGCATGAAGCAGTGGCTGGAGCAGAATGAATGCCCGGTGAACGAGCGGCTGTGCCGTGAAGCGGTATGGCTGCCGCAGACGGTCATGCTGGGGTCGCGCAGCGAGATGGAACGTATCGCCGAGGCGGTGGCGCAGGCCCGCAAAGGCTGAGGCTACTTGCGGAAGGCGAGGACTCCGGCTCCGGGTGCAAGCTCCACCTTTGTCGGCGCGGCCTTCAACTTCATGGTGAACGTGGTGGGGTCCGGCCCGGTGCGGATCCACTTCACAATGGGCTGCGCCTGGCCGGGGATCCGGACTTCGACGGGTAAATCGACGCCAAACTCATCGGTGACTCCGGTTTGCCTGACAGTGACGGAGAGCTGGATCTGGGGTGCTTTGCCTTTCACGCTGCTGGAGACCTCGAGAGTGGGCACTCCGGTGGAATAGACCCAGTTGTCGAAGAAGTTGTCGAGTGTGGAGTCGGGTATGCCTTTGGGCGAGAACTCGGCTGCGATGAGCCTGAACTGATCGGTATTGAACGGCTGGTATGAGTAGCGCTTGCGAATGGCGCCCATCATTGCGAGGAAGTTCGTGTCGCCCATGCGGCGGCGCAGCATGTGGAGAATCCAGGAGCCTTTGTTGTAGACGATGATCCGCCAGGGATCCAGCGGCGCATCGGTGCGCATGCGCATGCCCCAGGTAATGGGGCCGGTCGATTCCACCGGGATGGCCGATTTGCCTGTGCCCGATAGCATCCGCATTTCGGCTTTGTACTCGTCCAACGTCGTTTCCAGCGCCTTGGGGCCTTTCTTGCGCTCCAGGATCAGCAGGGCGGAGTAGTTCGCGAAAGCCTCCATCAGCCACTCATCGTGATAAGTGGCGGCGGTGACGAGATTGCCCCACCATTGATGGGCGGTCTCGTGGGCGTGCAGGATTTCGGAGTAGAACGTGTGCTGCCTCTCGCTTTGCAGACTCGCCGGGCGCTCCTTTTCGCTCAGGAAGGAGATGGTGGAGAGGTACAGCAGGCCCGGGAAGCCTTGTCCGAAGTTGCCGGGAATGGGGGAGGCTGTGAGCATCTTCAGCGGCGGCGGTCCGAATTGCGATGACATCCATTCCAGTGACGATGCGATCTCGGTGGCTAGCTCACGCAGGCGGGCCTGTGGGTTGGGTGTTGGCCCGGGCTGGTTCGTTACCACCTCAGAGACACGCGCGGTGTGTCCGCCCATGGTGCGTGCCAAAGCAGGGGGAAGCACAATGGTGTTGGGCCGCGCCTGCAGCGCGGTTTCCACCGTGCGATTGGCGTAGACCTGGACTTCGAAGCCGCCACGGGTGACGCCCGCATTCTCATAGGCGCCTACGTTGAAGCCGGCCAGGCGGACCGGCGTGCTGGTGCGGCGCCGCACGATGCGAAATTCCCCCTCTTCCTTCTCTTCGCCGATGTCACCTGTCGCCACCACCCGCAGTTCCTTCGGCACGCGGAAGGTGATGTCGAAATTCGTAAAGCCGTACCCGTGGGAGGGGAACCAGTTGGTGCGGGCAGCGACATAAAAGGACATTGTTGCCGGCGGGCCGGATGACCTTGCCGCTGTGCACGAACTCAAATTCATGGGAAGTGCCTGGCTCCAGGGGTTGCGCCAGGATCACCAGGAACGGATCGTTGGTGCGGCTGGCGATCAGGTTGGCGCGCATGGACTCCCGGCGGTAGATTTCCAACGGGTTGTCCGTCAACCTTGACGGCCGACACCTCCATTTCCGGCGCCAGTTCAAACGACATTGCGCCGGAGACGCGTTGCTGGGGCCGGGCGGTGACGCGGGTGACCACATCGAGGCGGAGGTCCGGCTGCAATTTGGCGTCGATGCGGTAGTTCTCCATCACGACATCCTCGCGAATCGGCTCCTGTCCCTGGCGATGCTTGCGGTTCTGGAAGCTCGTCCAGACATCGAAACCCAGGACGCCCTTGTTGGAGACCCGCCCGAGAATGGTCTCCTCGGGTAAGGTGGCGTCGTACATGAAGTCGAAGTTGTCGAGGGTTTTTGCCGGTGATCGCCGCGTAGAAGAGGCCGCGTTCGGGCTGCTTGGACAGCAGGTCGAGAACGATGCGGACCTGGAAGCTGGTGCACAGGTTTCTGACGGTGCTGTCGAGCCGGCTGGCGATGATCAAACCCATCTCAGGGTTCGGCTTGGGGACGCCGTCGCGAATGGCCTTCAGGAACTCCTCGGCTGTGTCATCCGTGAAGATCAGCAGAGCGGACCGGAAGTGTTCATCCAGATTGGGCGACTCGGTGGCCATCGAGAGCGAGAGGCGCTCGCTTCGATTGGGCGGGCGCACGATCATCTCGGCGTCGTCGGAGGGTTCCGCCGCATAGTAGATGGCGACCACGCGCCGGCCCGCGACGGGCTTGCCGAAGATGAGAAACCCGTCTGTGAGGTAGATCCTCGTGTCGTCGCGCTGCAGGCTGAGATCGCGGACGCGGTAGCAGGCATCGGGATCCAGGGTCATTTCGCGGACGGCTGCGCCGAGCGAGGCCGCGGTTTCGGCGAAGATCCCCGGAATCAGGGCGAGTAGGAGCAGGCAGACACGCAGAAGCACGCATCCAGTGTATGCCGCCGCTTTGTCGAGTGGCAGCGGGGGGTGTTAGATGTTACGGAGGTCCGCCGGTGGGCACGGTGGCGCCGGGCGGTCAAGCTGAGGGGGACGGACGGGCGCCCGCGCTGGGCAGGCGCCCGATCAGATAAACATCTCTTCGTCGTGCGTGGCCCGGTCGACGGTGGGTCTGCGGCCCCGCAGAAATGTCTGGACGGCGGCTTTCACTCCAGCCACTACACCGCTGACTTCGCGCACCGGACGCAGCACCCCGCCATGCACCACGGAAACGACATCCTGCACGCGCATCAGTACGTCTTCGACGACCAGTTCCACCCGTTCACCCTGGATGCGCAGGTGAGTCGACAGCTCCTGCCGCGCGTTGTCCAGGTGGGTAAGCTGAGAATCGATTGCCTGCATGATATCCCGGGCCTGCGTCGTGATTTCCTTCACGTCGCGTGTGGCCTCGGTCATCACTTTCTGGGCCTGAGCCAGAGTCTCCTTTGCCTCAGGAATGAGGGGCGAGACGTCCTGCTGCAGCTTCTTCACCGTACGGTAGATGCCGAGCGAGGCGAGCGCGTTCATCAGGAGCGCGATGCTCGAGATCGAGACGGCGCCCGCCATCAAATAAAAAGCCGCGTCCGATTGCATGCGCGATTACACGCCTTCGATAATCTCGTCGCCCTGGTCGGTTAGCGGAGTTACGGCTTCGACCTTTTCCCGATATGCTGAACGGCCCGCTTCGACCGCGGCCGCCAGTTGTTCCTTCTGCCGGGCAATGGCCTGCTTGCTCTTATCGAGCAGATCAGTGGCCGAGTCTTTGAGGTCCTCGCTGCGGCGCTTGACGTAATCCTTAGCCTTCGTCGGCCTTCTCGCGCAGAAAAATAAGCAGAACTTCTTGTCGTCTTCCATGAGTGCTCCTTGCTGCTTACAGTGTACTCCACGCACAATGAGTACAGGCCCATGCCTATCAAACAGCCGCGCAAACTCGATGCTGACGAGTTGCGCCATTACGCCATGAAACTGCTCTCGTCGCGAGCGCTTTCCATCGGTGAGTTCAAGGCGAAGCTTCGCCTTCGTGCCGCCGACCCCGCCTCGATCGACGATATTGTCCTGCAGTTGAAGGAGTATGGCGCGCTGAACGATCAGCGCTATGCCGGCCACTTTGCGGAGACCCGAGCCGGCAGTGGGGCGGTCGGCAAGCAGCGCGTACTCTCCGACCTCATGCGCAAGAAAGTGGCACCCAAAGTCGCGGAGAAGGCGGCATTGGAGGCCTACGCCGGGACCGACGAAGTCGTGTTAGTGGAGCAGTGGCTGGAGCGCAAATACCGCAACCAGGACTTGGGCGCGCTGCTGCAGGAGCCAGCTAAGCTGGCCTCGGTGTTCCGTCGCTTACGACAGGCCGGGTTCTCGACGAGCCCTTCCATCCGTGTGCTGAAGCGCTACGCCGCCGAGGCTGAGCAACTCGAAGACATGGCCGAAGAGTAGCCGCTCATGCGGGACGCCGCAGGGCGAGCAGTGCCAGAAGCAGGGCTACTGCCGTGACGGCCAGGCCGATGCGGAAGGAGGCCGGTGCATAGGTCATCTCCACCTGGTGCTTTCCAGGTCCGACGGCGACACCGCGAAATGCCGCGTTGACCATCAACAGTGGAACTGGCCGGCCGTCCACTTTGGCGTGCCAGCCGGGATAGAACGCTTCGGAGGACACCATCAGGGCAGGCCGGTCGGTCTCGACCGCCAGTGACAGCGACTCAGGCTGGTAGGCCAGGACCTGGACGGTGCCGCGCGCTTCAGGCTGGAAGTCGGGCAGGGCGCCGGTGGTTTCCAGGACCACCTCGCGCGCGGGGTGGAACTCCGGCGAGCGCAGCCGCTCGATGGATTCCGCCAGATTTGAGGTCCTGTACACATTGCCGTTGATGGTGAATCGCGGCAGGGCGTCGTCGTTCTCCCAGATGGCATGGCCGTCTACGGAATCCACTTTGTGAATGGCCGGGCTCCGCAGGAGTTCTGACTTGGAGTCGTTCCAGGCGATCAGGTAGCGCAGGCTCAGCATGTCGAGCAGAGGCGACGCTGGGGTCTTCACCGGGATGTACCGTTCCCACTCGTGCGCCTCGCCGAAGATCCGGCGCACGGCGAGGACGCGCTCGGACGCAAGCGGTTCATTACCGGAGGCACTGTAAATGCCCAGCATGGGCGCCGCATTGCCCCACATCTGTGTGGAGTCGATCGCATCGATGCGCCAGGGCGGCGATTGAGCCGTGGTCAGGTCTCGAACCCGTGTCACGACACTGCGGCTGCCCTCAAACTCCCGGGCCGAGGTGCGCAGAGCGTCGCCGATGTCTCCCTTGTTCATCGGCCGGCCGGCGCCGGCCCACCACAGATCCAGTACTGCAATTGAGATGACAACTGCCCGCGTCTGCCAGGTTCGGCGCGCGAGGATGGCTTGGAAGCCGAAGGCAGCCAGCACGGCCAGGCTCAGCGACAGCACGCACAAGCCGAATTCGTCGTAGAGGGACGAGCGGATGATGCGCGGCAGCCGCGGATAGACAAATCGCATGAACGGCGTGTGTCCACCCATCATGAAGAGCGCGGCCAGCGTGCCGGTCAGCAGCACGATCTGCCAACGGGCGGCGCGCCACCACCACAGGCTGGCGCAGGCCAACAGCGCGCCCGCCAGGCCGCAGTAAAAGTAAGCGAACGTGGGATTCCAGGGCAGATGGTAAGTGGAGAAGTCGAAGACGCCGTTCCAGTTGGGCCAGACCAGGGCGCCAAACGCGGTTGGCGGGATCCCGCCGCCTCCGATGTCGGAGAAGTCTGTCCGTTGGTGGGCGGTGCTCCAGTCGATGAGTTCCTTGGCCGGGACCAGTTGGATCGCGGACAGGGCCGCGCCCCAGACGCCCCCCATGATCACTTGGGGCGGCAATCGCCAACTGGCGCCCCGCAGCAGGAAGAGGCCCACGGCCAGAACGCCGGCCGACGCGATCGCCATCATCAGCACGGCCGGGAAGCCTGCCAGGACAATCATCGCGACAGACAGCGCCAGCACGGCCAGCCGGCGCCACGAGAACCGTTCAGCCAATGCAAACACCATGGCCCAGGCCAATGGCATCCAGGCGGCGGCAGAGACCGCACCCTGATGCTGCGCCTGGGAGGCGAAGAAAGCGCCAAGCTGGTAGCTCACCCCGCCGAAGAGTGCCGCGGACCAACCGAGGCGCAGGCGTCGGCACAACAGGTAGGCCAGCCAGCCCGCCAACGCCATGTGCAGCGCGATCAGCCATTCCAGCACGTCGTGGACATTGTTCTCGTGAAGCAGCGCGTTGATCGCCGCGAACGGCCAGTTGGGCGGATAGAAGACCTGCGTCTGCAGGTTGGCCGCGAAGGGCATGCCGCAGTAGGAGTAGGGATCCCACAAGGGAAGCCGGCCCTCGGCCAGGGAGCGTGCGAAATAGCCGGCCTGCGGCACGTGGTACCCAGGCAGGTCGTAGGGGATAATCGCTGTTCGCGTGAACAACGCCCGGCTGAAGAACAGCAGTGGCGCGAGCAGCAATACCAGGGCCACCAGGATCCGGCGGAGCCTGATGCTGCTGCCTGTCACCGCTATTCCACCATGGCGGCTTCGTTCACCAGCACCCCGATGGACGGGGCGCTGATGGTCACCACATCGCCAGGAGCCAGTGCGGCCTCCTGCGTCACAATGATGCCCGTGCCCGTGAGCACGACACTGCTGGCCGGTACGGCGTTGGCCTTCAGCAGGTACTCCACCAGCGTTTCGATCTTACGGCCGAGTTTCGAGGTGGAAGTGCTGCCGTCGAACAGGGTCTGCTCGCCGCGCTGGATGGTGCAGCGCATGTCCAGCGAATAAGGATCCTTCAACTCATCCGGAGTCACGAACCAAGGGCCCAGCGAGCAGCAGGCCGTGTACACCTTCGATTGCGGCAGGTAGAGCGGATTCTCGCGTTCTATATCCCAGGCCGAGACGTCGTTGGCCAGCGTGTAGCCCAGGACCTTTCCCTTGGATCCAAGCAGAACGGCCAATTCCGGTTCCGGCGCCGTGAACTTCGAATCGGACCGGATGCCGATGGGCATATTGGTGCCGACGCAGACGCGCGATGTGCCCTTGAAGAAGATTTCGGGCCGCGCCGCCGTGAACACGTGACGGTAGAAGCCTTCGCGCGTATTGTGCTCGGCGTCGCGGAAGCTGGCGCTCATCTCGTAGGTACAGCCGCAGGCCCACACCTCGCGCGGTTCCACGGGGATCGCAGGATCAATGTGCTCGGCGGCCCGCACCGCGTAGCGGCCGGCCAGTTCCGTCAGGGGAGTGCCATCGCGTTCCGACCGCTCGATCAGTTCGCGCAGTGTGTAGCCAGGAATGGGGCGCGCCAGGCCGCCTTCGAACAACGCGGCCGTCAGGCGGCCCTGCCACCAAACTTGTCCAAGTTTCATCTGTTTCCTGATCGCCTAGTATTTGATGTAAACGGTCTTGTGGTCGCTATAGAACTCCAGCGCGGCCGGGCCCTGTTCCTTGGGTCCGAAGCTCGAGTCCTTGCTGCCGCCGAACGGCAGCTGATACTCGACACCGGCGCTGGGCAGGTTCACCGTCACCAGACCCGCTTCGATGCCGTAAATGTACTCGAACATGCGCGAAAGGTTTGTGGTCTGCAGCGAGGCAGAGAGCCCGAAATCGCTGCCGTTCGCCAACTGCATCGCGTGCTGGAAGTCGCGCGCCTTCAGGATAGCCATCACCGGTCCGAAGATCTCTTCCCGCGCAATCACCATTTCTTCGGTGACATCCGCGAAAACCGTCGGCTCGACGAAGTAGCCCTTGTCGTAGTCGCCACCCGTCAGCCGGTTGCCGCCGCACAAAGGTTCACCGGCCTCCTTGCGGCCGATTTCGATGTAACGCAGCACCGTGTTCATCTGGCCTTCGTCGACGCACGGGCCGATGTCGATGCCGGCCTGCATTCCGTTGCCGACTTTCAGCTTCTTCGTGCGCTCCACCACGGCCGCCACGAACTTGTCATAGATGCCTTCTTCCACGATCACGCGGGAGGTGGCGGTGCACTTCTGGCCGGTCGAGAAAAACGTCGCGTTCACGCAGTTTTCCACGGCTGAGGCGAAGTCGGCGTCGGCCAGCACGATGGTGGGGTTCTTGCCGCCCATTTCGAGCTGGATGCGCAGGTGCCGCTTCGACGCTTCGGCATGAATCCAGTTGCCGATCTCGCAGGAGCCGGTGAAGCTGATGGCTTTGATCGGCTTCGCATTCACGATCGCCGCGCCCAGCGTTCCGCCGCTGCCGCCCACAAAATTCACGACGCCCTTGGGGACGCCCGCCTCGTGACAGGCTTCAATGATGCGCCAGGCGCTGAGCGGAGCGGCCGAGGCCGGCTTCATCACTACGGTGTTGCCGCAGATCAGCGCGGGCGCCAGCTTCCAGGCAGGAATGGCGCTGGGGAAATTCCACGGCGTGATCAGGCCCACGACGCCCACGGGCTTGCGCAGGGCGAACATGTGGACGCGGTCGCGTTCGCTGGGGGCCATGACGCCCGCCATGCGTGAGCCCTCGCCCGCGAAGTAGCGGAAGATGTTGATCGACCGCCGGACCTCACCCTTCGCCTCCGGCAGCGTCTTGCCTTCCTCCCGCGTCATCTCGGCGCTGATCTGTTCAAACTTCCGGTCGAGGATGTCGGCGATCTTGTACAGCAGCGCTCCGCGGGCCGGGCCGCTCATGGCAGACCACGCCGGCAGCGCGTTCTGCGCCGCTTCGGCTGCGCGCTGGATATCCTCAGCCGAACCCTTGCCATGCAGTCCGACAACTTCGCTGGTATCCGCCGGATTGCGATTCTCGAAAGTGGGCCCTTCGACCCACGCGCCGTCGATGTAATTCGGAAAGATGGGTGTGCTCATGGTCAGTCTCTAGAACTTCACTGCCGGCGCGGTCCGGGCGCCTGGCTCCGTTTTGAAGTAGTCATCGTTGCGGTGGAAGCCCATCATGCCCGCGAACAGGTTGGTGGGGAATAGGCCGATGCTCGTGTTGTACGTCTGTACCGTTTCGTTGTACTTCCGCCGCTCCACCGCGATGCGGTTCTCTGTGCCGGCCAGCTCATCCTGGAGCCTCATGAAATTCTCGTTGGACTTCAGGTTGGGATAGTTCTCGACCACCACCAACAGGCGGCCGATCGCGGAGTCCAGGCCCTGGTTGGCCTGAATCTTCTCCCCGGGCGTTTTGGCGTTCAACAGCGCCGAGCGGGCATTGGCTACCGTCTCGAGAATCTGCTTCTCCTGGGCAGCGAAGCCCTTCACCGTCTCCACCAGGTTCGGAATCAGGTCGGCCCGGCGCTGCAGCGCCACATCCACCTGCGACCACGCGCCGCGGATCGCCTCCTGCTTCGTCACCAGTTCATTGTTTGCCGAGGCGGCCTTGCCGCCGATGATCAGCACGAGCACCAGGATGATGCCGCCGATAATCAATCCAGTCTTCATGGGTAAGTCCTCACCGCTCCAGTCGATCGACCACGGCGACCAGTGCCGCGATCTCTTCAAGGTACGTTGAAAAGAGACTGCTGGGGTCCAGGCTGCGGGGCCGGGTTTGACCCTCGCGGAGACCTAACAGCATATCGAACGCGCGCCCTTCTATGCCAAACGCCTCGCGAAGCTGGCTCACCACTTCGCGCTTGGGCCAGGGCGCCGCATGACCCGCCAACAGCAACGCGTGGCGGGCCAACACACAGAATGTCGATACCGAATCGGCCATCAGCCTCAGCATCAGGTCGCGATCGCTGAGCACGCCGGCGGCCTTCTGCCGCAGTCTCAACAACTTGGCACGCAACTCGTGCTCCACCTGCGCGCGGTAAAACGCATCGTCGATGGTCAGCCCGGCGGTGACATCTTCGCCGTGCAGCACGCGGTGGCGCTCCGCGATGTCGTGATACTCGATGGGGAAGCAGTCCGACGACGTCAGGACTTCGTCGCGGCTCATCAGCAGCGGCGCCGGATTGCCCTTCTCCCGCCACCATTTGAAGACCGGTTCCGACGCTTCCAGTTCCTTTGGCCCGATCTTGTCCAGGACGCACATCACGTTCAGGTCGGAGTAGACTCCATGCACGTCGCCGCTGGCGCCCGAGCCATACAGGATGACCGACCGCAAGTTCTTGCCATGCGCATTCTGGAGTTTCTCGACGAGCTGGTTTAGCAAACGATCCATTGGCTCCATCGGTTTCCTCCCTTACCAGTCACTGGACGCTCCGCCGCCGCCCGAGTCGCCGCCGCCGAATCCGCCAAAACTGTCGCCGGAGTCGTAGCCCCCAAATCCACCGCTGCTGCGAGTGCGCGATCCGCCGCCGCCCAGCAGTTGACCCAGGATCATGCCCACCAGGAAGCCGCCACCGCCCCCCCCGCCGCCACGGCCGCTGCGGCCGCCGCCGAAGAAAAGCATCAGCAGCATCAGGCCGCCCACGACCAGAATCACTTCCCACGGAAAGCTCTCTGGTCCGGGCCGCGAATGCCGCATCGGCGGAGCCATGCCGATCTGGACGCCCTTCGCCTGGGCGATTTTCTCGGCAATGCTGCGTGCGGCGTCGGACAGCGCCTGGGCGAAGTTGCCGGCCCGCAACGACGGCCGCATCTCCCGCAGAATCCCGCCGGCATTGCCGTCCGGGATGATCGGCTCCAATCCGTAGCCCACCTCCAGGCGCGTCCGCCGGTCGTTGATGGAGAGCAGCAGCAGCACGCCTTCGTTGTTCTTTTTGCTGCCTACGCCCCATTTGCGGTACAGCACGTTGGCGACGTCTTCGATCGGTTCGCCTTCCAGGCTGGGAATCGTCACCAGCGCGATCTGCGCACCCGTCGCATTCTGCACCTGGGCGCAATAGGCCTCAAGCTGCTGAATCGAAGCCGGGTCGAGCACCTTGGCGAAATCGTTGACATACCCGGTCGGCCGCAGGGCTCCAAAATCCGCCGCGGCCGCGCCCAGACTCGCGGCCAGCAGCAGGATTAGTGCTTTGGTCCAACTGCGCATTACTTCAGCAGGCCAGGTCTTCCCGCGTTACCGTCAGGCCTTCCAGCCGGCCCAGCATGGCCAGTCCGATCTTCTCGGAGTTGAAGTACTCCCGGGCCAGGCTCAGAACCTGGTCCGCGGTCACCGCTTCAATGCTCTCGGCCAGTTCGTCCAAGGTGTAGAACTTGCCGAAGTTCATCCACTGCCGGGCGAGATTGCTCATGCGGCTGCTGGTCGATTCCAGGCTCAGCATCAGCGAGCCCTTCATGTGATCCTTGGCATGCTGCAGTTCTTCGGCCGGCAGCGGGTCGTTCTTCAGCCGCCGCAGTTCCAGCATGACGCCGTCCAGCAACTTCCGCGCCGTCTCTGAGGACGTGCCTGCATAGATTGCCATGAGGCCTGTGTCGCGGTAGAGATTGAGCTCGGAGAAGATTGAGTATGCCAGGCCCTGCCGTTCCCGGATGTTCTGGAACAGCCGGGAACTCATGCCGCCGCCCAGAATGACGTTTAGCGTATAGGCGGCAAAGCGCAGCGGGTGGGTCGCCGGCACCATGGGTACACCCAGGCACAGGTGCACCTGTTGCAGGCTCCGCCGGTTCTTGAGGATGAGCGGCGCCGCTGTGGGCGGGGTGGTGAAGTCGGGCAGCACGCCGCCCACAGGCAGCGGGCTGAGGTACTGCTCCGCCACCCGGATCAGGTCTTCGTGCCGCAGGCTGCCGGCCGCCGTCAGGGTGATGTTCTCCGGGCGGTAGTACCGCTGGTGATAGCTGCGCAGGTTCTCGGGGCAGAACCCGGCGATGGTCTTCTTGGTCCCCAGGATCGGCTGGCCCAGGGAGTGGTGCTTCCAGAAGTTGCTGACGAACAGCTCGTGGACGAAGGTCTCCGGGCTGTCGTTCTCCATCTTGAGCTCTTCCAGTACGACGCCCTTTTCCTTCTCGATATCCGACACGTCGAACCGCGGGTTCAACAGCATGTCGGAGAGGATCTCGAAGGCCAGGGGCATGTGCTCGTCCAGCACTTTGGTGTTGTAGCCGACCAGTTCGCGGCCCGTGAAGGCGTCCAGATGGCCGCCGATGGCGTCCACCTCACGCGCGATATCCTCGGCCGAGCGCTTCGGCGTGCCTTTGAACAGCATGTGTTCAATGAAGTGCGAGGTTCCGTTCTCTTCGATCGTCTCGCACCGGGATCCGGTGCCAATCCAGAATCCGACTGCCACGCTGCGTACAGCGGGCATCGGCTCCGTAATGACACGAATGCCGTTCGATAGCGTGCTGACGCAAATATCCCGTTCCAAGGTGAGCTTCGACATGGACTGTCTCCAGTCTATCCTCTCACGTCTGGTCCGGAGGGCCGTCCGGCCCGGCGGCTAGTACTTCAGGCCGAAGCCATTCTTGAACAGGACGTCGGCCGTCGTGGCCGTGCCCAGCGGGAGTTGCTCGTCGGAGCGCGGCCAGGCGAATGCCAGCTTGCCCGTCGGCTTGTAATCACCGAACAGGACGTCGCTCACGCCCTGGCCTTCCGTGCCGGGCAGCCAGGCGGCCACGAAGGCGTCGGCCTGGGCCAGTACATCGTTGATGATCAGCGGACGGCCTGATAGCAGCACGACGACCACCGGGATCCCCGCCGCCTTCATGTTCTTCACGGCAGCCACGTCCGCCGCGTCCAGGGCGAGGGTCTTCCGGTCGCCCATCATCTCGGCGTACGGTTTCTCGCCGATCACGACGACGCCCACCGTCGCGCCCTGGGCGCCCGAGCCGTCGGCCGAATAGGTGACTTGCGTACCCTTCGCCACGGCAGCCTGGATCGCCGCCCGGATGGTCGTGCCGCCAGTCGTGATATTGCCGCTCTTGCCCTGCCAGTCGATCGTCCAGCCGCCGCACTGGTTGCCGATATCATCCGCGTTCTTGCCGGCAATATGGATCCGTGCCACCGTCTTCTTCAACGGCAGCGTCTTCTTCTCGTTCTTCAGCAATACCAGCGACTGCCGCACGGCATCCCGCGCCACCATCCGGTGCTCGGCTGAGCCGAAAGTCTTGTGGAGATTCCGGTCGGCCAGTTGCGACCGGTTCTTGTCCATCAGGCCCATGGCGAACTTCACCCGCAGAATGCGCGTCACCGCGTCGTCGATGCGCGACATCGGTACGCGGCCTTCCTTTACCAGTTCCTTCAGGTCCTTCACATACTCGCGGTAGCGCTCGGTCACCATGACCATGTCCATGCCGGCGTTGATCGAGATCTCAATGGCCTTCTTGTAGTCCGGCGTGATCTGGTCGATAGCGTTGTAATCGGAAATGATGAACCCCTGGAAGCCCAGTTCACCCTTCAGGATGTCCGTCATCAACTGCTTGCTGGCCGAGCACTTCACGCCATTCCAGCTGCTGTAGGACGGCATCACCGTCCCGGCGCCGGCGGCGATGGTGGTCAGGTAGCCCTGCAGGTGCAGGCGCCGGAGAGTGGGTTCGTCCACCCGCGTATCGCCCTGATCGAGCGGTGACTTTCCCGCCATGCCCGTGCCAAAGGTCGTGCCGCCGTCACCGATATAGTGTTTGGCGCAGGCCAGCAACGAGAGTGGATTCGACAGATCGGGGCCTTGCAGGCCGCGTACCGCGGCTTCGCCCAACTCCTTCACTACCTTCGGGTCGTCGGAGAAACCTTCATACGTGCGACCCCATCGAATGTCCTGCGGCACGGTAACGCACGGCGCAAATGTCCATTGGATTCCGGTGGCCCGCACCTCTTCCGCCGTCACACGGGCGATCTTCTCAACCAGGGCGGGATTCCGCGTGCAGCCGAGTCCGATATTCTGGGGGAAAACCACGGCTCCGATGACGTTGTTGTGGCCGTGTAGCGCATCCACGCCATAAATCAGGGGAATCGCCAGCCGCGTCTTCAACGCCCGCTTCTGGTACTTGTCGTAGAGATTCGTCCAGGCCTCGAGACTGTTGCCCTCTTTGGGGTCGGAACTGCCGCCACTCAGCACCGAGCCGAGGAAGAGACTCTCGATGTCCGACTCGTCCTTCAAGGCTTCCTGGTCGGGCTGGGTCATCTGGCCGACCTTTTCCTCCAGTGTCATCTTGGCCAACACGGCCTTGACCTGGGGATCGTAGCTGGAAAGCGGCTTCGGTTTGGCAGGCGCTGCCGCACCCAGCACGGAAATGAATACGGCACTCGCTGCAACCGTGCAAATCGCGGCGATGGAGAAGAGTTTCGGATATTGCATGCGTTTACTCCGCGGAGCGCTCCTAGCTTATCAGCCCTTTTGTCCCGTGGCCACGCCCTGCCGTCATAATGGGACCTAGTCTATCCATGGCCGCACTGCTCATTTTCATAGCCACCTACGTGGTACTTGCCATCGGCCGATTCCCGGGCCTGCGGGTGGACCGCACCGGCGCGACCATCATTGGCGCCAGTTTCATGGTCGCGGCCGGAGTCCTCACTTTCGATGAGGCTCTTCACGCCATTGACTGGGCCACCATAGTGCTCCTCCTCGGGATGATGATCGTTGTGGCCAACCTCCGCCTCTCCGGATTCTTTCGCCTGGTGGCGGCTGCCGTAGTCAGGCATGCGCACGGCCCGCGTATGCTGCTGGCCGGGATTGTCGCGGTCTCCGGCGTCTTCTCCGCCTTCTTTGTCAACGACACCATGTGCCTGGTGCTCACCCCGCTGGTGCTGGAAGTGACGCTCTCCCTGCGCCGCAATCCCATCCCCTATCTGCTGGCCGTCGCCATGGCCTCCAACGCCGGCAGCACAGCGACGATCACCGGCAATCCGCAGAACATGATGATCGGCTCGCTCTCCGGCATCCACTACCGGACATTTGCCATGGCACTGACGCCCATCGCAGCCGGTGCGCTCGTAATGACCTACTTCGTCCTGCTGCTCCTCTATCGGAAGGAATTCACCCGCGAGCGTTTCGACGTCGGGCAGGCATTGCGCGTCCGCGTCAACAGCGGCCTGATGTGGAAGTCGATCCTGGTATCCGTCGTCATGGTGGGCTGTTTCTTCGCCGGCTATCCGGTCGCCCAGGTGGCGATTGTCGCCGGCGCGGTCATGCTGGTCACACGGCGGGTGAAACCTGAGAAGATCTATCACGACATCGATTGGTCGCTGCTCGCCATGTTCGCCGGCCTGTTTGTGGTGGTCTCAGGAGTGGAAAAGACCTCCCTGGAAGAGGACCTCTTCCGGATCGCCCAAGGCTTCGGCCTGCACCGGCCCGCGGTGCTCACCACCTTTTCCGCACTGCTCTCCAACATCGTCAGTAACGTCCCGGCGGTGTTGGTCTTCCGCCCGGTGATGGCCAAGCTGCCGAATCCGGAACTGGGCTGGCTGACCCTCGCGATGTCATCGACTTTGGCCGGTAATTTCACCGTGCTTGGCTCGGTCGCGAACCTCATTGTGGTGCAGCGCGCACGGTCGGAGGTCCACATTACGTTCTGGGACTATTTCCGGGCCGGCGCGCCGCTCACCGTGGCCAGCCTCGCCTTTGGCGCACTTTGGCTGACATACTTGAGGTAGAGGTATGCAAACCCTACTCGGCATGGAAAAGGCGGACCTGCAGGCACTGCTGCCCGGGCAGCCGGCCTTCCGCGCCCGTCAACTGTACGAAGCAATCTATCATGGACGCGTCGCCTCGCTCGGCGCGGTATCCACCCTGCCCAAGGAAGTCCGCGAGCGTCTGGAAGCCGAATGCAGCATTGGCCACCTGACCCAAGCGACGCGCTACCAGTCCTCCGACGGAACCCGCCGCTACCTCCTCAGCTTGCCGGATGGCAAAAGCGTAGAGGCCGTGTTCATGCCTGAGGAGAATCGGGACACTCTCTGCATCTCTACCCAGGTCGGCTGTCCCGTGGATTGCAAGTTCTGCCTCACCGCGCTGATCGGTCTGGAACGCAACCTGACCGCCGGCGAGATCGTCGGCCAAGTCCTTCATCTGGCTCAGGATAACCACCTTTGGTCCGACCAGAAACGCATCAACATCGTCATGATGGGCCAAGGGGAGCCGCTGCTCAACCTGGCCAATGTCCTGAAGGCCACGCGTCTGCTTTGCGACCCCAGGGGGTTGAACATCGCTCCGCGGCGCATCACCGTCTCCACTTCGGGCATCATTCCCAAAATGGCCGAGCTTGCGCAGGCCGAGATTCGGCCGCGGCTCGCCATTTCCCTCAACGGTTCGAACCAGGACCAGCGTGCCGCCCTGATGCCGATCACGCGCAAGCACACGCTCGAAGCGTTGATTGCGGCCTGCCGGACCTACCCGCTACGTCCCTGGGAGAAACTGACCTTCGAGTACGTGTTGCTCAAGGACGTCAACGACTCCGAAGCCGATGCCCGCCGGGTCGTCCGCCTGCTGTCCAACCTGAACTGCAAAGTGAATCTGATCGCGCTCAATCCGGGCCCTGGCATCCCGTTTGAAACCCCTGATCCAGATAAAGTTACGGCCTTCCAGGAGATCCTGAAGCGCTCGTTCCCCTGCTTCATTCGCCGTCCCCGGGGTTTGGATATCTTCGCCGCTTGCGGGCAGTTGAAACGCATGGAATCCGCAGGGTCCTCACTGGTTCAACTCTAGCGGGTGCGCTAGAAAACGAACCGCAGGGCGACCTGGAAAACCCGCCCATCGTTTAGGGTATTCGTAATCTTGCCGAAAGCCGGCGACGACAGGTTCCGCTGCGGCTCGTCGAATTGAGGCGTGTTGGACAGGTTGAACGCCTCTGCGCGCAACTGCGCGGTCAGTTCATTCGGGAACCGGAACTGCCGCGCGACCGAAGCATTCCAATTCCAGATCGAGGATTTGCGCATCGTTCCGCGCCCCAGCGTGCCGGCGTGCTGGCCGGGTGTGATGTAAGCGAACTTATTACGGCTCAGGATGATAGGCGCCGTGTCCGGGTGGCCGATGGTAGCGCCCAGGATGGTCGGATCCAGCAGGTTGGGGCGGTCCGCGCCGCCGCCATCCACGTTTCCGAAGCCCGGGCCGTCGCTGCCGACAAAGAGCGTCAGCGGAGTCCCCTTCTTCCACATGTTGGCGCCGGAAACCTGCCAGTTGGCGGTCGCGGCCCGCACCCAGTGGGCGGAGGAGCGGTACGCCGGGATGTCCCAGGCGTAATTCATGGCGAACGCATGCGTCGAGTCGAAGTTCGAGAGCCCCTTGCGGTCTTTCAGCGTGTCGTACTGATACTGGCTGCGGAAGTTCGATATATCCTTGTTGGCTGCGGTGGCCGTGAAATCGTTGCCCTCGTCGATGGCCTTGGAGAATGTGTAGTTCGTTGAAAAAATGAGGCCTTTCCGCAGCGGGAGGTCCCAAGCCACCTGGCCGCCATCGTAATAAGCGATGCCGCCGTTCACCACCCTCTTCGTATCGTAATAGCGCGGATCCGGACGCCGCTGATCGATGTTGCCGGTGGTCAGCTCCATCCCGGCAATCGGTTCGGCACGGTTTTGGGTGTACGTATTCAGCAGTTTAATCGTGCGGCTGCCGATATAGCTCAGCCGCAGCATGGAGCCGGCAAAGGCCTTGCGCTCGATGGTGGTGTTGTACTGGTGGGAGTAAGGCGTCGAGAGGTCGGAAGAGAGCCAGGTCGGCGAGTATCGTACGGTAGGTGAGTTCAGATCCAGGCCGCGCAGCGGATTGGCGAGATAGGGATCGGGCACCATTACGTACAGAATGCTCGGCGGATTATTGCGGATCTGCTGGTAGGTAACCGGCAGGATCTGTCCAAAAGTTGTGGTGTACATCGCGCGGACCACCCAACCCTTGCCCGCCTGCCAGGCAAGCGACACCCTGGGGCTGAAGTTATTCGCGTCGGTGGGGTAAGGGATTGTCTCGCGCTGCTGCACCTCCAACGGACGCGTATCCGCTGTGTAGCGAAGACCGTAGTACAACTGGAGCCGAGGGTGCAGTTTCCACTTGTCCGCGACGTACCCGTTCATCATCCAGTTGCGGTAGCCACGCGACAGCTCGCCGACCGCCCCTTCAAACATATTCGGCGTCCCCAGCCGCAGGTTCTCAATGGAACTCCGCCCGAAATTGTTGCCGAACTGAAACTGGCCGCGGATGTTATTGGCTTCGATGCCGTTGAGCTGGAAGCGGGTAAGGTCGGCTCCCGCCGTGACCTGGTGCCTGCCTGCCTGGTGCAGCAGCGCCGCACCATATCTATAGGTATTGGTGGCGCGATTCACGGGGAACGAGCTGTCCGGCCCCAGTTCCTCGACGCTGTAGCCGAAGCGGACCCGAGGTCCCACTGCATTCGGTTCCGAGTAGAGCGCCGAACGGTTCCGGTTGTACGAGATGCCCATCTGCAACTGTGTCGCGGCCGAGATCGACCGCTGCCACGTGACGCGGGCTTTGTGATTGTGGATTTCCGTGTCCGGGTTCTGGCCCGCTACCAACTGAAACGCGATGATCTTCTGGCGATCGATCGAGTAGGTTGTCAGAACCTTATTCTTGGCGTTGATGGGTGTGTCGAGGCGCAGGGAGCCGGCTATGTTGTTGATTCTCTGCGGAGAGTTGGTGTTCAGTGCGCGAGGATCGAAGTCCAGCCGGTTGGGTAGTTCCTTGGGGTACGCATCCAGAAAGCGCTGCACGATGGCCCGCACGGCCGGGTCGGTGGCCAGGGGCGTGCGCTCATTCGCGAGGGGAACCAGTACATTTCCGTTCACCATCCCGCGAATGCTGCCCTGGGAGAATGTCCCGGTCAGGGCGCCCAGCCGCGGCAGCAACCCGGTCAAGCGGCCTCCGTAGGAGTTCCGGTGGGACGGCTTGACGGCTCCGACTTGAAAGAACGAACGGGCGTTGACCACGCTGTTCTGGTGCGACCAGAAGCCTTCGCCATGCCAACTGGAGGGAATGGAGAGCGGCCGCAGCATCAGGGCTTCCGAGGCGGGCCGGCCGTGTTCGGCGGCGAAGTAGTGCGTTTCGGCCAGCGGTTCCGCCACCGCGGTGGCGGTGGTGCCGACGCGAATATTGGCTTCCTTCACCGCATTGGTGTCGATGAACCAGATGGCTACGTTCTCGTTCCGCTGGGCGTTCGTCGTGAGGCGGGTCTGCGTCCGGGCCGGCGCCGGAGTCTCCGCCGGCTTGGCGGCCGGCTTCTCAGTCGGCGTATCTGCGAACAGAACTAGGGCCAGCAGGATGTCCGGGAACAGCAGCACCTGACTATTGTATGTGATCAAGGTACGCGGGTCCGAATCTGCGGCCCGCCCGCGTGAACCGTTTCTACTGCTGTTTCGGGGCCAGCATGGCCTTCAAAGTGAGCCAGGCGGACTCGTTGTACTCGGTCTTGAGCCGCTCCTGGGCTTCCGTGCGCAGATCGCCAGGCCGCGGACCCTGCTGCTTCAGGCTGCGGCCCAACAGCAGCGTGGCGGTGTCGTCTTCCGGCTTACGCTCCAGCGAAGCCCGAAAGGCGTTGGCCGCATCGTCAAAACGGCCTTTCCGCCATAAGGCGTAGCCCGCATTGAAGTGATAGTCGGGATCCGCCGGATCGATCTCGGCCGCTTTTAAGAAAGCCTGGTCGGCGTCAGGGTCATTGATGCGGAGAAGAGTTGCCCCCAGGTTGTTCCAAACCTCGGGCAGGGGCACCATTCCAGAGAGGTTGCGGAGGACGTCTGCAGCGCCCTTGAAGTCGCCTGTGTCGTAGCGGCTAAGTCCAAGAAAAAAGAGAGCTTCCCGGTAATGCAGATCGGTTGCGGAAACCTTATGGAACCACTCGGCCGCGGTCCGGTAATTCTTCGACGCGAAGTTCAGCCGCCCCAATTGAAAGCACGGCTGGGAGTACGTCGGCTCCAGGCGCGCGGCATTCGTAAAAAGCTTGTGTTTCTGGTCGGTTGCGGTGGTAAGCAGGCCGCGGACGTAGCTTTCGAGTGCGTCGAGGCGGACGCGTGGACGGCTGCGCCGGAACTCCTCTTCGTTGACCGTCACGCCGGGCGAGAGCGACTTCACCGCATACCATGCGATCTCTGTCTGCAGCGAGGAGAGGTTTTCCAGCGGTCCCGCCGCCTCTGAGGTTCCACGGCGCCGGACGCGGCGGACATCCAGGATGTGTGCCGTGATCTTGAGCATCCCCCTGGTGGCCGGGCCGGAAGCCGCGGGTTCCAAGTCAATCTCTCCGTACACCACCACACCCGCGTCGGTATTCACCGCAATTTCCATGACGCTGGCCGTCGTCAGCCGTGTGTACCGCCTGACGCTCATTTGGCGCAAAATCTCGTCGCGTGCTTCAGCGGACGCCACAACGAGGCCTTCCGAAGCTAGACTTTCTAGGATAGTTTCGGAAATACTATCGCCAATCCAGTCGACACTTTTCGATTTGCTTACGTTGAAAAACGGGAGTATTAGAATTGTTTCTGCTGGAAGTGAAGGCGCCAGCAGTGCGGCGAGCAGCGGGAGACCGAACCAGCGAAACACGAGGGAAGTATACCAGAGGGGGACTGCTAAGACGGCAACGGCCGCCCCGGTCGAAACTGGACTCGGGGCGGCCGCACCATCGTTTTCAATGCTTGACTTCTAGCAACGAATTCCGTCTATTCTACTGATCAGACGAGGCTTAGTTGAAAACCAGCCGGGTAGTCGTACCACCCAGGCGGATCTCCTGAACCTTCATCTTGCCATTATCGTCGGTGTAGCGGACTGAGGTGGCCGAGTACTTCGTATCGGAGGTCTCAACCTTCACGGTCGCTTCAACCTTGTCCTTGCCCTTGGCGATGGTGGCCTTGTCGTTGTCGACGGTCAACTTGTAGTCGCCTGCCTTCAATTCCTTACCGGCAACGGTGGAGGGCTGGAACAGGGTCACCTGATAGGTGGCGGCACTGGCACATACCAGCGCGATAGTAAGAAACAGAGCGAAAAACTTCACGGTCTTAGTCATCGTGGACTCTCCTGACTGAATTATAGTCTCATATGCAGGGCTTATGGCAACACTCCGCGAAAAAATTCCCAACTTTTAGGTGGTGTAACCTAAACCTATTAGTTTTGAGCTTCGCAGACCGTCAGCGCCATTTCTCCTGCTCACACTAGCTAATACGTTCGAGGTCCGCTTTTGTTCCGACCTTTACTTCGGGGTACATGTAAACTCTCTAATCCAGGCGCATGAGCTCTCGAAAGCCGCCGGATCATCCCCGAAACAATCCAACCACCGCATGTCAGATTCCCGCCGGAACCACGTGAGCTGCCGCTTGGCATACTGCCGGGTGGCAATCGTGGTAAGTTCCACTGCCTGCTCCAGCGTGAGTGCCCCCTTCAGGTACTGCAGGCACTCCTTATATCCAATGGACTCGAACGCTTTGGCATCCGCGGGGACGCCTGCGCCGAGCAGATGACGGACCTCCTCCGCCAGGCCCCCATCGAACATCCCTCGTGAGCGCGCGGCAATCCGCTCGTGCAAAGCCTGCCGGGGCGGGTTCAGACCTATCTTCAGGACCCGGAATCCCTCTAGCTTCTGGCGCTCCGATTGGAAGACCTGGGACGCGGGGCGCCGGGCGAGCAAGCAAATCTCCAGCGCTCGCAGGGTCTTGTTACTGTCGTTCGGGTGGATCCGTTGGGCGCTGGCTGGGTCGAGCCGGGTCAGGATCCGGTGCAAACTGCCCTTTCGGGTCAATAATCGTTCCCGCAGGGTGTTGTCCCGGGAAGGCCCTTCGTTCAGCCCGTCGAGCAGAGCGCGGATGTAGAAACCGGTCCCTCCCGCCAGTATTGGCAACCGGCCGCGCGCCGCGATGCCGGCCAGCACCGGCTTCGCAAGCTTTACATAGTCGCCGGCGTTGAAGACGGCCCAGGGCTCCAGGAAGTCGAGCAGATGGTGGGGAACGCTGTCCCGTTCGGCGGCGGGTGTCTTGGCTGTGCCGATGTCGAGGCCGCGATAGACCTGCAGTGAATCGCAGTTGACGATTTCGCCATCGAATCGCCCTGCGAGGGCCAAGGCCAGGTGGCTTTTGCCGGAGCCGGTAGGCCCGGCAACTACCACAAGAGGAGAGTCCACGTCCTTATTCTATGGTGACGGCCAAGCTGAACCAATCTAAGGACAGACGGCCGCTCCGGCAAACCCAGCGCAACCAGCCGGACCTATGAGGCATCGGATATAGTGTCACATCGGATATAGTTGAGAATGAAATATATCGCCGCTGGCGGTGTCGGCACATGGACCGGTCGGGAAGAGTGGCACTTTTCATGGAGAGGCACGGAATGAACTACCCACGCGTGGCGAGGCTGGCAGGGGTGTTGCTGGCCGCTGTATCTGTTGTATCGGCGCAGCCACAGGCAACCGCGCCCAAGAATCCGAAAGCGTCGGCTTACTATCACGCGGCACTGGGCCATCTCTATGCTGAGTTGGCCGCCCAATACGGCGGACGCGGCGAATACGTTAGCAAGGCGATCGATAACTATAAGCTGGCGATGCGCGAGGACCCGGAAACGGCTAGCCTGGCGCAGGATCTCTCGGACCTCTATCTGCAGTCGGGCCAGATCCGAACGGCCGTGACCGAATTCGAGGACTTCGTCAAGAAGAATCCTGAGGACGTGAACGCCCGCCGCATTCTGGCGCGCCTCTACACGGCGCGCATCCGCGAAGGTCAGCAGACCCGGCCGAACGAAGAAATGATGAAGGCCGCCATCGAGCAGTATGAGAAGATCGGCGAAAAAGCACCCAGGGATGTCGACAACTGGCTGATGCTGGGCCGGCTCCACAAGTTGGCGCAGAATTCTTCGGCTTCCGAGAAAGCCTATAAGAAGGCGCTGGCCATCGATGCCGAGAACGAAGACGCGCTCACTGGCCTGGCGATGGTCTATTCGGATCTCGGCGACACTGTCAGCGCCAGCCAGGTGCTGCGGAAAGTGGCCGACAAGAATCCGAGCCTGCGCACGCTGACGGCGCTTGCCGCGGCCTATGAGCAGTTGAAGGACTATAAGCTCGCTGCCGAAACCTATCGTCGTGCCGTCGACATGAATAAGGAAAACCCCGACCTGCGGCGCGCCTACGGCGAGGCTTTGTTCAAAGGCGAGGATTACGACACGGCCAAAGGCGTCTTCGAGGACCTCTCCAAGGAAGACTCCAGCGACCTGCTTTCCGTGCTGCGCCTGTCGCAGATCTACCGCCAGAAGCGCGATTTCGCCAAGGCCGACGAGTACTCCCAGAAGGCCAAGAAGCTGGATCCCAACAATCTGGAGATCCAATACAACGAGGTAAGCCTGTTGGAGGCGCAGGGCAAGACGCCGGAGGCGATCGCCCGCCTCAAAGAGATTCTCGATGCGATGCCGAAGAAGACCGATTCCGTCGGCGAGCGCGGCAACCGCGTCATTCTCCTCGAGAAACTCGGCCTGCTTTACCGCATCACCGAGCAGACGCCCAATGCCGTGGCGACCTTCCGTGAGATCGCCGAACTGGAGCCGGAATCCGCCTCCCGGGCCCAGGCGCAGATTATCGATGCCTACCGCGCCGGCAAAGACTTTGCCTCAGCCGAAAAAGAGGCCAAACTGGCTTCGCAGAAGTATCCCAACGACCGTCTGATCAAGTCCGTGGTCTCCAGCCTGCAGACGGACTTGGGGCATTTCAAGGAGGCTGAAGCCACCTTGAAGTCGCTGATGGACGGCAAGTCGGACCGTGAAACGTGGCTGTCCCTCTCCCAGGTCTACGAAAAGTCGAAGAACTATTCGGAGATGGCCAAAGCGATCGACACGGCCGAGAAGCTCTCCACAACCGACGACGAGAAGGAGAACGTTCACTTCCTGCGTGGCGCGATGTACGAACGGCAGAAGAAGTTCGACCTGGCGGAAGAGGAGTTCCGCAAGTCGCTGAAGGTGAATCCGGAAAGCGCTGCCGCCCTGAACTACCTGGGTTACATGCTGGCCGATCGCAACGTGCGGCTGCCCGAAGCCCTGGAACTGATCAAGAAGGCTGTGGACCTCGAGCCGAACAATGGTGCCTACATGGATAGCCTGGGCTGGGTCTACTTCCGGATGAACCGCCTGGATGAGGCCGTGGCGCAGCTTCGTGGAGCGTTGGAACGCGGCAGCCGCGACCCAACCGTGCACGACCATCTTGGCGACGTCTACAGCGGCCTGAACAAGTGGAAGGATGCGCTCGCCCAGTGGGAACTCGCGCTCCGCGAATGGCACTCAAATGCCCCCAGCGACGTCGACACCACCGAAGTAGCCAAGATCCAGAAGAAAGTGGAAGGCGCCAAGGTGCGCCTGGCCAAAGAAAACGGCCCGAACAAGAACTAAGCGCTCAGACCGGTATGAAGAGGCAGGTGAATGCGGAAGCGCGTTCCCTGCCTTTTCTCATTCTCGGGCAGGGGGCTTTCCACCGTGATGTCTCCGCCGTGTTCCCTCACCATGCGGCGGAAGCCGAACATGCCCCAGTTTCCGGTGGCGATGCGGTCGCCCGTCACCTGGAAACCGGGGTCAAAGAGGGAGGTCATCTGGTCATCCCGCAAGGGGAGGCCGTCGTGGTCGATGATCACATTGACGCCGCCGGGTGACGTTGTGCTGGAGGCATGGATCAGGCCGTTGCTCTCGCCCAGGGCTCGAACCGCGTGGGTGATGACGCCATGAAAAACCGAACTGAGCTGCGACGGCCGGCAAGCCAGTTTCGGCAGTACGGCAAACTGGGTCTCGATGGTGATGCGGCTGGGCAGGTTTGCGCGGGTGAGGGCTACGGCGTCCTCCACGAGTTGATTCAGATCGACTTCCTGGACCTCCGCCTGGTCAAGGTTTGAGAACCGCTGCATGCGGTTGACAATCCGGCTGAGGCGGTCGATGGACTCCTGTGCGGCCTTTCGCAGGTCCGACTGCAGCCTCACCAGCCGGCAATGGTCCTCCGGCGGCGCCGTTGCCTGGCGGGCCGTCAGTAGCAGCAGAGTGTCGACGGAGCTTTTCAGTGCCCCCAGCGGGTTGTTCATCTCGTGGCTGAGCGCGGCCGCGATCTTGGCGATCGTGATGGATTGCTCCGCCATGACGGCGCGGGTTTGGGCCTCGCGAAGCTCCTCCGCCGCCTGCAGGCTGCGTTCATAGGAGACATAGCTGAGATATCGTTGCCGGTAGAGCAGGCCCGAGAGTCCGGCTGCCAGCACTGAGAGCATCATGATGAAAAGCAGATTGGTCCGCAGCGGCCCGCTGCCCAGGTAGAGCGTCCGATGAATGAAGCTGGTCTCCACCGTGTAGATCACGCACATGGCGAGACCCATGGCAAAGGATTGGGCCGGCCGTAGCGGATAGGCTGCTACGCTGACGAGTAGGACGAGCGTGACGAGACTAGGGATGAAATCCTCATAGCTGGGCGCCACTCCGGTGATCAACAACGAGAATAGAATCAGCGTGGATGCCGTGACAAGAGAGCTGCAAACCGCAATGGTGCGCGCCCGCCGGGCCGCATTCGGCCAGGAGGCGAACAGGAAGTTGAGCGAGCCAAGCGCGAACATGACGGCCGCTTCGATCAGGCGTAGCCGCAGCGTCTCCGGTTCGGGTTGGACAAAGAACCGGCCGACAGTGAGAAACAGGGTTGTGCCGATGGTGACCCCGCCCGCCACCTGCAGCCCAGTAGCGCCCAGGCGCTGGATTTGCCGCCTGAAGCCGTCATCGGCCTCGGCGGCACCGGGAAAGAGATAGGCTTGCCAGCGTCGAAGCCACATAGGAATACATTAGCGCGGGTGCGCCGGGTTTCGTCCCATCGGCTGGCGGAGCAGCCTATGCTAAACTCACATTTTCTCACGAGGTCCGCACCTTGCTGAAGCGCCTCCAGGCACGACTTAGCCGAGCGATCGATGTGCGGCCAGGTGAATACGCACGCACCGCACTGATGTTCCTGTACCTGATGTGTGTACTGCTGGCGTACTACATCCTCAAGCCATCGTCCCGCGCGCTCTTCCTCACGCGATTCACCACCGACCATCTGCCCTATCTCTACATGGTTATGGCCGTAAGTGGTGGAATTCTCGCCTACTTCTACTCCCGTATCGCCGTAAAGTGGTCTCTGAACGCGGCTGTCAATGCCTCCATCGTTTTCGTCGTGCTCTGCCTGCTGGAACTCTGGCAACTGCTGGATACCGGCCAGAGCTGGGTCTACTACGTCTTCAACGTCTGGGTCAGCCTGTTCAGCCTTGTCCTGGTTTCGCAAGGTTGGCTGGTCGCCAGCCAGGTTTTCGACGCGCGGGAGGCGAAGCGGGTCTACGGAATACTCGCCGGGGGCGCCGTGTTGGGCGCGGCGATCGGCGGTTCACTGACGGCGCAATTCGCCGCGGCGGTCGGAACACGGAATCTTTTGATGGTAAGTGCGGCCTTTGTTGTGCTGGCTTACGTATTCTACCGGCTGCTGTTGTTGCAGCCCGGTGTCAATCTCGAGAGAGCACGCGGCGCCTCGCGGGAGGAAATCGAGTTTTCGGTCCGGGACATCGGCCAGGCTGTCCTGCAACGCCGCCACCTGCAGGTGATCGTCGCGATCCTCACTGTCACTTACGTCGTGGATACGCTGGTCGAATTCCAGTTCAATTCCATGGCCGTGCGCGGCCGCAGCGGTGACCAGTTGACCGCTTTTCTGGGCGGCTTCTACGGCCTGTACCTGAATCTCGCCACCTTCTTCCTGCAGATCTTCCTCACCTCGTGGATCGTCAATCGCTTTGGCGTGGGCGGAACCCTGCTGGCCATGCCCATCGGCATCGGCTGCGCCTCTGGAGCGATGCTGTTCTCTCCCGGCGTCTGGGCCGCCGGCGCCGCCCGGCTGATCGAGGCCTCTACCCGCTATTCCCTGAATCGCACGGGCATGGAACTGCTATACCTGCCCCTGCCGGATGATCTCAAGCAGCGGACCAAGGCCTTCGTCGACGTCTTTGTGGATCGCATGGCCCGCGGCCTGGGCGCCCTGGTGATCCTTGGGCTGGGCGCACTCTTTACGGACAGCCTGACGGCCGTCACGGTCGCCGTGCTCGTGCTCTGCTGCGTGTGGGTCGCTCTGTCGCTCTACGCCCGCCGCGAATACATCGCCACGGTGCGCGGCCGTCTGGAATCACGCCGTCTCGATCTGGAAAGCATGCGCATCCCTTACCAGGATGCCGGCCTGTTGCGGCTGCTGGAAGAGACGGCCCGCAAGCAAAGCCCCCGGCAGGCGGTCTACGCGCTTGCGATGCTGGACGAGGTGCCGGACTATCCCTTGGAGCCCTTCGCCGTGCGCATGGTCCACCAGGCGCCGAGCGAAGTCCGCGCCAAGATCTTCGAAATCGCGGCGCTTCGAGGCTGGCATTCGCTGCTCAGCGAAGCCCGCGCGGAGATCGAACAGCCCGGCAGTGTGGCCCTGAAATCCGCAGTCCGTTACGCCTGCAGCGTCAACGGCCGCGAGGACGAGCTGTTAGTCCGCATGTTGGATTCCAAGGATCCGAAGCTGGTGGAGGCGGCGGTGGAATCGTCCACCAGCACCCCGCTCTCGTGGGTCAAAAGCGCGCTGGAATCCTCCGATCCGGCCCGGCGCCGGCTGGGCGCCCTCGCCCTGCGAGCCCATCCCAAGTACGCCTTGGCGGAACTGCCGCGGATGTTGGCCGACGGCGACAGCCGCGTTCGTGGCGCGGCGGCCGACACGCTGGTGGGCCTGGGTGAGGATGTCGCCCCGGTGCTCGCGCCGATTGTTGCCGATGAGGCAGCCCTATCCCGGTTACGTCTGCGCGCCTTGCGCGTCCTGACGCGGACCCAGACACAAGCGGCATTGGATTCCCTGATGGGCCTGCTCAGTGTGGAGGATCTGGTGGTGCGCAGCGGAGTGGTCCGCGCGTTGACCACGCTGCGCGACCGCTCACCGCAATTGCGGTTTGGCGGACAGCCGGTGGAAGAGCAGATCCAACTGGAGGCGCGCAGCTACTACGCCATGCACGCCGCGCTGGGAGCACTGCGTCAAAGCGGACGCAAAGCGCCGGCCCTCGCGTTGCTGATGCGCACCCTGGAAGAGCGAATGGGCCGCACCGTGGAGCGGCTGTTCCGGCTGTTGGGCCTGCGCTATCCGCCCAAGGATATCGATGCCGCGTTCCGGGCCTACCAGCGGAATAAGCAGGAAGAGCTGTCCAACGCCATCGACTTTCTGGACAACATCCTCGATCACGAGTTGAAGCGCCTGGTGCTGCCCTTGCTCGACGAGGATGGCACCGACGACCAGGCCCTGCTGCTGTTCGGGATCGACCGGCCTACCGCCGGCGACGCGTTGGGGCGGATGATAGATGAAGGGGATCCGTGGCTGATGGGCTGTGCCTTGGCCGCGGCTCGTGATCTGGGTCTGAACTCGGGTGTCTTGGGGAGGCCGGAAACGATGCGCCAATTGAACATCGTCGAGCGCGTGATCGCATTGGAAGGCGTGGACCTGATGAAAGGGTTGACGCCGGACCAGTTGTCCCGAGTCGCCGCCATCGCCACGCAGGATTCCGCCCAGCCCGGACGCGACATCCTCACTCCGCAAAGCCCGCTCGATGCGATGTACATCATCCTGGACGGCAGCGTCGCCCTGCTGCAGGATGGCGAGCAGTTGGAAGTGGTTCACCAGAACGAAGTGCTGGGGAGTTGGGCGCTTTTGGACAATTCGCCGTTACCGGTGACGGCGAGGGCACTGGAAGACACGGTTCTGCTGAGAATCTCGCGAGACGATTTCTTTGACCTGCTGTCGGACAACATGGAGATCGCTTCCGCGATCCTGTCGACGCTGGTCAAGCGTTTCCGCGCCCTGCTCAGCGGGGAGGTGAAACAGTGATGCAGGAAATCGACGCCACGACTGAGGAACGGGAGCGGCTGGCGGCGCTCGGCCAACTGGTGGCCGGGGTCGTTCACGAGATCAATAATCCGATCGGCTCCATCATTTCCAACAACGAGGTCGTGCTGAAAGCTCTCGACAAGCTCAAGGATGCGCTCGTCACGGCATCCGCGGGCAACCAGCCGCCGCCGAAAAAGGCGATTGACCTGGTCGACACGCTGCGCAGCCTTGCCGCGGTGGATAAGATCGCCTGTGAGCGGATCTCCGCCGTGGTCCGCAGTCTCAAGACGTTTTCGCGCGCGACCGATGTGGAAGTCCGGCTGGTCTCCCTCAACGACCTGATGCGCGACACCGCCAAGCTCATCGACTGCCAGTACAAGCGGTGCCTGCGGCTGGACATGCAACTCGGTGACATTCCCCAGGTGGAGTGCCGGCCGCAGCAATTGGGCCAGGTGTTCCTCAACCTTCTGCTGAACGCGGCGCAGGCCATCGAGGTCTCTGGCAGCATCATCGTCAGGACCCGCCTCGCCGAGGACGGCATGGTCGAGGCCTCCATCACCGATACCGGCAAAGGCATCCCGCCGGAGAATCGGGCGCGCATTTTTGAGGCCGGCTTCACGACGAAGCCCATGGGCATCGGCTCGGGGTTAGGGCTCGCATTGTCGAAGCGCATCGTGGAGGAAGACCATCACGGCCGCATCTGGTTTGAGAGCGAAGTGGGCAAAGGTACAACGTTTTTCGTCAGGATTCCGGGGAGGTAGCGTTTGGAGAACGGTCAACAGCCGAAGGTATTGCTGGTAGACGACGAGGAGATGGTGCTCACGAGCGTGCGGGCATTTCTGAGTCTGGAGACCGACTACGACGTCGAGGCCTTCAGTAACCCCGTACAGGCGTCCGAGCGTCTCAAGACCACCCCTGTCGATGTAGTGGTGAGCGACTACATGATGCCGCACATGAATGGATTGGAGTTGCTGCGCGCAGCCAAGGAGCATCAGCCCGAAGCGGGCCGCATTCTCCTCACCGGTCATGCGGACAAACAGAGTGCCATCCAGGCGATCAACGAGGTCGGCCTGTATCAGTATCTGGAGAAGCCCTGGGATAATTCCCAACTCCTGCTTGTGATCAACGGAGCCATTGAGCGTGCGCGCCTGCTGCGGAATCTGGAAGAGAAGATCGCCCAACTTGACTCCGCCAACGGCCAGATCAAGGACGCCCAGCGCCGTCTCATCCGGGCCTTCCTGTAATCGAGCCCGGCACCTGCGGCGCTCTGCTCCGCCGGACCTGTAATTTTTGTCACGACTTGGGACAATAGGACACATGAAGTACCTCTTATCTCTCCTCATCGCCGCCTCGCTCTGCTTTGCGGCTGACTCGAAGCTCGGCAAGCCCCTGACCCTGACCACGCAAACCGCCATTGCCGACATCAACGCGAAACCGGCCGATTTCCTGGGCAAGACCGTGCAGGTGAAAGGCAAGATCTCCGAGGTCTGCCAGGCGATGGGCTGCTGGATGCAATTGGTGGATCCCGCCACCAAGGCGGCCGTGAAGATCAAGGTCAAGGACGGCGAGATTGTGTTCCCGAAGGACTCCGTCGGAAAGATGGCGGTCGCCGAAGGGAAGCTCGCCAAGATCGAGATGACCAAGGACCAGGCTATTGCACAGGCCAAGCACGAAGCCGAAGAGAACAAAAAGAAGTTCGATCCGGCCAGCGTCAAAGGACCGGTGACCATTTACCAGATTCAGGGCACCGGCGCGGTGATCGAGTAGAGATCGATGAAAAGAACACTCTTCCTGGCGGCGCTGGGCGCCGCTTCCCTCCTGGGCTGGGCCCAGACACGTCCGGCCGCGGCGCCGGTAAAGAAACCGAAGCTCGTAGTGATGATCGTGGTCGACCAGTTCCGGTATGACTACCTCACCAAGTTCGGGTCACAGTTCACGGGTGGATTCAGGCGCCTGCTGGACCATGGGGCGGTCTTCACGAACGCCTACTACGACCACATGCCCACCGTCACCGCCGTGGGGCACTCTATTGTGTTGACCGGTGCGATGCCGGCGTCCAGCGGGATCGTCGGCAACGAGTGGTACGACCGCAAGACGGGCCAGCAGGTGACGAGTGTCTCCGATGAGAGTGTCCAGCAGTTGGGCGCCCCCGCCAAGCGCGGCGCCTCGCCCCACCGCCTGCTCGTCTCCACGGTCGGCGACGAATTGAAGATGAGCGGCAAGGGCGCCTCCAAAGTGGTGAGTCTGTCCATCAAGGATCGCAGCGCCATCATGCCGGGCGGGCACATGGCCGACGGCGCTTACTGGTTCGATAAGCCCAGCGGTAATTTCGTCAGCTCCACCTGGTACTTCAAGGAACTGCCTGCCTGGGTGAAAACCTTCAATGACAAGAAGGTGATCGACCAGTGGAAAGGCTCGCTCGGCTACGACAAGATGTCCGAGTCGAAGCTCGGCAACGACGTCGTCGAGATCTTCGCCGAAACCGCGATCGAGGGCGAAAACCTCGGCCGCAACGAAGGCACGGATCTGCTCGCCATGAGCTTCTCGGCGAACGATACGGTCGGCCACGCCAAGGGTCCTGACTCGCCCGAGGCCAAGGAGATCACGCTCCACACCGACAAGGTCCTCGACAAGTTCTTCACCTTCGTCGACAAACGCATCGGCCTGTCGAATGTGGTCTTCGTCCTCAGTGCCGATCACGGCGTGTCGCCGCTGCCGGAACTGATGGCTACCCGCAAGATGCCCGGTGGCCGCATCCCGGAGAGCGTCGTGCTCGATGCCGTGACTGCCGCGCTGAACGCCAAGTACGGTGAGGCGAAGTGGGTTCTCGGCAAGAGCGGTCCCAGCCCTTACCTCGACCACAAACTCATCGCAGACAGCAAGCTGGATCCGGAGGAAGTGGAGCAGGTCGCCGCGCAGGCGGTCCGCAACCTGCCTCACATCGCGCGCGTCTTCACGCGCGAGGAGTTGCGCCGCGGCCTGTCCCAGAACGACATGGTGGGCCAGCGTGCCCAGAACGGCTTCTTCTACCAGCGCGCTTCGGATCTCGTGATCGTGCCCGAACCCTACTGGCTCTTCGAGAAGAGCGGGACCTCACACGGCACGCCCTGGAACTACGATACCCACGTGCCCGTCATCTTCATGGGCCCTGGCGTGAAGGCCGGGAAGTACAACGGCCGCGCCTGCGTGAACGACATCGCGCCGACCCTGACCACCATGCTCGAAGTGGAAACGCCCAGTGGCTCTGCTGGACGTGTGCTCACTGAGATGCTGGTCAAGTAGATGGCAAAAAATGATAGCATCTTGAAGCTATGTTACTTATCGCTGACATCCTAGGCATCCTCACCTATGGCATGATCGCCGCCATGCTGGGCACCATCCTGCCCGAGTTGTCCAAGAAGTTTGGGCTGTCCCCTAAACAGAATGGCAACATCGGAATGGCCCAGGCGATCGGATTGATGATCGGCTCCTTCTGCGCCGGGCCCCTGATGGACCTGGAAGGCAAGAAGTTGGGCATGCTGCTCGCGCTGACCATCATCACCGTGGCCCTCGTCGGCCTGCGTTCGGCCAGTGGCTATGGCTCAGTGGCCGGTCTGATGCTGCTGCTCGGCACTGGCGGCGGCGCGCTGGTAACAGCGGCCTTCGCTCTCGCCGGCGACATCAGCGTCCCGTGGTTGCAGGGCGCGGCCGTCTTCAATGCGGTCAACCTGTTCTTTGGTCTCGGCGGCCTCATCACTCCGCTCGTGGCGGCCCGGCTGTTCCAGAACAATGCCAACCGCCTGCTGATCTTCGCTGCCTCCATCGCCGTCATCGCCCTCGCCGTCAACGGCATGACCGCGATGAGCCCGCCCAGTGGCAAAGTCGCGTTCCAGGCTGACCAGGTTTCGATCCTGATCAGCAGCCCCGTTCTCCTGCTGCTCTCGTTGGCCCTGTTCCTCTATGTGGCCTGCGAAGTGGGCGTGTGGAACTGGCTGGCGCGCCACCTCATCGCCCAGGGCGTGCCGGAGTCCAAGGCGCTCACCATCCTCTCACTCGGCTTTGCTCTCGGCCTGCTGCTGGGCCGCATCGCCGTCGTACCCGTCCTGGCCAGCGTGACTCCGAAGATGGTCCTCTTCGGCGCCGGCATCGCCATGGCGATCACCACTTACCTGATGCTCCAGACCGGCAATCCGAGAACCGCCTGGATCTTCGTCTTCCTCGGCGGCCTCGCCATGGCTCCGGTGTTCCCAACGGCACTCGGCCTCGTGGGCGGCGCCTTCAAGGCTCAGGGCCTCGACTCCACGGCCACCGGCCTCGCTTCCACCGCTGGCTGGTTGGGCCTGGTTATCAGCTCCCCCGTCATTGGCGGCATGGCCGGCGACGATCCAAAGAAGCTCAAGAAGGCCCTGTTGCTGCTGCCAATTGCATCGGCCATCATGGCGGTCGTGATTCTTGCCTTGTAAAAGCACCGGCAGGAGCTCTGTATGAAAAGCGGAGCGCGCTCTGGTTTGTCCGTGAACTGGAACGCGCTCCGCATCGTTATCATCTACCTTCTGGTCGCCGGCCTCTGGATTCTTACTTCAGATGAGGCGGCTGTCTACCTCTTCCCCGGAAAAGACCTCTGGCTCAGGATCAGTGTTTACAAAGGCCTGTTCTTCGTCCTCGTGACCAGCCTGCTGCTCTACGTACTGCTGCGGCGCACTTTCGCCAGTATGGAGCGGTCGCGGCAGGCGCTGGAGAAGTCTGAGCGGCTCTTCGCCGCCTTCATGGATCACCTGCCCGTCGGGGTCTTCTTAAAGTGCGGCGACGGCACGTACATCTTCGCCAACGAGTTTTGGAAACGAAGTTTTTCTCCGGATAGCACTTTGGAAGGCGCTCGCGCTTCCGACCTCTTCCCGGCCGAGACGGCCCTGGCCTTCCAGCGTGACGACAAGGCCACACTCGAGGACGGCCGTGTCAGGGAACGCAACTTCGTACTCACATTAAGTGGCAAACCCACCGAGTGGATGGTCAAGAAGTTCCCGGTCCTCCTGGACGGCGGCGAAACCCGCAGGGTGGGCGGCGTGGCCATGGAAATCACTGAACGGCGCAGGTTGGAGGAGCAGCTCCGCCAGGCGGCCAAGATGGAAGCCGTTGGCCAGCTCGCCGGCGGCATCGCTCACGATTTCAACAACCTGCTGACCGTCATCAACGGCTACGCTGAGCTGGTCCAGATGCGGCAGGCCGATGCGGGTGTGGCTGCCGAGGAGATCCGCAAGGCCGGTGAACGCGCGGCCGCCCTCACCCGCCAGTTGCTCGCCTTCAGCCGCCGCCAGATCCTCAAGCCGGAAATCGTCAATCTCAATTCGATCATTGGCGGCCTGGAGTCCATGCTCCGGCGCCTCATCGGCGCCCACATCACTCTATCCGCCCAACTCGATCCCAATCTGAAGCCCGTTGTGGCCGACCCCAGCCAGGTGGAGCAGGTGATCATCAACATGGCGGTGAATGCCCGCGATGCCATGCCCATGGGGGGCACATCGCGCTCGCCACCGATCACGTCCAAGTCTCGACACAGGCCGACCGTGAGCGCCTTGGTCTGCAGGACGGCGACTACGTCCTGTTGACCATCTCCGATACCGGCGAAGGCATGGACGAAGAGACGCAGCGCCGCGTCTTCGAACCCTTCTTCACCACCAAGGAGGTGGGCCGCGGCACCGGGCTCGGCTTGTCCATGGTCTATGGCATCGTCAAGCAGAGCCAGGGCACAGTCCAGGTGGAAAGCCAGCCCGGCGCCGGGGCCACCTTCCGGGTCTACCTGCCTGCGGCCAGTGAAGCGCCCCCGCCTCCGCCGCCCGGCGAAAACCAGTCGCTCTACGGCTCGGAGACTCTTCTGCTCATTGAGGACGACGAGAGCGTACGGGACTTGCTCGCCGGCATGCTGCGCCAGCGCGGCTACCGCGTGCTGCAGGCGCGCGATTGCGATGACGCGCTACAGGCCTTAGCCTCCGCGCCCGGTTCGGTCGACCTGGTCATCAGCGATGTCATCATGCCCGGCATCAACGGCCCCGAGGCCGCCCGCCGCCTCCGCGCCATCGAGCCTGGCCTGCGCATCATGTTCGTCACCGGCTACTCTTCGGAAGATCTGGAGCTCCGCGGCCTGCAGGATCAGGGCAGCGTCACTCTCGAGAAGCCCTTCGATCTGGATACCCTGTCCCGCGCCGTTCGCCAAAGCCTGGTTCGAAGCTGAACTCTATTTGCGCCGCAGCCGCGCATCCCACTCCAGCATCAGCCCCGCCGCCGGCACAATTGGAAAGAGCTTCAGGAACGTGGGCGACGCCTGGCCCGTCCGGCTGTTGAATCCATTGAAGGAGTCGAACGTCACGTTCTCGTGGTTGGTGAGATTCGCCACTTCCACGAACAGGACGCTGCGCCACGACCTCCATTGGAACGACTTGTTGATCCGCAGATCCGCCCGGTGATACTCAGGCAGCCGCACCGCGTTCCTGACGCTGTTCAGCACATAGGTGGCAGGATCGGTCTGACGGAAGAAGCCCGGTACCGGGAAGTTGCTGCCATACGAGTACCGCGCGCTCAGGTTCAGGCTGGGCCGCAGCCGGTAACTCGAGTAGGCGTTCATCGTGTGGCGCTGCTCATAGTCGGCCGGGTAGCTCGCACCCGTGACACCGTCCCGCATCGCCGTCTTCACATACCCATACGAGACCCAGCCCGACAGTCGGTTCGCCGTGCGGCGCTGCAGGAACACCTCAAAGCCGCGCGCCGTGCCTCGCTCTGAGTTCAGATACTGCGGGCTCGCGGGAGGAATGAAGATCTGCCCGTCCGGCAGCACCCGCGGATCCAGCAGCGGCTGGGTGATCAGGTCGCGGTCCGCGCGGTAGAAGAACTCGGCCCGCAACCGTGTGCGCTCGCCCAGCGCCTGCTCCACCGCGGCCACCGTGTGGTTGGCCCGTTCCGGCAGCAGAAACCGGTTGCCCATATTCTCGATGCGCAAGGGCAGCAGTGCCGGATACTGCACCGCCTGGCTCCAGGCGAGTTGCAGCCGCGTGGCGGGACCCACCCGCAATAGTGCGGACCCATGCGGCGAGAGTGCCGTCGGCCCCGCCTCCGAGTAGCCATCGACCCGCACCCCGGCCGTCAGTGTCAGTGGTCCCGCGATCCAGTCCTGTTGGACGAACCCGCCCGCTCGAAGCCCCGTTCCGCGCCAGTTGTCCCGGCGCCGCACCGCCAGCGGGTTGAAGTTGTAGCGAGCTGAGAAGCCGTCGTCATGCAGCCTGCGGAACGATCCGCCCGCCTGCAGCGGCGCCTTTGGCTTCCAGCTCCAAACCAGGGCCGGATTCCAGACCCACTCGCCGTAGCCTTGTGCGGCCAGCGGCAGTTCCAGGTTGTTCCGGTTGTCCGAACGTTCCCGGATCCAGGCCAGCCGATTCGTCACTTGCAGGTCCGAACTGGGGGTGTACCGCCAACCCAGGTTCAGCGCCGACACGTGATACGTGCCGTCCATAATGGCGTTCACACCCAATGTCGCCCGCACGTGGGAGCGGTCCAGATCCGATAGCCCATCCATGAAGCCCAGCGTCAGCGCATTCCTGCGGGACAGGTCGTAGCTGAGCTTGCCTTGCGTGTCAAAGAATCCGAACGCCAGCGAATCCGCCGCCGACGTGCGGCGCAACAGATACTGCAGGTAGCTGCGGCGCACTGACACCAGCCACGACCCACGCCGGTCGCTGCCCAGCGGCCCTTCCAGGATCACGGCCGTGCTCGCCACGCCCACGTTGATGCGGACCGCCGGTCCCTCCCTGCTGCCCTCGCGCAGCCGGATGTCCAGCGCCGAAGCCGACCGGTCCTGATACTCCACCGGCGGTGCCCCCGCATGCAGCGTCAACTCCTCCACCAGGTCCGCCTGCAGCATCGACAGCGAGCCCGTCTCCTCCTGGCTCTGCACCGTGTGAAACGGACTGTGCAGCAGCACGCCATCCAGGAAGATCCCCACCCGGTCAAAGGCTGAGCCGCGCACCGAGAACTGGGCGATGAAGTCGTTCGACGACGCGACCCCAGGCAGCGATTGCACCGCGCGCAGCGGGTCGTCCACCAGCACGCCGGCCAGGTTCTTCATCTCCGCGCCGGTCAGTGTCCGTTCGGAAGCGCTGGCCGATTGAGTGACCTCAAAGGGACCCGCGTGGACATCCACTGAGTCACGCCGCGCCAATGAGTCGGGCGTCAGCGCCAGGTCTAACTCCGCCGTGCCGTCGATCTCCAGCCGCAGTGGCCGGTAACCTACGAGGGTGAGCGTCACTGAGCAGCCCAGCCCCGCGCCTTCCGCGAATTCAAACCGCCCATCCGTGCCGGAGCGCTGCACCGCCACGCGTTCGCCGCAGTGCAATGCGCACTGCACCCGCGCCAGCGGCTCGCCGCCCTGCGCATCGCGAACCTGGCCGCGCACCGGTGTCTGCCCACGCGCTGCAGCCAGCAACAGAAAGAACGTCAGCACCCGAACCAGCGTGCCTGGAAACATTTCAGCTATCGTACCTTGCCCCGTGGCCGTCAGCCGTCAGACCCAACGAAAAACCCCGGCAGTCAGAAAAGACCGCCGGGGCAATATAAAGAGAGCAGACAGCTAAAAAAACTAGACTTCGTAACAGGCCTGGCCGCGCACCGGACGAACTAGAGGCAGAATCTGCAGCACGCGGTGATTCTTGAACTCCACGTGATACTGATGCTCGTCGATCTCCCGGATCGCACCCACTTCACACTCACAACACAATACTGGACCTTGAGTGCCCCATTCAGCCCGGTGAACCCGGATGGGCTGACTCTTTTCCGCCATGGCCCTGCATCTCATGGCAACCTCCGGAGTGGTGGTGATCCACTCCGGACGGTTGTCATCCAACCAATGACTCTGACGTGCCTGCGGCGCATTTCTGTGCCGCATCACGATATGGAACGACACGGTTACCCTCCTCGTGATGGATTAGCACCCGCGGCGCGTCACGCTTAGCGCGTCGCGGGTTTCAGCGCGTAGCTGGAAAGCACCTTCATGTAGTTCGCGCGTTCGAAGGCCGCTGGTTCGGCCACCGACTGGGAACTCATCGAACCTCTCATCTGGCCGATGGATTCATACTCGTGCTCTTCCATCCAGTCGAGCAGGTCTTCTTCCACCTTCTCCAGGTACGGAATACCGTGACGCAGCAGCGCCGAAGTCATCATGGTGCAGCGTGCGCCGGCCATGACACCCTTCACCGCATCTTCCGCCGTGTGTACGCCACCCGTGATCGCCAGGTCCGGACGGATCCGGTTGTACAGCAGCGCGGTCCAGTGCAGACGCAGGCGTAACTCCTGCGAATCGCTCAGCATCAGGTTCGGAACCACTTCCAGGGCTTCCAGGTCGAAGTCCGGTTGATAGAAGCGATTGAACAGCACCAGGCCGTCGGCGCCCGCCGCATCCAGGCGTGTAGCCAGGTGGGCGAAGGCCGTGAAGAACGGTCCAAGCTTGACGGCTACAGGGATGCGCACACTGGCCTTCACATGGCTCACCAGGTCGAAGTACATCTCTTCCACTTTGCCGGACGGCATTTCGAGCTCGGTCGGCAGGTAGTAGATGTTCAGTTCGATGGCGTCGGCCCCGGCCTGTTCCATCATCTGTGCGTACCGGATCCACCCGCCCGTCGAGACGCCGTTCAGGCTCCCGATCACCGGGATGTCCACCGATTCCTTCGCCTTCCGCAGATGGTTCAGGTACGGCTCCGGTCCGAAATTGTAGGAGGTCATCTCCGGGAAGTAGCTGACGGCCTCGCCGTAGCTATCGGAGGTCTCCGTGAGGAAGCGGTCGAGTTCGCCGCTCTCCACCTGGATCTGCTCCTCAAACAGCGAGTGCAGCACCACGGCCGAAGCGCCTGAGTCTTCCAGCCGGAGAATATTGCCGATGTCCTTGCAGAATGGCGAGGATGACGCCACTAAGGGTGAGCGGAGCTTGAGTCCGAGGTATCCGGTGCTGAGGTCAATTGACATGGCTTACTTCCCTCCTTCGGTGGTCTTGGTCTCCGCGCCCGGCATGGCCGCCATCTGTTCGTAGATGCGCCAGCGGTTCATGACGTCGGCCTGCGCCTCGGCCAGGAGACGGCGGGCGTCATCCGGCTTCGAATGGACGAGCATCGTGTAGCGGGTCTCGTTGTAGATGTACTTGTCGAGCGGCAGGGACGGAGCCTTGCAGTCGAGGACGAACGGATTCTTGCCATCCAGCGCCAGCGCCGGGTTGTACCGGAACATGGGCCAGTGACCGGTCTGCACAGCCAGTTTCTGCTGTTCCAGGCCGAACTTCAGGTCATAGCCGTGAGCAATGCAGTGGCTGTAGGCGATGATGATCGACGGACCATCCCACTTCTCGGCCTCGATAAAGGCCTTCACCGTCTGCATGTCGCTGGAGCCCATCGCCACCCGCGCCACATAGCAGTTGCCGTAAGCCACCGCCATCATGGCCAGGTCTTTCTTGCCCGACGGCTTGCCGCCGGCTGCGAACTTCGCCACCGCGCCGCGCGGCGTCGACTTGGAGCACTGTCCGCCCGTGTTCGAGTAGACTTCCGTGTCCAGCACCAGGATGTTCACGTTCTTGCCGGAGGCCAGCACGTGATCCAGTCCGCCGTAGCCGATGTCGTAGGCCCAGCCGTCGCCGCCCAGGATCCAGACGCTCTTCTTGACCAGCGCATCCGCCACGCCCAGCAGGTCGCGCAGTGCGTTGCCGCTGCCGTTCGCACCGGCGCTCAACAGCTCCTGCACCCGGCCTTTCAGGGCGAGTACGCGTTCGCGCTGGGCGAAGATGCCGGCTTCCGTCGCTTGATCGGCTTCCAGCAGCTCCTTCACCAGGTTCTCACCCAGCTTCACGGCGAAGCGGTTCACCAGTTCCTTGGCGTAGATGACCTGTTGGTCCACCGCCATCCGCATACCCAGGCCAAACTCGGCGTTGTCTTCGAACAGCGAGTTTGACCAGGCCGGACCGCGGCCCTCGTTGTTGAACGTGTAAGGCGTGGTCGGCAGGTTGCCGCCGTAGATCGACGAGCAGCCCGTCGCGTTCGCAATCATCGTACGGTCGCCGAACAACTGTGTCAGCAGCTTGACGTAAGGCGTCTCGCCGCAGCCTGAGCAGGCGCCCGAGAATTCGAACAGGGGCTGGAAGATCTGCAGATCCTTCACCTGGCCCTGGCTCAGCTTCGTGCGATCGAACTCGGGCAGGCCCAGGAAGAAGTCCCAGCTCGCCGCCTCGGACTCGCGCAGCGCGGGCTGTGCCGTCATGTTGATGGCGCGGTGCTTCACTTCCGTCTTCGACTTCGCCGGGCAGGCTTCCACGCAGAGGCCGCAACCCGTGCAGTCTTCCGGAGCAACCTGCAGCGTATAACCAGACTCCTTGTAGTCTTTCCAGCGTGCCGGAACCGACTTGAAGGTCGACGGTGCGCCTTCCAGGGCCGATTTGTCGTAGATCTTGGCTCGGATCGTGGCGTGGGGGCAAACCAGGACGCACTTGCCGCACTGGATACAGAGGTTCTCGTCCCACACCGGGATCTCGAGAGCGATGTTGCGCTTTTCCCACTGCGCCGTGCCGCTGGGGTAGGTGCCGTCAATCGGCATCGCCGACACCGGCAGGCTGTCGCCATCGCCCGAAATCATCATGCCCAGCACATCGCGGACAAACTCGGGCGCCTGCGAAGGCACCGAAGGCCGCAGCATCTGCGTGCTGGAGATCTCGGCCGGAACTTCCACCTGGTGCAGGTTGGCCAGCGACTGGTCGACGGCCGCGAAGTTCTTCTGGACTACCGACTCGCCGCGCTTGCCGTAGGTCTTGACGATCGCCTTCTTGATCTGTGCAATCGCCTCTTCGCGCGGCAGCACGCCGCTGATGGCGAAGAAGCAGGTCTGCATCACGGTGTTGATGCGCGATCCCATGCCCGTGGCCTTCGCCACTTCATAGGCATCAATCACATAGAACTTGATCTTCTTCTCAATGATGTCCTTCTGGACGGGACGCGGCAGCAGTCCCCAGATCTCCAACGCCCCCACCGGAGCGTTCAGCAGGAACGTGGCGCCCGGCTCCGCCCACTTCAGCATGTCCAGCCGCTCAAGGAACGAGAACTGGTGGCAGGCGATGAAGTTGGCGCGCGAAATCAGGTATGTGCTGCGGATCGGCCGCGGCCCAAACCGCAGGTGCGACACCGTGATTGAACCCGACTTCTTCGAGTCGTATACGAAGTAGCCCTGCGCGTAGTTGTCCGTGTCTTCGCCGATGATCTTGACGCTGTTCTTGTTCGCGCCCACCGTGCCGTCGGCGCCCAGTCCGTAGAACAGGGCCCGAACCGTCTTGGGGTCTTCGGTCGAGAACTCAGTGTCGTATTCCAGCGAATTGTTCGAAACGTCGTCCTTGATGCCCAGCACGAAGTGGTTGATCGACTTCGCCTTGCCGCCTTCGTCGAAGGCCGCTTTGACCATCGCCGGCGTGAACTCTTTCGACGACAGGCCGTAGCGCCCGCCAATCACCTTCGGCATCGTTGCGAATGGCAGCGTGCCGGCCGCCTGGGCCTCGCTCAGGGCAGTGATGACATCGAGATACAGCGGCTCGCCAGGGCCGCCCGGTTCCTTCGTGCGGTCGAGCACCGTGATCGACTTCGTCGTCGCGGGCAGGGCTGCCAGGAAGTGCTCCATCGAGAATGGCCGGTAGAGCCGGACCTTCAGGATGCCCACCTTCTCGCCGCGCTTCACCAGTTCTTCCACTGTCTCGTGGGCCGCCTCGGCGCCGGATCCCATCAGGATCACAACGCGCTCGGCGTCCGGTGCGCCTTCATATTCGAACAGCTTGTACTTGCGGCCGACCACCTCGGCGAAGCGGTCCATCGCCTTCTGCACGATGGCCGGCGTCGCCACGTAGTACGGATTCACCGTCTCGCGAGCCTGGAAGTAGACGTCAGGATTCTGGGCCGTGCCGCGGATGACCGGCCGGTCAGGCGACAAAGCGCGCGCGCGGTGGGCCTGGATCAGGTTCGACGGCAGCATCGCCTTCATGTCGTCGACCGTCAGTTGCTCCACCTTTGCCACTTCGTGCGAGGTGCGGAAACCGTCAAAGAAGTGGATGAACGGGATGCGCGATTCCAGCGTCGCCGCTTGGGCAACCAACGCCATGTCCATTACTTCCTGCACCGAGTTGGCCGCCAGCATGGCCCAACCAGTGGCGCGGACGCTCATCACGTCCTGATGGTCGCCAAAGATCGAGAGGCCCTGCGCTGCCAGGCTGCGCGCCGCAACATGCATGACCGTCGAGGTGAGCTCACCCGCGATCTTGTACATGTTCGGGATCATGAGCAGCAGGCCTTGCGACGAGGTAAACGTCGTCGTCAGAGCACCACCTTGCAGAGCGCCATGCACCGCGCCCGACGCGCCGCCTTCACTCTGCATCTCAATAACTGTGGGGACGGCGCCCCAAATGTTGGGCTTGCCTTCCGATGACCATTGATCCGACCATTCGCCCATCGGCGAAGAGGGCGTAATCGGATAAATGGCGATAACTTCGTTTGTTTTGTGCGCGACGTACGCGGCCGCTTCGTTCCCGTCCAGGGTAACTTTGATTCTGGGCATGGTTGGTGAACTCGCAGTGGATCAAGTGCATGCCGGGGGCCAATAGGAGTAACGGAGACTGAGATCTCTAAATATTGATTCTGCTAGGCTTGTTTTTGTTGGTCCTTGCATAAGGAATCATGATAGTGGGGCAGATCACCCAGCTGTCCCAAGTTTCTACAGCCGTCCCATTCGTCCGTGCTGCATTTCACCCACCCGCCACTGCAGGCCTTTCTCACATTCCTGCGAAACTTCTGGGCTCCAGAATCTGTCTTTACTTACTGATGCTTCATTTCCGGACCGTCGTGCTGGCCTTGACCGCCTGGACGCTCGCTCTGCCGGCCCAGCCGCGGATCGGGCAGATCGAGATCTACGGCACGCGCAAAATTCCACAGGACAAGATTCGCAAGGCCCTCGGGTTATCCCCCGGTGACCCCCTCACCAAGCCGAAAGGGGAGATCGAGGACACTCTCGAGTCCATCGACGGAGTCGTACAGGCCCAGGTCGAAGCCTTCTGCTGCGAACAGGGCAAACCTATCCTCTATGTCGGGATCCTGGAGCGCGGCGCGCGAAACGTCCAATACCGGTCCTTCCCCGACCAGGACTTAGCCCTGCCCGACGAAGTCACCCGCGCTTACGCCGTCTTCACCACCGCCCTGGAACGCGCCTCGGCCGAAGGCGATCTCAAGGAGGACCTCTCCAACGGCTACTCCATCATGCAGAACCCGGCCTGTCAGGCCGCCCAGGCGAAGTTCGTCGACCTCGCCGAGAAGCATCTGGTGGTCCTCCGCAACATTCTAAAGAACGCGCGCAACTCCGAAGCCCGCGCCATCGCCGCCTACGTCATCGGCTACGCGCCCGACAAAGCCGCTGTCATCGGCGATGTCCAACTCGCCATGCAGGATCCGGACGGCGGCGTCCGCGCCAATGCCGCGCGAACTATTAGAGGCTTTGCTTTCTATAGCTTCGCTCGTCCGAACGCCAATCTGAAGGTGCAGGCCACCTGGTTCGTGGAACTCGCCAATTCCATTGAGCTCGGCGACCGCCTCGAGGCCGCCAAGGGCTTGCTGCTCTTCACCGAGAAGCGCGACGAGACCGTCCTCGCCAACATCCGCGACCGCGCCATGCCCTCCCTGCTGGAAATGGCCCACTGGCAATACCTCGCACATGCCTTGCCTGCGTTCCTCGTCGTCGGCCGGGTTTCCGGTCTCACCGACGAAGAACTCGAAAAGGCCTGGTCGGACGGCGATCGCGACAAGATCCTCAAGTCCATCGAGAAACCGGCGAAGAAGTAATCACCCCTTCGCCATTCTTCTTTTTAACAATCTAGATATTCTTGCTAGAGATTATGCAGATAGGGTACGCTATCCACATAGCGTACCCAGAATGACAGTTCCCGTCCTATCGCACCTCCGCGCATTGGAAGCCGAAAGCATCCACATCCTGCGCGAAACCGCGTCGCAGTTCCGCAAGCCGGTCCTGCTTTACTCCATTGGGAAGGACAGCTCCTGTCTGGTCCATCTGGCTCGCAAAGCATTCTTTCCCGGGAAGATCCCATTCCCACTCCTGCACATAGACACGACCTACGAATACCCGGAGATGATCGAGTTCCGCGATCGTTTTACGAAGGAGATCGGGGCCGACCTGCGCGTCTACACCAATGACAAGGCTATCCAGGAGGGTGCCAATCCCTACGACCTGGGGACCGCCAAGTGCTGCCACCTGCTGCGCACCCGCGGCCTGGTCGAGGGACTCCAGGAAGGCGGTTACGATGCCGCCATCGGGGGCGCCCGCCGCGACGAGGAAAAGTCCCGCGCCAAGGAACGCGTGTTCAGCTTCCGCGACCGCGAAGGCCGCTGGGATCCCCGCAATCAGCGCCCGGAACTGTGGAATCTCTACAATGGCAAGGTGGATCCGGGTGAATCCATTCGCGTCTTTCCCCTCTCTAACTGGACGGAAATGGATATTTGGCGCTACATCGAGCTGGAAGCCATCCCGATCGTGCCGCTCTACTTCGCCCAGCCGCGCCAGGTAGTCCTGCGCGGACCGACAGTCATTCCCCTGGAAACAAACGTCAAACTGCTGCCCGGCGAGCAGCCCCAGACGGTCACCTGCCGCATGCGTTCCCTGGGCTGCACACCGTGCAGCGGCGCCATCCGGTCTGAAGCCGACACCATCGGCAAGATCATCGACGAACTCGCCGCCTTTCGCCGCAGCGAACGCGAAAACCGTGTGATCGACCACGACCAGGACGGCTCCATGGAAATCAAGAAGCGGGAGGGCTACTTCTAAATGGCCGCGCTCACCGACAACAGGACCATTGCGCTCACCCACTTCACGGTCAGCAATCGCGACGAAAAGCCGCTGCTGCGCATCTCCACAGCCGGCAGCGTGGATGACGGCAAAAGCACCCTCATCGGCCGCCTTCTCTTTGATACGAAGACGGTTTGGGAAGACAACCTCGAAGAGATCAGCAAGAGCAAGGTGAACCGCGCCAGCCACGGGCTGGACCTCTCCCTGCTCACCGACGGCCTGCGCGCCGAGCGCGAGCAGGGCATCACCATCGACGTCGCCTACCGCTACTTCTCTACCCCCAAGCGCCAGTTCATCGTCGCCGACACGCCCGGCCACGAGCAGTACACGCGCAACATGGCCACCGGCGCCTCCACCTGCGACCTGGCCATCATCCTGCTCGACGCCCGCAAAGGCGTCCTGGAGCAGTCGCGCCGCCATTCGCGCATCGCCTGGCTCCTCGGAGTCCGCCATCTGGTCTTTGCCGTCAACAAGATGGACCTCGTCGACTTCAGCCATGAGGTCTTCGACGATATCCGCGCCCACGCCACCCACCTGCTGTCCGGCATGGACGGCGTGATCGCCGACTTCATCCCGCTCAGCGCTCTCGATGGCGACAACGTCGTCACTCGCAGCGAACGCACCTCCTGGTACAAGGGGCCCAGCCTGCTCGAGCTTCTCGAAACGGTCGATCCGCCCCATGTGGCGGCCGCTCTGCCCTTCCGCATGAGCGTACAGATGGTCATCCGGCCCCACCTCGATTTCCGCGGCTATGCCGGCCAGTTGGCCAGCGGTTGGATCCGCGTCGGTGACCCCATCGTCGCCCTGCCCAGCGGCAAGAGCAGCCGGGTCAAGCGCATCGTCACTTTCGACGGCGATCTGACTGAGGCATTTGCCCCTATGTCGATCACCCTGGAACTGGAAGACGAGCTCGACATCGCCCGCGGCGACCTGCTTGCCTCGCCTGCCACGGCACCCAAGGTGGCCCGCCGCCTCCGCACCACCCTGGTCTGGATGAGCGAGGTGCCGCTCGACAAACAAAAGACTTATTTGCTCCAGCACGGCACTCGCGTGGTGCCTGCCCGCCTGAACGGGGAAGCGCTGGCTTTGAACGGCATCGGTCCGGTGGAAGTGGAAACTGCGGAACTGCTGCCTTACGACACCTACCGCGAAAACCGCTCCACCGGCGGCTTCATCCTCATCGACACCATCTCGAATCTCACGCTCGCCTCCGGGCTGATCGAGGGCGAGGTGCGCGAAGAGGAAGAAACCCTGGAGAGCTTCTCCGACGCACCCTTCACGCCGGCCGAGCGCCGCAAGCTCCGCGCCCTGCTGGCCCACATGAAGCGCTTTGGCTTCAGCTTCGACCACGAGGATTTCGAACTGGGAGAGGGCATCTGATCATGCGCGATCCGTTGACGCAAGCTACGGCAGTCATTGAACATGCGCTCAGCCAGGGCGGCCGGCCCGGCTTCACCTGCAGCTTTCAGGCGGAAGATGTCGCCGTACTTCACCTGCTGCGGCAGCAGAGCCCAAACGTGCCGGTGATGTTCCTGGAGACCGGCTACCACTTCGCCGAAGTGATCGAATATCGCGACAGGCTGGCCGGGGAATGGGGCTTGAACCTCGTCAACCTCGAGGCTAAACAGAGCGTCGCCGGCCAGGAATCGCAGTTCGGCATTCTCAACCAGACCGACCCGGCCCGCTGCTGCCACCTGCGCAAAGTGGAGCCGCTCATCGCCGGCTTAACCGATGTGGATGTGTGGTTTACGGGCCTGCGCCGCGAACAGAGCCCCACCCGGGCCAACCTCCAGCCGGAAGAGCAGCATCGCTTCCCCACGGGACTGACCCTCAAAAAAGTAAGCCCCATCTACGACTGGACCAACGCCGAAGTCTTTGCCTACCTTGCGGCTAACGACATTCCAGTACTTTCCTTGTATGATCAGGGCTACACCAGCATCGGCTGCGAGCCCTGCACCGCCAAACCCGAGCCCGGGGAACACGCCCGAGCCGGCCGCTGGGGTGGCCGCAAGTTGGAATGTGGTCTGCACACCGTAACCGTCAAGGAAGCATGAGATGGAAGCGCTGCTGGGCTTCGGTATCGCGCTGGTAGTGGGCCTTACCGGTATGGGCGGCGGGCCTTTGGCTGCTCCGTTGCTCATGCTCGTCCTGGGTGTGCCCACGACCGAAGCCGTTGGCACATCTCTTCTGTTTGTAACGATTACCAAGTCGGCTGCGGCGCTGGTCTACTGGTCGCGCGGCCACGTCGACTGGCCCAACCTGCGCCGGCTGCTGTACGGCGGTTTGCCGGGCGTCTTCATCGGCTCCATCCTGCTGCAGCGCATGAGCAAGCACGCCAGCCTGCAGCCCGTGGTGCTCACCGTCATCGGCTTCATCATCGCCGTGATGGCGCTGCTCAGCCTCTACAAGGCATTTCGCAAGACGGAGATCGAAGACCGGGTCGACAAGCCCGGTGCGCTGCCCTGGGCCGCCTTCCCCATCGGCTTGGAAGTCGGCTTCTCCTCGGCCGGCGCCGGCGCCCTGACCAGCCTTTCTCTACTGCAGTTTACGCGCCTGACGCCGGCTCGCATCGTGGGCACGGATCTGGTCTTTGGCCTCTCCATCGCCGCCCTGGGCGGTGGCATCCAGTTCATCTCCGGCAACGTCAATCAACACCTCCTGCTGGTCCTCTCCTCCGGCGGCGTCTTCGGAGCTCTTTGCGGAGCCTGGCTCGGCACCAGAATCCCGGCTCGCGCGCTGCGCCTCGCCCTCTCCGCCATCATGATCATCCTGGGACAACAACTGCTGTGGAAGGGCATCACGGCCCTCGCCCGCTAGTCCGGCCTGTATTTCCAACGCGTCCGCCCCGCGCGTGGCATCCTACTCATTAGGAATCGTCCGCGTGATCCTTCTCACCAATGTCACCAAGGAGTTCGACGGCAAGCGCAAGGTCCGTGCTTTGGCCGGCGTCAATCTCCACATCCGTAAGGGAGAAATGGTCTCGCTGGTCGGACCGTCCGGCTCCGGCAAGTCCACCCTGCTGAACCTGATCGGCACCCTCGACCAGCCCAGCTCCGGGCAGATCGCCCTGGACGGCCAAGTCCTGGCCGGTGTGGCCGACGACGAGCTCACCCGCGTCCGGCGCGACAAGATCGGGTTCATCTTCCAGTTTTTCAACCTGTTACCGTCCTTGAGCTGCCTGGAGAACGTCTCACTGCCGCTGCACCTGCGCGGCTGGAATCGCAAGCAGATCAAGGAGCGGGCGTCGGAACTGCTCGACCTGGTCGGCCTCACCCAACGCAAGGATCACCTGCCCGACGAACTTTCCGGCGGCGAACGGCAACGTGTGGCCATCGCCCGCGCCCTCTCTGTCTACCCGCCCATCCTGCTCGCCGACGAACCCACGGGCAACCTCGATACGCATACCGGCGGTGAGATCCTGGCCCTCGTCCGCGACTTGCACGAACGCCTGGGCGCCACGGTCCTCATGGTGACCCACGACCGTGCCGTGGCCGAGAGCTGCCCGCGCACCGTCACCCTTCGCGATGGCCTGGTCGTCGACGACGTCTCCCGGCGGTAACCCACTCATGCTGCTGCGCTTGATCACCTGGCCGTATGTCCGCAAGCACCTGCTGCGCTGCGCCCTCACCACGGCCGGCATCGTTCTGGGCGTCGCCGTCTTCGTCGGCATGCACACCGCGAACCAGAGCGTCCTGTTTGCCTTCAACCGCACCGTCGACAAGATCGCCGGCACCACCCAACTCCAGGTGACCGCAGGGGAAACCGGCTTCCCGGAAGAAGTGCTGGAACGCGTCCAGGCCCACCCCGGCGTCGGTGTCGCCGCGCCCGTGATCGAAGCCACGGTGCAAACCGGACTCAAAGGGGAAGGCAACCTCCTGGTGCTCGGCGTCGACATGACCGGCGACCGCAACCTGCGCGACTACGAACTGGAGAAAGCCGACGAGGCCATCATTGACGACCCGCTCGTCTTTCTGGCCCAGCCGGACTCGGTCATCGTCAGCGAGAAGTTCTGCCAGCGCAACGGCTTAAAGCTGAACGACCACCTCACCATGCGCACCATGGAGGGACCCAAGCAGTTCACCATCCGCGGCGTCATGCAGGGCGATGGGCTCGCTGCGGCCTATGGCGGCAATCTGGCCATTATGGATATTTATGCCGCCCAGATGGTCTTCGGCCGCGGCCGCACGTTCGACCGCATCGATCTCTCCGTCGCCGAGGGGCAGCAAGTGGGCCAGGTCCGCAAGACGCTCCAAGCGGCGCTCGGACCGGGACTCCAAGTGGACCCTCCCAATTCGCGCGGCCAGCAGTTCGAGGCGATGGCCAAAATCTACTCGGTCAGCGCCAACATCAGCAGCCTGTTCGCCCTGTTCATCGGCCTGTTCCTGATCTACAACACGTTCTCGATCGCTGTCACCCAGCGGCGCAGCGAGATCGGGATCCTGCGCGCCCTCGGCGCCACCCAAGGTCAGGTGAAGCGCCTGTTCCTGCTGGAAAGCGGCATCGCCGGGCTGCTGGGCTCGCTGGTGGGCCTCGGCTTCGGGTTGCTCATCGCCCGCGGCATGGCTCGCTATATCAGTGATTTCATGGGCGAAGTCTATGGAGTCGCACAGCGTGCCGAGGAGATTTCCGCCGATCCGCGCCTGCTCGCCACCGCCCTGTTCCTGGGCGTTGCCACCAGCTTGATTGCCGGCTGGATCCCGGCCCGCAACGCCGCGGCCGTCGATCCCGTGAAGGCCCTCCAGAAGGGGCGTGTCCAGGTGATCACCGAGGGGGAGAACCGCATGCGGCTCTGGTCGGCCCTCTCCTGCCTGGCCCTGGCCGTCGTCTCTATCTTCTTCAGCCAGCAGCCTTTGTTCCTCTACTCGGGCTATCTGCTCAGCGTCCTGGCGGCGCTGCTGCTCACCCCGGCTCTCTGCAGTTGGCTCGCTTCGCTGCTGCGGCCCGTGATGAAGTTCCTACGGCCCGTGGAAGGCGCCCTCGCCGCCGACAGCATCCTGCAGTCTCCGCGCCGGACGTCGGGGACAGTGGCCGCTCTTTCCCTCTCGGTCGCCCTGGTGATCGGGTTGGGCGGCGTCTCGAAGGCCAGCTACGAAACCATCTTGAATTGGGCGGATGCCGCCTTGAACCCTGACCTCTTTGTCAGTAGTTCGCAGGGCATCACCCAGCGCAGCTTCCGCTTCCCGTCCGCCCTGGGTGAGGAGATCCGCGCCGTCGAGGGCATCGACGAGATCCAGGCCGTGCGGACGGCGCGCATCGTCCATGAAGGTACGCCCGTCATGCTGGTGGCGGCCGAGGTTCACCGGCTCGCCAAGCGTGTGAAAATGCAGGTACTCGAAGGTGATCCCAAGACCATGTACCAGAGCGTTGAGCGCGGCCAGGGCGTGGTCATCAGTGACAACTTCGCCCTCCTGCGGAATGTTCACCAGGGCGATACGCTCCACATCATGACGCCCTCCGGCCAACTGGACATGCCCGTCTTGGGCGTCGTGGTCGACTACAGCGACCAGCAGGGCACCATCCTGATGGATCGCCGGGTCTTCGTAAAGTACTGGAAAGACGACACCATTAACGTTTTTCGCGTCTACCTCAAGCGCGGCTATACCCAGCAGGCCGTCCGGCAGGAGCTGCTGCGCCGCTTTGGCGAGCGCACGCGCTTCTTCGTCCTCACCAACGGCGAGATCCGGGCGTTCATTCTGAAGATTACCGACCAGTGGTTCGGGCTGACCTACGTCCAGATCTTCGTCGCCGTGCTGGTGGCGATCCTCGGCATCGTGAACACCCTGACGGTGTCGATCGCCGATCGCAAACGGGAATTGGGCGTCCTCCAGGCCGTGGGTGGCTTACGGAGCCAGGTGCGGCACACCATCTGGATGGAGGCGCTGGCCATTGGGACGCTCGGGTTGCTGATCGGCTATGCGCTGGGCGCGGTGAATCTGTACTACATCCTCGAGGTGACCCGCCGCGACATTGCGGGCATGCGCCTGAACTACCGCTACCCGTTCGAGATCGCCCTGACGCTGATCCCCGTGATGCTGGGGGCGGCTTTGCTCAGCGGCGCAGGCCCGGCCGAAGCGGCGGTGCGCGGCTCCCTGGTAGAGGCCCTGGAATATGAATAAGTACTGCCTGATCTTTCTTTTAGCCCTACCACTGGCCGCCCAGGACGGCCGCGCCATCGTGGCCGAATCCCAGAAGCGGTCGCACGCCGACTCGCAACGGTACGAAGGCACGCTCGAAGTGAACGACGCCAAGCGCAAGGTCTCCACCAAGCGCTGGATCTATGAACGGCTCGGCTCAGCCGGAGAGTCCAAGGCCGTCCTTCGCTTTACCGCGCCGGCGGAGGTCAAGGGCGTGGCGCTGCTCATCCACAATCACCCGGATCGCGCCTCCGACCAATGGATGTGGACGCCCGCTGTCGCGCGCGAACGCCGCATCGCCCTGCAGGACCGCCGGACCCGCTTCTTTGGGACCGACTTCTCGTTCGAGGACCTGGAGGAGCGCGATGTCGACCGCTCCAGCTACAAGACCCTGGGCGAGGAGAACGGCGCCTGGAAGATCGAAGGCACGCCCAAGCCCGAGGCGAAATCTCAGTACACCCGCCTCCTCATCTGGATTCGCAAGGATAACTACGTCGCGACGCAGATCGAGTGCTATTCCAACGACAAACTGATCCGCCGCATCCGCTATGCCGAGATCGAGAAAGTCCAGAACATCTGGACCGCCCGCAACGTGGAAGTACATGACCTGCAGAGGGATAGCAAGACGACGCTGAAGCTCGAAAAGCTGCAGTACAACCTCAGCCTGGCCGCGGAGAGCTTCACGCTGCAGGCGCTGCGCCGGGAGCAGTAACGTGCGCCTGCCGGCCCTGCTGCTCTGCTGCGCCTGCCTGTCCGGGCAGAGCTTCACCCAGAGGGGCTTTTTCGAGACCCGCAACTATCTCTATCCACAAACGACGCAAGGGGATAGCGGCCGGCTGGTGAGTGAGGAACTGCTGCGTTGGGAGCCGTCCTGGAAGCCGCGGCCGTGGATCCAGATCAACGGCGGACTCGACCTGCGCTTCGATTCCCACCGCCAGTTCGAGCGTTCGTGGCGTCTCGATTGGGCGGATCGTGGCCAGCAGCGGCCGGCCTTCGGAGTCCGCCGGCTGAGCGTTCTGTTGAACAAGGGCGGGCTGACCTTCGAAGGCGGACGGCAGTTCATCCGGTGGGGCAAGGCTGACCTGTTGAATCCGACGGACCGCTTCGCGCCCAAGGACTTCCTGAACGTGATCAACTCGGACTTCCTGGGCGTCACCGCCGCCCGCATCACCTACGAGCGCGGGTCCAACACCTTCGATGTCGTTTATCAGCCTGTATTTACGCCCAGCCGCGGACCGCTGTTCGGGCAGCGCTGGGTCCCCTTGCCGGAGCAGATTCAAAACATACCCATCCGGAATCTCGGCGCGGACTTTCCAGGACGAGGCCAGGCTGGCGCCCGCTGGAGCCACGGCGCGCGCGGTTTCGAGTATTCCCTCAGCCTGTTCGATGGCTACAACCATCTGCCGTTACTCGACTTACAGGCCGGGCTGGGCGTGAGCGTCAAGCGCTACTTCGCCCAGATGAGGATGTACGGCGGAGACTTCGCCATGCCGCTGCCCTGGTTTACGTTGAAGAGCGAGGCGGCATACTTCACCTCAAAGACGCGCACGGCCGACGAGTACGCCCTGTATGTGGTTCAACTGGAACGGCAAACCGGAGAGTGGACGTTCGTCGGAGGCTACGCCGGCGAAGCCGTGACGAATAAGCGAGTCCAGTTCGACTTTGCGCCGGACAGGGGCTTGGCCAAGACTTTCCTGGGCAGGGCCAGCTACAACCTCGACGCGAACCGTACGGTTTCGTTTGAAGGGGCCCTGCGGCAGAACGGGGCGGGGATGTACTCGAAGGTCGAGTATACGCAGGCGATGGGGAGTCACCTGCGGGCCACGGCGAACTTCACCCTGCTGCGTGGGGATACCACCGATTTTCTCGGGCAATACCGCCGCAACTCCAACCTCCAGCTCATTTTGCGCTATAGCTTTTAGAGTGGCTCAACTGAGACAGCTTCGGGCGGGCGACCTGAGAGATGCCCTGGCATTGTCGATTTCCGCCAACTGGAACCAGACCGAAGAGGATTGGGCCCGACTGCTGCGCCTCACGCCCGAGCGCTGTTTCTGCGTTGAGGAAGACGGCCGGGCGGTGGCCTCGGCGATGGCGATCGCCTACGGTAAGTCATTGGCGTGGATCGGGATGGTGCTGACGCTGCCGGAGTACCGCGGCCGTGGGTTCGCGTCGCAGTTGATGCGGCAGTGCCTGGATTCACTCACCGTACCCACGGTGAAGCTGGACGCCACCGATCTCGGCAGGCCGGTCTATGAACGGTTGGGTTTTGTCGAGGAGTATGTGGTCGAACGCTGGAGGGGTACTCTGCCGGAGGGTCCGAAGCGGAGTTACCCGATCGACTGGGATCTGGATCGCCACGCATTCGGGGCAGACCGCTCGGAATTGCTGAAAGAATTGGGCCCCGCGCGGCCTGGCCGGGTGGCTTCGTTTGTCGGGCCGGTGGTCTGCCAGACCCAGGACGAGGCGCGCGAGCGGATCCTGGGCGCCGGAGTTTCCGGACTCACCCTGTGGGATATCCCTGAAAACAATAGCCAGGCGACCGCGCTGGCGCGGGAATTGGGCTTCCAGCCTTTCCGGAAGCTGTGGCGGATGCGCAAAGGCGCACCCATCGCAGAGCGCCCGGATTGGGTGTACGCCCTGGCCGGTTTTGAGTTTGGCTGAGGCCTATTCCAGGATGGTGACCTTGCCCGTGGCGAGGTCGTAGTCGGCGGCGACCACCTTGAGGCCGCCTTCATGGACCGCATGACCCAGCAGGGGCTGAGAGTTGCGGATCTGGCCGGCCACGCGCTTGGCATTGGCCAGGACGCAGTTGTGGACGGCGTCGCCGGGTTCCTTCTTTGACGCCTGGACGGACGGCTGTATCGCCTTCACGATGCTGGAGATGTGCGCTTCCTTCGTGTGGTTGACGGCGGCCGTCACCGCGCCGCACTTTTCGTGGCCCAACACCATCACGAGCTTCACGCCCAGATGCTCGACGGCATACTCGACACTGCCCAGCACGACGTCGTCGACGACATTGCCGGCTTCGCGAATCACGAAAAGGTCGCCCAACCCGGCATCGAAAACCAGCTCCGGAGGCACGCGGGAATCGGCGCAGCCGACGACGATGGCGTAGGGGTGCTGGCCCTTGGTCAGTTCGGCGCGGCGTTCCAGGGTGGCATCGGGATGGGTCTCGCGGTGCGCGACATAACGATCATTGCCCTGGACGAGCATCGCCAGCGCCTTATCGGCGGGCATCCCGGCAGGATGTTCGTCAGCGGCTTGGAGGGAAGTCAACGAGAAGCAGAGTGTGAAGAGGACGAGTCGGTTCATTCTTTGGCCTACTTTACGATCCTATCGTCTGAAAACCGGCGCCGGAATAGGATATTTCCGCGAAGGCGTCACGCCGTTCGTACAATGGAGGCATGGTGCGGTGTCTCGCCTTCATGGCCCTATGTGCTGCTTTGTGCGGAGCCCAGGAACTGGGGGAGTACAAAGTGGAACGCGCCGGGTCCGGCTTCCGCTTCCTGGAAGGCCCGGTCTGGTCGAAAGACGGGCACGTCATCTTCAGCGATACCTCCACCAACAAGATCCACCGCTATACACCCACCAAGGGCATGGAGCTACTGCGGGAAAACGCGGGCGGGCCCAGCGGCAATGCGCTGGACGAGCGAGGCCGCCTGATTACCTGCGAACAGGGACGCCGCCGCGTTGTGCGCTCGAATGCAAAGGGCGAGGTGGATATCCTGGCCGAGAAGTTTGAAGGCAAACGGCTGAACGCGCCCAACGATGTGACGGTCCGCAAGGACGGCCACATCTTCTTCACAGACCCGGCTTTCGGCAAGGATGACGACGCCAAGGAGTTGCCGTTCTACGGCGTATTCCACATCACGCCGAAGGGAGAGTTGTCGGTGGTGGGCCGCTGGCCGAAGAGGCCCAACGGCATCGCGCTGTCGCCGAACGGGCACATCCTGTACGTCACTGGGGCCGACGAACGGGTGGTCCGGGCGTACGACCTGGACAGGCAGGGCGTGGCCACGAATGAGCGAGTTCTCATTACCGGCATACAGGGTGTGCCCGGTGGTATCCGAACCGACGAGAAGGGCAATCTGTACATTGCCTGCAAGGGCGTGGCGATCTACTCGCCCGAGGGGAAGCTCCTGCGGAACTTGGAGATCTCGGAAAATCCGTCCAATCTCGCCTTTGGCGATGCGGACCTAAAAACGCTTTATGTCACGGCGCGCACCACTCTGTACAGGGTGAGGCTGGATGTGAAGGGATCGGCACAAATCGAGTGAAACAGGAATCCGCGCAGAGCCGGCGTTATCCGGCCCGCCCCTTGTTGGGTGTAGGCGCAGTGATCTTTAAAGATGACAAAGTTCTTTTGATTGAGCGCGGGAAAGAGCCGCTAAAGGGCTGGTGGACACTGCCCGGCGGGCTGGTGGAAACCGGCGAACGGCTGGAATGCGCCGTGCGCCGGGAAGTGATGGAAGAGACCGGGCTGGAAGTGAAGCCCGTGGTGGCCGTGGCCATCTTTGAGCGCATCATGCCCGATGTAGAAGGGCGAACCGAGTTTCATTACGTGATCGTCGATTATCTGTGCGAGTGCACCGGCGGCACGCTGGGGGCGGCCAGTGACGTGGCCGCGGCCAAGTGGGTGCCGCTGGACCGGTTGAATACGGTCAAGATGGCTCCGGGCACTCCACCGGTGATCGAGAAAGGCCGCCTCATGTTGGCGGGCATCAAGGGATGAATCCAGAGAGCCTGGAGTTGTTGGAATACGAGCGGTTGCGCTCACTCGTGGGGCGCTATGTCGGCAGCGAAGCCGGGCGCCGCGAATTGGGGCGGGTCGAGCCGTCGATGGACCGGGCCGCCCTGGAAACCGGGTTGGCCGAGGCTGCCGAGGCGATGGCCTGGTTCAAGGACGCCGCGAAGCCCAAGATCCGGGGCGGAGACACTGCGCCGCGTTTGCGGTTCGAAGGGCTGCCGGATGTTGAGGCGGCCGCGGCCAAACTGCGCATCGAAGGTGTCGTTCTCGACGCACTGGAGATCAGCGCGATTGTGATGGTGCTGGAGCGCGCGACCGAGGTCCGGCTGGCGCTGGCTCCGCAGTCGCAGTTCTACCCGCTGCTGGCGGGCCGCGCGGCGCAGATCGGCGATTTCCGGCCGGCGCTGCGGCAGATCAGCGGCAAGATCCTGCCGGACGGTTCCATCTCGGACGATGCGAGCGTCGCTTTGCGCAGGATCCGCCGCGACAAGGAGCGGATGCGCGGCGACATTCAGGACTCGTTGGAACGGTTTCTAAAGTCGCATCGCGAGGACGGGCTGCTGCAGGAAGAGTTCGTCACGATCCGCAACGAGCGTTTTGTGGTGCCGGTGATCCCCGGGGCGAAGAAGAAACTGCCGGGCGTCGTGCACGGCTCCAGCGGCAGCGGCCAGACTCTGTTCCTGGAACCAATTGAAACCATTGACCTGAACAACGATCTCGTGCGGATGGGCGAGGAAGAACTGCGTGAGGTCTACCGGATCCTGCGGGAGATGACCGATCATCTGCGGGAGCACCGGTTTGAAATCCAGGGCGCGGCGGAGACGCTGGCGGCGTTGGACCTGATCTTTGCCAAGGCGCGGTTTGCCCAGGACTTCGATTGCGTGATCCCTCGATTCTCGCCGGATGAAGCCCCCAGGCTGCTGTTGAAGAGCGCCCGGCATCCGCTGCTGCAGGATGTGCTGAAGCGGCAGCAGAAGAAAGTCGTGCCGGTTTCGCTGGAACTGGACAGTTCGCGGCGAACGCTGCTGATCAGCGGTCCGAACACGGGCGGCAAGACCGTTGCCATGAAGACCGTCGGGCTGATGGCTTTGATGGCGCAGAGCGCGTTGCCGGTGCCGGCGGAAGACGCTGAGTTCCCCATCTACGACGACGTGCTGGCCGATATCGGCGACAACCAGAGCATCGAGCAGAGCCTCTCCAGCTTCAGCGCCCATGTGGCGCGGATCAAGGAGATGGTGGAGGCTGCTACGTCGGGCGCGCTGGTGCTGCTGGACGAACTGGGCAGGGCGACCGACCCCGAGGAGGGCGGCGCACTGGGCGTGGCGATTCTGGACGAGTTTCGGCAGCATGGGGCGTTTACGTTGGCGTCGACGCACCTGCTGGCCTTGAAGGTGTACGGGTCGAATACTCCGGGAGTCGTGAATGCCTCGATGGGCTTCAACGAAGAGACGCTGGAGCCGACCTATGTGCTGCGAATTGGAGCTCCGGGCAAATCGGCTGGCTTGGACATTTCCAAGCGGCTCGGGTTGCCGGCGCGGCTGATCGAACGGGCCCACCGGGCCATGTCGTCGACGGAACGGGACATCGCGACCTTCCTGAATCAGCTCGAAGCCAAGATCGGGGAAGTCTCGGCTGAGGCCGAGGAACTGCGTAAGCAAAAAGCGGACCTGGAAGCTCGCGAGCAGAAGCTGACCAAGGAGATGGAGCAGCGCGAGCGCGCCCGCCTTCGGGAGTTCGAGCAGACGGCAGCAGAAGCACAGAAGCGGTTTGAGCAGCAGGCGCGCGAGGCGATCGAGTCGGCGCTATCGGCTCCGGAGCAGCGCAAGCAGGTGGAGAAGGTCATGCGCCAGGTGGCGCGGACGAAACGCGAGTTCCAGGAGTCGGTGGAGTCGCTCGCCCATCCGGAAAAGGCCAGGAAGCAGGCGCCCAAGGAAGAGATTGTGGAAGGGGCGCGCGTGCGGCTGCGCGATGTCAGCGGTCCGGCGCGGGTCCGTAAGGTCTTGAACAACGGGCTGTTGGAAGTGGACGTCGGCTTCCTCAAGATGCAGGTGCCCATCACCGAAGTCACTGAAGTGCTGAAGGGCGACGCGCCGCAGAGCAAGATGCTGCCGAAGGGTGTCAGCCTGACGACGGGGCCGCGGTGGGACACCCTATCTCGCGAAGTGAACATCATCGGCAAGCATGCCGAGGAGGCGCTGGAAGAGGTGGACCGGTTCCTGGATTCCGCTTATCTGGCCGGTGTGTTGAGGGTGAGGGTGGTCCACGGCCACGGGATGGGGATTCTGCGCAAAGGCGTGCAGGATCTCTGCAAAGCGCATCCCAATGTGGAGAAGTATTATCCGGCGAGCCCCAGCGAAGGTGGCACAGGGGCCACCATCGTGGAGCTGAAAGAGAACTGATCCAGCAGGATTAGAGAGCAGCCAGGGCGGCCAGGACCTCTTCGGTATGGCCGTCCACTTTCACCTTGCGGAAGATCCTGGCGATGCGGCCTTCCTTGTCGAGGATGAAAGTGGAGCGCTCGACACCCATGTAGGTCTTGCCGTAGTTGGTCTTTTCGACCCAGACTCCGTACTTCTCGGCGACGGCGTGGTCTTCGTCGGCAAGCAGCGTGAAGTTGAGGCCGTACTTATTCTTGAATTTCGCGACGGCGGCCACCGGATCGGGCGAAGCGCCCAGGATGACGGCGTTGTTCGTCTCAACGCGGGGCAGTTCATCGCGGAAGCTGCAGGCCTCCTTGGTGCAGCCGGGGGTGTCGGCCTTGGGGTAGAAGTAGAGGACTACGTTCTTGCCCGCCAGGGAGCTGAGCTTGAGCTTCTCGCCTGCGTCGGTGAGAAGGGTGAAGTCGGGGGCTTTGGAGCCTTCTTTGAGATCGGCCATATCGCTCTGTAGGATGCGGCGCAATGGGGCGGAGGATGCCGAAAATCACCGGCCGGATTTGGCAGGAGGCGGGCGGCATGTTATATTCAGAATTGTCCGCAAGAGCGGGGACGTAGTTCAGTTGGTTAGAACGCCGGCCTGTCACGTCGGAGGTCGCGGGTTCGAGCCCCGTCGTCCCCGCCATTCCCTTTCCTGCAAAGCCCTTCGGGGCTTCCCCTTCATTCGTTTCTGATCCCACATCTTCGATTGTGTGCGCGGCCGCCGTGCGTCCAATTTGTTAGGATGAGGGCCTATGCTCCCCAATCAGAATCCGCCTGCGCTCAAGCTGGAATCCGCTGCCGACTACCGGGAAGGTTATGCCAATAGCGTGCAATTGCGCGCCAGCCTGTGGGACTTTTTCCTGATGTTCGGCACGGTGCGGCAGCAGACCCCGGAAGCAGTCACGATCCAGAACTTCCAGGGTGTCTACCTGAGTCCGCAGCAGGCGAAGGCACTGCTGAATGTGCTCGCTACCAACGTCCAGCAGTATGAATCGACCTTTGGCGAGATTCGCTTGGAACCGCAGGGCGATGCGAGCGTGATCCAGTAGACGTTCATGCCACAGCGGGCGCGGCCGACAACCTACGTCTACTTCTTCCTCATCTTCCTGATTGCGCAGTTTGGGATCCACGCCACGCTGGTGACCATGCCCTACTTCTGGGACGAGGTGGGCTCGACCGTGCCCGCGGCCCAGGCGATGGGTCACCCGGGGGCCTTTCCGACTCCAGCCGTTTCTCTTTATCTGGCTGGGGTTTGGAAACTGTTTGGGGCTTCAGAGGTGTCCACGCGGTGCGGGATGCTGCTGCTTTCGGCGGTGGCCATGCTCGGCATATTCCTGCTGTCGATTGAGCTGTGCGGATCCCTGCAGGGGGCTCCGGCGATCATGGTGGCGGCCCTGACGGCCTTGTCGCCCCTGTACTTCAGCCAATCGGTGCTGGCCCAGACCCCTATCCCGGCCGCGCTCTGCATGGCCTACGGCTTATGGTTCTATCTGACCGGGCGGAGGGTGGTGGCCGGCCTCTTCGGACTGGCGCTGCTGTGGGTGCTCTTTTCCAGCCTGCCCGCGATTGGGTGGGGCCATGTGATCCCGCCTCGTCCGGCGGACTTCGTTGTGATGACGGCACGTCGCTTTAGCTCGCTGTTTTTGGCTAATTTTCACTTTCTGGGGACGATCGGCCTGCTCATGGGGCTGCGATCGGGGCGCTTGAACCGGACACGCTGGAAGTTCGCCGGCGGAGTGGCGGGCGTCTATTTCCTTTCGCTTTGTGTGGCGGCGCCCGTGTTGGACCGCGACCTGGTGCCGGTGCTGCCGGTGTTCTACACCGCGGCCGTGGTGGGCTTCTACAGCTATGCCTCGAAATGGAGGATGGCGTTGCCTGTGGCGATGCTATGCGGGTTCCTGGCCTGTCTCTGGTTCGCTCCGCCCTTCTGGTCCGACTCGATCGAGAACAGCCTGGCGATGTCGGATTTCTCGGACATGCAGCGGATGACGGCGGCATACCTGGAACAGAACGCCAAGGGGCAGGTGGTCGCGACGGCCTGGCCGCTCTCGGTGGTGTTGAAGGATCCGCAATTCGGCTTTGTCGAGAAGCCCGTACGGGTGATGAGGCTGCCGGATTTCAGTGCCACTTGCCTGGCCAAGGTGGAGAAAGACAGCGCCGGGATCCTGGTCCGCTATTCGCGGAGCTGGGATCCACCGCGGAACATCCTGCCCATTAACCGCGCAACGCGCTGGTTCGGACGCCGCTACCTGGGCTATCAGCTACCCATCGAACCCGACGAGATTGAGCGGAAGCTGGGCCTGCACCTGGCGGCCAGTTGGCAGAAGCGTGGGCAGTGGGTGGAGATCTACAGCCGGTAAGCGGCGGTCCCCCGGTTAAGGGGAGCCCGCTAGTGTGCGCCTACTTCAGAACTTTGTAGATGTTGGAGTAATCGTCCGTCCAGACAGGCAGCCACGGCGCGGGCTTGGGCGGTTCGCCCGCCTTCTTGAACTCGGGCCGGTCGAGCAGGTCCTTGTTGCCGGTGATCAGCACCCAGGTGGTGCCGTAGCACTTCTCCTGCTCATCGTCATCGGTTTCCACCACGAGGGCGTACTTGCCGATCGAGTTGGCGGCGCGCTCCAGCACCGGCTTCAGGTCGATGTAGCGGTTGGAGATGTGGATGGCGAGGGCTCCGTCGGGTTTCAGGTGGTGGAAGTAGAGGAGCATGGCCTCGCGCGTCAGCAGATGAACGGGGATGGAGTCGCTGGAAAAGGCGTCGACGGCGATGGTGTCGTAGTTCTGCACCGGCTCGCGCTCGAGCGACAGGCGGGCGTCGCCCATATCGATCTCGATCAGGCCTTCGGCTGACTTGAGATACCAGAACTGCTCGTAGGCGATCTTCTTCACGAGAGGATTGATCTCGTAGAAGCGGTACAGATCGCCCATGCGGGAGTAAGAGGCGATTGTGCCCGTACCCAGGCCGATGACGGCGACGCGCTGGACGCTGCCGATGGAACGGGCCTGCATCACCAGTCCCAATGCGGTATCCGGGCAGTAGTAAGTTGCGATCTCCTTGCGGCGCGCCGGGTGGGTGTACTCTTCGCCATGGTTGATGGCGCCGTGGACGAGGGAGCGGTGGCCATCCCAGTCGTACATGCCCTCATATTGCTTCACGCGCAGCTCGCCATAGAAATTGCGGGCCACCAGGATGCTGTCGGAGACCATTTCGCGCATCTCGCGGGCGAGGCCCCCGATGATGAGCGCTGACAGCGTGAACAGGGCGATGGCGGGCCAGCCGAGCAGATCCTTGCGGAAGGGCCAGTCCTCGTCACGGAACAGTACCAGGGCGGCGATACCCACTGCGCAGGCGAGCGAAAGCGGCAGTTCGTAGTTCGCGTTGAAGACGTAGGGCGCGATGAGGGCCACGAAGACGCCGCCGATGGCTCCGCCGATCGACACCATCAGGAAGTAGCCGGTGAGGAACTTGGGATGCGGTTTCAGCCGCGCCAGTTCGCCGTGGCAGCACATGCAGATGATGAAGAACGACAACGAGTACTCGACGATGCAGATTCGCACGTCAGGGCGGGCCGAGGGGTCGAGCCGCATCAGCCAGGCGATGGCGCCGATGGCGAAGGGCAGGGCGGCCAGGAAGTAGATGCGGCGGTACCAGCCTTCGGCATCGAAACACAGGATGAAGGTGAGCAGGTAGAGCGCCAGAGGGAGGATCCACAGGAAGGGAATGGGTGCGAGATCCATGCTCATGTGGCTGGTGAGCGAGAGCAGCAGCATGGAAGGCACGGCGGAGAGGCCGATGGCCATGAAGTAAAGCGAGCGGGTGGGCGGCTGGGGTGCCGGCTCTTCCGGGGCGGCGACCGACTCGGCCACCACGGCGGTGCGGTAGCTGCGCCATCCGGTAAAGATACACAGCACGGCGAAGATGGCGAAGCCGCCGCTCCAGACGTAGGCCTGGTGATGCAGCGTGAGGTTCGGCTCAATCAGCGGAGGATAGCTGAGCAGGGCGAGCATGGAACCAAGGTTGGAGAGAGCGAACAGGCGGTATGGGGTGGCTCCGGGATTGGATTGAACGTACCAGGCCTGGATGAGTGGGCCGGTGGTGGAGAGCAGGAAGTAAGGCAGGCCGATGGTGGCGGCGAGCAACCCGAGGATGCGGAACGTGGGGGCATCCGGAGTAAGCGGCTTCCACGACGCGGAGGGCGTAATGGGAAGCAGTGCGAGGCACACCAGCAGCAGGCTGGCGTGGAGTATCCATTGCTGCTTCGGCTTGAGCCGCTTCACCAGGCCGTGCGAATAGAAATAACCGAGAAGCAACGCCGACTGAAAGAAAAGCAGGCAGGTGGCCCACACGGCGGCGGTGCCCCCAAACCAGGGCAGGATCATTTTGGCGATGATCGGCTGGACCTGAAACAGCAGAAAGGCGCTGAGGAAAATGGTAAGAGCGTAGAAAAGCATTCGGAATGTACGATTCTACGGTATTCGGGCAGCTCTCATGGGCGTATCGGACGATGGCAGTGGGATCGGGCGGGCCGGGTCCGAAGCAGCCGGCGCCCGCAGCGAACCTCAGATCCCTAGAAATTTGATCCGGTTTTGAAGCTGGTGCCGCGTTTACGGTGGGAGCTCAAATGAAACGCAACATCTGGCTGACGCTTGGATTCGGCGCGCTGATCACGAGCAGCTACGCCTGGGACGGCGCCCTGCTGCGCCTGGGATTGAAGGATGCGGACATCCAGCGCATCGCCGAGCAGGAGTGCCGCAAGGACTACCTGGGGGAACTGCCCTATGGCACCAGTACGGCCCGCAAGGCACTGAAGGGCATGACGGAGGAGGAGCGGGCGCAGGCCGTGCGCGAGGTGGCCGCCGTGGCGAAAGCCCTGGTCCTCTCACCCGCTTTCGAGGCGGCGCACGACGAGTACATCAAGAAACGCTACAACGCCGTCAACCATGGCCTGAAGATCCAGAGCCAGGAAGAAAAGATAAAGGCGGCGTCCAAGAACCCCGACGCGATGATGGCGGACATGCAGAGGCAGGTGGGTATCCAGATGGCCAAGTCGTACAGCCAGATGGATGCGGCGAGCCTGAAGCTGATGTTCGACCAGGATCTGGAGAACTGGAAGCAGAGCGCGGCGGCGACAGGCAGCGACGCCGCGAAATATAAGAAGATCCTGGCGAAGGGAAACTCGTTGAAGGCGCTGCAGCAGAGCAATCCGGAGGAGTTCCGGAAAGGCTATGCCGTGCTGAAGAGCAGCGAGTTGGGCGGCCCTGACAATTGGGCGGACCTGCAGGCCGGTGGAGACGCCGCGGCCAAGGAAGAGCAGCAGAAGAACTACAACCAGTACGCGTTGCATCCGGTGCTGAAGAAGAAACTGGCGGAGTTTGTAAAGCTGGCGCGCAGCGTCGACTATGAAGCGCAGACCACGACGGCAGGAGTGCGGAAGTTCGTCAAGCCGGACTACGAACGGCGTCCGAACAACTGGAAGCTGCTGTTCCGCGTGGGCAAGGCTCCGTCATTGGCCGCTGCCCAGGTGGCCGAGCAGATGATGAAGGAACTGTGAAGTCGCGTGGGAGTGGAAGGTCTAGCGGACCTTCCACTCCTGCAGGCCGGCTGACCAGTTGGGCTGCAGGGTCACTTCCAGGCGGAGTGCCTGGGTAGTGACGGGCTGGAACGTAATGCGATTGAAAGTGTCCCTGGCGGTCCCGAAGCCGGCCGCGCCTTCCACCGGCACCCAGGCATCGCCCTTCTTGTAGAGCAGTCGCCACGAAGCGGGTACGCGCACTTCGCCATGGCCAGTGTCGTCGAACCAGTAGATCTGGCTCTCCGAGACCGTGGCGGTTTTCTCAAATGCCAGTTCCACCCACTCCGTCGTGCCCTTGGTGGGCCACCAGTCGAAATAGGAGGAGGGATCACTCGAGGATTCCGGCTGTTCCCCATCGATCATCGTTTTGGGGTCTTTCTTGCCGGAGGTAGTGATCCGGCTTGTGGTGGCTACCGTTGGGTATGGCAAGGGGCGGGCGGCGGCATCGTTTACGGGCAGCCAGACGGTCATCTGGCCTTTGCCGCGATTGGCCCAGGCAAAGTAAGGGATGGCGGTGAAGGGCTGCGATTTTCTGGTGACGCGGCCCTGGGCATCGTAGGCGAGGGCTTGGGCGGTGCTGCGGATCACGGTGACTCCGCCCAACAGTTCAGGCTTGAACTCCGCGGCCAGGCTGGCATGGACGGGCAGCACCAGATTACGGACGCGGCCTTCGGGGTTGTCGGGCCACTCCGCGGTATAGACGAGAGGACCACGCTGCAACGCGACACGGCCGCGGTCGGCGGCAACCTGGTCGTTCGCCAGCACGCGGCGAATGGGCATGGGCAGGTTCAGTTCGATGACGTCGCCGGCGCGCCACGTGCGATCGAGCGCGACATAGCCGCTCACGAGCTTCATGGGGACGGGTTGGCCGTTCACCTTGATGCTGGCGGCGGGCGCGGACGGCTCGGCGAAGCGGTAGAGATCGCTGGGAACGGCTTCCCCGCGAGCCCAGCCCGGGATCCGCACGTTGACGCTGAAGGCTCCCTGCCTGGCTGGCTCGACCGTGAGTTTCACGGCGCCCTCCCAGGGGTAGCGGGTCTGCTGGGTAACCTTCACCTTGCCCACTCCCTCCAGGTCGATGCCGGCGCTGCTGGCGGCAAAGAGATTCACATAGAGGGTGGAGCCGTGCTGGGCGTACATGTAGCCCGGCAGGGAGGCGAGGAAGCGGGTGATGTTGCCGGGACAGCAGGCGCAGCCGAACCACGGGCTGCGGGCGTGCTGGCCGTTGGACTCGAGGGGATTGGGGTAGAAGAACGTCTTGCCATCGAGCGACACACCGGAGATGAGGCCGTTGTAGAGAGTGCGCTCCATCACATCGATGTACTTGGCATCCGCATGCAGCAGGAACAGGCGGTGGTTCCAGTAGTCGTTGCCGATGGCCGCGCAGGTCTCGTTATAGGCGCTCATGTTGGGCAGTTCGTAGGCTTTGCCGAACGCCTCGCCCGCGCCGGTTGCGCCGATGCCGCCCGTGATGTAGAGCTTGCGGGAGACCACGTTTTCCCAGATGCGATCGATCGCCTGGACATAGGCCGTGTCGCCGGTCATGGCGGCGACGTCGGCCATCCCGGAGTACATGTAGGTGGCGCGCACGGCGTGGCCCACGGCTTCGGTCTGGTCGACGACTTTCACATGCGACTGGTTGTACTCGCGGCCGCCGCCCTTTTCCGGGCCGGGCCCGCGCGTGTCCAGCAGGAATTTGGCCAGCTTCAGGTATCGCTCCTCGCCGGTGATGCGGTAGAGCTTGACGAGGCCCATCTCCGTGATCTGGTGGCCGGGCCAGATGGCCTGTTTGCCGGGACCGAAAGTTCGGTCGAGCAGGTCGGCTGTTTTGAGGGCGATGTCGAGCAGGTTGCGTTTGCCGGTGGCCTGGTAATGGGCGGCGGCGGCTTCATAGAGATGGCCCAGATTGTAGAGTTCGTGGCTGTCGACACCCTCTGATTCCCAACGGCGCGGGCTGGACCACTTGTGAGGGTGGTCGGGGTTCATGGTCCGTGCGGTATAGAGATAGCCGTCCGGTTCCTGGGCGGCCGCAATGTGTGCGATGAGAGTATCGAGATAGGCGTCGAGCTTAGGGTCGGGCTGGACGCTGAGCGCATAGGATGCGCCCTCCAGCACTTTGTAAATGTCGGTGTCGTCGAAAGGAAAGCCCGGGATCTTATCGCTGAAACCCTGGCCCTGCAGAGCCTTGGCTGCGCGGATGAAGTTCTCCACCCGGTCGGTCTCTTCGCATTTCTCGAAGGCGAAGGGAATGGTGACGGCGCGGTTGACCTCGATGCGGGGCGCCCAGAAGACGTCGTTGACGTGGACCGCGGTGAAGGGCACCGGCTTGACAGGGTAATCGTGCTGGGCCGCCACGGGGCAGACGAGCGACAGGACGGCGGGGATGGCGAGGAGAGTCCGGCTGGCTTGCATGCGCTTGCATTATGTCATGCGCCAGGACGGTTCCGAGCCGGAAATGCGCGGCGGACCTGGTTTCCCCTGCATCTGGGCGGGACTGCGTGACCGGTGGATGAGCCCAGTCTATTGTTGCCACGCATACACTGGGCGCAATAGACTGTGAGGTTATCGGATTCGACCTGATACAGCTGGCGAAAGCTTTGCTTAGTTTTCGCAACACCGCCGGCCTGTGCAGAGGGGCACTTTGCTGGGGCTCCCGTCGTGCGTCCACAGTGCTGGCGCTCTCTTTCCTGCTGACCTTCGTGGGCTATAGCGCGGAGCGTCCTCCGCTGAAACATGTGCTGTTCCTGAACTCTTATCACGAGGGCTATGAATGGAGTGATGAGGTGCTGCGCGGAATCCGCTCTGCCGTCGTCGGACAGGCGTTCCAGGTGGAGATCTGGACCGAGAACATGGACCGGAAACGGGTATCCGGCGACGGGCCCACGCTGGCCTTCAGGACATTCCTCGCGAGCAAGTACCACGGCCGCAAGCTGGACGCGGTGGTGGCGTCGGATGACGACGCGATCCAGTTCATGAAGCAGCACGGCACTGATGCGTTCGGGGCGGCTCCCGTGGTGTTCTGCGGCCTGAACGATTGGCCGCTCGCCGATCAACTGCCCCGCGCGCAGTTCACGGGTGTACTGGAAGATTTCCAGGTGAGTGCGATTCTCGACCTGGCCTTGAAGTTCAACCCAGGTGCGGGTGCGGTTTGGGTGGTGAGCGACAACTCACCGCTAGGCAACCATCAGAAGTCGGGCTTCGAGCAGATTGCGGCGCAGCGGCCGCGGTTGCGATTCCAGTTTGTGGATGGAGCCGAACTGACCCTGAATGAGATTGTGTCTCGCATGGGCAAGGTGGACAAGAACGACATCGTCATTCTCACCGCGTTCACTCGTGACAGGACGGAGGAATATCTCGAACGCGCGGAGGCACAGCGGCGCATTGCGCAGGCATCGGCGGGTCCCGTTTACAGCCCCTCCATCAGCGCGCTGGGCCAGGGCATCGTCGGGGCCAACGATAACGCAGGGTTCGCCCATGGTTTGATTGCCGGCCGGAAGCTGGTCCAGTTGCTCAACGGCACTCCGCCCGATCGCATCCCCATCGAGAAGCACGCGCGAGAGCGGTATGTCTTCGATTACGCGCAACTGGTCCGATTCGGATTTGAGGACCGTGTTTTGCCGGCCGGCAGCCGGATTCTCAACCGTCCCGGTTCATTCTATTCGGACAACCGGCGGGCGATCTGGCTCGCGGCCAGCGCCGTGGCGGTGGAAGCCGTGATCATTTTGTTTCTCCTGGTGAACATCCGGCGCCGCCGGGCGGCGGAACTGGCGTTGGCGGGCCAGGCGGGCGCGCTCGCCGCGGCGAATGAGGGACTGCACAGCGCCAATGCGGCGCTGCAGGCCGAGATCGAGGAGCGGGAGAAGGCCGAGGGCCGGGTACAGGCGATCCAGGAGCAGTTCTGGCAGTCGCAGAAGATGGAAGCCGTGGGCCGGCTGGCCGGTGGCATCGCGCACGATTTCAATAATCTGCTGACGGTGATCAGCGGTTATGGGCGCATGATCCTCGACGGCACGCAGCCGGAGTCGACTCCAGAGTGGGTGGAGCAGATGGTGAAGGCGGGCGATCGCGCGGCGGCGCTCACCAGCCAGTTGCTGGCCTTCAGTCGCAAAAATCTGATTCAGCCCAGGGCCATCTCGCTGAACGAGGTGGTGCGCGACACGCTCAGCATGATGCAGCGGATCCTCGGTGAGGACGTGGCGCTTTCGACGAGCTTGCAGCCGGGGTTGCCCGCCGTGATGGCCGACGCGGGACAGGTCAGCCAGGTTCTGCTGAATCTGGCGGCCAATGCGCGGGACGCGATGGCGGCCGGCGGCCGGTTCGAGATCGGGACGTCCGCGGTTGTGCTGGGGGCCGGCTACGCGCGGGAACACGCGGAGATCGAGCCGGGCCGTTATGTGGAGCTGTCGGTGAGCGATACCGGCATTGGCATGAACGAGGAGACGCGCCGCCGCATCTTTGAGCCGTTCTTCACGACGAAGCCGGTGGGGCACGGAACCGGGCTCGGGCTGGCCACGGTGTACGGCATGATCAAGCAGGCAGGCGGGTCCATCTGGGTCTACAGCGAACCCGCTGAGGGCACAACCTTCAAGATTTACCTGCCCGCCCTGGAAACAGGGGCGGAGCCTCTGCCCAGGCCGCAGGCACAGGTGGCCGCGCCGTCAGGAAGCGAGGCGATTCTGGTTGTCGAGGACCAGGACGAAGTCCGGTCGTTCATGGTCACCGTGCTGGAAGCGCATGGCTACCGTGTCCTGCCCGCCAGCAGCGGCGAAGAGGCGTTGCGGCTGGCAAGCCAACCCCCTGGCCGCATCGATCTGCTGCTGACGGATGTGGTGATGCCCGGCATGAACGGGCGCGCTCTGGCGGAGAAGCTGGGCGAGCAGTTGCCCGGCTTGAAGGTCCTGTATACGTCGGGCTACACGGAGGCGGTGATCGTCAGCCGTGGCGTGCTGGAGCCGAATCTGGCCTATCTGGCGAAACCGTTCGCGCCTGACGACCTTCTGCGGATGGTCCGCCAGGCGCTGGATTGAGGCTGGACGCTATTCGTAACGCAACGCGATGACGGGATCGACACGCGTGGCACGCAAGGCCGGCGACAGGCAGGCCAGCGCGGTAACAGCGAGCAGCAGGACGCTCATGCCGATGAACGGGAGCGGGTCGAAGGCTCCCACGCCGTAGAGCGATCCACGCAGCAGCCGGCTGAGGATCAATGCGCCCGCGGCGCCGATCCCGACCCCGGACACGCCCAGAATGAGCCCCTGCCGCAGCACCAGGCGGAGCACGTCGCCCTGCAGCGCGCCCATCGCCATCCGAATGCCGAACTCGTTGGTTCTCTGCGCGACGGAGTACGCCATCACGCTATAGATGCCGAGGGCTGCCAAACCGAGAGCCACGGCGGAGAAAAGCCCGATCAGCAGCGTCAGGAACCGCGGGCGTGCCTGGGCTTTCGCCATGACTTCGGTCATCGGCATGACGGCCGAGACGGGCAGCGCCGGATCGAGCTCCTGGATGACCCCGCGCAGCGCGGAGACCATCTGGACCGGGTCGCCCTGGGTGCGCGCAACCACGGAAGCCGAACGGAAGTTGCCTTCGGTCTGGGGCATCGGGAAGTAGAGTTCCGTGCCGGCCGGCTTATCGAGCCCGGCGTTCTTCACGTCCGCTACGACGCCCACGATGGTTCTCCAGGGGTCGTCGAAGCCGGGCCGCATGCGCTTGCCGATGGGGCTTTGGCCGGGGTAGTAGATGCGCGCCAGGGTTTCGTTGATGATCAGCACCGGCTGGCTGGCCGCCCCGTCGCTCTCGTTGAAGAAGCGGCCTTCCACGAGCTGGATGCCGAGGGTGGAGAAGTAATTCACGCCCACGCCGTTCCAGTAGTCGATGTTCTGGATGGGCCCGCCCTGCTTTTGCACGAAGCCCTCGATCTGCGTATCGTTGGCATTCACCGGACGGATGGGCGGCAGGCCATTCACCACGGCTGCATTCAAAACGCCGGGCAGGGTCCGCGTCCGCTGCTCGAGTTTCGCCCAGAAGGCGAGGATGTCGGCGGGTTGGCGGTAGAGCTCTCGCGGCAGTGCGACGCGCAGCGTCATGACATGCTCGGGCTGGACGCCGCTGCGCACGGTCTGGAGTTTCCAGAAGGCGCTCATCATGAGCCCGGCGCCGATAAGCAGCACCAGGGCGAGCGCGATTTCAGAGGTAATCATGAGCCGCCGCAGGAAATGCGCTTCGCGGGTGGCGGTAGTGCGGCCTCCGGCTGCCTTCAACGTCTCGGCCAGCGGCCTGGGCAGCGATTGGACCAGGGGCGCAAAGCCGAAGAAGATGCCGGTGAAGATGGAGATGCCGATGGTGAAGGCCAGCACCGTTGGGTCCACCCCGATCTCCGTCGCGCGCGGCAGGCTGGCGCCGGCGGCGGAGAGGATCAGCTTCAGGCAGCCGAATGCAAGGGCCAGGCCCGCCACTGCCCCGCCCAGCGAGAGCAGGATGCCCTCGACCACGAACTGGCGGATGAGGCCCGCCGTGGAGGCGCCCATCGCCCGGCGCACGGCAATCTCGCGCTGTCTGGACTCCGCCCGGGCCAGCAACAGGTTGGCGACGTTGCCGCAGGCGATGAGAAGCACGAAACCCACGGCGGCGAACATCGCGAGCAGGGCGGGTTTGACGCTGCCGGTGACCTCTTCCTGCAATCCGAACATCACCAGGGGGTGGCCCTCGGGGTCGAGCATGTGCTGGTTCGGGGTGGCGCGCTCCTTTTGGCCGGTGGCCCGGACGTATTGCGCAGCCTCCTGGCGCGCCTGCTCCAGGTTGGTGCCCGCCTTCAGGCGGCCCAGCAGGTTGAAGTTGTGCCCGCCGCGATTGCCGGGCCGCGCCGGATCGAGCTGCAGCGCGCTCCACATCTCCGCCGGTTCCGTTTCGCCGGGCGGGTACTGGAAGCCTTCGGGCATCACCCCGATGACGTTCGCCTTCCGGCCGTCCAGCCAGACCTCGCGATGCAGAATATTGGGATCGCTGCCGAACGCCCGGTTCCAGAGTCCGGCGCTGAGGACCACGGCCGGGTTGGCTCCGGGGACGTCGTCGGATGGCGTGAGCACGCGTCCCAGCCGAGGCTGCACGCCCAGCGTCTCCATCAGGCCGCCGCTGACGAATCCGGCCACGATGCGCAGCGGCTCATTGGAGCCGGAGAGGTTCACCCCGCCCAGCCGCCAGGCGTCGATCGACTGCCAGCTTCTGAGGTCGCGCCGCAGCTCCAGGAACTCCGGACCGGAAGTCCAGAAGCGCCGCAGGCCGCCATTTGGGAACTTGGGGAACTCCGTGTAGATGCGCGCCAGTCCATCGGGGTTCTTGTAGGCCAACGGGCGTAGAAGGACGGCATTCACCACGCTGAAGATCGCAGTGGTGGCGCCAATTCCGAGCGCCAGGCAGGCGATCGCGGCCAGGGCGAAACCGCGGCTGCGGGCCAGTGAGCGTACTGCCAGACGAACTTCAGACACGAGGTTGGGCATAGTGGTTCTCCACTTATATACGAAGGGCCAGTGGCGTCAGGTCGGCAAACATGTAAAATGTCATCGACCGTGAATCGTTCAATCGCAGCGAGGGTCTGTCGAAAGACCGCAATTTCCAGGCGGTTCGGGACCGCTGCGCCACTGGCCCGAACGGAAGCCGAAGACCTGAGCCGTGAACGATCGCAAGCAGGACAGCCCGGCAAGGAGCACTCAGTATGATCACCCGGCGTGAAGCAGCCAAGGGGGCGGCGTTGACCGCGCTCTCCTACTCGCGTGTGATGGGCGCGAACGACAGGATCGGGCTCGGTGTCATCGGTACTGGCGGCCGCGGCACCTACGTAATGACGCTGTTCCAGAAGAACTCGGACGTCGAGGTGCGGGCGCTTTGCGATGTGTACCCCGCCCGGATCGACGAGGCGCAGCAGAAGGCGCCGGGGACAAAGACCTTCGGCGCTCATGAGGATCTGCTGGCGCTGAAGGAAGTGGACGCGGTTCTGATCGGCTCGCCCGACCACTGGCACAAGGCGCACGCCGTGGACGCCATGAACGCGGGCAAGGACGTATACGTCGAGAAGCCCATGTGCCGCACGCGGGAGGAAGCTCCGCTGATGGTGAAGGCGGCGCGGATCAACGACCGGATTCTCCAGATTGGCGTGCAACAGCGCTCAGGCCCCATCTATATCGAACCGTTGGAGCTGTTCGTGCGCACGGGGAAGCTCGGGACCATCTCCCACATCGACGCGATCTGGCACGGCGGCGTGACCCGGCGCATGGTGACGGAGCCGGCCGAGAAACCCTCAAATCTGGACTGGGTCCGCTTCCTGGGTCCGGTGAAGTATCGGGACTGGGATCCGGGCCAGTACCTCAATTTCCGCGCCTACCTCGACTTCAATGGTGGGAAGATGACCGACTTCGGCCATCACTGGATGGACGTAGTCCACATGTATATGGGGGAACGGGCCCCGCGCACCGCCAGTTTCGCCGGCGGCATCTATTACGACTTCAAGGACGGCCGGACGGCTCCGGACACCTGCAACGCGCTCTTCGAGTACGACGGCTTCTCCACTCTGTTCCAGTCAAACGCGTATGGGAACCCGCCGGAGTACGGCATCACCTTCTATGGGGACAAAGGCCGGTTGTTCGTGAACAGGAACCGGTATGAATTCCTGTCGGCCGAGAAGGGTGCCCAACCGGTGGTGAAGCGCACTCCGGGGGACATCACGGCCGATCACGTACGGAACTTTCTGGATTGCTGCAAGTCGAGAAAGCACCCGAACGGGGACTGCGGAGTAGCTTCCATCTCGATTTTGCCGCCACTCCTGGCGGTGCAATCCTATGTCGAGAAACGCCAGATTCGCTTTGATCCGGACCGTTTGGAGGTCTTTCCACTGTAGGAATCAGGCGGCGAAGGGGGAGTACCCGTCCGGACGATGGTTGAGTGGGTTCCCTGGGTTCGCTATCATCTCTGGTAGATAAGGTCGAGAAGGAGTTCCCTGGATGGGTCCGCTAGGCTGGCAAGAGACCCTTGTCATATTCGTGTTGGTCCTGCTGCTCTTCGGGCCGAAGAAGTTGCCCGAGGTCGGTAAAAACATCGCCAAGGCCATCAGTGAGTTCCGCCGGGCTTCCAACGATTTGAAGGACACCTGGCAGCGCGAAATGGCCAATCTGGAGAAAGAAACTCAGGAGATCCGCAAGGAGACTGAGTCGCTCGCCCAGATTACCAACGATACGGTCAACGACACGAGTTACTACAACTACGATTCGTCGTACGACTACGGTGCCTACGGGTATCCGGAATCGGGCGATGCGTCAACAACGACAAGTACGGATTCTACCGCCGTAAGCGCTTCCGCAATTCAGGGCGCTGACAGCACCGGTGCGGCCGCCACAGAGGTGGCCGAAGCGGCTCCAAACTTGAAAGCGGCCGAAGGCGCTGTGCCCACATCCGGCACGACAGTCTCCGCGACGCCGGAAAGTTCCTCCACGGAGTCGTCGGCAGCCCGCTAGCACAAGTCCGGTCACAAATCAGGAACACGCAGTACGCGAATGCCGGAAATGCCGGATCATACCAACGACCCGCAAGAACCACGTCCGGAGCTTGACCCGGAGCACGATGGGCGTCTGACGCCCGCATCCACGTCCGGGAATCTTGACCCGTACGCCAAGGAAGATGGCCTGGCTGAAGAAGTGACGGCGGTACCGGCGGAAATCACGCCGGTGACCGCCGTTACTCCGGCGCCCGTGACTGCTGCCGCGCCTCCAGCCCCGCCCGCACCCCCAAAGACCGCAGACCCTGATGAAGACGACGAGGAAGATGACGGCATGCTGCGCATGTCCTTCCTGGAGCACCTGGAAGAGCTGCGATTCCGTCTCATTCGAGCCCTTATGGGGTTGGGCGTGGCATTTGGCGTCTGCCTGTTTTACACCGACAAACTGTGGGACGCTGTTCGCGAACCGGCCGCCAGCGCGCTGAAACAATTGGGTTTACCCGAAGATTTGGCGCAGATTACGCCCATTGAGGGTTTCAGTATTATCTGGGTGAAGATCCCTGTGATCTGCGCCTTGTTCATCGCCTCCCCGTGGATTCTGTACCAGGTTTGGGCCTTTATCGCGCCGGGCCTGTACAAGAAGGAACGAAGGCTGGCCACGCCGTTCATCTTCACGACGGCCGGCCTGTTCATCGCAGGCGGTGCTTTCGCCTACTTCGTGGCATTCCGCTTCGGCCTCGCCTTCCTGCTGGGCATCGGCGTGGGCCACGGCGTGAAGCCGGTGGTCTCGATCACCGAATATACCGATCTTTTCGTGAACGTGATCCTGGGCGTGGCCTTGGTATTTGAGCTGCCCGTCCTGATCTTCTTCCTCACCCTGCTGCGTATCGCGTCGCCAAGATTCCTGCTGGCGCACTCCCGCTACGCCATCCTGATCATTGTGATCCTGGCCGCGGTGATCACTCCGACGCCGGATGCCGTGAATCTGACGATCTTCGCGGCTCCGATGATCCTGCTGTACTTCGCCGGTGTCTTCGCCAGCCACCTGCTGGTACTCAGCCGCGAAGGCAAGAAGTTCCCATGGCATCGAGTCCTCTACGGCGTGCTGGTGCTGGCCGCGATCATCGGCGGACTGCTCTGGCTGGCCCTGACGAAATATGGGTACCATTGGCTGTGGAAGTGGCCGTTTCTGATGAAGTAGACTTCACAGTGACAATCGAATGAGCACGCAACCCGCTCGCACCCAACCCGTTCGTAGTCCACAGACGGAGCAGGGGGTGCGTGCGGTGCACCAGGAGAACACCCTGGCGCAGAAGGCTTACCGCCTGGTGAGGGAGCGCATCCTGAAGGGGGACTACCCTCCAGGCGCCGCTCTCTCCCGGCGCAGGTTGGCCGACGAGTTCGGGATGAGCCTGCTGCCGGTCGCCGAGGCGCTGCAGCGGCTGGTGAACGATGGCCTGCTGGAGAGCCGGCCTCGGGTGGGTACCCGCGTCAGGACGCCCAGCCGCGACGAGGTCAAAGACCGCTATCTCCTCCGCGAAGCGCTGGAAAGCCAGTCCGCGCGCCTGTTCGCTGAACGCGCGACGCCCAAGGACAAGGCCGAAATCCTACGCATGGCGAAGCACCTGGATCACCTCTATGCGTGCTGCGACGGGTCCGATACGGATCACGAATTCCGTCTCTCGGTGCGTGTCTACCACGTGAAATTCCACCTGCGGGTGGCCGAGATCGGCGGCTGCGCTCTGTTGCGGCAGTCGATTGAGCGCGAGCAGGATCTGCTGTTCAGTTGGCTGTCGGATACGGCGGCCCAGGTGCACCCGCTGCCGCAGAGATACCATTCCGAATTGGCGGAGGCACTCTGTTCCGGCGACATCCTGGTGGCGGATGAGGCGATCCGCCAGCACATCCGGTACGCGTTGGATGAACTGCTGAAGATCGCCTACCAGCCCAATGGCACACGCTGGCGCATGGCGCCCAAATCGGCCCGCTAACTAGCGCTTAAAGAACCAAAGCCAGAAATACTGCTGCCCGGCCCCATGCCGATAGCGCGGCTCGAAGCCGCACTTTTCCGCCATTTCCACGGCCTGCTCGTCGGAGAACGGCACACCCAGCCAGGTGTCGTCGACTTCCGTCTGCAGCGTGGGGTCGCCCTGCACCTGGAACTTGAACAACGCACCGGGGCGCAGCAACCGGCTCACTTCCGCCACGTAGTTGTAGATCACCTCGCGGCTGGGAATGTGCTGGAAGACGATGGTGGAGAAGGCGAAGTCGAAGTCGGCGACGGGGATCACCGAGAGGTCCATGCCGTTGTTCTGGTAGGCATGCGCGCCGGGGAACGGCTTCACCGCCTCAGTGGCCAGCGCGACCATTTCGCCGCTCACGTCGACAGCATGCACTTCGCCAAAGTATTTCGACAGGGCCCGGGTCACGCGGCCGGCGCCGCAGCCGATTTCCAGCACCCGCATCTGGCGCGGGTCTTTGCCCTGGCAGATGTTGGTGAGATCGGTCAGAATCTCTTCCGCGAAGGTGCGTTCACCTGAGGCGTAGAAGTCCTGATCGGTCCAGTCCGTGCGTTCGGTGTTGACATAGAAGCGGGCGTTCTCCCGGGCGCGTTCGTCCCAGTCGCGGCGCATCTTGTCGAGCGTCTGTTCCAGTTTCTGTGACTCCATAAGACTCACTTTGATTGTACCCGGCGGGCCATCCGGAAAATGACGTGGTATATTGAGAAAGACAGCACGCGTGGGCGGCTAGCTCAGTTGGGAGAGCACCGCGTTCGCAATGCGGGGGTCGAGGGTTCGAATCCCTCGCCGTCCACCAAACCCACCCTGCTGTCACCCACCGGGCCGCTACCTTCCACTGGAACCGAATCCGCCCGAACCCCGGGTCGACTCGTTCAATCCGCCCTCTTCCCACTCAATGGCCTCATAGCGGGCGATCACCATCTGCGCAATCCGGTCCCCCTTGACGATCTGATACGGAGCAGTGCCGAGATTCAGCAGGATGACCCGGATTTCGCCGCGATAGCCCGGATCAATGGTGGCCGGGGCATTCGGCAGCGTAATCGCGTGGCGCAGCGCCAGGCCACTGCGCGGTCTCAGCTGCGCTTCATACCCCGGGGGCAGTTCAATGGACAAGCCTGTGGGCACGAGCGCGGGACGATTGGGCTCCAGGACAATATCTGCCAGGGATTTCAGGTCCATGCCCGCGTCTTCCTCCGCGCCGTGCGCGTAAACGGGCAATTCGGCGTCGGCATGGAGCCGGTTAATGCGAATCTTCATGAGGTAGTCTTCGCTATCATAGCTGTTTGCCCAACGAACCAGCAGCGAGACGAGTGATCACCGTCGGGCCCATGCCGCCCGAGAAACTGGCTTATGCCCTGGCCCGCTACAGCCGGTCGCCGGACTCCATCCAACAGTCGATCGACTGGGTGAAAAGCCACGACTCCTCCAAGTTTCTGGAGAGTTTTTACTTCCAGTACGGCCACGCGTCCATCGCCGATTTGGGGCACGTGGCGCTCTCCTGGGAAGGCGTCAGTGAAATCGCCGCCATCGAGATCGAGGACGAGCAGTTGTGGGATGGCCAGGCACGGTCGTCGCGCTATCAGGATTTTTCGCGCTCCGGCTTTGTGACGCCCCCTGGGCTGGATGCGGTGCAAACGGAAACCTATCAGGCCGCCGGCCGCCGGTTGCTGGAGACTTACCGCGAGATCCACGGCCGCATGGTCGAGGCCCTCAGCGCCAAACTCCCGCGGCCGGAATCAATGAAGCCGGATGCCTATCAGCGGAACATTGCGGCCCGCGCGTTTGATGTCGCCCGCTATGTCCTCTTCCTGGGCATTCCGACTGGTGTGGGCCAGGTGACCAGCATCCGCACGTTGGAGAAACAGATCCGGCGCATGCGCAGCTCGGAGTATGGAGAAGTGCGGGCGGTAGCGGAGGAAGCGGCCCAGGCGTGCGCCGAGACCCCGCACTGTCCCTGGCGTACGGATGTCCAGGAAGAGGCTCTGGCGCCGACACTCGCCAAGTATGTCGATCCGGATCCCTACCCCGGGCAGGCCCGGGCGGACCTGGCGCAGTGGGCGGCGGAGAATCTGCCAATCGCATCGGGCGAGACGCCGCACGCGGTGGTCCTGACCAAAACGGCGGATCCTTTGGCCGACATTGCGGCCACGCTGCTGTACGCCGTGACGGACCGGCCCTTCCAGGAGTTGCACGAGACGGTCAGCGAATGGGGCCGCGCCCGCCAGGCGGAAGTCCTGGAGGTCGCCCTGCGCGCCCGGGCCCGGCGGGACGAGCTGCTGCGCGAGTTCCGGGGTGGGCCCTACGCCTTCGACATGCTGATCGACATTGGAGCCTACCGCGACATGCATCGCCACCGGCGCTGTCACCAGACGCGGCAGGCGTTCACCTGGCAGCACGGCTTCGCGGTGCCCCAGGGGCTGGTCGAGGCCGGTTTGGAATCCATCTATCGAACCGCGTTGCGGGAGGCCCAGGCAGCGGCGGAGCAACTGCCGGCCGGGACGGCACATTACCTGTTGCCGTTCGCCGCGAAAGGCCGCTTTCTGTTCAAGATGGACTTCGCCGAAGCCGAGTACATCGCCAAGCTGCGCAGCGGGGTCAAGGGCCATTTCAGCTACCGCGATGTAGCCTGGCGCATGAAGGTGGAGATGGACCGTGTGGATCCCGAACTGGGTCGCCTGATCGCCGCGACCCCGCCCTGGGTAGAGGACCCGCTGGTGCGGTAATGCGCGCTTGACCAGATCTGTTATTCTGTTGGTGTCCCTCCCATGAGCGGGAGTAATTCAGTGGTAGAATGTCAGCTTCCCAAGCTGAACGTCGCCGGTTCGATCCCGGTCTCCCGCTCCAATCCTTTCAGTGACTTACGCGAGCTCTTCCTTTGTCCGATGGCGAAAAGCGGAGTAATCGGAGTAGGAAGGTCATAAGCTTCTGATTTCGCGTGGCCTGAGTGTCAACGGCTACCTATTGATCCCTGCGTGTGCGGGCACGAAGTCATCATTATCTGATTGATAATTCGTTCTCAATGCCCGTCTGGTCTGACGACCATCCATCTGCCAGCGAGAGCGTCGGCCATCGCAAATAATCCAGCAGCCATAGTCCGATACCACCGGCACTGCGATAGCTCCGAAGGTCAAGACTGTTCACTCTATAGCCTTGGACGGCCAGAACGACCACCACCCCGGAGAAGATACTTACCGCTTCCTGCGCTTGTTAGTTGCAGACGGCGCCACTGTCTCTCGCTTGCTGGTACCGTGTTCTGAACTTCTTGCCGGTTACCGCGGCGGCCCGGTCCAGCGTGACGACCTGGTAAGGTTCTTGAACGCTCAAGACGTGATTCACGTCGACGGAGCGTGTCACCCATCGCGTCCAATATCCTTCATCTCCATTGCACGGTTTTGGGTGTCACCCCAGGTAATTGCGCGCGAAATTGGTTGCGCTTCGAAACTGTATCGGTGTGAACGATGAGCTCCCCTGTGCTGAAGCACAGAGAGTAGGCGGAAGCATCTGTTGGCGCGGTGACACCGCAGTGAATTGCGATGCCGATCAGCTCAGGTGAGGGCAACTGCTGCCAGCGGTCGAGCAGGGTAATTCAATTAAAATGGCGACTATATGTGCACCTGATTGAAGTGTAAGTTCCGTTGCAGTTCTGATCTCAGGTGGGCTGCCAGGCTTGGATCTAACTCTCGAGCAGAAGCGCGCCATCGCGGATTGTTGGCAACTCCTCGGCCCGCACAAAGCCGCCTTCAGTGCGGCAGGGCAGCCGTCAGGAATGTGTTCAGCCCCAGGAGCCTTGGCTGGATATCGCCACGAGATGTGAGCTTGAGGGGGCGCATGCAGTCCGCGAAGGCCAACCATATCACACAGTACATATTCGTGGTGTTCTGTCTCTTCGTCTCCACTAAGCGATCACCTTAGAAATAATTAGGAGAAAATTAATGCACAATTCACGATGTGTGTTGATATACTCGGCTTGCTGCGCTTCAGAGTCTCGCTGCGCAATGCACCCCGGGCCGCCCTGGAGTGCGTTGTCGGTCAGTGCGCGTTCGCGCGCCGAGGCCTTGTGGCGTTTAGATTCGCCCACGCCTAAAGTTCATGGCGCAGGCCTTTGTGAGGGTCCAATCGCGCCATGCAATCTCGAATTGTCGCCATTTTTCTCAACTGCCTCTTCTTTGTTGTCTGTGCACAGGGCTGGGTGGTCAACGCTGCCACCTTCAACGTTGCGGCAAGCAAGCAGCGGGTCACTCTGCCGCCGGGTGCTCAAGGTTCACTCAACGTGGCAGTGGGGAAATCCGGCTCCGCTGCATTTAATCCGGTGAGCCTGAGTGTCTCAGGGCTCCCTACCGGAGCGAATGCGACCTTTGGAGCGACAAGTGTGTCGAACCCCGCGTCCGTCAAGTTGAGCCTCTCACTCGCGGCGAACACCCCAGAAGGAAACTACCGGATCCAAATTCAGGGCAAGTCGGGTGTTGAGGTAAACAGCGACGAATTCAGGCTGATTGTGAACCAGAGAGCGGACTTCTCGATCATGGCCGCGCCTCAGAAGCTCTTGCTCGTGCAGAGCCAGGGGTCCGTGACCCTCGTGGTAACTCAGGCCCTCGGTTCTGACATGGATGTGACCCTCAATCCCGGGACGCTGCCAACGGGAGTGACCGCTGCGTTCTCAACGCCAGTGCTCAGCTCGACCGGGGTGACCCAACTCCTCCTGACGGCCGCTGCACCCCCGCCTGCCCCATTCAGCTTGACCGTGAAAGGGAAGAGCGGCCTCCTCGAACATAGCGTGCAGGTATCTGTGGAATCGCCCCTGGCCGATTTCCGGCTATTGAGCCCCACGGTTGCCAAGGCGCTGAAGCGAGGATCAAGCGTAAGGCAGGTGATCAGTGTCGCTCCAAAATTCGGCTTCTCCGAGCCCATTCGATTCTCAGCGTCGAAACTGCCGCAGGGTGTCACGGCCGCATTTGATCCGCCGAGCCTTCGTGGCGCCGGGTCCACCGTCATGACGCTCACCACTGCGCCTGCCGCGCCCAGCGGTTCTTCCAAAGCCCAGGTGACAGCAGCGGGCGACTCGAAGACCCTCTTCACAACTATGGATCTTTCCGTCGGTCAACCCGATTTTGACCTCGCGGCTACACCCGGATCCCAGACGATCGCGCCTGGCGAAGCGTTCCAATTCTCGATCGGTGTCGCGCCCAACAGCCTGTTCACTGGGCCTGTTTCGCTATCGGTAAGTGGGAGCCCCACCAACGGGACGGCGGTCCTCAAGGACCTGAGCCTGACCGGTGAAAGCAGCACAGTGCTCACAGTGACCACCACTGCGACGACTCCGCCCTCAACTTACGTGCTGACAGTGACCGCGACGGGCAGCGGCGTTACCCACTCGGCTTCCACAACGGTCGTGGTGAGTGATCAGCCGGCGATCAGTCTCGCCGGGCAGCCGAAGACCACAGTCTTAAATTTGGGCGCCACTGCATCGGTGGGCCTGAATGTTACCGCCTACAACAACTTCGCAGGACGGGTTGATCTGGCGGTAACCGGCCTGCCTGCCGGTGTTGATGCCTCAGCGTCCCCGGCGTACTTGACGAATTCCGGAACTTCCACCGTCACCTTCCGGGCCCTCCAAAGTGCAACTCCTGGTACCTACCCGTTCACAATTCTCGCTACGACCGCGGCGGAGACCGAGGCGTTCGACGCCACGCTGGTGGTGACCCAGGCATTAGGCTCCACGTGGAGTCTCTCCGATATCGGGACGGTGACCATTCCAGGCTCGGCCGGCCTCGAACCCAGCACTTCTACCATCCATGTCCAAGCTTCTGGCGCAGGCTTCCAGAATTCGGGCGATGCCTTCTATTTCGCCCGTCAGCCCATGACCGGGAATGGCGAGATCGTAGCTCGTGTGACTGGTTTTCTGAATTCCAACACCGGATCCGCTGCCGGTGTGATGATTCGGGAGTCATTGGACCCCACTGCCGCGCAGGTCTTTTTAGGAATCAATCCCGCGGGCGCCCCTGCTTTGTACTACCGGCTCACCAGCGCAGGTTCCGTTAACCTCATTTCCGGCGCCGTCGGTGCCATTCCGCGGTGGGTGAAACTCTCCCGGAACGGTACATCCATCAGCGGCTTTGTATCCACGGATGGCGTGGCATGGACTCAAATCGGAAGTACACTCACCGTTCCCTTCAGTAGTTCGGCCTCTGTCGGCTTAGCCGTGACGGCTGCTTTCGATGGCTGGTGGTGGAATTCCTCGATGGTCAAAGCAACCTTTGACCAGGTGAAGACACCTAACAGTCCAACCTTCCAGCTCCAGACCGGTGGATCTTCCACAATCTCAGGCGGGTCGATTTCGTTCCCTGTCTTGGTTACTTTTACCAACGGCTTCAGTGAAGCCGTTTTGTTGAGCGCCGCTGGCGGTCCTCCCGGCGCTACCTTCACCTTCTTTCCGTCGAGTGTTTCCGGATCGGCGACCTCGCAAATGACACTCAGCGTGCCCCCGGGTACGGCCGCCGGCAGCTATGTGGTGAACGTGACGGCCTCCAGCGCAAGTCAGACTCGAACTCTAAATATCCCGGTGACTTTGGGCGCCGTGGGGTCGGGTTGGTGGTCGGGCCAGGACGTTGGCGCGATTAGTCAGGCTGGACAGGAGACCCTGAACAGCAGCGGAGTCTATACGCTTCAGGGCGCCGGAAATGCTCTGCGGGACACGTCAGATGCCTTCAGATACCTCTATCAGCCGCTTCAGGGCGATGGCGAGATAATCGCCCGGGTCATCGCATTCCAGAATTCAAACAGCGGCGCCATTGCAGGGGTAATGATCCGGTCCGGGCTCACGGGAACCGATTCCTACGCCTTGGCGGGTGTCAATCCCGATGGGACCGCTCGCTTCCATTGGCGGACACCCAGCGGCGCCGCGCCTTCCTACATGAACGGTGCGGCTACGCCGCTGCCCCAATGGATTCGTCTGGTGCGGATCGGGAACCAGATCAGGGGATACATTTCCAGTGATGGCGCCGCCTGGCTTCCCATCGGAAGCCCGAAGACCGTGACCATGGGCGCTACTGTCTACATCGGCCTCGTCGTGTGCGGCAACTCGAGCCTCGCTCAGGCCCAGTTCGATAACGTGAGGATCGCTTCCGCCAACGATTTCCTCCTCCAGCCAACGGGCGCGGTAATCTCGTCCGGCGGAGTGGCCCAGCACACGGTGCGCGTATCCATGCTGGCCGGTTTCACCGGTTCGGTTACGCTCGCTGCCTCTGGAGGCCCCGCCGGAACGACTTACTCCTTCCAGCCCTCCGTGCTCACCGGTTCAGCCGATGCGGTGCTGACGATGACAGCGCCTTCGGCCGCCACGGTTGGCAGCTTCAACGTCACCGTTACCGGCACATCCGGCGCAATTACCAGAGTCGCCACGATTCCCGTTGTCCTCACAGACCAGGGGACCAGGTGGTGGACGGGCAGTGATATCGGCACTGTCATTCAGTCGGGAACAGATAGTGTCACCAGCGCAGGTGTCTTCTCCGTACGTGGCGCGGGAGCCGGCTTCCAGACCGGTGGCGACGGAGCTCGATTGCTGTCACAGCCCATGACGGGAGACGGTGAGGTGGTCGCTCGTCTCACGGCAATGACGGGAACAGATCAGAATCCTTACGGCGGTGTGAGCATCCGGTCGTCGGTGGCGCCCGAGGCCGCCATGGCGTCAATGATTGTCCGGCCGGATGGTAGGAATTGGTTCTGCTATCGCCTCACGGCGGGCACCAACGCTCCTTGTGTCGAAGGTACCCAATCGCCCCTCCCACGCTGGGTCAAGGTGGTCCGCGTGGGCAACGTCTTGAGCGGATTCACCTCCAGCAACGGGACCACATGGTCGCAAGCCGGCACATCAATGACGGTTCAGTTGGATGTCACTGCCCTTGCCGGCCTGTCCATGTTCTCCGGGCCGTATCCTTCTACGGGGACCTTCGATCACGTATCGATCACATCCACCGGACTCTTCCAGCTTCGCGTTTCTCCCACTGCCGTCATGTCAGGGACGGATGTCAGCCATCAGATCACGGTCCTGGCTGGACCGGCCTTTACTGAGCAGGTCAGCTTCGCTGTCAGTGGTGCGCCAACCGGAGCAACGGCGCAGGTCACTCCATTGACGTTGACAGGCGGTGGAACCGCCACGCTCCTGGTCTCTCCAGGAACCGCAACCGCCGGTCGCTACGTACTGACCGTGACGGCGACGGCAGCGTCCGGAAGTCAAACAGCCCAGGTTGCCGTGACCATTCCGAACCCGGTGGTCGCGCCCTGGACCGCTTCAGATGTCGGGACGACCGGCTTGGCCGGCAGTTCATTGGCGAACGCGGGGACCTTCACCCTCAAAGGCGCCGGCGGCGGAGTGGATGGTGGCTGGAGCGGTTCGGACGCCTTCCACTATGTCTATCAGCCCCTGCTCGCGAATGGCCAGATTGTAGCCCGGCTCGTCACGAGCCCTGCAGGCCAGGCGGGCCTGATGATTCGGGAATCCTTGGAGGCCAACTCCCGCAACGTGGCCATCTTCGTCGATAGTGGCTACAAGGTTTCCCTCGGCTACCGCACAGTGTCTGGCGGAAACCCCGGTGGGGCCCAGGTGATGAATACGAGCCTGCCCCGCTGGCTCAAACTGGTCCGGATCAATGGCACGGTGACCGCTTACGTCTCGCCCGATGGGCTGGATTGGACAATCGGCGGAGCCCCTGTCGCATTGAGCACAGCCCAACCTGCTTACATCGGACTCTTTGTCGCCTCGGGTTCCGGCAGCCAGACGCAGACTGCCACATTCGACAACATCTCGATCGCCACCAACCAGGACTTCCTCATCTCTACCGGTAAGTCCGGCACAGTTTCCGGATCCACGGTTACCTATCCCGTTTCCGCGGTGCCCCTTCTCGGCTTCACCGGTAACGTCACTTTGGCCGCTGCCGGCCTGCCCGCCGGCGTCACCGCTGCTTTCTCGCCCGCTTCGGTCGCCTTCACGGAAACTAGCGCCGCGGCAGTCGTGCAACTCTCGTTGACCGTGCCGCCAGGCACCACGCCTGGGGTATACCGGATCGTAGTGTCGGGAACGAGCGGCGCAGTGGTTCGTACGGACACAGTAACCCTGCTGATCGCTGGATCCGGGTCGCAGCTATGGTCCTCAGCCGATATCGGACAGACCGCGATTGCGGGTCAAGTGACTTATGCGGGAAGCGCTGTGACAATCAGCGGAGCTGGCAGTGGCATGGATGGCGGATGGAGCAGTACGGACGGATTCAATTACATCTATAGGCCGCTGTTGGGCGATGGTGAGATGGTCGCTCGGCTTGTGAGCAAGACCGGCGGCCAGGCTGGCTTGATGATTCGGGAATCTCTCGACGACAACGCACGAAACGCCCTGATCCTCATCGAACCTAACAACACGCTGGACTGGCGTTACAGGGCTGTCGCGAGCGGAAACCCCGGTGGTCCGCCCTTTGGTACCGCGGCACCGCCGCGCTGGCTTAGGATCGTCAGGATCCAGAACAGCATCACCGGCTATTTTTCCACCGATGGCCTGAACTGGGTCCAGTTCGCAGCCCCGATGGACCTTTCGGTTACCCAGCCAATCTACATTGGCTTAGCCGTGTCTTCCGCCGGGACCGAGCCAATTAGTTCAGCGGTCTTCGACAACATTGCGATCACCCAGTCGAATAGCTTTCTGATCAGCGCGGCGCCTGGATCGAGGGTGGACAACCTCAAGGTCAGTTACGACCTCTCCGTCATCCCGCTTTCCGGCTTCTCGGGCCAGGTGACTTTGTCGACCCCTGGACTACCGGCTGGAGTGACCTCCACATTTGCGCCGGCCACGGTCGATCTCCTCCCCACCGGGGCTGCCGCGCCCTCTGTGCTGACTCTGACAGCGGCGCCTGGCATGGCTGCCGGGAAGTACATAGTAAGGGTCCTGGCGCAATCGGGCAGCACCAGCAGGGAGACGGCACTGCCCCTCATCGTAGGGGGAGCGGGCACTCAGCTCTGGGGTGATCTGGACATCGGTGCCACAGTCACCGTAGGCGCCACCGCCTTTGACGGCACCACTTTCAATGTCCCGGGCACCGGCACTGGAATCAACCCCGGCTGGTCGGCCGTGGACGCGTTCCATTTCACCTATCAGGCCCTGACGGGGGACGGTCAGATTGTGACCAGGCTCATCAGTAAGCCGGGCGGTACGGCCGGACTGATGATTCGAGAGAACCTCCTGGCCAGTTCCAAGAATGTGGCCCTTCTGGTGGACAACGGTAACTCCGGTATCGTGTCCTTCCGCGCGACCACGGGCGGGAATCCAGGGGGGACCTCACTCGGCTCCATGCCGGCGCCGCGGTGGCTCAAGCTAACCAGGGTTGGTTCCACGATCAGCGCCTTTGTGTCAACGAATGGTGTCGATTGGACGGCGGCTGGAACGCCTCAAACCTTCGCATTGGCGGCAACAGCCTACTTCGGCTTGGCCGCGGCAACTCCTGAATCAATTTCAGTGGCAACCGCGAACTTCGACAGCGTCACTCTCACTGGCGTGCCTGCCCTGCAGCTCAGCGCAGCCCCCTCGACGACGACGATCGTCAGTGGCGGGACCGCCGCATACAACATCGCAGTGACGGGGCTGAACGGAGCAACCGCTCCAGTCTCCTTCTCCGTTGCCGGACTGCCCGCGGGAGCGAGCGCCAGCTTTAGCCCGGCCATCGTGACTCCCGGATTTTCCTCTGTTCTCACAGTTGCCCTCGGCGCGGGAACTCCAGTCGGGACATCAACACTAACCATTACCGCCGTCAGTGGGCCACTAACCCAAACGGCCTCAGTCACGTTGGTGGTCTCCGCTAATGGCTTCCAATTGACAGCGAATCCCGGCAGCAGAACCGCCTCTCCAGGCGGACAGGCCGGCTACAGCGTACTGGCGCAGGCTGTTGGTAGCTTTACGAGCACTGTGACTTTCTCCGCGGTGGGCCTTCCTCCCGGAGTCAGTGCTGCGTTCTCCCCACTCACCGTTAACGGCTCAGGGCTTAGTACGCTCACCGTGACGGCCGCGACGACAGTTGCCGCGGGCTCCTATCCCTTCACGGTTCAGGCGACGGGCGGGACCATCACTCAGTCGGTGCCCATCACGTTGGTGGTCAGCAGTACACCCGACTTCACTCTCAACACACCGGCTCCAAGCCGGACGGCACGGCCAGGTACCATTGTCGACATCCCGCTCTCCGTGGAAGCCTTCAATGGCTTCAACGGCACGGTAAACCTCTCTGTCACAGGGCCTCCAGCCGGCTCAACTGTAGCCTTCCTCCCCCCTTCCGTGATCGGAGCGGGTAACTCCGTTCTCAGCATCGGTGTCCCCTCTGACGCCCCCGCGGCCATCTTCCCGCTCATCATCCAAGGCGTGAACGGATCCTCGACCCGCCGTCTGGACGTGGTGCTCACCCTGTCGGCGAACTCCGACTACACCCTCGGTCTCTCTCCCTCCACGTTGAATCTCGCCACAGGTGCCAGTGCGACCTATACCGTCACCGTCGGCTCCACAAATGGGTTCTCCGGGACGGTGCAGCTCAGCGCGGTCGGCCTTCCGGAAGGCCTCACCGCCACCTTCTCCCCTGCCTCCGTAACACCGCCGGCGACAGCCACTTTGACCCTCCAGGCCGCAGCCGCGGCGCCTGCCGGATTGACCAGCTTCTCCGTTCTCGGTCAAAGTGGCAGCCTGCAAAGAACCGGCCAGGCCTCCGTCCAAGTCTCAACGGCAGCCGACTTTGCCCTCAGCGTTCTGCCTGCATCGCAGATCGCGGCGCAGAGCGGCGCGGCTTACTTTGCAGTGACCACCGCAGCCAGCGGCGGGTTCCAGGGCAACGTCACGTTCCAGGCCACGGGCGCACCCTCTGGCTCAGCTGTCACGTTTGATCCCCCCAGCGTATCCGGCAGTGGCTCCACCACCATGCGCGTCCCCATCCCCTCCGGGGCGGCCGCGCAGGACTACACTCTCACCGTCACCGCCACTGGTGGCGGCCGTACCCATACGGCGCCGGCGATCCTGCAGGTGAAGACCGCCAGCAGCTACGAAGCCGAAGCCAGCGGCAATGTGCTCACCGGCACGGCAGCCGTGGCCGCGTGTACAACCTGTTCCGCCCTCGCCCGGGTAGACAATGTGGGCGCGAATCCTGCCGGAGGTGTGGGCAGCCTCACCTTTACCAACGTAAGTGCCGCCACGGCAGGCCGCTACGCCATGGCCGTCTACTACTCCAGTGCCAACCGGGCCGCCACAGCCCTGAATATCTCGATCAATGGGACAGGCGGAACTATGTCGGTTCTCGCCTCTCCGACCGGCGGCCTCGACCGGCTCGCCGTCGTCACGCGCGAGATCACTCTGAACTCCGGCAGCAACACCATCCTCTTCTCTAACGTCTCCGGTCCCGCCGTCTCCATTGACCGCATCACTTTGATCAATACAGCGGAGTGCTCGCCAGGACCCGCCGACGTCATGATCGTGATCGACCGCTCCGGCTCCATGCTCGGGTCTCCCATGACCAGCGTCAAATCCGCCGCGAAGTCCTTCGTCGACCTGCTGAACGTGGGCGTCGACCAGGCCGGACTCGTATCGTTCAATACCACCTCCACCCTCGACCAGATGCTCACCACCAACGGTGCCCTGGTGAAGACGAAGATCGACGCGGTCGTCGCCAATGGCGGCACCTACATCGGCTCCGGCATTGCGGGCGCGAATACCGAACTGGCCAGTGCGCGTCACAATGCCTCGGCCGCCAAGATCATCGTCCTGCTGACGGATGGCGTCGACAGCCCGCCGAACTCCGGCACCGTCACGGCCGCCAACGCCGCCAAGGCGGCTGGCACCCGGCTCATCGCCATCGGCTACGGCAATGGCGTGGATACCGCGTTCCTGCAGCAACTCGCTTCGTCGCCGTCCGACTACTACGCTGCGCCTACAACCGAACAGATCGGCGCTGTCTACAGATCCATCGCTACCTCCATCTGCCGGGCTCCGAACGCAGCCCCGTCCGTCAGCGCCGGTCCCAGCATGGCCGTGAGTTCCGGGCAAAGTGTCAAGCTGGTCGGCGCGATCGCCGACGACGGATTGCCGTCGCCTGGAACCCTCACCGTGCAATGGAGCCGGCAGAGCGGCCCCGGCACTCTGACGTTCGTGAACTCCACTGCCGCGGTCACCGATGCCACCTTCAGCGCCGCCGGCACCTACGTCGTCCGCCTGACCGTCAGCGACGGCGAATTCAGCGCCTACTCCGACACCACCATCACCGTCATGTCGGGCAGCCTCGACATGTTCGAGGCGGAATCCGTCCAAAGCGTCCTCACCGGCGGGGCGGTGACCGTCCCCTGCGCCGCGTGCTCCGGCGGCTTCCGGGTGGAGAATCTGGGCAGCAACGGCGGCAGCCAGGCCGGCGCCCTCACCTTCAACATCAACGTCCCGGCCAAGGGCTACTACACCCTCAATACCTACTACACCAACGGCGACACCAAGGCGCGCACCGCGATGGTCAGCGTCAACAGTGACAACACCGGCCGCAGCTTCACCGGCCCGCCCACGGGTGGCTGGAACACCGTTGCCTCCGCGACAATGACCGTCTATCTCCAGGCGGGGAACAACCAGATCGCCTTCAGCAATCCGAATGGGGCAGGACCGTCCATCGACCGGATCGAAGTCCTCTTCGTCGCGGATCCCGTCTGCACGCCCGGTGGCCTGGATGTCGTTCTGGTGCTCGATCGCTCCGGTTCGATGTCCGGACAACCGCTAGCCGATGTGAAGTCGGCCGCCAAGCTCTTCCTGAACCAGTTGAACTGGGTCCTGGACGGCATGGGCGTGGTCGCCTTCAATGCTGGCGCCACTCTCCAGAGCCCACTCACCCACGACGGCAACGCCGCCAAGATCGGCGTGGACAGTATGGTTGCCGCCGGCGACACCTCCTTCGCCCCGGCCCTGGCCATGGCGAGAGCGCAATTGACCGGCAGCGGCCACACCGCCGGAGCCTCGCCCCTGCTGATTCTTCTCACCGACGGGCAGAACCAGGACCGCACCGAGACGGATACCGAAATCGCTGCCGTCAAGGCGGCTGGCATCCGGGTCATCACCATCAGCTTCGGCAACACCGACATCCCGTATCTTCAGTCCCTGGCGTCCTCCGCTTCCGATGCCTATGTGACCGCCGCCAACGGAGACATCAGCGGAGTCTATCAGGCGATTGCCCAGAGCCTTTGCCGCCTGACCAATCAGCCCCCGCAGGTCTACGCGGGCGCCGATCAGACCGTCCAGCAGAACCAGGCAGCCACCCTCCAGGGCGTGGTCACCGATGACGGCCTGCCGCTCCAATCGGTGCTGACCTTCCGTTGGTCCGTCATCAGCGGACCTGGTGCCGTCGTCTTCACGGCGCCGACCGCCCTCACCACGGCGGCAACCTTTGGAGCGCCCGGTATCTACCAGCTTCAGTTGAGCGGCTCGGACGGTCCGTATACCAGCACCAGCACGGTGCGGGTCAACGTCGCGCCGTCAACGGCCCTCTACACCCTCACCCTGTCGCCCGGCGCGGCCGGTCCGAATCTCGCAGGCACCTCGCAGAGTGTCAAGGCGACGTTGAAGGACACTTCCGGTGCGCTCGTCAGTGGCGCCACGGTTCAGTTCGCCATCCAGGGTGCCAACGCCACCACTGGTTCGGCCACTACGGATACCCAAGGCCAGGCAACCTACACTTGGACCGGTACAAATCGCGGCTTGGATACCATTCAAGCCAGCGCTTTCTCCAGCGCCTTCTCCAACGCAGTTCCTGTCAGTTGGCTCTCTCCCGCCAGCCCGATCTCCACCACGCCCGTGCGCGGACGCTTCTACGTCGGCGTAAACGGCCTCGTGCAGGTGACCTCCGCGCAGCAGTCGGTATTCGAGCGGACTTACCCCACCATCGCCTTCAACCCGAAAGCCGAGTTAAACCTGATCGGCGGGACACTCGGAGTCTATCCGTGGACGATCACCGGCGTAGTGACTGACCCGGCCAATCAATTCATTGGCGTAATCCCGGCCTCTGGCAATGGGTACGAGGCGCGAGTGGGCCCCCTGTGGGCCTTCAACGCCGTGTTCACGGGCCAGTTCCTCGTCACCACGCCCGGCGACTATTCCATCAAGATCGCTTCGAAGGAAGGCATGATCCTGGGCGTGGCAGGCGGCGCGCAACGCGTCTCCGGACCTCAGACCGGCGCCCCGGCCAATGGCCTCTCGCCCGTGGAATCCTATCCGGTCCTGGCCAGCAACAATGTCATCGCCGACAACGTGTCTGACATGGTGCTCCGCTTCCCGACGGCCGGCATGTACCCTTACGAACTCGACTACGCCCAGGCTTCCGGTTGGGCGACCCTCTCGATGAGCTACCTCAGCGGAGCCGCCCAGGTGATCGTGCCGCCCGCTGCCTACGTGAAGATCTTCCCGAACGCTGCCGCCACGCACAACCCAGGCGAGTCGCAGACTGTCAGCGTCGTGGCCCTCGACAACGCCGGGCGCGCCCTCAGCGGCGTACCGGTGAAGTTGGTCATCTCCGGTGCGCACGCTGGCCAACAAACCGCGGTCACCGACATCAGTGGCTATGCCAGCTTCACCTACCAGGGAACCAAGGCCGGCGTCGCGGATCAACTGCAGGCGCAGGTGCAGTACGGGCAGGACTGGCTGGTCTCGCCTGTCCTCATCGTGAACTGGAACAGCCTGCCGAACCATGCTCCAGTCGTGACGGCCGGCGACGATCAGACGGCCACCTGGCCCAACACCATCCAGTTGACGGGCACCGCCACCGACGACGGACTACCCACCGGCGGCACTATGACCGTCACCTGGTCGAAGGTCAGCGGACCCGGTACCGTCACCTTCGTTACGCCCAACCGGCCCGTCACCACAGCGGGCTTCAGTGAGCCGGGCACCTACCAATTGAAACTGTCCGCGACCGACGGAGCACTGACCTCCGAAGCGACCGTCAACATTCTGGTGAATCCGCCCGCCACTGTCTCCGGCGGCTGGATCCTCAGCCCGGCCTTCGACGGGAAAGTGACCGGCCAGGCGCCGGTGACCCTGGTGGCGGGCATCACGCTGCAAAGCGGTGTGCTGACCATGTGGCCGGCGTCGGACGAGAATTCGGTCACAACGCTGAATGCGAACACCGTGGGCACGGGCCCGCTGGCGACCATCGACGCCACGCTCCTGCCCAACGGCGAATACTGGCTCCGCCTGCAGGCCGTGAACTCCACGGGCGCCGCGCAGGTAAGCCTGGTGCGGTTCTATGCGACCGGTGAATACAAGCCCGGCCGTGTCACCGCGACCGTCACCGACTTCACAGTCCCCTTGGCCGGCCTGCCCATTCAGATCCAGCGGACCTACGACAGCCTGGAGCGCCAGTTCCAAGGCGACTTTGGCTACGGGTGGAAGTTGGGTGTGAGTGCGTTGCGGTTCGAGGTGGGCCCCAGCAGCGATGTCACGCTCACCATCAACGGCCAGCGCAAGACGTTCTACTTCACACCGGAAGGCTCGATCTTCGCCTGGTACACGCCGAAGTACACGGGCGAGCCGGGCTTCTATGGCAGCCTGACTTCGACCGGCGACACCTGCAGCGGCGTACTGCTGCGGACCGGCAATCAATGGATCTGCGGCCTGGCCGACGACACTTACAAGTCCACGGGCTGGAAGTACACGGATCCGGCGGGCCGGGAATACACGATCGCCGCCGACAAAACGCTGACGTCGCTGAAGGACCTGAACGGCAACATGCTTACGATCGCCGCGGACGGCATCACGTCTTCGGCCGGGAACCTGAAGGTGGCGTTTGTCCGCGACGCGCAGGGGCGGATCACGAAGATCACTGATCCCTTGGGCAAGCAGTATCTGTACGGCTACAACACGACGGGCGAGTTGACCAGTGTCACTTACCCATCGCTAGCGACGCCGTCAGGCTACACCTACGATCCGGGCCATCTTTTAAAGACCGAAACCGACCCGCGAGGCAATGTGGCGGGGACAACGATCTACGACGCGGCGGGCCGCCTGCAGTCGGTAACAGATGCGGCGGGCAACACAACGCAGTACGCCTACGACATCGCCAATCGCAAGACCACGACCACCAACCCGGACACGGGCGTGGAAGAGGTGATCAGCGATGCGAACGGCAACGTCTTGAGCCGCAAGGACGGGCTCAATCGCGTCACCACGTATACCTACGACACGAAGAACAATCTAATAACCGAGACCAACGCGCTCAACCAGACCACCACGAACACCTACGATGCCAACGGCTTCAAGACCTCGGTCAAGAATGCACTGAACGAGACGTCCAGTGCGGTATTCAACGCCTACGGCGGACCGACATCAATCACGGATCCGCTGAACTTCACGCAGAGCGCGACGTACGACGCAACCTACAACATCAACACGATCAGCGATGCCCTCGGCCAGGTGGCGCAGTTCTCGTGGAACTCGCACGGACAGCCGCTGACGACGAAGGATGCTCGGGGAAACACGAGCCAGTATCAATATGACGCCTATGGCAACCGGACCAGCTACACGGATCCGGAGGGCCACACGACGCTGACAGCGTACAACTCGTTCGGGCAGAAGCTGAGCGAGACAGACGCGCGCGGCAATACGACGACGTACACCTACGACGACCTCGGCCATATGCTGACGACGACGAACGCCGACAGCAAGGTGACGACGTACGAGTACGATGCCAACGGCAACAAGACGGCCGAGGTGGATGCGCTGAGCCGGCGGACAACGTTTGAATATGACGCGAAGAACAGGCTGACAAAGACGACATATCCGGATCTGACGTACTCGGAGACCACGTACGACTTCCGTGACAAACCGCTCACGGTGCGGGATCAGGGTGGACGGATCACGAAGAACGTCTACGACCAGGCGGGTCAGCTCACCAGCGTGACCCATGCGTTCGGAACGGCCGATGCCGCGAAAGTGAGCTACGCCTATGATGATGCGGGCCGCAAGCTGACCGAGACGGACGAGCGGAGCAATACAACTACGTCTGCCTATGACGCGGCGGGCCGGGTGCTCTCGGTGACCAATGCGCTCGGCAAGGTGACGAGCTTCACCTACGACGCGGCGGGCCGGAAGAAAACGCAGACCGATGCGAACACTCACACGACGACTTATGACTACGATGGCCGTGGCCGTCTTGTCACGACGACGTACCCCGACACGAAAACCGTCACGCACACCTACGATGGCTTGGGCGTGAGGTTGACCACCACGGATCAGGAGAATCGCACCACCACCTGGACGTACGACAAGGCGAGCCGGCTGAAGCAGGTGACGGATGCGCTGAGTCAGGTGACCACCTACAGCTACGACGCGGCGGGCAACAAGATCAGCCAGACCGACGCCAATAGCCATACAACGACCTACGAGTACGACAAGCTGAACCGGCGAACGAAGCGGACGCTGCCGCTGGGCCAGTCGGAGACCTTTATCTACGATGCCGTGGGCAACATGGCGACGCGGAAAGACTTCAACGGGAACACGACGACGTTCGGGTACGACTCGTTGAACCGGCTGCTGTCAAAGACACCGGACGCGAGCTTCTCCTCTTCGCCGATCACGTTCACCTACACGACGACGGGCAAGCGGTTGTCGATGGTGGACTGGAGTGGGACTACTGGCTATACGTACGACAATCGCGACCGCCTCTTGACAAGGGCAACGCCACAGGGAACGCTGACCTACACTTGGCATCCGAATAGTCTGGTGGCCTCTGTGTTCTCATCGAATGTCAACGGGGTGAGCGTGGGGTATGAGTATGACGCGGCGAACAGGCTCCAGACTGTGACGGACAACCGGTTGACCAACTCGACGAGTTACGCGTATGACGATGCTGGGAACCTGCTGTCGTTCACGTATCCTAATGGCGTGATCCATACGTTCACCTACGACACGACGGACCGGCCGACGAATTTGGCAGTAACCAAGGGCGGCGTGACGCTGGCGAGCTACGCTCAGACGTTCAGCGATGCGGGTCGGAAGCTGACAATGAATGAGAACGGTACTCGATTGGTCAACTACGCCTACGACAACATCTACCGGTTGTTGTCGGAGACGGTTGGGGCCGACTCGCTGGTTTACACGCTTGACCCGGTGGGGAACCGGCTGAATCGGACCTCGACGATTCCAAGCTTGCCGACCGTGGGTAGCACGTATGACAAGAATGACCGACTGACGAGCGACACGTACGACGCCAACGGGAACACGCTGGCGAGCGGTGGGAACGGTTACGGCTACGACTTCGAGGATCGTCTGACGCGATTCAATGGTGGCGAGGTGACGATGCTCTATGACGGAGATGGGAATCGGGTCGCTCGCACGGAGGGAGGCGTGACGACACGGTATCTCGTGGATGAGTTGACGCCAACGGGGTATGCGCAGGTGGCCGAGGAGGTGCAGATGGGTGCAGTCGTGCGGCGGTATGCGCATGGGGCGCAACGGGTCAGCCAAACGCAGCCGATCAACGGCCAGTGGGTGACTCATTACTATGGGTATGATGGCCTTTGGGGATCAGTTCGTCAGTTAACTGATAGTAGTGGCTCAGTTTCGGACAACTATTCCTATGATGCTTATGGAAATCAGGTAAGTCAAGGTGGGGGGACGCCGAACCTATTTCGTTATCGCGGAGAGGAGCGAGACTCATCGTTCAATCTATATCGCCTTCGCGCCCGGTGGTACGATCCGAAAGTAAGCGCATTTCTTACGTCGGACACCTTTGAACAGCCGCGCGCCGCCGGACGACAGACGCACAATGCTGTGCCCGGAGTGTGGCCGCCGGTGCGACGGAGAGTCACCCTGGCGCGTCCTGGAACGTCCGCAAGTTACTGCGGTACTCGACCAGAAACCGTGCGGCCGCCGCACGAAGCGCGTCCGGCCCTGCGGCATGGCGGTGCGTGAAAATCGGGTGACGCCCAGAAGTCGATCTCGGCGGCCGAAAGGTGGACTCGCAGATCCGGACGCAGCCGGTTCTTCATGCCGTCAACGAGCAGCCCGCCAATATGGTCCATGTGCATGTGGGTCAGCACCACGTCCGTAACGGAGGCAAGATCGATGCCGGCGGACTCTAACCGCTGGATCAGCCGCCCGGCCTGCGGCAAGTGCAAATCCGGGTCCGCCCCGACCGGCGTCGGTCTGATCGCCACTACGCACCACAACGGCGTTCAGCGGCCAATCGAATGTGTCCGGCATGTCGCGCTGCCAGGCGGCGCGGGCGGCCGCGTTGGTAGTCATGGTGATGGCGGAGATCGGCAAGACCCCCACCACCAGCACCTCAATCTCGCCGACCTTCACCGCATAGCGCGACGGCACCAAGTCATCGGACGCCTGTCTGCGGAGCGCGAGGTGTCAAACTCACGCTCTTATCCTTCTGTTGAGCAGTCTCAACAGCCAACATTGTGTTCTTCATGTAAGAACCTCCTGAGCATTGCAACTGTGTCGCCGTAGCACGCTGTGGAAGCGGGAACGGAGGGCCGAAGGCAACCCGTGGCTGGATCCTCAGCCCGGCCTTCGACGGCAAAGTGACCGGCCAGGCGCCGGTGACCCTGGTGGCCGGCATCACGCTGCAAAGCGGTGTGCTGACCATGTGGCCGGCGTCGGACGAGAATTCGGTCACCACGCTGAATGCGAGCACCGTGGGCACAGGCCCGCTGGCGACCATCGACGCCACGCTCCTGCCCAACGGCGAATACTGGCTCCGCCTGCAGGCCGTGAACTCCACGGGCGCCGCGCAGGTGAGCCTGGTGCGGTTCTATGCGACCGGGGAATACAAGCCCGGCCGTGTCACCGCGACCGTCACCGACTTCACAGTCCCCTTGGCCGGCCTGCCCATTCAGATCCAGCGCACCTACGACAGCCTGGAGCGCCAGTTCCAAGGCGACTTTGGCTACGGCTGGAAGCTGGGTGTGAGTGCGTTGCGGTTCGAGGTGGGCCCCAGCAGCGATGTGACGCTCACCATCAACGGCCAGCGCAAGACGTTCTACTTCACACCGGAAGGCTCGATCTTTGCCTGGTACACGCCGAAGTACACGGGCGAGCCGGGTTTCTATGGCAGCCTGACTTCGACCGGCGACACCTGCAGCGGCGTACTGCTGCGGACCGGGAATCAATGGATCTGCGGTCTGGCCGACGACACTTACAAGTCCACGGGCTGGAAGTACACGGATCCGGCGGGCCGGGAATACACGATCGCCGCCGACAAAACGCTGACGTCGCTGAAGGATCTGAACGGCAACACGCTCACGATCGCCGCCGACGGCATCACGTCTTCGGCCGGGAACCTGAAGGTGGCGTTTGTCCGCGACGCGCAGGGGCGGATCACGAAGATCACTGATCCCTTGGGCAAGCAGTATCTGTACGGCTACAACACGAACACCACGGCGGCGAGTTGACCAGTTACCCATCGCTAGCGACGCCGTCAGGCTACACCTACGATCCGGGCCATCTTTTAAAGACCGAAACCGACCCGCGAGGCAATGTGGCGGGGACAACGATCTACGACGCGGCGGGCCGCCTGCAGTCGGTAACAGATGCGGCGGGCAACACAACGCAGTACGCCTACGACATCGCCAATCGCAAAACCACGACGACCAACCCGGACACGGGCGTGGAAGAGGTGATCAGCGACGCCAACGGCAATGTCCTGAGCCGCAAGGACGGGCTCAATCGCGTCACCACCTTTACCTACGACACGAAGAACAATCTCCTAACCGAGACCAACGCCCTGAACCAGACCACAACAAATACCTACGACGCCAACGGCTTCAAGACCTCGGTCAAGAATGCGCTGAACGAGACGTCCAGCACGGTATTCAACGCCTATGGGGGTCCGACGTCGGTCACGAATCCGCTGAACTTCACGCAGAGCGTGACGTACGACGCAACCTACAACATCAACACCATCAGCGATGCGCTCGGCCAGGTGGCGCAGTTCTCGTGGAACTCACACGGCCAGCCGCTGACGATGAAGGACGCTCGGGGAAACACGAGCCAGTATCAATATGACGCCTATGGCAACCGGACGAGCTACACGGATCCGGAAGGCCACACGACGTTGTCCACCTACAACTCGTTCGGGCAGAAGCTGAGCGAGACGGACCCGCGCGGCAACACAACCACCTACACCTACGACGACCTCGGCCATGTGCTGACGATGACGAACGCCGATGGCAAGACGACGACGTATGAGTACGATGCCAACGGAAACAAGACGGCCGAGGTGGATGCGCTCAGCCGGCGGACGACATTCGAATATGACGCCAAGAACCGGCTGACGAAGACAACGTATCCCGATCTGACATACACGGAGACCACGTATGACTTCCGTGACAAACCGCTGACGTTACGGGACCAGGGCGGCCGGATCACGAAGAACATCTACGACAAGGCGGGTCAGCTCACCAGCGTGACCTATGCCTTTGGAACAGCCGACGCCGGAACGGTGAGCTACACCTACGACGACGCGGGCCGGAAACTGGCCGAGACGGACGAGCGGAATCACACGACGACGTCCGCCTATGACGCGGCGGGCCGGGTGCTGTCAGTGACCAACGCGCTCGGCAAGGTGACGAGCTTCACCTACGACGCGGCGGGCCGGAAGAAGACGCAGACCGACGCGAACAACCACACGACGACTTATGACTATGATGGCCGCGGCCGCCTCGTCACGACGACCTATCCCGACACGAAAACCGTCACGCACACCTACGATGGCTTGGGCGTGAGGTTGACCACCACGGATCAGGAGAATCGCACCACCACCTGGACGTACGACAAGGCGAGCCGGCTTAGGCAGGTGACGGACGCGCTGAGCCAGTTGACCACCTACGGCTACGACGCGGCGGGCAACAAAGTCAGCCAAACCGACGCCAATAGCCATACGACGAACTACGAGTACGACAAGCTGAACCGGCGAACGAAGCGGACGCTGCCGCTAGGACAGTCGGAGACCTTTACCTACGATGCCGTCGGGAACATGGCGACGCGGAAAGACTTCAATGGGAAGACAACGACGTTCGGGTACGACTCGTTGAATCGGCTGCTGTCGAAGACGCCCGACGCGAGCTTCGCTGCTTCGCCGATCACATTTACCCATACGGCGACGGGCAAGCGGCAGTCAATGTCAGATCCGAGTGGCACGACGAACTACACGTATGACGCTCGAGATCGTTTGCTGATAAAGGCTACACCGCAGGGAACGCTTTCGTATAGCTACGATGCGACCGGAAACCTCTCTTCTCTATCCTCTTCGAATACCAATGGAGCCTCAGTATCGTACGATTGGGATGCTGTGAACAGGCTACTTGCGGTAGTGGATCATCGCCTGCCGCTAGGCCACAACACGACATCCTATAGCTATGATTCAGCTCGTAATGTTGTGACTGTGACATACCCCCACGGCTTGACTTCGGCACTCGCCTACGATGGTTTGAATCGGATGAAGTCAATCAATGCTTACGAATATGAGATCGGGCCTCTCGGTAACCCTCAGAGCGCAACCGAGCCCAACGGCCGGAAACTAAGTTGGACTTACGACGGCGTCCACAGGCTGAAGAGCGAGACCATTAGTTCGGATCCTCGGGGTAAGAATGGATCGGTGGATTACACCTTCGACGCTGTAGGCAATCGTCTCTCCCAGGATTCTACGCTGCCTGGCATCTTGACCGGCGCGCTCACCTATGATGCGAATGACCAGCTTTCGACCGAGCAACAAGACAACAATGGAAACATTATCCAATCTGGCTCCCGAAACTTTGCCTATGACTTTGAGAACCAGCTGAAGTCGATGAGCAGCGGTGCGGTTGCTCTGCAATACGATGCAGACGGCAACCTTGTAGAGAAAACTGTCGGTGGTGTGATCACGCGGTATTTAGTGGACGATCTAAACCCGACAGGATATGCTCAGGTTGTAGAGGAGTCCATTGGCATCGGTGCCACACGTCGCTATGCCCTGGGTCTCCAGCGCATCAGTCAGGAACAATTGGTCAACGGTGCATGGATTTCCACTTTCTACGGCTACGATGGATTCGGCAGTGTGCGAATCCTGACCGACTCGGCAGGTGCCGTGACGGACTCATACGATTACGATGCCTGGGGTAATGCAATAAGCCTTACAGGCTTCACCTCCAATTCGTATCTGTATCGGGGGGAGCAGTACGATTCTGATCTGAACCTCTATTATCTGCGCGCCCGTTGGTATAATCCCGTCACGGGTAGGTTTTTGTCAATTGATCCGGCTGAAGGTATGCGAGCGGACCCGCGAACTATTCATAGATACATTTATGCCGGAGGTGATCCAATAGGTAAAGTAGATCCCACTGGAAAAGACTTCATCGACCGAGCTATGCTTGTCGGCGTATTTCTTGTTACCTATAAGATACCCGAAAGGGTTGTAGTGCTTGCTGAGAAAGTTTGCCGATCATGGAAATGGGTTGATGTTGTGTTAACTGTGTCGAATGCTGTAGAGGCAAATAATGGAAATCCCGTTCCAGGGACTCCTAAGGATATTAATGATGCCGTTAAGAATTTCTGCAAGGCTATGGGTTATTAAGGGCGAATCGGTTGTAGACCCCCGTGAGCAATCTGGACCACTACTTACCAGCTCCTGAAGTGGGAATGTGCTGAGGTGGTATACTGGATGCCGTGGGCTCTGAAGTTGAAATCTGACTGTCGTCGCGATAAAAAATATGAACATGTCGCTAATTAAGGTATTTTACAAAACGGGCGAAGTCTTTACTGATTTAGGTGCGAGTGCATGGGTTCTGCCTCTTGTTGCACTTGTTGTTGTTGGTTCTCTAATCTCTGGTCTCAGTATTGTTGTTGTGGGCTGGGGGCCGGTTACCGATACCGCAAGAGTGCTTGATTCGCGAGCGTCGCAGTTTGATGCGCAGAGGCTGCGTGTGCTAATCTTGGCTGGTGCTCTATTGAAATTAGTATTTTTGGCGGTTGCCGTTGCATTTGCAGCACTTGTTGTTTATTTTCTCGTTTGGGTATTTGTTGTGCAGGCAAGTTATTCCAAGATTCTCGCCGTTTGTCTATACGCAGTATACATGCGGAGTGTCTTTGACTTTTCAGTTATGCTAATCTCTGCGCTGTATTGCTGGATTTTAGGCCTTCCGGTAGTAGCTAGTAATGCCGCCCGCATGAATATGGGGGCCTTGATTGATGGGTTTTGGGAGCGGGGCTATACTTACGAAGTAGCGAGGTCTCTGGATGTTCTGACAATTGGTGCGATTCTGATTGCCGCTTTTGGCCTTTCAAAAGCAATTCCTCGACTCGCATTGCAGAGTGCCGCAGTAATGTTATTTTTACTCTGGGTGGCTTGGGCGCTCGTCAGGATGAAGTTTCGTGCCCCGCTGTGAAGCCATGCGCACGAGTTGACTGGGACGCCCTTCAGTCTGAACCGTCCCGCCGCGAATCACCAAAACCTGGCATCCAATTGGCGCTAATCACCAAGAAGCTGAGCCGATGCAGCCATCTTCTTCTCTTAAGATGCCGCCGTTCGAACATCCACTGAACCCAGAATGGCTACCCCAATCCGCCGAGAAGGCCTGGCTCTGCGCCATATCCCACAAAGAGGACAAGGGCGTCTGCAATCAGGAAGGGGAAACCCCCATTGGGACGGGTGCGCCCGTACCGAACATTCTTGCCCCCGCACCAGCCGTGCACACACCGGAAGGCTCGATCTTCGCCTGGTACACGCCGAAGTACACAGGCGAACCTGGTTTCTATGGCAGCCTGACTTCGACCGGCGACACCTGCAGCGGCGTACTGCTGCGGACCGGGAATCAATGGATCTGCGGCTTGGCCGACGACACTTACAAGTCCACGGGCTGGAAGTACACGGATCCGGCGGGCCGGGAATACACGATCGCCGCCGACAAAACGCTGACGTCGCTGAAGGACCTGAACGGCAACACGCTCACGATCGCCGCGGACGGCATCACGTCTTCGGCCGGGAACCTGAAGGTGGCGTTTGTCCGCGACGCGCAGGGGCGGATCACGAAGATCACTGATCCCTTGGGCAAGCAATATCTGTACGGCTACAACACGACGGGCGAGTTGACCAGTGTCACTTACCCGTCGCTAGTGACGCCGTCCGGCTACACCTACGATCCGGGCCATCTGCTGAAGACCGAAACCGACCCGAGAGGCAATGTGGCGGGGACGACGATCTACGACGCCGCGGGCCGCCTGCAGTCGGTGACCGATGCGGTGGGCAACACGACGCAGTATGCCTACGACGTGGCCAATCGCAAGACCACGACAACCAACCCGGACACAGGCGTGGAAGAGGTGATCAGCGACGCCAACGGCAATGTGTTGAGCCGCAAGGACGGGCTCAATCGCGTCACCACCTACACCTACGACACGAAGAACAATCTCCTAACGGAGACCAACGCCCTCAACCAGACCACAACGAATGCCTACGACGCCAACGGCTTCAAGACCTCGGTCAAGAATGCACTGAACGAGACGTCCAGTGCGGTGTTCAATGCCTACGGGGGGCCGACGTCGGTCACGAATCCGCTGAACTTCACGCAGAGCGTGACGTACGACGCAACCTACAACATCAACACGATCAGCGACTCGATCGGCCAGGTGGCGCAGTTCTCGTGGAACTCGCACGGCCAGCCGCTGACGATGAAGGACGCTCGGGGCAATACGAGCCAGTATCAATATGACTCTTATGGCAACCGGACGAGCTACACGGATCCGGAAGGCCACACGACGCTGTCCACCTACAACTCGTTCGGGCAGAAGCTGAGCGAGACGGACCCGCGCGGCAACACAACCACCTACACCTACGACGACCTCGGCCATGTGTTGACGATGACGAATGCCGACGGCAAAACGACAACCTATGAGTACGATGCCAACGGCAACAAGACGGCCGAGGTGGACGCGCTCAGCCGGCGGACGACGTTCGAGTACGACGCCAAGAACCGGCTGACGAAGGCAACCTATCCGGATCTGACATACACGGAGACCACCTACGACTTCCGGGACAAGCCGCTGACGGTAAGGGACCAGGGCGGCCGGATCACGAAGAATCTCTATGACAAGGCGGGTCAGCTCACCAGCGTGACCTATGCCTTTGGAACGGCCGACGCCGGAACGGTGAGCTACACCTACGACGACGCGGGTCGGAAGCTGACCGAGACGGACGAGCGGAATCACACAACGACGTCCGCCTATGATGCGGCGGGCCGGGTGCAATCGGTGACCAACGCGCTCGGCAAGGTGACGAGCTTCACCTACGACGCGGCGGGCCGGAAGAGGACGCAGACCGACGCGAACAATCACGTGACGACCTATGACTACGATGGCCGCGGCCGTCTGGTCACGACGACGTACCCCGACACGAAGACCGTCACGCACACCTACGATGGTCTCGGCGTGAGGTTGACCACCACGGATCAGGAGAATCGCACCACCACGTGGAGCTACGACAAGGCAAGCCGGCTGAAGCAGGTGACGGACGCCCTGAGTCAAGTGACCACCTACGGCTATGACGCGGCGGGCAACAAGATCAGCCAGACCGACGCCAACAGCCACACGACGACGTATGAGTACGACAAGCTGAACCGGCGAACGAAGCGGACGCTGCCGCTGGGCCAGTCTGAAACCTTTACCTACGATGCCGTAGGAAACATGGCGACGCGGAAAGACTTCAACGGGAAGACGACGACGTTCGGGTACGACTCGTTGAACCGGCTGCTGTCGAAGACGCCGGACGCGAGCTTTGCCGCGTCGCCGATCACGTTCACCTACACAGCGACGGGCAAGCGGTTGTCGATGGTGGACCCGAGTGGGACGACTGGCTACACGTACGACAGTCGGGATCGCTTGTTGACGAAGGCTACGCCCCAGGGGACGCTGACTTACACTTGGCATCCGAATAGTCTGGTGGCCTCTGTGTTCTCATCGAATGCCAACGGGGTGAGCGTCGGGTATGAGTATGACGCGGCGAACCGGCTCCAGACTGTGACGGACAATCGGTTGACCAACTCTACGAGTTACGCGTATGACGATGCTGGGAACCTGCAGTCGTTCACGTATCCTAATGGCGTGGTCCATACCTTCAGCTACGACGCGACCGACAGGCCGACGAGCCTGGCAGTGACCAAGGGCGGCGTGACGCAGGCAAGTTACGCGCAAACCTTCAGCGACGCGGGTCGGAAGCTGACGGTGAACGAGAACGGGACGCGGCTGGTCAACTACGCCTACGATAATATCTACCGATTGCTGTCGGAGACGATCGGGGCGGATTCGCTGGTGTACACGCTGGATCCCGTCGGCAACCGGTTGAACCGGGCCTCTACGATTCCCAGCCTGCCGACCGTGGGCAGTACTTATGACAGCAATGACCGGCTGACGAGCGACACCTACGATGCCAATGGCAACACGCTGGCGAGCGGAGCGAATAGCTATGGCTACGACTTCGAGGATCGCCTGACGCGGTTCAATGGCGGGGTGGTGACTATGCTCTATGACGGAGATGGAAATCGGGTCGCTCGCACAGAAGGAGGCGTGACGACACGGTATCTTGTGGATGAGTTGACGCCGACGGGGTATGTGCAGGCGGCCGAGGAGGTGGTCGCCGGGGCTGTGGCGCGACGGTACACCCTTGGGGTGCAACGGGTCAGTCAGACACAGTTGATCAACAGTACCTGGACCACGCATTACTACGGGTACGATGGCGGGTTTAGTGTGCGGCAGTTGAGTGACGCGATGGGTTTAGTGACAGGTACGTACACCTATGATGCGTTCGGAAGCACGATTGCTTCCACAGGATCAACGCCGAATTTGTTCTTGTATCGAGCGGAGCAGTATGACGCGCCCCTGGGGTTGTACTATTTGCGGGCTCGTTGGTATGAGCAACACACGGGAATGTTTCTGACTGCTGACAAATGGGAGCCGGAGGTCCCGAGATCCTGCTGCAAGATGCCCGCCGATTTGCATTCTGACCCAGTTCATCATTTATTCGCGTATGCCAGCGCAGACCCTGTCAAATATGCCGATCCAAGTGGTGAAAAATTCATCGATAAGGTTATTCTTGTAATGAACTCACCGTTAGTCAGGACAGGAGCCGCACTCAGTTGGGAGATAACAAAATCCTTCTGCTTTGCCTTTACACTAGTTCGCGTTGCGTCCATTCCGATATTTGTACAGTCAATTACTCTGCCTCCCCCGTGGGGGGATATTTGCGCCGTTGTGAGCGTGATTAAATAGGATGGTATTTTCATGAAAATCGCGCGGGCGAAGCTTGACGTGCTGACAATCTGGCTGAATCGCCCAACATCGGCAATGCCCTATCTGGCGCAGACGTGTGCGTTTCTGGTACTTTCGGAGCGTGTCTCGCTTAGGCTGAAGGATCAACTCGATTCCAGTCCCTTTGGGTCACTTTCTTCTGGGGCGTTAACCTCCGGCTTGGCATGCTTGATTGGGATCCTCTTCCTAATGGCTATTGCCAATGCGCATGGGCGATTTCGAGCCATTGGCTGTGATCGCTGGTACATGTATTTGGCAGTTGGTGCCTTGGCTGTTGTTGCTGACGCACTTATGCTATTGACAGTGGATAAGCGCAGGATCGCGTATCTTGTCTTCTTGATCCCCCAGTTGCCGTTGTTTGTGGGTTGGCGAGCACATCGTTCAGAAAGATGACTTGGAAGGCTACACGCCGCTGTCGAGCTACAACGCATTCGGGCAGAAGCTGAGCGAGACGGATGCGCGGGGCAATACGACCACCTACACCTACGACGACCTCGGGCACGTGCTGACGACGACGAACGCCGACAGCAAGGTGACGACGTATGAGTACGATGCCAACGGCAACAAGACGGCCGAGGTGGATGCGCTGAGCCGGCGGACAACGTTTGAATATGACGCGAAGAACCGGCTGACGAAGACAACGTATCCGGATCTGACGTACACGGAGACCACGTACGACTTCCGCGACAAGCCACTGACGGTGCGGGATCAGGGCGGCCGGATCACGAAGAATGTTTACGACAAGGCGGGTCAGCTCACCAGCGTGACCTATGCCTTTGGAACAGCCGACGCCGGAACGGTGAGCTACACCTACGACGACGCGGGCCGCAAGCTGACCGAGACGGACGAGCGGAACCACACGACGACGTCCGCCTATGACGCGGCGGGCCGGGTGCTCTCGGTGACCAACGCGCTGGGGAAGGTGACCAGCTACACATATGACGCGGCGGGGCGGAAGAAGACGCAGACGGACGCGAACAATCACGTGACAACCTATGACTACGATGGCCGCGGCCGTCTTGTCACGACGACCTATCCCGACACGAAAACCGTTACGCACACCTACGATGGCCTCGGCGCGAGATTGACCACGACGGATCAGGAGAATCGCACCACCACGTGGGCCTATGACAAGGCCAGCCGGCTGAAGCAGGTGACGGACGCGCTGAGCCAGGTGACCACCTACGGTTACGACGCGGCGGGCAATAAGATCAGCCAGACGGACGCCAACAGCCATACGACGACGTATGAATACGACAAGTTGAACCGGCGCACGAAGCGGACGCTGCCGCTGGGCCAGTCGGAGACCTTTACCTACGATGCCGTGGGCAACCTGGCGACGAGGAAAGACTTCAACGGGAAGACAACGACGTTCGGGTACGACTCATTGAATCGGCTGCTGTCGAAGACGCCCGACGCGAGCTTCGCTGCTTCGCCGATCACATTTACCCATACGGCGACGGGCAAGCGGCAGTCAATGGTCGACCCCAGCGGGACGACGAACTACACGTATGACAATCGGGATCGTTTGCTGACGAAGGCAACGCCACAGGGAACGCTGACCTACACTTGGCATCCGAACAGCCAGGTGGCCTCGGTGATTTCCTCGAACACCAATGGCGTGAACGTGGGGTACGAGTATGACGCAGCGAATCGGCTGCAGACGGTGACGGACAACCGTCTGAGCAACGCTACGAGTTATGCGTATGACGATTCCGGAAACCTGCTGTCGTTCACGTATCCTAATGGCGTGGTGCATACGTTCACCTTCGATATGACCGACCGGCCAACGAACCTGGCCGTGACCAAGGGCGGCGTGACGCAGGCGAGCTACGCCCAAACCTTCAGCGACGCGGGTCGGAAGCTGACGGTGAATGAGGACGGTACTCGGTTGGTCAACTACGCGTACGACAACATCTACCGATTGTTGTCGGAGACGATCGGGGCGGACTCACTCGTCTACACTCTGGATCCCGTGGGCAATAGGTTGAACAGGGCGTCAACGATTCCGAACTTGCCGACGGTGGGGAGTACGTATGACAACAACGATCGATTGACGAGCGACACCTACGATGCCAACGGCAACACTCTGGCGAGCAGCGGGAACAGCTATGGGTATGACTTCGAGGATCGTCTGACGCGGTTCAATGGCGGGGCCGTGACGATGGTCTACGACGGGGATGGGAATCGGGTCGCACGCACGGAAGGTGGCGTGACCACACGGTATCTCGTGGATGAGTTGACGCCGACGGGGTATGCGCAGGTGGCCGAGGAGGTGCAAGCGGGTGCGGTCGTGCGGCGGTATACGCATGGGGCGCAGCGGGTCAGCCAGACGCAGTTGATCAGCGGAGCGTGGCCCTCGCATTACTTTGGGTACGACGCCGGGTTTAGTGTCCGGCAGTTGAGTGACGTGGCGGGGGCGGTGACGGACACGTATGCGTATGATGCGTTCGGCAACACGATTGCTTCCACGGGATCAACGCCGAATGTGTACTTGTATCGAGCGGAGCAGTATGACGCGGCACTGGGGCTGTACTACTTGCGGGCGCGGTGGTACAAACCACAAAGCGGAATGTTCCTGACCGCCGATAAATACGAAGACCAAAGCCCTGGGACGTGTGATTGCGTTTACCGTAGCGCGCCAGAATCACATTTTGCAGCGCCTCATCTGTTTTCGTATACGAGTCATGATCCTGTCAATAGAATGGATCCAACTGGGCAGAAATTTCTAGAGAGGGCTCTCGCGCTTAGCGTGCTGGAAGGCGCAGAGAGTGCCTCTACTGCTAGGCAGTTGTACGTTGCTGGGAAATATGTCGCAATTATTTTATGCCGACAAATTTCGATTCTAAATGCGATTGTGAAAAAGACAACCGGAGAAGGGTTCGTCAGTCCTGATGTCGCCCTTTTGTGCGGCGCCGTCAGCATCTGGGGGTGGTGGGGTTGATTCATGTCGCAATGACGGATAATAATCAGGGGCTGTCGTTGGGTCGTCAAGGAGGGCGTTCATGACTCGCTCAACTTACTGTATGGTTGCTTTGACGTTCATTATATTCACGGCGGATCTGGTTGACGTGCTAGGTGGACACCACTCTTTATCCAGTCGAATATTTCCAGGGATAGAGAGAGAGGGTGCATTCTATATGCTTGTTGGGGCTGCCGGTGTCGCAGGTTGGCTTCGTGCCACATTTCTGAGAATCCGGGATATTGGCTTACGTAACATCGTGGGATATCTTCTATGTACAGTGATGCTTGCATGTTGGATCTCTGTGTTGGCATGCTGGGCTAGATTGAACAATGAGGGGTGCTCTTATTTGATGCTGATAATGCTTCACTTGCCTTTCATAATTATAAAAAGATCGGGAATGGCGTCAGTTTGATGCGCCACTCCTCGGAAGTTACAGACAATAGATGGGCAAATGTCATAGCTTGATGATCTTTCCTGGGGCCACCTCTTGTTCTTTCACGTCGATCCGGACGATCTTTTAGGTGTACAAGTGGTACAGGATCAATAAGATGCAGTTCGCCTTGCGGTTTCAGCAATCCACCGATTTGACTGCGGCTATCCTGATTCTCAAGATCAAAGCTGCTGGGGGATGGAGCAAGTGGGGTGCAATGCAGCCGCAGAGCAAGAGCACGAGCCGGACTCGCCCTCAGCGGCGTACCGGTGAAGCTCGTCATCTCCGGTGCGCACGCTGGCCAACAAACCGCGGTCACCGACATCAGCGGCTATGCCAGCTTCACCTACCAGGGAACCAAGGCCGGCGTCGCGGATCAACTTCAGGCGCAGGTTCAGTACGGGCACGACTGGCTGGTCTCGCCTGCCCTCATCGTGAACTGGAACAGCCTGCCGAACCATGCGCCGGTCGTGACTGCCGGCGAGGATCAGACAGCCACCTGGCCCAACACCATCCAGTTGACGGGCACCGCCACCGACGACGGACTACCCACCGGCGGCACTATGACCGTCACCTGGTCGAAGGTCAGCGGACCCGGTACCGTCACCTTCGTTACGCCCAACCGGCCCGTCACCACAGCGGGCTTCAGTGAACCGGGCACCTACCAATTGAAACTGTCCGCGACCGACGGAGCACTGACCTCCGAAGCGACCGTCAACATCCTGGTGAATCCGCCGGCCGCTGTCTCCGGAGGCTGGATCCTCAGCCCGGCCTTCGACGGCAAAGTGACCGGCCAGGCGCCGGTGACCCTGGTGGCCGGCATCACGCTGCAAAGCGGTGTGCTGACCATGTGGCCGGCGTCGGACGAGAATTCGGTCACGACTTTGAATGCGAGCACCGTGGGCACAGGCCCGCTGGCGACCATCGACGCCACGCTCCTGCCCAACGGCGAGTACTGGCTCCGCCTGCAGGCCGTGAACTCCACGGGCGCCGCGCAGGTGAGCCTGGTGCGGTTCTATGCGACCGGTGAATACAAGCCCGGCCGTGTCACCGCGACCGTCACCGACTTCACAGTCCCGTTGGCGGGCCTGCCCATTCAGATCCAGCGCACCTACGACAGCCTGGAGCGCCAGTTCAAAGGCGACTTCGGCTACGGCTGGAAGTTGGGTGTGAATGCGTTGCGGTTCGAGGTGGGTCCCAGCAGCGATGTGACGCTCACCATCAACGGGCAGCGCAAGACGTTCTACTTCACACCGGAAGGCTCGATCTTCGCCTGGTACACGCCGAAGTACACCGGCAAACCGGGCTTCTATGGCAGCCTGACTTCGACCGGCGATACCTGCAGCGGCGTACTGCTGCGGACCGGGAATCAATGGATCTGCGGTCTGGCCGATGACACTTACAAGTCCACGGGCTGGAAGTACACGGATCCGGCGGGCCGGGAATACACGATCGCCGCCGACAAAACGCTGACGTCGCTGAAGGATCTGAACGGCAACACGCTCACGATCGCCGCCGACGGCATCACGTCTTCGGCCGGGAACCTGAAGGTGGCGCTCGTGCGCGACCTGCAGGGGCGGATCACGAAGATCACCGACCCCCTGGGCAAACAGTACCTGTACGGCTACAACACGACGGGCGAGTTGACCAGTGTCACTTACCCATCGCTAGCGACGCCGTCAGGCTACACCTACGATCCGGGCCATCTTTTAAAGACCGAAACCGACCCGCGAGGCAATGTGGCGGGGACAACGATCTACGACGCGGCGGGCCGCCTGCAGTCGGTAACAGATGCGGCGGGCAACACAACGCAGTACGCCTACGACATCCCCAACCGCAAGACCACGATCACCAATCCGGACTCGGGTGTGGAAGAAGTGATCAGCGATGCGAACGGCAACGTCTTGAGCCGCAAGGACGGGCTCAATCGCGTCACCACGTATACCTACGACACGAAGAACAATCTAATAACCGAGACCAACGCGCTCAACCAGACCACCACGAACACCTACGATGCCAACGGCTTCAAGACCTCGGTCAAGAATGCACTGAACGAGACGTCCAGTGCGGTATTCAACGCCTACGGCGGACCGACATCAATCACGGATCCGCTGAACTTCACGCAGAGCGCGACGTACGACGCAACCTACAACATCAACACGATCAGCGATGCCCTCGGCCAGGTGGCGCAGTTCTCGTGGAACTCGCACGGACAGCCGCTGACGACGAAGGATGCTCGGGGAAACACGAGCCAGTATCAATATGACGCCTATGGCAACCGGACCAGCTACACGGATCCGGAGGGCCACACGACGCTGACAGCGTACAACTCGTTCGGGCAGAAGCTGAGCGAGACAGACGCGCGCGGCAATACGACGACGTACACCTACGACGACCTCGGCCATATGCTGACGACGACGAACGCCGACAGCAAGGTGACGACGTACGAGTACGATGCCAACGGCAACAAGACGGCCGAGGTGGATGCGCTGAGCCGGCGGACAACGTTTGAATATGACGCGAAGAACAGGCTGACAAAGACGACATATCCGGATCTGACGTACTCGGAGACCACGTACGACTTCCGTGACAAACCGCTCACGGTGCGGGATCAGGGTGGACGGATCACGAAGAACGTCTACGACCAGGCGGGTCAGCTCACCAGCGTGACCCATGCGTTCGGAACGGCCGATGCCGCGAAAGTGAGCTACGCCTATGATGATGCGGGCCGCAAGCTGACCGAGACGGACGAGCGGAGCAATACAACTACGTCTGCCTATGACGCGGCGGGCCGGGTGCTCTCGGTGACCAATGCGCTCGGCAAGGTGACGAGCTTCACCTACGACGCGGCGGGCCGGAAGAAAACGCAGACCGATGCGAACACTCACACGACGACTTATGACTACGATGGCCGTGGCCGTCTTGTCACGACGACGTACCCCGACACGAAAACCGTCACGCACACCTACGATGGCTTGGGCGTGAGGTTGACCACCACGGATCAGGAGAATCGCACCACCACCTGGACGTACGACAAGGCGAGCCGGCTGAAGCAGGTGACGGATGCGCTGAGTCAGGTGACCACCTACAGCTACGACGCGGCGGGCAACAAGATCAGCCAGACCGACGCCAATAGCCATACAACGACCTACGAGTACGACAAGCTGAACCGGCGAACGAAGCGGACGCTGCCGCTGGGCCAGTCGGAGACCTTTATCTACGATGCCGTGGGCAACATGGCGACGCGGAAAGACTTCAACGGGAACACGACGACGTTCGGGTACGACTCGTTGAACCGGCTGCTGTCAAAGACACCGGACGCGAGCTTCTCCTCTTCGCCGATCACGTTCACCTACACGACGACGGGCAAGCGGTTGTCGATGGTGGACTGGAGTGGGACTACTGGCTATACGTACGACAATCGCGACCGCCTCTTGACAAGGGCAACGCCACAGGGAACGCTGACCTACACTTGGCATCCGAATAGTCTGGTGGCCTCTGTGTTCTCATCGAATGTCAACGGGGTGAGCGTGGGGTATGAGTATGACGCGGCGAACAGGCTCCAGACTGTGACGGACAACCGGTTGACCAACTCGACGAGTTACGCGTATGACGATGCTGGGAACCTGCTGTCGTTCACGTATCCTAATGGCGTGATCCATACGTTCACCTACGACACGACGGACCGGCCGACGAATTTGGCAGTAACCAAGGGCGGCGTGACGCTGGCGAGCTACGCTCAGACGTTCAGCGATGCGGGTCGGAAGCTGACAATGAATGAGAACGGTACTCGATTGGTCAACTACGCCTACGACAACATCTACCGGTTGTTGTCGGAGACGGTTGGGGCCGACTCGCTGGTTTACACGCTTGACCCGGTGGGGAACCGGCTGAATCGGACCTCGACGATTCCAAGCTTGCCGACCGTGGGTAGCACGTATGACAAGAATGACCGACTGACGAGCGACACGTACGACGCCAACGGGAACACGCTGGCGAGCGGTGGGAACGGTTACGGCTACGACTTCGAGGATCGTCTGACGCGATTCAATGGTGGCGAGGTGACGATGCTCTATGACGGAGATGGGAATCGGGTCGCTCGCACGGAGGGAGGCGTGACGACACGGTATCTCGTGGATGAGTTGACGCCAACGGGGTATGCGCAGGTGGCCGAGGAGGTGCAGATGGGTGCAGTCGTGCGGCGGTATGCGCATGGGGCGCAACGGGTCAGCCAAACGCAGCCGATCAACGGCCAGTGGGTGACTCATTACTATGGGTATGATGGCCTTTGGGGATCAGTTCGTCAGTTAACTGATAGTAGTGGCTCAGTTTCGGACAACTATTCCTATGATGCTTATGGAAATCAGGTAAGTCAAGGTGGGGGGACGCCGAACCTATTTCGTTATCGCGGAGAGGAGCGAGACTCATCGTTCAATCTATATCGCCTTCGCGCCCGGTGGTACGATCCGAAAGTAAGCGCATTTCTTACGTCGGACACCTTTGAAGGGTATCAAAATTTGCCGATTTCGCTTCACAAGTATCTCTTTGCTGAGTCTGACCCTGTCAATAAGATCGATCCATCGGGTCATGGTGCATTTGTTGATACAGCGCAAATGAGTGACGAGGCTGTGAGGAGGATTCGAGATTATGCTGCAATATTGACGGTGGTCGGCCTGGCCTGTGTCCACGAATGTGGCGACAATCGCGGGCGATGGCAAGCTCAAGGTTCTGACATGGATGACCCTGGAGCTGGGAAGGCAATAAGCTGGATGCTTCCATTGCCGCCACCGAAAGTAGTCGGACAGCTTCAGCTCACAGCTCTGATGTCCCGCCTTAGCGATCGAGAGGTCGCTAACAGACTGGATGCCTATGCGAACGCCATGGATTTTATTGCTCGTGTGGTCGGTGGCATCGGCCCAACCAAGGCATCATTTCCATTTCGAGAGCGTCGGCAGATGCAGCGATATTGGGATAACAAACGAAAAGACTGCAGGGCGGGGGATTGTCGAATCGATCTTGAAGTTAACCATGGCAGAGCCTTTATTTTCTGAAGGAGCGCGACAATGGATCACGGTGAACCATCTATGGATGAACTTAGTGCGAATCTCTTCGCGTGGATCGACCAATTAGCTTCAGGCTGTCCGCCGCCAATTTGGGGCGAGTTGTGCGATCGACTGAAAGCCTATGCGGTCGACGAACTCCGTTTCGGCTACCTTGTGGATCGTTTTGCGGCGAGTAAAGTAAAGTGCATCCCAGACGCAATAGCGTTCTGCATGGCTGGTGAACTCTGGACGTTATCTGTACAAGAGGCGTGCCGGCTCGGCCTTCGCTTCGTCGAGCTGTGCGACGAATATCAATCTATCGAGACTGTATCTCATCTAGAGGCGCTAGTAGCTAGCGGAATCGATATTAATAGCAATCGACAAGTGTTAAACAAACTTGTTCGAATGTGCATGAGGCATTGCGATCAGGGTGTGAAATGGCCATGCGATGTGCTATTTGATCTATTGTTGGCCATGTCGGATGCAAACATACCGTTGCTCTCGATTCCTGCTCTCGATGGGGTTGCGATGACTGATTACATTGACAAGTGCATGTTGTGCGTAGGTGACGATATGGAGTTTATATCAAAAGGTATAAGGATAAAACATGCGCTGAAAGCGAAAGACACTTATCCAAAGTAGGCGATCGGTGCAAGAGGTGCCCGTTTGTCTGGTGTTAAGTATTCCGCCGATCCGGGGCCTCGCGTCAAACTGCAAACACTGCGATCATAGACTGCGGCCGCTGGCTCTTTCGCAAAGCTGATTGAAGGATGCGGATTTCCCGACCGGCAAGCACTCCATAATCGACGGGGCAGAAATGCGCCAATCTATTACACATCTCTCGCAATACTCGAATAGGCGCTTGAACGTCGGAATCGATACGATATCCTCGCCCGAACATGGAGTAAAGATGTATGATTTCGATGTCGTTGATATCTGTGATCTCAGAGAACTGCATTCGATAAGGTAACACGATCAACTTGCTGAGAGACTCGAGCCAGTCCCGTCGCCGCTCTTCAATGAATGGAAGCACTCCAGCTTGCCCTCTCCAAACACCCTTGTAGATCTCGCCGGTATCACCGTGCAAAGCTGCGACAGCATCGGCCCGCCACCACAGCGGGCTTCAGTGAACCGGGCACCTACCAATTGAAGCTGTCCGCGACGGACGGAGCACTGACTTCCGAAGCGACCGTCAACATCCTGGTGAATCCGCCCGCCGCTGTTTCCGGCGGCTGGATCCTCAGCCCGGCCTTCGACGGGAAAGTGACCGGTCAGGCGCCGGTGACCCTGGTGGCTGGCATCACTCTACAGAGCGGTGTGCTGACCATGTGGCCGGCGTCGGACGAGAATTCGGTCACCACGCTGAATGCGAACACCGTGGGCACGGGCCCGCTGGCGACCATCGACGCCACGCTCCTGCCCAACGGCGAATACTGGCTCCGCCTGCAGGCCGTGAACTCCACGGGCGCCGCGCAGGTGAGCCTGGTGCGGTTCTATGCGACCGGGGAATACAAGCCCGGCCGTGTCACCGCGACCGTCACCGACTTCACAGTCCCCTTGGCCGGCCTGCCCATTCAGATCCAGCGCACCTACGACAGCCTGGAGCGCCAGTTCCAAGGCGACTTTGGCTACGGCTGGAAGCTGGGTGTGAGTGCGTTGCGGTTCGAGGTGGGCCCCAGCAGCGATGTGACGCTCACCATCAACGGCCAGCGCAAGACGTTCTACTTCACACCGGAAGGCTCGATCTTTGCCTGGTACACGCCGAAGTACACGGGCGAGCCGGGTTTCTATGGCAGCCTGACTTCGACCGGCGACACCTGCAGCGGCGTACTGCTGCGGACCGGGAATCAATGGATCTGCGGTCTGGCCGACGACACTTACAAGTCCACGGGCTGGAAGTACACGGATCCGGCGGGCCGGGAATACACGATCGCCGCCGACAAAACGCTGACGTCGCTGAAGGATCTGAACGGCAACACGCTCACGATCGCCGCCGACGGCATCACGTCTTCGGCCGGGAACCTGAAGGTGGCGTTTGTCCGCGACGCGCAGGGGCGGATCACGAAGATCACTGATCCCTTGGGCAAGCAGTATCTGTACGGCTACAACACGACGGGCGAGTTGACCAGTGTCACCTACCCATCGCTGACGACGCCCTCGGGCTACACGTACGATCCGGGCCATCTGCTGAAGACCGAAACCGACCCGCGAGGCAATGTGGCGGGGACCACGATCTACGACGCGGCGGGCCGGCTGCAGTCGGTGACCGATGCGGCGGGCAACACGACGCAGTACGCCTACTAGTAGAGATCTCTCTCTAGGTCTGGATTCTGTCCCCCGGTCATCTCCATACGAGACGCCCGGAACCGCCCCGCGAAAGTCTAGTCCTGATCTTCCTGACGAAGCCCTAAGCCGCGCCAAACCACCGCCCCGACCTCACTTCTCCCCAAATTCCCTCATTAAGGATTCTTCAGTCACCACGGCTGCAACTCTTTTTGCTCTTTCTTTTCAACGTCCGCCTCTCCAAAACAGCCCCTTTCCCCTTGACACTCCCCTTACCCTGGAATCGCGCCGGCCATTGTGCCGGCATTTTTTATGGAAGAAGGAGATTGACATCATGGCTACCGTTGCTCAGATCACCGCCAACCAGGCGAACGCGAAACACTCCACCGGCCCCGTCACCATTGAGGGCAAGGCTCGGTCATCCCAGAACGCCCGCAGCCACGGCTTCACCGCCCAGCACCTCACCATCACGCCCGAAGAGCGCGCCGCCTTCACGGCACTCGAGGCGTCCCTCCGCCTCGACACGAGGCCCGCGAATTGCATCGAGGAGGAGATCTTCCACCGCATCCTCACCCACACCTGGAACCTCCGCCGCATCGAATCCTTCGAATGCATCATCCTCTCCGAAACGGACCCATTGGCTGAAACCAACACCCACGACGGGCAACTCGAGCGCTACGCCCGCTACCGCCGCGACCTCGAACGCGGCCTCTATCGCGCCATCAAGGAGCTCGGCAAACTCCAAACCGAACGCGCCGCCCTCGCCCAGCAACACCCTGACGTCGTCAAAGCCGTCCGCGAAAACGTTCCCCTGGCCGAAGTCACCCGCCTGACCAGCAACACCGACGAACTCTTCTTCTACGAAGGCTTTGGCCGGCCCCGCCGCGCCCTCGAACACCTCACCACCGGCATCGCTACGAACCACCCCGACAACCAGGACCTGATCGCCGACCTCCAGTCGCTCCGCATTCCACGAAACGAAACCAACCCGATGTGCGAAGACGGGCTACCCAACCTGAACTACAACTTCTCGGCCCGCTGAGCACCGCATCCGGACAACGTCGCCGCGTGTCAACGAAACGAAGCCACGGACGGCCTCCACCGCCATTCGCGGCCCAAGCCGGATCGCCCTCCGCGGCAGTTCCTTACCTCGCAAATAGCCTGGCTCACGGCCTACACCAGGCCGGGCGTGTTCTTTGAAATTCGTATATTGACTTCACCGCGCGCGGACACCTCGCTCGGACACCAAGTGTGGATACCAAGTGATCCGAGGCGCTGGGGCGTTCCAGGGCAGGTGGTGACGGTCACCATCTCGCGCTGGCTTCGCGGTTCAGTCGAACCCTTTCCATCGACTGCGCCGCTCCGCCAATCCGGCGCCCGTCCTCAGGTGATGCTGAGCCCGCCGTCAACCGTGATCACTTGCCCGGTGATCCAGTTTGCTACGTCTGACGCCAGCAACACGATCCAGGCCGCCACGTCATCGGGCAATCCCCGGCGTTCCAAGGGAATGCGCCTCCGCTCCTGGGCTTTGACAGACTCTGCCTGTTCCTCGGAAAGCCCCATCCTCTCCCTGAGGAATTCCGTTTCCGTCGGGCCCGCCGCCACCGCATTGACTCGAATCCGATCCTTAGCGAATTCCAGTGCCCAGCAGCGGGTCATGTGCTCGAGAGCCGCTTTACTGGCCGCATAGTGGGAAAGGGCTGCGGCGGCCTTATGCCCGAAGGTGCTGGAAACGTTGACAATGTTGCCGCCCGTCGCCTTGAGATGGGGGACCGCTGCCTTTACCAATAGAGAGGGGCCGAACACATTGACCGCGAATACTTCGGCGATTGCGGCTAAGGATGCCTGCTCAATCGGCAAAATGGCTCCGGCTCCGGCGTTATTGACTAATACATCCAAGCGTCCCCAACGCTCGATCACCGTATCGATCAGTCTCGTTGCGTCATCGGGATTTGCGGCATCCGCCACAACGAAATCCAAACGCGTCCGGCCCTCCACCAGGACCTTGAGTGGTTCCGCACGGCGGCCCGTCACGACCACTCTTGCTTCGGACTCAGCCAGTCGAAGCGCCGCTGCTCGTCCGATTCCGGCGCCGGCCCCGGTAATAATCACCACTTTGTCTTTCAGGGAATTCATAGGCCACCCTCTTGAACCTGGAAGCTGCCATCAAGGAACGCGGACCCACGTGGGAGGGTGGGCCCGCAGCCGAATACAGCCCGAACACCGTAGCCTCATCAGGAGGACGCCTCGGTGGAGGTCAGGCCCTCGATCAGCCGTGCCTCCACTTCGTCAAGATACGTCTGCTCCTGGCTGGCCAGTTGTTCGGAATACTCATCCGTCTGAAATTGCGTGAATTCGTCGATATTCTCTGTGGCTGGCATGATGATCACTTCTCCACAACCAACACTGGAGCGCTCTTGTCCTTTACCAGGAACACGACGAACCGCGCCGCCTTCGTTTTGCTGGCGTTCCGCCCGACAACGTGAATATCGTTGGGGCCTTCATAGAAGGTCTGGCCCGGCGTCAGGGTGGTCTCCTTGCCTCCTTTCACCTGCATCACGATTGAACCCTCCAGTACGTAAATGAACCCGTGCGCATGATGGCGATGAACCGGGTCCGAAGCGCCAGGCGGATACTCAACGGCGATCATCAGCCCTTCCTTGCCGGGGAATTCCACCAGGTCCTTCGACAGCAGCGGACTCACCTTGGCATCCTGCGCCATCACGCCGCTGCCGAGCAGCAGGGCCAGCGCCAACCGTGATCGTGAGCTCGTCATACTTTCATCGCTCCCGTTTCTGTCGTCGGCTGCAGTTTCGCGGCCGTCACCTGTGGCGCGGACTCGCTCAGCCAGTTTGCGAAATAGGTCGTGCCGAACCGCGCGCCTGGGTCGGGGACCAGGGAGTTGTCCGTGACGGCCACACCGTAGTAGCGCGACGTAGGGTCGGCGATCACCTTGCGCGGATCGTTGCGGGCAGCCAGTCCGGTCCGGACAAGCTGATCGAGCCGGAAGCGCTCCGGCCCGCCCACTTCAACGGTGCCATTCACCGGTGTACCAACCACGACGCGCCCCACCGCGCTGGCAACATCGTCCGCCGCCATGGGCTGGATAAACACAGGGGGCAGGCGGATCTCGTTGCCCACCGTGGACAGATCGGCAATACCTCGAACGAACTCGAAGAACTGCGTCGCGCGGACGATCGAATAAGGAATCGATGCGGCCTTGATCAAGTTCTCCTGGGCCAACTTCGCGCGGAAGTAGCCGCTCTCCAGCAGGCGGTCCGTTCCCACAACAGACAGGGCCACGTGGTGTCCCACCCCGGCGGCCGCTTCATAGGAGAGGAGGTTGCGCGTTGACGTCTCGAAGAACCTCATCACCGCGCCGTCTTCCCAGTTAGGGGAATTCGAGACATCGACTACAACCGATGCCCCTTTCAGTGCGTCTGCGAGCCCCTTGCCCGTCAGGGTGTCGACACCGGTGTTTGGGGAGGCCGCCACCGCTTCATGTCCATGCTCACGAAGCTTGGTCACAAGCTTCGATCCAATCAATCCAGTACCACCAATTACCACGATCTTCATGACTGTCCTTTCTATTCAGGCGGAGCATCTTGTTGCTCCGGTCTCGTTTGCACTCACATCTTCAAAGAGGCTTCCGCTTCCGATGCCCGGCAGCCGTGCCCAGGGGCAACAACACGACCCCCCGCCGCGCGGATACGGCCTTTCCCGGCAGCATCCTGTGTTCACCCGTTGCCTTCCTTGCCCGTTCTCCTTCGGTCGGCAATGCACGAAGGGAGACAATAGGAACCGCTACGGCACAGGGCGGATACCACGAAAACATCGTTCTGCCTGATTGAAATACTGCACGCAGGGTGCCAACACGGATGGCGCACCGGATGGTTCCGGCGATCTAGAGAATTGACAGGTACTTCCATGAACCTGCCGGCGGAACCGGGATGATCAACGCCGACGCCATTTCGTGACTCACGGAACGAGCCGCTCGAACCCTCACGAGATGCAGTGACTGGAGTCTCCGTCATGCTGGAAGCCGGCCATCACCACCCGCCTGGCGGATCCTCCGCAGAGGGGACGACGCAACAGTCCGGCCGTTCTGAACGAAGGACTCATTCCTCGGAAGGCCGCGCGACGGATTGGAAGGAGTCCCCATGGCCCAACGAGCCGCCGAAGCGCACGAAGCCGCAAATTGAGCCGCGAACGTGAGTGAGCGGATAGCCCGCTGAAGAGCTGCAACGACCCCATCCCGACGACCCTTTGCCAGCGCATCTTCAACGCAGCGGCCACAAGTCCTCTGCGGACGGCGCACCCGCAGGCGGATCGAAGTCCTCGAGGCTGCCGGTTGATTCCGGACCCGGGCACTGACGCCGCGATGACGCCTCATCGAACAGGCCCGAAAGAACGGATTGCTCCTGTTCATGTCCAGGGGGTGTGGCGGTCAACTCGAAGTCGCCGATCTGCCCGCCATCCGGATCCTGCCACCGGCCGCCGCGATCAGGCTTGCCGCACCGCGGAGAACTCCCGGCCAGGCGGGGCTCCCAGCCTCGTCCCCGCCTATTGGCTGGGACCGGGCGAACGCCGCTCGCTTGAGAGGAATGCCGCCGCGCTGAGCGAACTGGCGGCCGCCAGCGCGACAGCCAGCCACAGCACTGTGCGATAGCCCGACACAAACGACTCCTTGACAGCTTGTTGCGTCGGGATGTCGTCGCTTTCGATGGCAGCGAGCTTCGTGCGCTGGGACTCGATCTTCGCCTGTAACGCCGGTGCCAGCGCAAGCCTGTCCAGCTTCTGGGTGAGAGTGGTCTGAAAGACCGCGTTCAGCAGCATTCCAAAAAGCGCCACGGCCAGCAACGCGGCAATCCGCGAGACAGCATTATTGATGCCCGACGCAACGCCAGCCCGGGCTTGGTCTACGGAATTCATGACGGTCGTCGTCAAGGGGGCAACGCTCGCGGCCATCCCCAGCCCCAGAACGACCACCGCCGGGAAAAACGTCGTCCAATAGGATCCGCCCACCCCGGGGATTGCAAACAGCGCGAACCCCACGGCTGCCACTAACGGGCCGATCACAAGAGGCTTCTTGGCGCCATATCGAGCGACGAGCCCGCCAGACCAACGCGACAACAGGAACATCAGCAATATGAATGGCAGCAACGCCGCGCCTGCCTCAGTGGGTGAGTAGCCTTGTACCTGAATCAAATTCATGGGGAAGAAGATGAGAACCCCGCCCAGCGCCGCATACAGCAACAGCGTGAGCAGGTTGGCGCCGGCGAAATTCCTGGACCGAAACAACTCGAACGGGAGCATCGGCGACGCGGATCGGGCTTCCCAATAGGACAAGGCAATCAAAGCCAAAGCGCCAAGTACGGCCGCCCAGGGCTCCGCTTGAATGAGAGCGAAGACGATCCCGCCGAATCCCAGCGCCGCAAGCAGGCCGCCCAGCCAATCGGGACGCGCTCCCCTCTGGCCGGTCCGGCTCTCCGGGACCTTCCACAACGTCAGGCCGAGGACCGCAAGACCTAGCGGGATGTTGATGAAGAACACCCATCTCCACGATCCGTGTTCGATGAACCATCCGCCCAGGACGGGGCCGATCGCGGCGGTGATCGACGTGAAGCCTGACCAGGTACCAATCGCGCGCCCGCGCCGCTCCTCTGAGAAGTTGGCGCTGATCAGGGCCAGGCTGCCCGGAACAAGCAAAGCGCCGCCCACGCCTTGAAGGCCCCTCGCGAGAATCAACTGCCGGATATCGGGTGCGAATCCACACCACATGGAGGCCAGGGAGAAAACAACAACACCAATGGCGAACAGCCTCCGGCGGCCATAGAGGTCACCGAGAGACCCGCCGGTGAGCAGCAGGGCCGCGAGAAAGAGCGCATAGGCCTCCACCACCCATTGAACCTCCGCAATCGTTGCGGCCATGGCGGACTGCAGCGCCGGCAGTGCGACGTTCACCACGGTGCCGTCGACAAACACCATGCTGGATCCGAGAATCGTAGCGGCGATGATCCAGCCGCCGTTGGCCGGAGCCGGCGCAGCGCACGGACTCGCAAGCATCACTGCTTCATCGCAAGGAGGCTTCATCATGGACCTTGCCTTTAGGAGGCGAGCAGCTCACTGAGTGTCCTGCGCGGGCGCCATTCCTGGTTGTTCCGGCGATACGATGCAGGATCACTATCGATGAGTCCAACCAGTACGTCGGCCACGATTCGGCCGCCGACGGGGCCAAGGCCATCACCGCCCGTACAGGCGTCTGCCTCGCGGAGAATGTAGTACCACAGTGGAGTCTCGCCATGCCAACCTGCGGAGGCAAGGCCCACCTGTTCCTCGGTGAGTGGGGTGGCTCCAATGTGACGCGCCAATGCCTCACCCGATGGCAGCCCGACTCCATGACCCCGCTGGAGATCACGGACAGCCAGTGAATGATAGTCTTCCATCTCGCACTCTCCGGTGATGGCCACCGGTAGTTCGATGAGTGCTCGCACAATCGTTCCGTCGATCTTCTTGCACCGCTGCGCCGGTCGCGCGCCTGGAGCGTCAAAGAAAAGTGTCCAGTCGACCCTCCGCGCGTCCGGCACCGGCCGGAATCCCAGGAGATCAGGAAAGAGGGGCACCGGTTCAGTGTGCGGATTCAATTGGTAGCGGTGGCGAATCTGAGCGTGGCCGTACCGATAGGCAGCATCGGCAAACTCAAGAGGTATGAATCCCGAGGCGCCAGGACGAAACCATTGCGGACCTTCTCGAAGCACCTGGTCAGCGAGCGGCTGCCCGACCAGCCCGGGCAGGAAGTCGTTCAGCACAATCCACTGATAGTGCCACCGCAACTGCGTGGTCGCGGCGTGGAACAGGTCATCGTTCGCGGCTCCGCCGAGCCGGGCTTCATCGACGAACCAGTTGTGAGCTCTGAGCAGGGCCAGATGCAGTTGCGACATCAACATGTGGGAGTCATTGCGCGGGTCCCCAATGATCGCGATGCCCTCTGCATTTCGTTGAAGGTCCGCTCCGTCCGCCCCAAGCAGGAACTTGGCCGGGTCGTCACGCTGGTAGAGGAACGGATGGCCCGTGGGTCCGTCGCCGTAAAGGCATTCAAGATTGAGACGCGGGCTTCGCGCATTGCGCAGTTCCGCCGTATTCGTGTGCGATCGCAAAGCGGATCGGTCAGCCGTTATGTCGTGCGCGAGAAATTGGCCGAATATCGGCCAGCCGGCCGCGGTGTTCCCCAGGCAGTTGGGAGAGTCATCAATCTCTCCGCAATCACACGGGCCGCCTGCACGCCCAATCGCGTGCAGGAGTTTCTCGTCGGCCGTAAATGGTGGGAGGTCCGGAAACATCCGTGCGTAAGTAGCGGGGCCGATGGGGGCATCGCTTGGCCTTTGGGTTTGCGCGGGGAACGGGCAGTGGCTCCGGGCCGCATTGGTGGGCTGATCCATGAGCTCCTCTCTTCTTTGAACTATTGTCGCCTCTGTGGTTGCCCTCTTGCGCCACAGCCTCTATTGATGTTCACTCCTGCGGCCGACTGACCCGGCAAGATGTCTTTCAATGCGCGGGTCCGGAATGAACCAGATCAGCGCGGCGACCACAAACACCGCCTGTGCGATCCACGAGGACCGCAGGGTGGCACAGATCGCGACGATATACAGAACCGGCGATAGCCGGCCCTTCCAATCGCGCCCGATCGCTTCCTTCAGCAGCGAGCCCGGCCCTTGCCTGCGAATGATCGCTGCCTGGAGCAGATAGTACGCGACGCCCGCCATGAGAAGCACCACTCCGTAAAACGCCGTAGGCACCGCCGTGAAATGGTTCTCGCCCATCCACCCCGTCGCGAACGGAAATAGCGAGAGCCAGAACAACAGGTGCAGGTTTGCCCAAAGGATCGCACCCGTCACCGACGTGCAGGCGTGCAGCATGTGATGGTGATTGTTCCAGTAGATCCCGACATAGACAAAACTCAGGACGTAGCTGAGAAACACCGGCACAAGGGCGCCTAGGTCTTCCATGCCGTCCCCATGAGGCACCTTCATCTCCAGCTCCATGATGGTAATGATGATTGCGATGACGGCATCGCTGCATGATTCCAATCGCCCTTTGGGCGTCGACCCTCCAGTGTGCTCCTGCCGAGCGGGAAACGCGAACTCCAGACCGGATGGACACGGCGCCTGAACTCAACGGCCGTAAACGCTGGGCAAGTCAGGCGCCGGGCGGCATGTTTCCGCTCATGTCTGGGGCATTGGAACTAGCCCGCGCGCGTGCCCCTGCTACCGTGCGGCCGTCGCCATGCTAAGCCAGTTGTCGAAGCGCATCTCTCCGATGCTCGCCTCTCCGGACGCGATCAAAGTCAGCTCGCTCAGTTTGGCGCCGAAATAGGGCGTATTCTGATCGACAACCACCTCGCGTGAATCGTTGTGGGCACGCAGCCCCCGTCTGATGAATTCGTCAAAGCGGAATCGCTCCGGACCGGCGACCTCCAGCATGCCATTCAACGGCGACCCCACCGCCACCTTCGCCACTGCGGAAGCCACGTCCTCGGCGGCCATGGGTTGGATGAATGCGGGCGGCACGTGCACCTGGTTGCCGACGGTCGCCGCATCGGCGATGCTCTTGACGAACTCGAAGAACTGCGTTGCGTGGACAATCGAGTACGCAATCCCTGACTCCTTGATCAGCCTTTCCTGCGCGAGCTTGGCGCGCATGTAGGGACTCGCCTGCAGGCGTTCCGTCCCCACCACTGATAACGCGACGTGATGTCTCACACCCGCCTCGGCTTCCTTGGACAGCAGGTTACGAGTGGAGGTCTGGAAGAACGCCATCACCGCCTTCTCCTCGAACGAGGGCGAATTCGAGACGTCAATGACGGCCGACGCGCCCATGAGAACCTCCGACAGTCCCTCGCCGGTGAGGGTGTTGACACCCGTGCTGGGAGCAGCCACGACCGCCTCGTGGCGGCCCGCCTTCAGCTTACCGATGACCTTTGAACCGATAAGACCGGTTCCGCCAACTACAACGATTTTCATACTCATTACGAACCTCCTTGGTTCATGCCATTTGGCTCTCGCATTTCAACTTCACTCGGCCGGTCTGGACCGTGGGCCCTCAAGCGGCTTTCGAGTTCCTGCTGTCCTGCTTCAGGAACTGCAACAGGTCTGCGTTGACTTGGTCCATGTGCGTTGCAGTAATGCCGTGGGGCGCGCCGGGGTAGTAGATTGCCCGCACATCCCTGATCAGTTGGGCCGCCTTACGCGCCGAATCGGTCACCGGAACGATCTGGTCTTCCTCGCCGTGAATGAGCAGGGTCGGGACATCGAACTTCCTGAGGTCGTCGGTGAAATCCGTTTCGGAGAAGGCTTTGATGCATTCATAAACGTTCTGCACACCGGCCTGCATGCTCAAGAGCCAGATCTGATCGAGTAGGCCCTGCGAGACATTGGCTCCGGGCCTGTTGGCCCCATAGAAGAGAACGGCGAAGTCCTTGTAGAACTGCGACGGATCCTTGGCAACACTCGCGCGTAAGCCATCGAACACTTCAATGGGGAGTCCCTCCGGATTCGCAGTCGTTTTGACCATGATTGGCGGAACGGCGGAAATGAGAACTGCTTTGGCTACGCGTCTCGTTCCGTGGCGCCCGATATAGCGGCTCACTTCGCCTCCGCCGGTAGAGTGACCCACCAGGACAGCGTTCCTCACATCCAGATGGTCCATCACCGCTGCCAGGTCGTCCGCATAGCTGTTCATGTCGTTGTGAGCCGGTGTTTGAGTGGAGCGGCCATGGCCCCGGCGATCATGCGCGATCACGCGGTAGCCCTGCTGCGCGAAGTAGAGCATCTGGCCCGACCACGCATCGGAAGACAAGGGCCAACCGTGGCTAAAGACAATCGCCTGCCCGGTACCCCAATCTCGGTAGTAGATCTCTGTTCCGTCCTTTGTTCTTACTGTGCTCATTTGCATATCTCCTCTTCTGGTAATTAGTCGTGCATGCTTCGCGCCGGAGCCTTGACTTGCGGCGCGATTACCTTAAATGCACGCGCCCGGCCAATCGGTGGTGAATCATCGAGCCTTGGCTATCTGCATCTGGACAAAGCATTAAACGCCAATGCCCCAGCCGCCTGCCCTGGAAGCGCAGACGACATCTCGTGAACTGAGAGGTTCCTGCTGCCACGGATTGCGACATGGCGTAGTTGCGGCGCAAGGAGAGCTGGGGATCCGGTGTGCTCCCTCACCGGCATCGCTGCTGGGATCCGGGGACGGCCGGCCGGGCAGGGACGTGTTCGAGTCACCTGAGTCGGATCCCGGGCAATCGATCAAGCAATAGTAGAGACGTCTACGCCATTTCGTGAACCTCGCTTGCCCGCTTCGAATCCGTCACGACATTTCAGCTCCGGCATCGTGGTCTCGCTGGCGCCGGACAGTCGGCGCAACGGGCGTTTGTCCACGTAAGCATTACTGAATAGGCGCTTTCGGAGTTGTGGCCCTCCGTTCCCGCTTCCACAGCGTGCTACGGCGACACAGTTGCAATGAGGAGCTCAGGAGGTTCTTACATGAAGAACACAATGTTGGCTGTTGAGACTGCTCAACAGAAGGATAAGAGCGTGAGCTTGGACAACACCTCGCGCTCCGGCAGACAGGCGTCCGATGACTTGGTGCCGTCGCGCTATGCGGTGAAGGTCGGCGAGATTGAGGTGCTGGTGGTCAGCGATGGGGTCTTGCCGATCTCCGCCATCACCATGACTACCAACGCGGAGCCGGCCGCCCGCGCCGCCTGGCAGCGCGACATGTTCCTGCCGGACACATTCGATTGGCCGCTGAACGCCGTTGTGGTGCGTAGTGGCGATCAGACCATTCTCGTCGACGCCGGTCTGGGGGCGGACCCGGATTTGCACTTGCCGCAGGCCGGGCGGCTGATCCAGCGGTTAGAGTCCGCCGGCATCGATCTTGCCTCCGTTACGGACGTGGTGCTGACCCACATGCACATGGACCATATTGGCGGGCTGCTCGTTGACGGCATGAAGAACCGGCTGCGTCCGGATCTGCGAGTCCACCTTTCGGCCGCCGAGATCGACTTCTGGGCGTCACCCGATTTTTCACGCACCGCCATGCCGCAGGGCTTCCCGGACGCGCTTCGTGCGGCGGCCGCACGGTTTCTGGTCGAGTACCGCAGTAACTTGCGGACGTTCCAGGACGAGTGCGAGGTGGCGCCAGGGGTGACTCTCCGTCGCACCGGCGGCCACACTCCGGGGCACAGCATTGTGCGTCTGTCGTCCGGCGGCGCGCGGCTGACATTTGCCGGCGACGCCGTGTTCCCGGTCGGCTTCGAACGCCCCGATTGGCACAACGGCTTCGAACACGACCCTGAGGAGGCCGCTCGCGTTCGCGTCCGTCTTCTGCGGGAGTTGGCGAACACGGATGAACTGCTGGTGGCCACTCATATGCCGTTTCCGTCCGTCGGCCATGTAGCGGTTGCCGGCGACGCGTTTCGCTGGGTGCCGGCCTTCTGGGACTACTGATCGATCGCTGGTCAGGATCGGCGTAGGCTCTACACGGGACCGCTGTCGCAAAGCGGCATCGGTCCGTGATCCCAATTCCCAACGTGACGAAACACCAGGCGGCATGCCCGATCGAGCGGACTCGGGGCATGCCGCTTCTGCTTGCGCCCCGCCTTCCACTGCTTTCCCAACGCATCTGGATCACGCCTTCCTGGAGTGAGGTGCTCAACTCAGGAATGCTCTCCACTGCCTATAGAAGCGCGCGGAGGGCTGTCCGGCTTCGGCTGTACGAGCGAAGTTTCGACTACGAAGCAGCTTGCAGCGCACGCCGGATCCCAAGCCGGCTCATCAGGCTCCGAAGAGTGTTGGGGTGAATATCCAGAATCGCGCCCGCACCACGAGGTCCACTGATAACCCCATCGGTCTTCTCCAGCACTCGAAGAATATGTTGGCGCTGCACTTCTTCCAATGAGTCGCTGTTTCCATCCTCGGCAATCGCCGCCGCCTCCATGGATGTCTCAGTCTCAGTTGGCAGGAGATCCGGACCGAGTCGGAGGACAGCGCCCCTGGAGAGAACGACGCCCCGCTCGATCACGTTTTGAAGTTCGCGGATATTGCCGGGCCAGGAGTAGTCGACCAGCAGCTTCATCGCATCACGCGAAACCGACTCGATCGGTTTCCCCATCCGCTTGGTGTACTTCTGCAGGAAGGCTTGCACCAACTGCGGGATGTCGGATCTACGTTCCCGGAGTGCCGGCACGTGCAGTGGAATAACATTCAGCCGGTAGTAAAGATCGGAGCGGAAGCTTCCCGCTTGGACCGCCTTCTCGAGATCACGGTTGGTGGCGGCGATGATTCGGACGTTGACCTTGACGGTGTGATTGCTGCCCACTGGCTCGAACTCCTGCTCCTGTAAAACGCGGAGCAGTTTCACCTGCGTTTCGAGCGGCAGTTCGCCCACCTCGTCGAGGAACAATGTTCCGTTGTTCGCCAGTTCGAAGCGGCCAATGCGTCGTTCGGAGGCGCTGGTGAAAGCGCCCCGCACGTGTCCGAACAGCTCGCTCTCCACCAGTCCCGACGGAATGGCGCCGCAGTTCACCTTCACCAGCGGGCTCTTTTTGCGGCCGCTCCGGTTGTGAATCGCTCGTGCGATGAGTTCCTTCCCGCTCCCCGTCTCGCCGATAATCAGGACGTTCGCGTCGGTCGGCGCCGCGGATTCAACCCGATTGAGCAGTCTTAGGAGCTCCGGGCTGTTGCCGAGGATTTCCTCGAAATTGTGCTCCCGGCGAATTTCATCCTGAAGGTAAGTATTCTCGTCGTGCAGACGGTCTCTCAGCCGCCCGATTTCGTTAACGGCTTTTGCTAACTCATCCTCTGCGAGCCTGCGAGCGTCAACGTCCGTCAACAGCAGGTGCCAACGGACGATACGTCCCTCGGCGTCCCGCGCAGGCAGGCCGCGAGCGTGGAACCAGCGGTACACGCCGTCGGCACGCCGCAGACGATGCTCGATATCATACGGTTCCCCGGTCTCGAAGCAATGTTGCCAGGCAGCAACCACGCCAGGTAGGTCGTCGGGATGAACGACGTCGCTGGTGGCCCAGTTCTCTAGTTCCTCAGTCGTCTTGCCGAAGTATTCGAGATTCTGGCGGTTCAGCAGCAGCACTTCCCCACTCGCACTCATGGTTGCGACAAGACCGGAAATGCTGTCGACCACCAGCCGTAAGTTCTGCTCATCCAATCTGGTGGCCTCTTCGGCGCGTTTACGCTCCTCGATATCTGTGCTGGTTCCGTACCATCTGACCGTGTCTCCGGATTCATCACGCAACGGGCTCGCGCGGTTCAGGAACCATCGATAGGCGCCATCAAAACGGCGCAGGCGCGCTTCCATTTCTCCCGATTCACCCGAGGTCAAAATGCTTCGCCAATGATCGATCGCTGCAGGGCGATCGTCCGGATGAACCGCGACCGTCCAGCCCCAATCACGCGCGTCGTCGAAGGAGAGCCCGGCATAGTCGAGCCAGCGCTGGTTGAAGAATTCAGCCGAGCCGTCGGGGCGGGCGGCCCAGACTAGGGCCGGTATGGTGTCGATGACCGTTTGAAGCGTACCTTCCGGAGCTTCCGTCGTAAAGGGGGCGGTTCTGGGCGCATCCATGGATCACCTGTCATCTACTCGCGATTTGAAATTCTCGCGCTTCGATAAAGCTCTGCGCACCAGCAAAGACAAGACAGCCCGGAGTTTCGTGACAGGATTTCCGAAATGTTCAGAAGGGCGCGCTGTTCCGTCCCGGGCCGCGGGCGGTACGGCCGGCCTGCATGACCCCGGAGTCTCAGGTGGGTAAGCCTAAGTCCCGGCGTGGCAACGCGATCCCGGCCAGTTTGCGCGGTCGCACGATCCACAGGGGGTGTCGTGAAAGCTGACGACGCCGGCAATCTGTTGTCGTTCACATATGCCGATTGCTGTCGGAAGCCATTGTCACGGATTCGCACGTATCCACGCTCGATCCGGTGGGCAACCGGCTGAACAGGGCGTCGTCGGTCCCGAGTCTGCCACGGGTTGGCATCACTTATGACAACAATGACCGGCCGACGAGCGGCACCTGCGGCACCAATGGCAACTCGTTGGCGAGCGGGAACAGTTATACATACGAGTGCGAGGACCAACTGACACGCTTCAATGGCGAGGTGCTCATCATGACCTACGACGGTGGCGCGAATCGGATGGCGCGTCCGGAAGGTCGTGTGACGACACGGCACTCACACCCCGGACTTTGTTGGGCGGCATCCACGCTGCGCGGGGCTTGAGCCGCGCCACGTCGAAACACTGGAAGCTCCGGCATTGACCGAATACTGCCCCTGTCCCAACACCGCAACCCCGCCCGGCGCCATCACCGGCAACGCCTGGACAACTCCTGGTCCACCAGGCAAGCCACCGCCGCCTCGCAACCCGGACCCGTCTCGTATGCCCGAACGCTGCCACGGCAAAGCACGCCCACTTCCTCGCGCCAGGGCGCAGAGTCCGGCACCAGCACCACTCCGTCCGACGCCACGCAGCCGATCAGCAGGCGCGCTCCAGGCTCGAGCGCTGGCGAGTCCGTCAGCACCAGGACATCGCATCGATCGAACTCCAGGCCTCGTTCGACAATCGCCTGCTCCGGGAGTTCGAAAACGCCCACCTCGAGCCGGGGATTCAGCAGCAGGGCGCCCGCAACCATTCCGCGGTCCAGCAACGGACCGTGGATCACTCTCACAACGCCGGCGGCGGACGAACCATGCACGGCAACAATGGGAATCCGCCCGTCCGCTCCCTCCGGATACACTTCCCGGACAATGAGATCGGCGACGGGGATGCCGGCGTGCATGGCGAAGCCCGGCATGGGATTCACTTCGAGAAGGGCCCCCGCCTGCTCGGGCAGCGGCACGGCAATGTCCTCCGCGACCAGATCGATGCCGGCAATGTCCAGGCCCACTGTCTCGGCGGCCAACACGCACAGCGCCGCATTCGCAGGATGGACGTTGCCCGTCACGTCGAGCCTCAGATTGCCGTTGCGTTGGATGAGCGCGCGCTCGCCCGGCGCGAGGATCGTCTCCGCCGTGAATCCCTGGCGCCGCAGGGTGGCGGACGTGACCTCATCGAACTCCACCGGGTAGAGCGGGCACTCCGGCCCAGCGCCGCGTGCCGGATCGAGGTTGATTTCCTCGACCAGGGCCCGCAGCGAACGCCGTCCGTCGCCCGCCGCGTACAGGGGATCCCCGCGCAGCGCCGCAATCACGCGTCCGCCCACAACCAGAACCCGATGCTCCGCCCCCATCACGCATCGTTCTACCAACACGGCCCCGCTCTCACCTTCCCCTTGCGCGGCTTGAAAGGCGGCGGCGATCCCGGCTGGATCGGATAAATTGAGGAACACGCTCCGCCCGTGATTCGCGCTCTCGGGCTTGATCACCACCGGCCCGCCGATCTCCGCGGCCGCTTTCACCGCGTCCGCGGCATCCACCGCCAGCCGCCCGTCCGGCACGGGGATGCCGGCCCCTCTCAGCAGCTCTTTGGCCAAAGGCTTGTCCCAGCCGATCATCTCGGCAATCGCGGAAGTCCGGTCGCTGCGCGCCCCCCACAGTCTCCTCTGCCGGATGCCGTAGCCGAGAATCAACAGGCTGCCCTGGCCCATTCGCCTGACTGGGATGCAGCGGCGGCGGGCCGCCTCGGCCAGTGCCCTCGTGTTGGGGCCGAGAACGATGTCGTCCGCCCACTCGCGCAACTGCTGCACTCTTTCAGCGGGCACCGGACACGCTGCCAGCACGGCCGAGAAGCACCGGCGGGCAACCTCTTCGTCTTCCATCTCCACCACGGCCACATGCGTGCCGGGTTCGGCCCCTTCCACGCACCACGCCCGTGAGACGTGCGCTCCGCACTCCGCCTGCAAGCGGAGCGTCTCATCGGCGAGGACCACGGCATCCTCTGGACCGCACCTCACCGTTGCTGCCAGAACCGGCTCGCGTGCCCAGATGCTTGGCCCCCGGAAGCATCGGACCGAGAGGAGCTGCGCCCGGCTCATCTCGCTTCCTGTTCGCCCACCACTTCGGGAACCTGGCTCAGGTAAATGCGCACCAGGGCGATCGCTTCGTCAATGTCGTCGGGCTGCATCACCAGCAGATCGCCGGATTCGACGCGATCCAGCGCGGCTCTCAGGGCCTCGGCGGGATTCGCCACGTCGATAATCTCGCGGGTCCGCGCGCCGCGCTCGACGCCCTGCCGGATCAGTGCCGGGATCTCCCCCGGGGCACGGTCGCGGATCGTGTACGGGTCGTATAGGAAAACGATATCGAACGAGTCGCCAAGCAGTTCGCCCACGTGAATCAGATCGGAATCGCGCCGGTCGCCCGCCATCGCATAGACGGCGGAGCGGCGGCGATGGGGGAATGCCTCCAGGGCCGCGGTCATCGCGCGCAGAGCCGCGGCGTTGTGTCCGTAGTCCAGGATGACCGTTCCGCCGCGTAGCGAGAACACATTCATGCGCCCCGGAACTTCGTCGATCCCGGTGGTGAACGACAGGGCCCGCTCGGCCAGTACAGGCTTCGGAATGCCCAGGGCCCAGGCCCCGGCCAGCGCCGCCAGCGCGTTCTCTGCTTCGAAGCCCACTCTTCCCTGGAAGGTGATCGGAACCTGCTCCAGTTCGAGGAGAACCTCTTCGGAAGCCCCCTCCGCCATCACGATCGCATGGCCTCTTACGAACACGGCGGCGCCGCCGTTGTCCCGGTGCCGCACGAGGATGGGGTTGTTCCCGTCGAGGGCGAAATAGACGATGCGGCCTGGACAGTCCGCCGCCATGGCGGCGACCAGCGGATCCGCGGCGTTGAGAACAGCGGCGCCATCTGGCGAAACCGCACGCACCACCGTGGCCTTCACATGGGCAAGCTCCTCGGCCGTCTCCACGCCGCTTTGGCCGAGATGATCGCCGTCGGCGATGTTCGTCACCACGGCCACCTGGCAACGGTCGAACCCGAGCCCCGCCCGCAGAATGCCGCCGCGCGCCGTCTCGAACACGGCGACGTCCACATTCGGGTTCATCAGGACGAGCCCCGCGCTGATCGGGCCGCTGCAATCGTCCGACGAGATGCGCCGCCCGTTCAGGAAAATGCCGTCCGTGCAGGTCATCCCCACGAAATGACCCTTGCCTTTCGCCAGGTGCGCCAGATAGCGCGTCACCGTCGTCTTGCCGTTGGTGCCCGTCACCGCGGCGATGGGGATCCGTCCGTTTCCTCCGTTCGGGAACAGCATCTCCACAATGGCGCCGCCCACGTCGCGCGGTGTACCTTCGGAGGGAGCGAGGTGCATGCGAAGCCCGGGCGCGGCGTTCACCTCGACAATCACGCCGCTCTGCGGCTCCAGGGGGAGCGAGATGTCGCCTGCGATCACGTCGATGCCCGCTACATCCAGGCCCACCATGGCCGCCGCCGCCACCGCGTGCCCGGCGATCTCCGGACACACGCTGTCGGTCACATCGGTGGCGGTGCCGCCGGTGCTCAGGTTGGCGTTGCGGCGGATCAGGACCCGTTCTCCGCTGGCCGGCACGGAGCCGGGCGTGCATCCCTGCTCACCCAATACCTGCAGCGCGATCTCATCCAGCACCAGTTTGCTGAGTGCCGTCGCATGGTCGTCGCCGCGCCGCGGATCCCGGTTCTTTTCGTCCACCAGCTCCCGCACGGTGCTGCGCCCGTCGCCGATGACGTGCGCGGGCTCGCGGCGCGAGGCCGCCACCACCTTGCCGTTGACCACCAGCAGCCGGTAATCCTGTCCCGGCGCGAACTTCTCCACGATGACGTTCGCGTCCTCTTTGCGTGCCGCCTCGAACGCGGCCTTCACCTGCTCGCAAGTCGACAGATCCGCCGCCACGCCGCGCCCCTGGTTCCCATAGCGCGGTTTGACGACCACGGGCAGCCCGACGTACTCCACCGCGGTGTACCACGCTTCTTCCGCATCGGCCACCGTGAACCCTCTCGGCACCGGCACGCCCACTGCCTGCAGCAGGGTTCTCGTCACTTCTTTGTCTTGGGCAATGCCTTCCGCGGTGGCCAGCGTGCGGTCCGTTTCCGCTGCCCGGATGCGGTGCTGCGCCTTGCCATGGCCGAGTTGAACCAGGGAGCATTCGTCCAGCCTGACGGCCGGTATGTTTCGCACGCGCGCCGCCTGGACTATGCTGTTCGTACTCGGGCCCAGCATCTGGCGACCGGCGGTGGCGCGCAATCGCTCCAGCGTGCCCGCAGCATCAATCGCCTGCCCGGCCGCGACGGCCAGGACCATCTCGCACGCGGCATCCAGGCACTCCCGCGCAAGCTGCTCGTCGACATACTCGAAGGCCGCCAGGTACACGCAAGGCTGCCTGGTCTCGACGGCTTTCGAAAACGACACAGGTGCTCCCGCCAGCTTCTGCAACTCAAGCGTCACGAGCGCCAGATTGTGTATCAGGTCCGCGCCATTGCGCAATTCCGCCCCGCCGGCGCCGTTTGGCTGGGGCTTCAGGTCCGGAAGCCAGCGCCCGATCTGCTCGCACAACCAGGCTGAAGCGGCAGGTAGGCTATCATCCGATCCCCCGAGTTCAATCGTCGCCTCCATCACCGGGCAGAGCCCCCAGACGTTGGGGCCGGGAAGGGATTTTGTTTTGAGCAACCGCATGCGAACTGTTTCCCGCCGCCCGAGCGTAACGGGTTGGGGCTTTGACCTGTGGGGTACGATCAGATTGTAACTTTCTTGACTATCAGATTCATAGACGGAATTGCCTGATGCCGGCGTTTGAGGAAAGCGCCGATATCCCGCGTTGGGTCGCTTTGTTCCTGCAAAGCCGGATCCTGGACGGGGAAACGCCGCTCGCTTCGTTCGAGCCGGATCTCGACTCGCGGATGCGGTACGCCCCCGGCCTCGTCGTCCTCACGGACCAAAGGCTCTTGAGCTTCGAATGGCCGCCAGGTTCGCGCCGCGGTCCCGACGGAGCCATGGCGGAAGCCGAAGCGCGTTCGTGGGCGCTCGCGCCAGGGCTGGATATCCACGTCCACGAGGAACGCGGCCTCGGCTCCCTCGACCTTCGCGACGGCACAGGTACCATCTCGCGCTGGCGATTCACGAATGCGCGCGCCGCGGGGGCGCACCGCCTGGCGGAATGGCGAACCGCCATGCTCAACGGGGCGGTGCCGCCGCGGACCACCCCCCACCCGGATGCCGTGGCGGATTGCGAGTACTGCGGGTTTCCCGTCGGCCCGGGCGCGGCTGCCTGCGGCGAATGCGGCACCCCGGTCAGCAAACCGCCCCTCCAGTCGCTGCTCCGGTTGCTTCCGCTGGCGCGGCGCTATTGGGGCCTTTCGCTGCTGGGATTCCTGCTGACCCTGGCGGGCACCGCCAGCGGCCTGGTTCCGCCCTATCTGACCATGCCCCTGTTGGATGGCATCCTGGTTCCGTACCAGAGCGGTCACCAGCCGGACACCTCCATGGTGAAGTGGTACCTGCTCGGCCTGGCCGGCGCCTCGGTTCTCTCCTGGGCCATCACCTGGGCCCAGATGTACGTGATCTCGTCAGTGAGCGAGCGCGTCGCCGCGGATCTCCGCCTCATGACCTATTCCCACCTCCAGAAGCTCTCCCTCGAGTACTTCGGACGCAGGCGAACCGGCGACCTCATTTCCCGTGTCGGCAGCGACACAGACCGCATCTGCTACTTCCTCTCGGTGCACGCCCTCGATTTCGGAACCAACCTGGTGATGCTGGTCTTAACGTCCATCATCCTGTTCAGCATCGATGCCGGGATGGCCCTGGTCACCCTGCTGCCCATGCCGTTTATCGCCATCGCCGTGTTCCGGGTGCAGGGCCGCCTGGGCCGCGGATTCTCGGTCGGCAATCGCGCCTGGGCCGAACTCACCAGCATCCTGGCGGACACCATTCCCGGAATCCGCGTGGTCAAGGCCTTCGCCCAGGAGGACCGCGAGATCCAGCGCATGCAGCACGCCAACCAGCGCGTCCTGCGCACCAACAATCGCGTGAACCGGGTGTGGGCCTACTTCAACGCGGTGGTGCTGCTGCTGACCGAACTGGGCGTGGTGATCGTCTGGGTGGCCGGCGTCTATCGCGTGTTTCATCACTCCGTCACGGTGGGCGTGCTCGCTGCGTTCGTGGCCTACATCACGCGCTTCTATACGCAACTCGATTCGATGAGCCGCATGGCCTCGGCAACCGAACGTGCTGCCTCCAGCGCGCGTCGCGTGTTCGCGATTCTCGATCGCAAGCCGAAGGTGGCCGATTCGCCCGATTCCATTGAGCCCGGGCGCCTTCGGGGCGCCATCGAGCTGCGCAACGTGAGTTTCCGCTACGGAGCCAGGCCGGTTCTGCGCGGCATCGATCTGTCCATCGCGCCCGGAGAGATGATCGGTTTGGTGGGCCGCAGCGGAGCGGGCAAAACCACCATCATCAACCTGCTCTGCCGGTTCTACGATGTCACCGACGGCGCCATTCTCGTCGATGGCGTCGACCTTCGGCGCTATCGCCTCAACGAGTATCGCCGCAATGTGGGGCTCGTCCTGCAGGAGCCTTTCCTCTTCTATGGCACCGTAGCGGAGAACATCGCCTACGGCCGTCCCGGCGCTACCCCGGGCGAGATAGTCAAAGCCGCGAAAGCGGCGCACGCCCACGAGTTCATTCTCCGCCTCCCGAACGGCTACGATTCGCTGGTAGGCGAGCGTGGCCAGTTCCTTTCCGGCGGCGAGCGGCAGCGCCTCAGCATCGCGCGCGCCCTCCTGATCGATCCTCGAATCCTCATCCTCGATGAAGCGACGTCCTCGGTCGATTCCGAAACCGAACGCGAAATTCAGCTCGCCCTCGAGAACCTCACTCGCGAGCGCACCACCATCGCCATCGCCCACCGCCTCAGCACGCTTAAAAAGGCTGACCGCCTGGTGGTCCTGGAGCGCGGCTCCATCGTCGAGATCGGCCCTCATGCCGAGTTGCTGGCCAAGCATGGTACGTATGCGCGCTTCTATAAATCCCAATTGGAAGGCCTGCAATCCGCGGCGGAGGAGGGCGCATGAGCTTTCATCTCGAGCGCGATAACTTCGGCCGCCTCGTCCTGATCGATGCGGCGGGCGTCCGGCATGTGGACGTCTCGCCTGTTCAGGCGTTCCCTCTCTCCGAACCCGGACGGCACATCTCGATTCTGGACGCCGGCGGCCGCGAGTTGGTGTCGCTCGATTCCCTCGCCGGCCTCGACCCGCGGGTGCGCGCCACACTCGAAGCCGAACTCGCCGAGCGCATGTTCGTTCCCGAGATCGTGAAAATCGTGAATACGCCCTCTGAGATGGAGCCCTCCACCTGGACGGTGGAAACCGATCGTGGTGTGGTGACTTTCACCGTGGAGGGCGAGGACTCCATTCACCTCCGCGACCGCGGCCGCGTGTCCATCGTGGATTCGCACGGCATCCGCTATGAGATCCGGGATGCGCGAAAGCTCGACGCGCACAGCCGGCGGGTCCTGGAGCCGTACCTCTAGCCAGCGCTATCCGAGCCACTGCTTCCGCAGAAAGCCCGCGGTCGGATCGGCCATGTGCGCCTGGGCAAACAGAAGGTGGCCGGCTTCGATGGTCCTCAGCGCGTAGTCGAGGGCGTTCAGCCCGCCCTGCACTTCCTCGATGCGATGCGCGCGCCCGCCCGTGGCCATGCCGCGCCGCAACAGTGCGATCACCTCCCCCGCACTGCGGTCGTACAGGTCGTCGTCCTCGTACAGGATCACGCGGTCGAACGCGGCGCCCAGCAGTTCGCCCATGCGGACAATGTCCTCGTCCCTGCGGTCGCCCGCGGACGAGAAGACCGCGGTCCTGTGCGCCTGCGCGAACTGCTCGAGAGCGCGAATCGCCGCGTTCAGTGCGTCCGGGTTGTGGCCGAAGTCCAGAACAACGGTGGTTCCGCGGATCTCCAGCACGTTGTAGCGCGTGGGATTGTGCTCGAGGTCGGGCGTGAAGTCTTCGGCCTGCCGCTCGATCAACTCCAACGGGACCCCCAGCGCGTAGGCCGCTCCGATGGCGGCCAGCAGGTTTTCGATCTGGAACCCCACCCGGCCGCCAATCGTCAGGGGGACGCGGTCCACTCGCAGCACAGGCCGCTCGTGTTCTCCGTCCGCCACCACGGCCAATCCGTCGCGGACGAAAACCGCCGGGCCGCCTTCGGCTCGGTGCTGGGCAATGACCGGATGGCCGGGGTCGAGGGCGAAGTACAGCACCCGGCCTTTGCACTGGCCCGCCATCCCTGCCACAACCGGATCGGCCGCGTTCAGCACGGCCGTGCCCGCCGGGCTCACGGCCCGGACGATCGTGCCCTTCAGCTTGGCCAGGTCCTCCACGCTCTCGATTTCACCGATGCCGAGGTGATCGCCGCTCCCGATGTTCGTGATCACTGCCACCTGGCACGCGTCAAACGCCAGGCCGGCCCGCAGAATTCCGCCTCGTGCGGTCTCGAACACAGCCAGCTCGGCACGCGGATCCAGCAGCACTCTCATCGCGCTCGACGGCCCGCTGCAATCCCCGCTCGCCACGCGCCGTCCGTCCAGATAGACCCCGTCTGTACAGGTCATCTCCACGCATTGGCCGGTGGCCTGAAGAATATGGGCCAGCAGCCGGGCGACGCTGGTCTTGCCGTTGGCTCCGGTGATCGCCACGATCGGAATGCGCCCGTCGTCTTCCGGCGGGAAGAGCATGTCGATGATGGCCTGGGCCGCCGGATTGGGCATTGCCGCGTCCTGCGCCAGCGGAGCGAGGTCCGCCCCAGGCTGGAGTTTCACGATCTCGATGTGCTGGCCCTGGAGCGGCGAACGGATGTCCTCGGCGCGGATATCGATGGTGGCGATGTCCCAGGCCAGGGCCGCCGCCACCTCTCCCGCCGCCGCGGCGATGCCGGGATGGACTTCGCCCGTCACATCGCGCCGCCCTCCGTCGAATGCCACCGCCAGGCGCCCGTCCACCGTAAGGAGGCGGTATTCGGCGCCCTTGGCTTCGGCTTCGTCCTCCGCGGCGAGCTCCAGCGGCACGCCGGCCGCCAGCAGTTGCTGTTCGAGGAGCTCGCGATCCTCCGCCACCGTGGCGGCGATCGCGCCCAGCCGGTCGGTTTGCGCCCCCGCCATCCGGCGCTGCCGCGCTCCGTAGCCCAACTGCACGATCTGCCCATCCCCGGGCCGCAGGGCCGGGATGTTCCGCCGCGCCGCCGCCTCGATCAAGGCCCGCGCATCGGGCGCGAGCATATGCCGGACCGCCACCTCACGCAGACTGTCGACCGTCCCGGGCACGTCGAAAGGCAGGTCCAGCGCGGCGGCAAGAAAGAGGGCCCGCGCCGCCTCGCAGCACGCCCGGGCGAGCGTCTCGTCTTTGTACTTGAAAACGACCCGATAGACCCGTTCCTGGCTCGTATGGCGCGCACGGCCATACCAGACCTCCACTCCGGCCATGCCGTGCAGTTCCAGCACGACATGCTCAAGAACGTGCGCCGGATAAGTGCCGCGCTCGAGGCGTGTGACGAATCCGCCCCTCACCCCGATGTTGCACCGGTGTTCGACCAGGCCCGGAAGCCATTGCAGCAACCGTTGATTGAAGCCCGGGAGGATTTCAGAGGAGAGATCGTTCCAGCCGCCCAGTTGGACCCAGCATTCCATGACGGGCGCATTGGTCCACTGGTTCGGCCCACGGAGGGCGCGCATGTGAACGATCTCGAGTTCTTCGGCAGCCGGCAGCGCATCGAGCATCCAGTACGGATTCTAGCCCATGCCGTCGAGACGCCGGAAAAGCAGCCCCAGGGCGACTTCCTCCGCTGCAGCGGCTCGCACCCGGAGAACGGAACGCGGGGATGCGTGGGCAGCAGCCAATCCTCGGTTCGTGGCGGCCCGATGAACCAAGCTCACCCAACAATCCGAACCCAGAGACTCACCCGGCTCGCCCAGGGATTCCACTGCTCCCAGAACTCCCCCATTTCCCCGCCTTAAGCTTCTTTCATCACACAACAATCAAAAAAATCTTCTCCCCTGGAATCAACCAATTGCAGACGTTAATCTCCTAAATCCTTGGTCCACCACTCCTAAGAATGGGTATAGAGGACATTTTCCATGTACATCACCGAACCCACCGACTGCGCCTTCCCCGACATCGACCTCCTCACCCGTCACACCGAGGTCGAAGAAGACGGCATCCTCACCGGCCCCAAAGCCACCGGAGCCCTCACCTTCTGCGAACGCAAGGCTTACTACAAGAAACTTCGTGCCGCCGTCCACGAACAGTACAAACCCGCCAACGTCTACCAGCACATCCTCGCCGACCGCATGGCCGACTGCATCTGGCGCGCCGAACGCTACGCCTTCTTCGAGGCCGCCGCCCTCAACTTCCAGATCCAGCGCCAATGGGACAACACCAACGAACTCGTCCCCAAAGCCAGCCCGGGCGTCCACGCCCTGCAGGGCTGGCTCACCATGGACCCCGCCCAACGCAAGTCCCTCCAGGAAGCCCTCAAACTCGAGGAACGCTACTGGCGCCGCCACCGCGTCCTCGCCGCCGAACTGCGCCTCGTCCAGCGCCTCTACCCCAACTGAGCGCCCACCCGGACCCAAACATCACGGACCCAGCCCGGACAGAGCAGAAAGGACCACCCCATGCCAGCAGCCACCATCTCGGAAAAGCGCCTCGCCGCCAATCGCGCCAACGCCCGCAAATCCACCGGCCCCCGCACCGCCGCCGGCAAAGCCGCCTCCTCCGGCAACGCCCGCCGCACCGGAGCCTACTCCGCCCACCACCAGATGCCTGCTCGCATCGAAGCCCACTTCCGCGCCCTCGCCGAAGCCGCCACCCTCTCCATCTCCGATCCGAATCGCCGCGCCCTGTCTTTCGAACTCCACATGCTCCAGGGCCACGCCCGCCTCCACGAAAGCCGCGAACGCGCCCTCTTCAACGCCGGCCTCGAATACGGCCACAGCGACGAAGCCGTCGCCACCCAATGGGTCCTCCGCCAGGTCGGCTTCATCCAGGCCCTCAACCGCTACGCCGGCTGGATCGAAGCCAATACCCGCCGCCTCCAACGCGCCCTCGACGCTCTGCCCGCCGAACCAGTCCCAGCCACCCCTCCAGCCGACCACACCCCACTTTTTGAGGGATCAAACCCACCTCAAGACAACCGCGAATCCGCCGCCCGCCCCGCCGCCCGCCCCGCCGCCCCCCGCAAACCCACTCCAGTTTTTGAGGGAACAAACCCACCAGCGGCCCATCCACCCGGCCCGCCCCAGCAACCCGAACCGCTCCCCCAGCATTACCCCCGGCATCGCCGGCGGCCCATCCCAGTAACAACGACGCCCGAGCCAAACCCAACCCCACTCCAGCCAATTCTCACTGCAGCCAACAGCCACGAACACCAACCGCAAGGCCCCCTGCCAGAACCCGCCGTCGCTGAAGCCGAAGGCGTCACCGAGTCCACCGATACTCACCAATTCGTCCCGCCCCCACAACTCGCCCTCCACCAGCCACTCGAACCCAAAGTCGGCCCGCTGCCTCCGGCAACCGCCCACAGCCCGCCTCTAGTGTGTTCCTGACGCCCTGTACGCCGTCGGGACAAGCGAACCGATAGGCCCCAAGATCCTTGAAAATTGAACCTTTGATGAAGTGGGAGCAATTCTGTTCGAGGCTGGCAGTGTGTCGTCCGGGCCCGGTCCAGCCGGCTCCGGACGCACAGGCGGATCAGCCTCAATCGGACGCCCGCTGTCTTGCGGCTTCTGGCCCCTGGGCCCCGCCGTTGCCAACCCGCCTTCCAGACTCGATCCGTCACTCCAGGCAGAGTTCCACCAGATCGGCGATGTTCGCTTCCCCAACGCACATCACACTGTCCGCGGCGCCCCAATAGATCTTGACCGTGCCATCTGCCTCGGGCACAGCTCCGCACGTGAAGACGACATTGTGGACATAGCCCGTCACTTCCCAGGGATCCTCCGGCTGCAGGATCCAGGAGTCGCTCACACCCAGCAGCTTTGCCGGATCGTGCAGGTCGTGCAAAGCCACGCCGAGCCGGTAGATCGCTCCGTCCATCGTCTTGAAGACGCCGTGATAGATGGACAGCCACCCTTGCGCCGTTTTGAAAGGCGGCGCTCCCGGGCCGATCTTCATCTCATCCCAGTGGTAGGTCTGCGGACGCATCAACAACTGGGAGTCGCCCCAGTACCGCAGGTCCGGCGAGTAGGAGATCCAGATCGACCACGGCGTGATCTCGGAATGCGGGCGGTCCAGCCGGGCGTAGAGTCCGTTGAAGCGCTCGGGGAAGATCACGACATTCCGGTAGTCGGCCTGGGTGATGAGCGAGACCCGCTCCAGCCCGACAAAGTCCGTGGTCTTCGCCAGGGCCACGCGAACGCCGCTGCGTGAGTAGGCGCTGTAGGTGATGAGGTACTCACCTTCGACGCAACTGATCCGCGGATCCTCCACGCCGAACTCCTCGTACGCGGCGAAAGGGCCCTCCGTGGCCGGAGTCAGGAATGGCTCGGGATCGGCGGCGAAGTGAAAGCCGTCGTGGCTGCGGGCGAGACCCAGGATCGACCGCCCGGTTCTCAGATGAGAGCGGAAGAGCATGATGTACTCTTCGCGATGCTTCACGACCGCGGCGTTATGCACGGTCTCTACGGGGTAGGGGATGGCGGCCTTGGTGAGGATGGGATTGCCGCGGTAGCGTCGTATGATGTCTTGATTCATCTCTTCTTCTCGGCCTCCAGGTCAAAGATCTTCTGGTACACGTGCTCGTAGGCCTTCACCATCGCTTCGACGGAGAAGAACTGTTCCACCCGCCTCCGGCAGGCGGCACCGTCTATCTCGGGCAGCCGCCGAAGGCACTGCGCGGCCGCACGGGCGTTCTTGACGAGAAACCCGGTTACTCCATCCTGCAGGACTTCCCGGCACGATCCCAGGTCCATGGCGATCACCGGGACGCCGGCCGCATTCGCTTCCACCAGGACCAGCCCGAAGCGTTCCGGAATCGTATTGAGATGCAGCAGGGCGCAGGCGCCGGCGAACAGCTTGTTTTTTCCGGCTACATCCACGGGGCCGATGTAGCGGATCCGGCTGTTCAGGTGAGGCTCCACCTGTTCGCGAAAGTACCCCTCGTCCTGCACGATGCCGGCGATCTGCAGCGGCAAGCCGCTCAACTGGGCCACCTCGATCGCCAGGTGCACGCCCTTGTCCGGATGGATGCGTCCGAGAAAGACCAGGTCATTGCCGGGCCGTTCCCTGAGCGGGTACAACGAAAGATCGATCCCGTTGTACACGGTGCCCAGGTAGTTCAGGCCCGGCGCGCGATCGGAATCGCTGATCGACACGAAGTAGCTGTCACGGTACTTGTCATACACCGGCATGATCTTTGGGGAGGAGAAGCCATGGATGGTGGTGAGCACCGGAGTCTTCACCAGGCGGGTATAGCAAAGCGCCATGAAGTCGTAGTGGCTGTGAATGAGATCGAACTCCGAGGCGTGCTCGAACGCTTCGGAGATGTGGAGGTACTCGGCCACCTTCGGGTCGATCGTCCTGTCCTCTTCATAGCCATGGGGCACGACGGCGTGAAGACGGCCGCGGGTCGATGAATCGCTGGTGGCGAAGAGCGTGACATCCCAGCCCCGGGCGGCCAGTCCCTCCGTGACGTTGCTGGCGACGGTCTCCCAGGCGCCGTACTGCCGCGGAGGAGTTCTCCACGCGACAGGGGAAAGCACAGCCACTCGTTTCGCCGCGGTCGTCATGTGGTGGAATCCGGGTCGACGTGCATCTGAATCGAGGCTTCCATGCCCGAGGCGATGCCGCCGCTGAACAGGCCGGAAATAGGCGCCGCGAGATTGGAATCGAAACCCGCGGCCACGGCAACATGCGCGTTGGAGACGACGAGACCGCGGGAAGGGTCATAGCCGCGCCAACCGGCGCTGGGTAGATAGACCTCCGCCCAGGCGTGCATGTAGGAATCCTCTCCGCCCGCCGCCGCGCATTCATACCCGCTGACGAAGCGCGCGGCAAAGCCCATCACGCGGCAGATGTCGCAGAACAGGACAGCCAGGTCGCGGCAGGAACCTTCCCGGGCCGACAACGTAAAGTCGGAGGTCCAGGGGGCGCCATCCGGCCTGGTGATATGCCGCGAACGAAGAAACAGGTCCTGGGTCAGCGCGGTGAGGAAGGCCAGCGAGTTCCACTGTGCGTTCGCCGCCACCTGCCTGGCGTACTGCTTCACCGGCTCGCTCACGTGCGTGTCGATGCGGTAGGACGCCAACGCGGTGCAGAGAGGTTCCAGATACCACAAGGGCAGATTCAGGGAAGCCTCGCTGACCGCGAAGTCGAAGGGGTTGTCGCGCAGCATCTCGATGCGGAAGCGGGTAATGACGGTCAACGATTCTGTCGTTGTGTCGAACCAGCAGTTCAACGCGAGGTTGCCGTCCTGGTCGAGGCACTCGGTGGTGCCGGCCGGAACAGGGGTGATTTGCATCTCGAACGCAAGCAGCCGTTGCGTACTATTCGTGCGCGGCCGCAGGCGGAGCGTGTGCGGCTGGAGGCATACCGGAAAGTCATAGCGGTACACAGTGGAGTGCTCGACGGAGATTTTCATTCGGTTATGGGAAGCTTCAGGTGGTGACAGCCAAGTCCGGCTCCATGGCCGCCAGGACTTCGGACAGGGGTACGGTGGCGAAACTAGTAGCATGATCCGCCAAGCCGTAGGGAATGATCAAGTCGCCTTCGTGGATCAGGAAGCCGCAGGTGTACACGACGTTGGGCACGTAGCCTTCCCGCTCCTCCGCATTTGGCTTGAGCAAAGGCTCACGGAGACGGCCCAGCACTTTTGTCGGGTCGTCGCGATCGAGCAGGAAAGCGCCAATGCAGTATTCTCGCATGGGCCCGACACCGTGGCTCAGCACCAGCCAGCCGGCATCCGTCTCGATGGGTGAGCCGCAATTACCCAACTGAACGAGTTCCCAATGGAAGACGGGCTTCAGCAGCAACGTGCTCTCATTCCAGAAGTGTACGTTGTCTGAGAACATGATGGAGATATTCTCATTGTCCTGCCGCGACAGCATCGCATAGCGGCCGCCGATCTTCCTGGGGAACAGCGCCATCCCTTTGTTGATGGCGGCCGGACCATTCAAGGTAATGAATCGGAAGTGGAGGAAATCCGCGGTCTCGACCAGTTCCGGTACGACGATCTTGCCGTCGTAGGCGGTGAAGGTCGCGTAGTAGTCCAGGCTGCCGTCGTCGTTCTGGAAGCAGACGAAACGGGCATCCTCAATTCCGTTCCGCTGGGACGGCGTCGCCGGGAAGATGATGCGTTCTGACAGTTCCTGGCCGGGCTGGAACTGAACTTCGTAGTTTGAACGGGCCAGCATCCAAACACCCTGCGCGGCGGCCTGGTCTTTCTGTGTCATGCCATCCGGCAGCCGGAACTGTTCCGCCTTCAGTGTGGCGCGCAACTCCTCCAGGGTGAAGGAGTCGGGGAGCTTGCCCATGATGCGCCGCGTGAACTCACTGTTGAGATTCAGCTCAGCCAGTTTCCGTTCAAAGAGCGGCTTGTCATAGCCGGGATTGGCGATCTGGCGGGGCTCCGTGAGGAAACCCACCGGGGTGAGTACTTCGATGCTCTTATCGGGATGGATGATGCCGGTCCGGAATGTGATGGAGGAGACATGGCCTTCACCCGTGGCGCGCAGGCTGAGAACAAAGCGCAACGCCCCAGTCGACAGGCCGGTCTGATCAGGGTGCCTGACGATCGAGGGATTGAACAACGCCGCCGACTCCAGTGAGTATTCGGCCAGGAAGTAAGAGCCGATCAACTGCCGCCGGAGTTCAGAGAGCTCCTGGCCTTGCGGCAGGATATCGCAGATCTGCCCATACCGTTCCAGGCAGACCTTCTGAATGTCCTCATGCCGGTGGCAGAACTTATCGCAGATTCCCTGAACCAGGGGGGCAATCTGATCCTCGGGGAGAGCCATGATTCGTCCGATGATCTGGCAGGTGCGCTGCTCGTCTCCAGGGTTGAAGGGACGCAGCAGCACGCGGGATTGGTTGGGTTGAAGAACCGTGGATGTTCTAGTGACGTGGACAGTAGGAATTGTCATATGAGGCTCTAGGTGCCGATGGCGATGGGTTCCTTGAAGCTGGTCATCATGTTTTGTGCTAGCTTCATCTCGGCCAAGGATAGGAGGAATGCGAGCGTGGACTCGGCGCCCTGGTTGCGATTGACGCGGTCCACATGCAATCCGTCGCCGCAAGCTCCGCTCTCAGGCGAGTAGAGTTCCAGTCCGAGGTCGTTCCAGCCGAGGAACCAATCGAACGCGCGCTGGGCTTGTTCGTACCACCAGACGTCCGAGGTGGTTCGATATGCTTCCAGGCAGGCCGAGACCATGGCCTGGGCTTCTATCGGCTGCTGATCGAAGTTGGCGCGAGGTCCGCCTCGTTTGTAGAACCCGTTGCTGCCGATGGGCAGGAAGTGCCCCTTCTCAGAGATCTGGACCTCGTTGAGCCAGCGAAGAGTTTCCAGGCCGCGTTGAACGACTGCCGGTTGACTCGTCGCGCGGCCGGTCAGGATGAGCGCATGCGCAAGCTTCGCGTTGTCATAAGACAGCTCCTGCTCAAACCAGCACCAGTCGGGCGAGGCATTGCGGTCCAGCAGCTCCATCAGCCGCGAAAGCAGCGTCTCCCGCGTTTGATTGACCAGGCTGTCACCGCCCAGGCGGCGCAGGTATTCGTGGATCCCCAACAGGCCAAAGGCCCACGCGCGCGGCGATGTGAACTCCGTCACGACGGGGAGGGACAAGGCGAACAGTTGGCCCGCCATCAGTTGGAAACTGCGGAAAGGAGAGCGGCCCACTCCAGTGCCCAGCGCCCAGATGGCGCGCCCCTGGGAATCCTCAGAGCCCTGCTCATCCAGCCATTGGCGATCGAAGCTCAGGTGGTTGTGAAAGCGGCGGGATTCCGGCTCGAAAGCGTGCTGGAGGAAAGAAGCGTAGGTGGTCGCCAGGGCCCGTACTCCCTCCAGATCCTCACCGAGTTCGCCAAGCTGGACCGCAAGAATGAACGCGCGCGCGTTGTCGTCGGTGCAATACCCTTCAGAGAAGTTGGGGATGCTGAAATTGGCGTGCTGGAAGATGCCCGTGGAATCGGTCATCCGCAGCAGATGGTTCAACTTCAGCGCAGGCAACTCTCGCGGCCTCCGGTCCAGTGTCTTTGTGAGGAGAGACTTCCGGCTGGGCGCTGTGCCCTGCAGGCGGGAGAGTTCGAAGGAGTGCATGTAGAGCTGCGCGACATTGCTCCACACCATGTCCCGGCCCAGGCGATAAGCATTCTTTCGCATCGCGTGCCGGCGGGTGTCATCCCGCAGTAGGGCGGTCACCTCGCGGGCCATCGCCTCCGCGTCCGCGAAGGGAACCAGCACGCCGCGGTCGTCGGCGAGCAGCTCCGCCGCATGCCAGTAAGGGGTCGAGACCACCGCCTTGCCTGCGCCGAACGTGTAGGCGAGAGTGCCTGATGTGATCTGCGCTTCGTTGAGATACGGGGTGATGTATAGGTCCGCCGCGCCGATGAACTCCTTGAGATTCTCCAGCTCGACGAAGTCGTTGTAGAAGATGACGTTCTTCTCGATCCTGCTCTTCTTGGCCAGCAGCTCAAGGCTCACCCGGTAGGCCTCGCCATGTTCGCGAAGCTCGTTCGGGTGAGTGGCCCCCAGTACGATATAGACGACGTCGGGGAACTCCGCCAGCACTTGCGGCAGCGCCTTCAGCACGTATTCGATGCCCTTGTTGGGCGAGAGCAGGCCAAAGGTCAGTAGTACGATTTTGCCTTCGACACCGAACTGGTCTTTGAAGTATGTGGGATCGACAAACCCCACGTCGGGAATACCGTGGGCGATGAGATCGATCTTCGCGAGCGGCGCTTCATAGATCTCCTGCAGCATCTGGCGGCCGCGTTCGGCCATGACCACCACTCGCGTCGAGAGTGAGATCAGCTCCTGCATGACGCGGCGCTGGTCAGATCGCGGCTCCCGCAGGACGGTGTGCAGCGTGGTCACCACCGGCATTCTCAGCTCGCGTAGGAACGCCAGGATGTGGCTGCCCGCCGGGCCGCCGTAGATCCCGAACTCGTGTTGGAGGCAAACAATGTCGACATTGCTGATATTGAGGAAGTCGGCGGCGCGCAGATACGACGACTGGTCCTGCTCGTCAATCTCGAAGCGGACAACCTCCGGGTAGTCGTAGCCGCCTTTGATGTCATTCACCGAGACGCAAAAGCACTGGCTTTGCGGGTGGGCCGTGGCAACAGCGGAGAGCAGGTCGGAGGTAAACGTGGCAATGCCGCACTTGCGGGGAAGATGGTCGCCAACGAAGGCGATCTTGCGGACTTTCGAGGTTTCTTGCATGAACTTTCTCCATCGCGGATCAACCGCGGCAGCATCCAGTGAGAGGGCGATTTACAGCACTCTTTCAGCCCGAACGATGAACCTGTCGGGCGCAGGACCAACAAATGAGAATGGGTAGCAGGTGACCAGGGTGAGGCTCTCGCCTTCGCCCGAGTCCAAAACAGTCACGTCCCGCGGCTCCACCACGCGAGTGGAGACGACGCGGTAGCGGAACTCACCACCCGGTGTGGTGATCTTGATCAGATCGTTGCGCCGCACATCCCGCAATGGGCGGAAGAACGTGTCGCGATGAGCAGAGATGCCAATGTTGCCCAACTCCCCTGGTAGCGCCGTTCCGGGGATGTGCCCCGCGGCGCGGCGCAGGGTCTTTCCGTCAATGCCCTCCGCCACGATTACATCGAGGTCGAGCCTGGAAATTTCTATCCGCCCGATGAGGCCGGGTATCGACGCCGGCGGTAGTGAGGCATTCGTAGCCGTGGGCGCGGCTGGACTCGCATCCGCAAGGTCTGTTGGACGGCTGGCCAGGGCCTGCTGCAGTTGCCGTTGTCCCTGGTGCTGGAAGTACAGGGCGTCGGCCAGAGCCAATCCTGAATAGCCCAGCATCGCGGCGCCTCCCGCAAAGAGCAGGTACTGGCACCATTTCAGGGCTAGCCTGAGGGCGTGGCGCGGTGCGATGATCCTCATTTTGCCTTCCCCGGCGTGACCGTTTGCGGCTCGCCCCTGGCGAGATAGCCTGAGCGTGCGCGCACCGAGAGCTTGCCGTACGCCGCCGATTTGGCGACAACCCGGATGTTGCGATACGCACCGTTTTGGACCGGGTTGGTGGAGACGTACCCCAGCGTGTATTGATTCCGGATCTCGTGCGCGATCTGTTCGCAGATCGTGACAACCTCAGCCATGTGCTCGGGGAAGAACGCGTCGCCACCCGTGGCCCGCGCGAGCTGGCGCAGCACCCCGGGGTTCTTGTCGGGGTCGCCCTCGTCGAAGATCCCGATGGTGTAGACGAGCGCATTGGAACGCCCGGCAGTCTTCAGAATGGCCGGCAGCTTGAGATGGCTGGCGTTGTCTCCTCCATCGCTGATCACGAGCAGGATCTTCTTGTCGCGGTCGCTGCTTTGCAGCCGTTCCAACGCCACGCTGAGTGCGTCGTAGAGCGCTGTCTGTCCGTTCACGGGCGCGCGCAGGATCGCTGACTCGAGTTGGTCCAGCCGGCTGGTGAAGCGAATGGACGGCGGCAGCCCCAGCGTGACGAACTCATTGAAATTGACGACGAACATCCGGTCCTCCTGATTGCTGGACCGGACGAACGTCCTTGCCGCCGCAATGACATGATTCAGCTTCTCCTGCATGCTTCCGCTGTGGTCGACCACCAAGCCCACGGTGACAGGGATGTCCTCGCGGCGGAAGAGCCGGATGGCTTGCGGCACACCGTCCTCGTAGACCAAGAAATCCTGCTGGCGGAGGTCAGGCGCAAACCGGCCATCGCGGTCGCGCACTGTTGCCTGCAGCACCACCAGATCCACATCCACTGAGATTCGGTAGGGATCCGCGGGCTGACTGCCAGGCAGAGAGTGGGTTCGGGGGGAGGCTCCGGTACCAAAGCAGACGAAAAGCAGGAGCAGCCGGGCGAGATCGCGAAGGAGCACGTGCGGCTGTTGATTCGGCGGAAGGCTTGTCACTGGGAGGCTCCCCGCCCGGAGGCGGGTTCCGCCCAGCCCGGCAAGGGAATGAAGAAGTCCGGCCGTTCCGGCGGCCCAACCCGCTGGGGGGCAGCCCGATTGAGCGGTGGCGGATTGGCGGTCAGGCGCGTTTTCTTCCAGTCGTAAGGAATGTGCCGCCCGCACTCCAGGCACACCACATAGGTCTCCTGATCGACGGCCGGGGTGCCGCTATCGCGTTCCCTGTCGGGCAGCGTCAACGGGAATGTGGTCCTCCGATGCTGGCATCCAAACAGCCATTCGATCAGATCGGCCAATCCGATCAGCGCGGCCATCAGAAGAGTGCCAACTTGTTTCATGGCCGCCTCCTCAACTGGCTTGAATCCTTCGGTATTCCGGCTGCCACATTGCGTCCTGCACCTGTTGCACGATGTCGTCGAATTTCACTCCAGCCAGATTCTCCACCACTGCGGCCTCGGCTACCGCCACTGCAACGGTTGCCGATACGCTGCGCAGGTCGTCGATGTGAGGCAGAATGGACGCGCCGGGCTGACGCACGGTCACCAGGCTGGAAACAGCGCTCGCGGCGGCAATAAACATGCCGTCGCTGATCCTGCTGGCCTGCGAGACGATTGCGCCCAGGGCCAGCCCGGGGTAGAGCATGGCATTGTTCACCTGGGCCACCACATAGGTCACGCCTTTATAGGTCACAGGTGAGAACGAGCCCCCCGTGGCGATCAGCGCGCGGCCGTCCGTCCACGCAATCAGGTCGGCCGGCTTGGCCTCGGCCCGGTGTCTCGGATTCGACAGGACGAAGATGATGGGTCGTTCGCAATGCGCCGCCATCTCCTTCACTATCTCTTCAGTGAAAGCGTCCAGCGTGGCGGAAGCTCCAATCAACATCGTCGGATTCACCCGCCGCACCACCTCGGACAAGCCAATGCCCACTCCATCCCCCTCGCGCTTCCATGTCTTTGATTCGGCGGCCGGCCTGGCGTAGATCATTTGATGTTCGCCCAGTTGCTCGCCCATGTCGGCGGTCAGCAACCCCTGGCGGTCCACGCACCAGAAGCGCCTGGCGGCTTCTTCTTTGCTGAGTCCTTCGCGCAGCATGACATTGCGTATCTGATCCGCCACTCCAATGCCCGCCGTGCCCGCTCCGAAGATCACCACCCGCTGGTTGCGGAGGGGTGATCCACTGGCGCGAACGGCGGAAATGGCGGCTGCCAGCGTGATGGCCCCGGTGCCCTGCATGTCGTCGTTAAAGGTGCAGATGTCCCCGCGGTACTTCTCGAGAATGCGGCGTCCATTGGCTGGGGCGAAGTCCTCCCACTGCAGCAATGCGTTGGGAAAGAGCTTTCTCACGACGCTCACATAGGCTTCGATGAACTCGTCATAGCGGACGCCGCGGATGCGGGCATGACGGTTGCCGATGTAAGTGGGATCGTCGCGCAGGTTCTCACGGTTCGTGCCGACATCCAGCATGACGGGAATCACTCTGGTGGGGTCAATTCCGCCGGCTGCGGTATAGATCGCCAGCTTGCCGATGGATACTTCGATCCCGCCCACGCCCCAATCGCCGATCCCCAGGATCTGCTCGGCATCCGTGGCGAGGATCAGGTCGATATCGCTGGGCGCCGCGCCCAGGTTGACGAAGGCCTCTTCGATTCCGTCGATGTGGTCGATGGAGAGATACACGCCGCGCGGAGGGCGGCACTCATGGTGATACTGCTCCATGGCGATGCCGACCGTCAGGTCGTTGACGATGGGGATCATCTCACGCAGATGCTCGGAGAACAGCCTGTAGAACAGCACTTCGTTGCGATCGTGAAGGGCGGTCAGGTAGATGTTCTTGCTGAGTGCATCGGTCAAGCCCTCGTACTGGAGATACGCGCGCTTGACCTGTGCTTCCAACGTGCTGACTTCCGGAGGCAGAAGGCCGGTCAGGCCGAGTGCCTTGCGTTCTTCGGCTGAGAATGCTGTCCCTTTATTCAACATGGGGGAGCTGAGGACGGCTAAGCCGCGCGCCTTTGTCTCATAGCAGCCGTCCCAGTTCCGGCGGTGCTTCGTCATTGGTGCGAGCAGCGGAATTACTCTATGTCGCATGTTGGAGTCTCTTTCTTGGATCCGCGGCTCCTCGCGCAGCGTGCAGGTCGAGGCACGCCGCGCGACGGATCGGGGAGTTCCTACTGGAGCCGTTTGGCGGCTGCACGCGCGGCGACCGCCGCGCCCAGCGCGACCATGCCCAACAGAACACTGAGCGGCAACTCACTGGCAGTTTTCGGAAGTGCGGGGGCTGAGGCGGCGGAGGCGGGAGCCTGCGCGCTGGCAACCAAGGTTTCCGTGGGCGGTGGCGGAGTCACTACCTGGGCCAGTTGGACTTCCTCGCCGGTGGGCTGAATCGCCATGACGGGCGCACGCTTGAGTTCCACGACCAGCGGCGCTTCCGCCAGCTTGGCGGGCTCTGCAACTTCGACGGGGAGTTCGGCGGGCGTGAAGAGGACAGGCGCGTTGGCGGCCTTCGCCAGCACAATCGCCTTCGCCTTCGGGTAAACAAACTCTTCGCCCCAGTTCCTGCCCGGATAGAACCAGGCGCGCAGGGCTTCCGGCTGGCCGGCCGGTCTCTCCCGGAAGGTGACCACTGTCTTGTCGGTTGCCTTCAGACGGTAGTTCGGAATGGCCAGGATCGTGGCGTAGATGGTCAACTCGTCCTTACTGAAGATCTGGACGATGTGGCGGTCGCTCTGCGAATCGACGATCTTGAACACATAGGTGCCGGCCGGCAACACGCCCCACCCGGTGAGATGCACTCCGGGGATTTCAACAGGGCCGCTGAACGTCATCACGGTCTTCTTGTCCCATGCGTCCGCGCACGCGCTTGGCGTCATGATCGCGCCCAACAGCGCGAGGCAGGACACCGTAGTCAATGCTTTCAATCGATACATATACTTCCTTTGCTTAGAACTTGCTGATCTGCCATTCACCATTGGGTTTGGCCAGGTGCAGAGCCAGGCAGATTGGCTCCGCACTCCCGTTACAGCACCCGATGGGCCGTCAGCGTCGAAGGACGGTAAGGCCATCCCCGCGCACGTACCTGGGTTCGCTGAACCCTGGGGAACGGATACGCATGTGACCCATTGCCGTCACGTGACCATATGCGGTCATCTGAGGTTGCCATAGGTCCTACCGATTCGTACTGAACCAAGAGTCGAGGGACGCACTTGGGGACTGCTTATCGCGTCACGCGGTAGTTGCTCACGTTGGTCCAAAGGCCCACTGCCTGAAGCAGCCAAACGCAGACGCAGACTACTACGAGAACATTCAGGATCGTCTTGATGCTGGACGCCATGGGGATGTAGCGGTTGATCAGGTAGAGACCCACACCGACCACGATCAATACGATCACAAGATTGAGTAAAGGCATTTTCTGGTGCTCCTGCCCTCCAGTGAGAGCAATCGACTGCCCACTCGCGGGAAGCCCGGGGAGGGGTGTCCAGTTATGCCGGATGGGACTGAAGGAGTGAGCGCAGTCGGGTAAGCGCCGGCCATTCCAAAGGTCGAATTGGCAGCGCGGGCCTGACTGCGTAGAGAACTTGAATCCAGCCTCTACTCTCCGCTGGTATTTGCGGTGGAGTCGAGTGTCTCGCGTACCTTCTGCGCCAGCACCGCCGGAGTGAAGGGCTTCTGTAGGAAGGCTGCGCCCTTCTGTACTCCGGCCTTCAGTACGACGTCCTGCGTGTGGCCTGAGATAAAGAGGACCTTGAGGTTCGGGCGCAGGATGAGCGCGCCCTCAGCGAGTTCCCTGCCGCCCAGTTCCGGCATGACGACATCGGTTACCAGCAGGTCGATCTGGCCCTCGTGGTTCCTGCAGAACTCGAGTCCCTCGCGGCCGTTGCTGGCCTCGAAGACGACGTAGCCAACCGATTCCAGGATCCTCCGGGCGAGGACGCGCAACATGTCCTCGTCTTCCGCCAGCAGGACTGTCTCAGTACCTCTAGGTGCACTGTTGAGGCTTTGGACCAGGACTGAGCCCGAGGATGCCGCCATGTCGACGGCCGGCAGATAGATCGTGAATGAGGTTCTCACTCCTGGCTCCGATTCGCAGTCGATTACGCCGCCGCTCTGCTCCACGATGCCCAGGACGGTCGCCAAGCCCAGGCCCGTTCCCTTGCCGGTGGCCTTCGTCGTGAAGAACGGCTCGAAGATGTGGGCCCGCACGTCTGAATCAAACCCGATGCCCGTGTCGCGGACCGCCAACGTCACATAGCGCCCGGCTTTTAGAAACGCCTTGCCTGCTTCAGCTTCCGTGAGGGTTACATTCGCTGTTTCGAGGGTGAGCGTTCCGCCGTCCGGCATCGCGTCTCGTGCATTCAAGGTGAGATTCATTACGGCGCGGCCGATCTCACCCGAGTCGACGCGGACGTGCCAGAGACTGGGTTCGCAGCGGATCTGTACCTGTATCTGCTCGCCCACAAGGCGGCGCAGCATTCTGTCAAAATCCTTCACGATGAGATTCAGGTCCAGCACCTTGGGCTGCAGCACCTGGCGCCGGCTAAAGGACAGCAATTGTTGCGTCAGGGAGGCGGCCCGTTGTCCAGCCGCCTTGATCTCACCCACCTGCTGGACCAGTGTCGCCTGGCCCTGCAGCGCGCCTTCCAGAAGATCGCTGTAGCCGATGATGGTCGTGAGCAGGTTGTTGAAATCGTGGGCGATGCCGCCGGCCAGGCGGCCGACCGCCTCCATCTTCTGGGACTGGCGCAGATGCTCTTCGGAATTGTGCAGGGCCAATTGGACCAGCTTCCGTTCGGTGACGTCGTCCATCGCCAGCAGCAGCATCTGCAAGTGTTTGATACAGCAGCCGCCAACGACGAGACTTCTACGTCCCGCCCTGGGGAACTCCTGCTCGACTTCAAGATCAGTGAACGGGCGGCCGCTACGGAGCAAAGAGTCGAGTGACTGCCGGATCACCGGCAGGTCCCAACTGCCGCCGGAGAGCAAATAGAGCGGGCGTCCTTCCGCTTCGAGAGGGGATAGGTGGAATGTTCGATAGAAGGCCTGGTTTGCCATTCTGATACGGAACTCCGTATCCAGTACAAGCAGGGGCTGCCTGACGGTTTCGACGATCGAGACGGCGAAATCGCGAGCCTGCGCGAGCGCCGCGTTCTTGGCCTGTAATTCGTCGTTGACCGTGATGAGCTCTTCATTGGTGGACTGCAGTTCCTCCTTTGCCGTCTCCATCTCCTCGTTCAGGCTCTGCAGTTCCTCATTGGCGGACAGCGCCTCTTCGGTGGTGCTCTGAATCTCTTCCCTGGTCGATTGGTGTGCCTCGAGGGCGGAGAGAAAGCGCTCCTTGGCCTCTGCCAGTTGCTGCTTCAACCTCGTGATCTGAACATCGCGGCTCTGGCTGCCGCTGTCTTCTCCCGCCGGCCGGTCAGCCTGCAGCGCAGGTTCCGCCAGGGGCTCGAACAGGAGCAGCGTCGACCGTTTATGCTCCGACTCCAGCGGTACCGCCTCGACTGTCAGTTCGCCGGCGGTTCCCTGCTGCTCAAAGAGCAAATGCTGCCTGCGCACAGGTTCTCCGGTCGCCTGGGCCTCCTGGATCAATTTCTCGATTTCGAGGAACAGGCCGGTGTCGCGAATCAGCTTGATCAGGTTGAAACTCACCTTGCCTGCCGGCAGGGACAGGTAAGGATTGGCTTGGCCCCGGATCTCGAGAACCTCCAGGTCCTGGTCCACCACTACGCCGGCGGGGCTGTATTTCGACAACAGGATCCGGTCGACTTCCTTACGCAGATCCGTGCCCTTCCAGGTGTCCGCCGCACTCACGGCCGGCTGGTTGCCGCGTGAGGTCGCCCTGCGCAATCCTCGGATCCCCCCGGGGAAGATGTGCGTCTTCAGGGTCTTGTCGTGCTTAACAAAGATCCGGTGCTCGCTGTCCGCCACCGTGAAGAGGTCACCGGAAGCGGCCGCTTCGGACGCGCCCAACAGCAGAAATCCGGAGGGTTTCAACGCATAGTGGAAGAGCGGCAGAACGTCCTTCTGCACTCCGCCGAGATAGATGAGAACGTTCCGGCAACTGATCAGGTCGAGCTTGGAGAAGGGAGGATCGTCCAGAAGATTGTGCCGGGTGAAGACACACATCTCGCGGAGATCCTTATTGATCCGGTAGCCTGATTCGGCTTTCGTGAACCAGGTGTCCAGCCGCGTCTGAGTCAGATCGGATGCGATGTTGGCAGGGTACTTACCGGCTCGGGCTTTGCCGATTGCGTCGGTATTGATGTCGGAGGCAAAGATCTGGACCGGAAATGCGACGCCGGTTTCGTGAAAATACTCGCGCAGCAGGATCGCAATGGTGTAAGCTTCCTCCCCGGAAGCGCAGCCCGCCACCCAGACGCGGACTGTGTCGTCCGGCCTGCGATCCGCGAGCAACTGGGGAAAGACCGCCGTTTTCAGGGCCTCCAACGAGTCCGGATCGCGGAAGAAGGAAGTCACGCTAATGAGCAAATCCTTCTGCAGCGCGATCAGCTCGGCGGGATCCTGGGCCAGACGCACTCCGTACTCTGCGAGGTCGCTGATGCTGCGAAGCGCGAGCCGGCGCAGGATCCGCCGCCGCACCATCTTTTCCCGGTACAGCGAGAAATCGATGCCCGAGGCCTCCCGCAGGATGGAGAGAATCTTTGTGAATTGAGCGTCATCGCCGCCAGGCTTGGATTCGATTGGCGTAGGCGGATTCTGGGCGATGTAGGGGTGCCGGCTGATCCGGGCGAGTTCAGCCGCAATGCGGTCAGGGGGGAGCACAAAATCCACGCAACCGGTGGCCACCGCGGCTTGCGGCATCATGGGAAACTTGGCGCTGGCTTCATCCTGGGCGAAGGTCAGGCCGCCGGCGGCTTTTACGGCTTGCACACCGGTCGAACCGTCGGAACCCGCACCGGACAGGATGACCGCGATGGCCCTGTTGCCGCAATCCAGCGCCAGGGAGCGCAGAAAGCCATCGATGGGCATGTGCAGCCCGGGCGTCTGGGTGCGGGCCGCCAGCCTGAGCGTTCCGCCCACGATTGTCAGGTCGACGTTCGCTGGAATTACGTAAACTTGGTTCGCTTCGACCCGCATCCCGTCGGCTGCCTCGTTCACCGGCATGGAGGTGGCGCGCGACAGAATCTGCGCCAGCATGCTCTGATGGCTTGGCTCGAGGTGCTGGACGAATACAACGGCCATGCCGGTGTCGACAGGCAGTTCGGCGAGCAGGCGCTTGAACACCTCAAGACCACCCGCGGAGGCTCCAATCCCAGCCACGGGAATTGCGCTCAGTTGAGCGTCCCGGGTGTCGTTCGCTGCGGGGCGTCCGGTTTCCTCCGCCGGGCTCTGTGGGGCACCCTTGGGTGTTTCCATGTTGTCCATATCACCCTTTCGATGAATGTCCTACTCCGCGTCTGACCTGTTAGTACTCTACAGTCCTCTGCCGTCTCGCGCCACCGATTTTCGAGACCGAGAGCATTCTGATGTCACCTGAATGGTGGATGCTGCACAAATAGCGATAGCAGCGTGGGTCACTGAATTCGATTCAAAGCAGCCCGTGGACAAGAGCGCGGAGTGAAATGCGAAACATCAGCAATGGCATAACACCAATGGCGGCATTTGATCATGTTCCAAGCGATTTCTTGATTTGTAATTGTGGAATACTGCATATAGTTTACACAGAGAGACCGGGCAATGAGTGGCGCCCGCTGCAGAAGAACCAGGATCAACCGGATTTGTTCGCAACCATGAGACTGCCGTTGAAGAGTTGAGCCAGAAGGGTTTGACCCGAGGCAGCGCAGTAGTCCGATTACGTTCTGATTCTTGATGAATTAGTACACTATGACGAATTAGAGGCACATGAGCCGCAGTGGCGGGGTGTTGGTCAACCGCCGGGCGCAGTCGCCCTGGTTTCCAGCGCCGCTAAGCCGGCCGAGTGGACGGCCCCCATTAAAATCCACCTCCACGAGTCGTGAAGGATCTCCGGGGAGAACGCGCGCTCCGACTGACCAAATTTGGTCACTTTTTCGCCGGTCTGGAATTCTAAATAAGTGTTAACATAGGCTCGGGGTGCCGTTCTCGGCTTCCGACTGTTTTCGAGATTCTTTCGGCTTCCACCGATTTCGTCTCCAACGCGGCCATTGGCTGCCGTGATCGACGGCGGAAAGGGAAACCCACTGTGCTTTCCACAGGCTTGGGATCACAAACGGCCGGTTGGCTCGTGGAAAACGGGCCCAGAGAACTTGAACTGCTCTTTCGGGCCATCGTCTACCACCCCTCCGCGCCGATTCTCCTGACGGACGACAAAGGCAACTCGAGGGATGCCAGTTTCGGCGTGGGCCGCATACTGGGCATTCCGCGTGAACAGATCATCGGCCACTCCATCGACGAGTTTGCGCTTCCAGCCTTCAAGCCCAAGGTTTCGCAGCTCTTTGCCGCGCTGCCCGAGAAGGGCGAACTGGAGGGATCGCTGGGCCTGCTTGGTTCGAATGGCACGGCGAAGCATGTGGCGTTCGCGGCCAAGGCAAATGTCCTGCCGGTTCGTCATCTGCTGGTTTTGCACGAGAAAGCAGTGGCAGAGGCGCCCGCGGATTCCGAAGCTGCGCAGGCAGATGCCCCGCCTCCCTGGGTGAAGGATTTTGCCCTGTTCTTACTGGATGTGGACGGGCTGATTGTAGCGTGGTACGCAGGGGCGGAGCGCATCTACGGTTACCCGGCTGAGAAAGTCATCGGAAAACACGTGTCCTGCGTTTATTCGCCCGATGCGGCTGCGCGCGGCGAGGTCGAGGATAAGCTGAAGCGGGCGGTGGTTGAGGGTCATCTGGGCAGTGAAGGTTGGCACGTAAAGTCCGATGGGGAACGCTTCTGGGCCAACGTCATCATCATGGCCCTGCGACGGGATGATGGAACGCTGCAGGGCTTCGCCAGCATTGTCCGCGATTTCAGCGGCCGGCACGAGCAGGATGAAAAGATCCGGCGCAACCGGGCCAGGACGCGGCTGAGTCCCCTGCAATCCACGATCGCGGGTGTGGTTTCCGGTGAGTTTGACCGGATTCCCGAGGCGAACGACACATTCCTGGAACTGGTGGGCTACAGCCGGGAGGACTTGAAATCAGGGCTCCTGCAGTGGCCGGAACTGACTCCCCCGGAATTTGCGCCGCTGGATGAACTCGCGCACGAGGAAGGACTGCGGTTTGGGGCCTGCACGCCTTACGAGAAGGAACTGGTCTGCAAGGACGGCCGGCGTGTACCGGTGCTGGTGGCCACAGCCGTGCTCAAGCTCTCCCCCTTCCGCTGGATCTCCTTTGTACAGGACCTGCGGGAGCGCGACCGGCGGGAGAGCGTCGAAGAGGAAATCACTGCGCCAACACAGGATTTCGGCGAAATCGTTGGTACGAGTACTGCCCTGAGGCGGGTGCAGAGCCAGGTCGAAGTGGTTGCGCCCACCGACGCGAACGTGCTGATTCTTGGGGAGACGGGTACGGGCAAGGAACTGGTGGCCCGCGCCATTCATCGCATCAGCCCGCGACGGAACCTCCCCTTCGTCACATTGAACTGCGCCGCTATTCCCACGGGCCTGCTGGAGAGCGAACTCTTCGGCTATGAACGCGGAGCCTTTACGGGCGCCCTGTCCCAGAAGATCGGCCGCTTTGAAATGGCGCATCGGGGGACGCTGTTCCTGGATGAGGTGGGCGACATCCCATTGGATCTGCAGCCGAAGCTGCTGCGAGCGCTGCAGGAGAAGTCCTTTGAGAGACTGGGCGGCACCAAGACGATTCCTATCGATGTGCGCCTGGTGGCGGCGACCAACCGGAACCTGACACAGATGATGGGCGACAAGCTCTTTCGCAGCGATCTGTACTACCGCCTGAGAGTCTTCCCCATTTCTACACCGCCTCTACGCGATCACCCGGAGGACATTCCGACCCTGGCCCGGCACTTCACCGTGAAGTATGCGGAGAAGATGGGGCGGCAGATCGACAAGATACCGTCCGAGACGATGAATCTGCTTGTGAGCTACCAGTGGCCCGGCAATGTGCGGGAGTTGGAGAACTTCATTGAGCGGTCCGTCATCCTGTCGAGTGGCTCGAGTCTCCGCGCTCCCCTGGCTGAATTGCAACTGGACCAGGCTCCGTTTGCCGGCAATGTCACGCTGGAGCAGGTGGAGCGGGAACACATCATTCGCGTATTCCGCGAAAGCGGTGGAGTCGTGACCACGACGGCTACGCGCCTGGGGCTGCACCGGACAACACTGAACGCCATCATGCGCAAGCTTGGCATCTCACGCAAGGATCTTTGACCGGGAAATGTCAGTTGACCCCGGGCGGTCACTGGCCGCGGCGGCTTCCGCCCCACAGCCGGCACGTAAGTCGCGGGGATTGAGGCAGCGGCCGGGCGGCTCGTGGCTGGCATGAGCCGTGCACTCAGGAAGATGCAACGGTTCCCAAGTCACGCGGCGTCGAACGCCGTACGTGGCGCGGGCATTGTGGCGGTTGTATTGAGTCATTTTCCTGGCTGCCGCGAGCAGGGAAGCCGGGGCAGGAGTATACATGTCCAGTGCGGCGGTTTTAGCGGGGCTGATGCTGGTTGGGATCACCACAGTCCACGGCCAGACCGCGTTGGAAATGCACCGGTTCTTCCGGAATCAGATCGGCTTGAGCGAGGATCAGATTGCGTCGATCGACCGCGGTAAGGCCGTGGCGAAGGTAATTCCTTCCAGGACGCCCGCGGAGGTCATCGTCTTCGGGGCTGTTTTCGTGGAAGCACCGCCGGAGTCGTACGTCCGCTACGCATTTGACGTGGAGCGGCTACTCAGGTCGCCAAGTTATCTGGGCGTTCGCCGATTCAGCAGCCCGCCGGCCACATCCGACCTGGAGGGCTTCTCACTGGAACCCGATGACATCAGGAGCCTGAAGTTCTGCCGGCCCGGAAAATGCGCCATTCAACTCCAGGCGGATGTCATGCATGAGCTTCAGCGGTCTCTGGATTGGGCGGCGCCGAACCTGGATGCGCAGGTGAACGAACGAATGCGCCGCGCGATGCTCGAAGTCGTGCGGCGCTATCAGGCTGAAGGCAATCGCGTGCTCGGCAGCTACCATGACACCGAGCATCCGTTTGACTTTGACAGCCAACTGCGATCGTTAGTGGGCCGCTCGGAAGCGCTCCCCGTTTATCTCCCTCACCTTAGCCACTACCTGCTGGATTACCCGGGTTCGATGCCGGCCAGCGCGCAATCGATGCTGCATTGGGAGCGGGTCAGTTTCGGACTCAAACCGACGTTGCGCCTGAATCACACGATCGCCTATCAGCCTGGTGGAGTGATGAGCGGGGCCCAGATCGTGGTCGTAAAGCAGCTCTTTGCGAGCCACTATTTCCAATTGGCGCTGGATCTCACCGCCTGCGTCCCCGACAGCGGCCATAAGGGCTTTTACCTGATTACGCTGAAGGGCTCATCCCAACAGGGGTTGACCGGGTGGAAGGGGGCACTGCTCAGGTTGATCGTGGTAAGCAGGACCAGGTCAGCCGAGGAGAAGATTCTCGTCAACATCAAGCAGGTGTTGGAGGAAAAGCAGCAGGCGGCCCGGGTGAACTGAGCCGGCTGAGGGCGGCCCGACGCGCTGATGCGGACTCGAGTTACGGAACCGGGCCGGCCGCCGCACTCATCGCAGAACGCTGAGCTGGCCGGAAAGGCCGCCGCCGCGGAACCGCTACACACGCGCCGGCGCCGATCCGGGCAGCGGCCCTGCTCGCGTCCGGGCCTTAACTGCTACTGAGGGAAACGCGAGCTGTACGCAGCCTTGTGTGTGGCTTCGAAGTCTTTTAGCTGCGTTTCAGCCTCATCCTTGGCCAAGCCGCAGCGCTCCTGCAGCTTGCCCAGCATGGCATCCCTGCGTCCGGCGGCCACTTCCAAGTCATCGTCCGTCAGTTTGCCCCACCGTTGCAAAATACTGCCTTTGAATTGTTTCCAGTTGCCTGCGAGGATGTCGTTGTTCATGTGTTTGCTCCTGTATGTCGCCGTCTGGCTTGGGCTGCCCCAAACGCTACAGGTTCACAGGCAGTTGGATGGCCGTGGTGTTTTGCAGGAATTATCCTGCCGCGGGACTGCGCACAATGAGGCACCCGTGCCGCTGACCGGATTCCTGGCGCCCAGGCCGGGCGGAGGTGGGCGCAATCTACAACTTCGATTGCGGGCTCTCCGATTTGGACGGTTCGGTGCTGCGACTTCCCGGGGAGCATCGGGACAGTGATTTACGGAGAACGCGAAAATGCTGGAGAGGTGGTCCCTTCGCCCGTGCTTTGTCATTGGCCGCGGTCGCCGTTATGTGGCTCTTCCACCAGATTTCATCCCGGCGGCAATTTCGATCCGCAATCTGACCTGATACTTTCCTTCCCTCCGGTTTGAGCCCCATGACCGCGCATGGTCATGTGACGTGGCGCGGTCATTCGTACTCGTCCATCAGTTTCCGAATCCACCACCGCACCCACGGCGGAACCGAATGGGCTCAACAGCAAGGCAGGTTGGCTCGCGCCGTGCAGTATGTTTCTGTGTCACCCACGGCGATTGAAGATAGGCCGGGGTGGAGGAAAAGGTGAACAATGCGAATCATTCTAGTGGCGGCCCTGGCAATATCGCCACTGCTGGCCAAAGACAACGAGCCGGTAAAGCGCCTGGCTGAAGCTTCCGCGGTCTTTTCCGAGATCATGGCCGCTCCCGACAAGGGCATCCCGGAAGATCTACTGGCGAACTCTCATTGCATCGTTATCGTTCCTAACCTGAAGACCGGCGCCTTCCTGGTTGGCGGGAAGTACGGCAAGGGCTACATCTCCTGCCGCAACAAGGTTGGCGTTGGGTGGTCGGCTCCGGGGACGGTCCGCATCGAAGGCGGCAGTGTTGGTTTCCAGATTGGCGGCTCGACGACCGACCTGATCATGCTGGTCATGTCAGAGCGCGGCGCGGAGAAGCTGCTCGAGAGCAAGTTCACACTCGGCGCTGAAGGCTCAGTAGCGGCCGGCCCTGTGGGACGCACGGCGACTGCTCAAACCGACGCTCAAATGCATGCGGACATTCTCTCCTGGTCGCGGTCGCAAGGACTGTTCGCCGGCGTCGCGCTGGAAGGCGCCACCCTGCGGCAGGATCTGGACGACAACGCAACTCTCTACGGCAAGAAGCTGGAGAACAAGCAGATTGTGACCACGCGAGTGCGTACGCCTAAGTCGGCGATGAAGCTGATTGGCCTCCTGAATCGGTACTCAGCCCGCGAGCGCACCGGCGCAACGCCCTCCACTAAATAGTTTCTGAAGAAGGATCGTCAGGTAACACAAATGAAAATGATCGGCGCATTCCTCATGGTTTGCGGTGTTCTGTCGGCACAGCAGCCGCAGCAGCAAGGCGAGAATGCGGCCGTCATGGCCGCCGGCTCCACACCCATCTACCGCGTGACAGTCACAGCGCGGACGGCGAAAGCCATCAACTACCGCCATCGGAGCGGTGCCACAAAGATCGATTTCCGCGGCACAGAGCTTATGGCTAGCGCCCATGGCGAAGCCAAGGTGGAAAGCAAGCAGGGCTACATCGAAATCGAAGTAGAATTCGACAATTTGCAGCCCGCCAACACCCACGGCTCGGAGTATCTCACTTATGTGCTGTGGGCCATCACTCCGGAGGGCCGCACGTCCAACCTCGGTGAGATCCTGCTGAACGGGACGAGAAGCAAACTCAACGTGACGACGGAACTCCAGGTGTTTGGCCTGGTCGTTACGGCCGAGCCCTACTTCGCCGTCACCCGGCCCAGCGACCTCATCGTGATGGAGAACGTGGTGCGTCCCGATACGAAGGGCAAGATCGAAGAGATCGACGCCAAATATGAACTCCTTCAGCGCGGACAGTATCAGCGGCTCTCGAATCCACTTCAGTTGAAGCTCGACACCAAGCAGCCGCTGGAGCTGTATGAAGCTCGCAATGCAGTGCAGATCGCCCGTGCCGTCGGCGCGGACAAGTTTGCCACGGAGAGCTTCCAGAAGGCTGAGAAGAGTCTGGCGCAAGCCGAGGCTTACCAGGCCAGGAAGGCCGGCAGCAAGCCGGTTACCATGACGGCCCGCGAAGCAGTCCAAACCGCCGAAGATGCCCGCGCGATCGCGGTGAAACGCCAGGATGAAGAGGCGCTGGCCGCCGAACGCCAACGCGCATCAGAGCGGGAAGCCGCGGCGGTGAGCGGAAAAATGGCTGCCCAGGCTGAGGCCGATCGTGTCACTCGCGAAGCGGAAGCCGCCCGCATCCGTGCTCAGGCTGATGCCGATCGGGCAACCCGCGACGCCGAAGCAGCGAAGCTCAAGGCAGATGCGAAAACCGGCCGGCTGACGGCGGAGAAGAACGAGCAGGCATTATCCGCGGCCATGGAAGCCGATCGCATCAAGCGCGCGAACGAAGTTCAGGCCGCCGCCGCTGCCGCTCAGTCTGAACGGCTCCGCGCCGAGAGCGACGCGCGGGAAGCAGCAGCGAAAGCCGAAGCCGACCGGCTCCGGTTGGATAATGACGCCCAGCGGGCTGCCGCCCAGCTGGAACTGGACAAGGTCGCCAAGCAGAAGGCGCAGTTGGAGGCGGAGAAGGCCGAATTGCGGATCGAACTGCTGAAGCAGTTTAACGTAATCCTCCAGACACGAGACACGGCGCGCGGCCTTATCGTGAACATGTCGGACGTCCTGTTCGATACCGCCAAGTTCACCTTGCGGCCTATCGCTCGTGAGAAGCTCGCACGCGTCGCCGGCATCGTAGCCGGCCATCCGGGCCTGAGGCTGGATGTGGAAGGCCACACCGATAGCGTTGGCGGCGATGAGTACAACCAGACGCTCTCGGAGCATCGCGGGACTTCTGTCCGCGACTACCTGATGTCGCAGGGCATGCCGGATACCTCGGTTTCGACCAAGGGTTTCGGCAAGACCCAGCCCGTCGCCACCAATGACACAGCGCAGGGGCGGCAACAGAACCGCCGCGTTGAGCTTGTGATCTCCGGCGAAGTGATCGGCACCCAAATCGGGTCACCGATCGCTGCGAGGTAGTAACGACCCGGTGCAATGCGGGGGCCTCCATGGCTCCCGCCGCCAGGGTCTCCAAGGGCGTTTGGGAGAATTTCTCATGATAGATATCTGGATCGTCATCCCGGTCTTCGTAGCTTTGTATCTGTTGGCCTCCATCAAGGTACTCAGGGAATACGAGCGGGGCGTGGTGTTCCGGTTGGGGCGTGTCCTGGCGCAGGCCAAGGGGCCGGGCATCGTTCTTGTTTTTGCGCCGATCGACCGCATGGTACGTCTGTCGCTTCGTATCGAGGCTTTGGAGGTGCCAGCTCAGGATGTAGTGACACGGGACAACGTGACGGTGAAGGTAAACGCGGTCATCTTCTTCCGTGTGGTGGATCCCCGACTGGCGGTGCTGGAGGTGTCCAACTTCCTCTACGCCACCTCTCAACTGGCACAGACCACGCTGCGCAGTGTCCTGGGCGAGGCGGAACTGGACGAACTGCTGAGCCAGCGCGGCAAGTTGAATTTGCGTCTTCAGTCGATTCTCGACCAGCACACGGCCTCCTGGGGCATGAAGGTGACCCTGGTGGAGGTCAAGCAGGTGGAACTGGCCGAGCAGATGATCCGCGCTATCGCACGGCAGGCCGAAGCGGAACGCGAGCGCCGCGCGAAAGTCATCCATGCCGAGGGCGAGTACCTCGCAGCCGAGAAGCTGGCCATGGCCGCGGCGGTCATCCAGCAGCAGCCGGCAGCGATCCAACTGCGGTACCTGCAGACGCTGGTGGAAATCGGCGCGGAGCACAATACGACCATCGTCTTCCCGCTGCCCATTGACCTGATCACCTCCATTACCCAGGTGATGACCGGTTCGAAGACACCGGTTGCGGCATCTGCCTGAAGGCAGCCGCCCGCGCGTGCGTGGTAAGGGACGAAAAGGACTGGCCCGCTCAAACAGGAGCGGCGAAAGAGGAAGTCTGAGATGTCTACATCAACGGAATTGAAGGAAACCCCGCCGAACTGGGTAGTCCCGGAGACCGTGGCACTGAATCAGGTGATGTGGCGCAAGTGGGAGGCCAAGGGGCAATACCAGGATCGTGAAGCGAACCGGGCGCAGAGTAAGGCCATGTATTGGGTTTCCATCGCGGCATTGCTGGCCGCGGTGGCGCTCTGGTCCAGACTGCCGCCTTACGAAGTCGTGGTCCGGTTCCTGGTGTGCATCGGGGCGGTGACCGCCGCTTTTCAATCCTTCCGCCTGCGGCGCTACGCCATGGTTGTCGTATTTGCGTTGGTGGTCGGGCTGTTCAACCCGATCCTGCCCGTGCTCGACTTCACCGGAGAATGGCAGCGTGTGGTGGTGCTGCTCAGCGTACTGCCATTCGGTCTTTCTTTATCGAAGCTTGCAGCGAGGAGAACCCAAAATGCTTAGGACGTGTCCAGTTGGATCCGTCGCGGTCCTGGCTTCATCGCTGCTGTTCGCCATCTTGGCGCCGTCGGCCTCCGCGGGCGAAGTATCGAGGTTCCGGAATTTTCAGCTTGGGTCCGATGTGTCCACGATCGTCAAACAGACTGGCGCCAATCCGGTCGACGTGAAGATCGTACACCGGCGCCCGGCGCTGGTCCAGCTATTGGAGTGGCGTCCCCAATCACTCAGTTCCAGCACTCAACCGGAGCCGGCGCAGGACATTGCGTTCACGTTCTACAACGGCGAGCTGTTCCGGATCTTCGTGAACTATGACAGGTATGAAACCGAGGGCTTGACGTCCAAGGACATGGTGGATTCGTTCAGCGTGAAGTTTGGCGAAGCGTTGAAGCCGACCTCGGTCGCCAAGCAGGCTGCCGCCACTTACGGTGACCAGGAAGAGTACCTTGCGCGTTGGGAGGACTCGGACTATCGATTCGAGCTGATCCGGTCGTCTTTTGGCCCAACCTACAAGCTGACCGGAGTTCTCAAACGGTTAGAGGAGCCCGCCCGGCTCGCGGCACTGGAAGCGGCCAAACTCGACGACAAGGAAGCTCCCCAACGGGAGGCCGATCAGAAAATCAAGGACGAGGCGACAGAACGTGCCAAGCTCGAGAAGGCCAGGCTGGTGAACAAACCGAAGTTCAAGCCTTAGCCGTTGTTGCCCTGCATGGATGGAACGCAATCGAAATACGAGCACGATGAGCACAAACTCTGCCAGTCCGCTCATTCCGGGAATCACCGAGGAAGGGCCAGCGCCGGCTTCCCGGCCTTATGGTGTCCCGGAGTCTCTTCCAGCGGACACGGATCCATCCGGAGCGGATCCTTCAGGCAGCCTTGACGGTGTTCGGGCCCATAGCCCGGTTTGGGTGGCGCCGCTGCGAGCCCGGCCGGGTCTTCCAGTGCCAGCCTCCGCCAATCGCACTTGCACTGCGAGTCAGAGCTCGCCGGGCGGGTCAAGCAGGCGAAAGGTAGGAGGGCACGGAAGTGGCAGACGGATCTGTGATGAGCGGCTTCTTCCAGCGAGCCATCGAGACCTGGGAGGACGACGGCGGCGCACCCGTCTCCACCGGCGATTCTACACAGGTTGTCCTAACCGGCAGTGTCGCGCAGGTCGAGTGGGCGGAACGAATCAGAAGCCTGGTGAAAGCTGATTTCGACCGGGTGGCTTCCGCGTTCCGCCTGGTCGCGGAGAAGCAGAGCGCAGGCAGCCGGGCTGATACGGAGACGATCCTCGAAATTCTGACAGACAAGCGCAACGAGGTGTTGAACCGGCGGCAGGCCGGCTACTTCATCCACGACTGGCAGGAGATCGGTGATCAGGTTCGCCAGTTGATCTTTCACGACGAACGCTACCAGGCGATCAAGCGCAACAGGCCGGCACGTCCCCGGTGAGACGGACGAACCGCTGAACAGAGAGAAGTGAACAACATCATGAACCTCAGACCCTTATACGATCGCATCGTACTGAAACGCATCGAGGAGACCGAAACCTCGCGCAACGGGATCATCATTCCGGACTCCGCGAAGGAAAAGCCCCAGGAAGGGGAAGTGCTGGCCGTTGGTCACGGCAAACGGCTGGAGGATGGCAAGCTCGTGCCGCTCGACGTCAAAGTCGGCGACCGCGTTCTCTTCGGCAAGTACTCCGGCAACGAAACCCGCCTCTCCGGCACAGACTACATCATCATCCGCGAGGATGAGGTTCTAGCCGTCCTGTCACCCGACGCACCGGCCGCAACGAAGACCAAATAGGTCTCGACACATTCAAGAGGAAAATACCCATGGCCAAGCAGATCATTTACAGCGACCACTCCCGCCAGGCAATTCTGCGGGGGGTGAACCAGCTCGCCGAGGCAGTGAAAGTCACGCTGGGACCGCGCGGACGCAATGTCGTTCTCGAGAAGAAGTTCGGCGGACCGACGATCACCAAGGATGGCGTGACCGTCGCGAAGGAGATCGAACTGAAAGACCCGTTGGAGAACATGGGCGCCCAGATGGTGCGTGAAGTGGCGTCCAAGACTTCCGACGTGGCCGGTGACGGCACAACGACTGCTACCATTCTTGCCCAGGCGATCTTCCGCGAAGGCGTCAAGGCAGTAGCCGCCGGAGCCAACCCGATGGCTGTCAAGCGCGGCATCGACAAGTCGGTCGCTCTTGTTGTGGAAGAGCTGCAGAAGCTCTCCAAGCCCGTCTCCGGCGACATGATCGCCCAGGTGGGCCGGATTTCCGCCAATAGCGACTCCACCATCGGCGACGTCATTGCCGAAGCCATGGCCAAGGTCGGCAAGGATGGCGTGATCACCGTGGAAGAGTCGAAGACCATGACCACCGAGTTGCAGACGGTGGATGGCATGCAATTCGACCGCGGTTACCTCTCCCCCTACTTCGTCAGCGATCCGGAGCGCATGGAGTGCGTGCTCGAGGAGCCGTACATCCTGATCCACGAGAAGAAGATCAGCAGCATGAAGGACATTCTTCCGCTGCTGGAGCAGATTGCCCGCGCGGGCAAGCCGCTGCTGCTTCTATCAGAAGATGTCGAAGGCGAAGCCCTGGCGACGCTCGTGGTCAACAAGTTGCGCGGCACGCTCAATGTCTGCGCTGTGAAGGCGCCCGGGTTTGGCGATCGCCGCAAGGCGATGCTCGAGGATATCTCGATCCTTACCGGTGGGAAAGCCATCATGGAAGAGACCGGCATCACCCTCGAGAGCGTCCGCCTGGAGGACCTGGGCCGCGCCAAGCGTGTCACGGTCGACAAGGACACCACGACGATCATCGACGGCGGGGGCGTGCAGCAGAGCATCGAGGGCCGCATCAAGCAGCTCCGCACCCAGATTGAAGACACCACTTCGGACTACGATCGCGAAAAGCTGCAGGAACGCCTCGCCAAACTGGCGGGCGGCGTAGCCATCATCAAGGTTGGCGCTGCGACCGAAACCGAGATGAAAGAGAAGAAGGCCCGTGTCGAGGATGCACTCCATGCCACGCGGGCGGCCGTTGAGGAAGGCATCGTGCCTGGCGGCGGAGTTGCGCTGCTGCGCGCGTCCATCGTCCTGCGGACCCTCAAGCTGGAAGATGACGAGCAGTTCGGTGTCACCATCGTGCGTCGCGCCTGCGAAGAGCCTGTCCGGCAGATTGTGTTGAACTGCGGGACCGAAGGCGCCGTCGTGGCCGCGAAGATCATGGATAGCGACGATCCCCACTACGGGTTCAACGCCTCCACGGAGGTCTACGAGGATCTCGTGAAGGCCGGCGTGATCGATCCGACCAAAGTGACGCGGTCCGCTTTGCAGAACGCGGCCTCCATCGCCTCTCTTATGCTGACGACGGAAGCGATGATCTGCTCTGTGGTGGACGAACCCGAAGTTTAGGAACTGAGGCACGAGCCGGGAAGGGAAGGAAGACGTTGAGCAAACAACTGGATAAACGGCACAAGCGCCAGGTCGCGCGTGCGAAGGCGAAGGTCAGACTTTCCGAGCCCGACGTGCGGACGCCGGAACAGATTAAGGCCGCGCGGGAAGCAAGTGCTCCCGCCGGCGGCTGGCGTAGCGGCCCAAGTGCGGGCTACGCCGGCCATTCTTCCCGGAGCCAGGCGGGCCAAGCCACTGACCCGCGCTCGACAGGTGGGAGCTGAAGCCATGCTCCGCAGCTTGAAGAGTCTCTTCTCCACTCGTTGTCCGCATTGCGGATCCATCGAGTACCGGAGCGTTGGCGTTCGCAATTTCCTGGAGCAGGCCGTTCTCTGGCTGCTCCAGCCTTGCCGGTGTGATTTCTGCGGCCGCCACTACTTCCTGTTCCGGTGGCAACTGCCGGTTGGTGGCGCCGCTTAGTCCGCAGGCCGTGGGATAGGCGCTGGCGGAGGTGAGCCCGTGGCGAGGCAGGGCACCCGGCCTGTAGCATGGCGCTCAGCGCGTAGTGGCCAGAAAGCCGAACAGTTCAGCGGATACACGCGGGCTCTCATCCTGCAGGAATGGTTCGTAGGAGGCGGTGGCGCCACGCTGGAACGCCTCGCTGATGCGCGCTGTGTCCTTGCTCCGCAACGCTTCGATCAGCGGTGTGTGGCTCGCCACCACGGCATGCAGCTTGTGTAAGCCATGGCTGCGCATGATGCTGATGAAGGCGAAGAGTGGAACCGTCACCAGTTCCAGCAGGCCGCACAGTGTGTCGTTCCCTGAGCACTGCCAGATGTAGCGATGGAACTCCAGGTCGGCTTGCGCGGCCTCGTAGTAACGGTCCGATTCGACGCTATCGCCCAGGACGTTGAGCCGCCGCTCCAATTCCTCGAAATCCGCCGCCGTCATGCGTTCCGCCGCGGAACGCGCCGCCAGAACTTCCAGCAAGGCCCGCAAGCCAAGCCGTTCCCGAACGTCTTTTGGGGACAACCGCGTCACTGAGGTGCCCAGATTGCGGCGCCGCGTGACCAGCCCGGCATGCTCCAGGCGTTGCAGGGCTTCCCGCACCGTTGCCTGGCTCACCTGAAGCTCCCGCGCCAGCGTGAGTTCCCGCAGGGGCGCACCTGGGGCGAGCTTGCCCTCGAAGATCGATTCCCTCAATTGGCGAGCTACTTCGGAGACCCGCGACGAGGCCTTGGCAGTACCGGTCACGGGGACGAGGCTACCACACAGAACCCGCCCGATTCAACGATCGATGCAATTTTCGTTTGACTTATCGATTTCATTATCGATAATTTAGACAAGTGGCCTTGCTGCGGCAGCCTACCGCGTTGGGAGCGCCGCCCGCCACGAAGGAGATGACCATGCAGTTCGGAATGCGAGCACGGGCTGGCAGCGCTGCCCTGGCGCTGGTTCTTGGCCTTTGGTTGGCCGGTTTGGCCCCGGCACAGATTGGCGGCGGATCGATTGTGGGCACTGTGCGCGACCCCAGCGCCGCGCCTGTCCCAGGGGTCCGGGTCGTGGCGCACAATCAGGACACGAACGAAGAGCGCTTCGTGGCCACCAACACAGAGGGCTACTACGAGTTCCCCCTGCTGGCGGCCGGACCTTACCGGATCCGCGCCGAGGCTCAGGGTTTCAACGTCGTGCAGGGCGAAGTCTTCACGCTCTCCACCGGAACCCGTCCGCGCATCGATCTCGCTCTCACCGTCGGCGCGGTCAGCGAGAAGATCGATGTCAGCGCCACGGCTCCGCAGATCAATACAACGACGACAGACCTGGGTGTCGTCATGACCCGCACCCGTGCCGACGAGCTGCCCCTGAACGGCCGCAACTTCCAGGAACTGGTGAGCCTGCAGGCCGGCGTGGTCTCCTCGCCTTCCAGTGGAGCAGGCGGGCGCGGCGGCATCTCGTTCCACGGTTCGACCGCGCTGGGCACTAATATGATGCTGGATGGCGTCGACATGTCCTTTGGCGAGGTCAACGGCGCGGCCAGCTTCCAATCGGCCGGCGGCGGAGGCACGCTCATCAACACCGTCAGCGTGGAGGCGATCCAGGAGTTCAAATCCACAGCCAGCGCTTCTTCGGCCGAGTATGGCCGGGCCGGGGGCGGCGTGCTGAACATCACCACGCGCTCCGGCTCCAACGACTGGCACGGAACGCTCTTCGAGTTCTTCCGCAACGACAAGCTGAATGCCAACGACTTCTTCTCGAACAAGAACAACCTCGGCAAGTCGCCTCTCCGCTGGAACCAGTTCGGCGGCAACGTCGCGGGCCCCATCAAGCGCGACAAGGTGTTCTTCTTCTTCAACTACGAGGGCGCCAAGGTCCGCCGCCAGTCGCAGGTCACCGGCAACGTGCCTACTGAGGCGCTGCTGGTGCAGTTGACACCGGAGATCCGAAACACCCTGACGACCATCCTGCCCGCGCCCACCAACGCGACCTCGAATCCACTCATCGGCCAGCACGTGCGGAACGATCGCTCCACCAACGACGAGCAGACCTTCCTGACGCGCGTCGACGTCTTACTGGGCCAGCAGCGCCTGGCCGTCCGGCACAGCTACAACAATCAGGACTACGCCACCCCCAGCCTGTCGCCCACCATGCCCACTACTTACCCCATGCGCTACCAGAACGCGGTGGTGGAGCATACGATGAACCTGGGCTCGGCCATGCTGAATGAGCTCCGCCTGGGCTTCAACCGTGTCGACCTGTTTCGCAATCCGGCGAACTACGAGAAGATCCCCGCGTACATCAGCGTGCAGGGTATTAACGCCTCGATGTCGAACTTCATCCATTTCCTGCCGACCACTTACTCCGTGGCCGACAACTTCACCATCCTGCGTGGCCGCCACTCCATCAAGATGGGCGTGGATCTGCGCGAAGTGCGCAGCGTCCGCTACCAGGGCGGTCCGCCGTCGTACAGCTACACAACCACGGCCGACATCATTGCCCAACGCCCCGTCTCCGTAGGTCTCTCATTCACAACCAGCAAGGGACTAAGGACTCTCAACACCGGCTTCTATATTCAGGACGACTGGAGGCTGTCGCCCAAGCTCCAGGTGAACCTCGGTGTTCGCTACGAGTACTCGCCCCCGCTGCGCGGCGGCTTCAATGTCAATAGCTCCGATCCCTATGGCGCCTACAATGCCGCGCAGGAGCCGATGTTCGCTTCCGATCGCAACGACTTCGGCCCGCGTGTGGGTATCGTTTGGACCCCCGATGCCGCGCAGCGCACCGTCGTGCGTGCCGGCGGCGCGGTCAGCTACATCATGCCGCAGGCGATCCACTACTACGACATGGCGTTCATCAGTCCCAAGCTCTCCGGCGTGTCCAGCTTCGCCGCGGCGGATGTGCCCGCCTCTTACCTGATCTACCCTAATGCCATCGCGTTCCAGACGCTCATCCAGAACAATCCGGACCTGCTGCCGCCCAGCATGAAGCTCTCGCGCAGCGTCGCCGACTACAACCGTCGCGACACTTACGTCGGCATGTGGAATCTTGCGGTTCAACGGCAGGTCACGAAGACTCTCGCCCTACAGGCTGCCTACGTCGGCCAACGTACGCTCAAGCTGATCTCCGTGCGGCCTCTGAATCTTGTGAATCCGGCCACCGGCACGCGCCCGGTCACGAGCCTGGGCCAGGTGAACTTCGAGGAGAACGCGGCCAACATCAGCTACAACTCCCTGGAACTCTCCGCGAACCAGAAGCTGTGGCACGGCCTGAACTACGACGCGTACTTCACGCTGGCCGACGGCCGCGGCTACTACGCTCCGGACGACACCATCACCTTCACCGGTGGCGGCCTGCAGGATCCGCTCAACATCGCCGGTTCCACCGGACCGTTGCAGGGCCTCTCCAAGCGGGTCTTCCGCAACATCTTCAGCTACTCGATTCCCGGCGGCACTCGTCTGCAGAATCGCTACCTGCGCGGCGCGCTCAGCGGCTGGACCTTGCGCTCCATCATCGGCTGGCGCTCCGGCCTCCCGTTGAACCTGACCTCGGGCAACGACTTTGTCGGCAGCGGGCGCAGCGCCGGCCAGCGGCCCGACGTGGTGGCGGGCGTCGATCCCTACATTGGCAGCCACGACACGCAGGTCTGGTTGAACGCCGCCGCGTTCAGCATCACTGGACCCAAGGCAGAGAAGCGCTACGGCAACCTGGGCTACTACGCCCTGCGTGGCCCTTCGGCTTTCACCATGGACTCCGGCCTGCACAAGACATTCCAACTGACGGAAGCGCAGCGCCTCACCGTCCGCCTGGAGTCCTTCAATACCCTGAACCACACTACACTGGGAAATCCGAATACGACGCTCAACAGCGCCACCTTCGGCCTCATCACCGGAGCGGGCTCGCAGCGCCTCTATCAGGTCGCATTGAAGTATGTCTTTTAAATCCATCTCCTCCCAGGGCGCGCTGACGGGTGGCGCGCCCGCCACTACCCGGCGGTCTCTCCTCACCGCCCTCGGCGCGGCCGGCCTCGCTCCCTTCGCTTCCGCCGCCACGCCGGAGCCCGAGTATACCGACCTGTTCGAAGCAGGGCAGGGCGGCTACGCTCTCTACCGGATCCCGGGCGTCGTGGTGACGCGCAAAGGCACGGTTCTCGCCTATGCGGAAGCGCGCCGCTATAAGGGCAGCGACTGGGACGACATCGATCTGGTCCTGCGCCGTTCCACCGATGGCGGCCGGACCTTCAGCCCTCCGCAGACCCTGCCGCACGTGCCGGGTCCGCCGGAACGCAACCCCGTGGCGATCGAGCGCAAGCAAGGCCAGCCGGAGTGGCGGACCTACAACAATCCCGCAGCCATCGCCACGCGTGACGGGAAGGTTCATCTGCTCTTCTGCGTCGAGTACATGCGCGTGTTCTATACACGCAGCGACGACGATGGCCGGACGTTCTCGACTCCGGTCGAAATCACTGCCGCGCTGGAGCCGCTTCGCCAGCAGTACGCCTGGCGAGCCGTCGCGACCGGACCGGGCCACGGCCTGGAACTGAAGCGCGGCCGCCTGATCGTGCCGGTGTGGATCGCACTTGGTACGGAGGGCAACGGGCACGGTCCCTCCGTCAACACAACCATCTACAGCGACGATCACGGCCGCACCTGGCACGCCGGCCAACTCGCCGTGGCCGGACGCCCCGAGTTCCCCAACGCGAACGAAACCGTTCTCGTGGAGCGGCAGGATGGCAGCGTCATGATGAACATCCGTACCGGCGCCCCGCGCAATCGGCGCACCATTTCCACCAGTCCCGACGGAATCTCGCACTGGTCCGAGCCTCGCTTCGACGAAACGCTCACTGATCCCATCTGCGCCGCCGGTCTCCTGCGCCTGCAGAGCGGCAAGCGGCGGCCACTGTTCGTGTTCTCGAACCCCGACAGCGTGACAAGGGCAGATAGGAAGCCGCTGCCCGGGAAAGACCGCCGCAACCTCACGCTGCGCCTGAGCAAGGATGAAGGCGCCACGTGGAGTGCTTCGCGTGTGCTGGAGCCAGGCCCTTCGGCCTACTCCGATCTCGCCGCGCTGCCGGACGGCACCATCCTCTGCCTCTACGAGGTGACAACCCCAGCCGGCGCGCGTCTGCTCCGGTTGGCGCGGCTGCATGCCGAATGGATCGAGGCCGCGAAATAATTGGACGGGGCTCAGCCGCCGCCCGAGCTAAGAATCGAAATCACAATGAACCTCCCCTTAAAGGGCATTTTGCCCGCCCTGGTTACCCCGCTTCACGACGACCTCACCCTGGATGTGTCCGCGCTGGAGAAGCTGCTGGCCCACGTCTATGGAGCCGGCTGCCATGGCGTCTACGTCTGTGGCAGCACGGGCGAAGGACAATTGCTGGACGCCGCCACACGCCGCCGCATCGTCGAGATCGCCGCGGACCACACGCCTTCCGGACGTCAGATGATCGTGCACGTCGGCGCCTGGTCGCCCCGCGAATCTCAGGAACTGGCGCGCCACGCCGAGCAGCACGGCGCCGCCGCCATCAGTTGCCTGCGCCCGCAGAACACATCGTTCCCCGAGACTCTGGCGCACTATCGCGCCCTGGCTGCCGTCACCGCGCTGCCGTTCCTCGCTTACTACTTCCCGGCCCAGGCCGGCGGCACGATGAGCCTAAACGAACTGCAACAGCTCTGCGCGCTGCCGGGTATCGTCGGCCTCAAGTTCACTGACTACGACCTGTTTACCCTTTCGCTGCTCGTGCGCCAGGGCAAGACCGTCTTCCATGGCCGCGACGAGATGCTGGTAGCCGGCTTCCTGATGGGCGCCTGCGGTGGCATTGGCTCCATCTACAACATCGTGCCGGAGTGGTTCGTCAAACTCTACGACCTCTCGCAGGAAGGCCGCTGGGCCGCGGCGCGCGAACTGCAGGACCGCATCAACGACCTCATCCGCGTCCTGGTTTCGTTCCCCTTCATGCCCGCGCTGAAGCGCACGCTGGATTGGCAGGGGCTGCGCTGCGGACCGGCCCTGGCGCCGCGCATGCCCCTCACGGCCCAGGAAGACGCCCGGCTCATTGCAGCGCTGGAAGCTCTTCCAGGTCTGCCGAAGGTATGAAGGCAGTGGCGCTTCTCTGGACGTTGAGTGTAGCCGCGCCGGCGGACTGGCACGACCTGCCCGCCTTGCCCCAGGCGCTGGGTGGGCAGACCGCCGGCGTCAGTCATGGAGCCCTGCTGGTGGTGGGCGGCAGCCGTTTCGACCGCCCGCCCTATGACGGCGGCTCCAAGGAATGGCTGGATCCGCTCCATGTGCTCGTCCCCGGCGAAACCTCCTGGCGCACCTTTTCGATAGGGGGCCCGCGTGCCTACGCCTGCGCGGTCAGCTATGGCGAAGCTGTCTATGTGGTGGGTGGGGCGACTGCCGAAGGGGCGATCGCGAGCGTGCTCCGCATCGAGTGGCAGGCTGGCCGGCCCACGATCGACACTGCCCCGGCCCTGCCTCGCCCGCTCACGCAGCATGCCTGCGCGTTGAGTGGATCCCGGCTGTATGTGCTGGGTGGCCAGGCAACAGCCACGGCGGCGTCCGCCAGCCTGCTCGTGCTCGACCTGTCCGATCCCAAAAAGGGTTGGATGGAGTTGGAGCCGATTCCCGCCGCCGGGCGAGTCCTTCCGGTCTTCAGCGCGCTTGGAGCTTCGCTCTATGTCTTTGGCGGAGCGGAACTGCGCCCAGGGGAAAACGGCCAGCCAGCTCGACGCTACCTGATGGATGGTTGGCGGTACGAGCCGGGCAAGGGTTGGAAGTCGGTAGCGGCGCTACCCCGGCCTGTAGTGGCCGCTCCTTCAGCGGCAATCTCCCCCACGGTGATGGCGATCTTTGGAGGCGACGATGGCACGCTGGACGGCCGCGCTGCAGAGTTGCGCGAGCGGCACCCCGGCTTCAGCCGGACCACGCTGGTCTACGACGCGGCGCGCGATGCCTGGACGGAGGGCCCGGCCCTGCCCGTGGGCCTGGTCACCACGTCCGCCGTGGTATGGCAGGATCGGATCGTGATTCCGGGCGGCGAAGACCGTCCCGGCCACCGCTCCGGCCGGGTCCTGTCCATCGAAGGGTTCAGGCCCTAAGCCGGGCGGCCGATCGGCAGTTGCCACCGGAACAGAAAATAGTGGCGTCCGCAGAAGTCGCAGCGGCACGGCTGCATCAACCATAGAAACGCCTGTTCCAACACGTTGCGGACCCCGACGTTCCGATACTCGATCGAACCGCAGTGCGGGCAACGCGTCGAGAACAGGCTCTTGACGGCCCGCAGCAGCCGTTTAGCTATCACCCTTCGACCTGGTGTCGGATGCCTGGCTCCCCTGGCTGCGCGACGAGGGGCCGGAGTAATTCGCGCCCGGTCCGCTCTTCCAGCCGCCGGCGGGCGCGCTAGCCTCTTTCGCCGCCTTGATCTGTTCCGGCGTGCGCACGTCGGGCTCAGACAGCTTTACCTTCTGCTTCGCTCGCGCCACCTGGCGCTTGTGGCGTTTCACCAACTGCTTGGTCATATGTGTCCTTTCCGGCTGCCGCGCCCTGCCTGCTGCCCCTGCCCGCATCGGTGCGGGCGGCGGAATGTTCCGTACAAGGATCGGCGGCGAGAGAAGGGAAGACTGCACAAATTGCCCGTGCGCGTCAGGTTGGGGATTCGATCCCTTCCGCTTTCACCACTCCCTCGTACATCGCTGTGGAGACGTTGAAGCCGAAGTTCGGATCGCGACTAGCTTTGATCTTCGCTGCGACAACGGCGCTCTCGGTTCCGGAATTCAGCACAATCTGCCGAACAGGCTCCTTGCAAGCGCGACGCCCAATGGTAACACTGAACCGTGGGGCCCCCCTTTCGCCGTCGCCGGGAAAACCACGCCGCACCCGATTTAGAGCGAGCTGTCGCCGTCGAAGCTCGATGGTTCCCAAGCTTCAGGATTGTGGAGCGAGGCCATCAATACCGGATCGTTCGAGTGGAAGAAATTGCACCAGGCGGGCAGCGCCCGGCGGTAAGGCAGGATCGCCTCCCACTCCTCGAACGCGGGCAGTTCACAGCCCACAAGTTCCAGTGCGTGGACCCCCTCTTCACGGCAGACCTCTACCGCCGCGCGGATCAGTGCGGGATTCGAACCTGGGTCCAGGCTCTGGAAGTCCGCGACCCTCATCCGCTTCAGGCCCGATTCCTGATGGTCGCTGCGCACCAGCACGGCGTAAGCGGCCATGCGGCCATCGCTGCCGCTCGCCGTCAGCACCCGCAATCCTCCGGACTTTGCCTTGGCCCCGAAATGCCACTCCAGCACGGACTGCGTGCGGACGCCCAGCAGCTTGCCGGCTTTTGCCTTCTGCAGGTCGATCCAGAATTCGTCGAAGGCCTTGCTGAACTCCCGGCTCCTCGTGACGGTCCAGCCTGAGGGGTTCGCGGGCAGCGCTGCTCCCTTGCCCAGCCGGTCCTTGATCCAGAGGGCCACAGCCGCCAGGGGACTCAGCACCCCAGGGACCTTCTTAAGCCGCAACGCAACATTCGCAAACCCGTTGTAGTTTGTGACACGAAACGCAGCCCGGGCCCAATCACCCACCGGGACTCGTGTCTGTTCGCAGATCGTGTGCGAGGCCTCCGCCAGCCCGTTCACCGTGGTGCTCAGCAGTACATCGGCGTTCTGGTGGATGTATTCATCCAGCAGCAAGGGCGCGAAGACGCGGTAGGCCGGATCCACAGCCCAGCCTCGTCCTGTTGCGGCCAGGATGTGGCGGCCCCGGAACGTATACGGCAGCGGCACATTGCTCAGCGTGCCGACAATGCGCCCCGTCTCCTCGTCTTCCAGTACCCAGCCGATGGGGCACGCCCCGGACAGCGCCGGATAGAGTGGATTCTCCGTCCAGAACCGGGCCCACTCCTCGCGGCTGCGCGGCTTCAAGCCATTGGCCTGCTCCAGCGCGACAATCGCTTCGTAGTCATTCAGGGTGGCTTCGCGCAACAGCGGCATCGAGGTCATCGACGGCGCTCCCGCCGTGGAGGACATCATGCCGGCAGGCCGCCTTCCTTGCCCGAGTTCATACGCAGTTCCTTGAGTCCGCGCAGGCCCAGGTTGTCCCGCCATTCCACGGGGGCGTCGTTCTCCCGCCGCAGGTTGGGGAAACGGGAAGTCAGCAAACCATAAGCGATGTGGGCTTCCATGCGCGCCAACGCGGCGCCGAAACAGAAGTGCGCGCCCCAGCCGAAGGCGACGTGCCGGTTGGGGCTGCGCGTGAAGTCGAGCTCATCCGGATTTGGGAACCGCTCGGGGTCGCGATTGGCCGCGCCCATCACGGCGATCACCGCCTGCCGCTCCTTGATCAGCTTGCCCCCCATCTCGATGTCCGCCGGCGCCAGGCGCGCGGTGTGCTGGCTGGGGCTCTCAAATCGCAGCAGCTCTTCCACTGCCCCTGGAATCAGTGAAGGATCCTGGCACAGCCGCTCATACTGGTCGCGATGCCGCATCAGCGTGAGGATCCCCGAGCCGATCAGGTTCGTGGTCGTTTCCAGGCCGCCGACCATCGTGAGGATGCAGTTGGCGACAATCTCTTCCTCGGTGAAGCGATCGCCATCTGCTTCCGCATCCATGAACGAGCGCACCAGGCCTTCGGTGGGATACTCCTTCTGCACCGCGATCGCGTTGCGGAAGTATTTGATCATGCCGCGCAGTGCTTCCAGCACGGCTTCCGACCGGTCCGGATTGTGCTGGAAGTTGCCCAGCATCTCAGAGAACGTGAACGACCAGTCCTTCAACTGCCGGTAATCCGATGTCGGGACGCCCAGCATCTCCGCCGTGACGATGGCCGGCAGCGGAGCCGCGAAGTCGCCGATCAGGTCGAACGAACCCTTGGCCTCCATCTCCGACACCAGGCGCTCGGCGATCGACTCAATGTGGTCGCGCAGCACCTTGATCCTGGCGGGTGTGAACGCATACGAAGCCAGTTGCCGGATGCGTGTGTGCGCGGCCGCATCCATGAACAGCATCTGCTTCACCATCACTTCCGCGATCTCGCTCAGCTCTGGAGCACCCATTGCTTCCAGCAGTTCCGGAGTCGGTGTGCGGTTGGCGATGAACTTATGCAGCACCTGCACCACATCGTCATAGCGGGTCACGACCCAGGCGTGCAGGAACGGATCCCAGTGCACCGGATCCTCGCTCCGCAGCCGCGCGTAGAGCGGATACGGATTGTCCAGGACCTCCGGGTCCAGCAAATTATATAGGCTCAAGCCCGCGTCATCGACAGCGGGACGGACGTCCGCGATGGTACCCATGTTTACTTCCCTGCCTTCATACCGGCGATCTGCATCGAGAGCTTGTTCACTGTCGGCGCCTGGAACATCTGCCGTAGCGCCATCTTCACGCCGAATGCCGTGTTCACCTGAACCAGGAGTTGCGCCGCCAGCAGCGAGTGTCCGCCCAGGAAGAAGAAATTGGCGTCGGGATCGACTGACGGCTGCTTCAGCAGCGAAGCCACCATGGCGCCCAGCCGCACGGGGATGTCGGTCGACTGCGGCGCCGCCGTGGTGGCGGCAGGCGCGGGCAATGCCTTGTAGTCGCATTTGCCGTTGGCGGTCATCGGCAGCGCTTCCAGTTGAATGTAGGCCGAGGGGATCATGTACTGCGGCAGCACCGGAGCAAGGAACGCCGTCAGTTCGGTGCTCGTCAGCGGCGAACGGGCCACGTAGTAAGCCACCAGCGTTGCGTCATCCACCGCCACGGCCACGCTGTTCCGGATCGCCGGATGCTTCGCCAGCGTCGTCGCGATCTCGTCCAACTCCACGCGGTAGCCGCGGATCTTCACCTGGTTGTCCAGCCGTCCCAGGAACTCATACTCGCCGCTGGGCAACTGCCGCGCACGGTCGCCCGTGCGGTACATGCGCTCCCCATCGATGGTCACGAACTTGCTGGCCGTCATTTCCGGACGATTGCGGTAGCCGCGCGCCACCAGCGGTCCGGCGATGCAGAGTTCGCCATCCAGGATATGGATCCGCGCGCCGTTGGCCGCCATGCCGATTGACGGAGCCCCGTCGCCTGCGGGCGCCACCAACCCGGAAGTAGTGACCACCGTGGCCTCTGTCGGCCCGTAGTTATTGAAGAAGAGAAACGGCAGGTTCGCGGGAGGGCGCTGCTGCAACCGCTCGGCGCCGGTGAGCAGGATTCGTAGTCTCGATTCCGCCGGCCAGTCCATCGCGATCAATTGCTGTGCGATCACGGTCGGCGCGAAGGCTACGGTGATGCCGTTCTCCACCAGCCAGCTCTGGAAGGCTGGAGCAAATGTCCGGATGTCTTCCGAAGGCGCGAGATACAGGCAGGCGCCCGCGCTGAGATGACACCAGATCTCCCACACTGAGGCGTCAAAACCGAGCCCCGCCATCTGGCTGGCGCGGTCTTCGGCCGTGATGGCGAACGCCTGTGTGTGCCATTCGATCAGGGTGTTCAGATTGCCATGTGTGACCTCGACACCCTTCGGTTCGCCGGTCGAGCCCGACGTATAGATCAGGTAGGCCAGGTTCCCGGGCGTGATGTCGCAGGCGGGCGGCTCGTGCGCCATGCCCGCGGTCGACTCAGTGTCGAGATAGAGGACCGTGCAGGGAGGCTCAAGGCCCGCGGCCGCGCAGCGATGCGCAATCAGCAGGGCCGCACCCGAGTCCTTCAGGATACTGGCCGAGCGCGCAGCCGGCGTACCAGGGTCCAGCGGCAGATACGCGCCGCCGGCCTTCATCACGGCCAGGGCCGCTACCACGTAGTCCGCGGACCGGTTCAGCAGCAGCGCCACCGGCACCTCGGCCGTGACACCCGCCTCGCGCAGCCGGTGCGCCAGGTGATTCGCCTTGCCTTCGAGTTCCCGGAAGGTCAGGACAGAAGAGCCGGAAACAATCGCCGCGGCGTTCGGGTTGCGCTCGGCCTGTGCTGCGATCCGACCCGCCGCTGAGTGGATGGACGATGACGTGTTGAGTGGCATGGGTCCCTTTCTAGTGTTGCGTCAGCAATTCGCTGTAAAGCGCTTCCCAACGGTCTGCGACGACCTGCAGGTCGTACTTGGAAATCGTGTGACGGCGAGCGGCCGCGCCCCAGGCGGCCCGTTCGGCCGTGGTCAGCGTGGCAACCTGCCGCATGGCGGCGGTAAATGCGCGTTGGTCTCCCGGAGGCGTCAACAGGCCGGTTTCCCCTGGCTGGATCGCCTCGCGATTGCCCCCCACATCGGTGGCGACAATTGGCAATCCCGTGGCCGATGCCTGCAGGATCACCATCGGTAGTCCTTCTGTATCGGACGAAAGCACGAAGGCGTCGGCGGCGTTCATGACGGCCGGAATGTCTTCCCGCACACCCAGCAGGCGGACCCGCCCTTCGATTCCGAGTTCCTTTATCTGCCGCCTCAGCAGCGGCTCCAGCGAACCGGCGCCGCACAGCACCAGCGTGGCGTCTCGCTGGCCCAGTTCGGCAAACGCCCGCAGCATCAGCGGATAGTTCTTCGGCTTCTCAAAGCGACCCACCGCCAGCCAGGCAAAACCGTCCAGTCCCAACTCCTGTCGCATCCGCCGGCGGGCCTCCGAGTCCGGCCGGTAGACCGACGTATCGAGACCGTTCGGCAGCGACATCAGCTTGTCCGCCGGAGCCGAGTGCGACTCCAGATACGATCGCGTCGCCGCCTCACAGATCGCGGTCGTCCGCTCCGCCAGCGGATCCGTCAACCGATGCCCCAACTCTCGAAACTTCGTGAAGCGCTGGTTCACGCCGTACATCCTGAATCCGTGGAGTGTACTAATCAGCGCCGGTACGCGTGCAAAGATCCGGGCCACGCGGCCCAGCAGGTTGGCGTGCGTCATATGCGTATGCAGAATGTCCGGCCGGAACTCGCGGACCACCTGCACCAAGCGCGGCAGCGCCCGTGGATCCGGCACACCCGCGGTCATGCCGAGATGGCCCACCGGGATGCCCCGCTCGCTGATCTCACCCGGCATGCGTTCCGCTGGAATCATCGATACCAGCCGGGTCCGCCAGCCGCGGCGGTCCAACTCCAGCGCGAGTTGCATGACCTGCTCCTCCGCGCCGCCGCCGATGCCCATCGTGGTGGTGAGCAGCAGTACTTTCCCCTTGCTTGGATCGCGATCCGTCCCCAGAGTGCCCCGCATGTACTCGCTTAGTGTGGCCCGCGCGGCGCATGGTGCGGAAGGTACTCAGTACTCAATCGCGATGGTACGAAGATCATGGACCCTCGTCCGGTCCCTGTGCCATCGTGGAGGGGTGCTGCGGCTGGTAAAGCCTGAGGATGTGCGGGATGCGGACGTACTGGAGCGCTTCCGCGCCTCTCTGTCAGACGACGAACAGGCTCGCATCTCGAAGTTTATTTTCGAGAAAGACCGCCATGTCCGGCTGGTCGCCCGCGGTTCGCTGAGGCAGGCGCTTTCAGATCATGCCGGCGGCGTCCCCCCGTCCGAATTTCGCTTCCGTTACAACGAGTTCGGCAAGCCCTTCATCGAGCAGCCCGCCCATCTGGCCGGGGTTGGTTTCAATCTCTCCCATTGCGACGGACTCATCGCGATTCTGATCGCCGATGGTTCCGAGGTCGGCATTGATGTCGAGCGGATCCGCCCCATGGCGGACCTGCTTGGGGTCGCGCATCGATTCTTCGCGCCCCCTGAAGTGGAAGTTCTCCGCCAGGCCCCTGAGCCGGACCGGCTGGAACGCTTCTTCCGGTATTGGACGCTGAAGGAGTCCTATCTAAAGTCGCGGGGAATAGGACTATCTTTAGGACTAGATCGGTTCTGGTTTGAGCTGGACCCTGGCATCCGGATTCGGTTCTCTGACGGGTTCCATGACGATCCGGCGAGGTGGACCTTCCATCAACAGCGCATCGATCCCCACCACTGGCTGGCCACGGCCGTCGCCTCGTGACTTCCCCCATCGCCGTCTATAATCTGGAGATACGCATGCAGGGGCAGGTCACTCCGCCGCCGCCGGAGGTGCTGGCGGCATTGGAATCCATTCTTCGTTCGCCCCTGTTCACCAGGGCCGAACGCCAGTCTCGGCTGCTCCGCTTCATCGTCGAGAACGCCCTCATTGGCGACCCCAATGCCCTCCGCGAGACGTCCATCGGCCTGGAAGTCTATGACCGTCCGGCCGATTTCGATCCCAAGGAAGACACCATCGTCCGCGTCGAGGCCTCACGGCTCCGCTCGCGTCTGGTCGAATACTACGACGGCGACGGCCGAGATGCCCTCATCCGCGTCTCCATCCCTCGCGGAGGCTACGTTCCGGCATTTGCCTATACGCGAATCGAGCAGCCCGCCGCGGCCAAACTGCCCGAGGCGCCCGCCAGCCCGCCTCCGCCTGTGGTGCGCGCCAAGCCGCACATTCGCTGGATCTTAGCCGCAGCCGGCGGCCTGATGCTGCTGACCCTGGCCGCCTGGCGCTACAACCGTTCGCCCGTGGCCGCACCGGACGACAAGGACGCCGAAGCCCGCAAACTCCTCAGCCTGGCGGCGCCGCTCTCCCACTACTACACCCCAGACAGCCTCGCCCAAGCCCGGAGACTGCTGGAGCGCGCAGCGGAACTCGCGCCGGACTCCGCCGAAGTCCAGGCTGCTCTTGCCGAGGCTTATCTTGATTCGGCCAACACCAACTCCGCCCTCCGCAAAGGGCTGGCGCCCAAAATCCTGAAGGCCGCCCAGCGCAGCCGGGATCTGGCCCCGTCCTCGCCCGTCGGCTATACGGCCCTCATCCGCTACCACCGGGACCTCACCATGGATTGGAATGCCGCCAAGCTGATCTGTGAACAGGCGATCCTCCACTCCCTGAAGGAACAGCCCTTCCTCGGCTCCTGCGCAACGGTGGAAAGCCTGCGGGGGAATCACGAAGTCGCCTGGACCTGGGCCGAACGCTACGCCGAGGCTCAGCCCAACAGTGCCGGCGCCAGGAGAACATTGGGCGAAGTTTACTACCGCGCCGGTCAGCTTGACCGTGCTGCCTCGGCTCTTCGCAAAGCGGCCGCCCTCTCCCCCAAGGGACGCATCTCTCCCTGGGAGTACCTCGCGCTGGTCGCCGTGGCCAAAGGGAAACCGGACGAAGGGCTGGCGGAACTCGACCGGGAAGCCCCCTACGAGTTCTCCAAGCGCGTCGACCTCTACGCCTACCGCGGCTTCGTCGCGGCCAAGGCCGGCAAACGCGCCGAGGCGGAGAAGATGCTCGCCCTCGTCCAGCACGAGGTCACCGCCAACCACGCTGCGCCGGTCTACCTCTCCTGGATCTACCTTGGGTTGGGCCAGCCGGGTCTCGCCATCCAGCACCTGGAGCGCGGGGTCGAACGGCGCGACGACACCGCCGCCGACTTTCTGGCTGACCCGGCCACCATCGCCCTGCGCGGCTTACCTCGTTTTCAGGCCGCCGCCCGCAAGCTTGGGCTCGACCAGCTCACCGGACTCTAACTCATTCCATTCATTGACCGGACCCCGGCGTTACGAGCACGTTACCAGCGCTCGTCACGGGCGAGTTGCCTCGCCGTCACTCCCACCGCACTAGCGCCGCCCGCCAAACTCGGATTCGTTGGAGCGGCCGCCCTGGCCGCCATCACCCGAAAGGATCCACCCATGAAAAACATCTTCCGAGTCCTGCTTCTGGCCGCCGCCGTCACTCTCCCGGCCGCCTACGGCCAATACTCCACGCCGGTCCGCGAGGTCGAAAAGCCGGACAAGCGGCCCGTCACCATCAGCTATGGCTGCACCTCGGCGGCTTCCTGCACCAACCTCCTTGGAGTTACCATCCCTGCGGGCTCCCGGCTTGTCCTGGAGTATGTCTCCGCATTCATCTCCCCAAGTCCGGCGAACACAGGCAGCCGGGCCCTACTCATCCAGGTCAACGGGCAGAATCACTACATCCCGGCAAAGGACCTGACCTTTAGCGGGCAATCGATCCTGTCTGAAACCGTGAAGATCTACTGCGACACAATGCCGTACGTAGCTATCGCAGGCGGCAGTGTCGGTACAACGGTCGACATTACCCTCACTGGCTACTTCGCCACCAAGTAGGCCCCGTATGGCGCGACTTCCTTCTGTTCTCCTGGCCGCCTTCCTCACGGCGGCCACCGCGCCGGCGGCTCCGCTACTCTTGACCATCGGCGGTGACACCAATGGGGTACCCCGCCACCTCGTCGCCTTCGATGCCGGCACCCAAGTGACGGCCGCCCCTATCGTCCTGGGCAGCGGCTCCACCGGCTACGCTGGAGGGCTCGCTCTCAGCAGTGGAGCCTTCTACGGCATCGAATCCGACGGAGTCTCAGATGCCAACCTCGTGAAGATCTCGACCGCCGGCAGCGTCACCGCCCTGTTCTCCGCCGGTCAATATTCCTATGGCGGACTGGCCATCCTGGCCGGCCAACTCTATGGGATCCGTACGGATATGTTCGGCGCCAGCGAACTCGTCACCTTCGACCTGGTGAACCAGATGGTGAACTCCGTCGGGGTCGCCGGCTTACCCGACGGCCTGTATGGAGGACTCTCTGTTGGCCCGTTGCCCGGCAAACTCTACACCGTCCACAACGATGGTTCCGGCGCGTCCACCCTTTACGAGCTGGACTTGGGGACCCTCACCTCGACCCCCATGACCATCAGCCTCGGCAGCGGCTTCACCGGTGGGCTGGCCTTCGACAACGGCCGCTTCTACGCCCTGGCCAGCGATCTCAACGCGTCCAGCACCTTGTACCGCTTCGAACTGACGGACCTGACGCCCACGGCCCAATTCGTCCTGGGTGACGGCTACCTCAACGCATCGCTCACCACGGGGGCCGAGGTGCCGGAACCAGGCACGCTGCTGCTGGCCGCGGGGGGCCTGCTCCTGCTCGGTTTTCGCCGTTGGAGGCGATAAAGAGGCCTGGCCGTGACGCTGGACAGCAATACCCGCAGCGAGATCCGCGAAAGCGTCCGGAACCTCCAGCCCATCGGCGACAGGTTCCGGACCCGCTTCTTCACGCGCCTGGTCCGCCTGGCGCCGCCCCTGGCCGCCCGGCTGCGCCAGCGCCTGGACGGCAACATGGATCTGGTTCGGATGGCCTTACTGAGCCTCGACCACCTGGAAAGCGAGCAACTCCTGGATGCCGTCCTGCGCGAACTGGGCGGCGAGGTAGCGGATGGGCTGGCTCCCGACGACCTGGCCCCGATAGGCTCAGCCCTGATCGGCACCGTCCGTGAGTTTCTCGGAGGCGAGTTCACCCAGGAAAAGGAGGAGGCCTGGGTGAACTTCTACGCCCACTTAGCGCAGCAACTGGAGCGTGGCGCCGCCGGCCGGGAGGGGCAATAGCCGAGCCCGGTCACCGACGGTTCTGAAGACAACTCGATCACTGATGGCCATCAGGCCGGCAGCCCCGAGTTCCCGGTGAGATCGACCGCGGAGTACACGATGCCGCAAAGCCTCCATGCAAGGGCTGCCCGCTGCCCTTACCTTCGCGGACCCCACGGTGAGGTTTTCCAGGAGCAATGCCGGAGCATGGGACCCTCGTGGATTCACACTGAAGCTATGCAGCCGGCTTTCTCAGGTGCGTCGCGCGAGGTTCGCCAAGGCGCGTGACCAAATCACGTCAGGTGGCCGGCTACGGTCATTTGCGGCATTTCTGATCGCCGAATCCTGCGTTCTGGGGAAGGAATCGGAAGGCCGTATCGTGCTCAGGAGCCTGTCGAAACCGCAAACTCGACAGCGGGAACCCACATCTTGTCCGTGAGCTTCCACCAAGAGCGAAGGCTTGGAGAAATGCCCGCACCTGCAAACTGGTTTGTTGAGGGTGCGCCGGCTATGAAGCGGTACGCCGAATCAGTCCGTTCCGCGTGCGGGGACCCGGAAGTGCTTGGCGTGTCTCCATCGAACATTCATTCCTCGGTGCGAGCCGCCCGTCAAATCCACGGGGGTCCGCGCGGTGCATGTTGTGGTGTAGGCCCGGCCGTCTGTTCGGCAGTTCTTACCTGCCGCCGGCCGGCTTTCCTGGAAAAGCAAACAGCTTGAAGAGCTGTTCCCCATCTCTCCAGTTGCTCCCCTAAGCCCCACAAAGAAAAACACTTCTCGACCCATCCGGAGTTCCGCTCCCGCAGGCGCCTCAGCGCGGCTCATTCCTGAAGTCCACTGATGGACTCCGACGTGCACTATCCAATCTCCCGCAACCTGTGGATGGGCCTGGGTGAGTATCCGCTCCAGCCAATCCAGGGCGCCGGGTCCGGAGGGGCGCGATTCGTCCGCCTGGCGATGATCTCATTGACTCCACGGCGCTGATCGTCGCGATGAGCAATGGATCTTTCTGCTTCTGGCGGCTAGCCGGACGACGGAAGGGAGCTCGGAAACGCCGCAACCCGCGTGCGGCGAGTTCCAAAGGGAAGCCGGTCGATTCAGGGCCGAAATATTGCGAAGCCGCCTCAACCGGGACCACGGGCGGACGACTGAAAGGACAGGCCACATGCAAGAAACAAGGTCAATCCGGAAGATTGCATTCGTTGGGGACCACGTACCACGCAAGTGCGGGATCGCCACCTTCACTTCCGACCTGCTGGGCGCCGTTGCCAACACGCATCCCAGAAGCGACTGCCGCGCGGTCTCAGTGACAGACATTCAAGGGGAATACGACTACCCGGCGGTAGTTCGCTGCGAAATCGAGGAACAGAACGAGAGCTCCTATGTGGAGGCCGCACAATACCTCAACAGCAGCGAAGTGGATGTTGTTTGTGTCCAGCACGAGTTCGGAATCTATGGTGGCCCCGCGGGTGCTCACTTGCTGAGCCTGCTGTCCCGCCTAGAAGCGCCGGTGGTTACCACGCTCCACACCGTGCTCCCCCACCCCAACATGGACCAGTTCCGCGTGATGCAGGAGATAGTGGATCGTTCGGCGCGGCTTGTGGTGATGACCGAACGGGGCCAGACCATCCTGCAGGAGACCTATCAGGCGCCGCAGGCCAGAATCGATCTCATCCCACACGGCATCCCGGACGTGCCTTTCGTGGAACCGGAGTTCTACAAGGAACAGTTCGGGCTGAGCGGCAGAAGGGTATTGCTGACCTTCGGACTCCTCTCACCGAACAAGGGCATCGAGACCGTAATCAAGGCTCTGCCTGAGATCGCCGCTGAGTTTCCGGATGTGGTGTACCTGGTTCTGGGCGCCACTCATCCCAATGAGTTGCGCACCCGGGGCGATGCGTACCGCAACCACCTCGAAGCCCTGGTGAAGCAGAACGGGGTCGAGCACAACATTCAGTTCCTGAATCGCTTCGTCCCTCTACACGAGTTAACCGAGTTCATCGGAGCGGCGGATCTTTACATCACGCCCTATCTCGACGAGGCGCAGATCACATCGGGCACTCTCGCCTATGCGTTCGGAGCAGGCAAGGCGGTGATCTCGACGCCTTACTGGCACGCCGCCGAACTGTTGAAGGACCAGCGCGGCGTCCTGGTGCCGTTTGGGAGCCCTTCCGCGATCGCCCAGGAGGCGAAAGCGCTGCTGCGCGACCGGCCGCGATGGAACGCCATGCGCAGGCGGGCCTACGGCCTTGGGCGGGAGATGATCTGGAGCAGCACGGCCAGGCGCTATATGAGCTCCTTCCTGCTGGCTCAGCGGCCGGCGACCAAGGAACTATACGCCGTGGCTCACGCCGCGGCCTCCGGCCAACGCGAGGACGATATGGCGCGTATCAATCTGGAGCCACTCTGGCCCGGGCCCGATTCAACCGTGGCACGCAGGTGGTAGCGGCTCAATGACGCACACTTGTTCCGCGGCGGGAGTGGTCCATCCTCATGGACTGCTCGCCGGACAGCGCCGCCCCGCGCTGGATGGGCCGGGGGCGAACCGATGAGCCAATTGACGTCAGGCGCGGCGCTCGAAGCCGCGCGGGACCAACGTCCGCTGGCGGCCATCATCGTGGCCCATCCCGATGACGAGATCCTCTGGTGCGGCGGCTTCCTGCTCACTCATCCAGAGTTCAGCTGGCGTATCTTTACCCTCTGCCGGGCGCATGACCCGGACCGGGCCCCCAGGTTTCGCCGCGTCCTTCAGCGATTCGAAGCAGTGGGCGCAATGGCCGACCTCGATGATGGCCCGGAGCAGGCGCCCTTGCCGGTGGAGCAACTCAACGCCACCATCGCCGGCCTGCTGGGCGGCGACCGCTATGACTTGATCCTGACGCACGGCCCAATGGGCGAGTACTCCACCCACAGGCGCCACTCGGAGTGTTGCCGGGCCGTCGCTGTGCTGTGGCAGGCCGGCGTCATTGATACGCGGCGCTTGTGGATGTTTGCCTACTCCGACGGTGGACGGGCTTACCTGCCCCGCGTTCGCGCGGATGCCGATTGGCGGGACCTGCTGCCGAGTGATGTCTGGCTTGAAAAACGCAGGCTGATCACTGAGATCTATGGATTTGCGCCCGAAAGCTGGGAAGCACGAACCACACCCGGAGAAGAAGGGTTCTGGTGCTTCGATTCAACGAAAGCAGTTGCGGCGCGTTTGGCCGGTTGGGGACAGAAACAATGAAAGTGCTTGTATTGACGGAATACCCGCCCTCGGCGGCGGGTCTTGCGACCCAGGGGGAGCTGTTCTGCAGAGGCCTGCTGGAGGCCGGGGTGGATGTCCATCCCGTGCATTTCGAGTCGCCGCAGGAGAAGGAGTGGTACTACCGCTGGTTCCGGCCGGATGTTGTGGTCGGCATCGGGTTCTGGGGGCATGTGCCGCACCTGGTCCTGCACCCGCAGCAGTTTGGCTTGACCGCCATCCCCTGGCTGGTTGCGGATGGCTACGTGGCGGCGCATCACGAAGTCCTGGATGCGCTCCCTCTGGTGCTCGTCACCTCCACTTGGGTCAAGGAGACCTACATCCGGGATGGCCTCAGCGGGCACAACATCGAGGTTCTGCCGGTGGGCTGCGACACCGATTCTTTCATCCCGCGCGGCGCCGACGATCCGAAGGTCCAGTCCATTCGTGAAGCGCTGGGCGTGGGCGACGGCCAGCAGATGATCCTGACCGTGGGCGGAGACGCCGCGTCGAAAGGCGCTCAGGAAGTCATGCGGGCGCTGGCACTGATCCAGTCCGAGGCGCCCGATTGGAAGTATGTCTGCAAGGTCTGGCCTCAGCCTCGCACCGTGCAACAGAATCTGGTCGACCTTCAACTGGCTACCCAACTGGGCATCAACGACAGGGTTGTCTATTCCACCAACGTCGTCTCGCACAACTTCATGCCTTACTTGCTGGACGCCTGCGACATCTATGCCGCGCCATCCCGCCTGGAAGGCTTCGGAATGCTGCACGTGGAGGCGAATGCTTGCGGCAAGCCGGTGGTCGCCGTTCGCGCCATGGCATTCCTGGACACCATGGTCCACGGGGAAACGGCATTTCTTGCCGAGGTGGCGGAGGAGATCAAAATCACTGAAGGGATCTTCGGGGAAGGGCACGGCATCGACTCCGGCCATCGCATCGTCTTCCCAACTCCGCGCACCGTGGAGTTCCGCGCCAGCGTCGAAGATCTCGCCCAATATCTTCTGGAACTCATGCGGGATCAGGGCCTGCGACGGCAGATGGGTGAAGCAGGGCGGAAGCGGGTAGTCGATCTCTTCGACTATCGGCGTGTGGCCAGGCGTTTTCTGGAGATTGTCTCCAGCCGGTTGGGGATTCAGTGATCACCAGATTGCGAGGCGCATCTTCCCATGGATGAAAAATCAGCAGCCGCCGTTGAAATGGCCAGGTCGGCAGCGCTTCGCGTACTGCTCCACAATGCGCACGGTCCGTTCGATGGACTTCCGAGGACCGCCGGCTGGGGCTATCCTGAGCCCTACACGCGCGACCTCATGCTCTCCGCCTTCGGGATCCTGGTGAGCGGCAATGAGGTGCTTACCGGTGCGCTGCGCCGCACGCTGAAGGCACTGGCCGCCCACCAGACGCCGCTGGGGCACATCCCGTCCCTGGCCAACGATCCCGACGACCGCGGAGCCAGCGATTCGACTCCGCTCTTCCTGCTGGGCCTGGCCTTGTTCAGGCAATCGGAGAATGAACCGGAGTTCCTGAAAGAGCCTGCGCGCAAGGCATTGACCTGGATGCGGTACCAGAGCCCCGATGACACGGTCATGGTCGCGCAGCTCCCAACCAGCGATTGGCGGGATGAGCAGTGGGTGCTGGGTTATGGGCTGTTCGTGAATACGCTCGTCTACGGCTACCTCATGCTGTATGGCGAGCACGAATCCGCCGCTCGCCTGCGTTTGCTGATGAACAGGTTGGAGGCTCTCAGTGAAGCTCGCGACCCGCACGTGCATGAGGGTCTGGTGATGCCGTCCCGGCCCTACTACGCGCTGTTCTCCTACAAAATCTACAACAGCGACCGATTCGATCTGCTGGGCAACAGCCTGGCCATCCTGACGGGCATTGCCTCCCGCGAGCGGTCGAGAAACATAATCGCCTGGGTGGAGGCTGAATGCCAGACGCTGCGGGAGAAGGGTGACCTGATCGTGAATCTGCCACCCTGTCTGTTGCCCTTCATCCGGCCGGAGGACCCCGATTGGCGGCCGCGCTACGAGATCTTCAACCGGCCCGGCGACTACCACAATGGCGGCGTGTGGCCGTTTGTTTGTGGTGTCTACATAGCCGCCTGCGTGGCGGCCGGACGCATGGGATTGGCTCGCCGGAATCTGCTGGCGCTGACGGAACTGGTCAAGCCATGGCATGAGAACGAGGCCGACTGGGGCTTCAACGAATGGATCAAGGCCCAGACCGGCCAGCCCAGCGGCAGAGACTGGCAGACCTGGTCGGCAGCGATGTATCTTTATGCCGCGGAATGCGTCCGGCTCGAGCGTACACCGTTCTTTGAAGAGGTGCGCCAAAGCAATCGCGGTACGGCAAAACCGCCGGCTGGTTAAGCTCTCTTTACATGGCTGTTGAAATCCTGCGTCCTCTCCACACCGGCTGCACCGTGTACGAAGCGAACAAACTGGAAACTGAGTCACCCGCATGAAGAAACTGATTGTTTTCGACCTGGACGGTACCCTGGCAGAGAGCAAATCGTCTCTCGATACCGAGATGGCGGTACTGCTGCAGGACCTGCTCGGCATCGTCAAAGTGGCGGTGATCTCCGGCGGCGACTGGCCTCAGTTTGAGAAACAGGTACTCGCCCACCTTCCGAATGACGGGAGTCTGGCGAACCTTTCCCTGCTGCCCACTTGCGGGACGAAGTTCTTCCGGCACACCGGCGCTTGGGAGAAGCTCTATTCGGAAGACTTCACCCTGGACGAGAAGACGAAGATCATCGCCTCGCTCAACCAGTCGGTCGCCGAATCGGGCTTCGGTGTCGCGAAGGTCTGGGGTGAAGTGGTGGAGGACCGAGGCAGCCAGATCACTTTCTCCGCCTTGGGCCAGCAGGCTCCGCTCGAGGAAAAGAAGCAATGGGACCCGGATTTCGTCAAGCGGAAACAGATCAAGTCGATTCTCGATCGCCTCATTCCCGGATTCTCCGTGCGGCTGGGCGGCGCGACCTCCATCGATGTCACCAAATCCGGCATCGACAAAGGGTACGGAATCAGGAAGCTGACAGAAGTCCTGGGCATCTCCGTCAAGGAGATGATTTTCATCGGTGATGCCTTATTCCCTGGCGGCAACGACTTCGCGGCTCAGCAGGCCGGTGTCGTTTCGATCTGTGTTCGCGACCCCCACGAGACAAAGCGAGTCATCCAGATGAGCATCGCCTGCCTCTCCGACAAGGGCCGCATGGCCTTGTGCTCATAACTCGCCTAACAGTCTGTGGCGGAAGTCCCGCTAGCCGCGCGGCAAGGGCTTGCGAGCCCAGGGCGCGAAGAGCCGGCCGAACTAGTGCCGGCCACTCGGAGGCCGGCTCGACACTGCCATGGGCCGCAACCCCTTGTCGCCCTTTGGGTTCGCTCCGCCGCCGCCTTCCTCCCAGAAAGAGGCGACTCTCTTTGGAGCGGCTTCGAAGTTGCACTTGAGCTGCCATTCTGGTACCGGCGGCGGTGCGAACGCGGCTGCGCGACTTCCGCCACAGGCTGCTAAGGCCGCTGTGCTTTCTTGCTCCTGTAGGTTGGCCACTCCCGTGCACTCAAAAAGGCAGGGCCAAACCCGCCAACCCATAGTGGCCCGCGGCAATTCGCCCGGATACCTGCCAGTGGTTGGCCTGCGGTTGGCTGCGGCGCAGGAGTTGGTCACTACATACCTCGGGAGGGGGCAATCGATGCTAATGAACACGAAGAGCCTGAAGGGCCTGATCGTGCGAGCCAGCGATGGAGAACTGGGCACCGTGGAGAAGCTCTATTTCGACGACGACACGTGGGGCATCCGCTACCTCACGGTGGCAACCGGCGGCTGGCTGGGCGGCCGTGAGGTGTTGATCTCTCCGATTTCCATCACGGCTGCGGACTGGCAGGCGCAACGGCTGGATGTGTCGCTCACGATGAAGCAGGTGGAGGACAGTCCCGCCATCGATACGCATGAGCCCGTTTCCAGGCAGCACGAGGCGGCGTACCTCGGCTATTACGGCTATCCGGACTATTGGGGTGGGCCGCACATCTGGGGGCCTTCCTTCTATCCGGCCGGCCTGGCTTTGCCCACGGGTGCCGCCATCCAGGCGGTGGCGGACCGCATCAGCAAAGAGCCGATCGACTCCCATCTTCGCTGTACCGAGGCCCTGGAGGGATACTCCATTGATGCGGTGGACGGCGGCATCGGCCACGTCTGCGGCTTTGTCTTCGACGATTACGCCTGGGCGATCCGCTACGTCGAGGTAGCCACGAAGCTGTGGTTGCCGGGCAAACGCGTCCTCTTCTCCCCTGGCTGGGTGCAGCGGGTAAGTTGGCCCGAGTCCAAGTTTGTCGTCGGCCTCACCCGCGAAGCCATCCAGGAGGGGCCTGCCTACGTGGAGTCCATGCCCGTCACCCGCGAGTATGAGAACCAGCTCTATGCCCACTATGGCCGGCCGCCGTACTGGCTGTTTGAAGGCGACCACCGGCCGGCCTTCTCCTACGACAACGTTTGAGTCCGCAGGCAGGCCCCGGTTCAGTGAGCAAGGGCCGCCTGCCTCTCTCCGCTGTCGCAATGCATCGGGCGCCTGGCTGGTGAAAGAACGGAATGGGAGGGTTGACTGTGTCGAGACGCAAACTATGGATTGTCTGGTCGAGTGCTGGCGTTGGCTTCGTTCTACTGGGTCTCACCGGCTTGGGCGTATACTTCTCGCGGCGATTTGAACCCTTTCTCCGCGAGCAGACCATTGCTTACCTCGAAGACCGCTTCGATGCCGATGTCGAACTTGCCGTGTTGAAAGTCCGGATGCCGCTGGCGTCACCCATGGAGATTCTGGCTCGCCGCGGCAAAGGCGCCATGGCCCGCATCTCCGGCGAACGGATCACGTTCAAGCTCAAGTCGATGCCGGACCGGCCCACCTTCATGACGATGCGTAAGTTCTCCTTTGAGGTGGATTTGAACTCCGCCTTCGAGAAGAAGGCTCTTGTCCGCAAGGTCCGGCTGGAAGGACTGGAGCTGAAGATGCCGCCCAAGGGCGAGAAACCTCCGGCGGCCCACGCGGCCCACGCCAGCGCTCCCCAGGTCGCCGTCCACATCGACGAGATCGTGGCCGACGGGACCCGGCTCTCGATCATCCCGCGGGATCCCGCCAGGGATCCACTGGTCTTTGAGATTGCCAAGCTGCGTCTGGAATCTGTTGGAAACGGCGAGCCGATGCGCTACACAGCCGTGCTGACCAACGCGAAGCCGCCCGGGCTCATTCACGCCACCGGCAGCTTTGGACCGTGGAATGCCGAATCGCCTTCCGCTACCCCCTTGTCGGGTCAATACGATTTCCGCAATGCTGATTTGAGCGTCTTCAAAGGGATTGCGGGCAAGTTGGCCGCGACGGGCCAGTTCCACGGCGAACTCGGCCGGTTCGAATCCGACGGAGAAGCCCGCGTGCCGGACTTCCAGCTGACCATGTCGGGCAACCCGATTCCCCTGGCGACGAAGTACCACGCGATCGTCGATGGCACCAACGGGAATACCATTCTCGATCCGGTCGAGGCAAAGCTGGGCCAAAGCACCTTCGATGTGAAGGGTGCGATTGCGAGGTACGCCGGCGAGAAAGGCAAAACCGTCGATTTGGACGCCATCTTCCGGAACGGGCGTTTGGACGACGTGCTGCTGCTGGCGGTCAAGGGCCCGAAGCCCATCCTGCGCGGCGGCCTGGGACTGCACGTGAAGATCCTGCTGCCGCCAGGCAAGGGTGAGGTGGCCGATCGCCTGAAACTGAATGGGAACTTCCGGCTCATCGAGGCGCGCTTCACCAACCCCAGGATTCAGGAGGAACTGGATATCCTCAGCCGGCGCGCGCAAGGCCAGCCTCACAATGAGGAGGTGGATGAGGTCCCCTGGCGCATGGATGGGGTGTTCCACATGAGCGGAGGCCGCGTCGCCTTCGAGAAGTTGAACTTCGCGATTGATGGCGCGAAGGCGGCGATGGCCGGTAGCTTCGTCTTCGCCGGCCAGGAGCTGGACTTCCACGGGACGGCGCGCGTGGATGCACGCCTCTCGCAGATGATGATGACGAGGTGGAAGCGTTGGCTGCTGAAGCCGGTGGACCCAATTTTCGCCAAAGAGGGCTACGGCACGGTAGCCGATTTCAAGATCTCCGGGACGCGCGAAGCGCCTGTTTTCGGCTTGGATCGTAACGGGTCCAAGGATAAGGACCACGACCAGAACGCGAAGCACGCGACACCGCCGCAGCCTCAAGCAGCGCCCGCCCGGCATTCGGCTGTCCGGGCACAGGGCCTCCCCTAAGCCGGGGGAACTCCCTGCTATCGCCAGAGTCCGGCCGGAAGGGCCTCGCGAACACAACTTCAAGCGCGTGCTTGTGGGGGCGCTGGAGACGCCACCACCGTCACGGTGGCATCCCCGATCGCCGATGCCGGTAGCGACACCGACAGGGGCAGTTCATACATCTGCGGCCGGAACGGCAGCGACAGCAGCACCTTGCCGCCGGCCCGGACCTCGTAGGATTGCAGCGGCTCCCGGCCGGCCAGCGCCGTGGTCCATTCCACGATCACCCGGTCGCTGTCGCGCTTCAGGTTCACTGAGACAGGCTGCACCAGCGTGTTCGTCTTCTCCTGGAAGTAGTTCGTCGCCGCACCGTGCCGCGCCTCGGAATCCTTCTCAATCCGGACCCGCTCGATTTCGGAGGGCAGGTCGCTCATCGCGGCCGTCAGGTTGGCCACCATCTGGTCGGCCTCGGGCTTCTCCCGGTTGATCATGCCGGTGCCGATGATGGCGCACGAAACGCCCGGCAGCGATACGGAGTAACGCACCAGGTCGGAGTAGGCGACTGCTTCTTGATTTCCTACCGACAAAATGACGTCATCCGGCGTGCGTGAGAAACGCGGCTGCTTGCCATAGTACGCGCCGTCGGCGAACACTTTCATCGCGATCACGCCCAGCCCGCGTGAAATGGCCAAGGGCAGGACGTTGTTCTGGTGTGAGCTGCACAGCCGGTCATTGGCGTTCAGCGCGACCAGCACGGTGTCGATCACATTCTCGGAATCGCGCCGGATGGCGCTCATCAACACCGGCGAGCTCTGGTGCCCGGTCACGCCGATGTGCTTCACATAGTGCCGGCGCTCGGGATTCAGGCCGGTGTAGTTGGTGCCGTCGCGATAGTCGAGCAGGCCCGCCAGCGCGCCGATTCTCTCCGGCCGCTTCGAGCCGCGCTCGGCAAATCCTTCGTATACCTGGTTCACCTGCTCCAGCGTCGTCAGATTGTGGATCTGGATCGAGTCCACATAGGCGCCCTCGGGGATGAAGCCCTTGCCGTCACCGAAGATCTGCGTGAGCGAGCGTTTCAGCTCGTCGACGGCGGTCAGCCCGGAACCGCTGGGATCCAGGGCCAGGCGCCGACCTGTCTTTGTCGCGACGAAGAGCTTCTGTCGCAGCGCCCGGTCGTAGCTCGTGTCGGAAGGCGTCAGATGCAGGCGGCGGAAGGCCTCGCCGTAATTCATCTGGCTCGGCCCATAGGCATTGGCCGTGTCGAGGTAGTTGAGCCCGAGTTGGACTGCTCTGACGATGATGTCGGCCGGATCGATGCCCGGCTTCGTCCACTGCAGCGACGCCTGGCCGCCCAGGGCGAGCGGTACTACTGTCCGCCCGGTGCGCCCCAATAGCCGCTTGGGAAACGTGGTGGCCGCCTGTGCGAACAGCGGTCCGGGGCCCAGGACTCCTGCGGCCGGAACCGCGCCCAACACACTCAGAATTTCACGTCGAGAGATCATGCTGCCTCCTTCTCTGCCTTTAGCCTCTGCCAATGTCTATTTTAGGCTCTCAATATCGGTATTGGTCTCGTTGTTTCACCACGGTCACACAGGCCCGAAATGCCAGCCAGCCTCGACCGGTATCTCTTGTACTGTAGCGTTTACTTTATCGTTTACAGATTGGCTCTGCAAGCGATACAATGCTCCCACTGCTCACCTCGCGCGGAATCGCGCATGCGGGGCTGGCAGGAAGGAGAGCCGCGGTGAAAACGACCTGGATGGTGCTGATCCCGATGCTGGCCGCGAGTGCCCAGCAGGTACAGCCCGGCAAGCCCGTGGAAGCCACCTGGAGTTCCCTGGCCGCGCACGAAGTGCCCGCCTGGCTCGAGGATGCCAAGTTCGGCATTTATGCGCACTGGGGCGTCTACTCCGTGCCCGCCTTCGGCACCGAATGGTATGGCCGGCGGATGTACGATCCCAAGGACATCTACGGCACTTACCAGCACCACCGCAAGACCTATGGCACACAGGACAGCTTCGGCTACAAGGACCTCGTGCCCCTGTTCAAAGCGGAGAAGTTCGACGCCGCCGAGTGGGCTGCAATCATTCAACAGTCCGGTGCCCGTTACGCCGGCACGGCCGTTGTCCACCACGACGGTTTTCTCTTATGGCGTAGCAAAGTGAGCCGCTGGAACTCCGCGGAAATGGGACCCAAGCGCGACCTCTATGGGGAACTGGTGAAAGCCCTGCGGGCCAGGGGCCTGAAGATCGTCGCCACCGAGCATCACATGCGCACGTTCAATTGGTATCTCCCGGCCGACCGCTCCTTCGTGGACGAGCAGCGCAAAGCAAACTTCGACATCTATGACCCCCGCTATGCCGATCTCTACTGGAATGAGTTCACCGGCCGGAAATCCGACTTCATGGAGAAGTGGCAGGCGAAGCTGCTCGAGTTGATGGACAACTACCGGCCCGACGTCCTGTGGTTCGACGGAGGCGATTTCACCTCACCCGGAGTCGAGACCTACGTCCGGAACTCCCTCGCCCACTACTTCAACGCCGGCGCGAAGTGGCCGGCCCAGGTGGAAGTGCTGAACAAGTTCGGCACGATCAAGGAATACAATTTCCCACGCCAGTTCGGCATGCTCACCTTTGAGGCCGGCCGCGACCGCCCCGCGGAGGTGGATCGCCCCTGGATCGACGACCTGAGCATCGCCAGGGGCACCTGGAGCTACGTCGATGGCATGAAGCTGCTCACCACGCGCGAAGTCCTCCATGGCCTGATCGACCGCGTCAGCCGCGGCGGCGGTCTGCTCCTGTCGCTGGCCCCCAAAGCCAGCGGCGAAATCCCCGCGAATCAGAAGACGATTCTGCGCGAGATGGGGGAGTGGCTGAAGGTGAACGGCGAGGCCATCTACGGCACGCGCACCTGGAAAGTCCACACCGAGGGCTCTACCGAAAAGCTGATCACCAACAACGGACAGCACACCGGCTGGCGGTTCGACGAGTGCGGGGCGGAGGACATTCGCTTCACGCGTAAAGGTGACGCCCTCTATGCCATCGCGCTCGGTTGGCCTCAATCCGGGCATTGGCTGGTGAAGAGCCTGGCAGGCACACAGGTGAAGAGTGTCTCGCTGCTGGGCGGCGTGCCGCTGAAGTGGACGCAGGGCGCCGAAGGCCTCCGCATCGAAGCGCCCGCCACCCAGGCCGGCAAATACGCCTACACCTTCAAGATCGGCCTATGAAGAGGACCACCCACCGCTTGCCGGATCGCCGCCGGTTCACGAATTCTCACCGCTCGTATGTTTTGGAGCATCGACATGTACACAACAACTAGAACTCTCTTGACGGTGTTGGCACTGTCATCCTCGGTCGCTCAGCTTCAGGCGCAGGACCGCAAGCCCGATCCCATCGCCAATCTCCCCATTACCGAAGGCAAGTTCAAACCGAACGACGATTCCTTCCAGCAATACCAGTATCCGGAATGGTTCCGCGACGCCAAGTTCGGCATCTGGTCACACTGGGGTCCGCAGGCCGTACCCCGCCAGGGCGACTGGTACGCCCGCAAGATGTACGATCACGACAGCGTGAACCGCAGGACCGGCGCGCCCGCCGGCCAGGACCCAGACAACAAGTATCACGTCGAACACTACGGCCATCCCTCCAAGTTCGGCTACAAGGACATCATTCCCCTCTGGAAGGCTGAGAAGTGGGATCCGGACCAGCTCATGACCCTCTATAAAAAGGCTGGCGCGAAGTACTTCGTCAGCATGGGCACGCACCACGACAACTTCTTCCTCTGGAACTCGAAGCTCCATCCCTGGAACTCCGTGAACATGGGGCCGAAGAAGGATGTGGTCGGGCTCTGGCAGAAGGCGGCGAAGAAGCAGGGACTGCGCTTCGGAGTCTCTGAACATCTCGGAGCCAGCTACACCTGGTTCCAGGTGAGCCACGGCTCAGACGCCACCGGACCCATGGCCGGAGTCCCCTACGACGGCGCCGACCCCAAGTACGCCGAGCTCTATCACGGCAAGGCCGATCCGGACGACAAGGCCTGGCTCACCAAGAATCCCGTCTGGCAGCGCGAGTGGTTCGATCGCATCAAGGAACTGATCGACGGCTACAACCCGGACCTCCTCTATTCCGACAGCCCCCTGCCTTTCGGCGACGTTGGCCGCAGCATGCTGGCCCATTTCTACAACCACGACATGGCCAAAAACGGGGGCAAACTCGAAGCGGTGTACAACTGCAAGCAGGTCTCCGGCGGCAAATGGGTACGCGATATCGAGCGCGGCGTGGACAAGGGCATCAGCCCCGAGCCCTGGCAGACCGACACCTCCATCGGAGACTGGTATTACCGCACTGGGCAGAAGTACAAGAGCTCCGGCGAGATCGTGCGCATGCTCACCGATATCGTGAGCAAGAACGGCAATCTCCTCATCAACATCGTGCAGACGCCCGAAGGCGACCTGGAGCCGGACATGCTCAAGACTCTCGACGAAATCGGAGCCTGGATCGCCGTGAACGGTGAAGGCATCTACGCCACCCGCCCTTGGAAAGCCTACGGCGAGGGGCCCAGCACCAAGTCGCAGGAAGAGGGCCGGTTTGGCGGTCTCAAGGACGTACCCGACAAGGGCTACACGGCCGAGGACTTCCGCTTCACCACCTCGAAGGACGCCAAAACGCTCTATGCGTTCTGCTTGGGGACGCCGGCGAAGGAACTCCGGATCCTCTCGCTCGGCAGCAACGCGAAACTGGCGGACAAGGCCGTAGCCTCCGTCCATCTGCTCGGAAGCAAAAAGAAGCTCGCCTATAAACAGGAAGCCGATGCCCTGGTAATCACGGTTCCGGCCGCGCTACCGGCATCAGCTGCGACCGGCTTCAAGATCCAGTTCGCCAACTGACCCGTCGTCGAAAGACTGCGGCGTCGATGAAACCCAACTCGCTCCACGCGGCCTCACCGCCGTGTGGAGCGAGTTCTATTTTCATTGGTGGATCGCGGCATAACACACGCTTGCACGATAACCATGCAAGTGTTGTCGTGCTGGCATCTGGTTATGAATCCCGCCTACAGTCTTGCCAGTCGCGTCGAGCATTACTTGCATGAAGTGCTCGGTGATCCCATGTCGAAACCTCAAGAGTGGGAAAGACAAGACGCGCTACCTTGCCACTCGCGGAGCCTCTCGAACCGTAAGGCCCGCGGCCGAATCAACCGCGGGCCTCCTTGCTCTTCTATTCCTGGAAGAGCAGCGGCGCAAACTGGTACAGGCTGCGCCGCCAGGACAACCACTCGTGAGCGGTGTCGGGTGACTCATAAAACACGCTCTTCACCCCCGCTTGTTGTAGAGCTTCCACGTTGGTTTTGCCAGTTGCGCCTCTCTCGCGGCTGCCGTAGCTGACAAACACGAGCTTGACGCTCTTCTTGAAGCCGTCGATGTCGGTTATATCCGAAGACGCGATGCTGCCTCCGCTAAAGATGCCGATGTGCGAGAACTTGTCCAGGTTCGCCAGGGTGATCTGCTTCGTCTGCATCCCGCCCATCGAGAGGCCGGCCATCGCCCTATGCAGCTGATCGGCTTGCGTGCGGAAATTGGCATCAACGAAGGGAATCAACTCGTCGAGGAGTACGCGCTCGAACGCGCTGAAATTGAAGCGGGGCATGCCCCCGGCACCGGCCGGACGCGTCGCTGCGCCGGGCTGGGCGGCTGGAGCCGGCGGCCGGGGCGGGCCCATCTGGGCGCCGGGGACATAGCTGCTGGCCATCACGATGATGAACGGCTTGGTCTTGCCCGCGGCGATCAGGTTATCCATAATCAGCCCGGTTTTCCCCTGGCTGCCCCAGCCCGTTTCGTCTTCGCCTCCGCCATGCTGGAGGTACAGCACTGGATACCGTTTTGCCGGATTCTTCTCATAATCCGGCGGGGTGTAGACGAAGCAGCGCAGCACGGCGTCGGAGCGTTTGGAATAGAACGGAGTTTCCCTCAACTGGCCATGCGGGACGTTTTTCAGGGCATAGAAGTCCTGGTCGGTGGCGGGTACTTCGACTCCACTGCCCCAGCGGCTCGCGCCGTAGAAGTAGAGGCTGTTGGGATCCGGAACCTGAGCCCCATCCACCACGATCTGGTAGTAGTGGAAGCCCGCGTCCTGAGGGATGGACGCCCCCACCCAGGCTCCGTCCTCACCCTTGGTCAGAGGGTACTTGACGGCCCCAATGTCGAGCGCGACGGAGTGGGCATCGGGCGCGACCACACGGGCGCGAATGCGCCGTTCGGAGTTGACGGCGGGAAAGTCCTTGCCCTTCTGGTTCAGGGAGGAGGGCTTGAAATCCTCCACCGGCGGGGCTTTGGCCGCTTCGATGGCCGCCTTGGCCTGCGCTTCTCGCTCTGCAGCCGTCGGCATCCCCGGCGGCGCTTGCGCGGTGACCAGGAAGCCCAACAACAATGGCGCCAGCCCGAGGATGGGCAATAATCTCTTCATTGATCGCTCCTTGCTTAAGTTCAACATCAAGTCACTACTTGCCATTCAGTTCGAGAACGGTGCTGGAATAGGGCGGGAATGTCCGCGTGAAGTCCGGTGTGACCCCGGGCACCACGGCAGTCACCGGCACAATCCGATTCGGCAGTAGACGTTTGGGGCCTTCATCTGTGGTTCCTCACGGCAGAATCGCGCAGCGATTGCCACCCTGTCAGCCACCGGCCGTGGATGTCGCGGCGCATGCGTGAGATTGAGCCTCATCCTGCCGAATCTCCTTCCATGCCCGTTAGCGCTTGGCGTTCTCCACCGCTCTGCCGAAGACGGTGAATTCCAGGACGCCCAATGGCGTTGCGCCCACGTGGGGCCAGTCCGTGATGGTCAGCCGGACATAGCGGCAAACCGTGGGCGGGAGTTCGTCGAATTCCGTGTATCGGGTGACGCTATTGTTGGTCTTGTCGAGGATGGTGTCGAACGTCTTGCCGTCCTTGGATGTCTCAATTCTGTAGCGAAACGCGGGGCTGCCCGTCACCAGCGCGGGCGCGGCTGCACGCGGCCCGAAACCGCCTCGTGGGCCGGTGCCAAACTCGATTCGACTGGAGTCGACGGAGAAATATTGCGGGTCTTCAAACTCGGTGATGGAGCCGAGATCCACCGTGATGGAAGGTTGTTTGTCCTCCTCGGCCGGCTCCCACCAGGCGCCATTGGTGCCATCCACGGCGTAGGCAGCATCGCGGCCCGGGCGCTGGCTGGAAGCACTGCCATGCTGGTTCATGGCGCGCATTTTGTTGACGGTGAGCGGGATGGAACCCGAGTCGCCATCGCGCACGGGATTGGCCACCACCCCGGGCGCCCATTGTGGCGTTTCGGTCACCGCCCGCACGTACATGTTGCCCTGGGCGTCGAAGCCCACCGGATCCATGCCCAGGCGGCGGCCTCCGGGAGGATTCGACATCACAATCGTGTAGAAGACCCACCAGTTGCCGTCCGGCCCCTTCACCACGCAGCCATGGCCGGGCCCGGTGACGATGCCGGTGGTCTTGCGCAGCAGCGGGTTGCGCGGGGAGTACGTGAACGGCCCCAGCGGGCTCCTGGACGTGTAGACGCCGCTGGCGTAGCTCATCCACTGCGTGCCGGACGCGCTGTATTCCAGATAGTAGATACCGTTGCGCTTGAAAACCCAGGGGCCTTCGATCCAGGCCGTGTAGAGGTATTCATTGTTCTCGCCCCACCTTTCCCAGACGTGCTCGGACTGGAAGCCAAACAGGTGTTTGGGTGCAGCGGCAAAACGGGTGAGGTCCTTCGAGTCGAGCGGGGCGACGTAGATGCCGTCGGTGGACCTGCCGGGGAAGTAGAGGTACGGCTTGTTGTCGTCGTCAATGTAGATGTCCACGTCGAAGGCGCCCTTCCAGGACTTGCCGTTCGAGACGCCGGTCCACGGTTCGCCTTTCTCGTTCTTCCAGGGTCCCAATACTTCATAGGGGCCTAGAATGGCGGGGGCCTTGTAGAGCGGCGCATCGTTGCCGGACATGTAGAAGGCGCCGTTGTACTCGACCACGTGGGGGGCGACCGGTAAACGGCCGCCGCGCACCTCAACCGCCTGGTATTTCCAATCCAGGAGGTTCTTCGATACCCAGGCGCCGCCGCCGGTGCCGAAGAAATAATAAAGATCCCGTGACTTCACCACGGTGACGTCGCCGAGATTGACTCCCTGCGGCGAACCGTCCCCGGATGATGCTTCGATGGGCAAGGGATTGATGTAACGGGGAGCCTTGCCAATGACGGGGCCTGGTTTCCGGGCGGCCGGTTGGGCCCACATCGAGACGGCGCAAAGGACAATGGATGCGCCAGTGGCGGCTACCGAACGGAGGACCGAATCAAAACTCATTTGGCGAGACTCCCAGCCAGAATGCCAACCCCGGAGATACTAGGTGCACCCACCAGGGGGATTGCATGCGCTTGCATTCAGGCCAGCAGCGAGTCTATCGCGGTGCGGCGCCGGAGTCAAACGCACTTGACGATGAAGCTCGTGGCGCGAGCGGCTTGCACCCGGCTATCCTATCAGCGGGTCTCCTGAAAGCGCTGCCAGTGGTGCTTCCGTAGTCCAGTGACTGCCTCTGGCAGGCATGCTACCGACTGCCTGCAGGGTTTTGGAACTTCGGTCGCGTCGGGCTTGGCGACGAGCTCTACCAGGAGATTCTGACCCATCCGATCCCGACCGATCTCGAAGCCGTGAAACTGCTGGCCGCCGCGCCGGCCGTCCTCGATCTCTTCATGTGGCTCACCTACCCTTGTTTCACTGCAAAACGACCGGAGGCGATTCCCATCTTCGGAGAGTTCGGGATAGTCAGCCAACTGGGGTCAGTGCAGTACTCTTGCCCACGCCGCTTCCGGGCCGAGTTGGGAAGGTGGTTGTTCCCGATCCGGGTGATTTGGCCGGAGTGCCCGGCTCGGGTGTCGCCCGGAGGCTTCCAGATGGTAGTTGCACCGGCGTTCGCCGTGCACAGCAAGCCGGTTCAGCTCTTCGGAGAACCCAGAACGCACGGATAACTTCATGACGCAGCGTCAATCACAACGGTCTTGCCCGCGCAATTCAGTCGCGTGAGCTGCCGTGCACCGAGCCTCCGCGCGACAATGGGTCCTGCCAACCAATGCTCGATCTCCTTCCCGACCTCTCTCCGCTAAAGCGCTCCCGCGATTTCCGCCTGCTCTACGTCGGGCAGTTGATTTCGGGCTTCGGATCCGCATTGACCTACGTCGTACTTCCCGTCCAGATGTACCAGCTCACCCGTTCCACCGCGATGGTTGGATTGCTCGGCGTCGCCGAATTCGTGCCGATGCTCCTGGTCGCCTTTCTCGGCGGCGCACTCGCCGATCGCCTCAACCGCCGCGACCTCATCCTCGGGGCGGAATCGCTCATGGCCGTCACGATCGCCGGACTCACCCTGAACGCGCTCCTGCCTCGACCTCACGTGTGGCTGCTATTTGTCACCGCAGCTTTGCTCGCTGCACTCAACTCCGTCCATCGCCCCTCCATGGAAGCCATGACGCCCCAACTCTTCCGCTCAGAGGAGATGCCTGCCGTCAGCGCGCTCAATTCAATCCGCGGCACTGCCGCCCACATCCTCGGCCCCGGCATAGCCGGCTGGATCGCAGTCACTTACGGCCCCGCCGCCGCTTTTGGCATCGACGCCGCCACCTACCTCTGCGGCATCGCAGCCCTCCTGGCAATGACACGCAAAGAATTTAGGGGCGGCGAGGAAGGCGCTCTCACCTGGCACACTCTGGCCGAAGGCTGGCGCTACGCCCTCCAGCGCAAGGATCTGCTGGGCACCTATCTCATCGATATGAATGCCATGTTCTTTGGCATGCCCAACGCGCTGTTCCCGGCCTTCGGAGACGCGTTCGGAGCTCAGAACGTGGGCTGGCTCTACGCCGCCGGACCAGCGGGTGCGCTTGTGCTGAGCCTCACCTCCGGTTGGGCCACACGCATCCGGCGCCACGGCCTCGCCATCGCGTGGGCAGCCGCTCTCTGGGGCCTCGCCATCGTCGGCTTTGGCCTGTCGGCCAACCTCTGGCTGGCCTTGCTGTTTCTTGCTCTGGCCGGTGCCGCGGACATGGTCAGCGGTATCTTCCGAATGACCGTGTGGAACCAGACAATCCCTGCCCGCCTTCGTGGACGCACTGCGGCAATTGAGATGGTGAGTTATCTCAGCGGTCCCTATCTTGGCAATGCCGAAGCAGGCTTCGCTGCCCGCCTATTGGGCCTCGGGCCATCCGTCGTTGCCGGGGGAGTCCTCTGCGTGCTGGGTTCGGCGTTGATCACGTGGGCGCTACCGGACTTCCGCAAATATCAGGCGCCTCAATGCACGCCATGAACTCGCCCACGGAGACCACGATAGTTTTGTTCCATCGCCCGCACGAATGAGTATAGCGGCCGCGCTTCAACTTCCTGCGGGAGACCCGGATTTGGTACAACCGGCAGCCGGATCAAGGGGTCCTGGGCGAGGACTTCTAGTGCACTGTAATCGAAATAATATGAGGACGGGTTCTGGGCGAAGGCCGACTCGGTCAATGCGGCGATCGTCAGCACCTTCGTCAGAATCCTCGCGAACATGCTACTCAGTTTAGCGAGGGTGCTTGTTCGTCGCCCCACTCCCATCGGTTGCTGACAAATCTGCCACCAAAAACACCAAAGCCCGCCAATGGCGGGCCGGTAAACCGTAAATATTCAACTGGAGCCACCCGCCAGGATCGAACTGGCGACCTGCTGATTACGAATCAGCCGCTCTACCAACTGAGCTAGGGTGGCCCGCTTTCTTCCATAGTGTACCATCTTCCCCCCTACGCGCCAAAATCGCCCCACGCACCCCCTTATCCCCTATTTCTACATTCGTAGCAAAAGCCAGTCACCACCGTTCCAGATATTTATCTCCTTTAGTTTCTTCATCGCCATGAGAAGAAATGGCGAATCGCCCTTGCCCCACCCAGCTACTGTGGAATCGGGCCGGCAACTACGCCGGCCTTTACTTTTTCCAGGAGATGCCCTATGGCTTCCGCCGCTCAGGTCAGCGCCAATCAGGCCAACGCCTTGCTATCCACCGGACCCGCCTCCCTCGCCGGGAAGGCCCGCTCCGCCCAGAACAACCTCCGTCACGGCTTCCGCTCCCAGTCCGTGCTCCTCCCCGGCGATGACCCCGCCGAATACCAGGCCCTCCACGACGAACTCGTCCATCACCTCGGCCCCGACGACCTCACCGAGCTCCGCTACGTCCGCGAAATGGCCGACGCCGAATGGCGCCTCCGCCGCGCCCGCCTCTACCAGGAACACCTGCTCACCTCCAAGATCGACCAGCTTCGAGCCGCCCACCCCCAGGCCGCCGGCCTCGAACTGCAGGTGCTCGCCCACGACACACTTCTCCGGGAATCCCGCCTGTTCGCACAACTTCTCCAGTTTGAAACCCGCTTTCAGGCCCAATACGACCGCGCCTATCGCGGCTGGTCCAGCTACCAGCACGATCGCGACCGGAAAGACCGCCACCGCGCCGTCACCGAACTCCCCCTCTTGTTTCGGGCCGCCCCTCCAACCACCGGCCCCGCCCGCCTCGAAACCCCGAAATTGACGGACGAACCCAATTCCGAGCCCTCAGCCACCCCGCGCAGCGCCCCGTGCCCCTGCGGCTCCGGCCTCAAGTACAAACGCTGCTGCGGCCAGACCGCCCCGCCCCAACTGGGCTCCGCCGGCCAGCCCACACCCACCCCGGCACGCGATAGGATACCCCCAGCCATCAGCGGACCTTCACGAAAGTAGGACTCATCCATGCGCCTTCATTCCGGACTCCGCCCGCTCGCCCTCGCGCTACTCGCCCTGGCCACCCAGGCCGCCACCTTCAATGTGAAGGACTTCGGAGCCGCCGGCGACGGCAAGACCCTCGACAGCCCCGCCATCAACAAGGCCATCGAAGCCGCGGCCGCGGCCGGGGGCGGCACTGTCATCGTACCCGCCGGAACCTACCTCTCCGGCTCGATCCGCCTGAAGAGCCACATCACGCTCCAGCTCGACAGCGGCTCCGTCATCGAAGCCTCCAGCGACGGACCCGCCTTCGATCCGCCCGAGCCCAACGAGTCCACCAAGTTCCAGGACTTCGGCCACAGCCACTGGCACAACTCGCTCATCTGGGGCGAGTCGCTGGAAGACATCGCCATCACCGGCCCCGGACTCCTCCACGGCAAAGGCCTCACCCGCGGCGAGCGCCAGCAGGGCGGCAACAAGACCATCGCCCTCAAGCTCTGCCGCAACGTCACCCTGCGCGACTTCTCGATCCTCAACGGCGGCCACTTCGGAGTCCTCGCCACCGGAGTCGAAAACCTCACCATCGACAACCTCCGCATCGACACCAATCGCGACGGCCTCGACATCGACTCCTGCCGCAACGTCCGCATCTCCAACTGCAGCGTCAACTCGCCCAATGACGACGCCATCGTCCTCAAGACCTCTCACGGCCTCGGCTCTGCCAAGCCCACGGAAAACGTCACCATCACCAACTGCCTGGTCGCCGGCTACGACATCGGTTCCCTGCTCGATGGCACCAACAAGCGCACCCTCACCCGCGCCCCCGATCGCGACGGCCCCACCGGCCGCATCAAACTCGGCACCGAGTCAGAAGGCGACTTCCGCAACATCACCATCTCCAACATCGTCTTCGACCGCTCCCGCGGCCTCGCTCTCGAGTCCGTCGACGGCAGCCGCATCGAGGATGTCGCCGTCTCCAACCTCACCATGCGCGACGTCTCCAACGCGCCCATCTTCCTCCGCCTCGGAGCCCGCATGCGCGCCCCCGAAGGCACCCCCGTCGGCGCCATCCGCCGCGTCAGCATCTCCAACGTCGTCGTCTCCGATGCCGACCCCCGCTACGGCTCCATCCTCAGCGGCATCCCCGGCCACGAGATCGAGGACGTGAAGCTCAGCCACATCACCATCCACTACCGCGGCGGCCTCACCCTCGACGACACCGCCAAACAGCCTGCCAACCTCGTCAACACCTTCTTCTTCCGGGCCCAGGGCGGAATCCCCCCGCGCGAAGCCTACGCCACGCCCGAGCGCGAGAAGGAATACCCTGAGCCCTCCATGTTCGGCCTCCTGCCCGCCTACGGCTTTTTCCTCCGCCACGCCAAAGGCATCGAAATGGACCACATCCGGCTGACCTTCGCCAGGGACGACACCCGGCCCGCCTTTGTTCTCGAAGACGTCACAGGCATCGAACTCGACCACGTCCAGGCCCAGAAAGCAGCCGGAGCCATCAGCATGCGGTTGAAAGACGTTCGGGGCCTCGTCACGCGCGACTCCTCTGTTGCGCCCGACGGACGCTTCGATCAGCTCGAGTCCAGGGAGCTGAAGTAACCAGGCAATCTAGGACCGCACCCGCCCGCCGTGCCACCATAAAGAGGAATGGCATTGGTCCGCGTAACAACGCTTACTTCTCTCCCGCCGGGCACCATGATCCCGGCCACCATCGACGGCAAGGATCTCGTCATCTGCAACGATCAGGGCACCGTGCACGCCTTTGACGGCCTCTGCCCCCATCGCAACGGACCCCTCTGGCAGGGCAACTTCGTCGACGGCCGCATCGTCTGCCCCTGGCACGCCTGGGAGTTCCGCTGTGACAAAGGTTGCCTCGACTACAACTCCGACATCACCCTGACCCGCTACCCCGTCGTCATCCAGGGAGACGACGTCTTCGTCGATGCCTGAACTCCCCGAAGTCGAGACCATCGTCCGCACGCTGCGCCCGCGCGTAGCCGGCCGCCGCATCCTCGAGGCCCGCTACCTCTCCCCATACGCCGCCGGACATCAGCCCGAAGCCATGGCCGCCGGCCTCACCGGCCGCACCATCGTGGACCTCCGCCGCGCCGCCAAGTATCTTGTGTTCGACCTCGACCAGGGCTTCCTCTCGGTCCACCTGCGCATGACCGGCAAGCTCCTCTTCGACGCCGTCCCTGGACCCTTTGCCCGCGCCATCCTGACGCTCGACCCCGGCACACTCATCTTCGACGACGTCCGCCAGTTCGGCCGCTTCCTCTGGTCGCCCGAGCTCCCCGCCAACGTCGCGGCTCTGGGTCCGGAACCCTTCGACCTCCAGCCCGCCGCCTTCGCCCAGCGCCTCCGCGCCCGCCGCGCACACGTCAAACCGCTGCTTCTCAACCAGCAGTTCATCGGCGGCCTGGGCAACATCTATGTGGACGAAGCGCTCCACCGCGCGGGCATTCACCCGCTGGCGCAGTCCTCCGGCCTCTCTGCCCGCCGCGCGCAACTCCTCCACGCCACCATCATTGAAGTGCTGGCAGAGGCGATAGCGGCGGGAGGATCCTCTATCTCTGACTATGTGGACGCGGAAGGCCGCGCCGGCAGCTTCCAGCGCTTCCATCGTGTCTACGGCCGCGAAGGCGAACCCTGTCTCCAATGCGGCAAACCCATCCACCGCATCGTAGTCGGCCAGCGCGGCACGCACTTCTGCCCGGCCTGCCAGAAGCGCTAGCGCGTGGGGACGTTCATCCCCTGTCCCAAAATCGAATCTGCAGCGGCATTCAACGATGCCCGAAGAGTGGACAGGGCGGGAACGTCCCCCACCCCCCGGGGCCTACGAGGCCACCCCGTACCCCCCCGAAATGTAGTTCGTCAGGTGCGCGATCGTCTCCTCCTGCGCGGAGATCGTCCACTTCACCAGGTCGCCGATCGAAACAACGCCCACCACTCTCTCGCCTTCGAGGATCGGCAAGTGGCGGATCCGCCGCTCCGTCATCAGCCGCATCGCCCCCTCCACCGTATGCTCCGGTGTAGCCGTCGTCACATTGGCTGTCATGATCTCTTCCACCAGTTCCTCTTTGGAGGAGCGTCCCTTGAGGATCACCTTGCGCGTGTAGTCGCGCTCGCTGACGATCCCGGCCAGGCGCCCTTCGTGCATCACCAGCAGTGCGCCCACGCCTCTTTCAGCCATCATGGCGATGGCGTCGTATACAGTCGCTTTCGGCTCCACCGCCCAGATGGCGGAGCCCTTGGCTCCCAAGAGAGACCCGATTTTCGCGGTTGGCTTCATGACTAGCGAAACTCCTCGATGATCTGTTCCAGCACTTGTCTCGTCGGCCGCACCCGTTCCATTGGCAATGTCGCCAGCGGTACATCCACCATGTCCAGCGTCTCGGTGAAGTTGGCGCGTTTGTTGTCCAGGTAGATGATGCCCGTCAGAACCTCCTGCCGCCGTGTGGCCTCATGCAGTACCTCCACGGCGTGGAAGCGGTTCGTCGGGTCGTAGTCGTGCTCCAGCTTGTGTAACAGCACCCGCGAGCCGTCGTGCAATACCACCACACGCGACTCGCCTTCCTCTAGCTCCACTTCGATCTCCGAGAAGCCCGGCACGAAATCCAACTCGTGCAGCGGCTCTTCGTGATCCTTCATCCACGCATACGACTTCGTCGACCCCACGTGATCGTTGAACGTCACGCAGGGCGAAATCACATCGATCACCGACAGCCCGTTGTGCGCGATCGCTGCTTTCAGAATTGCGCTCAACTGCCGTTTATCGCCCGAGAACGACCTCGCTACCAGCGTCGCCCCCAGCTCGATTCCCATCAGGCAACAGTCAATCGGATGCATCTCGTTCACGATGCCCGTCTTCAGCTTCGACCCCACGTCGGCCGTCGCCGAGAACTGCCCCTTCGTCAACCCGTATACGCCGTTGTTCTCGATGATGTACGTCAACGGAACATTGCGCCGCAGCATGTGCATGAACTGCCCGATGCCGATCGACGCCGTATCCCCGTCGCCGCTGATCACTACGCACTGCAGCGTGTGATTCCCCAGCAGCGCGCCGGTCGCCACCGCCGGAGCCCGCCCATGCACCGCATTGAACCCGTGCGACTGGCTCAGGAAATACGCCGGGGTCTTCGACGAACACCCGATCCCCGACATCTTCGCCACCCGCCAGGGCTCCACGCCCATCTCGTAATACGCTTCAATCAGCCGCTCTGTAATCGAGTTGTGCCCGCAGCCCGCGCATAGCGTCGTCCTGCCGCCGCGGTACGGCAATACGTCCAACCCGATCCGGTTCGTCTTTCGCGGTGGTGCCGGAGTTGTACTCATAACCCCTCCTGCCGGACGATCTCGTCTGTCACCGTGCGCGCATCCAGCGGCAGCCCGCCGTAATACCGCACGCTCCGCAGTTTCCCAATGCGCTCCGGAGTCATCTCCATGCGCATCAGCATCAGCAGTTGAGCGTCCCGGTTCTGGTCCACCACATAGACGCGCTCGTGCCGGTCGATGAACTCCTCCAGCTCTTTGCTGAACGGATACGCGCGCAGCCGCAGCCAGCTCGGATTCATCCCGCGCTCCCGCGACAGTTGGTCCCGGCTCTCGCGCACTGCATATCGCGACGTCCCGCAGCACACCAGGCCCACCCTCGCACCTTCCATGTAGTGCACGTCCGGGGCCGGCACCTGCGTCCGCATGTTCTCGAACTTACGGTTCAACCGGTCCATGTTGTGGATCCAGTCGTCCTCGCGCTCGCTATACCCGGCCTTCTCGTTGTGGCCCGTGCCGCGTGTGAAATACGCCGCCGCCGCGTGATTCGTACCCGGCAGCGTGCGGTACGGGATCCCGTCTCCATCCACGTCCTTGTACCGGGCGAAGCCGCCCAACTGCCGCAGCGCCTCCGCATCCAGCACCTTGCCGCGCACCAGCGGTTTCTCCGGGTAAGGGAACGCCTCCGACATCCAATTGTTCATGCCCAGGTCCAGGTCCATGTTCATGAACACCGGAGTCTGGAACTGCTCCGCCAGGTCGAACGCCTCCTGCGCCATCGTGAAGCACTCTTCCGGCGACGACGGGAACAGCACAGGATGATGCGTGTCCCCATGCGACAGCAGCGCATTGTTCAGGATGTCGCCCTGCATCGTGCGCGTCGGCAGCCCGGTCGACGGCCCCACCCGCTGCACATCCACCACCACCACCGGGATCTCCGCGAAGTACGCCAGCCCGATGAACTCCGACATCAGCGACACGCCCGGGCCCGACGTGCACGTCATCGACCGCGCACCCGCCCAGCCTGCGCCAATCGCCATGCCGATCGAGGCCAGCTCGTCCTCCGCCTGCACCACCGCATAGGTGGCCTTCTTCGTCTCTTCGTCGTGCCGGAACCGGCCCAGGTAGCTGATCAGGGCTTCCGCCAGCGAGGACGACGGAGTAATTGGATACCACGTCAGCACCGTGACACCGGCGAACAGGCAGCCCAGCGCCGCGGCGGTATTGCCGTCGAGGATCAGCTTGCCCGCCGTCTTGTCCATCGGCTCCACCCAGTAGGGATCGGTCTTGACCAGGTTCTTTTCCGCGTAGTCGCGCCCGGCTAGCACCGCGCCCCAGTTGAGCTCCGCCGCCTTCTTCTTCTTTTCTCCAAACTGCTTGTAGAGCGCCTTGCGCATCTCTTCCAGATCGATGCCCAGCAGGTGCGCCACCACGCCGTCATAGATCATGTTCCGCACCAGCTTGCGCAGCTTGGCTTCGGGACACACCGGAGCCACCAGCTTGTCGAAGGGCACCGGATAGAAGTGGATGTCATCGCGCAGCTCGTTCAGGTTCAGCGGAGCGTCATAGACCGCCGCCGTCCCCGGAGCCAGGCTCATGACATCCTCGCGAGCCGTCTCCGGATTCATCGCGACCAGGAAGTCGATCTCCTTCTTTCGCCCAATGTACCCCTGCTTGCTGGCGCGGATCGTAAACCACGTGGGCAACCCGGCGATGTTGGAAGGGAAGAGGTTTTTGCCCGAAACGGGCACGCCCATCTGGAAGATGGAACGCATCAACACATTGTTGGCGGTTTGGCTGCCCGAGCCGTTCACGGTGCCGACCTGAATACTGAAGTCGTTCACCACGCGCTGCTCACTGGGCAACGGACCGGACTGCTCCGCCGACATGGACGGGGCAACAGGGCTGGCATGCATCCTTCGCCTGCCTCCTTACCTTAGGTGGGTTGATTATAGGCGACGAATGTCTCAAGATCCAGGGGCAGGATCCGCCAATGCGGAATAAGGTGGAGGGCGACTGCCGGGGCCTAACTCCGCAGTACGGAGACCAGGCGGCTCATCGCTTCTTCCAGAATCGGCCGGTCCACCGCGTAGCAGATGCGGATCGAACCCTCGCCGCCTTCGCCAAACGCTACGCCCGGTGCCAGCCCGACGTTCATGTCCAGCAGCAGCCGCTTGCAGAACTCGAATGAGTCCTTCATGCCGTCGATGCGAGGGAAAAGATAGAACGCGCCCTCCGCCTCGGGCACCGTCACGCCCTTCACTTTGCGCAACGCCTGCAGGCAGAAATCGCGGTTCGACTTGTACAGCGCCAGCATCTTGCGGACTGTATCGTCGCCCCACTCCAGCGCCGTCTCCGACGCTCGCTGCGCAAACGCCGGCGCGCACGACACCATGAACTCGTTCAGCTTCGTCGCCCGGCCGGCCAGATCCTTGCGAGCCACAAGCCAACCCACGCGCCAGCCCGTCATGCAGTAGCTCTTCGAGAACGACTGCACCACCAGCACCGCATCCTCTCGTGTGCACAACCGCAGAATCGACGGCACCGGCTTGCCCAGCGTCCCGTCAGCGGGATACCACAGCCGCTCATACACTTCGTCCGCCAGCAGCCACAGGTTGTGACGCCGCGCGAAATCGAGCAGCTTCTGCTGCTCCTCGACACTGGCCACCCAACCCAGCGGATTCGACGGGGACGTATACACCAGCAGCCGCGTCCGCGGGCTCACCGCGGCTTCCAGCGCGTCGAAGTCCACCCGATACCGGCCGCTCTCGCAGCGCAGCGCCACCATCTTCGCCGTCGCGTTGCACATCTCCGCGATCGACATCTGGTTCTGCCAGGCGGGCGTCAGGACGATGGCTTCATCGCCCGGATTCAGCACGCAGCGGATGCCCAGGTGCAGAGCCTGGACGCCGGAGGCCGTCACCACAATCTCAGACGTCGGGTCGATTGCGACCTTGTGCTTGTCCTCGTAGTAGCGCGCCAGCATGCGGCGCGTCGAAGGCAGCCCGGCGTTCTCGGTGTAGTAGGTGAACCCGTCGGCCATCGCCTTCTGTGCGGCGCGCTTTAGGAAATCGGGCGTCGGCAGGTTGGATTCGCCGAAGTAGAGCCGCAGTACCCCATCGCCCATACCCATGGCGATATCGGCGATTTCACGAATCCGCGAGTGCGGAACAGCGAGCGCGGACGAGGCGACTTCCGGCATGGGCTCTTAGTGATTCGGGCGGGCGACCATCAGCTCTTCAATATTCACCAGGTCGGTGGGGTAGTTGCCGGTGTAGCACGCGTAGCAGAAACGCTGATCGTCATCCACCACGGCCTTGCCCAGGTTCTCCAGCGACAGGTAATCCAGCGTGTCCGAACCAATGAACTCGCGGATCTCGTCCACCGTCTGGTTGGCGGCGATCAGCTCCCGCTTCGTCGGCGTATCCACTCCGTAGAAGCAGGGCGACAGCGTCGGCGGGCACGAGATGCGCACGTGCACTTCCCGTGCGCCCGCGTTCCGCACCATGCGGACAATCTTTTGCGAAGTGGTGCCGCGGACCAGCGAATCGTCCACCAGGACGACGCTCTTGCCCTTCAGCAGTTCCCGCACCGGATTCAGCTTCAGGCGCACGCCGAAGTCACGGATCGCCTGCGACGGCTCAATGAACGTGCGGCCCACATAGTGGTTGCGGATCAGGCCGTGGCGGAACGGAATGCCGGACGCGTGCGAATAGCCCAGCGCGGCGGCTACGCCGGAGTCCGGGATCGGCACCACGATATCGGCATCCACCGGCATCTGCTGGGCCAGCAGCCGACCCATCATCTCGCGCGAATGCTGCACGCTGCGGCCGAAGACCAGCGAATCGGGCCTGGAGAAGTAGACATGCTCGAATACGCACTGCGCCCGCCGCTGCGGCACGGTGTAGAACTCGCGCTGCATGCCGTTGGGCCCGATGATCACCATCTCGCCCGGCTCGACGTCGCCGATGTAGTGCGCATCGATCAGGTCGAACGCGCAGGTCTCCGAAGCGAAGACGTACACCGGGCCGGAGCTCAGGTTCATGCGGCCGATGGCCAGCGGGCGGAAACCGTAGGGGTCCCGCGCGACAATCACACAATCCTTGGCCAGAAACACCAGCGAGAAGGCGCCTTCGATCATCAGCAGCGCTTCCCGCAGCGCGGCCGGCAGCGTCTTCTGGCCGCTGCGCGCCACCAGGTGCAGAATTACCTCAGTGTCGCTGGTGGCCTGGAAAATCGACCCGTGGTCTTCCAATTCCTTGCGCAGCTCGGCGGCGTTCGTCAGGTTGCCGTTGTGCGCCACCGCGATGCTGCCTTTGTTGCAGGTCACCGAGAAGGGCTGTGCGTTCAGGATCGCCGTGTCGCCGGCGGTGGAGTAGCGCGTGTGACCAATGGCGGAGTGGCCCGGCAGCCCGTTCAGGATGCCGGCCGTGAAGATTTCAGCCACATGCCCCATGGACTTGTGGCAGAAGATCTCCTTGCCGTCGCTGGTGGCGATGCCGGCGCTCTCCTGGCCGCGATGCTGCAACGCATGCAGGCCCAGGTGCGCGAGATTCCCGGCCTCCGGATGGCCGTAGACGGCGAAGATGCCGCACTCTTCGTGAAGTTTATCGAAGGGTTCGTCAAACTCGAACGTCGTCATGCAGCAGGGCCTCCAGAGCGGTCGCCCAACGTTCGCGCAGTGCGCGAACGGGGGTTTCAATCAGTACTGCTCCACGGTTGCGGATGACCAGCTTGTTCTCCGCGGTACTACCAATCTTCAGAACTGGAACGCCGTGCTCCGCGGCAATGCGCTCCAAGGCGGCTCCGTCGGCGGTGGAAATCAAAACCCGCGACGGTCCTTCGTGGAACAGCAGCAGCTCCGGCCGCAGCTCGCTGTCGAGCTCGATCTCTGCGCCGATGCCATTCCCAAATGTCGATTCCGCCAAACCCCAGGCCAGCCCGCCGTCACTCAGATCGTGAGCCGACTCGGCCAGCCCACCCGCGACAACGGTCCTCACCACGGTGTGGACGCGCTTCTCAAACTCCATGTCGAGGGCCGGCGGCAGCCCCCACAGTTCTTTGACGATCTGTTTCGCGTATTGGGTTCCACCCATACGCACTTCGTCGGCCGCCCCGATGCCGCCAACCAGGTAGATAGCGCGATCAGCGTTCAGGAACGAGATCCGCGTCGGCATCTCGGTCTTCATCAGGCCGACAATGCCCAGCACCGGCGACGGGAAGATGGGATCGCCCAGCGTCTCGTTGTACAGGCTGACGTTGCCGCCCGTGATGGGCGTCTCGAAGAACGTACAGGCATCGGCCATGCCCTCAATGGCTTCAACGAGTTGAGCCATGATCTCGGGCCGTTCCGGATTGCCGAAGTTCAGGTTGTTGGTCGCGCCGATCGGTTGCGCGCCCACGCAGGCCAGGTTGCGGCAGCACTCGGCCACCATCAGCTTGGCGCCTTCCCTCGGATCCAGGAACGTATACCGCCCGTTGCCGTCCAGCGACATCGCAATCGACGTTCCGTTTTCCTTCACCCGGACAATCGCCGCGTCGCCGCCCGGACCCTGGACCGTATTCGTCCGGACCGTGTAGTCGTACTGCTCCCAGATCCAGCGTTTGTCGCACAGATCCATCGAGCCGGCCAGCCCCAGCAGATCCGCATTCAAATCAGCGGAAGCAAACGCGGGCGCCTCCATCGGCACATTCCGCAGCGGCTTCGTAAACGGACGGTTATACAGGGGAGCCTCGTCGGCCAGCGGGCGCGACGGAATCTCCGCCACCACTTCGCCGTGATTCTTCACCCGCATCATGCCGTCGTCTTTGACTTCGCCGACGATGCGCGCGTCCAGGCCCCACTTCTTGAAGACGTCCAGGACTTCGTTCTCGCGGCCCTTATAGGCCACCAGCAGCATGCGCTCCTGCGACTCCGACAGCATGATCTCGTACGGAGTCATGCCCGTCTCGCGCTGCGGCACGCAGGCCAGGTCGATCTCGATGCCCGTACCGGCGCGGCTGCCCATTTCGCAGGTGGAGCAGGTGAGGCCGGCGGCGCCCATGTCCTGGATGCCCGCGATGGCGCCCGTCTGCATCGCTTCCAGGCACGCTTCCAGCAGCAGCTTCTCCATGAACGGATCGCCCACCTGAACGTTGGGCCGCTTCTGCATGCTGTCTTCCGTGAATTCGCCAGACGCCATGGTGGCGCCGTGGATGCCGTCCCGCCCGGTCTTCGCCCCGACGTAGATCACCGGATTCCCGATGCCCGCCGCCTTGCCGTAGAAGATCTGGTCTTCGCGGAACACGCCCAGCGCGAACACGTTCACCAGGGGATTGCCCGCATAGCTCGGTTCAAACACCGTCTCGCCGCCCACCGTCGGCACGCCGAAGCAGTTGCCGTAGTGCGCGATGCCCGAAACCACGCCTTCCAGGATGTGCCGGTTGCGGACGCCGTTTTCGACATCGTCCAGCGATCCGAAGCGCAGCGCGTCCATCACGGCGATGGGCCTTGCGCCCATGGTGAAGATATCGCGAAGAATGCCGCCCACGCCGGTCGCCGCGCCCTGGAAGGGCTCGATGAAGCTGGGGTGGTTGTGCGACTCGATCTTATAGGCGATGCACCAGTTGTGCCCTTCCGCGTCCGGCCCGATGTTGAGGATGCCGGCGTTTTCGCCCGGCCCGCACACCACCAGCTTCGACCGCGTCGGCAGCTTCTTCAGGTGCACTCGCGAACTCTTATAGGAGCAGTGCTCGCTCCACATCACGCTGAATATGCCGAGTTCGGTGAGATTGGGCTCGCGTCCGAGAATGGCAATGATCCGCTGGTATTCGTCGGGGGTGATGGAATGCGCCGCGACGACTTCCGGGGTGATCTGGCTCATTGGAGTAGTTATTTGTGAGTGGCGAAGGCGTTGACTAACGAGTGGAATACGCCGAGTCCGTCCGTCGAACCCATCAGCGTTTCCGTAGCCCGTTCCGGGTGAGGCATGAGGCCTAGAACATTGCGTTGTGCATTGAGGATGCCGGCGATGTCGCGTTGAGATCCGTTGGGATTCTCCACGTAACGGAAGGCGATGCGATCTTCGGCTTCCAACTCGTCCAGCGTATGCGCGTCAGCGGTGAAGCAGCCTTCGCCATGCGCGATGGGGAAGGTGACTTCTTTGTTCAGTTCCAGGCTGTTGGTGAAGGGGGAATTGAGGGTGCCGGGTACCAGGCGCACCGGCTTGCAGATGAACTTCAGCCCGCGGTTGCGGACCAGGGCGCCGGGCAGCAAACCCGACTCAGTGAGGATCTGGAATCCGTTGCAGATACCCATCACCAGGCCGCCGTCGGCCGCAAACCGCTTGACAGCGGCCATGATGGGCGAAAACTTCGCGATAGCGCCGCAACGTAGATAGTCCCCGTAGGAAAACCCACCAGGGAGGATGATGCAATCGGAACCCTTAAGCTCTGTGTCGCTATGCCACAGATACTCTGCCTGGTGGCCGAGATTATGGCTCGCGGCGTACCAGGCGTCGTGATCACAATTGCTGCCGGGGAAGACGACGACGCCGAATTTCATCGAAGGGAAAACTCAGTTTAACAGAGCCTCGGACTTCATAACAGAGCCGTCGCTCGCAAGGAGCGCAAATTTAATGCGGCTGGTTAGTTCGCGGCGGCCGCGGGTGCTGCGGCGGCGGCCTTTTTCTTGCTCGCACGCTTCTTGTCGGCGGGCGGCTGGCGGTCGATCTTCTTGATGGAGGGTAGAGCGATTTCGAGCACGAACTTGCGTTCGCCCGACTCGTCGAACTTGATCACGATATGCTGGTCAGTGCAAGTCATGACGCTGCCGGGACCGAACTTGGGGTGCTCCACCTGAGCTCCAGTCGCGAAGGCGGGTTTAGCTGCCATAGTTTGTTGGGGGAACCTCGACATTAGTAGCATAGCAAACCGGACCCTTTTGTGTCGAGTAACCCCCTTTCCCAGCCATGTTAACAGCCAGTATTCCTCAAGCTCTGCGTGAAGCCATTCAGCTAGAAGCCTCTGATTTCAAAGGATCGGATCTGGCCTCGGCCGCCCAGGCGCTCTCCATCGCCTACCGCGCCGGCCTGCCCGCCCGGCTCGACTCCGCCGTAGCCCGCGCGGCCTATATCGTCACCCGCCTGCCCGCTACTTCCGGCGCCCTTTCCGCCTCTCTTCGGGAACTCCCGTTCCAGCCGGAATCGTGGCTCGACCTCGGCGCCGGGCCCGGCACCGCCGCCTGGCTGGCCGAGTGTCCCATCACCCTGGTCGAGCAGAACCCCGGCTGGCAGAACTTCGTCGAAGCCCGCTGGATCGAAGCCGACCTGCGGCGCCTGCCCGCCTCCCTCGAACCCCACGACCTCGTCACCATCTGCTACGCCCTGAATGAGTTGAGTGAACGCGACCGCCAACGACTCATCGCCGAGGCCTGGACCCTCGCCAAACGCGCGCTGCTCATCCTGGAGCCCGGCACCAAACCCGGCTTCGAAATCGTCAAAGCCGCGCGTACCCAGCTCCTCGCCGCCGGAGCCCATATCCAGGGACCCTGCCCCCATCCCGAAGCCTGCCCGGTGCCGGCCGGCGACTGGTGTCACTTCGCCGTCCGCGTCGAACGCACCCGCGAACACCGCATCGCCAAGGGCGGCTCCCTCAACTACGAGGACGAGAAATTCTCATACATTCTCGTATTGAAAGATCCGGTGAAGCCGGCCGAAGCCCGGGTCGTCCGCCATCCCGACACCCATCCGCACCTCATTGAGCTTTCGCTCTGCACTCAATCCACCGGACTCCAGCAGGCGCGCATCAAAAAGCGGGACAAGCTCAACTGGAAACAGGCCCGCAAGGCGGACTGGGGCGATCCCTGGGAGACTTTAAGCAATGCCTGACTTGAGTGCGGAACTCGCCCGGCTGCGCGTCGACTACGCCGGCCAGGATCTCGACGAGCGCACCGTCCATCCCGATCCGTTCCAGCAGTTCCGCACCTGGCTGGACCAGGCGCTGGCCAGCAACCTCAAGGAACCCAACGCCATGGCCCTGGCTACCGCCACCCGCGAAGGCGTGCCCAGTTGCCGCATGGTGCTGCTGAAGGGCTTCGACCCGCGCGGCTTCGTCTTCTTTACCAACTACAGCAGTAGCAAAGGGCTCGAGTTGGAGCAGAATCCCCGCGCCGCCCTGACGTTCTACTGGGCCGAACTCGAGCGCCAGGTCAGAGTCACGGGCCCGGTCGAGCGCGTCAGCGCCCGGGAGTCCGACGACTACTTCGCCGTGCGCCCTCCGCTGGCCCGCCTCGGGGCCGCAGCCTCGCCGCAAAGCCAGGTCATCCCTGGCCGAGCCTGGCTGAAGCAGCGCGTCGAGTCCCTACAAGCGCTTCATTCGGATGGAGATATCCCCAGGCCGGACGACTGGGGCGGATACCGCGTCTGCCCCGCCTCCTTCGAGTTTTGGCAGGGCCGGCGCAACCGGCTTCACGACCGCATCCTGTACACCGGCGAAGCCACCGCCTGGAGCATCGTCCGGCTTTCGCCATAGCTTCATGCGCCCCTCGCTGTAACCGGAAAATTATAATTTCTTCATTGACGATCCGGTCTAACAAACGGTACTCTGTAAGTCCTACGTTCCAACACTGTTGGGACGCTTCGGCCTTTGGCCACGTACGGAGGAAAATGCCCAAATTCCATTTCAAGCACTGGTTGCCCGCTATTTGCGTGGCCGTGTGCGTCCTGGCGCCGCCGGGTGCGTCGCTGCAGGCCGCGGTCCTTGCCGAACCCCCTGCGCCCAAGGCATTGAAAAACCTGTTGGTTGAGTCCATGTTGTCCAAGCCCGAGTTTGAGCCGGTGATGGTCCTGATGGCGGACGAGTTCTCCCTGGAATCGGCCGCTCCCCTGCCCATCTGCGGGCGTTGCGACCTCAATGCCCCCGCCCAGCCGGCCGAGTTGGGGATCTTTCCCCTCGTGACCGACGTGCCGGAGCCGGCCTCGCTCGCCTTGGTGGGACTGAGCCTGACCATCGTTTTCGGGCTGCGGCGCAGGAAATAACGATCTCTCGGCGCTGCCGCCCGGCGCGGCCGAGCCACGAGAGGGCCTCCCGATAGTCGAAGGGAGGCTCTGCCAACACCTCCGTCCATCTCTTCCAAATACAATCAGATACGGACATGAGCCAGGCTAGCCCCGCGCGCCGGCCAGCGCCTTGCGTTGGACAGGCTCGATTTCCCTGCACACCTGTGGCGGCTTTGGCGTCTATCCCTTGTGTGAGGGTGTTCTCCCTATTGATGTTGTCGTGCGTCCTGGCTTCGGGACGCGACCTGCAGGAAGTGCTGAAGTCCGTCGAGCAGCGCTACAACCGCGCCGCCACGCTCGAAGTCCGCTTCGAACAGCGCTACCTGACCCAGGGCCGCGCCACGCGTGTCGAGACCGGCGACCTCTCGCTGCGCAAACCCGGCCGCATGAGGTGGCAGTACGCCAACCCCGCCGGGAAGCTCTTCATCAGCGACGGCAAGTGGCTGTGGTTTTACTCCCCTGTCGAGAACCGCGCCGAGCGCAGCCAACTCAAGAACGCAGACGACTTCCGCGCCCCGCTCGCTTTCCTGCTGGGCAAACTCGACTTCCGCCGCGACTTCGGCCAGTTCGAGTTCAAGGAAGCCGCCGGAGACACCAACATCGTCGCCCACGCGAAGACAGACCGGCTGCCCTACACCCAGGTGGAATTCACCGTTACGCCCCAGAATGTCATCCGCCGCCTGGTCGTCACCGGAGTCGACTCCAGCGTCATGGAGTTCCAGTTCACAGCTGAGCGCCTGAACCCCGCCCTCAGCGATACCCTGTTCCGCTATACCCCGCCCAAGGGCGTGGAGATTGTCGAGGCGAACCAGTAACCATGCCCGAGTTTGCCCTCAAATACGCCGACGCGCGCGGCGAGATCAAGCAGCAGGTGATGGAAGCCGGCAGCGAGCAGGAGATCCGCGACAAACTGGCGCAGCAGGGCTACCTCGTCTACTCCGTCAAGCCGCGCTCCGCCCTGGGTGGCCTCTCGGCCGGACTGAGGGGCCGCTCCAAGAAACTCGACGTCGAGAAGTTCCTCATCTTCAACCAGCAGTTCGTCACGCTGTTCCGCGCCGGCCTGCCCATCCTCAAGTGCCTGGATCTGCTGGGCGACCGCCTGACCGACCCCAAGCTGAGCCCCATCGTGCGCGACATCCGCGACGACGTGAAAAAGGGCTCCATGCTCTCCGACGCCTTCAAGCGCCAGGAGGTCTTTCCCGCCATCTACACCACGTCCATCATGGCGGGCGAGAAATCCGGCGCGCTGGGCGAAGTCCTCGAGCGCTATGTGAACTACCAGCGGCTGGCGCTGGCCGTGCGCAAGAAGATCATCCTTTCGCTGCTCTACCCCTCCATCCTGATCACGCTGGTCATCCTGCTGGTGATCTTCCTCATCACCTTCGTCGTGCCGCGCTTCGCTTCGCTCTACGCCACGACGAATGCCCAACTGCCGGGCCCCACCCGCTTCCTGATGGCCGTGGGTTCGGCCGCCGAAAACTATATCGTGGTGGCCGCCATTGGCGTGGTCGGGGCGATCGTCGGCCTGCGCTTCTACTTGCGCACGGAACAGGGCAAGGCTGCGTCCGACAAGGTCAAGATGCGAACGCCCATCCTGGGTGAAATCTGGAGCAAATACCAGGTAGCGCAGCTCGCCCGGCTGCTTTCCACCCTGCTCACCGGCGGCATCCCGCTCGTCCAGGGCATGGAAACCGCGGCCCAGTCCGTCGGCAGCCCGCTGCTCAGGCGTGCCCTCGCCAAAGCGCAGAAAATGGTCAAGGAAGGCCAGCCGCTCTCGGGCGCCCTGGCGTCCACCGGCATCGTGCCCCCGCTGGCCATCGACATGATCGAGGTGGGCGAATCCACCGGCGCCCTGCCCGCCATGCTCAACAGCGTGGCCGAGTTCTACGAGGATGACGTCAACACCCGTATGCAGGCGTCGTTGTCCCTGATCGAGCCGGCCATCATGATCTTCATGGGCTGCTTTGTGGCCTTCGTACTGGTCTCTCTCTACCTGCCCATCTTCTCTCTGGCAGACTCCTTCGGCTGAGGCAAAACCCATGGCGACAGACGTTCTCAGAAGTATCGATCCCGAACGCGAAGCCGAGCAGGCGCGTCAGCTCGCGCTACGCTACCGCTGCGAATTCGTCGACCTCAAGGCCGCCAAGATCGACAATGATCTCTTCAAGTCGATTCCCGTCGACCTGATGTTCCGCTACAACTTCGTGCCGCTGGAAGCTTCCGACGGCAACCTCGCCATCGCCCTGGCCGACCCGCGCCACCTGAACCTGATCGACGAGCTCTCGATCCTGCTGAAGAAGAAGCTGCGCGTCAAGGTAGCCACCCTTTCCCAAATCGCTGACCTGCTCAAGAAGACGGAACAATCCCAGCGCGTCCTCGAAGAGATCACGGAAGGCTTCGCCCTCGACGTCGTGGGCGACGACGAGAACGCCGACGAGACGCTCTCCATCGAGAAGCTCACGGCCCAGGACAGCGAGATCGCCCCGGTCATCAAGCTGGTGGACACCACCATCTTCAACGCCCTGGAGCGCCGCGCGTCGGACATCCACATCGAGACCCGCGACCAGGAAGTGGCCATCAAATACCGCATTGACGGCGTGCTGCACTACGCCATGCCGCCCATTGCGAAGGACTGGCACAGCACCATCATCAGCCGCATCAAGGTCATGTCTGAGCTCGACATCGCCGAACGCCGCATCCCCCAGGACGGCCGCTTCCGCGTGCGCTACAAGGGCCGCCTGATTGACTTCCGCGTCTCCATCATGCCGACGATCCACGGCGAAGACGCGGTGCTCCGCGTCCTCGACAAGGAGTCGATGAGCGAGAAGTTCGCCAAGCTCAGCCTCGATGTCGTGGGCTTCTCCGAGGCCGACATCAACCGCTTCCGGCGCTTCATCAAGGAGCCTTACGGCATGGTGCTCGTCACCGGCCCTACCGGTTCCGGCAAGACGACCACGCTTTACGCCGCGCTCAGCGAGATCAAGAACGACGAAGACAAGATCATCACCATTGAGGACCCGGTCGAATACCAGCTCAAGGGCATCACGCAGATCCCGGTCAATGACAAGAAGGGCCTCACGTTCGCCCGCGGCCTGCGCAGCATCCTGCGCCACGATCCCGACAAGGTGATGGTGGGCGAAATCCGCGACCAGGAGACCGCCCAGATCGCCATCAACGCCGCCCTCACCGGCCACCTCGTCTTCACCACCGTCCACGCCAACAACGTGCTCGACGTGCTGGGCCGCTTCCTCAACATGGGCGTCGAGGCCTACAACTTCGTCTCCGCCCTGAACTGCATCCTGGCCCAGCGCCTGGTGCGCGTCATTTGCGAGCACTGCAAGAAACGGGTGCAATACGACGACGCCTTCCTGGTGGAGAGCGGCCTGGATCCGAACGAATGGCGCGACGTCCCCATGTATGAGGGCAACGGCTGCTTCGAATGCGGCGGCACCGGCTTCCGCGGCCGCAGCGCCATTCATGAACTGCTGGACCTCAGCGAGAAGATCCGTGAGCTGATCCTGGAGAAGCGTCCCGCCACCGAGATCAAACGCCAGGCCAAGGAGGAAGGCATGATGTTCCTCCGCGAGTCCGCCATCCAGAAGGTGAAATTCGGCGTCACCACCCTGCGCGAGATCAACAAGGTGACCTTCATTGAGGGATAGATGAGTATTTTGTCCAAAGTCCGAGCCTTCGTCTCCGATTCGCCGGCTGACTTCGTGTTTGAAGTTTCCGGCGCCGGCATCGCCTGGACGCGGCCCGCGCACCACGCCAGCATCGAGTGGGCGCCCCTGATGCCGGGCGCCATCGTCGTCTCGCCCCTCGAGAACAACGTGCGGGAGCCGGGCGTCTACGAAGCCGCGGTCCGCAACCTCGTGGCCGATCCCTCCGGCAAGGCGAAACAACGCCGCGCCGCGCTGATCCTGCCCGACTACTGTGCCCGCGTCGCCGTCGTCGACTTCGACACCTTTCCCAGCGATCCCCAGGAACAGCTCCAGCTCGCCCGCTTCCGCGTCAAACGTGTGGTGCCCTTCGATATCGAAAGCGCCATCGTCGTCTGCTACCCCCAACAGCGCACTGGCACCGTCAAGAAAGTCGACGTCGTCGTGGCCGTCATCAACATGGAGGTGGCTTCCCACCTCGAGGCGCCCTTCCGAGCCGCCGGCTTCCAGTGCGGTTTTGTCACCCTGTCGGCGCTCTCCGCGCTGGCCCTGCCTGGCGAAGACGGGGATGAGCACGCCTCGCCGGTCGTGGTTGCGAAACTGTGCGGCGACGTCCTGGCCCTGAGCCTGCTGGAAGGCCGTGTCCTGCGGATGTTCCGTTGCGTCCAACTCCACGGCGGCAGCGAGCAGGAGGCCACCGATGTGCTGGCCACCACTTTCGCTTATTCCGAGGACGAGCTCGGCGCCCGCCCCAAGGTCCTGCGGCAGTGCGGCGTGGCGCGCGAGAATGGAGACCTGCTCCAGCACTGGAGCGATGAGTTCGGATTGCCGGTCAGCTCGCTGCGCTCCCGCTTTGGCACCCCCGGCGCCAACAACGCGGGCCTGCATGGCTACCTCGAAACGATGGAGGCCCTTTAAGCCATGAGCGGCGTGAGAATTCCCATCAATCTGTCCCAGGAGCCCTTCCGCAAGGACCGGCCCATTCTCGTGGCCTCGGCCGTCACCGGCATCCTGCTCATGGGCGTGCTGCTGATGCTCGTTTCCATCATCCTGCGCGAGCGCGAAGCAGCCCGCGAAAGCCGCGAAATGATGGCCCGCATCGACCAGCAGCTCTCGGTCGTCAACCAGCAGTATGCCAAGATCGAGGCCCAGCTCCGGCAGCCCGTGAACTCGGCCGTTCTCGACCGCAGCCTCCTGCTCAACGCCCTGCTCATCCGCAAGGGCATTAGCTGGACCCGCCTGTTTGAGGATCTCGAAAAAGTCTTCCCCGGCAATGTGCGCCTGGTGGCCGTCCGACCCTACGTCACCGGAGACAATCTCGTCCAGCTCGACATGGTCGTCGGCGCGCAGTCGCCCGAACCCGTCATCCAACTGCTGCGCCGGCTGGAGGGCTCGAACCTGTTCGGAGCCACCGCCCTGCTCAGCTCCCAGCCGCCCTCCCAGAATGAACCGCTGTACCGCTACCGCGTGAGTGTGAACTATGCCCAGAAGCTTTAACTTCGACATCAAGTCACACACACGCGACCCTCGCCACGTGGTGCGCATCCTGCTGGGTGTCCTGCTGGTGGCAAATCTGGTCGCCGCCTGGTTTGTCTTCCAGACGCCGGGTGGAACCCTGGAACAGCTCGATGCGGACCTCGTCGCCAAACGCAAGCAGCTCATCGGCCGCCAGCAGTCGCTGGAGCGTATGAAGAAGCTGCTCGCCAAAGCCACGCAGGCGCGCGATGCCGGCGATAGTTTCCTGGGCGCGTACTTCCTGCCGCGCCGCAACGCTTACTCCATGCTGGAGGTGGACCTCGCCCTGGCCGCCCACTCCGCCGGCATCCGCGCCAAGGAGCGGTCGTACAACTACGAACCCATTGAAGGCTCCGACACGCTCGGCATGCTCAACATCAACGCCAGCTTCGAGGGCACTTACGCCGACCTGATTGAGCTCGTCAACGCCATCGACCGCAGCAAACGGCTGCTCATCATTGAGCAACTGCAGGCCCAGCCGCAGCAGGGCACCAACGTCCTGGGCATCGTTGTGAAGCTGAACGCGTTCTTCCGCATGGACGGCCCCGAGGCCACCAAGGAAGACCTCTCCACCGTGGTCGAGACCACCCCTGTGTCCGATCCCATGATCCAGCCCAAGCCGCTCACGCCGGTCCGGCAGACCATGGCGCCGCCTCCGCCGCCGCAACCCACTCAGCAAACTGTGAAGCCCATGCAGCAGCCCCCGGTCTCCGAACCGCGATCCGGCCCCCTGCCTACCGGCCCCCGCCAGCGTCCCATTCGCCGCCCACCCTCGCGCGGTGGCCTCCCGGAGCAGGATCAATGAAACCGCGTCTCGAAATGAAGCTCGGCGCCGACCCCAAGAAGACCCTCGTCCTGGGCGCGCTGCTGTTGCTGATCTCGTATCTCATCTACTCGAATATCTACTCGGAACCCGACCTGCCGCCTGGCGCCCGCGACGCCCGGCCCGCCGCCAAGGGTCCGTCCATCCTTAAGAAAGCACTGCCCGCCGTCGATGACGAGGCGCTCAGCACGCCGAAGCAGCCGGGCCTCAACCCCAAAGCGACGCCCAAGGAGTTCCGGCCCTCCCTGAAGCCCAAAAAGGGCGAAGAACGCGCCGCCGCCGATATCGACCCGACGCTCCGCCTCGACCTGCTGGCCAAACTGGCCGCGGTCAAGATCGAACGCGTCGACCGCAGCCTCTTCGACTTCGGTTCGGTGGAGGCCGTCAGGCCGAAACAGCCTGAGCCCACGATTGCCGTCAAGAAGACGGTGGCCAAACGCAGGATCGGACCGGAGCCCCCTCCGCCCCCCGCACCCCCGCCGCCGCCAATTGTGAAACCACCGCCGCCCCCCATCCCTCTAAAGTTCTATGGGAGTGCTGTCCCGGTGAAGGGCGGCACGAAGCGGGTGTTCTGCATGCAGGGGGACGACATCCTGGTGCCCTCCGAGGGCGAGGTCGTCCAGCGGCGCTACAAGATTATCCGCATCAACCCCACCAGCGTGGTGGTCGAAGATCTGGATTACAAGCATCAGCAGACCATACCGATTGAGGAAGCGGCCCAAAACGGATGAGACTGAAACGGCATCGACGGCAGAACCAGCGCGGTTACGCGCTGCTGCTGGTATTCGCCATGGCCGCCGCGGCTGTGGTGATGCTGTATCTCGAGATGCCGCGCGTCGCCTTTGAGCACGAGCGTAACAAGGAAGCCCTGCTTGTCGAGCGCGGCGACCAGTATGTGCGCGCCATCCAGCTCTACTACAAGAAGTATTCGAAGTATCCCCAGACCATCGAGGATCTGGAGACGACCAACAACATCCGGTTCCTGCGCCGCCGCTACAAGGATCCGATGACGAACAGCGATGAGTGGCGCCTCATCCACGTCGACGGCACGGGCCAGTACACCGATTCGCTCATCCACAAGAAAAAAAACGACCAGGAGAAGAGCGGGCCCAGCGTCCTGTCCTCCAACATCGTCGGTGTCGGCGCCTCCGCCGAATATGTCGATCAGGCGAACCAGGGCCAAAGCGCCGCGGCCCTGACCCGCCGCGCCAGCGACCGCATTATTCCCGGCGCGCCCGGTGCCGCTGCCTCCAATGCTCCAGCGGAGCAGCCGGCCGACCCATCCCAGGGCGACCCCAGCACCTCCCGTTCCGGTCCCGCTACGCCGCCGCAGCCCCCTGGAATGCAGGGCGGCAATCCGTTCGCCGTACCCGGTTCCCAGGCCGGCCGCAACACCCTGCCGGGCACGAATCTCCCGCCCGGGGCCAACGGCCAGAACCAGACCGGACAGGGCCAGCAGAGCGGTAACAGCGGTGGTGGTTTCGGCTTCGGCGGAGGGTTCGGCAGCGGCAGCCAGTCGTCCAATTCCTCCAGCAGCAACTCGAACAACAGCAACAGCCAGAACACCAACAACCAGGGCGGCTTCGGAGGTTCCGGCTTCGGTGGTTCCGGCTCCAACAATTCCAGCGGCTCGGGCTTCGGCAACTCCGGCTTCGGCCGCTCGGGCTCTGGCAACGCCGCCCCCAACCAGGCCATCAGCGCGATCCAGAACATGCTCACCAACCCGAATCAGGGCAATAACAACAACTCCGGATTCGGGAGTAGCAACGGCACCGGCAACGGCAATGCCCTGGCAGCCGGAGCCGGCGGCCTGGTGGGCGTGGCCAGCAAGCGCGACATGGAAGGCATCCTGGTCTATAACGAGCGCACCAACGTGAAGGAGTGGGAGTTCGTCTTCGACCAGAAGAAGGCGGCCAACGGCCAGGGCCAGATCAACCCGCAGCAGCAGGGCCAGAACGGGAATCAGCAGAACCAGCAGAACGGCAGCGGCTCCGGGTTCAGCTTCGGCGGCTCCGGCAGCAGTTCCGGTTCCTCCGGCGGCTTCGGCTCCAGCCGTGGTTCCGGCTCCTCCAGCGGCTTCGGATCGAGCGGTTTCGGGTCCGGCGGCTCCTTTGGCAGCTCAGGCAGTTCCGGCTCCTCCGGGTCCTCCTCCGGCGGCTTCGGGTTTGGCGGCAGCGGCACCAGCACCCCGGCCCCTGGCAAGCCTGGCGGACAGTAGCTGTCGCCTTTCGCTGACACTTGAGCGTCAGCCGCCTCCTGTTTTCAACACTTAGCTTGTGGCGGGCAGCGTGCCTTTGTAGGTCCGAAAGGACAATCTCAAATGTACTCCGCCCTTCGAACTTTCCTCCTTCTGGCCATCGCCATCCTGCCGGCCGCCGCCCAGCGCTACAACGGCCACGGCTACTTTTATTACGGAGTCGACGCCCCCAGCAACGGCAACCTCGCCCAGATGATGAGCACCGGCATCGGCGGGGAAGCCTTCGTCTGGAAAGGCCTCGCCGCTGGAGCCGAACTCGGCTACCTGTTCCCGCGTACTGAACCTGGCACCGGCGTTGGACTCTTCGGAGTCAGCGGAGCCTGGCACTTCGTCAACCGCGACAAGCCGCGCAAGTTCGTCCCCTTCGTGACAGCCGGCTACACCTTGGGCTTCCGCGAAGGCACGGCCAACCTGCTCCACTGGGGCGGCGGCGCTTCCTACTGGTTCACACGCCACGTCGGCCTGCGCACCGAATTGCGCCTGTACGAATACGCGGGCACCTACCAGCAGCACTTCGACACCTCGGTCCGCTTCGGCATCCAGTTCCGTTAAGGAGCCTGCCCCATGCGGCGCACTACCCTCCCCATCCCGCCAGGCGTCATCGCCCTGATGCTGCTGCCCGTCCTGCTGCTGGCCGGCACGACCCCCGCTGGGCAGGCCGCCCGCATTCCGCCCGGCTCCACCGTCACCGTCCGCCTGCTGGACCGCACGCATATCCAGGGCCGCCTCCTGCAGGTCCGCGCCGATGACTTCGACCTCCAGACCGCCCGCGGCAACCGCCTCGAAATCGTCACTATCCGCTACGCCGACACCCGCTCGCTCAAGGCCGACAATCCGCAGCTCCGCCGCCGCCTTATCGGACTCCTCATCGCCGGAGGCCTCTTCGGCCTCCTCATCGGCACCGCGGCCACCGGACTGGACTGAGAGGCCCCGCATGGCACTCGCCGCACTCTGGTCTGGCATGATAGGTTCGGAACCCGACATGAAGCCTGTCCTGCTGGTCGTCGACGACGAGGAAGCCGCGCGCTACGCCATCGGCCGCCTGTTCCACTCCGACTTCCGCATCATCGAGGCCGGCAGTGTCCCCGAGGCCCGCCAGCGCCTGCGCACCGATCCGCCCGACGTCATCCTGCTCGACTACGACCTTCCGGGCGAAAACGGCCTCGCGCTGCTGAAGGAACTCGCGCCCGATCCAGCCGCCCCGGCCATCATCCTCATCACCGCCTATGGCGGCGAACGCCTCGCCGTCGAGGCCATGAAGAGCGGCGCCTACGACTACCTGGCCAAGCCCTACGACATCGAGGAGCTCCGTCTGGTCGTCAACCGCGCCACCGAGCGCCAGAGCCTGAAACGGGAAGTCGAGCACCTCCGCTACGCCCGAGCCGGGGAAGGGCAGTTCGGCCGCATGACCGGCGGCAGCCCCGCCATGCGCCAGCTCTTCCAGACCGCTGAACGCGTCGCCCAAAGCGACCTGCCCGTCCTCATCCAGGGCGAAAGCGGCACCGGCAAGGACGTCCTGGCGCAGGAGATCCACGCCCGCAGCCCGCGTTCCGCCCGCCGCTTCGTCGCCCTCAACTGCTCCGCCCTGCCGGAGCATCTGGTGGAAAGCGAGTTATTCGGCTACGAAAAAGGTGCCTTCACCGGAGCCGCCTCCGCCCGCGCCGGCAAGTTCGAGCAAGCCCATCACGGCACGCTCTTCCTGGACGAGATCGGAGATATGGCGCCCGCCACGCAGGCCAAGATCCTGCGAGCCGTCGAGAACGGCGCGGTCGAGCGCCTGGGCGGAGTGAACACCGTCTCAGTAAATGTACGCACCATCAGCGCCTCGAACAAGGACCTCCCGCAGGCGATCCGCGACGGCGGCTTCCGTGAGGATCTCTACTACCGCCTGGCTGCTGTGACCCTCTGGATCCCCCCGCTGCGCGACCGCCGCGACGACATCCCGGCCCTGGTGGATCTCTTCTGGCGCGAGCTCCGCGCCAAGTACAGCCGCTCCGGCCCGGACATGTCGCGCGAGGCCATCGCCCGCCTGCAGGATCACACCTGGCCCGGCAACGTGCGCGAGCTCCGCAACGCCCTGGAGCGCGCCTTCGTCATGGCGCACGGCGACAGCGTCACCGCGGCCGACATTCAGGCCTCCGCGGCCCCTGCCTCCAGCAAGTCCTCGACGTCGCTCGACGAGCCGGATTACCGCGAAGCCAAGCGTCTCTTCGAAATCGAGTACCTGACCCGCAAGCTCCGCGAAAACGGCGGCAACGTCACTCGCACCGCCGAATCCATAGGCATGGCGCGCCAGAGCCTGCAGGAGAAGATCCGCGAACTGGGCCTGGCCCGCCCGTAATCCCACACCCAACGAAGCCCGGACTGGGGACGTTCATCCCCTGTCCCGCAACGCAAACTGATCAGAATCCCAACGGAACCCGAAGGTGGACAGGGCGGGAACGTCCCCCACCCCCGAGCCCCGCCGCGTCCCGCCGCTAAGCCTGCAGCCTGGGCCGCTCTTCCCGCACCCGGTTCATATCCTGCTTCGGCTCCCCATCGCACTCGACGGCTATGGTCGTAATCGGAGAATCCGGAGCATTCACCGGCAACCCCGTAAACTTCACCCGGAACTCCTCCTGTTCAAACTTCACCGGAGCCCCCGTAGCCAGCAGCTTCGCCGACAGCACCTTCGACCGCAGCCCGCCGATCGCCACCTCAGAACCCGGCCAGAAGTGCACGTTCGCGAACAGCGTATTGCCCTTCCGCGTGAAGCTCATGTAGTTCGACCGGCTCACCGAGCACGGATCCGTCCCATACACGGCCGCCCCGTTCTTCGCCGTCCACGCGCCCACCGCGGTCAGGATCTTCACGCTCTCCGGCGGGATCGACCCATCCGCCGTCGGTCCGATGTTCAACAGGTAATTCCCGCCCTGCCGCGCGCAGGTCAGCAGGTTCCGTACACACGCCTTCGGGCTCTTCCAGTTGTCATCCGCCTTGTGATAACCCCAGGAGTCGTTCATGGTCATGCACGCTTCCCAGTTGCGGCCCTTCGACGCCTCGATCCTCTGCTCCGGCGTATCGAAATCCTCGGGCACCTTGCTGCGGTTGTTCATGATGATGTCGGGCTGCAGCTTCCGCACCATCGCGTTCATCTTCTCGCTCTCCCAGCCCTCCGCTGTCAAAGGCCACGGCACGTCGTACCACAGCACGTCGATCTTGCCGTAGTTCGTCATCAGCTCACGCGCCTGCGTATGCACGTAGTCCACAAACCGCCGCCGTGCCTGCTCGTCCTTCACGCAGCGCGCGCCGTCCGGATGATGCCAGTCCATCAGCGAGAAGTAGAACCCCACCCGCAGCCCTTCCGCCCGCACGGCATCGACATACTCCTTCACCAGGTCGCGGCCCGCCGCCGTCTTCGGAGCGCAGTACTTCGTCGTCGACGTGTTGAAGTGGCAGAACCCCTCATGGTGCTTCGTCGTCATCACCATGTACTTCATGCCGGCCTTCTTCGCCAGCGCCGCCCACTCCTTCGCCGGCGTGGGTTTCGGCTTGAACTGCGTTGCCAGCTTCTCATACTCGGCCACGGGAATGCCTTCCTGCTCCATCGCCCATTCATGGCGGCCCAGTACGCTGTACAGCCCCCAGTGAATGAACATGCCGAAGCGTGCCTCGTGCCACCACTTCATGCGGCGTTCACGATCAGCTTCCGACGTGGGTTGCATGGCCAGCGCGCTGGCGGCCGGCGCGGCCGAAACAAGTTTCAGATATTGCCTGCGAGAGAATCCGGGGTGAATCATGGCGCGGCCATCCTATCACCTTTAGCGGTAAAGCTCAACGCAAGCGGCTACTTCCCGGGCTCCGGATAACTCGGAATCTTCGCCGTCGGAATGTCCACCACTCCGTACTGCCCCGTCACCTTATCGCGGATGATCACGCGGATCGTCTGCGCCCCCGGGCTCGGTTTCCACACCCGCTGGTACCGCGCCGATTCCGGTCCCACCCGCCGCGTCTCCCGTCCCGGCGCAGTCACCGATCCATCCTCCGTATGCACCACCACTTCCCCCGTCGCCGCCTTCTCCGCCACGCAGATCTCCACCTGCGCCTGGCCCACTCCGTCCTTCATCTGGAAATAGAGCCCCGACGGCTCCACCTGCGCCGTCAACCCCACCGTGCCCCTCTCCGCGCCCGGCATCATCTCGCAGCGGGCATCCACCACCAGCGCTGTGGAAGGCATCGGATTGTGGATCGCCGACCGCCACTCTTCCGTCGTCCAGGCCACCGCCTTGCTGCGCTGCTTCTCCGACAGGAACCCTTCGCGCACGCTGACATTCACGCCCGGCCGGTTCACTTGCACTTTCAGGGTGTGCCACTTCCCATCCGGTTCGTCTTCCAGGTAAAACGCGGCTGAGTACGACCCCTGCACATCGGCCGTGGCCTTCTTGAGCCCATCCGTGAAATCGTTCGTATTCTGGATCACCCGCCCGCCGGTAATGCCCGCCATCGTCGACGCCGCCGGAAACGGATCCGAGCTGATCTCCTCGGCCTGCTGCTGCTTCTCAAACCGCCCGCGCCCGCGAATCGTGATCGAGCCCGCACTCGACGCCGAGTAGGAAGTATCCCCCTGCAACCCGCGCGAGTTCACGAAGTAAAGCGCTACCCCCTGCTGCGCTAACCGCTGCGCGCTGGCTCGCACCACGCTCTCGAAACTTTGGATCCCGCCCCGCGCGCCAAACCCCATCGACCCCGTAATCGACAGCATCGAGATCCCGCCGCCGATCCAAACCAGGTTCTTCCGCCCAGGCACCCCCGACAAATGCCGTCCCAGCGTCTCCAGGGCGGCCAGCGTCATCTCCATGTTCCGCTGCCGCACCGACGCGTTCGCCTGCATCTCGTTCTCGATTTGCGTGGTCAGCATCTCCAGAATCGCGGGTTCATTGTTAAACATCCGCAACATCTCTTCCGCGTCCCGGACCGTCGCATTCATATCGGACGTCTGCTGCTGCGGCAGCGCCAATCCGGCCTTCGCAATGCGCGCCCGCAACTCTTCCACATCACCCGTAAAATCATGAAGAATGCTCAATTTTGAGCCCAGGTGATACACGGCTACCCTCGTCTGGGGAGCCAGCGCTTTCAAATAACGGGTGAGCTGTGCCCGCACCCACAATATGTCCGCCGGGGCCGTATTCAACGTATCCAGTACTAGCGCCGTCACATTCCGCGGAGGCCCGGGCGTGAACTCCACCCGGTTCGTGAACAGGCCCGGTGGCAGCGCCACCGCCGGCTTCGAGTCTCCTGATCCGCCCTCGAAACGGAAGAACGACAACGCCCGCCGCTTGCCCTTGTCAGATACCTGAATATCCTCCATCTTCAGGTCTGTCACAGGCTTACCGCTCTTGTCCAAGGCGACGAAGCTAAACTCCACCAGACGTGTCGTAGTACTGAATGTCGCGGCGGGTTCCTGTGCCCTGGCCGCCAAAGCGGCCAGCAGCAGCGCGGCTAGAGTCCTCATGTGGCTTGAATTCTATCATTCACTTCCTGAATCAGATTTCTGGATCTTCTTGACGAATATAATTGCTGGAGTTTTTTGAAGGATTGTCGATAAGTTGGGTGTGTAGGCGTATGCGCGCTCTTTCCATCTCAGCCGGCGTCCTGATCTTCGCCACCATCGCGGCCCCGTCGCTGCGCGCGCATCAGTACCAGTTCCTCCTCTATGGCCGCCAGCACGGCCTCGGCAACCTCGCCATCAGCGCCATCACTCAGGATCAAACCGGCTACCTCTGGGTCGGCACCCAAAACGGACTCTATCGCTACGACGGTCATTCCTTCGTCGAAAAGGGCTTCAGCGGCGGCATCCCGCCCGACCCCATCGTCGCTCTCCACGCCGACAAGCAGGGCGGACTCTGGGTGGCCACCCACGCCCGCCTCTTCCACTCCACCCCTGGTGGCTTCCGCGAAGTCGCGTTCGGGCGCAAAGCCCAGTTCCTCACCCACAACGTCATCGGCTCCCGCGCCGGCCGTGTCTATGCCGCCACCAGCGAGGGCCTCTTCGAACTCTCACCCACTACCGGCGAAGACAACTGGCGCGCCAGGGAAATCGTCATGGGCGGAGCCAGGCGCGCGATGCGCGCGGTTCTCTCCGATCCCTCCGGCGCCGTCTGGACCGCCTGCGGTTCCGGCATTTGCCGCTGGAAAGACGGGCAGGCCAAAGTCTATGGCGAGCAGGAGGGCGTCCCTCGCGACCAGTGGGACAGCCTCGCCCTGGATGGCGAGGGTGGCCTCTGGGTCAGAAGCGTCGGCCATCTCCTTCACCTGGCGAACGGCGGCGCCCGCTTCGAACTGGAAGTGCCAGGACCGCCCGATGCCAGCTTCTCCGGCGACCTAGCCCGCTCGTCCAGCGGAACCCTCTTCGCCACCACCAAACGCGGCCTGGCCCTCAAAGACTCCGGACGCTGGCTCATGGTCGGCACGGAAGAGGGGCTGCCCGCCAGCAGCACCACCGCTATCTTTGAAGACCGCGAAGGCTCCATCTGGATCGGGACCTGGGGCGTCGGGCTCTGCCGCTGGCTGGGCGGCACCGCCGTCGAGTCCTGGTCGTCCCGCGACGGCCTGCCCCACGAAAGCGTGAATGCCGTCGCCACCGACAGTTCCAACCGCGTCTGGGTTGGCACCGACACCGGCCTCAGCAGCCTGCGCTCCGGCGAAACCAGCGAGCCGCTGCCGGCCTTGGCCGAAACCAAGGTGCGCGCCCTTCAGATCAGCGGAGATACCCTTTGGGTCGGCCTCTTTCCCGGCGGCGTCGCCAGCGTCAACTTAAAGACCCTGGCCGTCCAGCGCTACCGTGCCGCCCAGGGCCTCAAGGATGAGCGCGTCAACGGTCTCCTGCTCGACCGCGCCGGCCAGCTCTGGGTCTGCACCATGCGCGGCCTGTTCCGCAAAACTCACTCCGGCTTCGTCAATGCTCTGCCTGACCCTGCCCCGGACGAGGTCTTCCTGCGCGCCGCCAGCGATCCGCAAGGCGGCGTCTGGATCGCCTCCAGCAAAGGCCTTCGCCTCTGGCGCGATGGGGGCTGGCGCCTCTACACGACCCATGAGGGCCTGGCGCAGAATGCCGTGACCCTCGTCAAGGCGCCCAAGGCGAACGAAGTCTGGATCTCCTACCGCGGCAGCAAGGGCGTCACCGTCCTCCACCTGGAGAACGACCGTATTCAATCCGTCGAAAACATCCTCGCGCCCAATCTGCCCTCCAACCACGTGCTCTTCGTCGGCCACGACTCGCAGGGTGACGCCTGGGTCGGCACCGACAACGGAGTCGGCCTGCTCCGCAACGGGGTCTGGACTACGCTCTCCAAAGCCGACGGGCTCATCTGGGACGACTGCAACACGAACTCCTTCCTCGCGGATTCAGACGGCGGCGTATGGATCGGAACCAGCCGCGGCCTGACGCATATCCGTCCCGGCGCCAAACCAGGCCTGATCCTCGGCCCGCCGCCCAGCCCCATCTTTTCCTCCCTCCGGTTCGGCGGCCGCCAGCAGGCTGCCCACATCGGCCTCAGCATCCCGTTCGCCAACCGGCTGCTGGAACTCGGCCTCGCCAGCCTCACCTTCCGCCAGGAAGAACACCTCCACTACCGCTACCGTCTCTCCGGACTGGAGGACTCGTGGGTGGAATCTTCCGCGCCGCAACTGCGCTTCCCCAACCTGCCGGCTGGTTCCTATGGGCTGGAGGTCCTCGCCGTCAACGCGGCGGGCCGGCCCAGCCTGTCGCCCGCCCTCGCTCAGTTCGTCATCCGGCCGCCCTGGTACGGCACCTGGTGGTTCTACACAGCCCTGCTGGCTTTGCTCGGCTTGTCCATTGGCCAGCTCATCCGCTGGAGAACCGCCCACCTGCGCCGCAGGAGCTTTGAACTCGAGGCCGCCGTCCAGGCGCGCACCGAGGAGCTCCAGAGCCAGTACGACCTGGCCGACCGCCAGAAAAGCGAGATCGAACGCCTGCTCGAACAGGCCAACCAGCTCCATCGCGCCAAGAACGAGTTCCTGGCCAATATCAGCCACGAGATCCGCACCCCGATGAACGGCATCCTCGGCCTCACGGAACTCGCCCTCCACACCCACCTCGACCCGGAACAACTCGAGTACGTCACGGCCACTCGGAAATCAGCCCAATCCCTGTTGGGCCTGCTCAACGACGTCCTCGACTTTGCCAAGATCGAAGCCGAACGCGTCGAAATTGAGAACGTCCCCTTCCGCATCCTCAGCTGCCTCGATCTGGCCCGCGACACGTTCGCCAGCCAAGCCATCGCGAAAGGCCTGGACGTGCAGGTGGAAGTTCCGCCCACGGTGCCGGCCCAACTGCTCGGCGATAGCCGCCGCGTCGGCCAGGTCGTCATGAATCTCGTCGGGAACGCCGTGAAGTTCACCCACCACGGCTCCATTACCCTCAGCGCCCAGGTGGAAGCGTCCATCGGCGATATTGTCCGGCTGCGGGTCCAGGTCCGCGACACCGGCATCGGCATCCCCGCCGACAAGCAGAAACTGATCTTCGAGCCCTTCCGCCAGGCGGACGGCTCCACCGCCCGCACCTACGGCGGCACCGGTCTTGGGCTCTCCATCTCCGCCCGCCTGGTGGAAATGATGGGCGGCCGTCTCACCGTGGAGAGCACGCCGGGGCAGGGCAGTGCTTTCACCTTCACGCTGCCCCTCCGCTGCCTGGAATCCCCCGCCGCCGCGCCCTCTGAGGTCGTTTCCAATCAGGAGCCCTCCGCCGGCGGCCCGCCGGCCCACGTCCTGCTGGCCGAAGACCACCAGATCAACCAACTCGTCGTCATCCGCCTGCTGCAGAAGCGCGGCCATCACGTGACTGCCGTGAACAACGGGGAGGAAGCCGTGGCCGCCGCCATCTCCGGCACGTTCGATCTCATCCTGATGGATATGCAGATGCCCGTCATGGACGGCCTGGAAGCGGCGCAGCATATTCGGGAGCTCCCCGGCCTCGCCGGCCGCGTCCCCATCGTGGCCCTTACTGCCAACGCCCTCGGCGCCGCCCAGGAGGAGTGCCGCGCCGCCGGCATGGACTCGTATCTGGCCAAGCCCGTCTCGCCCGAAGATCTCTACCGTGTCGTGGAAACTGTCCGCGCCGCGCACACCAACACCATCCCGGCCCTCTAGCGACCGCCGCCACGACCAACCCCCGCGTTTGTCGGACGCCCGCCCTCGTTCTCCATACGCGTCCACAATCCGGCCCAAAATAACTTCGCCGCAAATGCTACGTCCGACGGATTGAAATCACATTCGATCTAGAGTAGCCTGCCATCACACTCGCAGAGGCTTGAAAGGATGTACCGTGAAGAACCTGATTGTCTGCTCCCCCAAGAGCCTGCCCCGGGAACAACTGTTTGCGGCCGCCAAAACCGCGGTCGCCATCAACCCGTTCAACCACGCGCCGCTCGACCGGCTCACCCGCCTCATGCCCTCGTTCCGCCCAACCCGAGAGCATCTCGCCGTCGTCACTACCAAATACTGGGGCGTCAAAGGCGTCAAACTCACCGTCGGCTTTCTCGACGGCGCGCCCACTGATCTGCGCAAACGCATCCTGCTCCACATGAACGCCTGGTCCTCGACAGCCAACGTCAAATTCGTCGAGACTAAAACCGACCCTCAGGTGCGCATCGCCCGCGTCGGCGGCGAGGAGGGTGGCTACTGGTCCTACGTCGGCACCGACATCACCCACATCCCGAAGGGTCAACAAACCATGAACCTCGAGGCGTTCTCCATGACCACGCCTGAGTCGGAGTTCCACCGCGTCGTGCGCCACGAGACCGGCCACACCCTCGGCTTCCCCCACGAGCACATGCGCGCCGCCCTGGTCGCCAGAATCGATCCCGAGAAGGCCATTGCCTACTTCATGCGCACCCAGGGCTGGAGCGAGGACGAGGTTCGCGCCCAGGTCCTCACGCCCCTGGAAGAAGGCACCCTCATGGGCACCGTAGCCGACCCGAATTCCATCATGTGCTACCAGATCCCCGGTGAAGTCACCAAGGACGGCAAGCCCATCATCGGAGGCAAGGACATCGACCCGCTCGATTTCTCCTTCGCCGGCAGCATCTACCCCAAGAAGACCGCCAAGCCCGCGCCGAAACCGGCTCCGAAGACCAAACAGGCCAAGGCTGGTAAACGCTAGACCGTCCGTGGCCTCTCCGGCCTGCCGCTCGCGCATCTGTCCATAGAGAGAGGTCACTACCTTGAAGACAACCGTATTCCTGGGGGCGGGCGCCTCCAAGCCGTTCGGGTATCCCCTGACCGCGGAGATCCTGCCCGCCATCCGGGAAAGACTCGCCGTCGAAGCCGGGCTATTCGGCGGCAACCCGGTCGCCCGCGCTGCGGAAGCCAGGCTCAAGCTCCTGCTGCCCGACGTCCTCCCCGGCTTCCACGACGAAGCACTCGAACTGCCCATGATCACGGACCTCCTGTCCCTGATCGACTACTCCCTCGCCGCCGGACGCACCCTCATTCTCGGCCGCCCCGCCGTCGACCTTCTGGAACTGCGCACCCTGCTCGACTGGGCGCTGCTCTCCGTCATCGAAACCGGCGACAAATCCGGCCTCCCCGCCCACCCGCTGCTCGAGTCCTTCACCAACTGGCTCAACTCGCACCGCGGCGCCTCCGGCGAACCCATCGGAGTCATCTCCACCAACTACGACATCGCCGTCGAAAGGAAGCTCTTCTACGGCTTCAACTCCCACTTCGCCGTCAGCCAGGCCTTCGACTTCGGCATGCGCTGGCGCGACCCCGACCAGTTCGGCCTCTACAGCCCGCCCCTCCAGCCCGCTTACCGCTTCTATAAGCTGCACGGCTCGCTCAACTGGCTGCGCTGCGAGAACTGTGAGCACATCTACATCAACACCTTCGGCGCCATCAGCGCCCTCGCCTTCCAGCAACGCAGCCAGTTCAACACCTGCGACTGCGGCCACGCCCTGCTCAGCACTGTTCTTGTCGCCCCTTCCATGGTGCGCGACGTCCGCGAGCCCAATCTGCTGGGCATCTGGACCCATGCACTGGAACAACTCCGCACCTCCCAGGATTGGGTCATCATCGGCTACTCCATGCCCTCCGAGGACATCGCCATCCGCTCGCTCCTCATCCGCGCCTACAACGGCGCCGGCCCCGTCAAGCCCCGCATCCGCATCGTGCAGCGCGACGAGAGCCGCGCCACCCTCTCGCGCTATAAGCAGTTCTTTCCCGCTTGCGAGTACCTCACCGGCGGCCTCGAAGGGTTCCTGCAGCACGCCCAGGCCGGGTTGTAAACGGAGCCGGGGCCCGTCCTGGCGGTACGATGGAATGTGACCACCGAGATCATGGGCATCCTCAATGTGACGCCCGATTCCTTCTCTGACGGAGGCCGCTTCGCCCACCTGGAGCCGGCCGTGGAACAGGCCTTCCGCCTGGTGGAAGAGGGCGCCTCCATCCTTGATATCGGCGGCGAAAGCACCCGCCCCGGCGCCGCACCCGTCTCCGAGGAAGAGGAGCTCCGCCGCGTGCTCCCCGTCGTGGAGGCCCTCGCCGGACGCATCCACGCCCGCCTCTCTATCGATACCTATAAGCCCGCCGTCGCCGAAGCCTGCCTCCGCGCCGGAGCCGAAATGATCAACGACGTCACCGGGCTCCGCGACGCCCGCATGGCCTCCGTCGCCGCCGCCCACGGAGCCGCCGTCGTCATCATGCACATGCGCGGCACCCCCGCCACCATGAACCAGGAGACCGCTTACTCCGATGTCGTCGCCGAAGTGAAGGCGTTCCTCAGCCGCCAGGCCACCGCTGCCCGAGCCATCGGCGTCGACGAGATCATCCTCGACCCCGGCATCGGCTTCGCCAAAACCGCCCCCCAGAGCTTCGAGCTCCTGCGCCGCCTGGGCGAGTTCGCCGATCTGGGCTGCCCGCTGCTCATCGGACCCTCCCGCAAGTCGTTCCTCGCTACACTGCCCGGTATGGAGAAGCTCGGAGATCGCCTCGAAGGCACGCTCGCCGCCTCCGTCATCGGAGTCATGCAGGGCGCCTCCATCGTCCGCGTTCACGACGTCAAGGAATGCCGCAAAGCCCTCGCCGTGGCCGACGCGGTGAAAGGTTGACCATGGACAAGATCCTGCTCCGCGGCGTCCACCTCACCGTCCATCTAGGCGTCCCGCCCGAGGAGCGCAGCATCCCCCAGGAGATTGTCCTCGACCTCGATGTCGAGTTCGACACCCGCCCCGCCGGCCTCTCCGACGACTTCAAACTCACCGTCGACTATGCCGCCATGCACACCGTCGTGCGCCGCGTCGCCACGGAACGCCACTACTCCCTCGTCGAATGTATGGCCGAACGCATCGCCGCTGCCCTCCTGGCCGAGTTCCCCATCGAAAGCGCCCGCGTCCTGCTCATGAAGCCCGCCGCCCTGCGCGGCCGCAAAGTCGACTACCCCGCCGTCGAGATCCTCAGGCGCCGTGATGGCTGACGTCTACCTCGGCCTCGGCTCCAACATCGGCGATAAGGCCGCCAACCTCCAGGCCGCCCTGGCCCGCCTCGCGGAGTTCTGCGCAGTGCTGGCCGTGTCGTCCTTCCATGAAACCGACCCCGTCGGCTACCTCGACCAGGACCGCTTCCTCAACGCCGCCGCCCACGTCTCGACCCATCTCGAGCCGGCCGTCTTCCTCACCCGTCTTCTTGAAACCGAGCTATCTCTCGGACGGGTTCGCACCCTCGTCAACGGACCCCGCATCATCGACCTCGACATCCTGCTCTGGGACCGGCAGGTGATCGACCTGCCTGGTCTGTCCGTCCCGCATCCCCGCATGCATGAGCGACTCTTTGTACTGGATCCCCTTGTCGAGCTTGCGCCGGAGGCCATCCACCCGCGTCTCGGACGCACGGTCCGGCAACTGCGCGAAACCCTACTCTCCCGCATGGTTTAGCGCGCCTGCCCGTCTTCCGGACTGTTCGCCCCCACTTCGCCTCCGCATCTGGCAGAATAATTTGGGTCTGGGCTGATACACTTCGCTGTCATCGTACGCACTATAATTCAGGGAACCGTGCGCTCATTCATTGGCATCACCGACGTCGGCTGCGTCCGAAAGAATAACGAGGACTCGTATCTCGTCGACCCCAAGCTCGGCTTATATGCCGTCGCCGACGGCATGGGGGGAGCTCAGGCGGGCGAACTTGCCTCGCAAATCGCGATAGAAAGCCTGCGCGAGGCCGTAGCCGCGGCCCCCGTCCGAACCCATGAAGCGCTCATCCACGCCTTCGAACACGCCAACACGGCTGTGCTTGAAACCGCCGCGGCGGACCCCCGCCTCGAAGGCATGGGCACCACCATGATCTGCGCCCTGGAAACGCCCACTGCGCTGCTTGTCGGTAGTGTCGGCGACAGCCGCGCCTGGCTTTTCCAGGACGGCCACCTCTCCCTCGTCTCCAACGACCAGACCTGGGTCAATGAAGTGGGCCGCCCCCTCGGCATCGCCGAGGAGCGCCTCAAAGTTCATCCCATGCGCCACGTCCTCACCATGGCTGTGGGCGTCAGCCAACTCCTCCGCGTTCAGATTTACCCCCTCCATCCCCCCGCCGGCAGCATCCTGCTCCTCTCCAGCGACGGTCTCCACGGCCCGCTTGATGATGAAGATCTCGAAAATCTTCTATCTCAGCCGATATCTTTGGAGGCTCGCGCCCACTCATTTATCGAGGCAGCAAAGAAAGCCGGAGGACCCGATAACATCACCGTCGTCCTCCTCGAGTTCTAAATCACCAAACCCCTCTGCCTCTGGAGGGTCTCGTGCTCCACTTGTGCCTGTTGGCGGCACTCCTCGCGCCCACCGGCGCCTTGACCATTGAGGTCGTCGAAGGCTCCGGCGCCGTCGCCGCCCGCGACTCGGTCAGTCCCCAGCGTTTCGCTGTTCAGGTGAGGGATGCTTCCGGCGCCCCCGCCTCCTCGGTCACCGTCCAGTTCAGGCTCCCCTCGGAAGGTCCGTCCGGCGATTTCGCCAGCGGCTCGAAGTCCGAATCCGTACTCACTGGACCGGATGGAAAGGCGTTCGTGCGGGGCATCCGCTGGAACTCCACGCCCGGCAAACTGGACATCCTCGTCCGGGTGGCGAATCAAACCGAACGGGTCGAAATCATCATTCCTGCCGAGATATCGGCAGCATTGCCGATATCTCGGCAGGTGGCGCCAAAATCGGCAAAAAAATGGATCATTTTAGCCGTCGTTAGCGGTGCAACCGCCGCGGGTTTGGCGGTCGCAAGCGGCGGCAAATCCACGCCTGCAATCACAGCAGTTCCTCCGGCGGCCAGTCTGCCTCCCTCCCTCGGAGCGCCGGTGATCACGATAGGAAAACCGTGATGCGCTATCTTCTTCTTTTCTTCACGCTCTCGGCTTTCGCGCAAACTACCCCGGTCGCCGGGATCTTTCATGACGGAAAAGGTGCCCTTAGGTCCCTCCAAGGCACACGAGGGGCCTGGACCGCGCCCATCCTTGTTCCGCATGGCGTCATCTCCGCCGGCTACTCCGGCAAAACGCTCTGGTACAAGACGGAAACCGAACTCCACGTTCTCGATGGCGAGGAGACCATAGTCCCGGCTCCACACGGTCCGGCAGCAGCCACGTTCAACGAAACAGGCGACTTGGTTGAAATCTACTTTGCTGCCGGAGAACACGCCGCTTGGCACAGGCAGGCCCTGGAGTTTCTCGATCCCGTCGCGGAAGTCCCTTCGTTTCTGGAAGATCTGGGCCCCGGCAGGCTCCTCGTTCGAAACGAGGGCGGCCTCTACGCCTGGACGCCCGGCCTGGCTCCGGTGCTGATCCCTCTGGCGGAAACCCCATCGTTTCAACTCTTTCACCGAACTGGCGACGCGGAAGTGCCGGTCGGGGCGTCCTTCCAGATGCCCGCCGTTGCGGCCGGCGAATCCTCCACGGCCCGTTTCCGGATCCGCAATCCAACCTCTAACCCCATCACCATCAGCCGTTTATCGATTGACCCGTCGCCTTTCCGGACGTTCGATCAGTTCATTCCCCCTTACCTGATTCCGGCCAACGGCCAGGGTGACTTCTCCGTCCGCTTCACGCCCGTGGAGCCTGGTGAGTTCACAACCACCTTGTGGATCAATGATTTGCAGGTGAAGCTCCAGGGCGGCACGGTCGCCTCCACCAGTGTTGAGATCCTGGAAGGCAGCCTCTGGAAACTGTTGACCTCTCCCTGCGACCTGGGTACAGTCGAGCGCAAATCGACTCTGAACCGCCGCCTCCGCATCACCCCGGATGCCCCTCCAACCCTTGCAGGCACAGGGTTTACGCTCTCCTCGTCGGGTTCCGAATGGATCATCAACGTCTCGTCGGATACCGCCCGTACCCTCACCGGAACCCTGAAGGTCGCCAACCGCACCTTCGACCTGAAGGCGGCTTTCACTGAGTTCCCCTCACCTCGCCCCTCGTTCCAGCCTGTTTCCGGCAAACTCACCTCCGGGATCCAGCAGGCGATTGTCCTGCAGTTCGCCCAGCCGGCCAAGGCTACTGTGTTTGGATTATTGAAGTTAGACTTCACACCCAGCACCCCGGCCCTCGGCAACGACGCCGCCATCGCCTTCCTGCCCCGCATGGAACGGACCGTCAACTTCCGCCTGAACGAGGGCTCGACCACCGCTGACTTCAGCGGCTCCAATTCCGTACTCCTGCAGACGGGTTCAACGGCCGGAACGATCGTTCTGACAGCCGACATGGGCGGTTTGACGGAGCAGGCCATGTATCGCATCGACCCCGCCCCGGTCGTCTTCACGGCATCTAAGGCCAGTATTTCCAGCTCTTTAGCGGAGGTTCTGCTCACCGGCGTCGACAACACGCGCTCCACCGGCAAAATCGCTTTCAGCTTCCTCCGGAGCGACGGCCAGCCGGCCTCGCCCGGCCGCATGGAGGTCGACGTAACCTCTTCATTCAACAACTACTTCTCGACCTCAGGCACGGGCACCTTCCAACTTCGGGCAAGCTTCCCCGTGACAGGCGATGCCGCCGGTTTGACTGGTGTCGATGTCGAAATCACGAACGTACAGGGAGCTACCCAGTCAGGACGCCTTCCTCTCAAGTAGTTACACTGGCAATGTGAAGCCCATTGCCCTCACCATCGCCGGCTCCGACCCCAGCGGCGGCGCCGGCATTCAGGCCGATCTCAAGACGTTTCATCAGTTTGGCGTCTACGGCCAGGCTGTCATCACGCTGCTGACTGTCCAGAACACGCAAAACGTCTTCGACGTCCAGGTACTGAAACCCGAGTTTGTGGTGGCCCAGATTCAGGCCATTCTCGACGACATGCCCCCTAAGGCAGCCAAAACCGGAGCCCTCGGCACCGCGGAAGTCGTTGAAGCCGTTGCGGATATGGCGAAGCGCTTCCCGTTCCCGCTGGTCGTTGACCCGGTGATGATCAGCAAGCACGGCGCTCCGCTCATCGCCGCCGAAGCCCGTTCCGCGCTGCTCGAAAAGCTGCTGCCGCTGGCCAGGCTGGTGATGCCCAATCTGCACGAAGCCGCTGCTTTGACAGGACTTACGGTGGAAACCCGCGACCAGATGGAGGCCGCCGCGCGGCGCCTCTTCGACACCTGCGGCTGCCACGTGCTGGTCAAAGGCGGCCATCTCGCCGGAGTCGCGCTGGACCTGCTTCTGCTTGACGGCAAAGCACTTCACGAGTTTCCAGCCGATCGCATCGAGACGGTCCACACGCATGGAACCGGCTGCACTTACTCGGCAGCGGTCACTGCCGGTTTGGCCTTGGGTCTACCCCTGCCCCAGGCCGTTCGATCCGCGAAAGAGTTCATAACAGAGGCGATCCGGACCAATCCCGGTCTGGGTCATGGCTGCGGACCGGTCAACCACCACGCTCGCAACCACCTTTACAATGAATGAGTGGCATTTCTCCCCGTCGACGAGCAGTTGAACTATTTGCGGAAAGGGTTCTCGGAGATCATCCGGGAAGAGGACCTGAAGGAGCGCCTGACCCAGGCGGCCCTGGCGAATCGCCCTTTGCGCGTCAAGGCGGGCTTCGATCCGACCGCGCCCGACCTCCATCTCGGCCATACCGTCCTGCTTCGCAAGATGAAGCATTTCCAAGACTTAGGCCATAAGGTCATCTTCCTGATCGGTGATGCAACCGGCCTGATCGGCGACCCGACCGGCCGCAACGCGCTGCGTCCGCCGATGACCCGCGAAGAGATCAATCGCAACGCCGATACCTATAAGGAGCAGGTGTTCCAGATCCTCGATCCCGAGAAGACCGAGGTTCGGTTCAACTACGACTGGCTGGGCGCGCTGCGTTTTGAGGACATGATCCGGCTGACTTCCAAGTACACAGTCGCCCGGATTCTGGAGCGCGACGATTTCGCGAAGCGCTACCGCGAGTCGGTGCCGATCTCGGTGCACGAGATGCTATACCCGCTGGCGCAGGGCTACGACTCGGTCGCGCTGGAATGCGACGTCGAGCTGGGAGGCACGGACCAGAAGTTTAACCTATTGGTGGGCCGCGACTTACAGCGCGACTACGGCCAGGCGCCACAGATTGTGGGCACGGTTCCGCTGCTCGAAGGTCTGGACGGCATCGATAAGATGTCGAAGTCTAAAGGCAACTACGTCGGCATCCGGGAAGCTCCTGACGTGATGGTGAAGAAGCTGATGACCATCAGCGACAACCTCATGTGGCGCTACTGGGAACTTTTGACGGATGTGCAAATTTCTGAGATTTCGGCCCTGAAATCGAGCGGACGGAACCCGCGCGATATTAAGCTGGATTTGGCTGAACGAATCGCCGGGGATTTCCATCCGGCTTCGGAAGCCAAAGCCGCGCGGGAGCAGTGGTTGCACGATGTGAGCCAGGGCCAGACGCCCGAAGATCTGCCCCTCACGATCGCAGCCGACCCGCGGTTGAAACAGTGCCTGTTGCAGACGGGACTTGCGCCGTCCAGTTCGGAAGCGGACCGGCTCATCAAAGCGGGTGCGGTCGCCGCCGGCGGTGAAGTCATTAAGAGTCCGTCGCACCGGTTTGAAGCAGGGGAGTACATCCTGCGCGCCGGTAAGAAATGGGCCCGTGTGAAGGTCTGACCTGTTTATGTTGTTGGCTCGCGACACGATGGGCCTGAGTCTGGATGCGCTGCGCTCGCACCGCCTGCGTACCGCTCTCACTGTGCTTGGGCTCACGATGGGTGTCGCGACGCTGATCACGGTGGTCACCATTGTCCAGGGCGCCAACGTCTACGTGGAGACGAAGATCGCGAACCTGGGCGCCGATGTCTTCCAGATGGCGCGCACTCCGTTCGCCGTCACCGACTACGAAATCATCCTCAAGGCGTTGCGCTACAAGCGGATCCACATGGAGGATTACGACTTCGTGCGGTCGGCCTGCCCGGACTGCAAGGTGATGGGCGCGTCGGGCTCCGTGACGACGAGGGCGAACCACCTGACCGAGGAACTGACCGACGTCAACATGAACGGCCAGACGGCTTCGATGGCCGAGATTGAGGCGCGCACCATTGAGATGGGGCGCTACTTCACTGAGATCGAGGACCAGCGTTCCGTGCGGGTCGCGGTCATCGGCGCGACGCTGCGGGACAAGTTCTTTCCGGAGCAGGATCCGGTGGGGCAAAAGTTCCGGCTGGGCAGTGAAGAGTTCACCGTGATCGGCCTCTACGAGCGCGGCGGCAGCGTGCTGGGGCAGGATTCGGACAACTTCGTGGTGGTCCCCCTGAACACGTTTCTGCAGTTGAAGGGCTCGCGCTATTCACTGACCATCAACGTGAAAGTCCCGAACGATCCGAAGGGATTCGAGCGGGCGCAGGACCAGGCGCGGCTGGCGTTGCGCGCGCGGCGGCACATCCGGCCGACGCAGGACGAGGACTTTTTCATCGGCACGAAGGACAGCTACATCCAGTTGTGGCAGCAGATCAGCGGAGCGTTCTTCGCCGTCTTCATCCTGGTGAGTTCGATTTCGGCGCTGGTGGGCGGCATTGTGATCATGAACGTGATGCTGGTGAGTGTGACGGAGCGGACGAAGGAGATCGGCATCCGGCGGGCGATGGGCGCGACGGGCCGCGACATCCTGAAGCAGTTCCTGACGGAGAGCGTGCTGCAGTGCATGGTGGGCGGATTTTGCGGCATCACCCTGGGGTTCCTTTGTGCAGAGGCGCTCAACCGGTTCACTTCGTTTCCTGCGTCGGTGCAGGCCGGGGTGGCGGTCCTGGGCATGGTTTTGAGTTCGGCCATCGGGCTGTTTTTCGGGATTTACCCGGCCTCGCGCGCCGCGCGGCTGGATCCGGTGGAAGCATTGAGGGCTGAATAGATGACGCGCTCGGAATTCCGCGAAAACCTGATCGTGAGTCTCGACACGCTGCGGGCGCACAAGGTGCGCAGCGCGCTGACACTGCTGGGCGTCGTCATCGGCGTGACCAGTGTGATCACGGTAGCGGCGATCATCGACGGGCTGAACAAGTTCGTTGCGGACAAGGTGGAGAAGATGGGCTCGCGCAGCTACTTCATCACCCGGTTCCCCTTCGGCACCGATCCGAACCGCATGCCGGAGAAGTACCGGTTGCGCCGATACCTGCAATACAGCGACGCCGACAAGATCAAGGACACGGTGCACAGCATCGACAAGATCAGCGCATTGGGCACGCGCGCCAACTTCTTTGGGGATAAGAACGAACTGCGGTATGCCGGGGAGCGTGTGGAGCGGGCGATCATCCGCGGAGCCAGCGCCGACTACTGCGACGTGATCCCCATGTTCGTGGTGGAGCAGGGCCGCTACTATACGCAGGCCGAGGTGGACCGCGCCGCGGCGGTGGTGGTGCTGGGGCAGGCGATTGCGGATTCGCTCTTCGGGCGGGCTTCGCCGCTGGGCAAACAGATCATGATGAACGGGGCACCGTTCGAGGTGATCGGTGTCTTTGCACATGACGAGGGGCTATTGGGCGGTCCGGGTGTTGACCAGTTCGCGATGATCCCGCTGTCGACGTTCCGCAAGCACTATCCCGAGTCGAAGGAAGTGGTGATCATCTACACGGTGCAGCGGGATGTCGATCCGATGGCGGCGCAGGATGAAGTGGGCGACGTGTTGCGGCGTATCCGCAAGGTTTCGTATAAGTCCGACAACGACTTCGAGATCCTGAGCTCGGACTTCCTGTCGAAGCTGTGGGGTCAGTTGACCGGAGCGATCGTGATCCTGACCTCGGTGATCAGTTCCATCGGTCTATTGGTGGGCGGCATCGGGGTGATGAACATCATGCTGATCTCGGTGACGGAGCGCACGAAGGAGATCGGGATCCGCAAGGCGATCGGTGCGCGAGCGTCGGACATCCGCGTGCAATTCCTGTTGGAAGCGCTGATGCTGACGGTGGCGGGCGGCATGATCGGGATCCTGGGCGGGTTCATCCTGGCCCTGCTGATCCGCACGGCCGCGCCTTCGATTGGGGCCACGGTGAGCCCGTTCTGGGCCACCATGGGTGTGACTTTGTCGGCCATGGTGGGGCTGTTCTTCGGCTACTGGCCGGCGAACCGGGCGGCCAAACTGGACCCGATCGTCTGCCTGCGCTACGAATAAAACACCGGGTGCTCGCGGTTCCGGCGGGGTTCCTGCGAAGATAGGATGAGACCTCAATGAGCCGTAAACGCGTCGATTGGAAGATTAAGAACGAAGTTCTGCACCTGGGTGAGCGCACGTTAATCGTAGGCGCGATGAATGTTGCCCCCGATTCGCCGGTGGATGGCGGGCGCTATGAAGACCCGGACCGGGCGTTCGTGCAGGCCGTGCAGATGGCGGACAGTGGCGCGGACATCATCGAAATCGCGGCCGAGAGTTTTCACTCCGGATCGAAGCGGATCTCGGAAGCGGAAGAGTTGCGGAGGCTGATTCCGATCCTGAAGCGGGTGCGCGGCAAGGTGAGTCCGCTGATCTGCGTGGAGACGTATAAACCGGCGGTGGCCGAAAAGGCGATCGAGCACGGCGCGGTGATCATCAAGGATCCAACGGGTCTGACGCTGGACCAGGAGTTGGCCAAGATCGTGATGCAGCACGACGTCGGGTTCATCCTGCAGCACACACGAGGTACGCCGGATACGTGGCCGAAGCAGCCGTCCATGAAGGGCGCTGTCGGGATGGTGATGGCCGAGTTGAACGCGGCGCTGAACCGTGCGGGGCGCATGGGCGTGGAGCGGACGCGCCTGGCGCTGGATATCGGCCTCGGCATGGGCAAGCGCAAGGAGACGAACAGCGAGCTGATCACCGGGCTGGGCGAGTTCCACGAGATGCGGCTGCCGGTGGAAGTGAGCCCGGAGGGGCATCCCTTCAATGCGGCGATCACGCTGGAGCCGAGCCTGGGGACGACGATCGCGGCGGTGACCATGGCCGTGCTGCGGGGCGCGCACCTGGTGCGAGTCTACAATGTCGAAGCGATCCGGCCGGCGATTCTGGTGGCGGACCAGGCGCTGATCGGGTAGGGGACAAGCGGACGAAAGGGTTCAGCCGGCGGCCGCAGCCCTCCCCGGATCTTCCGGTACGTGCGGTCTATTTGGCGGCCTCCAGCTTCTCGAGGAAGGCCCAAAACTCCTTGTTGCCTTTGTAGGGCAGAAACGAATCGTCTTTGGTCGGTGTGGGTAGCTGCTCGCCTCTGATCATGTTGGCTTTGCGGTCGAAAGCCTGCTGGAGATGAGCCTTCGCGGCCGCAAGTTGGTTCTCGCCGGCATCCGCACAGGCGAGATTGTAGTAGTTCATCGGGTAGACGGGATCCTTGGCCACACCCTCCTCAAAGAGGCTCCGAGCCTTCTTGTAGTTCTCGGCTATCCCATAGGACATTCCAGCCTGATCGCGCATGATTCTCGCCGCTGTGATCGCTGAGGGGAACGGCGCACCATCCGGCGGCACCATCGCTAAACACTTTTCGAAGAGTGGGGCCGCTCCTTTGTACAGATGGTTCTGGAAGAGAATCTGGGCATACAGCGCGACATCCCGAAACCGCGGAACGTAATCCGGGTTGAACTCGATGCCGGAAAAGATCCGCTTCAGCTCCGGATCGTTTTCACTGATCGGCTTTGAGCTGAAAAACGCGAGGTCGCCGCAAAGATTACCGGCGGCGACGAACCCCCGGACCTGATAGTGAGGCGATCCATCGCGATTCCTGTTCGTGTACGCGGCCATGGCCACGGGCAGGCCGGCGGGACGGGCGAGCTCTGAGGTGGACAGGATCTTTATCGTCTTGTCGGCTTTCTGGTCTTCCCTCAGCAGGAAATCGCGGCATGCCGCACTGTTCATGTCCGGGTGCTCGGGGACAAGGAAGAGAAACCCAAGGAAGGTAAGATTGCCAGAGGCATCCCGGCCGCGAAGCCCGATTTCGTTCGCGTTGGGCTTGGCCGAAGACTGCGTGATTTTGAAGCCTTCCATCGGCCAATAGAATTGTCCTTTGTGCTCCGGGAGGGCGAGCCGGTAATCTTCCTTCGCCGCGGGTTGTGCGAGCACTATCCCGCCGCCGATCAACAGCGCAATAACCAGACCCAATTGACGCATAAACATTAGTTTACGCCTGAGCATTCGCAGAAAAGTGGATATCGCCAGACGCGCGGTCGCAACAAGGGGACGCTCAACTATGGTCCACCTTCACCGGAGGTGCCGGTTGCTCGACGATTCGCTTTGCATCTTGACTGCTTTCTGATTCGGATCCAGTATTGTAGGCAGGCGACAATTGTCGGCTACCGACACTACTATGGCCCAGAATGACGATTTGCTTCCCGGCACGCTGGACGTGCTGGTGCTCCAGATACTCTCCGGGGGCACGCTGCATGGGTGGGGCATTGCCCAGCGGCTGAAGCTGCTGTCGCGGGACGTGCTTTCCGTGCAGCAGGGGTCGCTGTATCCCGCTCTGCACAAGATGGAGGGCGAGGGGTGGATTTCGGCCGAGTGGAAGGCTACGGACGAGGGGCGGCAGGCGAAGTTCTATGCCTTGACGGCCCGGGGCCGGAAACAACTGGCCGAGGCTCGAGCCCGGTGGGTGCGGCTGTCTTCGGCGGTTGGCCTGGTTTTGGACATTGCGCAGGATTGAGGAGCGGCCATGCGTTTCTTCCGGCGAAGGATCCCCGACCATGAGATCGATGCCGAGCTGCGGTATCACCTGGATCAACTGATCGCCTCGAATCTACAGGGCGGGATGAGCCCGGAGGAGGCGCGGAGGGCGGCGCTGCTGGAGTTCGGGCTGCCGGAGCCGACGAAAGAGGCTTGCCGGGATTTGCGGCCTTACGCGCTGGCCACGGCCGCGGCCGGCAGCCTGCGGCAGGCGTGGCGGGGGCTGGCGCGGTCGCCGGGATTCACTACTGTCGCCATCCTTACACTCGCACTAGGTACGGGCGCGAATATCGCCCTGTTCTCGCTGGTGAATGCGGCCGTGCTGCGGCTGATCCCGGTGCACGAGCCGGAGCGGCTGGTATGGTTCGCTCCGAAGCCGGATGAGTTCGGGCGGATGCTGAACTACCCGTTTTACCGGTCGTTGGAGGGCGATCCGCGCTTCGACGGGCTGCTCTGCGCCTTTCCCGCGGCCGTCGCGGCCAAGGCCTGGAATGGGGCGACGGAGCGCGTGGAGAGCGAGCTCGTTTCAGGCACGTACTTCGATGTGCTGGGCGTGCGGCCGTACCTGGGCCGGCTGCTGACGAAGGACGACGACCGGGTAAGGCTGGGGCATCCGGTGGTGGTGGCTTCGCATGCGTACTGGACCTCGCACCTGGGCTCCGATCCGAAGGCGATCGGGCGCTCGATTGAGCTGAACGGGGCGCCCTACACGCTGATTGGGGTAGCGGCTCCGGGCTTTGCGGGCATTGAGCAGGGTTATCCGCGGTCGTTGTTTGTGCCGATCCAGATGAAGCCGGCGATTACTCCGGGCTGGGATGGACTGGACAAGCCCCTGATCATCTGGCTTTGGGTGGTGGGCCGTATGAAGCCGGGTGTCGATCGAGCGGCGCTGGGGCAGGAACTCAACGAGCGGCTGCATGCGTTCCAGGAGCCTTATATCCAAGCTGACCGGCAGTTGGTTGCCTCGCAACGGGCGATGATGCGGAAGCGGACATTGACGCTGGAGCCTTTGCGGGACGCGGTGCTGGCTGCGCGGACCCGGCAGCATCTGCGGACCCTGGCGCTGATCGTGATGGCGGTGCTGCTTGTGACCTGCGCGAACCTGGCGGGGTTGTTGCTGGTGCGCGGGCTGCAGCGTCGGAAGGAACTGGCGACGCGGTTGGCGCTGGGGGCCTCGCGGGGCCGCGTCATTGCGCACCTCGTGATGGAGAGCTTGCTGATTGGGGCGTTCGGCGGTGCGGCCGGGTTGGTGCTGGGCGGATCACTGGCTCCGCTGCTGGCGTCGCAGTTCCCCTTGCTGGGCGAGGGTTCGAAATTGACGGTGCCGTTGGATTTCCGGGTTCTCGGGTTCGCGCTGTTGCTGTCGATGGCGACGAGCCTGGTGTTCGGAGTGGCTCCGGCGTGGCAGTCGACGCGGCTGGACCTGATGGCCGCGTTGAAGGGCGGCGAGAGCGGGCCGAGGCATTCGCGGATGAGGCATGTCCTGCTGGCTGTGCAGACAGGCACGGCTCTGTTGTTGCTGGTAGCCGCGGGGCTGTTCGCCACGAACTTACGGAGGCTGTTCGCCTTCGATGCGGGCTTCGCGGTGAACCGGCTATTGATCGCCGAGATGGAGCCGGCGCTGAACGGCTATGACGGAGCACAGCGGCTGGCGTTCTATCGCGGGTTGGACCGGCGGTTGAAGGAGCTGGCGGGCACGGCCGGGTCTGGCATACGGGCGGCGGCGCTGAGCAATGTGGCTCCGATCTCGCCGTACTACTGGTCGATGATGTTCCTGCGGGCCGGGCGGAGGGAAGACAAGGAACTGGTGCCGCGCGCGGTGGCGGTGGGGCCGGGCTACTTCGAGACGATGGGGATCCCGTTGCGGCGCGGCCGGCTGATTACGGAGAGGGATGACGTGGGGGCCCAGCGGGTGGCGCTGATCAGCGAGTCGCTGGCGCGGCGGGCGTATCCGGGGCAGGATCCAATTGGGCAGAGGTTTGTTGGGGATCTGCGCAAGCCGCTCGAGTCCACATTTGAGATTGTGGGCGTGGTGGCGGATGTGCAATTGAGCGATCCACGGCGGCGCGAGGGCTTGTCGTGTGTCTACGTGCCCTACCGGCAGTGGCCGTTTCCGGCCCAGGCGATTGTGGTGCAGTTGCGGCTAGCCGGCGCCTCGGAGGTGCGCGCCTTGGAGTTGCTGCGGGGTGTGGTGCGTGAGCTGGATCCGAAGCTGGGACTTTACGATGTCCGGACTTCGGAGCAGGCCCTGGAAAGGACGTTGAGCACGGAACGGCTGACGTCGTGGCTGTCCGGCTTCTTCGCGCTGCTGGCGGTGGTGCTGGTGGGGACGGGCCTGTATGGCCTGGTGGCCCGGGAGGCGGCGGCTCGCCGGAAAGAGTTCGGGATTCGATCAGCCCTGGGGGCGGATGGTTCGCAATTGCTGTGGACGCTGTTGCGCGGGGTGATGGCGGCCGTGTCGGCGGGGTTGGCGGCCGGGTTGGTTGGGCTGGTTTTGCTGCAGCCGGTGATGAAGGGGCTGCTGGCCGGGCCGGGCTGGGAGGCGGCGGCGGTGGCGGCCGGGGCGTTGGCCGTGCTGGTGGTTGTCGCAGTGGGGGCGACGTGGGGTCCGGGACGAGGGGTGGCCCGGGTGGAGACGGGGGCGGCGCTGCGGTACGAGTAGGCGACGCCGGGTAAACGCCTACCGTGGCCTGCCGCCTCAAGGCTGCTGAGCGCTTGTTGGCGCAATCGGAATCTCCACGCCGGTGCTGATGGACGGATCCCAGGGCGACCGGCCCTTTACCACCGAGATACCGTTGGGCGCGGCTTCGGGAATGCGGATCTTGACGGTGTACCAGCCGTCGTCCTGGGTGATTTCGAAGGGCGCGATGTCGTGGAGCGGTCCGCCGATCCAATCCTGCCAGTACCAGAGCATGAGGGACGGGTCGCGCCCCAGTCCGACCATGTGGATCCAGACGACTTCGCCCGGATGGAGCGGCTCGAACTCGCCGGCCAGCCCGCCGCGCGTGCCATTCTCCAGGTACGGCAGCCACCCGATGCTCTCCGCGCCCGGGATTTCCGCGAGCTTGATGACGCGCGGAGCGATGGCCCGGAGTTCATGGGCGAGCGACGACCGGAATGGGCTGGATTCCTGCTCGAAGGAGAACTCGGCTTGGCCGGGCTCGACAGATTCGGGGACCAGAAACGTGATGGCCGTGTCGGTGGACGCGGCTACTTTTGCGGGTGTGCCATTCACCGAGACCGCGGCGTCCTGCAGGCCGGTGCCTTTCAGGGTGTAGCGGCTGCCCGGGGCAGGGAATTCATCCGGCGTAGCGGCCCACTGGGCGACCTGGGCTGTTTTCCCGACGACGGCGCGCACATCGCCGGATTCCAGGTCGCGGCATTGCAGCATGCCCTCGCTGCCGGAGTAGCAGACGGTCTGGCCGGAACTGGTAATGGCGGCAGCGGCGGCATAGCCAGGGGCGAGGTCTGTGCGCTGCAGGCTGAGGGTGTCGAGCACCCAGACGCCGGGGGCTCCGTCAATCGACCGGGTGGCCACCAGCAGGCGCCGGCCGTCCGCGGAGAGTTGCAGCGGCTCGCAGTTGGGGCAAGTGTCTACCAGCACCGTGATGGTGCCGGTGGCGACGTCGAGCTTCTTGAGCTGGCCTTCGCCGAGAGTAGAGCTACCCGTGTTCCAGACCAGGGTGGAGGCGTGACGGTCCATCAGGATGACCTGGGCGGGACGAATGCCCTCAGGCAGGGGCCGGAACTGGCCGCCCGGCCGGAGGAGGCCGGCGAGGTTGGTCTCCTGGAGGACGACGGTGTCGCCCTCATCGGAGATGCCGGAGGCGATCCGGAATGCGGGTGAGACGTCATACTCCTGGCCGGAGGCCAGATCGAGCGCGCGGGAGGAGGTCCATACCCAGCGCCCGTTGCGGCTCAGCGCGGCTTCGCCTGGAAGCGTCCACTCCCGGCCGTCACTGTTGCGATGGACCACGGTCTCCGGTACGGCCGTGATCGGCATTCCGATCTTCGGTTGCACGCGCTTCGTGGATGAGTACAACCGCAGCAACCGCCGGGTGGTCCAACAGAGGACATCGCCGTCGTCGCTGACCTGGTTCATCCGCAGGGAGACGACCAGGTCCGGGTCCGGCGGATCCAGAAATAGGACAGGGCCGCCGGCCCGGTCTGATACAGCATCGCGGCGGGCGCACCTTCGTCACCTTTCAGGCGCAGGTTGGAACTGAACCAGACGTTGGACGCGGCGCCGTCCACGGCAATGCCTGCAAACTGGGCCTCCGCGGAAAGGCAGAGCAGGGATAGACAGACCAGAATCCGGATAGGAAGAGATAGCGGCATGAGAGCCCTCTCCCTTAAGACTCACGGGCGGGCCATTTGGGCTACAGCCCGGGGCTTTTCTTCCTGGTGTGCGTTATTTGGGGAACGGTTTGGGGTCGATGCCGGGGATCAGCCGCAACGCATTCTTGTAATAGAGCTTCTTCAGCACTTCGTCGGGCAGGCCCAGGCCGTACATCGACCAGAAGGCGTGGCGCTTGCGGTAGTAGGGGAAATACTCGTCCTCGGTCTCGAGCACGCGGAAGTAGGTGTGATACTCCTCGGGGTTCCAGGTGTCCTTGCCGAACAGGACGCGGTCCTGATACTTGATGAACCACGCCTTGGCCGCGCGCGGCTGCCGGCCCAGTTCCGCCAGGACGGCGCCGATTTCGGTGTACATGTTCGGGCACTCGTCCATCAGCTTGCCGAGTTGGGCGAGGTCGCCGCCCAGCCAGCCGAGGTGGGCGTTGATGAAGATGGTTTTGGGATGGCGGCGGAAGAGGTTGTGCTGCTCGCCGATGAGCGTCTCCCAGGAGGCGGTGCTGCCGTTGGAGCGGCGGCGGCCGGGCATCTCCATCATTTCGATCCAGCGCTCGTTGTGCTTGTCGATGGGGTCCCAGAACTGCTTGGGTTCGGCGGTGTGGATGAGCACCGGGATCTTGAGGCGGGCGCAGGTTTCAAAGGCGGCGTCGAAGCGCGGATCGTCGACGTGGATGCGTTCGCCCTTGCCGTCCTTCATGTCCATGCCGAACTGTTTGAAGAACTTGAGGCCGACGGCGCCGTTCTTCACGTCCTGCTCGAGTTGGGCGGCGGCGCGCTTGCCGTAGCCGGGGTCGTCGATGTTCGAGAAGTCGAGATTCGCGAAGACCATGAAGCGGCCGGGCGCGGCGGACTTTTCGCTGTCCACGGCGGACTTCAGGCGGTCGCCGAAGCGGCCGCTGAGATTCACCATTACCTGCAGGTTGAGTCCATCCATGTCGGCGACGAGCTTTTTGTAGGCGTCGGCGGACATGGGGAAGTTCTGGTGGTTGTGGACGTCGATGAACGGGTATTTCGCGCGCGTCCTAGGATGCTGCGGCACGACGAGCGACGACTTCGGCTCGTACTCGCGGATATCCATCGAAGTCGTGGCGGACTGCGCGGCCAGGCCCGCCGGCAGCAGGAGGAAGAGCAGAGATTTGTGATTCATTTTCAGGAGTGTCCCAGGCGCTGCATGGCGAGGATTTCATTGTAAATCCTGGCTGTCAGTTCCGTGCGCGCGGCGCTGGTGAGACCCTCGGTGGGAATGGGGTCGCCGATGCGCAAGGTCACCCGGCCGGGCTTGACGTGATGCGAGTGGATGGGGAGGATGTCGCCGACTCCGATGATGGCCACCGGCACGACCGGTACTCCGCCTTTGATGGCGAGGTAGGCTGCGCCGTCCTTGAACTCGGTGAGGGCGCCGGTCTCTGAGCGGCCGCCTTCCGGGAAGACCAGCATGGACAGGCCGCGCTCTTTCATGGCCTTACCGGCGGCGCTGAGGACTTTCAACGCTCCGCGAGGGTCTTCCAGAGGCACGCTGATGTTGCCCGCGCGCTTGAGGTGGCCGCCGAGGAAGGGGATCGCGAAGAGCTCCTTCTTGGCCAGGAAGCGGAAGTTCACCAGGACGTGGGTGAGCAGGACCGGCGTGTCGAAGTAGCTGACATGATTCGGGCAGACGACGTAGCTGACATTGCGGGCCAGCTTCTCGGCACCCACCACGCCCACCCTGGCGCCGGCGAACCAGAGCAGGGACCGGGCCCAGGCGCGGGCGACGGCCAGTTGTTTCCGGCCCTCGGTATCCCATGGCGCCACGATCAGGCTGATGGAGCCCATCACAATGGTGGACAGAATTATGAGTGGTGCCCGCACCAGCACCGCAATCAGGTAGCTCAACGTCATCCCACTTCAACGCGAATACGAGGCGATTCCGAATCCCGATTATCCCATGAGCAGGCCGCGGACCTCGCCCACCAGGTAGAGCGAACCGGTGAGCAGCAGGACGTCCTGGGGGGCGGCGGCGTCGAGCAGGGCCAGGGCGTCCTTCGGAGAGGGCGCGACGCGGGCGCGCGATTCGCCCGAAATCTCGCGGATCTCCTCGGCCTGGAAGGCGCGGGCCTGGTTGGGGGTGGTGAAGATCAGCTCGGAGGCGAGGGGGAACAGCATGGGGCCGATGACGTGCAAGTCCTTGTCCCGCATGGCTCCGAAGACCATCCAGACGCGTTTGCCGTGGTGAAAGTGGCGCAGGTAGCCGGCCAGGGCTCGGGCTCCGGCGGGATTGTGGGCGCCGTCGAGGAAGAGGTCGGGCTGCTGGCGGACGCGCTCCAGGCGGCCCGGCCAGACGGTTTCGGCGAGTCCGCGCTGGATCTGCGCCGGAGTGTAGCCGAGTTGATCGAGGGCCGACACGGCGGTGAGCGCGTTTTCCACCTGGTGGGCTCCGATGAGCGGGCACTCGACCTCCACGCCGCGGCCGGACCTGGCGGCATGGAAGCGGCTGCCGTAGGCGTGCAGCGCCATGTGGTCCACGCGCCATTCGGAGGCGCGCAGCAGCGGAGCGCCCACTTCGGCCGCGCGCTGTTCCAGCACCTGCATGGCCTCCGGATGCTGACGTGAGACGACCACGGGACGGCGCGGTTTGATGATGCCTGCCTTCTCGAAGGCGATCTGGGGGATGGTGTTGCCCAGGAACTTTTCGTGGTCGAAATCGACCGGCGTGATGACGGACAGCAGCGGGTCGACGACGTTCGTGGCGTCCAGGCGGCCGCCCATGCCGGTCTCGAGGATCGTGACCTCGGCTCCGGCGTTGCGGAAGTGGAGGAACGCCATGGCGGTCACCGTCTCGAAGTAGGTGGGGTGCATGTCGATCGCGCCGTCGCGCAACAGGCGCTCGGCGGTTTCGTGCACTTCCGTGAAGGCGGCGGCGAATTCCTGTTGGGTGGCCGGGACGCCGTTCACGCGGATTCGTTCCGTCGGCTCAACGAGATGCGGAGAGGTGTAGAGGCCTGTGCGGACGCCGGACTCGCGGACGGCGCGCTCGAGCATGGCGCAGGTGGAGCCTTTGCCGTTGGTGCCGGCCACGTGGATGAACCGTCCGGCGCGGTGCGGGCTGCCGAGAGCCTCCAGAATTGCGGTGATCCGCTCCAGGCCGAGTTTGATGGTCTTGTACTCGTTGCCCAGGGCGTAGAGGAATCGAACGGAATCCGGATACAGCGTGCTCAGGAGGGCTCCTACCCCTTTATGTTAGCGGAGCCCCCCGGAACGCTGCTCAGAAGGCGGGTTCGTCGGCGGTGGGACCGTAGATCGCGGGCACCTTGGCTTCGTTCAGCCGCAGGTAGACGGTCAACTGGCCGCGGTGATGGGCCATGTGCTGGAAGACGGCATCGCGGATCATCTGATGGCGGGGCAGGTCGCTGACGACATGGCCGGCGATGCGGAACTGCCAGTTGGTGAGGAGATGATCCTCCTTGGTGGCGGCCAAGGCGGCCTTGGCCTGGGCGACGGAATCGTCGAGCGCGGAGAGGAGTTCGGCCCGGGTGTGGCGCTGGGGCGTCTTGTACTCGGGACCTCCTGGGGGGCGCAGGTCCAGGAAGTCCTGGTTCAGCATGAGGGCGATCCACATGGGCATGGTCGCGACCAGGGTGGCGAGTTCGCTCAGCGGCATCGACTTCTCGTGCGGCTTCCAGCCGGAGCGGCCCTCGGGCACGCGTTCCAGGACGCGCCGGGTGGCGCTGGCTTCGCGGTCCAGTTCTTCAAGAAATAGTCCAGTGAGTTGCATGCGATCTCCTTGTTTCGACAGGGCCAGGATATTCGTAATTGCGGGCAGATTCGGTCCGCAAAGAGTGGGAGACTGGGTGCATGTTACAGACTTCGGCGCGGTTGCTTCGTCTTCTCTCTTTGTTCCAGGAGCGCCGCAACTGGACGGGGTTGGACCTCTGCCAGCGGTTGGAGGTGACGGACCGGACGCTGAGGCGGGATGTCGAGCGGCTGCGCTCGCTGGGGTATCCGGTGCATTCCGCATCCGGCGCGGCGGGCGGGTATCAGTTGGGCTCCGGAGCCTCGCTGCCGCCGCTGCTGCTGGACGATGACGAGGCAGTGGCGGTCGCGGTGGGTTTGCGGACGGCGGCCAGCGGGTCCGTGGCCGGTATCGCGGAGTCATCGGTGCGGGCCTTGGCCAAGCTGGAGCAGGTTTTGCCGGGCCGGTTGCGCCGGCGGGTGGCGGCACTGAGTTCGTTCATCGAGCCATTGTCGAAGACCGGGCCCCAGGTGGATGCGGGGCTGCTGGCCGCCCTGGCCGCCGCCTGCCGCGACCAGGAGGGGGCGGGCTTCGAGTACCGCGATCACACGGGTGTGGCGAGCAGCAGGAACGTGGAGCCGCATTGCCTGGTGCCGACGGGGTTCCGGTGGTACCTGGTGGCCTGGGATTTGGCCCGGGCGGACTGGCGGACATTCCGGGTCGACCGGATGGGCTCGAAACTCACTCGGGGCGCACGGTTTACGGCGCGGCGGCCGCCGGAGGGCGGATTTCCGGCGTATGTGGCGCGCTCGGTTTCGCTGGCTCCGTACACGCACCGGGCGCGCGTCCTGCTGTACGCCACGCTGGAAACCATGAAGGAGCTGATTCCGCCGACAGTGGGGGTGCTCGAGCCGGAGAGGGAGGACCGGTGTGTGTTGTCGACCGGCGCGCATTCCCTGGGGGCGCTCGCGATCCATCTTTCCTGGTTGAGTGTGGATTTCGAAATTCTGGAGCCGGAGGAACTGAAGGATCAGGTCAGGAGCCTGGCGGAGCGGCTGGCGCGGGCCTGCGGGTAAAAGGAGGGGGGCCGGCGGAGGAGCGCCGGCCCCGGCCGTTCCCGCGGTCGTCCAACGCGGGAACAGCCAGCTCGTGCAAGATCGGGCGGATCTCACTCGGGAGAGGAGTCGGAGTGCATTCCTCCCGGGGGTCGGGACTCGTGCAGTTACCCTCCTCGGCCGGCTCTGGGATGTCGTCCGCACAGGTGAAGGCGGTCAATACCTTCAGAGGAACCCTGCGCGCCCGTCGCTCCCTCAGGCGAGCCAGCCGAGCATGAACCTAGTTTGCCCGGATGGCAGGGGAATGCGTATCCCGTCGATAACGTATTTCTGGTCCCGTCCCGGTTGGAGTACGTGAGTACCGTTAGGCCGCCCTCGTTCGCAGGAATAACCACATCTTGTTCATTTATTGAGAGTTATATGGGGTCTGCGAGAATGCTGCAGGGGCGAAGGTCTGGCCGATTGGGAGTATCCCGAGGCCTCTTCGTCTTTTTCGCTCCTGGAATCGTCTTTGCTTCAGAGGAAAGGTTCAGGAACAATGACCAGGGAGACCTGGAGTTGATATTCCGAGAAGTGGAAGACCGCGATCTGGTGCTGCGTGCCCGCAAGGGCAAGGTGGATGCCTACAACGCGCTCGTTTCCCGTTGGGAGACGAAGATGTACAACTACCTGTTGCGGCTCACCTCCCACTCGGAAGATGCCCAGGATCTTTGCCAGGACGTGTTTCTCAAGGCGTATCAACACCTTGCGAAGCTGGACGACCCGGCCCGTTTCGGCCCGTGGCTATATCGCATCGCGCATAACGAGGCGATGAGCCATCTGCGGCGGCAGCGGCCGGAGGACGAGCTGGTGGATCAGGCGGTGGGGTCGATGCCGGGGCGGAGGATGGCTCCGGTAGAGGTGACGCTGGCGGTGGAGTCGGCGCTGGCCCGGTTGTCCTCGGAGCAGCGGGAAGCGGTGATCCTGAAGATCTACGAAGGGTTCAAGTTTGATGAGATCGCCGAGATCCTCGATTGTCCGGCGTCGACCATCAAGTCCCGGGTGTATACGGGTTTGGATTTGCTGAAGGAGATTCTGGCCCCGGTGGTCCGCGGTCCGGTGCCAGGCGCGGAGTGACAGACAGAAGGATGAGGAGCAAGCAATGACTTGTCCCGATTTTGATTGGAAGAGTTATATTCTCGACGAAATCACGGCTCCCGAACGCCGGCAGATGGAGCAGCACCTCACGGGTTGCGCCCACTGCCAGGAGGAGGTGGATGGACTGCGGTTGACCGTCACCGCGCTCCGGCGCCTGCCCGTTCAGGAGATTCCCAAGCGGATTTCGTTCGTCTCGGACCCGGTCTTTGAACCCAGCGCCTGGCAGCGTTTCTGGAACTCCGCGCCCCGGTTGGGCTTTGCCTCGGCCGCCATGCTGGCTGGGGCCATCCTGCTGCACGGTTACATGGCCCGTCCGGTGCCCACCGCCCCTACCGCCCTGGCCTCCGCCCAGATCGAGCAGCAGGTGCAGGCGCGGGTGAACGCGGAAGTGGCGCGGGTGCTGCCCGCCGCGGTCGACCAGCGAATTCAGGCGCAGTTGAAGCCGGCCATGGCGGAGTTTTCCGCCCAGCTGCAAGAGGTACGCGCGCAGTCTGAGAAGGGCCGGATGGCCGATATGCGGCTGGCGTCCGACGCGTGGTCGCTGCTGGAAAAACGGTATAACACGCTCTTCGTGCAGGCGAGCCGGCAGGGAGGAGATTGATGCGCGCCCCGATTCTGATGTTCGCGCTGGCTTTGGCGCCACTCTCCGCCCAACTGTCGGCGCCCTCGCGGACAGAGATCGAAGCGATGGAGCGGAATTTCGACCAGAAGCTGCAGCGCTTCAGCATGGACGCTCCGGTGGAGGTGCTGGGCCTCACGCGCGGCTTGTACCTGCAAGGCTATGGCGCGGCTTTCACGGCGGAAGTGAATCTGGTTCAGACGCCTGGTATTTCGCCGTTCCGGCCCACGCTTAGCAAGGAAGACATTGCCAAGGTGCGGGCCGCCAAACTGCGCCGCCTGCCCGAGATCAAGAACCTGATGCGGGACATGCTGGTGACCTCGGCCGGCTCGATGGACCGGGTTCCTATGAACGAGCGTCTGGTGCTGGGGTTGTTCCTGTTCTATAACTCGTGGGAAGACGCGACCGGCATGCCGCACCGGATCACGATGCAGGCGCCGCGGCGGGGTCTGCTGGATGTGGCCACCAACCGTCAGCCGCGCACCGCACTCGACAGCATCATTCAGGTGCGGGAAGAGTAGTCATGCGGCTGGGTGAAATACTGATACAGCGCGGGCAACTGGCGCAGGAAGAGTTGGACCGCGCGCTGGAGATGCAGAAGGAGCGCGGCGACAAACTGGGCCGCATCCTGGTAGATCTCGGGTACGTTGCCCAGCGGGACATTCTCGCGGCGCTTTCCGAGCAGTTGAACGTCGCGATTGCGAAACTGGATGGCCCGCCGCTGGTCTCCCCCGAGACGGAGCGGCTGTCGGCCCGCTTCCTGCGGCAAGCCAAGGCCCTGCCATTGCGCATGGACGGCGGAGCGCTGATCCTGGCTGTGGCCGATCCGCTGGACTTCGAGACGCTGGCCGCCGCCAAGTCGGCCACCGGGCTGCGCATCCGGCCCGAGCTCGCCATGGAGTCGGAGATCGTCGATGCGATCGATAAGTTCTACGGCGAGGAAGAGAAGCAGGACGCCGCGTTTGCGCAGGATGGCGAGGAGAATGCCGCCGACCTGGAGCATCTGCGGGACATGGCCAGCGAGGCGCCGGTCATCCGCCTGGTGAACGCCATGATCGCCCAGGCCGTGGAGAAGCGCGGCAGCGACATTCACATCGAGCCGTTTGAGAAAGAGTTCCGCGTCCGGTTCCGGATTGACGGTGTGCTGCACGACCAGGAGGCTCCGCCGCGGGAGCTGAAGGCGGCCGTGATTTCGCGCCTGAAACTGATGGCGAAGCTGAACATCGCGGAACGGCGCCTGCCGCAGGACGGCCGTATCAAGATCAAGACGATGGGCCGCGAGGTCGATTTGCGCGTGTCCACCTTGCCGACGCTCTACGGCGAGAGTGTCGTGATGCGCCTGCTGGACCGTAGCGCCGGCGACTTCTACGACCTGCTGAATCTCGGCTTCGACGACCACATGCTGCGCCGCATGGAGCACTTCACCGCTCTGCCGCACGGCATTTTCCTGGTGACCGGCCCCACCGGCAGCGGCAAGTCGACCACGTTGTATTCGGCGCTGAAGCGGATCAACCAATCGGACAAGAAGATCATCACCATCGAGGATCCGGTGGAATACCAGATGGACGGTATCAACCAGATCCACGTGAATACGCAGATCGGGCTTACGTTCGCGATGGGGCTGCGGCACATCGTGCGCCAGGATCCGGACGTGATCATGGTGGGCGAAATCCGCGACCGCGAGACGGCGGATGTCGCCATCCGCTCCGCTTTGACCGGCCACTTCGTCTACTCCTCGCTGCATACGAACGACGCGCCCAGCGCCGTCACCCGCCTCACGGATATGGGGGTGGAGAATTACCTGATCTGTTCGTCGCTGGTGGCTGTGCTGGCCCAGCGCCTGGTGCGGGTGGTCTGTCCGGGCTGCCGCCAGGAGGCGGGCGAGAGGCTGACGCCGTTGGGCGATACGATCCCCACATTTCGAGGAACGGGCTGCGAGCGCTGCTTCGGCTCCGGCTACAAAGGCCGGGTGGGCATCTTCGAACTGATGGAGATGAACGATGAGCTGCGCAAGCTGGTGATGCGCAATGCGGATGCGGCCGAGATCACGCAGGCCGCGCGTTCCAACGGTATGCGCAACCTGCGCGAGGATGGCTGGATGAAGGTGGCCAACGGCGTCACCACGGCCGATGAGGTGCTGCGTGTCACCCAGGAGTTCTAAAGCGTGGCGATGACCACCTATCATTTCCGGGCTGTCAGCAGCGACGGGAAGGCGCGCACGGGCACGCTTCCGGCCGAGGATGAGAAGCGTGTCGCCCAGGAGTTGCGGCGGCAGGGCCTGATCCCGCTCTACGTGGGGCCGGCTCCGCAGGGCCGCGGCGAGATTAAGCTGCCCAAGCTGCAGTTTGGACGCAAGCGGGACGTCCTCTTCTTCACGTCGGAGCTTTCGACGCTGCTCAATGCCGGAGTGCCGCTGGACCGGGCGATCTTCATCACCAGCGAGCTGAGCGAACACGCCGAGTTCCGCGGCGTGATCAACGACATCCTGCGCCTGGTGAAGGGCGGCAAGTCGCTGGCCGATGCGCTGGCCACCAAGCCGGATTACTTTCCGGCGATTTATACGAACATGGTGCGCGCCGGTGAGGCCTCGGGCTCGCTGTCCGCGATCTTCGAGCGCCTGGCCGATTACGAGAAGAATCGCGACGAGTTGCGCGGCTACATCATCAGTTCGATGGTGTATCCGACGCTGCTCACGGTGGTGGGCTTCGCGTCGATCACGACCCTGCTGTACTACGTCGTGCCGAAGTTCGCCGGCGCTTTTGCCACGTCGAATGCGCACATCCCGGCCATGACGCAGGCGATGCTGGACCTCAGCAATTTTGTGCGGACCTTTGGCCCATGGATTCTGTCGGGTGCTGTCGTGGCCTTCGCCGCGTTCCGCTACTACATCAGCACGTCCGATGGCCGCTACTGGTGGGATTCGTTCCGCCTGAAGTTGCCGGTGCTGGGCGATGCGATGCGCAAGGAGCAGACGGCGCAGTTCACGCGGGCCATGGGTACGCTGATCGCGAACGGGGTGCCGCTGGTGCAGAGCCTCAGCATCTCGCGCGGCATCATGACGAACCGGAAAATGTCCGATGCGCTGGAGCTGATCGCGCAGGGCATCAAGCGCGGCGAGGGTATTTCGCAGCCGCTGATCGCCTCGGGCCAGTTCCCTCCGCTGACCGCGCATCTCATCTCGATCGGCGAAGAGACCGGCCGGCTGGACACGATGTTCCTGCGCGCGGCCGACATCTTCGATGCCGATACGCGGGTCGCGATCAAACGCTTCACCTCTTTGTTCGAGCCTCTCATCATCCTCATCATGGGCGTGGCGGTAGGCTCACTGATCCTCAGCATGCTGCTGGCGATTACCGGAATCAACGAAATGGCGATGTAATGGGGATAAGCCGAGTTAGACCTTGAGACCAATCCAATGACCCGCAGAAACAAACTTCAAAACCGCGGCCGGCGCGGCATCACGCTCATCGAGATGCTGGTCGTGCTCACGATTATCGCGCTCTTCTCCGCCCTGGTCGTGCCAAGAATGCTGGGCCAGGGTGACAAGGCCCGTGTCACCGCTGCCCACGCGCAGGTCAGCTCGTTCATGACTGCCCTGGGCGCCTACAAGCTCGATACGGGCAACTACCCCAGCACGGAGCAGGGTCTGCAGGCGCTGCGGGTCCGGCCCCAGAACGTCAACCAGTGGCAAGGTCCGTACCTGCCGCAGGAGATCCCGCTGGATCCGTGGAAGAACGCCTACATCTATAAGTTCCCCGGCGAGCACGAGCCCAGCGAGCCGGAGATCATCAGTCTCGGCGCGGACGGCCAGCCGGGCGGCGAAGGCATCGCGGCCGACATCGTGAGCTGGAAGGCTCAGTAGCCCACATGCGCAGGCGGCGCGCGGAACGCGGCATCACACTGCTGGAGATGATGATCGTGATGACGATCGTCGCTCTGATGGTCGGGGTCATGTACCCGAACATCGCCGCCGGCCTCGAATCGATGCGCATGCGTTCCGCCACCGATTCCGTGGCCGCTTTCCTGAACCAGGGGCTGCTGCGGGCGGAACGAACCCAGGAGCCCGTGGAACTGATTGTCCAGCAGGGCTCGGGCCGCATGGAACTGCGCGGCGCGCTGCCCGGCTTTCAGCGCACGCTGCTGCTGCCCGACGGCATCACGATTCTGCACGTTTTCCCCGAGCAGCCAGGGGAACTGCCGGAGGAGCGCAGCATCCTCTTTCTGCCTGCCACCACCGTGCCGGCCATCGGGATCGAGCTGCTGAACCGCCGCGGCCTGCGCCGGCTGGTTCGAATTGATCCGCTAACTGGTACGCCGCTCGTCGAAACGCCCTCCGCCAGCGTCTCTGGAGAGGAGCGCTAGCCACATGCATCGCCGCCGCGGGTTCACCCTGCTCGAAGTGTTGGTCGCCACCCTGATCATGGGCATTGCCGTCACCGGCTTGCTCAGCGCTTTGCGGACCTCGCTGCGCAACGCCGCCCGGGTGAGCGAGACCGACCGCGCCGCCTCGCTGGCCCGCCGCCAGATGGATGAACTGCTCGCCACGCGGTTTCTGCCGAAGGGCAGCCCGTTTGGAGGCCTGTTCCCGCCGGAAGTGACCGGTGGAGTTCCGGCCGGCTGGCAGGCGCGCGTCGCGCCCATGGAGAGCGGAGTGATGCCGGGCCAGATGCCGCCCATCGGATCGCGCATGATGGAGCGGATCCAGCTCGAGATCTGGTGGGGCGAGAATCAAAGCCGCCGTACCCTGAATATTGAGGCCTACCGGGGCGCGCGCGTCACCGACGCCGATCTGCCTTTCTTCCAGGTGGGTGGATTCGCGAATGGAGGCCAGCCATGAGGGGCCGTCGCGGCATGACGCTGATTGAAGTGATGATCGCCGTCACCCTGGTGAGCCTGCTGGCGGTGGGCATGCTGTTCGCGATCCGTGTCGGCCTGACGGCCATGGAATCGACGACGCGACGGTCCAACCTGAACCGTCGGGCGCTGGGTGCGCAACGGATCCTTTCGGCGGAGGTGGCCGGGTTCCTGCCTGTGATCGCCCGCTGCGGCGGATCGGCTGTCTCCGAAGGCGGCTCCAATACGCCGTTCTTCGAGGGCTTGCCCACGGTGATGAGGTTCGCCTCCACTTACTCGTTGCAGGGTGCATCGCGAGGGGCTCCGCAGGTGGCGGAGTTGTTCATCGTGCCCGGCCAGAATGGCGAAGGACTGCGGCTGCTGTTGAATGAGATCCCGTTCACCGGTCCGGTGGGGGCAGGGTTCCTGTGCCAGCCGCCGGTTGCGGATCCGGCGACCGGCCAGAGCATGGTGCGTTTCGCTCCGCCGGCCCCGACTCCGCGCAGTTTTGTCGTGGCTGACAGGCTCTCGGCCTGCCGCTTTTCGTATCTGCAGTCGAACGACGTCGAGCCCGACCGCTGGGTGCCCGCCTGGACCAGGCAGGATCTGTGGCCAGCGGCAGTCCGTATCGATATCCTGCCGCTGGAGCGCGACAGCTCGCGCGTGCCGCCCATGACGTTTACGGGACGGTTCCGTCCTAACCGCCGTCCGGGAGAGCAGTTTGAGTACTAACGGCAGCGTCTCGAAAAAACGGTCCCGGCGCGGCAGCGCGCTGCTGATGATCCTGTGGCTGTCGGCGGCGCTGTCGGCGATCGCATTCTCGGTGGCTTTGACCGTTCGGAATGAGCTGAACCGGGCCGATACCAACCTGGACGGACTGAAAGCCTACTACCTGGCCTGCGGTGCGGCCGACCGGGCGGTGAACCACATGGTCTACGGGCAGGCGATGCGCAATCCGGATGGCACACCCCGGTTTTGGGAAGCCGGCATGCCCCTGCGGATCTTCGACTTTCCTTCCGGCCAGGCGGTGGTGGAGATCCGGGCCGAGTCGGCCAAGATGAATATCAACACCATTGGGTCGGATGACCTGTTCAAGTTGCTGTTGGCATTGGGCTTACCGCCGGAGCAGGCGCGCCCGGCGGCGATGGCGATCATGCACTGGCGCGGGGCGGAAGGCGGGCCGTTCGATCAGATGTATTTGGCGCGCACTCCGTCTTTTCGGGCGCCCCATGCGTCATTCCAACAGATCGAAGAGCTTATGGCGGTTGCAGGCATCACTCCCGAACTGTTTTACGGCGGCTACGCGCGCACCCCGCAAGGTGCCCTGGTGCCCCGGTCCGGCCTGCGCGACTGCCTCTCGATTTTCAGCCCGTCCACGGGGTTCGATATCAATTCCGTCGATCCGGCTGTGATGCTGGCGGTGGGTGTTCCGCCTCCGGCGGTGGAGGCTGTGGTGGCGATGCGCCGCCGCGCTCCGATCCTGCGCCAGCAGTTGGGCGCCGTCCTCGCCATGATGGGACCGGCCGCCGGCCGCTTTCGCATGGGGGGCGAGAAGATTTATACGGTACGGGCCACAGGCCGCCTGCGCCGCCAGGACGGGTCGTTGTCGGATCTGCGCCGCAGCGTGGCGATGACCGTGCAGATCTATTCCAAGAATTCACCGGACAATTTCCGCGTCCTCGCCTGGCAGGATAACGCGGCCGGAAGGCAGTTGTTTGACGTATGGCCCAATTGAGATCACCCCTGCTGCGCAGCCTGTTTCGATTCGGCACCGGCGCCGGCATCGTTATCGGCGAGGACAGCCTGACTGTCTACCTGGCGCGCGTCCGGCCCGGCGGCGCCCGGTTGCTGGACACCCTGCGGATCGAAAACTTCCGCGAGCAGCCCGCCGCGGAGTGGGGCTCCGCTTACAACCACTTCCTGGCCAAGCACTCGCAGCAGCATCTCTCCGCCCTGGTGGTCCTGCCCCGGCATGAGGTGATCGTCCGGCTGGTGCACCTGCCGGGCGTGGCCGACCAGGATGCCGCCGCCGCTATTCGCTTTCAATTGGACACGCTGCATCCGTTCCCCGAAGACGAGGTGGTCTACGACTTCCAGCGGGTGGGCGCGGGTGACGGGTTTGTGGTGGCGATCGCCGAGCGGCGGTTCCTCGATTTCTACACGGCGTTGTTTGCCGAAGCCGGATTGAAGACCGCCGGCTTCACCTTCTCCGGCGGCGCCGTATTTCCTTCCCTGCGGTTGTTTGGCGCTCCTCCGGCCGAAGGCTTCCTGGCGGTCCAGGGTCTGCTGGCTGGGGCCGAGGCGCCCTTTGAGCTCTACGGCGAGAGCAGCGCCTATCCGCTGTTCTCGGCCGAGTTGGATACGCCGCTGGACCGGGCCGGCGCCCTGGCCGCGGCGGAACTCCGGCTGCCGGCGGAGACGGAGCCGCGCGATCTGATGGACCTGTTGCCGGCGTGGCAGTCGGCGCCCGAGAGCATGGACTTTTCCGACGCCGGCCGCTCGCGCGCCGCGTTGCCGTGGGCCGCGAGCCTGGCGGCGGCCTGTCCGCGGCTGGGCACGCCCGTGAATCTGCTGCCGCTGGAACAGCGGTTCATCTCGTCGCGGGCCGCCTACATCCCCACCATCCTGCTGTTGGTCATCCTGGCCGGTTTGACCGGCGGCCTGCTGGCGCAGAACAAGGTGATGGACAACAAGTACCAGGCGCAGCTGACAACGGAGATTAAGCGGCTGGAGCCTACTGCCGTGAAGGTGGCCGCGCTCGACCGCAAGATCGCTGACGAGAGCGAGCGGATCAGGGATCTGGACGCCTACCGACTGCGCACCAAGGAGTCGCTGGACATCGTGCTGGAGCTGACCAAGATGCTGCCGCCGCCGTCCTGGATCCTGGCGCTGCAGATCGACCCCAAGGGCGTGGTAATTCAAGGGGAAACGGAGCAGGCCGACGGGCTGCTGAAGAAGCTGGACGCTTCGCCGCGATTTACCGGCTCAGAGTTCTCGGCACCGCTTTCGCGTACTCCGGGAGGAGAGCTGTTCCGGATCAAGGCGAATCGAAGGGGGGCGAAATGAAGCAGCTCAGCCCTCGCGAGAAGCAGGCGCTCGGTTTGTGGGTGATCGGCGTGGCCGTGATCCTGGCCATTTACTACTGGCCCTCCGGCGACTCCGGAGTGATTGGGGCCGTGAGTTCGGTCCAGGCCGACGAGAAACGGCTGACGAAGCTGCGCCGCGTGACCGCGGCCGAACCGGGCCGCCAGGAGATCCTCAAAAAGGTGTCGGCTGAGCTCAGCCGGCGCGAGAAGGGGTTGATCCAGGCCGAGACCGCTCCGCAAGCGCAGGCCCAGTTGTTGCAGATCGCCCGCCGGGTTGCCCAGGCGCAGCAGCCGCCGGTCATGTTCAAGAGTACGGAGTTCGCCGCGCCCAGGCCGTTCGGCTCCGCCTACGGCGAAGTGGCCATGTCGGTGAATATTGAGTGCGGGATCGACCAGATTGTGAACCTGCTGGCGGACATCAGCAACCAGCCGGAGTTGGTCTCGGTGGCCGACCTGCAGTTCGGCCAGGTGCTGAACAAACAGAAGGTTGTTCCGGTGCGCATCACGTTCACGGGTATTGTGCCTCGCAAGCTGGTGCCGGAGAAGAAGGGAGGGTCCGGGTTTTGAGACGGAATCTCATCCTTCTGGACTTGCTGCTGTTGGCGCTGATCGCGGCGGTCTCGTGGCAGCTTTGGAATGGTTATAAGGACCGGGCAGTCAGGCAGCAGGCGTTTTTGACCGCTCCGGCACCCGCGGCGCCTCCGGCGTTGGTCTCCATCCCGCCGGCGCCCGGCCAGGTGTCGGCGTCGAACTACTATGAGGTGGCGTCCGTGCTGCCTTTCAGCAAGGACCGCAATCCGACGGTGATCGTGGACGTGGTGGCGCCCAAGCCGGTGCCGGCGTTCCCGCGCTACTACGGAATGATGAACTGGGGTGGCGGCCCCAAGGTGATCCTCTCGCCGAATCCGGGCGGCGCGCAGAAGAGCTATGTGGTGGGTGACAAGGTGGGCGACTTCAAGCTTGTCAGCATCGCGCAGGCCGGGCTGGTCTTCGAGTGGGAAGGCAAGCAACTGCCGGCAAAGTACGAGGAGATGCGGGATTCCGGCGGCGGTTCGCAACAGGCGACGAATTCCGGGGGCGGCCAGTCGGCGGCGAGCAGCACCGCTTCCGTTGTGAATGTGACAGCGCCCGGCAGTTCAGGCGGCGATTCGCCGGTCAAATCGGTGACCAGCACCGTTGTGTCGGTGATCGGCGGCGACGTACGGCGTCCCGGTCCTGACGTGGGCGCTGGTATCCGCGGCTGCCAGCCGGGTGACCCGACCCCCGCCGGCGTCATTGTTGACGGGTATCGAAAACTGGTGACCGAAACGCCCTTCGGCAAAAGCTGCCGCTGGGAACGGGCACAATAACGGCAACTAGAAGAAAACAGGAGAACTGAGATGAAAAAAACAACTATGGCGGCGCTGGCTTTGGCGGTTTGCGCCACATCGGGGTTCGGACAGCAGAGCAGCAGCACGGCGGACAAGTCAGCGAAAGCGGCCCAGGCGAAGGCGGCGACGAAGCGGGTGCCTGCGGCGGCGGGGACCGAATTGCCGGCCGGCGCGGTTCGGATGCAGGAAGGCGTCTATAAAGCCCAGGACGCGAAGGGCAAGACGTGGATCTATTCGCGGACGCCCTTCGGCTGGACCAAGACGGAGGAGTCGAGTTTCAAGGTAGCGGCCCAGGCTTCGGAAGTGCCCTCCATCCGCGCGATCGCCGTCGAAGGCGACAAGGTGAAGTTCGAGCGGGACAGCCCCTTCGGCAAGTCGGTCTGGACCAAGCCGGTCAGTGACTTGGCTCCGGAAGAGAAGGCCGCGTACGAACTGAAGCTCAACGCCAAGAACGAGAAGTAGTCAAGGAGTGCTCCTGATGCGTGTGTCCCGATTCCGCAGCCCGAAGCTTAGTCTGGTGCTGGCAGTCCTGATGTTGGAACTGCCGCTGGTCTACGCTCAACAGCAGCCGCAACTGCCGCCGGTTGTTGTTCCGCCCGGCTTCGGGCCGCGCATTAACGACATTCAGAATCCGCCCGCCGCCCAGCCTGCGCCCGCTCCGGCGGCTGCCCAGCCCAATCAGCCCGCAGCGCCTTCGTCTCCGCCCACTGCACTGGTGGGCGGCATGAGCCTGCAGAACGTGAACCTGCTGGAAGTGGTTGATTCTTTGGCTCGTGAGCTGAAGATCAACTACATCATGGACAAGCGGGTGACCGGCGGCGTGACGCTGAATACCTACGGCGAGATCCGGTCAATGGATAAGCGCGCCCTGCTCGACACCATCCTGCGCATCAATGGCGCGGCCATGGTGCAGGCCGGAGACGTCTACCGCATCGTCCCGCTGACCGATGTCGCGCGCATGCCGCTGCAGCCGGAGGTGGACGCCAAGAACATTCCGGAAGACGACCGGCCGATGCTGAACCTCGTCTTCCTGAAGTACGCGAACGTGGATGAGCTCTCCAAGCTGGTGGGCGAATTCCTGGGTCCAGATGGAAAGGCCTGGCCGTACCCGCCGGCCAACCTGCTGCTGGTGCTGGACAGCCGCCGCAACATGCGCCGGACGATGGAGATGATCTCCCTGTTCGACAGCGATGTCCTGGCCAAGCAGCGTGTGAAGCTCTTTGATCTTCGGAACAGCAAACCTTCCGACATGGCGAAGGAGCTGGAAGGCCTGCTGAAGTCGATGTCGCTGAGCAAGGATCTCAGTTCCGTCAAGTTTGTTCCGGTGGACCGTATCAATACTCTGATTGCGGTGGCTCCGAATCCTGGAGTCTTCGATCAGGTCAGTGAATGGATCGACAAGCTCGATGTGAAGGTCAAGAATGCCGCGGGCAAGGTTGACACCTATGTCTATCGGGTGAAGTACAGCCAGGCGCAGCAGTTGGCTTTTTCGATCATGATGCTCTACATGCAGATGATGCCCGGCTACGGCGGGATGGGCGGCATGTATGGCGGCATCGGGGGGATGTACGGCGGCATGGGTGGCGGCATGGTGGAATGTACGGCGGCGGCGGGATGTACGGTGGAGGCATGTATGGCGGCGGTGGGATGTATGGCGGGGGTGCTGCCGGGGTAGGCGGCGCTGCCGTGAATCCGGGACTGACCGGGCAGGCTGCCAACTACAACCCGATCCAGGGGACGAACACCAACGGCACGACGGGGCAGGGCGGCTACGGGATGGGCGGCTACGGCATGGGTGGCATGGACATGACTGGCGGCATGCTCGGCATGGGCGGGATGTATGGCGGCATGGGGATGTATGGCCCCCAAAGCCCCCGAGTGGTGCCTAACTACTCGGACAACTCCCTGCTGATCCTCGCCACGCCGGAACAGTACGAGAGCATCAGCCGCATGCTGATTCAATTGGACATTCCGCCTCGCCAGGTACTGATTGAAGCCAAGATCTATGAGGTCAAGCTGACGGGCGCCCTGAGCTGGGGTGTCTCCCACTACTTGTACAACAAGGACGGCACGGGTTCGGTGGGTGCGCCGGACGGGGCCGGCCGCAAGTTTGTCGGATCGCTGGTGGATGGCACGATCGGCCTTTCGGCCGGCACGATGGTCGGCCACAGCCGGGAGTTGTACTCGGCCATCAGCGCCCAGGAGCTCTCCAGCAAGACGAAGGTGATCTCGGCGCCCAGTGTCATGGCGACGGACAGCATCGCCGCCTCGATCAACGTGGGTGTCGAAGTGCCCACTCTCACCGCCCAGGCGGTGACCGGGGCCCAGTCGGGCGGGAGTTCTCTCTTCGCGAACACGATTTCCAACCGAAAGTCCGGCGTGACACTGGGGATTACCGCCAGGGTGAATCCGAGCGGCATCGTCACGCTGGTCATCAACCAGGAAGTGAGCAGCCCCTCGGCGCCCGCCTCGAGCGCGGCGATCCAGTCGCCCAGCTTCAGCACCCGGACGGTCCAGACCCAGGTGACAGTCCAGGATGGGGACATGATCGCCATTGGAGGCATCATCAACGAGACCACGGGCTCCAGCACGACCGGCATTCCGATCCTGGGCCGGATCCCTATCCTCGGATATGCCTTCTCGAACAGGTCTACCAACCGCGAGCGGACGGAGTTGCTGGTCTTCATCACGCCGCACGTCATCTACGACACCAACGAGATGAACGAAGCCAGCGACGAGATGATGACCAAGATGCGGAAGATCCAGAAGCTGATCAAGTAGCGCAGACGGTAGAAAATCTGGCGCGGCCAACCAAGTGCGGCCGCGCCATTTTTGCGTTTTGGCGGGAAAGCGAGTCGGGTTGCCCCACCCCCTGAGTCACCCAAACCCAACGGTCTCGGACGCGGTCAAATCGCCGCTGGATGTCCGAAATAATCGTGTTTTTGAGCCTTGCGATTGAAACTGAAACACTTCCGGCACGGAAGGAGGCCGCGGGCCTGCTGCAACCGCAATCAGTGGCGACTTTGTGGGCTATCGAATGACGCATGGCACGCGGAAATCCTTGACGGCCTATCACATGCCGTGATTAAATGCCAAGAGTAGGGATTACTGCCGGTACCCGGTAGGGAGTCGGAAAGCTGTTATGCTTGACGGCTGCTATCCGGGGATGGTATGAATGTGCTGACTGCGTCCGGCTGGAAACGGCACTCATGCTGGTAAGAATCCCGCGGGCACAGAAAGATATAACGATCTAAAATGGGGATCCACCTAGGAAGACCGAAGTTGACCGGAAAGGGCAGAGTGGCAATTTTCGAATTCGCACCTCGCACCGTTCTGGCGGCGTCGGCGGCATGGGTCCCGACAACTACTTCCACTGAGGCTCAGGTTGAAGAGTTCCTTCATCAATTCAAATCCGCATCTTCACAAGGAGAAGGAAATGTCAGGTTTTCGTAAAGCATTTCTGCTCATGGCCGTATTGGTCCTCGTGACCGGTATCGCCTTTGCGCAGAGCACCCCCCTCCAGTGCGTGGCCAACTCGGGCACCACTCCTCCGGTTCGGGCCGAGGGCGTTGCCGAGGAAGTTGGTCAGGTGATTATCACCTGCACCGGCGGCACCTCCACCACCGCGAATCAGCCCATTCCCACGTTTAACGTTCAGATCTTCCTGAGCACCAACGTCACCAGCCGGCTGCTCGGCCACACCCAGGCAATCGACTCGGAAGCATTGCTCCTGATTGACGAGCCAGCTTTCTGCAACAACACTACCGCCACCGTTGGTTGCCAACTGGTCGCCAGCACTGTCCCCAACACGCAGACTGTCACTGCCTCCGGAAGTGGTCTCTACTACGGCGGCGCAACTGGCCGTCCCAACGTGTTCGTGGGTCAGGTTGTCGGAACCAACTCGATTGCGTGGCTGAACATTCCGTTCGATCCTCCGGGAACGACCTCGAACCGCGTCATCCGTCTCGCGAACGTCCGTGCGAACGCCAACCAGCTTGGTGTGAGCAGCACCCTGATCCCGACCTCGATCAACATGTTCATCTCGATCTCGGGCACGGGTTCTCTGTCTCTGGCGAACAGCCAGCTGACGGTTGCTTACGTTCAGCTTGGCATGAAGTTCAGCGCGACTCCGGCTACCTACAACCAGTGCGAAGCCGGCACGAAGACCTTCAACATCAAGTTTGCTGAACAGTTCGGCACGGCGTTCCGCAAGAACATCCCTGCCACGACTCCTCAGGCCACCGTTGGCAGCATCTATAACACTGAGTCGATGTTCTACAATCCGAACTTTGCTGGCACGCAGGCTGCTACCGCGGGTCTCGCAACTCAGGCTACCCGCCTGATCGCGCGTTTCTCCAACGTCCCCGGCAACGTGGCCCTCTCGGTTCCGTTGACCATCACGACGGCTGATGGCGACTCCGCAACTCTCGTTGCTGCTCCGACCGACGGTTCCACGGCCTCCACGGCTGACGGTTCTGTTGCTCTCAGCGGCGGCGCCGGCGCAGCGGTTTGGGAAGTCACGGCTTCCAATTCCGGTGCGATCAGCACGTTCACTGTTCCTGTCAGCGTAGCCTACAAGGCCAACCCGCTGCCGGGTCTGGGCACGGCGACCGTCAGCGGCAACTATGCCCCGACGACCACTGTGTTCACGGCTTCCGCGTCGGCTCCGGCTCCTCGGTTCGTCGACAATCCGCAGTCTGCAACCACTTTCACGATCAACTCCTGCCGCACCAACCTGTTGTTCCCCTTCGTGACCAACGTTTCTGGCTTCGACACGGGTCTCGTGATCTCGAACACCTCGTCTGATCCGTTCGGCACCGTTCCTCAGCGTGGCCCCTGCACCCTGAACTACTACGGTTCCACCTCTGGCGGCGGCGCTGCTCCTGGCGTCCAGACCTCTGGTACGGTCAACGAAGGGACCCAGCTCATCTGGACGCTGTCCAATGGCGGTAACCTCGGAGTCGCGGCGACCCCCGGCTTCATGGGTTACATCATTGCTCAGTGCAACTTCCAGTTCGCCCACGGCTATGCGTTCGTGAGCGATCTGGGTGCCAGCCGCGTTGCGGAAGGCTACCTCGCTCTCGTGATGGACAAGGATATGTTCAACACGGGCGACGGCGCCACCCGTACCGGTGCTTCCAGCGAGAAGTTGGTTCACTAATTTCGGTTTAACCACCGATTGGAAAAACGGGAAGGGCTTCGGCCCTTCCCGTTTTTTTGTTTTCGCGCACTAATTTCCCGCGACCCCTTTCCTGGGGTGGTGTTATTATCAAGGTAGTTCCCCGCCGCGTTCCTACCCTCCTTGCGCCCACATTCCTTCTTCGAGGTGATCATGAATCTTCGCAGGATTCTGAGTCCGGTAGCCCTAGGCCTGTTCATGCTGGCCGCTGCCGCAGATGCCAGATATGTCTACGTACTTCCGCCCACGGGTACTTCCAGTGCCCAAATGCTCATCCACAATGAGCAAATTCAACTTGCCGGAACTGTCACCGTTCCAGCCGGGTCATTCCAGGTCCTCACGAATGTCCCGGGCGACAAGGCGATTGTCCTCGCCACCAACAACGTCGCGGCCGTCAGTTTTGCGACCCTGCCCAATGGGCCGGTCACCAGTCTCAGCCTGGACGGGCAACCCGCAACCTTCGGAGCCGTGACTCCGGACGGTCTGCGCTTACTTGTCCTGGCGGGCAGCAGCCCCGGATCGCTTTACATCATCGACGCCGTCAACGGCAACATCCAGACCGGTGGCAAGATATCGATCAACGGGATTCCAAGGGAAGTGGTGGTCACCCAGGATTCCCGCTACGCGTTTATCGTCTCCTCCGGCTCACCCACGGCGCTCCTCACCGTCGTCGATCTTTCCACGAATCAGATCGTGAACCAGACTCAGCTCGCTCAAGTCATCGGCGCCCTGCACGCTTCGATCAGCCCGCTCGGCCAAGTCTATATTACCGGCCAGTACCGGATGATCGAGTTTGATGGGCGGCCACCCTTTGCGGAGCATGCGCGGTCCGAAGTCATCAGCAATCCTGGCCGGCTGCACTTCTCTCCCGATGGCCGCTACGCCATCGCCGCCAACGAACTGCTAAACGGCTATTCCCTTATCTGCATCGACCTGCAGGTAAAAGGTCCTACTACCGCAGCCGGCACAGAAATTTCGAAGATCCTTGTTAGCACCTCGTCGAACACCGCGGTCAGAATTGACGATATTTTCCCTGTCAACGCGACGACCGCAATTGCCTACTCAGCTCTGGACCAGAAGATGTTCGGCATCAGCTATCCGAGTCTCACGGCGAATGAACTGGCGCTGAGCGGTGTAGGCGTTGTCAACGGGGTCACCAGTGTCACGAGGACCGATGAGTTCCCGGCCGCCAGAAACCTGTACTACACCTCTGGTGGAAAACTCTCCCGGTTTGACCTGGTGCAGAATACGGCTCTAGGAATTACCGATGTTGGCAGTGGAACCGCCGTGTTCGTGCCCCAGCCGAACACCGGCGCCACTCCGAAGACTCTCTTCACTTATGGCGGTGGTCTGACGAGTGTGAAGCCTGGCGATCTGGTCCCCTACTCCGTGCGCGCCGTCGATGCCAACGGTCGCCCTGTCTATGGTGCCTCCGTCAGCTTCAGCTCTGAAACCGCCGTCCTAACGAATGCGGCCAGTACTACGAATGTGGACGGTTATGCCTGGGTGGTCGCCACCGGCCCACCCGCGAACGGCGATTTCGTCGTCACTGCGCTGGTTGGATCTCTAACCGCCAACCTGACCAGCACGATCACCGGCGGCACAGGCGGCGGCACAGGCGGCGGCGGGACCACTGATCCCGGCAATGTCGCAAAAGTCATCAAAGTCTCCGGAGACGGCCAGCTTCTTCAAAACCAATTTACAGTCAACGTTCTGCCGCTGGTTGTGAAGGTGGTTGACGCCAAAGGCGCGCCTATCGCCGGCAAGGAAGTGACCTGGAGCGCGTCGCCCGGCATTCAGTTTACGGCTCTGCCAACCCCCACCGATGCGAACGGGGTCACCCAGATGTCCATCTACCCCAACGGAGATTTCCAGGGCGCTACCTACCAGGGGTACATCGCCACCGCCAGCGTCGTCGGTATCGGTAGCACGACGTTCTCCATCAGCGCGTTCCCGAATGGTCAGTTCTACCAGCCCACTATCTTCATCAGGAAGCCGACCCAGGACGTCCGGTCCATCACGATGAAACTGGGCACCAAGCTGGATGGAGCGGTGCATGCGATCGTGTCCAGCGCCACCGGCATCGCCATTCCCAACGTCGGGCTACGAGTCTCCACCCCCTTCACTGATCCCACCCAGGGACCGGTTGTCCACTGCGACGGCCAAACCGCCCTCAACGGTACGGTGCTGACAGCGGCGAACGGCGAGGTGGACTGCAACCTCGTCGCCGAAGGCAAGACCGGCAGCACAAGCCTGCTAATCAATGTGGGCGAACAGCGCGACTTTTCGGGCTACACCATAACCGTTACGCCCGGCGATCCCGTGGCTCCCGTCATCGTCCAGGGTAACAACCAGACCGGAAAGCCTGGAGTGACACTGCCTCTGGCACTCACTGCCCGTATCGTGGATCCGTCCGGCAACGTCCTCGCCGGCACGGCCGTCACGTGGGATCTGGTCACGGCGAACAGCATGACGCTGGTAAACACCATCTCCGCAGCCGATAGCAATGGCCTCGTTTCCACCAAGGTGATCCTTGGGCCGACCCCTGGCAAGTTCAAGGTCCGCCTCAAGGCTGGCGCGAATGAGACCCTGTTCGACGTGACCATCGAAACGTCGGCCACCGGGTTTGCCAAAGTGTCCGGCGACGGCCAGGCCGTTGCGCCCATCAACACCGCTTTCGCCCAGCCCCTGGTCGTCAAAGTGACTGACGCGTCGGGCAATGGCGTGCAGGGCGCCGCTGTCACCTGGACGACCACTGGCTCGGTTACGCTGAGTGCGACCAGTTCCGTGACCGGCGCCGATGGCCGCGCTTCGGTGATCGCGACTGCAGGCTCCGTGCCCGGTGCCATCACCGTCACGGCCGCTGTGAGCAACCTGCCTTCGCAGACCTTCTCGCTGCAATCCCGCCTGCCGGGGCCGAGCGTGACGGCCACCAGCTTTGCCAACTTCGCCAGCGGCGTTGCTGGGGTCTCGCCCGGATTGCTGGTCCAGATCACCGGCGCCGGCCTGGCTCCCGGTGTCACTGGCCAGGTGAATGCCAATATCCTTGCCGGAAGACTGCCTCTGACGCTTTCGGGTGTCACTGTGAATTTCCAGTGGACCGGCGGCTCCGGCTACGCGCCCATCTACCGGGTGGCCAACGAGAACGGCGTAGAGTCCGTTCTGGTCCAGGCGCCCTTTGAGATCACGGGCACCACGGTGAATGCCGTGGTGAACGTCTCAGGCGGCAGCACGAATGTTTTGGCCATTCCGGTCAGCCTGGTTTCCCCGGGCGTGCTGGAAGACGTCAGCGGTTCGCGCCGCGCGGCGGTGGTCATCCGCTCCGACGGCCAGACCGTCACGCCGGACACTCCGGCGCGGCCTGGTGAAACCCTACGCATGTACGCCATCGGCCTGGGCCAGACCTCTCCGACGGCTTACACGAACCAGGTCGGCACCCCCGACCAGAACGTGTTGGCGAAGATCGCAGTCGGTCTCGACAACGCGGGTATCCAGGTTGTCTCGGCGCAAATGGCTGAGAACCTGATCGGCGTCTACGAAATCGTGTTTGTGGTCCCGGTCGGCACAACGAACGGCGACCACCCGCTCGGCTTCGTCATGGAAGCCGTGCCCGGGCAGCCTGCCTACGCCAACGGTTCGATTCTGGCCGTCCAGTAGTCGTCAACCCGATCAACAGAAAAGGGGCCTGCCGCCAATCGCGGTAGGCCCCTTTTCTCATTGCCACATCGCCGCGCAACGGATGCCCTACATCGTGCCTGACGACCCGCAGGGCGCATCCCCAGGCTCGAATATCTGCCGGATCTCCGTTTCGCCATCTCCGGCAATCTCCATGAAGCGCTTGGTGAACCCGATGGCCGCGGCCTTCGACTCCGCCTGGATCAACGCGAAGCCGCCCACCACTTCTTTCGCTTCCGAAAATGGCCCGTCGGTCACTGAGAACTGGCCGCCGGTCATCCTGAGGCGAGCTCCGGCGATACTCGGCAGGCAGCCCTCGGTCGCCAGCAGCACACCGCTTTTGAACGACTCCTCAATGAGCTGGCCCATGCGCATCATCTCCTTCTGGCTGGGCGGAGTGCCCTCCGGTTTGCTGGATCGGTATAAACACAAAAATCGCATCGTACTGTTTCCCTTCTGAGTTGGCAGACTGGCCGCTACCTCTCCAGCCGGCGTTTGGTGCCACTACTATTGCGTCGAACAAGGGGTAGTGCGAATCGACATCCAGTCCGCCGGAATTTTCGCCGCGTCAATCACCCAACTGATGCTCACCCGGGCCCACCCGCCGCTGCTCCGACGTTCCCGGCAAGGTGACCAGCGCCTCGGTGTTGGCCGGAATCGACAGGGTCATTCGAAACTGCCCGGATTCCCTCGTCCAATGCACAGCAATCAAGCCGCGCAGGGTGCGGTACTCCGCCTTTACCCATTGGAGATCTTCCACCGGCCGCGGCTGAACCAGGACCCGCTCAAACCCGGGCTTGCGCGCGTCCGGTGTGATGCCGGCCAGACCCTGCCAGAACCAGCGGCACGCTCCGCCGAACATCGGATGCATGCGCGAACCGCCGCCGTTCCAGTTCTCCCACAACGTGGTGGCGCCAGAGCCCAACATGTGCCCGAAGCCCGGCAGATCGCGTTGGTTCATCAGTCGATACGCCAGGTCCGCACGCCCTCTCCCGGTCAGCACATCGAGAACGAGAGGCGTGCCCACGAAGCCCGTGTCGAAGTGCTCGTGATTGTCCTGCTCCACAATCTCCACGGCACGCGCAAATACCGCGTTTTGCAGGTCCTTAGGAACCAGGTCAAACGCCAGGGGGAAGAAGTTCGCCCCCTGCCGCCCGTCAACGTACTGCCGCTTCGCCGCATCGTAGTAACGCGCCTGCAGGGCCGCGCTGGTCCGGTGGACAAGTCCGGCCAGGGTGGCGGCCTCTTCCTCGCGCCCCAATACCCGCGCAGCCCGGCCCAGCAGATCCGCACAGTGCCCGTAGTGGCAGGTGGAGACGAACTCAGGCGGAATCGCGATCTTCTGCGGAGGGCACCAGTCGCCCAGGAACCATCCGCCGGGCTCTTCTTTCACCACGATGCCCTGCGCATCCATGCGGCTCTCCAGGTACCGCACCCAGGCGCGCATGGCTTCATAGTGACGAGCCAGCACCACGCGGTCGCCGTAATAGAGATACAGATACCAGGGCATCAGCACCATGGCCGAGCCCCAGGGCGGGCCGCCGCCCCCGCCCTCAAATGGTGCGGTGTGCGGAACAAAGCCAGTCTGGTGATTGCGGGCGTCGGCGATGTCGTCGGTCCACTTCGAGTAGAACCGGGCCATGTCCAGGGCGTAGATCGCCGCCTGGGCCGCCACCTGGCCGTCGCCGGTATAACCCAGCCGCTCACGATGCGGGCAGTCGCTGGTCACGCCACCGTGCATGTTGGCCAATTGCGTCCTGACGAACGCCGCGTGAATCTGATTGAACAGCGGATTCGAGCACTCGAAGCGGCCGGCGCTCTCCACCGCGGAATGGACCGAGCGTGCCTCCAACCGCGGAGCCTCTTCCACGCCCGTCACATCCACATACCGGAAGCCATGCCAGGTGAAGCGCGGCTCCCAGGTCTCCGCTCCGCCGCCCTTCAGGACGTACGTATCGCGCTGGCCGTAGTCGCGCCCGCTGTCCTCCCGGAAGCGGAGAGTCACCTTGCGGCCGCGCGGCCCGCTGGTGTGGAGTCTTACCCAGCCCGCGAGGTTCCGTCCCGCATCGAATGTGAACAGGCCCGGCGACACCTGGACCGCCTGGCCCGGGATCACTTCCGTCACGCGATCCGGCGGTGCGACCTGCGCGCACAGCGGGCCCGCCGGAGCCCGTACGAGAGACGCCTTCATCCATGAGGAATCGTCGAACCCCGCGGCATTCCAGCCAGGCATCTCGAGACGGGCATCGTACTGCTCACCCGTGAAGAGCCCACTGTGCAGGATGGGACCCGCGGTCGTCACGCGCCACTGCTCATCGCTCGCGACCAGGGGCGCGCCGTCCTCCCCCTCGATCTGCACAATCATGCGCGGAGCGCCGTACCACAGCCACCCTTCCTCCACGCGGTCGCGCTGGTTGTACCAGCCGTCACCCAAGACGACGCCCGCCACGTTCGCGCCGCTTCGCAGATACGATGTGACGTCGTATGTCAGGTAGTTCACTCTCTTCGCCGTGCGGTCGTCGAACGGGTACAGCACACGACGGATGCGGCGACGGTCGTAATCGGTCTGCGCCGGTGCGAGCACATCCTCGCCCACCTTCCGCCCATTCAGATGGAGCTCAAAGAAGCCCAGGCCGCAGACATACGCTCGCGCGCTTTTCGGGATCGATGCCAGTTGGAACTCGCGCCGGAACCAGGGACAGGGATCCGTATTCACGCCTGAGTCGCTGTCCGCGTCCGCGGTGCCCACCCACCTGGCCCGCCAGTCCGAAGCCTGCAGCAGGGCCATCTCGAACCAGGCCGCATCGCTCCATGCGGAGGGTGCGCCGGCTTCGTTCCAGACGCGTACCTTCCAGGAGCAACGCTGCCGCGAGCGCAGCTCCGCCCCTCCATAGGGCACGTGGACCGATTGTGTTGAGGCGATCCTGCCGGAATCCCAGACCTGTGTGCCGCCGCTCTCCACGACGATCTGATAGGCGCCCTGCAGGCCCGCGGTCAACTGCCACGAGAAGCGAGGCGCCGTGACGTCAAGGCCCAGCGGGTCCTTCAGATATTCGCAACGCAACGCGACCGCGCCAACAGCATCAGGGGCAAAGGCAGAGGCGGCGGGCAGTGTGGCACCGGCCGCCAGAAAACTACGTCGAGACAACATGACCGATCAGCCGCCGCACACCGGCAGCGGCTGCAAGCCGTAGTATATTCCAGGGCGCGGGCCCATTAGAATTTCAGACGCAGCTCCAACTCCGCCGAGCGCGGTCCGCCGGTCTGGAACAGCGGTGTCAGCCCGGAGTTGGGGGTGCCGCCGCCAAACATCAGGTTCTGCATCGACGCCGAGCGCCCGAAGAGCGGGCTGGCCAGGTACCGCACCGGATCCGCGAACGCCGGCCGGTTCGCCACATTGAAGATCGACACAGCCAGGTCCAGCGACCACCGTCCGGAGAAGCGGAACTCGCGCCGCGCCGACGCATCGATCTGCAGCACTCCGCCCCCCGGGATGGCATTGCGGCCCAGCGAGCCTTGCTGCGACTGCGAAGGCATCCCAAACGCGCCCGGGTTCAGCCTCCTGCCGCCTGGAGCCGAGCCGTCCTGCAACCAGATCGGAGCCCCGAATACCAGGTCGGGCCGCCCCAGGTTGCCGGGCGACACACCCACCCCTCCATCCATGGTCGCGACATCGATGGGAAACCCCGTATGCGCCCGCACGACCGTGTTCAGCCGCCAGCCTGCGAACGGCCGCCGCAGCGCCTCCCGCATCGCACGTCCCGGCACTTCATAGGTCAGGCCAAACGACAACGCATGGCGCACGTCGAAGCTCGACGACCCGCGTTCCTCCGCTCTGGCCGCATCGGGCCGTGCCAGCAGCACCGCCGAATCCTGCGAGCCGTCGTCGATGGAGTGGGACCATGTATAAGCGGCCAGGCCGAACAGGCCCGGCAAGATCCGCCCACTGTAGCGAGTCTGCAGCGAATGGTAGTTCGACCGCCCCTCCGTCCTGGCGAGGATGTACCAGAACAGCCCGCTATCCGGCGCGATGCCCGCCTCCCTGTGCAGCAGGTTGCGGCCGGAGGATCCGACATAGGCCACTGAGGCTGTGCCCCCGGTTACCTGCTTCTCCAGCGAGGCCTTCCATTGCGTCGTTCGCGGCAGCCGCAACGGGCTGAGCGGCTCCACCTGGAGTGGGCTGTCCTTGAAAGCAACAGCACTGCCTCTTGGGATGGACTTGGTCTGTGCACCCACACTTCCAAACTGCCAACTGTTGAACGGCGCGCCGTTGAACGGATTGATGGCCGACCCCAACCCCGCGTCGTAATAGATGCCCGCACCCGCGCGCAGGACCACCGCCCCGGGCGCCTGCCACGCCACGCCCACGCGCGGAGCAAACTGCGTGTAGCTGGGCTTCCAGATCCACTGGTCCAGCCATCCGCTTCTGAAGTTCGTCAGCCCTCCGCCGGGATCCCCATTCCACAGGCCCGAAATCACGTGATTCGTGGCCGAATTGAGGGGCGGCGTGCCCAGCCACCGGATGCCGTACACCAGGCTCACGCGCTCCCCCAGCCGTACCGTATCCTGCGCAAAGAGCGAGAGCGTGTGCATCGGCCTGCTGCCGCGCGGCAGCTTCGTCACGGTGACCGCCAGCGGCTCCCTGTTCAATATCGAATCCACACTGGCGCTGGAGAGGGCGATGGCGTCGATCGCCCGGTCGCGCGAGGGTGACAGCCGCACGAAATCCGCGCCCGCGGAAAACTGGTGCCCGCGCATCGTTTTCGAGACCGAATCCACCACCTGCCACTGTGTCTGCGAGGCCGTCGCGCCGCGTCCCGACACCAGTTGCCCCACTCCGCCGATGGCGAACCCGAGGATCGAGGATTCGCTCTCGATGGGCAATCCCAGCAGGGAGCGGATCTCTCCGGGCACGAGGATCGCCAGGTCCACTGGAGCGCCCAGCGACGCATCGGCGCCCCAGTCCGAGCTGAACACTGAGCGTGAGAAGTTGAATCGCGCATCGTGGATGAGCCCGCTACGCCCAGCCACCGTGGCGCCCAGGGTGATGCTGCGCCAGCCATACCGGCCGGAACTGGTGCTGAGCTGCCGTGCTTCGGAGGACGAGGGCGTGTTGCTGAAGCGCGCAAACAGCATCGCGGCGGACCCCAGCGCGTGGTCGATCCGCAGGCTCTGCGCCGCCACCGTGGCGCGCCGTTCGAGTTCCAGCGTACTCATCGCCAGGCCCGCTCCGAACTCAGGCTTCATGGGCAGCGGAAATGCCCAAAGCGCCGCCTTGAGCAGTTCGGGGGCCGACGCGCGGGCGTCCCAGGAGGGAACCACCGTGGTCTGCATCGCCGTATCCGTCATCGACAGCCGGCTGGCGGAGGCGAAGAAGAACGTGCGGTCCCGCCGGATGGGCCCGCCCAGCGCCGCGCCGAAATCGTAGTACGACGGCCGGGGGAAGGGCACACCCAATGAATTCGCAAACCAGTCGCGGGCGCTCCAGCCGTTGTCCCTCATATGGGAATATGCTTCGCCGTGAAGCGCATTCGTGCCGGGACGCGTCCGCACCACGACATCGGCGCCCGGCCGCTCACCGGAGGCAGCCAGGAAGTCCGGAGTCCGCAGTTCCACCTCCTCCAGTTCCTCGGCCTGGCCGAGGCTTTGGATACTGCCAATCGCGGTCATCGCCGGCAGCGAAGCGCCCGGGGCGGCGCCCGGCAGGCTGCTGCCTCCGATGCCGTTGTTCACGCTGACCCCATCCACCCGCACCACGTTTGTGTTGGGCCGCTGGCCGTTGGCGCTGAACTGCCCTCCGTCGCTGCTCGCCGCGGCCGTCTGCACGATGCCCGGCAACAGGTCGAAGGCGGCCCGCAGGTCCCGGCCGTTCACCGGCAGGTCAGCGCCCGGCCCGCCGCGATGCATCATCAGGCCCGCTCCCGGAGCGGCGCTCAACTCGCCCGCATTGCTCTCGATGCGAATCTCTTCGTGCTGGCCCACCACCTCCAGGACGAAATCGATCCGCTCCAGGTGGCCTTGCCGGATCGCCACATCCAGCCGCGCCACCGTATGGAATCCCGGCTTCGAGGCGGTGACCTTGTAGCGGCCGTCGGGCAGGCCCGCGACGTGGAAGCTGCCGTCCGGCGCGGTCTCAGTGAAGCGCATCGCCCCGGTCTCATCGTGCTGAACGCGGATCCGGGCACGTTGCAGGATCGCGCCCGAAACATCCATGACAGAGCCCTGGATCTGCCCCGGCCACTGCGCCGCCAGCGCCAGCGGCAGCAGCGCCAGAACCAGCAGGCTAGCGCCGCGCATTCGAGTCCAAGGCGATCGCCCTGCGCAGGTCCTGCAGGTCGGGCCGCAGCGCGCGGATCGTCCGCTCGCCTTCAGTCTGGCTATACGAACCAGCAAATAGCAGGCTCAGGTCCCGGTTGAGCCGCCGTGCCGCGGTCATCATCCGCACCTGGCGCGTGTCGTGCAATTCAATGCCATCGCCCACGAGCGGTCCCAGCAGAGTCTCCATCCGCCCGGCTAACCTCCTCAAGGCCGCGTAGTGTTGTTCCCGCAGCGATCGCAACAGGCGCTGGTCCGCATCGGGCAGTTCCGTCTCCCTTGGGACTGGAATCCACTGCGACAGCACTTCCAGCGCATGGGCGCGCGCCAGGCTTTCACCGCTGGCCTCCAGTACTTCTTCCGTGACGCTCTGTAGTTTGAGTGGGCCGCCCAGCCGTTCCTCGAGCAAGGCCACAATCGGTCGCGGCCGCTGGTCCGAGACCTGCGTGGAAGAATCCGATGGACTGCCGCCGGCGCGCGCGCCGCCCTGTCCCTGGAGCCGCAACTCCACTCTCGACAGTCCCGCCAACTCACTCTCTACTCGACGCTGTACCGACTCGCTCAAGCCATTCGAGCTGACGATCAGCTTTCGCCCCTGGTCATCCTTGCTCAACTCCAGCGGTTCTCCCACATCGGCTCCGGCGCGATTCAAGGCGGCCAGTATGTGCAGCGCATCCTCCGGCCGCAACTCCCTGGTCTCGTCTTCGCGCGCAGTCGGTGGAGCGAGCCTGGGCGCCGGGGCTGGCCGCGCCGGTGGAGTCGCCGGCTCCGCGGTCTCACTGATCTCGACGCTGCCCAGGTTCCCGAATTCAAAGGAGCCCGCTACCGGCCGCAGATCGCCGGCCCGCAAGGTGAGGGAAGCCGTTCGCAGCGAACTCGCGTCCGTCTCGGTCCGTACGATGTAGGTTTGATCCCGTGCCGCCGGCCCGCCTTTCACCAGTACCGCATCGTGGCGCCGGGCCAGCTGTCCACGCCACGAGAGGTAGGCCTTCGCGCTCAGGGGCTCGCCCCAATCGTAGCGGGCGTTGACGAACATCGTCCGCACGCGCCCGTCGTCGTAGCCGGAATTGGCGGCATCCAGGAGCACGGCAGGCCGGATCACGGCCCCACCAAATGCGTTCACACGGACATTGCGTCTGGCGGACTGCGGAGCGTGCGCGGCCCGCGCCAACACCTCATCGACAGTCCTCTCCGTTCCTGCGGTCTGCCGGAACAGGATCACACCCAGGACGACACTCGCCGCCAGCGCCAACACGCCAGCCGTACCCCAGCGGAGTGTCCGCTGCCTGGCCAGTTCCTGGTCCACGGCGTCCAGCCGCGGGGCCAGATCAGACCACATCACGGGGGTGGCTCGCACTGCCTGCTGCTCGAAATCATGGAATGCGCTAGAAGCCGCGCGGAGGCCCGCCAGCCGTGCCCCGCACACCGCGCACTCCTGTGTATGCGCCCGCACGACCCGCGCTTCCGGATCGCCCAGTTCGCCATCCAGGAACCCCAGCAGCTGGTCTTCCTCTACGTGTACCGACATCCGGCTACTCATTGAGCGCCCTCCGCAGCTTGCAAAGTCCACGCCGCAGGAACTCGCTGACGGTGGAACTGCTAATCCCTATGGCCTCCGCAATTTCGCGATACCGGAGCCCCGCCGCCCGCAGATGCAGGCACTCTTTCTGTTGTGGTGAGAGCAACGCCACCGCTTCATTCAAGCGCGACATACGCTGGCGCTCGATCAGGGATTCTTCGGGGTTCTTGCCGCCGGCCTGAATAGTCCGGTCGAGATCAGGATCGATGGCAAGAAACGCCGATTCACGCGCCCGCGCCTTCAGCGCCAGATTCCTCGCCACGCGGAACAGCCAGGGCCGCACAGCCAGAATCTCCTGGCCCTTGGACAGTGCCCGGTAGAGACAGACGAAAGCCTCCTGCGTCAGATCCTCCGCCTGGCTCGCCGGCAGCCGGAAGCACAGGAGATAGAGGTGCAGATCGGTGCGTGTCTCCTCATAAATCCGCTCCACCTGGCTGCGCAGATTCACGCCGGCCACGAGTCGGACGCTCCCTGCCTGCGGCTCGGCGCTGCTCCGCTCATCCGGCACCGTCTGCAATCGCAACTGCACACCGCTACGGTCTGGAAATCTCACTTTTCCCTACGGCGCCGGAGAATATTTTCGCGGTGTAGGGAAATCCCGGGCACCACCGACCATGTAGACGACATGCGATTCCTATTCCTGTTTCTCCTGCTTCCGGCCGCGGCCTGGTGCCAGGTCGCAACCTTCGGTGTCAAAGGCGGAGTTCTGTTCGGGCAGCCGGCGGACGACTTCGGCCATCTCAAAATCCACTCCGAACACTGGACGGTCGGCCCCACCGTCGAGTTTCATCTGCCCGCCCGGTTCAGCCTGGAACTCGGCGCTCTTTACACCGGTTACAACACAAAGTACGACACAAATTTCTCGTTTTTGTCGCCAGTGCCTTTGCTCAATTTTCGACTGGAAGGCCATGGCGACACCAGAGCCTGGGACTTCCCGGCCGCCATCAAGTACCGGTTCCACTCACAGGGCTTCACTCCCTTTGTGCTGGGTGGCGTCAACTACCGGCGTGAGAGCTCCGACGTTCGCGTCACGTGCACTGCCGACGACGGTAGTAGCTGCGGCGCGAGTATCACCTACCTCGCGAACTACAGCACCAGCCAGGATCGCATCGGCCCCACGTTTGGCGGCGGCCTGGAGTGGCGCTTCGGCCGGCTGCGCGCCGCGCCGGAGTTCCGCTATACACACCTGAACCGCACCGGAGCCAACCAGTACAACCTCCTGTTCGGCCTGTCCTTCTGACCCGCGGAACCGTCAAACGGAGCCGCGCGCTATCGCCATTCCTCTACCCTGCCATTCAACTCAAAACCACAAGGAGACAACACGTATGAAAACCCCCACGGTAACCCGTGCCCTCTTCGCCCTCGCCGCCGCACTCATGCTCTGCCCGGCCGGCGCCTCAGCCGCTGAGAATACGGTGCTGGAGCGCTACACGTTCTCCATCGCCCAAGCCGGAGCGAAGGACCAATCCTCGGGCGGGGAAGTCCGCTTCCGCGACCGTTTCTTCGGCAACGGTACGGCCACCAGCCGGCTGAACCTGTTGGAAGAGAGCAGTTCCTCCGACCGCACCAACCGGCCGCTGATGCTGTCCCTGAATGTGGACCGGCAAGTGGGAGAAGGCGAGATCGTCTTTGCGCTGCTCGTCTTCCGGGTGGAAGTCGTAGGCCGCGACCTCGACGGCAACATCGTCTTCCAGCGCGAGTTCCCGGGCTTCCAGTTCGGTGACAGCGCCTCCGGCCATTGGCATGAGCGCATGGGCGGGCTCCCCACCAACCTCGCCCAACTCACGGTGACTTACTTCGGCAATTACGAATAGGAGCAGGGCCGCCCTCTCCACTCGCTCCGTTCCTGTTGCACGTGTAAACAACCAACCCATCGCTCGATGGCCTGTCGATTCCCTCCCGCATGGATCGACGCACAGTTGAGTACGGAATACCGAAGCAGGAGCGGAGCGAGCAATGAAGACTACGTGGAGAACCACGATTTGCGCCGCCGCCCGGACCTCCCCAACGGGACCGGCGCTGAATGACTTCCGCGAGAACCTCATGACCTACCAGCGGCTTGTCCACTCCCGGCTTCATATAGGAGAACTGAAAATGAAATCCCATCACCATTGGACCGCTGCTGCCCGCCTGGGGCTGCGCGGCGCGGCCCTCATGCTGCTGACTTTGAGCGTCCTTCCGGCCGCCGACGGCCTGAGTAATTCCGACCGGCAGGCCGGCATCGCGCAGTTGGAACGAACCCGCCAAGGCGTCATCGCCGCTACGAAGGGTCTGTCTGAGGCCCAGTGGAAGTTTAAGGCGGGCCCGGAGCGCTGGTCTGTCGCCGAGACGCTCGAACACATCGCGCTCTCCGAGGATTTCTTCCTCGACATGATCTCGAAGAAGATCATGCAGGCGCCCGCGGGTAAGCCCGATCGGGACTTCCAGGCCACCGACAAACTGGTGCTGCAGCAGATCGCCGACCGCTCTCACAAAGCCCAGGCGCCCGGTCCGCTGTCCCCCACCGGGCGCTGGTCGCCGCAGGAGACCCTGGACCATTTCCTGAAGACCCGGGCCCGCACCGAGGACTTCCTCAAGTCCACCGGGGGTCTGCGCGATCACGTGGCCGACTCCCCCCTCGGGCAACCTCTCGACGCCTACCAGTGGCTACTCTTCTCTTCGGCTCATAGCGAAAGGCACACCGCGCAGATGTTGGAAGTGAAGGCGGATCCCGGTTTTCCGGCGAAGTAGCCACACTCCCGGGGCCGATGGTTTGAACGGAAGAATTCCAGGAGGAAGCATGCAAACCCAAAGACAAAAAGAACACGAATGGCTCCACCAGTTGATTGGAGAGTGGCAGTTTGACGCGGAGGCGTCGATGAAGCCGGGGCAGCCGCCCGACCACTCCAAAGGCACTGAGGTGGTGCGATCCCTGGGCGGACTCTGGATCCTGGCCGAAGGCGAAGGCGACATGCCCGGCTGCGGACCAGCCACGTCCCTCATGACGCTCGGCTTCGACACACGGACCAATCGGTTCACCGGCACCTGGATCGGGTCGATGATGACCCATCTCTGGCTCTACGACGGCGAACTGAACCTGGTGGGCAATACTTTGACCCTCGACAGCCAGGGCCCGGCCATGAAGGACCTGACGCAGTTGGGCCGCTACCGCGACGTGATCGAGATCGTCAACGACGGCCATCGCACGCTCACCTCCCACTTCCTGGACGACGACGGGCTCTGGCGGGCCTTCATGCTGGCCAACTACCGCCGGACCAGGTAGTCGTTGCGCGGCGATCCTCCTCATTCCCTCGGGGGCTCGCCGCATTTTTCCTTCCCCCCTCGCCCTCCGCCGTGGCTTCACCGCCTGACATCGCCAAGCGATTTGGAGTTTACATCGAATCGCTGAAGCCGACTTGACAGTCGTTTCAAACGATCGTATGATTCAAACAGTCGTATGAATCAAGCGATTGAAACGGTTGACCAGGGAAACCGGGTCCAGGACACCAAGGAACGGATCCTGGACGCCGCTGAACGGCTCTTCGCGGAAAACGGCTTTGCCACCACCTCCCTCCGGCAGATCACCGCCGAAGCTCAGGTGAACCTGGCTGCGGTGAACTATCACTTCCAAAACAAGGAATCCCTGATTCGCGCGGTCCTGCACCGCCGCATCGGTCCCATCAATCAGCGGCGGTTCGACCTGATGGATGCGCTCGAGTTCGCGGCCGGTGAAAGCGGGCCCATGGTTCTCGAAGATGTCCTGCGCGCCTTCCTGCTGCCCGTGCTGGAGGCCCGGACATCCTGCCCCGAAATGCGGCACTGGCCGCGCCTGCTCGGGCGTCTCTATACGGAGCTGCACGGCTCACTGATGGAGCTGTTCCAGCGTGAAATGGCGCCCGCCGCCCAGCGGTTCACCGCCGCCATTAACCGCGCTGAACCCACGCTGAGTCCGGAAGGGCTGGCCTGGGGTCTCCACTTCGGCATCGGCTCCATGGCCCACTTCCTGGCGGCCGGCGAACTGTTGAAATTCATCTCTCGCGGCATAGTTGACCCCGACGACCACATGGAAGCTCTCAAGCATCTGGTGGCCTACATGGCCGGCGGCCTGCGCGCACTGCGAACTGAAAACAAGGAGGCTGCGCAATGAGCGCACCGCGTCTCGTCCTGTTGGTTGGATTGGCGGCCTGGACCTGTGTCGCGCAGGAGCAGAAAGCTCTGTCGTTGAGCCTGGGTAAGGCCGTCGAAATCGCCACGGCTCCCGATGGAGCCACCCGTGTCCGTCTCGCCGCGGAACAGATCAAAGCCGCCGATGCCCGGCGGGCCCGCGCGCTGGGCCTGCTGCGGCCCACCGTCGACGGCAGCTATACGTTCCGTAGCTTCACCAACAATCTGCAGGCCATGGGCATCAGCTTCCCATCGATCCCCGGTTTCCAGATCCCCACCCTGGTGGGCCCCATCGAAACCAGCGACTACCGCGTCTCGGCCACGCAGAGCCTCTTCGACCTGCCTTCCATTAAGCGTTATCAGTCCTCCAAGGCGCAGGTCTCTGCCGCGCGGGCCGATAACGAGGCCCAGGTGAACCAGACCAAAGGCACGGTGGCCAAGGCCTATCTGAACGCCCTGCGCGCCGATGCCGCCTGGAATACCGCCCAGGCCAACGTCGCGCTGGCCGAGCGCCTGGTCAAACAGGCCCAGTCCCAGAAGACGGCCGGCACCGGCACGGGCATCGACATCACCCGCACCGAGGTCTCGCTGGCCAACGAGCGCCAGCGCCTGATCGTCGCACAGGAAGACCGCGAAACCGCGCGCCTGAACCTGCTGCGGGCCATGGGCGTGAACCTCGACGTCGCCCTCGATCTCACTGATCCGATGACTTACGTGCCCGCCGAGGTGCCCGAACCCGCCAAGGCCGTCACCGCCGCGCGCGAGCTGCGCCCCGAGCTCAAGGCCCAGGCCGAGCGCGAACGCTCAGCCAAACTCAGCTACGACGCCATGAAGTACGAGCAGCTCCCGCGCGTCTCAGCCTTCGGGGATTACGGAGTCCTGGGCCGCGCCACCGAGATGCTGCTGCCCACGCGCTCCGCCGGACTCTCGATGAAGCTGCCCATCTTCGGCGTGAACCGCAAGGATCCCGAACGGGCCGAATCCGCCTCGCTGCTTCGCCAGGAAGGGATCAAAACGCATGACACCGCGCAGCAGGTGGAACTCGAGATCCGTGTCGCCGTCACGGCCCTGAAATCGGCCGAGAGCCAGGTGGCGGTGGCGATGGAAGCCCTCACCCAGTCGGAGAAGGAGCTTGCTCAGGCGGAGCGCCGCTACGAGGCGGGGGTCGCTATCGGCGTCGAGGTCACCGACGCCCAGGCGCGCGTCGCCAGGTCTCGCGAGAACAACGTGGCCGCAGTATTCAAACAGAAGTCCGCGCGCATCGATCTGGGCGTCGCGGTAGGCAACATCGATCTGATGCTGCAGTGAGATTTCCGGGAGAAGATGAACGTGGATAAGAAGAAAGTAATCATCCCTGTGATCCTGGTGGTGGCGGCCGGCGGCGCCCTGGCGTGGCGGGCAACCCATCCGGGAGAGGATCCCAACGTAATCAGGATTAGCGGCAACATCGAGTTGACGCAGGTCGACCTGTCGTTCAAGATGCCTGGCCGGATGGTGGAGCTGAACGTCGACGAAGGCGACACGGTGAAGCCGGGCCAGGTCGTGGCGCGCACCGACACCAACGAGCTGAAGCAGCAGTTGAACCGCGAGATGGCCGGCGTCGATTCCGCCCAGAGCGCGCTGACCCAGCTCCACACGTCCATCCAGTTCCAGAAGGCCAGCATCGAGGGCGACGTGGCCCTCAAACGCGCCGACCTCGCCGCCGCCGAGGCCCGCCTGCAGGAGATGCTCAACGGCAGCCGGCCCCAGGAACTGGAGTCCGCCCGCGCGGCCATGGCCGAGGCCCTGACGCAGAATCAGCAGGCCCAGCTCGACTGGCAGCGCGCGCAAACCCTCTATAAGAACGACGACATCTCCACCGCCCAGCGCGACCAGTTTAAGACCAAGGCGGAAGCCACGGCCGCCGCGCTGAAACGCGCGCAGGAGCAGTTGGGCATGGTCCAGGAAGGCCCCAGGAAAGAGCAGATCGAGCAGCAGAGGGCCCAGGTCGCCCGTGCCCGGGCTGCTGTCCAACTGTCCGAGGCCAATCGCATTGACCTCAAGCGCCGCGAAGAGGAAGTCGGCATGCGGCAGGCCGAGATCCAGCGCGCCAAGTCGCAGACCGGCGTCCTCGACGTGCAGATGAACGACCGCATCCTGGTCGCGCCCGTCGGCGGAGTCGTGCTCTCCAAATCGGCCGAGATGGGCGAGATCCTGGCGGCCGGCGCCACGGTGGTAACGCTAGGCGACGTTGACAAGCCGTGGGTTCGCGGCTACGTCAGCGAGAGCGACCTCGGCCGCGTCAAGCTCGGCATGCCCGCCGTGGTGAAGACCGATTCGTTCAAAGGCAAGGAGTACAAGGGCAAGGTCACCTTCATCTCCGCCGAAGCGGAATTCACCCCCAAGCAGATCCAGACCACGGAAGAACGCCAGAAGCTCGTCTACCGCATCAAAATCGAAGTCGAAAACCCCAATCACGAGTTGAAGTTGAACATGCCCGTGGACGCGGAAATCGTCCTCGGCCGCTAGTGCCCACGTCCATGATTCGCATCGACAAAGTAACGCGACGGTTCGGTCCGCTCGAAGCCGTGAAGGACCTCAGCCTGGACATCGCCGAAGGCGAAATCTTCGGGCTGGTCGGGCCGGACGGCGCGGGCAAAACCACCACCCTGCGCATGCTCGTCGGCCTGATGGATCCCACCCAGGGCAGCCTCTCCGTGGCCGGCCTCGACGTGGGTAAAAACCTCGATGCCGTGAAGGACCAGATCGGCTACATGGCGCAGAAGTTCGGCCTGTATGGCGATCTCACCGTGGAAGAGAACATGTTCTTCTACAGCGACCTCTTCGGCATCGACCACGCGGAACGCGATCGCATGATGGCCGAGTTCCTGGACATGACCCGCATGACGCCGTTCCGCCAACGGCCCGCGGCCAAGCTCAGCGGCGGCATGAAGCAGAAGCTGGCCCTCATGTGCACGCTGCTGCACCGGCCCCGAGTCCTCTTCCTCGACGAGCCCACCAACGGTGTCGATCCCCTCTCTCGCCGCGACTTCTGGGAGATTCTGTACCGCCTCGCGTCGGAAGGCATGACGATCCTCGTCTCCACCGCCTACCTCGACGAAGCCGAGCGCTGCAGCCGCGTGGGCCTCATGCACAAGGGCCGGCTCATCCGTTGCGACAAACCCGCCATTTTGAAACAGCAACTCGCGCCGCAGTGTTTCCGGGCGGAATCGGCTGACCTGCGCGCCGCCCGCGGCCGCCTCCAGAACACCCCCGGAGTGCTGGGTGCCGAGCCCGCCGGCGCAGCCCTGCACGTCTATCTCGAGGCCGGCACCGCAGCCGCCGATGTGGAGCGCGCGGCCGGCGATGTCCGCCTGAACCCGCTGGATCCGGCTCTCGAAGACGTCTTCATCGCCCTCATCCGCACGGAGGAACGCCATGCAGCCGCATAACGGTTCCACTGTCATCGTCGAGAACCTCGTCAAGCGCTTTGGCGACTTCGTTGCCGTCGACAATGTGACCCTCAGCGTCTCCAAGGGCGAGATCTTCGGCTTCCTCGGCCCCAACGGCGCCGGCAAGTCCACCACCATCCGTATCCTCTGCGGCCTGCTGGGCCCCACCTCCGGCCGCGCCGAAGTCTATGGCTTCGACGTCGCGAAAGAGCCCGAGCGCGTCAAAAAGTCCATCGGCTACATGTCGCAGAAGTTCTCCCTCTACGACGACCTCACCGTAGGCGAGAACATCGACTTCTTCAGCGGCGTCTACGGCGTCCCCAAGGACAAACGGGCCGAACGCAAGGCATACGTCCTCAAAATGGCCGGCATCGAGGGCGAAGTCGCCCGGATGACCCGCCAACTCGCCGGAGGCTGGAAGCAGCGCCTGGCGCTAGGTTGCGCCATCCTGCATGAGCCGCCCGTGGTCTTTCTCGACGAGCCTACCTCCGGCGTCGACCCCATCGCTCGCCGCCAGTTCTGGGACCTCATCTACGACATGGCTGCCGGCGGCACCACCGTCTTCGTCTCCACGCACTACATGGACGAGGCCGAGTACTGCCATCGCCTGGCGCTGATGTATCGCGGCCGCATGATCGAACTCGGCACCCCGGCCGAGTTGAAACAGAACGAAGGCGAGGGAGCCACAATGGACTCGGTCTTCATTGCCAGCATTGAACGCGAGGAGGCTCGGGAGCAATGAACTGGCGCCGCTTCTACGCGATCTTCCATAAGGAAGCCCTGCACATCCTGCGCGACTGGCGCAGCCTCATGATGGCCCTGGCTGTCCCGCTGATGCTGTTGCTGCTGTTCGGCTATGCGCTGACGCTCGACGTCGATCAGATTCCGACGGTCGTCTACGACCAGGACCAGACCCCGCAAAGCCGTGAGGTGGTGCAGCGCCTTCGCGGCTCGCGTTACTTCAAGATCGTCGAATCGCAGGGCGACTACCGCAAGATTGTCGACCGCATCGACAAGAGCACCGCCCTCATGGGCATCGTGATCCCCAATCGCTTCGCGCACAAGATCGAGGCCAACGAAGAGGCCCAGATCCAGATCCTGGTGGACGGCAGCGACTCGAACACCGCCGGCATCGGCGCCGGCTACGCCGAAGCGTTGATCATGGCGTACGCCCAGGAACTGCGCGAGGCGCGCATGATCCGCCAGGGCATGAGCCGCCCGAAGTTCCCCATCGATGCCCGTGTGCGCGTCCTCTATAACAATGAGATGAAGTCGCGGAACTTCATTGTGCCCGGCCTCATCGCTGTCATCCTCATGATCATCGCGGCTCTGCTGACGTCGCTCACAGTGGCCCGCGAATGGGAGAACGGGACCATGGAGCAGTTGCTTTCCACGCCCGTGCGGCCCACGGAACTGCTGCTGGGCAAGCTGTGTGCCTACTTTGTCCTGGGGATGTTCGACATGGCCATCGCCCTCTTTGTCGCCGTGGGCATCTTCGCCGTCCCCCTGCGCGGCAGCACCCTGCTGCTGGTCTCGTCCTCGGCGCTCTTCCTCTTCGGCGCTCTGTGCTGGGGCATCTTCCTGTCCACCGTCACGCGCTCACAGTTGCTGGCCTATCAGCTCTCGCTGCTCAGCAGCTTCCTGCCGGCCTTCCTGCTGAGCGGCTTCATCTATGCGATCGAGAACATGCCCACCGTCATCCAGCAGTTCACACGCATCGTACCGGCTCGCTACTTTGTCTCCATTCTGCAAGGCGTGTTCCTGAAAGGCATCGGACTCTCGGTGCTCTGGAGCGACATGCTGTTTCTGCTCATTTACGGCGGACTGATCTTTTCACTGGCTGCGCGCAAGATGCGGCAGAAGATGGCCTAGGAGGGCGATGGCAATGTGGGAACGTGTACTGGAAATCATCCGTAAGGAGTTTCGCCAGACGCTGCGCGAACCGCGTATGCGCGGCATCCTCATCGGGCCGCCCCTGCTCCAGATGATCATCTTCGGCTTCGCCGTGAACCTCGATGTCGAGCACGTCCGGCTGGGCTGGATGGACCTCGACAAATCGGTCGAAAGCTTCGAGCTGCGCAAGCGCTTCGACGGCAACCGCACCTTTACCATCACCGCCGAGGCAGGCAGCGAACAGGCCGCCCAGGACCTGCTGGACCGCGGCAAGGTGCAGTGCCTCGTGCGCATCCCCACCCGCTTCGGAGCCGATGTGCTCGCCGGACGCCAGGCCGAAGTGCAGATCCTGCTCGACGGTTCGAACTCGAACACAGCTTCGATCATCTCGAACTACGCCAACGGCATCATCGCCACCCGCAACCAGCAACTGCTGCGCGAGCAGCAGATCAAGAAACTGGTGGGCCGCACACAGAATGGACCCGTCCTGCTGCGCATCCCGGGCATTCGAGTGGAGCGGCGCATCTGGTTCAACGAGGAGTTGCGCAGCCGCAACTACTTCGTCCCCGGCGTGGTCGTGAACATCATCATGCTCGTGACACTGATGCTCACCTCACTCTCCATCGTGCGCGAGAAGGAGATCGGCACGATGGAGCAGATCATGGTGACGCCCATCCGGCCCATTGAGCTGATGCTGGGCAAGACCATCCCCTTCGCCATCATCGGCTTCTTTGACCTGATCCTGGTGGTGACCATCGCCCTCACCATCTTCCACGTCCCTTTCCGGGGCAGCTTCCTGACCCTCGCCGGCGCGAGCGCCCTGTTCCTGCTGTCCACCCTCGGGGCCGGCCTCTTCATGAGTACGATCTCCGACACACAGCAGCAGGCCATGATGGCCTCGTTCTTCTTCTTCCAGCCGGCCTTCATGCTGAGCGGCTTCACGTTCCCCATCCGCAACATGCCGCTGCCGGTGCAGTGGATCACCTACCTCAATCCCCTGCGCTACTTCATGGACATCGTGCGCGGCGTCTTCCTGAAAGGCAGCGGAGTCTCGGTCCTATGGCCGCAGATGTGCCTGCTGGCCCTCTTCGGAGTCACCATCCTGACGCTCAGCGCCCTGCGCTTCCACAAGCGGCTGGACTGACAGACCCGTAAGCGAGCGGGTGAGCAGTCAATACTCCCCAACCGTTCGGAAGGAAGGTTGTCTGCCCGAAAAGGAAAAGGCCCGCGCACGCCATTGGGCGCCGCGGGCCTTTTCGTCTTCGCTCTGCTGCCAGCTAGAACTGGAACCGCAGGTTGAACTGAATCACGCGGGACAGCCCGCGCTGGCTGGTTACCCGGCCAAAGTTGCTGCTCGTCGGATCCAGGTTCGGACCGCTGAAGTTGGAGTGATTCGTCGCGTTCAGCAGGTCCACAGAGAGGCGGGCGCTCATGCCCCGCTCCGGCTTGATCGGGAACACGCGCTCCACCTTGGCGTCGATGTTGAAGATGCCATCGGCACGGATCGCATCCAGGCGGATGGGGAACACCCGCTCGTGATAGCTGCCGGGCTGGGCGGAGGAACGGCCCTCAAAGCCGACGAAGCCGCTGGGCGGAGCACTGGTTGAGGTGGTCCAGGCCAGGGACTTGTCAAACCACTGCAGATAGTCCTTGCTGTGCACTTCGTCGTGTTTGAAAAGGGATTCCAACTGGTTCTGGTCGCCGTAGAAGAAACGGTTCCCCCAGTCGCCCGTGGCCGGACCGCTTTGGATCTGCAGCACGCCGGAGACATTCCAGTTGCCAATCAGGTAGGCCAGAGGGCCGTTCTTGACGAAGCTGCGGCCTTTGCCGAAAGGCATCTCGTACACACCGGTCCAGGCGATGCGGTGCGGCAGAACGTTGTTGTTCGGACGCTCCGTCGGCAGCAGGTCGTACTCGTTGGCGTACCAGTCGCGAACCTTTGAGGTGGCGTAGGTATACATGAAGCTGGTCTGGAAGCCCTTCGTGAAGCGGCGCTCCACCATCAACTCCAGGTCATGATATTTCGTATAGCCCGTGCGCAGGCTCTGGCCCGGCAGGTTCATGCCGCGCAGAATGCCATACTGGCCGCCGTCGCGCAGCAGTCGGTTCCGGCCGATGACCGAACTCGTGAAGAACGAGTTGCCGCTCATCCAGCGGTATAGATCCGGGTTGGACGACTGGACTGCGCCGAGGTTCTTGACCGCCCAGGGGTTAGCTACGTTCGCGTTCAGGGCATTGTCGTTGGCTTGGTCGCGAACCATACCCTTCGTCCAATACTCGCTGGGGAGGTAGTTCAGGCGGCGCTGGATCGGCTGGGTTGCATAGCCGCCGTTGTAGGAGACATCCACCATCAGGTTGTGGAAGACTTCGCGCTGGAAGCCGAAGCGCCACCGGTGCTGGAGGGCGGGCTTATAGTCCCAGGGCAGCGTATTGGTGTCCTGGTTGAAGCGCGCCAAACCAGCCAGCGTCGACCGGAACGGTTCGTCAAAGCGGGTGTTACCGCTGGCCGGGCGGACCGGGAAGGGATCGTTCATTGGAGTGCGGCCGGTCGCCAGCCCATCAATGGTGCCGACGCCGCAGCAGAAGGTGAGGCCCGCGTCGTTGCTGATCGGGGTGCTGGTGGCCTGGTTGAAACCATCCGTGTACGGACGGTCGTTGGAGACATTCAGCGTATCGGCATAGACGCCCCAACCGGCGCGGATGACGGTCTTGTTGTTCAGGCTGTACACGATGCCGGCCTTGGGCAGGAAGTTATGGACACCCTTTGTGGCGGTGTCATATCCGCCCGTGCCGAGATATGGCGTGTAGCCGTTCGCCGAGAACTGGCTTGCCGGCAGGCCGGCGATCGGCGCGGCCGCGTAGGCAGCTTCCACTGCCGACGTGATCGCGCTGGGGCCGTCCACGTAAGCCGCGGAAATGCCGCGGTTGAAGCGCTCGCTGGTGCCGCCTTCGCGCTCATAGCGCAACCCCAGGGAGATGCGCAGCTTATTGCTCAGGCGCCAGTCGTCCTGGAAGAACAGAGCGCGCCGGGGCGTCCGCCAATAGGCCGAATCGTTTGTGTCGATCGACATGCCAGAAGGCAGGCCCATCATGAACGCCGCCCAATCACGGGCATGGTTTACGCTGACGTTGTCCACGTTGGTGGCCTTGGTCCAGCCATTGCTGCGGAAGTCAAAGTAGCCGGTGCTGCTGCCCGGGCCGCTGGACGCATACAGGTTGCGGCGCTCCTGCCAGCCGTACTTGAAGGAATGGTTGCCACGGATGGTCGTCATCGTCGCGCGGAACTCCAAGGTGTTGCTCTTGTCAGTGATGGCCGGATAGCCGCCGCCGACGTCGGAGATGGTGTCGAAATCCAGGCGCGGAAGCTGTGTGTTGCTGCCGGCGCGCTGGTCGATGTAGGCCGGGAGCCCCACCTGTGCGGCCGTGATCTTGGTGCGCGTCGTGTTGCGGCTGCCCTCCTCGAAACGGGAGATGCCGAAGTTGGTGTCCAGGATGTTGGTGGAGTTGATCGTCCACAGGTAGCCGACATTGCCGCCGCGGTTGATGCGGGTGAGGCCGTTGGAGTGCAGGCCGCGGGCCGTCTCGTAGGTCCAGTCGTATTCGTCGGCCAGGCGGTCGTTCCACTGCCAGCGGAAGTTCACCCTGTGGTTCTGGCTCACCGCCCAGTCATAGCGGTTGACGATGGAATTGAACTTCTCGTCCTTCGGCATCGCCGTGGCCAGGTAGTTGTTGGTCAACTCGGCGGTGACCAGGCCCGGAATGTTGTTCGGATTCGGATAAAGCTTCGAGTAGTAGGCGTAGGCGGGGTTCAGGATCGGAACGCCCTTGTTGCCGGGGAATGGAGAGCGTACCACGGTGTTGCCCTGCAGTTGCGCGGAACGCGGATCGTAGATAGTGAAGCGGTTGGCGCCATTGGGAATCCCCAGGAAGTAGGAAAAGTCGCCCTGCTTCATGGCCTCGCTGGGCACGGTGCGGTTCACTTCCGAGGTCGTCTCCGCTTTCGACTGACGGATTCCGTTCCAGGTCAGGGTCCAGAACACCTTGTCCTTGCCGTTGAAGATCTTGGGCAGGAAGACCGGCCCGGAGGCCGATACGCCGTAGTTGTTGGAGCGGCCGGTGGCCTGCTTCTGCCGTTTGCTCGGGTCAATCGTTCCGGTGCGGACGCCTGCGTCGAATGGTTCACGGGTGAAGAAAGGCGTCGCATTCCAGCGCTGTTGCCAGTGCTGGTCGAAGACGGCGCCATGCAGGGAGTTGGTGCCCGACTTCGAACTGACGTTGATGGCGGCGCCCGAGGTGAACCCCTGGCTGGCATCGAAATTGGACGTTTCCAGTTTGAATTCGCCCACAGCATCAGCCGGCGGTGTGAAGCCCACCCGGCGGCCGGTGCCGGTGACGCTCATGCCGTCCATCGTGTACTCGTTCTGGCCCACGCCGCCCATCGTGTTGAACGACGAGGTGCCGCCGTTGTCGAACGGCCGGCGGTACTCGGGCTGCCCGGTCCACTGCATGCCCGGCGCGAGGGCCGATAGCGCGAACGGATTCAGGTCGGAAAAGGGAAGATTGATGAGCTGCTGCTGGTCAAGAACACGGCCGCCGCTGGCCGAAGTGGTTTCGAGCAGCGGAGCATCGGCCGTCACTTCCACGGTCTCGGCCACCGCACCCACTTCCAGCGTGAGATTGATCTCGAGGCGGGCGCTCACATTTACTGTTATGCCAGTACGGTTGAGACGCTTGAAGCCATTCGATTCCACTTTCACCGAGTAAGTGGACGGTTCAAGGAAGTTTGCTTCGTAGTATCCGGTTTCGTTGGTGACGACGCGTCGGGACTCGTTCGTCTGGGTGTTGGTCACTGTGACGACGGCACTGGGGATGATCCCGCCTTGGGGATCGCTGATTCTTCCAGTGATGGCGCCACGAGCTTCCTGAGCTTGCAGAGACAAAGAACAGAGGGCGAGAACGGACGCCGCGGCAAGGAGCTTGAACGACATAGTCAAAAGACCTCCCTTTACGAGTGGGAACCTCCCGGTTCCGAAACTTGAAAGATTAGATCAGACTTCCGATAGGTAGTCAAGATAGCTACTGTAGATAGGTTTTGGAGGATGCATACAGCGACAAAGGGGTTTGAGATCTCAATAGCTGATGGCCGGCTCTGTCTTCGCGCTGACTTTTGACTCATTATCGTTCACTTGAAAGTCAGGTATTGCGAAGCAAGGTGGACCCTCCGACGGCCTGGAGCCGGAACAACATACAATGGCTGAATCCAGGAGTCTCGCATGACCAAACTACTGCTCTCCGCCTCCCTGCTGGCTGCCGCGGTCCTCGCCCAGCAATCGCCCAACGCGCTACACCCCGCCATGAAGAAGATTGCCGCGGAGGTCTCGGAAGACCGGATCACCAGCACGCTCAGGAAGTTGGAGAGCTTTGGTACGCGCGACACCAATGGCGTGATCGAGACGCCCGGGCATGGCGTCAAGGCGGCCCGCGAGTGGATTGCGGCCCAGTTCAAGAGCTACAGTCCGCGGCTCGAGGTCCGGTTTGATCCGCATGCGGTGAAGAAGAGCGCCCGCATAGTAAAGGATACGGATGTCGTCAATGTCGTGGCCGTCCTCAAGGGCAAGACGCAGCCGGACGTGGAAGTGCTGGTCGGCGCGCACTATGACTCGATGAACATGATCTTCAAGTCAGGTACACCGCGCGTGTTTGACGCGGACGCCACCGCCTCCGCGTCCGTCGCACCGGGCGTGTCGGACAACGGCAGCGGGACCGCCCTGGTGCTGGAACTGGCCCGGGTGATGAGCCAATACGAGTTCGACAAGACGATCGTCTTCGTGGCCTTCGCGGGTGAGGAGCAGGGACTTCTAGGCGCCGGCGGCTATGCCGAAACCGCTGAGAAGTCGAAGGAGAAGCTGGAGGCCGTGATCAATGTGGACGTGATTGGCAACGATGTCACGGGCAACGGCATCCAGGCGGGCGGCCGGGTGAACGTCTACTCCGGCGATCCAATGGACTCCAGTTCGCGTTCGCTGGCCCGCTACATGCGCGAAGTGGCCGAGCGGTATCAACCCGACCTGCGCATCAACACGGTTTTCCGCCAGGACCGCTTCGGCCGCGGCGGCGACCACACGCCGTTCCTGACGCACGGCTTCGCCGCCGTGCGTGTGACCACTCCAACGGAGCAACTCGAGTTCCAGCACAACGAGAAGGACACGTTCGACCGCGTCTCGGTGCCGTACATTGCGTCGGTCACCCGCAGTGTGGGAGTTTCGCTGGGTTCGCTGGCCATGGCGCCCAAGCCGCCGTCGGTCTCGCCGCTGGGCCGGGGCGACGGTCGCTATGACGCGGTGATGAAGTGGAAGAACGAAGACTTGGAGCCCGATCTGGCCGGCTACTCCGTGGTGATGAGGTCGACCACCGCCCCGTTCTGGGAACGGGAGATTTACGTCGGCAAGACTGAGCAGTTCACCCTCAAGAATGTGTCGATCGACGAGGTGGTGCTGGGTGTGCGCGCCATCGACACGGAGGGCTTCGCGAGCCTGGTGACGGCCTGGACGCTGCCCGTGAGGAGGAATTTCACCGGCGCGCCGGGCGCCCCTGCCGCGACCCCTGCTCCGTAATTTGGGCGATCCCCCGGAAACCGTCCAAGCCGGCGACTTGAGTCCAGGCGAGTCCTGGGGCACAATTGCGAGACATGGCGGAGATCCTCTTTGGTATCGGACTACTGGTCTTCCTGTCGCTGTCGTTCACGGCGATCTTCAAGCGCACTTTGGTGCCCGACGTTCTGCTGCTGATCCTGTTGGGCATTCTACTCGGCCCCGCCGTCCTGGGCTGGGTGAAGCCGGAGGACTTCGGCAAGATTGGCGGCGTGATGAGCACCATCGCGCTGGTGGTGATCCTGTTCGAGAGCGGCACCACCCTGGATATCGACCTGTTGGCCAAGATGCTGAAGACCACGCTGAGCCTGGCGGTTTCCACCTTTGCCTGCACGGTGCTGATCATCGCGGCGACGGCGTACTGGGGCCTCCACCTGGAGGCGCGAACGAGCTTCCTGCTGGGCTTGATCCTCTCCAGCATCTCGCCTGCGGTGGTGATTCCCATCGCCAAGTCACTGAAGATGCGGGAGCCGGCCATGACGGTGCTGATTCTGGAGAGCGGACTGACGGACGTTCTGTCGATCGTCATGGTGTTCAGCATCATGGAGAGCCCGGCGGGGGTGTTTCAAGCGCCGAAGATGCTGGGCACGGTGCTGTCCAGCCTGGTGTTCGCGGGGGTGATCGGCATGGCTGGCGGGCTGGCCTGGGCCGCGGTGCTCAACACGGTACGGCAGTTCCCGAACACCTCGTTCGCGGTGTTTGCCTGGGTGTTCATCCTGTACGGCATCGCTGACATGATGGGCTTCAGCGGAGCGATCGCGGCACTGGCGTTCGGCGCTTCCATGGTGAACTACCACCGGTTGCCGCTGCACAACGTGAAGATCTTCCAGCAGCACGAGTTCGGTTCGCTGAATTCGGCCGATATGGAGTTCTATCACGAGGTGATCTTCCTGCTGAAGACGTTCTTTTTCGTCTACCTGGGCCTGTCGATCAAGTTCGACAATCCGATGTATCTCTTGATTGTGCTGGGTGTCGTGGTGGTGGTTTACCTGGTGCGGCTGGGGATTGTGATGAAAGTGATGCGGGGCGTGAGTCCGGGCTGGGAGGAGAGCTACGAACTCTCGGTGATGGCGCCGAAAGGGCTGGCGGCGGCGGTGCTGGCGAGTGTCCCGCTGGAGCGCGGCATGGCGGGCGGCGAGGTAATCCGGAGCTTCTCTTACTTCGTGGTGCTGGTGAGCATTGTGCTGACGGCGGGCCTGATTCCGCTGATGCGCCGTCCAGCAGTGGGACAGGCGGCGCGCAGGCTCTACGGGTTTGAAGAAACGGAACTGGAAGCGGCGCCCCAGCCGGAGTGAAGGGCGTTGGTGGGCCCTGTAGGACTTGAACCTACAACCAACGGATTATGAGTCCGCTGCACTAACCATTGTGCTAAGGGCCCACGGAGTGGCGCAAGGTTTGCGCCCAGTCCCCAGTTTAGCCGAAAGGGCGGAGGGCGCGGCAGCGGATGGGGTCTATTGACCTGTACATTTTCTGCCTGTATGATCCAGCCCAGAGGGCGGGCCGCATTTTGCCGGAAATCACTATACCAGTTGGCAACTTCATTACGTCGAAAGGCGCACAGGCAATTTCGCCGATGCCGGCGGCCGGCCCGAACCAGCGCGGACCAACCTGCGGATTCTATGCGCTCGCTTTCGTGATGCTGTATTGGTATGAGAGGCAGATGCAATACGGTGGCGACTTCGGGTTGTCCAAACCGCTGGAGGCGCGCACACACAACGCCAAGGCGCCGGAATCGCGAGCAAATATCTTCCAGCAGGGCGCCAAATATGTCTCGGCCAAGACCGGATCTTTCTACTCACTGCGTCACTATGGCAAGCACAATCTACTGACCGCCTACGGGTCGGTCTTCAATGCCGAGAACCTGGTGAAGGTGGCGCGGGGCAATGGCTCCCAGTATGGCGGCCAGTTCGACGGGCATGTCCTGACCCTGACGGACTCTGGCGATTTCGTCGACAAGGTGAAGGCTCTGATCGGCATCGAGTGCCCGGCGATCGTGCCGTTTGACGTGGGCAACACCGGGGATCCGACGAGTACAACGGGCGAGCGGGCCCACTGGGCCACGATCGTGGGTACCTACGATGACGGGGCCGACGAGGCGATTCACTACCACTGGGGCAAGTTCCGCTACTGCCCTCTGGCAGATTTCGGCGACTCAAATGGCCAACTCAGCGGGAATATGTTTCTGTCCTTCCGGAAATGCGAGGCGACCCGGGACAAGCTTCTGGTTCGCGACTTCATGACCGACGGCACCATCAAGATGTACCAGGAGGCCGGCTTCCTCGTGAAGGCCAAACCGGAGAGGGTCACGAACTACGAGTTCTGCAAGCCAAAGAGTATCGACGATCTGAAGTCTCTGGAGAAGCTTAAGTCTTTCTACCCGAAGCTCTCTGAGGCCCTGGCTGACGACAAGCTCAAGGCACACGCCACGAAGTAAGAGCTCCGGATTACCTCGCCGCCCGCCATGCCAGCACTCCAGCGGCAGGACGCCAGCACCGCTGCCGCGGGCGACTTAGCTCCCGGGCGGGCGCTCGCACGGATGGTCCGCGCATACAATAGAACCATGAGCGACCAGTTTTCCATCGCGGGGCGCACGTTCCGTTCCCGCCTGATGATCGGCACGGGTAAGTACCGGAGTTTCCAGGAGATGGTCCGGTGCCACGAAGCCTCCGGCGCAGAGGTCGTCACGGTTGCGGTCCGCCGGGTGAATCTGACGGACAAGAGCAAGGAGTCGATGCTGGACTACATCGACCGCTCGAAGTACTTCATTCTGCCGAATACAGCCGCCTGTTACACGGTGGATGACGCAGTGCGGACGGCTCGCCTGGGCCGTGAAGTGGGCCTCTCCAACTGGGTGAAGCTGGAAGTGATCGGCGATGAGAAGACGCTGTATCCGGACGTGTTCGGGCTGGTGGAGGCGACGCGGATCCTGGCCAAGGAAGGGTTCGTCGTGCTGCCGTATACGAATGATGATCTGATCACGGCCCGGCGGCTGATCGATGCAGGCGCCGCGGCTGTCATGCCGTTGGCCGCGCCGATCGGTAGCGGCTTGGGTATCCAGAATCACGCCGCGCTGCGGATTATGCGGGAACAGATCACGGAAGTGCCGCTGATTGTGGATGCGGGCGTGGGTACGGCTTCGGATGCGTGTGTCGCGCTGGAGATGGGTTTCGACGGAATCCTGATGAACACGGCGGTGGCCGCGGCGCAGGATGCGGAGAAGATGGCGCTGGCCATGAATCGCGGGGTGGAAGCGGGCCGGTTGGCGTTCCTCGCCGGACGCATGGAGCGGAAGCTGTACGCTTCGGCCAGTTCGCCGCTCACGGGCGTTATCCGCTAGGTGGGATTGGGGCGCCGCGGCGCCCCAGTTGGACTAGAAAGTCACGCCGACGAGGAACTCGATCTGGTTTCGCTTCGAGTTCAAGGTGTTGCCAGAGGCGGCGCTGACGTTGAAGACATCATTATTCCAGCGGGTATAGCGGAGTTCCGGGCTGATCTTGATCAGCCGTAGATCGTAACGGATCCCGCCGCCCATGACGAAGCCCTGGGAGCTGTTCTTGTCCAGCCGCAGGACATCGGTGAGCGCGCGGAAGGAATAACCCGCATCGACATAGACCCGTGCCAGTTTGCCGGGGAACTTGTACTTCACCAGCAGCGGGAATGACCAGGCGCTGGAGTCGAAGACGCCGCCATTGGTGAGGCTGGTGTCCGTATAGCCGATTTTGCGGTAGAGCATATCGGCCTCGATTCCGAAGCCGGCGGGCAGGTTGAGTTCCACCATGGGCCCGAGGGTCCAGCGATGGAATTCGGGGTTGAAGGTGCCAGCGGCCTTCACCGCATCATTCAAGGGCACGCCGCCCTTCACACCCCAATTGAGGAGTTGAGCGGAGAGCGGCGCCCCCGCGATGAAAAGGAGAAATGTACAGAGTTTTAGCATGAGTTTCCGCAGCCAGTCTGTGCCTAAGACCCTGTGATTCCCTGAACTGCTACACGCGGACAGGATCCCGGTATCAGGAGACGGTCACCATGTCATCGGCCAACTTCGCGAGCCGGCCTTCCGACATAGCTATATTCCCGAGATGCGGCCCGGCGACGGCGCGTTGCGCGATCTCGACGGGGCAGTTCGGTTGTTTACGGCTGACGATGCAATCCAGGAAGTTCTGGATGTGGGTTTCGATGGGTACAGGGGCCTGTTCCTGGATGATGGGCTCGCGGTTGTCCTTCCACTGTTCCTTCCAGACGACGAAGCCGGCGTCGTTGAGGCGCATGGTGGCCTGGTCGCCCATGAAGAGGATCGACCAGCTGTCCTCGAAGTCGTTGCAGTAATTTAAAGTCCATGTGGTCATGAACTTGCCGTGGTCGAAGATGGTGGAGAAGATCTCCGGATGCTCGGCGCCTTCGTTCTTGGCGACATAGCCCATCGCCAAGGCGGACTTGGGCGGCGGGGCGTTGGTGAACCACTGCACCACATCCATGAGGTGGGTGCCCTGGTCGGTCATATTGCCGCCAGCGTAGTCGCGGAAGAGGCGCCAGTAGCGCAGGCGCATGGGCTCGATGTCGCGTTTGGGGGCGTTGCCCAGGAAGCGGTCCCAGTCAACCTTGCCGGTGAGGGGCGAATTGTTGAGCGGCTTGGCGACGTTCCAATGCCACTGCGCCTTGACCATGGTGATGCGGCCGAGCATGCCGTCGTCGACCAACTTCTTTGCTTTCATGATCATGGGTGCGCTGCGGCGCTGCATGCCGACCTGTACGACCTTGCCGCTCTTCTTCACGGCGTCGACCATGAGGGCGCTCTCTTTGAGGGACTTCGAAAGAGGCTTCTCGGTGTAGACGTCTTTTCCGGCTTTCAAACCGTCTAAGAGATGTTGGCAATGCCAGTGATCGGGACCCGCACACACGACAAAGTCGATGCCCTTCTGGGCCAGCAGCTCTTCGTGATGGAAGTAGGACCTTGCGCCCGGGTTGAGCTGCAGCGCCTGTTGGATATTGGGTTCGTAGACGTCGCAGACGGCCACGCACTGCGCACCCAACTTATTGAAATTAGTACTCAAATACCGGCCGCGCCCACCGGAGGCAATCAGCCCGTACGTGGGGCGGTCGTTGGCGCTCAAACGGCTCGTGATCAGGGGTGCAGCCATGGCAGCGGCCCCGCGTAGAAAGGATCTTCGGTCGGAACTCATGCACAAACCTCTGGGACTACTTTATCCGAATTCAAATCTGATTGCGCCCGACCCTGAGGGTCATGGTATATTGAGATTTCGCCTCACTGGGAGGTCGTCTAATGGTAAGACTGCAGTCTCTGGATCTGCGTATCGGGGTTCGAGTCCCTGCCTCCCAGCCAATCTAATTCCTCCTTCCCGTCTGAGAATCCCCTTCATGATTGCCCATCGCCTAGTACTATCACTGGCCCTCATTCCGTTCGGGATCACGGCCGTTCATGGGCAGGACGCCGGCGCCGCCTTCAACCGGGCACCGGCGGGTGTTGAGGAGTCGCTGCGGGACCGTGTGAAGCAGTTCTACGCGCTGCACCTGGAGGGCAAGTTCAGGCAGGCCGAGGTGTTCGTCTGCGCGGACAGCAAAGACACCTTCTATGACAGCGACAAGCGCCGTTGGCAGAGCGCGGACATCCTCAAGATCAACTTCGAGAAGGACTTCAAGTCGGCCACGGTGGTGGTGACCCTGGGATCGGAAATGCGCACACGCGTGGGGACAATCCCGGCGGCGTTCCCCATGGCGACCTCGTGGAAGCAGGAAGGCGATTCCTGGTGCTATCACGTGCTGCCGCCGAACAAGGCGGTGGTGGCCAGTCCCTGGGGCGCGATGCAGCAGAAGGGCCCGGAAAAGGGTGACTCGGCGGCCGAGGCTCCGGTGCGGCCGGATCCGAGCAATCTGATCAATGCGTTCAAGTTATCCAAACGCGAATTCCTGTTGAAGGGGTATGAGGACTCCACGGACACGGTGGAGATCTACAACGGCATGCCGGGGCAGGTCCGTTTGGACGTGCAGGCCGCGCAGATGGGCGGTTTGAAGTGGGAGCTGTCCAAGAAGGTTCTGGAGAGCGGCGAGCACGGGACGCTGAAGCTCACCTACGCTCCGCCGGACAAGTCGCCGAAGTCGTTCTATAACATTAACCTGCTGGTGGAGCCGCTGGGTGCGGTGATCGCCCTGCGGGTGGTTTTCGACATCCCCGAAGACGTCAAAAAGCAGCTGCCGTTCATCCAGAAGTAGGCTTCCGCGGAGAGAGCAGAGGAGTGGCCGGGGAAGTGCATCTACTTGTGTGGTTGTGCCATGCGAGTAGACAATTCCAGCCACACATTGACGCGCTTTCTGGAAGCAGCCGCTTCCAGTCCTGGCGGCCGTTCCAGCACGTACGGGGCGCAAAGTACTGATTTCAGAGAAGAACTGGCGGTGTCCCGGCAAGCGGCCAGCCGTTCTGGCGGTGAATCCCGGCACGCATCGAGTGTGACCAGGCAGGCAGAGACGGTCAGTTCGCCCGACGAGTGTTCCGTTCCGGCACCGGGTGTACCGGAGTCCGGTACAGCGGCGAGTCCGGCCAAGACGGCTGATTCGAGTCCCCCCGCGCCGGCTGCCGAGCAGCCCAAGACCATGGCGGCTACGGCATCCGCGGTTCAAACTGAGTTGGACCCGAGTCCGGCGGCACCCTGGCCCATGACGATTGTGACTCCGGCGAATCCGCCGGCACTGGCCGCGGACACGAAGTCGGCCCTGGCTTGCGCACTGACGCAAGCCGGCATCGATCCAGCGACAGTGAAGGTGTCCTACTGGGAGGAGTTGGTCTGGTTTCCCGGTGGGAACTGGATCAACCGCAGCATTACGGTGCAGACCCCGAATGGGCAGAAGATGGATTTCGACGCCGCCGCGACGCTCAGAAGTCCTTATGTCACTGCAAATTCCGTGCAGGAGATGTTGAACGCCTGAGCGCCGGCGGCGCCGGTTTAGACAGGCACGTTCAGCTTACGGGCGACTGCTTTGAGCAGTTCCCGGTCCTGGGGCGTGAAGCCCACTGGAGCGTTGCTTTCGATGAGCGTCTTGTTCCGGACGAGCACGATGCCGCCGAAATCGAAGAAGAGCTCCTCGTCGGGATCCAGTTCCCGGAGGGGAATCTGGGCCGCAGGCTTCTCCGTGCCCGGTTCGTTGGCAGCCATCTGCATGGGAATGTTAACGGTCCCCGCTTCCAGCTTCAACATCACGACCGGTTCGAAGTAGGGGCGGCCGTTCTCATCCTGCAACGGCACCCCTTTCTCGTTCACGGCCAGGATGTTCTCGTAGATCACTGAGCGCTTCGTCGATTTGAGCGCCTCGGGATCGCACCAATATTGCGGCGGCCGCTGTTCGTCGAACGGCGGCGGCTCCTCACCCGTAGCCTGGGTGTACTGAGCCCGCGTCTGGTAGTAGGGGAACAAGTACAACTTGTCCAACCCGTATTTTGGCAATGGCAGTGCAGCCATATAAACGCCTCCTGCGCGAGATCATCCACCACGATTTGCGCGCTACAGGGCCCATTGCTGCCAAACGGCTGAAAGCAAAGACAAAAAAAAGCCATTTCGATGGGTAATGAAGAATTCATAATGCGCAAATTGGGGGAGAAGTGAGTCCGGGGCGGTTGGGATTGGGCGCCGGAGGGCCTGTGTTCCGTGGCCGGAACTGCCCGGCTAGCGCGTCGGACCCAGGCGCCGGTGTTGGCTTTGATCCCTCGCGGGGAGTGGATTGTTGAGGTGCGTTCGGTGCTTTGAGGTGCTGAGTCCGCGTTGCCGGTGAAGAGTCGCGGCTGGTGATTGGGCTTCGTGTGATTGCCGTTTGGAGCCTTGTCGTGGCTTCCCCGCTCCTTTTAGTTGAGGCTCCGAGCGCGGAACGGAACGCGGGGCCGTTTGTGTTCGCGGGGTGTTGGAGATTGCGGAGTTTGGTGGGTGGGGGAACGGGCGGCGATGCGGGATGGTTGGTTGGGGATTCTCGGTTGGCTAACCGCTCGTTGACACTCGTGGCTCTGTTTGCTCCGTTGGGTTCGTTTACCGGGGCGGGCTTGCGGGACTTGTTGAGAAAGCGGAGGCTTAGGCCGGGCACCGTGGGTGGACGGATGGCCTTTACGGGTTGCGGGGCTGGGACCGGGCGGACGGGGCGGCAGGCTCCTTTCCCCCTTTCGAGAAGTTGGAGGCCCGGGGACGGCGGAATGAACTGGCGATTGCCTGACGCCGGCTCCTGGTCTTGCGCACTCACTGGGGTCGTGCGGGTTGTACCAGCTTGCACGGTTAACGCTATGGGTCTGGTGGAACCTGCGGCCGAGGCGAAGAGGGCCTGGACCCGGGCGGGGATGGCGGCTTGATGGGCCTTGTCTCCCGTCAGATAGGGGAAAGCGGATTTCTGGATGGCCCGGATGCGGACACAGATCCAGGCGTGGTAGCGGCCCAGGGCCTGCACGACTTCGCCCTGATTCTCGCGGATCCAGAGCGCCGCTTGAGGGATGGCCTGGTTGTTGATTCGGAGGGCTTCGGCCCAGAGCTTGCCTTCGAGTTGGAAGAGGCGGCGCTCGTGGCCCCGGAGGATCCAGCGGTGGACCAGGAGCGAGCGGAACTTTGGGTCGGCGATGTCCGCAGTCTGCTCCAGCGCCTGATGGTAGAGGCGCGCTTCGATGTCTTCCGGCAGGCGGTGCGGGCCGGAGTAGAGGTTGTGAAGGGTGGCGTTCCCTGAGACCCGGAGCTTGCCTTCGGGGGTGCGGGGACCGGTCGATTTTTGGGCGTTGGCGCGGTTAGCGGCGAGGCGGCGCTCGGAGATGGGTGGTTTGGTCATGGGTGTGGTTTCCCGCGCCGGGCCTCAGCGGGGTTTGCTCCTCAACGCCGGGAGGGCGGCGATGGAGCCGGTCCTGAACTGTTTGAGGCGCGTGGCGGGGGTGAAGTGGTGGTGGGCGTCGTCCCGCAGCCTCGAGGACAGGGACTGGTCCTCGACACACGTGATGAGGTTGGCGTTGCCGGCGCCGGCGGTTGTGAGGAAACGGCGCAATCGTACCATGTCGTCCGCATTCTTATTGAAAATCTGCATCGTTGTTCTCCTGTCGCAAAGTTATACACGCCGGACCTAGAGATTTTGGGCCTCTTTTCCGTAACCTATTGATTCGAAGGCGACGATAAACTTCGAACTCTTGAACTGCTTCTGGCGGAGGGGCGGAAATGGGGGAGAAGTCCAGCGGGTGGGGTGCTGCCGCGGGTTCGAACGACCGTTTCGGGTAGGGTGGCGAGAACTAGTCCCGAGGAGAAGATCCGAGTTGATCCAAGCTGCCGGTCTATGGGTGAGGAGGCCCAATCGGAACGCGGATTCGGATTGATTGCGGCGGGTCAGGGCTGAGTGCTTCCCTCTTACCGCCTGGCGTTTAGCTGATTCTGAGCAGGCGTTTTGGGAAACCGCGCACGAGGCGGTATGGCCGTCGAGTCGCGCGTAGTGTGGCCGATCAAACCCAGCCACTAAGTTCGAGGAGTGCCTGAGCCACTCGAACTCGATTGATGCGATCCCGCTGGTGTGGGCGATTGAGCATGGCTTTGGCGATGGAGGCAAGGCCCAGCCGCCTGTCTTTGGCTGGGCGGCCCATGCGACTTTTCCAGAGCCGGGAGCTGTTTCTGTTGTGTGACTTGGACCAATTGCAGAAGAACTTGGCGAGAGGCCATTTCCTTTCCCCTAACTCCATTCCCTCCAGTGCCTTTGGTTTCAACGCGGAGTTTTGCAAACGGCTCTGGTGGCTGAAGAGAGCTGCCTGCGGGAGGTGGTGGGGCTGTGGCGACAGAGAGCGGGTCGTGGATATTGATTCCAAATCTACTTAAAAGCCATGCAGGGAGTGGGTGTCAGTTATTCAGCATCTATTTTTCTGCCAGGTGCTGATTGTCGGAGCGAAGATCTTTCTATGGCTTGTGTGAACAACGAATTTTAATGCAGGAGCAGACGCAATTCAGAGCGGCAGGAGGGAGTTCGGAGGATCGCCGATCTGCCATTTGGCGTCGAGCGGCATCGATGCCGTCCTAAATTGGAACTGCGCCGGTCCCGCTCAACGGGGCAAGCGAGACAGCCGGTGTGGAGTGCGATGATAGCGCAAGCGGTGAACGGACAGTGTTTGCGAGAGTGAGATGGTGCCAGATTCTGCGTGGCGCTCTAAACGCTGACTCGCGCCAAAGCGACCGCTGAGCGAACCTGGCAACCAGAGAGCCGCTTCAAGGGCCTTGCCTGGCATACTTGGCGGACCTGGCAGTTGCGACTGATGATCGGGCAATCGGGGCAACGTAGCGAACCTGAAAACCTTGATTTGAGGCAAATGTTGGTAAAGTGCGCGGGGATAAAGCAAGCGATTACACTTTAGCTTCGTGTGGCGAGGGCTCTTTTGAGACACCAGTTAAAGGGAAAAATATTCCCGGGCGCAGTTCCTAAGTAAATTCCGCAACACAGCCGATTGATGCGCAGGTACACAAGAAGAAATGAAGGGCGGGGTCATCCATGTGCTTCTCATTGAGGACAACGCTCTCGATGCGCTCTTTGTGCGGGGATCTCTCACTGGGACATCGAACCCCAAGTTCGAGTTGCGGCGAGCAGACGGGCTCGCCACCGGCCTGAGCCAGCTGGCGGCAGGGGGAGTGGACGCTCTTCTACTGGATCTTTGCCTCGCCGACAGCGAGGGGCTCGAAACATTTCGAAAGGTGCAAGCCGCTGCCCCAGAGATCCCTGTGGTGGTGCTGAGCAGCGAGGACAACGGCGAAATGGCCGTGGCCGCAGTGGCTGACGGCGCGCAAGACTATCTGGTGAAGGGCCACTACAGTACGGACCTGCTCACGCGGTCTCTTCGCTATGCTATCGAGCGGAAGCGGTCTCAACGGACGTTGCATGAGTTAGCGGAACGGCTCACGCATCACGTTGAAAATTCCCCGATGGCGGTCATCGAATGGGGGGCCAATCTGGACATCATTCGCTGGGCCGGCGAGGCCGAGCGGATGTTCGGTTGGACGCCAGAGGAGGTACTGGGGAAACAGCGGGGCGCTTTCCCGTTGGTCTACGCCGAAGACGAGGCGTCTGTGGCGGAGGTTTTCGCGAGGCTGTACTCGGGCGGAAATCAGAAGTGCTTCTCGGCCAACCGCAACTGCCGCAAGGACGGATCGGTGATTCATTGCGAATGGTATAACTCTTCACTCATGGACGCCCAGGGCAACCTGCGTTCGATCCTGTCCCTGGCATTGGATGTGACCGAGCGGAAGCATGCGGAAAGTGGGCTCAGCCTGGCCAACCAACAACTTCAGCGGCTATCCACCGACCTGCTGCGTTCCCAGGATCATGAAAGGAGGCGAATCGCTCGAGAGCTGCACGACAGCACGGCCCAGATTCTCGCCGCCCTGAGCATGAACCTAATCCGGTTGCAGAAGTCCGGGGGCGAACCACTGAAGAAACAGGCGTTGCTCGCGGAATCCATCGAGTTGGCCGCCTCCAGTTCCAGAGAGATCCGGACGCTAACTTATCTGCTGCATCCGCCGCTTTTGGACGAGATTGGGCTGGTGAGTGCCCTGCAGGCGTATGCGGAGGGGTTCAACCAGAGAACCGGAATCGATATTGAACTGATCCTGCCGTCTGATTTCGGGCGGCTTCACAGCGATCTGGAATCGGCTCTTCTCCGCATTGTGCAGGAGGGATTGGCCAATGTCCACAGGCATTCGGGCAGTCCGGTGGCGACTATCCAGCTTGAGCGAGATCTGACAGAGGTCTGCCTGGTCCTGCAAGATCGTGGCTGCGGCCTGCCCTCGAGCCTGACTGCCCCGGACAGCGGATTTGTGGGGCTGGGCGTCGGCATCCTGGGGATGCGCGAACGAGCGGAACAACTCGGCGGGCGGCTCGAAATCACCTCAGCCGGGAAGGGCACGAGAGTGACCGTAAAGTTTCCTTTGGCTGTACAAAATGAGCAACTTGCGCATATTAGTGGTTGATGATCACCAGCTTGTGAGAAGGGGAGTCGTAGCCGCCATTCGGGACGAGCGACCGGAGTGGGAGATCTGCGGGGAAGCCTCGACCGGACGCGAGGCGGTGGCCGCAGCGGAACGGCTTGACCCCGACATCATTGTGATGGACATCTCCATGCCGGACATGAACGGATTGGATGCGACGCGGCAGATCCTGAAGGAAGGCCCACGACGGCAAGTATTGATCCTCTCGATGCATGAATCCGAACAAATCCTGCATGACGTGCTCGAGTCCGGAGCGCGAGGTTACATTCTCAAGAGCGACGCGGGCACAGACTTGCTGGGCGCCCTGGATGCACTACGAAACAACAAGACGTTCTTCACCTCCAAGCTAGGGGATGTACTGCTACGCGGGTACCTGAAAGGCAACGGAGGAGAGAAGGCCAGTCCCAGCCGCATGGTAAGCCCTCGTGAGCGAGAGATCATTCAATTGATCGCAGAAGGCAAAGCCAACAAAGAAGTGGCGACAACACTGAGTATCAGCGTAAAGACCGTTGAAACCCACCGGGCGCGAGCCATGGCCAAGCTGGATCTCCACTCTGTGAGCGACCTGGTCCGCTACGCGATTCGAAACGGCATTGTTGAGTGCTGACTGAGCGCCGGGCTTCCTATCCGGCGTAACACCAGGCCGCAGGAGGGTTCAGGGCGGGTCTGCTGTGCGAATTGGCCTCGCCTACTCGTCCCAGTCTCCCCGGATACGCCATGGACAAAGCCGCAGCGGCCGCGAGCCGGCATCCCTTCAAAGGCCAGGGCAATCTGGCGACCGGGTACAGGATCGCATCCGGAGGGATCCGGGTTTCCACTGATTGTGTGCAATGCGTGTTTGGATGAAACTGGCAGCAGAGAAGAAGACGGAACGGAATGAGCGAAGCAGCACGGAAAACTGGCTAGGTTCAACCCCTCTAGAAATCTCAGTCGGGAATCACCAACAGAACCAGAGGCAGGCCAGAAATCGACTCCGGAATACGGATGGGGATGGTGGCCTCGTAGGGGAGACCGGGCATTCTGATGGTGTGTTCGCCAGCATTGACGACGACAATGTACTGCTTACTTCCGCTATTTGCTTTCAGAACACGGATGGCAATTGGTCCGGGTTTCACGGAGAGCCTGAGGCTGCCCCCTTCGGCCGTCCCTTGTCCAATGGTTAGGGATTGTTCCGAGGCCGCCTCGGCGTAATAGGACGCCTGGAGATTGCCGGAAATGGCGAGCCGGCCGGAGGCCTGTTGAGGGCATGCTGGTGAACAGCATCCGGCAATCAGCAAGGCTGCCAGAGACCTGAGGACGAAGGTTGCAATGTCCTCGTTGCTCGTTGCCGTCCTAATTGCCGCCACAGTGCCCTCCGTTACCACGCAGTGTGCCTCAACACACTGCCATCAGCTCTCCCAGCCTATCAGGATCATGCCATGCCCTGGGATGTGGAAAGCCGGCATGGATAAGCATGATCGCCACCAAGTTCTTCCTCCACTCATCCGCCCGAGCGCTTTAAAGAGTTGGCCTAGCCGAGCTGCCATCGCGTGACAGGCTAAGCTGAACGACCTAGAGTTCCAAGGGGTGGACCCCACTCTTTGTAGAAGGCAGCCCTTCGGGCCAGATGCATATTGTCCCTCTAGAAGATCGTGGTTATCACTGATTGTAAGAAATACACAATCCTCCAACAATAGAAACATAGGCGCAATTGATTGCACCTAAATCGAAATTAGGAAAACAACAATGAAAAAGACTTTAGCAATGGCGGCCACGATCGTGATGATGCTCACGGCCACTGCGGGCGCCCAGACCGCGAACACCGGCTCCCTGGCGCTGACCGGACAGGTTGATGGGTCCATCATCCTTTCGTTCCATCAGAACACCTCTGGTGGGTTTACCCTGACCTCCGGCGACGGCACGGCCGCCGCGGGCGCGAACCTCTCGACTGTGTCCATGTACGGCACGGCCACCGGGATTGTTGCCGGCAGCAATTTTGTGAAGACCAACCAGGTTGACGGCTTCACGCTCAGCGGCCCAATGGATGTTCAGGTTGACAAGGCCAATATCACTTCGAGCGGCTATACCCTGTCGGCGCAGCTCACCAGTTCCGACAGCAGCGAGTGGAGCCTCGGCGGAGCTTCCCTGAACAGCACCAGCCCCGTGGTGGTCGTCAGCGAGGGTTCGTACGCCGCGAGGACTCCGCTGACTTTGTCCGTGAAATTTCCGACCAGCATGAACTCCGGCAGTGTCAGCAACACGATCAACTTTGTGGCCACTGCACAGTAATGCGACGCAGGGACTGTACCCGCAGGCCCGATCGTCCTACTTGGGATCGGGCCTTGTGCGCTACCGGTTTGCTCTTCCAGTCCAGGCCAAGGCTGAACTAATCCATGCACTCCCTTTTGCGGATCCCGGCGACACTAGCGCTGCTTGTGTTGCTTCCGTATGCAGTTGCGGCCGAGCAGCGGCCCAGCACGCTGGCCCAGGCGATTGCGGCCGCCATCAACCGTGGAAGGCCGACGGTGACGATATTGGCCGCGGCATCCGGAGCATCGATGCAGGGGCTCGGCACGGCGAACCCTGCATTGTCGTTCGGCCGCACCTCCTACTATGCGGGGCGCGCCGCGCCAGGTGTATCCCAGCAAAGCAGCGGCGGCTCCATTGTTATGACAACGCAATTCGCGCTGAAAGTGGACTGCAGCGACCCGCAGTCGGCGCTGGTGGAAATTGAGATGACATTGAACTCCCAGGATGCTTCCTACACGGTGACCGTGGACGGCACTCCTTTGTCCACTGCGACGTCGGCGACCGTTCAGCGATGCGGTTCAGTGAGTGAACACCGAGTGGTGATTGAGGTACCAAGGACGAGGCCCGCGGGGCCGTTCGGGAGTACTGTTTCGTTTTCCGCGATTGCCAGATAGAGCTACACCGAGGTGTCCAGATGACCACGAGGCCGTTCCGATTCAGTGCCTTTTTCCAATGCCTGCTGCAGATTGCCGTTGCCGGGGTGCTCTACTCCCAGCCGGTTGGGGGTGACAAGCCAGAGGTTGCGCCGCAGCGGGCCACACTCGCGCTATCACCCGCCGTCTCCATGTTGCGGGTGAGGCCAGGCCAGAGTGTGACCCAAACCTTCACCCTTGCCAATCAGTTACCAATCGAGATGCGCTTTGCCATTGAGACGCAGGACGTGGTTGTCCGAGACGGAAAGCGCACATTTGTCCCGGCGGGTCAGATTCCCCTGGGGATCGCGTTCACCGCAATTGCCGCGCCTTCCTCAGTGGTGGTGCCGGCCGGGCAGACGGTGTCGGCGAGCGTGACGGTCACGGTTCCTCCCGAGACCGCCCAACGTGCGGTAGTGGTGTTTTTTAAGGGGCAGATTGCTGCTCCAGACAAGGGTTCTGTCGGCTTCGGCGCATCGTTAGGTGCGCTGATCACCTTCAATATTTCCAATGATTCCAAGGTGTCGGCGAGCGCTTTGGCCGTTTCGCCGCAAACCAGCAGCGCCAACCTGGGGTTCTCGATGGCCCTGGTCAATAGCGGCGTCGAACCCGTGGTGCCCAAGGGCGTCATCGCGATTCTGGATGAGCAAGGGAAGCGCATAGCGAAGGCCACCTTCGAGCCACATCGTCTATTGCCGGGGGAGAGCGGCCAGTTCGCCACGTTATGCCCCGCGGTGCTGAAGCCGGGGCGCTACCGAACGCTATCGTCCTTTGAGTACGAAGGGAAAGTCCTGACCAATGCGGGGGAATTCACAGTTTCCGAGTAGATGGGTGTCCCTTCTGTGGCTAGCCATAGGGTGTGTTGGGCTTGAAGCGCAAACATACAGGGTGGAGGCGCACAAGACCATCACCATCAGCGTGGCCGGCGTGACTGCGGCATACTCCCTGGATTCGACATACGCCGAAGCCACCACGGAGAACGGCCTGGTCATCGTATCGGGAAGGATTGCCGGAGCCACGCATGTGATGGTGGTAACGGCATCCGGCGCCCAGGCATTCGAAATCCTGGTGATCAATGCGCCCGCGAAGCCTAGAACAGATCCCCTGAACCCACTGAACATCAACTCAGGGATTGAGGATGGGTATTCGGAGTCGCGATACGCGTCATCGCCGAGCCAGTTTCAGAGCACGCTCGACCTCTCACGGCGCCAGGGTGACACTACGACTCACCTCCATTTGGTGGGAACCCGCCAACTGGGGTCGCTCTCGAGCGACCAGGACAGAACAGCACTCTCATCAGCCTCCTACCAAATCTCGACGGCGCGCCGCGATGTCACACTCCTGGATCAATACGTGCAGGAATCACCCCTGGGCATCGCCGGCTCCATCGTGCGCGGAATACACATTCGACAAGATGGATGGCTGCTGCACGCGGGCTATACGTCGGTAGCGTCCTTTGAAGGATTATTCCTTCCTACGCGCGCGGAGGGCGTGGTTGAGGTGGGCTACCGGAGGCCATTGACAGAACATTCGTCCCTCACCGCATCGTTCAACCACTTCAGCGTACCTTCCACAGATATGGTGGGCCGCACCGGCAGCGTAGGGGTGGCTACGTACGATTACAGTTCCGGGGAGACCCTGCGCGTGAGCGCGGATGTGGGGCTGAGCCGTGGCGTCGGGGCCTCCGCGCGGCTGGACTATCGCGGTGACCGGGATAGCGTCCGCGGCAGTTTTCGCTACGCGCCTTCGACCTTTGCGTCACTGGGAGCCAACAACATCAAGGGGTTCCATTCGGACCTTTCCTGGACGCGTAAGCTCGTGGGTAAACTCTCAAGTGAAGTGACGCTTTACAGCAACCGCTTAGCGTTGCCCGGCCTGCAGCAAACTACCATGACGGCCTCCGCCAAATTGCAGTACCTGATAGGCGGCCATTGGTCGGTCTTTGGCGGTGCGACAGGCTCCACGTACAAAACCGCGATTCCTCCACGACCGCCGGTGAGCAATGTGAGTGCGCCAGCCGGGCTCAGCTTCAGCTCCCGTCATTTCGGGGCACAGGGGCAATACCAGTTCTCCGAGGTTTCCAAGCAGGATGCGGGGGGGCATCAGTTCCGCGCCTCGGTGCGCGGGGGCGCAGGCGCAATTTCAGTCTCCGCATTCGCCGAAAGGCAGACGCACGCCCCCACGCTCTCTTTTCTACTGGATCAGGCGCACGGTTTGCGACAGGCGATTGAATTGCTGGGCATACAGGCGACTACCATCGAACAGGTCGACAGCCTTCTCAGGGATAGCGCCTACCTGTTTGCCGCTGGTTACATTCAGGGCGCTACCGTCAATATCGCGCCCGTGCGAAGCCAGGTGGGTGGGACGCTGGCCTGGAACGGCCGCGGCCGCAAGCCTCAGGTGAGTTACAACTTCCTCTACAACGACAATCAAGATCTATTAGGCAGCACGAGGAGCACAATTCATTCGGTTGTGTGCACGCAGAGAATTGGCGCAGAGGAGCTTTCTGTCTCCTATTCCGCGGCTGGTATGAAGTTGCCCGGACTGACTCCGATTTACCGGCCGGTGTTCTCGGTAGCCTGGCGACACCCGCTGAATAACGTTCCTTCGTTCATAATTCCTGAGCACCACGGCTCGATCTCCGGCACGGTGTTTCGCGACGACAGCTCGAAGGGCGCCTACGAATCCGGGATGCAAGGCATAGCGGGTGTTCAGTTGGTGCTGGATGGTTCGCGGCGCACACGAACCGCTGCGGACGGATCATTCCGGTTCCTGCGAGTGCCGGTGGGCAAGCACAGTGTGGCCGTGTCCTACCGGACCGACCGGCCGACATTTTTCTCGACACAGTCGGATGTCGAGGTTGCTGAAAACGGGACGGTCAACTTCGGGATCGGATTCTCGCTTTCCGGCCTGATGGGCCGGGTCTCGAATGATGCCGGCGAAGGTGTGACGGGCGTAAACGTGGCGGTCCGGAGCCAGGGCGGGCAGTGGATGGCAACTACGAACGGCGATGGCGGCTTCTTTGTGCGGCAGCTTTCCGAGGGTGTGTATGAGGTGGAAGTCGACGCGGACTCGATTCCGGCCGGCTATCTCACAGCGCAGTTGGAGGTCCAACGAGTTCAGGTCGGGCTCGCTGCGCCAGGCCGGGCGGAGTTCGCCGTGCGCGCGCTCCGATCGATTGGCGGGCGGGTGTTTGCCTTTGATACAGCAGTTGCCAAGGCTCTTCCGGTTGCAGGCAAAGTGGTGACGCTGAAGGGGTCTGAGAAGACCAGCACGACGGATGCCGAGGGCCGGTATTTGTTCCGGGACTTGGCCGCCGGCTCATACACGGTGGCGGTCGAGGCAGGGGCACGAATGGTTAGCAGTACAGTGAAACTGCCGGCCTCCCCGATGACGCTCTCCAACATCGATCTCCAGATCGTTGACGCCGCGCCGGGGCGAGTTGCCCCAACTCCAGCCTTGAAAGGTCCCGTCGAAGGCCCAATCCCAGCGAGTCCCTCACCGCGCGAGACGATATCCGCGACTCCCAAAACGGGCGCCGCGCAACCCGCAGCAAGCCAGCCGCCGCCAAGCGCCTCAGCGAAGCAGCATGATCGCCTGGGACGCCAGAAACTGGCATCCGGGCAATATCGGGAAGCGATTGCGGAACTAGGCGAAGCGATTCGGATGGAGCCGGGGTTTGCTCTTGCTTACAATGCCCGCGGCTTTGCCTGGTACCTACTGCACGACCTCAGCAGCGCCACCGCTGACCTAGACCGGGCGATTGCGCTCAACCCGAACTATGCGAATGCATATCGTAACCGGGCGGTTGTGCGAAGGGCCGCGGGGGACCTTCCAGGTGCTGAGGAGGATCGCCGCCGCGAGGCGATGCTCATGTCGGAAGGGTCTGATCTCGCGAGGAAGAAGAAAAAGAAGTGAAGACGCGGGCCGCGAGTTGCGGCTCAGTTTGTACGGCGAAGAAACGCGCAGCTCCGTGGCGGATACGGAGAATCGAAGTCAGGAGAGAATCATGACCAAAAGAAACCTGGTACTCATCGCGGTGTTCGCGTTGGGACTTGGAGCGGCGGCCGACGCGCAGCAGTCCAGCGGTGGGTCGGTTGCGATCACCGGCGAGGTTGAGGGTTCCATCGCTTTGTATTTCTGGCAGGACCCAGCAGGGTATGCACTGAACGAAGGCGGGGCCAGCGCACTGGTCGAGATTGGCGATGTATCGGCCTATGGAACTCCCAACGGCCTGCTGGCCAACAGGTTCACCAAAGGGATTCAGAGTGATGGTTTCTATCTAAGCACGCCATTTCTAGTGCAAGTTTTGCGCGCCAACCTTCCATCCAGCACCGGGTACACACTGACCGCCCAAGTGGGTGATAACGACGACACAATGTGGTTGATTGATGGCAACCTCCTCAGTACAACTCCGGTTTTGATTTCTGCCACTGAATCCTACACAACCAAACGCCAGCACGTTTTGATGGCGAAGTTTCCATTCACAAAGGCCGCCGGGGGGCTGAGTGATACGATCACGTTTACAGCCACAGCGAACTGATGGAGCGCCCGACGCCGATGGAGGCGCATCATGGGCGCTCGCCCTGGAGCGAATGCCCCTTCGCCTGACCGCGGCCGCACAGGGAGTCCAGCACAAGAAACGAGACGTCCTGAAGGCCCATGACCGGTCCTGCCGGCCCTCCGCACCAGTATTGCGTTTCGCCGGCAACCAACTGCTCTACACGATGACTCCTCCAGCCAGGTGACCTGTGTGCGGGCGTGGATGGCCGCCGAAGGGCATGCTCCCCGCGATCGAGGAGAGCGCGACCGTGTCCGCACTCGATTTCCCCTTGCGCGCGACTGCGCTGATTCAGATTCTCCCGACGATACCCCCGGCCCGGGCGCATGGGCGCTGGAGGCTCGCCACTTTGGGGGAAAAGCGTCTTGACACCGGCCGGACCAGAGGTGGGCGCGCCTCCCTCAAAAGTGGTAGCCGAAGACGAATGCATTGGGGGAGTGGATCGGACTCCATTGGGGGAGGCCCCGAAAGGGGAAAAGCATCAGAATCCAGGTAAGAAGAGAGCGAGCTTGCATTGATCGTAGAAAAGGCGAGGCCAGGGCCCTGGATTGTGCAATTTCAGAGGGACTTCATGCACCGACCTTTCCGCGACGTGAGGCTTGAGGCCGGCGGGACTTCAGTTATGTACGGCCAAGGCTGCGATCCAGCGGGATCTCGCTTTTACTGACAACGGGCAGCGATCTGTGCGCGCCCGCAAGGTTCAACGTCCGAAACTTCAGAGTGGAGCGCGACAGTGGAAGATAACATCCTGGTCCAATCCAGTTTCTCAGCGACCATCCACGCACCGATCGAGAAGATCGACATTCCGACGTGGTGTTTCACCCTGCCCGAGTCGGAGTACCAGGCGTGTTCGCCGGCTCACTGTTCCGCCGGTGCGACGACAGCGCCGGACGGCCGGCGGATGTCGATCAACGTGGAGATTCTTGGGGGCAGCATGATGGTGCAGCACTATGTGGAGGAGGTCGGCCAACCCGATCATCTCAGGCTCGTTTCCAATTCTGATGTGTTTACGCCGACCGGGCGGACGAAGGTCGGGGTGATCTGGGACCTGGCGGTCCGCAAAATCGACGACAAGACCTGCGAGTTCACCAATACGGTGCACAGCAGCGTGACGCCGGAGTTGGCGGAGTTTCTCGGGCAGCAGGGGATCCCGCTGGAGGTCTTCCGGGCCGGACGCAGGCCGATCTCTGAAGCGCACAACCAGCAGGAGACGCCGTTGTTTGCCAAGAGCATCGAGCGTCATGCACTGCGGCAGGGCTGAAGATCCAGCGGAGGCACCATGGGCGCGCTTACCTACGAAAAAGAGATCACCGGTCTTCTGGTGATCGACCCGTATAACGATTTCATCTCAGAGGGCGGCAAGATATGGGACCGCCTCAAAGGGGTTGCGGAAGCCAACCAGTGCGTACCTCACATGAAGGAGGTGCTGGAGGCGGCACGCGAGGCGGGCGTTCGCGTGTTCTACGCCATGCATCACCGCTACCGGCCCGGCGATTACGAGAGCTGGAAGTACATCGCACCCATCCAGAGGGCGGCGTGGTCCCGTAAATCCTTCGAGTATGGGACGTGGGGCGGCCAGTTTCGCCAGGGGTTCGAGCCACAGCCCGGCGATATCGTGGCTTCGGAGCATTGGTGTTCGAGCGGCTTCGCCAACACGGACCTGGATCTGCAGCTCAAGAAACACGGAATACACAAGCTGATCGTCATCGGGCTGATTGCGCATACCTGTGTGGAGGCGACGGTCCGCTTTGCCGCCGAGCTTGGTTACGAAGTCACGATGGTGAAAGACGCCACGGCGGACTACTCCGATCGCGAGATGGAGGCCGCTCTCGAAATCAACATCCCCAACTACGCCAGTGCCGTGGTGACGACGCAGGAGATTGTGGCGCTGATTGGTGCCCCGGCGAGCGTGGCGGCCGCCACCAAAGCGTGATTCCCGAGACTGCGAGGCCCGCCCTGGAAAGATCGTTCCGTTAGTTCTTCAAGCCAGGCTGGTCTGTACCACCTGGAAGCATCTCGTGTGCTCCTGGGCAGCCAGAGGCGCGTCCCGAAACCATTTTTAGAGAAGGCTATCCAGCAAATGACATTTTCCAAAGCACCATTTCGAAGTGGCCGACGCCTTTCGGGCGCAGCGACCATGACCATGCTGATTCTCGCGGGCCCGCTCTGCTCCCAGACCAGCAAGGCCGTGAACCACTATGTTGAGCCCGCAAGCGGGGCAGCCCGGAGCGGCGAGAGCGGGATTCGCCCATTCCGGGTGCATGTTCCCGAAAAGGCGATTGCCGACCTGCGGCGGCGCCTGGCCGCAACAAACTGGCCGGAAGAGGAAACCGTCTCCGATCGCTCACAGGGCGTGCAACTGGCAACGATGAAGAACCTGGTGCGCTATTGGCAGAGCGGGTACGACTGGCGAAAGATCGAGGCGAAGCTGAATGCGCTGCCTCAGTTCACCACCAACATCGATGGACTGGACATTCATTTTATTCATGTCCGGTCGAAGCACCCGAATGCATTGCCGATCATCATCACGCACGGCTGGCCGGGGTCAGTGATTGAGCAGATGAAGATCATTGGACCATTGACGGACCCAACGGCGCATGGCGGTACCGCCGAGGACGCTTTTGATGTCGTGATTCCGTCGCTGCCCGGTCATGGATTTTCCGGCAAGCCGACGGAGACCGGCTGGGATCCCATTCGAATTGCGCGTGCCTGGACGGTGTTGATGAAGCGCCTGGGCTACACGCGCTTTGTGGCACAGGGTGGGGATTGGGGGAATGCCGTTACCGAGCAGATGGCACTGCAGGCTCCGCCGGAGTTGATCGGCATTCACACCAACATGCCCGCGACCGTGCCCGCCGATGTTGCGGCTGCCTTGCAGTATGGCCAGCCGGCGCCAGACGGCCTGAGCGCGGAAGAGAAGGGCGCGTGGGACCAACTGGACTCGTTCTATAAGCACGGATTGGGCTATGCACTGGAGATGGCCAATCGCCCGCAGACGTTGTACGGGCTCGCCGATTCGCCGGCCGGCCTGGCCGCCTGGATGCTCGACCACGACGCCCGCAGCATGGAGCTGATCAGCCGGGTTTTCGCTGGCGAGCCGGAAGGATTGACGCGCGAGGACATTCTCGACAACATTTCGCTCTACTGGTTCACCAACACCGCGGTGTCTTCCGCGAGGCTCTACTGGGAGAGCAAGCTGGCCTTCTTCGCTCCGAAGGGCGTGCGGGTTCCCACGGCAGTGAGTGTCTTCCCGGATGAGATCTACGCCGCTCCGAAGAGCTGGACCGAGAGGGCATACCCCAACCTGATCCACTTCAACCGGCTTCCGAAGGGCGGCCACTTTGCGGCGTGGGAACAGCCGGGGCTGCTCACTTCAGAGCTCCGCACGGCATTTCGTTCGCTGCGTTAGCAGCCCGCGGCACAGGACGGCGTCGCATCGCTGCTGTTCCCATCACTCGTCACGAAGGAGAGTTCGATATGAATTTCGAAAAACTGAATGTCACGCGGGAAGGCGGAGTGTTGTTTGCAGAGATTGCCGCTCCGCCCATGAATCTTCTGGGGCCGGAACTGGTCGGTGACCTGGTTGCGCTGATCCAGCAAGCCGAGGCAGACGAAGCGATCCAGGTGCTGGTATTCAAGAGCGCGGATCCGGACTACTTCATCTCGCACGTTGACGTGACGCGGATCAATGAATACCGCGAACAGGTGATGAAGATGGAGGGCGCCACTTCGCTGGCGCTGCTGTTCCGCCGTATCAGCACGAGCCGCCTGGTGACCATCGCCCAGATCGAAGGCCGGGTACGCGCCGTCGGCAGTGAGTTCGTACTGGCGTGCGACATGCGGTTTGCGGCCCGCGAGTCGGCGATCTTCAGCCAGTTCGAGCCGGCGCTGGGGCTGCTGCCTGGCTCGGGCGGGGCTCAGCACCTGATCCGGCTGATGGGCCGAAGCCGGGCGATGGAAGTCCTGCTGAGTGCCGACGATTACGACGCCGAACTGGCTGAGAAATACGGCTGGATCAATCGAGCCTTGCCGGCCGCCGAGCTAAGCGCGTTCGTCGCCAGGCTGGCGCATCGAATCGCCCGGTTTCCGGCGGCCGGGCATGCCGTCGTGAAAGAGAGAGTCAACGCGGTGGCGCTGGCATCGGCCGAGGAATTCAACCGGGATGGGGACCTGTTCAGTGAAGGGGTCCGCAAGCGCGAGGCGCAAGGCATCATCCAGGCTGCGATGAAGAACGGCCTGCAGACCCGCAGTGGGGAACTGGCTTTGACGGCGATCCTGGGACGCGACTGACAGACCGCAGATTTCACAAGAGGGAGTTCATCCAATGACAAAGCTGGACAAGGTTCTCTATACGGCCAGGGCGCATACGACAGGTGGTCGAGACGGAGGCACCTCACGCACCGATGACGGCCGCCTGAGTGTTGCGTTCTCCACGCCGGGAGGGCCCGGGGGCGGCACGAATCCGGAACAATTGTTCGCCGCCGGCTGGTCTTCCTGTTTTCTCTCGGGACTCAAGCTGCTGGCCGGCAAGCGGAAGATTGTGCTTCCGGAGGATCTCGCCGTTGACGCGGAGGTGGACCTGGGCCTGGTGCATGGCGCGTTTCGCCTCGCGGCGCGCCTGAAGGTCACTCTGCCGGGCGTCGATCGCCAGGTGGCGGAGGAACTGGTGGAGGCCGGGCACCAGGTGTGTCCGTACTCCCTGGCAACTCACGGCAACATCGATGTCGTGACAACGGTCGTGACTGAAGCCGCCATGGCAGCGGCCACGGCGGAGAGCCGGTAGACCCGCCCGGAACCGCCGCCATGGGACGCCGAAGCTTCGTTTGGGTTCCGGCCGCGATTGCCGCGACCGGACTGTTCATGGCCGCCTCCGATACACGGGATGAGGGACGCATGCCGAACCTGGACGTGGTTCCGGGCTGGTTGAACTCCGCACCGCTGAACAGCAAAGCGCTGCGCGGCAAGGTGGTGCTGGTCAATTTCTGGACCTACTCCTGCATCAATAGTTTGCGGGAACTGCCTTACATGAAGGCCTGGGCGGAGAAGTATGGAGACAAAGGACTGGTGGTGGTGGGCGTCCATACCCCTGAGTTCGGCTTCGAGAAGGAGCAGCCGAATGTCCGGACAGCCGTTTCGGCCTTGAAGATCGCCTACCCTATTGCGGTCGACAGCGATCATGCCATTTGGAACAGCTTTCGCAATGAATACTGGCCGGCGGACTACATCATCGACGGGAAAGGGCGAATCCGCTATCACCACTTCGGCGAGGGCGAGTATGAGCGGGCCGAGCGCGTGATTCAAACGCTGCTACGGGAGAACGGTGCGACGGGTTTGGATGAGAGTCTAGTTCAGATCTCGGCGACGGGACCGGAGGCTCCTCCGAGCCGGGCAATCGGATCGCCGGAGACGTATGTGGGCTATGCCCGTGCGGAGAACTTCGTCTCCCCGGAACGGCTGGCGCGCGATGGCCGCAGGATCTACAGCCTGCCGGCGCATCTGGACCTTAACAAGTGGGGCTTCAGCGGGGCCTGGAATGCGGGTCCGGAGCGGTCGACTCTCGAGGTGGCGCCCGGCAAGATTGTGTTCCGATTCCACGGCCGGGATCTCCACATGGTTCTGGGTCCGTCCAAAGACGGGGCGCCGGTTCGTTTCAGGGTGAGGTTGAATGGCGTGCCGCCGGGCGAGCATCACGGGTCCGATTCCGCCGCTGATGGCTCTGGTGTGATTCGAGAGCCACGGATGTACCAGTTGATCCGGCAGACGGGGCCGATCGAGGACGCGGTGTTCGTGATTGAGTTCCTGGATCGAGGGGCGGCTGCGTACTCGTTCACGTTTGGTTAGCGGAGAATGCTGCTGGATTTCGGAGGGCAGTGATTTACCGTGGCGATCGGCTAACGGGCCGTGGCAGGGCAAGCGAACTAACAAAGGAAAATGTCGATGACACACGAAGAAAAAATGACTCCTTCGCGCCGGCGGTTTCTCGCCGAGACAGGATTGTCGGTGGGAGGGGCGCTGCTGGCCGTGGAGCCACTGCGGGCCGCCAGTTCCCCTGGAGAGATCAAGACCGTCGATGCCGGGGTTCTGAACGTGGCGTATGCGGAAGCCGGGCCTGCGAAGGGACCCGCGGTGATCCTGCTCCACGGGTGGCCTTACGATATCTACAGTTTTGCGGAGGTGTCCCCGCTGCTGGCAGCGGTCGGCTACCGAGTGATCACGCCGTACCTGCGCGGTTATGGGGCGACGCGCTTTCTGTCGTCCGAGACCCCTCGCAATGGGCAGCAGGCCGCGTTGGCTGCCGACACGATCGCCCTGATGGATGTGCTCGGCATCGAGTCGGCGATTCTGGGGGGCTTTGATTGGGGCGCGCGAACGGCGGACATCGTGGCGGCGTTGTGGCCGGAGCGTACGAAGGCTCTTGTGTCGGTGAGCGGGTATCTGATCGGCAGCCAGAGCGGCAACCGGCCTCCGCTGCCTCCGCAGGCTGAGCTCTCCTGGTGGTATCAGTTTTACTTTGCTACCGAGCGGGGCCAGGCCGGGTATGAGAAATACCGGAAGGAGTTCTCGAGACTCATCTGGCAGACCGCCTCGCCAAAGTGGAAATTCGACGATGCTACGTTCGATCGCAGCGCCGCGGCCTTCGACAATCCGGACCATGTGGCGATCGTGATTCACAACTACCGGTGGCGGCTGGGCCTGGCGGAAGGAGAGCCGAAGTTCGATGGGTTGGAGAAGCGGCTTGCCGAGGGTCCGGGCATTCCGGTGCCGAGCATTACCCTGGAAGGCGATGCGAATGGTGCGCCGCATCCGGATCCCGCGAGTTATGCGAAGAGGTTCACGGGCTGGTACCGGCATCGGGTGGCGAGTGGAGGGATTGGCCACAATCTGCCGCAGGAAGCGCCGGAGGTGTTCGCGAAGGCGGTGCTGGATTTGGGGGCGCAGAAGAATTGAGGTGGGCCGCATGGGGGCTTTGCGATAACACCTTTCAGTTGCTGGGCCGCCGGATGTCCGCAACGAGATAGAATTGCGGGCGATGGCCAATGTGCGGCTTTTTCTCGCCTTAACCTTACTCGTCCGCGTGGGGCTCCGCGCAGAGCCGCAAGATCAACCGCGAGTCCTTTCGGTCTGCGACGCGCTGAGGAGTGTGGAGCGGCTGAGCACTCGGATGGTAACGATCCGGGGCTTTGTTGGTTGGAGTCGTCCGCACGGTCTCCAAGTGATCGGGCAGGAGGGCATGGGCTCCGCTGAGCTGGTTTGCCCTGGCGCGCAGGGCCATAAGCGGTCCTGGATCCCTGCCATGCAGCTCACAACCCCCGAGGACCTGGAGGCTGACGAAGGATCGGTTTCTTTTCGCGAAAAAGCACCAACATTGTCGGATCTTGGCAGTGTTCTGTGCGAAGAGTTCATTCGTACCGGAACGAGCGGAGCGATTGTCATACTGACCGGCGAACTCAAGACTCGCAAGGGCATTCGGATTGAACGGCGCGGCGACGATATTATTGGAAACGGCTTCGGACAGGGCGGTGCATTTTCAGCACTGCTGGTTGTGCGTACCGTGGTCGCGGTGGAAGACGTGCGGACGCATGCTCCGCGCAGCCTTGAGCGGAAAGGGCCGTAGTCCAGACCGCGGTCGCGAGGGTGGTCGTTGAGGGCAAATCACTTCAACAACGAAGAGGCATATCGCACTTCTGCCGGGTAGAATTGGGGAGCGCCACGCCGTCGCGTTCGATGGCAGACTGGAAATGGTCTGTGAAATCGGACTCGATATGGAATCGATGGCCACCCGGTGCGATGCGTTCCCTGACACCACGACAGAAGAAGGCGCACGTGAGAGGCGGAGGAAGGTGAGAGTTCCTTAGTCCCGACACTCCGATGCTTGGCGGATGAATGGTGATCAGTGGCGAACGAGCGATGCAGCGGACCGGAATGTGGCTCCTGTTGAGTGACTGGTCTTGCTCGAATTCGAGATGTGGCTGTCCCGAGGACTCGGTGAGTAGGGGCTGGCGCGGCATTGCCCAGCATGCTTTCGGTTTCGACTGAGGCAGTGGGCCCGCCGGGCCTGGCGATGATAAGCTCTGAAACACCGAGAGCAACTATGAAACTGGATCGCAGTATGATTTCCGCGCTGATTTGCCTGGCTGCCAGCTTGAATGTGGGCCTGGCCCAGAATCGCGAGCCGGCGCAGATCGAGAGCTGGATCACAAGCCGGGACCGGTCTGCCTTGTTTGCGAAGCAGGCGAGCCCGGCGGCGTTCCAGGCGAATGCTCACGCCCGCGGGCCGGTGATTGTCGTGGATCCGGGCCAGCAGATGCAGTCTGTCGACGGCTTCGGGTTTGCGCTGACAGGTGGAAGCGCGGAACTGCTGTCAAAGATGAGTCCCCAGGCTCGGGCCGACGTGCTGCGGCGGACGTTTGCCACGGATGGCGATCACATCGGGGTCAGCTACCTGCGGCTCACGATCGGCGCGTCGGACCTGAACAGCTTCGTATTCTCCTATGACGACCTGGCGCCCGGCGAGACGGATTTTGAGCTGAAGAAGTTCGACCTGGGGCAGGACCGGAAGGACGTGATCCCGGTATTGAAGGAGATCCTGGCTATCGCTCCTGGGATCAAGATTCTGGGCTCGCCGTGGTCGGCGCCTGCCTGGATGAAGACGAACAACAACGTCCGCGGGGGCGCTCTGGCGGAGCGGTGCTACGCGGTCTATGCGCAGTATCTCGTGCGGTATGTGGAGGAGATGCGGAAGGAGGGGATCGCGATCGATGCGATCACCATCCAGAATGAGCCGCTGAATTCCAAGAACACGCCCAGCATGCAGTGGCAGGTCAGCCAGCAACTGGTGTTCCTTCGGGATCATCTCTATCCGGCGTTCACCAAGGCGGGCTTGAAGACGAAGGTGATCCTGTTCGATCACAATTGCGATCGTCCCGACTATCCGCTGGCGCTGTTGAGCGATCCGGTGATTTCGCGCTTCGCCGATGGCTCGGGGTTCCACCACTACGGTGGAGACCTGGCGGCGATGAGCCTGATGCACCTGGCACGGCCCGACAAGAACGTCTATTTCACCGAGCAGATGATCATCGAAAAACCCGGCAGCCCGACGATCGACATTGCGGCGACCGTCAAGCGGATGCTGATCGACACGACGCGGAACTGGAGCCGGAATGTGATTTTGTGGAACCTGGCCGCCGATCCGGAGAACAAGCCGCATACGGACAACGGAGGCTGTCCGATGTGCCAGGGCGGGGTCACCCTGGACAAGGACGCGGTGACGATCAATCTCGCCTACTACACGATTGCCCACGCTTCGAAATTCGTGCGTCCCGGTTCGGTGCGCATCGGATCGACCGGCGCGGGAGACAGGGCGGTCGGGCTGACCGAGGATGAGGAGCGTCCGGGGGTGAAGCGAGTCGTGGTGATTGAGAGTGCGCAGGTCCTGCCCAATGTGGCTTTCCGGACGCCGGATGGAAAGATCGTTCTGGTTGTCGCGAACGATACGCAGTCGGTGAACGGTTTTGCCATCCAGTATCGAGGGGAAGTGGCCAACCTGCGGCTGAGCCCCGGCGGGGTGGGGACGTATATCTGGGCCGCCGAATGAGGCGGTGATTCCCGTTGTCCGATGCCGCCGGGACCGCGGGTCCCTGTGGGTCCAAATCGCTTAATATGCGCAGGCCGGTGTAGCCCACTACGGCCGCCGGACAGGCGTCGTCTTCGTATATATGCCTTGACAGGTATATGCGGCTCAGGGTATATCAGGAGAGTGGAATCTGTTTTCGAAATCATCGCGGAGCCGAACCGCCGCGCGATCCTGAGCCTGCTGGTCTCGTCGCAACAGTCGGTGGGTGAGATCGAGCGTCATCTGGGGATGCCGCAGCCGACCGTGTCTAAGCACTTGCGGGTGCTGCGGGAGGCCGGTTTCGTGGAATCGACGGTGGACGCGCAGCGCCGTCTGTACCGGCTGAAACCGGAACCGCTGCAGGAGATCGATGCGTGGCTGGCTCCGTTCCGCCGGTTCTGGTCTGTCCACCTGGATGCTCTCGAGCGCCACTTGGATCGCATGGAGCAAGCCGCGCCGGCAGCAGTGAAGAAAAAGACTGGGCGAAGCACAAGGAGAGGAAGATGAACGATCGTGTGCAGTACACACCAGGCCCGGCGAGCGGAGCACGGGTAGAAAAGGACGGAGAGAAGTGGACGCTTGTCCTTGTCAGGGAACTCCGGCACTCACCGGAGAGAGTCTGGCAGGCGCTGACCGAGCCGGCGCACTTGCGCGAGTGGGCGCCTTTCGACGCGGACGGGAGCATGGGTACGGCGGGATCCACAGTGAAGCTCACCACGGTGGGTGCGCCGAAGCCCATGGTTTCCGAGACAAGGGTGACGCGCGCCGAGGCTCCCAGGCTGCTGGAGTATAGCTGGGGCGGGCAGGACATTCGATGGCAGCTGGAAGCCCAGGGTGAAGGCACGCGCCTCACGCTCTGGCACAACATCGATCGCCGCTTCATCGCCTGGGGTGCCGCGGGCTGGCACCTGTGCTTCGATGTGCTGGACCGGCTTCTCGCGGGCGATCCGATGGGGCGCACGGTGGGCCCGGATGCCATGAAGTTCGAAGGCTGGCAGCGTTTGACCACGGAGTACGCGCAGCAATTTGGCGTGGAGTCCCCCGGTTGGCCGTCCGCGGCCCCAAAGTCCTGAGGAGTGAAAGGAGAGACCTATGGAATCGACCCTGCGGAACCCGGCCCTGTTGGGCACTAGAAACATCCCAAGAACGATGACGATCCTCTATTGGACGGCCACCGCGATCTTCTGCCTGCAGATGAGCTTTACCGCCTACGCGCAACTCACCTTGCCGCAGGTGGCGGAGGCGTTCACCCACCTCGGGTTCCCCTCGTACTTCCGGGTGGAGCTCTCCTGCGCCAAGCTCCTCGGCGTCGTGCTGTTGCTGGCGCCAGTGCCGGCACGGCTGAAGGAGTGGGCCTATGCGGGTTTCGCCATTAACCTTGGCTCGGCGCTGATCGCTCATTTTGCGGTGGGCGATGGCTCGGAGGCGTGGGGCTGGGCAGCCGCCACTTCTGTGCTGTGGGGGCTCTCCTACTTCTCCTGGCGCCGCCGACCCGCCATGCGGGCAAGCGTCTGGCTGGGCACTGCCGGCCATCCCGGTACAAACTGAGTCCAGTGAAGAGAGGGGCTGTGGAATGGAATCGAAGACGAAGAAGACTGAACTGGCGGAATCCGCCTCTGTGTTGATCGACGGGCGGATCCAGGAACTGGGCGACTGGCGCGGCGAAATGCTGGCGCGCGTGCGTGCCCTGATCCACGAAGCGGACCCCGAAGTCGTCGAAGAATGGAAGTGGATGGGGACCCCGATCTGGTCCCACGCCGGCATCCTCTGCACAGGCGAGACGTACAAGAGCATCGTCAAGATGACGTTCGCCAAGGGCGCCGCGTTGAAGGATCCGGCCGGCCTTTTCAATTCCAGCCTGGAAGGGAATGTCCGGCGCGCCATCGATATCCACGAGGGCGAGAAGGTGGATGAGGACGCGTTGAAGGACCTCATCCGCGCAGCGGTGGCGCTGAATCTCGAGACCAAGAATAGACCGAAGCCCCGGCGCGCGAGCGGCAAACGGGCCGGCTAGATCCTCGGGCAAGCACGTGTCCAGGTGCCGGTCCTGCCGCGTGTAGCGGATTCGGAGAATGGATGGATTCTCCCCGAAGCTGCGAGAATAGAGGGAAATGGACTATTTTTCACCGGCGCAATGCGCCGGGTATGTGGCTTTGGTGTTGGGCGTAGGGGCGTTTCTGACCAGGGACGACCGGCGGATGAAGCTGCTGCTTTCGGCGGAGAGCGTGGTGTACGGGGCGCATTTCCTCATGCTGGGCAACCTGCCCGCGGCTGGGTCGGCCGGGATCTCGGCCGGCAGGACCTATCTGTCGTTGCGCTCACGATCGCTTTGGCTGGCGGCGGCGGCCATCGCGTTGAACATCTGGGTGGGGTTGCGGGTGGCGCACAGTGGGCTGGGGTGGCTGCCGATTGTGGGGTCGTGCGTGGCGACGGTGGGATTCTTCACGCTGGATGGCATGCGGCTGCGGCTGGTGCTGCTGACGTCGACACTGATGTGGCTGGCGAACGGGTATATCAGCCGTTCCATCGGAGGGACGGTGCTGGAATCCCTGATCGCGACGGCCAATATTACGACTCTCGTGCGGATGGGGCTGGAGAAGGCGCGGCTGCGGGCGGCAGTTTAGCTCGTCTCCCTGGCCGCATGATCTCATGTGGCCCCTGGAATGCAGCTACCATTCTCCTGCCGGGCCCCTGGTTGGGCCTGGCGTGTCAGCCTTTGGCGTGGTGTCCGCCTTCCGCGCGGGGCAGAGCAACGCACCCGACAGCATCAGCAAGGAGTTTCCTGGAATGCCCATAGGTCCTAGAGAACGGCACCGTATCGGACGCATTGGATGGCTGCGCGCGGCCGTGCTGGGCGCGAATGACGGCATTCTGTCCACAGCGAGCCTGATGCTGGGGGTGGCCACCTCGCATGCGACCCAAGCCAACGTTGTGGTGGCCGGCGTCGCGGGGTTGGTAGCCGGCGCAATGTCCATGGCCGCCGGTGAGTACGTATCGGTGCACTCACAGGCGGACACGGAGAAAGCGGAACTTGAGCTGGAGAAGACCGAGCTGAGAGCAGACAGCGCAGCCGAACATGCCGAACTGGCGGCCATCTACGTTGCTCGCGGGCTGGAGCCAGAGCTGGCCAAGGAAGTGGCGATACAGTTGATGGCCCACGATGCGTTGGGTTCCCATGCCCGTGACGAGCTGGGTATCTCGGACGCGTTCAGTGCACGTCCGGTTCAGGCCGCATTGGCTTCTGCGGGTAGCTTTGCCGTTGGGGCGGCGATGCCGCTGCTGGTGACCGTCTTCGCTCCGGAGGCGATGCTACTCCCGCTGATCGCAGGCACTTCTCTGATATTCCTGACTTCGCTTGGGGCCTTGGCGGCACGGGCGGGCGGCGCGGGTGTCGCAATGGGGGCGCTGAGGGTAGGGTTCTGGGGTGCATTGGCGATGGCGGTCACTTCCGGTGCCGGGGCGCTGTTCGGAACCAGTGTGTGACCGGGCGGGGGGCGCAGTGCATCGAGTGACAGCGCGTGGTCACCTGGCATCCGAGCGTCATAACCGCCGCTGCGCCGGTAATCCTGATCCGCCTGCACGACGCGCCAGGCGGCTGCGTCTAGCAGTCACAGGAGCATTGGACGATGCATGCTTGGGCTGGGGCAGTCGAATCCGCATGGCGGGATCTCGTTGTGGGGTTCCGGGTTCTTCGCCGCAGCCCGTCGATCCTCTTCAGTGCATTGGCCGTCCTAAGCCTGACGATGGGCGCATCCATGGCGCTCGTGTCACTATCAGACCGGCTGCTGCTCAAGCCTCTGCCGATTGAGCACCCGGATCGCCTCTTTCAACTGGTGCGTCCCGCAGCCCAAGGCGGATTGACCCAGGACTCGTTTCCCGGCTCGCTCATTGCCCAACTCGAAGGTGCAACGAAAGGGGTTGGCACCATCCTCACGGTGGGCTTTCCGAACGACGAATTCGTGTCCTTTGGAAGCGGAGCGTTCCTGCCAGAGCCGGCCCGGCTCCAGTCCTTGGATGTCAAAGGTTTCGCTCTGCTCGGAGTCCAGCCCGCGCTGGGCAGAGGGTTCGAAGCGGGCGACAGTGAGCCTGGCGCTGAGCCTGTGGCGATTCTCAGCCACGAGTACTGGCAGCGGCGCTTTGGAGGAGCACCCGACGTACTCGGCACACTGCTGCGGCGGCGGGACAAGATCGTCAGGATCGTCGGTGTGCTGCCGGGCGGGTGTCCAGAGCTGGATCTCGGTAGTAGTCCGGATGCATGGTTGCCCGCCGGACGGGGGCAGGGCGGGCGCCTGCTGGTGGTGCTGCGGGAGAACACCGGCCCCCTTCAGTTGGAGGCGGCGCTGCGCCCCGCGTGGGAAGAGTACCTGCGGAGCCAGCCGCCCACCCAAACCCGCCAGGAGAACGCGCGCCTCGCGCGGATGCGCCTTCAGGCCGTGGACGCCTCGAAGGGCCTACGGTCGGACATCCGGAACCGGTTCACAACCCCACTGGCGGCCCTGACGGTAGGGGCCCTGCTTTTGTTGCTGACTGGCTGTGGCAACTCGGGCCTGCTGCTGGCCGCGCTGCACGACCGGCGGCGCGGTGAGATCGCCATTCGAATGGCTCTTGGTGCGAGCCGGTGGCGTCTTGTCCGGCAGGTAGTGGTGGAGACCACGGCCTTGCCGGTCATCGCGTGTCTGCCCGGTGCCATGCTGGCCCCCCTCATTGCCGGAATGTTGGTAGGGTTGGCCTCAGATCCGGACCGGCCGATGCGGTTAGCGTGGCAATGGGACTGGCGGTTCGCCGTGATGGCGGCTGCCTGCTGCGGCATTGCCGCGGCCGTTTCCGCGGCTCTGCCTGCGTGGCGCTTGTCGGGGATTCAACGGCAGGATGCAGGACACAGTCGGCTTTCCTTCCGGCACCGGAATCACTCTGGATTTCAGCCCGCCTGGTTGTTCATCGCGGTGCAAGCGGGGTTGGCTGTCATCCTGCTGGCCGGAGGCGGGCTGCTGCAGACAACCTGGTACAACCTGGAGCGGTTGAACCCCGGCTTTGACCAGCAGCGGCTCTCGATTGCGGAGTTACAGTGGGCACGCGAGGGAAGCCGGGCGTACACAAACTCCGTATACCGGTTGCTGCTCGCACGCATTGCGGAACTCCCTGGAGTGGCGAGGGTCAGCCTGTCGGGCTGGAGCTACTTCGGAGGCAACTCCCGTCGTGCCGCCATTGTTCCCGAGCACCCGCAAGGCGAGGGCGCCACCGAGCCGGCTGAGTTCCTGTCTGTTGCGCCCGGCTTCTTCCGGACGATGGGTGTCCGGCTGATGCGTGGACGAGACTTCAGCCCCGCGGATACCGAGGCGGCACCGCTAGCCGCCATTTTGAATGAATCCGCAACGCGTCTCTATTTTGGCAATGGCCTGGCGTTGGGCCACAGATTCTCCATCTTCGATCCGAAGCAGAAGATTGAAGTTGTGGGAATCGTTGAAGACACCAAGTTAAACGGCCTGCGAGGGCCTGCGCCTCCGTTGGTTTATCTCCCCTTCTTCCAATCCGAGTTTCGAGGGACCAGCGACATGCCGGCCTCGATTGAGATTCAGTCCTTACCCGGGGCTCGCTTGGACGTGCCGGAGTTAACCCGAGTCATACGCACTGCCGCACCCGGTTTGGCGGTCCGCCGTGTACGGACACAGCGCGACCTGGTTGAGCGCTCCCTGTTGCGTGAGCGGCTGCTTGCCGTCGTTGCGGTGGCGCTGGGTTTGTGTGCGTTGCTTCTGGCGGGGCTCGGCCTGAGCGGAGCGATCGCGCACTCAGTCGCCAGCCGGCAGAAGGAGTTCGGCATCCGGCTCGCCTTGGGGGCGACTGCCCGTCATCTAGTTGGAGGTGGCATCTTGCGCGCGCTGGCGCCGGTAGGGATGGGTACTCTCGCCGGAGCCATCGCGGCGTTGTTCCTGGCACGGTTCCTGAAGTCGATGCTGTATGGCATCGAGCCTGCCAACCCTTTCGTACTGGGAGGCGCGGCGCTGGTGTTATTGGCTGCTTCGGCGGTTGCCGCGCTGGTTCCTTTGACGCGTACCCTCAGGGTGAAACCTGCCGTAGCCCTCCGGCAGGAATAGCTGCATCACGGCGCGCGGTGGCCAGTCCACCTGAACATGTGGCTGTGTAGGCAACCACACTCCAGCCCCATCGGATGGATGCCACACGGAGCTCTTCCCGGTGCTGGTGCAAATCTCCTACCGATCGATTCGCTCAAATTGGTGGTGCTCGTTGATTGCGGAACAGCAGCAAGAGAAGACGAAGTTTAATTTGACTGCGAACGTAAGATGACCTACAGTTTCTCAAGATAAAGGAACCTGTATGTCCTCTTCATTTAGTCCCCGAATTAGTGTACTGGGTGCTCTGTCCTTTTCGATTGCACTTGGCGGCATCACGACAGCCGCAGTGGCACAGCCCGGCCGTATCCGGGTGATTGAAGAGTCCGCTGGAGCGGGCTACCAGAGCAGGGAGCTTGGTGCGATCGCGGGGGCGGCGCGAATTGCGATGCCGTCGCAAGGCGCGCACCTGCTGGTGCTTACGAGTTCGCGCCGGGTGTGGGCCTGGGGCGACAATGCCTCAGGTCAGTTGGGGACGGGTGATGTGGAGCGGGTCGAGGGCTGGCATCTGGTGGAAGGGCTGGAGGATGTGGTGGCCGTGGCAGCGGGCACGCAGCATTCCGTCGCTTTGAAGCGAGACGGCACGGTGTGGACATGGGGCTGCAACTATGAGGGTCAGTTGGGTGATGGGTCGTTGCTATGCCATGCCCAGCCGCGCATGGTGGAGGGCCTGTCGGAGGTACAGTCCATTGCGGCGGATGGGGCCTTCACGGCGGCGCTGCGGAGCGACGGTTCCGTGGTGGTATTTGGCGCCAACTGGACGGGGATCGCACCCGGTGAGGCCCGCGGCTTGCTGCTGCGTCCGACCCTGGTGCGCGGTCTCCGACTGAAGGAGGAGTTGGCCGTGCAGGCCGGACGCATCGTCGGATTGGAGAAGAGGCCCGAGGGAGCCTCGGTTTGGCCGGGCAGGATCGGACTGGACCGCAGGGTGTTGGTGACGGACGAGGCGATCTCCGTGGAGGAGGGCGGCCGGGCGGTCTTTACCCTGCCGTTGGAAGAGAAAGCGACTGCGTGGGCGGCTGGTTGGGCGTTGGCCTGGATTGAGGGCGGAGCGGAGATGGAGAGCGGCGACGGCGCAGCCGAACAGGCCGCCTCGGGCAGCGGCCAGAAAGCGGCCGCGGGGATAGCGGCGGCGCGTTTGGCGACTGCGGCGTTGACGGGGGGATTGTCGCGCGCGGCCGTGGGTCCGGGTTGGGTCGCGGCCGGACAGTCTCACAGCTTGAAGCTCAATGCCGATGGCACGGTTTGGGCGTGGGGGCGGAACTCGGCCGGGCAACTGGGAGACGGCACCACCGCACAGCGGAGCCGGGCCGTGCAGGTCTATGGACTCACTGGGGTGGTGGCGCTTTCCGGGGGCAGCGGGCATAGCCTTGCGCTGAAGAGCGATGGGACCGTCTGGTCGTGGGGCCAGAACTGGGCGGGCCAGCTTGGTGATGGCACGACCACCACGCGTCTCACTCCGGTGCAGGTGCAGGGGCTGTCGGGAATCACTGCGATCGCCAGCGGCATGGAGCACAACCTGGCCCGGAAGAACGATGGCACGGTTTGGGCCTGGGGCTACAACTCCGACGGGCAGATTGGAGACGGCAGCAACACAAATCGGACTGTACCGGTGCAGGTGCCGGCGATGACGAATGCGGCCGCGGTGGGCGCCGGCTCCTATTTCTCGCTGGTGGTGAAGAGTGACGGCAGCGTGTGGGGCTGGGGCGCCAACCTGCAGGGGCAGTTGGGCGATGGCACGACGACGTCCCGAGTCTCGCCGGTGCAGGCATCTGGAGTATCCGGAGCCACGGCGGTGGCCGGCGGCAGCAGCCATACGCTGGCTCTGAAGAGCAATGGCACCGTCCTGGCCTGGGGTGCGAACTACTCCGGGTCGCTGGGCGACACGACGTCGGCGCAGCGGCTGACGGCGGTTGCGGTGAGCGGCGTGAGTTCTGCTGTCGCCATCGCCGCTGCCCAGAATCACAGTGAGGCGGTGAAAGCCGATGGCACGCTCTGGATCTGGGGCGAGAACCCACAGGGCCAGTTGGGCAACGGCACTGTGTTTGACCAGTTCACTCCCTTTGCAGTGAACGGCCTAAGCGGAGTGGCCGCGGCCGCCACCGGGCGTTACCACACGCTGGCGATGAAGGCGGACGGCAGCATCGTGTCCTGGGGCTTCGACGAGGAAGGCCAGTTGGGCACCGGCGCGACGACTGTCCGGATGTCTGCAATCAGCCCGGCCGGACTGACCAACGTGACGAGAATCGCATTGAACAACACGCATGCCCTGGCGCTGCGCAGCGACGGGTCTGTATGGTCGTGGGGGCAGAATGCCTTTGGGCAGTTGGGGAATGGGTCGAACGGGATTGCGGCTAATGTGCCGGGCGCGATCAGCGGGCTGAGCGGGATCACAGCGGTTGCGGTGGGTTATGCGCATAGCCTCGCACTCAAGAACGATGGAACGGTGTGGGCTTGGGGCCAGAATTGGGGTGGACACCTGGGAGACGGAACGAACACGAACAGGAATGCTCCAGTGCAGGTGGTGGGACTGAGTACGGTGACGGCCATTGCCGCTGGCATCAACCATAGCCTGGCGGTGAAGGCTGATGGCACGGTCTGGGCGATGGGCTACAACGGCAACGGCCAGTTGGGCGACGGCAGCACCACTAACCGCAATACGGCGGTCCAGGTGTCCGGCCTGACGGGGATCGTGGCAGTGGCGGGCGGCAACGCCTCCAGTTACGCGCTGAAGAACGACGGGACGGTGTGGGCGTGGGGCTCGAACGGCCAAGGGCAACTCGGTGACGGTACGAACACGCAACGGACGACCCCTGTGCAGGTGACCGGACTCACCGGCATCGTTGCCATCTCGTCCGACAACAACCACACCCTCGCGCTGAAGAACGACGGTACCGTGTGGGGATGGGGCCAGAACGGCAGCGGCCAACTCGGCGACGGAAGCACCACGAACCGGAAGTCTCCGGTGCAGGTGACCGGGCTCACGAGTGTGGCCGGCATTTCGGCCGGGCAGACGCACTCCCTGGCCGTCCTGACGAATGGGACGTTGTGGGCGTGGGGCTATAACGGCTTCGGGCAACTGGGCGACGGCAGCCTGACGCAGCGGACTGTGCCGGTGCAGATTGCCGGGTTCAGCGGCGTGAGTTCCGTCACTGCAGGAGTGAACCAGAGCATGGCCGTGCTGACGAACGGCACCGTGCTGTCCTGGGGGTCGGTTGGCTGCGGGCAACTCGGGGAAGGGTCCACGCTGCTTTCGGCCGGGGGGGCAGCGGTCCTGAACGCCGCCGCGTCCGATCTGGTGCTTACCAAGACGGCGGCGCGGCCGTTCCGGCTGAGTGCCTATGCGGCATACACGCTTTCGGTCACCAATGCGGGCGGGCTGGCCAGCAGCGGGGTCACTACGTTGACCGATGTGCTGCCGGCGGGCCTGACCTACGTTTCCGCATTCGGGCCGGGCTGGTCATGCGGGGCTTCGGGGCAAACCGTCACCTGCGTTTCTGTGAATCCCGTCTATTCGGGAGTGGGGACCAGTGTCGCGATTCTGGTCGGTGTGAGCCCGTCGGCATCGGCGACGCTCAGCAATACCGCGACCCTGGTGAATGCCTCCGATTCAAATACGGCAAACAATACTTCCACCACGGTGACGAATGTGACCCCGCAGTTGCCGGGCACGGGTTTGATCGCGGCCGGCCGCAATGCGGGTTTCCGGGTCAACGGCAGCGGCGCAATTTTCTCCTGGGGCGACAACTCCAGCGCCCAGTTGGGCGACGGAACACAGGCAGGCCGCTCTACGCCGATGCAGGTGCTGGGGAATCTCAGCGGTGTGATCGCGATGGCGAGCGGTTCGGGCCACGCGCTGGCGCTGAAGAGTGACGGGACGGTGTGGGGGTGGGGCAACAACGGGTCCGGTCAACTGGGTGACGCCAGCAACGCCCTGCGGTACCTGCCGGTGCAGGCGAGCGGGCTGACCAATGTGATCAGCATCTCGGCCGGCGAGCAGTTCAGCATGGCGCTGAAGTCCGACGGGACAGTCTGGTGCTGGGGATCCAACAGCAACGGGCAACTCGGCGACGGCACCACGACTTCGCGCAATACACCGGTGCAGGTAACCGGCCTCACCGGAGTGGTGGGGATCTCGGCCGGAAACTACTTCGCGCTGGCGGTGAAGAGCGACGGAACCGTGCTGAGCTGGGGCTATAACAACGCAGGGCAGCTGGGCGACGGAGGGACGACTTCTCGCAGTACGGCGTTGCCGGTGAGCGGGCTTTCCGGGGCGATCGCCGTCTCGGCGGGCGGCAGCCACTCCCTGGCCCTGATGGGCGACGGCAGTGTCCGCGGGTGGGGCCAGAACTGGGGTGGCCACCTCGGCGATGGGACCACCACGCAACGCCTCACACCCGTGCAGGCGCTTGGCCTCAATGGCGTGATCGTCCTGGTTTCAGGCCGCGATCACAATCTGGCGCTGAGGAGCGACGGAACGGTTTGGGGTTGGGGATCGGCCAACGACGGCCAACTCGGCAACAACAACATGCAGAATGTGACGACACCCACCTTGATTGCGAGCGCCGGGCCGGCCGCCGGCCTGGCCGCGGGTGATCTTCACAGCCTGATTCTGCGCACGGACGGCAGCGTGTACTCCATGGGGTATAACGGCCTGGGGCAGTTGGGCAACGGTGCGGCTTTGCTGCGCGCGGCACCCGGCTCGGCCGGCGGGCTGACCGGTATTGTTTCCGCCTCCGTCAGCGTCAGTTTTGGGATTGCATCCAGGAACGACGGGACGGTGTGGACGTGGGGCCGCAACTTCAACGGGCAGTTGGGCAATGGCGCCATGGGCTGGGGCACGGGCGTGCCGGCCCAGGTGGCCGGCCTGGCCGGGTTCACGGCGGTGGCGGCGGGCGATGGCCATGCGCTGGCTTTGAAGAGCGACGGAACCGTCTGGGCCTGGGGCCAGAATTACTATGGGCAGTTGGGTGATGGCACCACCACCACGCGCGGGACGCCGGCCCAGGTGACCGGACTGACGAGCATAGTCGCGGTGGCGGCCGGCCAGGGCTTCAGTCTCGCTCTGAGAAACGATGGAGCCGTGTGGGCATGGGGCCTGAATAACAACGGCCAGTTGGGTGACGGAACTACCACCAACCGGTCGACGCCTTACCAGGCGTTCTCGAGCGCGATAGCTATCTCCGCGGGCACAAGCCATTCCCTCGTCGTGAAGAGCGACGGGACTGCCTGGGCTTGGGGCTGGAATGGAAACGGGCAATTGGGTGACGGGACGACGGCGAACCGCACCAATCCGATCCAGGTGCCCGGCCTGACGGGCATGTCGAAGATCTCAGCGGGCAACTCCTCCAGCGCCGCTTTGAAATCCGATGGGACGGTGTGGACGTGGGGATGGAACGGCAACGGGCAGTTGGGCGACGGGACGACGACGAGCCACACCAGCCCGGTCCAGGTATCCGGACTGACCTCAGTGACGGCCCTGAGCGCGGGCACCAATCACGTGGCCGCGCTCCGGAACGACGGCACGCTCTGGGCCTGGGGCTTCAATCTGTACGGCCAATTGGGCGACGGGACGACCGTCAACCGCACGGTTCCGGTCCAGGTGAACGGTTTCAGCGGGGTGGCCGCAGTGGCCGCGGGCGGCTTTGAGACGCTCGCAATCAAGACAGACACATCGCTCTGGAGTTGGGGCTCCTTCAGCTACGGGCAACTGGGGAATGGAGCGACCCTCACCGTTTTCGCTCCCACGGCGATCGCCGCCGTGCCGCCGCCGGACTTGGCCTTGAGCAATACGGCCAGCATCCAGTTCGCGGTGGGCGCCAAGGCGTCCTATCTATTCTCCGTGACGAATGTTGGCGGATCCGCGACCAGCGGAACAATTACGCTTTCAGACACTCTGCCGGCGGGGCTGAGTTATGCGTCCGCATCGGGCGCAGGCTGGAGTTGCTCCGCGAACGGACAGACGGTGACCTGCACCAGCGGCACTGTGATCTACCCCAACTTCAGCAGCAACCTCTCGATCCAGGTGAACGTGGCGCAGGCCGCGTATCCGTCCGTTTCGAACACGGCTAGCGTCGCCCTGGCGGCCGACGTGAATGCGGTAAACAACTCCTCGACGGTGGTGAAGCCGGTCAGCCAGCAGGCCAGTGCGCAGTCTCACATGCTCATCGCCATGGGTGTCGGACACACTCTGCGTGTCGCGCCCAATGGCACGGTGTGGGCATGGGGCTATAACGGCATGGGCCAGTTGGGGGACGGCACACTCATTCAGAGGAACGGGCCAGCGCCGGTGCCCGGCCTGACGGGCATCACGGATGTGGCCGCCGGCAACTATCACAGCCTGGCGTTGAAGTCCGATGGCACGGTCTGGACATGGGGCTATAACGCCAAAGGCCAACTGGGCGATGGGACTTCGGCCAACCGGGGTACCGCCCAGCAGGTCGCGGGTTTGAGCGGAGTGGTCGCCATTGCGGCCGGTCCGTCCGCGAGCATGGCGCTGAAGTCTGACGGTACGGTGTGGACATGGGGCTACAACAATGCCGGCCAGTTAGGCGACGGGACGATGATAGATCGCCCCACGCCGGTTCAGGTGACGGGACTTGTAGGAGCCGCCGCGATCGCCATGGGCAATCAAGGCGGGCTTGCGGCGCGGGCGGACGGTTCCGTCTGGGCTTGGGGTTCCAATAGCTACGGACAGTTGGGTGACGGCACAACCGCCGCCAGGCTGACGCCCGCGGCCGTGAAGAATGCCAGCAATGTCACTTCCGTCGGCAGCGGGCTCTATCACTACCTCGCCCTACGTTCGGACGGGACGGTCCTGGCGTGGGGCTACAACGGTTACGGCCAATTGGGGGATGGCTCCACGGCGAACCGCTCCCTGCCTGGCCAGGTGGCGGGCCTGTCGAATGTGGCGCAGGTAGGTGCCGCACGGTATAGCACCTTCGCCCTGCTGAAGGACGGAACGCTAGTGGCTTGGGGTGACAACTCGAGCGGACAGCTCGGAGATGGGACCATGACGGAGCGGCATACGCCCGTCGCGGTGAGCGGCTTGACCGGGGTGACCGGTATCGCCGCGATCTGTCTGTCCTCCTACGGGAACGCAATCGCCATCAAGGCCGACGGAAGTTCATGGGCCTGGGGCTCCAATACCAACGGACAGTTAGGGAATGGACTGCTGTTGTTCCGCCCCTGGCCTGGGGTGGTGAGCGGACTCAACGGAGTCTCGTCCGCGTCGGGACGAGAGAATCATTTCCTGGCGCTGCGAACTGACGCTACGGTCAGGGCGTGGGGCAACAACAGCAATGGGGAACTGGGTGACGGCACCTGGATTGCGCGGGCTACCCCAGTGACGGTATCCGGATTGTCCGGCGTGAAGCAGGTATCCGCAGGGATGTCCCACAGTGTGGTCCTGAAGAATGACGGGACCGTCTGGACCTGGGGCTACAACGGCTCCGGCGAGTTGGGTGACGGCAGCACGAATGATCGGGCGGTCCCCGCGCAGGTGGCCGGCCTGAGCGGCGTCGCCTCCGTGGCGGCCGGCATGGAGCACAGTGTGGCGGTGCTCGCCAATGGCACTGTCTGGACCTGGGGCTACAACAATCAAGGGCAGCTCGGCGACGGAACCACCAACACTCGCTCACTGCCGGTACAAGTGCCCGGGCTCACGGGTGTGGCGCGTGTTGCTGGCGGCGACCTCTTTACCCTGGCGCTCAAGACTGACGGAACCGTGTGGGCCTGGGGCGACAATTCCGTGGGGGCCCTGGGAGACGGCACCACCACGGTGCGAATGTCGCCGATACAGGTGCCCGGTCTCAGCGGGATCCAGGCCATTACGACCGGCTACCGCCACAGCACTGCTCTGGGCTCGGATGGCAGCGTTTGGGTCTGGGGCAACAACGACTCTTCCGGGATGGGCGATGGGACCACCGCCGCGCACCTGAGCCCGACAAAGCTCCCGGGGCTGACGGGCATCGTCGCAATCTCAGGCGGCGGGCAGCACACCCTGGCGCTCAAGAACGACGGCACCGTCTGGGCTTGGGGGCGGAATGTCTCCGGGCAGTTGGGTGACGGCACCACCTTCAACCGGGCGACGCCCGTACCCGTGGCCATGCTGACAGGCGTTGCCGCCGTCTCAGCGGGCGGCGAGAACAGCGTCGCCATCCTGGGTGACGGCACGGTGCTCGCTTGGGGCACAGAGGACTCGGGCAAGTCGGGCGACGGGCAGTCCAGCCTGGCCATCGTCCCGGTCCAGTCGCTGCCCAACGGTTACGCCGACCTGACCATTTCGATGACGGACGGCGGCGCACTTACCATCGGTGCGCAGGCCACCTACACCCTGACAGTCACCAACATTGGGCAGAATGCCAGCAGTGGGGTGATCACCGTGACGGATCCTCTGCCGGCTGGCCTGAGCTATCTCAGCGCAACCGGCTCGGGCTGGAGTTGTTCGGCCGTGGGACAGTTGGTCACCTGCACCAACCCCAACTCACTGGCTCCCGGTGCCGCTTCCGTCATCTCTCTCAATGCGACGGTGCTGGCGGCTGCCTATCCGGCCGTGAGCAACATTGCCGCACTCTCCAATGCCAGCGATCTCAATCTGGCGAACAACACCACGGGCGATCCCCTGAGTGTCAGCGGCACAGCGGCAGTGAGCATCACACCCGCGTCCGGCAGCGGCGCGCAGCAGGTGTTCCAGGCTGTCTATAGCGGCGCCCAGGGATACCAGAAGATTCGCTGGGTACAACTTCTGTTCGCGGTGGCCCCCAATGGTGGCGGACAGGCCTTCTGCTTCCTCCACTATGACGTGCAAGGCAACGCCTTCTGGCTCTACTCCGATGTCTTCGGCTTCTTCGTAGGGCCGGTGACGCCCGGAGTCGCCTCGAGCGCATTGCAGGGTTCGCATTGCGCTCTCAACACAGCCGGCTCCAATGTCTCCGGTAATGGCGCGAACCTGACCCTGAACATGGCCGTGGTCTTCAAAGCCGCGGCGGTCCGCAACGTCTACATGCGTGCGATGGACATGACGGACTTCGATACGGGCACCGTGCAGCGCGGTACCTGGACGCAGGTGGCCGCCCCGCTTTCCAATCTGACGGTGAGCCCGGCCAGCGGAAACGGAGCAAGTCCGACGTTCACCCTCACCTTCCCAGACCCGCCCGGCTTCACCGGCTCGGCTCTCGGTTGGGAGGAGTTCCTGGTCGCCGCGGCAACGGACGGCGGCGGGCAGCCCTTCTGCTTCGTGCACTACGACCGGGCGGGCAACGGGTTGTGGATGTACTCTTCCGACGTCGGCTTCTTCCTGGGGCCGGTGGCGCCCGGAGCGAGCTCGAATGCGTTGAGTAGCTCGGCGTGTTCCGTCAACACCGCCGGAACTACATACCAGAACGTCAGTGGCAACCTGCTTCTGAATGTTCCATTAACCCTGAAGGCACCCATGAGCGGCACCAAACAGATGTATTTGCGGACCATGGATGCGCTCAGCCGTGACACCGGCTGGCAGCAGAAAGGAGCGTGGACGATTCCATAGCCACGGCTCACCGCAATGAGGGCCGCGCCGGTTACAGGGGGCCGGCGCGGCCAGCAACCTGGCCGAAGTTCTCGACGCCTGCGGATCGAAGCCGGATTCATCCGCCTGAGCATCGCGTGTGCAAACAAAGTGCCCGGCATCGTGGCTGGCGCGGTCGTTCCAGTCCTTCCTCCTCCATTCCGCGACCACGCGCAAATCGGTTGGTGCCCGCATGCTACGATCTTCTTGCGCCGGTGAGCCTGGACTGCTGATTGCGGCGTGGCCAGGACTATGCGGATCACTCATTTCCTGACGATTGACGGCGATGACACGGCGATGGTTGCCCGCTTGGAAGGCCTGGGGCTGGACCTCTCCGATGCCGGGTCTCGAATTCGTCTGCGCTTCTTCCAGGTGGCCGAGGATGATGTGCGCTGGCATGAGGTATCGCGGTTGCTGGCGGAGCTCGAGGCGAACCAGCACTTCGTCGGCCGGCGGATTGAGACATCCTTCACCAGGCAGGAACTGGCTGCTGCGGACTTCCTCGCCTTGGCCAACTGCTGGACGAGTGGATACCCTGAGCCTTCCGATCTCACCGCGGTCCCCGGCCTGCGTTGTTTGCCCTTCGAACTCGTGAACTACGACTTCGCCGACCGGTGTATCGCCTGCGGCATGGGTTCCCGGCAGAAGGCGCCGTTCCGGATGAAGAAAGAGCCGGCCTGGGGCCGCAGGTCGATTCTCAAGCTGAACTGGGTGCCGGATGAGGTGTTTGTCCGGAGGGATTGTTGGGAGGCCGTCTTCCGCCCTTTCGGAGTCGAGTGCGATCCAGTGTTGCACCATCAATCCGGCGCGGTGCTGGAAACAGTGGTCCAGCTGAGATTGGAAAAGACGGCCAGCCTGCATAGGGAGGGCGTAACGCCCATCATCTGCACGAGGTGTGGCCGCCATAAGTACGCGCCGAATCAGCGAGGCCCGTTTCCGGCTGTCCTCGGCGCAGGGCCGGAGATGACCAAGACCCAAGAGTATTTCGGGCATGACGGAACGGCCTACAACGAGATCCTGGTGACTGCGGCACTTTTCGAAAGCATCCGGTCGGCCGGCTTGAGAGGCGCCGAGTTTCGTCCTTGCGCCAGCCAGGGGAACGCGCGCCCTGCCTCCTCCGGGACGCCATTCCCTGGCTGAAGCCGCGCGGGCGGCTAGAACGACCAGCGGACGGTCACCCGCCCGGAACGCGGCGCTCCGGGCTTCACGTAGAGGTTGTCGTAGGAGCCCGTGAAGTAGCGCGTGTTGGTCAGGTTGTAGGCATTGAACTGAATGCCGAAGTGCCCCACCCGGTAGGACAGCGAGCCTTCCAGTAGCCCGTAGCCCGGCAGGTGGAACGTATTGAAGAGGTCGCCCGACTGGTCCCCGTAACGCCGGCCGCCCAGGCCGATGCCCAGGCCCTTGGCCCAGCCGCGCTGGATCTCGTAGCGCGTCCAAAGATTGAAAGCATGCCGCGGTGCGTTCTGCGTGGGCGTGCCAACAGGAATCGTGTTGTCCTCAGTGACCTTCGCGTTGTTAAAGGCGTAAGCCGTGGTGAGGCTCCAGCCGCCGCGCAGCAGGAAGGTGCTCTCCGCCTCCACGCCCCGGCTGCGCTGTTGGCCGGTGACGATGGAGAAGTTGGGGTGGCCGAGGTCGGCCGTGAGCACATTGCCGCGCCGCAGGTCGTAGAGGGCGAGTGTAGACATCAGCCGGCCATTCAGCAGGCTGGACTTCAGGCCGCCTTCCCATTGACGGCCCTTCTCCGGCGGAGCGAATGTCCCGTTCTCAGCGCCTGCCTCATAAACGCGGCCGGACTGCGGCAGGAAGGAACGGCTATAGCTGCCGTACAAGGCAAGGCCGGGCAGTAGCTGATAGTTCGCGCCGATGCGCGGAGTGAAGGTGGAACTGCTGTGGCCGGGGTCCGGCAGGTCGCGGTTGGAGGTGAAGTTCATGCGTCCTCCGGCGGTCACCGTGAGCCGTTGGCCCAGGCGCAGGTGGTCCTGGAAGTAGAGGCCCGTGAACTGCATTAGCGTATGGCCGGCGTAAGCGGGGATCAATGCGGACGTCTTCGACTGTCCATAGACTGGCCGGAACAGATCGATGGGCGTGTACTGTGACATGTCGCTGAAGTCGATGGATTCGCCGCTGAAGACGGTGGGGTTGCGGAAGTAGTCCACGCCCACCACCACTTCGTGACGGATGGCCCCGGTGTGGAAGACTCCATCCGCGGAGGTGTCGATCGCGTAGTTCTTCCAGTTCTGGTCGTAGCTGAGCGGGTAGCGGTATAGAGTGCGTTCGTCCACGTCCATAAAGCCGGGATAGAGCAGGTTCTTCCAGATCTGGCGGTAGGCGGCGACACGCCCGTTCTGGCGGACCCGGAAGCCTTCGCGGAACTGATGCGTGAACTCCCAGCCGAGCTGGCGGTTGTCCTCGTGCACTGAATTGTCGTCGTTGCCGGTCTCGCCGACATAGCGGCTGACGGGGATTTCGCCGTTGATGTTCGGCAGGACAGTGCCCTGGGCGGGCAGCGGGAAGGCGTGGCGGCCGTTGTCCTGCTGGTAGCGGCCCAGCAGTGTCAGCGAGGTGGCCGGGGTGATGCGCCATGTGACCGAGGGCGCGACATAGGCGCGGTGCAGGCGGGCGTAGTCGACAAATGAATCCTGCCGGCGGTCCAGGGCAAAGACGCGGCCGTACAGCGTGCGTGACCGGTTCAGCGAGCCGCCGAAGTCCACGCTGGGGCTGTTGAAGGCGAAGGATCCGCCAGTGTATTCCAGGTTGAGGAATGCATCGGACTTGGGCCGTTTGCTGCGCAGGTTTACCAGTCCGCCCAGCACGCCCTGGCCGTAGAGGGCGGAAGACGGGCCCTTCATGACTTCCACGGTCTCCAGGCCGCCGATCTCGTCGGCCGTGCCGTTGCCGCCGCGCAGGCCGTCGAGATAGGTGGTGAACGACGAGTCGAAACCGCGAATGCGGTAGTAATCCCAGCCATCGTAGTAGCCGCCGGGCATGATGCCGGCGACATTCCTCAAGGCGTCGTCGAGTCTGACGGCACCCTGGTCGTCGAGCACCTTGCGTGTCACCACTGTGATGCTCTGTGGGATCTCCAGGAGGGGCAAGTCGAGCTTGGCGCCGGAGTTGGTCTCCTCGGCAATGTAGTCGATCTGCGCGACAACCGAGACACTGCTGTGGACGTCTTCGGGGCGCAGGGTGAAGTCGGCCTGGGCGGTGGAGTCCGCCGCCAGGGTCACCGCGCGTTCCGTCGTGGCGAAGCGCGCCGATGAGACGCGGACGGGGAGCGTGCCCATGGGGAGCGCCAGCGTGTAGGCGCCATTGACTCCCGTTCGGGTCTCCACGCGGAAGGCTCCGCAGGAGACAGAGACGGTGGCTCCGGCCAGGGCTGCGCCGGAGGTGTCGGAGACCGTGCCCGAGAGAGTTGCCTCGAACTTCTGCGAGGCCAGGGTGCATGCGGGTGTAGCGGCGGTCTGGTGTTGCTGGGCGGGCGGTTGGGCCGCCAGTGGGATGAGAACGGTAAGTAGAGCTATCAGGTTACGCATCGGCGATCATGGACCTTTCCATTTGCAAAAAAGCGGTTTTCAGGCGACCGGGGCCTCGGATTTTGCGGCGGCGGAGCGCAGGCGCTTCCAGCGGCGTCCGAGGTAGCGGTTCCAATACATCAGCGCTCCGGTGACGGCGAGCGCGGGCAGGCTGAGTCCCAGCAGGGCCCAGAGCGTCTTGATGCCCTGGCCCCAATTCACGCCGAAGTGCAGCGGCGACAGCCAGAACACAAAGGTGCTGCCCAGCGTGGGATTCACGCCGCTGTGCCACACCGCGAGCTGCCGGCCGCTCTCCGGGTGGAAGTAAACATAGTCCATCCGGGTGAAGTCGTTGCGGCGGCCGCGCGACAGGAAGACGGTGATGGGATGGTTGGCGTCCTCGCCCAGGTAGACGCCGGCGAGGCGGCCGGCCGGGAAGTTCCGGACGGCCTGTCCCAGCACGGCCGAGAGATCGGCGGAGCGGCGCTGTGCCTTGATGTGGATCTCCGGTTCGCGCCCGCCTTCCACGGAAGAGAAGACATTTACGACGGCGGCCACCTGCTGGGGGAAGACGAAGTTGATGCCGGAGATGCTCCACATGACGACGAACGCGAGGGTGTAGAAGCCGGCGGCGCTATGCAGGTCGAAGTTGATGCGGCGCCAGCTGCGGCGAAAGTCGACTATCAGGGCCTGGGGCCAGCGCCGGATGCCGGGCCACCAGAGCACGAGACCGGTGAGCGACAGCAGCAACAGGAGCCCGGCTCCGATGGCGTTCACGACATAGCCGGGCAGGCCCAGCAGCAGGTGGATGTGGAGGTCCGAGACCCAGTGGAGCCAGGAGGACTCGATATCGAGCGCGCCCAGCAGATGGCCGTCGGAAGGATCGGCCATGACGAAAAGTTCGCGCCCGCCATCGCCCTGCATGTAGACCAGAACGTTGTCACTCCCCACGCCGGGCAGGTAGCCGCCGCTCAGCCGGAAGTCGGGATAGGCGGTCCGGGCACGTACCATTACGGTGAAGAGGTCCGCGCGCTCAGGGCGGTCCGGATTCGGGGCCCGCATCAGGTGGGGGTAAGTGAGTGCGGCGAGCTCCTGCTTGAAGACGAGAATGGAGCCGGAGATCCCAATGACGATGGCATAAAGGCCCGCAAACAGGCCGACCCAGAGGTGGATCTGGAACAGGGCCTTGCGCCACCAGAGGGGCTGGGGCTTGTCGAGGAAGCTCATCGCCGGTGCGCACCTCGCCTGGTGCGGGTTCCGGGTAGATGCGCCGGGCCTGATGGGGACAACTCACCCGGGCCGCGCATGGGCAGCAGTTCTGTAGTCAAGCATCCTTCCTTCGCCGCGCGGGCTCCGCGCGCCGTTGTCAATGAAGGACTGGCGACCTAGAATTGGGAGTGTCGCCAGCCTTCGGGTTGCCGATAGCCGGGTCTCCACGGTGCTTCGCCAAAAGTTAGCCGTGGAGACCTTTCTCTTTTCGATGACGGTCTCGAGCGTGTGCCGGTTTAGGGGCCGCTGTGCTGCGTACGGCAGCGCTGGGATCGTATTTCCCGTGAGTGGAAGTCCGGCGGGCCGGACCTTCTTGTCCGCTTCAGAGTACATTCCCGTCGAGTTGAGTGTCAAGGTGTATCTGCAAATGACTTGCAATTAACGGGCGTGTAAGCAGATTCAAATGGAGTTATGCGACTGGAATCGTGCAAGTGAATGACGACAGGTGCTCCTGCGCGTCCGGCGCGACGCAGACGTAACATCTTCGAGAGACCGCTCAAAACCGATTGTTATGATGGCAGTCTTTATATAGACTGTCTCCATATGGACCTCCTGCAAGGAACCCTCGAGATGCTCGTGTTGCGGACCCTCCTGTTCGCGCCCCTGCATGGATACGGCATAGCCAAGGCCATCCGTAGCAGTTCGAACGAGGCGCTCGACATTGAATTCGGCTCGTTGTACCCCGCGTTGAAGCGGCTGGAATTGAAGGGCTGGATCGAGTCGAGTTGGGAGGTCTCCGAACACAAACGGCGCGCGAAGTATTACCAGTTGACCGCGGAAGGCCGCAAACAGCTGCAACAGGAGCATTCGAAGTGGGCCGAGTTCGTGGCCGCCGTCGGCCATGTAATGGGACCCTTGCCGCAAGGAGGCAAGTCGTGAACCTGCGGCGACGGCTCAATTACCTGCTGCCCGCCTATCGGCGCGCGGAAGAGCGCGACATGCAGGAGGAACTGAACGCCCTGGCCGAGATGGCGGAACCGGGCGAACTGGGCAACCTGACGAGGGTAGCCGAAGAGGGGCGCGCGGCATGGAACTGGACCTGGCTGGAGCAACTGTACCGCGATGCGCAGTACGCGTTCCGGACCCTGCGGCGCAATCCCGCTTTCACGGCCACGGCCGTCCTCTCGCTGGCGTTGGGTATTGGCGCGAATACGGCCATCTTCAGCCTGGTGGATGCGTTGATGCTGCGCTGGCTGCCTGTGCGGGACCCGCAAGCGCTGGTCCAGGTCAAAATGGGAACCTCGAAGTCCGAATTTGCCGGTGACACCTTCTCTTACGCGATCGTCAACGCATTGGCGGAAGAGCGGACCCTTTTCGAGGGCGTCTGCGGCTTTAGCGGTACCGAGTTCACGATCGGCCCGGTAGGATCCCTGAGCCGCGTGCCTGGAGCGTGGGTGACCGGGGCCTACTATGAAACGCTGGGCCTGAATCCGGAGTTGGGCCGGCTGCTGACCAGAACGGACGATCAGCCTGGAGCCGCGCCGGCGGCCGTGATCAGCGATGGCTACTGGAGCCGTCAATATGCGCGGAGCCCCGGCGTAATCGGACAGACGATCCCGATGAATGGGAAAGCCGTCCCCATCGTGGGTGTGAGCCCGGCCGGCTTCACGGGCGCCAACGTCGGCTCTCCCGCCGATATCACCATCGCCGTGGCTGCACTGCCAAGCCTGCAGCCGGTGGATGAGCCGCTGTTGGGCCGGGGCAACTACTGGCTGCGCGTCCTCGCCCGGCCGCGGCCCGGCCTTTCAGTCCAGCAGGCCACGGCCCACCTGGCTGTGGTTTGGCCGCAGATCGCGGAACGCGAGGTCAGCCCGGCGTGGCCGGCGGCCCAACGAAAGGAGCTGAAGGAAACGCTGCTGCTGCTTGTGCCGGGCGGGACCGGCTACACCTTCCTTCGCGCGATCTTCCAGAAACCGCTGATGGTGCTGATGGGCGTCACGGGGCTGGTGCTGCTGATCGCCTGCGCGAACGTGGCCAGCCTGCTGCTGGCGCGAGCCACGGCCCGCCGGCGCGAGATCTCCGTACGGCTGGCGATTGGCGCCGGGCGCGGGCGCATCATCCGCCAGTTGCTGACCGAGAGCACGCTGCTGGCTTCCATTGGCGCGGCCTTTGGCATTGGCGTGGCCTGGGTCACGGCCCGCTTCCTGTTGGGTACGCTGTCGGCCGGCGGGCATTTCCGCGGGCGGCAGGTGCAGTTCGACCTGACACCGAACTGGCGGGTGCTGGCCTTTACGAGCGCGGTGGCGCTGGCGACCGGTATACTGTTCGGCCTGGCTCCGGCGCTGCAGGCGACTGCGTTGGGCGGAGCGAACACCCTGCAGGAGGACGCACGCGGCGCCCGTTCGCGGTCCAGGCTGCTGTCGTCCCTGGTCAGCCTCCAGGTGGCGCTTTCCCTGATGCTGCTGATCGGCGCCGGCTTGTTCGCGCGGACGTTGCAGAATCTGCAGAATGTGGATCCGGGCTTCCGCCGCGAGGGGGTGCTGCTGGTGGACGTCGACGGGCGGAGCGAAGGCTACAAAGACGAGCGGTTACTGGCGCTCTACAAGGACCTGCCGGAGCGGGTCCGGCGGCTTCCCGGTGTTGCGTCGGCGAGCATTGCCAGCCACACCCCGCTGAGCGGCTCCACCTGGTCAGAGGCGGCCGTGCCCAAGGGACAGGTTCTGCCGGAGAAAGACAACGCCATCTTCGTGGCGGCGGGACCGCGGTTCTTTTCGACGATGCAGACGCGCCTCGTCGCGGGGCGCGAGTTCACTGAACGCGACGACGGCGAGGTCAGGGTGGCGATCGTCAACGAGGCCTACGCAGCCCGCCATTTTCCTGGCCGCAATCCCATCGGCGAGCATCTCATGGCCACGGTGGCCAAGCCGGCCAGGGACCTCGAGATCGTTGGAGTTGTCGCAAACGTAGCCGCCGGGGCTCTCCGACGAGCATCGCATCCGACGGTCTACGTCCCCTTCTTCCAGCAGCCGCCCCGATCGGCTGCCTTGGAGATCCGCGCCTCCGGCTCCCTCGCCCAGGTAGCCGAAGCACTTCGCAAAGAGCTTCAGCCCGCGTTTCCCAGCAGTCCGCTGGAGGTCCGGGCCCTGTCCGAGCAGGTGGAACAGACTCTCGTGCAGGAGCGGCTGATGGCCAGCCTGGCCGGCGGCTTTGGTGTGCTGGGCCTGTTGCTGGCGTGCGCCGGGCTCTACGGGTTGCTGGCCTACAGCGTGGCCCGGCGGACGAAGGAGATCGGTATCCGGGTGGCGCTGGGTGCTCGGCCGCAAGGCGTTCAGTGGATGGTGGCGCGGGGCGCGCTGCGCCTCATCGGGATTGGCGTGTTACTGGGCTTGCCCGCGGCCTGGGCTGCATCGCGATGGGTTGGTTCCATGCTGTTTGGCCTGAGCACAACGGATCCGAAGACCATCATGGTATCCGTCGTTCTGTTGGCCGCAGCGGGTCTCCTGGCCGCCTATCTGCCAGCGCAACGGGCAGCGCGTGTGGAGCCGATGACCGCGCTGCGGCACGAGTGAGAGTAGCCTGGAGTTCCGCTGCGGGATCAGCTACGCCGTCTGCGTCCGCGTCAGGTGCGCCAGGCCCCGCTCTTCAATCTCGAGCTCGCGGATCCTGAACTTCTGCACTTTGCCTGTGACAGTCAGCGGGAACTCGTCGACAAAGCGGAGGTACGCGGGGATCTTGAAGTAAGCGATCTTGCCCTCGCAGTAGCTGCGGATCTCCTCCTCAGTGGCCGTGACGCCCGGTTTCAGGCGGACCCAGGCCAGTACCGCCTCGCCCAGGCGCGCGTCGGGCAGGCCTACCACCTGCGCTTCGGCCACCTTGGGATGCGTATAGAGGAACTCCTCGATCTCACGCGGATAGATGTTCTCTCCTCCGCGCAGGATCATATCCTTCAGCCGTCCAGCCATGCGGAAGCAGCCGTCGGGCCGCATCACCGCCAGGTCGCCGGAGTGCAGCCAGCCATCGGCATCGATCACCTTGGCCGTGGCTGCGTCGTCGCCATCGTAGCCGCGCATCACGAGGTAGCCGCGTGTGCAGAGTTCGCCGGGTTCGCCGGCCGGCAGGGTTGCGCCGCTGGAAGGATCCACAATCTTCACCTGCGTAGCCGGCATGGCGCGCCCGACCGTGGTGCAGCGCAGCTCCAGCGGATCGTCGATGCTCGACATCGTGCTGACCGGCGAACTCTCGGTCTGCCCGTAGCAGATGGTGATCTGCGGGCAGTGCATCTCGTCGATGACGCGCCGCATGACCTCGATGGGACAGGGAGCTCCCGCCATCACGCCCGTGCGGAGCGAACTGAGGTCGAAGCGCGAAAATTCGGGGTGCGCCAGTTCGGCGATGAACATGGTGGGGACTCCGTACAGCGCCGTAGCGCGTTCGGCTTCGATCGCTTCCAACGTTTTGACGACATCGAAGGTGGCGGCGGGCAGGACAATGGCCGCTCCGGTGGCGGCGGCGACCTGTGTTCCGATCACGCAGCCGAAGCAGTGGTAGAGCGGCACCGGCAGGCAGATGCGGTCGAGTTCGCTGGCGCCCAGGCGTTCCCCGATGAAGCGGCCGTTGTTGATGAGGTTCCGGTGCGAGAGCAGCACGCCCTTGGGCGAGCCCGTGGTGCCGGAGGTGTACTGAATGTTGGCGACGTCTCCAGGCAGGATGAGCGGTGCCTGGAACGCTTCGCCCGCGTCCAGCATGGCCTGCCAGTCGCGGGTGCCCAGGTAAAGCGCACGTTCCAGTTCGCATTCAACCCCGGCCACGGATTCCGCCAGAATGGCCCGGTAGTTCGCGCGGGCATCGGACTCGTGGAGAAACAGGACTCGAATGCGGCTCTTCTTGAGCACATAGCGCAGTTCGTGCGACCGGTAGGCCGGGTTCACGTTGACCATCACCAGGCCGGAGAGCGCGCAGGCGTACTGGAGCAGGACCCACTCGGCGCAGTTGGTGGACCAGACGCCCACACGATCGCCCGGGTTCAGGCCCAGGGCAAAGAGGCCGGCGCCGACGCGCTCGGCTTCATGGATAAGCTCATCCCAGGTGTAGCGGAGGCCCTGATGGCGCGAGACCAAAGCCAGGTGGTTTCCGCAGGCCTGGCGTGTCGACTGCAGCACCTCGCCAATGGATCTCTCCCAGACTTCCGCGTCCGGTCCGTGCGTATAGCTACGAAGGTCACACTCCATGGTGGTGCTGGTCATCTTACCTCTGCCCAAAGCCCCAATGTACTGCGCCCGGAGATAAACAGCGAATAGGTTCGATCTATTCAGGCATGAATATCGTTAATGGGTGGCCATGGCTGTGAGCCGCTGCCAAAGCGTGCCGGCCTCGGGATCAAAGAGGATGGCTGTTTTGGCGGGCATGACACGCCACAGGCCTTGCCGGATCTCGTCCTTGAGCTGAGCGCTGGACCAGCCCGTATAGCCGGCGACGGTGCGCGAATCGGGGGATGCGGGCTGCGCCCGGTCAAGCAGGTAGACGCCGTCCACCAACTTGCTGCCAGCGGGCGGCTTCTGGCCGGCCCGGACCCGGAGCAGGGACCGGAAGCCGGAGGCCACGGGCCCGCCGGCGAAACGGCCATCGCCAAGAGGCCGGTTGAGCACCAGGCCGCGGACGGCCTGCCCGTCGTTCTGGATGATCAGGATGACCGTGCGGGTAAACCCTTCATCGCGGAGTTGCGGACTGGCGATGAGCAGGGTGCCGGGCTGCGGATCCTGGGCCGCGAGTACGGACGCTCCAATCAGACACAAAGTTGCCAGTTTGAACGGCATGGAGAATCGGTCCCCGGAGAGGGGCCTTCAGGGGTATTCAGCGCTTAACCGGCGCGGGGGCCAGCAGTCCGCGCACCGCGCGCAGGTTGTCGTCGATCCTCTCCCAGGCGCCTTCGTAGAAGCAGAGGTCCGCGCACCACCACCCGATGTGGGGGATATTGAGCAGCTTCGGCGCCAGGAACGGCCACGGCACATGGCCCTCCCCGATGGGCAGATGCGTGCTGGTGTCGTCGTTCACCAAAGTGCCATCGGAATCAATGACATGCACCGCACCGATGGAGCCGTGGAGCTTGGCAATGAACTCGGCCACGCCGCCCTCCAGGATCTCCCGTTTCCCATGCTGCCGCGAACCCACCACACCACACATGTAGGCGTGGGCTGTGTCGAACAGGATCTGGAACCAGGGATGCCCGACCAGTTCATGCATCTCAATGACTTCCGAGGGCTTATTGAACAGGAAGCCGGGTTCGAACTCCCAGGCCATCAGGACGTGGGCCTGGCGGGCGGCGTCGGCGCAATCGCGCCAGAGGTCGGCCAGGCGATGGAACGCAGTGTGATAGTCCTCGTCCGGGATGGAGCCGGGCGCGCCCACCGAATCGACCCGGATCATGGGGCTGCCCAGGTCGTGGCACAGGTCGAGCAGGCGCCGGAAGAGGTCGAGATAGGCGGTTCTGTTCTCGGGAATCGTCGGGTTGGCTGAGCCCAAGTCTGAGGAATAGCCCGATATGCCCAGGCCAAGGTCGGAGAGGAGCGCCTTCAGTTCCGCTCGGGCCGCCGGGGTAGCGTAGGCCTCGGGCGTCACGTGCGGTGGATAGCCGCTGAGTTCAATGCCGTCGAATCCGGCCGCGGCGAGCCGTCTAGCAATCTCGGGAATGCTCTTCGGGTTCGCGGCATACGGCCCGAAAGCAAACGACCAGGTACCCATCGAGAGCTTCATCTGTTTACTCTCAGCACGCATCATTGTCGCGCAAATTCCGGTGCAAGTGGAGGGCGGAGTTCCCGCAGGGCTCTAGGGTCACTTGCTGAGGGTTTCGCCAAAAAACATCCCATGAATATGAAGCTTGACGGAACCCCTGCCGATACAACAAAATAGGGGAGTCTTATGGGGGCGCTTTGGTCGGCGTCTGGGGGGAGTTCAGATTTGGTTGACCGGAAGGCAGAATGAAGCAGAACTTCCTTATCCCGCTTTGCATTATTTCCACACTGATCCTCTCTGCTGCTGTACCGGCGTTTGCAGTTACCGCCACCACACAGAAGAGCCCAACCGCTTCCACCAAACGATCGAAATCGAGGCGCGCAGGCGCAACTACCGTTTCGCGATCGACGATCGTCAAGCGTAGCCCCGCCGCAAAATCGTTCGCCGGCACGGCCACGATCAAACCGGCAACCGCCCGGAGTACAGTCGCTCCGCGCCGTGTCAGGAAGTATTACAGTCCCTGGGACACCCCGACCTTCGCCGACTCCACTTACGGTGACGTAGTGGATGGTGAGGATCTGGCGATCCGCCGCGCCGCCGTGCAGGCCCTTGGGCCGTATAACGGAAGTGTTGTGGTGGTAGATCCCACGACGGGCCGCGTGATGACGATGGTCAACCAGAAACTGGCTTTGACCGGCGCCTACCAGCCCTGCTCCACCATCAAGCTGGTGGCCGGCCTGGCCGGACTGAGCGAAGGCATCATCGAGCGCGAAACCCGCCTGCGGCTGTCGCGCCGCGAGTCGATCAACCTGACGACCGCCCTGGCCAAGTCTAACAACGCCTACTTTGCCAACGTGGGTGAGAAACTCGGCTTCGAGAAGATCAACTACTACGGCCGTCTGTTCGGCTTGGGCGAGAAGGCCGGCATCAATATCGAAGGCGAGAGCGCCGGGATCTTCCCGGAAGAGAAGCCGAAGGGCGTTCCGAACGGCATGATGACGAGCTTCGGCGAGGCGATCGGCCTGACGCCGCTGCAGCTAGCGGCCATCGTTTCGTCCATCGCCAACGGCGGAACCCTTTATTATCTGCAGTATCCGCGCACGCTGGCGGAAGTGAGCAGCCTGGTTCCGCAGGTTAAGCGGCAGCTCGATATCGCCCAGCAGATTCCTGAGATGCGCCCCGGCATGATGGGTGCCGTGGAGTTTGGCACGGCCCGCCGCGCCAACTACGACACGAATGAGCCGATCTTCGGCAAGACCGGAACCTGCACCGACTCGCGTACGCACCTGGGCTGGTTCGGCAGCTTCAACGAAGTGGGCAAGAGCAAGCTCGTGGTGGTGGTCCTGCTGACCGGCGGCAAGAGCGTCAACGGTCCCGTGGCGGCCGGCATCGCGGGGCAGGTTTACAAGAACCTGTCGGAAGCTCAGTTCTTTACGACCCAGCAGCCGCACGCCACCGCCCCGACAGCGATGATCCACTCCGGCGACGTTCACTAGTCCTCACACCTTCCACTCGATTGCTATAGTTGGGGTAGTTCGCTACCCCGACTATGGGCATTGGCCTCTCACTCCGGCATCTGCGTGCAACCGTTGTCGCGCTTGCCTGCCTGGTATTGGGTCCCTACTCCTGGGGCTTTCTGCCCGCACTCTCTCAACAAGATGGACAATCCTGCGGGATGAGTTGCTGCCGGCGCAGCGGGACCTGCTGCTGCCGCAACACGCGAACAGCGGCTCCGGTTTCCAGCTGGCAGGCTGCTCGCGGATGCCCGCCCGGATGCCTGCAGCGGGCTGTGCTGCCCACTGCCCTGCCGGGCTTGGCCGCGAACTCAAGCCGGACCAATGTTGCTGAGGTCCCCGCCTCCAACGAGCCCGCACCGTTCGATGCAAGCCTGCCACGCCGTTCCGCGGAGTTCTCTCTCTTTCAACGCCCGCCTCCTCCTGCCATTTGAATTCCGCCCTGACAGCCGCCTATCGTGGACGGCTGCCTCGTCGTCTTTTGATTGCTCAGGAGAATCTCTATGTCACCCATATTCAAGGGCTTGGCGTTGGGCGCCACGGTCGTATTGATGGCCGGGAGTTTGAGGGCGGAAACACAGGATGAGGCCATCCACCGCCTGCAGGAGAAATTCATCGCCCCCTGCTGCTGGGCGGAAAGCGTAGCCGTGCATCGGTCTGAGGCCGCGGCCGGGATGCGGGTCGAGATCGCCAGGCTCTATAAACAGGGAGTTTCGGAGCAGGAGATCACGCAGCGCTATGTCAGCCAGTACGGCGAGCGAATCCTGATGGTGCCGTCCGGAAGCAAGTTCACCTGGCTGATCGTGATCCCCGTGACGGTTACGCTGGTGGCCGGTTTCGCGCTGATGGTCTTCCTGCGACGCCGAGCCCACGCGGAGCCGGCTGCTGAGCCGGCACGGCTGGCCACCGTTCCCGATGAGGAGATCGACTGGTGAAGGGGGAGGGCCGGCGTCAACCGGCCCTTGGCTCTGACACCCGGCCCCCAGCCGGGCAGGGAGGTGTTACTGTTCGTCGGCCGAGGGGCCGTAGACGGCCGGCACGGGGATGTCCAACAGCCGGTAGTAGACGCCCAATTGCGCCCGGTGATGGATGAGGTGGTTTAGGATCATCGACCGGATCACGGTGTAGCGGGACATCTTGAACATCACATTGCCGTTCATCTTCAGGGCCCACTCAGTTTGGAAGTCCTCGTCCGTCGCCGATGCCACCGCGGCGGTGATGTCGGCGGCGTGCTGATCGAAGCGGGCCAACGCGTCGGCGGCCGAGGTGATGCGCTTGGGCTGTTCCAGCGGTTTGCCCTCGGGGGCCAGGTCGAGTTCGGAGGACCCCATCGTCATCTTGCCCCACAACGGAATCGTGGCCAAGTGCGTGGCCAAAGCGCCCAATTCGAACGACTTGTCGTGCGGTTTGAAAGTCAGTTTGTCTTCAGGCAGACGTTCGAGCGTCTTCCGTGTCTTGGCGAGTTCCTGCTCAAGTTCAGGTTTCAATAGTTCGCTGATTGCCATTGGGACTTTCCACTCCTGGATCAAGATAGCAGCCCCAGTGGGCTGCTTTAGATATCTTAATGGGAGAGATTCCCGAAGGCAAATAAAAAGCGAAAGTGAAACGCTGAGCCGGAGCGGAGTTTACATTACTCTTCGGGTTGCGGTTCTTCCGTTTCGCGATCGTGCGGGCGCACCATCGGCGGAGCGGGGGGCGGCGGCGGCTGTTCCGCGGCCCGGATCTCGATGAGCTTGGCGTCGACGGCGCGCAGGAGTTCCTTCAGGCCTTTGCCGGTCACAGCCGACATTTTGAAGAGCGGCATGCCGTGTTTCTTGGCCCGGCGCTCGAGCGCACGCAGGCGATTTACGTCCTGGGCGACGTCGAGCTTGGTGGCCACGACGAACATGGGCTTGCCGGAGAGTTCCTCGCTGAAGCTGGCCAACTCATTGAGAATGATGTCGAAATCGGTCTTGGGCTCGCGGCCGCTCATCTCACTGACGTCCACCAGGTGGAGCAGTAGCTTGGTGCGCTCGACGTGGCGTAGAAACTGGATGCCGAGGCCGTGGCCCTCGTGGGCGCCCTCGATGATGCCGGGGATGTCGGCGACCACAAAGCTGCGCAGGTCGTCCAGTTGGACGACGCCCAAATTGGGTTCGAGTGTCGTAAACGGGTAGTCGGCGATCTTTGGTTTGGCGGCGGAGATACGGGAAATCAGGGTGGACTTGCCCGCGTTCGGGAAGCCGACCAGGCCGACGTCGGCCAATAACTTCAATTCCAGCCGGATGCGCTTTTCCTGTCCAGGAGAACCGGGCTCATGCCGAGTGGGGGCCTGATGAGTGGAGGTGGCGAAATGCTGATTGCCCCGGCCGCCTCTTCCGCCGTTGGCGATGGTGTAGCGGTCGCCAGGGAAAGTGAAATCATGCAGGATCTCTCCGGTTTCCCAGTCCCAGGCGATGGTGCCGACGGGGACGGGCGCTTCGACATCGCGGCCATTGCGGCCCGTACGGTTGCTGCCTTCGCCATGGCGCCCGCGTTCGGCCGTGTGTTCCGGATTGAAGCGGAAATGGAGGAGGGTATTGTGGTGTTCGCTGGCGACCAGGACTACGTCGCCGCCGCGGCCGCCGTCGCCGCCGCTGGGTCCACCCTTGGGGACGTACTTTTCGCGCCGGAACGCCATACACCCGTTGCCGCCGTCGCCTGCTTTTACCTTAATAATGACTTCATCAACGAACATCCATGCACCTGATCCGATCAGTCGACCGACAATAGAAAAGGCCGCCCGCGGTAGCACCGCCCGGCGGCCTGATACTTTACGCGCTCTTCAAGGAGCGAAGAAAAACTAGCCTTCGAGAGCGAAGACGCTAACCCACTTGCCCATCCGGCCGCGGTCTCTCCACTCGACACGGCCCGGGACGGTGGCGAACAGGGTATCGTCCTTCCCGATGCCGACGTTTTCGCCGGCTTTGTAGCGCGTGCCGCGCTGCCGCACGATGATGGAGCCGCCGGTGACAACCTGGCCGCTGAAAACTTTGATGCCCAGACGTTGCGCGTTGGAATCACGCCCGTTCTTTGAGCTGCCGAGACCTTTTTTATGCGCCATTACTAATCTTCTCCTAGCTCAGAAGGCTTACGCCAAGATCTCGGCGATGGTCACCGATGTCTGGTTCTGCCGGTGGCCGATCGTCTTCTTGTACTGCTTCTTGCGCTTGAACTTGAAGACCAGGATCTTGGGCGCGCGATCGTGACCCTTGATGGAGCCCTTCACCTTCGCGCCGGCCACGTCTTTACCCACCACAAGCTCGCCGTCGTCCTTGCCAATAGCCAGAACTTTGTCGAACTCCACAGCCGCGCCGGCATCACCGGCCAGCGTTTCCACCACGATGGTGTCGCCCGGCGAGACGCGATACTGTTTTCCGCCCGTTTCGATCACTGCGTACATAGCTGGAATCCTCTTGAAGTCACGCGCGCTTTAAACAGCGACGCGGGAGGGAGTAACTTACGCGCATGCACACTGCTTGTGCGCTGCAAGTTCCGCAATCTCTAATATGGCACGGTTGGCCCGGCTGGCGCAAATCCGGGAAGCATTCCGCAGCCAGAAACTCAGCCCTGGGCCATGCGGTCGGCCCAGCGGAGAAAGCGCACCAATTCGGCGCGGTGCTGCCAGGAGAAGCGCCAGAAGTCGGCTGCGGTAATGCGTTCGGCGTGCAGGCCCCAATAGGTCTCGATGCGCCACAGGAGGTAGGGCGACCGCCAGGGTGTCAGGCGGTAGCCGCGCGTCGATCTCCACAGGAAGCAAAGCATCCGATTTACTGGAGTGAGCCGTTGGCCGCGGTCGATTTCTTCCTGGGCGGTTCAGGAGAGGCGTAGTAGCCGCTGCGCGTGCGGACCGTGTAACGGCCGCCGTTGGCGGTGACCTTGATCGTCCGGAAAGTTCCGTCCAGATTCTGATTGGTCGGCGAGTAGGCGATTACGTATTGGCTTCGAATGTCCTGCGCGACCTGTTCGGCCAGCGCTTCCACATCCGCCACGTCGCCGGGGTAGAAACTGGCGCCGCCGGAGGCCTTGGTGAGCGCGTCAATGGCCCGTTCCGCCTTCTTGCGGGACCGGGCGTCTTCCTTGCCCAGGATGCCGATGCCATAGATGATGACCTGGTCCAGTTTGTGGGCCTTCTCGACCAGTTTCTCGAGTGTGATGCCGGTGGAGGCGGTGTCGTCGCCGTCGGTGACCACCAGGATGACCTTTTTGTCCTTCTTGCCTTCCTGCTTCAAGTGGTCCATCGACATGGAAATCGCATCGCGCATGGCGGTGCCGCCGCGCGAATCGATGCGAGCCACGCCCTCTTCCATCTTGGCGATCTCATTGGTGAAAGGAACGTCCAGATAGGCATCGTCGTTGAAGTTGACGATGAAGACCTCATCCTGCCGGTTGGAGGCTTTGACGAGCTTGATGGCCGCGGCTTCCACACGCTGGCGTTTGTCGCGCATGCTGCCGCTGTTGTCGATGACCAGGCCCATGGAGACGGGCACGTCTTCCCGGCGGAACAGCTTAACCGGCTGTTCTACTTTGTTCTCATAGACTTTAAAGGCGCCTTGGGGAAGGTTGGTGACGAGCCTGCCCTTGCTGTCGAGCACGGAGCAGTGCAGCACCACCAGGCGCGTATCGACGCGAATCACGCTTTGATCGTCCGGGGTCTCGGGCTTCACCTGAGCATCAATGTGTCCAAGGAACAACGAGCCCAGGACGGCGAGAAGGCCGAACTTACTGCGTAGGTGCATAGTATCCCTGCCGGTGGAGCGGCTTTAACGGCGGCATCCCGCGCGGCTGGTTTAATTTTACCGTGACTCGCCGGTACTTCCCATCCCGGGTCTGGTTTTTCGACATGTAACCCAGAACGTACTGATTCCTGAGCTCAATTCCAATCTTGGCGGCGATGTCGGGCAAGTCGTTGAGGTTGTCGACCGGGAAGTTGCGCCCGCCGGTCATCTCGGTGAGTTCGCTCAGCAGGCCCGGGCCGGAAAGCTCCTCGGCGCTGCGGCTGCGGGAGCCGATGGGTTCGTAGATGCCGATGGCATACATCTGGGCGTCTGCTTCCCGGAGGAGGGTGCGGACTTCATTCTCGGTGTAGCGGCTGGAGTTGTCTCCGCCGTCGGAGATGATCAACAGGGCCTTGCGCGGGTTTTTGGCCTTCTTTAAGGTCTGCAGGGCCATATAGATGCCGTCGAGCAGGGCGGTGCGGCCTTTGGCCTGGGTGAAGGTGAGGCGGCTTTGGATGTCCTCGGTGTTCTGGGTGAATGGCACGACGAGCTGCGGCCGGTCGTTGAACTGGATGAGGAAGAATTCATCTTCCGGATTCGCAGTTTTGAAGAACTGGGCGGAGGCCTGGCGGCTCTTGCTCAACTTGCTGCCCATGGAGCCGCTGGCGTCGAAAACGAGGCCAACGGAGAGCGGCGCGTCGAAGCTGGCGAAGTAGGTGATCTCCTGCTCGACCTTGTCTTCAAAGACGCGGAAGTTCTCCTTTTCCATGCCGGTGACGAACTGATTGAGCGGCGTGGTGACCGTCACCGGGATCAACACAACATTGGTGTCGATGCGCAGGTTCGGGGTGATGCGATCGCTCTCTGGCGTGTCGGCGCCCGGTTTGGGACGGGGTGTGATTTGAGGCCTCGGCTGTTGGCCCGAGAGGCCTCCCGGGATCGCCATGATCCCGCCTAAGAGACAGAAAATAAAACAGTTTCTGCTAAATTTAAACATCTGTCTCCCGGTCTGGTGTCCCAAGTATATCATGCGGACTTTTTGTGCTATGCTCGATTGTGCCCCCCAAAATTCTGGGTGTCATACCCGCTCGTTTCGCGTCCGTCCGATTCCCAGGCAAACCCATCGCTACACTGGCCGGAAAACCGATGATCCAGCATGTGTGGGAGCGGACGAGGCTTGCGAAGCTGCCACAGCGCACACTCATCGCCACAGACGATGAGCGCATCGCCGACACGGCACGCGGCTTTGGGGCAGAAGTCGTCATAACCCGCCACGATCACTTATCCGGCACGGACCGTGTGGCTGAAGCCGCCTCCACGACCGATGCCGAGATCATCGTCAACATCCAGGGAGACGAGCCGCTCATCGATCCGGACGCGATCGATGCCGCCATCACTGTCCTGTTAGACGATCCAGAATGCCAAATGGCCACATTGAAAAAGCGCATTGTGGAGCGCGATGAGATTGAGAATCCTAATGTTGTCAAAGTGGTCACCGGTCACGATGGGCGCGCGCTGTACTTTTCCCGCCACCCGATTCCCTACGACCGGGGCGACTCGGCGGAGTACTGGAAACATATTGGGCTGTACGTGTATCGCCGGGCGCTGCTGCTCGGCTACTCTACTTTGAGACCCGGCGTCCTTGAACAGAACGAAAAACTGGAGCAACTCCGTGCGCTGGAGAACGGAATCTCCATCCGGGTGGCCGAAACACGCTACGAAACGATTGGCGTCGATACGCCAGAGGATCTCCTGCACGTAGAATCGCTGCTCTTCACTGCTTCTATTCCCACCACCAATCATGGCTAAGTACATCTTCGTCACCGGCGGCGTCGTCTCCTCCCTGGGGAAAGGGATCGCCGCCGCGTCCATCGGATGCCTTCTGGAAAGCCGGGGCCTTCGGGTGAACATGCAGAAGTTCGACCCGTATCTGAATGTCGATCCTGGCACGATGAGCCCCTTCCAGCACGGGGAAGTGTTCGTGACCGACGACGGCGCCGAAACCGATCTCGACCTGGGCCACTACGAGCGGTTTACCCACGCGCATCTTTCTCAAAACAATAACCTGACCTCAGGGCGCATCTACGAGCGAATCATCACGCGCGAGCGCCGTGGCGACTATCTGGGTAAAACCGTCCAGGTTATTCCCCACGTGACGAACGAGATCAAGGCCGCGGCGCACAAGGTGGCCGAAGGCGTCGATGTCGTCATCTGTGAGATCGGCGGCACGGTGGGCGACATCGAATCGCAGCCGTTCACGGAAGCCATCCGGCAGATGCGGCACGAGTTGGGCCGGCGGAACACGCTGTTTGTCCACGTGTCGTATGTGCCCTGGATCGCCGCCGCGCAGGAGTTGAAGACGAAGCCGACCCAGCACTCCGTCAAGGAGTTGCGGGCCATGGGTATCCAGCCGGATATCCTGGTGTGCCGGTCGGAACGGCCGCTGCCGGAAGATCAGTGCGACAAGATCGCCCTCTTCTGCGACGTGGACAAGAAAGCGGTCATCTCCGCCTACGACGTGAAGACGGTCTACCAGTGTCCGGTGATGTTCGCCGAGCAGGGTGTCGACGACCTGATTGTCGAGTTGCTGCACCTGGATACCGCAGGGCCACGCGACCTCAGCGAGTGGACTTCGATGCTGGACGCGCTGGCGAATCCGAAAGATGAAGTCCACATTGGTCTCGTGGGCAAGTATGTGGAGTATGAAGACTCCTATAAGTCGCTGAAAGAGGCGCTGTTGCACGCCGGGATCCATCATCGGGTCAAGGTGAAGATGAGCTGGATCGAGTCCGAGGAGATGTTCTGGCCGGAGTGCGTGGACAAGTTGGAACACTATGACGGCATTCTGGTGCCGGGCGGTTTTGGCAAGCGCGGCGTGGAAGGGATGTTGAATGCGATCCGCTATGCACGCGAGAAGCAGGTGCCGTACTTCGGGATCTGTCTGGGCATGCAGACCGCGGTGATCGAGTTTGCTCGGAACGTGTGCGGGATGGCCGGAGCGGATTCAACTGAGTTCGACAACGGCGCGCTGCACCCTGTTATCTATAAGTTGCGGGATCTGCTGGGCGTGGAAGAGTTGGGCGGGACGATGCGGCTGGGCGCCTATGAGTGCCTGTTGCTGGAGGGCTCGTTTGCGCGCGCGGCCTACGGTACGGAAGTGATCAGCGAGCGCCACCGGCACCGCTACGAATTCAACCGTACGTACGAGAAACCTTTGACCGAGAAAGGGTTGCGGATCACCGGGCAGTCGCGGGACGGCAAGTTCGTGGAGATCTGCGAACTGCCGGATCATCCTTACTTCCTGGGGTGCCAGTTCCATCCTGAGTTCAAGTCGAAGCCGCTGGAGCCGCACCCGCTGTTCCAGTCGTTCATCGGCGCCGCCGTCGAATTTCACCAAAAACGGATGGAAACGGAAACCAATCCGCTGTTTGCTGGATAGATGACACCGATCACTGTAATCCCGGGCGTGGTTTTCGGCGATGGTTCGCTGCAGTTCATTTGCGGTCCATGCGTGATCGAATCAGAGGAGAGCATTCACCGGTTGGCGGCCGGGATTGGCGCGAGCCTGGGCGCTCCCTATGTGTTCAAGGCGTCCTTCGACAAGGCGAACCGCTCGTCGGTGGATTCCTATCGAGGCCCGGGGATGAAGGCCGGCTTGAAGATCCTGGCGAGTGTGAAGAAGTCGATGGGGTTGCCCATCCTGACGGATATCCACGAGCCCAGCCAGTGCGCCAAGGTGGCGGAAGTGGCTGACGTCCTCCAGATTCCGGCATTCCTATGCAGGCAGACCGATCTGCTGCTGGAGGCGGGGAAGACGGGCCGTATCGTCAACATAAAGAAGGGCCAGTTCGTGGCTCCGTTGGATCTGCGGCATGCGGCGGACAAGGTGGCGTCGACCGGCAACACGAAGATCATCCTGACGGAGCGCGGCTCGTCGTTCGGCTACAACAACCTGGTGGTGGATATGCGCGGGTTGGTGATGATGCGCTCGATCGGGTACCCGGTGGTATTTGATGCGACGCATTCGGTGCAGTTGCCTGGAGCGGCCGGGTCGAAGTCGGGCGGATCGCCGGAGTTTATTGCTCCGCTGTCGCGGGCGGCGGTCGCGACCGGGATCGATGGTGTCTTTCTCGAGGTGCATGACAATCCGGCGGCGGCGCTTTCCGATGGTGCGAATGCGCTGAAACTGGACCTGTTACAATCTCTGGCGGAGACATTGCGCCGGTTGCACGCGGCACGAATCGGGTAAGATCTCTTGCACGCCACGGGCCTGCCTTGCGTCTAGAATAGAGTCAAGAACAATTCTCAAAGGAGAGAGTAGCCATGCGCCGTGTTCAGGACCGCCGCCGCCGGGGCTTTTCGCTGATCGAACTCTTAATCGTTATTGCCATCATCCTGGTGATTGCGGCAATCGCTGCTCCGAAACTGAACAATGCCCGTATGCACTCGCAGGAGATGGCGGCGATCCGCCAGATCAATACGGTGCACACGGCGCAAACGCAATACTTCTCGCAGTTCGGGAAGTTTGCTGAGAATCTGGCCCAGTTAGGGCCGCCGGCCTCTGGAAACGCAGGGCCTGCCGCGTCCGACCTGATCCCGGGCGATCTGGCGTTGGGCCAGAAGACGGGCTACATCTTCACGGTGGCGATTACGAAGGAAGGGTACACGGTGACCGCCGTACCGCAAGCCTTCAACAATACAGGCCGCCGGACCTTCTTCTCCGACCAGTCGCTGGTGATCCGTGAAAACTGGGGCGCTGAACCCGCCACAGTCGCCAGCAAAGAGATCAAGTAGCCATCGATTAGCAAGTTGCCGCTGTGCTCCGGCTGATGCCGGGAGCCTAGCCCGAAGTCTGTCCACCCAAATCCATTTGACCATTGCGTGATGCCCCAGACGCCCTTGCCGGCGCCATGGGAGAGGTGTGTCCAAATCTGAACTGTCAGGAGATAGTGCCATGAAGCTGGTCCGGAACCGCCGCCGCGGATTCTCCCTCATCGAATTGCTGGTCGTGATCGCGATCATCCTGGTGATCGTGGCCATCGCCATCCCCAAAATGGATGCAGCCCTCGCGAATGCCCGCGAGATGGCAGCCATCGGCCACGTACGGACGATCCTTACCGCGCAGACACAGTATGCGTCGCAGTATGGGAAATTTGCGGAGCGGCTGAGCCAGTTGGGACCGCCGGCCTCGGGCGGGACCGGACCGGACGGGGCGAACCTGATTTCGGGCGACCTGGCGGGCGGGCGGAAGTCGGGGTTCCTTTTCCAACTGTCGGTTGCGGGGGAAGGGTATGCGATTCAGGCGGTTCCGGCGGTGTTTGGCGGGACTGGGCGGCGGACGTTCTACTCTGACCAAACGATGGTGATCCGGCAGAACTGGGGCGGTGAACCGGCCACCGCCCAGAGTCCTGAGATTCCGTAAGAACTAGAAACTAAACGTGAACGTAGCGTAGGTGTTGGTCCAGCGGTCGTTAGTCTTCACTGCCGGCGTAGCGCCGATGGGCGGGCCGGAGGTGTCGACGACATAGACTCGGGACAGGACACCCAGGCGGAAGTGCTGGCCGCGGTCGAGGGCGACGCTGCCTCCCAACAGCGCGTAATACCCCCAGCCGTCACGGGCTTGGCAGACCGGGCAACCGATCTGGAAGTAGTCGCTGGGCTGCTTGAGGAGTTCGGTGTAGCGAGCGTAGGCTCCGCCGCCGCCGCCGTAGAACTCCACGCGGCCTTTCGCCAGGGGGGCGACGACACGCGCGCCCATGGGGACAAAGAACTGGAAGTCGCGGATGCGGAGCGGTCCGTAACCGGTGTCGAGATAGTCATTTACGTCGGCTGAATTGTAGGCGGAGTCGAGGCCGATATCGAGCTGCAGGTACTTCACCGGCCGGAATCCGTAGTCAAAGGTCCAGGCTGGTGCGACCTTGTAGTACGGCTTCAGGTCGGCTCCGGGAACTGCCGCGCCGATGCCGGCCGTGATGTGATTGCGCTGGAAATCCCGTCCCCACGACTGCGCGAAGGCACTGCCTGCCCCAATTGCCGAAACGATCAAGCAGACCAAGGCTTTTTTCATACGCCCTCCTGACGCGGCTGTGAGAGGGTCCGTTTCAATTCAACTAGTATTGTGATTTGTTTGGTTTGCGGGTGGTTCGAGGGTAGGGGTGGGAATCCAGCCCATGTTGACAGAGAAACTCCAGAATGGATATCCTACAGGCACAAACGTGATTCGAATCGAACCGCACCCCTGGGACGTGATGTTGCGGCACGCTCTCGACTGCTACCCCCGTGAATGCTGCGGCATCATGCTGGGCACTTTGAACGACGGGGACGAACGCACCGTCACTGCCGCCATCGCCTGCCGAAATTCCTACGAAGGCGACCAATCGGACCGATTTGAGCTGGATCCGAAAGACCAGCTTGCCGCCCAGCGACTGGCTCGGGAACAGAAGCTCGAGGTTCTGGGATTCTTTCATTCCCACCCCGACTGCGACTCGTATTTTTCGGCGACGGACCTGGCTAACTCGTGGCCGTGGTATTCCAATGTCGTGATTTCGATTGTCGGCGGGGCGCTGAACCAAGCCAAGGCCTTCCGGGCCAACGATACACAAACTGAATCGACTGAAGAGATCCTGACATGGCCACAATCCTGATTCCGACTCCCCTCCGCCAGTATGCCGGCGGACAGAGCAGCGTGGACGCAGCGGGCGCCAGCGTGAGCGAAGTCCTGGCGTCGCTTACCTCGCAGCACCCCGCCTTGAAGAACCATCTTTACAACGACGAAGGGCGCCTGCGCTCGTTCGTGAACATTTACGTGAATGATGAGGACATCCGCTACCTGGACAAGGAGAAGACTGCCGTGGCGGCGGCCGATACGCTGAGTATCGTGCCCTCGATTGCGGGAGGCGCTGCGTGAGCCTGACGGCGGAAGAACTGGACCGGTATTCACGGCACATCATGCTGCCCGAGGTGGGCGCCGAGGGCCAGGAGAAGCTGAAGAATTCCAAGGTCCTGCTGGTGGGCACCGGCGGGCTGGGCGCTCCGCTGGGTTTGTACCTGGCGGCGGCCGGCGTGGGCACGATCGGACTGGTGGACTTCGATACGGTCAGCGTTTCGAACCTGCAACGGCAGGTGATTCACGGCACGAAGGATATCGGCCGGCGGAAGCTGGATTCCGCGGCGGATACGTTGCTGGACATCAATCCAAACGTCAATATCGTCAAGCACGAGGTGGCCCTGACCAGCGAAAATGCGCTGGCGATTGTGGGCGCCTATGACGTGGTGGCCGACGGGACGGACAACTTCCCGACGCGCTACCTGGTGAACGACGCCTGCGTGCTGACGGGCAAGCCGAACGCTTATGGTTCGATCTTCCGGTTTGAGGGCCAGGCTTCAGTGTTCGCGACCGAAGAGGGTCCGTGCTATCGCTGCCTGTATCCGGAGCCTCCTCCTCCCGGACTGGTTCCGAGCTGCGCCGAAGGCGGCGTGCTGGGGATTTTGCCGGGCGTCATCGGGCTGATCCAGGCGACGGAAGTGGTGAAGCTTCTCTTGGGGATCGGGCAGACGCTGGCCGGCCGGCTGCTGCTGTACGATGCCATGAACATGAAGTTCCGCGAGCTGAAGCTGCGGAAGAATCCGGATTGCCCGGTATGCGGCACGAACCGGACTGTCACCAAACTGATCGATTATCATCAATTCTGTGGAATGCCAAAAGAAATCTCTGCCCTTGAAGTGAAAGCGAAGCTGGCGCGGAAGGATGATTTTGTCCTGATTGATGTGCGGGAGCCGCACGAGCATCAGGCGCGGAACATTCCGGAAGCGACGCTGATCCCGCTGGGCCAACTGCCGCAGCGGATGCTGGAGATCGACCGGTCGAAGCTGGTGATTGTGCACTGCAAGTCGGGTATGCGTTCGGCAAAGGCGTGTACGCTGCTGCGCGAAAGCGGGTATCCGAATGTGCTGAACATGACCGGCGGAATTGACGCCTACCCGGCCAGCTAGAACCAGCCACTGTTTGAAAACGAACCCGGTCTTGGCGAGCCCTCTGGACTCAGCCAACATCGGGTTTCTTCATTTTTGGGGCGGTCGCGGCGGTCGGCTCGCGCGCACAACACTGAAGTTTCAACTTGACAATCCGGTCAGTCCGTTCAATACTCAAGTCACGACTTCAGTGTTGCCGGGATGCAAGAAAGGAAAGAACATGGCCGATCAACCCGTGATTCATAGCACTTTCGTGATTGAACGAAGGTATCCGAAATCGCCCGAACAGGTCTTCGCCGCTTTCTCCGAGGTGGAGAAGAAGAAACGTTGGTTTGCTGTGGGTGAACATCATGATGTGGAGGAGTTCGAGATGGATTTCCGGGTGGGCGGCGCGGAGCGGCTGCGCTACCGGTTCAATGACAAGAGCCCGTTTCCGGGAGTGCCGCTGATCAGCGAAGGCACTTACCTCGACATCGTCCCGAACCGGCGGATCGTTTCGGCGTCGAGCATGGCGATGGGCGAGCATCGGTTCTCCAGTTCGCTGGTGACCATTGAAGTGGTCCCGGTGGAAGGCGGCACGGATCTGATCTGCACGCACCAAGGCGCGTTTTTCGAACGGGCCGATGGCCCGGAGATGCGGGAAGCCGGCTGGAAGAAGCTGTTGGACAACCTGGGGCAAGCGCTCGCCTAGCTGCCTCTGGCAAGCTTTTGGAAACAGGAGAGATGAGCAGCCCTAAAGACGACATCGACCGGATCTTCCACGCGCTGGGCGATCCCACGCGGCGGGCGCTGGTGGAGCGCCTGAGTGCGGGTCCGATGTCGGTGTCGTCGCTCGCAACTCCGCTCGACGTGACCCTGACGGCAGTGATGCAGCATCTGCAGGTGCTGGAGGAGAGCGGCTTGGTGCGTACGGAGAAGGCCGGCCGGGTGCGAACCTGCCGGGTGGAGCCGGCCGGGTTTGCGGTGCTGCAGAAGTGGCTCGCGGAACGCCGCTCGATGTGGGAACGCCGTTTGGACTTCCTGGGCGATCTGCTTGCCGAGGAAGACGAGGGCGGCTGAGGCGCCGTGATGGGGAGCCGGCCGGGCGGCCCTAATGTGCGGCAGCCAAGGCGAGTACGGGTGCGGGGGTGCGGACTGCCCGTACCCTCGGCCGCAGGTCATGAATCGGGGTGGCCGAGCCGCTGCCCTGGACGGCATAGCCGATGCAATCGATGGTGAGGTGGATCGCGCTCAATTGGGAGAGGTCGATCACCGAGGGTTGAGAGACCTGCAGGCGGAACGTGGTGGCTACGCCGCGGCCCCAGAAGGAGAAGGGCGGACCCGGCTCCGCCGACGATTGCGGATTCGCGGGGATCTTTGATTTCAACGTGCCGACTCCGGGGCTGCAGGCAAACAGTTCAGAGCGTGGGAGCAGGATGAGTTCGGAGGTTGTGCCGTCCGTGCGGCGCTTCATGGTCCAGTGGCCGGAGTGGGTGACCCAGATGTTGGCGCTTTGGGCGGAGGTGGCTCCGGTGAGTTCCAGGCTCATGGCGTTTACCTTCAGCTCAAACATTTTGTCGGGCATGTCTGTGAGTTCGAGGCTGAAGTCGAGGGTCTGGCCGCCGGCGAAGGCCTGCAGTTTAGCGGCATCGGTGATGGTGACGCTGAGCTGCGGATGAATGACGTCGAAGCCGATTTGGGCGGTATTCAACTGCTGAAAGATTTGATCCCAGGCAAGGACCTGGATAGCCATACCGGAGAGGCTGGTGAGGCTGGCGCTGGCGCGGGTAGCTGGAGACAGGCTGCGATCGATGTCGGGGTGCAGGAAGCCGTAATCGAAGCGCAGTCCGGAGATGCGGTCCAACTGGTAGATCTCGCGAGCGCGCTGGGCAAGGAAGACGTCTTCCATCACCATGTCGACTACGTCCCGCGCGGAGCGGATGAGCAGGCCGGTGGCCGCCTTCAGCGCGGCTGCGTCAGCGGACCAGTGGGCCAGGGTCGATTGGACTTGCGCTAGCTCGGCGGCAAGATTACTGGCACGGAACTGGGCCGCGGCGACGCGCGACTTCGCCTGGGTTTCGCGCAGGCCCGCGACCATCTTTTCGCGCACCAGCAGGATCTGCTGCTTGAGCAGTTTGCCGATGGCGTCCTGGCCGGGCAGCGACATGGCGTTCTCGAGATCGGCCATGACCTTGCCGAAGCTGATGAAGGAATTCGTGCCTTCGATGAGATCCTTGAAGCCGCCGCCGAGCTTCTTCACCTCCTCGATGTCCTCCGAGGTATTGCTGTTCGGATCAGGCTTCTCCTTCATGAATTTCAGGAACTGCACGAGGTCGAGGCCATCGGTGACGCGCTGTAGCGTGGCGAGTCCGCCGGCGACTGAGACGATGGCGCCAACTCCGGTGGCCATGCCAACGACCACGCCGGCGATGGAGCCTACATCCGAGAGAATGCCGCTGATGCTGAAGCGGCTCTCGCGGATGGTCTCGATCTGTTTGCCGAGGTCATCGATCTGGAGTTGGAGGTTTGCGCCCTCGGCCTGGGCGATGCGCACATCCTGTTGGGCGATGGCGGCGTCGGCCTGGGCTTCCAGCCGGCGGTTGGCCAACTGCGTGGCCATGAGTGTGAGGCTGTCGCGGATGGAATCGGCGATGGTTTCCAGGGTGACCACCGAGACGTAGGCTTGGAAGGAGTTCTGGACGAGGGCGATTTCCGCGGTCAGATTCTGGGAGAGGGCTTGGAAGTCAGGGGCAATGTCTAGGTCGCGAGCCAGCCCGGATGGAGTCTGGCGGTTGGCGATGCGGTCGCGGACGGTGAGGGCATCGGGATCATTCGGGTTGATCGTCAGGGCAGCCTGCGCCTCTTCGAAGGCGAAGAGCTGGGAGCCGGGATCAAACCTGCGGAAGAAGAAGCCGGCCACTTCGGCACGGTAAGCGGCCCAGGCCTGGGCGGAGGCGGCGTCGAGGAGCGTCCACACCTGCTCCGCGGCCACCTGGGCGATGTCGGTGGTGCCCACTCCGCCGGATCTGCCGAGTTTCCCGCCACGTCCCCGTTTACCGCGTGGTTTGCCTGGCCCGCCGGCTCCACCCGTTCCCCCGCGGCCTCCTTTCCCGCCTGGCGCACTGGCGGTGGGCTTGGGGGTTGCCGAGGCATAGCGAACGAGAATCCTGCCGCCGGCCCCGCCGCTGCCTCCGTTCTCTCCGTCTCCTCCCGCGCCTCCTGGCAGCACGATGGGTTTACCACCGCCTTCCGGGCGTTGAATGCCGCTCTCGCCCGGTTCGCCGTTTGCGCCGTCTTCGCCTACCAGGCCGGAGGCGGTGATGGCCAAGGGGGCTCCGGTGATGACGCGGGCGAGCACAGTGACGGAGGGGGAAGGATTGCCGCCGACTCCCGCCAGAGAGGTGCCCGCGTTCCGGACGACGTTCAGCTGCTCGGCCAGGATGATGTAGTTGCAATCCGGCAGCAGGCCGATCAGTGTCACCTGCCGGCCGCCTAGCACCAGGGTGTCGCCTGCTTTGGCCTGGATAGAAGCCGGGATACTCTCGTCGATGCTGAGAGTGTCCCGGAAGAACCGAATGGTATCCGGCATGGTTTGAGCCCTCCTGAGCGCGTAGCAAGATGGGCATGCCCGCGGGAACGGCGGGCGCACGGCAGCCTCGGAGTATAGTGCCGGCAGCCCGGCAATCGTTACTGAAAATTCAAGCTGGCGGCCGGACTCAGTCCAGGCGGTTCACCAGTTCGAAGGCGGATTCGGCCGCATTGAGGTGGAACTTGGGCTCGTACCAATCGACGTTTGTCGAGGCGGTGATGATTTCTCCGGAGCGGATGAACTCCATGAAATAGAGGGTCTGCCGGTTTGTGGCCTGTCCCTGGGCGAACCATTCCCAGCGCACACGCCTGGCGTCGGCAATGCGAAACGTCGAGCGGTCGATGGTTAGTCCTTTGGGGGACCAGATCGAAAGTGTCTCGCCCTGATCGAAGAGAAGGCGTAGCGCCGTCTGTTCAATTTCGCAGGAAACCAGCGTATACACCTTGTCGTGGGGACGTCCAAACCATTCGCCCCAGAAGCGAAGGCTGCCCTTCAGCCCAATGGGGATCGCATTCCTCAGGTGGCTGGTGAGCAGCTGCAGTTCAGCCAGGACGACGGAATCGGCCATCCTGCCGAGCGAGGAAACCACGGCACCGTCTGGGGAGGAGACGAAGGGTATGCGGTAAAGCTCGGTCCAATTGGTCTCAAAGGCAGGAAAGGCGACGAGCTGGAACCAGTCCGCCGGCGCGAGGCAACCGGGGAGATGCCTGGGGAGGTCTTCCACCAGTTGCTGGTAGCCGGCATCGTCCTCAGACACGGCCAGACGCACCTCTCCGCCGAGGTCGACGAAGGTGATGCAGATCTGGTCGACGGTGGCGCAGTCCTGTTTATAGGCGAAAACAGCGCCCACTTCGTTCCACCGGATGCTGTGCTGTGTCTCGGTACTGCCGGGGCAACTGGCGAGGGACACGCCGAGTTTGTTGATGATTACGGCTCTTGGAGACGCGCTGCGGCCGGTGAGGAATTCCGTCCACCAATCCCGGACCCGGCTGAGCAGAGTCATTCTCTCCATTGTGCCCTAACCGCCTGTGGTTACAGGGGATTGGCGATGATTGAGAAGGCTAGGAATCGTCCGGTGACGTGCAGGTGATTCCCCTAATTGGGGGAGACGATCCTGGCAAAAAGAGGTACTGGAAAATGCCCTTTCCGCAGGATGCCGGAGGAGGGTGTGGCGCCTATAGTTGGAATAAGGAAGGGTGCCTCCGGGATTGCGGAGGATATGATGTCCCCTCAAACTACCTTGGAAACAGGCATACCCCAGATCTCGGTGCACCGTGTGGAAGCGGACGGCGTGAGTGTGTTTTACCGGGCAGCGGGTCCGGTTGGCGCTCCGGTGGTCTTGCTCCTGCATGGATTCCCCACTTCCTCGTTTCAGTTCCGGACGCTGATGCCGCTGCTGGCCAGCCGGTATCGGGTGATTGCCCCCGATCTTCCCGGCTTTGGATTTACAGAAGTGCCGGCAGAACGCGGGTACAAGTATTCCTTCGACGCGTTGGCCGGCACATTGGCGGCTTTCACGGAGGCCCTGCGGCTGGAGCGGTTCGCCCTTTATGTGTTCGACTATGGAGCGCCGACAGGCTTTCGCCTGGCGATGGCCCAGCCGGAGCGGATTGCCGCCATCATTTCGCAGAACGGGAATGCGTATGAAGAAGGCTTGAGCGGGGCGTGGGCGCCACTGCGGCACTACTGGCAGGCGCCGACAGCGGAGAACCGCCAGGCGGTCCGGGCGGTGTTCTCTCCGGAGGGCATCCGGATGCAATATACATTCGGGGTTCCCGATCCGGAAGTGATTGCGCCCGAAGGGTATACGCTGGATGCCGCCATGGTCGGGCGACCGGGCAATGACGAGATCCAGCTGGATCTGTTCCTGGACTATGCCAGCAACGTGAAGCTTTATCCGGCGTTCCACGAATATTTCCGAAGGTGGCAGCCTCCGTTATTGGCGGTCTGGGGCCGGAACGATCCGTTCTTCGTGCCCGCGGGGGCCGAAGCGTACCGGCGGGACAATCCGAATGCGGTGGTTCAGTTCGTGGACACAGGGCATTTCGCGCTGGAGACGCACGTTGTCGAGATTGCAGCGGCGATGAACGAATTCCTGGCGGCGCCTCTGGGCGGCTGGGGCAGGGAGGCTGATTGACAAGAAGTGAACCCCAGACGGAAGCCTACGACCTGTTGGTGTTGGGCAGCGGCGAGGCCGGGAAGTACATTGCCTGGAACGAAGCAGCCTCGGGCCGGAGGACGGCGCTGATTGAGCGGCGCTACATTGGCGGGTCGTGCCCGAACATCGCCTGCCTGCCGAGCAAGAACATCATCTATTCGGCGAGTGTTGCCCATTTGGCGGGACAGGCGGCCCAGTTCGGGCTGCATCCGGCGGAACCGGGTGTCGAGATGGAGACCGTGCGCGGCCGCAAACGGACGATGGTTGACGGACTGATCAAAGTGCACGAGGGGCGGTTCGCCCGGACCGGTGTGGAGCTGATTCGCGGGGAGGGCCGGTTTAGCGGCCCCCGAACGATCGAGGTGGCCCTGGACGGCGGCGGGGTGCGTGTCCTGACGGCTGAGCATGTCGTGATCAGCACAGGGTCGAGGGCCTCGATCGACCCAATTCCCGGACTGGTGGAGAGCGCTCCGTTGACTCATGTGGAGGCTTTGGAGTTGGGCGTAGTCCCGGCGAAACTCGTGGTGCTTGGCGGCGGGTATGTCGGCCTGGAACTGGCGCAGGCATTCCGCCGGCTGGGCAGTGAGGTCACGATCGTGGACCGCAACCAGCGGCTGCTGTCGCGTGTGGATGAAGACGTGGCGGAGGCCGTGACTCGGTCGTTCCTGAGGGAGGGCATCGAACTGGTGACCGGGGCCCGGGTGACGCAGGTAGAGGGCCGCACAGGCGAGCAGGTGGTGCTGTACCTGGAAGGCGGGCAAGGAACGCCGCGGGTGAGCGGCACGCACCTGCTGGTCGCGACAGGCAGGATTCCGAATACCCAGGGGATCGGCCTGGAGGCGGCTGGGGTGGCACTGACAGCGGCGGGTTTCGTTCAGGTAGACGAATGCCTACGGACGACCGCCGAAGGCGTATTCGCGGTGGGGGACTGCGCCGGGAGCCCCCACTTCACGCACGTTGCCTTCGATGACCATCGGGTGGTCCGCGAGACTTTGGCCGGGCGGAGGCGCGTCACCACGGGCCGGCTTGTGCCCTCATGTTTGTTTGTGGACCCGGAACTGGCGCAAATTGGGCTAAGTGAGACTGAGGCCCGGAAGACGAACACACCGTACCGCCTGCTGAAGTTGCCGATGGCGTCGGTGCTGAGGGCCGTCACGACCGGGCACACGGAGGGTTTTCTCAAGGCGCTGGTCGGGGTGGACGATGACCGGATTCTGGGTTTCACGGCACTAGGTTCCAGTGCCGGCGAAATGATGGCTACCGTGCAACTCGCAATGAGCGCGGGGCTGCCCTATACAGCATTGCGTGACTCCATTTTCGCTCATCCAACCTATTCCGAAGGGCTGGTTTACCTGTTCTCGGCGGCACCCACGCGAGTTGTATGATCAGCGGCCGTTGAATCGCGAGCCGTCCGGCCTGCGTCGTTGCCCGGTCCAGCCAACCTGCGGACGGGGAGGCAGAAACCGGCTTTGACCGCGTACGGTCATCTGACCGCATATCGTTAGCGCGTCCCGCAGCCGTAAAGAGCACAAACACCGGCAACCCACTGCAAGGGAGACGAATGGCGGGAATTCGTTGTTCTGGATTGGTGGTCCTGATCGTGCACTTGGTCACGTTGTCTGATCCACGCGTATCAAAGGACCACCATGAAAGCTCTCACTCCGTACTCGTTTCTCCTGGCACTGGCGCTGGCGGGGGCACTGACAGGCTGCGCAACCCAATCCACGAAAGCGGCGGACGTTACCGACAGCGTTCGCGCCTCGCTGGACACAGCGGGTTTTAAAGACGTCTCGGTCAAAGAGGATCAGGCCAAGGGCGTTGTCACTTTGGGCGGACATGTCACCCAGGACGCTGACAAAGCGCAGGCGGAGTCCATTGCGAAGTCCCTGGCTGGTGCCCAGGTTGTGTCGAACCAAATCGAAGTCATTCCGGTTGGCGTCGAGAGTGACGCCAAGAAGGTGAACTCCGATCTCGACAAGGCCATTGAACACAATCTGGATGCGGCGCTGATCCAGGCGAAGCTTCATGACAACGTGAAGTACTCGGTCAAGAATCACGTCGTCACCCTAAGCGGCGAAGTCACGTCCCAGGCGGCCCGCACACAGGCCCAGGATCTAGCCGCCGCGGTACTGAACGTGCAGCAGGTAGTCAACGAACTACAGGTCAAAGCCCAGAAAGCCAGTTCGACAAAGTGACGAGGGATTGCCGCAGAAGCAAGTCAGTCTTTTTGCGTGATGGGCAGCCTGTCCGCCGGGCTGCCGGGCTTTAGCTAGAAAGGACAGTCATGTCATTTGGAATCTACATCGTTGGCTTCCTGATCGTGATCGGCGGACTCATCTATGGCGCTGCGCTGCTGCACGTGGCGACGCAATGGATTGTGGTTGGCGCCCTCGTGCTGGTGGGCCTCGCCTTGCTGAAGGGCGTTCAGGCCACAAGAGGGAAGGACTCTTCCAGTTAGAGGCCGGGATATCCGGTGTGGACCAGCGCGCGGGCACTGGATTCTGGCCTTCTCCCACAATCGAGGGCCACCAAAAATTGGGCCTTACCGTGCAGCGCAGTAATTGAACGAGATCAAGAAGGAGCAACAAATGCATCAAACACAGACTGTTTTACTGCCGTTTCCCACGCGAATCGACCTGCCGGAAGCCGAGCGGGAACCCATGGTTGAACTGCTCAACGCCCGTCTCGCGGACACTGCCGATCTCTATTCGCAGATCAAGCAGGCGCACTGGAATGTGAAGGGTCCCAACTTCTTCCAGTTGCACACTCTGTTCGATCAGCTGGCCGGGGAGATCTTCCCGTTCATCGACCTCATCGCTGAGCGCGCTACCGCGCTGGGTGGAGTGGCCACCGGGACGGTGCGCATGGCCGCAGGGAGTTCGACCTTGCCCGAGTATCCACTGGATGCAGTCGACGGGCAACGCCATGTGGCGGCACTGATCGACCGGTACGCCCTGTACACCGCCTCGATCCGAAAGGCCATCGATGTGGCCGACGAGAATCGTGACAGATCGTCAGCCGATCTCTTCACCGAGGTTTCCAGAACGGCCGACAAGCAGTTGTGGTTCCTGGAAGCCCACGTTCAGTTCTAGGCAGCACCAATCGACGACGCCGGCGGTGTTTCATCGCCGGCCAGGCGCGTCCCATAAGCCAAAGGAAAATTTGAATGCCCTACATCACTGCCGGCAGGGAAAACTCCGGCAACATTAACCTGTACTACGAAGATCACGGTTCGGGCCAGCCGGTCGTCCTGATCCACGGTTATCCATTGAGCGGCGCTTCGTGGGAGCGGCAGACGGCAGCGCTGTTGGCCAAGGGATACCGGGTGATCACCTACGACCGCCGCGGATTCGGCAAGTCCAGCCAGCCTGCATCCGGCTACAACTACAACACTTTCGCCCAGGATCTGCGTGAACTGGTGACGCAGTTGGAGCTGCGCGATTTTGTGCTGGCCGGTTTCTCCATGGGTGGGGGTGAAGTGGCCCGGTACCTGGGTGTGTATGGAGACGCGGGGGTCAGCAAGGCTGTCTTCATTTCCTCCGTGCCGCCTTTCCTGCTGAAGACTGCGGACAATCCTGACGGCGTGGATGGGTCGGTCTTCGGGGCTATCCAAAAAGAAATTGTGGCCGATCGCTACGCGTTCTTCAGTTCGTTCTTCCGCAACTTCTATAACGCGGATGTCCTGTTGGGGCAGCGCGTCAGCGAGCAGACGGTGCAGGCCAGCTGGAACGTCGCGGCCGGGGCTTCCGCAACGGCGTGCCTCGACTGCGTGGCGACGTGGCATGAAGATTTCCGGGGCGACCTAGCTCGAATCAAAGTGCCGACGCTGGTCATTCACGGGGATTCCGACCGTATTGTGCCGATCACGGCATCAGGACTGCTTACCGTCAAACTCGTTGCTGGTGCGCGTCTGTACGTAGTGAAGGATGGGCCCCACTGCATCACGTGGACCCATGCGGATGATGTGAATCGCGAGCTGATCAATTTCCTGGGTGCGGATGCCGAGACGGTTACCGGCTCCGGCCTGTCAAGCGCGACCACGGCTTGACCATCGATTCCTGAGTCGCTCCTCAAGGGGAAGCCAGCATAGTTTGGCATCCCCTTTTTTTCTCTCGAGGCGTGGTGACCGGACGGCGAACCGACTGCGGGATCACCGCCTTCCGCCAAGCTCACTACACCGCGAAATCGATATGCCCGAGCTGCGGGTCCGTGTGGACGAGCTTCACCTTTAGCTGGTCACCCACATCCACACCCTGCTGGCCGCGAACGAGCAAGCCCTCTACCGGTGGATTCAGTACGCGGACGAAGACGCCTTTCGGTGTCACGCCCGTTACGACCGCCGCGAAGGTCTCCCCGATACGATGCTCCAGCGCCACTGCGGCAATGCGCTTGTTCATCACCCGTTCCACTTTGCGAGCAGCATTCTCGCGGAGGGTGCAGTTCCTTGCAATGGATTCCAGTTGCTCGCCGGAATAGGGCACGGCCTGGCCGGCCAGCACGCATTTCATCAGACGTTGTGTTACCAGATCAGCGAAACGCCGGTTCGGCGCCGTGGAGTGAGTATAGTCGTGAGCGGCGAGTGCGAAGTGGCCCTGATTCGTGTCGCCGGGCCGGGCGAAGGAGTATTCACCAGAACCCATCAGCTTGACCACCGCCAGGGACAGGTCCTCGAAGTGGACCGGGTCGGCCGCCCTCCTCCTCTCCAGAAATGCGTTGAGAGCTCCGGAATCCGCCGTTGCCGGGAGTGTTTCGCCGTAGCGGGCGGCGAGTTCCACGATGCGCGGCCACCGCTCCGGGGTCTTGACGACGCGCCGCAGGGAAGGAGCGCCGGCATTCAGCAGGGTGTGGGCCATGACTCCGTTGGCGGCAATCATGAAGGTCTCGATCAGGGCAGTGGCCCGGTTCTTTCCGCGGGCGTTGATTCCTTGCAGGCGTCCGCCGGAAAGGATGGCCTCGGCCTCGACACGATCGATATTCAAAGCGCCCAGGCGATGACGTTCTCGAGAGAGCAGTTGAGCGGCCTCATCCTGAAGTTTGATTTGTGAGTTCAGCTCCGGTTGGGCGGTGACTTTGGGTGGTGCTCCGGCCGTGCCTTCCAGCCAGGGCCCCACTGCGTTGTAGGTCAACTGTGCGCGATTGCGCACCAGGGCACGATAGATGTCACTGGAGGCAATAGCTCCGTCTCCGGCGACCACCATTTCCACAATCATCGCCAGACGATCGGACGCCTCGTTGAGAGAGGTCAGATCGGTCGACAGTTCTTCCGGCAGCATCGGAAACGTCTTGATGCCTGTGTAGACTGATGTCGTCTGCGACGCGGCATGCCCATCGATGGGGGTGCCGGAGGACACGGCGGAGTCGACATCCGCTATGGCGATAAGCACTCGAATACCAGCCTGGACGCGTTCAGCGACTTCCAACTGATCCAGATCCCGCGAAGTGTCGTTGTCGATGGACGACCACTGCAGATGGCGCAGATCGCGGATGCCGTTCATCGCGGCCGGCGCGGGCCGCGCCTTCACCGCCGCCAGTTGGGCGTCCGTGCCAGGAGGGAAATCCGGATCGAAGCCTTCGTGAACCATCTCCTGCCGCGCGGCGGCCGCGAGGTCGAACTCACCGTCATGCATGCCCGTGATCGCCTTTCCTGCCAATATTTTGCCGCGGATCCAGCTGTGGCCTGGCGCGCAGCGCAAATCCTATTATCCGGTCACAGAGGTCACGATCATGATCAGGATGGCCAGCAGCATGACTGCGACACAAAGCCAGCCCAGCCATCGGAGTGCCGGCCCGTTGCGGTGCTCCCCCATTACATCCTTCCGGCTGGTGAGGAGTACGACGAGGATGAGCAGAGGCGGAGCCAGAGTCCCGTTCACCACAGCCGCCCAGAAGAGCATTCTGACGGCATCGAGGCCGGCGTAGTCGAGGCCGAGGCCAAGGGCCATTGCGATGGCGATGACCGCATAGAAACCATGCGCCAGAGGTGGGTGCACTTCGAGCGAGCCTACCCAGTCGGCCGCCTCCGCAATCGCGTAAGCGCACGAACCGGCCAGTACGGGCACGCCCAGCATACCGGCACCAATCAATCCCAGGCTGAAGAGCCAGTATGCCCCGTCCCCAGCCAGCGGCCGCAGAGCTTCCGCGGCATCATGAGCGCTGGAGATGGATGTCTTGCCATGCGCATGCAGAGTGGCGGCCGAGGTCAGAATGATGAAGTACATCACGAGGTTCGAGAAGAACATGCCGGTGAGTACATCGTTGCGGGACTTCTTGAGATCCTTGCGCGTCGCACCCTCGCGTTCCTTGACCGTGGCTCGCCCCAGCGCAATCTCTTCCTCCACCTCCTGGGCGGCCTGCCAGAAAAAGAGATAAGGGGAGATGGTGGTACCCAGGATGCCGACCAGGGTCGCCCAGTAGGCTCCGGTCCATTCGATGTGAGGAACCAGGGTCGCCTTCAGTACGGCAGGCCAGTCCGGGTGCGACAGGAGAGCCGCTCCAATGTAGGCGAACAGGGCCACCGTCAGCCACTTAAAGATGCGGACGATGGTGCGGTAGCTGGTCCAGAAGAGCAGGCCCACCAGCAGGACGGCATAAACCGGCGTCCAATAGAACGCACGCACTCCGGTGAGCAACTCGGTGACGTCTGCCATGCCGCCCAGGTCGGCGGCAATGTTGACGACATTGGCCACCAGCAGCAGCACACAGGCGCCCCATAGAGCCCAACGCGGGTAGCGGGTTCGGATGACGCTGGCCAGTCCGAGCCCCGTCACCATACCGAGGCGCGCGCACATCACCTGCACCGCGGCCATCAGGGGAAAGGAGAAGATAGCGGTCCAGAGCGGCGCATAGCCGAACGCGGCACCCGCCACGGAGTATGTTGAGATGCCGGACGGATCGTCGTCCGCGGCGCCTGTAATCAGGCCGGGACCCAGGTCTGAAAAGAAGCGGCGAAAACGCCCGCGCAGGACAAACGCGGTCCTGACCGCGGTGGAGGTCCGTTTCAACACCTTGCTGCGATCCTCATCTTTCCATTTTGGATGGGCCGCGGCTCAGTGCAGATACACCCTTTTCTCTCAATGCGTCTGTGTCCGCGAATTCAGTGCTGTGACGGCGCGATACCAGTCTTCCTGCGGCGAGCCTTCGGGGCAGCCCCGGAGTTGCCAGAGTTCATAGGCGAATGCCGCGATATCCTCTTCCCTGAGTTCGCGGCTGACTTCGCTCACGCCGTACTCCATCCAGCTTATGCGGTTCTCCCACTGGGCTTGCAGGTAAGCGGTGGTGCTGTGTTCCGGTTTATGCCGGGAGGTCTGCTGTCCTGTCAGGTGGTCGTTGCTGCCGCGATGTTCCGCGCCGTTGAGATGTGTGTGTTCGGCAAGGTCCCGGCGTTCTTCGGCGATCCGCTTAGGCTCATTCATGCTGCGGGCAGCCGCACGCGGAGGACCAGTCGCAAGCGCTTTCCGCCGGCCCGATGTGGGCTGTTTCTGGTCTCCAGCTCCCAGGAAACCGATCGCTGAGTTTGGTTGCCGGGACAATTTTCGTTGCGGAAAGGGTCGACTGAAGGCTCCATCTTCAAGTGTGATGCGTGGCCTGTGACGAAATCCGGTCACGTGACCACGCGCGATCACCTTAAAGTCAGCATTCCGCTCTCCACTGGCATCCCGGACCGCGATTTTCCCGTACGCATTGCCGTGATAAACGGATCCGATTAAGGCTGCGATCCGGCAATCGTCAGCCGTGATCCCGCCGTGGCGAGACTCGAAAGTGGTTTCAGGATCCCATGCAAATGCACCACTTGCCTTGGATGCCTGAGAACGCGATTGCCAGTTTCCCAGGCCGGGCCCCCGGCGTGTATCTGCCGAATCGGCCGTGGGGCCGGACACTTGGATCCGGGCAGCCGGAATGTTGGCCCCCGACTTGCAGCCAGAACGGCGTATGGGCCACTTTCCATTTGCGGCAGCAACGCTGGTCACAACGGCCATGGTGTCGTTGTTGTGCCTGATGGGTCCTTTGGAATTTAAGTCCGTTGGCGCAGTATCGAGGCTCGCACCAGCCGTCCAGCACAACAGCCTGCCACCGGCTGGAGTTGCGGCACAAACCCAGGCAAATGCCAGGATCCAGGTCTTCCGCCAGCCCGCGGATTCGCGGTCGACCGTTGCTGGAGGGGGCAGTTTCGCCAGGAAGGGACTCATCCGTCTTCCCACGGCGCCTCAGTCCTCCGTGGTTCGGCGGAAAGTAGTACCTGCTGTGGTGGTTGGGCCGCGGAGTCCGGCCGCCTTTTCGGCTGCACGGCGCACCCGGCGCTATCCCAGCGGGGCTAGACACGGAATTCAGGGCTGTACACAAGATTGCGGAAAAGGACGAAAAAATGGCCAGTAAAATGACGGCGGTGTTTGGTATCTACCAGTCCAGAGTTCAGGCGGAAGAGAGCGTGGATCGTCTACTGAAAGGCGGCTTCACAAACGATGACATCTCCGTCCTGCTTCCAGACAATCAAGGCTCGAAGGACTTCGCACACGAGAAGAACACGAAGGCGCCGGAAGGGACCACAGCCGGTGTGACGGCCGGCGGCGCCATCGGCGGCGTTCTCGGATTGCTGGCCGGCATTGGCGCGCTGGCAATTCCCGGTATCGGGCCTCTCATCGCAGCTGGGCCGATTTTGAGCGCCCTGGCCGGACTTGGCGCCGGCGGCGCGGTGGGTGGCTTCATTGGAGCGTTGGTGGGGATGGGCATCCCTGAGTACGAAGCCAAGCGCTATGAAGGACACATCCGGGCCGGTGGTGTGCTTCTCTCTGTCCATTGCGATTCATCGGATGAGATTGCCCGGGCCCGGGATCTGCTCAAGCAGACGGGAGCCCAGGACATCTCTTCCACCAGCGAGGCAAGCGCGGACTACAAGGACAAAGGCGCCGCCGCCGCACATCTCTAAACTTCAGATGAGGCCAGGCAGAGGAACATCTGCCGTTCCTCATCTGACGGGTTGCACGGAGCAACCACGCCGGTCGTCGCTGACCTTACGACCGGCCCCATTCATCGGAGGACTGTTCCCCCGCCATCCCGACACCCTCCTTGTCGAGATGGCGGGGGTTTTTTATGTGCTTCGGCTTGGAACCAGGCAGGAGCAGTATTCCATGTACTGGAAGTTTGGGCGAAGGGCTTCCGTATTATTTACAGGCGTCCATGGATGGCGGAGCCAGCCATTCGGGCAGTGGTGCTGAATTTCGAGCAGCGGCGGTGGTTTTCGACCACAATCCGTGAGGAGTTGGCGCAGCTACTTCGTTTCGTTTCAAATAGATAGATAATCTGGAAGCGGAACTGCAATCACCTCAGTGAGTCCAATGCGGACGAAAGTGAGGACACAATGAAGAGATTTGTGGCGATTGGAGTTTTTGCACTGGCGTTGACGAGCGGCGTTGCAAGCGCGGCGGACGTATTCGTGCGCTTTGGGCCGCCTCCTCCGCCTCGTGAGGTCGTGGTGGTGCAACCGAGCCGGCGCCATGTCTGGGTGCCAGGGTACTACCAGTGGCACCACGGACGCTACGTCTGGACGAATGGGTACTGGGCGGTACCTCCGCGCGGGCGGGGGGCGTGGGTGCCCGGGTATTGGGCTCCCAAGCGGGGCGGATACATCTGGTTCGGCGGCCACTGGCGGTAAGGCTGCCGGGCGCGGGGCTCCCCCTGATGAAGGAGCTCCGCCTGCTGAAGTCCTGCCGTAGCCCGGCTAGAAGTTCGTCTTCTTCAGATACTCAAAACTTTGCTTGAGTGAATCGAGCGGGTTGCCGGGCGTCTGGTCCTGCTCGACGAAGTAGTGCTTGACGCCCACTTCGGAGGCGGCTTTCAGAACGGCAGGGATGTCGATGGAGCCGTTGCCGACTTCCTTGAAGGCTTCCTTGGCCACCTTCTCGTTGAACTGCGGTCCAACACCGGCGGCCACATTCTTGAGGTGCATGAGGGCGATGCGCTTGTTGTACTTCTTGAGGATCTCCACGGGGTCGTGCCCGCCAACCTTTGACCACATGATGTCGAGTTCCAGGCTCACATACTTGGGATCGGTGGTCTGCATCAGGACATCGAGCAACGTGCCGCCGGCGGCGGGTTCGAACTCGAAGGCGTGGTTGTGGTAGCAGAGGCTCAGGCCAGACTTGGCACAGGTCTCACCGGCCTTGTTCAGCGTCTCACCCAGCTTCTTGATGACGTCAACGCCGCCCCGATCTTTGGGGGCGATGTAGGGGCAAACGGCGAACTTCAAACCGCGCTTCTTGGCGTCGTCCAAAGCGGCGGGTAGTTTGTCCTGGTTGGTGGTGAAGAGGGCGGTGTCGAGGTGGACGCTGACCGGTTTTAGCTTGGTCTGCATCAGGCTGGGCCAGATGGCGTCGAGGCTGCCGCCGATCACTTCGGCTTCCGTGAAGCCGATTTCCTCCAGCGCCTTGAGCGTCTCGAGGGGCTTCTGCGGCAGTACAGTGCGTAGGGTGTACAACTGGACGCCCACAGTCTTCAAGGTGCGGGCGAAGGACGGGACCGCGGAAACGGCGAGCGCGGCGAGGAAACCACGGCGGTGGAGATTCAGCATCTCTATATCCTATTCCCGAACAGGCGAGCCCGGTAGAGTCCGCCTTTGTGGACGCGCCGGTCGACTGGAATCAGAAGTCGATACTGCTCTTCCTGGCTTCGATAGTGGCTGCCTTGAGCCCGGGAACTTTCAACAGGTCCTCGACTGTCTTGAACTTGCCCTTTTCCGTACGGTACTTCACGATGGCCGCACCCTGTGCGTCGGGAATGCCAAGACCGGCGGCCAGGTCTTTTTCGTCGGCGGTATTGACGTTTACACGGGCCACGGGGGTGCTCTTCGAGAGGTGCTGGCTGAGGTAGTCGACGACTTCACCCCACTGATCGTCGTCGCCCTTGGCTCCGCGCTGGATCATGTCCTCGACGATGCCGCTCCATCCTTCGCGGCTCTCGCGGCGGTTCAGGAAGATATTCGTTCCGTGGCAGGAGCCGCAGAGTTTCTCCGTGGTGGCCCGGCCCGGTGCTTCCGGCAACTTCGACTTCTGCTGAGCCTCGACGGGCAGTGTGCCGAGCAGGCCTGCGAACGCGAAACAAGCGATCGACCTGGAAAGAATGCGGTGGCCTGGCTGAGATCCTGTCATGCACCATCCTTGTATGCTGGAAGTAGAGAGCGCTCGCCCAGATGCGCTAGTTTTATTGTGTATCAAACCGCGGGATGAGAGGGAGAGGCTGGGATTGCCTATGCGACTTCTGCTGTTGGCCCTGATTGCCACGACACTGGCTGTTGCGCAGGACGGTCCGCCGCCGGGACGCGCGCCTCTGAAAGTCCGCGCCGCCCAGGGTGATCCGGAGGCGCAGTTCACGCTTGCGAAGAACTTTGAGGCGGGGCGCGGCGGCCTGACGAAGGACTATGTCCAGGCCCACCACTGGTATCTGTTGTCGGCGAACCAGGGCGATCCGTGGGCGCAGGCGAGTATCGGCCTGCTCTATCGCTTTGGAAAGGGCGTCCCTAAGGATCTTGTGCAGGCCTATATGTGGCTTTCGCTGGCTACCTCGGCGACGCACGGTCCGGACTCCGATTCCCTAGCGGAACTGCGTGACGCGGCTGGGGTCCATATGACAAAGGAAGAGATTGCGGAGGCGACCCGCCTGGCCAGCGCCTGGAAGCCTGCCCCTGTCGCACATCCATGAAACTGTCGAGTTGTACCGTCGTTCTCCTCGCCTTGATGGCCGTTTCCTGCCGGCAAAGCTCGAAGCCTGGTGCTGACAGGCCGATCGGGCGGCCCATCACGCTGAAGGCTCCGCTGGGTCTGCCGGAGGTGGCAGTGCCCCAGGACAACCCGGTGACTGCGGAAACCGTGGCGCTGGGTCGCAAGCTCTACTACGACCGGCGGCTTTCGGCGGATGATACGATCGCCTGTGCCAGTTGCCATGATCCGGGTAAGGGGTTCACCGACGGCAAGCGGTTTTCCACGGGGTTTCACAACCAGCAGGGCACGCGCAACGCTCCGCCAGTGGTGAACGCTGCTTATAGTCCGCTGCAGTTCTGGGACGGGCGCGCCGGGACACTGGAGGACCAGGCGGGTGGGCCTATCGCAAATCCGGTGGAGATGAACCAGAAGTACGATGTGCTGGTCGCCAAGCTTCAGGCGGACCCTGAGTATCGCTCCCAGTTCGAGAAGGCGTTCGGGCCGGGTGCCATTACGATGAGCCAGGTGCGCAAGGCGCTGGCGAGTTTCGAGCGGACGGTGGTCAGTGGGAACTCGGCATTCGACCGGTATGAGTATGGTGGCGACAAATCCGCCCTGTCTCCGGCCGCAGTGCGCGGTTTGGCGATCTTCCGCGATCCGGGTAAGGGGAATTGCATTGCCTGCCATCCCATCGGGGCGAAGAGTGCACTGTTCACGGATGGCAAGTTCCGCAATATTGGGGTGGGCGTGAATGAGGAAGGTGTGCTGACGGATCAGGGCCGGTTTCAGGAGACCAAGATCGAACGGGACAGGGGCGCCGTGAAGACTCCATCGCTGCGCAATGTCGCCCTGACCGCGCCCTACATGCACGATGGCAGCTTGAAGACGCTGCGCTCCGTGTTGGAATACTACGCCGGCGGCGGCAATTCAAATCCGGCGCTCGACAAGGATCTCAAACCTCTGCGGCTGAACAAAGCCGAGCGCGACGACCTGCTGGCGTTTCTTGAGTCGCTGACAGGCGAAATGCCGGCCGATGCGGGCCCGCCGGCCAACTGAGTACACTGAACACCAGACATGCAACACAGCCCTGCGTGGCGTATCGCCCTGGGAGCGGCGGCGCTGGCGGTTCTTGGCGGATGCTCCCGTCCTCAGCCCGAACAGAAGCAAGAGAAGGCGAAACCGGCATATTTTCGAGTCGATGCCGGCACGGCGGGCACGATCAGAGGGGTCATCCGGTTCAGTGGGCGGAAGACTGCGAGGCGGGTGATCGATATGGACCAGGAGCCGGAGTGTGCGCACCTGCACAAGGATGGCAAGGTGCTGGACGAGGACATCGTAGTCAATCCCAACGGGACGCTGGCGAATGTCTTCGTGTTCCTGAAGAAGGGGTTGGAGGACAAGAGCTTCGAGCCACCCACGACTCCGGTAGTGATCAATCAGAAGGGTTGCTGGTTCGAACCGCGCGTGCTGGGTATGCAGACCGGGCAATCGTTGAAGGTAACCAATTCCGATCCGGTGACGCATAACATCCATCCGATGGCGAAGGTCAACTATGAGTGGAATCATAGCCAGGCTCCGGAGGATCCGCCGCTGTCACGCCGCTTCGTGCGGGAAGAGGTGATGATCCGGGTGAAGTGCAATGTGCACGGCTGGATGCGCGCCTGGGTGGGGGTGCTGCCGCATCCCTATTTCGCGGTGACGGGCACCGATGGCTCGTTCGAGATTCGCAATATCCCTCCGGGCACCTACACTCTGGCGGCCTGGCAGGAGCGATTCGGATCGGAGGAGCAGACGGTGACGCTGTCCCCTTCGTCGCAACAGAATGTCACGTTCACATTCAAAGGAGACTGAGGTGACGACACGGAAATACGCGCTGCTCACGGCCGGGTTGACGATTCTGCTGGCTGGCTGTACGCGGCCGCCTGCCGCTCCCGAGCCCTCGTCCTCGGCCTACCGGATCTATGTGACGAACGAGGCGTCGGGCGATATGAGCGTCATCGACCCGGCGACGATGAACGTGATCGCGACGGTGCCGCTAGGCAAACGTCCGCGAGGCATTCATGCCAGCCCGGACCGCAAGACGATCTATGTGGCGTTGAGCGGATCTCCCATCGCCGGGCCGGGCGTGGATGAGAGCACTCTGCCGCCGCCCGACAAAAGCGCCGACGGCATCGGCGTCTTCGATGTGAAGCAGAACAAGCTCGTGCGCGTGTTGCACAGCGGTTCGGATCCGGAAAACTTCGACATCAGCAAGGACGGCAAGCGGATGTATGTCTCCAATGAGGATGTGGCGGGGATCTCAGTGGTGGACCTGGAGACCGAGAAGGCGATCGCGACGCTGCCGACGGGTGAGGAGCCCGAGGGGGTCCGGATCAGCCCGGATGGAAAGTGGGTCTTTGTGACGTCGGAAGAGGCCGGAACTCTGGCGGTGGTAGACACAACGACGAACAAGGTTGTGGACTCGTTCAAGGTGGGCCGCCGGCCGCGCTCCATTGCATTTCTTCCAGATAGCGCTACGGCCTGGGTGAATGCCGAGAACGATGGCGCCGTGGTGCTGGTGGACGCAGTGAAGCACAAGATTGTGGATACCGTGCAACTGGGAGAGCGCGGCGTTGTGAAGCCGATGGCGGTGCTGCTGTCACCCGACGCGAAGACGCTCTATGTGAGTTCGGGCCGGGGGAAGAAGGTTTTTATCCTGGATGCGGCCAATCGGAAGGTGGAGGCGTCGATTGAGGTGGGGCAGCGGCCTTGGGGGATTGCGCTTTCACCAGATGGGAAAACGCTCTTCTCGGCGAACGGGCCGTCGAACGATCTCTCGGTAGTGGATCTTGCCACCCGCACGGTGAGCCGGAAAGTGAAGCTCACCGGCTCGCCGTGGGGTGTCGTTGCGCTGGAACAGTAAGCAGCTTCAGATCTCCATGAAGATGCCGAAGCCGTAGAGCGTGTTGTCGGTGGTGGTGAAGAAGACGCGGCCGTTCGCCAAGGTGAGGCCCGTCAGGCTGGCTGGGACCGTGACCTGGTTACCGGTGGAGTAGAGTTCCTTGCCTGTCGCGGCGTCCAAGCCGTAGAGCGTGGCCTGGCCCGCAGTCGAGAGGGCAAAGAGCGCGCCGCTCGTGATGACAGGAGCCACCGGCGACCTCAGGTCGCGCGAGGCCCAGGCCGGCACGAGGACGACCTTGCCGTCCTTCTCTTCGACGCGGAAGGCGACGATGGATCCGTTGGGTGCAGCGCCATTTGCGGCCGCGGGCTTAAAGGCACTGTTGAGGGCGCCCCAGACCGGAGCGGCGAGCCAACGGGCACCGTCGGCATCCTCCCATGTGGAGAGTCCGCCTGTGATACCACCCTGCGAAGAGGCGATGACAGGGGTCTGAGCCAGCGGCGTTTTGTGGTCGGCGCCGCCCAGCGACTTGGAATCCAGCAGGACGATGCGGCCATCCGGTGAGGCAGTGGCGATGACATCGCGGCCTTTGAACTCGAAGACTACTGGAGTGGTGACGTTCAGGGCCGGATTCTTCCTGGCGGCGGACTTGGGCAGGAGGAAGTAGTCTTTCTGCTCGACTTTCTTGGAGCTGAGGGCGAGCAGCGCGTTGCCCCACTTGCCGCTGGCAGGATCGGAGACGCCGGAGCCCGTCTGGATATAAACTGTGCCGTCGTTGCCGACAGCGAAACCGCCAGTGCCATTGGGGTCGGTTCCGGCCAGCGGGAACGAGACGGGGGACGTCTCTTCCTGGGCAAGGTCGATGGCATAGATTGCGTTCGCCACACCGCCACAACCCCCGGTGGTCATCGCATAGACCGTGTTGTCCGTCATCAGCAGGCTGGCCGGTTTGGTGTTGGCGGGCAGAAACTTGAGAGCAGGGAACTGATCGCTGCCGTCGGAAGAGTTGACCATGTGCAGGGTGCCGTCACCGGCGAGCACGTAGACGGAGCGGGAGCCACCGAAGCCGCCGCCGCCCAGGCGCGCGGGCAGCGTGGGGCGTGGCGTCGCGGCTGCAGCGCCACCGGCAGGTCTGGGGCCCCCTGGACGGCGGCCGAAGACCGCAGGCGGGGTGAGGGCCGGGACCGTGGCGAGGCTGGCGCATTCAGGTCCACCCTGCGCGGGGGCATTCAGCTTTGTCTTCCAGAATGGCCGGTTCAGGTCGAGATCGATGGCCCACAGATCCCCGGAATTCCCGTAGACGAAGCCGAGCTCCTTAAAGCCTTTATAGGAGATGAGCAGGCCGATGACGACGGGCGGCGTCAGGGCCTTGCTGCCCGGGGCCGGGCCGTCGATTTTGCTTTTCAGGACAAGCTGGAAGTCCTTGACGTTGTCCCTGGTGATGCGGACATCGCTCTTTGCCCAGCCGGTGCGGCGGGCGTCACCCCCGGCGGAGGGCCAGTCGACCGGCCGGCCTTGCGGGGTGGCGATGCCGGCGGTTGCCATCGCGGTCAGAACCAGTGCACCAATCGATCTCATGAAATCACCTCGAAGAATTCCCGTGGCACGGACGTTGTGGGGCGGAATCGTCAGATTGAGCTGCATGGTGCTATTTCCCCGGCAGGCCAAAGCAGTAGAGGACGCTGTCGAACGAACCGAGGTAGACCCGGCCATTGGCCACGGACAAGGCTCCGAAATGGACGAACGACGAGATCTCGTCGCCGCTGTTGTAGAGTTCCTTGCCGGTCTGCCCATCGAGGGCGTAGAGAACAGCATGAGTGGAGGCCTTGATGCGGAGGGGGCTGTAATCGGCCAGTCCCTTGTCGGGGTAGGCTTGGCGGGTGTTCTCGCCGCTGCCGTAGGCGAAGACGATGCCATTCGCGATGACGGGCGGCTCGGCCTGATCCATGTCGCGGGACATCCAGGCCGGGGTCAGCTGCGGTTTTCCGTTGACCTCTTCCACCTTGAAGGCGACGACGGCGCCGTGCTCCACCGGGCCGTGCGACACGGGAGGCTTGAAGTTCGGATGAGACGGGCCCCAGAAGGGTGTGAGGGCCCAGCGGGTGCCCTTATCGTCGAGCCAACTGGCCATGCTGCCCCAGATTCCCGCTGACTGGAAGTCGACTTCCTCGTTACAGAGCAGCGGGGTGCGGAACATGGGGACCATGTGGTTCTCGCCGCCCGCGGAGCGTGTGTCGAGCAGGTAGACCCGGCATTCCTTGCTGCCGGTGACCATCAGTTCGCGGCCCTTGTAGTCGAAGATGGCGGGGGTGACTTGCATGTCGAGGTCCCGCTTCTGCAGCCACACCCAGTTGGAAGGCTCGAACCAGTCGCGGATCTTGAGTTCGCCGCCGGTGACTTTTGCACCGATCAGACCGTTTCCATAGACCTCATTGGCGGCGTCATAGCGGCCGTCACCGGTGGGCGCCCAGGCGGTGCCGGTGGAGTCGATGGCGACGCCGCTGCGGCCCCAGAGTCCGCCGCTCTTCGGGTGGGCGACCATCACCTTGTGCTCGGGGTCCTTCAGATTGACTGCCCACATCTGGTTTGGATTGCCGGCGCAGCCCTGCGAGGTGGAGGTGAAGAGGATGTCGTTCCAGAGGTTCAGCGAGTAGTGCTTACCGTTGGGATAGCCGAAGGGGAACGGCGGCGCGACTTCCTCCCCATCGCCTACGCTCAACGAGTGCAGCTTGCCATCGCCCGCGAGGGCGTAGAGCGTTCGTGCCCCATTGGCGGCGGCCGGGCCCACTGTCGGCGCGGCCGTCATGCCAGGCGGGCAGAGCGGATCGCCCGGGCGGCCGCGGCGTTCCGGCTCAGGATACTCAAAATGCTTTTGCCAGAGGAGTTTCCCCGTTTTGACGTCGATGGCATAAATGTTGTCGGAGATTCCGCCGACGATGCCGATCTCCTTCGGACCGCTGGGGGTGGGTACGTTCTCGACGATCATCGGCGCGAAGAGCGAATGCATCTCCTGCGGTACGTTGTCGAGCTTCAGTTTCCAGAGGACCTTCAGATTCTTCACATTATCTTTGGTGAGAATCTTCTCGTCCTGCTGCCATGCCGTACGCTGCGGGTTGCCGCCGTCAGTGGGCCAGTCGGCGCCATAGAGCAGGCCGCAGCCCATCAGTCCCAGGATCCAAACAAAGTGTCTTCGCATCAGTGCCATCTCCTCATCTCGGCTAACAAACGGGGTGCCAGAGCACGCATAGGATTGGAAGTGCACGCGACGACGGACGCCATCGCGACTATCGATCAAAATCCTTCATCCAGCCAGCCTCTCCGCCGATGTTGAGTAACATACCACCATCGGCACCGGCTACGGGACCCGGCGAGGCGCGGGCGGTGGGTGTGGGGGAAGTCAGCGCTGGATACCAAAGTGCTGCCGGATCGAGCGGCGGTACCGGCACAGTGCTGTTTGGAAAGCGTGTGAATGCAAGCGTACACAGCTCATTCAGGCGCTGCCTCTTACGTCGCCTCCGGCGGATCCGTGGCCTCGGCGGCCTGCTCTATGGTGCAAAAGTGACCGTTGGCAAGTACGTTCGATCAAACCATGTCAGGACCCTGCAGGGTTTTGGGTGCTATTGCTCGGATCTGAGATCCGGCAATCTGGGAGCTGTCCGGAAGGTCGTTCTTGCCACCCTGGGACAGTTGATATAATCGCGCCGGGCTATTGCCACTTTACGTAGGGGGCCAGGAGCAAGGTATGAATCTGAATGGCGTTCCATCCAAGCTGATGCGGGTGATCGTTTGCGGCATGGCGATTGGCGCCGCCGTCTTCGCGCAGCAGGCGCCGCCGGCGGGTGCGGCAGCGGGTGCACAGGGTCGTCCGCGCGGTGCGGGCCGTGCCATGAATCCGGCGAATCTGGTGCCGCCGCTGGAAGAGTCGGGTTACACACAGATCTTTGACGGGAAGAGCCTGAACGGCTGGGATGTGGATCCGGATTTCTGGCGGGTGGAAGACGGCGCAATTGTGGGTGAGACCAAGGCCGATCATCAGCCAAAGCAGAACATCTTTGCGATTTGGCGCGGCGGCAAGCCGGCGGACTTCGAATTCAAGGCGCAATACCGGATGACCGGCGGCAACAGCGGCATCCAGTACCGCAGTATCGAGCGGCCTGATGTCGCGAAGTGGGTGCTGCAGGGCTACCAGGCGGACATCGACGCACAGCAGCAGTACACGGGACAGATCTATGAAGAACGCGGCCGGGGCTTCCTCGCCCTACGCGGCATGTTTGCCTATGTGGGTGACGGCAAGAAGACGGGCATGGTGGGCAAGGTCGGAGAGAATGAGGAGCTGAAGGCTTTCATCAAGAACGACGACTGGAACGAGATCCACATCATTGCCCGTGGCAATACGATCATCCAGCTGATCAACGGCCACGTGATGGCCACGCTGGTGGACGACGACACCACGAAACGCAAGATGGACGGAGTGATCGGACTCCAGCTCCACCTCACCAGCACCGGGATGAAGATCGAAGTCAAGAACATCCGTCTCAAAACGTTCTAAGGGAGTGCGCGGGGCCGGGTTCGCGCACTCCGGCCCATTCCCCTAATACTTGCAGGCTGAGTTGTCTGCCTTGACGTAGTACGATTTGAAGTTTTTCGCCTTGGGGTCGATGCAGCCCACGAGGTTCAGCAATTCCACCTTGCGGAACTCGATCGGGTGGCTTTCACTCTGCAGCGAGATGAAACCCTCATTCAACAGCATCCCGTCGGGTTTCGCCGTGGGATCGAAGTTAGTGACTGAACCGCCGCCGACCTGCGGCATCTCGTAGGTCAGCACCGTCTCTCCATTCACCACGTGGCGTACGACGCTGTCGCCATGCACCACGGCCTCCACCCGTACCCACTGATCGCCATGGAACGTCTTCGACGTGGAATTGATGCAGTGCTTCGTCACCAGTGAGCCATCCATCACCAGATTGGTGCCGGGCGTACAGACATTCGCGTTGCTACGTGCATCCTTGCCGTTGCCGCCGAGCAGTTGCACTTCGATGGAAATAGGGAAATCCTGGTCCTTGCCCATCGTCTCAGGCCGCTGGCAGTGGATCATGATGCCGCTGTTGCGAAACGCCCACGCCGGGCCGCCCTTGGCTTGCTCTCCCGTGAACCGGTATTCGACGGCGATGATGTAGTGCGAGAATTTGTCCTTGTAGAAGATGTGGCCGAAGCGGCTGTTGAACTGGTCGTATTTGTCGTATGAGACCTTCAGCAGGCCGTCTTCCACGCGAAATGTATTGCCGAAGTTGTCACCAAATGCGTAGCCGGTGATCTTGGGCTTCCATCCGTCCAGGTTCTTTCCGTTAAAGAGCTGGACCCAGTCCTTCTGGTCCTGGGCTCCGGCGGGAGCTTGCGCGAAAAGCGGGGCCAGCAAGACAATCGGGGCAAGGGCGATGAGTATCGGTTTCATGACGTGCCAAGTATATCGATTGGGCGGCGCACCGGAAAGCCGGCCTGGTCTGCCGCGCGGTTTTCAGAAATAGCCCATCAGCACAGCGAGCCCGATGTGGAGAAACACGAGGACCGCAAAGGAATAGCTGAATGGCTTGTGAATGACGTGCCAGAGATGGAAGATCTCGCCGGCGCGCCGCAGGAAAAGAATCTTGGCCGTCAGCCAGCCCTGCCTGCGTACGATGGCGAGTACTGCTTCCAATTCGGGATGGTTCGAGCTTCGAAGGCCACCCAGGGAGAACATCAATTCGCTGCCGCTCAGAACCCGCCGGCGTAGGCGCGCCATTCGAAAGGGTCGCAATACATCCAGCCACGACATCCAGGCGATGGCCTGCCACAGGTGCATTCGATCCACCTGGGCGGCGGACGGCAATTGCAGGGCTTCGCGCAGGTCTGCTCCGTCGAAAACTTCCTGGCTGCGGATCTCGCGGTTCAGGTCCTGGCTCGTATCCTGCAATTCCCGTAAACTGACCTCCGCCATTGTCACGCTGCGCGGAATCTGGGCGTACAGGTAACGGCCGGCGATGCCGCTGACGACGATCGCCATCATGATCCAGTAGGCCATTCCAGCGAGGCCCTGCAGTTTGAGCGAGGAGTGAAACGTGACAAGGACCGGCACGGCGAGTCCCAGGATGATGTGGATGTCCAACCAGTGACGCGTTTTCCCAATTCGTTGCAGCGGTTTCCAGTGCTTCCGCAGTGGATAGAGGAAGAGGCAAAGGAAGATCCCTAGCGAGAGCATCCCCACGCGGAGGCCGATCTGTCCCGACGGCCTCAGTTGCCAATGCCTGGGGTGGACAGGGCGTTCCGCCAGCGGCAGGCGATAGTAGTCGAATCCGATAGCGGTGAGCCAGAGGATCAGCCCCATTGCGCCGAACATGAGAAGTGCGGCGCGCAGGCGATGGGGCAGTTCATTTCGAGCAGTACTCATTGCTTACCTGTGGTGTCTCCCTTGACCTGGGTAACCTTCGATTCCGTTTCGACCGAGAACCGGCGGTAACCCGCGAACGTGTGTGTGTTGCGCCAGTGCTGGTGACGGGTGCGCGCATCGATGACAGCGGAGAGCGGCAGCCAAACCTGTGATGCGGCCCCCACCGCTCCGTACCGCACGAGACTGTGGAGCCCGACGAGGCCGATGTCTTCCAGCGGTTCGCGGAGATCCGATTCAATCTGATGAACCTGGCCGGTGGACTCATCGAGCCAGGCAACGCCCTTCCAGGGGATAGGGTATTGACGGCCCGAGACCTCGAGTACTGACGGTGAATCCTTCGTGCCGACATGCTCGAAGCTCAGTCTTGCCCACTTCACCCCGTCGAGCATTTGTGGTTCCAGTTGCTCGAAGTGGTAACTGCCGGAGAAGCGCGGCAGAAAGATCATGAGCAGGACGGCAAAGCCCGTTGTTGAGAGCAACGGCTGCCCCGGTAGCTTTTGATGCTTCTTCTCAATACGGGATTCCTCCACCGAGAAGTCGCCACTGGATGCGTCCACCAGCAGCAGGTAGTCGAATTCGCTCTCACGGTGCTCCTGCACTTTGGAGCCATCGGAGAGCTTCAATTGTTCGAGGCGTTCGGTGCAGGCCATGGACGGGAACTCGGTGGCGAACTGCTCGGCGCGGTTCTGTGCCCGCTGCAGCAGAGTGGCTGGAGCATCCTGCGAAGCGGCGGCAGGGACGGCGAGCGCAAACAGACAACAAGACGCGATGGCGAGCATTAGAACCGGTACCCCACTGTGAGAAAAGTCTGATCATAGTTTTGAACCTGGCCCCGGTAGGTCATCCAGCCGCCTGTAACGAAGTAGTGACGGGAGAAGGACCAGTCAATGCTGCCGCCGATGAAGCGCGCGCGCGTTTGCTGGGTCAGCGCCCCGTGAAACTCCTGCTGCCCGGCCTGGGCCTCGAGCCGTAACTGCTCGCCGAGATTCCGAGTGAGCGTAAAGGAGGTGTAGCGGCCAGTGCCGAAGCTGCTGGTGAAGCTGCTGTAGCGCCCTTCCAGCCGGGATTTGATCCAGGGCAACTGGCTCCAACTCGCGCTGTACATCTGGTTGAGGGAGGAGCGCGGGTCATTTTCGCGGTGGCTACGCCCCCAGTTGCCGCTCAGCGTCAGCCGGTCGATGGGTTGGACGCGGATGCCGCCGCTGAAGCCCTGAAAGAGGAAGTTGTCGAGGAGGCCGGTACCCAGCAGACGGATGTCGAAGGTGGGCGTGCCGCGGAGATGGTTGTGGCTGAGGTCGAAAGTAACCCGGCGGTGGGGCTGGAAGCGTGTGCTGGTGAAGCTTCTCGTGAGCTGCAGTCCGGTCTGGCCATCGAACAGCCTCGGGTTGCGCTGGTCCGCTTCCATTGTGTGAAGGAGCGTGAACTTTGTGCCGACAAAGACGGAGTTCTCGGCGAAGAGGAATTGGCGTTCCGGGCGCCAATGCACGCGAGTGATGGCGACACCGACTGTGCCACTCCAGCGGGCGGATTCATAGTTGCCGCGCTGCGCGTTCAAAAACGTACCGAGCATCTGGCGATTCGGGTCGTAGTTCCACTGGGTGGGGTCCGGAGTGGAGCCGGCGAAGACACCGGCCGTCAGGGTCTTCCCGAATGAGCGTGCCAGGTAGCCGCCATCGAGCGTGCTCAGGCTGGATGCCCAGGGCAGCAGGACGCGTCCGAAGCCCAGTTGATAGGGGCTGCGCGGATTCGAGTAGAACAGGCCTATGTGATAGGTGCGGTTCACGAGGTCAGTCAGGGTTTGCGCCTGGCCGCCACTGGTCGAATTCACACGACCGCGCCAATAACCTGAGATCGACCAATAAGTTCCCTCGATACGGGTCCAATCCACCCGAATTGCCATGCCCTCCTGATGGGAGGAGAGACCGGCACCGCTGCGGTCGTTCAGCGAGTTCCACTCGAAACCGAGACGGCCGGTGAGACGGCCTTCTTCAGTGAGCGGCGGGCTGGGCACATACTCGCGGACCTCCTCCTCCAATGGATCGCCGCTGGTGAAGCTCACGACTTGGGCGTAGCGCTGACGCCTGGCGGAGTTGCGAATGCGCTCGAGGTTTTCCTGGGCGGCGGTGGCAAGCAGCGCTAGGTCGCCGGGTTCCGGCTGCAGGTCGTCGACTGTGCTTCTGATTTCGCAGAAGGCTGACTGGGTTGCGACGGAGACGACGACGCCTTCTCCGACGGCTCTGGCGGACATTCGAGCCTCACCTGGAGCGAGACGCTGGAAGGTGAGCTTCATGCCCTCAGCCAAGCCGGTGGCGCTCCCCTGGTCCAGATACACACCGCCTGCGACAACCTGGCGGATGTGAATTGGTGGAGACGCTGTCTGCGCCAGCAGGACACTTGCCGGCGCCAGAAATGTGGCGATCCATCTCCACATGGCTATGAGTTCCCCTTCGGATGGCATTGATAGCAACTAGGGCTCGCATAGACGTAGTTCTTGCGCCCGTTGTGCTTTTTGTCCATGTCGGTCTTGTTGTGGGCGTGGCAATCGATACAGCTGAAGACCGCGTAGTTGGACGGCGTTGTGTGGCAGTCGTTGCAGGTGGTCCACTTGCCGGCGTGCTTGCCCGTGTAGATGGGGAAGTTGTGGTTGAACTTGGCACCCTTCCACTGCGTGGTGGTGTGGCAGGAGGTACAGGTATGCGGGAAACCGGCCGTCAGGTGATTGGGGTTGGAAACCTGCTCGTAGACCTTCTGATGGCAGGCGTAGCAGTCTGTTGGGGTGCCGGTATAGCGTCCGCCGACATGGCAGTTTGCGCAGGCGACGGAGGTATGTGCGCCGGTGAGCGGGAATTTCGTCAGCGCATGATTAAAGACCGCGCCTTTCCACTGCGTGGTGGAATGGCAGACTGAGCAATCCTTCGGGAAGCCTGCCGTGACGTGGTTCGGATTGGTGGTGGAGTTGTAAAGAGGCAGATGGCAGGCATCGCAATTCATGGGCGTGCCCGCATAGACCCCATTCACATGGCACAGGCTGCACTGGGTGGTCGCATGCTTGCCGGTGAGAGCAAAGCGCGTCGCACTGTGATTGAAGACCGCGCCCTTCCACTGGGTGGTGTTGTGGCAGGCGGTGCAATCAGTGGGGAAGCCCGCCGCGGCGTGGTTGGGATTCGTAGTGGACTTGTACAGCGCCAGGTGGCACGACTGGCAAGTCTGCGGAGTTCCTTTGAAAGTGTTGTTGACGTGACAGCTCAGGCACGGAGCCTGGAGGTGTGCGCCCGTCAGGGGGAACTTGGTCATGGACGTGTGGTCGAACTGGGCGCCCTTCCACTGTGTCGTGTTGTGGCAGACCGTGCAGTCTTTGGGGAAGCCGGCGGTGGCGTGGTTGGGGGTGGTCGTTTCTGGTAGTCGGGCAGGTGGCAGCCGTCGCACGTTTGCGGTGTGCCTTTGTAGACGCCGTTCACGTGACAGAGTGAGCACTGCGTTTGCACATGGGCGCCGGTCAGGGGGAACTTGGTCATGGCGGTGTGATCGAACTTCGCGCCCTTCCATTGGGTGGTGGTGTGGCAGACGATGCAGTCTTTGGGGAAGCCGGCGGCCGCGTGATTGGGTGTAGACGTCTTCTGGTAGTCGGGGGTATGGCATCCCTCGCAGGTGGAGACGGTGCCTGCGTACTTATTGCCGATGTGACAGCTCTGGCACGGTGTGGCGACATGCGCGCCGGTCAGAGCGAACTTTGTCTTGGAGTGGTCGAAGAGGGCGCCCTTGCGTTTGCACATGTGCGCCGGTGAGCGGGAACTTGGTCATGGCGGTGTGATCGAACTTCGCGCCCTTCCACTGGGTAGTGGTGTGGCAGGCCGCGCAGTCTCTGGGGAAGCCGGCTGAGGCGTGATTCGGGTTCACCGTTTCTGGTAGTCGGGCAGGTGGCAGCCGTCGCACGTTTGCGGTGTGCCTTTGTAGACGCCGTTCACGTGACAGAGTGAGCACTGCGTTTGCACATGGGCGCCGGTCAGGGGGAACTTGGTCATGGCGGTGTGATCGAACTTCGCGCCCTTCCATTGGGTGGTGGTGTGGCAGACGATGCAGTCTTTGGGGAAGCCGGCGGCCGCGTGATTGGGTGTAGACGTCTTCTGGTAGTCGGGGGTATGGCATCCCTCGCAGGTGGAGACGGTGCCTGCGTACTTATTGCCGATGTGACAGCTCTGGCACGGTGTGGCGACATGCGCGCCGGTCAGAGCGAACTTTGTCTTGGAGTGGTCGAAGAGGGCGCCCTTGCCCTTTCCACTGGGTGGTTGTATGGCAGACGGCGCAGTCCTTGGGGAAGCCCGCTGTGACATGGTTAGGATTCGTCGTCTTCTGATAGTCGGGAGTGTGGCACCCCTCGCAGGTGGACACGGTGCCGGCGTACTTGTTGCCGACGTGGCAACTCTGGCAGGGCGTTGCAACGTGAGCGCCAGTCAAAGCGAACTTTGTCTTGGAGTGGTCAAAGACTGCGCCCTTCCATTGCGTGGTCGTGTGGCAGAGGGTGCAACTGGTGGAGAACCCGGCAGAAGCATGATTCGGGTTCGTGGTCTTCTGGTAGTCCGGCAGGTGACAGCCGTCGCAGGTCTGTGGAGTGCCTTTGAAGACGTTGCTCACGTGACAGAGTGAACATTGCGCCTGAAGGTGTGCCCCGGTCAACGGGAATTTTGTCATTGTCGTGTGATTGAAAACCGCACCCTTCCACTGGGTTGTGGTGTGACAGAGCGTGCAGTCTTTTGGGAAGCCGGCTGCGGCGTGATTGGGGTTTGTTGTCTTCTGGAAGTCTGGAGTGTGACAGCCCTCACAGGTGGATGGAGTCCCAGCGAACTTGTTGCCGATATGGCAGCTTTGGCAGGCGGTTGCCACGTGCGCTCCGGTCAGTGCGAACTTCGTCCTTGCGTGGTCGAATTGCGCGCCCTTCCACTGAGTGGTGGTATGGCAGATGGAGCAGCTTGTCGAAAACCCGGCAGAAGTATGATTCGGATTGATGGTCTTCTGGTAATCCGGCATGTGACAGCCTTCGCAGTTGGAGACCGTGCCGGTGAACTTTCCGCCCACGTGGCAACTGGCGCATTGGACGGTTGTATGTGCACCCGTTAGTGGGAACTTCGTCTGGGCGTGGTCGAACCTGGCGCCTTTCCACTGAACGGTGGTGTGGCAGACATTGCAGTCTGTTGGGAATCCGGAGGCCGCGTGATTGGGGTTCGTGGTGCCCTGGTAGTCCTTCAGATGGCAGCCTGAACAGACCGCCGGGGTGCCGGTGTACTTCCCGCCGACATGGCAACTGGCGCAGGCGACCGTTGTGTGCGAACCGGTGAGAGGGAACCTGGTCTTACCGTGGTCGAACTGGGCGCCTTTCCATTGGGTGGTTGTGTGGCACGAGGCGCATTCCTGGCTGAATCCCGCGGCCTGATGATTGGGCGAAGTCGTTCCCTGGAAATCCTTCAAATGGCAGCCAGAGCAGGTCTGCGGCGTGCCCGCGAACTGGCCGCCGACATGGCAGCTCTGGCAGGCAAGTGGAGAGTGGGCGCCTGTGAGGGGGAACTTGGTCATCGCGTTGTGGTTGAAGTTCGCGCCCTTCCACTGTGTCGTGGTGTGGCACACCGTGCAGTCCTTCGGGAATCCCGCGGCCGCGTGCTCCGGTGACTTGGCGGCCGTGAAGTCCTTCAAGTGACAGCCTTCGCAGGTTGCTGCTGTGCCGGCGAACTTGTTTCCGACATGGCAGCCGAGGCAGGCCACCGATGTATGCGCACCTGTCAAGGGGAAGCGCGTGCTGGCCGCATGGTCGAATTGGGCGCCCCTCCACTGGGTGGTGTTGTGGCAGGTGTTGCAAGTCTTCGGGAATGCGGCTGCAACATGCGCGGGGTTTGTGCTGGTCTCGTAGGCCTTTATATGACAGCCGTCGCAGGTTTGAACCGTGCCGGTGTATTTGCCCGCCACATGACACAGAGCGCATTCGACAGAGGTGTGCGCGCCTGTCAATGGGAAGCGGCTGAGAGAGTGGTCGAACTTGGCGCCCTTCCAGACTGTGGTTGTGTGACAGCTCGCGCAGTCTTTCGGGAAGGCACTCGCGGCGTGGTTCGGGTTCACGGTCTTCTGATAGTCGGGCATGTGACAGCCGTCGCACTGCTGCGGTGTCCCGGCGAAGCGCCCGGCTACGTGGCAGGCTGAGCAGGCCACCGATGTGTGCGCACCCGTGAGAGCAAATGTTGTGCGCGCCGCGTGGTCGAAGACAGCACCGCGCCAGGTCGAGGTGGTGTGGCAGGTCTGGCACTCTCGGGGGAATCCGGCCTGTACGTGGTTCGGATCGGTGGTGGATGCGAACTGCGTGTTGTGGCAGTCGAAGCACTGCGCGGGCGTTCCAACATACCGGCCGCCTACGTGGCAGCTGCGGCATTCCAGCGTGGTGTGGGATCCGGTGAGCGCGAAGCCGGTTACCGCCTGATGATCGAAGCGGGCGCCGCGCCAGGTGTCCATGCCGTGGCAGCTCTCGCACTTGATGGCGAACCGTCCACTGGTGTGCGGCGGGTTCTGGGCTTTCGCGAAATCGGCTGTGTGGCAGGCTGCACAATCCGTGCTCAGGCCAAGGTACTGCCCGACCGCAGCGCCGCGATGGCAGCTCTCGCAGGGCACGCTCGCGTGCGCCCCAACCAGTGGGAATCGATTGGAATGTTCACGTGTCTGCTGGACGGCGGTCTTCCAGCCCTTGACGGTGTGGCAATCCTCGCAGCGGCCCCCGAACTGGCGTCGATGGATATCTGCGTGACAGGCGGCGCAGGTGTGGCCCACATCCTTGAAGACTCTGGCAACGTGGCAGCCGGAGCACGCCACCCCGGCGTGCATACCACGCAGTGGATAGGCCGTTTCTGTGTTGTGATTGAACTCCGGCTGGGCACGGAGCGGACGCCAACTGCTGGAGGTGTGACAGGTCTCACAAGCGACCTTCAGCGGCCCATGTGGGTTGCGGGTCCGGTTGGCGCCCGGTGCTGTCTGGCTGGACAGCAGGGCCGGCAAGCCCATGAGCGCGATCAGAGTCAGGACAATCCTCTTCATTCGTGGCATGCCTCGCAACGTCTGGGAGTTCCGCGATAGACAACCACCCTTCCGGTGGCACCGGCTTGGCCGGTGTGGCACATCCGGCACGGCACCCGTTCGTGCGCACCGGACAGAGAGAAGGTGGAGTGCTTCTGGTGATCGAATGAGTCGGCCCGCCAGTTTGTGGGCCCGTGACACCGGCCGCAATCCGGCTGTGGCTGGCCGGAGCCGCGAAACTGCCCGGCGTGGACATCCGCATGGCAGGCGGCGCATTCTTTGCCCGCAGTATGAAACACGATTGTTCTGCGGGCATTGGCTGTCGCGGGTTTGTGGCATCCAACACAGGGAGCCCCGCGATGCCGGCCGAGCAGTGGAAACGCGGTCCGGCCGTGGTCGAACGGTGCAGTCTCGCGCCAGTTCCGCGCAGTGTGGCATTGATCGCAGGACCAGTTGCCCTTGAGCGCCGGGCTGGCCGCGTCGCTATGTGGATTCTCGTGACAGGCGGCGCATTCCTGCCTCAACCCGTGGTACTGAATGGGTTCGGCCGCACTGGCAGAGTGGTGGCAGTCGGCACATGGAACCGCCTTGTGGCCGCCGGCCAGAGGGAAACTCGACTTCGCGTGATCCACCAGGGTGTAGCGCACCGTCTTCCACCCAACGACGTCATGGCATTGCTCGCAGCGGTTCCGCCAAGGTGCGCCGGAAAACTGCCCGGCGTGGCGGTCCTTGTGGCAGCGCAGGCAGGAGTCGAAGGCGGGATGGAAGTTCAGGGCTGTTCCTCCTCCGGGGTGGCAGTTACCGCACGCTACTTTCGCGTGTCCACCCCCCAACGGGTAGCGGGTCTGCGCGTGCGCCGCCGAGTCGAAAAGTATGGTCTTCCAGCCCGACTCGTTATGACAGGCAGCGCACTCCCCACCCGCCCGGGCGAGCAGTTGTCCCTGGTGCTTGTCGCGGTGGCAATCCATGCAGCGCTCATGCGCTACGGGTGTCCGGAAGTTGGCCGTCGCGTGGCACTTCTGGCAGTCGACGGCGCGGTGCAGGCCCACCAAAGGAAACTTCGTGCGGCTGTGATCGAAAGTGGATTCGCTGTGGACCGTCTTCCAGTTCTCCGTGGTATGGCACTTCTGGCAGTCGGCCGCGAATGCCCCTCCGTGTTTGTCCGCATGGCAGGACTTGCACTGTTCCTGGAAAACGAAGTTCTTGTACTGAACCCGGTTGCCGAGCGCAGCGACTGGTTTGTGGCAACCATCGCAGCGGACCCTGGTATGCGCACCCGTGAGGGGGAACTCGGTTTTGTCGTGCTGGAAGCCGGAGGCGTTCTTCCACTGATCCTGCGAATGGCACTTCTCACAATTGGCGCCGAGCGCTCCGCGGTGGATGTCGTCATGACAACTTGCGCATGCCCCACTCAGGCCGAGCAGCGTCTTGGAAAGGTCGTTCTGTTTCAGTTCCTGCCTGGCGGTGTCCAGGATATGCTTGGGTTGGTGACACTGCTGGCAGGACAGCCCGGCGTGACGTCCTTGCAACATGAACCCGGCCTGGCGGTGATCGAACTTGGCTTTCGGAACACGCCAGCGGACCAACTCGAAGGCCCGCCCATTGTGCTCAGCGTGACATCGGGCACAGTCACTGGAAGCGGCGTTGCCGGTTCCCCGGATGATCTGTGCGTGATAGCCGGCTTTCTGTTCCAGGCGCCGGCGGATCTCCACGTGGCAATCCAGGCACTTGAGATGCGCTCCACCTGTTCCAAAACTGTGGCAGCTGGCGCACTTTAGCGCGCCCTCCAATGCCTGGTGAGAATGGGACAGCTCTCCCGGCGACATCTGCGCATGCAGCGTCCCTAAATTGAACAGCAGCCCGATCAGGAGCGTGCTTCCTACCCCAACCCGTATTCCTAGTAAGAGCATTACCAACCCAACTGCAGAATTCACTAACGGCGCGTGTGTACGCACCACTCCTAGGTGAATGCCCTCAGCATGGCGGTGGTTCGGTAATATCGGCTGAACTTCCGGTAAGAATTTCCGGAGAAGCCGAGTGGTGAAGCCCGGGATTGTAGCCCAGGCTACACTACATACAAATCCGACAGCTCTGTGAGAAGGCCCTGCTGGTGGGCAGCGGCAATCTCGATCACCCGTTACGGAGAAGCTGGAACGCCTTCAGAGAGCTTATTGCACCCTTCGTTAGTTCCCCTTACGTAGCAATCGCTATGCCAGTTTCAATGATGTTTGCAGGTTGCCGATATCGTTGGAAAATTCAACAGTTTGAGGTTGTCTCTCACGCCTTGAGAGCGTTGGGTTTGCGTTCCACTGCCTTAGGTCCGGAGGCTCCCGGAACAAAGAAGTCCTGCCATCCTAATTTGCACTCTTTGATGATTTGCAGACCATACTCACAGCGCAAAAGATCGGCCGGACCTGTATTGTTCGTACCCATCGTGAACTTGACGCCAGCGGCTTTTGCCATCTGAACGAATAGGGCGCTGGGCAGCTTATACCGGTTGTTGATCTCCATCGCTACGCCGTTCCGCGCCAAGGCCGCCACCACCTTCTTCATCCGTTCCTCAGTCCACAAGCTGGCATAGTCCTTCGCAATGGCATCCGGAAGGAACGTCGGGTTGACGTAGATATCGACCGGTTCCTTGTCGATGATCCCCACGGCGCGATCGACCAGGGTATCCATGAACTCCTGCGGATCGGCGATCGTGCCGACTTCATCCGGCAGCCATGTCCGCATCCGGCGACCTCGATTGTCCGTCCACGTCATGGAATCGGTGAAGACATAGTCGAAGAGCGCCGCTGTCTTACTGGAGAACATTTGCGTCCACTCGCGGCCTTCCGCCTGCATGGCGACGAAGACCGGTTGGCCCTTCAGGCTCTCGACGAACTGGCGGGCCGTCGCGTCGTCCTGGACGGGGAAGCCCTTGCCGCAATTGACGGCGATCCCGTACATGATGCCATCCTGGCGCGACTTCTGGAGCGCCTGCTCGAGAGTGAGTCCGAGCTTCAGGTGCACATGGAAATCGACCATGGGGATGTTGTGTGCGCCGTAGTTGATGATGTCCACGAAGGTCTGGTCCGGCGGCGGATAAGCGATCTTCGTTGTGGGGAGCTCATCGGATAACGGCCGGACACGGATGCTCTTGTACATCGCGTGGGAGCCCGGATCGTGACCCTGCAGCGCGAAAGTCCCGTGATCCAGGAACCGGCCGCGCTCGGAGCCTTCGGCAATCACGGGCGGGTTGGGCTCGTTGTAATCGACCACCAACATTCCGTTCAGCCGCACCTGTACGTTCTTCATGCGTACCGAGATGTGCAGCTTGAACCACTCGTTGTCGGGCACAAATTGCTTGTAGACATTGCGGACCCCATAAAGGGATCCCGTCTTCTTGCGTTCCCGGTAGCTGCCCTCACCCGTCGCCGTATTGTTGACTTGGACTTCGAAGCCTTTCTGCGGAAAGCCCGTCTCCTGATAGGTGGAATGGAAATAGACGCCCGAGTTGCAGCCCGGCTTGGTCATTACCTCCGCTTCGAGCTCGAAATTCCGGAAGTCCGCACCCTTCACTGGACCCTCATAGAAAAGGTGTGAGCGTCCGCCATCGTTCGACAGCAGACCGTCAACCACCTTCCATGTCCCCTTGTTCTCACTGGCTTTCCAACCTTTGAGCGAGGAGCCGTCGAACAGGGGAAGCCAGCCGTCATCGGCGGCGGACAGTTGGCTGGCGGCAGCCAGAGAGGCGACAAAAGCGCGGCGGGAGATTTCGGAGGTCGGCATCGGGAAAGTTCTCTGCCGTCAGTATATGGCGAATGCCTCCCTGCCTGCGCAGTGTGACGTCAATCGGCCGCTTTCTCATGAGGCCCTGATGCGGCGCGAGTCAGTTGGCGGCCCACCACCGCCAGCAGGGGGATTCCAATCACCAGTAAGGCCGACCCGACCGCCGCGTCGTTGGTGTGCTTCGGCCGGACCGAGGCGGTTGCCGCCGCGAGGCAGAACAGCGCGAGTAGCGCGGACGCTGTCAGCAGCCACACCAGGCGCTCACGTGCTGGCAGCGTCTGCACCGCATGCCAGTGGAGCAGCGTCGTGGCGGGCAGGCTGAGGATCAGAAACGCGTATTCAAGCCAGTAGGAGTCCTGGCGTCCCGAGGCGATATCGTGAAGCGCGCCGAACACCGCATACGCGATGCCCAGCGCGCCAAGAATGAAAAGAATGAGTCGCCCGTCGCGCATGCCCGTAGCATATTCAGCCGCGCGCCCGGCGGCACGGCACCTCAGTGCGAGAGTGACTCCACCATACTCTCTAGACTCTTCCGGTTTACCTCATCGGGCGCCTGGGCAAGAGCCTTCTTCGCGTGCTCCAGCGCCTTCGGCTTGTCGCCGACCGCGGCGTAGGCGCGAGCCAGACCGACATTCACCGGCCAGACGTCGCCGTTCCGCTTCGCGTTCAGCTGGAACACTTCCAGCGCCTCCTGGTTCTTCTTGTCGTTCAGCAACTGCCGGCCATACTGGTGGATCAGCAGGGGTGTGGCGGTGGGATGGTTCAGCGCTGTCAACATGATCTCCTTGGCCTCGGCTTCCCGGTTCAGCTTCGACAGAACCTGGGCCTTGGTGCTGAGTGTTAGGAAATTCGCTTGCCCCACATAGCGCATGTTGATCGCGGCATCGGCCCACTTCAATGCCTGTTCCAGGTGGGTGTTCTCGGCCAGGCAGAACTGGACGGCGGAAATATAGCCCTCGTGGCTGAAACCCGGAGTGGTGGTGAGTTCCTTCTCCAGGTGAGAGATGTAGATGTCGTTCGCATTCGGCACTTGAATCGTCCAACCGACGGACAGATCTTCCCACTGGAGTTCCGCCGTGGCTTGCGCGGGCTTGCGGCCCGTGAACTCATAGGTGAGCCATTCGCGATAGTCATGCTTCTGGGGTTTCACGCTGACTCGCAAAGCGTCCTTGCCCTCTTCGTAAAAGAAACTGCCCCAGGCATCGGAATTCTTGGACAGAATGAGGGTCCACTCTTCCGGGCCCGCCAGCATGTGCAGCCCGTAGCGCCCGGCAGTCAGCAGCTTGCCCTCGATCATCACATCGTTCGATACCGTGAAGACCGTGTTCTCGTTGGCGCCGGCGCGCCACGGCCCGGGATTGCCGCTACCAAACCCCAGGTTGGTCATGCCGTAGGGAACCAGTTTGCCCCAGATCTGTCCACGCCGGTCTTTGCCATCCGGGCCATGCACGGCGGGGCTGGAGTACTCGATACTGACCTTCACCGGGCCGATAAACTGGATGACCGCTGCTTTCTGATTGTTACCGCTCGGGGGCAGTGTCAGGCCCGGATATTGGGCCCAGGCAGCCGCGGCCAGAGCAAGTGGGAGAGAGAATCTGAGCATTCGCATCAGTGTCGTCAGACGCGAAGGCAAGGGAAGGGTATCTGGCGGGGAGGAAGAGTTTGCAGCGGGCAGGGAAGGGGGCGGGAGCGTGCCCCCTCACGCATGTGGACGACTTCTAGCCGTGCAGCTTCTGGAACGATTCCAGACAACGCTGCGCTGTCTCGATGGAAGAGAAGCGGCTGCCTTCCTGCTCCACCAGGTAGTACTCGATGCCGCCCTTCTTTTCAGCGGCCTCGAAAATCTTCTTCCAGGGCGCCACGCCTTCGCCAAACAGCACCTTGTAGCCGAGTTCCTTGTCCGGAGACCAGTCCTTGCAGTGGATGCAGTTGATACGGCCCGGATTCTGATTGATCCACAGGACTGGATCGGAGCCGGCTTCGATACAGGTGCCGATGTCCAACTGCAGCATCAACGTTTTGGGCGTCTCCTTCGCCAGAATCTCGATGGGCCGCGTTCCCTCCAACGGCTTAAACTCCGTCTGGTGGTTGTGGTAACCCCCGCGGATACCGGCCTTCATGAACTTCTCATGGCCTTGGGAAAGCGCGGCTGCGACCTTCTTCCAGCCGTCCAGCCCTTCCACTTTTCCGGAACTCGCCATCACAATAAACTTGCTGCCGATGATCGTATTCAGCTCGATGGCTTTGTCTACATTCTCCGGTGCGAATGAACTTGCGCTGTTATGCGTGGAGAACGCCTTGATATTCAGGTCGTCGAGCAACTTGCGGACGTCCTTGGCCTGGGCCGTGGTCCAGGAGAAGTAGGGGGAGAAAAACTCGACCCCCTGATAGCCAAGCTTGCCGACCTGACGGACCGTGTCCATCATGTCCTTTGCCAGCATGTCGCGAACGGAGAACAACTCCAAACCTACTGGGATCTTCTTGCCTTTAGCCGAAACAACGGTGGCGGCCGCTGCCGTTGCCAGGAAGGAACGACGAGAAAGCGTTGAACGTAGCATCGTGGGCAAGATATCACACTCGCCCAGGCTGGATCACTGTTGCGATGTCGCGGGCCACGGCCTGCAAATCCCTCTGCTCCACCAGTTCCGAGAAGATCTGCTCCAGCGAAGACAGATGCATGAGGTCCCTCAGGCGTTCGACAGAGTCGTTGGCCATGATGCGGCCCTTGTAGATGATGACAACCCGCTCGCAGACGCGCTCCACCACTTCCAACACGTGAGAGATGTAGAGGATCATCTTCCCCTGGCGCGCCAGTTCGTCCAGCAGATGCTTGAACAACTGCGCCGAGGTCACGTCCATACCCGAAAGCGGTTCATCCAGGATGAGGAGGTCAGGGTTGTGCATCAGCGCCGCGGAAATCAGGATCCTTTGGCGCATGCCCTTGGAGTAGGTGGAGATCGCGCCGTGCCGGAAGGCGTGCAAGGAGAACAGCTCCAGCAGGTCGTTGGCGCGCTGCTCGACCTCTCGTTCCCGTAACCCGCGCAGACGGCCGATGAGGCGGAGGTATTCGAGCCCTGTCAGGTAAGAGTACAGGATCGCCTCTTCCGGCACATACCCCAGGCGTCGTTTGAATCCGGTCCAGTCCGTGCTGATGTCGCGGCCGTCCAGCAGGACTTTGCCTGCACTGGGCGCCAGCAGTCCCGTGATCATCTTGACCGTTGTCGACTTGCCTGAGCCGTTAGGCCCCAGGTATCCGGTGACCTCGCCCGGCAGCACCTGGAAGCTCACATCATCAACAACGGCATTGTTGCGGTAGTACTTCGTGAGTCCGGCCAGTTCCAGCATGACGACCCTCCCGCGCTAGCGAATGACCAAGCCAAGGGTGTGAATCGAGCCCTCATCGATGTCTTCATAGTTGACGTTCGTGGTCTCTTTCAGCAGGGTCTGCCGCCAGATCCCCAGCAGGATGAGGACCGTCGCCACCGTCCCGTAGAAGATCAGGGTAGCCGGCACTGAGCCGTACATCCAGACCTCCAGCCGCGCCATCCATTCGCTGTAGGTGGTGAAGCCGAGGACATAGATCACCAGCAGGCCGACCAGGTTCACTTTCCCCGGATAGAACGAGCAGGTGAACGGCACCTTGCGGTAGCTGAGGAACAGTAGTTCCAGGATCACGACAGAGAGCGTCAGGCCGTACGCCAGATGGTAAACCGCCTGGCGCCACGGGAAGTAGCGGAACTCCATCACAGCGAAGGCGGCGAACATGGGCACGATCGCGCAGAGCACGATCCACTTGCGGGTGGCCCGCAGGCAGGGCTTTGCGATCTGCGCGTCCGTCATCTGGAACAGCCAGTTGGCGGTGAGCTCCGACGGGAAGTTGAACGCGGCCCGCAGTCCCGAGACCAGGATGAAAGAGAGCACGAGCGGCAGTTGCAGCTTGCCGTTCCGGCCCACCGTGAAGTGAAAGAAGGCGAGTGCCGCACCCAGGCCGCCATACATGGCGAGGAACAGCCTGTGCTTCGGGCTGCGCGCAATGGTCTCGCTGATGAAATGGAATACGGCCCTCTCCACGGCTCCGGTCAGGACGAACCGGTTCAGGAGACCATCGAGAGTCCTCCGCACGAATCCTGGACCGCTGGGGCTAGGCTCCGGGGCCTCCACCACGCGCCTTACCTGCAGCCGGTAAGCAGGCAGGTAGGTGACCGCAAACAGCAGCAGGACGACGCCAAGGGCCTGCAGGGCGCCCGGCCCCATCTCGCGAAACGCCTGATTCCTGGTGGCTGGGCTCAACCATTCGTAGAGGCCCGTGAACCACACGCTGGGCAGGCAATAAAGAATCCAATGCCGCGACGTCACCAGCATCCGGGTGCTCATCCCGATGAACGGCGTCACCACCAGCAGCAGGACGAACAGGCCCATCAGCAGCGTTTGCAGGAGTACCGAGAGCCGCCGCAACAGCCAGCCGCTGAACAGGACGACGAGCGCGCCCCGCATTACGGCCACGGTCAGGGCCATGAATAGTCCAGCCGAGCCAACTACGAAGATGTGCCTGGCCCAGTTGTCGACAAGCCCGCCTCGGCTCTCGATGCCGGGCCAGAACAGGGTGCCGAACAGATTCACGTCCACCAGGAAAATGCTCATGAGCAGGGCGATGGCCATCAGCTTGGCCGTGAACATCTGGAGCCGCTTCAGCGGCAGAGGAGTCAGGATCTGGTAATCGCGGCGGTCCGGGAACAGGGCGTCCCACTCGAAGACGAGGATGAACCCCATCACGAGCATCGACAGCGAGACAAACATGTGCCGCAATGTGACGAGCGACCAACCCGTCATCCCGAACGGCCGGAAGAGCAACACGAAAAAGGCACTGGGCGCCGCAAGAATTCCCAGCAGTTGAGCCAGGCTCGCCATGGGATCCCCCTGAGGCGAGAGGGCTTCCTTGTCGAAAAAGCGCCCGAAGAAATGCGCCACCAGGACAGCGTGAGTGTTGGCCGTTTTCGCTCCGTCGTCCGCCATCCGCTTGCCCGCCTCGGATTGGAGCAACTTCTGCACGCTGGTATAGACGCCGGTTGACTCCGGTTGTTCCCGGCCCAAATCTTCAGGAATACGGCTTGGTCAGGGCGGGATCGCGCTCAGGCAGGGATGTCGGTCGGCCAGTTGCGGAGCACTTCGTTGCGATTGACGGCGGATTTCCAGCGCCGGTTCAGGCGGCCCGCAACATCCGGCCGGTCGTGCAGAACGTGGCCCAGGCCGAGTTGCAGATGCGGCTGCTCCACTTCGTCCTCATAACTCAGGCGGCTCTCGATCTCATGCCAGTGATTGGTGAGACCGCCTGTATCCAGCAGGACGATGCGGTCGCCGGTCACGCCGTAATTCTTGAGATGTGAGTCGATCGAGAACACACCGTGCTGCCAGCCTTGGCGGCGCGTCTCCAGCAGGCGGGCCAGCCACCGTTCCATCTCCTCATATCGCCCGGCTGCCGCCAGTTCATTCAGCCGCTGGTAGAGCGTGGACTCCACTCGTTCCGTTGCTTCGGAAATCGTAAGCCAGCCCGGCCAGCCACCTACACGGACTTTGGCCGGCGGGAAGGTCACCACTTCCGGCATCAACTCGGTCCCGGCCAGGCGCTGCCGGGCCAAACCCTCGCCGCGCCGGTCCCGCTTTCGATAGATTCGCCACATCTCACCAGCGTGGGATGTGAACCACACACCGCTTGGCACCACCAGCACCAGGGCGTGGACAATGTATCGCAGCAGGCGGATCTGGCGCGAGGGATGCTCCAGCAGCCGTCGTGCGAAATCGCCTGGCGTGTGGCGTTCCAGGCTGCGAACGAGTTTCCAGACAACAATCAACGCCAGGATCTCAGATGGTGTGCGCTCACGTTTGACAACCCACTGCTGGGACGCATACACCACTTTGCCGATGCCCTCGCCGAGCCTTACAAGCGTTTGATTGGTCAACTCCTGCGGTGCCCGGGGCAGCACTCTTGGTTTCCCCGCGCGGCTTTCTACTTCAGCTCGACGCGACATAGCCATCCTTGTCCTATCACGGTTTCACCCGTTTGGGAATCCCCGACGCAAGATAGCGGTGCACCGGCGACGGCTGGCCGGTGCTCCGCGTACTCTTGGTCGGCGAGTCGTGGAACCGTCTCTCCGTTGGCTAGGCCAGCGTCTTGATCCGGATGTTCCGGAACTCCACCTTTGAGCCATGGCCCAGGAATCCGACGTGCCCGCTCTTGCGCAGCAGTCCGGGGTGCTTCTTCAGGACCTCGGGGTCTTTCACAGTAGCCAGGTCCACATCTGTGATGACGGTGCCGTTGAGCGTGACCTTGATCTTCGTCCCCTTGGCCATGATCTCTTCGGTATTCCACACACCGTTTCGCTTCACAAATCCGTGCTTGGCGGCGAACACGCCGTAGACCGAGCCGGTGTACTGCTCCGGTTTGATGGGCTCCTTGCCGTGGTACATGGCTGATTCTTCATCGAGGATCTGAATCTCCATGCCAACGTAAGCGGCGTCACCCTCGAGCGGTGCTCGGATGCCCACGCCGTTGTTGCTGCCTTCCCACACACGCCATTCCAGCCTCAGGATGAAGTCGGAGTACTCTTTCTCGGTGAAGAGGTTCCCGCCGCCTTCCTTTGGGCATTCGATCACCCCGTCCGTCACCACATAGCCCGGACCGCGGCCATGCACGAGAGTCCAGCCATCCAGGTTCTTACCGTTAAACAGCGGCGTAAAGCCGGTTTCTTCCTGTGCGAGCGCGACAGGCGCTGCCGCTAGAGCAGCGAGGAGTGCGCGTCTGGTGGTCATTTTTGTTCCTGAAGTCCTTTGAGTAGTTGGATGCATTCAATCATTGCCCGGCCGTTGTGGTAACCGGCCTTCCAGGTATTGGCCTTGTCGCCCGAGGACTCGAGCCGTTCACTCACCGATGGCCACCATTCTCCATGCACCCAGTCGATCTGGTGGCGGTTGGTGAAAACCCATGTCTTCTCGAAGATACCCCAATACAGAGGGTCGTTGGTCAATTTGAACATTGTCAGCGCGCTGACTAACGCTTCCGCTTCCACCCACCACGTCTTGCTGCGCGCCGTGGCAGGCTGCAGGAATGGCCCCCAGTCCCAGAACCCGCCGTCCTTCTCATCCCAGCCATATTTGAGCGAATAGGCGAAATTGCTACGGAACAGGTCCATCATCGGCGCCACCGGGACACGAGCCGTCTCGGCTGCGTCCACCAGTAGCCAGATGTTTTCCAGGTCGTGCCCATAGCTGGCGCGCGCTCCGCCGCCTTCGCGGATCGGCGTCCAATCCAGCTTGTACTGGTCGCTGCACGAGCCCACATCCTTGCGCACCACGGCGTTGCTCTCGATCATCATTAATTCCAACAGCCGCTCTCGCGCCAGGGGTAACTGGGACGCCCGGTAGAACGTCGTCATCGCCTCCATCAGGTGCAGGTGTGTGTTCATCAGCTTCACACTGCTGTCCACGCCCATGTAACCCTGCTCGCCTAAGGGCGACGGAGTCCAGTCTTCTTCAAAGGTCTCCCGGTAGCCGCCGTACTTTGCGTCGTGCGCCTTCTTCTCGAACAGGTCGAAAACCTTTGTGGCAAAGGCGAGAACGTCCTTGCGCCCGGACGCCTGCGCATACTCGCTGATGGCGTACAGCGCAAACGACTCGCCGTACATGTGCTTCTTCGGGCGCAACTTCTTCTCGCCCGTCACGTCGACTTCCCAATAGAAGCCGCCGTTCTTCGCATCCCACATCTTTGTCGTCAGGAACTGGTAGCCATGCTCGGCCGCCGCCAGCATCTGCTTTCGGTCGCCATAACCCGCCCGGGCGGCGCGCGCGAACAGCCAGACCATGCGCGACTGCGTCACGATCATCTTTGGCGCATCGCCCTTCGGCTTCCCCTCCGGACCGTGGTTGATAGTGTAGCCTCCGTGCTTGCGGTCCAGGGACTGGGGATACCAGAAGCCCAGGATGTTCTCGCGCAGCGCCTTCTCCATCGGTGCGGCCACCGCTGCCGGAGTCAGGCTTTGGGCGGCCACCGGCCCCAGAACAGCACACATCGCGAGAAGACAGCCCACTACATTCATGCGTGCGATTGTATAACGTAAGGGCATGTCGAAAGTCCTTCTACTGGCTGTCTTCCTCTCCTCCCTGCTGCCCGCGGAAACGCTCCGCGTCATGACCTTCAATGTCCGCTATCCGAATCCCGGCGACGGCGCCAATGTCTGGTCCGCCCGGCGCGACCTCTTTGTCGAAACCGTGAAGGCTAACGCGCCCGACGTGATGGGCACGCAGGAGTTGTTCTACGAACAGGGCCAGTACATCGTGGAGAAGCTGCCAGGTTATGCCTGGTTCGGCGTCAGCCGCCGCGGCAACCACGAGGACGAACACATGGGTGTCTTCTATCGCAAGGATCGCCTGCGCGTGGTCGACTCGGGCGATTTCTGGCTCTCCACAACCCCGGAACGGGCCGGCAGCAGTTCCTGGCAGATGAGCCTGCCGCGCATGGTCACCTGGGCCCTGTTTGAGGCGCGTAATGGCGGCGCCAAGTTTTTATTTCTCAACACCCACTTCCCTCACCGGGACGTCGACGAAGCGGCCAGGGTGAAGTGCGCCAGGTTGCTGGCAGGCCGCATCGGACTCTACGAGGACGACCTGCCCATCGTCCTCACGGGCGACTTCAATGCGCCGGCTGCCGGCGGCGCCTATGCGATTCTGAGCCCGCTGATGAAGGACGCCTGGAAGGAATTGCATCCGGCCCGCGAAGAAGGGACGTTTCACGGTTTTCGGGGCACGCCGCGAGCCGACCGTATCGACTGGATTCTCTACCGTGCGCCTTGGAAAGTGACCTCGGCCGAAATCATCACCACGCACAACAGTGCGCTGTACCCCTCTGACCACTTCCCGGTCCTGGCGGTCTTTGAGTTGCCTTAGTTCTCGTGCGGGGTTCTGGCCCGGCGAGCCTGCCATTCGAACAGCGTTGCAACGACGTGCGAAGGAGGGCCGGTCATTGCCTGCCGGAACTCATAGCCCGTACCGATCTTCAGGCGGGCGTTCACTTTCCACAGGACGCCCGCCGTGTAGCGCCCGTACCACACGCCTCGCTCATGCAGCGCCTCGCCGCTGGCGTAGGGCTCGCCCAGGCGGAGTTTCTTAGTCAGCAGGGTCCGCGTGCGCCACCGGCGGTAGTCCTGGAACTGGTCTGAGTGAAAGCTCTCCAGGGCGCCGCGCGCATCGACTGACCATGTTTCGCCGCGCAATACCCGGTATTGCAGCCCCCCGAATGCTCTGTGGATGTCGTAGTTGGTGTGGACCACCCGCCGGTTCTGGTTCGTAAAGTAGTAGCCGGTAATGACCAGTAGCCTCGGGTTGGCCTGCCACAACAACACGGGCCCGCCGCGGAACTGGTTGTAGGCGCCTATGTTCTCAAATGTCCTGAGGCGCGTGTGCATCTGCAGCGTCAGGCCGCGTCGCCACTCGAAATTCAGGTTGAGAATGTGTAGCGACTCGACATCGTCCGCATAGGCAGGGGACTGAGCCAGCGCTGCCAGCATGGCGCCGGCCAACAGCCACTGTTTCATTTCAGTTGATTTTTCATTACAGCACGCTCGCGGCGCGGTGTGGCATGCTTTTAGGTGTCTTTCGATTTGGACCTCGTAGAAGCCCGTGTACTCGGGTGCCTCGCTGAAAAAGACATGGCCACACCGGAATACTATCCGTTGTCGCTCAATGCCTTGACCAACGCCTGCAATCAGAAATCGAACCGCGAACCGGTCGTTAGCTACGACGAAGTGACTGTCCGGGAAGGACTTTGCTCCTTGCGGGATCGTGGACTGGCGACTTTCGTCTCCGAGACTGGAAGCCGCGTGGAGAAGTTCCGGCACCGGCTCAATGAGCGCTTCAACTTCACTCGCGGCGAGCTCTCAGTGCTCACCGTCCTGCTGCTGCGCGGTCCGCAGACGCCCGGTGAGCTGCGCCAGCGGACGGATCGGATGCACGCGTTCGAGGATCTCGACGCCCTCACGCACACCCTGGAGAAACTGGCCGCCCGCGATCCTGAGCCGGTGGTCCGCCAGTTAGAGCGCGTCCCGGGCATGAAGGAGGCGCGCTGGGCCCACCTGCTATCCGGCGAACCGGTCCTGGCGGCCACGCAATTGGTGGAGTACGTTTCCGTGCAGACGCATGGCTCTCCTCTCCAGGAGCGTGTGGAGTACCTGGAGGCCGCACTGAAGTCCCTGCGCGAGGAGTTCGAGCAGTTCAAAGCCCAGTTCGGCTGATCCTGTACCGTCTAGGAGAGTTTGGCTTCAAGCTCCGCCCATCGGGCGTAAAGCCGATCCACTTCCGTCTGTGCTGCCTGCATGGCCGCATAGGCGGCCTCCAGTCGCCGTGCCTCGCCTTCAATCGACGCGTCGTGCACCTCGGTATGTGCCTGTTCTAGCGTCGCTTCCGCCTGCAGGATCTTCTCCTCCATGCCTTCCCACTCGCGTTGGTCGAGATAGGAAAGGCGCTTCTTCGGTGCGGCTTCAGCAGATTTGCCAGCCGGAGCGGATTGCGACTTCGCCAAAGCCGCCTTGGCCTGCCTGGCTTCTTTCAAGCCCGCTTCCCACTGGGACAGGTCGGCATAGATCCGCGCGCCCCCGTCGCCGTCCAGGCCAAGGACCGCGTTGGTCACCCGGTCCATCAAATACCGGTCGTGCGTGACCAGCACCAGCGCGCCTGGGAACTCCGCCAGGCTGTCTTCCAATACTTCGAGGGTCGGAATGTCCAGGTCGTTCGTGGGTTCGTCCAGCAACAGGACGTCGGCCTGCTCCAGCATCAGGCGGGCGATATGGACCCGCGCCCGCTCTCCACCGGATAGACTCCCTACCGGCTGCACCAGTTGTTCCTCTTTGAAGAGAAACTGCTTTGCCCAACCGTTCACATGGATCGTACGGCCGTTAAACACCACTGAGTCGCCTTCCGGTGCCAACGCTCGCCGCAGCGTCAGTGCCGGATCAATTTGCTGCCGGTTCTGCTCAAAGTAAACGACCCGCAGATTGTCGGCCCGTCGGATCTCACCCGCCGTCGGCTTCAGTTGGTCTAGCAGCAGGCGCAAAAGCGTGGTTTTGCCGCTTCCGTTCGGGCCGGCCAGGCCAAGGCTGCGGCCCGGCGCCAACACGAAATCGAGATTCCGCATCAGGGTGCGTCCGCCGATTCCGTACTCGAGCCCCGTGACTTCGATCAGTTTCTTGGTCTTCCGGTCGCTGGCGGTGAAGTCAATCTGCGCCTTCGCCGTGCGGGTTCTGGTCTCGATATCGTCCAGGGCCGCAATCATCTCGTTGGCGGTACCGATGCGCGCCTTCGACTTGCGGGTGCGTGCCTTCGCTCCACGCCGCAGCCACTCCACTTCGCGTTTGACTCGGATCTCCAGCGCCTCGCGGTGTTTGGACTGCGCTTCAAAGTACTGTTCCCGCTTCTCCAGGAACGTGCTGTAGTTGCCGGCTACCCGGAACAATCCGTCCGGATAAACACGGTTCAACTCCATCATGTTCGTGGCCACATTTTCCAGGAAGTAGCGGTCGTGGCTCACCACGACGCAGCCGAACGGGGCGGCCGCCAGCATCCGCTCCAGCCACGCAATCCCCTCGATGTCCAGGTGGTTTGTGGGTTCGTCCAGCAGCATCAGATCCGGGCGGTCGACCAGCGCCACCGCGATCGCCAGGCGCTTGCGCCAGCCTCCGGAGAGTTCTCCGGCACGCACCGTCGGGTCGGTGAAACCCGCTTGTCCGAGCGCTACGGGAACGAGCGTGGGTTCAAATGCCGCCTCGTCAAGAATCTCGCGGACTGTTTTCTTTGGCTCAAAAACAGGATCCTGCGGGACGTAGGTCATCCGCACACCCTTGCGAAGCGCGACTTCTCCGCGGTCGGCTTGGTCCAGTCCGGCCAAGACCTTGAGGAGCGTGGACTTTCCGGCGCCATTCGGGCCGATCATGCCATGGCGTTCGCCGTCGCTGATCGTCAGCGACACGTTTTCGAAGAGAGTGGTGGCCCCAAATTGGCGGGCGATGGATTGGCAGTTGAGCAGCAGCGCCATGCGTCTCTTTCCAGTGAACCACAGGCTTGTGGATGTCATCGTCCCGGCCATCCGATTGCTGGGGTATAATATGGGCGGAGGTGGGTCTTCCCGAGTTTCCACTTCGCGAAACCCTCATCGCTCTTTTCCGCAACCTGGCTTCGGAGAGCCGGGACCCCACTTCTTGCGCTCCTCTTCCCGGACGACTGCCGAATTTGCGGCGCTGAACTGACTGAATTAAGCCGGATTCCAGTCTGTGCCAAGTGTCTCGAAGCACCCTCCGCTCTTCTCCCTGAGCACTTCTGTTCTCAATGCCGGACGCCGTTTCTGAACGCCCGGCCCTTGAACAGTGATGGAGTCTGCGGTCTGTGCGCCGCGGGTTTGACCCGGTACGACGCCGCCTACGCCTTTGGCGACTACGACGGTGAACTGCGCGACCTGATTCATTTGTTCAAATACCACCGAATGCGGGCGCTGGCGCGGCCACTGGGCCGCCTGCTGACGCGTGCACTGCCGAGAGACCAGATCTTTGACTCCATTGTGCCGATGCCCATCCATTGGCGCAAACTTCTCTCCAGAGGATTCAATCAGAGCCGGTTACTGGCCGGGGAGGTAGCACGCAGAACCGGGTTGCCTGTGGCAGCCTGCCTGCGCCGCAAACGAAACGCGCGCGCGCAGGCGGGATTGAGCGGAAAACAGCGCCGGGCCAACGTTGCCGGCGCTTTTTTTGTACCCAAGGGCAGCCGCCCCACCGGGCAACGCCTTTTACTGATCGACGATGTTTTCACGACCGGAGCCACGGCCAATGCCGCCGCCACTGCCCTGAAACGGGCGGGCGCCGCGCGCGTCAGCGTTCTCACGTTGGCCAGGACCGACCGGTTGAGCGGATTTCAAGTGGTAAGAATCGCTGATGGAATGGAGAGGAGTGACTGAATGATCACGACACCCGACCGCCTGCACAGGCCGGTGCTCGTGCTGAATGCCAGCTACGAGCCCATTAACATCTGTGCCGCGCGCCGTGCCCTCGTGCTCGTCTTGAAAGGCGTTGCCTTGACCGAAGAACACACGCCGGGCACGTTTCATGCCCAGCGGGCGGCCGTCCCGATGCCCAGCGTTATCCGTCTGTTGGAGTACCGTCGAATCCCGCATCAAACACGGGCACTTTCCCGCAAGAACATTATGATGCGCGACCGCTACACCTGCCAGTACTGCCACAAAGTTTTCAATAGCGCCGATCTGACGCTCGATCACGTCATTCCACGCTCACGGAGCGGGGAAACCACCTGGGAAAACTTGGTCGCCTGCTGCCATTCCTGCAATAACAAAAAAGGCAACCGGACTCCCGAAGAGGCGGGTATGCGCCTGCTGCACCAGCCGCGACCCTTCAACCTGCACACTGGACGCCACCTCATGCGCCTGCTGGCGAAGAGTGACGAGCAGTGGAAGAAGTACCTGTTTTATTAAGAGGATAGGGGCGGTCGCCGACCGCCCCCGAGTTCTAGGCCCGGCCTGAGTCCGGCGATGCCGGTGGCGGCGGCGGGGGCTTTGGCGGTGCCTTGGGCTTTTCCTTGACAGCGTCCTTCTTCAAGGGGCTTATGATGACGTGCGCGTTGCGCCCTTCCAGTTTGGGGGAGCCTTCCACCGCGCCGTGTTCCGCCAGATCACCGGCAAACCGCAGCAGAAGCTTCTTGCCCAGGTCCACGTGCGCAATCTCTCGGCCGCGGAACTGAACCACGGCTTTCACCCGGTTACCCTCGGCGAGAAACCGCATGGCGTGGTTCATTTTGAAGGTGTAGTCGTGATCGTCCGTGTTGGGACGGAACTTCAGTTCCTTCACCTGAATCACGTGCTGCTTCTTCTTCGCCTCGTGCTGCTTCTTCTTGACCTCGTACTGCCACTGGCCATAATCCATGGCCTTGGCCACCGGCGGCTCCGCCGTCGGCGCAATCAGAATGAGGTCGAGCCCTAGCTCCTGTGCCCGGCGGATAGCCGCCTGGGTAGGCATCACCTCTACTGAGCCGTCCGGAAAGACGGCGCGCACTTCTCGCGCCCGGATGGCCTCGTTGACGTTTTCTCTTACTTTGATTCGGGGGCGGGGAAACCTAGAAGGATACATGCGGGAGGTGCTTCTGAGAGATGTTCATGAGGTAGACTTCGATGCTCCTAAAACAGAAAAAGGGCATACCGGAGGAATACTTTCCCACCAGCGCCCCGGTCTGTTCAAACTCGATAGCGAAAGGAACCGTCAGTAATTGACCCTCTCCAGCCAACTATACACCAGAAAGTCAAGTGGATGGAAGCACCTGGAGCGTTTAGGGAGACCGTCAAGATTAACTTCTGCTGAAGATCAGGGCTCTGTTCCCTGAATCTTCTACTTAAAGTCAGGATTTACGCGCGGCATTCGCGCTCCGGAGGCCTTCCTCCAGGCGGCGAGCCGCGACTGAAGGGAACGCACCACGTCCGGTAGCTTTGCGGCCAAGTCTATGGATTCTCCGGGGTCTTCGCGCAGATCGAACAGCTCCAGCCGGCCGCTGTCCAGGTACTCCAGCAGCTTCCACGAACCGGAACGGATCGCCGAAACAGGTGTTGTCGTCGTATAGTAGTGCGGAAAGTGGAAACAAAGGTCCCGATCGGCCACGGCACTATCCGGGTTCCTCAGGAGGCCGGCGATCGAGACCCCGTCCAGCGTTTGGGTGCCCGGCGGAAGTCCATTCAGATCCTGCAGCGTGGGGTAGAAGTCGGTCGTGATCACCGGAGCATGGCAAACGGTACCCGCCGGTGTCACATCCGGCACCCTGATCATCAGCGGCACGCGTAACCCGCCCTCATAAAGCGACCCTTTGCCGGAACGCAGCGGCAGGTTGTTGGTCACCGGCACCCCATCGAATTTCTCGGTGTAGCCGCCGTTGTCTGATGTGAAAATGACGATCGTATTGCGGTCGAGGCCGGTGCTCTTCAGCCGGTCGAGCAGTCTTCCCACGTTGTAGTCATACCGCGCCAGCATCGCGGCGTAGGCCGGGTTCCTGTGCGTGTGACGCGGCTCCAGCTTGCGCCGGAACTTATCAATCAGCTCCGCCGGCGCCTCGATGGGCGTGTGAACCGAATGGCACCAGTAATTCAGGAAGAACGGCTGACCGCCTTTGCGGTCAATGACATCCAGAGCTGCATTGGTGAGCAGATCCGGCAGGTAGTCGCCTGGTCTTGAGTGCGGCAGCCCCGGCACATACCGGAATTCTCCCCCGTAATGGCGGTCGCCGCTGAACGGGTGAAAATAGGTCTGCGGTGCGCCCCAGAAGGTGCCCCCGATGTTCAGAGCAAATCCGTGCGCTTCTGGATAGTATCCAGCGGTCCCCAGGTGCCATTTGCCGACATGCGCGGCGTAGTAGCCAGCCTGGCGGTACAGTCTCGCCAGGGAGATCTCGGATAAAGGGAGATTGCCTTCCGAGCGCGCCGGCAGCATCGGCCGATCCTTCGGCGGATCCATGGATGCCTCGTGCCAGGTCGTCATCCCTAGCCGGGCCGGGGACTTGCCAGTCAGCAAGGCCGCCCTGGTGGGCGAGCAAACCGGAGCCGAGGCGTAGGCGTTGGTGAAGCGGACCGCCGTTCGGGCGAACTCGTCCAGGTTCGGTGTTTCGTGATAGTTCGAGCCGTAGCACGCGAGGTCAGACCAGCCGAGGTCGTCGGCCAGGACAAACAGGACATTCATCCGCCCCGCAGGCGCCGACTGTGCAGTCACCGCGGGCATCGCCGCCAGTGTGGATAGGAAGCCGCGCCGGTTCGTCTCGCAGAAAGAGCGCTTCATGGTGCAAGTGTTTACTCATTCTAAGCGCGAACTCTCTTCCGTAAGCTAGGCTAACCCTGCCCAACCGTGCGTAAATGGATCGGATGCCCCGAATGACTTGGCAGGCAGTTCTGGCCGTCGCCCTGGCGCATTCCATCGGCTGGGGCGTGCGGGGCCAATGGGGACACGAAGCCGGCGCCATGATTCCCGGCGCTCTCTCCGCCTTGGCGGCAGTGATCTTCGTCGGCCGCGCGGATTGGCTGAAGCGGTTCCTGCATTGCGCCTTCTTTGCGGCCCTTGGCTGGTCGTTTGGGGGCTCGATGTCGTACATGAAGGTGCTGGCCTTCACGCACTCGGATTCAGCTCCAGACGTCTTCTACGGCTACGCGATGATCTTCGTGATCGGCTTTCTTTGGGGTGTCCCTGGCGGAGCGGGACTAGCCCTGCCGGCCACGCTGGACACGGCCAGGCTGAAGAGTTTCTTCGGGCCGGTTCTCGCGATCTCCGCCTCTTGGATCGTCCTTGGGCAGCTCACGGAGTGGTTGGGCTGGGAGCCCAACTGGTACGACAGCGATTGGCTGGGGGTGAGTCTCGGGCTGGCCGCCGTCCTGGCGTATCGGCTGTGGAAAGGGCCGTCGTTTGGCGCATCGCTCATTCTTCACATGGGATTAGGATGGTGGGGCGGTTTCCTGCTGTTTCCTGTTTTGCTCGGTCTCCGAATGACCCCTCCGCGCGGCGACAACTGGGCTGGCAGCCTTGGGCTCTGCGTGGCGCTGATGTGGTTCTTCCGCCGGAATGGGATGCACACCGTGCTGCAGGCGGCACTCATCACCGGTTTCTCATCCGGGGTCGGTTTCGTGGTCGGGCAGTGGCTTAAGTTGTGCGGTGTGTCCACGGGCATCGTGACCAATTGGCACAGCGTGACGGAGCAGTCTTACGGGTTCATTGCCGGGCTAGGCGTGGCTCTGGCGGCCTACCGCCTGGCGGCGCAGAATCCACCGCTTGCCACTGAGGTGGGGGAACTGCGCGGGCAATCCACAGCCTATGCGGCCTTTCTTCTCGTTGTCATGACGTGGGTGAACATCTCCAAGAACCTGAATTCGGTGTGGCTGAAGGCGGGAACCGTGCCCGCTCACTTCTACGGGTTGGATGCTTACACCTGGTTCTCACTGGCTTACCTGGCGCTCGCGGGTGTGATCCTTTTGCTGCTGCGCGCGCACCTCCACCACCCCTTGGCCATCCTGCCGGCGAGCAATCTGGGCCGCAGCCAGCTTCTCTTCGCGGTTTTGCTGTGGTGGATCGTCCTGGGCAACCTCTCGCGCGTACTGCCTTTCGCTCCGGAGCGGCTGATCACCGAAGGTATGATTCATTTGAATGCGTGCGCGGCTACGCTCCTCGTGCTGGTCTACCCGCGGGAGCATCAGGACCAGACGGCGTTGCCGCGATGCCCGCGGTTCGCGATTTGGGCGGTCGCTTCGGTTATAGTGACCGGACTCCTCTCCTGGCACACGCTTTCGTTATATGATGGCCCCGCACCGGGTGCGCAGTTTCGGTTCGGTCCCCGGAGCAACAATCAACAGCGCTGATGTCAGACAACAACTCCTTCTCAGGGATTATTCCCCCCCTTGTCACCCCGCTTCTGGAACCGGAACGCCTTGATATTGGCGGACTGGAACGACTGATCGAGCGCGGTATTGCCGGCGGTGTCGACGGCTTCTTTCTTCTAGGCACAACCGGTGAGGCTCCGAACTTGAGCCACCGGCTGCAACGCGAGTTTATCCAACGCGCGACGCAGATCATCGGCGGCCGGAAACCGGTACTCACCGGGATCACCGACTGCTGCCTGACTGAGGCGTTGGATCTCTCTCGGTACGCCGCCGGGTGCGGCGGAACCGCGGTGGTGTTTGCTCCGCCTTACTACTACCCGCTCTCACAGGAAGAACTGCTGCGCTACTGCCTGCGCCTGATCGACTCGCTGCCGCTGCCCTTCTTTCTCTACAACATCCCCAGCCACACCCGGAACACGTTCGAGCGAGCGACGGCGCGAGTGCTCAGCCATCATCCGAATTGCCTCGGGATCAAGGACAGTTCCGGCGACTGGCCTTACTTCGCCGGACTGTTGGAGGACTACCGGGACCGCAAGGACTTCGCGGTGCTGATGGGGCCCGAAGAGATGCTCGACCAGGCTGTGCTGGCGGGAGCAGACGGCGGTGTCTCCGGTGGTGCGAATCTATATCCCAAACTATATGTAGATACCTGCAGGGCTGCCCGGGAGGGGCGGGTTGGCGAGGCGCAGGCACTGCAGGCGACTATTCAGAGGCTGAGCGAGAAGATCTATGAGCCTGCCGGCTACTTACGGGGCATGAAGTGCGCGTTGGAACTCACCGGGGTCTGCTCTGGCGCGCTCACTGAGCCGTTCGCTCCGTTGGAGGATGAACAACGTGCCGGTGTGCGCCAAGCCCTGATCGAACTCGGGCTGCTCTAGTTCGCCCGTGGACAGCCTGCCTACGCTAAGATCCGATCATCGCCATGACTTCCCGACGTAGATTATTGCAGGCTGCCGCGATCGGCTTCCCCACTATCGTGAAGGCTTCCGCTTTGGGGCTCAACAATGCTGTCCCGCCCAGCGACCGGGTGACTCTTGCAACGGTCGGCGTCGGCTGGATGGGCAGCGGCCACGTGGAGGAGTTCCTGAAATGCTCCGGCCTGCAGTATGTCGCTCTTGCCGACCTGGACGGACACCATCTCACCGAGAACAAGGCGGTCATCGACACGCATTATGGCGACCAGGGCTGCGCCGCCTACCGCTCGTTCGAGGAGATCATGGGGCGCCGCGATATCGATGCGGTGAGCATCGCTGTGCCGGACCACTGGCACGGGTTGGTGGCCTTTAGCGCGGCGCGCGCCGGCAAGGATATCTACTGCGAGAAGCCGCTGGCTCACAACTTCAATGAAGGCCGGCGCATGGTGGAAGCGGCCCAGCAGGCGAATCGAATCTGGCAGACGGGCAGTTGGCAGCGGTCGAAGGAGAACTTCCGCAAGGGCTGCGAGTTGGTGCGCAATGGAGCGGTGGGCAAGATTCACACGGTGGAGGTCGGTCTACCCGACGGACACGTCGATTTCGCCAAAACCAAAGACAGGACCAGCGTGACTGAGCCGCCGGCGTGGCTCTGGTACGACCGCTGGCTGGGGCCGGCCCCGGACATGCCATACGTCGAAGCCCGGATTCATAAGAACTGGCGCTGGAACTACGCCACGGGCGGCGGGCAGTTGATGGATTGGGTGGGTCACCATGTGGACATCGCGCACTGGGGGATGGGTTGGGACGAGACCGGTCCGAGCGAAGTCGAGGGCGTGGGTGAGTTTCCAGCGAAAGACGCGATCTGGAATACCGCGACCCGCTACAAAGTGGTCTGCAAATATCCCCAGAATGTCACAATGACCATCGCCGGCGGCTACGACGAGGTCCGCAGCGGTACTAAATGGATCGGCGATAAAGGGTGGGTCTGGGTCGACCGCGGCAAGATCGAGGCGTCGGATCCGGGCCTGCTGGAGTCCAAAGCAGTGGCGACCATCCCATATCCCGTGTCCCCTGGCCACTACCAGGAATTCATCAATTCCGTGAAATCGCGCAAGAAGACGCTGACGCCGGCTGAAGTGGCGCTGCGCTCGGCCACACCGGGTTGGCTTGGCAATATTGCCATGTTTACCGGCCGCAAACTCAAATGGGATGCCGCGAGGATGGAGATTGTGGCAGACGCGGACGCGACCGCAATGCTGGGGCGTGTGATGCGGGCGCCCTGGAAGCTGTAGGCTCGCTGCCGTCCGGTTTGTTTTATTAAGATATAAAAATCTGATTATAGGCGCACGGTTCGCATACAATTCCAGCAGGGAATGCCATGCGCCATTCATACCGCTTACTGCCCGTCCTGATTGGCTTGGCTGCGATTGCGGCCTCCAGTTCCGCGCCTGCCTTCGCGGATCAACCGTACCGCTCCGGTCCTGGCGGTGTGCTGAACGACTACCTGATAGCGCGGTTCGGCGGCACGGGCGCCGCCACGATTCTTGCCTTGGCCGGGGACCCATCCGGGAATCTCTATGTCGCCGGGGTGAGCCGGTCGCCGGCATTCGCTGCGAACAACGGCCTGCCGCGCGGGCTTTCCGAATCCTCCCTGCTGCGGTCCCTGGACTTGGGTGAGACTTGGCGGAAGTTTGGGGCTGCTCCGGCCGATGCCCAGTTCGTGCTGCCGGATCCGGCTGATCCGATGGTCCTTTTCGCGGGTGGCAGCCAGTCGATCTACCGCAGCGCTGACTCGGGTGCAACCTGGACGACTGTGTACGAATCCGCGTTCTGGTCCGACAGTTCGTACTTTGTTCAACCGGCAATCGATCCCGCCAATCACCTGCGGCTCGCCGCCACCTCGCCGTCCGGAAGCTTGCTGCTCAGCGTGGACAATGGAAAGACCTGGACAGAGGGCGCTTGTCCGGTACAGAACTGCGGGCGCCTGGCCGCTGACGCCTCGGGCTCCGGCCGCCTGCTCGTTTTCCACGGCAGCGATGGGCTGTTCCTGTCCTCGGATTGGGGTTCCACCTTTGCGCGGATCGCTTTGCCCGGGAATGGAAATGTCTTCCTTGTCGCGGCTAGTTTTGACGCATTTCATCCAGGCTGGATGTATGTGGCAACGTCCGCCGGTCCCGCGTCCGACGTCTGGCTCACGAAAGATGGGGGCGTTTCCTGGAGCCAGAGGAGCTCACAGCCTGCGGCGATGGGCGCCATCCGCACCCTGTCGCCCGACCCGGAACGTCCTGATACCTGGTATGCCCTGACGGGGCGCGGCCTGTTTCGCAGTGAGGACGGCGCATCCACCTGGATCTCTCTCCGGGAGTCGTTCGACGGAGCTTTTGCCCTGCCGAGCCATAAATGCGGAGCGGGCGGAGAACTGATTGTTCAGAGCGGGCCAAGCAGTTTCTCCAGGAGTTCCGACTTGGGGACCACATGGGGCGCGGATCGGAATCTGAACTTCACCAGCCTGGCCACCGGGCCGAACTGCACGCTCTATGGCGCCAAATCGTTCAGCGGTGATGCCTTCCTGGCCAAGATTGGCAGCCATGGGAAACTGCTTTGGCTCAATATGCTGAGTGGAGCCATGGCTGAGTCCGTCCTTGGCCTGAAACTGGACGCGCATGGCAATCTCATTCTGCTCGGTACCACCGAGTCGGACGATTTCCCCACCACAAAGACCCACATCGGCTCACGCGGAGGCTCGGATCTCTTCGTGGTGCGGTTCTCGAATGAGGGGCACCTCTTCTCAGGAGTAACGCTCGGTGGGCAAGGGAACGATCGGCCGTCCGGATGGGACATCGGCGCGCAGGGCGACACCTATATCGTTGGCGGAACGGCCTCGAGCGATTTCCCCGTCACTCTCAATGCTTTGGATACCTTGCCCAACGATTCGTCCGCCGGCTTCGCTCTTAGGCTGGATCCCGGGGACGAATTGGTCTACAGCACCTATCTGAGCAACCCCGAAGTCGAGGCATCGCGACTCTTCTTCTCCAACCCGACGGCGGTCCTCGCCAAGGCGGGCGGCGCAGTGCTGATTGCCGGCAACGGCCAGGTGTCGGGCCTCCAGTGGCCCCATTCCGTTGAGGCCGGATACTTGCTCGAGCTCGACTCCGCGGGCTCCAGGATCGCTTCATACAGAACTCTGGGCGAGCAGATTACGCAAGACCAGAAGCTGGACCTGGGTCCCCGCGCCCTCGCGACGGATGCCGAGGGGAACGTGTACCTGGCCGGCACCACGTCGCGCGCGGACTTCCGCACCACCCCTGGTGCCGTCAGTTATCCGGTTTCCTCGCGAGAATGCTGGTCCTGGTATCAGATCGCCTCCGATGAGCCGGCGCAGCAGGTGTACCTGATGAAGTTCCCCGCCGATGGCACGGAGCCTGTGTATTCGGCGATTCTGGGCGGTCGATGCGACACCCGGCTCGGTTCGTTCGCAGTGGACTCTCTCGGCGTGGCGACCATCAGCGTCAACACCGGACCGGGCTTCCCGTTGCGGCTGCCATTGCTTGCGGCGCCCTCCACTTCCGCGCAGTTCTCGCAGATTTACGGCAGCCTGGTTGCGCGGATCAGCGCGAACGGCAGCACGCTGCAGTCTTCCACTTACCTGGATGCCGATGGGCAGGATGTACGGCCGGTGGTGGCCCCTGGACCGGAAGGCGCGACCTACGTCAGCGCGTCGCTCGATGGGAACCTAGGTGTCATGATGTTGCCCGCCGTTGCGGCTCCTGCCCTGCAGCTCAACCGAGTGGTGAACGCATTCAGTGGGGATAGCTCCGGGATTACCCACGGCGGAATCTATACGTTCGAAGTGGCCGGACTGGATGCGGAAGCGTACGACCTCGGGCTCAACCCGGCAGAGCCTCTGCCCACTGAGTTGATGGGTGTGCGCGTGACCTTTGACGGCGTGCCCGCGCCGATACTGCGAACTGGAGCCGGATTCGTCACCGCGATCGGTCTCCGCACCTCGCAGATCAATCCTCCGCTCCCGAATGAATTCACTGAGGTCAAGGTCTCCTTCCATGGCGCGGTTTCGAATTCAGTGATCCTGCCGCTGCTGCCGTTAGGCACTCCGGCCATTGCGCCGCTGACTTACGTTGCGCCGCCATCGGCCTCCAATCCCGTCGATGGGCTGGTGTTCAATGATGATGGCTCGGTCAACGATGCGGAGCATCCTGCAAAACCAGGCTCCATGATTCTCGCCATGGTCACCGGAGTCGGGCAAGCAGCCGGGACATTTGTCCCGGGCGCTATCGCGGCGAATGAGGCCACTGTTCCGGCAAGCCCGCTGTACAGCAGTTGGACTCCCCGCCAAGCCGTCGTCGCGAAATCCCTGCCGGGCTTTCTCACATCCATTTTCCAGGTCCTGCTCACGGTGCCGGAGCGCACTTCGCCCGGCACATTGCAGAAGGTCCCATTGAGTGTCTCGGCCTATCCGGCCATTCCCGCGGGCTCGCCCTTAAAGTATCAGCCTTTCGGCAGCAGTCCAAATGGGATCTACCCCAACGCGATCGCGGTGTATGTGAAGTAAGCCAAGGTTCCATTCGCACCCGGGCCGCGGGATGGCAGAATAGAGGAATTCCTCATGCTCTCCCGACGCGAGTTTCACGCTCTCTCGGCCCTCACTTCCATGTCAGCCAACGCCCCTGTACGCACGTTTGCTTTTGAATGGTGGGACGTCTTCACCACGCAACCCCTCACCGGCAACCAACTTGCCGTATTCCCCGACGCCAGCGGCCTGACCGATGCCGACATGCAACGCATTGCCCGCGAGATGAATCTCTCCGAGACCACTTTCGTCCTGCCCCGAGATAAAGCCACGGAAGCGAACCAGGGCGTGAAAGTCCGCATCTTCACGCGAGAGCAGGAGATCCCGTTCGGAGGACATCCCGCCCTCGGCACGGCCTGCCTATTGCGGGAGCGCGTCGGTGATCTGGTCAAGCTCGATCTTGGAGTCGGGCCGGTGCCCGTCTCCTTCACCAAGCAGCCCAGCGGCCTGGTTTTCGGCGATATGTTGCAGGCCGACCCGGTGTTTGCCGAGTCGCATGAACCGGCCCGCATCGCGCCGTTGTTGGGCCTGTGGGTCGAAGATCTGGACACCAGTCTGCCGATTCAGAATGTCTCCACCGGCCGGCCGAATCTGATCGTGATGCTACGGTCCCTGGATGCCATCCGGCGGCTGAAGGTGAACTGGAGTGAGGCCCGCGCGTACTTCGCATCTGGGGACACTCAGCGAGGCTTCTACGTGATGACGCGGGAAGTGGAGACGCCGGGCGTATTCCTGCATGCGCGCAAGCCGAGCGCCGCCCAGGAGGATCCGGCCACTGGCTCCGCCGCGGGCTGCGCCATTGCCTGGCTCGTCAGGCACGGCTTGGTCGAATCCGGACAGCGCGTCCGCTTCGAACAGGGGATTGAGATGAAGCGGCCCGGCGAACTGCACGTCAGCGCGGTGAAGTCGGGCGACCGGATTCACGAGGTGAGGGTGGGGGGCTATTGTGTGCGCGTGATGCAGGGGCATCTCACCCTCTGAAGCGCGCCAGGCTGACCCGAAGTTCGACGTGCTCAAGGGGTAAGACTCGAGTTGGGGGAGGTAGCGATGAAGATCTTCGTTGCAGGTGCCAGTGGCGCTATCGGGCAACCACTGGTGGCGCACCTGGTGCGCCAGGGGCATACCGTTACGGGGATGATCCAAACCGAGTCCGGTGCGCAGAAGATGCATGCGCTGGGCGCCACTCCTGCCCTGGTGAACGCGTTCGATGGGCCGGGTTTGGAAGCAGCCTTACGCGCCTCCCGGGCAGAGATCGTAATCGATGAACTGACGGCGCTGCCTGCCACGCCGATGAACTTGGCTGCTGCCTTGCCAAGGGACCGCCGACTCCGGATTGAAGGCGGTGGCAATCTGCGCCGCGCGGCCCAGGCCAGCGGAATTCGGCGCTACATCCAACAGTCTGGCGCGATGTTCCTCAGCGCTGGCGACGGGCTGGCGGACGAGTCCGTGCCCATGGCCGTCGATGCTAGTCCCGGAGTTGCCTTCTGCGCACAGCTCTACACGGATCTGGAAGCTCGCGCTCTCGAATCGACGTGGACGGAAAACGTCATCCTCCGCTATGGGTTCCTGTATGGGCCTAACACGTGGTATTCCCCGGACGGCGGGACCGCCGAGATGATGCGCCTGGGGCAGTTTCCGATCGTAGGAGAAGGCGAGGCCGTCTGGTCGTTTATTCATGTGGAGGATGCGGCCTTGGCGACCATCGCTGCGATCTCGGCGCCGCCGGGCGTGTACAACATCGTCGATGACAGCCCCGCGCCCTCCTACGTCTGGCTGCCTTGCTTCGCGAAATGGGTGGGTGCGCCACCGCCTGCCCGGGTCACCGAGGATTTTGCCCGCACGCTTGCCGGCGAGGATGCGGTCTACTACGGAAACAAGCTCAGGGGCGCCTCCAATGCGAAGGCTCGGCAAGTTCTCCAGTTCCAGCCTCGCCAGACCGAGTGGCTCGAGACTACCGAGCCCTAGTCGGCCCGTCGCCGGGAACATCTCGCGAGCGCGCCCGGCCCCTCCTCGAGCTACGCAACTTCTTGACAATGCGTCGTTTCCTTCTCCTGGTTAGAAAATCTGCCTCCGTTACAATGCAAGTAATGACGACTTCCCTCCTGGTTGTGCTTGCGGTGGCTCTGGGCGCTTCCGCCACGGCCGCCGATCCGCCCAAACTCCCCGCACCCTACCACACGCCCTCCGCCTCCAATGCGCCTCGTGTCGTCGACCGGCCCAATGGCGCCCGTCTCACCGTGCCCGCCGGCTTTTCCATTGAGGAATACGCCTCCGGATTCTCCACGCCGCGGTACATGATCTATGGCCCCTCCGGTGAGATCCTGCTCACCGAAAGCGGCCGCCAGGGCGGCGTCTACGCCCTGGTCGACAGGAACAAAGACGGCAAGATCTCAGAGGACGAAAAGGTCCGGCTGATCGACAAACTCTACCGCCCCTTCGGCTTGGCGATCTGGAAAGACTACCTCTACGTCGGCGAAGTCACTTCCATCAAGCGCTACAAGTATGATTCCAAGGTAGTGAGGCTGGGGCCCGGAGAGGAAGTTGTTTCGCTGAAGGACGCGGACGAAGGCCACTGGACGCGCAGCCTTCTGTTCGACCGCAAGGGTCAGAAGTTTTATGTGGGCGTCGGTTCGAAATCCAATGTCTCGCCGGGCGAGCCTGAGATCCGCGCCACCATCTCCCGCTACAACCCAGACGGCACCGGCCGCGAAATCATTGCTTCCGGGACCCGAAATCCCATCGGCCTGGCGCTCTACCCGGGCTCAGACACGCTGTGGGCCGCAGTGCAGGAGCGCGACGGCCTTGGCGATGATCTGGTGCCCGACTACTTCACCTCCATCAAGCCTGGCGGCTTCTACGGTTGGCCGTTCTCCTACATCGGCCCGCATGAAGATCCGCGGAATAAGGGACAAAGGGCCGACCTGGTGGCCCGCACGATCGTGCCCGACGTCGTGCTGCCAGCCCATGTGGCCGTACTCGACGCCCGCTTCTACACGGGTAAGATGTTCCCGGCCAAGTATCAGGGCGGCGCCTTCCTGGCCTTTCACGGTTCCTGGAATCGCGCCCAGCGCATCGGCTACTCCGTGGTGTTTGTACCTTTTAAGGACGGCAAGCCCAGCGGCCTGCGGGAAGACTTTCTCTCCGGCTTCATGACGGATCCCAACTCCAAGGACGTCTGGGGCCGGCCTGTCGGCCTGCTGCCCATGACGGATGGCAGCCTCCTCGTCACCGACGACGGGGGGAACAAAATCTGGCGCATCTCCTACAGGAAGTAGCCTTCTCCTTCCGGCCTACGCCAGATACGTCAGGATGAGATCGCCCTGTAGAATGGCAGAGATGCAATTTCCTGCTCTTTTGATGATCGCGGCGGCACTGGGAACCACCGCGGCCGCCGCCGACCCACCCAAACTGCCCGCACCCTACCAGACTCCTTCCGCCAGCAATGGCCCCAAGGTTGTAAAACAGCCTGACGGGGTCTCCTTGAAGGTGCCCGCCGGGTTTCACGTCACCGAGTTTGCTTCCGGCTTCTCCAAGCCCCGCTTCCTGCTCTCCGGGCCGGGTGGTGAGATTCTCGTCTCCGACAGTGTCGCCAAAGGCGCCGTCTACGCCCTGACCGATCGCAACAAGGACGGCAAGATCAGCGACGACGAGAAGAAGAAGCTGGTCGGTGACCTCGACCGCCCTTACCGTCTCGCCATCTGGAAGGGTTACCTTTACATCGCCGAAGCGACTTCGATCAAGCGCTACAAGTACGATTCCGCCAAACAGGAACTGGCGGCTGGCGAGGAGATCATTCCCTTGAAGGGCGAAGGCCAGGGCCACTGGACCCGCACCCTGTTGTTCGACAAGAAGGGCGAGTCGCTCTATATGGGCATCGGCTCGCGATCGAACATTACGCCAGGCGATCCGGAATACCGCGCGGCCATCCTACGCTACAAGCCCGATGGAACGCAGCGCGAAGTCGTAGCCGGCGGCATCCGCAACCCTGTGGGTATGGATTGGAACCCCACTTCCGGCAAGTTGTGGACATCCGTTCAGGAGCGCGACGGACTCGGCGACGATCTCGTCCCCGACTACTTCACGTCTATCCAGCCCGGCGCGTACTACGGGTGGCCCTACGCCTATATCGGGCCCAACGAGGAACCCCGGAACAAGGGACAGCGGCCCGATCTGGTGGCGAAAACCGTTGTGCCCGACGTCATTCTTAGCCCGGCGCACGTCGCAGTCCTGGACGCGCGTTTTTACACGGGTAAGCAATTCCCGAAGAAGTACCAGGGCGGTGCCTTCCTCGCGTTCCACGGTTCATCCAACCGCGCCACGCGGGTCGGTTACTCCGTCGTCTTCATACCTTTCAAGAACGGCAAACCGTCGGGACCGCAAGAGGACTTCCTCAGCGGCTTCATGTCCGACCCCAACTCCAAAGAGGTCTGGGGCCGTCCCGTCGGCGTGCTTCCGGCAAAGGATGGCAGCCTCCTGGTCTCCGAGGATGGAGGCAATAGGCTGTGGAAAATCACCTACGCAAAATAACTGTTCTGCTGTACCTGTTCGGAGCGGTCGCCGTTCTGGCCGCCGCTCCGAAACGGCCTTTCTCACACAAGTACCACCTCACGCAGGTCGCGTCCTGCGAGAACTGCCATACCACCGCCACCACGTCGACCAAGGCGGAAGACAACAACCTGCCCGATAAGAGCGCCTGCGCCACCTGCCATGACGAAGTGGAGATCAGTGAGCCGCGCCCCATCGGCGTCCAGAAGTTCAATCACGCCAAGCACGTGCCGATGGGCTCCATTGCGCCAGTTGTAGCCGCGGCCGTGAAGAATGGGACCTACGTCGGATCCCATCCGCCGGCCGCCGCCGAACTCGCGGCTGCCAAGGATGCCTGCACCGGTTGCCATCGCGGCATAGCCGAGAGTGAGAATGTCCCGCACGACAAGATCGTGAAGGCGCACTATCCGCAGATGTCCGATTGCCTCGTCTGCCACAACAAGATCAATCCGCCCGACTCGTGCGAAAAGTGCCACGTAGCCTCCGTGCCGAACTTCCGCCCCACGACGCATACGGCGGAATTTGGCGATAAGCACTCAAGCAAAGAGATGGCCAAAACGGAGTGTGCTTCCTGCCACGGACGAAAGTTCACCTGCAAGGGCTGCCACTAGTTCTCCTCCTCCTCGCGCCGCTCCAGGCCCAGATCCGAGGCGGCGCGATGGTGGCTCATCCCAGGCCCGCTATCCTCACCTGGGGTTCAAAACTCCAGTTGTGGCCGCTGGACGGCGGCAAGCCCAAGACCATCCAGGATCAATCTGACTACGGGCCCGGCGGCTGTGTCGTTGACGTCGACGGAGATGGCCAGGACGACCTGCTGGTCCAGCAGCGCCCCGGATCCTCGCCCTTGGTTCTCCTCAAGGCACCATCGTGGCGGCCCCGGATTGTCGAAAAGGAGACCGACTTTCACGACTGTCTGGAGTTCACCCTGGCCGGCCGGCGGGGCGTGCTGATCCCCCACTTCAATTCACAGCTGCGCTTCTATCTTCTCCCTGGCTTTGAGTACAAGGAGATCTACTCCATCTACACCGCCTCGCAGCAGGGCGGCATGATTTTGCATGACGTCGATCACGACGGCTTGCCCGATCTCTTCCTGGGGAACTATTGGGTCAAGAATCCGGGCCAGCTCGACGTCGACTGGCGGCTGTACGCGGTGAATATTTTCCACGACACGCCCACGGCCGCTCTCGCGGCGTTCGGGATGTGGAAGGACGACTGGCTCTTCTGGGGCGAAACGACCGCCAAAAACGCGCGAATCGTCGCCTATGAGCCCCCGGTAGACCGCAAACAGCTCTGGATCGAACACCGGCTCGAACCCCTGGACGAGCCGCGAGCCATTCTGGTCCATCCCCAGGGTGTCTTCATCGGGCATGCGGACGGCGTCGTGTTGGAGTCGCTGGAAGGCTCGTCCTGGCGGCGCACCACTATCGCCAAAGGGATGCGCGTGCTAAAGCTCTTCAACGACCGCGACAACGTCATCGCCCTGACGCCGGAGGGGCCCCGCTGGGTCTTTCCCCTGCGTTAGCCCTTGCCGCCCCGCAGGTAGGCGTCGTCGCCGGAGATCCAATCCTCGCGGCGCGGAGTGAACAGGTCGATCGCGACGCTGTCCTCCAGCACTTCCACGCCATGCGTCTCGTGCGGAGCGAGCGTCAGAACCTGGCCTGCCGACACCACGATAGGCCCATCCTTCAATAGGAACCGCAAGCACCCGCTCTGGACCGTCGTTATCTGCTCATTGTGATGCGAATGAACAGGAACGGCGGCGCCTGCCTTCATGTCCAGCCGGGACACCGTCATCAGCGGCGTATGGATCACCTGGCGCGTCAGCAGCGGAGTCATTGCCTCGCGCGGGATGCTGTTCCAATCGAATAGGCTCACGGCAGGCTAGTGTATCATGGTAGCGATTATAGGCATTTAGCCCAACGGGGAGCATGACATGAAAGGCGTTATCCTGGCGGGAGGCAAGGGCACCCGTCTCTTCCCGCTGACCAAGATCACCAACAAACACCTGCTGCCCATCTACGACTCGCCAATGATCTACTATCCGATCCAGACATTGGTGAATGCAGGTATTCGCGACATCCTCATCGTGACAGGTGGGAATTACGCGGGCGATTTTCTTCAATTGCTGGGCAATGGCCGCCAATTTGGCCTCAATAGCCTGAACTACACCTATCAGGAGGGCGAGAGCGGCATTGCCGACGCGCTTGCCCTGGCGGAACGCTTCGCCGACGGCGAGCAGATCTGCGTCATCCTGGGCGACAACATCATCGAGATGGGTATCGAAGAGGCGGTGGCCGCGTTCCGGAAGCAGGAGTCCGGCGCGAAGATCCTCCTCAAAGAGGTTCATGATCCTGAGCGCTTCGGCGTTGCGGAAGTACGCGGTGGTCACGTCGTCAACATTCAAGAGAAGCCCAAGCAGCCCAGGTCAAACTATGCGGTTACGGGCATCTACATGTACGATGCCTCGGTCTTCAGCAAGATCAAAACCCTCGAGCCCTCAGCTCGCGGGGAACTCGAGATTACCGACGTCAACAATGCCTACATCCGCGAAGGCACATTGACCTTCTCCTACCTCGAGGGCTGGTGGACCGACGCCGGTACCTTCGACTCCCTGTTGCGCGCCGCCAATCTTGTATCGCAGAGCAAGCACAAAAGCGCATGAGTTCTACCACCATCCCGACCATCCAGATTCCCAAATGCGAGCCCGGCATCGGCAAGCTGATCTTCCAGCCCGACTCCACAGACCTGATCGAGGGGGTTCGCATCGAGCCGCATCCCATCTGGGCCGACGATCGCGGCTACTTCCTGGAAATCGCCCGGCTCACCCAGGGGCTGGGCGCGGATTTTCCGCCCGCCACTACCCAGGTCAGCGCAGCCCTCACCTATCACGGCGCCATCAAGGCCTTCCACTTTCACCTGCATCAGACCGACCTGTGGTGTGTCACCCAGGGCATGTTCCAGGTTGCGTTGGTGGACCTGCGTCCTGACTCACCCACCTTCGGACTCAAGAACACCCTCTATGTCGGACAACTCCGCCCGTGGCGGATTCTGATTCCCCCGGGTGTCGGCCACGGCTACAAAGTCATTGGCATCACGCCCGCCATGCTCGTCTACCTGACCGACCGGCTCTATAATCCCAAGGACGAAGGCCGCATCGCCTACAACGAGCCCGGCATCGCCTACGACTGGGAGCTGCAGCACAAATGAGACTTCTGGTTACCGGTGGAGCCGGCTTCATCGGCTCCGCCTTCGTTCGCCTGGCTCTGCGCGAGAACTGGGCCACACGGCTGGTCAATCTCGACAAGCTGACCTACGCCGGCAACCTGGAGAATCTGGCGGAGATCGAAGCCGATCCCCGCTATCGTTTCGTACAAGGCGATGTGTGCGACACGCCCCTGGTCACAGCCCTGCTGTCCGAGGAACAACCCGACGCCATTGTGCATTTTGCGGCGGAGTCGCACGTCGATCGCTCGATCCTCGGCCCAGCCGCCTTCGTCGAAACCAACATCAAAGGCACCTTTTCCATGCTGGAGGCCGCTAGGGCCGCCAAGACTCCGCGCTTCCTCCATGTCTCTACGGATGAAGTCTACGGTTCCATCGACGAGCCGCACGACGCCGATGAAGCCTACCCACTGCACGCTTCCAGTCCCTACTCGGCCTCCAAAGCCGGCAGCGACCTCCTGGCCCTGTCCTACTGGACCACCTTCCATCTCCCGGTGATGGTCACTCGCGCCTCGAACAACTACGGGCCGTTCCAGTTCCCCGAGAAGTTGATCCCGTTGATGATCTCCAACGCCCTGGAGGGGAAATCGCTCCCCATCTATGGCGACGGCATGCAGGTGCGCGATTGGCTCTATGTCGACGATCACTGCCGGGCCATTTTCGCCGTGGTTTCGAAAGGCGAGCCCGGCGAGATTTACAATGTCGGCGGATCCCGCGCCCTACCCAACCGCGCCGTCGTCGAGATGATCCTCGACGCCGTTGGCCAGCCGCATAGCCTGATGAAAACCGTCGCCGATCGCCCTGGTCACGACCGCCGCTATGCCATCACCACCGGGAAGCTGGAGACGGCCACCGGGTGGAAAGCCCTGGTCGATTTTGAAGTTGGCCTGGCTCGCACAATCCAGTGGTACAAGGACAACCCCGAGTGGATCCGGCGCGTCCGTTCCGGAGAGTATCAAGGCTACTACGACCGCAACTACCTAGGCCGCTAGGCCGCGTCCCGTTGACAGCGTTCCGCCCGGCCGCTAGACTCCCTCATAAGGACGACACCATTCGCTATGCCTGGGAAGCCTGCTGCACGCATTGGGGACATGCACATTTGCAACGCCATGAATCCTGGAATGCCGCCGACCCGGCACGTTGGTGGCCCCATCATCGAGGGCGTTGAGACGGTGGTCACGGGCAATCAGAAACAGTCCACTGTGACCCACAAATGCATCTGCCAGGGGCCCACGGACGTCATCGCGGAGGGTGCCACGACGGTCCTCGTCAACAATCTACCGGCCGCGCGCCTGGGTGACCACACCATCCACGGCGGCATTATTGTCGAGGGCTACGAATCGGTGCTAATCGGAAACGAAGGCGCGCCGGGTGCCGCCAAGCTCGATACGGCTGCTCTTTCAGAACTGCAGGATCCCGGCAAGCTCATCAGCAACTTGCAGGGGGAGGCCCAGCGTATTGTCGGCCTGCCTCCCCCTACGATTGCCTAGATCCTAGAGCTCCAACCGGGCGCCCACCACCGGCTCGCCCGTATCCCGCTTCAGCTTGAAGCCGGCCCGCTCGCTGATCTTCTGCATCGCCGAATTCTCGGCCAGGATGTCGGCCGTGATCACCTTCACCCCTTCCGCCTTGCCAATCGCAATCAGCCGGCTCAGTAGTTCACTGCCCAGCCCCAGCTTTTGGAAGTCGTCCGAGATGACGATGGAGAATTCCGCTTCGGGGACATCGATCAGGCCCTGCAGCCGGCCTACGCCAATGATGCGTGCTTCGCCAGTCTTCGGATCGGTCCGTTCCACGGCCAGCGCCATCTGCCGCGCATAGTCGATGTAGCAGATTCGCGTCAGCCGGTCGTGTGCCGTGCGCTGGCTCAGGTTGAGCAGCTGCAGATAGCGTTGGTAAACCGTGCGTTCAGAGAGCGACTCGTGGAACTTCACCATCTCCGGCTCGTCTTCGGGCCGGATCGGCCGGATCGCCACGGTCTCTCCGTTCGGCATGGTCCATTGCCCCGCATATTGAACGGGATACGGCCGGATTGCCGGTTTCGGCAGGTCTTCTTCCTTCGTATCCGGATCATGCAGCACGACGCGGGCATCCAGGGCCAGCAGCCGTTCCGGCGACGCCATCAGGGGATTGATGTCCAGTTCCTTGATCCAGGGCTGCTCCACCACCAGCCGGCTGAAGGCCACCAGCAGTTGCTCCAGGCCCGGCAGGTCCACCGGAGCCCGGCCGCGCACGCCCTTCAAGGCCGTGTAGATCTTCGTCCGTTCCATCATGCGCCGAGCCAGGGTGGAATTCAGCGGAGGCAGAGCCAGCGCCCGGTCTTTGAACACTTCCACCAACTGGCCGCCCATGCCGAACAACAGCACCGGACCAAACTGCGGATCGATCGACGAGCCCAGGATCACTTCATAGCCATCCAGCTTTGCGAAGGGCTGGACGTTCACGCCGTTAAAGTGTTCGAGCCCAACCTTTGCCGCGACGGAGTCACGGATCGACCGGAAGGCTCCGCGCACCGCATCGGCGGTCTTCAGGTTCAATTGCACGCCGCCCACATCGGTCTTATGGGTGATGGTCAATGAATGCAGCTTCAGCACCACGGGGTAACCCATGGACTCGGCCGCGTCCACCGCCTGGTCTTCCGTCGAAGCAATCCGCGAAGGCAGCGTCGGAATACCGTAGGCCGCCAAAATGTCCTTCGACTCAAACTCAGTCAGGATCGTCCGGCCTTCGCCCCGCACCCGCTGGATAATGGCATTCGCCGCCGCGGAATCTACTGAGCCGCCGTCTTTGGCATAGCTTGGCGTCTCATACAGAGCCTTCAGGTTGCTGGCGTAGCGCCACATGTAGTTGAACATGCGCGCCGCGGTGTCCGGATAAGGGAAGGTGGGGATGCCCGCCTGATTCAGGATCTGCTCGCCGGCGGCCACGTCCACACCGCCCATCCAGCTGGCAATCACAGGCTTGTCGCCCAGCTTCGCATACGGCTTCAACAGTTGGGCTGTCTGTGTGGAGTCCGTCATCGCCTGAGGCGTCAGAACCACCAGCAGGCCATCGCTGTTCGGGTCCTTGGCCGCGACTTCCAGCGACTTCGCATACCTCTCCGGGCCCGCATCGCCAATCACATCGATGGGGTTGCTATGGCTCCACGATGCCGGCAGAAACTCGTTCAGCTCGCTGATCGTCTGCTGGGAGATCTCCGCCAGTTCGCCGCCGCCCAGCAGCAGCGAATCCGCCGCCAGTACGCCCGGGCCGCCGGCGTTCGTCAGGATGGTCAACCTCGGACCCTTGGGGCGCGGCTGTTTCGCCAGAACTTCGGCCATATAGAACAGGTCCGAAATGTTCTTCACGCGCAGGACGCCGCTGCGCTGGAAAGCAACATCCAGCACATCGTCCGATCCCGTCATCGAGCCCGTGTGCGACGCCGCTGCTTTCGATCCGGCTGCCGTCCGTCCGGCCTTGATCACGATAATCGGCTTCGTATAGGCTACTTCGCGCGCCGCTGACAGGAACGATCGAGCATCGCCCACGCTCTCCATGTAAATCAGAATCGAGCGTGTCTTCGGATCGTTGCCCAGGTAGTAGATCAGGTCGCCCCAACCCACATCGGACATCGAGCCCAGCGACATGAACGCGCTGAAGCCCACCTGCTCCTTCAAAGACCAATCGAGCACCGCCGTGCAAAGCGCGCCGCTCTGGCTCAGGAAGCCCACACTGCCAGTCCGCGCCATGCCCGCCGCGAAAGTGGCGTTCACGCCGGACGGTGGCACCATGATGCCCAGGCAGTTTGGTCCAATAATGCGGATGCCGGCCGCTCGCGCGTTCACCAGCAACTGCCGTTCCAATTCCTTGCCTTCGGGGCCGGCTTCCTTGAAGCCCGCCGAGATGACCACCGCCGACTTCACGCCAATCTCACCGCATTCGGCCACCAGGCCGGGGATCAACTTCGATTGCGTGACGATCACAGCCAGATCCACTTCGGCTGGGATCTCCTTGACCGACTTGTAAGCCTTGATGCCCAACACGCTGTCCCGCTTAGGGTTAACGGGGAAAACGGCGCCCCCGAACGGAGTGCTGATCAGATTCCAAAGCGTCGTCCGCCCGACGCTGCCCGGGTTCTCCGTGGCGCCGATGACAGCGATATTCTTAGGTCTGAAGAATGGGTCCAGCGGGTGCTCCGCGTGACCAAGGAAATCGTGAGCGGACTTGAGGGCCTTGCCTGACGAGGGTTTCATTTCAATTAATCCGATCCGAAACGGCTTAAATAGGAGCTACACATCCATAATCCCTCCATAAGCCGTACAGGGCAAGACCCTAACTTGCAGCCAGTCTTTGGCCCTCGCAGGCAAGTGGCTTGGTTTCAATCGTATAGGCCATCGGCCGCCAATGTTCGGCCGCCGCTCGCCATGTTAAATGTTGATGAAAACTTCAGGATTGAGGCGCGGAACCGGCCTCGGATGCGCCACTACCTCAGTTGCTGCTGGATGTACCGCCAAACTTCCAATTCCGGCGGCCGGTGTGGGTAGCAGTCTCTCCGAGACTCCCAGTCGTAGAACTCGCGAAGCGCCCGGGCCATCTCCGCGTCGCTGGAAAACTCCCGCCGTCCAGGCTCGTCACCGTAGTCCACACGCGCGAAGTTCTTTCCCTGGAAGGAGAAAATCGACCCTCCTTCTTTGTGTGCCGTGCTGAGCCGCTTGCCATTCCGGAGTGCCGCGAGCACCGCTGTCTGAAGAGCCGCGATCGCCTTCGGGTCTTCCTTCACCCGCGCCGCACGCTTTTCCTGGGCCAGGCTCTCCTGGACCTGCTGGTCGTATAACGGCTTCAACTCGTCCGCCCAGCCGTTGCCGCCGGAGCCGCACTGCAACCGCAAGGTCCAGTATTCAAACGCCCGGTTCAAATCGCGCTGGAAGGCATCCTCCTTCACCCACCGGCGCGGCGCCGCCATCTCAACCCACAGTGTGAACTGATTGCGGTACTCCCGCGGGTCCGTCCAGGGCTCGAACATGTAAGGCCGCCGCGGTGTCACGGCCTCGAAGCGCAACCGCAACACGCGCGTCGCCCCGCCTGTATTCGTCTCTCCGACGTAGGTGAGACGCTCTGTCTGCTCCGGATCTCGTACCAGCAAGGTGCCCGTCAGCTTCTCGATCTCGAACTTAACCTCATGCGGAGTCCGGTCATGCCAGAAGAAAGCCTCCCGGTGATCGATCCATTCCCCGGTCTGCGTGTCGTCCGGCTCGACAAACTTGCTCTTGCGGATATCCATGTCATTGCCTCTCGTATCGCATGGGGCGGTCGCCGCCCCAGAAGCGCAGAATGAGGTCTTTGCCGTCGATCGCCAACTTTTCTTCCTTGAACCGGACCGTTGTAATCGATTCGCCGTTGATTTCGAAGTAGTATTCGTTCTGCGCGGGATCGAGACGAAAGGGGCCGGCTTCCAGTCCGTACACGGGGACTGAGAACCTCACCTCCCGAACCTGGCCGGACCTTGGAAACAGCGCCGCTCCCTCGTTCGAGGTCTTGCCTTCCTTCACACCGTCTTCCGCCTTCACCGCGACCCGGATGTGCGGCACCGGTTGCCCGTTCGCCGCCTTCACCCAAACCCGCGAGAATTCCTCTTTGCTCGATTCGCTCTTCAGCATCCGGAAGGGCGGCAGGTCCGGAGCCTGCGTGTTGAGCACAATTGCCCCTTCCTGCCGCTTCCACGATCCCTTGGCCGCGTAATCCGCCGCGCCGTAGGCCAGCATGTACTCAAACCGGCCATCCGGTTTTAGAAGCAGCTCCGACCCCACCTCATGTCCACCGCGCAACACGTAGTGCCCGGCCAGGTCCTGCGCCCGCATCGCAACGCCCGAGAGAAGCATCATCAGCACGATTCCCCGTCGCATCCTGTTACAGGCGCTGTTCCAGCAATTGCCGGATCTCTCCGTCGCTGAACATGCCGCCCGCGCCCAGCGCATACGCGCAGTGCATCTCCAGGACGCCGCCAGTGAAGCTCAGCGACATGGACTCGCGGTCCTTCACATTCTTCAGCTTCACCTCTTTCAATCCTTCCCGCACGGCTTGCTTGCCCATGTCATCCTGGCAGATCATGCGCAAGGCCATGTTCAGGCGGTGGCACGAGATGTTGTCCACGAAGTTCAGCGCCTGGCCGTCATCCGCCATGCTCTCCCAGTCCACCTGATAGGGGATCGGTGCTCCACAGATCTCCTCGATCTCCTTCACCCGCCCTGGCAGGGTCACTTCCTGCATTTCCTTGATCTTCCGGCGTTCGTTCAGTCCCATGTTCATTGCCTCCGAATCATATCTCCAACGTCTAATCCAGCGCGAAATGGCGGCGAAATCGATCACGCCCCGCGCAAAAACCTCAATGTGCGTGCGCCTTCAGCGTGACATTGATCTCTTCCTCCAGATCGTTCAACCCCTTCAGCGTGTGCAGGTAGTCCCGCCATGCCGTCAATGGGCCGGTCAGGTCCCCGCCCGCCGCTTCCAGCCGGGCCGCGGCTTGGAACATGGGCGACAGCTCACGCCGCCGGTCGTAGGGGGTTGGCGTATCGTCAAGCACGGGGCGCCAGCTCGACAATTGCCTCTCCAGGAACAGCCCATAGTCCGCAGCCAAAGCCGCGGGAGGATGCTCGTAGATATCCGCAATATAGTTGACTACGGAGGACTGCAGGGTCGGGGAGCCGAGATACTCCACCAGCTTCCGGTTCAAATCCGGCCGGCTCGCGATCAGGGCCCGGCAGTGCTGTTTCTCCGTCTCATTCTCCAGATACATATAGCCGAAGTACTTCCATAGCTCGGCATCCTGTCCCAAGGCGTGAAACTCGTCAATCCTCGACTGCTCCCAGGCGCGATCCCGCTCCCGGTTGGCGAGGCTCTTCTGCTTCTCACCCTGAACGTACAACCCTACGCCCCAGAAAACCAGGGCCCAGCCTGCTAGCCCACCAACTCCCAATACACCCGCTACCAGGGATCTCACAATCTGCGGGGGCTGCGTGCCGCCATGCACAGCCAGGAATCCCCCTGCTACCAGTAGCCACGGAACCAGGGCCGCCAGGTTCTCCCACAACGAAAGCGGGGCAGCCACCAGGAACCACATCGTCACCATTGCCGCGATACAAGTTCCGGCGGCCATCGCCCAGGCTGTCAGGCGTCCGCCGGGCATCCAGTCAAAGATCCCAGACCCGGTGAGCTTGATAAGTACACCGGCCAGCAGAAACAGCGGTGGCACCAGCAGCAGCCATGCCCCGACGGGGCCCTCCGGACCACTCGGTAGATTTCGCAGGTAAACCATCAGGCCGAGAAAGCCAAGCGTCGCAGCCAGGGCAATGTCGAGAAGCACTACCGTGATGTTCGTCATCCATCCCTACCAGCGCCGTATGCGGGCGATTCCGATCATGAATCACTGTTGTTCAAAACCGCTTTACTGCAGCAACCGGAAGTCCGGCGAGCGGGGCTATGCAGCCCACCGGGTAAACCATCGCCAGCGACAGCCGTCCTGGGCTTAGCTCTCGTCCACGTATGCGAGGTACTCGCGGCACTGGCGGCAGCGGAAGATGTAAGCGGTGGGTTGATCGTTCTTGCTCAAGGCGGCCATGAACTCCTTCAGATCAGCGCCCGAAAGGTCAAAATCGTCCTTCAAGTGTTGCCGCACCGCTCCAATCGCATCGGGGAACTGCGCCTTCAGTTCCTCGATTCCCGCCGTACCCAGAAACTCGGCGCCGTCACCGCAGCACGTCAGCCACTGCCCTTCCTGCCAACTGAAGAAGCCCGGCGTCCGCTTCGCGATCTCATCGCGGACCTCCTGCGAAACTCCCTCCATCGTTCCTGAATCAGCGAACTCAGCCCCGAACTGCCGCGCGGCTGAACCGTCCGCGATACACCACGGGCACAGGCAATGCGTCAGATGGTGGAATTTCTCCGACGTGACCGGGCCATCATAAATGTACCCTCGAATCCGGTTGCACGACAGGCAGGGCGCGTCTTCATCGCGGACCACCACACCCGTGGCCACCGGATCCGGATGATACTTGAATTCCGGGAGAGTGGTTGTTGGTTCCATCAACTGGATCTGCGAAAACGGGCTGCCGAATCGCTCATGGCATAGGAAATTCTTCCGAACTGCCTTGAGGCGGCTCAGCGAATCCTTCCAGCACCAGGCGCCGAAACCCACCCACCAGCGGGTTGCTCACGTCGCGTCGACAGACAAGATCGAGATGCGTGGCGCCGCCCTGGGGTGTCAGCTTCAGGCACACAACATCCGCGTGCGCGATGCCCGCCACCGAGGCTGGGGCCACGGTCACGCCCAATCCGGCACCCACCAGTCGCAGCACCGTCAGCCACTGCTCGGCCGCCTGGACGATACGAGGCTGGAAACCGAACCGTGCGCAGTTCTCCATCGTGCGGTCCCAGGCCTTCTGCCCTGCCGATTGCTCGAAGAAGACAAACGGCTCGTCCTTCAGCTCCGCCCAGGGCACCGTCTCCTGCCGGGCCAATCGATGCACCCGGGGCACCACCAGAATGAACGGCTCGATGACCACCGGCTCCACCTGCAGCCAATCCTCTTGCCCCGCGTCCCTTGCCAGCCCAACATCCACCAACCCGTTTCGCAAGGCGTCAACCAGTTGCTGCGTATGGAACTCGTGCAACCGTAACTGTACCTTCGGGTAAACTGAGCGGTATCGGCCCAACACGGCCGGCAGCCTGCTCAGGATCGCGGATTCAACGAACCCTACCGTCAGCGACCCATCTTCTCCTCGTCCAACCCGCTGAACTGCCTCCACGTCCTCCTGCACCTTGGCCAGGGTCCGCCGCGCCCGCTCGATCAAGACCTCGCCCGCCGGTGTCAGCTCAACCGATCGCGAGGTCCGCACAAACAGCGCATGGCCCAGCATCCGTTCCAGTTGCCGGATCTGTTGCGACAGAGGCGGCTGCGCAATATGCAGGCGTTTCGCCGCCTGGCCAAAATGGAGATCCTCCGCTACTGCCAGGAAGTAACGCAGGTGCCGCAGTTCGATCCCATTGTTGATATGCATAGAGTCTCGATGAGTATGAATAATATATTGGAAGTTCTAATCATTTCTGTCTAGATTCAAATCAGGACTCTTATGGACGCTACTCCAGATACTGTCTTCATTCGCCCCTTCCAAGCGGGGGACGAGCATGCCTTCCGGGCATTGAACGAAGCCTGGATCGCCGCGATCTTCACCATCGAAGCGAAGGATCGCGAAGTCCTTGAACATCCCGTCGAGAAGATCCTGACTCCGGGCGGCCACATCCTGATGGCCGTTTCCGGTGGCCGTGCCGTAGGCTGCGGAGCGTTGTTGGCCATGCCGGACGGCGGTTTTGAAGTGGCGAAGATGGCCGTGGACGAGAGCCTGCGAGGGCGCGGCATTGGCCGCATGGTGCTGGTGGCGCTCATCGACCACTCTCGGAACCTTGGTGCGCCGCGCCTGTTTCTGGAAACGAACCACCAACTCGCCAATGCCATCCATCTCTATGAGAGTTGTGGGTTTGTTCACATGCCGCCAGACCGTGTAAAGCCGTCGCCCTACGTCCGTTCCGACGTCAGCATGGAGATGTTGTTGCCCTCTGGTGAGGCTCTGCTGCGCTGATCAGTTTGCTCGCAGGACGTCGACGGGAGTCACGCACTGCTGTTTCTTGCGGTCCTGCAGGCTGTCGATCACTTCGGCCAACTTCTTGGGATTGATCGGTTTCGGGAGATAGGCATCCATGCCCGCCGCCAGGCACCGCTCGGCGTCGCCTTCCATCGCATGCGCCGTCAGCGCGATGACTGGAATGTGCCGTCCGCTGCCCGATTCGCGGGCGCGAATCTCGGCGACCGCTGCCAACCCGTCCATGGTCGGCATCTGTACATCCATCAGCACCAGGTCGTAGAGTTTGGCTTCAACGCTCGTCACGGCCTCCTGGCCGTCGGCCACAACATCGACCTCGCAGCCCAGTTTCTGCAGCAGGCTCACCGCCACCCTCTGGTTGATCTTATTGTCTTCGGCCAGCAGAATCGCCAGCGGAATCAGGCCGGGCAGTTGAACCCTTGGCTGTTCCTCTGAGGGCTCAGCCTGCACGCCAGCCCGTTGGACTCTCAGCGTGAAGTTGAAGATACTGCCTTGTCCGGGAACACTCTCGAGCCAGATGCGGCCCTTGAGCGCTGCCACCAGGCGCGCGGAAATTGCCAGGCCGAGTCCGGTTCCGCCAAACTGCCTTGTCGTGGAGTTGTCCGCCTGCCGGAAAGGCTCGAAGATCACCGCTTGCTTTTCGGGGGAGACCCCGATCCCTGTGTCGCGAACGGAAAACCACAGAGTCAGGTCGGCACCCTCCACGCTCTCCACGCCCGCGATTACCTTGACCCAGCCTTTTGACGTGAACTTGATCGCGTTTCCCACCAGGTTGAGGAGAATCTGCCTGAGCCGTACGGGGTCGCCCACGACGGACTCCGGCGCATCCGGTGCGAGATCGAAACTCAGCTCGAGCCCCTTCTCAGCTGCGCGCGGGGCGAGCACGCCCAGGGAATCTTCCACAAGTTGCTTCAGACGGAACGGCGTCGATTCCACCGTCAGGTGGCCTGCATCGATCTTCGAGAAATCCAGCACGTCGTTCAGGACATGCAACAACGCCTCTGCCGACTCCTCAGTCAACCGGAGGAACTCCTGCTGTTCCTTATTCAGCGGAGTCTGCAGGGCCAATCCCACCAGACCAAGGATCCCGTTCATCGGGGTACGGATTTCGTGGCTCAGGTTGGCGACGAACTCACTTCGGGCGCGGCTGGCATCCTCCGCCTGGGTACGCGCGATCTCCAGTTCACCGATCAGCGAACTCAACTCTCTGTTGGCTTCCTCCAGCCGTGAGGTGCGTTCCACAACCCGCGATTCCAACTCCTGGTTCACAGTTGTCAGGTTCTTCAGCCGCCGGTTGTGCAGCAGCCACGCACCCGCGCAGCCCGCGGCCAGCAGAGCCAGCAGAAACGACCTCGTCTGGTAGAAGTGCGGGTGAAGCGTCAGTTCCAGTGTCGCGCCGGTCTCGTTCCACACGCCGTCGTTGTTTGCGGCAATCACCTGAAACTTATAGGAGCCGGGTGCCAGGTTGGTGTACATCGCGGAGCGGCGCGAGCCTGCCTCCACCCAATCCTGGTCATAGGGCAGCAGCCGGTAGCGAAACTGTACCTTCTCCGGAGCGACCATGCTCAATGCGGTGTACTGAATCTCCAGATTCCGGCTGCCCGCCGGCAACTGCACGGCAGCGTTCAGCGGATAGTCCTTGCCGTCCGCATGGAACCGTTCCACTTGCACCGGGGGAGCCAACGGATTGGTGACAATCAAGCTGGGCTGGACCACTGCCAGGCCCTTCATGGTCGGAAACCACAGCCGGCCGTCATAGGCGACATCGCCCGCGGGTTGTCCGCCATTGCACTCCCGGCTGATGAGGCCGTCCGCTATGCCATAGGAGAAGGACTTGAGCTGGCTTTGCTTGCCATCAATGACATCGTTGAGCTGGCTCTTGCTCATCCGGAAAATCCCGGTGCTGGAGGAGACCCAGAATCCGCCCTGCCTGTCTTCGAGAATCTGAAAAATCGTCTTGGCTGGGAATCCAGCGGATTCGGGCACAGGGGAGAATTTGCCATCCCGCAGCCGCGTCAGGCCGCCGTCGAACGTCCCAATCCACATCGTGCCGTCAGCATCTTCCCGCATGGAGAAGATGAACTCACCGGAGAGGCCGTCGCTCTTGTGGAAGTTGCGGAACCGGCCGCCCGACCAAAGGCTCAATCCTTCCCGTGTGCCGATCCAGATGCGCCCCTGGCGGTCCTCATGAACGATTCGGATGTGATCCGTCGGCAGGCCATCCGCTTTCTTGTATAGGCGGGCCTTTCCGTTCTGCAGCACCACCAACCCTCCGCTGATGGTGGCAACCCAGACTGCCCCGTGGCTGTCTTCCTTCACCGAAAGGACTGGATTGCCCGGCAGTCCGTCTTTCCGTCCGAAGCTCTGCCGCCCCTGTTTCGTGAAATGCGTGAGCGTACCGTCATAGAATCCGGCCCAGATCCCGCCCTTCCGGTCCTCACCCAGGGCCCACGCATCGTCCGAGGTCATGCCGTTCTTGCGGTTGAAACTCTCCAGTACCTTGCCCGCGGCCGTCATGTGGGCCAGCCCGCCGCCATTCGTGCCCACCCACATGGTCCCGTCAGTTGCCGTCAGCACTGTCTGGATCTGATTCCCGCCGAGACCGTCGTCGGCTGTCAGGGTGTGGAAAGGAACTGAGTGCAAACGGCCCAGTCCGCCACCGCTTGCGCCGATCCATAGCGAACCCTCGCGGTCTTCGTACAGCGCTGTGATGGCTCGGCTGGCCGCCTTGCGCGGGTTCTCGAAAGGTTGCGTACTTTCATTCAGATACCGCACGAGACCGCCGCCCAGCATGCCGATCCAGAGCGCTCCGTCGCGATCCTTCAGGAACGACCAGATCACCTGGCCCTTCAGCTTGACGGCGTCCAGACCCTTAGGCAGATCTTTCTGGAGCTTGCCGTCGCGTGCGCAGACCAGGCCGGACGCCGTGCCGATCCACATTAGTCCGTCGTCATTTTCATAGAACGAGAGGACGCGGTCGTCCGGTAGCCCATCCTTCAGGGATATCTGTCTGAGGTTTCCGGCGCTGCGCAGGAACAAGCCGGTGTTCGTGCCGATCCACAGGTTGCCGCTTCTGTCTTTGTGCAACGCCCTGATAATGTGGTTCTCCAGGCCAAATGGGTGGAGTTGCCCATCCTTGAGCAGAAAAACACCCTTGCCGGCGGTTCCAATCCAGAGTTCTCCTCCAGGCGTCGCCAGCAGGCATCGCAGGGAGACCTGATCGATTTCGGGCAGGGAGACGCGCTCCAGGCGGCCGTCGCGTAGCTTGATCAAGCCGCTCGCGGTAGCTACCCAGATATTGCCTTCGGTGTCGGGTTCCAGGCGCCAAATCTGGTTCTCGGTCAACTGCGGTGTGTTCGCGTGGTCGAAGACATCGAACTTCTTGCCGTCAAAGCGCACTAATCCGTAGTACGTGGCAAGCCACAGGTAACCGTCTCTACTCTGTGCGATCGAATTGATGCTGTAGTGTGGCAGGCCTTCCGCTTCTTCCCAGGCTTCAAAGCGATATTCGCCAACGGGTTTGGCCGGATCCAAGGCCCAGGCGCACGTGAGCGCCACGCTCAGTAGCGAGGCTAGGCCGACGGATTTCACACCAACTGCATGTAACTGCACGAGCAGACTCTGTTACCACTATCGACAGGCCAGTCTAGAGTCTATACAGCAAATCTGATTTGCCGCCCTCGGGGAGCCCAGCTTCACTCCGCGCAGGGACCATGAATCCGCAACTCGTCGGCCTTCGCCCCGTTTCCGCTCACTCTCCGTCCCACAAGCGGACACCCCGCAGACCGCCAGGGCGCCGTCCTGTGGCGTAACTGTCTCTAATTTCACCACATATCCCGGGCGGCCGGGCTTGGTATGCAACATGCCACTATGCTCTCCGAGGTTTCCCATGGACGTTCCACGCGAAGGCGCGAAAAGAAAAAAGATCATTCGCCGAGCCATTATAGTCACCGTGATTGTCGCTGCCATCCCGCTGATTACCTATGGGTTGTCAAGGCTGAAACCGGCTGCTCCCTCCGTCGAGGGCGGAACACTCTGGACCGACACCGTCAAACGCGGGCCCATGATTCGCCAGGTCCGCGGTCTCGGGACGCTGGTCCCAGAGGATACATTACTGATCCCGGCCATCAATGAAGGAAGAGTCCAGAAGATCGTCCTGCGCCCTGGCGCGCTGGTGAAAGCTGACACCGTTATCCTGGTTCTGGCCAATCCGGAACTGGAACTGGCAGCCGAAGACCTGAAATGGCAGGTCAAGGCCGCCGAAGCCACGATGCGCGATCTGGAAGTGAAGCTGGAAACCGCCAAGTTGGATCTGCGGTCGGCCGTTGCCCGCGTAGAGAGTGAATTCGTCCAGGCCAAGTTGAAAGCCGAGCGCGATGACGCCCTGGGCAAAGAGGGCTTGACGCCCGATCTGACCATCCGTCTCTCCCGCGCCGCCGCCGACGAAGCTGGCAAGCGTTTTGACATCGATAAGAAGCGGCTGGAAATCAGCGGCGCCTCGGCGGAAGCGCAAATTGCCGCCCAACAGGTGAATATTGAGAAACTGCGCGCCGCTTATGTCCTGAAAAAGCAGCAGGTAGACGGCCTACGGGTGGTTGCCGGCTTCCCTGGAGTTCTCCAGCAGATGGCCGTGGAAGAAGGACAGCGCGTCGCACCGGGCACAATTCTGGCAAAAGTCGTCCAGCCCACGCACCTGAAAGCTGAGATTAAGATTCCCGAAACGCAGGCAAAGGATATCACCATCGGCCAATTGGCTCAGGTAGATACGCACAACGGTGTAATCCAGGCCAAGGTCTCGCGCATCGACCCGGCGGCGATCAACGGCAACGTAACCGTCGACCTCCGGCTGGAGGGCGATCTGCCCCTGGGCGCCCGTCCTGATTTAAGTGTTGATGGAACTGTGGAACTTGAGCGGCTCTCAGACGTATTGTATGTGATGCGTCCGGTATTCGGTCAGCCCAACAGCGTCATCGGCCTCTTCAAGGTAACTCCCGACGGGAAGGAAGCTTCCCGCGTCCAGGTAAGAATCGGCCGCGTTTCCGTACAAACAGTTGAGGTTTTGGATGGTCTAAAGGTGGGCGACCGAGTGGTGCTTTCCGACATGGCTGCCTGGGACGGCCACGACCGCCTGAGGCTGAATTAACAAAAGTATCCGTCCGGCCGTTGAATGATGAGACGACAATCCTAGCCAACGCGAGCAAAACAGGAGATTGCAGTGCAACTGAGCGACCAGTCGATGATCAAACTTGACGGCGTCACCAAGGTATTCACCACCGAGGACGTCGAAACCCATGCCCTCTCTGGTATCCACCTGGATATCAAGAAGGGTGAATACGTCACCATTGCGGGACCGTCTGGCTGCGGTAAGTCTACGCTGCTCGCCATTCTGGGGCTGTTGGATTCGCCCAGCGGCGGCTCCTACACGCTCAACAACCAGGCGGTGCAAAGCCTGAAGCTCAGCGACCGGGCGCGGATCCGCAACCGGGAGATCGGCTTCATCTTTCAGGCGTTCAACCTCATCGGCGACCTGACGGTGTACGAAAACGTCGAGCTTCCGCTCACTTACCGTGGGATGGGCTCCGCCGAGCGCAAAAAGCGTGTCCACGAAGCGCTGGAGCGCGTCGGCATGTCGCACCGCGTAAAGCACTACCCCTCACAGCTTTCGGGCGGTCAGCAGCAGCGTGTCGCCGTCGCCCGCGCCCTGGTGGGCAGCCCGTCGATCCTGCTCGCTGACGAGCCTACCGGAAACCTGGATTCCGCCAACGGCGAATCCGTGATGGAACTCATGACCGAACTGCACCGCGGCGGCGCGACGATCTGCATGGTGACGCACGATCCCCGTTATGCCCTGCTGGCGCAGCGCACGGTTCGCTTGTTTGACGGCCGAATAGTTGAAGAAAGTGTGGGCATGGCGTCATGAAACTGAAGTTCGCCTCATTTCTGCGCACGAATCCCGACGTCGTCGCGCTGGCGTTGTTGCTTGCCGTGTGTCTGCCCATGTCGGCAGTCGCCCGGCCGAAACTCCATCTGACCTTCGCGTCCGACCAGCAGCACGAGCGCTCCTTGAACAAGCTGGAAGAACGCGGTCAGCGTGTCTGGCAGCGCCTCGAGGATCGCATGCGTCGTTTTGAAGAGAAGTTCGACAAAATGTCCATGCCGCGTACCAAGTCCACTTACTGTGATGGAGTAGAGTCAGACTGAAGAAGTAGAGGCTTGACATGCTCGACGACCTGCGCGGCGCACTCCGCCGTCTGTGGAAGAACCCGGGTGCGAGCGCTGCGGCAGTGCTCGCTTTGGGCATTGGGATTGGTTTCAATACCGCCATCTACTCCGTGGCGGACGCACTGCTTTTGAGACCGCTGCCACTTCCGGAGATCGACCGGGTGGTCATGCCTGCGGGCCAGAACGAAGGCGATCCCCGCAGCTTTCGCTCGATTTCCCCCGCCGACTATCGGGAATGGCGGGCCTCGGCCCAGTCTTTTCAGAGCCTTGCCGTCTCCCACGGGTGGTCGGCCAATCTGACCGGTGCGGGTGATCCGGTCCCGTTGGAAGGCTCCCAGGTCACTGCCAGCCTGTTCGACGTCCTCCAGGTTCAGCCGCTGCTGGGCCGCGGGTTTCTGGCGGAAGAGGAAGAGCCAGGCAAAGACCGTTCAGTCGTATTGAGCTACAACCTGTGGCAGCGCCAGTTCGGCTCAGATCCTGCGATCCTTAGCCGCTCCATAGAGTTGAGCGGACGCAAGTTCACCGTGATCGGCGTCATGCCGAAGGGCATCACTTTTCCGCAGCCCAGCGAATTCTGGGTGCCCTTGCCCATGAAATCGGAAGATTGGAACGAGGCGGGCAGTTTCTATTTGAAGCCCGTGGCTCGTTTGAAGCCGGGGGTGACCCTGGAGGCGGCGCGCGCTGAACTGCAGGGCATCGCCCAGCGCATGTCCGCCCAATTTCCTTCCAGCCACCGCAAACTGGGCGCCCGGGTCGAGTCGCTGCGGGAACGGATCTCCGGTGACCTCACCGCCAGCTATACCCGCGTGACGGTGGCTGCGGCGCTCTTCCTCCTGCTCATCGCCTGCCTGAATGTCGCCAGCCTCCAGTTCGCGCACGTCGTCTCGCGGACCAGGGAAATGGCGATTCGCGGCGCCTTGGGCGCGCCACGCCTGCGTTTGCTGCGGCAGATCCTCACCGAAAGTGTCCTGGTGGCGCTGGCCGGAGCGGTTTTCGGACTGCTCGTCGCGGTCTGGTCGCTGGATCTGATGAAATCGTCCATGCCGCCGGAGGTCGAACGCTGGCTGCCGGGTTGGCAGAAGCTCGGGTTGAACGGTCTTGTCCTGGCGTGCACCACGGTCACCGCCATGGCTGCCGGGTTGTTATCCGGCTTGGGGCCGGCTCTCTGGCTCAGCCGCACGCCCATCCTGGGCAATCTGCACGATTCCGGACGAGGCTCGACGGGTTCAGCGGCGCGGCAGCGGCTGCGCAACCTCCTGGTAGGCGGGGAGATCGCCCTGGCAACCGTGCTGCTTTCCGGCGCCGTGTTGATGGTGAAGGGCTTCCACGCTATCGGGCAGTTGCACCTGTCTGTCGATCCGGCGCAGATTCTTACACTGAGGGTGAACCTGCCCCAGCAACGCTACCCGGACCATGCCTCCGTGGCGCGCTTTCAGCGGGACCTGCTCGATCGACTCAGAGGAGCCGCAGGCGTCACCAGCGTGGCGGTCACCTCCAATCTGCCGTACTCCGACTTCATGAACCGGTCGTATGTGACCTTCGAAGGCCGGGCCGACGATGGCCGCCCGAAGGCAATCGCCCAGATCCAGAATGTGTCCGGCGGGTTCTTCGGGACGTTGGGCATTCCTGTCCTGGACGGGCGGGCCTTTGCCGGGTCTGAGACAGACGATTCCCAGAAGGTGGCCATTGTCACCTCGGCGTTTGTCCGCCAGTACTTCCCCGATCAGAACCCGATCGGGCGCCGCTTCCATCTAGGCGATGGCAAGTGGTGGACGATCCAGGGTATCGCTGGGGATGTTGCACACGACTTTACTGAGCGGACTCCGCAACCGGTGGTCTATCTGCCCTATACCCAGTCCGGATGGGGTGCTTTCGATCTGGCCATCCGAACAACCGGGGAACCCATGGCGCTGCTGCCGGCCGTCCGGGCGGCCGTCCGGGCGATTGATCCGGCCCAACCGCTGGCCCTCATCCGGCCGTTTCGGAAGCTCATCAATGACGCCATCCTGGGCATCGGACACATGGCTGCAATGTTGACGGTACTGGCGGCGGTGGCTTTGTTCCTTTCGGTTCTGGGGATCTACAGCCTGATGGCGTGGTCGGTTCGCGAGCGGACCAGGGAGATCGGCGTGCGCGTCGCGCTTGGCGCCCAACGCGGTCAGATCCTCCGTATGGTATTGAAAAAAGGAGCCTGGATCGCCGGTCTCAGCCTGCCCCTCGGGCTCGCCGGCGCGGTTGCCGTCGCCCGGCTGCTGAGCCAGTTGCTCTTCGGAGTCTCCGCATCGGATATCCTGGCATTCATTGGCATGCCTCTGGTTCTCGCACTTGCCTTGACGGCCGCCTGTCTGGTGCCGGCGCGGCGGGCCACACGCACAGACCCGCTGGCGGCATTGCGACACGAGTAGAAACAACATGATTTCCTTACGAAATATCGAGAAGTTCTATCAGCAGGGTCCTGACCGGTTCTATGTGCTGCGGCGCATTAACCTTGAGATCAAGGAAGGCGACTTCATCGCTGTGATGGGGCCGTCGGGCGCGGGCAAGTCGACCCTACTCCACGTGCTGGGGATGCACGACACCTCCTGGACCGGCGAGTACCAACTCTTCGATCACAGCATCCACCGCATGGACCGCAAACAGCGCATGGAGGTCTATAAGAAGTACTTCGGTTTCGTTTTCCAGAGCTATCACCTGCTGGACGACCTGACCGTGGCCGAGAACCTTGATGTCCCGCTCTCTTACCGCAACATTAAGAAGACAGAGCGTCAGGCGATTGTGGCCGACACCCTGGACCGGTTCCAGATGGTGGGGAAGAAGGACCTGTTCCCCAGCCAGCTCTCGGGCGGACAGCAGCAGTTGGTAGGTGTGGCGCGCGCGATTATCGCCAACCCCAAGGTGATTCTGGCCGACGAACCCACGGGCAACCTCCACTCCTCGCAAGGCATTGAGATTATGGAGATGTTCAAGAAGCTGAACGAGGCCGGCGCGACTATCGTGATGGTCACGCACTCAGAGACCAACGCCTCGTATGCCCACAAAATTGTCCGCATCGTGGACGGCTGGATCGAAGGCGACCCCAGAGGTTAAGCGCCGGAAACGGATCAGGTTCGCCGGAGTGGACCCGGCCTCTGCTTTGCGCTAGGAATAGTAGTTCCGCAATGTCATCCTATCGAACCCAAACCCGGCTTCTGGTGGCCGACGACCAGGAAGACGTCCTGGCTGCACTCAGACTCCTGCTGAAGCCGGAAGGCCTGGCGCTCGATTGCGTCACTTCGCCCCATGCGGTGTTGTCCGCGCTCGACCAGAAGGAATACGACCTTCTGCTGATGGACCTCAACTACACCCGCGACACCACGTCGGGTCAGGAAGGGTTCGAACTGATGAGTAAGGTGCAGCAGGTGGATTCCATGCTGCCCATCGTGGTGATGACTGCCTGGGGCAGTGTCGAAGTGGCTGTCGAAGCCATGCGGCGTGGAGCGAAGGACTTTATCCAGAAACCCTGGGACAATGCCCGGCTGTTGGCTATCGTCAAGACCCAATTGGAGTTGTCCGCCGCGCTGCGGCGTGGGGCGCGGCTGGAAGCGGAAAACCGGCTGCTGCAGGCAGACGGCCGGCCGGTGATGATTGCCGAGGCGCAATCGATGCAGCCGGTGCTTCAGCTTGTCTCACGGGTAGGTCCGTCGGACGCCAACGTACTGATTACCGGCGAACCCGGCACCGGCAAAGAGGTGGTGGCGCGCACGATCTTTGCGATCAGTGAACGCTCCACCCAGCCCATGGTCACCGTGAACATGGGTGGGCTGGCGGAAGGCATCTTCGAGAGCGAACTCTTCGGACACGTGAAGGGCGCGTTCACCGACGCCAAGACCGACCGTGTCGGCCGGTTTGAACTCGCCGACGGCGGGACGATCTTCCTGGACGAAATTGCGAATCTCCCGTTCAACCTGCAGGCCAAGCTGCTGCGCGTGCTGGAAACCGGCGAAATGGAGCGCGTCGGTTCGTCGAAGACGAAACGCGTCAACGTACGCGTCATCTCGGCCACCAACGCCAACCTGCACCAGGAGGCGGCCGAGAACCGCTTCCGGCAGGATCTCCTATTTCGCCTGAACACGATTGAGATCCACCTGCCGCCACTCCGTGAACGCAAGGAAGATATCCCGCTGCTAGCGGCGCACCACCTGTCGCAGATGGCGCGGCGCTACCGCAAACCGGTGGGCGGCTTCGATCCTCCGGCACTGCAGGCGATGCTCGAGCATCCCTGGCAGGGCAACGTGCGCGAGTTGAACCACGTGATCGAGCGCGCTGTCCTCATGGCGCAGGACCACGTCATCCGCAGCAGCGATCTGGCTCTCCGGCCGTCCCGTGAAACTGGCGGCCGCCTGGAAGATATGAGTTTGGAAGAGGTCGAGGCCTTTCTCATCAAGAAAGCCCTGGCCCGTTACGGCGGCAATGTCAGCCAGGCCGCTGGTGCCCTGGGGCTCAGCCGCAGCGCGTTATACCGGCGCATCCAGCGTTACGGTCTATGAACCCATTCCGCCGCATCTCTTACTGGTTCGCCTCGCACGAGAATCGCGTACTCTACGCCTCGTTGATGGCGGGCTCAGTGGCGGTGATCTTCTCCCTGGTGGTGCTGTGGTCGGGCGACACGTTTTCGGCCAAGGTGCGTTGGACCATGACGGTCCTCATCATGGGGTTCTGGCTGGGTTTCGCCTTCTCGGCCCGTGAGCGGGTGGTCTCGCCTTTGCGCACCCTCGCCAACCTGTTGGAAGCAATGCACGAGGGCGACTACTCCATCCGCGGCCGGGGCGCGCGCCAGGACGACGCGCTGGGCGAGGTGATGATCCAGTTGAACGCCATCGGCACCACCCTGCGGGCGCAGCGCCTGGGCGCCGTCGAGGCGACCGCCCTGCTCACCAAGGTGATGGAGGAGATCGAGGTCGCGCTGTTCACGTTTGACGACCAGGAGCGGTTGAAACTCGTCAATCGCGCCGCCGAGCGCCTGCTCGCCCTGCCGGCCGCCCGGTTGCTGGGCCGCACTGCGACGGAATTGGGGCTGGACGAGTTCCTCCACTCGGAAGCGTCGGAAACCATTGCCCGCTCGTTCCCGGGCAGCGCCGGACGCTGGGGGATCCGCCGTACCTCTTTCCGGGAGAGCGGCCTGCCGCACACGCTGCTGGTTGTAGCCGACCTCACCCGGGCCCTTCGTGAGGAAGAGCTCCAGGCCTGGCAGCGCCTGGTCCGAGTGCTGGGGCATGAGCTAAACAACTCGCTGACGCCCATCAAGTCGATCGCGGGCAGCCTGGCGCAACTCCTCAACCGCCAGCCGAGGGCGGATGACTGGGAAGACGATATGAAGGACGGGCTCAGCGTCATCGCGTCCCGCTCAGAGTCTCTCAGCCGGTTTATCGGCGCCTACTCCCGGCTGGCCAAGCTGCCGAGGCCGGTGCTGGCGCCCGTGGAACTCTACCGGTTGATCCACCGCGTGGCCAACCTGGAGACGCGGGCTCCTGTGAAAGTGCAGAACGGCCCGGCCATCACCCTGCAGGCCGACGCCGATCAGCTGGAGCAGATGCTGATCAACCTGGTCCGCAACGCGGTGGATGCATCTAAAGAGACGGGTGGCGGCGTGTCCGTGACCTGGGAGGTGGAAGGCCCAATGGCGACAGTCCTCGTCCTGGATGAGGGGCTGGGCCTCTCGAACACGGCCAACCTCTTCGTTCCGTTCTTCACTACAAAGCCCGGAGGCTCGGGCATCGGGCTGGTGCTATCGCGGCAGATTGCCGAGGCGCACGGCGGGACTCTGACTCTGGCGAACCGAGCCGGTGTACGCGGGTGTCAGGCGCGGCTCCAACTGCCTCTTTCCCAGAGCTTTTAGCGATAACCTGCGAATTCCCCTCATTTCAGGTAGGATATTCTCTGAACGGGGAGTTGCGTGTGCGAAGTCTGTTGGAAGACGTGCGGTACGCTGTCCGGCTCTTATTCCGCCAACCCGGATTTACTTTGGCAGCGGTGCTTTTGCTCGCATTGGGCATTGGGGTAAACAGCGCCATCTTCAGTATTGTCGATAGTGTCCTGCTGCATCCGCTGTCGTACAAGGATCCCGACAAGTTGTATGTGATCTGGACGAAAAACCAGATCCGCAACAAACAGCAGGGTGCATTCGCAGCACCGGAGTTCCAGGAATATGCCGGGCGGCAGAAGAGCTTTTCCCAGTTTGCCGCGTATATGCACTATCCGGCTACGTTGACCGGCAGGGACGAGCCGGCCCGGGTGGCCACTGTCCTGGTCAGTGCCGGCTACCTGGAGATGCTGGGTATCTCACCGTTCCTGGGCAGGGGGTTTGCCGCCGAGGAGTATCAGATCGGCAGGAATCAGGTCGCTCTGCTGACGGAACAGTTTTGGCGGGAGCGATTCGGCGCCGATCCGGCGATTGTCGGAAAAGTCCTGCGGCTGGATAATGAACTTCACGTCGTCGCCGGTATCTTGCCCCGGATAAAAGGCGAAAATCGCCAGGTCGACATGTATCTTCCTCTCGCGCTCTCTCCGGAAGCCGCGGCGTCGTGGGATTCCCGCTTTTTGTATGTGACAGGCCGCCTGAACGACGGAATCACCAGTGAACAAGCTTCAGCGGAGTTGAAGTCGATCGGCGCGGCCATTTCCGCCGACCATCCGGAATCCAACATCGGCACGGAACCGTATCTCGTTCCGGCCGAACGGGAAGCGCAGGGTGATGCCCGCCAACCTCTGCTGGTGCTGTCTGCCGCCGTCGGGTTGGTTCTACTGGTCACGTGTTCGAATGTGGCCAACCTGCTGCTGGTCCGTGCCGCCGCCCGCCATAAAGAAGTCGCTATTCGCAGCGCCATGGGCGCATCCCAGGGCCGGGTCTTTCGCCAGATGATTACCGAAAGCCTGACGTTGGCCCTGATGGGGGGGGCCGTCGGCCTGTTCGTCGCATGGTGGGGTGTCCGCATCATCGGGCGGTGGAGTTCCACCACCATGCCCAACATGGCCCTGGCGCAAGTGGATTGGCTTGTCGTCGGCTACACGTTTGTGGTTTCCGCGGTGGCGGGCATCCTGTTTGGCGGAATTCCGGCGTGGCAGGTGCTGAGGCTCAACCTGGCGGACACTTTGCGCGACGAGACCCGCGGCACCTCGGGCGGTGCCCGGAAAGGGCTGACCCGCTCGCTGCTTGTGGTGTCGGAGGTCGCGCTGTCGGTCATTCTGCTGGTTGGTGCGGGCCTGTTGCTGCGCACGTTTATCGAACTCAGCCGCCTGGACTTGGGCTTCAACTCGGACCATGTGCTGACTCTCCGCACCACCCTCGCCGAGACTGCCTATGCCGACGATGCAGCCAAGGCGAATTATGTCCGCCGCATCATTGAGCGGCTGGAGCGCGTGCCTGGGGTGGTTTCGGCCGGCGTCAGCACGGCCCTGCCCATGATGCAGGTCAACTGGCTGACGGATTTCTCGGTGGACGGCCGCCCTGCGCAATCGGGACAGAAGGAATCGGCGACCTACACGGCGGTGACACCGCGATATCTGGATACGATCGGTGCCCGCCTCGTCAAGGGGCGCATGATCTCCGAGACCGATAACGAGACGGCGCCGCCGGTAGTGCTGATTTCCGAAGCGCTGGCGAAACGGACGTTCCCGGGTGAGGACGCCGTGGGCAAGTCCATCAATATGCGGGTGGGCCGCTTCAAGACGCATGCCCAGATCATTGGCGTCGTCCACGATATTGCCTACGCTAAGCCGGACGAGAAGCCGCGCCCCATCATCTATCAGCCGCATGCGCAGAGGTCCTGGCCCTTTCTGGCGTTCGCCATCCGGACGAGTGCCGACCCGATGTCCCTGGAAGGGGCTGTCCGGCGGGCGTTCTTTGAGGTGGATTCATCGCTGCCGGTGGAGAAGGTGCAGCCTCTGGGCGCCCTGATGGATAAGGTATTGGCCCAACAGCGCTTGGCTTTGGTGCTTCTGATTGTGTTCGCCGGGCTCGCCGTCGTGCTGGCGGCTGTCGGGCTGTTCGGTGTTCTGGCCGTTGCCGTGGCGCAGCGCAGCCGGGAGATGGGCATCCGGATGGCGTTGGGCGCCAGTGGCCAGGACATCCTGCGACTCGTTTTGACGCAGGGCATGGGGCTGACCACGGCTGGCATTTTCGCCGGTCTGCTCGCGGCTCCGTTGGCCAGCCAGGTCATGCGCCAGATGCTGTACGGAGTTCAGCCGCTGGATCCTATCACCTTCGCTGCCGTGGCTTTGCTGGTCCTGGCCGCTTCCCTGGCCGCCTGCGTCCTGCCTGCTTGGCGGGCGTCGAAGGTGGATCCGGGCAACGCACTGCGCGGAGAATGACGGCGCTCCTGGCTGGGCTCACGGGAAGGCCTCGCCCCCTGAAGCAAGACAGGTGAACTGTCCGAGACCTCCCCGCGGCGGTCCGGTCGGCGGTGGATCAGAGTTGTAGGCCAGCCCGCAACCGGACGGTATCCCGAGCGCGCATCCCGGAAAGGAACCGCGGACCAGGGACATTGGTTCTGACAGTGAACCGCGGGACCTGGAATCAATTTATTCGCCGACCCGCTAACCCTGCTCTTCGAACATTCCTGTCTGGCGATTCTTGCGCACCTTGCCAGCCGCGAAAAAGCGGCCGTTCATGGCGACGTAGACACCCGGCGGCAGGGTCTGGGCGAAGGCCAGGGCACTGCCCAGGTTGAACAGGCCGTCGGAACTGCCGAATTTGTAGGGCACCATGGCGCCGGTGAGCACGATGGTTTTGTCCTGGATCTCACCCGCCAGCATTTGAGCGGTTTCCGTCATCGTGTCCGTTCCGTGCGTAATCACAATTCGATGCTCGGCGGCGGAGCGGCACTGTTCCACAACCAGGCGCCGGTCCGCGTCGGACATGTCCAGGCTGTCGATCATCATCAGCGTGCGAACCTGCAGCGGCAGGCCGCAACGGCCGAGCTTGAGCATCTCGGGCAGGTGCGACTCCTGAAAGAAGAGCCGGCCGGTGAGTTCGTCGTATTCCTTGTCGAATGTTCCGCCGGTGATCAGGATGCGGATCGGACCGGCGTCCGCGGATGTGGCCATGGCTTCATTGTGGAGCAACACGGCGGCCGGTGGAGGGCAGCGCCGGTCCGCCTTCAATTTCCAGCTTCGACATGGTACATTCGCCTCAGCCCATGCTGAAATTCACTGCTTTTCTCCTGATGGCGCTGGCGGTATTCGCGGCGGACGACCCGTGGACCAAGGTGAGCGCGGTGAAGAGTGGAACGGAGCTGCGCATCCTGAAGCGGGGTTCGAAGCAGCCGGTGCTGGCCAAGATGGATGAACTGACCGAATCCAGCCTGATCGTCATCGTCAAGAATGAGCAGGTTGCGATTCCGAGGGAAGAGATCGAGCGCATCGATGCCCGGCCCGCTCAGGCCGGCAGCCGCGTGACGAAGGAAACGAAGACCAGCCGCGAAGTCGCGGGGGCCCGCGATGCAGCCAGCCCAAAGCCGAATCATGAGGGAGGTCCTTCCTCGTCAAGCTCCAGCTCAGTTGCCTTCGGTTCGAAAGCCGAGTTCGAGACGATCTACACCCGGTTGGCGCCCGCTCCGATGAAGCGTTAGGTGGACCTGGCTGCATCCGTAGTCGAGCCCAGGATCGCGTAGATCCGGTCGAGCCACGACTCGTGTTCCGGCTTCATCAGCACCGAGCGCAGGCAGACGATCGTAGGCTGATCCGCCTGCAGGTCCGGCCAGGCCGCCCGGAAAATCGACACGGGCAGGTGGATCAAAGCCAGATGGAGTTGCTGCTCCGCCGCCAGGTCAAAGATCCTCTGCGACAGTCCGGATGACTCCGAGGCGGATGGCGCGCGCGGCGCCCAGACTATGATATCGAGTTCCGGATCGAACGGAACCACGAAGCGCGGGTCGTCTTTCAATCGGGCCGCGAACGTCAAGGCGGCGCGCCTGGAGGCTTCCAGTCCCTGCGCGAATTCTCCTCCGGGTACAGTCGGCAGCAGCCGCTGTGTCGCCCATAGGGCCACCGCCGAAGCGCCGGGCCGGGAGCATTCCAGGCTGATCTCCCCCAGGTGCAACTCGTGGGAGGAGAAATAGGTGTAGGGCGACTCGTGCTTGTAGAGCCGCCCGACGGCCGGGTCGCGAAACAGGACACAGCCGCAGCCGTATGGCTGCAACCCATGCTTGTGCGGATCGATGACGATGGAGTCTGCTTCGCCGATCAGGTCATAGGCGGCGCGGGTGGCCGGCGCAAGGTTCCCGGCCAGCCGGAAATAGCCGCCGTATGCGGAATCGACGTGCAGGCGGAATCCATAGCGTTCACGGAGCTTGAGGATCTCCGGCAGCGGGTCGACTGCCCCCACCCCGGTGGTGCCGAGGGTCGCGACGACACAGCCGATGCCGCCCTGCTCCAACCGCCGCTCCAACGCCTGGCAATTGAGACGCCCGTGATCGTCCGCGTCGACCTTTGCGAAAGGCAGGTGAAGCACACCGCTGATGCGCTCGTGCGTATAGTGCGCCTGGCTGGAAGCAGCAATCGCCTGGCCAGGCTGCAACTGTCCCGCAACCCACAGGGCTTCGAGATTAGCCATTGTTCCACCGCTGGAGAGATGGCCCAGGTGCTGGTTCCACCCGAACATGGCGGCCAGTTCCGCCACTGCTTCTTTTTCCATGGCGGAACTGGCGCGGCCGCCGTCCAGGGCATGATTGTTCGGATTAATCCAGGTGGCCAGCGCATACGCCGCCCGCGCAAGCGGGTGCGGCGGCTTCAGCATCTGACCGGCGTAGAGCGGGTGAAAATACGGGAAATTGTCTCCCAACCGGGCGGCGGTCTCGCGCAGCACCCCGAGCATCCGATCCTGCCCTTGTACTTCGGCCGTGAACTCTGGCAGATGGGCGAACGAGCGGTCCAAATCCTCCAGCGCGGTGTTCAGTGCGCTGGGCGCGAATCTCTCCATGGCCATCTGGCGGGTCCTCCGGTGCTAAGGGGAGACATGCTGCCTGAGCAGGTCTCCACCTTTATCATGCGTCAATGGTTTGGACTTCAGGCGGCTGGCGCAGGAGTGATGCTCAACGCCACCGGTCCCGCTGCCGGCGAATTGGCGGGCAGTTCGAACGTTGTGCCATCGCCCGTTTTCTTCCATGCCACAGAGCGGCCTCCGCTCAGTCGAACCGTGGACCCGGGCGCGAGCGTTAGTCCCACAACAGTGGACGGTCCCGCGGCGCGGCCCAGCAGGAAGGCGTACAGCGCATCGCCTTTCTTCGTGAACCGGACGTCGCCGCCCGCCGTCGTCTTGGCGGAGGGGCGCACCCACGGCCGGCTGCCGAAGATGCCGTCCCCGTTGGTCTTGAGCCACGCGCCGAGGGCGTTCAGGCGGTTCAGCTGGATCTCCGAGATCGTTCCGTCCGGCTTGGGGCCGATGTTCAACAGCAGGTTGCCGTTCTTGCTGACGATATCCACCAGAAGTTCGATGAGCGCTTCCGGCGCGATGACGTGCTCCGGCCCTTCCACCTGGTTGTAGCCGAAGCTGAAGCCGAGCCCGCGGCAGGACTCCCATTTCTTGGGCGTGATCTTGTCGTACTTCGCGTATTCAGGCGTGGTGAAGTCTGAGTACTCCACGCTGAAACGGTTGTTGATGACGCCCTCGGGCACTGCGTTGTAGTAGTCGGCGAAGAGTGCTTCGGGTTTGCCCAGTTTCGGATACCCGATGTCGTTCCACAACACGGAGGGCTGGTAGAGGCGGATCAGTTCGCGCCAGTGGGCATCGGCGTAGCGGGCATACTCTTCGGTCTGGGGCGCCGTGGTCCGCAGGTCGCCCATGGTGGCGATGGGCCGGGTTTCGAAGGTCCAGTCCAGGCCGCCGGAATAGTACAGTCCCATGTGCAGCCCCGCGCCGCGCACCGCCTTGGTCAGGTCGCCGACGAGGTCGCGCGGTGAGTTGATGCCGCCCTGCGGCCGCTTGGGATTCGGAACCTTGCTGGGCCACAGCGTGTAACCGTCGTGATGCTTGGTGGTGAGTACGACATAGCGCGCGCCGGCATCTTTGAACAACGACGCCCAGTTCTGCGGCTTCCACGCGCGGTTCTGCTGCTCGAACGCCTGGCCGAAGCGGTAGTAATCGAAGTCCGCGCCATAGGTTTCGACGTGGTGCTTGTAGCTGGGCGAATCTTTGAGGCGAATGGAATTCAAATACCACTCGGCGTAGGCGTTCTGGTAGAACCACCGGCTCATGTCGACCTTGCCCAGCTCTCCGGATGGCGGAGCCCAGGCTGGTACCGAATAGAGGCCCCAGTGGATGAAGATGCCGAATTTAGCGTCTTCGAACCAGTTGGGGACCGTGTGGGCTTTCAGCGAAGTCCAGTCAGGCGAATACTTTTGCGCGAAAGCCGCGGGCAGGGCACAGCCGGCGGCGGTGAGGGCAGCGAGGAAGCCTCGGCGATTCATAAATGCTCCGAATTCAGGCCGTAAACCATTGGGACGGAAAGGCCGGCCGCAATGGCGGTCCCATTGTATCGAGATCCGGATCGTGCGCCGGCTTTACGTTCCACGCACAGCCTTTACATTAGTTAACGCCTTTCGGGCCCTGGGGTTGTACGCTGGCCCGTGCCGCGGCGCGTCCACCCAATATGCCCGAACGAAACGGGGTTCGTGAAGCACAATGATCAACCACAAACGAATCGCTGTTGTTCTGCCCGCCTACAACGCCGCCAGGACCCTCAGGGCAACCGTCCAGGAATTGCCGGACATTGTGGACGACCGGATTCTGGTGGACGACCACAGCACCGACGACACCGTGGAAGTGGCGCGCAAGCTGGGCCTGCATGTCGCTGTTCACGACCGCAACCGGGGCTATGGCGGCAATCAGAAGACCTGCTATGCCCTGGCGTTGAGCCGCGGCGCCGACATCGTCGTCATGATCCATCCCGATTATCAGTATTCGCCGCTGCTCGTGTCGGCCATGGCGAGCATGGCCGCCTACGGGGTCTATGATTTGGTCCTGGGCTCCAGGATTCTTGGCGGCGATGCTCTCAGCGGCGGCATGCCGCTCTACAAGTACGCCTCGAACCGCGTGCTCACGCTGTTCCAGAATCTGATTCTCGGCGCCAAGCTCTCCGAGTATCACACCGGATTTCGCGCCTACACGCGCGAACTGCTGGAAGCCCTGCCGCTGGAGAGCAACTCGGAAGATTTCGTATTTGACAACCAGTTGATTGCGCAGAGCATCGTGCTTGGCGCGCGCATCGGGGAAGTGTCCTGCCCCACACGCTACTTCCCGCAGGCCTCGTCCATCAGCTTCCGCCGCAGCGTGACCTACGGACTAGGAGTAGTCCGCACCACGCTGCAGGCGCGGCTCGCGAAATGGGGCCTGTTGCGCGCGGCGGTCTTCCCCTCGTCTCGCTGGCCCATGCGGCCGCCCGTCTTTCTGCCCTGGGCCGAGACGGAAGAATGACCCTGGAGGCAAGCCGCCGCTGGTTGAACTGGCCTTTGGGCTTGCTGCTGGCGCTCTGCGTAGCCCGGTTCTGGCTGCTCCCGCTGAATACAAGTTTCTGGGTGGATGAGACGGTGACCGCCTTTGTGGTGCGCCAGGGCGGGGATGCTCCTTCGCTGGCGATCGCACCGCAGGTACCCCAGTCGATCTACTATGCGTTGCCCGCCGCGGTGCAGTCGGAGGCGGGCTTTTCCGAGGCCGGTTACCGCTTGCCGTCGGTTCTCGCGATGTCGGTGGCGCTCTTCTTCTGCGCCCGCATCGGCATGCGGCTCATCCATCCTGACTGCGGCTGGTTGATCGTCCTCAGCAGTTTCCTGTTGCGCGGGTTCAGCGACGCTGCTACCGACGCACGGCCCTATGCCTTCGGGCTGTGCGTCGCGTCGCTGAGCGTCTGGGCGCTGATCCGCTGGCTGGATCGGGCGGGTTGGGTGGATGGCGCCTTGTTCCTGCTCTCCGCGGCCCTTCTCTGGCGGACGCATCTCGTCTACTGGCCGTTCTACCTCGTCTTTGCGTCCTACACAGCGGCGCGGCTCTGGCGCCGGGACACGCCGGTGAACTGGAAGGCCGCGAGCGGGCTCTTCGTACTGCTTGGACTATTGCTGGTGCCGGTGGCCTGGAATGCGCTGTCTCTGGCTCGCGAAGCTTCCGCCCACGTCATCCAGCCGCCGCCCGGCTTCCGCCAGCTCCAATACGCGCTGAAGTTCGGGCTCCTCCTCGGGACCTTGCCCGCCGCCTGGATACTCAGCCGGATGCTGCGGCACACGCCTTCCACCCTCTGCATGACAAGCGGGGTGCTGTTGCTAGGCTGGTGGTTCGTCCACCCTGTCACGCTCTTTGCCTACTCCGTCGAGACAGGCAACAGCGTGTTTCTGCCGCGCTACCTGTCGCTGGCCTGGCCCGGGATTCTGCTGGGCACCGCATTCCTCCTGGCCCGCTATCTGCCGGCCTCGTTCTGGCGGCCCCTGGCTGTCCTGGCAGGAGTGTGGGCTTTGGCGCAGTCGGCCGGGCTGCCGCTGGATGCGCCCGCCCACCGGTCGGATTGGCGGGGTGCGGCGCAGGCCATTGCGGCGCTCCACGATCCGGATGTGCCGGTCATCTGTCCCAGCCCCTTTGTCGAGGCGAGAGCGCCGGAATGGCGTCCGGACTATGTCCTGCCTGGATTCCTCTACGCGCATCTTGCTGCCTACCCCCTGGCCGGACGGCCTCTGCTGCTGCCCTATGCGCCCTCGGAAGAAGGGCTGCGGTATGCACGCGGCCTGTCCTCGACGCGCCTGCCCGCCGCCGGCCGGTTCGTCATCTACGGCGGAGATCGAAACGTGGAGTTCTGGCAGCGCTGGTTCTCACAAAGGCCGGAGTTGCAGGGGTGGACGGCGCGGCAGTTGGGTGCATTCGGTGACGTGAAAGCCGTGCTGTTTGAGAGATCCAACAAGCCCGTTAGCCCAGCCTCCGGACACATCAGCGAGAACCTGCCGCCGGCCTGACGCACCGTCCCGCCGGGACCCCAAGCCCCCACGAACTGCAACACCCCGCAATTTGCGCAACACAATTTGCGCCCGCGGACTAAGGCAACAGCACGAGTCCGTCGATTATCTGTTGACCCGGTTGTACATCGCTCGCTAAAATTACGCCAATCTGAGCAGTACGTTTGGAGGAGATTTAATGAATAGGAAACCTGTGCTCAACAGGAAAGTTGCGGCCCTGTATGGCTGTCTTCTGTTGACACTCATCGGAATGGTGACTGTTGGTCCGGCGGCGGGAGCCGCATTCTCGGTCAGCGACAGCGCCACTTACATCAACGCATGGGCCACCGCGGCCAACCAGACTCAATACGCCACGTTCAACGAACCCAACTCAGCCTCGCTGAACAAGTCCCTGGATGGTTGGGGGACCGTGCTCTTTGACGCGGTCTTTACAGGCGATACGTTCCGCATCACCAATGCCGTGGTGACCTGCACCTCGACCGGCGGCGACTGCGGGCCTATTACTCTCAGGGCGGAGTTTTGGGGTTTCCCCCTGATTCCCCTGAATCAGTTGGCTGTGGATGGTACCAGCACTCAGAGCTTCACCGGTAGTTACTTTGCGTCGGTGAACGGGTCGCCCCTGGCGAGCTCGACGATCGGCGACGCCAACTTCAACGACGTTCCCTGCACGGAGTGTTCCTTCTCGGCCTCTGTCCCCTTTGTCAACGCTGAGGGCGTCGTAGCCATCAGCATGACCATCGACAGCCTGAAATCAGGCAGCGTCGTGAATCTGCCCAGCTCGCTGGTGCTTCAGAACACCAGCGCGGTGCCGGAGCCTGCCTCCGCACTGATGCTGGCCGGCGGCCTGGCTGGTTTGGCCTTCCTGCGCAAACGGCTTTACCGCTAGTTGTTGACCTCATTGTGGAAAGGCCGCCAGCCCTCCCCGGGCAGGCGGCCTTTGCTATTTTTGTTAGCGATCTCCCATGCCGAAGTCCCGCCGCTCAAAGCCTGTCTCCACTCTGCCCTCCGAACCACTCGATGCGCCGGCTGGTGAATTCGAAAGTGACGAGGACCAGGCTGGCTCGCTCAAGTGGATGGTGCCGGATTTTCGCACCACCGCGGCTCTTGCCCTGATTCTCTACTGCACGGTTCTCACCCCGGCCGCCAAGCTCTTCTTCAGCGATGCCGATGCGGGGTGGCACATCCGGGCCGGCGACTGGATCCGGGCCAATTCCGCCGTGCCCCGCGACGATTGGTTCTCCTTCGTCCAGGTGGGGCATCCCTGGTACGCCTGGGAATGGCTGGCCGAGATCGGGATGTCTGTCGTGCACCAGGCGGCCGGTTTGCCCGGCATTGCTGCCGCGTCCATCGCCGTCATCGCCTGCGGAGCATGGCTTTGGATGCACTTTCAGCGCACGCTGGGCGGCAGCATCCTGGTGGCCACTCCGCTGGCCGCCCTGCTGGTGCTCTGTACCCGCGTTCACTGGTTGGCCCGCCCACACCTGGTCAGCTGGATCTTCCTGCTGCTGCTGCTGTCGTTTGTGGAGGCTGCCCGCCCACCGTTCCGGTTGCGTCATTTCGCGGCCATGGCGCTGGGTACGGCACTTTGGACCAACATCCACGCCAGCTTCTTCCTGGCCTTCCTCATTCCGGTGGTGGTGGCCGCGGCCCTGGCCGCGCAGCTTTGGCTATTCCCTGCGCAGGCCCGTGACGGAGCTGGCGCCCGGATTCGCTTTCTGCTTTGCGCCGCGGGCGCGGCCTTGGCCGGTTCGTTCCTCAATCCCTACGGGTTTGCCGTCCACCGCCATGTGGCGGAGTTCCTGACTACAGTTGGCTCCACCCCCATCGTTTCGGAATACGAACGCCCCGATCTCTTCCGGCCGGATATGTTCCTCTTCGCGATCACCGCAATCCTGAGCGGTGTGGGGTTCGTCTGGTCGTTGGTCCAGCGGCGCTGGGACCGTGCCGTGCTCGCGGCGATGTTTCTGGCGATGGGGCTCCAGACGAACCGGGGTATCCCGCTGATGGCCCTCGGCTCCCTGCCGTATTTCAACGCGGCGCTTTCCACCTGGTGGCGCGGCCGCCGGAACCCCGGCAACTGGCCCTTGCTGGAGGCTGTTACCGCACTGGAACCCCAAATGAACGGCGCCGCCCTGCTGCCCCTGGCCGCCCTGTTTCTGGTCTATTGGACCGGCCTGCCTGGCACCCGCCAGCAGGCCGCTTTTCAGCCTCCGGTTTACGCCATCGGGGCCTTGCCGGCGATTGAACGGCTGCCGGCGCAGGCTCGCCTCTACACCACGGATCTGCAGGCGGGCCTGTTGATGTATGTCTACTCCGGCCGCCGCAAAGTGTTCCTGGACAGCCGCATCGACTACTTTGGACCGGATCTGTGCCGCGAGGCCATCCGCTTCTGGCGGGCCGAATCCACCTGGCTCGAGACCTTGAAGAAGTACCGGTTCACGCACGCGCTGCTCGACCGCAAGGCCCCCATCCTCACGCGGTTGCGGTCACTGGGGTGGGGCGCGGTCTACGAGGACGCGGATTTCGTCCTCCTCGCCAACCCTGCCTCCGAATGAAGGGGCGAAAGTTTTTTTCGCGGCCCTGATCTGTTTTCCACCCTAACGACGCATGTTTAGGTAGACCATCTTTCACACCCAGTGGCCGGCGGACAAATTGTGCCGCCGGCGTTATTTTCATCGACAGGCCTCATTTGGCCTCCTGGTACGGGTGTGCGCCCGCACCGGAGAAGACCCCCGTGAATAGAGCGTTGTTGTGGATATCAGGACTGGTTGTGCTCAGCGTCCAGGCGTTCGCCCAGGCGCCGGCCAAGCCATGCAGCGCCATTTTGCCCGCCGCCTCGCACCCTGCCGGCGACGCTGGGGCCGAGCCTCTCCGCCACATGCTCCAGGCTGAACTGGTGGCCCGCGGCATCGAGGCCGTATTGGCGCCAGGACCCCAGGAGGCCCGTGAGTTGGGCTGCAACGTCGCTCTGGTAATGACCTTGAAGCGGAAGGACCGGCCGGGTTGGGGCAATCTCCTGCGGTCGGCGGCTGCAGGCTCCGCGCCGCAACTTTCCACACACAACGGTTCTCCGGCGTCGGCCGGCGTGCAGGCTCCTCACGACGCCGCGCGCGCGACGGCCCTGTCCAGGACCAGGGAAGTGATCGTGCTCGAGGTAGTTGCCACGCCTCTCACCCTGGGCGAGTCCATCGTCCGCCGCTGCTTCAAGGCGCAGGTCGCCCAGGACGGCGAAGACGTCGCCGCGTTGCTCGTCAGGCAGGCTGCGGCCGTGAGTTGGTAGCCGGCTGGCGCTCGCGCTACCCTTCCGCTCCAGCCGGTTTCAGGTAACAATCATCTTGAGCCGCGGTGGCGCATCGTCCCCTCGGGCCATCTTGGGTCCCTGCCCATGAAGTACCTGAACGAGTTCCGCGATGGTGAGGCCGCCCGCCGGTTGGCCGGGGAGATCCGGCGCATCGCCACCAGGCGCTGGGCAGTCATGGAGGTCTGCGGCGGCCAGACGCACTCCATCATCCGCAACGGAATCGACCAGATGCTGCCCACGGAAGTGGAACTCATCCATGGCCCCGGTTGTCCGGTCTGTGTCACTCCGCTGGAGACGATCGACAAGGCTCTCGCCATCGCCTCGCGGCCGGAGGTCATCTTCTGCTCCTTCGGCGACATGCTGCGCGTGCCAGGCAGCGCGCGCGACCTCTTCCAGGTGAAGAGCGAAGGCGGGGATGTGCGGGTCGTCTACTCGCCGCTGGACGCGGTCACCCTGGCTCGGCAGAATCCTGACCGGCAAGTGGTCTTCTTCGGCATCGGCTTTGAAACCACGGCGCCCGCCAACGCCATGGCGGTGCATCTGGCCAGGCGGCAAGGGTTGGAGAACTTCTCCATGCTCGTCTCCCACGTGCTGGTGCCGCCCGCCATGGAAGCCATCCTGGGTGCCCCCCACTGCCGGGTGCAGGCCTTCCTGGCGGCCGGCCACGTCTGCAGTGTCATGGGGCTCCGTCAATACCCGCCGCTGGCCGAACGCTATAGCGTACCCATCGTCGCCACGGGCTTTGAGCCGCTGGACATACTGGAAGGCATCCGCCGGGCCATCGCCCAACTGGAAGCCGGTGAGTCCCGCGTGGAGAATGCCTACGAGCGGGCAGTCACCCTGGAAGGCAATGCGGCCGCCCTGAAGATGCTGGACGAGGTCTTCGAAGTCACTGACCGCGCGTGGCGCGGCATCGGCGTGATCCCTCGCAGCGGCTGGCGGCTCTCCGCAGCTTACCGGGCCTTCGATGCGGAGTTGCGCTTCGCAGTCACGGGCATCCAAGCCGTGGAATCGCCGCTTTGCCACGCCGGAGAGGTCCTGCAGGGAGCCATCAAGCCGCATCAATGCCCGGCCTTTGGGCGGGAGTGCACCCCGCGCACCCCGCTGGGCGCCACCATGGTCTCCACCGAGGGCGCCTGCGCGGCGTACTATCACTATGGACGCTTCCTCGATGATGAGGCCTTGGCGTCCCGTTAGAGCGCCCGCATGGCGGATACACTGCACTTCGAAGACTGGTCCTGTCCCCTCCCGTTGAGGAACTATCCGCGCATCGTGCTCGGTCATGGCGGTGGCGGAAAGCTCTCCGAGGAACTCATCGAGAACCTCTTCCTGCCAGCGTTTCGCAATCCCGCGCTGGAGAACCTGGGCGACGCGAGCGTGGTGGAGTTGCCGCCCGGCCGCGTCGCGCTCACGACGGATTCCTTCGTCGTCCGGCCCCTGGTGTTTCCGGGTGGCAGCATTGGGGAACTCGCGGTGAACGGGACGGTGAACGACCTGGCGATGTGCGGCGCCCGGCCGCTCTATCTCACTGCGGGCTTCATCCTGGAAGAGGGGCTGGAACTCTCGCTGCTCGCCCATGTTGTCGAGCGCATGGCGGAGGCGGCGCGATCCGCGGGCGTCCAGATTGTGGCTGGCGACACCAAGGTGGTGGAAAAGGGCCACGGCGACGGCCTGTTCATCAATACGGCCGGCGTAGGCGTCGTTTCGCCGGGACTGGTCCTGGGGCCCTCCTCTGCGCGAGCCGGAGACAAAGTCATCATCAGCGGAACCCTCGGCGACCACGGCGTCGCGGTGATGAGTGTCCGCGCGGGTCTGCAGTTCGAGACGACGATCCAGAGCGACTGTGCCGCGCTGCACGGCCTGGCCGCGGAGATCCTGCAAGTGGACGGCGCGGTCCATGTGATGCGCGATCCCACCCGGGGCGGGCTGGCCGCCACCTTGAACGAGATCGCCCGGGCTTCGCGGGTGGGCGTGATGCTGCAGGAGTCCGCAATCCCCGTGGACCCTCAGGTGCAGGCGGCATGTGAGCTGCTTGGCCTGGATCCGCTCCAGGTGGCCAATGAGGGCAAACTGGTGGCGATCGTGGAAGGCGGGCGGGCGCCGGAAGTCCTGCTTCGGATGCGGGCTCACCCGTTAGGCCGGCGGGCCGCAATCGTAGGGGAGATCACCGCGGACCGGCCCGGCCTGGTCGCCGCCCGCACAACGATGGGCGCCATTCGCGCAATTCCGCTCCCCCTGGGTGAGCAGTTGCCGCGGATCTGCTGAGAATCTCGTGAGGAAGTTGGAACGGACCCAGCGGTTGATCGCGTCTGAGAATCGATGATTCTGCGCCTGGCGGTGCTGCTGCTCTCAATCCTCCCCGCTGTGCTTGCCTGCTCGTGCGCCGCGCCCGGGCCCGCCTGCCGGCGGATCGACCGTTTCGACTACGCCTTCCTGGGCCGCGTGCTGGCGACCAATGAAACCAGGGATGCGGAGGGCGGTCCCTATTGGTACCGCTTCAGCGTGGACGAGGCCTTCAAGGGACTCGCGCCGGAGGTGCGCGAATTGATCGTGGATCCGGATAACTCGACCACGTGCCACAGGTCGTTTGAAGTTGGCCGCCTCTATCTGGTCGTGGGAGACCGAAGCCCCATGAACGGTCTCGCCGCCGATGCGGCGCGAACCAGCGGAGCGTTGGGTGGCCCCAAGGGAGTTCCTGCCGGCTCGCCCATCGTCTCAACCGGCCAGTGCACCGGCACCATGCTGGCCGAGCACGCTGCGGAGGATCTGGACTACCTCCGTCGCTATAAGGCTGGCCAAGTCCAGCCCTACGTCTACGGCTCAGTCCGCAGTCACGCCGATGAGGGCCTGTGGGACCCTCGGTTGCCTGGACTGCCCGAGACCTTCCTCCATCTGACGGGCGCCGGCCTGGACAGGACCGTCACGGCCGGGGTGGACGGGCGCTTCGAGATCGCAGGCTTGGCGCCGGGTTCCTATGAGTTGACCGCCGCCGCTCCGGGCTACTTCCCGGCCTCCCCCGATTACGAAGTCAACGTGCCTGCGCAAGGTTGCGGGTATGTGGACATCGCGATGCTCTCGCACGGCTCGTTTACAGGAACGGTGACCAAACCGGATGGCAGCCCCGCCCGGGATGTCGCGGTGGAGTATCGCTATGCCGGCACCGAGATATTGAACCTCCCGCTTCGGAGGCGCTCCACCCGGACCAACGAGAAGGGTGAGTTCTTCTTTCCCACGGTGCCACCCGGCGACTACCATCTCGGGGTCCATCTCGACTCGGCCCCAAACTCCGAGGAGCGGATTGCGCCCTCTTACTGGCCCGGCGTCGCCAGCGTGGCGGACGCGGGCATCCTCCATGTGGAGTTGAATGAGCAGAAGACCGGGCTTCAGCTTGCGCTGGGTCCGGTTGCCAGACTACGATCTGTGAAGGCCAAAGTGCTGTGGCCGGACGGACGGCTTGCCGTGGATACAAAGGTTCACGCCAGTGTGCGCGGGAGCACCTCCGCTGACGGCCGGACCGATGAAGCCGGAATCGCAACCCTGACCCTGCTGGACGGCGTGGAGTATACTCTCAGCGCCCATGAGATATTCAATTTCAGGTGGAAGCAGTCTTACGGCTATGAGGTGGACACTGCCGAAGCTGGCCCTGTTCCACTGCCGGCCGGCTCAGACCAGGCGGAGGTGGTCCTGGTCCTGCAGAAGCGCCAGTCGAGTCGTTGACGGGCTGATTCGGGCCATGTTTCAGGCCACACTTGCACTCTTTATCTCGTTGAGCGCATTCGCCCAGGCCGGTGGGTCGATCCGGGCCCGCTTCACTGACAGCGCAGGAGGGGCCGTCGTCGCGGAGGTCAGGGTTCTCGAGCTCAAAGATGGCGCTGAGGTATTCCACGGGCATGCTGAGCCTTCGGGGACCGTCCTTACCTCCGCGTTGAAGCCGGGAAACTACCGGTTGATCGCGAGCGCCCCTGGCTTTCGCCGGGTGGATCTTCGCGGGGTGCGGGTGAAGGCCGGCAAAATGGTTGATCTGGGCCCGCGCGAAATGGGCTTTTCTGGTTGCGACACGCCCGGAATGAGTTGTTCTTACTACGGAAGCAGCACTGAACAGATCGACTGGCGCGCTGAGATCGGGGACCACCGTGGCTCCGTTCGAGTGCATCGCCAGTGCGGTTTAGACATAGACAACGAGGTCAAAACGGTCTGTCCGGAACCCAATGAGGGGCCGAACTGGCTAATACGCAGCGGTTTCGAATTGCGGGTTGTGGAGGCGAAAGGGCATTTCTACCTGGAGGCCGTGAATGGCGCGGCGATCTCGCGACCAAACTCCTCGGACGCCAGTTGCGGAGACGCCAGGTTTACGAAGTCCAGGATTCCTGTTGACGGCCTCGGCACCGGCGTCGATTTCTGCACCCGCAGCACGCAGGGCTCAGTCGCGCACGTGTTCTTCACGGAAGATGTAGAGCGGGGCAGCGAATCGATCGCCCTCTGGGTCGTGACGCGAAAACGCTAGGGGCCTTCGGCGCCAGAACCATTTGAACTGTAAGGGGATTTGGTGGACCTGGTGAGATTCGAACTCACGACCTCTTCCATGCCATGGAAGCGCGCTCCCAACTGCGCCACAGGCCCACAGACTCGACTTCCCCAATATAACATCGCCCCTTGGCTGTTCGCTACTATGGACTCAAGATCTCATGAATCGCGATCAAGCTTGGTCCATCGTTTGCGAGTTCATCCAGAGTGATGCCCTCCGCCGCCACTCCCTCGCCGTCGAAGCCTGCGTGCTGGCTTACGCCCACAAGTTCGCCGCGGAAGGCCACTCCGTCGATCCTGAGATCTGGTCAGTCACCGCCTTGCTCCACGACTTCGATTGGGAGATCCACCCCCAACTGCCGGATCACCCCATCAAAGGGGAGGCCATCCTCAAGGAACGCGGCGTCAGCGACGAGATCCGCCGGGCGATCCTCTCCCACGCCGATTTCACCGGCGTCCCTCGCGAATCCCTGCTCGAGAAGACCCTCTTCGCCTGCGACGAACTGGCCGGGTTTCTCACTGCCATCTCCTACGTCAAACCGACCCGCTCGATTCTTGACGTAGAAGTGAAGAGTGTCCGTAAGAAAATGAAGGATAAGGCCTTCGCTCGAGCCGTCAATCGTGACGACATTGTCAACGGTGCGGCCGGCCTAAAAATGGACCTCGACGTCCATATTACGTTTTGCATTGAGGCCATGCAGCAACACGCGAGCGAACTCGGGCTCGAACGCGTAGCTCCCTGATCTGTCAATAAGATAGCTATCTGCCGACGGCGCAATTCTCGGATCCTGTCAATCAAAATTATTGATTGGCAGGAAGGCGCTCGCTTGCCTTACCTTAGGTTTCAAGCTGCCCGTTCAGCCAGCGCAAAGCCCAGTCAGCTACCCGCTTCCTTAGCCCGGACATCACCTCTACCTTGAGGTAGGTTCGGATCACATTTGGATGTTGCCGGCCCTTACGCGCTTTACCCGGTGCTGCGGTCGGCCTGCTTCCCTGCAAGGGCTACCCGCGTCCTACCCGCACTGACCAATGCAGGGACCGTACTACCTGGAACTTCCGTTCGCAGTTATTTTCGCCGGAGCGGCTTTGATGTACGCAGTCCCCGGCTCGCCGGCCCACACTGGTCCGCCGTCCTGATCATCCAAACAAGGAGTTGTTAGCCAAATGGAGAAGAAGCCCTCTCTAGCATTCAGAATCTCCCGCCTTCGTGCAAGATTGCACGATCCCGAGTGGCGGCGGTACGGGGGTTTGCTGCTTAGCGGCAAGTTGACCGGCATCGCCTTGCTGGCCATCTTGTTTCTCTTTACGAATCCGGATTTGATGAGCTTCCGCACATTCGCTGCCGACGCTCCTCCTGTGCTGAAGGGCAATGACATCGTCAATCCCCTGAATACCGTTTGGACTCTGGTGGCTGCCTTCCTTGTGTTCGGCATGCAGGTCGGCTTTACCATGCTGGAGGCAGGATTCTGCCGGTCTCGTGAAACGGTCAACGTGCTGATGGAATGTATCGTCGACACGTGCCTCTGCGGCCTTCTCTTCTACGCCTTCGGCTTCGCGTTCATGTTCAGCCATGGCAACGGGTTTATCGGATTGAACTGGTTCTTCCTGAACGGGGCGCCGGCCACCTACGAGGGCAGCGGCGTCGCCTTCCTCGCGTTCTGGCTCTTCCAGTTCGCCTTTGCTGACACCTGTTCCACCATCACCTCCGGCGCCATGATCGGCCGCACCGGCTTCGTCGGCGACCTGATCTACAGCTTCTTCGTCTCCGGTTTCATCTACCCCATCATTGGCCACTGGGCCTGGGGCCCGGATGGGTTCCTGGCTTCGATGGGCACCGCGGGCAACTTCCTGCCTTCTCTTGGAGCCAGCTTCCACGATTTCGCCGGATCCACCGTCGTCCACACCATCGGCGGCTTCGTCGCACTCGCCGGAGCCATCGTTCTCGGCCCGCGCATTGGCCGCAAGTTCAAGCGCGACGGCGGCGGCCCCATGCTGCCGCACGATCTCACCATCGCCGCTTCCGGTGGCCTGTTGCTGTGGTTCGGGTGGTACGGCTTCAACCCGGGCAGCACTCTTTCCGCCATGGACTATGAAGGCATCGGACGCGTCGCGGCCAACACCACGCTCGCGGCTTGCGCCGCTGGCCTCACCGCCATGATTGCCGCCTACGTGATGAGCAAGAAGTGGGACGTCAGCTTCACGGTCAACGGCTTCCTGGCCGGACTCGTGGCCATCACCTGCCCGTGCTACTGGGTGAGCCCTGGCGGATCCATCATCCTCGGAGGCATCGCCGGCTTCATCGTCGTCGGTGCGGTGGAAGTTCTGGAATGGCTCCGCATTGACGATCCCATTGGCGCGGTTCCGGTACACGGAATCTGCGGCATCTGGGGCACTCTGTCCCTCGGCTTCTTCGCCTGCGGCAAGTATGGCGCCACGGGCCCCCTGGCCGCGGACAATTCAGCTCCTCTCACCGGCCTCCTCTACGGCGGCGGATTCACTCTGCTGGCCGCTCAGGCCATCGGCAGCCTCATCGTCACGGCGTCCACCTTCACGGTGGCGATGCTGGTGATGTGGGGTGTCAACGCGATGGGGTTGCTGCGTGTCACCGAGGAAGGCGAACGCGGCGGTCTCGATCTCTTCGAACATGGCATCTCGGCTTACCCCGAGTACGTCATCACGACAGCCGGTCAGCCTCACGCCATCCCTCACTACCCCAGCTCTTCACCGATGGAACGTCACGTGAAGCAAAGTGCAGGCGAATCGGCAGTCTAGTGTGCCCATCCGCCGGATGGAAATGGTCGATCGAAGGGCGAGCCATTGCGGCTCGCCCTTCCTGTGACCGTCCCGCAGTTACACACGAAGAATAGAAGATCTCTCAATCAACGCTATGACTCCGGTAAAGGTGGGGTGAAGTTGCCATGGCGGTTTCAGATCTGTACGTCGCTCAGTTTCTGCTCGAAGCCACGCAAGCCTCCGATTCTCCCTTACAGTGGCAATTGGGGGACGGTGGTTCGCACTGTACCCTCCTAAATGGTGTCCGGCTCTCACTCTTCCACTCGAGAAGCATGGGTTGGTCCGGAGTCTGCTTGAGCTTCGCTCAAGGAGACGAAGTCACATACATTGAGGAGCCTCACCCCATCGCACTCTTTAGCCGCAAGTTTAATAACGATGACGACCTGCGTCTTTCCGACACTTTAAACGAGCTCTCCCGGGCTGTCAGCAGTCAGTGCAATGCCCGCAAAGTGAGGGCCTGGGGTCTTCGCGACTCCATTCGGGAAAGCCTGTTCCGTCGGGTTCTGTTCCCCGACGCTGATACGCAGTAGCCGGTTTACCATTCCTCGTATGCGTCCGCACTCCCTTTCCTCCGTCCGGGCGACCCCGCCCCCTGGGCATCGTCCCTAGTCGAATGCCGCCTGCGCCGGAACTCTCACTCCCCGTCCTGATGCTTGTGGTCTTCGCGGCCGCCAAGCTATTCTCCGAGATCTTTGAACGCCTTGGGATGCCGGGGCTGGTGGGCGAGATCCTGGCGGGCGTCGTCATCGGCCCTAGCCTGCTCCACTGGGTCACTCCGGTGCCGATTCTCCAGGACCTGTCGGAGCTCGGCGTCCTTTTCCTCCTCTTCAATGTCGGCCTGGAAGTGAAATCGTCTGAGCTCCTGAAAGTCGGGGGCACCGCATTCCTCGTGGCGATCATCGGGGTCCTGGTTCCGCTGGGCATGGGGTGGGTGATTCTCCGCGCCTGGGGCTACGGCCAGATCGAATCCATCTTCGTGGGAGCGGCTCTTGTCGCCACCAGCGTAGGCATCACCGCCCAGGTGTTGAGCGCCAAGAAGATGCTGCACGAAAAATCGAGCCAGATCATTCTCGCTGCGGCCGTGATCGACGACGTGTTGGGCCTGATTGTCCTTGCCGTGGTCAGCAGCATGGCCCGCGGGGAGTTTAAGGTGATCGACATTGGTCTCACCGCGATCCTGCCCATCGTTTTTATGATTGTGATGGCGAAATGGGGTTCTCACACGGTCAGCCGGGCGGTGCCCATGCTGCAGGCTCGCCTCCGCGCCAGTGAGGCTCAATTCCACTTGGCCATCGTTCTTCTGTTTGCGCTCTCCGTTGTCTCGATGCATACCGGCGTGGCCGCCATCGTCGGAGCCTTCCTGGCCGGCATGAGCCTGGGCGAAAGCGTCAGCAAACGGGTACACACCCTGGTTCACGGCACCACCGAATTGCTGGTGCCGTTCTTCCTCGTGGGCATCGGCCTGAAGATCGACCTCTCGGTCTTCAAGGACTCCTCCATGATCCTTCTCACCGCCATCGTCCTGCTGGCCGCCGTGGTCTCCAAACTCATCGGCTGCGGCGCGGGGGCTCTCAGCCTCGGACTCCGCGACGCCATCCGCATCGGCTTTGGCATGGTGCCGCGAGGGGAAGTCGGTATGGTGGTGGCCCAACTCGGTTTGGCCATGGGCGCTGTTTCCAAGCCCATCTATGGTGTTGTCGTCTTCACGGCTCTTGCTACGACCCTGGTGGCGCCGCCGCTGCTCAATCTTGCCTATAGACAAACGCCCACAGTGGGTGATTGAGGTTGCAATGGCAGTCTCTGATCTATATGTCGCGCAGTTTCTACTCGAGGCCACGCAGGCCGCCCAGGCTCCTCTCGAGTGGCAGGTGGAGGAAGGCGGATCCTATTTCGCCCACCTGAATGGTGTGCGCCTCTCGCTCTTCCATTCCCGCACCATGGGCTGGTCGGGCTTGTGCCTCAGCTTCTCGCGCGGCGACGAAATAGCCTACATCGAAGAGCCCCGCTCGGTTGCCCTGTTCGGCCGCAAATTTCGAAATGAAGACGATCAGCGTCTCGCCATGGCCTTGAAGGATCTCTCGCGTTCGGTCAGCGCCCAGTGTCACGCCAGAAAGCTCCGTGCCTGGGATTTGCGCGACTCCATTCGCGAGAGCCTCTATCGCCGGATCCTCTTCCCTGACGCCGATCGGCGGTGACTCTGGCTCGGTCCTCCCCCCCTGCTCGCCTGCGCTCCTGGCGCCGCCGCCACACTCAGGGCGGCCCTCAAGCCCACTTCCCCCGATTTCTGACCGCCCTCGTGTCTATTTCCGTTCGGCTCGATCGACGAACAGTTGAGAGCCGGATGGAGATCGAGGAGAACAGACTATGAAGTTTCTATGCATCGTCTTCGTCGATGAGGCTAGGTTGCACGCCTTGTCCCCCAGGGAATCCCAAGCATTGGATGACGTGAGCCTGGCCTATGATGAGACCTTGCGCGAGAGGGGCCACCTTCTCGCCGCGCAGGCGTTGGAATCGGTCAACACCGCTGCCGTAGTCCGGGTGCGAGATGGCAGGGTTTTAGTGACGGACGGTCCATTTGCCGAGGCACGCGAACAGGTCGGAGGCTTCATCCTGATCGAGGCCAGGGACCGCGGCGAGGCAATCGAAGTGGCCGCCCGGATTCCCGCTATCCAGTTGGGTGGCATTGAAGTGCGGCCGGTCAAGGAATTGGTTGCCAGCTCCAGCCTGCACGAGAAGCCTCAATGATTCCGCGGACTGCCGCAAAGACCGGCCACTGACATCCAGGAGAAGGTAGATCCCCCTGGCCGCCAATGCGGTGAAGCACCCTCGGTAGGGCAGGGAAGACTCCGCGGCCAACCCGCTCAGGCTGGACTGCCGGCCAGTTCGTAGCGGCCCTTTCTGCCTCCGCTCCACGAAAGATAGCTGGCTGCCTGACGGTTGCGAGGCGATCCTCGCGCACTGTGAGGTGGAACCTCGGAACTGCCGGCTTCAGTCCAGGCCAAGCTCGGGCTACCCGGCGCGGGACCGCCATCGTGGAACGGAGTCCTTCCGGCAACGGAGACACGCTCTCCCTGGAGGGCCAGGGAACTGGGCGGAGAGGTGTCCTCTGGGGGATCACGCAAATGACAAGAGCTGGTTCGACGATTGCCTTAGTGTTGCTGGCGGGCTGCTTGCCCTGTCACGCCCAAGGGTTGATTCAAACCGTGGCGGGTACCGGAACTTGCTGCAACGACAGCGATGGTCAGGCGGCGACCAAGGCCTGGATCCCCGGCCTCTCGGGCATTGCCCTGGACCAGAACGGCAACCTCTACATCTTCGATGTCGCGTCGTCGAAGGTTCGCAAAGTGAACTCCGCGGGCATCATCAGCACGGTCGCGGGCAATGGCGTTCCGGGCTTTGGGGGCGACGGCGGACCGGCTGTGAATGCGCAGCTCTTCGGGACGAACAACTCCGGAATAGCCGTCGACAGCCAGGGCAACCTGTACATCAGCGACGGGAATAATCAACGCATCCGCAAGGTGGACGCCAACGGCATCATCACGACCGTTGCCGGAAATGGATCCGCCGGATTCTCGGGCGACGGCGGACCCGCGCTGCAAGCCGCCTTCTTCTACCCCGAAGGCATCGCCCTTGACGCCCAGGGCAACCTCTACATCGCCGACTCGTCCAATAACCGCATCCGCAAAATCACGCCCGCTGGAGCCATCAGCACCGTGGCGGGCAACGGCAATGTGTCCTTCTCTGGCGATGGCGGGCAGGCCAGCCTGGCTGGCGTCCACCGGCCGGAAGGAGTCGCTGCGGATGCCCAGGGCAACCTCTACATTGCAGAGACCAGCGACAGCCGCGTACGCATGGTCAACGCTGCGGGTGTCATCAGCACCGTGGCGGGCCTGACGGCCAAGACCAATGGCTTCTCCGGCGACGGGGGGCCGGCGGCTGGCGCAACCCTGCGTGGCCCCATCGGCATGGCCGTCGACGGCTCCGGCAGCCTCTACATTGCCGACAACGGCAACGGCCGCATTCGCAAGGTGGACGCGGCAGGCATCATCACCACAATTGCCGGCAACGGCACCTCCGGCTTCTCCGGAGATGGTGGCCCCGCCACGTCCGCCGGGCTCGGCGTCCCCATCGCCGTCGCTCTCGATAGCGCCGGAGGGCTCTATATCGGCGGCAGCGCTTCGGGCGCCAAGCGCGTGCGGAAAGTCGCTTTCGCGGCGCCGCCTGTCACGTTGGCGCCCGCCTCGCTCTCGTTCTCCTACACGGCCGGCGGCGACCTGCCGCCCAGCCAGAACGTGACCGTATCGAGCACCGCCGGCGCGCAGGACTTTACGGTCTCCACCACCATCCCGGGCAACGGCGCCTGGCTCGCCGTAACCCCCAACGCAGGCACAACGGCCGCATCGCTCACGGTCTCGATCGATCCCACCGGGTTGCCTGGCGGGGTCTACCGGGCGGCCCTCACAGTCACACCCAAGGTCAACACCTACCCTCCTCAGAGCCTTGCCGTGACATTGACTGTGAACGGGCCCGCGGCGCCCACTCTGCTCAGCGCGGTCAATGCCAGCGGCTACCAGGGCACGCTCGCTCCGGGGGCGCTGGTCCTCCTCACCGGATCAGGACTCGGACCCGATCCCGCCGCAGCGGCGACGGCGCCAGGCTATCCAACCTCCCTGGGCGGCAGTTCCGTCAGGTTCACCGCGCTCAACGGCGGCGGATCGTTCGATGCCGCTCTCGTCTCCGCGGCATCAGGCCAGGTAACGGCCCAGATCCCCTCTTCCGCCATGCCTGGTGACTACGCGGTGAATGTTAGCTACAACGGGCTCACCAGTTCTGCCGTCACCCTCACCCTGGCCGCCGCCAGCTTCGGCATTGATACTGTCAATGCCCTGGGGACTGGACCCGCCAGGGCCTCCATCGAAAACGTCAACGGCGGCAATAGTCTGGTCCGCTTCACTTCCGGCACCTGGACCCAGAACGGCGTCGATTGGACGCTTACGCCCGCTCACGGGGGAGACACCATTGTCCTTACCGGTACAGGCGGCGGGGCGGATCTCGCCAACGACACGGGCGGCACCTCCGGCGATCAGGCGGTGGCCGGCAACTTCAGCGTGCTGGTAGGCGGCCAGGCCCTGGTGCCCTCTTTTGCCGGAGCCACGGTGGGCCTCCCGGGCGCCTGGCTGATCCGGTTTACTCTGCCCGTGGATATTGCACCCGGCTGCTTCACCACCTTGCAGGTGAGCGCTAACGGGCTGGTCGGGAGCCTCTCGACCCTTGCCATTGCGGCTCCCGGCGAACCCGTCTGCCAGGACACTCAGTTGAGCGCGAACACCCTTGCCATCCTCGACGCCGGCGGCGCCCTCAATATCGCGGGTTTCGCGGTCACCAAACTGACGCAAACCACCACTTACATCACCGCCGCCGGCGCGGCGCCCACCGTGATCGTCGGCAAGCAGGAGATGATCAGCGGCGGCATCAGCCGCTACACCGCGGCGGAATGGGCGGCCATCTACACCGGGATCAAATTCGATGCCTGCACTGTGGACGACCGCACTGCTCCGGCCAATGCGAAGAGCCCCGCGGCGCCGGATGGATACCTGGATGCGGGTGTGACCATTCCCACCAGCGGCCCGGGCGTTCCGCCCGCCGCTGCCTTGGCGATCTACGACTCTTCGAAAGGGCCTGTCTATGATCTGGTGTTGACCGACGGCACCATCCAGCAGGGCGGAACCTATGCTCTCGCCGCGACCGGTGGAGCGGATGTGGGTGCCTTCGACGTCGCCGTCCCATTCCCCATCAGCTTCGACGTCACCGGTTGGGCCAACTTGAACTTACTGGATCGCAGTCAGCCGCTGACGGTGAGTTGGACCGGAGAAGGCTTCAACCTGGTTCAGATCGTCATCGGCACATCGAAGACGTTGGGCAAGGACGCCACGGGAACGAACATCGTGCACAACGTCTCGATCAGTTGCCAGGTACCCGCCGCGCCAGGCAGCTACACGATCCCCGCGGCGGCCATGGCCTATCTGCTACCCGAAGGAATTGACTCCGCAAGCCTGGCCACCGGCAGCGGCATCCTCGCCGTGGAGGGTCTGAACATCCGGCCGTTCAACGCCCCCCTCGTCGGAGGAGGCCAGACAGACTACGGCGGGTTCACTTCGATTCTCTCGCTCGGAAAGAACCTGATTGTTCAGTAGGCGTGAGCAAAAAGGGCGGCTTCGCCGGATTGTCCGAGCAGCCGCCCCATAAGCTCCAAACTCGGTTGATCCGGGGATTCCACGGTTCGTATCACAGCGGCTTGGCGCGGTGGATGAATCTGCATGGCCGGATTCCCAGCTTGGTCACGATCTCTTCGAACTCTCGGTCATGATTTGCTGACGGCACCTCAATCAACACATAGCCCTGATCATCCACTCCGATGATTCTGGCTGCGTACACGCGAACGAACGACTCCGCTGGGGAGCGGTGCTCGAACGCTGGGGCCACCCGCGCCCCTTGGCTCAAACTGGCGTCAAGTCCACCTTTTGCATTGCGCCCAGTCGCAGTCCTTGCGGCCTGAAAGAGGCGGCCCACTCGCCATCCTCTCCCCTTAGGTTCTCCTGGTGGTTCCTCCCACCCGGTGCACAACGTCGTAAGCCCCATGCTCCCCCTCCGCTCTCAATGTTTACCCATGATTTTCAAATTGCGCTGGCGCTTCGAAATCAGGAGATTGTGAAGCGCCACCATGCAGCTCAAGAGTATTCGACAAACGAATCATTTGTTCGGGGCAGGCTGTGAAGTCCACTGTTAACCTCGTCCATCCCGCTTGCCTGGCAGCGCCTCCTCAACGCACGCCTCAGGGGCGGGTCCAAGCCGGCTCAATACTTGCCTTGCCGAGGCTAGGCGAAGTTCCAGAAATGCAATCATCTGGCTCAGCCGGGCAATCTCCTCTGCCGAATTCGGTTGGCGAAGACGGAAAATTGGACTGTACGTGCCAAGGGGAAGTTCTATCACCACTTCGTCACTAGCCCCCTCGCCCGCGTAATACTGCTTCAACATTGCCCGAATTTCGCGGGCTGCGACCCTCACATGTGCGTCGACACAAGGATCGTAATCGGGTTTGTAAATCTCAATGCCGACGGTCGTCTCTTTGATCTCGTTTCCGAGGATCGATTCCTCGACGACATACCGCAGAAACTTGCACTTTTTGGCCGAGTCGCGAAAGATCTGTGACTCCACGACTCGATGAAGTTGAACTAATTTTGCCTCTAGATCGGGATCGGACGATCTGAGATGCAGGAGTTGTTCCATCCGCGCTGATAGCACTTCTGTGTACCTTTCCGGGGCACGTCCGACGTACATGGAAGACACACGCCCCAGAGGTCTCAAAGCTGCAATCTGCGCCCCTCCACCATTCCCCACTCTGCAGCGACCGGACCTGACTGGTGTGCCGGAGGTTCAAACTGGGAGTGCGCTCCGACGCTTGGTGTATTGCGAGATTACATTTGTCTGCTCTGGAAAGAAAGAGCTTTCTTGCAGTGTTTTTGCGTTTGCGGTGGTAAAAACACCATCTCTATAGGATTGATAATAAACGGCTTATCGGAGTGCTGCGCGATCGCCTCTCGTCGGGCGCGCCCTCAGCTAGAAATGCTTGACGAGAGTCTCCAGTTTTTCTCTCGTGAGCCCCCCGATCGATTCCTTGATGCGGGCAAAGTTCTTGGGCAGCTCGGATGGTTCCAGGCCGAACTGCCTAGCGAGGCTCAATAGGTATTGCCTGGTGAGCTCCCGCTTGGCCCCCTCAAAATCAAACCCGGGCTCGAAGTGAAAGACGCACAACTGCGTCTCATCCAGCTTGGCGCGCAACCTATTCAGCCGCTCATGGAGGAACATGTGCTCCATCTCCCGAGCCCGCACTGATGCTTTCTCGAGTGCGAGTTCTGCATCGCGTACCCGGCTGAGCCGCCACAGCATGTCTGCGATCTGCTCCCGGCACGCCACCTCAAATGTCAGGCTGGAATGCCCAGCGTTCAGCGCGCCTTCAAACAGTTCAAGTCCCTTCGACGCATAACCATAGCTGGACGAGGACTTCGCCTTCTGCTGTGCCGCCCAAGCCGCGTAGATCTTGCCTTCAACGAAATTAAGCTCCGCTGTCATCTTCCGCCGGGGATTAGAGCCTGCGGTCAACCGGGCGTCGCCCACGATCTTCAGGGCATGCTTGAACTTGCCTTGGCAGGTAAGGGTACGGGCAATGGCCAGCCGCGCGTCGAGCCTGACGCCCGGCAGGCGGAGTTTGTCCGCCTCGCGCGACACGCTTTCCAGTTCAGCAACCGCTTGCGGCAGAGTAGGGAACGTGAGCGATTCCTCAGGAGGGGGACGGTCCGCGTGGCGCAGGTAGACGCTCGCTTTGGCTGCCTCAATAGTGGCGACGAGTGCATAGGGCCGGTGGGCTGAGAGCCTCCGGCAACACTCCCGCATTCGCCCTACAACGCTCCACCCATTCTCGAAAAAGGAGCTCTCGTCGCGCTCGATTCGGCAGTTCAGCAGGGCAGCCATCTGAGGCAGGAGTGCATCCTGGCTGACCCGCAGAAGCAGGCCGGCTTCTTTTGCATGGCGCTTTGCCGACCGCAACCTCCCTTGTTCGTAATCCAGTTGCCCAAGCTTCAACTCCAGTTTGCCCAGGCAGTAGATGGCGAACAGCCTCTCGGTTTCGCGTTGTGCGGGGTCACCAGTCAAACGCTTCTCCGCCCTGGCAATACAACAAATCAGAGACTGATCGTACTCTTGAGCCGCCTTGGCCAGATCGTACTCGGACTCATACAGATGCCCGAGGAAATAGTGGAGCCGCGCCCTTGTTCCGTAGCAGGGGAATCCAGCCGGAGCAAGACAGGTCTCGACAAACATTCGCGCCACATCGAGGTGCTGTGCCCCTTCGGCCCGCTGCAACCGCAGGCTGGCAAATCCCATTGCCAGCCCACCCATCGCGCGCTGGCGCCATAGGTCATATCGGCGGCTTCGTTCTTCTGGTGTGACTTCTTCCGGAAAGTACGTGGCCACAAAATCCTCGTGATTGAGGGTTGCTTCGCGAATCAGTTCACTTCCCATTTCAATAACGTGTTCTGCCATGAGCCGGTCGGCTGCCACGGCGTATTCGCCGCGTGCATCGTACACTTCCCACGCGAGCGTGTGGATCCGCATTCGATCCAGGCTCTCGAGCGGCAATTGGTGTCGCGCATCCCAGCATTCACTAATTAGCTTGTCGTCGGAGAAATCGCCGGAGCGAACAGCCCGGCGAATCTGCTCTACCTTCGTGATTAGTGTCGATTCGGCCATTTCAGGGAGACGGAATCATGTTGGCAGTTGTTACATCAGTTGTTTTAAAAAGTACTATTGAAGGTCGAATCATGTCAGGAGCTGAATCAATCGACGTCGACACGTACGTCGGCACTCGCCTGCGGTATCTTGCAACATCCAGATCAACGCATTGCGCTGCAAATCCTAAGTTTCGGTCGAGCCGCGATGCCCCGGGCCATCAATCTGCGCATGGAGCGCCTCCCTCTTCCCCAGAGGTGATTCTCGTGCCGGTTCGAACCTGGAACAAGGAAATAGCGCTATCGGCCGGCGCCGGATCCAGCCAGCGCCACAGAATAGGTTTCACCTGGTTTCGTCGCGAACTCGATAACCCCGGCCTCGGGCTGTGTGACCACCACGGATCTGCCCCCACTCGTGACAGCAAACGAACCCGGCGTCCGGATCCGGCAGGTCTTCCCCAGGCTCGACAGAATGGTCGCCTTCTCCAGTACTCCGGCTTGCCACCGGAAGTCCACCTCGAATCCACCCCTGGCCCGCAAACCCTTTGCCGATCCCGACGCCAGCGATTGCGGCAGCGCCGGCACAAACCGGATCTCCCCGCCGTCCGACTGCAGCAACATCTCTCCGATCGCCGCGCTCATCCCGAACGCTCCGTCCACCTGCATCGCATTCGAGCAAATCGAAAACAGGCTCGTCGTCGTGTAGTGGCCCACCGCATAGCGCACATTCTCCATGGCTTTGTCGCCATTGCCCAGCCTGGCCCAGCACGCCGCCTTCCAGGCCGACGACCAGCCATTGCCCGGCAGGCCGCGCTGCTCCAGCACCACCTGGCTCGCCGCCGCGAAGGCCGGCGTCTCTCGCGGAGAAATCTCGTGCCCCGGATACAAACCCCACAAACCGGAGATGTGGCGGTGGCTCTTCTCCGTCTCATCCCAATCGTCCAGCCACTCCTGCAGATTTCCCTTCCGCCCCACCTGCAGCGGGGCAAGCCTGGCGCGCGCCGCCGTCAAACGACCCCGCAATTCCGGATCGAACCCCAGAATGCTCGAAGCCTCGGCCACCTCGCTGAACAGTTCTCGCAGAATCTCCATGTCGATCGTGGAACCCGCCGTGAGGCTCGTCCCGGTCTTCATCGTCGTGACCTCATCGAAGAACTTCACATTCGCCGGCCCGGCCGGAAAGTTCTCCGGCGAAGTGGACGGATTGGTGACCAGCCACCCTCGCTTCGGATCGGGCTTCAGGAAGTCCAGGAAGAACTCCGCGCTCCCCTTCAGAACCGGATAGTACTCACGCAGAAATCCGGTATCGCCTGTGTAGAGATAGTGCTCCCACAAATGCGTGCTGAGCCACGCGCCGCCAGTGGTGAACGCCCCCCAGCTTGGTCCGTCCATCGGAGCCGTCACGCGCCACAGGTCGGTGTTCTGGTGCTGCACCCAGCCGCGCGCCCCATAGAACTCCTTCGCCGTTTCAGAGCCTTGGTCGGTCAGCTCCCTGATCATGCGGAACAGCGGTTCTGCACACTCGCTCAGGTTGGCTGTCTCCGCCATCCAGTAATTCATCTGCGTGTTGATGTTTGTGGTGTACTTCGAATCCCACATCGGATTCATGTCCTTGTTCCACAAACCCTGCAGATTCGCGGGCTGGCCGCCCGGACGCGAGGACGAGATCAGCAGGTAGCGCCCATACTGGAACAGCAGCCCGGCCAAGGCCGGATCGTTGGATCCATCGAATGCTTTCAATCGCTCGTCGGTCGGCAGTTTCGAATTCTCCGTGGCCGGCAGTTCGATCGAGGCCCGCCGGAACAGCCGCTGATGTTCTTGGGTATGAGCCTGCTTCAAGCGCTCGAAGCTCAACGCCACGGCAGCCTTCATCACTTGCTCGACCCGTGCCGCCGGATCCCCGGTCACATCCTTGTAGTTGACAAAGTTCGTGGCCGCCGCAATCACCAGCGTCACCGCGTCGGCCCTGCTCACGCTGAGCACATCGTCGTCGACCCGCACCGTCCCGCCCGTCGCGCTGGCGCGCAGCCGCGCCTCATATCGAAGTTTCCCTCCAACTCCCATGTAGTCCGCTGACCGCCCGCGCAACACCAGCCCGTCCGATCCCTGGCCCTCCATCTGGAAGTAATCGGTCGCGTAGTTCGAGTGGGCCGTATTCCGGTACCCGCGCAGCTGCGCGGTGAACGAGATCCGCCCTGGCTGGTTGGCGGTCAACCGCACCAGCACCACCTGGTGCACGGGACTCACCAGCACCTCGCGTGTATACCGGACCCCGTCCTGCACGTACCTGGTCGTGATCACCGCCGTGTCCAGATCCAACTCGTGGCGGTACTCCGAAACATCGCCCGTGGCGTCCAGCGACAACACGAGGTTTGCCAGCGCCTGATACTTCTGCTGCTCCACGGGGTAGCCCATCATGCGACGCCCAAACAGCACGTGGGCCTGCTTGTACTGGCCTTCAAAAAGGAGCTTCTGGATCTCCGGCAGCGCCTCCCGTCCGCCTTTCACTACCGTGGAGTAGGGGCCGCCGGACCAGTAGGTGGCTTCGTTGAGTTGGATCTGCTCCTCGGCTGTGCCTCCGAAGACCATCGCCCCCAGGCGGCCGTTGCCGGCTGGAAAGGCGTTCTCCCACTTCTCCGCCGGATGAGTGTAGAACAGCACCGCATCCGGTCCCGCCCAGGCCTTGCCCGGGGTAGCGCCCCCCAGGAGGCAGAGAATCAACCCTGCTGCGATCTTTGTTGCACTGGCTCGGCCCACCGTAGTCATTCAGTCATTATGGAGGAGACCCGCTGCTCTCGGGCAGCCGCCTCTGCCCCGGCATTGGCTTCCAGTCCCCTCCGCCGCCATCGCCGGAATGATCACAATTCTGCACCTGCTCGCCACCTTATGATTGAAGTGTCGTCTGGGGAAGGGGAACCGCTATCATGATCTGCCAATCGCTTTGTTTGAAGCTTGCCGTAATTACCTGCTTTGTACCGCTTTGCCTTCCGGCGCAGGAGTCTGGCCAGGCTTGGACTGTGGCGGTGGACGGGGTGCCTGGCGAAGCCCCGACGGTGACGGTGAAAGGCAAGGTGTATGTGGATTTGGACACGATTGTTCAACTGCTGGGGGCCAGCCAGCAGCGTACCGGAAATCGCGTCATCGTCCGCCTTCCGAAACGTGGCGCCGAGGATCCTGACAGCGAAGCGAAACTGTCCAGGCCCTTCATCGTGGCCGGCATCGAACTAATGAGCACGATCCGGGAATGGCGTCACATGATCATCACTGCCACCGCGGGCAGCTATCCATTTCTGGAGGACAGGGCTGGACCCTACGGCAGGAACGCCGACAGCAAACTGGCGCTGGTCACTGGAGCGGCGGTGACGGAGGCGGATCGCAGCGTGCTGGACCTGCTGAACAAGGAAACGGATCTCATGCGCAAATTCAGCGATAAGTACGTTGGCTTGCGAAAAGCATCCTTGGGCGTCCTTCCGGAAGATGTGGAAAATGACCCGCTAGGTCTCCAGATTCTGGATTGCGCCAGGGGGCTGTCCGCGCTGGCTGGTTCCCAGCGCTTTCAGGACGTAATCGCCTGCCACTGAGGACAGCCACGCCGGCGAGACAGGCGTTGCGCGCGGCCGGCCGGGCAGCTTTGCGAACTCACCGGTCCTCACTCACGCAGGGCCGCGCACACGCCCGGTAGTCCCGACCTCACACTCGCACTGCCGGAGCGGCTCCCCCGCGCGGTGCCGATCCGAAGCCGGTCCTGTCCGGATCACCCCTTTGCGCCGCCCCCAATCAGTTCCAGTTCCGCCAAAACCGCCGCCGGAATCTCCAGTTTGGCGGCCGCCAGATTCTCTCGCAGGTGCCCGCGCGACGACGTGCCCGGAATCAGCAGCACATTCGGAGCCCGCTGCAGCAGCCAGGCCAGTGCCACCTGCATCGGCGTAGCGCCCAGCGCCTGCGCCGCCGCATCCAGCCGGGATGATTGCAGCGGACTGAATCCACCCAGCGGGAAGAACGGCACGTACGCGATCCCCTGGGCCGCCAACTCGTCAATGAACTGCTCATCCGTCCTGTGCGCCAGGTTGTACAGGTTCTGGACGCAGACGATCTCCGTGATCTTCCGCGCCTCCGCCAGTTGCGAGGGCGTCACGTTACTCAAGCCGAGGTGACGGATGAGCCCTTGCCTCTTCAACTCCGCCAGCACCGTCAGCGGCGCTTCGATGGATCCTTCCGCCGGCCCCATGATGGCGCCCACTCGAAGATTCACAACTTCCAACGCATCGAGTCCCAGGTTGCGCAGGTTGTCGTGGACGCCGCTGGTCAATTCCTCCGCCGACAGCGCATGAATCCACGACTTGTCCTCCCCGCGCCGCGCACCCAGCTTGGTCACCATCACCAGGCCGTCCGGATAAGGATGCAGCGCCTGCCGGATGAGCTGATTCGTCACATGCGGCCCGTAAAAGTCGCTGGTGTCGATATGGTCCACGCCGCTGGCCACCGCCTCGCGCAGCACCGCAACCGCTTCATCAACATCGCGCGGCGGCCCCCACACCCCCGGGCCCGCCAACTGCATGGCGCCATACCCCATGCGATTCACCGTCAATGCGCCTCCCGCCAGCGGAAAGCGGCCGCCGGGCAGGCTCTGTGTCGTCATCATCGTTTCTCCTCGGTCTCCTGTTACCTGAAGTCCTGCGTCTACATCACATTGGATGTGGCCTCGCGCCAAAAAGGAGTTCGCATTTGCCCCAACGTCCGCCGGCCTTCATAGAGCCCCGTAAATCGCCGGTTCAGGCGCGTTCCACCGCCAGCGTGGACGCGATTCTACAGGCCACCATTCAGGTTTTGCTCCAGGTCGGCAAGGAACGTCTCACCACCACCCGCGTAGCCCATCGGGCGGGCGTCTCCATCGGCACCCTCTACCAGTACTTTCCCAACAAAACGGCCCTCCTGCAGGCGGCCTTGAAACGCCACTTGGCTGAAGTAGTGGCCGTCGTGGAACACGAATGTAGGGAACAACAGGGGAAGACCGCGCGGCAGATGGTCACCGCGCTCATCACGTCTTTTCTCAACGCCAAAATGAGGAAGGTGAAGACAAGCGTGGCCTTCTACTCGGTCGCCGCCGATATCGATGGCACGAAAATTGCCCAACAAATGCAGGCCCGCATCGACCACGCCATAGTCGGCATGCTCTCCACCGCCTGCGACTCGCCCGGCGCCGACCCACAGCTCATCGCGGATACGCTCCAAGGCGCGATGACCGGTGTTACCCGCCGGCTGCTCGAAGCCGGCGCGTCCGAGAAGCAGTTCGAGGCCATGAAGCACGAGCTGATCTTCCTGGCCTGCGCTTACCTGGACGCCTCTTCCACTCGCGCTACGGTCCACTCCGCGGGCAACTGATTCTCGAACTGCTGGCCCGGGCCCCGCTACTCCTCGCGCAGGTACGCCGCCGGATCCACCTCCGCCGCTCGCGTCGCCGGCCCGTACATCGAGGCCAATGCCGCCGTGCCCACGAAGCACATCACGAACAGAAAGGCTGGCGGGTCGTAGGGACTCAGGCCGTAGAACGAACCCATCAGCAGCCGCGCCAACGCCGCCGCGACAAGCACCCCGATCCCCAGGCCCAACGCCACAATCCGGAAGCCCTGGCGGAAGACCATCGCCAGGATGATCCGCTTGCTCGCCCCCAACGCCACGCGAATGCCGAACTCACGCCTCCGCTGGCCCACCAGGTAGGTCATCACTCCGTATAGCCCCACGCCGGCCAGGCTCAATGCCATCACGCCCAGGCACATCGCCAGGGCGGAGCCCGCCAGGGGCAGTAATCGCCAGCGGTTCAGCACCTCGCCCATCGACTCGATCGACACCGGCAGTTCCGGGTCGATCGCCCGGAAGGTGTCCGTCAATTCGGTGCGGGCCGCGGGCGTATCGCCATCCAACTGCACCAGCAGGGCGCTCAGCTCCAGCTTGCTCGGATCGAATGGCAGGTACACATAATTCTCATCAACCCGCGAGAGCCACACGCTACGCGTATCCTCGGCGACCCCCACCACCTCCCGCCACGGCTGCGGTGTGTCGTTCTGTACGCGAAATCGCTGCCCGATGGGTGGCTCGCCGGGCCACAGCCTGCGCGCTGTCGCCTGGCTGACCACCGCCACCGGCGCCCCCTCTGCAATCTCCGCTTCTGTGAAGCTGCGCCCGGCCGTGATCGCGATCCCGAACAGCCGGAAGAACTCCGGCGACACCTGGTTGTATGGACTGCTGGCGCGCCGGTCGCCCTGGGGCTCGCCCGGAACGAGTATCGAGATCGTCGGCCGGTCGGACAGCGGCGGTGACGAGGCTAAGGCCATGGAGCGCACAGAGCGGGAGGACCGCAGGCGCATCGCCACTCGCCTCTGGAATGCCGTAGCCTGTGCCGAGGTATAACCCGCACTGGCGAGATCGTAATGCACCGTTACCACCCGCTCCGTCTTGAAGCCCGGATCCGTCGCCAGCGATTGCTGGAAGCTGCGGATCATCAGTCCGGCGGCGCATAGCAGCACCGTGCACACCGCGACCTGCGCCGCCATCAGCGCGTTCCGCAACCTTGAACCTTGCGCCCCGCCGCCCTCCTGGCGTACAGCCGCTGCCAGGTCCAGCCGCGTCGCGTTCAACGCCGGTGTGATCCCGCAGGCCACCGCCGACACCAGCGAAATCCCCAGCATGAACACCCACACGCCCGCATCCAACTGGAGGGCGGGCAGCACCAGCCCCATGGCCGCGGCCTGTTGGCCCAGGAACCGCGAGGCGCTCTGCAGCAGTTGCGCGGCCACCAGCGTGCCCGCCAGGCCGCCCATCAGCGCCAGCACCACGCTCTCCGTCATCAGTTGCCTGATCAGCCGTCCGCGCCCCGCGCCCAGGGCCACGCGTGTCGCCATCTCCTTCCCGCGCCGCGAAGCCCGCGCCAGCAGAAGATTCGCCAGGTTGGCGCACGCGATCAGCAGCACCATCCCCGTCGGAGCCATCAGCAGAAACAGGAACGGCAGCATTTCGGCGTTCAGCGGAAAGAGAACCGCCGGACGCAGCTCAATCGGGAAGACTTCCGCTTCGTCCGGCCGCCGCTCCGGCACCCGGGCGGCAATCGCCGACAGCTCCTCCTGCACCTGCCTGCGCGTCACGCCCGGCGCCAGGCGGCCCACTAGAATCAGCCGCCGGTTGTCCTGATCCTTCCGGATGTCGTATCCAGGCCGCAGCAGCCCCTCGTCGCTCAGCCGGATCCAAAGGTCGGGCAGCATCAGGTCGGGCCCCTGAAACTCAGCCGGCATCACGCCCATCACCGTGAAGAGCTGCTGATTCAGCCGGATCGTCGCCCCAACCGGATTCGCTTCGGGCCCAAAATAGCGCGCCGCCATGCGATGGCTCAACACGGCGAAAGCGGCAGGCTCCACCGCGCCCGGCTGGAACACCGACCCCCGCGGAGGGCGTGTGTTCAAAACTCGGAAGAAGTTGTCCGACACCAGTGCTGCCCGTGCTTTCCCACCGGAAGACTGCGCGGTACTGCCCACCTGCACGGTCGCATAAGGATCGTAGGCGGCGACATCGATGTGCTCTTTGCCCTGCTCTCGCAATGCGTCGTACAAGCGGTACGGCAGCACCCGGTGTCCTCGAGTAATACCCGCGATCCGTTCAGCGCCGGGCAGCGGCAGCGGCCGGTAGCACAGCGCCCGGACGATCGACACCAGGCCCACGTTGAGTCCAATCCCCAAACCCAGCACGGCGATGGCGGTCAGCGTAAACGCCGGAGCCCTGCGCAGTGCCCGCAGGCCATACCACGCATCGCGCACGATCGACTCGATTACCGGAAACGTCATCCCATCGCGATACTCTTCCTTGGTGCGGGTAGTGCCCCCAATCGCGCGGACTGCAGCCTGCCGCGCCTCCTCCTCCGTCATCCCGCGAGCCAGGTTCTCTTCAGTCAGCGCATCCAGGTGGAACTGGAGCTCGTCGTCGATCTCGCTGTCGACCCGATTCCGGCGCACCAGGCGGCCCACCCGGAACAACAACGCCCTCAGTAGGTCCGGGGTCATTCCGACCCCTTCAACAGGCGCGCCATCGTGCCGGCGAGGACATTCCACTGCGCGGTCTCCACGGCCAGTTGCTTCCGTCCCGTGCGAGTAATCGAGTAGAACTTGGCCTTGCGATTGTTTTCGGAAAGCCCCCACTCCGCCGTGATCCAGCCCCTCTCCTGCAGGCGGACCAGCGCCGGATAGATCGTGCCCTGCTTCAGCTTCAGAGCCTCTTCGCTCACCTGTTCCAGCCGGCGCGCGATCCCATATCCATGCAGCCGCCCCATGGAATGCAGGCACTGCAGCACCATCACATCAAGTGTTCCGAGAGGAATATCCGTCATGTAGAGGCTCTGCAGGAAGCCTATCATTCCTTCCTGCAGAGCGTCAACAGGAGAAGCCAGCCCAAGCCCTGCACGGCGAGCCGATCCTACCTGCCCACCCGGTGCACGCGCATGTCGCCCCGCCCTGCGGCCCGCCAAAGCGAACAAACCCCGTATTGAGCCGCGACCGTCAGGGAGCGGAGGAGTCACCAAAAGGCCGCACTCAATTCAGCAGTGCGACCCTTTGCCTGCGCGTCTTCGATGCGTCCCCACCGCGTAACGAAAGGCGACCGTGAGGAAGTAGGACGCCGATCTGGGTGCGTCATCACCCAGCCAATCACGCCCAGCGGCCCGCCACGGAGGACGGGCCTCCCGATCGTAACCTCACCTCTATCGAGAACAGCACCAGCGCCACGAAACCAGCCCGCGCAGGTCGCCAAAGCGGCCCCGCCTCACGCAACCTCCTGCGAACCCTGCCCCCCCTTCAACGCATTCCTGGCCGCTTCCGTCAGCACATCGGCCACCTTCTCCGGTTCCTGCATCATGGCGACATGACAGGTAGCCACAAATACCGGATGCCCGCCGGATCTGTGCGCACCCGCCTCCTGCATCGCCGTCGGCAGAATCCGGTCCTTGGTGGCGATCACATGCCAGGACGGCCTCGTCTTCCATGCGGCGCGCGTCAGCTTCTCATCGAACATCGGGCCATAGCTTTGCCCCTGCACCGCGAACATCAGCCGCCGTTCCTGCAGGGTGAGTCCCTCCGCCACATAGTCCATCATGCCCTCCAGCGAGAGCGACGCATAGTATTCCGCATCCACCCGGATCTGCTTCTGGCCGTCCGTCACACCGAAGGGGAGGCTGGTCTCGTTGGCGGAGTGGCCCGCCTCAGGAGCATAGGCGGCCACATACACCAGGCCCGCTACCTGAGGGTGGTCGCCCGCTTCCGTGATCACCGCCCCGCCCCACGAGTGACCAGCCAGGATCACCGGTCCCTCCTGCAGCGCAATGGCCCGCCGGGTCGCCTCCACATCGTCCTTCAGTGAAGTCAGCGGATTCTGGACGGCCGTGACATGGAATCCCCGGGCTTCCAGAATGCGGATCACTTTGCCCCAACTGGTCCCATCGGCGAAGGCGCCATGCACCAGGACGATGTTCCTGACCATCGGTGGCTCCGCCGCATCTCCGGCCGAACCCGATGTCGCGATAGCCGCATCGCTGCTGGCCAGTAGAGTCGAATCTGTCTTGTCTGTCAAAGGGGAATCTCCTGCCTGGAATCGAGCGGATGGTGGACCGCTCTCCGCTTCCCTCCCAGCATCCGGCAACGACTTCGAACCCGGACACGCCCGATCGGGCATCCCGAACCTAACTCATTCCGGTAAGGTGTATCGTCAAATCTCCTTGCCCTGCAGCCGCAGCAAACCGATCCGCGGGGGCGCTTCCTGACCGCAATTGTGGTAGCGTTGGTTCGCGGTGATTCAGAATGAGCAATCACGCGCTGATCCGGATTTCCAGTCACAATCGCTGATAAAGGAGCAGGCATGGGCGACAAGGGCGGCAAAAAAGACAAGGACAAGAACAAGCAGCAGCAGGTGACGAAACACAAGCAGGAGGAGCAGAAGAAGCAGGACAAAGCCCCCGCTAAGAAGCTCCCACCCGTAAAGTAGCAAAGCCGGTTCGTGAACGCGGCGAACTGTGCTGGTCCGCATTCTCCGATGCGCGGCCCTCACGCTTCTGATTCGTTGAACTGATAGCCGTGGCCTTTCACGGTGCCGATCACCCATGCGTCGCCGCCTAGTTTTCTGCGCAGGCCTCGAACGACCACATCGACAACGTTGCTTCCGCCGAAAGGCTGCTTCCAGACTTCACGCAGCAATTCATCGCGTGTCACCACCCTGCCGGGGCGCTGGGACAAGTAGGACATCAGCTCGAACTCCAGTTAGGTAAGCGGGAAGCGGCCGCCGTCGCGGATGGTTAACTGCCGGCGTGCGACATCCAGTTCGACCTGCGGTTCCGCGGAACCAATCGGCGCACGAGACAGGTCGCTGCCGGCGAACTCCAGCATCCAGTGCATCGGCCCCTGGGGCCCAAACGCAAGCACTGCGGTGTGAATCACCGACGCACCGATCTCAACACTCAGGCCGGGATGCAGCTCAAACCCGAGATCCATCACCGCCTGGGGAACCGTCGCGGGTTCCCGGATCGCCGTAAACACCCCCACCGCCCGCGGATTCTCCAGATACGCCCTCTTGGCATCCAGGACACAGGCGGCCCATTCCGGACCCTGCCGTTCCCCCAATGCGCGCGACAGCAGGCACCGGACCAGGAGGTGAGGCCGCTGCGGATCGCCGCCTCGATCCTCCGCGTGTCGCAGCCAGGCTTCCAGCAACGGATCGCACTCCGCCAGGGATCGGGGCACATCGTGATGCCGCCCCATGACGTAGAAACCGGCCACTTCTCCAGCGCTTCCTCGAACCACCGAAAACAGAGGAGCGGCTTGTTTCCACCACTCGGACAGGATGGCGGCGCCTCCGTCGCCATCATGGATTCGGACAATGTCCAGGATCGCGTCACGGTCGGCCGGTCGGGCCCTTTCCACGGGGAGCATCGGCCCCGAAGGGAAAAATGCCTCCCGCAAGACTGGCCGCTCCAGCAGGAATAACAGGTCCGCTATGTGCCGCCAGGTATCCCGGACGCCGGCAGCCAGCAGTTGATCGCGCACGCATTTCCAGGCTGCCCGCTTCAGTCTGCGGGTTCGTCCCGGATCCATGGCCGCCACACGGGCCTCAATCGCCACTCGAAAAGCATCGTGCAGCACAAGCCCGTCGGCCGCCGCCTCGACGAACGAAAGTTGGCGCAGACTCGCCAGTATGCTCTCAGCCGAACGTTCCGGCAGCATCGCTTCCAACACGGGCCGGGTCACCCGCCGCACGAGCGAGGCCGCTTCAATCGCCTCCCTTAGCACTGGGTCGGCGATCTCGTTGACACAGGTGAGCGCCAGGTAGTCGATCACCTGATTGAGTTCCAGGTCGCCGCCCAGAGTGTCGGGTTTGTCCGCAAGACTGGCCGTGCACAACTGCAGGGCCAGCGGATTCCCCCTGGAAAAGCCGGCAATCCGGTCCCGGGCTGCTTCCGTGAACCCGCGGCTGGCGAGAAAGGTGGCAACCGCTGCTTCTGGCAGAGGCCCCAACCGCAGATTCAGCACATGGTCCGCCCAGCCGGGCGCGGCAATCCAAGGGGCGGTAGCCAGCGACCGGCCCATAATAATGAACCGCGCCGTGACTGGCAGGGAAGGTAGGAACTCCGTGCGCAGCCAGCCATCCAGCAGGCGCAGGGCTTCGTAATTGTCCAGCGCGAACACAACTGGCTCGGCGAAAGCGACCACCGCGGCCCCCACCTCGGTTACACTTTTCAACTCCAGGCCCAACGAGGCTCCGATGGCCGCCACAAACGCGGTTGGAACTGGTTCGACGCCTCGGCAATCCAGCATTCGCACCTGACGGCCCCGGGCAGCCGACTCCCGCTCAAACACGCGCACCAGGCTGCTCTTCCCGATCCCGCCCACGCCATGCAGCAGCACAATCAGCGGTCCCGAGGGATCGAATAGTGTGGCCAGCCGCGCCAATTCCCGCTCCCGCCCGCTGAAACGGTCAGCGTGCGAGCGCTCAAGACTGTCCTTGATGGTGCTCATACGGCCTCGAAATCAGTGGAAACACGGAGAGTTAACAACGCTCGGGATTTCTCATCCCGATCTCATCTCAGCCTCATGCTCGTCCCAGCCAACGCACCCCAAACTGACAGTGTAAAGCGAGGGCCAACACTTCCGCAGCCCCCGCGGAACACAACCAAAATCCAAGGAGCCCACACAATGTGGAAACGCTTATTGTTCACACTGGCAGTCGCGGCCGCCCACTCGCACGCCGCTGTCAACCCCGTCGCCTTCTGGAACACCATAGCCGGAAGGGCATTTGCCCCGACGCAAGGTACCAACCCTGTCGCCCAATCCAGGACCTATGCCATCCTGCACGCCTCCATTCACGACACTTTGAATGCGATTGACGCCCGCTACGGCTCGTACACGCCAGGACTGCCGCGGGATCCGGCGGCGTCTGTCGAGGCGGCCGTCGCGGCCACCTCCCATTGGGTCCTGGGGGCACTCGTCCCCGATCAATTCAGTCTGATCAACGCCGTCTATGCCAGCGAACTGGCCACCATAGCCGACGGACCGGCCAAGGCCCGCGGCATCGCTCTCGGCGAGGCAGTTGCACAAGCGACTCTCCGGCGGCGGGAACAGGACGGCGCGGACCGCTCGAACGACCCGATGTTCCTCCCTCGGACCGGCCCTGGCGAGTATCAGTTCACTGAGCCCTTCAACTTCGCGGCCTTCCCGGGCTGGGGCCGGGTGACGCCCTTCGCCATCGATCTGAAGGAGCACGATCTCGATGGCCCGTTGCCACTCTCCAGCGCGCGCTATGCACGGGATTTCCAGCTCGTAAAGGAGCTCGGGAGCCTGGACAGCCGCACGCGCACTGACGAGCAGTCCGAGATCGCCCGCTTCTGGTACGAGGATTCGCCCCTCGGTTGGAACCGCATCGCCTTCGTGGTCATCCGCCGCAAGAATCTGGATCTCTGGCAGACCGCCAGAGCCTTCGCTCTGGTCAACTTCGCCATGGCCGATGCCTACATTGCCGGCTTCGACGCGAAGTACAAGTTCCGGTTCTGGCGTCCGGTGACCGCCATCCAGAATGCCGGCAGCGACGGTAACGATCGCACGGAGCCCGATACCGGCTGGCAGCCTTTTCAACCGACTCCTCCGGTGCCCGACTACCCCTCCACGCACAGCCTCGTCGGCGCGGCCGCGGCCGAGGTCCTGATCGATCTCTTCGGCGACCGCATCCGCTACGAAACAACCAGCTCAACCCTGCCGGGGGTCACTCGCAGCTTCCGCGGCTTCTCTGAGGCAGCCGAGGAGAACGGCGAGTCGCGCATCTTTGCGGGCATTCACTTTCCGCATGCCGTGCGGGACGGACTCCGCCAGGGACGCGGCATCGGCAGGGCCGTGGGCAAGCTGCTGCCCCCTGTTCGCAAATCATCGACCGACTGACCATCCCAGCTCAGAAGGAGAACAAAAGAGGCCAAGCCATGAATATCAACGAACAAAAACTGCATGCCCTCCTGGGCAAAGCTGTGTCGGACTTCGGAGCCGTGTTTTTAGCCCCGCTGATCCTCATCGGGGACAGTCTCGGCCTGTACCGCGCCATGCGGGGTGGCCACCCGGCCACATCGGCCGATCTCGCGGGTCGCACCGGCACAGCCGAACGCTATGTGCGCGAGTGGCTCAATGCGCACGCCGCGGCAGGCTATGTCGATTATCACGCCGAAACAGGAACCTACTCGCTCTCACCGGAGCAGTCCATGCTGTTCGCCGAGGAAGGCGGACCCGCGTTCATCGTGGGCGCCTTCCAGGTGGCGACGGGCGCGGGGGCCATCCGTCCGGCTCTGGAACAGGCGTTTCGAACCGGCGAGGGACTACCCTGGCATCAGCACGACCACCAGGTCTTTCATGGCACCGAGCGCTTCTTTCGCTCCGGCTATGTGGCCAACCTGGTCTCGAACTGGATCCCCGCTATCGCCGGAGTTCAGGAGTCCCTGACGAAGGGGGGCTGCGTGGCCGACGTTGGCTGTGGCCACGGGGCTTCCACCCTCCTGCTGGCGCAGGCCTTCCCGAACTCGCGGTTCTTTGGGTTCGATGCGCACGCCGCTTCTATTGAGGCGGCGCGAGAGCGGGCCGCGGCCCAGGGTCTCTCAGACAGGGTCCAGTTCGCTGTCGCCCACGCCCAGGACTTTCCGGGGACCGGCTACGATCTGGTGACGATCTTCGATGCTCTCCACGATCTGGGCGACCCGGCCGGCGCCGCCGCGCATGTCCGCTCCACCCTGAAGCCGGACGGAGCCTGGATGATCGTTGAACCCTTTGCGGATGATCGGTTGGAGGCGAACTTCAATCCGGTTGGCCGCGCGTACTTCTCGGCTTCGACACTGCTTTGTACACCGTGCTCCCTGTCACAGGAAGTCGGACTTGCGCTGGGAGCGCAGGCTGGCGAGGCACGCCTGCGGGCCCTCGTGACCCAATCGGGGTTCAGCTTGTTCCGCCGGGCCGCCCAAACACCCTTCAACCTGGTCTTTGAGGCCCGGATTTGAAACACCCCTTCGCCGGCGGCATGCACTCCATGCCGCTGGCCTCCGAATGGGAGACGCGCTTCACATGATTCTGCAGATCAACTTCACCCTCGATGCGCCAGTTGCGAAATACCGGAATCTGGTTGATTCTGGCGCCCAGGCCTTCCTCGATGTCCCTGGACTCAGGTGGAAGATCTGGCTTCTGAATCCGGCCGCAAGGGAGGCCGGCGGCATCTATCTCTTCGACAGCCAGGCGTCCCTGGATGCATACCTGGATGGTCCCTTGGTAGCACAACTGAAAGCGCTCACGGGCATACGAAACCTCTCGATGAAGCGGTTCGAAGTCATGCCGGAGCCTACGGCCTTGACCCGCGGGCCTTTTGATGCGGAGCGCGCGTCAGGCACATCTGGACTCCCCGGCGGAAGAGGGTGACTCCTCACTCCGTCCAGGCCGGCGTCGAGCACGCCGGAGATGATTCGTAGTCTGTGAGCAGCCCGGAACCCCTCATCCACCCGTCCTTCTCCGCCATTCTCCCCGGCGCAAGCCCGGAACGGAAGAGCCGGTTCAGTCTTCGCTAGCCGGGCCGCGCAGTTTCTTAGCGGAGGAGCGTTGCGATTTTGCCGTGAGCCGCCGGAGCTTCGAGCCGAGCGTGGGACGGCTCGGACGGCGCGTTTTCGGCACAACTTCCGCGCGGGCGATCAGCTCGTCCAGTCGCGCCCTGGCTTCGGCTCGATTCGCCTCCTGCGTCCGGTGCACGCGGGACATGATGATCACCACGCCCTCCTGCGTGGCGCGATGGCCGGCTAACGCCAGCAGGCGCTGGCGTACATCCGGGGGCAGCGAGCGGGATTGGTTGGTATCGAAGCGCAGTTCCACCGCGGTGGAAACCTTGTTGACGTTCTGGCCGCCGGGACCGGAAGCGCGAACAAAGGTCATGGTGATTTCAGAATCTGGAATGAATATGGGCAAAATCTATTTCTAGAATAGCCCGTAACGGCGCGGCAGCACGCGAAGGGACTAGTGGCGAACGGCTTGGGCACGCAGTCGTGCAGGCCAATCGAAGGCCGGCGCGCCTCGAGCCAGGTCGTCCATGGATGCCCTCTTCCGCGCGACGGGATCCTCGCGCAAGCACCGCCCTCCCCTGACAAAACCACCTCGGCCCAAACCAGGGGGATCTGGTCTGGGCCGAGGTGCAGGAGGAGCCTCGCTACTCGTTAATGGTATGAGGCATCAGTACACAGCCTGTTCGCCTTCCGAGGGGCAAATGTCGGCTGGACCTTCCTCCTGATCCCGTCGGGTTACGCGCTCTGCGCCTGGGCAGCTGCTTCGCCGGTGGAGGAGATATCTTCGGCGCCCGATTGTTTCAACACATCCTTCGCCTTCGAGATCTCCGCCGACGTATCACAGTGAACCGAGAGCAATACGCCCCCGTCCTTGACTCGGCCTTCATACCGCTTGGCCTCATACTCCGGGATGCCCATGCCCACCAGCGCTCCGATCAATCCGCCGACAGCGCCGCCGACACCGAGGCCAGCCAGCGCCCCCATGATCGGTCCGGCCGCGATGAACGGACCAATGCCCGGGATGGCCAGTGCTCCGATGCCGGCCAGCAGACCGAGCGTGCCGCCCAGCACTCCTCCCGTTGCAACGCCCGTCGTTGTGCCCTCAGGCGCCTTGGTGCTCTTCTCGTGCGCGAAATCTTTCGAGCTCTGCGCGTCCGGCAGCAGCACCGAGATGTCGTTGTTGGAGAATCCCGACGCGATGAGGTGATCGACCGCGCTCTCCGCGTAAGTGCTGTTCTTGTAAATGCCGAAGACTGCTGTGTTCTTGCTTTCCATGTGTTGTTCCTTTTTGTATGAACTCGGGCCTAGTGCTTGATCGAAATCTGATCGGTCACTTTGCTCGCATCGCCGGTGGCTTCCACAGCCTTTGCCACGATCGACTTCTTCTCGGCTTCCGTCTTGACCGGTCCCTTCAAGGTCACAACGCCGTTCTGGCTGATGATCTTGACGTTGTGGGCATAGGTGGAAAGTGTCTTGTCCGCCATGACGGCTTGCCGGATCTTCTGAGTGAGCGCCTGGTCCCCCTCATTCGTCTTCTGCTGGTCGGCGGTGGCCTGACCGGCGTTCCGGTCACGCTTGTTCACCTTCGTGTTATCCGCCTTCGGAGCGGTGGTGGAAGGCGTCTGTCCGTAGCCGATGGCGGCTGCGGCACAGAAGAATACAGTGACAACTGCCGTTTTGTATCTCATGGAATGATCACGGCCCGGAATACATCGCGCATTCTGAAGCCGTATTCCTTTCTTGGTGATTTGTGGGCCAAACTTCTGGATAACTGCCCCAGGGTGCTCCGCGGCAGGGTCAGTCGGTCGCTTCATTTCCTTCGATCTCTAAGCTCGCTTTGCTTCCAGCTCGCCTGGGGATCTTGGGCTGTGCGCCGTCATGCCTGCCTGGGCCAGGCTCTTCGCGGGTAAAACCGGCCCACCGCGCCGCGGCAGGGGCCCTTGTGCATCACTTGATCCAATGCAAGCAATGAAAGAATAAGCAGCAGAAAACTCTACCTCATCAGAATCCAGATAATGATCAGGACCCCGGGAACTCCCAATGCCCAAGCTGCTAAATACTTCATGACGTGTTCCTTTCTGTTGTCTTCGGCCTGTGGAAATATGAGCCTCGCCCCCGCGGCAAACGCGGCAGCCGGACAATCGTTCTCTGTGGCAACACGGCTCAGCCGTCTGCTCGGATGGATTGGTGCAGGTAGGCCCAATCCACAGGGGCGAAGCCCGGCCGGCAACTGGCCGATGCCTGTCGCTTACCTCGGGAATCACAACCGCAATTCCAAGCCGCCATCGGCCATGCTGGCAATTCTTGAGGCGAGTGCTATGGGCAGCCGCCTGTACCCCACGGCCGGGCGCCTATCGGGCACCCGCCGCGGCTGGCGACGAACGCTTACTATGTCCGGTGGAGCCGTTGCCGGCGCTCCGTGTCCCTTCCTTCTCAACGGACAGCTCCTGCAAAGCCTGAGCCGGAATCAGTTCCCAATCTCCGCCCTGGTTCCATGGGCCGCGCGCGTTCGGCTCGCCCCGGTCGCCGGTTCCCGTAGAGGAGTCGAAGTATTGGTTGACGAGGCCGGCCGTCGGGGGGAGGCTCCCGATTGAGAAGCGATCCTTCCCTAGGCTTTCCAGGGCCGCGGTGAACGCCTTCAAATGCGTTATTTCCCGGGTCATCAGGAACTGCAGCGCGTCGATCGTGCCTGCGTCATCGCAGAAGTGGATCAGCCGCTCGTAGACAATCTTGGCTCGCGCCTCCGCTGCAATATTGCTTCGCAGGTCGACGTCCAGTTCCCCTGTGATCTTGAGGTAGTCGGCGGTCCAGGCGTCACCCATCGAGTTCTGCAACGCCACGCCGCCGCCGCCCGCGATGGCGATCAGCGGATCGGCTTCCGCCGCCGAACGGCTGTTCTTCAGCGGCCGCAAGTGCATGCGCGCCAGTGAGCCCACAATCTCCAGATGGCTCAGTTCTTCGGTGCCGATATCCATCAGCATGTCCTTGCGTTCAGGATCGTCGCAATTCAACCCTTGAATCGAATACTGCATCGCCGCCGCCAGTTCGCCATTGGCCCCGCCAAACTGCTCGAGAAGCATGTTCCCAAAGCGAGGATCCGGTGTGCCGATGTGAACCGTATACATCAACTGCTTGACATGGTGATACATATGGGTTTTTGGCCTGAATGCGATGCAAGCCGTCTACTTTCCCGCTTTGGCGGACTTTCTCTGCGTCTTGCTCATTGCGGAGCTGGCTTCCTGCATCAGTGGCTTGCTCAGTTCCGTCAGTAGGAAATCGGCGCTCTCCTCTTCACCCAACGTTTGCGTGAGCAGCCTGGCGACTTGCGTTTCGCCGATCTGCCGGGCTAGGCTGCGGGCCGTCCCATATCCTGAGATCTCGTAGTGTTCCACTCTCTGCGCGGCGGCGATCAACCCGAGGTCGGCGGCAATCATCGGCCTCTCCTCGCCCTCTTTGATGGTTTCGGCGCCCTCTGTCACCAGCCCCATCATTGCCTTGCAGGGCTTCGGCTCCGGCTTCTCGCCCAGCAGGTCGAACGCGGCTTTTAGCCGTTCCACCTGACCCTCCGTCTGGTGGAGGTGATTCAGGAAGGTCTCCTTGAGCTTTGGATGATGCGCGGCCTTAGCCATCTTCGGCAGGGCTGTCAACAACTGGCCCTCCGCATGAAGAAGGTCGCGTAATTCGTCAACGAGCAGGTCTTTCAGTTGGTTCATGTGCTTTGATTCCCTGTCCAAGCTTTCTAAATCTGCGGCTGCCCTGCGCAACTGCGCCCTCCTGGGCAAGGTCGGGCACTTCGCGGACGTCAGGAAAGACTTCCACCAGGCAACCCGGAAGGCGCGTTGCGGACACTCCCGCCAGCGCGTTCCTGGAGCTGACCCGGGCCTCTGGGCCTGCTCCCTGCCTGCGGCTGGCCTCCGGTGCGATGCGGGCCGCGCGGGTTCTGCTTCGGGCTGTTCACGAGACGCACCTCCGGTCACACCGTCTCCTGCGTGTTCCGAAGTACGCCAGGTAAATCGTCCGCGAATGAACGGACGGCTCCCATCGCAGACCAGCCCGTGTCGGTAGCGTCCTTACTCGCTGTTGCTGCTCCGGAAGGCTCTGCCCACCAGGAAACCGATGACTCCAACGGCAAGAAGGGAAGGGCCTGGATTGTTTCTGACCAGCCGCTTGACGCCGGTCATCATTCGTTCGGTGTCGTGCTCCCGTACATATCCTGCAGTGGCGCTGAGCTTATCCGCCGCTGAGTGTGTCAGCCCGCTGATCGTGTCAACGCCAGGTAAGTTCTCGGCCTTTTCATGAAGGGTGGCCGCGGCCTTGTCCAGCCCGTTGGCCGCCGACCCCAGGTTCTGGTCGATGGCATCAATAGCCCTCCGGCCGAGCTCTGATGCGCTGCCCTTCAACTGCGTTGTACGTTCAGCCAGCTTGGCTCCAATGGCGGCAGCTTCGTCCACCAGTTTGTTATCGGATGCTTCTGGATATTGATTTTTCATACATCGTTCCTCAGCAAATACAAAGCACGCAGGTGGCCAAGCGAGAGCCGGCCGGCCGCGGAAGGTTGGCACGATCAGAGGCGGGAGAGTTCAAATGGCTTTGCCCCTGGGTGATTCTGCTAGCAGTCTGTGGTGGAAGTCCCGCTCGCCGCGCGGCACGGGCTTGCGAGCCCAGGTCGCGAAGAGCCGGCCGACCCAGTGCCGGCCACACGGAGGCCGGCTCGACACTGCCATGGGCCGTAACCCCTTGTCGCCCTTTGGGTTCGCTCCGGCGCCGGCCTTCCGCCCAAAAACAGGCGACTCTCTTCGGAACCCCTTTGGAGTCGCCCGTGAGCAGCCATTCTGGTGGCGGCCGCGGTGCGAACGCCGCTGCGCCGCTTCCGCCACAGGCTGCCGGTCACACCACAACGCTCCTCCTGATGGGTATTGATTCCAGCGAGGAAAAGGTAAATCGCCTTCTTTTCGTGCGAATAGTGTCCTCCTGTCGTCAGTTTCGGTCGTTGTTTGCCCTTGTCCCATCGAGGCTGTGCAGTGGTTGCATCACGATCCTCCAGGAAAGGAAACGCTCAGTGCCTTACACCGGCGCCATGGTTCGGCAGTAATTGTTACCTGCCGGACAGGGAACAGCCTGGAATCGAATGGACATATAGCCCGATAAATCGTGCTGGCGCCGCAGTGACGCCCTGTCGCCTACTAACCACCTATAGTCAAGAATCCCTGGGCCGGCTCCGGCTGGCCTGCGCGTCAGGCATTCGGGAGCCGGCCCCGCTTCCGGCCGTGCCGCACTGGGAACACCGAAGCCGCCACGGGCTGGACTCACAGGAAACGCTTAAGCCCTAAGCCGCAAGGATGCTCGCGGAATACCCCCAAACGGATGAGCTATCACTGGCGCCGCGTTCATGCGCCCCTTCCCCCGGCACACAGCACGAACGGCCGGTCCTTGACTCGCCGCCCCTTTTTCGGCAACCGCGAGCGGCGAGTTTTCCCAAGCCCTGCGCCGCCATCAGGGCGCCGGCCTCCTTCATTTCATCCAGGACTCCATTTTGAGGCAAGGCAATGGGCGCCCAAACCAATGAGGAATGCGTAGAAGCGATCCGTACACTCGCCGTGCTCCGGCCGTGGAGCGTGGCATGGAGGATGGAGATATCCTGCCCCCGGGAGTACAGCCGTTGGGGTATGCAGAGTGTTCTGCGAGTGTCGACTACGCTACCAGTTCAGTTTTGGCTGCCTGTCCGGCCGGACCGGCCCTAGGAGATAGCAATGATCAAGCAGTACTCAGATACACCCACAAATGGCACGACCAGCTCGCGGAACCGTTTGGCCCTGAATCGTCTTGGGCCGCAAAAGGGTTCCACCACGCCAATCGAGGCGAGGAAGCTCCCGGAGTCACGCGATCAGGCCGATGACCTCTCCCAGAGCCGCCTCAGCGCCAGGAAACTGGCGGAGGAAAAGGCGCGCGCCAGGACCGTTGCCCGCGCACAGGCCGTGGCGGAGAAACTGTCCACCGCCACAGACCAGGTAGCCAGCGCCATCACCGAGGCCACCGGCGCGGTGGAAGAGTTGGAAAAAACGATGCACACCATCGCGGCCGGCGCAGATCAGGCGTCGGCTGCCGCCGAGGAGTCACGCGCCGCGATCAACCAGATTGAGAAGGCGTCGGACGGTGCGAACGGCCGCGCCGAAGAATCCCTGCGCCGGGTAAACGATTTACAGGGGCTCGTCAGGTCCACGACGACGGACCTCGAAGCGCTCATCAAGGGAGTCGGCGAAGCCGCTGACGCCAATATCGATTCCGCCAAAATGATCGGCGAACTCGAACGGCAGTCCGAAGAGATCGGCAAAATTGTCCATGCCGTAACCCGGATTGCCGATCAGACCAACCTGCTTGCCCTGAACGCAGCCATCGAAGCGGCCCGCGCTGGCGAACACGGCAAGGGATTTGCCGTAGTCGCCGATGAAGTGCGAAATCTTGCCGAGATCAGCGAGAAGAGCGCCCGCGGCATCCAGGAAGTTGTCAACGAGATTCAGAACCAGGTGAAAGTGGTAGCCGGGGACACGGAAGCGGCCGGCAGGAAGGGCCGCGAAGAGGTGGACAAGGCCAAGGTCATCACCCAGGCTCTGCTGGCAATCGCCACGGACTTCGAGGAGATTCAGGCAAATTGCGCGGAGATTCAGAAGAACGCCGCGGAGGCCCTCTCCGGCGCCAAGACCTATCTGAAGGGAGCCGAGGAGATCGCCGCCGCCGCCGAGGAAGCGACCTCTGCCTGCCAGGAAGCGCAGAAATCGACTCAGGAGCAGTCCAAGGCGTATTCCGAAATGAGCGACGCTGCGCGCTCGCTGGCCGAGATGGCGGAATTGCTCAAGACGTCGACCAATGCGCAGAAGTCGGCCGAGGAACTGGCCGCGACAGCCGAGGAACTCTCCACCAATGCCGAAGAGCTAAAAGCGTCGTCTCAACAGATTGCCATCGCCATCGAGCAGATCAGCAAGGCCGCTGGTGCCCAGGCCAAGGCTGCGGAAGCCTCCAACACCTTGGGCGCTCAAATGCGGCATGCCGCCAAAGGCATGAGCGACCGTGCGGAATCGAGCGTGGAAAGAGCCCTGGCGACCCAAAAACTTCTCGCCACCAACAAGGTCAACGTGGATGCGCTGATCGTCAATGTGGGCAAGAGCGCCGTGGCCGCCGTCGATTCCGCCAGAAACATCCTGGAACTGGAGGAACGCACCCGTCGCATCGACAAGATCGTCGACGCGATTGTGATGGTGACGGTCCAGACCAAGATGCTTGCCGTGAATGGAAACGTCGAAGCGGCGCGCGCCGGAGAATATGGCCGGGGCTTTTCGGTGGTGGCTGGAGACATCCGGTCGCTCGCCAACGAAAGCAGCGAAAACGCCGATCGCATCAAGGATCTGGTCAAGAACGTACAGACTCAGATCACAAAGGTCGCGGGGGATATCGAACTGGCCGGAAGCCGGGGCCGGGCCGAAGTGGAACGCGCGAAGGTTTCTACGGCGAATCTGGATCGCATCGCAACGGAATCCAACATCGTCGTGACGGCCATCCGCGAGATCGCGAGAGCCTCCGTGGAGGCTGCCGCCGGGCTGGAACAGGCGGGCAAAGCAAGCCAGCAAATCGCGGCCGCCGCTGAGGAAACAGGCCGCGCCTCCACTGAAGCGGCGGGCGCCTCGGAGCAGGGACTGAAGGCCGCGCAGGAGATCGCTCAGGCCATTGAGGATATCGCTTCCCAGGCCGATGAACTGCAGAACGGGTAATCGGTAGCGAGTTCTTGTCGAAGGAGATCCGAAATGCAAAACGACACTCTACCAGCCTCCGGCGGCCTGAAGGACGAAAGCCAACTGGTCACCTTTCTGCTGAACGATGAAGAGTTTGGCTTCGACATCATGTCGGTCCAGGAAATCATCCGTCCTCCCAAGCTGGCGAAAGTCCCCCGTACACCTCCCTATGTGGACGGCATCGCCAATCTGCGCGGCGTCGTCCTGCCAGTCATTGATATGCGCACCCGCTTTGGAATGGAGCGGGCTCCGCAGACCGATCGCACCAGGGTTCTGGTCGTCGATATCAATGGAGTCAAGACCGGTTTACAGGTGGACCGCGTCAAACAGGTCACCAGCGTATTGCGCAGCGAAATGGAACCGCCCCCCGCGGCGATCCGAGGTACCACTGCGGACTATCTCGAGGGCGTAGTGAAACTGGACAAGGGACAGCGCATCGTCATGGCCCTCAACGCGGCTCATGTCTGCGAAATCGGCGTGACGGCAACGACGGCTTCGTCGAACAAGCTCGCTGCACGCGAAAAGCTCGCCGGCGCGGGATCGACGGGTCCCCTGACAGGCGCCGACGCCAAAGTTCAGAAGGTGGTCACCTTCCGGCTCGCAAAGGAGGAATTCGCCTTTCATATGGAGCATGTCCGGGAGATCCTGCGCGTGCAGACGCCAAAGCAGGTTCCGGACGTGCCCGGCTACGTGTTGGGCGTGCTGACGGTTCGAGGTCAGATTCTCCCGGTCATCGATCTGCGCAGGCTGCTTCACCAGCGTCCGCTGGCGGATGAGTTCGCGGATAGCTGCCGGCAATTGCGGGAGGACTATGAGTGCTGGATTGATCGGGCATCGAAACTCTTCGCAGGCGGGACGCAATCAAAGCTGGAAGCTTCCGTCACCGAGCAGTTCCGGAAGTGGCAATCTGAGACAAACAGTTCCAGCCAACTCCTGATGGAGTCCCTGGCTCAGGCCCGTGGGCTGAACGAGAAAGTGATCAAGCAACTCCAGATGCGGGCCAGGCACGAAGAGTGCGGTGATCGCGACGCCGCGGCCGCCTGCGCCGGCGAGGCGCTCTCGGCAGGCCGTGAGACGCTGGCTGCCCTGCGCCAGTTTGAACAGCAGGTGGCCCAGAACATCCAGGAAGACCAGCGCATCATTGTTGTGGATGCCGAAGGACTCGCCTTGGGTCTGGTGGTGGATCACGTTCATGAGGTGCTCAACGTTCCAAAGAACCTGATGGAGCCGCCGCCTCGCGTTAAGTCGAGCGGCGGCATGGAACTGTCCGGTGTCGCCCGGCTGGATGAAGGCTCCCGGCTGATCATGATGTTGGACGTCGGCAATCTCATGAAAGACCAAACACTACGCGCCGTCCAGGATTCTTCCCTCCATGCGGATGAAGCGGCGCTGGCCGGGGAGGTCTGTAGCACCGGCGCGGGCTCACAGGACTTGAGTGAAGTTCAGCTGGTGACCTTCATGCTCGGCCCTGAAGAATATGGCATTCCTATTTCGCAGATCCAGGAGATAGACCGTCTTTCCAGGATCACCAAAGTACCAAAGGCTGCCGAGTTCATCGAGGGGATCACGAACCTGCGCGGAGAAGTCATCCCCGTGCTGGACACACGGAAGCGCTTCGATCTCGAGGTGCGACCGGCCGACGACCGTACGAGGATCATCATCGTCGATCTTGGCGGCGTGAAGACGGGGCTGGTGGTCGACTCCGTGCGCGAAGTCCTGAATCTTGCCAGGAAGGACATCGCTCTCCCGCCCGATTCGATCGGTTCCGGAATCGATCAGCAGTTCATCTCTGGAATCGGCAAGGTCGATGCCGGCAAGCGAATGATCGTGGTGCTTGACGTGGAGCGGATTCTCTCCCGGCAGGAGCAGGCGCAGCTCTCCGAGACTGCCAACTAGGCCGGAAGAAAGGGCCGGCTTGCCCGGCCCGGTAGCATTCCAATGAGAAAAACCCGAGTGTTGGTGGCGGATGATTCTGCCCTGATGCGGCAGACCTTCAAACGGATCATCGCCGCTTCAACTGATCTTGAACTGGTGGGGCTCGCCCGGGACGGCGAGGATGCAATCTCCAAGGCCCGGCAGTTGCGGCCCGATGTCGTCTCGATGGACATCAATATGCCGAAGCTCGATGGGATCACTGCTCTCCAGATGATCCTCCAGGAGAAGATCTGCCCGGTCGTCATGGTTTCATCCCTCACTCAACTCGGAACTGCGACAACCTTCGAGTGCCTGGAGTTGGGGGCGTTCGATTTCATCGCCAAGCCGGATGGCACGGTCTCCTCCAACATGGGCCTCGTGGCGGACGAACTGCTATCGAAGCTCAGGGCCGCGGCGTCCCGAGGCATCGTGAACCGTCCTCCGCGCAGCCGTGAACGCCGGCTTCCGTCCAGGCCGCCACTCCACGAGGCATTTGCGGGCACTCCACAAACGAGAGCGGTTGCGATCGGAATCTCCACCGGCGGGCCGGCGACTCTGCAGGAGGTGCTGCCACAGATCCCGGCGGATGTGCCCGCCAGCATCTTCCTCGTTCAACACATGCCGCCCTCCTTCATTGCCTCGTTTGCGAAGCGGCTGGACGACCACTGCGCACTCAAGGTGGTGGAAGCGCGTTCGGGGATGCCTGTCGAGCCCGGCATCTGCTATGTGGCGCCGGGCGGAATGCATCTGTGTCTGCATCGCAAAATGACCGGTGAGGTGGTCATCCGCACGCCCACCACGCCCACCACGCTGTTCATGCCATCGGTGGGCGTCATGATGGCGTCGATTCTGAACATTTATGGCTCCGGCACGATCGGCGTCCTGATGACCGGCATCGGCGATGACGGCGCGGACCAGATGGTGGCCATCCGCCAGGCTGGAGGCCACACCATCGCCGAGAGCGAACAGACCGCCGTGGTCTACGGAATGCCTCGCGAAGCCGTCGAACGCGGTGGAGCATGCGTGGTTGCTCCCAGCCACCAGGTGGCGGAGGAAATTCTAAAGGCGGTTCGGAGAACAACGGAATGAGCACTCTCAGGGAACACATCGCGAAGTTGGGCAGCTCCTGTGAAGCAGAACGAATTGATGCGGTGGAGGATATCGGCTATCTGAACACCTCCGGCGGCGCGGCCGTGCTCCTGGATCACCTCTGCCGGGAGCCCTCGCGGACGGTACGGGCTTCCGTTTTCCAGGCCCTGCTTCGAATCGATGGAGACACGGCCATACAAGGCTGTCTTGGGTTGCTCGAAAGCGAAGATCCCCAACTCCGGAATCAGGCCGTGGATGTGCTGCGCCGCAAAGGCCCGAAGGCGATTCCGTTCCTGTCCGCGGCCATGCGGGAGGGCGGCAAGGACATCCGGAAACTCGTTCTTGATGCCATGAGCGGAACTCAGGTCAGGGGCGCCCGGGAGATCTATGCCGCCGGGCTCTCCGATGAGGATCCGAACGTCGTGATCACCGCGGTGGAGAATCTTGGACGGATTCGCGCCCAGGAGTTCCGCGGCCCCATCGAGGACCTGCTCCACGCGGCCTCGCATCCCATGCTGCTGGTCGCTTGCGTAGAGGCGCTGGTCAGCATCGGCCAGCCGGAATCGTTGGCCGCAATCCGGCGCCGGTTTCCGGATCTGACGACGCTGCCGGATCTCTTTGTGCCGGCGTATTTGAAGGCTATGGCCGCCCATGGGGCTCAAGCTGAGTTTGATGAGGTAGTGGGACTCCTGCAGGCGCGCGGCCGGAACTTGCGCCCCGCAATTCTTGGAGCCCTCCTTGCCATGTGCCCGCGCTGCCACACGCCGCAGGCGGGCCGCCATCTGCTGCCCATCCTGGGCGCGGTGGTGGAGGATGGGGGTCCTCCGCTGTGCCGTTACCAGGCGACCAAAGCAATGGGCTACTGGGCGGGCGGCGATGAAGTTTATGCCTTCCTCCTCCAGTGCCTGGCAAGCCCGGAGCGTCTCGTTCGGCTGGGGGCCGTTGAGTCTCTTCGTCTGGCGAACCGGCGCGAAGTAGGACTCATTCTTGCTGCGCATGCGCTTGAGGAATCCGACGACGAGGTCCTGCAGGCGCTGAACTGCAACGAGGAGCATCATGCCAGATATCTCAGTTGAGCAATTCCAGAAGCTCAGCCAGCAGATCTATCAGAAGCTCGGACTGCACTTCGACGACAGGAAGTTCTACTTCCTGAGAACGCGGGTAGCCAGGCGCATGGCCTCGTTGGGCATCGACGACCCCAAAGACTACCTGTTCATGCTGAGTTACGCCGACCCGGACGGTCTCGAGATGCAGGCCCTGGCGAATCTTGTTACTACCAACGAGACGTACATGTTCCGGGAGTATGACCAGTTGCAGGCCTTTGCCAATCACTGCCTGCCCGAGGTGCTATCGGCCAAGCAGGAGCGCGGCGAAAGGACGCTGCGAATCTGGTCCGCGGGTTGCTCCTCGGGCGAAGAACCGTACACCCTGGCGATGATCCTCCAGGAAGTGTTTCCCCAGGCACAGACCTGGGATTGTGAAATCGTCGCCTCCGACATTGATGAGAACATGCTCAGGAGGGTCGAGGCGGCGCGCTACGGACCGCGCTCCGTGAACGAGGTCCCGGATCAGTACCGGGAGAAGTACCTTGCCGAGGACGGCGGGGAGTACGTGGTGCGGCGAAGAACCGCCGGCCTGGTTCGAACCCTGCACCTGAATCTCAGTGACCGGATGGCGATGCGAGCCATGCGAGGGTTTGACTTCATCTTCTGCCGCAACGTCCTGATCTACTTCGATGATCTCTCTCGCAAGGCAGTAGTTGATCACTTCTACAACGCCTTGAGGCCGGGAGGATTCATCTTCCTGGGCCACTCCGAATCCGTGGGGCGAGTGACGACCGCCTTTACGCTGAAGCGGTTCGAAAACCACCTGGTCTATGTGAAGGAATAGCTCTGTGGATACCAAGCAAACGATCCTCATCGTGGATGACTCTGAATTCGTCAGGAACTATCACTCCTACATCCTGGAACAGGCTGAGTTCCGCGTGGTTACGGCGGTGGACGGTAGTGATGGGCTGGAGCAACTGTACACGCATTCCTGCGATCTGGTGATCACCGACATCAACATGACCAACATGGATGGCTACGAGTTCATCCGGCGCGTGCGCGCCAACGGGAAATACCGGTCGCTGCCCATCATCATCGCGTCCACCGAAAGTGATGGCAAAGACAAACTGAAGGGATTTGAAGCAGGGGCCAATCTCTACATTGTCAAACCCTGCGCCCCGGAAGTGATGGTCGAGAACATCCGCATGATACTGCGCGCCGCCTGAGGCATGGACGCGGCGGAGGAAACAGATACAGCCAGGGAAGGTTTCGAACTTGATGCCATTTTCTCTCTCTCGCCGGCAAAACCGGCAGCTTCTTAAGCTCGAAGGTACGGTTACCATCCGGCACGCGCAGGATCTCGCCGCCAAACTCGGCGAGTCCCCGGACTACGGCGCTTCCGTCGAAGTCGATACCAGCAGCCTGGAGGACATCGACACCTGCGTCCTGCAACTGCTGTGTTCACTGCGAAAGACGGCCCCGGCTCTTTCATTTGCCCACCCATCCGATGCTTTCGTCCGCGCCGTGGATCGCTGTGGCATGCGGCGGGAGTTCTTCCGGACGAGGGAATCCTTGTGAAGACGATCTTGACGGTAGATGATTCGTCCAGCCTCCGGCAGATGGTGAGCTTCGTGCTACGCAGCAACGGCTATGACGTCGTCGAGGCCGTGGACGGAGTGGATGGGCTGGCTAAACTCGATGGCCAGGCGGTGGACCTGGTTCTGACCGACATCAATATGCCAAGGATGGACGGAATCGAATTCACACGCCAGCTTCGAGCCATGACGCCCTACAAGTTCGTCCCCATCGTCCTGCTGACCACTGAATCGCACCCGGATAAGAAGCAGCAGGGTAAGGCAGCAGGCGCAACAGCCTGGATTGTAAAACCATTCCAGCCAGACCAGCTTCTGGCGGTGGTAAAGAAGGTCCTGCGCTAGGGCCTGGCAGGGAAATGGAAACCGAAAGCGGCAGTTAACGATGTCAATAGACGTGATGGAACAGATGCGGAGTGCATTCCGGGCAGAGGCTCTCGATTTGCTGATCGAACTCGACTCCGCCCTTCTGGCACTCGAGGAGGTGACGGCTGATTCAGCTCTCGTACATCGCGTCTTTCGGGCCATCCATACCATCAAGGGCTCGGGGGCAACCGCTGGTTTCACGCGCCTCGCTCGCTTCGCTCACTGCATGGAGGAGGCCTTCGATCTCGCGCGGGAAGGACGTCTCACCGTCACTCCGGAGTTGATCGATTGCGGACTGAAGGCGTGCGATGTCATTCGCCTGCTCATTGAGCAGAACTCCGAAGGAGCCGCTATACCCGGAGAGGCGGAAGCGGCCGGCGCGTTCGCGAAACTTCTGCCTGCGTCGTCAAATCCTCCTGCCAGGCAAGGCGAAGATCAAATGCCGGCGACGCTCACTCGCTCGGCATTCGAGATTACATTCAAGCCGAAACGGGATCTGTTCTATTCCGGAGCCGACCCGGTCACGTTGCTCGACGACTTGCGTGAACTCGGACAGGCACACATCACCGCCCATTCCGATCAGGTCCCGCTCCTGCCTTCGCTCGAGCCCGAGCTCTGCTACCTCTGGTGGGAAATCCTGCTTGTGACAGACCGCGGTCCCTCCGCGATCAGGGACGTATTTGTATTCGCTGAGGACGATTGCGAGCTCCGCATCCGGCTGCTGGACGATCAGGAATCGGCGGTGTCCCTGCTTGGTTCCGTGCCCGCGGAGGCGTTTGAACTGTTCGTGCTGGAGTGCGAAGACCACCTGGAAGCAATGGAACGGGACGCGCTCGCCTTGGCCGCTGGTCCGGCCGCAAGGGACGAGTTGGATTCCCTTTTTCGGGGAATCCACAGCATCAAGGGTAACGCGGGCCTGCTTTTGAGCGATGTCAAGGGCGAGACTCTTACTGCCGGCCATCCCTTGCCGCTATTGCTCCGCGTGGCTCACGGGCTGGAATCGCACCTCGATCCCTACCGGGCAGCGGGCGCCGTACGGCCCACGGAGCAGACTGTCCAGACCGTGCTCGAGACTTGTGACGCCATCCGCAACCTGTTGGGAAGGCTGAAGCACACCGGCTCGGGCGGTCCGGCCCCGCTGGAACTGCTCGCGCGTTTGGGCGTTGCTGCGGGAGACGCGCCGGCCGCACAGCCGGCCAACCCCAGGGAAGCCGCTTTTCTGAACACGGCGTCACAGTGCGTGGAGTTGATCGACAGTTGCTTCCAGCGCATCGGCAACGGCGGCGAAGCTACCCGGCCTGTTCTCGAAACCTACCTGCGTGGTCTCAAAACCTTGTCGGCTGCTGTCCAGTACCGGCACTGCCCTGAGCTGGAAGAACCCTTGGCGCAACAACTGCGAATCCTGGATGCCGCGATGAGTGCGGGCTCAGCCCTGGGCGGAGAAGATCGTTTGGCTCTCGACAGCGCGTTTCGCGCAGCCCGTTGCGCCCTGGATCGAATTTCGGCCGGCGGAGCTGTGAGCGGCAAATCGGAACCTGCCTCAGCCGCACCGCTCCCCCCGGGGACTTCGGAGGTTCGCACTGGCGGCTCCGCCTCGCCGTCCACCATTCGGATCGATCAGAACAAACTGGATAACCTGATGCGGATCGTCGGCGAACTGCTGGTGGCGCGCGGCGCCTTCCCCCTGCTGGTGCGGAAGCTGAATGACCGCGAGACTGGCACAGGACTGGCGAAGGATCTCAAGGACGCGGGCTCAAATATCTCGCGCATCGCCGACGAACTCCAGAGTAGTGTCATGTCGATTCGGATGCTGCCGGTCAAAACCGTTTTCCAGAGATTCCCTCGCCTGGTGCGGGACCTCGCCCGCTCGCTCGGTAAGGAAGTTCAGCTCGTAATCGAAGGCGAGGGCATCGAACTGGACAAGACGATTCTGGAGCAAATCGGAGACCCGCTCGTTCACGTTATCCGCAATGCGGTGGATCACGGCCTCGAGCCGCCGGAGAAACGTCGTTCCGCCGGAAAAAGCGTGTCCGGACAACTGGCCTTGCGAGCGCGGCACGAGGCCGGCGGTGTGGTGATTGAGATTGCCGACGATGGGCGTGGGCTCGACGCTGCAGCGCTTAGGAGAAAGGCCGTCGACAAGGGTCTGCTCGCGCCCGAGACCGTCGCTGGGATGAGCGATGAAGCCGCTTTTCAACTCATCTTCCTGCCGGGCTTGACGACCGCTGCGAAAGTCACCGATGTCTCCGGCCGCGGAGTCGGCATGGACGTCGTCCGCAGCAATGTCCGCGCTCTGCACGGTGCCATCGAGATCCGTTCGCAGCCCGGCCGCGGCACCACCTTCCTGATCAAACTGCCCACGAGTCTGATTGTTTCCAAGGGAATCCTGTTGGAGGCGGGAGGGCAGCAGTATGTCCTGCCTTTGAGTAGCATTCACGACATGGTCAAACTGCCGTTGGAAGCGGTGCACCTGTACCGCGGGGTGACCTTGGCCCAAGTCAGGGGCCGGGTCTATTCCATCTTCAACCTCGCGGAGATGCTGGGCCAGGCGCCCGCCCGGCAAACTGAGCTTTCTGTCGCAATTGTGGAAGCAGGCACAGTCCGATACGGTCTGGTTGTCGACAGGTTCATGACTGAAGTCGAGGTGCTCGTCAAACCCCTGACCGGCGGCTTGGAGCAATGCAGGGAGTTTCAGGGCGCTGCCATCATGGGCGACGGACGCGTGGTTCTGGTCCTGAATCCGCTGGAGTGCCATAGTCTGGTCGTCACGGCTTGCACCTAGTGGCTTGACTCGAGAGGGCCGGAAACTGATCGTCACCGCGGTCGCGAGGAAATATCTCCTTTTGTTTCATCCATCCCCGGTGTCGTGCTGCGGCTGCGGCCCGTGCCGTCTGCTACGCTTTGTGCGCGGTGGGGCGGTTTCGGCCGCACTTTTGTGCCGCCTGGTCTTTGAAATCCAAACCTGCGCGTCAATGATGGGGGCCGCAATGGCGGCGGAGCGCCTTGTCTTCTCAGAGGATGCTCCCTTGCCCAAATCGGGCAACCCAATCCACTCTCCCTGCGGCATCAAACCCATCCTGCTCAACCGTCCCCACCCAAAAGGGACCGCCGGGACAGGCTCCGGCAAACCCATTCACTGTTTTTGAGGGATCAAACCCATTCCGCCCAACGGCGCCCGCCCGGGTACGACCGCCAACAACCGAAACTGGCAAGCCAATCCACTCTCTCTGAGGGATCAAACCCATTTATTCCCACTTTGTTCTTCCTTCCGCCGCCGCAGCCTCTTCGCTTTGTTTACTTGACCTCCCTCCACACCCATGGTTCACTATCCCTAGAACTGTACCCCTAGCGTAATAGGTATGCCTCCACAGAACTCCGCCCAAACCGCTCTCGACCTCCTCATCCTCACCCTGCTCGACCGTCGCGGACCCCTCCACGGCTACGCCATCGCCAACTTCATCGAGGACCTCTCCGACGAAGCCCTCAAGGTCGAGGAAGGCTCTCTCTACCCAGCCCTCCACCGCATGGAGGAGAAGGGCTGGGTTGCCGCCGAATGGACCATCACCGGCAGCAAGCGGCGGGCCCGCCAGTACAGCATCACGCATGGAGGCCAGAGCCAGCTATCCGCCGAAACCCAACGCTGGGCCGGCTTCTCCCTGGGCGTCGCCCGTGTCCTGCAGCAGGCGTAAGGAGGTCCCATGAGCTGGCTAACTCGATTCAGGAACGCTCTGCGGCCGGAACCTCTCGAAACCGAGCTGGAAGACGAATTTCAGGAACACCTCGAGCAGCGCGCCAAACGACTGGAGACAAAAGGTTTGTCGCCCGAGGAGGCCCGCCGCGAGGCCGCCCTCCGCTTCGGCAACTCCACCCTCATCCGGGAACGCAGCCGAGACATCCGACTCTGGCTGGGCCTCGAAACCGGCCTCCAGGACCTCCGCTACGGCTGGCGCGCCCTCCGCCGCAACCCGGTCTTCGCCATCACCGCCATCCTCTCCCTCAGCCTCGCCATTGGCGCCAACACAGCCATCTACTCCGTCGTCGACGCCGCCATCCTGCGCAAACTGCCTGTCCCGGACCCGGACAGTCTGATCTACCTGGCCACTCCGCCCATCCAGCAACCCGGCTCCGAGACCAGCGACGAGAACACCTCTTTCAACTACCCTGTATTCAATAGCTTTCGGGAGGCGGCTGGCGATTCCGCCCGGTTGGCCGGCGTCGGCTTTCCCGGCCGGGCCGAAATCAGCGATTCCGCCCCAGGGGCACCCATCGAGAAGGTCACCCGCGCCTATGTTTCCGGAGAGTTCTTCCAGGTATTCGGCGTGACCCCGGCCCTGGGGCGCCTGTTCACCGCCGCCGAAGACAAGGTCCCCGGTGGCCACCCCGTCATGGTCCTCAGCTACGACTTCTGGCAGCGCCGCTTCCATGGCGACCCTGGTGTTATCAACCGCACACTGCTCCACGACAAGACTCTGTACACGATCGTCGGGGTGGCGCGAGAGGGCTTCTTCGGCAATGAGCCCAGCCGCTTCGTCGACATTTGGGTGCCCACGATGATGTATCAGAAGGAGGCCTTCACCAACGATCGCTGGCAATGGATGCGCATTACGGGGCGGCTCGGCCCCGGCACGACGCGCGAGCAGTTGGCCGCCCGCTTCCAACCCGTGCTCAGCCAGTCCAACGAGAACAGGCTGAAGCGTATGACGACGGTGCCTGACGTTGTCCGGAAACAGATTCTGGAGATGAAGATCTTCGTCCAATCCGGTGCCCGCGGCGTATCGACCTTCCGACGGACCTTTGCCCGGCCGCTCTGGGTTGTGCTCTGTGTCGCTGCCGCCATCCTGCTCATCGCCTGTGCGAATGTCGCCAGCTTGCTCCTGGCCCGGGCCTCGGCCCGCGCTGCCGAGATGGCGATGCGCATCTCTCTCGGTGCGGCGCGCTTGCGTCTGGTCCGCCAATTGTTGACGGAGAGCCTCATGCTGGCCGGTCTGGCCGGAGTAGCCGGCTGGCTCATCGCCCGATTGGCGGCTCCCGCGGTCGTCGCGATGCTCGCTACCCCTGGCGACCCCTACCGGTTTGCGCTCGAAATGGACTCTCGTGTCCTCTTGTTCTGTGCGCTCATCTCCGCCCTGGCCACCCTGCTCTTTGGCATGCTGCCCGCCTGGCAAGCCTCGGGGACTCAGCCCATGCAGGTGCTGCGCGGCGCGGCCAGCCATGGCGGACGCCTCCGCCTGGGCCGCCTCTTTGTCAGTGTTCAGGTCGCCTTTGCCTTCTGCCTCGTCATGGCCGGAGCCTGTTTCCTATTCAGCCTAAGAAACTTGCGGGCTGTCGACGCCGGGTTCGACCCGCACCAGTTGGCCCTCTTCTCCATCAGCAACGAGGTGCCCGCCCAGGAGAAGGCCCCAAAGTCTAATTTGATGATCCAGATGCGAGACCGCATGGCGGCGCTCTCCGGAGTACAGGCCGCGGCCGTCGCCCCCTGGGTAGTTCTGGAAGGGAGCACCTGGACGGACCAGATCTTTCTGCCCGGCAAATCGCCCAGTGACCGCGAAGAGATCTTTTACCCGGTGTCGTCCGGCTACATCAACACGATGCGGATGCGCATGTTGGCGGGCCGCGACTTCACGCCGCGCGAGGCGAACAACGATCCGGTCGTCGCCACCGTGGTCAACATGGCCTTCGTGCGCAGGTACTTCAATTCAGAAGACCCGGAGGCCGCACTGGACAAATCATTTCAACGCTCCAGCCAGCCCTCGATGGTGACTCACCGTATCGTCGGAGTCGTCAGCGACTCACATTACTCCAGCTTGCGGAAAGCGCCTGTCCCCATCGTCTACATGCCGGCGGAGGGCAGCAGTTACTACACCCTGCATGTCCGCTCCAATCTGGACCTGCCTTCGCTAACCAGGCTCGTCGAAAGAGAGGCCGCGGCCGTCGGCTCAGGCACCCGTCTGCGCGAGGTCACGACGCTCGACACCCTCGTCGGCAACACGCTTCTGCGCGAGCGGCTGCTGGCTGTCATCGGTGGAACCTTCGCCCTGTTGGGCCTGGTTCTGGCGGCTATCGGCCTGTTCGGCCTGTTGAACTACTCCGTCGCCCGCCGGACCCGCGAAATCGGCATCCGTTCCGCCCTCGGTGCGCAGCGCGGGGAGATTGTGATGTTGGTGGGCAAGGACTTAGCCGGTATGGTAGGGGGCGGATTGCTCACTGGCCTGGTGGCCTCGCTCGGCCTCATGACTCTCGTCCGATCGCTGCTCTTCGGCATACGGACGGTTGATCCGCTCGTCATCGGCTCCGCCACGGCAGTCTTCTCCCTGGTCGCCCTGATGGCCGGAGCCTTCCCCGCCGGGCGGGCCGCCGCCGTCGATCCGGTCGTGGCCCTCCGCGGCGAGTAGGCGCTAGAACTTATAGTTCAGCTCAATGTAGGAGAACTGGGCATTCTGGTCGTTCGGGTAGATCGCCCGCATGGCCGTCTTGCCGTCCACATAGGCGTAGAAGCCCGTGATACTCCAGTTCTTGTTGATGGTCCAGTCGATGCTCGTATCCCACTGATTGGCCAAGCTCTTCGCCTTGCCCGTGTTGCGGCCGATGAAGCCGAAGCTCCACGGCTGGAACGCTCCGCCGCCGACATACCAGAGGTCGTTCCGGTTGGACAGGCTCAGCGAATGGAACTCAGACCGGATGGTCACGGCCTTGTGCGGCCGCAGCGCCAGGATGCCGTAGATGTCCTGGTTATTCATCATGTTATAGAAGGGGATGCGCGCATAGGGCCGTGGCGTCGGCAGCATCTGGAAGTACGAACCGTGCTTGTTGTCCGTCGGGTCGTTGTCGCCGCCTGTTCGCGTAACCCCGCCCATCAGCCACGGCTTCAGCTTCGCCATCACTTTGGGCTGCCAGCCCGCTTCCAGGTCGAAGGCATTCGACCGGTGATCCTGCCTGCCCCACTTGCCGCTCTGCAGCATGCCCCACAGCATGAAGTCGAAGATGCCGGCCGAGGACTCGATTTTGTGCAGATAGTGGCCGCCATACGTCCCGATACGGATGTTGTTCATATCCGCCAGCCGCACGGCCGCCGCCCGGTTGTCCGTCTTCAGGACGTGGCGCCAATCCTGGTAGTACACCGCCAGGGCGCGCCACTCACCCACGTTCTTCCCCTTGCCCACCTGGCCGGTCGCCGAGCCGTACGAGAAGCCGGTTTTCAGGTTGCCCCAGCCGTCCACCTGGAACGCGCCGCGCGTTGTCAGGGCACTGACCACCGAATAGGTGATGGCGCCCTTCGATGCCTTGTACTCGAACCCGTCGAAGCTGCGGCCCACATGCGACCAGCCAAATGGCCCGATCAGCCGCTGGTTGACGCGGTCGCGCTTGAGCGCCGCCAGGGTTGCGTCCTTCGGGGTGACTTCTCCGCCGTCCATCCACTCGAAGCGGCCCACCCGCAGGCTCTGGTCCTTGTCGCCAAACAGCCCCTTAAAGCGCAGATAGCCCTGCTTGGGGAAAATCATCGCGGCATGGCGGCGTGCGCTGTTCGCGCCGAAGTAGTTGCCGCCCAACCCGAGCTGAAGCTGCGGAGCCGGGGCGATCGCATCGTTGGGAAGACCCAACAGGAACGGCGCCGCCAGCTCAAACTGCCAGTCCACCTTCTTCGCCGTCTGCGCGAAGCTCAGCTTGAAGATGTTGCCGCTGAACGCATAGTCGTTGTTGGCCGCCCCCTGGAAGTAGTCCCAGATTTCGGTCCTGGAGCGCAGGCTCCCGCTGATGGTGACGTTGCCTACCTTAATAGGATCCTGGCCGAAGGCGGCGGCGGTCCAGAGACAACTGACGACAAGTAGGGTGTAACGCATGGAGGTGTTGGCAATCCCAGAGATTTAAACGCGACTGTGACCTGGCTACCCGAGGAGGTGTCACCCATCATACTAAGTTCCAATCGACGAAAGATATGCCGGAAATGGACCGACGGTACCGCAGGGTCCAGAATGCATTCCTCAGGCCGCTCCACGCGCCAGGGAGGCGCCGGCAGGCGGTTTCCACCATAAGCGGGATCCAAGTTTTCAATTCCCCTCGCCAGAATCTACCCATTCGATAGCCTGATGGGACGCTACACTAAGGATGACCCATGAACCGTAACGGGCTCCTGCTGTGCCTGATCAGCTCTCTTGCACTCGCCGCTTGTCATGCCTCGGAGGGTCCGGCGACCTCCACCACGAAATCCGCTCCTGAAAAAACCGCGGTTGAACCGGCGAAACCCGCCAACCGCGAAGCCGATGACGCCGCCCGATTCCTCGCCGGCATGCCCGGCCGGGAAGGCAGCGCCTACAAGGCTCTCGAAAGCCAGAAGGCGTGGATCGACCACGCCCGGCAGATGGACGAAGCCTGGGCCGGCTTCGAGAAGCGCCGCAAGGCGGGGATGACCAAGTTCCAGCAGGCTGAACTGGTGGGCGCGCCGGTGGACGGCAGCCCCATCTGGTATCCGTTTTCCGGCGGCGACGCGCTGACCATGCTGGTGTTCTTCCCCGGTCACACTACTTATTCCATGGCCGCGCTGGAACCGCCCGGCCGCATACCCACTGCGGCTCAGTTCGAGAAGCTCGACCTGGGCAAGGAGCTGCCGCAAATCGCCAGCACCCTTTCCTCCCTGCTGGGCAAGAGCTTCTTTGTCACGCGCGAGATGGACCGTCAACTGCGTGGCCAGGTCACCGATGGTGTGGCCGAGCCGATGCTGATCCTGCTGGCGCGGCTGGGCTACCAGATCAATGGCTACCAGTACGTCCAACTGGACGAAAACGGGAAGCTCGTTCCGCGCGGCGTGGACACCCAGCGCGCGGCTTTCGGTAGAAACCGCGGCCTGTCCCTGGACATCGAACGGGCGGGCGAGAAGCCGGCCACCCTCGTCTACATCTCGCTGAACCTGGACGACGCCCACATGAAGGACAACCCGGCGTTTAAGACCTACGTGGCCGGGCTGGGCAAGAGTTGCACGCTGCTGAAGTCGACCTCCTACATGATGCACAGCGACGGCTTCAAGCTCATCCGCCAGATGGTGCTGGACGACAGCGCCCTGATCATCCAGGACGACTCCGGTGTGCCGTGGAAGTACTTCACGCCGGAACACTGGCAGGTCCAGCTCTATGGCGATTACGTGTCGCCGTTCGGCGCGGACTTCCAGTTCCGCACCCAGAAGGACCTGCGGGCGGCCTACGAAGCGCAGCGCAAGGACGTCAAGCCGATGGCCTTCCGCATGGGCTACGGCGCAGGCAAGATCGAATCGAATCTGCAGGTTGCGCGGCGGAAGTAGACTTTACTCCAGCACAACAGATCATTCGTACGGGGCGGAGCCGATCCGCCCCGTACGCGCGTTTGGACGCGAAAAAGCCCGGAGCGCCTGGTCAGGGCGCGCCGGGCTGGAATTCCCGCAGGAGAGGGACAGTTACTTCTTCAAAAGCCGGATATTGCCGTTGGAGCTGGTCAGGTCCAGCAGCGCGCCGCCGCCATTCAGTTGGCCACTCACCTTGGTCTTGCTGAACTGGTTGGTGTTGATGGAGATGTCCGAGGTGATGCTGCCGTTCGAGGTCGAGGCGCGCAGGTCGGCATGGATGTTCTCGGGCACGCGCAGGTTGATGGACGAGTTCGAGGTGCTGGCGCGGATCGCATTGTTATTCCAGGAGTCGAGTGTCGCGTTGATGCTGCCGTTGGAGCTCTCAAGCTCCATCGACCGGCCGGTCTCCAGCGAAACCACCTGGGCGTCGATCGAGGCATTCGACGTGTGGGCATTGAAGGCGCCCTCCACGCCGTCGGCCTTGATGCGGCCGTTGGAGGTGACGAGGGTGGCCGCGCCCTTGAACTTATCCAGCTCGATGCTGGAGTTGGACGTGGTGGCTTCCAGTGAGCCTTCGACGTTCCAGACACGGATGGAGCCATTGGACGTCTTCAGCCGGGCACTGCCCTGGATGGACTCAATCCGCATGCTGCCGTTCGAGGTCTGGATGTTGTCGAGAATCACCTTCCTGGGGAGCTTGATCACGAAGCGGGCTCCGCAATTGCAGTTGCGCTCGATAGGGCGCAGGGCTCGAATGCGAATCGAGCCGGGGTCGGAAATGACGTCGATCTTCAGGTCTTTCATGACCTCTTCGCGCGATGCGTACTTCGTTCCGCTGATGTCGACGCGGTCTCCATCCCAGCCGAGTACCTCAACGGAGCCATTGAAGGTCTCCAGTACGACACGGCCGCCGGGGGTGAGCTTGTGCTGATAGGAGAACTCCTCCTTATACCGGTCTGAGCTGCCCCAGTCCGACGGATCGATGTCGCAACCGGTGAGCGTGAGGGTTCCAAAGACTAGTGAGAGAGCGAGCCAGTTTCGTTGCATAGAGACCTCGTCGTCTTTACTACGGACCAAGCGGTCCCAATGTTCCGAAACTTCGCCCTTGGGATCAAAAAACCTGGCCGGGCGCCGGCGCTCCCGATCCTGGCCAAGCGGCTGGAAACTGGCGTACAGATTGGGTGTCCGGGCTTGGGCGCCATGTTAGCCTGAACTTAATGAAGAAGTTACTGGCGCTGAACAGAGGGGAAATTGCGATCCGGATCTTCCGTGCCGCCAACGAGTTAGGGCTCGGAACGGTGGCTATCTACAGCCAGGAAGACCGGTTGAGCCTGCATCGCTTCAAGGCCGACGAGGCGTACCTGATTGGCGAGGGCATGGGCCCTGTCCAGGCCTATCTGGACGTCGAGGGCATCGTTTCGCTGGCCAAGGAGAAGGGTGTCGATTTCATCCACCCGGGGTACGGATTCCTGAGTGAGAACCCGGCCCTGCCCAAGGCTTGCGCGGCCGCGGGGATCACCTTCGTGGGTCCCAGCGAACGGATTCTGGGGATGCTGGGCGACAAGACCGCGGCCCGGCGCCTGGCGCACGAGGCGGGTGTTCCGACCCTGCCTGGCACCGAGAAGCCCGCGGCGAGCTTCGAGCAGGCCAAAAAGCTGGCTCCGAAGATCGGTTTCCCCTTGATTCTAAAGGCGGCCTTCGGTGGCGGCGGACGTGGCATGCGCGTCGTCAACAAGCCCGAGGAACTGGAAGCGCGGTTCCATGAAGCGACGGCCGAGGCGCAGGCTGCGTTCGGCAACGGCGCGGTGTTCATGGAGCGCTACATCCGGCGCGCCAAGCACGTGGAAGTGCAGATTCTAGGCGATACGCACGGCAACATGGTCCACCTGTGGGAGCGCGACTGCAGCGTACAGCGGCGTCACCAGAAGGTGGTGGAAGTGGCTCCGGCGTTCGGGCTGGACATGAAGATCCGCGAGGGTCTATGCGCCGCGGCGGTGAAACTGTGCTCGCATGCCAAGTACTACAGCGCCGGCACGGTGGAGTTCCTGGTGGACGTGGACTCCGTCGAATGGTTCTTCATCGAAGTCAACCCGCGCGTCCAGGTGGAGCACACGGTCACCGAGGAAGTGACGGGCATCGACATTGTGCGGGCGCAGATCCAGGTGGCCCATGGGCTAGAACTGCACGGCGCTGAGATGGGGATTCCGGCGCAGGACGAGATCCGGGTGACCGGCGCGGCGCTGCAGTGCCGGGTGACGACCGAGGATCCGGCCAAGAACTTCCTGCCTGATTACGGCAAGATTCAGACCTACCGGTCACCGGCCGGCTTTGGTGTGCGCCTGGACGGTGCGTCGGCCTATGGCGGCGCGGTGATCACGCCGTACTACGACTCGCTGCTGGTGAAGGTGACGACGCGCGGCAACAACTTCGTGCAGGCCTGCCAGCGCATGGACCGCGTGCTGCGCGAGTTCCGTATTCGCGGCGTGAAGACGAACATCCCGTTCCTCGAGAACGTGATCCACAACGCGAAGTTCCAGGCGGGCGAGGCGACGACAACCTTCCTGGAGCAGACGCCGGAGCTGTTCCGGTTCAAGGCCCGGCAGGACCGGGCGACCCGGCTGCTCACCTATTTGGGCGACGTGATGGTGAACGGCAATCCGGAGATGACAAACCGCGTGGCGCCGGCGGTGACGCGGGTGGCTCCGGTACCGGAGCACAACGCGGCCGAGCCGCCCAAGGGTACCCGGCAACTGCTGGACGAGTTGGGCGCGGCCGGGTTTGCCGAGTGGACCCGCAGCCAGAAGCGGCTGCTCATCACGGATACGACGATGCGCGACGCGCATCAGAGCCTGATGGCGACCCGCATGCGGACCTACGACATGCTGCAGATCGCCAACTACTATTCGCACCGTCTGAGCGGGCTGTACAGCCTGGAGATGTGGGGCGGGGCGACGTTCGACGTGACCATGCGGTTCCTGCACGAGGATCCGTGGATGCGGCTGCGGCGGCTGCGCGAACTGATTCCCAACATCTGCTTCCAGATGCTGTTCCGGGCGTCGAACGCGGTGGGTTACACGGCCTATCCGGACAACGCCGTGCGGCGGTTCGTCGAGGTGGCGGCGGACGAAGGCATGGACATCTTCCGCATCTTCGATTCGCTGAACTGGCTGCCGAACATGAAGGTGGCCATGGAGGCGGTGCGGCGGACGCCCAAGGTGTGCGAGGCGGCCATCTGCTACACCGGCGACATCCTGGATCCGAAGCGCGACAAGTATCCGCTGGCCTACTACGTGAAGATGGCCAAGGAACTGGAGAAGATGGGCGCGCACGTCCTGGCCATCAAGGACATGGCGGGTCTATTGAAGCCCTATGCGGCGCACAAGCTGGTGAAGGCACTGAAGGAAGAAGTCGGGCTGCCGCTGCACTTCCACACGCACGACACCAGCGGCTTGAACGCGGCTTCCATCCTGAAGGCGAGCGAAGCCGGGGTGGATGCGGTGGACGCGGCGCTGTCGTCGATGAGCGGCTCGACGTCGCAGCCGAACCTGAACTCGATTGTGGCCGCGCTGCAGCATGACAAGACGCGCGGGACGGGGCTCGATTTCGAAGCGCTGAACCGGGCATCGGATTACTGGGAAGTGGTGCGGGCGAATTACGCTCCGTTTGATACGGCGCCGCGGTCGGGTACGGCGGATGTGTACATCCACGAGATGCCGGGCGGGCAGTATACGAACCTGCGCGAGCAGGCCGAGAACCTGGGCCTGGGTCCAAGATGGCCTGAGATTGCCCGGATGTATGCCGATGTGAACCACGCCTTCGGCGACATCGTGAAGGTGACGCCGTCCAGCAAAGTGGTGGGCGACATGGCGCTGTTCCTGATCCAGCACGGGATGACCGTGAAGGAGTTCGAGAACCTTGGCGCGGGCCACAGCCTGAACATACCGAACTCGGTAGTAGAGATGTTCGAAGGGACGCTGGGCGAGCCGGAAGGCGGCTGGCCGAAGAAGATCTCGAACGTGATTTTGAAGGGTAAGAAGGCGGGCAAGGGCCGGCCGGGCGCCAAGCTGGCGCCGGTGCAGTTCGACGAGATTCGGACAGTGGTGGAGAAGAAGACGGGCCACAAGCCATCGGAGACCGACCTGATGAGCTATGTGATGTACCCGGACGTCTTCACAAAGTTCGACAAGGCTCGGGCGGCCTATGGCGACCTGACGGTGCTGCCATCGCCGACCTTCTTCTACGGGATGAAGACCGGGGAAGAGATCACCGTGGAGATCGAAGCCGGCAAGGCGCTGGTGATCAAGTTCGTGGCGGTGGGTGACCCGCATCCGGACGGCACGCGGACGGTGTTCTTTGAACTGAACGGCCAGCCGCGCGAGGTGACGATCCGGGACCGCAAGCTGAAGGCTGAGACGAAGGCGCATCCGGTGGCGGATGTGGCGGTGCCCGGTCAGGTGGGCGCTCCGATTCCCGGTGCGGTGACCAGTATCGCGGTGGAACTGAACCAGGAAGTGAAGAAGGGCGAGAAGCTGCTGGTGATGGAAGCGATGAAGATGCAGACGACGGTGTATGCTCCGGTGGCGGGCAAGATCAGCGCCCGGCATGTTTCCGTCGGACAGACTGTACAGCCGAAGGATCTTCTGGTGGTCATCAGCTAGAAGACCGGCGGCCCCAGGCTGAATAGATTTCGGGCTCTATCCGTTTGGAAGAGAATTATCTTCCTCGCGCATAGAGCCCGATTTGTCTATATCAGGTCAAAATTACCGGCCGCAGTCTAGAAGCGGACGTTTATCAGGAAGTCGACCTGATTCTGATTGGACTTGAAGAAGCCTGTCGGGTTGGAAGCGAAGTTTTCCCAGCCCCAGCGTGTATATCGAATTTGCGGTTCGATCTTCAGTGCCTTGGCGCCCAGGCTGACGCCGCCGCCCACCGAGAAGCCCGGCGCGAAGCTGTTCTTCAATTCGCGCGGCACGAAGGCCGGGGCGTCCTGCGGATTGCCGCTGAGGATTGAGGTGCTGCGTTCTCCTTCAGAGACATACCGGAAGTTGGGACCCGCCACGAGGAAGGGGCTCAACGGGCCCTTGAAGACCCTGTATTTCAACAGGATGGGGAACTCCCAGGTGTTCGAGCTGGTTTTGGTGGTGACGATGCTGTTGAAGGGCGCCGCATCGGAGGTGTAGCTGTAGCGGCGGTAGAGCGCGTCCACTTCCAGGCCCAGATGCAGCGGGAGATTGAACTGGACCATGGGGCCCACGATGTAGCGGTGGTTAGAGAACGAATATCGAATATTCGAGGGTGTCAGGATATCAACATTACGGGAATCGAACGGATCATTCAAGCCGACTCCACCGATGACGCCCACCGAAATGGGACGTTCTTCCGTCTGCGCATTCATCGTGCATGCAAAAACAAGCGCACATGCGGATGCGGCGAAGATGCGGTGAATATTGGGGTTATTTCTCATAAGCATTCCTCTTGTAGGAGAGACGCTGCGGCATTCGCAAGAGTTGCGGAAATCAGGCCTATGATGAAGATGAAGTTACAGACGCAGCAAATCTACACGAATAGTGTATGTGTGCTGTTTGGTGAAAAGAGGAGCGCCTGATTTATGCCAGGCGCAGTTCGTCGCCGATGACGCGGGCGGGAATGCGGCTGTCGCAGGCGCTGCCGGCGGCGCTGAGGATTCGCTCCAGGGGCTCGTTCGAAGACTCGGAGCTGAGGTGGAAGGTCTGGTGGTGGACGGGGAGGACGAGGTCGGCGCGGGCGTCGTTGGCCATCTGCCAGGCCTGTTCGGGGTTGCAATGGACGCGGATCCAGGGGTTGTAGGCGCCTACGGGCATGATGGCGAGGTTCGCGCCGCCCACCTGGCGGAAGGTATCCGTTATGGCCGTGTCGCCGCCGAAGACGACGCGGTAGCGGCCGGCCTGGATGATGTAGGCGTTGTAGCCGCGATAGGTGTCGCTGCGCAGGCGCGCGCCCCAATGGCGCACTTCGAAAGCCTTGATGGTGGCCGGACCGACGCGCACCTGCTGGCCCCAGCCCACTTCCTGGACGCGGCGGTAGTTCTGAATCCGCAGCAGGTCGGACGTGGCGTTGGCCGTGACAACTTCGGGCTTGCGCGCTTCGAGGGCGCGCAGGCTGGGCAGGTCAAAGTGGTCCATGTGAGCATGCGAGAGGAGGATGAGGTCGACCTTGGGGAGCTTTTCGAGCTCCAGGGCCGGCTCCACCAGACGCTTCATGCCGAGGGTGAACGGGCCGATGCCGAGACCGATCCACGAGCTGAAGACCGGGTCCGTAATGATGGTGAACCCATCGATCTTCATCAGAACCGTGGAGTGTCCAAGCCAGGCGGCATGGATGCCCTGGTCAGGCCACTTAGCGGGATCGGGATGTTTGGGCGCCGGGGCGATGGAGGTCCCCAGATCCTTGGCGAACTGTTTCCAGAAGAAGGGCGCGGCCCGGTAGACGAGGCCCGCACCGACTCCGGCCACACCAACGCCAATTCCACCGAGCCAGGCGCGGCGTCCAACACGCCGTTTCGCCGGCGCCATTTGGTCAGTAGCCAAAACGTTCCTCCCGCCAGGGGTCTCCATTCATATGGTAGCCGTTGCGTTCCCAGAACCCGGCTTTGTCGTTCTCGATGAACTCGAGGCCGCCGATCCACTTGGCGCTCTTCCAGGCGTAGAGCCGGGGCACGATGAGGCGGGCCGGGGCGCCGTGTTCGACTGAAAGGGGTTCGCCGTCATGGTGTGTGGCGATCAGGGCGTCTTCCGCCAGGAACTGATCGAGGGGCAGGTTCGTGGTCCAGCCAAAATCGTACCCATGCACTAATACATACCGCGCGCGAGGGGAAATAGTTCCAACGGCCTTCATCAGGTCGCGTGTGGAGACACCCTCCCAGACGTTGCCCAGGCGGCTCCAGCGTGTGACGCAATGGAAGTCGCTAAAGACTTTGGTTCGAGGGAGTTGCTGGAACTGGGCCCAGTCAAACGAGGCTTCCTTTTCGACCAGGCCATGGAGCTCGAGCCGCCACTTTTCCATGTCGATGCGCGGCGGGCCGCCGGCGTCCAGAATGGGCCACTTGCGGGTGCGGCTCTGGCCGGGCGGGATGCGGTTGGCGCGGTGGGTGTCCGGGCTGACGATGATGTCTTCGGGCAGGCCCTCGGGCGTCCGGGGCTCCTCCGTCTGCAACTTCTTCAACTCGAGATCGAACATTCTTTCACCTCACCTGAGAAGATCCGCCTCTGCGGGCCACTAATTCCGGCAGCAGCCGTATGAGACTCCGAATCAGACTCTATCTAGTACTGATGCTCACATTCGCCTGTGGATTCGCCATCGCCCGGGACAATGGGGCGCCAGCCGAGTATCTGGGCGGGACGCTGGCGGCGCTGGAGACCGGGCAGGACGGCCGTCTCAGTGCCACGGATCCGATTTCCTTTGTTTTCAACTCTAAACGTTCGGTGGTGCGGGTGCCGTATGAGCGCATCAACCTGCTGGAGTACGGGCAGAAGGTGGACCGGCGGCTGTGGGAAGCGATCGTGATTTCGCCGTTGCTGGTGCTGAGCAAGAAACGATCGCACTATCTGACGATTGGATATGAAGCGGAAGACGGCAAACAACAGGCGATGTTGTTCCGGGTCGAGAAGAATGCGGTGCGCGCGATGCTGGTGAGCCTGGAGGCGCGGACCGGACGCAAGGTGACCTTCATGGATGAAGAGGCGCGGAAGGCGGGCAAGGGATGAAGTGTCTTGCGCGGCTTTGTTTTGCCTGTTGTTTTGTGTTGGTTGTGCGCGGACAAGCCCCGGAGGAACTCTCGCTCCAGTTGCGGACCCTGAAGCGGGTGTACGTGGATAAGTTCGGCGGTGGCGAGGGCGCGGCCCAGATCCGCGACATGCTGATCGCCAGCCTGCAGGGGGCCAAGCTGTTTGTGATCACAGAGAATCCTGAGCGGGCCGATGCCGTGCTGCGCGGATCGGGCGAGGATCAGGTGTTCACCGATCTGTTCCAGACCTCGGACGGGATCAACGCGCGGTCGAACCTCGGGGTAGGGAAGGGATCCTCCACTAAGGGCCGGGACTACCTCAGTTTAGGCGGCGGAGTGGGCGACAACGAACAGTCAAGAATCCAGGAGCGGAAGCACGAAGCGTCGGCGTCGGTTCGGATTGTGAACAAAGACGGGGATGTGATCTGGTCCACAACGCAGGAGAGCCAGGGTGCGAAGTTCCGGTCGGCCAGCGCGGATGTGGCCGATAAGATCACTCGCCAGTTGGTGCTGGAGTTCGGGCGTGGGCCGGCGCCGCCTTTGAGCGCTCCACCACCGCCAGGAACCGCACCGTCGCGTTCGGTTGCACCGCCGTCGAAATGACGATGCGGGCGCCGGGCTGCGCGGTGATGGGCTCCGCCAGCAGGTAGAGGCGGGGCGCGGCGGGCTGGAACTGCCGGATCCAAAGCAGCGGAGTACGGGTTCCATCGGGTTGGTGAAGCAGGAGATGGGCTTCGGTGCCCTTCGGCATCGCCGCGATGCGTATGCCCATGAGTGTGGCGGTGAAGGAGAACGTTCCTGCCGGAGTTTCCACCGCGCCGCGCGGGAGCTCTTCCGGGTGGTAGGCGTGGGGGATTACTCCACTGGCGAGTTTCGGATCACCCTCGGGCGCGCCGCCGTTCACCCAATCGGTGATTGTCTGGATCTCCTCCTGGGTGAGCGCCATGTCATTGCGGAAGGTCCCGAAGCCCTTGACCGCGTTCCAGGGGGGCATGGTGCGGTTGGAGACCTCTTCGCGGATGGCTACCGCCCAGGGCCGGGCATCCTCGTAAGTGGTGAGGGTAAAGGGGGCTTTGCCGCCAGGTTGGTGGCAACCGAGGCAGCGTCTCTCGAGGATACGGGAGATCTCTTTCGACCAGGTGAGCGGGGTGGTGATGGGGTCGTGCGCCAGCAGTCTTGTGCTGGAGATCAACAGAAAACCGATGGCGCAGCCCGATTTCATTTTCGGCTCGTATTCGCCGGATTAGTCGCCGGAGGACGCCGGCTTTTTCGCGGACTTTCGGCGCGGATAGAGTTCGCGGCGGTCCATTTTGGGGTCGATGGCGATGTCGAAGAAGCCGATCATCATCTCCTCCCAGCTCTGGTCACCCCAGTGGACCTCCTTCTTGGGATCCGGGTTGAACGGGTTGTTGGCCGAGTTGTCGTAGGTGGCGATGCACTCCATCTGGGTTCCGGCGGGCAGTGTCAGGTCGCCGGCGGGTTCATAGACGAGCTGCCAATTGAAGTCGTAACGCGGCACGTTGAGCAATTCCCGGGTGCGGCCGTCGGGATAGATCAGCTTGTAGGAGAAGGCCTTGCCCCGCAAGTGCATGTGCGGCTGGAGGTTGACGAGCCTTGCCGGAGCGGCCAGGGTGGTGACGGCCTTCACCTGGTAGTTGGCGTCGCCGGGCGGGATGGCGAATTTGCTGGTGGAGGCGGCGGCCATGGTGACGCGCTCGGCTACGGGTCCGGTGGCGAACTTCAACCCCAGACGGGAACGGTCGGATTGCGCCTTGCCGTTGGCGGTGTAGTGGACCTGGAAGACGATGTCGCTGCCGGCGGGCACGAGGCGGGCCTGGCCGGGTTTCAGCTGCATGGGTGGGGTGCCGGGTGCGTAGCCGGCCAGCCACTCGTCGGCCATGCCGTCGCGGCCCTCGCCGCCTGAGCCTCGCTCGTCCTTTGGAATGAAAGGAATACCAGGTTTGGCGTCGGCCATCCACTTGGATCCGGGCGCGCGTACAAAGGCGATCATGTGGTGCACGATGGCACGGTTGCCGGGGCGGGCTTCGGAGGCGGTGACCCAGCGGTCCTCTGTGAAACCGGTGGGGATGACGAAGTAGGTGTATTCCAGGGTGCCGGAGGCCGGGACCTGGAAGTCGACGGGCATCTCATAGACACGGTCGGGTTTACCCATCTGCCAGCCGTCGGCAAACTGGACGGGGGCCGGTGCCTGCTTGGGGTCGCCGGCCGGGGCTCCGGTGTCGGCCCAGCGGGTGAGGAGGTCGATGTCGGCCTTGGCGAGAGAGCGGTCGTTCGTGAACTGGCCGGTGTGCGGATCGGCGAACCACGGCGGCATCTTGCGGGTTTGGACCGCCTGTTTGATGGACTTAGCCCAGGGTCTGGTGGTGTCGTAAGTCTGGAAGGACATGGGCGCCGCTTCGCCGGGCCGATGGCAGGACTGGCAGTTCTTCTGCAGAACGGGCAGGACGTCCTTGTAATAAGTGACGGAAGCCGCGGGTGCGGCCCAAATTGGGGCACACGTCAGGCCCAGGAGCAGATAACGGATGAACAAGTCGGAATCGCCTCTCTTCTGATTTCAGTATACGAGAATGGGTGAATCGGGGACTTTCGAGGGCCATCCGGAAACGGAGGGTGGTATCCTGTGGGTTGTTCCGGGGTACTCAGTGCCTAAGAGTAATAGACGGCAAGAGACACCAAGACGGGTAACCACCTCGGGTGGGGCGCAGGGCGCCAAGCCATTGCTCCTGCGGGAGCACCGGATCAAGCGCAAGGTGCGCCTGGAAGATATCGCCGAAGCCACCAAGATCAGCCGCCGGTTTTTGGAAGCGATTGAGATGGGCGAGTATGGCAAGTTGCCGGGTGGCGTGTTTACTACGAGTTACATTCGCCAGTATGCGGCGGCCATTGGGTTTGAGGCGGACGAGATTCTGGCGGACTGCCAGTCGAGTCTCGGAGAATCGCAGCCGGAGCGGCGTGAGCCGGGCAGCGAGGCGCCTGCGAGTGCGACGAAGTGGTATCGATTCCTGTCGCTTGGGTAATTTGCCGATTGTGAGAGAGTTTCTCGAAAACTCGCTCGGGCATTCGATAAGCACAGTGGATCACATCCAAATCAAAATACTTTAAAGGCGGCGGATCCGGGCCGATAAGCGGTATGAAGGAGCTGGCGATCCCTTTTGGGGTAAGCTAGCAGAACCGGATGCGCATAGACACCAACAATATGGCCGGTATCGGAGCCTCAGGGCTAGATCGTACCCAAAGTGCGGACGCGGTCGAACAGCAGGCAGGGCAGGCGGTTGCCAAGCGTGGCGCCGGGGGCGCTACCGATCAGGTCAATCTCTCTGTTTTGGCGGAGCGGCTGCAATCGATGGAGCCGCAGTCTCCTGAGCGGCAGGCGCGGTTGGAGCAACTGTCGGCTGCCTACCAGGCCGGCACGTACAACCCGGATCCGATGGCGGTGAGTGAAGCGATGATAGACGATGCCACGAGCTCGAGCGGTGACGCTTCGGGCCGCGTGGGTCCAGGCTAGAAGGCGACAGGCGTAAGCGGACGCCTCCCCCTTGCGGCCGGGTGAGATTCGACGGAACCAGCCCGGCCACTGTCACGGCACGTTGCTGCCAACTCCCAGAACTGACATACGGGAAAGTGGTGTCTGATGACCATTGCTTCGTCGTCGAGCGGTCCGGTGGCGGATGTGGTGTGTGCCCACCTCGACTCAGTGGAGCGCCGGTTGCTGGCGCGGCCCAGTGTGGAAGAGATCCAGGAAATCCAATCCGAACTTGAGCTGGTAGTTTCGCTGGTGCGTTCGTTCCCGGTTCCGGCAATCGCGCCGGGTATTTTGGAGCACACGTTCCGGCCCATCCAGACGCGTCTGCGCAGGTTGTCGGTGCTGCTGGAGCAGGCGCTTTCCTTTTGTGAAAGCTGGCAAGCGTTCTTAGGGACGCAAGCGGGCTACAACCCGGCCGGGGCGTGGAATGCGGCCCCGCCGGCTTCCGGGCTGCTAGATCACCGGGGGTAGGGATTGTCCGGCCGGTGCAAAGCCGGCACAGGAGCACGTGATGGGCAGCTTGATGGTGTCGCTGCGCAACGCAGCCGGATCGATGGGTGTATTTGAGAAGGCGATGGGCGTCGTGCAATCGAACGTCACCAACGCCTCGACGCCGGGCTATGCGCGGCAGCGGGTTGAGTTTCAATCACAACGGATCCAGCCCGAGTTAGGGTTATCCGGCGGCGTCACTTGGAGCGGAACGCTGGATTCCCGGAGTTCTTTCGCTGAAGACAACGTGAGAAAGCGGGCCACTGAATTCGGAGCGGCCGATGAGATGGCGGCGCAATTGAAGAGGGTGGAGCCGCTGTTTGACATCACTGGCGATTCGGGCGTGCCGGGGGCGCTGACGAACCTGGTGGAGGCGTTCTCGGCCTTGACCACTGCGCCGAATGACAATGCGATGAGGCAGACAGCGATCGACCGGGCGACGCAGGTGGCGGACAGTTTCCACGCCCTCTCCAACGGCCTTGCCGAGGCATCGCATACGGTGGACCGGTCGTTGCAAGATCAGGTCGGCACCATCAATTCCACGTTGGCCAAGATTGTCGAGATCAATCGCGAATTCCGTTCGGACGCACGCGCGGTGAGCGATGCGGGTCTGCAGGCGCAGATGGCCACCCTGCAGGAAGATCTTTCGGAGAGCGGGGACTTTACCATCCTGAAGGCGGAAGATGGCAGTGCGACGATCTTCCTGGGCGGGCAGGTGATGGTGGCGGCGGGGGATAAGGCCTATCCTCTATCGGTTGACGCGAGTGGAGCCCAGACGCGACTGCTGGATTCGCACGGGCAGGACGTGACGGACAAAGTAGCGGGCGGGCGCATCAGCAGTCTCCTGACGCTGCGGAATAGTACGCTCCCCGAGCACCAGTCTGAGATTGATCGGATGGCGCAGGTTCTGGCCGATACCGTGAATACGGCCCTGGGCGGCGGGGTGGATCGTACCGGTCAACCACCTACACAGAACTTGTTTGAGTACGATGCCGGACTGGGCGCGGCACGGACCCTGCGGACGAATGCCCTGCAGCCAGGGGACCTGGCGTTGGCCGACAGTTCGGCTCCCGGTGGCAATGGGGTGGCGTTGAAGCTGGCGGACCTGTCCCAGGCCAAAAGTATCGACGGACTGACGTTCAGCGAGTTCTACGGCAACCGGGCGGCCTCGCTTGGCCTGCAATTGCAGAGTGCCAAGGAGAGCGTCGATACCAAGACCCAACTGGTAGCCCAGGCCCGCCAGTTGAGAGACGAGGTGCAGCAGGTGGATTTGAATGAAGAGGCGATTCTGATCATTCAATACCAGCGCGGCTATCAGGCGTCGGCCAAGCTGGTACAAACCCTGAACGACATGACCGAAATCGCGCTGGGTTTGCTGCGGTGACGACAGGCCGTCCGGAGTGAACTGGAAGGACTTTTGCACTCATGATTCGATCCATTGACGGCAGTACGGATCTGTACCTCAACAGGCTGCGGCAGATCAACGAGCGGATGACGAAGGCCCAGAGCGAAGTCAGTGGCGGGAAGCGTGTCGAAGCGGCGTCGGATGATCCGGCGGTGCTGTCGAACCTGCTGCAGGTGCGGACTGACCTGGCGCGGCTGACCCAGGTCAGCACGAACCTCGACCGGGTCCGTTCCGAGGCGGATTCGGCTGAAGGCGCGATGCAGAACGCGGTTAGGATGTTCGATCAGGTCCGCACGCTGGGCTTGAGCGCCGCCAACAGTGAGCAGACCGCTGTGTCGCGGGCGAGCGTGGCCGATCAGATTGGAACGCTGCTGGAGCGGATGGTCGGGCTGGGCAACACGCAGGTGGCCGGGCGCTTCATCTTCTCGGGCGATGGCGACCAGGGGCCCGCCTATCAGCTTGACCTGCAGCAGAACCCGCCCTGGAGCAGTTATCTGGGGTCGGCCTCCAGCCGCCTGGTGGCGCATCCCAATGGCGGTGTCATCGAGGTCGCACAGGACGCCCAGACGATCTTCGACAATTCCGATCCCAGCAGGAACGTGTTTCAGGCCATGGAGAATCTACGCCAGGCTTTGGTCGCCAACGACACGGAGGCGATTGAGGCCGCGCTGGCGCCATTGCCCGGTGTTTCCGACCATCTCAACTCGTCTTTGAGCTTCTATGGGAATGTACAGAATCGATTGGAAGACGCGGTGAATACCTCATCGAGGGAGCAGGTGCGGCTGAAGCAGGATCAGAGCAGCCTGGCCGATGCGGATCAAACCCAGGCGATTCTGGATCTCACGCAATTGAAGTATGGCCAGCAGGCGGCCCTGGAGGTGCACGCCAAGATGGGGAAGACCAGCCTGTTCGACTACATGGGGTAGGGCGAATCCGGGGGCCGGCCAGCGAAAGGGGGCTAGGAATATTCGATCCGGCCGCTGCCGCAAACCGAGGCAGGCGACGCCGCGGAGACCTTTTGGGCGGCCAGTTGCAGCAGGTCGGCTGAAGAGTCGTCGGTGCGCAGCAGCGCCAAAACGCTCGAAGCATACGCGGCTGCGATTGAGGTGCCACAGTAATCGTCGTTGTTGTCTGACACGGGAAACTCGGTGGTGCGGCCGTTGGCCTTCTCGCCACCCGGCGCCATGACGTAATTGGAGTGTTGATAGGATCCGTATGTGCTGAAACTCGAGCGCTGACCCTTCTGATTCACTGAGCCGACAGCCAGGGAGACATCGTAGCGGGCCGGCAGGAAGAAGCCCTGGCCGCTGCCGTCGTTGCCGGTGGCGGCGACATAGGTGGGCGGCTGCAGACCGGGGAACCAGTGACTGGCCATGCGGCGCAGGGCCTTCATCAGATACTCGAGTGCGAAACCCCGGGCAGTGGGTGAGGCTCCGCAGCGGGTGCAGGTTCCGGTAATGTTTGCCAGGCCCAGGCTCAGGTTCAATATCTCGGCTTGCGCATCGATCACGGCCATGGCGATGCCCGCCAGCAAGTGCCACAACGGAATCGTCGTGCTGTCCGTGGTCCGGATCACGGTGAGGGTGCACTGCGGAGCTACTTCACGGATCAGCGTGGCGAGGGCCGTGCCGTGACCCACCGCATCGGCCGCTGCCGCTTTGCCTGGGTGATAGGTGATCGGATCCAGCAGGTCGTAGTAGTCGTCGATGGCGACGCCGTCCGCACCGGTGTCGATGAGCGCGATGTGAGCGCAGGCGCCCTGGTTGCCCTGGGCATGCGCCTGTTGTACCTGGAGTTGGGCCATGTACATGGCGTGGGCCGGCTGAAGTACGGGGCTTCCTCCGGGCGGGGCGCACAGGCTGAAGCCCCAGTTCGGCTCGGCCGAGAGGATGTGGCCTCGTTCGCCCGAGGTGGCGTCCGGCTCGCGGTGCAGGCCCAGGAAATCGCGGATGAGCGCGTCGCCGATCTCCTCGCGGACCTCGATCAGATGGAAGCCGGCTGGGAGTTGAGGAAGGTATTCGGTCAACAGGGAGCCGGGCAGGAAGCGCGAAAGGTCGCCGAGATAAAGGTAGTCGCGGCGCTGTTCGCCCCGGTTGCGGATGGTGTCGAGGGCGATCGCGCCGGCGCGGTTGTTGGGCACCGTGAGGACGATCTCACTCATGCTGCTTCTTCTTCCCGAGGAACGTGGGTACGTAGAGAGTCGACCCGTCGGCGAGTTGGTCGCCCTGCAGGGCTCCCTTTTTCACCAGGGAGTGGAGCAGTCCAGCCAAGTCAGGCGGGGCCTCGAAGCCCTTTGCTGTAAACCAGGTGGCGACTCCGGCGGCCGTCGGATGGGCATCGGGGTTGGAAAGGCCGCGGCGCAACTCGCTCACGGTGTGGAGCTCCACCACAGCGCCGAAGACGTCCACTTCGTCGTCTGTGAGTTTTCTGTAGATCTCGCCTGCCTCTTCGAGGAAGTGGATCGCCTCCAGCGCTTCGAGGAGTGGGGACTCGAGGCCGGGGGCCATCAGGACCGCGGTCTTGACGAGGATGGCCGAGACCGCCGTCTTCACCAGCGGCCGGAGATTGAAGACGTGCTTTTTATAGACAAACTGAACCGGCGCGCCTGTCTCCGCCTGGAGGTTGGGGAGGGCCGCGAGTTCCTTTACGGCGGCTACGAGTTGGGTGCGGGCGTCCGGCGCCAAGGCGATCTGTTGCCAGTTCGGATCTCCGGCCAGGCCGGTCCATTCCGTCAAATGCTCGAATAATTGCTGATCCTCGGAGGGTTGGAGGCCTGCATCCGGCGGGTTCATGAGCGAAATTCTACCGCAGAATCCAGATTGGACCACGCGGTCCCGGCTTACGGCGGTCCTTCGACGAGAACGATGTTTCCGTTGACCCTCTCGTAAAGGCTGAGGATGCCAAAACTCTCGTCTGGGGCGATTCATGGTTTCTGCCGTGCCCGCCTCCACTTTACGCATTGACATTGTTGTGCAATCCATATATATATCGATGCATATCTATATGGAGCAGGAGCTATGACCGAGGCACACACGCCTGAGAGTTTCCTTCCTCTCAAGCCCAACTGGTTTCACGTTCTGCTGTCACTGGCTGATGAGGAGCAGCACGGCTACGGCATTATGCAGGAGGTGCTGGACCGCACCGGCGGGAAATTGCGGCTGTGGCCCGCCACTCTTTACGGCACGATCAAGCGGCTGATGGAGGAAGATCTCCTCGAAGAGTCGGATGAACGGCCCAGCGCCGAACTGGATGACGCGCGCCGCCGCTATTACCGCCTGACTCCGCTGGGGCGGAGCGTGCTCAAGGCCGAGAGCGAGCGGCTGGAGGATCTGGTGCGGGTGATCCGCGGCAAGCGGGGCTTGACGAAGAGCGAGGCGGAATCATGAGGCCGGATTCGACCGACTCGCCCCGGCCCGTTGCGCTCACGCTGCGGCTCTACCGCGCCCTGGAACGGTCGTTTCCCCACGAGTTCCGGAATGTCTATGGCGACGAGATGCTGCAGGCAGCCGAGGATCTGATTGAACCCGTGTGGCGGCGGCACGGGGTGGGCGGGTTGCTCCGGTTGCTGCTGGACCTTGCCTGGCGAATCCCTGTGGAATACGCCGCGGAACTGCGGTACGACATCCGCTACGGCTTGCGCAGGCTGGCCGGCTCGCCGGGATTCACCGCTGTTGCCCTGACTTCCATCACGCTGGGCGTCTGCATTGCGACGTGTGCCTACTCCGAGATGAACGGATTGCTGCGCGACCTGCCCGGCGTGGCTCAGCCGCAGCAACTCGTCTCGCTGCAGGCGCCGGTTTCCTATCCCACTTATCGCCGGTACCGCGAGCTTCCCAACCTGTTTGCCGGTTCCTTTGCTTACGTGGCGCCCGTGCCTTTTGGGGTCAGAAGCGGCGCGCGGACCGGGCGGATCTGGGGCCATCTGGTGACGCCCGGCTACTTCTCCACTTTGGGTGTACATCCTGTGTTGGGGCGGTTCCTGGATGAGGCCGACGGGCTGGCGGGACAGGCTCCGGTGGTGGTGGTGAGCTACCGGTACTGGCAGGAGCACCTGGGTTCGGATCCCGCGGTGGTGGGCCGCAAGCTCTCAGTGAATGGCAGCCCCTGCACGGTCGTCGGCGTAGCCGCGGAGGAGTTCCTCGGCGCGTCCCCAACCATCTTTCCCGCCGATTTATGGCTGCCGGTGTCCGTCGATGCCCGGCTGGTTCCGGAGTTGGGCGGTAACGCACTGGAGCGCCGTGACCTTACGATGTTCCAGATGGTGTGCCGGCTGAAGCCGGGGACTTCGGAGGCCAGCGCCCTGGCTCAGTTGAATGCAGCCGCGCAGCAGTTGGCTGACTCCTATGGGGACGCGGACCGCTACCAGAAAGGGATGCGCGTGCAGTTGATGGGCGGCGGGAAGATCCTGCCGCTGCGCAAACAGGACGTGCCCTTCTTCAAAGAGTTCCTGATGGTGCTGGGCGGGCTGTTGCTGTTGATCGCCTGCGCCAACGTCGCCAACATGATGCTGGCGCGTGCCGTCGACCGGCGTAAGGAGATTTCGGTCCGCCTGTCCCTGGGCGCCAGCCGGGCACGACTGATCAGGCAGTTGCTGACGGAGAGCGTGCTGCTGTCGATGGCGTCGGCTCCGCCGGCGTTGCTGCTGAGTTACTGGATCATGCACGCCTTGTCGCAGTTGAAGATGCCGTTACCCATTCCAGTGGGCTTTGATCTGACCCCGGACTGGCGCGCCTTCCTGTTCACGTTTGCAGCCACAGGCCTTGCCGGCTTCGCCTTTGGATTGGCGCCCGCACTGCAGGCGACGCGCACAGACCTGGTGCAGGCTTTGAAGGAGAGCGGCGGGCTGCGCGCCAAGGTGCGCAGGGTGCCCCGGCTCAAGAATGGGTTGATGCTGCTGCAGATGGCCGCCTCCCTGACGCTGCTGCTGCTGACGGGCTATCTGGGCATCGGGATCCAGAGCACGATGGGCGTGCAGGAGGGGTTCGATCCCAGGAACCTGTACATGGTCTCGCTCGATCCGGTGCGCGATGGCTACGCTCCGGACCGCGCTGGAGACTTCCTGGAGAAGTTGCTGGAGAGCGTGAAGGCGAAGCGTGGAGTGGTCTCAGCGAGCCTCACGGATACACTGCCGGTTTCCCTCGACGGCAACGCCGGAGTCCGGTTCCTGAACGCTGATTCCAGCGAGGATGGGCGGCGTGCCGCGAATTGGGCACGCAAACATACAGTGGGCCGCGATTACTTCGCGACGGTGGGTATTCGCATCCTCTCCGGCCGCAGCTTCCAAAGGCAGGATGAGCGGGCCGGGGCCATGGCGGTGATCGTGAGCCAGGAGGCGGTTCGCAAGATCTGGAAGGGGACCGATCCGGTGGGACGGCGCATTGAGCTGGGCAACGCGGCCGCGCAGGGCGCGTTCGCGGCGATGCCGGGAACCATCGACTTGCGGGCCAGTGCGTTGTCGGCGGCGCCTGCTAGCTATGAAGTGGTGGGCGTGGCCGGCGATGTTTCGGAGGACCTGGTAGCAAGCAAGAAGCATCCAGCGGTCTATTTCCCGTTGCGCCCGGAGGACCATGTCCAGCCCTCCTTGCGCGGAGTGACGCTGCTGGTGCGCGGCGCTCCAGGTGTCGATGTGGTGAGTTTGGTGGAGAGGGAGATCGCGAGCCTCGACGGACGGATCACTCCTTTCCATGCCGGCAGCATGATGGAGCACATCGCGCAATTCATGTCGATGCTGAAAGCGGCCTCGTGGACCTACGGCCTGATTGGCCTGTTCGGGCTTGTGCTGGCGGCTGTCGGACTGGCTGGAGTCACGGCCTATTCGGTCGCAAGGCGTGGCCACGAGATTGGGATCCGGCTGGCGCTGGGCGCCCAGAAACGGGATGTACTGGTTCTGGTGATGAAGGATGGGGCGCTGATGGTGCTGCTGGGAACGGCGGTGGGGCTGGCGCTTTCGCTGGCCGGTGTCCGGGCATTGTCCGGCATCTTCTTCACCGTGGCCAGTGTGCAGGGCTACGACCCCATGCTGTTGATTGGGGCTCCGGCGTTGCTGGCCGGGCTGGCCTTGCTCGCCTGTTATGTGCCCGCGCGGCGGTCCACCAATATCGATCCGGCGGTGACATTGCGGTCGGAGTAGCCGGGGCGGCGGCTAACCGCGGCGGGTTCGCCAACTGATCAGCTTGGGTTCCGTCATCTCCTCGATGGCGTAGCGCGGACCTTCGCGGCCGGTGCCGCTGAGTTTCACGCCGCCATAGGGCATCTGGTCGAGGCGGAACTGAGGGACATCGTTGATCAGGAAACCGCCCACCTCGACGCGGTGCGCCGCGTGGAACGCCTTGTCGAGATCGTTTGTGAAGATGCCGGCCTGCAGGCCGTAGTCGGAATTGTTCAAGCGCGCGATGGCGTCGTCCAGGGCGTCGTAAGCATTGATGGCGGCCACGGGTCCGAAGGCCTCCTGGCGGAAGACGCGCGACTGCTCCGGGACTTCCGTCAGGACGACCGGCTGCAGGGTGGCGGTGGAGCGAGGGCCGCCGCTGTGGCGGACGGCTCCGGCGGCGACTGCCTCTTCCACCCATTGCTCCACGCGCCGCGCCTCGGTTTCGGTGATGAGCGAGCTCACCTGCGTCGCCGGGTCGAGCGGCGGGCCTACGCGCAAGGCTCGCGCGGCGGTGGTGAAGCGTTCGACGAACTCGTCGTGGATGCGGCGGTGGACGAAGATGCGCTGTACCGAAATGCAGACCTGTCCGGAGTGCGCGTAGGCGCCAGGCACGGCTCGTTCGACACAGTCGGCCAGATCGGCGTCCGGTTCCACCAGGAGGGCCGAGTTGTTGCCGAGTTCCAGGGTGACGCGCTTCAGGCCGGCGCGGGCACGGATCCGCAGGCCTACTTCGGCGCTGCCGGTGAAGGTGATCATGCGGATGGAGGGGTGCTCCACCAGGAAGTCGCCGATGGCGCCGCCGGGTCCGGTGACGACGTTGAGCGCTCCGGCTGGGAGACCGCAGTCGTGCAGCAGGCGCGCCAGTTTCAGGGCACAGACGGGGGTGGCCGAGGCCGGCTTGTGGATCACCGTATTGCCGCCGGCCAGCGCGGGCCCGATCTTGTGCACGCTGAGGTTGAGCGGGAAGTTGAAGGGGGTGATGGCGGCGATGACGCCGACGGGTTCGCGGACCGTCATTGCCATGCGGCCCTTGCCGGCGGACAGCGCCTCCATGGGTACGACTTCTCCGGCCAGGCGGTGGGCCTCTTCGGAGGAGAAGAGTAGCGTTCCGGCGGCGCGCTCCACTTCCACGCGGCCTTCGCGCAGCGGCTTGCCGCTCTCGGAACTGATGGTGCGGGCGAACTCTTCCTTCTGCTCCAGCAGACGGTAGTGGGCCGTGCGCAGGATGGCGCTGCGTTCGTCCAGGGTGAGGGCCCGCATGACGGGCGCTGCCGCCACGGCGGCTTCCACGGCCTGTTGCAACTCATTCGGCCCGGCGGCAAAGACGGTGGCGAAGGGCGACCCGTCGTAAGGGACGCGAACGGTGAGTGGTGAGGCGGTGCGGATCTCCCTGCCGGCGATCCACATCGGGTATTCCGGAGTGTGCGTGTTGAGAGTGGTCACAGCCAGCCGCTCCTAGGGCTTTCCAGCTTTTCCCATCCTGCCAAAGTCGAAGCCTTCCCGCACGACACGGCCCTGGGCGTCGACGATCCACTCGGCCGTGAAGGCGTTGTCGCCCGGCACGCCAAAGCGCAGATCGTGGATGGTGACGCTCACCGCGCCTTCCGGCGACGGGGTAGGGGTGATGCGCCACAGCGGGGCCTGGGAGAAGTCGAGGAAGACGCGGGCGGTCTCGGTGGCGAGGACGGCGGCGCGCACAGGGGTGGTGTCCAGCTTGGGGAAAGTGCGCCCCGATTCCGGATCGAATTCACGGTGAAGATCGAGCGGGACGACGTGCCAGGCACTCGAGGTTTCCACGACTCCGGTCCACTGCCAGGGGTTGAAAGCGCCTGGGAGGGCCAGAACCCGGCGCGGCATCTCGTGCCGGTACATGCGCGCTTCCAGTGCCCTGACCGCCTGGTCGTGCAACTGCGCGCGTCCGCCGATGTAGAGGGCCACCAGCAGCAGGCCGGCCACTGCCATGCCGCGCCCGGCTCCGCGCCGCGCGCCCATTTCGCTTTCCACCAACCGGCCCAGCAGCGGGCCCAGGGCGCACAGCAGGAGAATGGCCCAGACCCAGACGTCGACGATGTTGAGGAGGTCGAGGTGCAGCCACTCGCCGGAGAACGGGAGCTTCAGGCGGATGCCGTAGACGTTCATCCAGTCGAGCATCAGGTGGCTGAACAGGGCGACGGCGGAGACGAGGTAGGCTTTCAGCCAGTCCAGCGGGCGGACGCCCTGGCTGCGGGCCAGCAGCCACCAGAGGGGCAGCGGAGCCAGCGCTACCAACGGTAGCCAGAAGAGGGCGTGGGAGAAGCCGCGATGGTTTGCGAGATAGCAGAGCCAGCCGCGCAGTCCGGTGACGATGTCGAGGTCGGGCAGATTGGCCGCGATGACAGCCAGCACCGTGGCGCGCGGCACCAGGCGGTTGAGGCCGGCGCGCGCCAGCAGGACTCCGGTGAGCGAGTGAGTGAGATTATCCATGGCGGATCACCGCGTTCATGAGGCGGGCACTTCCGCGGCATAGACCTGCGGATGGCCGGTGCGGTCGCTGGTGAAGATCACCAGTTGCTCGTCGGGAGAGAAGGAAGGATGCGGATGGGTCCACTGGGGACCGTAGACGGTGTCGGTGGAGACTTCCATCCAGCTCAGGGCTCCTGACTTGGCGGCGCTGCGGGCGGCAGCGAAATCCTCGGCCAGGGCGTAGCGCGAGGTGAGCCACTGCGTACCGCCGCTAGAAGCCTGCGACTGGCAGATGGGCTGGCGCGCTCCGGTGGCGGCATCGATCAGGAACAGGCCGAGGTCGGGATGGTTGGTGTCGCACAGGACGAGGGTGCCGGCGCGATTGGGGGTGATGTGCCAGGCGTTGAACTCGCAGATGCGGTGGTGTTCGCGGGTCTCCCAGTTCATGCGCCAGAGCGCGAACGGCCAGACGGTGTAGACGAGGTCGCCGGTGCGGCCCAGGAAGGTCTCGTGCACCACGAACTCGTCGTTGCCGTGTTCGTACAGGCATTCCAGCCTGGTGCCATCGCGGCGCACGCGGTGCATGCGGGGCGCGGGGTCGCCTGCGAACTCGATCCACTCCGGGTCGAGCGGATGGAACTGCGGATGGATGACGGTGCGGGGAAAGGGAATCAGGCGCCAGTCGGTGCCGTCGGTCCGGCCCACGACCAGGCCGCTCTGGGATCCTTGCTTAGCGGCCGCCGTCAACCATTCACCGTCGGCGGACAGCGAGACTTCGCCGAGTTGGGCTCCTTCAAAGCGGGCGATCAGCCGCTCCTCCAGGTTTTGGCGCTGGATCGACCAGACTGAGCCGGAGCGGACGAAGTAGACCTGCTGGCCGGTGGAGTCGATGGCCGGGGAGAAGGGATGGATCGCGTCGCCGTCGGTCCACTGCCGGATGGGTCCGTGAGGGAACTCCTCAATGGAGAAGAGTTGAGCTGAGCCGGTGCGGTAGCTGGTGAAGATCAGGGTGCTGCCGTCCGGGGTGAGTGAACTTTGTAAGAAGTAGGTCGCGTGGTTGATGCAGGCGGCGGAAGTGAGGCGGTGGATGGCCGCGCCGGTGGAGGGATCCCGTTCCAGGGCGTGCTCGGAAGGGTAGATTGTTGATTTCACTTGCGAAAGATAAGGATATGCTGCCAGGGGAGATCAGGCAACACCTTCTCAAAACGGAAGCCTTCGGGCTCCACTTCTGCGCGCACCCCGGCCACGCTCATTTTGTGCTCTTCGCGGATGGGGACCGCCGCGTCTTCCTTCCTGTATTCCAGCAGCACCAGGCGCCCGCCGGGCTTGAGAGACCCCCGCATGGCGCGCAGCATTTCCTGGGGTTTGGAGAATTCGTGGTACACGTCCACCATCAGGATCAGATCGAGCGCGGCGTTCGGCAGGTTCGGCGAAGCCTCGGACGCCTGGACCACCTGAATATTCTTCAAGCCTTTCTTTTCAATGCGTTCGCGGATCAGTTGAAGCATGCCGGGCTGCAGGTCAGAGGCGTAAACCTTGCCGGCAGGACCTACTCGGTTGGCCAGTAATTCCGTGTAGTAGCCGGATCCGGCGCCCACGTCGGCGACGATGTCTCCGGCCTGAATGCCCAGTAGTTTTACGGCCAGTTGCGGATTTTCCTCCCGCTCGCGGTCGTCGCGATCGAGCCAGGGGGCGCCACCCATACCCATCACGCCCGCATAGGCCCGGCCGGTGATCGGGTGCCTTTCCTGCTGTCCGGAAGCTACGTCGGCCATGGACAAAAGAAGGGCGAAAGCCACTATTCGGGATGATTGCAACATGGTCCGCATTTCGATAAGGTTCTACAGTGGAGAGATTCGGAGCGACCTCGGAATGATTTTGAAATTTATGAGACTACCAACCCTAAGCCTGCTTCTGGCTTGCCTGGGGTTAGCATTGATCGCGCCTGGGTGTTCCCGCCTCAAGAGCGGTGCGAACAGTTCAAGGGTATACCAGATGGGTTCTCCGGCCGCGGTGGGTCCTTTGACCTATACCGTGCTGGACACGGAGTGGAAAGAGTCGCTCGAAGGTTCCCTGGGAGCCAAATTGCCGGAGCATCGCTTCCTGGTGGTGAACGTTTCGATCACCAATGGCAGCGGCGGCGACGTCAACGTGCCTTTGCTGGCGCTGATCGACGCCGATGGCAAGGAGTACCGCGAGATGGACAAGGGCGAGGGCGTGGCGCAGTGGCTTGGTTTGTTGCGGCCGGTACCGCCCGCGCAGACTCTCAACGGTCACATCCTGTTCGATGTTCCGCTCGGGGGCTACAAACTGCGCATCTCCAGCGGTGGAGACGCGGAGTCCGAGACGACGGCCCTGGTAGATCTTCCGCTTCGGGTGGAAGCGCCACCTATCAAGGGTGTCGATTCACTGGCCACTCCTGCGAGCCCCAAGTAAGGCGCACAATGGAAGCGTGAAGCTTCTGTTCTTCGCGCCATTATTCCTCACAGCGGCGGTTGGCTTTGCCCAGCCGCCTGCTGCCGCCACTCGTGGACTTTCCGTCGTCAGGCCCACCCTGCACTATAAACAGGAGGAAGGGGCCGCTATTGCCGATACCTATCAATACACCGCCGGCGAGTTGCTGTACTTCAGCTTTCGCATCGGCGGCTTCACCGTCCAGAAAGACAAAGTTGACCTGCGCTGGCAGTTAGTCGCCGTCGATCCGGAAGGGCTGCTCCTGATGGCTCCGTTGAACGGAACCATCCAGGAAGAGATCACCGAGAACGACAAGAACTGGCTGCCCAAGATCGCCCAGACCCTGCCTTTGCCCGCTCAATTGCCGCCCGGCGCCTACAAGCTCAAACTGCACGTGGCCGATGAGTTCGCGAAAACCAGCATCGACACCGAAACGCGCTTCAACGTCTCCGGCCGTCCCTTGCCCGTCGTCCAGGGGTTGTCGATCCTCAACCTCCGGTTCCTGAGAACTCCGACCGACCGGCAGGCGATGGAGAATCCCATCTATCATGCCGGCGAGACGCTGATTGCCCGTTTTGAGCTGGCAGGCTTCAAGTTAGGGGAAAAGAACAAATTCGAGGTGGATTACAGCCTCTCGGTTCTGAATGCGGCAGGAAAGGTACTGTTTACACAGCCGCAAGCCGCCTCGGAGTCCAACTCGCCTTACTACCCGCAGCGTCTGCTTAATGGAGAGCTGACCCTGAATCTGAATGCCGGGGTTCTGGCGGCCGACTACACGCTGCTGGTCAAGGTGAAAGACCATGTCGCCGGGGTCGAAACCGAGTCGAGCGCGAAGTTCGCGGTGGCGCCCCCTCCAAATTAACTTCACTCCGTTGAGAACTTCCTGCGCGGCGGGGCACTCTGTTTTGTCAGGTCTCTGACGGTTCATGCCGCTCTTTCACACGCGCAGCGCTGCCATTTTCGGGATTGAAGCGCGTCCCATCGACATTGAGGTCGATCTGTCCCAGGGCGGATCGCAGCGGGATTTTGTCGTGGTGGGGATGCCCGACACGGCGGTCCGTGAAAGCCGCGAGCGCATCCGCTCGGCCATCCATAACTCCGGCTTCGGCTACCCCAATCGCGCCGTCACCATCAACCTGGCGCCCGCCAATGTGAGGAAGGAAGGCGCCGGGTTCGATCTGCCCATGGCGGCGGCCATCCTGGGGGCGACGGGTACGGTGCGGAAGTGCGACCGGCTGATGATGGTGGGCGAGTTGTCGCTGGATGGCGGTTTGCGGCCGGTGCGGGGCGCCATTTCGATGGCTGCCTGTGCGCGGGTCGAAGGGGCGCACAGCATTGTGGTGCCTCGTGAGAATGCCGCCGAGGCGGCGGTGGTGGAAGGGCTGAAAGTCTACGGAGTCTCCCATCTCAGCGAGGTGGTGGGGCTGCTCTCGAATCCCGAACGCTTCAAGCCGCAGCAGCCCAGTCCACCGGTTGCCGTGGATCCAAACGTTGAGGCGCCGGACTTTCGTGACGTCCGCGGGCAGACCACCGGCAAGCGGGCAATGGAAGTGGCGGCGGCCGGAGCACACAACCTGCTGCTGGTGGGTCCGCCTGGGTCAGGAAAGACGATGCTGGCGCGACGGCTTTCCGGCATCCTGCCGCCCATGACGCTCGCCGAGGCTTTGGTGGCTACGCAGGTCCACAGCGTTGCCGATGCCTTGCCGAGAGGAACGGGCCTGCTGGGCGCGAGGCCGTTTCGCGCGCCGCACCACACGATCTCCGATGCTGCCCTGGTGGGGGGAGGCATCGGCATGCCGCGGCCCGGTGAAGTGAGCCTGGCGCACAACGGCGTGCTGTTCCTCGACGAATTGCCTGAGTTTCCCCGCAATGTGCTGGAGATGCTGCGACAGCCGCTGGAGGAGGGCTCCGTCACGATTGCGCGTTCGCAGATCACGCTGAACTTTCCATCGACGTTCATGCTGGTGGCGGCGATGAATCCCTGCCGCTGCGGCTACCACGGCGACCCGACGCGGGAGTGCCGTTGCACCGGCGCCCAGATCCAGATGTATATGGGCAAGATCAGCGGGCCCCTGCTCGACCGCATCGACCTGCATATCGAGATTCCTGCCGTCCCGTACCAGGAGTTGCGCAGCCGTGATACCGGGATGTCTTCGGCTGAGATGCGGCAGCGCGTCTTGGCGGCGAGGGCCATCCAGCAGCAGCGCGGATATGTGAACGCCACTATCCCTCCCGGACGTTTGCGCGAGATATGCCCGTTGGACGACGCAGGCGAGCGCACCATGGAGATGGCGGTCCGCCGCATGGGCCTCTCGGCGCGGGCGCACGACCGGATCCTCAAAGTGGCTCGCACGATTGCGGACCTGTCCGCGAGCGAGCAAATCCAGGCAAAGCACGTGGCGGAGGCGGTGCAGTACCGCTCGCTGGATCGCAGTTTCTGGAATTGACGCGGACCGGCCGCCTGCCGTCAAACCCACCTCGTCTTGCCCGCACGGCATTCGCCCCGTCATTGCCCGCGCTGGCTTTGTGGCTTTACGTGAGGTCCAGCCTGTGAAATAGGGTTAATTCCGCAAGGATGCCTCGTGAATTGAATTCTGTTTGTAAGCCGATTGTTGCGAGAAGTCGTGATATCTTCAAGTCCTATGCGTTGGCTGAGTCCCAGGAATCCGATCGGCCAAGGGCAGTATCTGGTGGCTCATCTCATCGGTATCACATTCGCTGACGCACTTCTTCCGAGAAGGGCATTGGGCCCATCTGAGTCCTGGTGCTGGATGGGTGGAGTGATCTTGACCTGGGCATTCCTGGGTCTGGCGACCGTGCAGCGATTAGGGAGTGTCGGCTCGCCCCGAGGGTGGGGCGAGCTGGCGCTGGGGCCGGCTGCGTTCCACTGCTCCTCGTGAGCCCCGCGCGGGTCCGGCATCACCCGAGTCTGGAATGGGCATCCCTCCTATTCGTCCCTACCGCGGCCGCCCTCGCCGCCTACGTGTCGATGATGGTACTGCTCTTGTTGCGGTCGAATCGCGCAAGCACCAATGGGGCCGGGTGAGGTGGTCTTGATCAGATGAACGCATTCGCCAAGTACATTGTGGGGCCCATCGACCGCGAGCGATACATTCTGGCGAGCCTGGCTGCGCTTGGAGTCGAATCGCGCTATGAGTTGAAGTTCCCTGATCATCCGTTAGCCGTATATGTTTTCGGCTGCGTGCTGATGACCGTCCTGTCGAGTGCGCGGCTTGTGGATCTCGGCGCCTCGCGTTAGTGGGCGGCGCTGGTCTCGTCGCCCCTGCTGCTTTTCGCATGGTCTATCCGTACGCACCCGAGCCCAACAGCGATGGTCGCCAGCGCCCTGCTATGCGCGATTCCTGCGGCACTTCTACCCCTCCTTCTGATGTTCGTCGCATCCGCGCCCCGCACCGAGGAGGGGGCTCAGGGGAAGGAGCCCGGCCTGTCCGGCGAAGGGCAACCGGAGTGACTGGAAGGCGGATGGGAGAGTGACTGACCTGTGCCATCCTGGACGCCTGCGCCCGTTTCGCGTGTGGAAGCCTGAGATTCTTCCGGAGCGCATGGCAATTGAGCTGTTCGGCTCAAAGCAAATACTGAGCTTCTGGCTGTTCATTCTGTCAATGCGTGGACTCGCGTCGCGCGCGTCGAAGATCGGGCGGCCTCACTGGGACCTATTCGAATGGTCGATGTTCCTGCTTGCCTGCACTGCGGCGAGCTATGCGACCGCGTTGTCGATCACGGCCACGATTGGGGCCTTGAAGGCAGTTGGCTGGAAGCCTGCCTGGGCAATACTTGGGTTGATCTGCGCGCTCAATTGGGTGGCGCTCGCGGCCACCGCTTTAGTGTCAACTGCCCCATTTCCTCATACCTCGTTGGGAGTAAGGTTGATCGAGGGCGGCGCCATCGCTGGTTACTTTGGCTACGCGGTGCTGTCCGTGCTGCTCTGGGCCGAAATAGAATCCCGGAAGAGCGCCTGAGCCTGCCGGCGCCCCAGCGGAGAAATGGATGGAACTCCACCAGTCAATGAAAGCAGGGCATCGTGCTCTATAGAACACGGCGGCTCCTCCTTTGGCTCATCACCCTGTGGACGCTGGGAACCGGGGTTGGGTGTATTGCGGATGACCTCAGAAGGCCGCCAGTCTGTCCAGGCATCTGCACGCCATTTGTCGGTGCCTCGGCGTTTCTGGCGGTGTCTGCCCTGCTGTTCGCAGCCAGGGGCCGGGCACTCAAACTGCGGGATCTCACTTTCGTCACCGCCGGCAGCGCGCTGGGTACCGGCCTGGTCACCGCTTTCGTGAATCCGCTGCAGGTTTGGTCCCTCAGCCTTGCGACGGGCGGCGGCGCCCTACTGGGTGCAACCGCGGAATATGTCGTGTCGAGGTTTCTCCCGAAGCTGAGGCAATCCGCTTTTGTACTTCGAGCCGGAAACGTCTTCTCTTTCCTCCTGCTTGCCATGGCCAGCGGTCTTGGCGGAGGGTTCGTGCTCATGTACCTGGAGGCGCATGACTATCTCGACCTGGCCTGCAGTTCTGGAGCCGAAGGCGCTGCTCTTGGCGTGCCCATCGTCGTGATCGCCGGAGCCCTGCTGTGCGGCTTTCTCTTTCCACGTCCGCTCAACCTGACGCACCTGATGGCGACCGGTTCCTGCTCGCTGGTCGCCGGCGGAACCGTGGCCTATTTTCTGTCTGGAGGGCAGATTGTCGTGTCTCTCGGTGTTGCCCTCGTTGTTGCGCTTTGTGCGATGCAGGAGCCCGCAAAGGAGTAAGCCACGATGTCTCCCGCTTCCTCCCGCGTCAATCGATGGTCCCATGCCTGGCGATGGTTCTCCGACGATCGCGGATCATTCAGCTATTTCGGGGCCTGTTGCGGTTTCCTGCTCCTGTCACAATTGGCAACAAACGCCCTCAGGCCCTTGCTGCAAATACGTCTTCAGGGAGGAAGCCCGCCCTTTCTGCGGTTCTTCGGTCTGTGGCTCTGTTTGGCCATCCTGGTGGCGGCTGAGGTGAGAAACTCGCGCCGCCGGTTGATCGACCTTGGATGTGGCGCATGGTACCTGTACCTGGGGATCGGGGTGCTCGCGGCCGGGCTGGAAGCTGCCCTGGTGCTGCGGGAGAGCAGTCTTAGAGCATGCTTCCTGATCTATCTGGTAGTGCAGTTACCGCTGATTCTCGGCAGGGCAGCAGGCCGGCCTGCAGGGGCAGGAGGCGAATCATGACCGCCTCGTTGTGGACGTGGGACACCTTCCACGTTGGCGGCTTGGTGATTGGGGTTCTCTGGACTGCGGCCGAAATGTACATCACCTACCGGCAGGGACGGGATAAAAGAAGCTGGGGGAAGCGCGAATAACCAACCCAGGCCGCCCGGGCTAAACCGGCTTCACCCACTCCATGACCAGGAACCAGGGGACACGCCGGTAGCTGGCGGCCTTGGCCGGCGGAGTTGCGGCGATGGGCGCCGGCTCGTCAAAGTGGGTCAGTTGCAGGCCCGTGTCCAGCAGCAGCTTCATGTAGGTGCTCAAGGGCCGGTGATGGTTCACGACCCGGATGTCCCGGTAGTCGATCCAGACCGAACGTTCCTTCAGGTAGTCGTCGATGGGGAAATGCAGGCGGCGGCCGCTGCTGCCCTTGATCCAGCCATCGCCGGCGCAGGCCGTATTGAAGCTGGTCAGGTTGGCGATCAACAGGGAGCCGCCGGGCTTCAGTACGCGCGCCATCTCCGCGATGGCCGCCCGGATGTCGGGGATATCGATCAGTGTCAGGTAGCTGACAACGAGATCGAAGGACGCATCCTCAAACGGTAGCCGCTCCGCCGTGGCTTCCAGGTAGACGCCGGTTGCATCGCGTTTGCGGGCCGCGGCCAGCAGCGCCGGCGTCGGATCGATGCCTGTTACCTCCACTCCGTGACGCTTGAGCATGCGGCAGAAGCGGCCCTCGCCGCAGCCTACATCCAGCGCCGATTTCGGAGAGTGCGCCAACGCGCGGGGCAGCATGACCGGATCGAGCACATAGCGGCGACCGAAATCGCCGGCTTCCCCCATATCCGCGATCCAGGCACGCGCCGACTTCTGCCACCCGTTGTCCATATCCACCATGGTAGCGAGGCGCTTCTCTCCAAAACGAATTAAGGTTTGTTTCCCGCGCGAAAGAACTCACTGGCCAGGGCCGCCAGTTCCCTGGGCGCCAGAAGCACGGCGGAATGGTCCTGGCCTTCCAGCGTGACGTACTGTGCGTGCGGCAGCATTCCGGCCAGTGCCTGCGCGCCATGATGAAAGAACAGTTCGCTCCTGCTGCCCACCGCGACCAGGGCAGGCGTGGACTCACCGCTCCAGCGATCCCGGGGCAGCGGCTTCCCGGTCTGTGTACCAGCCACAATGCTCAGATCATAGGGGATCGTATGCGCCATCCCCGTCATCTTTGACCATCCGGGCATCAGGTAGCGCATCGCAGTGACCGCGGGTGGGGGAATCCCCATCCCTTTCGAGAAGAAGAGTTGGACCGCCTCATCCCGGCGGCCGGCCGCCGTCAGCAGTGCGGCCTCCCCCGCGAGTCCCTCCGCCATCGGCGGCCAGCTGTTGTCCACGATCAGGGGGGGCTCGTAGAGGACCAGGCGCCGGACCTTCCCACCCAGGCGGCTCGCCGCATCGAGGGCCAGCACAGCTCCGGAAGAGCTGCCGAAAAGGTGTACCGGCCCTCCGCAAGCATCGATCAGCGCCTCGATATCCTCGACTTCGCGCTGAAGGTCGTACGGCTGGGTGTCTGAGCTTTTGCCCCGGCCTCGCCTGTCATAGTTCAGCACGGTGAAGTGCGTGGCCAATTGTTCCGCGAACCGCCGGGCGGCGCCGCGATCGGCCAGGGCGGAGGCGACGAGCAGGACCGGCGGCCCCTGGCCCGTCTGTTCGTAGGCGAGGTTCGTGCCGTCCCTGGAGGTCACGTGCTTCTCCACCGCTCCGGCTGGAGCCCTGTCCGTGTTCAACGCCATGCTGGCTGCGATCCACAGGCCGGCGAGGATCGTCACCAAGACGGCCAGGATTCCGCCCGTCCAGCGAAACAGCCGGCGGGCACGGTGGCCCGTGCTCATGACCCGGCCGCTTCCTTTGCCGGGAGCCGCGAATCTGTTGATTCCAGCAATTCCGCCAGCTTGTCGTAACTTTCCGCGGCGCCATGCTCCATGCCGGTGCTGATCACGATGTCGCGGACCTCGCGCGAGGGATAGAGTACGGTTGCGGTCATCGTAGTTCGCCCGCCCTGCTCCACCAGGACGGTGGTCACCTGAGACTCGCCGGGATAGTCGTCGAACGATTCCATGTGGACTGAGCGCTCCGGCGGCGTGATCTCGCGGTAGACGCCGCGCATGCCCATGTCGCGGCCATCCGGTCCGCGCAGGACAAAGCGGAACGTGCCGCCCACTCGCAGGTCGATCTCGCAAACTACCAGTTTCCAGCCGCGCGGGCCAAACCAGCGCTTCAACAGTTCCGGTTTCGTAAATGCGTCGAAGACCATGCGTCGCGGCGCATGGAATACCCGCGTCAGGACGATCTCCCGCTCAGTAGGTGTTGTGACTGTGAGCGTCCCTGTGTTCTTCATCTTTGGACCCCTTTCATTTCTTCTTGCGCTTCTGCTTCTTCTCGCTGGCTTTCATCTCGTCCAGCAGTTCGTCCAGGCGTTCGAAGCTGCCTTCCCAGAACTTGCGATAGTCTTCGAGCCAGCCTGCGATATCGGCCAGCGGCCTTGCCTCCAGGCGTCGCGGCCGGCGCTGCGCGTCGCGGCCTCGCGAGATCAGGCCGGCGCGCTCCAGCACCTGCAGGTGTTTGGAAATCGCAGGCTGGGAGATCGCGAACGGCTCGGCCAGTTCCATCACGGAAGCCTCGCCGGCCGCGAGCCGGGCCAGGATGGCCCGCCTCGTCGGATCGGCCAGGGCCGCAAACGTGGCATCCAGACGTTGTGTTTGATTCATTGCTGATTCATTATATAACCGCGCGATTATGCAATAAGACGCAAAACCTGTCAATACCCGGCTGGCCGCGGGATGAGCAAGCCTCTGTCCGGCAGGTCGATTCTTTAGGTGGCGCGGGTGCTGGAGTGGATGGAGAGAGGAACGGCGGGGGTCGGGGATTCGTCCGCCGGCCAGGGTATTGCGAGCTGGATGCCTGGCCCGTCTACTCCTTGATCCGCCCGTAGTGCGCCCTGGTCAGTTCTTCCAGGTTGCGTTCCTTACGGCCGCTTTCCAAACCCTTCAGGATCCCGGCGCGGTCGGAGGCCGAACGCTCCTGGCCCAGTTTGAACTTCGCTTCCACCTGGTCGATCACCATCTCGTAAGCCACGATGCCCTGCCGCATCCCCTTCAGGTAGGACTCCGGCAACTTCGCGAATTCCCAGCGGTCTCCGCCGCCATAAGCGCCTTCATTGCGGGCCACCAGTCGCTGCAGTGACTTCGCGAACGCTGCGTCGTCGTCCACTCGTTTGGGTTTACCCGTCGCGTGCACGACGGCGAAGTTCCAGGTGGGAACCGCATTCTTCGTGGTGTACCAGTTTGGGGATATGTAGCCGTGAGGACCGTGAAAGACAACCGTGCATTCCGTGTTTCCGTCGAACACCTGATTCTGCCCGTTGCTCTTCGCCAGATGCCACCAGACCTTGCCCCAGCCCTCCGTCGAACGGTCGAACAAGGTGGGGACATTCGTGATGTGAACACCCCCTGCGGCCGTGACGAGCATGGCGAAGGAATACTCTTCCAGGAAGTCGAGAATGACTCCGCGATCCGATTCGCGCTGGCGGTCCGGGATGTAGATGGTGCTCTTGTCGGCTGTTTCCATGGGAGCGCCCAGGCCGAGAGAAGAGAGGGCGCCCAGAAACTCACGGCGTTTAGGCATGCAATTAGGAAAGCACGCCCGGGTTCAGGCTTCAACTCGATCACGGTTCGGCCAGTCGAGCACCCACAGGGATTCTCGGCCGGGTGGCAAGCCATTTGCCTGTTGCCGCAGTGTCGGGGGTCAGACGGCCGGCGCCACTTGGACTCCTGGCCTCCCGCCGCTGGCGCACTTCCTGCGAAGTGTCCTTGCGCGGCAATTCTATGTCATTGCATCCGCATCCAATCGGCATAGACTGGGTTCGAGATGAAGCAGTCGTCGAAAGGGTCATCCAGGGCTGTCTCCCCCGTGCAGGTTCTGGCGCTGCTCATGACCGGCATCGCCGTGGCGGGATTCTTCTACCTCCTTCATTTGCGCCGCGAGTTTGACTCCGAGGTGCATCTCAGGGTGGACGCCGCGGCCAACATGAAGGCAGCCGATGTTGCCGCCTGGCGCGGCGAACGGCTCGCCGACGCGGAAGTGTTGGCCGCCGGCATTAAGCACACGCCCCTGCTGCTGCACATCCTGCATGGAGAAGCTACTCCGCTGGAGCAGGCGCAGGCGCGCGAGTGGCTTGGGATTCTGCGCACCCAATACCGCTATGCCAGCGTGACCCTCGTCGGCTTGCGAGGCGAGGTGCTGCTGTCGGTTGGGCAGACCTTCGAGGATGCCCAACAACTGCAGGCATGGATTGCCAGAATGGGGGACACTTCGGGCATCGCCTACAGCGCTCCTGAGGCCGTCGCTTCCAGGCGCGCTCCCCTGCTCAGCGCCAACATTGTCCTCAGGTCGCTTCAGGGAGAGAAGCTTGGTTATCTTCTGCTCGGCATCGAACCGGAGAACTACCTGTTCCCCACGCTCCGCGATTGGGTGGGCGCCGGGCAGACCGGAGAACTGTTGCTCGTCCGGCGTGAGGGCGACAGTGTCCTCTTCCTGAACAGTACCCGCCTTCGTCCCGGTTCCGCACTGACCGTCCGCCAACCTCTCTCCAAAACAGAGCTGCCCTCCGTTCGGGCCGTACTGGGAGAATCCGGATCTATCGACGGGATGGACTACCGTGGGGCGGCCGTTGTGGCCGCTGCCTGCCTGGTCCCCGGCTCGGACTGGTATGTAGTGGCCAAGATGGACCGAAGTGAAGCCTTGGCCCCAGAGCTTCGAGCGACCATACAGTTCTCCATTCAACTGGCTGTCCTGATGCTGCTCAGCGGTGCTCTCGTCTGGTTGATCCTGCGGCGCCAGAGCGGCCGGTTTTACCTTGAGAAGTACCGTTCCGAAATCGAGCGGAACCGGCTGCTTAGCATGTACAACTCCCTCTCACGCCATGCTAACGACGCCATCCTGGTCTTTGAGCGCGACGGCCGCATCATCGAAGTCAACGACCGCGCGGTCGAAATGTTCGGCTACTCGCGCGAAGAAATGCTGGCCATGCGCATTCCGCAGCTGAAGCCCGATCAGCACGCCGACGATTTTGAGCGGGTCATGAAGGTGGTCGAAGAGAGGAAAAGTGTCGTCTTCGAAACAGCCAATCGCCGCAAGGACGGCCGTTCCTTCCCCACTGAAGTCAGCTCGTCGGAGATTCTCGTCGACGATCACTGCGTCTACCAGAGCATCCTGCGCGACATCTCGGAACGCAAACTGGCCGAGCAGCAGATTCAACGTCTCAACCATCTGTACGCTGTCCTCAGCCGCTGCAATGCCGCCATCGCCCGGGCCCGCTCAGAGGACGAACTCTTCCACGAAGTTTGCCGCATCGCCGTGGAATCGGGCGGCTTCCACGTCAGTTGGGTCGGGCAGGTGGATCCGGAGACGTCGATGGTGCTGCCTCTCGCAAAGAACGGGCCGGCAGCGGCTTACCTGGATGAAGTCAGGATTGAGACCGGCAGCGGTCCCCTCAGTTCCGGGCCAACCGGCGCTTGCATCCGGGAAGGCCGGGCCGTCGCTTCCGCCGATTTCGACACCGACCCCCACATGACGCCCTGGCGCGAAACCGCTGCCCGGTATGGTTTGCGGTCCTCGATCTGCCTGCCTGTTTCGCGTCGTGGCAGAACGGCCTATGTTCTTGGCCTGTACTCGTCGGAACCCGGTTTTTTCTGTGCGGAGGAGATTGATTTGGCCGAGGAAGTGGGCGAGAGTCTCTCGCTCGCTTTGGCTCGCATCGACCTGGAGCGCGACCGGGAACGCGCCGAACGCGATCGCCTGCTGGCACAGGAACGGCTCGAATTCGCGCTGGACGCGGCCAATGAGGGGTACTGGGACTGGGACATCGAGAAGGACCAGCGCTTCTTGAGCCCAAGATTCTGCACCATGCTGGGGTACCAACCGGGCGAACTGGCGTCGGACTACGCCACGTGGCGGGAGGTCACGCATCCTGATGACCGGGCCAGGCTGGACAATGAACAGGAATCCCTCAAGTCAGGAAGGATCTCCAGTACCTCGGTCGAGTTTCGGGCGCGCCACAAAGATGGACATTACGTCTGGATTCTTGGCTCAGCCAAGGTGGTGGGACTTAATGACGCGGGCCGTCCCCGGCGTATCGTAGGCTCCCGCGTCGACATCACGCAGAGGAAATTTCTCGAACAGCAGGTACTCCAATCCCAGAAACTGGAGTCGGTCGGACGCCTGGCCGGAAGTGTTGCCCATGACTTCAACAACCACCTGACCGTCATCAACGGCTATTCAGGACTTCTGCAGCAGGAGGCTGCGCCCGGCAGCGTCCTGGCCGAATCGCTCAATCAGATTCATGAAGCGGGCGAACGCGCCGCGGCGCTCACCCGCCAATTGTTGGCCTTCAGCCGCAAGGAGATCGAGCATTGCGAGGCGCTGAATCCCAATTCGGTGATTGAAGGTCTCCAGAAGATGCTCAGCCGCCTCATGGGGGAGAACGTGATACTCCATCTGGACCTGGATCCGGAGGCCGGCTTCGTGATGGTCGATGCGACTCATCTGGAGCAGATCCTCATGAACCTCGCCATCAATGCCCGCGACGCCATTTCGCGTTCCGGTCACGTGCACATCAGGACCGCGAAGGTGATTCTCGAGGGCAACGAAGCCTGGCCGAACCGCAGCGGCCCTCACCTGGAGCTGACCGTGACCGACGACGGTTCCGGCATGACCCCTGAGGTCCTGCAGCACATCTTCGAGCCGTTCTTCACCACTAAGGACCGGACCCACGGCACCGGCCTCGGGCTCTCCACCGTCTATGGGATCGTCGAACGCAGCGCCGGCTTCCTCGACGTGGAAAGTGAGACCGGCCGGGGGTCGTCCTTCCACATATACCTCCCATCCATCCCGGACCCCGAAGGCGCCACGGCCGGCCTCTCCCACTCCCGTGACGGCCTAATGGGCCACGAGACGGTCCTGGTGGTGGAAGACGACGAGAGCGTGCGCGGAATTGCCGTCGGGATTCTGAAGCATTACGGCTATCAGGTTCTACAGGCAGCGAATGGCGGTGATGCCCTGGCCATGCAAAACAGGTTTGAGGGCCGCATCGATCTGGTCATCAGCGACCTCATGATGCCGGGCATGAGCGGCACGGAACTCGTCCAGCATCTCCAGTGCGCCAACCCTCAATTGAAGGTCCTGTATGTTTCCGGCTATGCGGGTGAGTCCATCCGGAAAGAGGAGTTCCTGAGCACAGGCGCCCGCTTTGTCCCCAAGCCCTATACGCCGGAGACTCTCCTCAGGGTGGTGAGGGAATTGCTCTCGAATCCCGGAACAGGCAGAGTGGAGCCGGCGGTCTAGACAGCAGCGGATCCCATCGCAATCGCTCCAGAGCGGTCTGGCCCGTGTCCGCCAGCGTGTCGATATGATTCACAACGATCATACGACCGCTGATTCGCGGCTGGCCGACTATCTGCTCGACTTTAACCCGGCCACCACCAACGCACTAACCAACCTCACCCTGGGCGGCTACTTCTCCAGCGGCCGCATCTGGGTGCTCCATAGCCGTTTCCGCAACTTCGATCCCGTGCGGCGCCGCGCCGGGCTGCCGGAGGACGTCGGCGCCCTGGTCGAAAAGCCCGGTGCTGACTCAGCCGCGGTCACCCTCGTCAACACGAATCCGATCGAGTCACGTGAAGTCGTGGTGCAGGCCGGCGGCTATGGCGAGCACCGTTTCGAATCGGTCACCATTGCGGGAAAGCGGACTCAGTACCAGCGTCCGGTCATCACGGTGCGGCAGGATCCCGGCGCCGGAGCCCGCCTGGAGTTCCAAATGACGCGCTACGCCAACAGGTCCACCTTTGCGTTCCCCTGGGATCGCGGCTGGTATCCGGCCAAATGACCGTAAGGCGAAGCAGCGTGCCTGGCAGGATGCTGCTTACCCCTCACGCAGCGCCTGGATCGGGTCCGACGACGCGGCCCGGATCGCCGGACCGAGTACCGCCAGCAGCGCCGAAATGGCCAGCGCGCCGGCTGCCCAGGCCACGATGACAGGATCGAGCGGCTCCATGCCCAGCCGCTTGTAGTCCACATACCGCCGCGCGGCCCACCAGGCCATCGGCGTCCCAATTACACATCCGGCCATCGCCACCCCGACGCCTTCCCGAATCACCTGCCGCAGCAGCCTGCCCGGCGATGCGCCCAGCGCCATACGGATCCCGATCTCCTGGCGGCGCCGCGACGTGGCATAGGCCATCACGCCGTACAGGCCCACCATGCACAACACCAGCGCCAGGACCCCGAATGCGCCGCACAGCCATGCGAACAGCCGTTCCCGCCGCAGCGTCGTGGCGATCTGCTCCTGCATGGTCACCGCCTTCACGATCGGCAGATTGGCGTCCAGATCGGCCACCAGCTTGCGCACTCCGCCCATCACCTGCAGCGGTGGGATCGAAGTGCGCACCAGCACCGTCGTGGTGTCGTGGTTGAGCGTATGCGGCAGGTAAAGCACATTTGGCTGCGCAGTCAATCGCGAATAGCGCGCGCGTGCCGCGACGCCCACGATCTCGATCGGCTTGCCGTCCATTTGGAAGGTGAGCCCCAGTGGCGACCGTCCCAGTTCCTTGCCGAAGTCCTCGCTCACAACGGCCACCTTGGCCTGCGATAGTACGTCTTGACGCGTGAAGGCGCGGCCTGCAATCACCTTGACACCAAGAGCATCGAAATAGCCGGACGTCACGAGGTTCACCGCGGTGGAGACGGGCTTCGGATGCCCAGCGATGCGGATGTCATCCCAGTAGCCTCCACCCTTCATCGGCCGGATACGAGCCAGGCCGGTCGACTCCACTCCAGGAACCTCGCGCAACCGTTGTTCCAACTGGATGTAGAACTGCCGCAACTTCTCCTCGTGGTATCCGGATTCACCCGGTCGCAGGTCGAACATCAGGATACGCGTCCGTTCAAAACCCGTATCGCTTGTGACGATCTTTCTCAGGTGTGCGGTAAAGGCCGCGCCGGCCGCTACCAGCAGGACGCTGAACGCCACCTGCGCCAGCACCATAATCTTGCCTGGCGCGATCCACGTATGCCGCACGCCGCCGCTCGCCCCGCTGCCCTCCTTCAACGCCGGTGCCGCGTCCAGGTGGACGGCGCGCCACGCCGGGTACAGCCCAAAGGCCAGAGTAGTGACCGCCGTTACCGCCAGGGTCGCCAGGATCACGCGCAGATCCACATCAATGTTCAGCCGCAGATCGCCCGGCATCAGCGTGACGGCGAAATTGGCTGTGGCGTAGGCGACCCCAATACTCAGTACGCCGCCCAGGGCAGCCAGCAGCGCGCTTTCCGTGAAGAACTGGCGCATCAGCCGCGCCCGGCTGCAGCCCAACGACACCCGCAGCGCCACCTCCCGGCGACGGCTGTCCGCCCGTGCCAGCATCAGGTTCATGATGTTTGCACAGGCGGTCAGCAGCACGAAGCCCACCAGCACCAATAGCATCGCCAGCGGATTTCCGAAATCGCGGCGCAGGCTGCCGATGCCGCCGCTGGCCTCTTGCAGCCGGATCGCCGGAGCACTCTCCACGTTCTTCGGCTGAGCCGCCCACGTCCCCCGGAACAGGGCATCCATCTCCGGCGCCAGCGCCTCGGGCGCCACGTCGGGTGCCCGTCGAGCCAGCAGCTGCAGATACCAGGTCATCGGATCGGACGCCCCTTTTCTTTCGCTGCTATCCGGCTCAAGCACCGCGGGCGCGTGCTCGATCGTGGTGTAGAGATCGGTCGAGTCGCCGGCTGCGATTCCGCCAAACCGTGGCGGCAGCACGCCCGCAATCGTGTACGAACGGTTGTTGATCCTCAACACGCGCCCCACTGCCCTCGCATCGCTCCGGAGGTTCGTACCCCAGAAGGTGTGCGTGACCACCACCGTCAACGGCGCCTCTGCCCGGTCATCCGCCGGCTGCAGCAATCGGCCCGCCATGGGCTGCACTTGCAGCATCGCGAAGAAATTCCCTGTCACGGCCCGCAGCCGGGCCACCGACGTAACGCCCGCATAACTCGTGCTGACGTCATCGGGATTCAGATGCGCCGCGACGTTGGCGCGTTGGAGCCTGGTCCGGAACGCATCAAACGCCGAACGGCTGAAGAAATCAGCGACGTGAATCGCCCCGTCTCGATACATGCTCCCGTTGGAGTTCTGGTAGATGCCCTCGGGCCGCCCCTTCGACTGCCACAGGATCTCGGTCAGTTGCTCAGGCTGCGGCACCGCCAGTGTTCGCCACAGCACGGCGTCCATCAGTGACAGAATCGCCGTCGTCGCCCCAATGCCCAATGCCAGCGAAAGCACAGCGGAGGCGGTGACGGCCGGGGCTTTGCGCATCATGCGCGCGCCGAAGCTCAGATCCTGCCAGAGCTGCGCCAGCGGCTGCCAGCGCCTCTCATCCCGGCACTGCTCCTTGTAGAGCTCCACCCCGCCAAACTCGCGGCGCGCCCGCAGCATCGCCTCGGCCGGACTCAAGCCCTGGCGTTCGAACCCTTCGGCGAGCGCCTCCAGGTGATACCGCACCTCGCGCTCGAGCTCCGATTCTTTTCTGTTCCAGGGCAGTTGCATGATGTTATGCCTCGAGGACCCACCGGATCGACTGTGCGTAGAGTTTCCATTGGTCGAGCTCCGCTTCCAGCTGCGTTCGCCCCAGCTTGGTCAGCGTGTAGAACTTGGCCATCCGGCCGTTCTCTGATTCGCGCCACTCGGCCTCCACCAGCCGCTTCCGCTCCAGCCGGTGCAGGGCCGGATAGAGCGACCCCTGCTGCACGTCCAGCGTCTCGCGCGAAGCCACCAGGATCCTCTGTGCGATGGCGTATCCGTGCAGCGGCCCGGAAGCGAGTGTCTTGAGAACAAGCAGGTCGAGCGTGCCCTGCAACAGGTCCGATTTCTTTGGTTCCATGCCTAGAATGTCTACATGCATAGAATCACGACATATGCAGAGTGTCAAGGTATGAATTGCGGTAAGGTGAGGAGACCCCTCCCCGTTGCAGTTTCGCTTCTAGGTCGCGATCGGCACTGAATGCCATAGTCAGCATAAAATGCCTATCTTGCCACAGAGGGCAAGTCGTGATAGCTTCGCTGTAGCTCCATGAGTCTTCAGCATTTGAACGAGGTGATCCCCGACGCGCCGGATGCGCTGCCCACCCTGCAGCTCCGCAAGCAGCAGTTTGTGCGGGATGCGATCTGGGATGCCGCCATCGACCTCTTTGCGGAAAAGGGTTTCGACGAGACCACTGTGGACGACATTGCACGGGCGGCGGGCGTCTCCCGGCGCTCCTTCTTCCGCTACTTTGCCTCGAAGAACGACCTGATGGCCCACGCCATGTTGAGCTACGGAACCATCCTCACAGCGGCCATCGATTCCTGCCCTCCTGGTTTCACGCTGCGGGAGGTCCTTCAGGCTACGGTGCTTGAGGTCGTAAAAGCCTCCGCGGCGCATCCTCGCACGCCGAAGATCATGGCCATCCTGGCGGAGCATCCCGGCGCCCAGGCGGCCGAGATGTCGAGGCTGCCGGAAGTGCAGCACCAGGTCGGCGAGGCTTTCGCCCGCCGCTGCCGTCTGTGCGGTGAGGACGGCCTGGCAGCGAGCCTCCTGGCCGGCCTGACGTTGCAGGTTGCCGGCGTCGCCGTCCGCTGCTGGTACGAGCAGGGCCAGGGCGATATCCCCCAGACAGTCGATCTGGTGTTGGGCAAGCTCAACCATCTACTCTGTACCGAGCCGGACAGCGGAACCCGGCGTCCCGCCAAATCGGGCGCGCCTGCTCGTACCCGGAAATGAGACTCGGGATGCAGGCCGCCGTCCGAAACGATCGTCATCTCTCACTCTCCGTCGATCCTTGACTCCCATGAAGTACTCCAGCGTTTTCCTTCCTCTGCTCTTCCTCGCCGCTGCGAACATCGAAGCGCAAACGGCGCCCTTGCCCCAGATCCGCCAGAACGGAGCCGTCCGGCAGTTCTTTGTCGACAACAAGCCCTACATCATGCTCGCGGGCGAGCTCCACAATTCCAGCGCCTCCAGTGCTACGTTCATGAAGCCCATCTGGGACAAGGTGGCCGCCATGCACCTCAACACGGTGATCGGCACCGCCAGTTGGGAACTGGTCGAGCCTGTCGAAGGCCAGTTCGACTTCACCCTGGTCGATGCCCAGCTCAAAGAGGCCCGGCAGCGCAATATGCGGCTCATCCTCATCTGGTTCGCCACTTGGAAGAACGCGGGTTCCAGCTATGTGCCTCATTGGGTCAAGGCCGATCGCAAGCGCTTCCCGCAGATGGTGCTGAACATCCGCCCGAACTCGGGGCTCTCCTCCTTTCTCGCCGCCGACATGGAGCAGAAGGGCACCGGACCGCTCAGCCCGCTGGGCGAAGAGACGCTCAAAGCGGACGCGAAAGCCTTCCGCGCCCTGATGCGCCACCTTCGTGAGGTCGACCCGCAGCACACCGTCATCATGATGCAGGTGGAGAATGAAGCCGGCTCGCTGGGTGACAGCCGCGACCGTTCGCCCCTCGCCGAAGCCGCCTGGGCCCGGCCCGTGCCCGCCGCGCTGATGGGCTACTTCACGAAGAACAAGGCAACCCTGTTGCCCGAGATGCTGGAAGTCTGGAAGCGCCAAGGCTACAGGACGAGCGGCTCCTGGGCCGAGGTCTTCGGCACGGATGAGTGGGCGGATGAAGTCTTCATGGCCTATCACGTGGGCCGCTACATCGGGGAAGTCGCCAAAGCCGGCAAGGCGGAGCTGAACATCCCCATGTACGCAAACGCCTGGCTGGGGCCCCAGCCCAAGCAGGACCTGCCCGGCCAATACCCCAGTGGCGGACCCGTAGCGCGCGTGATGGACGTCTACCGGGCCGCCGCCTCATCGCTCGACCTCCTCGCGCCCGACATCTACGTGCCCGACTTTAAAGGGACCTGCGCACTCTACGCCAGATCCGGCAACCCGCTCTTCATTCCCGAGGCGCGCGACCAGGTGGGCAACCTCTTCTGGGCCATGGGCCACCATGCCGCCTGGGCGTGGGCGCCGTTCGGTGTCGAGGATCTCAACCCGGACGGACAGGCTGCGCAAGCTTACAAGTTACTCTTTGAAATGCTGCCTCAACTCGCCGCCTGGCAGGCCGCGGGCAAAGTGAGGGCCATCCTGGTGGCCGAAGGCGAAAAGCCGGAGCCGGTTTCCCTGGGCGGGTACAAGATCAGCCTGCGCGGCGGTGGGCGCGCAGTGGCCTGGGACGGAACGCCCACGGGCGAACTCCCCGGAGCCGTCTCCACCTCCTCACGCGCCATGACGAACGACACCCGGCCCTTCGCCATCGTCGTCAACACGGCTGCCGACGAGTTCCTCTTCATCGGAGCCAACGCTGACCCCAGTTTTGCGGTCGACTCTCCTGGTCCCGCCCGGGTCGGCATGTCCTCCAAGGACGAAGGCCACTACGAGAAAGGCCAATGGGTGCCGGGCCGCCGCATCAATGGCGACGAGATCTACACACCCGCGCTGCCCGGCCCGAAGATCGGCATGCTGAAAGTGCGGCTGGTTCGCTTCGACTGACCCGTCTGCTTGCCAACGAGTATGCTGTCATCAGGCTCGCCGCCTTTTCAGGTGGCGGGCAATTCCGAGTCTTGCGCCGCGCGGAAGTAGCGCGCGGAGGAGGATCAGCCGATGCCCGATGAAGCAATGCGCCGCCGCAGGTTCCTGGGAGGAGTCGCCGCGGCGCCCCTGGCGTCAGCCGCCCAGCCGCGGCCCACTGAATCAAAGATGCCCCTGGCTATCGGCTGCGACCATGCCGGCTTCCCTTTGAAGGGGCCGGTGATCGCGCTCCTGAAGTCCTGGGGACACACGGTCAGGGATTGCGGCACCTTCAGCGAGGATCCTGTCGACTTCCCGGACATCGCGAAGAAAGTCTGCGACGAGGTGCTGGCCGGGCGGGCGCAACGCGGCATCCTCGTCTGTGGAACAGGCGTCGGAGCCTGCATCGCAGGCAACAAGGTTCGAGGCATCCGGGCCGCGCTATGCCATGACACCTATTCCGCCCATCAATGCGTGGAGCACGACGACGTGAACCTGCTCTGCATGGGCGCCTGGATCATCGGCCCCAAAGTGGCCGAAGAGGTGCTCAGCGCCTATCTGAATGCGAGGTTCAGCACCAGTGAGGAGTTCCGCCGCCGCGTCCGCAAATTGGGCGAGATGGAAAAGCAGTAGCCGCCTGTTCTGCCTGGACAACCGACTCAGCCCGGCACCCAACTCGAAACCCATCCCGAGACCCCGGCACCCAACCCGAGATCGAATCCGGCACACGACCCCGCAGGACGGCGGACCCCCTGGTCCGCAGCCAACCCCCTGGTTGGCTCTGCCTCCTGTTGCCCTATGTGATACCCTGCAAACCAATCGAGGGCGCCAATGCCGGGAAAACTTCGCATCTTCATCTCCAGCACCATGGAGGACCTCGAGAACGAGCGCGCCTCCATCGTCGAGCAGCTCCGGTCCATGAACTTCGAGCCCGTCAACGCGGAAGGCATCCTCCCGAACGGCGCCACCTCGTGGGATCGCATCTCCGAAGAGATCGAAACCTGCCACGCCATGATCCTGCTCGGCGGTATCCGTTATGGCTGGATCCCCACCTCCGGTCCGCTCGCACAGCAGAACGTCTCAGTCACGCACGGCGAGTACCTGGCCGCGCGCGCCCACGGCCTGGCCGTCCTGCCCTTCTTCAAAAACCTGAGCTACAAAGCCGACCGTACCAGCGAGGACGCCAAACGCCGCGACAGCTTCCGCTCCGAAATCGAGGAATGGGAAGGCGGGCAGTTCCGCAGCACCTTCACGAATGTGGTCGATCTCTCCGAGAAGGTACCCGCGGCCGTGGTCACGATGCTCTCTGACCACTATCAGCGCGACCTCATCGCGAAGCGCCGTACCCAGGTGGAAAGCGCACCCCCGCCGCCTCCTCCTCCGCCCGGGCAGGTCGAACCTCCGGTCCACCTTGCCCGTTCCGTCGCTGAGGGCAAGGCCATCCTCTGGGTCGGCTCCGGCATCTCACTGCGAGCCGGCATGCCTTCCACCGACGTCCTGACCTCGGAGCTCGTCCGGTCCATTCGCGAGAAGGCCGCCGGCTACATGCCGCCGCCCGTCGGCAGCGGCATCGCCTCAGTCACCAGCGACTTCGAGCTGCTGCATAGTCGCGACCAGTTGCTCGTGAAGCTGCGCGAACTCCTCGACCTGCCCGGCGGCGTCACCCCGGGCGAAGCTCATTGCCACGCAGTCCGCCTCTTCCCCCGTATCATCACCACAAACTACGACCATCTCCTTGAGGCGGCCGCCGCGAAAGAAACAACCGGACACACTCTGGTCGTCGGCCCCCACCTTCCCTCGCCGCCACCGGAGAAATACATCTGGAAGATCCACGGCGCGGTGGACTTCCCCGAAGCCTTGGTCATGAGCGAAAAGGACCTGGCCCGCTTCGGTGCGCCGGATACCGGTTTGGAGGCTGCCCTGACGGATCTCCTCAAAGACGCGCCGCTCCTGGTTGCCGGAACCTCTTTGCGCGACCCCAGCATATTGCGTCTCTTCCGGGCGCTGCGGCCCGTCCTGGATGGCTACTGGACCATCATCCCGGGCGACGTCCTGGGCAAGGCCCGAGCCGCCGACCTGCGGCTCCAGCCCGTGGAAGGTACGCTGGAAAGCCTGCTGGCCGCTCTGGCGCAGCCGCGGCCGTAGCCAGTCGCGCGCCAGGCCTCTGCCTGCGGGTGTCAGGCTCAACAGGACTCCGCCCACGGCAAAGGTCACGACAATCGGCGAATCAAACACGGGAGACTTCCCGAGGACCTGCCCGTACCACGCTTCGGCCGCCGGCAAATCAGGAACGCGATAGACAATTGGACGCAGGCTGGAAGGCATTTCCCTCCTCCGGAGAACCCCTTCCGCACATCAGCATATTGCCGCCCTCCCTCAGCGCGTAAGTTGGCCAAGGAACCAGCCCCGTCTCTCCGGCCCGCCAAACGGAGATGCGAACGTGAGTGAGCGGATAGCCACCGCAAGTCTCCACTCAATTCAGCAGCGCTACCCCTTGCCTGAGCATCTTCAACCGAGCAGGCCCACCCGTCGCGAACCGCGACTGGAAAGGAACGGGCCATGAATCCGCGCTAATCTACAGTCCAAGAGGATTCAAGATGCAGGACTCCGATTTTCTCCGCCACAACCTCGGAGCAGGGAACTGGCCCGTCTTCCGCTTGGGCCTGTCGGCCTCCTACCGCCCCGGAGAACGCACCGTCCGCTGCGCGCTCGACCACGGCATGAACTACCTGTTCGCCTACGCCATCGACACAAACATGACCGGCGTTGTGCGCGGAATGAACGCGGACCAGCGTGAAAAAGTCATCCTCGCAACGGGGAGCTACAACTGGATCATCGGCCACACCTCGCTCCGGAAGTCCCTCGAAAACGCACTGCGCAGGTACAAGACCGACTACATCGACGTGTTTCACTTCCTCGGCGTTCTGAAGCCGAAGGAGTTTCCGCCCCGGATCCAGGAGGAACTCGCCGCCCTGCGCGCGGATGGCAAGGTGAGGGCCACCGCGATCTCCTGCCACCATCGGAAGTTCGCCGGAGAACTGGCTGCACGCGGCACCGTGGACGCCCTGATGGTCCGCTACAACGCGGCGCATCCCGGCGCCGAGACGGAGGTCTTCCCCCACATCGCGGCGCACAAAACCGGAGTGATCAGCTACACGGCCACCCGCTGGCGCCGGTTATTGGCCAGGCCTCAAGGTTGGCCCGCAAACGAGCCTGTCGCCACAGCCGGCCAGTGCTACCGGTTCGTGCTCTCAAACCCCAACGTGGACGTGGCGCTCACCGCGCCCAGCAACGAACGTCAACTCTTGGAGAACCTTCGCGAAGTCGAGCGCGGCCCGCTCCCGGAAGACGAAATGGCCTATCTACGGCGCTTCGGAGCCTATGTGCACGATCACGCCGGCTGGTTCATGGGGCAGTGACCGGGCCTGGGCTCCGTCGTGCCCTCAATTCCAAGTCTGGCTGCTCTTCCGCTAGATCAAGTGGTGAGACGGGCGTCACCTCTTCTCCGGCCTCCCCCCGCACACATCCAGCACAAGACCCCGCATCCACCGGTGCGCCGGATCCGCCTCCATCCGCGGATGCCACATCAGGGAAATCATCACCTCCGGCGCCTCAAACGGCAGCGGAAAAGTGTACAGCCCGGATCGCAGTACCCCGGTCTGCCTCTCCGGTACGCTGGCAATCAAATCCGACGCCCGCACCAGCGCCAGCGCGCTCGCAAACGCCCCGACAATCGCCACGGTCTGTCTCTCCAGCCCGCTCGCGTGTAACGCGTCGTCGATCGGACCCTGCTCCCGGCCGCGCCTCGACACGCCGACGTGCTGCCCCGCCGCATACCGCGCGGCCGTGATCTTTCCCTTGCTCAGCACGTGCCCCTTCCGCACGACACCCACAAACCGGTCCCGGAACAACGCCTGAACGCGAATCTCCGGACCCGTCACCGTCCCCACCACGCCCGTCTCCAGATCCACGCTTCCGTCCCGCAGCCCCGTACTCTCCTTGTCCGGCTTCTGCACGAAGCACAGCCTCACCCCCGCAGCCTCCTTGCCCGCGCGGGCAACCAGCTTCGCTCCGAAGTTCTCCACAAAACCTTCGCGCGCCCGGATCGTAAACGTCCTCACCAGCCGCTTGAGGTCTAACTGTTCCGCCGGCCGCAGCACCGACTCCACTTCCTGCACCAACTGGCCCACCCGCTCTCGCAGTTCCAGCGCCCGCGGCGTCGGCACCAGCCCGCGACCCGCTCTCACCAGCAGCGGATCCCCGGTCGTCTCCCGCAGTCGCGCCAGCGCCCGGCTCATGGCCGAAGGGCTCAGCCGCAGCCGCCGCGCGGCGCGTGCCACACTGCCCTCCGCCAGCACGGCGTCGAGCGTAATCAGCAAATTGAAATCCGGGGGAGACGTTCCTTGATCGTAGCGCAGTCTGTTTCCGGCATGGCGTCTCGTGCACGCATACAGTGCAAACGGTGCGTCTTCCGCCATGTCACACGGAAAGGTATGGTTGGGACAGATCACCAGGAAAGAGCTGACAAAAGACGGAAACCGCCATGATGCCCATCACCGCGCAACAAGAGACCAGGGCGGCCGGAACCGCGCGCCGCGGTCCCTCTCTCCACTGGATCCAGGCCAGCCTCTCCCTGTCGATGCTGATGCCGTCGCTCGACACCAGCATCGCGAACGCAGGCTTGCCGGCCCTGGCCCAGGCGTTCGGAGCTTCGTTCCAGGCCGTACAGTGGATCGTCCTCGCTTACCTGCTCGCCATCACGACCCTCATCGTCAGCGCCGGCCGCTTCGGCGACCTCCTCGGCCGCCGCCGGTTCCTGCTGGCCGGCATCTCGCTGTTCACCGTGGCTTCAGTACTCTGCGGCGCCGCGCCCACCCTCTGGTTCCTGCTCGCCGCCCGCGCCGCCCAGGGGCTCGGAGCCGCCATCATGCTGGCCCTCACCCTCGCCTCCGTTGGTGAAACCATCCCCAAGGAGAAGACCGGCAGCACCATGGGCCTGCTGGGGACCATGTCCGCCATCGGCACCACTCTGGGCCCCTCGCTCGGCGGCCTGTTCATCGCCGGACCCGGCTGGCGCTGGATCTTCCTCATCAACCTGCCGCTGGGGCTCGTCAACCTCTACCTTGCGCAACGCTACCTGCCCGCCGGCCATCCGTGCACGGTTTGTTCCGTGGAGGACCGCCAGGAAGCGAAAGCGCGCTGGTCCGCCTTCGATGCCAAGGGCACCTTCCTGTTGGCGTTGACGCTCGCTGCCTATGCGCTGTCCATGACTCTGGGACACGGCCACTTCGGAATCCTCAACATGGCTCTGCTGGCGGCCGCCGCCGCCGGAACCGCGCTGTTCGTCCAAGTCGAAGCCCGCGCCGCCTCTCCGCTGATCCAGTTGGGGCTGTTCCGCAATCCCAAGCTCAGTGCGGGCCTGGCTATGAGCGCACTCGTCTCCACCGTGCTCATGGCGACTCTCGTGGTCGGCCCCTTCTACCTCGCCCGGGCGCTCGGCCTCAACGCCGCGCTGGTCGGACTCGTCCTGTCGGTAGGACCCCTGGTGGCCGCGGTTGCCGGAGTCCCGGCCGGCCGCATCGTCGACCGTCTGGGCGCGCAGCGCATGACCCTCGCTGGGCTCATAGGAATCGCTGCCGGCTGCGTGGTTCTCGGCCTGCTGCCCGCGACCCTCGGCATCGCCGGTTACTTGGCGCCCATCGTCTGCATCACCGCCAGCTATGCCCTGTTCCAGGCCGCCAACAATACGGCCGTCATCACCGGAATCCAACCGGACCAGCGCGGCCTCATCTCCGGTCTGCTCAGCCTGTCCCGCAATCTCGGCCTCATCACTGGGGCCTCCGCGATGGGTGCGATCTTTGCGCTGGCCTCCTCAACGGCCAGCATCACAACCGCGAGCCCCGCAGCCATCGCCGCCGGAATGAGAACCACCTTCGGCGTAGCGGCCCTGCTGATTGTCGCCGCCATCGCCATTGGTACCCACCGGCGGCCCAGGTAGCGGGCCTCAGGCGAATCTCGAATTGCCCAACGTCCTAACCGCGCCGTTTGGAAAAATCCGTACCGCTGATGATGAAGCCAGTCGCTGCGTAATTTGGATTGCCAGGCGAAGGGGTAGTCCCGTATTTGCGCTGTACGGGCTGTTGGGGCAGGGTGATTGCCACTTCGGCGTAGTCCGTCGACGCCGGATCACTCACGGCGAAGACAGGAAACTGGCTCCGGTTGCCGCATCGCCTATACGCAATCGTGATCTCATTAGCGGCATCGTCCCCCAGGATGGCCCTATAGTTGTCCCTGGCGTGGTTTCTGCATTCCGTGGGCGATTGGCCTTCCACTGTATTGTTCTTCGTCCCTCGCACGTACTTGACGCTGTCCTTCCCGGTCCGGGCGGAGGTGACGACAACATACTGCGTGCCCATGTCGAGGCTCGACGCCAATTGTGGTCTCGTAAATTCACTCGCCATGACGACGACTGCGTTCTGGAAGCTCGGACAGCCCCCGCCCTTGGATAGATCGCGGAGTTGATAGAACAACCGGACATCCTCCGGGAAGGGCAGCGGCATCAGAACGATCAGCACCGATTCCACATACTTCTTGAGGACGTATTTTGCCGGATTGAGCAGCGAAGCACTCAAGGCGTGCAGGCCCAATCGAAACTTGCTGGATTGAGGCGCTTCCGCCGTCCGCAGAAAATTCGTCGGGTCCATGCGCCGGACTATACCGGCACCCCCGGCATCCAGCCGCACCTGTGTCCTTCGTCCGCCGCCCAGCACCCAGACATTGTCCTCATTCCTGACAGCCGTGTTGGTAATCGGCTTCTGATGGCTGTCGTTGTTGATAATGCCCAGCATTTTCTCGCGTGCCGGGTCTTTCGTGGGGTTCTCTTTTGCGTAGTTATACTTCTTCTCGGGATGGCTCATCTGCCGGAACGTCAGCCGGCCATCCGCAAACGCATCTTCGAGACTGTCCAGATCCTGCCAGACCTTAATCTGCTGGTGCCAATACGTGATTCGGCGGCTGGCGTCCTCAGACATAATCATTTTTTCGGAAATGATCTCTGTAATCGCGGTTCGAGCATTCAGTAGCTCTTGTGTCGGCGGCGGCATCGGGCAGTCCTCCTGGAGAGTAGAAAGCGAACACAGTGTTTACCCTCGCCGCCAGCCGGCGAAAAAGCGCCGCGCAACGGTGCGGATGGCCTGGGTCTTCTCGGTGGCAGGCTTCTTCAAGCCGGGAGTAGCCCAGATTTTCTTTTGTATCCCAGTTTGCGGCTAGCGTAGCACATACCCAAAGGTCAGGTATTCATCCGCCCGTGTCCTCCCAGTACAGGCGGGAGGACGCGCTCGACAACAGGGAACTCCACCTGAACCCTGACGAGACGTAAAACGCCAGGGCCATCCCTGTGAAGGCCGAACACCCCCTCCCAGCCCGCCGCCACACAAGCAGGTCTGGCACAGGTTATGCTGCGAAGGAGGCGTCCAGCCTCAGGATACGCAGATGGAAATACCGGATATATTGCAAGCGATGGAAAGGTCCAGCGGCCCTTACGCGCGAGCCGCCGTCCAAGCCGCAGTGGAGCGCCGCGAAGAGATCACGCCGCAGTTGCTCCGAATCCTCGAAGAGACCACTGACCACGCGGTGGAACGCGATGCCGAAGGCGGCTACATGGCCCACCTCTACGCCATGTTCCTGTTGGCGCAGTTCCGCGAGCCGCGCGCCTATCCCCTCCTGGTGCGCTTCGCCTCCCTTCCCGGCGAACTGCTCGATTCCCTCTGTGGTGACTTCATCACGGAGAACCTCGGAAACGTGCTGGCTTCGGTCTGTGACGGTGACTTGCAGGGCATCCAGTCCCTGATCGAGAACGAAGACGCCGCCGAGTATGCGCGCGGCGCGGCTTTGTGTAGTCTTTTGACCCTGGTGGCCAGCGGGCAGAAGAGCCGGGATGAGATCGTAGCCTATTTCGCTGAGCTGTTTCGAGGCCGCTTGCAACGAACGGCGTCCCATGTGTGGGACCAGTTGGTCTCCTGCGCCTGCGACCTGTATCCTGCGGAACTCCTCGACGAAATCCAGCGCGCATTTGAAAACGAACTCGTCGACCCCGGCTACATTGGCCTCGATAGTATCAGCAGCGACCTGGCACTGGGCCGGCAGCGGGTTCTTGCGCGGCTCGCTGACGATCCCCACCACCGCTTGGTCGATGGCTCCATCGCGGCAATGGAGCGTTGGACCTGCCTGGAGGATGACGGCGCGGCCGCTATCTGGCCGCCGCCCGGTGCCGGTGCATTCACCCCAGCTACTCAGATCATCCGCGAAGGTCCCAAGACCGGCAGGAACGATCCGTGTCCCTGCGGGAGTGGCCGGAAATACAAAAAATGCTGCGGAGGCTAAGCCGCCGCGCCGGGCAGGCCCCTGCTGTTCTGAGGATTCCCGCCGAGGCACTCGGCCCGCTTCTCAGGACTCGTCAAGTCCCGTCCGTGTCCACCTCCGCACCCCATCCCAACGGCGCGGAAGAGGCCTCGCCACCCGCTCTCACCACGACAGCGTCGGCAGCGAAGCCTGCCGCGGCATCTTTGTGTGCTGGCCGAACGTGTGTTCGGCAATGTCTTCTCCGTCGCGAGTAGCCGTGCCGATCGTCGCCTGCGTGGTCGCCGGACTCGGGTAGCACGTCACCACCACCAGGTCGTTCAACAGCGAACACGCCAAAACCACCACGACGTGGTCGATGGCCTGCGTCGACTTGGTGAAGGTCCCCGTCAACTGCCGCCGGTTTAAGGGATTCGTATCGGACTTCCGGTCCAGCGTTTGGGCAGCGTCATACGCCACGTTTTTCTGGTTCGCGACATTCTGGAAATGCCGCGCTACCGCCAGCACGGCCGTCTTCGAGAAAATCCCGACGGTGGTGCCGCCGTTGTGCCCCCGCTCCTTCAAAGTCTTCAGCACGGCGAGCCCCGCCTCCGACAGCAAGGCAGCCGTCAGGTGCATCACCATCGACTCGGAATCTTCAAACATCGTGTGCGTCGATTTGGCCGGAACCATGGGCACCGCCGCCGTGAGCTGTGCGCCCCGCCCCTGGAAGATCTTAATCACGCCATGCTCACACACATAGTCCGCCGCATTCAGTGCCCCAATCGCCCCGGGACCGGCGATGTCCACATCGAGAGGCTTCCCTTTTCCACCCGGCGGGAACTTCTTGATGTAGTACCGGACGCCAAACGTAGGGTCGATCCCCGGCAGAATGCCCAACCCGGTCCGTTCGTTGTACTGGTTCGAGAGCGGCAGGCGGCTCGCATCCTGCATCACCTGACTCTTCCGCGTGTTGAGGTCGAGACCGTGATACGCCCCCGGCTGGTACCTCGTCAGTGCGTTGCCCGCCCCCGGAAAAAGGTGCGAGTCGTACGCCCACTCCCGTTCCTTCTGTTGCCGCAACTGATCCACGGGCAGCCCCAACACATTCACCGTGATCTTCGCAGGATCCAGTCGAAAGCCGTCGCAAGTATGCAGGTGCGCGTGCGACGTCTCAGCGGACGTGGGCTGTTCCATCAGCATGTCCAGCACCTGCGAACACTTGAGCGTCTTGCTCAGTACCTTCTGGTAGAAATAACTGACTTTGGTGGCCGCCATGCCCCTCCTTGAGAGTGCGCCCAGTATAACCTGCAGGTACTTTGGCGTACAGAATATCTTGCAGCGCCCGGCCCGCCGGAATCCGCACCCGGCCGGCCCGCCGGCAGAGCGTTGATCCCCATCACATGGACACATCGCTACCCCAAATCGCTACCATGGAAACACGGCTGCCCCTCGCCGTAGGACGGCGCCGGTTTCCGGCCGATTCGCCGGCTCAAGGGCAACGAATCTCGCGCCCGAACGTAGCTGTTTTAACACCGCGCGGGTCTTGGTTAGAGAGTGACTGCGCATAGCAGCCCGGCCCTGCCGGACGCGGACTGCGCCTGGCGCGTTGTCAGCCAGGGACCCTCCAGGGCGGTGCCAAGTCCCAGCGGAGAATTCCTCGTTCAACTGCGCTGAAGACCGGGCCAGTCCTCAGTCGGCTGCCGGCTGAATACGGGAATTGTGTGCGCATGATTGGATCTGGCGAAATGCTGGGCCATTCCGGTGGGTTGGTTCGGTTTATGACATCGTTTCTGCGGCGAAATTCGGTGACTCTGCTGGCTCTGCTGGCTGCTGCGTACTCAGTCCTGTGGATCTGGGGCGGCAGCCGGGAGGGCTTCACCCATGACGACCTGATGAATCTCAACTGGGCGATCGCCCAGCCCTGGCGCAAACTGCTGCTCGATTGTGTTCTCATCTGGCAGCCCGCCCAGCCCGTCCGCCCGTTGGGTGAGGCGGCCTACCGGCTACTCTGGGAGCTGTTTCACTTCGACCCCTTTCCCTTCCGCTGTGTGCCTTGCCCTCATCGCCATCAACACCGCGCTGTGCTTCCTGCTGGCCCGCTTCCTCATTGGGAACACCCTGTGGGCCTTGGCTGTGGCTTGGTTTCTGGCCTATCACGGCTCCTTTTGGGGGATGTACTGCAACACGGGCGTCATCTTCGACATCCTGGCGGTGACCTGCTACTCTCTCGCCCTGCTGACGGCCTCGTGGAAGCCCCGGACTCTCCCCGCAAACTGCGGCCGTCTGCTGCTGATCCTCCTGCTGGCCGCCGCCGCCCTCAACTCGAAAGAGATTGCCGTCAGCCTCCCCGCCGCGCTGGGCGTGCTGCTGCTGCTGGAGCACCGGTCAGCCGCGCCGGGCGTCGACCCCGGTTCCCGTCGCCTGTGGTGGAATCTCGCCAGCCTGTTGCTCGTGGCCGGCGTAACCGCCTTGTTCGTGTTTGGCCGGGTCCTTGCCCAAGGCGGCATTGAAGGCGTGCCCGGCTACCATCTGGCGCTCAGCGCCACCCAGTTCGGAGCGAATTGGAGCGGGTTCCTCTCCGCACTCTTCTACGACAAGGTGGCCTGGACCCCTCCGGCCGCGGTCGGAGTGTTCGTGGCCGCCCTCGCCGTGCTCGCCGCTCTGCGCTGGTTCCGCGAACTCCTGTTCCTCCTTCTCTCCGTGGTCAGCTTCCTGCCCATGGCGTTCATCCTCCCCCGCGGACTGGACGCATCGTTCCTATCCGTCTTCTGGCTGATGGTGGCCATCGGCTGCGCGTTCAACCGGACGCCTCATTCCCCCTCCTGGCTCAAGCCGCTGCCCTTCGCGCTCATTCTGGCCGTGACCGCCTCGCAGGCGACCCTCGGACGAATCAGCTTCCCGCAGTTCCAGCAAGAGTCCCGCGCCATTCAGCTTGCCTACAGCGGGATCAGAGCGGCGACGGGAGAAGTGCGCGATCGCAGCGCTCTCGCATTTGTGGAGGATCCCTTTGCGCCCCGCTTCCCCTGGGCCACCACCTTCATGGTCCTGCTGGCCACCCAGAAAGACGGTCTCAGCATCGTCCGGCCGGAAGACATCGCAGCCCGGCGGTCGGACGTTCCGCCCGGTCAGGCCTACGACCTCGTCCTGCTGGTGACCAAATCCTACGACGTGCTGCGCTGTACCGGGCTGGAAGGGCGTCCCCTCACCATGGAGGATCTTTCCGCGAAGAGCTACGTCTGCCCGGCGGCCGCCCCCTCCTCGAAGCGGGCATTTTAGAGTTCGACGGGCAGGGTTCGTTGGCCCAGTCCTGGGGCCGTCTAGACCCGCCGCTTGCAGCCCCTCCCCGCGACTTCTCGCCCATTTTTCCCTCCCCGCCGAAAGCAGTTCCGCCGTTCGAAAAATATCCTTCCTTTCGAATCAATCAGTTGCGGAAAAAGGCCCCAAAATCTTTGGGACTGTCTTGTATAACCTTGCCCCAGGAGAACAAGTATGCAGATTTTCAGTCAGACTACGGAAGACTTTGTACCGTCGCGCCGCTTGGCGAAGACGGCCGGCGCCGGCCCTCTCGCGGGCGACGCCTCGGACAACCTCATCACGTGCATCGAGGATCCGTCGCTCTATTCCTCACTGCGCGACGACGTCCACCAGCACTTCAACCCGACAACCCGCTTTGAGCAGCATTTGGCCGACGCCATCGCCGAGGAGCTCTGGCGCAAAGCCCGCTATTCCCTCGTCGAAACCACCGCTCTCACCGTGGCCATCGAGCGCGATTGGGAGACCGTCCAACAGTCCTGCCCCGACGCCGACCCCTCTTACCGCACCTACGTCGCCTTCCGGAACCTGGACGCCCGCGACACCGCCTGTGTCCGCGCCAGCCAGGACTCCGAGACCCGCGCCTGGCGCCGCAGCCGTGCCGATGTTGCCACCCTCCAGGCCCTCAGGAGCAAACCCCGCTGACCCCAGCCACCGGGAACCACCGCCATGACTAGACCCCCATGCCCCGCGCTCCGCCGCTGCCCGAGCCCCGCGGCCACCCCGCAAACCCTCCAGGCCAATGGAGTACTCCCATGGCGCTCATGAGATGGAATGACAAAACCGCCCGGCTGTTTCGCCTCTTGCCGCTCGGCAGCCAGGCCCCCGCCCCGTCCCGGGCGGCCGCGCCCCCTCTGCCCTCGCAATGGGTCCGCGACACCTTTCACTTCACGCCGGACCCCGCCCAAACCGCGGTCCTCGATACCCCCGCCCGCCGCGTCCTCCTCTGCTGCACGCGCCAGTGGGGCAAATCCACCGTCACGGTCCTCATGGCCCTCTATCACGCCTTCAACGCGCCGGAATCCCTCACGCTCTGCGTGAGCCCGGCTCTCCGCCAAAGCCGGATCTTCCTCCAGAAGGCCGCCCGCTTCCTTCGCCGCGCCGGTGTCCCTTACACCCGCGACCCTCGCGATCCGCTCTCGCTCCTCCTCCCCAACGGCTCCGCCCTCATCGGCCTTCCGGCCCGCGAAGGCAACATCCGCGGCTTCGACAACGTCTCGTTCCTCATCCTCGACGAGGCGGCCAAAATCCCGGACGAGGTCTATACCGCCGTCCGCCCCACGCGCGCCGTCTCCGACGGCCGCCTCTGGCTCCTCTCCACGCCCGCTGGCCAGTCCGGCTTCTTCTTCCGCGAATGGCACGACCCCGCCGCCGGCTGGGCCCGCTTCACCGTCAAGGCCACCGCCTGCCCGCGCATCCATCCGGACTTCCTCGCCGCCGAACGCCGCGCCCTCGGCGAACACGACTTCGCCCAGGAGTACCTCTGCGAATTCCGACCCTCCCAGCATCAGCTCATCCCGCGCGACCTCATCGATCACGCCGTCGTCCCGGGCGAGACCTGCTTCGACGAACACGACGGAGCCCTGCTGTCCGGCCCGGACCCCGATGCCGGTTCGGCCGCCTCGGAATGGGAGGAGCCCGCCGCCTGAAGCCCTCCCTTCAGGCACTCACCAGGGAATCCCTATGCGCAAACCAATCCCCCACTCCACCTATCATCTCGGGCTCGACCTCGGCTTCAGCCGCAACCCCTCCGCCCTGGCCTGTCTGGAAGACCTCACCCGGCCCACGGGCGAGTTCGATCACATCTACCGCGTGCAGAAGACGGAGACGGTGCTGGTCCTCCGCGCCATCTTCCGGCTGCCGCTGCGCACGCCCTATGCGGACATCCCGGCCTTCCTTGCGAACTACCTGGAGCGCCTGGACGCCCGCACGCCTCACTACCGGCCCGTGAAACATCTGGCCGTCGACGCCACGGGCGTGGGCATGCCCGTGGTGGAGCACCTCCAGCGCGCCGGCCTCCCCGTCCGCCTGGAGCCCATCGTGATCACCAGTGGCGAATCCGTGGGCCAACTCGCGCATGCGGTCTCGGTGCCCCGCAGCGCGCTGCTCCACAACCTGCGAGTCCAGTTGGAAACGCAGGCCCTGCGCATCCCGGCCGGCCTCCCCAACCTCCCGGACCTCTACACCGAACTGGGCGGCCTGGGCGATCCCAAAGCCGCAACCCCGGACGACATGGCCTTCGCCCTGGCCTTAGCCGCCTGGAGCGCCCGGCCACACCCCTACGTCGGAGAGAGGGACCACGCCCTGCCTGTCCACCTGGGAGGCCCCAAACCGAGGCTCTTTTGAAAAAGCCGCAGTACCCAAACTGCACGGGTGGATGGGGCCGGCTCCATCCGCATGTGGGGTGGGCTTCAGCCTTCAGCCCATTCCTTACTGCCCCTGCCCGGCAGCCGGGTAAGGCACGATCTCATCTTTCGCTTCTGGAGGGTCAAAGATGCGCTGATCCCGCACCACCACACTGGTCCGAAAGACCAGCGCTTTGCCCCCGGTCGCGCGGCTCCGGGCCGGGTCGAGGGTTTTGTAGAACCGCGCCCACGGGAAGCCCGAATTCACACTGTCATATCGGGTATCGACCCGGACCATGAGCCGCAGCGCCGGGCCGCTGAGGTCATAGACCCACAGGCTGCCCTCCGAAACCGCATTCGCGCCACCGGAGGCATCCACCAGCAACTCCGGTTGCCCATCGCCGGTGACGTCGACAAAGGTGCCCCGGTCGATCGTCAGGTTGGAGCCTTCCAGGTAAGCCACCGCCGCCTTCCATTGCCCGCGCTCCTGGGTCAACAGGGCGACTTTCCCCATGAATCCGCATTGATTGCAGTGGTCGATATCCGGAAAGGTATAGGTCAAAAGCAGGACGTATTGGGGACCGCCCGCCGGCCGGGCCCGCGTCACGGTTTCCACTTGCACGAACCGCCGGGAGCCGGGCGGTCCCTCGTCCAGCACCGAGGTGGCCACCGTCAACTCCTCGGCGACTGGCGGCGCGATGACCTGAAAACACGGCAGCAGCGGCCGGCTGGCACCGCCGCGGCTCGCTTCCACCGGCCGCGGTTCGCAGCGGCTCTCGGGCATGCTCCGGACACTCGCCCTGGGAAAACTCGCCTGGACCAGTTCCTCCAGCAGGTTGGGATTTAACTCATCCCCCGCCATCGCCGGCATCGCTAGAATTGCCGCGAGCCCGGCCGTCACCCATTTCAGTCGCATTGCTACAAATATCATCCGCCTTTGATTGCGGATAGTCGAGCAGGCGCATCCCTCATTTCACGGCCCGAATCTCCTCAGTCTGTCGGATGCCGCCACTATCCGCCGCGGGAGTTCCATCCGTTGCAGCGCCTCCCTGGGGGGAATGCCGCCTGCGCCGAGGCTGGTCCGCGATGATCCTCCTCCCTCGGCTCTCCGCCCTCGCGGGGCCTCTGGCTGTCGATGGTGATCGTGACATGCGTCGGGTCCGTCGATGCAGCGCCTCGCGTGGCAACTCCCAGCGAATGGAGAGATACGATACATCTCTTCAATGGCAATCCTCCGCTATTATGGGATCCCTAGATCAAAAAAAGATACGGAGCGCCGGGGAAAGACGCCGTGGGGGAGTTCTATACGACCGAGCGGCGATGGCGCGGAGAGCGCAACTTTCCACTCGGCGCGGCACTAGAATGAGGAAGTGCGGGTGGTCGGTCCCGGCCGCCCGGGAGATGGGGCCAGTCAGGGAGGCAGGCAATGCGCGTGATGGTACTCGTAAAGGCGACCGAGGAGAGCGAGAAGGGATTTCACCCCACGCCCGAGGCGATGCAGATGATGGAAGAGATGGGCAAGTTCAACGAGGAGTTGAGCCAGGCCGGCATCCTGCGAGCGGCCGACGGCCTCAAGCCCTCGGCCCACGGCAAGCGCGTTGCCTTCGATGGCACCCGCCGCGCGGTCACCGACGGCCCCTTCGCCGAAGCCCGCGAGTTGATCGCCGGCTACTGGCTCTGGGAGGTGAAGGACATGGACGAAGCGGTCGCCTGGGTCAAGCGCTGCCCGAATCCGATGCCGGGCCCCAGCGTCATCGAAATCCGGCCCCTCTACGAAATGGCGGACTGGGAGCAGGAATTTGGCTCCGCCGGTCCCGGTAATTCCTGACCGGGCACTCTCGCCGAAAACCCCACTGCGCCCATGCGCGGAGCAATTCCAGGGCAGTCCGCAAGGGAATCCCCATGCCCCCAAGGCCCGCCAAACCGGAGGAAGCCGCAAATTGAGCCGCGAATGTAAATGAGCGGATAGCCACCGAAAGGCTCCACTCAGGCAGTCTCGCGACCCTTTGCCAGCGTGTCTTCAAGGGAGTCCCCATGGCCCTGCGGGCCGCCAAAGCGGAGGAAGCCGCCCCCACATCCCCAGTCCCAGAGCGAAGCGACGGGCTACGCGGGCGTCCTCAGCGGAGGGGTGTGCCAACGGCCAGCCCGTATCCGGCCAAGATTCTACTGTCCCGGTCGGAACGCCGCGGTTTGGCGCAATGGGCCAGGCTTGCGGGAAATGGGACCGATGGGGAGCGACCCCAGCCCTGCAAGGCCGGTCAGCTTGCCCTGTCAGGAACGCAAAAGGGGATTGCCCGTTCGAAAAGGGTTTTTTACTGCGAGCGTTTCAATTCTTGCGCGTGACGGTCATTTTCAGTTACGGCCATCCTGAGGGGCCCCGCAATTCAGCTAGAATCGTCATTTGTTCATCTGATTCAACCGCGAACGGAGGTGGATATGCATGACCTCTCAGACCAGAAAGGCCCCCAGGTAGAGCTCTCTCGGATGCCCGTGTGGGGCGGCCTTGCCGGAGTACTTTTCGCCGCCGGTACCTCCATTCTCTTCGCTCGCCTGATCTGGGAGCAGACCGTTTGGACCTGGCGGCAGGGACCGCAAATGGTCGGGTTTTCCCTGGCCCACGGGTACGGTGCGATTCTTTTCGTGTTTCCGGTCCTGCTCGCCATCTGGACCGTCACAGTGATTCTGCTGACACTTTGGCAACTGTTCCGGAAAAGGCGGATTGCGCGGGCCCGGTGGATCGCACTGGGCCTGGTCCTTTCGCTCTTCGCATTGGGTAGCCTTCCGGAGGGCGTCTGGCAGCGAGTATTCATCGGCCGGATGGCGGCGTCCCCTCATGCTGCCTCCCTCGTACTCTACGCCGCCTATCGGGGCGACTTCGGCACGGTTCAGGGCCTTCTGTCGCGTGGAGTTCCAGTGAATGGAGTGGATCCCACCGATGGGCGCACTGCTCTCCACGGCGCTGCCGCTGCTGGGGATGTTCGAACCATTCGCTACCTGATGGGTATCAGTGCGAACATCAACGCCGTCGATCGCTTTGGGGACAGCCCCTTGGAGTTGGCGATCTCGAACCACAAGGACTCCGCAGCCAGAGTGCTGGTCGAACTGGGAGCCCGGAGAATCACTGGCAGCGAGGCGCAGAGAAACAAGGCAATCCACGATCAGGTGCGCGAGCAGATCGACAGACTCCAGCCGCGATAGGCCGCTCTGCCAGAGACTGGCGACCCGAGGATCACATCGCTAGTGGGGCACTGCGGGACGGGCGGGGCCCTCTTCCCCGCATGGCCCACCGCGTTCCACTCAATCCAACGCCGCAGATGGGACGCCGCGCAGTCTGCCTATTCGGGTAACTGGGCCACGGCCGTTAGCCTCGATTCCCTCGCGATCGAACAGGAAGACCTTCCGCCTGACCCATCCCACCGCTCGATCAAGTTCCGCTCGCCGAGGGGGCCGCCCGCCAGGGTCCATCCACTCACGGGGAGTCTCCATCAGCAGGGAGCTTCGCACTGTGGCCATAATAGGGACAGAAACGGATCCGAAAGGATGATGATTTCGCCAGTTAAGAATCTGCTCGTTTGCGCAATATTGGGCGCTTGCTCGACGATTCCGGCGCAAACTCCGCCGGGCTCCGGCCTCCTCGTTCCCTGCTCGGCGTGCCCGCAGACCGGGCAGACCCCTGCGCCGCCTTCCGGCGCGACGCCGCTGATGGAGTTCCTGGTCGCGCCTGAGCCCCTCTCCCTGGGACGCTTCCTGAACCAGGCGGGACCTGGCCCGCGCAAGCCGGCGGGGCCAGCCGAAAAGCCGCTGCGTTGGACTCAGGTTGTGCGCGTCGTGCGAACCAGTCCCCTGGTGGTGGAAGTTCTGGCGGTGCTGGATGGTCCCGCGCCACCGGGCCAAACGAACTCCTGCGGCCTGCAGACAATCGCATTGGCGGATGCGAGGCTCAAACCCGACCTGGCACGGTTGAAGTTCAACCAGATCGTGAAGGCCGAGCTGACTTATGGCGGAAATCACGAATTTCCCCATTCGCTTTACCTGTCCGGTCTGTCGCCTGCGGCTTCTGGAGCCGTCCCGGCCGCCGGTTGTCCGAACCGCAGCGGATTGTTGATCTCGTATCGCGGGGCCGTTGAGGTGGTGAACGTGTACAACGATGGCACGATCCTCTACCGCGACGAGAAGGGCGATGCCCATGGCGCGGAGCGGCTGGCCGGCGAGGAATTGGCCTCCCTGCTGAGGACGTTCGGTACCGTAGGCTTCGACCGGGTGGACGCCACGTTTCGGCCCATGGACCGGGCGCCGGATCGCGACTCGCTGACCCTGATCTGCGTGCGCGATCAATATGTCGCCCTTCCCGGAAAAGAGGTCGCGCTGGCGCCGCTGCTGGATCGCGTGCGATCGCTCAAGGATCGAGCCACGGCCCAGACCTCTTACCTGCTGAGGTTCGAAGACAAGGCACCCTTCACCATCCTGGAATGGCCCTATCCTCAACTGCCCCCTGACCGTCTTGGGCCGGGGCGCAGCTACGGCGAGGAACTGGCGAAGCAGAAATTGCCGCGGGAATTCCTCTCCCGGCTCAGCGTGGCGGGCCGGCAACCGAATTCGCCGGCGGTCAATGGCCGCGTGTTTTGGAGCAGCGCCGGGCAACTGTATCGTGTGTTCTGGGAGACGTGCCCCAACTGCGGAGAGGCTGATTCCTTCCAATTCCTGCGCTCCGAAGCGGTGTCGCCGCTGCAGGCGCTGTTGGCGGAGCGCGCCGGGAATCGCCACGGGGATTCGAGCGCAATGGTCCTGATCGCGCGCGGCGGAGTCCGTTGGCCCCTGGAGTGGACGCCGCGGCTGGCAGAGGTAGGCGCGGGTGGGTTGATCATTCCGCCGGAGGAGTTCTCGAGGCACGCTGCGTACTATTCCGAACTCGTGAAGCTGGGTAGCTCCGGATTGGGGATCGACGTCCTCGAGGAGGGCAACCTGTTTCGTGGTGTGCGGATCTGCCGCGTGGATCCGCGCGCTCCCAGGACGAGGTGCACGGAGGCGTATGCGGACAAACCGTAGTGGATGGATGGTCCTGGTGCTTGGCAGCGCGCTGTGCGCGCAGGACAAGCCGCCGGGCTGGCCGCTGGGCGCCCGGATCCCCGAGATCTCGGGCCAGGTGGTCGACGCCGTGACGGGCAAGGCGGTGCCGGGTGTCGATGTGACCCTGCTCGCGACGGCGGGCGTTGCTTCCTTTGGCGGGGGCGGCAGCAAGCCCTTGCGGTACGAGAACATCCGCACGGTCAGCCAGGGGCAGTTTGGCTTCCGCTCCACGCTGGAGACCCAGTTGGAGAATCCGATGATGGAGCTGGAATCCTACTGGCTCACGGTCAATCTTGCCTTCCTGACGCCGGCGCAGGGGCGGCAGCGCGAGCAGTCCGGCGAAGGCGGAGCGGTCCCGCTGGGAGAAGACCTTTCATTCGAAGTTTCGAATGCCCCCATGCACCAGGCGGCCTACCGGCGCCCGTTCGCTTCCGCGCCGGACCGGCCGTGGAACAACCGGGCCTACTTTCCACTCGCGGTGCAGTTCGTGCATCCGTGCAGGCAGTCGTGGAATGCGAACTGTGTCTATTTCGGAACGACGCGCGCGTTGCGCATTCCGTTGATTCCCGTGCTGGACGATCCACGCGGGTGCGAAGGCATCGGCGACGCTTCGCTCCGGCGGCAATGCCGTGAACTCAATCTCTATTGGGCCGCCTTTCGCCGTGCGGGCACTGTCGAGGAAGTCCAGGCCGGGAAGGAGTTGTGCCGGCAGATTGACAACGGCGCAGCCTCGGAAACCTGCTTGAAGAACCTGCGCATGCTGGATCCTGAACTATTCCAGGGGCAGTGGACCGCCCGGCATCAACGCGCGGCAGCCCTGGTCTTGACGCCGGTCGCGGAACTCGTGCCGATGGGCGAGTGCACGATCACCGAGAAAGGGATGCCCATGATGTACATGGTGCGCTACCTCCGCACCGCGCCCCACCGCGATGTCGAGGTGTCCCAGGCACGCGTTTGGGTGGGTGTGTCTGAGACTGAGCAGGGCAGCCTGGTGCGAGAAGTGCGGAGCTGGGTGCCGGAGGGAGTCGAGCGGAAGGGCGTGGTCGCGGGCCAGAACGTCGGAGTCATCGAGTCCGCCGGCCTCTATGTCGCGTACTGGCCGAGCGGCTCCAGTTTCGTGGCGCTGGAGTTCCCAAAGGCCTCCGGGACGCAGGTAGGTGGGGCCGATGCCGTAGCCGAGCAGGCCACTCCTCGAATGCGGCTGGAGTTGATCCAGCAGTATCTGGCCAGGCATCCTGCGCCGCGCTAGGCGGCAACTGCGTCTAAATCGGAACCAATAGAAAGGAGAGTCGGCAAATGAAACAGCGAGAGGCATTCGGGATGGCGGTGATGCTCATGCCTTTGTGCCTTTGTTCGGCGCTGAACGCGATGTCCAGGGAGGAGGCAACCGTGCGTGCCACGTACTCTTCCGTGGTCCTCGCGTCCCGAGTGAATTCCATTATGGAATCGGATGGCCAGTCTGCTGCGGCGGAATTGGAAATCCGTCTCAAAGACATACACCAGGGCTCAATCCCGGAGTTGCTGGATAAACTGATTTCCGGCGAGGTAACCGTACCACTCGAGGACGTGCTCCCCTGCGTTCCCGGGACGTGGAATTTCCGGACGGCGCCTCAGGTGACCCAGCATCTTGGCAGCACCGTCCACGTCGGTAGCTGGGTGCCCGCCGCCGCCGTGTATGGGAACTCCAGCCAAGACCGATCTCAGTGGAATACAACGTTTCGTCACGCTTTCCAGGAGCTCGGCTGGCAGCCAAAGTCCTGGGTCTCGGTTACCGTTCTGGTATCCGCGCATGGGCGCGAACGCGAATACAAGTCGATGTTCCTCTTCGAGCCGGACGCGGCGGACTCTTCTGCCCAGGTGCGGGTGATGGACTACGTTCTGGGCTCGTCACTGCTCAGCACGCTGATGCACGCACGGTTGGCTGAGGACATCCCGGCGCTACCGGCCCGGACGCAAGGACCCGGACCCGCACGGTTGCTCGAATCCGCCCGTGGCACGGATACCTGTGCAGTCGATGCTGTGACAGGATTGTGTTGTGATGCGGCCACCCTGCAATGTGGAGTAAAGCCGAAGCCCGATGCCCAGGCGCATTGAGGGGCGGCGGCGCGGGCCGGAGGAGGTCCTCACGCGGAACTACACTCACGATGTGCCGGCCAGGATCTCCACCGCGAACGAAGGCACCGGTAGTTGGAAGCGGGCCTACGGCTACGACAGCGCGGGGAACCGCTACGTTGACCCCGACACATCGAAGACGTCCGGCTACGCCATTTCCCCCTTCACTCCGACTACCTCGTCAAACTTCGATGCCCGGAACCGTCTCGGCGTGAACAATTCGACGTACGATCCGTCGGGCAACGGCAATCAGACCGCGATTGGCAGTTACACCTACAGCTATGACGCCGAGAACCGCATGATCACGGCGAAACTGGGCGGTGGCGGCACGGAGGTGTCGAGTACGGGCTATGTCTACGACGGTGAAGGCCAGCGGGTTCAGAAAATCACGTGCCCGGCGGGTACGCAGACCTGCACTGCCTCGGTGGCTGGGGCTACGTCGACGACCTACGTCTACGATGCGTTCGGAAATCTGGCTGCGGAATACTCCGGGGCGGGTAGCGCTCCGGTTGGATGTGGGACGCCAACCTGCTACGTCTCTGTCGACCAAATTGGTAGCACGCGCTTGGTGACTGACGCGAACGGGAACGCAGTTCGCCGCTACGACTACACGCCGTACGGGGAGGAACTGTGGGCCGGTACCGGGGGACGGACCACCGCGATGGGCTACCAGTCCGGGCCAGATGGCTTCAATCCGAAATTCACCGGCCAGCAGCGTGACACCGAAAACTTCCTCGACTATTTCCATGCACGGTACTATAGTCCACAGCAAGGACGGTTCGTGAGCGTGGACCCGGAGAACGCCGGAGCAGACCCGGCGAGTCCGCAGACCTGGAATGGGTACGCCTATGTCAGCAATAATCCGCTCTCCTACACGGACCCAACGGGAGAAGGCATCTTTGGCTTCCTCGGATCAATCATCGGCGGATTCTTCGGCGGGCCGCTGGGCGCGTGGATCGGTTCTTTGGCTGGAAACGGGGCGGACGCTGCGATCTGGGGACCTGAGGCAGGAGGAGCGTCCTTCTATAACCCAACCAATAACTTCGGGTTGGGTAATGCGAGTCCGTGGGGTAGCACGCCTGGGCTCGGTGGTGCTGGCGGTGACGTCTACGGTGGGGGCAGCACGGGAGGGATGATCTTCAGCTATGAAGGCCCTGTGCACCATCAACTCACTTATTTCGGCGCGATGATGGCTGGATTAGATCCATTGACGGCCTTGAGGCTCTCATACGGTGTGATGGCTGTTGACTGGCGTGGCGGACTGAAAACCTCGCAAGGAACAGATCCTACGCATGCGCATTGGCACGCCATGGCGGGCGTCACCGAAGGAGGACATGAGGGTTGTGGACAAGCCCACGGAGGCACTATCGACGCTCTCGGCGGCGCCACTCAGAGAGCGCTAGGCGGTGATCAAGCTGCTACGACATTGGCGTTACATATGATTCAGGACTCATACGCTTCGGGTCATCAGTACAAGTTCTGGCCGGGCGGTGCGCCATCGGTATCGCACATTGCCGGAGATCTTGCACCGAGTCCGACAGCACTCAACATGACCGCGCAGTATCTATTTGATCTGAAGGCGGGGAAGATGCGAAGTGCGTACTATTATCTCGCGAAGCCCCAAGCCTGTGGACCGGTTTGGTAAATCGACTATGGCCGGCACCGGTTTGCCCAGATTGACAACTCCGAACAGTACCAATCCGTCTCGGCTCGAAATATGGTGGTGGACCTCGGTTCCTTTTCTGCTCGTGTTTGCGGCCCTGGTGTTGATCCTCAAACCCACACCCGGCATCCTCGCTCATATTCTCTTTCCCCTTCTGATCAGCTTTTGGGCGGTTCTCTATTCGTCACTGGCATGGATCGTCGTAACCTGCTTCCAAATCCTTTGGCGCATGGTGTCTGTAATAAGGGGAGTGCCCGGCGGTGAGTCCTCACGTGTGACATTTGGTGGCCTACTAAGATTAATATTGGGCATCGCCGCATGCTTGCTCGGGGTATACCTGGAGTTTTTTTGGGCTGGGAACATGGGCGGATGAGATGTAAACTCCTCGAGTGGGGCGGCGCCGTCGCGCCGCTGGCCGCTCGCGGTGATCAGAGCCGCAGGCGAGGGGGACTGCCTGACGCGGCCCACCGCGATTGTGACCTCCGGGAATCATGACATCGCCGTACGACTCCGCGCGCAGCGAAGCAGAGCGCAAACCTCCTTATCCCGCCCATCAGCCGGCAGCCAAGGTCAACTCCTCCCCTGGATGGTCGCTGGCCACCGCGCCTGTCATCGGTTTGCGAGCCTGCTGCTGAAAGCGAATGCTCTCCAGAAATGACTCATCCCCAAGAGCTTGCCCGGCGTGTGTCGATTTTCGAAGGAGGCGATAGTCAGCTTCGGGCACCGGCATCCCGAGCAGTTGAAGCCAATTCTCGACTCCCCGTGACTGTCGGAAGAACTCCATATCGAGGAGCCGGCGACGGTCGTGGCCGCTGAGGTGCGCCTCCGCACTCGACCACTCGTAGTCCACTGGTTGTTCCGCCAGGCCTGCCCGCATGGGATTTGATTCGACATAACGGATTGCAGTCCAAAGATGCGCGGGCCGCATGGGACAGGAGTAGAAACGGTTCTGCCAGAGATGCCCGCAACGCGAGCGCCGGGCAGTGAAATACTGCGCGAACCGGCCATGGACACGCCGGAAGAGGACGGCCAGGGAGTCCTCTTCCGGAGGGACCGCAATCAGGTGTATATGGTTGGGCATTCAACAGTAAGCGAGAACCGAGACGGACGCAAAGCCCGCCTGCTCACGCAGGAGATCCAGACAAACCAGACGATCGGCTCGAGTAAGAAAAACGAGTTGGCGCGCGGTTCCGCGCTGGGTGATGTGGTGGACCGCGCCGGGCGCAACGCATCGGGCAATCCGGGGCATTCTGATGATAAAGTGCAGATGGACATGCCGAATTCTCAAGCAAAACTCGGTTGGGACGGGTCAGGCTGTTTGAATGAATAAGTAGGGGGCTTCCTGCGGCAAAATGCTGAGACCGGCGTGAAGCCGGCTCAGAAACCGAAACGAGGAGAACCCCCATGAATAGCTTGTACTATCTCGGCCTCGATGTGCACAAGAAGACCATCAGCTACTGCCTCAAACTTGTCGACGGCTCCATCGTCGCCGAGGGCACGGTGAGCACACAACGGAAATCCCTGGAGGCTTGGCTGCGCCAACTCCCCAAACCTTGGTGTGGGGCGATGGAGGCAACCTTGTTTACGGGCTGGATCTACGACTTCCTGCTGCCTCATGCCAAGTCGCTTCAGGTCGCGCACCCGGCCATGCTGAAGGCGATTTCTGCTTCCAAGAAGAAGAACGACAAAGTCGATGCCCGCATGCTGGCGGACCTGCTGCGATGCAACCTCCTGCCGGTATGCTACATGGCGCCACCGGAGTTGCGGGAACTGCGCCGTCTGCTCCGCTACCGGAGTTTGATGGTGCGCCAGGCGGTCCGCATGAAGAACAAGACGGCGGGCCTGCTGATGGAAGTGGGGGCCGAGTACAACAAAGAAAAGCTCCATCAAGCCGGCTATTTCCGAGACTTGCTGGAGACTGTCGAAGAAGTGCCCGATTCCGTGAAAGATCTGCTGAAGATCAGTCGCGGGGCTGCCGAGCTATTCGATGAGGCGCAACGGCGGCTGGTGCTGGGCCTTTTGCGCAATCCGCTTCTCAAGCAACGAGTCGAGCGGCTGAGGAGCATCCGCGGCGTCGGAGAGATTCTGGCATTGACCTGGGCGGTGGAGGTAGGGGAACCGAGCCGGTTCCCGACGGTGGGGCATGCTCTCAGTTACTGCGGGCTGACGAGCGCACAGATCAGCTCGGCCGGCAAAGAGCAGCGGGCTCCGATTTCGAAACAGCGCAACAAACATTTACAGACGATTTTGATTGAAGCCGCCAAGGTGGCCCCGCTGTGGAACCCGCAGCTCAAACTGGTGCACGAACGGGAAAAGAACCGGGGCAATCCCAACCGAGCCACGTTGGCCGTGGCTCGGAAGCTGGTGGCCTACCTGTTGGCGGTGGATCGCAGCGGCCAGCAATTCCAGCCGCGCGCGATCGCGGAGAAAGAAAGCAGATGCCTGGAGGAGCAGGTTGCAATGCCAGCGCAATAACAACCATTGAAGAACGAACAAAGAATCCACTGTTGATGAGAGCCAGCACCGGCCGTTCCTCCCGAAACTGGTGACTGCGCGAAGGGGCCGCAAGGTCCGGATGCGCCACACAGGCTGTTTGAGGCCGGCCGGTAGTCCAAACTCAATCTTCCGCGAAGGCCCGAGACGGGCACGGATGTGGCCAATGGATGTCTGGCCACGCCGGCATTCGGCGATGGTCCAACCTGAAGCTGGGGACGTCGACAGGGGAACGGGCAGGGCGAAGGAAGTTCCACCAACGGGAGCGCAGCGATTAGTGTGTTTTCCCTTGACAACTACTTATCATGGATGTCCCCTTTTCCAGGTGAATCTTGGCACGGTGAAGGTACAGAACTTCTGCTACAACAGCCGGCTCCAGATAACGGGCATCCGCGTGGGCAGTGCCGCCGATAGCTCATGCCAGAGCCTCAGCACTGCGGACGTGACTCTTGGCTTGGGGTACGGAACAGGCAACAATGGGAACGTCAAGAGCCAGTCGATTCAACTTGGCTCGACAGTGCTGGGGACGCAGGCCTACGAGTACGATGCCTTGAACCGGCTGAAGACGGCGGTGGAGACAAAGGGAGCAGGCGGCACGGCGTGGTCGCAGACTTTCGTGTACGACCGCTACGGGAACCGGGCGATGCTGGGGACAAGCAGTCCCTCGCCGGCGACTGGTGTGCCGCAAGTCGCCTTGGACGACCCCGGAGAGGTCACGGCATTGCTGGCAACCTACACTGATCCAGTGAGCGGCGCAACAGTGGTGAACAACAAGTGGCTGGGGTCGACGGTGGACGCGGCGGGTAACGTCAGCACTGCGGTGGCGGCCGCGTATCCTAGAAATCTATCCTATGACGGGGAGAACCGGTTGGTGAGTGCGCAGACTAGCGGATCCGGCACGATGACGGCGGAATACGACGGCGAAGGGCACCGCGTGAAGCGGACCGTGAACGGAGTCACGACGACGGTTTACGTATATGACGCGATGGGGCAGTTGGCGCAGGAGTACGGCGGCGAGGCGGTAACTACGTCAGGCCGGCAGTACCTGGTGGCGGACCACCTAGGCAGTACGCGGCTGGTGCTGGATGGCAACGGCGTTGTGCAGACCAGAAGCGATTACCTCCCGTTTGGGCAGGAGATTGAGCTGGGGCTTGGCGACCGGACGGTGGCGCAGGGTTACGAGAGCAAGGCGGTGGCCGATGCTGATCGGCAGAGGATGAGGTTTACCGGCAAAGAACGGGACGCCGAGACTGGCCTCGACTACTTTGGGGCGAGGTACTTCTCGGGAGCGCAGGGGAGGTTCACTAGCCCGGATCCCAAGAGTGCTGGAGCAGACCCTCAGAATCCACAGAGCTGGAATGGCTACAGCTACGCTTTGAACAGCCCTTTCGCCTATGTAGACCCCAACGGTCAGTGGCCATTCTTCGTACATAACCGCATGTACCAGGCGTTCAACAGCGATCTCTCCCCCCACCATCAGGCGCTTTTGGGTCAGGTGAGCTACAACCAGGACTTCGGACCAGGGGCTCAAGATCCAGGACAGTCTTATACGCACTCTATGTGCTTCTCTGGTCAAAGTGCTGGCGCTTGCGTAGCGATGATAAACCGCTTCATCGATCAAAATTTGGCACTTGCAAACGACCTATCTGGCGGCGGGCGCGATTTGAACGATGACGCGATTACGGCCTTTGCGAAGGCCGCACATGCCTTGACAGATATGAGTTCGCCTGCGCATGTGGGCGCCGATGGCATGCCTATTGGATGGAGCAATGGCAGGGCTGCTGGGCTTGCCCACGTTTACGCCGAACGAAATGCATCGGTCGATTGGTTTCGTGCTGGCCAGGGGATGAGGCTCGAAATCGCTGGGTATGCTAGGGCGTTTCCTTACCTTGCGAAGAAGCACGGCAACCAAGACGCTTGGGCGCAAAGGGAGATCGAGCATTTCGTCAGCAGCTACTTTGCGACTGAAGATCCGGCGGTGCGGAACCATGTGGCAGAGGATGCGGCGAGGCAATGCGCCCTGGGCAATCCGGCGGCTTGTGGGGGACAATGACAATGGTCATAGTCAAAGGGATCGTTATTGGTTTCGTGATAGTCTTAGCCCTGTTTGTGGGTATGACGGTACCTCTCGTTGGGAGAATCGCCGAATGGTTGCTTGCACCTGGCTATGCGCTCCCTGAGGCCTACTGGGGTGCTGCCCATGACCCAATTCAAATCCTTGCCGCGTTTCTTCTGAACGTTGTTTTCTACGCGGCTCTAGCCACATGCGTGATCCTGCTCCTGAAGCGAAAAGGCGCATTACAATAGATCGCCCGATGACGAGGGAGTTCACCGGCAAAGAACGGGACGCCGAGACTGGCCTCGACTACTTTGGGGCGAGGTACTTCTCGGGAGCGCAGGGGAGGTTCACTAGCCCGGACAATCCGAAGTTCTCGGAAAAGACTTCTCCTCAAACTTGGAACCTATATTCGTACACGGCGAACAATCCGCTTTCCGCTGTCGATATCACCGGCAACAACTGGTTCAAGATCAATGGCAATTGGAATTGGCACGACGGTTCAGATGTGGACGACAACGGTGATCCATGCAAGAAGGGATCCGAAGGTTGTAACCACAGCGACTACACGATGCTTCTGCGGATTCAGAAGACTGGGAAGTACGCGAAGGATGGAGCTGAGATTGAGAAGCTAACGCTACTGGGTGCGGGCGAGGATGACGTTCTTGCTACCGGGACTGGATACACAGGAAAGCTCGGCACCTATATGACAACACCCAACGGCGATTATGAGATAAACCTGAACAGGCGCGGAGGCCTTCAGTCTCAGTACTTCCTTCAGGTTCCTCAAGGGTACGTCCTTGGACCCTATCCGGGGATTCAGCGCGTAGGTCCCGTTACGATACGTGATCAGGTGTTTGATGCCAGGAACGATTGGGGCGAGTATAGAGCGGACCTCATCGGCCCTAAGGGCCCTACGGCCTTCTATCTACACGGCAAACAGGACTACTTCGATTACGGCCGAACCTACACCCACGGCTCACTGCTGTCCAAGACAGGACACACCTCTCGCATCTCGTGTTGAATTCAAAGGGTTCCTGACGGGTGGTTTCTGTTGTTTCTAGGGGTGGTCTCCGTTCTTGCGAGATTGATCCTGTCCAAGTCAGCACAAAGCAAGGGTCAACTGTTGCGGCGGCGGTGGCAGCGGCGGGGTTTCGAGCGGATGGTTGAGCCACTTGGTCAATTCGCGGTAGGTAAACAGGTTCAGCCGCAGCAGCGAGGCTAGGTTGGACAAGGACCAGTTGGCGCTGGAAAGGTGATGCAGCCACTTCAACAGCAGGAGAGCGATCAAGGCTGTCCAAATCTGGATGCGGAGGGTCTCGCTGCAGCGCATTCTCACTGGAACAATGCTCACACCGAGCTCTTCGGCCAGGACACGGGCAAAGCCTACCAGTAGTCAGGAAGTACGAGTTTCTCGACGAGGTCCACTTCGTCGTTCGCCGCCTCGATGGCAGGCCGCTCGCGGTGGCAGCCTGGATGACGCAGCCTGAGTCAGCCAGCCCACGGATCGTCTCTGCCGGGCGTCTGCCAATTCGGACTATGCTCGAGATGCTGCGCGTCACCGAGGCCTGTTTGTCCTCTCGTGTGCACAATGTGCTCGAGGAGGATCACGATGCTGCAGAATTGGGCAAGCCGCCAACGCCAACTCTTCGAAGAACAGCCGCCAGCTTTGGGCGTTCGCCTTCCGCCGGAAGTGCAGGAACAACTACGCCAAGCTGTGGTGCACTGGCTACGGGCGCTGGCCAAGGCGCTCCGCGAGGAGGAAAAAGGCGATGAGTAAAATCACCGCCGATCACCTGGCCCGGCGAGCCTGCATATACATTCGCCAGTCCACACCCGACCAGGTGCGGCACAACCTCGAGAGCCAGCGCCTGCAGTATTCTCTCGCCGACCGCGCGCGCGGCTTGGGCTGGCAGGACGTCGACGTTATCGACGAAGATCTCGGCATCTCAGGGGCGGGCACACGCCGTCCTGGATTTGAGCGCCTGCTTCGTGCTCTCTGCAATGGGCAAGTGGGCGCGGTGTTCAGCGTTGAGGCGTCGCGACTCGCGCGTAACGGCCGGGACTGGCACACCTTGCTCGAATTCTGCAGCATCGTCGGAGCGCTGTTGATCGATGCTGATACCACATACGACCCCAGGCTTACCAACGATCGATTGTTGTTGGGGATGAAGGGCACGATCAGCGAAATGGAAATCGCGACGTTTCGGGAGCGCGCGCAATCAGCCTTGCGGCAGAAGGCCGAGCGTGGCGCTTTGGTACGGCGCGTCCCAATTGGGTATGTCAAAGGCACCGACGATCAGATCGAGAAAGATCCCGACGTCAGGATCGCCTCCACGGTGGAATTGATCTTCCGCAAGTTCACCGAGTTGGGCAGTGCGAGGCAGGTCTTCTTCTGGTTGGACCGAAACCAGATTCAGATGCCCGTTGCTCGCGGGCCGGAGACTTCGCGAGAAGTAGTCTGGCAGCCGGCTCGATACCACGCGGTGCACAGCATACTGAAGAACCCTGTCTACGCCGGAGCGTACACCTATGGGCAAAGCAAAACGACAGTACGGTTGGAGGACGGCCAGAAGCGGGTCTGCCGGAGCAAACAACCCCGGCAAGAAGACTGGGCTGTATTGATCACGGAGCATCACGAGGGTTACATTGACTGGGATGCCTATCGGAGCAATCAGGCGGTGATTGCCGACAACGAAAATGCGAAAAGCGCGTCGGTGCGAGGATCAGTACGGCAAGGTGGAGCGATTCTTGCGGGACTGCTGCGTTGCGGCCATTGCGGCGCCAAGCTGCTCGCACAGTCTCCGCGGCCTGGCGTGATTCGCTACCAATGTTCGGGGTATGTTCTCAATCGCGATCATCCCTGTTGTGTCATGTTCGGCGGTCTGCGCGCCGACCGTCTGGTGTCGGAGCAACTGCTAGGATGCCTTGCGCCGCTCGGCACCGAAGCGGCCATAGAGGCAATGGAGTCGCTACAGGGAGGAAGCGACGAGCGGGTCAGGCAGAAAGCCCTGGCATTGGAGCAGGCACGCTACGATGTGACGCGTGCCCGGCGCCAATACGATGCGGTTGATCCGGCGAACCGCCTTGTGGCGGCGGAACTCGAACGGCGTTGGAATCTGGCGTTGGCTGAGGAAGCGCGGGTGGAGGCAGAACTTGCGGCCCTACAGCAACGCCGAGAGAGCCCCCTCACCGACGAGCAGAAACGAAAACTGCTGGACTTTGCACGAGATCTCCCCTCGCTGTGGGACGATGCGCTCACTTCGCCGGAGCATAAGAAGCGGCTCCTTCGAATTGCGCTAAAGGAGATCGTCGTTACCAGCGAGGGAGAGACGATTCGCTTTGTCCTGCATTGGCAAGGCGGCGATCATACGCAGACGGAGTTCTCCAAGATTCGCGCCGGTCGGCACAGGTATGTGACCGACGACGAGGTAGTGGAAACGGTCCGCGCATTGGCAAGGATCGAACCGGACGCCCGGATCGCGGCGCTACTCAACCGCAACCGAAAGCCGACGGCGCACGGTAAGACCTGGACGGCACGACATGTCTGCTCGTTGCGCTGCAATCACAAAATTGAGGTCTACCGCGAGGGAGAGCGGCAGAGCCGCGGCGAAGTATCGGTCAGCGAAACGGCAGACATTCTCGGCGTCACACAAACCACTGTCCTACGGCTGATCCGGCTGAAACGGCTGAAGGCCACGCAGATCTGTCCAAATGCCCCGTGGATTCTACGGCGGGTAGACGTGGAGCAATGGGTGGCTGATCGAAACGAGCCGACAACCCCACCAACGGAAACTTCAGGGCAGATGAGCCTTGAAATTCCTTAACATCCGAAGGAGTGCAACATGTCGAGCTTTCGAAAAACAATTCCAGTTTCCAGCGGTCCTTATAGATGGCGGCAATGGTCGTCGCGCCGAACTCCAGGTGGTTGGTGAGCAGCACGATGACATCCTCCTTTTCGGGGACCCAGACCACGACCCGGCGCAACAGATGCGGGCAGCCTGCGCGGCCCTTGTCCGAAGTGAGGCGGATGATCTGGTCGACGCAGATCGCGCTGTGCTGCGGCGTTGTCCGCTCCTCGACGATTTCAAACTGGGCATCGTCCTTCAGGCGGGTGACGAAGAAGACGCCGGCCTCCGTCCAGCGGCCGAAGAGGGAGTAGTCGTTGTAGCCGCGATCCATGGCGACGATGGAGCCGGGATTGAGTAGGAATGCGTCGGCCATTTTGACATCGCTCCGGCGGGCCTCAGTGAGCAGCACATAGGCCGGCAAGTAGTCGTCATGGTCGAGGAGCACATGCGCCTTCACTCCGCCTTTGGCGCGACGGTACTTCGCCCAGGGAAACAGGTTCAGGCACAGCGTAATGGTGGTCGAGTCCAGGCTGAGCAGCTTGTTTTTGAAACGGAACTTGTGTTTGCGCTGGCCGAGGGCCCCACTGTCGCGGAAGCGGGCCAGCGAGGTCCAGAAGAGATCCTCGAACAGGGCGGCAGGCCGGTGTTCGTTGGCATAGGAAAGGGTGGAACGGCATGGTGCTTTGGCGATGCCGAGGTGCACGAGTCTGCCGAGGCAGCAGCTGAGTCCATTGCAGATTTCGCGTAGGGAGTCGGCGCGGCCCAGTTGGCAGAAGAGCATGGAAACGAACTGGGTCCAGCAGGTGAAGCCCTTGGCGGAGCGTTCGGCGCCGTGCTTCTTGACGAGAGAGGCGAACTCGTTGCGGGGGAAGTGGTGCAGCAGTTGATTGAAGAGACTGGCGGCTTGTAGGATTGTCTTGCCCTCCTTGGGTGTGGTGTGCGGCGCGGTCCCGGTGAGAAAACGAAACTGCGCCAACGCCTAATTGTAGGAGGGCACCCCTCTCAGTCGTCCAGTCGGGCCGAATTCGGGGCTGGCGGATCTATCTTGGACAAGAGTGCCCACGGCTGCACAACGGAGCCGCTGCAGAATGTACTGAAAGCGGTATTCAGACTTGACCCAAACGGGGTCGGTGAGGGCGAGAAGAATGGCCGACTTCTGGTAAATGTGAGTGGGAAATGAGATCGCTAGCTGTTGCCGTGACAATGGGAATGGTACTGGCGGCGCTTTCTGGAATCGGCGCTGCGCAAACTCCCACTCAGCGGGCGCCGTCCGAGGATTTCAATCGTGGAGGGTGGCTCTCCTCGCTACCACCATCGCAGCGAGTGTCTTTCTCCAGTGCGTTCGAGACCCTGCTGTCCCTGTATAGGCAGGGCAAATGGTCTGACTTATACGATCTGACGAGAGAGGAGCAACCATCTTCCCGGTCGGCTTTTGTGAAGAAGATGGAGAGCCTGCGTCCGATGGTTGGGTTTCGCACGGCTTCTGTGACTTACAACCAGAGGTTCAAGTACTGGATGGTTCGCGGTTGCGGTCGATACCGGGAAGCCTCAGGAAAGGAGAGTGAAACGCCCTCACTGGTCAGAGCGTACCAGGCGGGCAGTGGCTGGTTGTTTGGGCAAATCATGATTGAGGCGTTCGAATCACCACCGATTGAGGACAACCCCTGCGCTCATAAGTAGCCACTTGTCCGCGTTGCTTCTGGCTGCTGGGGCGGCGCTGATACCGGAGCGCCGTCCAGTCGAAAGGCGACATCCATGATAAGTAGTTGTCAAGGGAAAACACACTAATCGCTGCGCTCCCGTTGGTGGAACTTCCTTCGCCCGGCCGATCTCCCTGTCGACGTCCCCAGCTTCAGGTTGGACCATCGCCGAATGCCGGCGTGGCCAGACATCCATTGGCCGCATCCGTGCCCGTCTCGGGCCTTCGCGGAAGATTGAGTTTGGACTACCGGCCGGCCTCAAACAGCCTGTGTGGCGCATCCGGACCTTGCGGGCCCTTTGCGCAGTCCCGAGTTTCGGGAGGAACGGCCGGTGCTGGCTCTCATCAACAGCAGATTCTTTGTTCGTTCTTCAATGCTTGTTATTGCGCTGGCATTGCAACCTGCTCCTCCAGGCATCCGGTTTCTTTCTCCGCGATCGCGCGCGGCTGGAATTCCTGGCCGCTGCGATCCACCGCCAACAGGTAGGCCACCAGCTTCCGAGCCACGGCCAACGTGGCTCGGTTGGGATTGCCCCGGTTCTTTTCCCGTTCGTGCACCAGTTTGAGCTGCGGGTTCCACAGCGGGGCCACCTTGGCGGCTTCAATCAAACATCGTGACCAACCCGGCCTAACCACCACGCGCACAAACTGCCTCGTGGAAACTGGTTAACCTGAGAGACAGTGACGAAACCACCGGGAGTCGCGAAGACCGGCGCATACCAGCCCCTGTTCGATGGCATTGTCGCGTTGCTCGAAGAGTCCCGGCGCGCGGCAGGGCGAGCCGTCAACTCCATCATCACCTCGGCCTACTGGGAGATCGGTCGACGCATCGTCGAGGAAGAACAATCCGGGCAACGCAAGGCGAACTACGGCGATCAACTGGTCGAGCAGTTGGCCATGGACCTCACGGCCCGATTCGGAAAGGGTTTTTCGAGAACCAACGTATTTCAGATGCGTCAGTTCTACCTCTCCTTCCAGGAGATTGTCCAGACACCGTCTGAACAATCTTCGGCGCTCACAACCGTCCAGACAGCGTCTGGACAATTGCCGCCGTTTCCGCTCTCCTGGTCCCACTATGTCCGGTTGCTCTCCGTCCAGGATCTATCGGCCAGGCGTTTCTACGAGAAGCAGGCTTTGAGCTCCGGATGGTCCGTTCGCCAGTTGGACCGCCAGATCGCTTCTCAATTCTACGAGCGTTCCAAAGCCGCGCGGCGGAATCTCGTAGCACGAAGGCAGCCGGGCGATGACCTCACACCCGACGAGCAAATCCGGGACCCTTTCGTACTCGAGTTTCTCGGCCTGAAAGACGAATACTCCGAACACGAACTCGAGGAGGCGTTGATCCAGCACCTGGAGCACTTTCTGTTGGAACTCGGAGACGACTTCGCCTTCATGGCCCGTCAGAAGCGTCTGCGGGTGGGCGATGAATGGTACCGGGTGGACTTGCTCTTCTTCCATCGCCGGCTGCGCAGCCTGATCCTCATCGATCTGAAACTCGGCCGCTTCTCCCACGCGGACGCCGGCCAGATGAATCTCTATCTGAACTATGCCCGCGAACACTGGATCCTGCCCGGCGAGAACCCGCCCGTTGGCTTGGTGCTCTGTTCGGAACGGAACGACGCGGTGGCGCACTACGCACTCGGAAACCTGAACAACCAAGTCTTAGCCCGGGAGTATAAGTTGAGCCTGCCAGAGGAGGGAGTCCTGGTGAGAGAAATCTCGGACACCCGCCGTGCCCTGCAGCTTCGAGCCCAATTCAAGCCAACCGTCGACCCATAAGAAAGGCGACAGCCAGACCCAAGAAAAGCGTCCCCACCCCGCCAGGGACCAACCCGCCGCCTCGAAACCACCCCCCGTCCGCTCGACTTCTCCCCCATTTCCGCCCCGCCGCCAACAGCAGTTCACGAGTTCGAAATTTATCGTCGCTTTCGAATCAATCGGTTACGCCGAAAAGCCCTCCAATTCATAGGATCGGCGTGTATAACGTTGCCCAAGGAGAACAACGATGCAGACTTTCAATACGAATACGGACGACATGGTACGCTCGAGCCGTTTCCTGGTAACCACCCACGACCGTGCGAACGCGCCTGTGCATCTGCGGCCACAGGCTGCTGGCCTCATCACCTGCATCGCGGACCAAGCCCTCCTGGCAGCGCTCCGCGACGACGTCCACCAGCAGATCGGCCCCGCTCCGCGTCTCAAGCCGCGCAGGACCGTTCCCAGGGCCGCCCTCCCGGCCTCGAGGAGCAACGCCCGCTGACCCCCAGCGCCGGGAACCGCCATGGCCAACCAACCCATCTCCGAGCGCCGCCTCGCCGCCAACCGCGCCAACGCCCAGAAATCGACCGGGCCCCGCACCGCCGAAGGCAAGCTCCGGGTCTCACAGAACGCCACCCGCCACAACCTCTACTCCGGCCCGCACCACCTGCCGGAAGACATCGAAGCGCGTCTCTACCATCAGGCGCTGCAGCAGACCGCGGACATCGCCAACCCAAAGTTCCGCTCGCTCTCAGTACACCGCCTGATCCTCCGGGGCCACGAGCGCCGCCTCTTCCAACTCGAAGGCAAGCTCTGGGCCGAAGCCCTCCGGGCCAACAACGAAGCCATCCCCCAAGCCGCGCTCTGGATCCGCGAGAACCAGGGCGAAGTCGTCCAGGCCCTGGGCCGCTATCACGCCTGGATCTGTGTGCGGATCCGGGCGATCCAGAAGTCCGCCTTCCCTTATCTGACGGGAGACGTGGCTCATCAGCAATCCATCCCCGCCCGAGTCCAGGCCCTCTTCGCCGCGGCCGCCGGTTCCACCCGGCCCATAGCGTTAACCGCGCAAGCCAGTGCAACCCCCACGAACTCAGTGACTGCGGAAGACCAGGCGCCTGCGTCAGGCAACAGCAATCTCGTTCCGCCGCCCCTCGGCCTCCAACTTCTAGCAAAGGTGCAAGGCGCCTGCCGCCCGGTCCGCCCGGTCCCAGCCCCGCAACCAGTGAAGGCCATCCGCCCACCCACGGCCCCCGGCCTAAGCCTCCGTTTTCTCAAGCACGCCCGCAAACCCGCCCCGTCAAACGAAGCCAACCAGGCCCGCGAAGCAAACAGAGCCGCCGCAAACGGAGCCGCTGCAAACGGAGCCGCGAGTGTCAACGAGCGGATAACCACCCAAAACTCCCCAACCAGCCACCCACCCGTGCCGCCCGTACCCACCGAGCCCCGCAACCCCGAACACCCCGACACCACGGCCGCCCCAGCGCCCACACCCGCGAACCGAGCCGCGAGTGTCAACGAGCGGGCAGCCACACGAAGCCCCCAACCATCTCTCCATCAAGGCCTCACGCCCAACCTCATCTCCTCCCCGGCCAGCACGGCCTCCACCCCGGAATCCACTCTCCCCGAGGCATCAAACCCAACCCCGAACCCCTCGCCGGTCCCAACCGCAGCCGCCACCCAGCCAATCCACCACCACATCCAATCGCGCGGCCCCCGTCCGGCCCCGCAATCCCGTCCGCCTGAGCGATCAAAGCCACCGCAACCCACTCAACCCCTCAACGCGGACCCATCATCAGGGGAAACGAAGCCACGATTGAGGCCCTCACCAGCCCTGCCACTGCCCGATTCCTAACGAAAAGCAATCCGCCCCCGCCGTTCGCTCGATCCCGGAGTACGGCCGAGCCTTCAATAGCAAGAGTCCAGCCGCAAGGCCACCACCACGGGCACCTACGCGCCCCAACTCTCCAGTCACTTGATCTTTGACAATTAAATCCGGAATCCATCAGGGGCGCGGCGCACCCCGGCCTCCGCGCCACCAACCACCAGGGAATCTGAGGAAACGAAGCCACCCCAACTGGGCCCAACGCCCCCCGGAAGCGATCTCCCCTTCCGGGTCCTGCCGGCCGGCACGGCCGCTACTCAGCCAATCAGGCGAATCAAACCCAACACGGCCTCCGCCTGCGTCAGCTCCGCCCCTCGCCGAACAGCCGCTCAAAATACTCTCGCGTCCGGCCCTGGATCTGCAGCAGCTCCAGCCCCAGCGGCTGGTCGCACAGATGCTCCGGCACCCACCGCCGCACCAGCTTGGTCAGCATCTGCAACTGCCACTCCGAGTTCGGCAGACTGCCCTCGGTATGCCCGGAGATCAGCCGCAGACCGTGGTCCACCGCCCGATAGAACGTCGCCGCGTTCTTTAGGAAATGCGCGTCATTCGGATCCAGGTGCCCCATCTGCTCCAGCACCTCGATACGGGCCGGCGTGTTCAACACCTTGAAGAACAGGCCCGCGCCCCGCAGCCGCAAATACATCAGCGAGAAGTCGATGTCGTAGTACCCGCCCACGGCCGTCTTCAGCGGATTGTCCTCGCTCAGTTCCTTCTCGATCCGCATCCGCATGTGGCGCAACTGCTGCTTCGACCGGCCGCTCTGTCCATACCGCCGCCAGTCCACCTTCTGCAGGTCGGCCAGGAACGAGGTGGCCCGTTCGACATCGCCCGCCACCGCCCTCGTCTTCATGTACGCGACGCCCTCCCACGCCTCCGCCGTCTTCGCGAAGTACTCGTGATAGGTGCTCTCGCTCTGCACCAGCGCGCCGCCCTTGCCGTTCGGGCACAGCCGCGTATCCACCGCGAACATCGTTCCATCGCCCGTATACGACGACAGGATGGTGACAATCTTCTCCGCTACCCGCGTCCAGAAGTGGAGCTCCGGCAGGTCCGCATCGGGGATGACGAACAGCAGGTCTGCGTCCGAGGCCAGGTCGAACTCCTGCATGCCCAGCCGCCCCAGCGCGATCACCATCATCTGCGATCCGGGCTCGTAGCCTGCCGTGGCCGGCGGATTGGCGCTGAACGCCTGCGCGACCGCCAGCCGGTAGACCGAGGCGATCGCCGCGTCCGCCAGGGCCGAAGTCCGCTCCAGCGTCTCGAAGATCGGCACCTGCAGGCAGATGCTCTCCACCTGCAGCCGGAACATCTGCCGCAGGAAGAAGCGCCGCATCTCCACGGCATCTTCCAGCAGCGGCATGATCTCCGCGAACGCCGAAGTCGACCGGCCTCGCAGCCGCATCGTGCGGATCTCTTCGAAGTATTCCGGTTGCCGCATCAACTGTTCGGCGAAGTACGGGCTGTGGGCGAACAGGTCCAGCAGATACCCGCTCAGCACCGCGTCGCCGTTCAGCGCCTCCAGCCAGTCGTCGCGCTTGATCACCCGCTCCAGGAAATGCTCGAACGCCGTCAGCGAACGGCCCAGCCGGGCCCGCGCCACGGAGCCGGCAAAGCCCGGCGCCTTCTGGTCCAGGAACCGGATCAGGTTGCTCGACGGGGCTGCATCCGGACCGTTCGGCTCCGGCAGGCTCTCCACGTTCAGCCCGCCGGGCGGCGGCTGCGCCGGCGTATGCGTGTAGTACATCGTCTGCTGCGCATGGATGACGCGCTCGTAGATCTCCTGCACATGTTCCAGGTGCGCGTTCAACGTCATCAGCAGCGCTTCCGGCGTAGTCTGGCCGCCCAGTAGCCCCGGCGGCATGCGGCGCGCCACCAGCGCCTGCTCTTCCAGCTTCTCCGGCAGTAGATGCGTCTGGCGGTCCGCCGCGAATTGCAGCCGGTGCTCCAGATGCCTCAGATACTGGTACGCCGAAGCCAGCCGCGAGTACTCTGAGTCCGACAGCAGGTCCTTGTCGCGCAACCGCACCAGCGCCAGCAGCGTCGACGAGTTGCGGATCCACGTCTCCCGGCCCCCGTGCAGCCGCTGCAGGCACTGCACCAGGAACTCGATGTCCCGGATCCCGCCCCGCGCCAGCTTCACGTCGATACCCGTCGCCCGCCGCCGCGAGCTCAGCTTCTCGTTCAACCGCTCCCGCGTCTCGGACATCGCTTCGATGTGCGAGAAGTCCAAGGTCGTCGAGTAGATCTTCGGCTGCACCCACTCCAGCAGTTGCCGGCCCGGCTCCTTGTCGCCGGCCGCCGTCCGCGCCTTGATCAGCATCTGCAACTCCCAGTCGCGGGCCCTGGTGTCGTAGTAGTTCTTCGCGGCGTCCATCGACAGGCACACCTCGCCCAGCCGCCCATCCGGCCTCAGCCGCAGGTCCACCCGGTAGATCATGCCCTCGGCCGTGTAGGTCCCCATCAGGTCTGTGAGCTGGTTCGAGATCTTCTTGAAGAACTCCTGGTTGCTGATCGCCTGCGCCCCGTCGGTGTTGCCCGGGCCCTCGTACACGAACATCAGGTCGATGTCCGAGCTGTAGTTCAGCTCCCGCCCGCCCAGTTTGCCCAGCGCCAGAATCGAGTAGCCGCACTCGCTTCCGTCCGCCAGTCTCGGCGAGCCATACTTCTGCGCCAGTTCCAGCCGGATCCGGCTATAGGCCGCGTCCAGCAGCGCGTCGGCCAGGTTGGAGAGCTCTTCCGTGATCTCCGGCAGGGCGCCAAACCCCAGCACATCCCTCAATAGGATCCGCAGGATCTGCTTCCGCCGGAACTCCGCCATGCGGAGGGCGGGCGAGGGCAGCGACCCGGATAGCAGCCAGTCGGCCAGCTCCGCATCGATCTCTTCCCGAGTCCGGCCGCGATGCAGCCAGCCCGCATGCAGCAACCCCAGCAGCCATACCGGATGCTGCAGCAGCTCTTCCGAAAGGAAGTCACTCGCGGAGAACACCGCCACCAGTGCCTGGAGGCCAAACGGGGAGTAGGCAATCTGTTGAAACTCGCTCGGATAGCGGGCACAAAACGTCTCCAGCCGGCGCACCGCCACCTGCGGGTCTGCCGATTGGCTCAACAGGATTTCTAGTCCTTGCCGCAAATCCGGAGGGATGTCGTGTTCAACCGCCAGTAGAGAATCGTGCAACGAGGCCGCCAGTCTGACCTAGACTTTTTGATCTACTAAAGCGATTATAGCCCCGGTACAGATTCGTCCCGGCTGCACCACGCTGGCATAAAACCCGCAGCGGGCCCACTTCGCTGAGCCGGGGATCCCGTCCTTCTGATAGACCGCCCGCTGGATCTTGCCGGGCTCGCCGCTGTTGTACACTTCCAGCGTTTTGCACGGCTGCCGCAACTGCGTCAGCTCCAGCACCGCGTCGCCGGCTCGAAAGCGTTGACCCTCGCGCAGTTGGCGAAAATCGATGCCCTGCACCGTCAGGTTCTCGCCCAGCGCGCCCGGAGATACCGCAAAGCCCTCGGCCTGCAGTCCTTCCAGGTCCTCCAGCGAGATCAGCAGAATCGCCTTGCGCGGCCCGCCGTGATACTTCAGGTTGCGCTGCACATCCCCGTCCAGGCCCAGCGGTCCGGCCCAGGCTTCCTGGATAGCGAGCTTAGGCACGCCGCCCTTCGAGATGCTGACTTGGATGATCTGGCCGGCCATGACTCCAGCCTGACACACAAAAGGCGCGAGCCGGAACTCGCGCCTCTCGATCTCAGGAAACCATCCGTCTAGATGTCGTAGTACAGCGCGAACTCGTACGGATGCGGGCGCAACCGGACCGCATCGGCCTCATTCTTCTGCTTGTACGTGATCCAGGTCTCCAGCAGTTCTTCCGTGAAGACGTCGTCCTTCAGGAGGAAGTTGTGGTCTTCTTCCAGGCACTGCAGGGCCTCGTCCAACGACGCAGGCATCGACGGGACGGCCTTCAGTTCCTCGGGCGACAGGTCGTAGATGTCCTTGTCCAGCGACTCGCCCGGATCGATCTTGTTGACGATCCCGTCCAGGCCGGCCATCAGCATGGCCGCGAACGCGAGGTACGGATTCGCCGACGGATCCGGCGGCCGGAACTCGACCCGCTTCGCCTTCGGGCTGGAGGAGTACATCGGAATGCGCACCGCGGCCGAGCGGTTGCGGCGCGAATAGGCAAGGTTCACCGGAGCTTCGTAGCCCGGCACCAGCCGCTTGTAGGAGTTGGTCGTCGGGGCGATGATCGCCGAGAGCGCCCGGGCGTGCTTCAGCAATCCGCCGATGTACCACAGCGCCATCTGGCTCAGCCCCGCATAGCCGTCGCCCGCGAACAGCGGTTGCCCGCCCTTCCACAGGCTCTGGTGGCAGTGCATGCCGCTGCCGTTGTCGCCGAAGAGCGGCTTCGGCATGAACGTGACCGTCTTGCCGTGACGGTAGGCCACGTTCCGGATGCAGTACTTGTACAGCATCATGTTGTCGGCCGACTTCACCATCGTGTCGAACCGCTGGTCGATCTCGCACTGCCCGGCCGTGGCGACTTCGTGATGGTGGCACTCGATGTCGAGCCCCACCTTCAACATCGTCTCCACCATCTCGGCGCGCAGGTTTTGATAATGGTCCGTCGGCGGCAGCGGGAAGTAGCCTTCCTTATAGCGCGGCCGGTAGCCGAGGTTGTTGGCCTCGCGCCCGGAGTTCCAGCGCCCTTCTTCCGCGTCGATGAAATAGTAGCCGCTATGCGGATTCTGATCAAACCGGATGTTGTCGAAAATGAAGAACTCAGCTTCCGCGCCGAAATAGATCGTATCCGCGACGCCGCTGTTCTTCAGGTACATCTCGGCCTTCTTGGCGATCCAGCGCGGATCGCGGTCGTACTTCTGCCGCGTGATCGGATCCTGGATGTCGCCGATCATGCACAGCGTCGGCGTCTCGAAGAACGGATCCATATAGGCCGTGTTCGGATCCGGGATCAGCAGCATGTCGCTCTCGTTGATCGCAGCCCAGCCGCGGATGCTCGATCCGTCGATGCCGAAGCCTTCCTCGAAGCTGTCCTCGGTCAACTGGCCGATGGGGTATGAAATGTGCTGGGCGAGGCCGGGCAGGTCTGTGAACCGCAAGTCGATCTGCCGTGCGCCCTGCTGTTTCGCGTACTCGATTACTTCATTGGGGGTCATCGTATGTAGGTCCTCTGGGGCCGTCGCAGTGTCGATTCTAACAGCGCAATGGGAAGGCAGGAAGCAGAATCCCCTGCGTCATAAGGTCAACTGATGCTGGTGGAGGCTGGCAGCGCTGTCCGAAAGAGCGTTGCGCGGCTTCGCAATTGGCCCCCAGGCGCGCCTGCCGTATCCTCTAAGTGACACTTGATGAGTGGGTTACGGTGCCCTCCGTTGCCTCATTAATTCCTCAAACCGAGCCCATAAAAAAATCCGATTACTAAAGAAGGCCAAACCCGTTGCTGGCACGGGGGGGCTGTGGCGGATAATCAATCTTTGGTTGTACTTGCCCGGTCGGATCCCGGCCGGGTGTGTCGTTGGGCCGGAGTCGACGCAGGTTGATGGTGCCCCTTCGATCACTTCGTTCACGGCTTTCCATCCAGGAGAGAATCTTAGATTCGTACGTCAGAGGAGATAGATGTCCAACCCACTGCAAGACTTTCTGAGCCTTTCTTACGCAGAGCTCGAAGACTTGAATCTGGCTGCCAAGGAGCAACGTAAGAATCGCGTTCCGGCCGATCAGATTCAGGAAGAGCGGCTGAAGTACCTTACCGATGAGAAGCGGATCAAGGCCGTCACTGTCCTGTTCAGCGACCTGGAAGGCCGCCTGCACATGCTCGACTATGACAAGAAGTTCCTTGTCAAGAGCTGGGACAACCTGACGTTCGATGGCTCCTCCATCCGCGGCTTTACGGCACAGCGCGAGAGCGATCTGCGCCTTGGCATGGACTGGAGCGCCTTCTACTGGGCTCCTTCCGACATCTTCGGCTCCGGCAAAGTGCTGGTGTTCGGTGAAGTCATCGACAAGGACGGCTCCGCCTACACCGGCGACATCCGTGGCGTCCTCAAGACCTTCTCCAACGCCCAGTTCCAGAAGAACGGCTACACCCTGAACGCCGCCAACGAAATCGAAGGCTTCCTGTTCAAGGGCGCCGACGCCGAGCGGAGCTACAACGAGACGGGTAAGTTCGAGTACGTGAACACCGGCGGCTACTACCACTCGCTGCCCGGCGATCCGCTGCGCCAGTTCATCGACACCTCCGCTGAAGTGCAGCGCGCGATGGGCTTCGAGAACGAGAAGGATCACCCCGAAGTCGCCCCGTCCCAGTTCGAAATCAACTATGGCTACGGCGAAGTGGTTGCCGCCGCTGACCAGATCCAGCTCTACAAGCTGATCTGCCGCCAGGTCGCCACCAAGATGGGCCTCACCGCCAGCTTCCTGCCCAAGCCGGTCGTCGGCGTCAACGGCAGCGGCATGCACACCAACGTGTCGATCAGCAAGGGCGGCAAGAACATCTTCTGGGATCCCAAGGGCGAAGAGAAGCTCAGCAAGTTCGGCTGGCAGTTCATCGACAGGATCCTCACCCACGGCAACGACATCTGCCTGGCCCTCAACGCCAGCGTCAACGCCTACCGCCGTCTCGACCCGCACTTCGAAGCCCCGAACCAGATCAAGGCTTCGGCCGTCGATCGCGGTTCGATGGTGCGTATCCCGATCGGCAACGAGCGCAGCTCGCGCGTCGAAGTCCGCTCCGTCGGTCCCGACGCCAATCCCTACCTCGTCCTCTACTCGGTCTTCAAGACCGGCCTCGACGGCGAGATCGCCAAGATCAAGAACCTGCGCCAGGCCGACCGCTATCTGCCGGACAACATCTACGACGCGCTGGCGAACTTCACCAGTGCCGAATGGACCAGCACGATGCTCGGCGCCGACGTCAAGGCTCGCTACGCGGAACTGAAGCAGGCCTCCGCCGACCGCTGCCCGCGCCTGCTGGGCACGTTCGTCAAGCCGCAGGAAGTTCAGTACCACCACGAAGTCTACAACCAGTTCCTCTGGAACCAGTTCTAGGCTGAACACAAACTCCAACCAGAACGCCCCGGCCCCCGCAGCCGGGGCGTTTTGCTGTCTGTGTGCCTATCTTCAGAGGGTTAGTCTCTGTTGCAAAGATCACATATAAATTTACGCAAATGACAGCCAGGAGACAAAAGTTGATTTGATCGCCGGCACAATCGATTTTAGTATCTAATTGGGGTAACTTATCCCTTCGCTTCAGGGATGTACATTTGAGGTCCCAATGAATAAAATCGTCAACGCCACAAGCTTCACTTTCCTTATGGCGGCTGCGTTGTTTGGCCAGGCCGCCACCTCCGTCAATGGCACGGTTACCGATCCCAGCGGGCTGCCGGTTCCGGACGTGAAGATCCAGCTCCGAGACCCGCAAACAGGCTCCAGCCGCGATACGACTTCCGATACCCAGGGCCGCTACGCGCTGCCGCAGGTCAAGCCCGGGCTCTACCAGATCACTGCAAAAGCCAAAGGCTTTAATGATCTGATCGTCAACGATGTCCGGCTACTTGTGAATACACCCGCAACCGTCAACTTAACATTTGAAAGTGTCGGCTCTGTATCCACAGTAGTTTCCGTCTCAGCCGAATCTACACAAATCAACACCACCGATGCCTCTGTTGGCAATGCGATCGGCGAGAAGCCGATCCTCGAACTCCCGCTGGAGGCTCGCAATGTTGTTGGCCTGCTCTCCATCCAGCCCGGCGTCACCTATCTGGGTGAACCGGAACCGGGCGTGCAGAGCGACTTCCGCAGCGGCTCGGTGAACGGCGGCAAGGCTGACCAGGCCAACGTGACGCTGGACGGCGTCGATGTGAACGACCAGCAGCAGCGCAGCGCCTTCACCAGCGTCCTGCGCGCCACACTCGACTCCGTGCAGGAGTTCCGCACCATCACCACCAACGCCGGGGCCGAGTTCGGCCGCACCAGCGGCGCCCAGGTGAGCCTGCTCACCCGCAGCGGCTCCAACGACATGCATGGCGCGCTCTATTACTTCCTGCGCAACACCGCCACCAGCGCCAACAGCTTCTTCAACAACTCGGCCGGCGTGCCGCGCGAGAAGCTGAACCGCAACCTGTTCGGCGGACGCCTGGGCGGCGCCGTCCAGAAGAACCGCCTGTTCTACTTCCTGAACTACGAAGGCCGGCGGGACAGCAGCGAGATCAACGCGGTCCGCGTGGTGCCCAACGCCGACTTCCGCAACGGCCTGTTCCACTACGTTCGCAAGGACGGCAGCATCGGATCCCTCGGGCCGGCCGATTTCAAGCGGCTCGATCCCCTGGGCATCGGCCAGAATCAGGCCGTGCTCGACCTGTTGAAGACCTACCCGATGCCGAACGATACGACCTCCGGCGACCTTCTGAACACCGCCGGTTTCCGGTTCAATGCGCGCGCGCCATTGAGCTGGAACACCTATATCGCCAAGATCGACTGGACCGCTGATTCCGCCGGCCGGCACGTGTTCTTCCTGCGCGGGAACCTGCAGAACGACGACTACACCAATTCACTCGGCGTGCCGCAGTTCCCGGATCAGCCGCCGCAACGTAAGTACCTCGACAACAGCAAGGGCTTGGCGGCCGGCTACACGGCGACCCTGACGCCCTCGCTGATCAGTAGCTTCCACTACGGCTTCACGCGGCAGGGCCTGGACAACCTCGGCTCGCTCACCGCTAACTTCGCGGACTTCCGCGATATCGATAACCGGTATGCGACCACCAGTTCGCTGTCGCGCATCACGAGTGTCCACCAGATCTCAGAGGATTTCTCGTGGAACCACGGCGCGCACAGCGTGGCCTTCGGCGGCGTGATGCGCTTCATCCGCAACAACCGCTATGACTTCGGCAATTCTTTCTCCAATGCGCTGAGCAACGCCAACTACCTGTTGGGCAGCGGACGGGAGTTTGAGGTGGCCGATGCGCAGGGCGGCACGGCCTACCGGCGGCAGTTCGTGAACCTGCTGGGCCTGATGACCCAGCTCACCGCGAACTATAACTACGACCTGAAGGGCAACCTGCTGCCGTTGGGGCAGGGCATCCGCCGCAGCTTCGCTTCGGAAGAGTATGAGATGTATGTGCAGGACACGTGGCGTGCCACCCGCAGCCTGACAATCACGGCCGGGATGCGCCTGTCGCTCATGCCGCCGGTCTACGAGCGCAACGGCTACCAGACGAATCCTGCCGTCCCCTTTGCGGATTGGTTCGTTCAGCGCCAAGCCCTGGCCGACTCCGGCCAGTCGCAGGCGGGCGTTGCTCCCGTGCAGTTCGACCTGGCTTCCAAGCTCGGCCGCGACCTGTACCCTTATCACAAGAACTGGTCGCCGCGCCTCGGCCTGGCCTACTCGCCGCAGGGCACCGACGGCTGGTCGAAGAAGCTGTTCGGCGGTCCGGGCAAGACCTCGATCCGCGCCGGCTTCGGGCTGTTCTACGACCTCTTCGGCCAGGGCATCATCACCAACTATTCCGGCAGTGCCCTGGGGCTGACAAGCCAACTGCAGCCGCCGCCGACGTACTCGGCGTCGGATGCTCCGCGCTTCACCGGCTTCTACAACTGGGATCCATCCATCCTGCCGCAGGCGCCGGCCGGCGGCTTTCCGCAGGTGCAGCCGGACAACTTCGCGATCTCGAACTCCATCGACGAGAAGCTGAAGGCGCCGTACACGATGAACACGAACTTCAGCATCTCGCGCGAGTTCGCCGGCGGCCTGATGGTGCAGGGCTCCTATGTGGGCCGGCTCTCCCGCCGTTCGCTGATCAACTTCGACCTGGCGATGCCGACCAACCTGAAGGACCCGGCATCCGGCCAGACGTACTTCCAGGCGGCCCAGCAACTCGCGCTGCTGGCTCGCAGCGGGACGGCCACTGCCGATGTGAAACCGATCCCGTTCTGGGAGAACATGTGGCCCGGGGCCGCCACCGGCACACGTTCCGCGACGCAGAGCATCTACAGGGTGTTTGCGGGTTCCTATCCCGACATGACATCCGCGCTGACGTCCATCGACCTGCCGGACGAGACCGGCGAGTGCTTCCCGTCGTGCAGCAAGCTGGGGCCGTACTCGATGTTCAACAGCCAGTTCTCATCGCTGGCCGCGGCGCGTTCGGTTGGTAAGGGCTACTATCACGCCATGCAATGGACCGTGCGGAAGCGCTTCTCCACCGTCCAACTGGACGTCAACTACACGTATGGCAAGTCGATTGACTACTCCTCCGCGCGCGAAGTGGCTTCGGCCACCGGCGGGCAGATCATCAACTCCTGGAACACCCGCCAGATGAAGGATGTCTCCGACTACGATGTCACCCACCTGGTGAGCGCCCTGGGGGTTTGGGAGCTGCCTGTGGGCAAGGGCAAGCGCTGGCTCAGCAGCCCATCGCGTGTCACGGACAACCTGTTGGGCGGCTGGCAGTTGAGCGGCATCTGGCGCCAATCCAGCGGCTTCCCCACGGGAGCGGTGGCCGGCGGTGTCTGGCCGACGAACTGGAACGTGCCCAGCTTCGCTTCGCAGACCGGGGTCGTGCCCAAGACCGGGACGGCCAAGAACGCGCCCGCGGCGATTGACGGGGCGGCCGGTGGACCGAACATGTTCGGCGACCCCGCGAACGCCCTCGCCGGCTACGACTACGCACTGCCCGGCGAGAGCGGACAGCGGAATGGCTTGCGCGGCGATGGGTTCTTCACCATCGACCTGGGCCTGTCCAAGCGCTTCACGTTGTTCACGCATCGTGATATGCCGCACACCCTGCAGTTCCGTGCCGAAGCGTTCAACGTGACAAACACGGTTCGCTTCGACGTGGCGACCTCGAACACGGATATCAATGATCCGGGTTCGTTCGGGAAGTACACCTCGCAATTCGGCAGCCCGCGCGTCTTCCAGTTCGCGCTGCGCTACGAGTTCTGAGTCTGCTTGGATCAGGGGCCGCCGGGTATCGCGGCCCCTGGGTCCTATGCTGATGCCAGTTCGAGTTCGACCGCGGACACGGAGCCGGCCGGGAAGGTCCACTTCGGCGCCGTACCGTCCGGGAGCCTGGTTTCCACAGGTTTGAAGGCCTCCGGCTGATCGAGGCCGACGTACTGGCGCAGATCCTCCGGTGCGATTGCCACCACCCGCCCCCCCTGAATCACCCTCCCCTTCACTGCAAACGACACCTGTATCGAGCCGCGGTAGTTCAGGTTGGCCACGTGCAGGTAGACGCGGTTCCCTGTGCGGCTGGCGGCGATGTCCAGGCCGGAGGGTGCATTCGATACGGCGACGCCCTGCTGGCCGTTGTGCCTCCTGAAAAGTCCGGCGATGGAGCCTACCGGCATCGGATAGGTGATGCCGCGCGGAGTCTGCAGGGTCAGGGCGTTCACCGTCCAGCGATTGCCCTGAAAGTCCGCGGCTGTGGCGATCTTGACCATGGCGCCGTGGCGCTGGTAGATGTTCAGCGACCGGGCGTGATATGCGGCGGTGAGCCACTCGGCCAGGATCGGGTTCGCATTGTGCGGCGGCAGGCTGAGGTGGCCCTCCGTGACGGCGATGCCCTTCTTCATGCCGGAGGCCGTGATCACGTCCTCGAGTTCCTTCACGCGGGTCTCCACGTTGTTGGAGAGCTCCAGCAGTTCCTCCCACGCGCGCTCCGGCTCCTTCTGATAGCGGAGGCCCTTCAGCACGGTATCCGGGCGTTTGGGGCTCTGGCCCATCAGGTGGATGGCGACCATGTCGATGTGTTCGCCGGCCTGCTTCAGGAGCTCTCCGGCCCACAGGTCCTCGGTCTTCTTGTGCCGATCGCCCCAGCCGATGAGCTGGATGGACGGGTCGCGCTGCCGCATGGCGCGGGCGAACTCGAGGGTGTGCTGAATGGACTGCTCGCGGGTGAAGGTCACGTCGCCATAGGACGTCTCGTTGCCGATCTGCCAGAGGCGGATGTTGAGGGGATCGGCCGCGCCGTTCTTCCTGCGCTCGGCATGGCCGGGGTCATTGGCGTAGGAGACCCACTCGGCGGCCTCGCGCGCATCGGCGGTGCGGTCGCCTTCCGGTGTGTGGTGGAAGCGCTGCTCGCCGTCGGCGAGGAAGTTGACGCAGTAGAGGGGCTCGGCGCCGACGCGCCGGCAGTAGCCGACAAACTCGTGGGTGCCGACTCGGTTGGTCTCCTTGCCGCCCCAGAAGTAGTTGCGGATGGCGGGGCGTTTGTCCGCCGGGCCGACGCCCTCGCGCCATTTGTAGTGGCGGGAGTAGAGGCCGCCGAAGCGGACCACATCGGGGGCGAGGTCGCGGGTTGCTTCGACGAAGTCCTGCCGCCAGTCGTCCTTGTCATAGTCCCAGGCGGCCTCGACGCTGCTGTCGGTGGCGCCCAGCGGCTCCATGAACTGCATGTAGAGCCAGGGCGAGATGTCGAAGAGCGGCGCCGGGTCGATCACCAGATCGCCCGCAGCGGCCTGGGCCGCGGCGGCAGCGCCCAAGGTGGGGAGGGCGCGAACAAAGGTTCTGCGATCGATAGCGTGACCGGACATGGGCAGCACCTCGGGGAGAGTTTCCGTCCCTATCCTACTGCACGGCTCACGGACGGGTTCCTAGCGCTGGATCTCGTCGAAGAACTGCTCCAGCGCGAGGCGCACCAACTGGCTGCGGGTGCGCACCTCGGTCTTCGCAAAGAGCTGCTGGAGCGAGGCCTTCACGGCGCTTTCCGAGATGAGCAGGTGGGTCGCGATCTCCTTATTGGACAGGCCTTCCAGCAGGCACCGCAGGATCTGCCTGTCGCGCTCTGTCAGGCGCGGCGCGGGTGACGGAGGTGCGGCGACGCCGGACTGGACGAGGGTCCGCAGGTACTCCTGTTCGATGAGAATCCGGCCCGCCGCCACTTCCCGGATGCAGCGATGGAGGGCCTCGGGCGACTGGTGCTTGTGAAAGATGCCGGACACGCCTTCACGAATGAGCAGCAGCGCTTCACTGTCGGGCAGGCCCGCTGTGACGAGCAGGGTCCGGCCCGAGAACTTGCGGAGCCGCAACTGTTCCAGCAGGTGGACGGCGGTGCTCTCGCCGAGGTCGTAGTCGAGGATCAGCACGTCTGGAGAGATTTCCGGGATTGACTGGAGGGCCGCTTCCGCCGAGCCGGCCGCGCCGGCGACCTGAAGAGTCTCGTCGGAGGCGAGCAGCCGGATGAGTCCTTCACGGAAGAGGGCATGGTCATCCACGATGAACAAGCGAATCGGCTGCTGCGGCCGCAAGGGGCGGGACTCCACCATCATTCGATCTCCTTACAGGCTTGAGAGTCAGGTCAAAGCGGCAGCCCGAAGACTGCGGGACGTGGATGAGGTCGCCCGAGAAGCTGCGGGCGAGGGCGCGCGAGATATAGAGGCCGAGCCCCGAACCATCGGAGTTGGAACGGAACGGGTGGAACAGGGTTTCCGGTTGGGATACGCCCGGGCCGGAGTCGTTGAAACTGATGCGGACCGAGTCGGCGGTGGCCTCCACCTCGATGGTGAGTTGCCTGACGGGGCCGCCATCGACCGCGCGCAAGGAGTTCTGGGCCAGGTTCAGGAAGATCTGGAGCAGCCCGTGTGAGTCGGCCTGCACCTCCGGCAACTGGGACGGCAGCAGCCATTCGAGCTGGCCGTCGATCTCGCGCCAATCGGTTTCCACGACGACGCGCAGGTTGTCGAGCACGGCGGCCAATGAGGCCGAGCGGGCCGTGGTGTTCTTGGCGAGTTCGAACGAGGCCAGTTTTGTGAGGCCGCCGACCAGTTGGTTGAGCGCCTGGAAGTCCGCGTCGGCCGCGACTTCGGGGCGCCGGCCCAAGTTGGAAGCCACCATGGACGCGGCGGAGCAGAGGTTCCGGATCTCGTGCGAGACGGCTCCGGCGAGCAGGCGATTGTAGCTGAGCACGTGGCGGAAGTTCTCCATCTCGCGGTCGCGCACCTCTTCGGAGACGTCGACCACGATGGCGGCCAGGTGATGGTCAGGCCCGTCGCCATAGGTGGAGAACCAGGTGGCGATGGGGAACATGGTGCCATCGGCGCGTTTGGCCCAGGTCCAGGCCGAAGTACGAACCTGGCGCTGTCCGGCGTGCAGCTTCACGGCGCTGCCGAGGGTGGGCACGAGGCCGCCGATGTCGCGGTCCATCAGGGTGTCCGGCGGAGTGATGCCGAAGATGTCGTGGGAGGCGCGGTTGGCCGCGATGACCTTGCCGTTGTGATCCAGGGTCAGGATGGCGGCAGGGCTGCTTTCGGCCAGGATCCGAAGCTGTTCCTCGGCGCGGCGGCGCAGTTCCTGTTCCAGCTTGAGGCGTGCGTAGTGGGCGATGACAATGCGCCGGTTGCGGCTCATCTCAAAGATCAGCAGGCCCATGCCTGAGTAGGCGAGGAGGGCCATGGTGTAGCGGAGCCCGAACTCGATACCGGTGTACTGCGGGGTAAACAGGCCTCGCAGGAAGGCGCAGGCCGCCGCCACCGCTATGATCTGCCAGCGATTCAAGGCGGTAGCCGCTACGGCTATGGGGAAGACATAGAAAATTCCCAGGGAGACATCGAGGTGCGAATACCACTCGAAGAGAACAAGAATGGCCACGAGAACCGCCGCCAATGGCACAACCGTACGTGGTCTAAGTACTGTTTCTGAAAGGGGAACTCCCAGAATTGACAGCCTCGTCGGCAAGTAGAATCTCCTTCCTGGCGCATGCTGTCGTTTCTAGTTCAGACGGACGAAACCCTACTTTAGATACCAATCTTACGATAGACAAGAGATAGCCTGGCGGCGCGTTTGATTCCCAACCGATATCTGGTTCGCACCGGATTCAGCGGGTAGTGTGGGGTCAGACACTATGATTGTTCGCGACCACCTTCCGCTGAAGCGAATCTGGCCGCAAGTATCGCAGCGGCTGCTACTGCTTCTCTTTTTCGACATCTCCATCAGCGTGCTCTACACGTTTGGGGGATTCACGTTTCTGGCGATCCCGTCCATTCCCCTGGCTCCGATGGCGGGGGCATTGAGTATCTTTCTGGCGTTCCGCACCAACTCGGCTTATGGCCGCTGGTGGGAGGCGCGCACGTTGTGGGGTGGGCTGGTGAACAGTTCGCGGACGTTCGCCCGGCAGGTGCTGACGCTGATTGACGGCACGGGTGGCGATATGGCCTGTGTGACGGATCTGCGCAATCAACTGGTGCGGCTGCAGATCAGTTTTGTACGTTCGCTGCGCTGCCACCTGCGGCGGCAAAATCCGTTCCCTGAACTTGAACGGCTGTTGCCGGAGGAGGTCACCAACCGGCTGCGGGCCCATACGAATGTGCCTTCGGCGATTCTGTTGGAATCGGCCTCGGTCCTGCGTAGGGCGAAGGAGGAGGGCCGGTTGGACTCCTTCCGCTGGATTGCGCTGGAGAACACACTGACGGAGCTGACGAATATCCTGGGCGGCTGCGAGCGGATCAAGAACACTCCGCTGCCGCGCCAGCACGACTACTTTCCGCGCATCCTCGTGATGGCCTTCTGCCTGATGCTGCCGTTTGCGCTGGTGGAGGGGCTGAGGATGCTGACGCCGATTGCCTCGACCCTGATCAGCTTCATCCTGGTCGCGCTCGATACGGTGGGGCGCGAGATTGAAGCTCCGTTCGACAACACGGTTCACGACACGCCGATGACGAGCCTGACGAGAACCATTGAGATCAACCTGTTTCAACAACTGGGCGAGCGCCGTGTGCCCGCCGAAGTCCACCCGGTGGACGGCTTCGTTTACTAGATCAATCGTTATCAGGAGAAACCCGATGAGGAACCAATTTGGGAGACGTCTGCTCTTTCCCACGAGCTTTTCCGATGCCTGTTTCCGCACGACGCCCGTGCTCTCTGAGTGGATGGACGACCCCGAGGCGCGGCTGACGCTGCTGCACGTTTACGACACGAAGAAGAGCAGCCGGCGGGAGATCGAGCGGCAACTGCATTCGTTTTTCGCCGAGGCCGACCAGTATGGCCGCTGCGAGCGGATCCTGCTGGCCGGCGATCCGAAGACCCAGATCCTGGAGCATTGCCGGAGGCACCGGTACGACCTGCTGTTCCTGCCGGCATCGGAGCCGACGGGTTTTCCACGGATCGGGCACCGGTCGTTGCGGGCGAGCCTGCTGCGGGAGGGGCACGTGCCGGTGTGGACGAACTCCGACTTTTCGCGCAGCGGCGCCAAGCGGCAGTCGCCGAAGAACGTGGCGTATGTGATGACGAACGAGCCGAATTGGAAGGAGCACTGCGTGGAAGCCGCGGCGGCGGCGGCGCGATGGAATGCGGTGTTCCACGTGATCTATGTCTTCCCGGTGCCCGATGTCGATGACGGGACGCTGGCCGGTGATTTGTTCACTGGCCGGGATGCGGGTCCGTTGGAGGCGCTGCGGGCGATCGTCTCGCAGCTATCGGTGACCTTCAAGGTTCACACCTCGACGGGCCACGAGCGGTTTGAGGTGCGGCGGCTGCTGAAGGAAGCCCAGGCCGATCTTGCCTTTATGAGCAGCTCGAAGGCGATGACGCGGGGCCTGTTCGGCCTGCGGATGAGTCCGGTGCTGAACTCCGTGCAATGCCAGTTTGTGTGTTTCCCAGACAATCCCAGACCGGAAGTGCTGGAGCAGCCCAGGTTGGTGGACCAGTTGGCCTTGCCGGACGCGGGCTAGCGTGCAGGAGACGCTGCGGGGGCGATGGCCGAGTGCGCGGAAGCCAGGGCGGCCTGGGCCGCGCCGGCCAGCAGCGTGTTATCGACCCCCAGGGCGATCATGGTGTAGCCGTCGCCCAGGGCTTGGCCGATGTTTTGGGGCGTGGGGTGCACCAGGTGCATCCCCGCCGCGATGCCGCGGCTGTTGCAGGACGAGCGGAAGGCGCTCAAGGCCTGCACCATCTCCGGGCAGTCGAGCTGGCCGGTCTTGCCGAAGGAGCCGCTGAGGTCGAGTGGTCCGATGAAGGCGCCGTCGACGCCCGGCACGTCGAGAATGCCGTCGAGGGCCTCAATGCCATCGCGATGCTCGATCTGCATCACGATGGCTATTTCCTTGTTCGCCTCCTGAATGTAGGGAGTGAAGTCGAGGCCGTGCGAGTTGGCGCGGCTGTAGCCATAGCCGCGGCGGCCCAGGGGCGGGTACTTGGCCTGGTCCATGGCGGCGCGCGCCTCGGCCTGGGAGTTCACCATGGGGATGATGAGGCCGCCGGCTCCGGCATCGAGGACGCGCTTGATCCAGATGGGGTCGTTGAAGGGCAGGCGGGCGACGGGCACCGCATCGTAGTGCTCAATGGCACGGAAGAGGCCGGCCGTGGATTCCAGGTCGATGACGCCGTGCTCGAGATCGACGGCGATCCAATCGAAACCCACGCGGCCGAGCACTTCGGCGATGGCGGGGTGGCCCATCTGGATCCAGGCTCCGAAGGTGGGCGTGCGGTCGAGCAGGGCTTTGCGGAAAGGGTTCTTCATGACTTTTTCCCGGGGTCACAGGCATCCAGCATGCCGTCGGTGATGTACTTGCCCAGCAGGTAGTGCTTGCGGTCGGGGTACCAGAGATAGCGCTTGCCGCGGGACTCGAAGTAGCTGGTGTAGGTGGCGATTTCGGTGCGTTTCTCGGTGCCGAGCGGTTCGGCGCGGTTGTCCACCAGGATGCGGGGCTTACCAAAGTGGATGGGCTGGATGGGATGGTTGGGCAGTTCGCGGCCGACGGTGTACCAGGCGGGCGTGCGGTTCTTCAGCCAGGCTCCGGGCCCCGAGGGGCCGCCATCGTTGTTGAAAAAGACCAGCAGGAAGCGGCCGTCGCCCACGCGGTAGAGCGGGCAGGGGGCGATGGGGTTCAGGATGGGCTCGCCTTCCGGTTCGTAGCAAAGCGGGCGCGGCGGGCCCCAGGTGCGTGCGCCGTCGGAGGAGAGCGCGAAGTAGACCTTGCCGGTATAGGTCCGCATGACGCAGAGCATGCGGCCGTCCTTCAGGGCATGCAGTGTCGGCTCCTGGATGATGCTCTTTTTCGGTTCGGGCTCGGCGTAGAGGCGGATGCCCGGGCCATTGGGGTAAGTGGTGACCTGGAGTTTGGCCGGGTCCTTCTCGCGCAGGATGTTGTCGAAGGACAGGAAGGCGACTTCGGTGTTGCGGCCCCAGTTGCGGGGATCGGGGTCGGCGGCTTTGCTGGCCCAGCGGGTGAAGCCGGCGATGACGCGGCCGTCGGCGGCGTAGAGCGGATTCTGGTAGACGATCCAGGTCTCGGGGATTTTGGGGTCGGGGTGGCTGAAGTCGGTGCGGCCGACGGGATAGTCGTGGAATTCGCGGCTCCAGGTCTGGCCGCCGTCTTCGGACCATTTGATGCGCAGGGCTCCGGTGTCGGCGGGGCGGACGTCCTGGATCCCGATGTTTTTGTTGTAGACGCAGTAGACGCGCTTCAGCTTGGGGGCGACGATGGGGAACGCCCAACTGGCTACGCCGACCATGCGCGCTTCGCCGGGTTGGGGGCCGTCGACCTCGAGGGGGGTGGACCAGGTGCGGCCGTGGTCTGTTGAGCGGCTGCTGACGATGCGGTGGTTGGGCGCGTTCTCGCCGGCGCCCTGGGTCCAGATGGCGAGGAATGCGCCGTCGGGGAGGGCCACTACCTGGAAGTGCTGATTCGTGTTGTCGGCGCCTCCGGGTTTCTCTGGAATGTAGACCTTGAGGTCAGGCTTGGAGACGGCCCAGGGCGGATCTTCGGCGCCCTGGAGGCAGGAGGCTAAGGGCAGGGTCAGGAAAGAACGGCGGTGGAGCATCGTGGTCACCTAGTGTTCGCTGCTGTGGCGCGGCAGGGATTGCAGAACTTCGGGATTGAGCAGGTTCATCTGGCCGTAGGCGCCCTGTTCCCCCAGGAGGACGTTGCGGAGCGCGTGCTGGGCCATGCGGGTGTTGGCGTCGGCGGTGTTGCTGCCGATGTGGGGGGTAAGCACCGTGTTGGGCAGGGTGCGGAGGTCCTTGGCCGGATGGACGGGGCCGTAGGGCTCGGTTTCAAAGACGTCGAGGGCCGCGCCGCCGATGGCGCCCTGGACGAGCGCGTCGTAGAGGGCGGCTTCGTCCACCACGGCACCACGGGCGGTATTGATGAGCCAGGCTCCGGGTGGGAGGAGCGCCAGGCGCTGCTGGTTCATGAAGTGGGCGTTGGCGGCGGTGGCTGGGATGTGGAGACTGACAAAGTCGGCTTGGGCGAGGGCGTGGGCGGGGTCGCTGGTGAGTTCGGTGAAGTAGCCTGGCTCGCGCGGCGGGGTGCGTTGGATAACGCCGATGACGCGCATGTCGAAGGCGGCGGTGGCGATGCGGGCTACAGCGGAGCCGATGGGGCCGCAACCGATGATGGCGAGGGTTTTGCCACGGAGTTCGCGTCCGCCGACGGGCGCCCAGGCGCCTTGGGTCATGGCGGCGGCGACTTTGGTGGTGTGGCGGGCGGCCGCGAGGAGCAGGGCGATGGCGTGTTCGGCTACGGATTCGTTCAGGACACCGGGGGTATTGGTGCAGAGGATGCGGGCTCGAGTGGCCTGGGTTTTGTCGATGCCGTCGTGGCCGACGCCGAAGCGGGCGAGAACGGCTCCGGGCTGCAACGTCTCATATAAGGAAGAGCGGTAAGGCTGGATGCCGACGATGGCGTGGCGGGCGCCATGTTGCTGGATGGCGGCGCAGAGGTCGGCTTCGGAGGCGGCGGAGGGGATGCAGGTGACGCCGGAGGCGTGGAAGATATGAGCGCCTTTGGTGAATTCGGGTTCGGAGATAATGATGGTCGGCACTATTGAGATATCAGAATACTTCAATAACTAACCGAAGACAAGCGCGTATTTTATGTTTTCTGATATCTCACTAGCTTGCCCATGGCACGGATCGGGCGTAAACTGGCTGCTGGTGATTCCATGAACTCCTTTGCCGGTAATCTGACCGAGCAGGTCTACACGACGATCCGCAACCGTATCCTGCGTGGGGAGCTGCGGTTTGGGACGGGGCTTTCGCGCCGTGTCCTGGCCGAAGAGCTCGGTGTGAGCATTGTTCCCGTGGGGGATGCGCTGCAGCGCCTGGAGAGCGACGGGCTGGTGGAGAGCCGGCCGCGGGTGGGTACGCGGGTGCGGATCCCGACGGCGCGGTCCATCCGCGGGCACTACATTCTGCGGGAGGCGTTGGAGACGCAGGCGGCCCGGATCTTCGCGGAAAAGGCGAGTCCGGAGGAGCGGGACGAGATCCAGCGCATGGCGCACCAACTGGATGCGCTGCATGTTTTGCAGATTCCGGAGGACGACTCAGGCCGGGACCGGCTGTTTGAAATCCACCGCTTCCACATGCGCTTCCACATGCGGATTGCCGAGTGCACGGGCTGTGACGAACTGTGCCAGGCCGTTGAAAAGAATCAGGTTCTGATCTTCAACTGGCTGTATGACACCGCTTTGGGGAATCAGCCGCCGCCGGCGGCGTGGCACTCGCAACTGGCGGAGGTGCTGGTCTCCGGCGGGCCGGAGCAGGCGGATGCGGCGATGCGGCGGCATACGCGGTACCGGATGGAGGAAGTGCTGGCCCAGATGGAGCCGTACTTCGGGTGGAACGAGTCGCATGTGCAGACGTTCTCGAAGCGGTCGCGCCGGCATGGGCAACCGCAGGCCGCGGCGGCTCCGGCTGCACCTGAAGGTGCGGAATGATGGGCTTGGGGGCGTCGTCAGCCGGCGGGGTGCAGACGAAGGTCCGGTTCCGGGTGCTGGCCATGCTCGTTCTGCTGGCAGGCATTACGTACCTGGACCGGGTTTGTATTTCGGTGACGGCTCCGCGGATGAGCGCGGATCTGGGGTTGAGCCGGATGCAGATGAGCTTCGTGTTCGGAGCGTTCACCCTCGCCTATGCCATCTTTGAGATTCCGACGGGGCTGTGGGGCGACAAGGTGGGAACGCGCCGGGTTCTGACGCGAATCGTGACCTGGTGGTCGTCCTTCACGATGCTGACGGCCGGGGTGTTTAGCTTCCCGTCGCTGCTGGGGACGCGGTTTCTGTTCGGCGCCGGCGAGGCCGGGGCGTGGCCGAACGTGGCGCGGACGCTGTCGCGCTGGTTCCCGCAACGGGAGCGCGGGACGGCGCAGGGTATCTTCTTTATGGGCGCGCACCTGGGCGGGGGTGTGACTCCGCTGCTGGTGACGGCCCTGCTGGTCCACTTCCACTGGCGGGCGCTGTTCCTGATCTTTGGCTCGATTGGGTTCCTTTGGGCGATTGCGTGGCGGTACTGGTTCCGGGACGAGCCGCATGAGCACTCCGCGGTGAGTCCGGGGGAGTGCGAGTACATTGAGACGGGCCGGGCGATCTCGGCGGGTCACTCGCTGGAGCGGGGCGGCTGGAAGCGGCTGCTGTTGAATCCAAGCGTGTTAGCGCTGTGCGCGATGTACTTCACACAGACGTACGGGTTCACGTTCTATGTGACCTGGCTGCCGACCTATCTGGAATCGTCGCGCGGTTTTTCGGCCGGGCTGTTGGGGATCTTTGCGGGACTGCCGCTGACCTTGAGTGTGCTGGCGGATCTGTTTGGCGGAATTACCACGGACCGGTTGACGGCGAAGTTGGGGCTCCGTGTGGGGCGGGCGGCGGTGGGTGGAGTGTCGCTGGCTTGTGCCGGCATGTTTCTGATTGCGGGGACGATGGCTCCGAATCCGCTGGTGGGGGCGACGTTCATTGCGCTGGCGGCGGCATCGTCGAACTTCCTGCTGGGTGCGAGTTGGGGCGCGGCGGTGGACATTGGGGGTCCGCACGCGGGGATGGTGTCGGCGGCGATGAACACCTCCGGCCAGATTGGCGGGTTTTTGAGCCCGATCATCCTGGCGTACGGGGTGGATCATTACGGCAGTTGGATGGGTCCGCTGTACCTGACAGGGGCGCTTTACCTGGCGGGAGCGGTGTGTTGGGTGTGGGTGGATGCGTCCCGTCCGATTGATTGATGTTTTCTGAGATATCACAATTGACAGAGACCAATTCCGGTGATAGAGTTCTGATATCTCAGAGTTGTAACCGGAAAGGGTCTCCATGTCGAAAGCTCACCAGCTCGTGCTCGCCCTCGTTGCGGCGACGGCCATCGCCCACGCTCAATCCAGTTCTGGAACCATCCTCGGAACGGTCCGTGACAGCCAGGACGCCGTCATTCCCGGAGCCGTTGTCACGGTCACCGACATTGCCAAGAAGACCGCGCGCACCTTCACGACGAGTGCGGCTGGGGAGTACGTGGTGACCTTCCTCGACCCCGGCCAATACGCGATCACCGTGGAAGCGACCGGCTTCAAGAAGTACAACCAGTCCGGCCTGACGGTGCGGGTGGCGGACCGGCTCACGATGGACTTCCACCTGGAGATCGGCCAGATGGTGGACCAGGTCACGGTGGAGGCGGTGACGCCGCTGGTGAACGCGGTGACGAACACCCTCGGCCAGGTGATTGAGAACCGGCGCATCATCGACCTGCCGCTCAACGGGCGCGAGCCGTTTGCATTGGCGACGCTGGCTCCGGGTGTGCTGCCGACGCCGAACAATACGGCGCAGCACCAGGGCGGGTCAGTGCCGAGCATCAGCGGAGCGGCGAACTTCACGAGTGAAGTGACGATTGACGGGATTCCGAATACGGCTCCGCGCAACCAGGGGCGGTTCAACTTCCTGATCTATACGCCGTCGGTGGATGCGGTGAGCGAGTTCAAGGTGCAGACCAACTCGATGAGCGCGGAGTATGGCCGCTTCAACGGCGGCGTGATCAGCGTGGTGACGAAGTCGGGCACGAACGAGCTGCACGGGACGGCGTATGAGTTTCACCGGAACTCGTATTTTGACGCCAACACGTTTTTCAACAACCGGGCGGGCATTCCGTTGGGCTCGCTGCGGCGGAACCAGGTGGGCGGCGCGATTGGTGGTCCGGTGGTGCTGCCGAAGATCTACAACGGCAAGGATCACACGTTCTTCTTCTTCGACTATGAGGCGTTCCGCGAGAGCACGGTGGCTTCAGCGAACTACACGGTGCCGACGGCGCTGGAGCGCGCGGGTGATTTTTCGAAGACGGTGAATGCCGCGGGCGCGGCGGTGCTCGTGTATGATCCGACAACGACGCGCGCCGGATCGGGCGGGACGCTGGTGCGCGATCCGTTCCCGGGTAATGTGATTCCCACCAACCGCATCAACACGGTGGGGAATAATCTGGTGAAGTTCTTCCCGCTGCCCACGAATGGGCGGCTGACGGCGAACCTGGACATCGGCGCGGCGCGCGTGAATCGCGACGATACGTTCGACATCCGCATTGACCACTACATTGGATCGAGCCACAAGATCTTCGGCCGCGTTTCGCGCCAGGAGCCGTTCACGGGTGAGCCGAACTACTTCAACAACATCGCGAATCCGGGTAATCCGTCGTTGACGCAGCACCGGCGGTCGGCCGCGCTGCAGGACATCTGGACGCTGACGCCGACGACGATTGTGAACTTCAATTACGGGCTGTCTCGGCAGTACGGCACGCGCACGGCGTGGGGTGACGGGTATGACATCACGCAGCTCGGGTTTCCGGCCAGTTTCCAGGCCAACCAGCAGGTGAGCGCGCTGCCGACGTTCTCGATCAGCGGCTATTCCGGCTTGGGGAACGGCAATCAGAACTACAGCTCGCAGATGGCGCACATCCTGCAGGCGACGGTGACGCGGATCCAGGGGTCGCACACTTTGAAGGCCGGCGCCGATTATCGCGTCTACCTGGACAACCAGTTGCAGAATCCTTCGGCGCAGGGCGCGCTTTCGATCAGCTCGGCCTGGACGCAGGGGCCGAATCCGAATCAGGCCAGCACCATTGCCGGCAACGGCATTGCTTCGCTGCTGCTGGGGATTCCCGGCGGCTCGCTGGTGAATCAGCCCGCCATTGCGTCGGCCAGCCGGTATTGGGCCGGGTTCATTCAGGACGACTGGCGGATGAACCGCAAGCTCACGTTGAATCTTGGATTCCGGTATGAGGTCAACGTCCCGCGCACGGAGCGCTTCGACCGCATCAGCATCTTCGATGTCGGCGCGGCGTCGCCCATCGCGGCGCAGGTGCCTTCGATTCCGGGGCTGCGCGGGGCGATGGCGTTCCGCGATTCGAGCAACCGCCAACTGATTCCGGCGGATAAGAACAACTGGGCTCCACGGTTTGGTTTCGCATATCAATTGACGAAAGACACGGTGATCCGCGGCGGGTACGGCATCTTCTTCGGGCTGTCGTCAACGGACGCGGCCGGCGCGGCGGGCGGCTTTGTCGATGGCTTCCAGGCGACCACCAGCATTGTGACGTCGCTGGATGGCACGACGCCGATCGCGAGCCTCTCGAACCCGTTCCCGAACGGCTTCAACCAGCCGCTGTCGCGCAGCCAGCTGACGGACCGCTCGCTGCTGGGTCAGTCGAACACCTCGGGCCTGCTCTCGCTGGCTACTCCTTACTTTCAACAGTGGAACTTCTCGGTGCAGCGTTCGCTGGGCCAGAACCTGATTGCGGAGATCGCGTACACGGCGAACAAGGGCACGCACGTGCCGTACACGAACTACAACCCGAACACCCTGACGCAGGCGCAGAACGCCCTGGGCACAGTGAACCAGCAACTGGTGCCGAATCCGTTTTACGGCATCATCACGGATCCGACGAGCTCGCTGTCGCTGGCGACGGTGCAGCGCGGGCAGCTGCTGCGGCCGTTTCCGCAGTACGGGTCGATCAACCTGGTGAGTCCTTCGATCGGCAATTCGAACTACCACTCGATGCAGGCGCGGGTGGAGAAGCGGTTCAGCAAGGGCTACACGCTGCTGGCGGCCTATACGTGGTCAAAGAACATCACGGACTTTTCGAATGCGGCGGTGGGCTCGACGACGGGCGTGATGGACCCGTTCAACCTGCGGTTGGAGCGGTCGCTGGATTCCCAGGATGTGCCGCACCGGCTGGTGTTGAGCGGCGTGTATGAACTGCCTTTCGGCCGCGGCCGCTGGATGGGTTCGCACTGGAATCGCGGCGTGGACATGCTGTTTGGCGGATGGCAGATGAACGGCATTGCCAGTTTCCAGAAGGGTGAGCCGCTGGTGATGAGCGCCATCACCGGAACGCGTCCGATCCGGTTGCAGCAGAGCGGTGAGTTGAGCGGCTCGACCCAGAGCCGGCTGCTGCGGTACTTCGATACCAACGCGTTTGCGGTGCCGGCTGCCTTCACATTGGGCAACAGCTCCAGGACGGCTCCGGACCTGCGCGGACCGGGCATTGCGAATTACGACCTGTCGTTGTTCAAGACGTTCGCGATCTATGAACGGCTGAGGGCGCAGTTCCGGTTCGAAACGTTCAACGCGATGAACCGGGTTTGGTTCGGCATGCCGAGCACGTCGATCGGTTCCACCAGTGCGGGTGTCATCAGCAGCCAGGCCAACTCGCCGCGGCAACTGCAACTGGCGCTGAAATTCCTGTTCTAATCGGATCAACCCACCATGACCAGACGAGACTTCTTCGCCACGAGCGCGATTCTAGGTGTTCCGGTTCACGCAGCGGAAGCCGGCCAGCCGGATTGGCGCAACGTCAAGAACGGATGGCAGATTCCACGGGAGGGCTACAGCGACCAGCCCTACGTGGTGGTGACGCGCGACGGCAATTGGCTGTGCGTGCTGACGACGGGGCGTGGTGTGGAGGGCGAGCCGGGCCAGCACATCATTTCGACGATCAGTACGGACCTGGGGCGGACGTGGTCGACGCCCATCGACATCGAGCCGGCGGACGGGCCGGAGGCGTCGTGGGTGATGCCGTTCATTGCTCCGGGCGGGCGGGTGTACGTGTTCTATACGTACAACTCGGAGAACCTGCGGCTGGACACGCGCAGCAACAATCCCAAGGTGGGGCGGCGTGTGGACACACTGGGCAAGTACGCGTACAAGTACTCGGACGATCACGGGCACAGCTGGTCGAAGGATCGCTACTTTATTCCCATGCGGCCAATGCGGATCGACCGCGAGAACGCGTGGGAAGGGAAGCTGATGTACTTCTGGGGGGTGGGCAAGCCCATCCTGACCAGCAAGAAAGAGATGATCTTCGGGTACGCCAAGGTGGGGAAATGGGGCGATCCAGGCGGCATGGTGACGTCGCAAGGCGTCTTTATGAAGAGCTCGAACATCGCCACGGAGAAGGACCCGGCGAAGCTGCATTGGGAGCTGCTGCCGGAGGGTGACGAGGGGCTGCGGGCGCCGAAGAATCCGGTGTCGGACGAAGCGAACCTGGTGGAGTTGAGCGACGGCAGCCTGTATTGCACGTATCGCAGCATCGACGGATACAACTGCGCGGCGTACAGCCGGAATGGCGGCAGGACCTGGACTCCGCCGGGCTATGCGACGTACACGCCGGGCGGCCGGCCGATCAAGCATCCGCGGGCGGCGAACTTCGTACGCAAGTTCAGCAACGGCAAATTCCTGCTGTGGTATCACAACCATGCGGGCGAGGCCGTGCACGCGCAGAAGTGGCCGTATTATACGGGCCGGAATCCGGGCTGGATCACCGGCGGGGTGGAGAAGAACGGGTTCATTCACTGGAGCCAGCCGGAGATCCTGCTGTATGACGACAACCCGGATACGCGGATCAGCTATCCGGATTTCGTGGAGGACAAGGGGCGCTACTACATCACCGAGACGGTGAAGACCTATGCGCGTGTGCACCCGATTGACCAGACGCTGCTGGATGGGATCTGGAATCAACTGGAGAACAAGTCCGTGGCGAAGCGCGGGCTGGTGGCGACGGCGGCCGGGCGGGCTGCTTCCGTAGCGCTGCCCAAGCTGGCGGAGCTTTCGTCGGGCGGCGGCTTCTCGCTGGAGTTCTGGGTCAGGCTGAGCGAGTTGTCGGAAGGGCAGGTGCTGTTCGATACGATGACCGCGTCCGGGCAGGGCGTGTCGGTGCGGACCAGCGACCGGTTCACGCTTGCGCTGACGATGAGCGACGGGCGGACACGTGCGTCGTGGGACAGCGATCCTGGGACGCATGCGGGTACGCTGCGCTCGGGTGTGTGGCAGCATGTCGTGTTCATCGTCGACGGCGGACCAAAGATCATCTCCGTGGTGATTGACGGGGTCTTAAACGATGGCGGGGCCGTGCGGGATTACGGGTGGGGGCGGTTTGCGGCTGAGCTCGGCGATGTGAACGGAGAGCCTGAGGGCAAAGTGGGCTCAAAGATCTTCGGCGAGATTCGCAAGCTGCGGGTGTACAGCCGGGCCCTGCGGACCTCTGAAGCGGTTGGTAATTGCCGCGCCGGTATCGACGCGTAACGTTAGTTCCTTCTTCTCTCGGGGATCGGCGAACGGGTCGTTGAGATTCGCCGATCCCCGATGGGCTGCCGTGTCACGGCGGCTTATCCCTGCCAGCCTGCAAAATGCGTTGACGCCTCCTCTGGCTGATGCTATCGTAAATCGACGATAGACTATGAAGAGGATACCTGAGCAGGAAGCGCTGTGCTGCCCGCCGTCCGAGCCGCAGGCCGACTCGCAGTTCGTGTCGCTGGAAGGGGCGGGTGCGGATGAGGAACTGGCGCGCCTGGCCAAGGCGTTGGGGCACCCCGCGCGGGTGCGGATCATCCGTATGCTGTCGCTGAAGGAAGCGCGTGTTTGCAGCCAGATTGTCGATGAATTGCCATTGGCCCAATCGACCGTTTCGGAGCATCTGCGGATTCTGAAGGAAGTTGGGCTGGTGCGGAGCAGCCAGGACGGTACGCGTATCGGGTATTGCATCAACTACAACACGCTGCGGAAGCTGAAAGCGCTCGTCGCGATCCTCTAGGCGCTTGTGTCTTTATCGTCATTCGACGAAGTGGGTGGGGAGTGAGTCCGGAAGTCGAGAAGTCAACGAACATGTCCACCGCAACAACATCGCGCTTGTCATTTCTGGATCGCTACCTAACCTTGTGGATCTTTACCGCCATGGCTGTTGGGGTAGGTCTTGGGTATGCGATGCCTGGGATCGTTCCATTGCTTGACCGGTTCAGCGTGGGCACCACGTCGATTCCGATTGCCATCGGCCTGATCCTGATGATGTATCCGCCGCTGGCCAAGGTGAAGTATGAGGAGATGGGTCGCGTGTTTCAGCACCGGCGGATCCTGGTGCTGTCGCTGATCCAGAACTGGGTGGCCGGGCCGATTCTGATGTTTACGCTGGCGGTGCTGCTGCTGCGCGACAAGCCGGAGTACATGACGGGACTGATCCTGATCGGGTTGGCGCGCTGTATTGCCATGGTGATCGTGTGGAACGACCTGGCCGGCGGCGATCGTGAGTATGCCGCGGGCCTGGTGGCGCTGAACTCGCTGTTCCAGGTTTTCTTCTTCTCGGTGTACTCGTATTTCTTCCTGGCCACCCTGCCGCGCTGGCTGGGGCTGCGGGCGGTGGAGGTGGATATCTCGATGGGCGAGATCGCCCAGAGCGTCTTCATCTATCTGGGCGTTCCGTTCCTGGCCGGGATGCTGACCCGTTATGTGCTGCTGAAGGTGAAGAGCCGTGAGTGGTATGAACAGCGGTTCATTCCGCGGATCAGTCCCCTGACGCTGATCTCACTGCTGTTCACTATCGTGGTGATGTTCAGCCTGAAGGGCAAGATGATTGTGCAGTTGCCCTTCGACGTGATTCGCGTGGCGATACCGCTCACGATTTACTTCGTCCTGATGTTCTTCTTCTCGTTCTGGATGAGCAGGAAGCTGGGGGCGAACTATGCCGAGTCCGCTACGCTGTCGTTCACTGCGTCGTCGAACAACTTCGAGCTGGCCATCGCGGTGGCGATCGCGACGTTTGGGATCCACCATGGGGCGGCGTTTGCCGCGGTGATTGGACCACTGGTGGAGGTGCCGGTACTCATTGGCCTGGTGAATGTGGCGTTGTGGATCAACCGGAAGTGGTTTGGCGGCGTGTTCGGGGCGGTGGAGACCTGCCGGCCCGGCCGTGCGTGAAGGAAGGAATCCCGATGAAAAGAATCCTGGTGCTTTGCACGGGCAATTCGGCCCGCAGCCAGATGGGCGAGGGCTTGTTCCGGCACGCCGGCGCGGGCGCCTACGAGGTGGAGAGCGCCGGTACGAAGCCGAGCCTGGTGCGGCCTGAGGCGATCGCGGTGATGCGGGAACTGGGGATCGACCTGTCGGGCTATCGCTCGAAATCCGTCAGCGAGTTCGAAGGGCAGGCGTTCGACTACGTGGTGACGGTTTGCGACAACGCGCGGGACAGTTGTCCCGTCTTCCCGGCGGGTACAGAGCGGATTCATTGGAGTTTCGAAGATCCGGCGGCGGTGGAGGGCAGCGAGGAGGAACGGCTGGCCGCCTTCCGCAGGATTCGCGACCAGATCCGGGCCCGCGTGGATGGCTTCGTCGCGGAGCACGCAGGCTGACCGGGTCCGGCTGAGCAGCATTTCATTTTTTACCGGCGATTCTGATACAACCTGAGTTGGCCGTCCGCGCCATCCATAGGGGTCTGTCTCAAATGCATCGAATCGCCGGGGCATCCAACCGCAGGGAAAGAAGACTGAGCGTGCGCCGCCTACCGGCGATGCTCCTGATCGTGCTGGCGCTGGCTGGAGCCGGGTTCGGACAGGCGCGAGCGGGTGCGGCCGGACCGTCGAAGCGGCCGAAGCAGGTGCTGTTTATCGGCGATGAGAAGGGTTTCCGGCACGAGGCGATCTCGCATGCAATGGCGACGGTGGAGCGGTTGGGCCGGGAGACCGGCTTGTGGGAGACCCACCTGAGAACCGACACGGAGCCGTTGACGAAGAAGAAGCTGGAATACAACGCCAAAAACCTGAACGATTTCGATGCGGTGATCTTCTATACGGGCGGTACGCTGCAGATGGACGAGCAGCAGAAGGCGGACCTGCTCTCGTTCGTGCACGAGGACGGGAAGGGCTTCCTGGGGGTGCACAGCGCCGCCATCACATTTGTCCAGTGGCCGGCCTATGGCGAGATGCTGGGCGGCTACTTTGACGAGCATCCGTGGGGTACGTTCGACGCGCCGATTGTGGTGGAGGATCCGAACTTCCCCGGTATGCAGAAGTGGGCCCCGGCGTTTCAGATGACCGATGAGATCTACCAGATCAAGAACTACTCGCGCGAGAAAACGCGAGTGCTGATGCGGCTGGATGCGTCGAAGGTGGATCTCACGAATAAGAAGGTGAAACGGGCGGATCGGGATTTTGCGGTCAGTTGGGTGAAGAACTATGGGAAGGGCCGCGTGTTCTATACAACGCTGGGGCATGTGCCGGCGAACTGGGACAGGCCCGATATGCAGGCGATGATGATGGGGGCGATCCAATGGGCCACGGGGCTGGTGGACGCCGACGTGACGCCGCGTCCGATGCCTGCGGGTCCGAGCAAGTAGAAGGAGTTTTTGGCATGACCTACACGCGGCGCGGCTTGGCTCAGGCCCTTTCCGCAGGCGCCCTATGCGTTCCGCTGATGGCGGGGCGGCGCCTGAAGATCGGCATCGGGGCGTACACCTACCACGCCATCTCGACCGACGCGATGATTGACCAGTTGCGGGCCCTGAAAGTGACCGAGATCGAGATGTCGCGCGGCGAGTTCATGAACTTCAACAAGCCGCCGGCCGAGTTGTTCGGGAGTTTCCGGAGCAAGATCGACGCGGCCGGGATCCGCTGTGTGTCGTACTATGCGCCCACGATCAAAGACAAGGCCGATCTCGATGGAGCGATCCGTTTTGCGCGGATCCTGGGTTGTTCCAACATCACGGGCGATCCGACCGGGGGTGTCCTGAAGTATGTCGATGAGCGGATGAGCGAGGAAGGCATGAGCTTCGGCATCCACAATCACTATTTCAAGAACCGGAAGTTCGACTACGAGAGTCCGGAGGATATTCTACGGGCTTTGGACGGGCTGTCGGAGACGGTGGGCTGCACGCTGGATGTCGGCCACATCGTTTCGTGCGGCCACGATACTGTGGATGCCGTACGGAAGCTGGGTCCACGTCTGAAGCTGGTACACCTGAAGGACATTCAGGCCCGGGGCGGGGAAGTGAACGTACCGCTGGGCCAGGGGTTGTGCCGGATTCCCGAGGTGATGAAGGAACTGCACCGGATCGGCTTCAAGGGGCTGATCGCGCTGGAATATGAGAAGGACGGCGACATCCTGGACGACGTGCGCCGGCAGATTGCGGCGGCCCGGAAGATGGCTTAGCCGCAGAGCCTTTCAGCAATCCTGCTTCTCGAAGATGAGTAACGCGGCGGTGGTGCAGAGGATGGCCATTGCGGCGCTGACTGCGAACTCCTGCCAGTGCCAGGATGGGCTGCCGTGCATCAGGTCGCGCAAGCCGAGACACATGCCGTAGAACCGCGGCAGGATGGCCGTGGCGGCGGGACTGAGGCTCGCACGAAGCAATGGTTCCGGGCTGGCGAGGAGGCTGGCGGCCAGCAGGGCGCATGCCGCGAAGCCGGCGAGGGCGGTGCTCCGCACTGTGATCACGACCAGGAGGGACGCAGACAGAAGCACGCCCGCCGCGAGGAGGGTGGCCGGGACTGCCCAGAGGAGCGACGGGATCCAAATGCCGGAGCCGAGGCCCAGCACGAGGCTCGAGCCGCCGAACACCAGGACGAAGTTCAGTGCGAGTACGCACAGGCAGCCGATGAGCCGCCCCAGCAGCAGACGCCAACGGGCCACGGGACGGGCCAGCAGGTACTCGATGCGGCCCCGCTGCAGGCAACTGCCCAGCAGCGGCGTCGTCAGCAGCGCGGCTGCGAAGAGTTGCCAGAAGTACAGGAAGAGAACGGAGCGGAGCAGTCCTTCCCGCAGCAGGGCCAAGGCCGCGGGCGGCTGCAGCGACAGGCCAGCAGAGCCGTGGGCCATCCAGGCCAGGGCTGCCACCGAGAGGGCAGATTGAGCGAAGAGCGCCACGACCAGCTTGCGGCCGCGGGCCTCGCGAAGGGTGTCGTTGACCAGCGCATAGAGCAGGTCGGGGGTCATTGGCTGCCTCCGCCGGCAACTGCGCTCAGGTAGATGCGCTCCAGGCTATGGGTCACGGGTTCGATGGTTTCAATGGAGGCTCCGGCGGCGCGGATCTGGTCGATCAGGGCGTTCAGGCCCGGGCGGTTGGGGCACTCGATCCAGCAGCGCTCGCCGTCGAGTCCGATCACGAAACCGCGGGCGGCGAGCTCCTCCTGTAGACGGTGCGGCAACGCCGCGACGACGATGCGGAAACCTTGGGTGGCGCGCAGGTCCTTCACGCGGCCGGAGGTTACGATGCGGCCCTGGTGGAGCACCGCTATCGAGTCGCAGAGCCACTCGATGTCCGGCAGATGATGTGAGTTCAGCAGCAGGGTGACGCCCTGCTGGGCGAGGTTGCGCAGTAACCGGAGCAGTTCCATGCGGCCAGCCGGATCAACGCCGTCGATGGGCTCATCCAGCACCAGCAACCGCGGTGCATGGAGCAAGGCCTGCGCGACGCCCAGGCGCTGCAGCATGCCCTTGGAGTAGTGAGGGAGGCGGCGATCGGCGACGTCGTGCAACGAGACCTGATGCAGCAGATCGGGGATGCGCCGGTTGCGTGTGTCCGGAGCCAGGCCGGACAGCCGGGCCATGAAATCGAGAAACGACCGGCCGGTGTGGTGAGCGGCGAGGTTGGGCGCTTCCGGCAGGTATCCGACCTGCGCGCGAAGGCCGGGGGAGGAGTGCGCCTGGCCGAACAGACGCACGATCCCCGCGTCGGGCCGCACCAACGAGAGGAGGATCTTCGTCAGTGTGGTCTTGCCTGCTCCGTTGGGGCCGAGCAGGCCGAACGCCTGGCCGCGCTCCACCGTGAGCGAAAGATCCCGCAGCGCCTGCACGGAGGGGCCGCGCCAGCCGCCGCGGTAGGTTTTGCAGAGCCCGGCCACTTCAACGGCAGGCGCCTGCACGGGCCCTCCTTGCCAGCGCCAGGGTGGTGAGGCTGAGGCAGAAAAGCAGGGCCGTGCGAGGCTCCGGCACGGAGGCGGGTGCGTCCTCGATGATTCCATCGGCGCCGTAGTAGTCGGCTGTGATGAGCCCGTAGCCGGAGTCATAGGCGGCCGCCGTGTCGAAGCCGATGGTGAAGGGGCCAGGGTTCAGCAGGAGGAAAGTGATTTTCACCAGCGAGTCCGAGCCGTTCAGGACCGCCGAGCCGATGAGGGCATCGTTGAGGAACGAGATGAGTCCGGCGGCATTGTCCAGGAAGTAGAAGACGCCGACTCCATCGGAGGCGAAGAGGCCATCGGAGTCGATGCTCTGGACGGCCATGTTTGTCGAGAACGTCAGGTCGAACTGATAGGCGACGAGATCGGATACGTTGGCCGCGTAGAGCGAGACCTGGAGCGTCTGGCCCACTTTCCTGGAGCCGATCTTTGGGTTGAGCGAAAAGATGGTGGCTGCCTGGGCGGTGGCGCAGAGCGTAAGCAGGAGGAGGATTCGTTTCATGAGGGGGCTCCGTTTCTACTGGCAGCGAGTGCCCTGGATGAGTTTGGTGCTGACGTAGGAGACGTCGCGGACATCGACGATGCCGTCGCCTGTCGGGTCAGCCAAGGGGTTGTAGGCCGGATTGCCGAGCCGGGTGCCCATGGCGGAGCGAACGACCGCGACGTCGGAGCAGTCGACACTGCCATCCGCATTGAGATCGCCCGGCTTGACGATGCGCAGGAAGAAGAGGTCCGGGATCGAACCGCCGACTCCGTTGTCGTAGCGGAAAAGTTGCTGATAGGTGCCGACCTCGGCCAGGGAGGGGGTGCCGGTGATCTCGGCCTTGCCCACCACCTTGCCCTCCGGACTCAACTCGCGAATGGAGAGGGAGGGCGGCAGGGCCACGGAGCCGAAGCTGCGCGCGATGCGCAGGCCGGTAGCGAGTTCGGGCACGTCCGGGAAGGGCGCCTTGGGGTACCCGTTCGGGTTGATGACCAGCTTGTTGGGGACACCGGCGAAGAAGTTCACATACTTGGAGGAAGTGGAGGTGGGGAAGGGGATGGTGCTGGCCGGTTTTTCGGTGACCAGCACGCGCAGTTCCTGTGTCGAACTGAGCGCGGGTACTGAAGCCGTGACGAAGACGCGGTATTCGCCCGGGATGACGGTATCTTCCACAGCGCCGGCGATGACATACCGGCCGCTGCCGATGAACTGGAAGATGAGGCCCTCCGGGAGGCCGCCCTGCATGGTGACGTAAGCGGTGGAGGTGTCGATGGTGCGGATGACGGACTTCGTGGAATCTCCCTTTCGGAAGACGACATAGTTTGGATCGACGAACTGCGGATAGTAGCCGATTTGCAGGCTGAGATTGCTGGCCGCGCAGTTCTGGGCGGGGTCGGGCGCGCCGTTCACGACGGGTTCGAAATGGAGCTTCAGCGGGTTGGCCAGGTTGGCGGGCGGGGTGCCGGAGAGGATGCCCATGCCGAGCCCGTTGGAGAAGGTGAGCCAGGGGGGCATGTTGGCGGTGCAGAGGTTGACCCAGTGGTAGTAGGGGCCGCCGGTGTGGCTGAGCCAGAACTGCTGGGCTTCGCCGGCGACCCAGGTGGCGGAGGTGGCGCTGGTGTTGGCGGCGGAGCCGGGCAGGATGTTGAACTTCAACTGCTGGAAGTCGGAGCTGTACTGGTTGTAGACGCGCACTCCGCACTTGCCGCCCGGGTTGTTCGGGTTGAAGGCGCAGCCGGTCTGCTTGGGCTCGAGGTTGGGGATGCCGGTGATGGTGGCCTGGGCGTCGGAGTCGATGTGGGCGGTCAGGCCCGAGGGCAGGACGTCGTCGATCTCCAGGGTCTTGCCGGAGCCGGTGGTGGAGATGCGGAAGTTCACCGGTTTGCCGATGGTCATGGTGATGGTGTCCGGCGAGGTGATCTTCACCGCCTCAAAGAGCGAGATGGTGTAGGTGTAGGGGATGGAGTCGGCCTCGTTGACCACACGGACATTCAAGGGGTAGACCCCGACGGCGCCTGTCCCGTCGTAGTAGATCTGGGCCTGGCTCTTGTCGTTGCCGATGGGGCCGCCGGGCGAGAGGACGGAGAAGCCGGCGGGCAAGGGCGAATCCAGCAGGAGGCGCGGCGCGGGGATGCCGGACATATTCAGGAAGAGGGACTTGGGGACGCCGTAGGTGACGCCGACGTAGGCACTCTCGTCCAGCGTGGGCAGGTCGCTCATGCGGATTGTCACCGGCAGGTTGTTGTGGTTGACCATCTGAATGGTGCGGGCGCTGTAGCTGATGCAATCCGTGGTGTCGCCGGAGTAGACGCCAGCACCTGTGGGTTCGCAGATCCTGCCGGTAGACGGTGCGTCGAGGTTTGTGATGGTGAAGACACCTCCGGATTGTGTGGCGACGCGGGACACGCCATTCCAGTCCTTGTAGCGAAGAGCGACGTTGAAGCGCGAGGTGCTCTGGCCGCCAGCGGTCAGGCCGGCTTCCGTGAACCAGCCGCCGTAGGTCTGGGCGCTCCATTTGGTACCGTCCTTGTCGAGGTACTGCAGGACGGGGGTAGTGAATTCAGTGCCCGACTGGGGCGCCACGACGAAGACCGGGTCGCCGGGCCGGTGTGAGGGCAGCGGAGCGGTGCTGACGGAGTCGGGCAGGGTCATCGAGAGCAGGACGAAGCGAATCTTGTCGTTGCCCTCCGCGGTGGTCAGGTACTGATTCAGGTCTGGTTTATTCCCCTGCACATAGGCATAGTCACGATCGAGGCCTTTCATAGCCTCGATCATCTTCTGCTGCTCCTGGTAGGCCAGGATGCTGCCGAGGATCAGGACGGCCGCCAGCACAATGATGAAGCCCACACCCAGGGCTCGCCCCAGTTTTGTGGATACGGTGAGCACGTCGCGCGCGGCGTTGATCGCCTTGGGAAAGACCGTCCTGAAGACTGAGCTGATGCTGAGGATGCCGGTGGAGGCGGCGAAGCCAGCCGCGGCTCCGGCGCCGAAGCCGCCGATCATGGCGTACTGGCCCTTGGTCAGGCCCTCCAGGGCGCGGCCGGATTCGGCGTATTTGGCCAGCGGCGCGGTGTAGCCCGTCTTCAAGCCCAGCGCCACGAAGTAGTCCTTCGTCGGCATCGGCGGCTTTCCGCCAAAGATGGGCGATCCGGCGTCATAGGCCTTGCCGCCACAGTAGCTGGAGAGATCGATCTGGAGGTCGAAGGCGTCCATCAGGTCCTGATCCGCCCTCCAGGCGCAGGGGTTGGAGAGGAACAGGTCGCGGTCTTCCACGGCGGTCTTGTACTGTTGCTTCTGGCGAGCCCACATCTCATTCCGGAACTTGTCGTAGTAGGCCTGGTCCGCAACGCTCCGCTGCGCCTCGGGAGTTTCGATGACGGTGATGAGTTTGGTCAGCAGAAGGGCGCGGATGTCATCGCGCAGGTCGGCGCGGCCGTACTGCTGCACCAGGTCGACGTCGGATTCGGGCAGTCCGAGGGCGGTGAGGTAACCGGCCACGACACCACGTTCCCAGGAACCTGGATCCACTGGCCAGGCGGCCTGGGCTTTGGGCACCAGGCTGAGTGGGGCGAGGAACGGCACCTTGGGCAGCATGAGCAATATGAGGAGCAGCGCCAGCGGAGCGCGGAGGACGCTGCGAACCATGCGGGAGACTGACAGTTCGGCGAGGTGGCCGGCCGAGGAATGAGTGGTGGCTTTCGTGGAATTCATGCCTTCCCTTGGGATAGGGCGAGCAGGATCCGCTTTCTAACGTGCCGAAAATACTTTCTTGTATACTTACGCAGTAGCATGTCGCACAGAACCCAGGTCAGTCTGGCGGATGCGGGGGCATTGATGCGCCGGTTCCGCGCGGGCGACCGTCAGGCGGCCGGGGCGCTGGTGGAGATGTTCTATCCGCAACTGCGGCGGCTGGCTTCCTCGCGGATGCGCCGCGAGGCGGCGGGTCATTCCTGGCACACGACGGTGCTGGTGAACGAGCTCTACCTGGAACTGGTCAAGATCCGCGCCCTGCGGGCCGGCGGCGAGGATAACGAGGTGGAGCGCGAGGAGTTTCTCCGTTTGGCTGCCCACCTGATGCGCCGGTTGCTGATCCATCATGTGAGGCCGTTGTCAAAGCGGGTGGAGCGGGTCGAACTGCCGCCGGACCTCCCGGGGACCGCGCCCGGGCTGGACCGCTTGCAGGAGATCGACGATGCGCTGGAGCGCCTGGCGGCTGTGAATCCCGTGCTGCGGACTGTGGTGGAGCTGAAGGTCTTTGAAGGGCTCAGCGGCGTAGAGATTGCCCAGCGGATGAGTTGTTCCGAGATGACCGTTTCGCGGCATTGGAATTTCGCGCGCAACTGGCTGGGCGAGGCTCTCGAACTTCCGGCAAAGGCATGACGGACGAGGAGTGGAAACAGACCTGGGCGGTATACGAAGCCGCGTGCCAGTTGCCCGCTCCGAAGCGTCCCGAGTTTGTTCGTGCGTCCCTCTCCGCAGGCGTGGCGCGGGACAAGGCGTTTGAGCTCCTGGCCGATCTTGATGCTGACGAAGCTCCTGCCGCACCGTTGGTGCAGCCCGCCGCGGAGATCGCCGGGCGGCGCGCAGGCAAGGCGTTGGGCCGATTCCAACTGCTCTCGCTGATTGGGCGCGGCGGCATGGGCGAGGTCTATCGGGCGTTCGATCCGGACCTGAACCGCTTTGTGGCGGTGAAATGCATGGCACCCACCAGCCTGGGCGCAGGGGCGGTGGAGAGTCTGATTCGTGAGGCCCGGGCGGCGTCCGCCTTGAATCACCCGGGGATTGTGACCGTCCATGAGGTGATCCGCACTGGCGATACCGTGGCCATTGTCATGGAACAGGTGGAGGGCCACGCGCTGCGGACGCTGTGCGGCCAACCGCAGCCGGTGGAGCGGGTGATGAGTTGGGGGCAGCAGATTGCGGCCGCGCTGGCCGGGTCGCATGCCGGCGGAATCGTCCACCGGGACATCAAGCCGGAGAACCTGATCCTCCGCAACGACGGCTTCGTCAAGGTGCTGGATTTCGGGCTTGCCGCGAGGCGAACCAACGCCGTGGCTTCCGACCAGGCGAGGCCTGCAGGCACCCTTCGATACATGTCTCCGGAGCAGGCACGCGGTGCGAGCATCACACCGGCGACGGACATCTTCTCGCTGGGCATCGTGCTCTATGAACTGTCTGCCGGAATACATCCCTTTGCGGCGGAAGCCTTGGCCAGCAACTCGACCCTTGCCGTGCCCGGTGCGATCGCGGCCGCCGAGTTTCGCGGCCCCATCGTAAATGGGCGGGCTCTTCCGGAGGAGTTCGAAGGACTACTGACAGCCATGCTGGAGGGGGAGCCGGCCGCCCGGCCTTCGGCTCTGGAAGTATCGACTCTCTTGAGCGCGATGATTGAAACGCGCAGGGCTGCTGCTTTGCCTACGAATCGCTTCCGGACCAGGAGGCTGGTGGTAACGGCGGCGGTTCTCCTGGGTTCGTTGGGCGCCGGCCTGTGGCTGTGGCAGTCCGTGCGAACCGCGATGAGGGTTAGCCCGCAACTGCGTGCCGTCCAGGGCACGCTGCTGACCGGCTCGGCGGGCCGGGAAGGCTCCGCCATATTCTCCCCCGATAGCCAAGCCATTGCCTATGCCTGGGATGGCGGCGAAGGCGGCAAACGGGACATCTATGTGAAGCGGCTTGCGGGCGGCGATCCGGTTCGGATCACGCATTCCCCCCAGGACGAATGGAACCCCTCGTGGTCGCCGGATGGCCGGCGGATCGTATTTCTCCGGCAGGGGGCTGGACTCTATCAGGTAGTAGTCGTGCCGGCGGTGGGAGGATCAGAGCAGGTTGCCGGCACTATCGAACAGTCGATGACCAATCTCAGCGACCGCCTGACCTGGCCCGGCGATGCCGATGAGGTGGTGGTTTCGGACGATGTCCGGGGGCTGCGGCTGGGCATGTGCCTGTTCGCGATCCAACTACGGACGGGCCAGCGGCGGCAGTTGTCGCAGACCGGGACCGACTCCGCCGACGTGGCTCCACGAGCCTCGCCGGACCGGCGATGGATCGCGTTCATCCGGGTGCGGCGCAGTGAGGACGAGATCCGCATTGTGCCGGCCGGCGGCGGAGACTCGCGCGTTGTGGCCAAAGGAGCGGGCATCCGGGCCTTTGCCTGGAAGGGGTCCGGAGCCATTCTGTACGGAACCGGATCCGCCGGCTTCAAAGAGCCCTGGATGGCGGATATCGTTTCCGGCGGAGCGGCGCGCACCGCGTATGCGTTGGAAACCGGTATTTCGGAGGTTGACATCAGCCCGGACGGGACGCGGCTGGCGTATGTGAAGAAGGTGCGGGACTCGAATATCTGGCAGGTGTTTGCAGGCGGTGCGCCCTCGCGAAGGGTTGCCATTTCCACGCGCGCCGATGAGGATGCCTCCTATTCGCCCGATGGGCAGAAGATCGCGTTTTCCTCTGACCGCTCCGGCCAGTTCGAGATTTGGACCGCTAGCGCGAAGGGCGCGAATCCCAGGCGGCTCACCGCCCTGGGCGGCTATTCGGCGAGCCCCGCGTGGTCGCCGGACAGCAGGCGGGTAGCCTTCGATTCGACGGCAGGCGGTTTGAGCCAGGTGTGGGTCGTGGGGGAAGACGAATCGCGGCCGGTGGCGCTGACGCGCGGCATGGAGGGGATCGTGCCCAGTTGGTCGCACGACGGACAGTGGATCTACTTCTCGTCCAGGACCACCGGCCGCAACGAGCTGTGGCGCGTGGCCGCGGCGGGCGGCACGCCGGTGCAGTTGAGCCGGGATGGCGGATTTGAATCGCGCGAATCCACAGACGGCCGGTATCTCTATCATTCGAAGCCTGGCACGAACGGCATCTGGAGGATGAGCCTGAGTGATCCGGGGACAAGCGCGAAGGTCGCTGACTTCGATGCCGCCGTGCAGTTCCGCTGTTGGGATGCCACCGCCGCGGGCTTGATCATCGCCTCTCCCGGCGACCGGCCTGTATTGCGGCTATTCCCACCCTCCGGCGGCCCAGGAACGGCGATTGCCAGGTTGACCCAGGAGCTGCCTCGATTCGGCCGCTGCCTGTCGGCGCATCCGGACGGCCGGTCGTTCCTCTACTCCGTGGATGACGTGGATCATCAGGAGATCTATCTGGCGGACACACCCTAGCGACGCGCCCCCGCGGTGGATCCCGTAGCTGCTCTACGCCGAGAGTGAGCATGCCGGCAAACAGTGGAACTGTCGTCGACACCAAACTCGTATGCTTCGGCCAACCGTCGCCGGCCGCCGAGGACTGACCACGCCAGGAAAACATCGCACAACGGAGGCGCCGGACCGACAAGCCTCGCGCCTCCGCTGAAAGCATCTGTCAAGGACTAGTCGGTGACAACGGCGCCGGTGGTTGCGTTCACGTAGGTGAAGTAGCCATCCTTCGTGCTGCCCCACATGATGTACCACACAGGAGCCGGGAACCGGGACGAGTTGCCGAGGGTCATCGTGTACTTCATGCCCGGATGGGTCTTCAGCCAACCAGCCGCTTTGTCGCTGGCGGTTTTGAAAGCGGCATCGGAATCGATCAGGAACTCACCATTGACGAAGGCCTTGCTGTTCGGTGTGGCGCCGCCCCAGGTCTGCTTGTCGCTGATGTTCATGCCCTTATGAATATCGGGCCCACTATCGGCCACAGCCCAACTAAACGTTCGTGCTTCCTTCTTGCTGGGGGATACGAAGACTGCCGTCCACAGGCCAGCTTTGCCGTCGTCATTCTTGATGTTCGCAATCTCGCCGCTCTTCAGGTTGAGCGTCAGCAGATCGGGCGCCCAGGTGCGGGCGACTTTGTACATCTCGAAGTAGGCCAAGCGGGCGGCGACGGCCCCGGCAGGCTTCGCGGCTTCCTTCTTGGCTTCGGTTTCGGCTTTGGTGCTTGGCGGCGGAGCCTCAGAGCAGCTCGACAAAAGAATCGCGGCAACAGTCACCGTTGCAGCAGAGAAGAGTTTCATACCCATTAGTCCATACCTCCGGACAGCACAATCATACACACTCGCATCGCCGAATACATCCCTCCCCTGCCGTGCCGCCAGACGGGTCTGGGGCTCGTTCCGGTTGAGGCCTTTCACGACGGTGACAAGGTGTCTGCGGCAACCAGCTTTCTCTGCATCTACTTAAAGGCGCTCGTCTGCGTTCCCTTGATGTTCGAATACTGGTAATTTAAGATCTGATTAAATAATATGCATACCACCTGAAGTTTCCTGAACCGCGCCAGGGTATGGCTCGTAGTTTGGAGAGAGCGCCGCGAACGCCTGGACGCGGCATTGCGCTCCCTGGAAAGACCATGAACCCATCGAATGTCCGCTACCACGCATTGGACAGCATGAGAGCGTCAATGATGCTGTTGGGGATCTATCTGCACGTCGTCGTCGGATACTCCGGCGATGGCCACTGGCCCTATATTGATCCCCATCCCAGCACGGCTCTCTCCTTCACTCTCGGCATCATTCACTCATTTCGCATGCCGGCCTTCTACGTGATGGCGGGTTTCTTTGGTGCTTTGCTTTGGAATGGACGCGGCCCCGCGTCGTTCATCAGTAATCGCGTGAAGCGGGTCCTGATCCCGTTTGCACTCTTCTGGGCGTTGTTGTTCCCCTTGATGGCGGCCATCGTCATCAGCCTGGAGAAGGGGACCCAGATGGTGGTTCCCGCCTTTCTCAGCGGCGCGCTCTTGAGCCGGCTGCACCCGCTTCATCTTTGGTTCCTGGAATACCTCCTTTTTCTCTACGCCATTGGCGGTGTGGTGGCCTGGTTGTCCTGCTGGTTCCCGGATGGCCTGATGGAGCGCATTCACGTCATCTATCGCTGGGCTTTGCAGCGGCCGTACGCGCCTGCGCTCTTCGCCTTGTTCTCCTGGCTGCAACTGGCCGCGATGCGAGGCAACCTGAAGGATTGCGACGGGTTCAGGCCGGAGTTGCCCATCCTGCTGGCATACATCCCTCCCTTTACCTTCGGCTGGCTCCTGTATACCAATCGTGATCTCCTCGACAGATTTAAGAGCCATATTGGGATCTACCTGGCGCTGGCCGTGCCGGCCTTTCTTGTCTATGGCCTCGTGCCTGGCGGAACTCATCCCTACATCAAGGCCGCGGGCAACGTCCTGCTCTGCTGGTTCAACATATTCATTTGCACGGGCCTGTTCCTGAAGCTGTGCAGCCAGCCCAGCCCGCGTTGGCGCTATATGTCGGACGCGTCCTACTGGCTCTTCATCATGCACATGCCGGTCGTCGTCGGCCTGCAGGTAGCCCTGCTGCCGCTGCCCTTGCCGGCCCTGGCGAAGGTCCCCATCGTCCTGGCGATCGCCGTGGCCATTCTGATCGTCTCCTACGACCTGATGGTCCGCTCCACCTGGATTGGTGTCCTGTTGAACGGACGCAGGTACCCGCGCCGTCTCCCCGTAGCCGCACCGCAGACGGCGCCCGCCATCGTCGATGCCCGACGGCCTGAGAGCGCTTGACGCCGGGTTCGGTTGGGTGTCCCGGTGCACAGTGTGCTGCGCGGGTCCGTGCGATAGTAAGTGCACATGAACAAGCCGAGGATCGCCCCGATCTTGCGAACTGCACTTGTGTTCCTGGCATGGATGGCAGTGGTTTGCGCGGTAGCCGCGTGGGGGCAAGCCGATCCCGCGGCGCTTAAACCATTGCGAACCGCGCCCGTCGAGAAGTTCGCCGTCAATGCGGGCTTCCGGGATTGGGGGCCATCCACTCTGGCTGGGACGACGATCCTGGCCGGTAGTCCCACCGGCGCGGGCGGGCTATTCGCGGTGGATACCGTCACGGGCAAGCTCAAGTGGTCGCACCGGCCGTCCTTCAGCACCGGGACGGGTTCCATTTCCACGCCACCGGCGGTCTCCGGAGGAACCGTGATCGTGCCTTATGCGGCGGCCTATCCCGGAGCGGTGGTTGCCGTTTCCCTGGCGACTGGGAAAGAGTTGTGGCGCGGACCGGACCCTGTCCAGGATGCGGCGGTTGCGACATACGGCGATCTCGCCTACATCCTCTCCAAGAACGGCGCATTTTATGCGTTGGACCTGGCTACGGGCCGGGAACGGTGGAAGGTTGTCCTCAACGCCTCCCGTCCTGGCTGTGCGTCCCGGCCGATCGTCATGGATGGCACGATCTACCTGACCTCCAGCGCCAGTGCCGTGGCTGGAGATGCGAAGAAACCGGCAGGCAACTACCTGCTCGCCCTCGATGCGAAAACCGGCCAGGAGCGTTGGCGGTACCGGGCCGAGGCGCCCTATGTGCACCAGGGCGTCTGCCTGGGCCAACCGGTCGTCACTGCCACCACAATTTATGGCTCGGGCGAATCGTACCTCTACGCGGTTGAGCGTGAGACGGGCCGGGACCGGTGGAAGGCGGTGGAGATTCGCCGAACAGTGGAAGGGCGCGACCGGCCAGTGTCTGTTTTTGGACTGGTGGATGCCGGCTCCGTTCTGGTTGGGATCACCATGGGGCACTTGATCGCCTTCGAGAAGGAATCCGGCAGGACCGCATGGGAGTTGGCCGGACAGTATACAGAGAGAGCGCCCTCCACGGCCGTTGCGGGACGCGTGCTCTATTTCCAGGGCAGCCCGGCAAATCAACCGGCGCCCGCTCCGCGCGGGACCCTCTACGCGCTAGATCTGGACACCCGCACGATTCTCTGGTCGTACTCGCGGAAGACCGCCGAGGCGAACTGGTCGTTCGGAGCGGTGACGCCCGTGGATGGCGGCCTGTGGGTCGACTCTTATCAGGCGCTCGTGAAACTGCAGTAGCAAGCCGGCCCAAACGAAACGAAGCCGCAACCCGGTGGGGCTGCGGCTTCGTTGTTTGCTGCGCGTGGCGCCGGATGGCTAGAACGTGATTCTCAGCCGCAGGCGGATGGCGCGGCGGCTGTCGACACCGTCCTGGGCATAGCTGGTCAGCAGCCGGCCGAAGTCAGGATTCGGTTGGACATCCTGGATCTCCGGCTTCAGGGTGGTGGGATTCACCTTCATCGTGAAGTTGCCCAGCGAGCCGATGTCGTAGTTGTCGGGCGACTTCAGCGGGTGGTTGAGGACGTTGTTGGCGTCGGCGCCCAATTCGGCCTTGATGCGCTCGCCAAACCGGAACGATTTGTGGACGCCCAGGTTCAGGCCATAGGTGCCGGGTCCGGTGAGCAGGTTGCGGACCGCGACCTTGGGATTGGTAAACAAGTCCGCGCCCAGCGGCATGAGTCCGAAAGCGTCGGGGTTCCAGATGCGGTCGCCGCTCTTGATGTTCGGATCGCCGGTTACCAGCGGCCGGAAGGCCGTTCCGTAGAAGCCGCCGGTGGCGTCCACTGAGCCGGAAGCAAGGTTGCCCGGGGTAATCGGGTCGCAGTTGTCGCACAGCCAGAACGGGGAGAAGCCCGTGCCGGTCTTGGCGAACGCCTGCCAGGATAGCTGCCAGCCGCCCGCGAACGTGTCGGCCAGCTTGGACATGCCGGAACCGTAGCGGGCATTTCGTCCAAATGGTACCTGGGCCACGCCGTAGGTGATGAAGCGGTGCCGGGACGTGAAGGCGTCCATGCCGTAATCCGCTTCCGGATTGAACTGGTTGTAGGACGTGCCGCCCAGGCTGGCGTTGCCCGTGTCGGGCGCTGTCGATTTCTGGTCGAGGAAGGTATAGGACGCGCTGAGGGTGAACCCGCCCGAGAACCGCCGGTTCACTTCGGTCTGGAACGCGTGGCTACGGCCATGGCCGAAGTTGCCGAAGCTGGTGAGATAGTTGCCCAGGTTCGGATAGGGCAGGCGCTTGCGATCGGAGTCGGAATAGTCGCAGTCCCCATCGTCGGGCGTGCAAGGCGTGACGCCGTCGCCAATCGTTGTGCCGAACGGCTGATCGCTGGGTTGGATCATGTTCGCATCGACACCGGAGATGAGGCGGCGCATCAGGGTGCCGAGGTAGGAGACGCGAATGCCGGTTTGCCAGCCGAGTTCACGCTCCAGGGTCACGTTGTACTGATGGAAGCGCGGCTGCTTGAGGTCGAAAGGAACCCAGTTGCCGGAGGTGATTCCGCTGAGGTTGTTCAGAGCGCCGCCGGACATCGGGCTGGTGCCATGCGTGGCGCCTGGCCAGCCGGAGAGCGGTGAATCCGCGGTGTTGGTCTTCGTCAGGCCCACCTGGAACGAGTTGGTCGCCAGGGGATCGCGAATGCCCTGCGCGGCCGAGGTGGGGTAGAAGAGGCCGTAGCCGCCGCGGAGTACGAACTTGTCGGTCACCCGCCAGGCCACTCCGATGCGCGGAGCGATGTTGCCATAGTCGGTCCGCACGAGAGAGCGGGGCAGGTCCAGTTTGTCGGCTGTCACGACGCCGTAGGCGATATAACGAGGGTCCACGTAGGCCAGCGTCTTTTGCGACGGCACGACGTACCGGCCGCGCTTGCCATTGCCCACGTAGTTCGGGTCGAAGTTCACCATCAGGTCGTTATTCTCAGTGAACGGGGTGACGATCTCATACCGCAGGCCCAGGTTCAGGGTCAGGCGGGGGTGGATCTTGAAGTCGTCCTGGACGAAGTAGCCCTGTTCCCAGTTGTGCACATCCATCGGGGGCCGGAACTGATTCACAAAGCTGACGGTGTTGGCCGGCAGGCCCATCAGGAACCGGGCCAGCGGATCGGTGCCGGCGCCGCTGTAGTTGATGAGACCGCGCGGGTTGCCGCGGCCGCTGGTGAAACCGTCCTTGGCGGCGTTGTAAACCGCGTCGGCGCCGGCCTTGATCGTGTGGCGGCCCTTGAGCCAGGTGATGGTGTCGCCGAAGGTCACGAGGTTCTGATCGAGGGGCCGGTAGGTGTTGCGGCCGCCATTGCCCAGCCCCTGGAAGTTCGTGCCCAGGTTGACGGCGGGGTGTCCGAAGGTGTCCAGCGCGGAAGGAGTGATCACGTCACCGTAGGCCTTGATGTCCGCATCATTGAAGCCGATGTTCTGGAGGAACTGGCGCAGCGTGTTGTTGGAGCGCCGCAGGTTCGGTACACGGTTGAATCCGCCGCGGGCTTCGTTGATCACCGTGGGCGCGAACATGTGGATCTCCGAAATGGAGAGTGTGTCGTTGCGGCGATCGTTCTGCGTCAGGCCCAGCGGGAGGAAGGGCGCAACCACCGCACTGTTGGCTGAAATTTGGCTCTGGGCGTTGTAGACCACGTAGACGCGGTCGGCTTCCCGGAAGTCGTGATCGACGCGGATCGTGCCCAGGTTGCGAACCGAGGTGCCGGGCACATTTGTCGAATACTCCACCAGGCGGCCGTTGGCGGGGTTGATCGGAGCGCTGGTGCTGATCTGCGGGAAGTAGCTCTGGATGAGCTTTGCCGTGGTGCTATTCAGCAGGCGCTGCGGAATGGTGGTGAACCGGACACCCGCGCCGTCCAGCGTATTCTGCGCAATTTCGGACGGGGTGAGTGTGATTCCAGCGGGCACCAAAGGCTTCACGGAATCAGCGATCTTGGTGAAGTCACCGGCGAGCAGGGAGGGGTGCGGCAGTTTCGTGTTGCGAATGTATACGGGGCTGTTCAGATACTGCCGTTCGTATGCCGCGAAGAAGTAGGTGTTCTTGATCTTCGGCAGCGGGCCGCCAAACGACCCTCCGAACTCGTTGAGGTTGAAATACGGATTCGGGTAGCTCGCCGTGGCTGGGGTTGGGACAAAGGCCGCCTGGCCGTTCTTGTCCCGGATGTCCCAGGCCGCCAGGGCGGAGTTCTTGTTATCCCAGAAGGCTGAGCCATGGTACTGCGCGTCGCCGCGCCGTGTGCTCACCCGGATGTTGGCGATGCCGGCGAACTCCGCTGTGAAGTTATTCGACAGGACGGTGACTTCGCCGACGGTTTCCAGCGACGGTTGGCTGGTGGTGGGGCCGCCGAAGACACCACCATTGGTGCGCTGGCCATCCACCGAAAAGCTCGCTCCGTAGCTCTGCGCGCCCAGGAACTTGAAACTTCCATTCGAGCTGCTCTGGGTGATGTTCGGGCTCAGGTACAGGAATGAGGTGTAGTCGCGGCTGTCGCGCGGCAGGGCGGTTACCTGCTCATTGTTCAACGATCCGCCAACCGTGGGGTTGTCGGTCTGAACCATGGGTGCCTCTTCCTTGATGACGACCACTTCGTTGGCGCGGCCGATTTCCAGGTGTCCATCCAGACGTGCGGTTTCACTGGTCCGCAACGTGACACCGCTGAACTCCAATGTGTTGAAACCTGTCGCCGTGAAGGAGACCTTGTAGCTCCCCGACTTCAGGCCCGTGAGCTCGTACTCACCCTCTGAGTTCGTTACCAGAGAACGTACAGACTGCGTGCCCTGATCCGTGATGGTCACCTTGGCATTAGGCACCCGGGCTCCGGAGATATCGGTGACCGTGCCGCGGATGCCGGCCAAGTCTGTTCCTTGTCCCCAGAGAGCCGCTGGCGCGACGCAGACAGCGACCGCAAGCATCAGGCTTGTGATCAAACGTCGATTGAGATGCAGCATAAAGCGCTCCTACCCCACAAGACTTCGCAGTCTGGCAACTTGCCCTGCGAGATGATACGAAAGTGATACCATGCGAGAAATCCAAACACAAGTCAAAAGGAAATCAAACGATAGAATTGGAAAACATTCATAGAGGCTACCGTATGAAAATGAAGGACTTGCGTGGAACACGTCCGTTGGGTGCCTGAGAAACTTTTCGTAGCCTTCCTGTTAAGTTGCGTACACTTAGCGCAACAGTAAGATTCCCGCGCATTCTGCCTGCCGGAATTTGCCTATATACACACACGTCAGGCTGATCTGAATTCCTGGAGAGAACAGCCCGCGCCGGGCGCCGCACACCGCTTCTGGTGACAAACATGGACGGCCTTCGTACAATGACCAAACAGTTTAGAATCTGCGGCGCTGCCGCGAGGAGAGGTGTTTGCAAATGAAGATCAGAATTGGCCTGCTGTTGGCGGTCTTTTCATTGGGCGCCCTGCTGGGTCAGGACGAGGCTCAGTTTCCGAGTTGGATGAAGACGGTTGGCGGCAATATGGGCGCGACCAAGAAGGCGATCGAAGCGAAGTCGGCCGACGCCGCGACGTCTGCCGCGAAAGTCGCTGACGCCTTCGATAAGGTGCACGGTTTCTACAAGTCGAAGGCGGTCGCGGACGCCGAACAGGCGGCGGCTACGGCCAAGGCTGCTGCCGCGGATGTTGCCAAGTTCGCGCAGGCCGGCGATTTCGAGAAGGCGTCGACTGCGTTTGCAACCCTGGGCGGTACCTGCAAGGGGTGTCACGAAGCTCATCGCGAGAAGGGTGCCGACGGTAGCTACAAGTTGAAATAGACCGGAATCGTGGTGGCACTCAGCCCGCCTGAGATGCCACCGCAGCCTGATGCGGCGGTACGGATGTCTCGGGCTCGCGCCAGCCGCCATCGTCCATCGTATGCGACCCTAATCCTACGGATGGAACAACTCAGCTTCGACTCCGCGCCCTCCGTCTTCACCGTCACTGAGGTCACTGCCGCCATCCATCGGCTGCTCACCCGCAGCTTCGATGACGTCCGCATCACCGGCGAAATCTCGGGCTACAAGGTTTGGACCTCCGGACATGCGTACTTCACGCTGAAAGACTCCGGCGCGCAGCTTCGTTGCGTCCTGTTCAAGAACACCCTCCGCTACCTGCGATTCAAACCCAACGACGGGCTCGCGGTGGTCGCGCGCGGTTCTATTGAAGTGCGGCAGGAGCGTGGAGAATACCAGCTCATCGTCTCCTCGCTGGAGCCCCAGGGGCTCGGAGCCCTGCAACTCGCCTTCGAGCAGCTCAAAGCGCGGCTGGCCGCGGAAGGACTCTTCGCGGCGGAAAGGAAACGTCCGCTCCCGGCCTTCCCGCGCCGCATCGGCATTGTGACCTCGCCGCGCGGAGCCGTCATCCGCGACATGCTGACGGTCCTGCGCCGCCGCTTTCCCGGTCTCCACATCCGGCTCTTCCCCACACCGGTTCAGGGCGAAGGCTCCATCGATGGCATCTGCGAAGGGTTGCTCTACTTCGCGGAATCCGGCTGGCCGGACGTCATCATCGTCGGTCGCGGTGGGGGTTCGATTGAGGATCTCTGGACGTTCAATGAAGAGGCCGTCGCGCGCTGCATCGTGGAGTGCCCGATGCCCGTAGTTTCCGCCGTTGGCCACGAAACCGACTTCACCATCGCCGACTTCGTCGCCGACCTGCGGGCGCCCACTCCATCGGCCGCCGCGGAGCTGATCGTTCGCAATCGCGCCGATATCCTGACGTCGCTCGAAACAACCACCCATCGCGTGGAACGGGCCATCCACTTCCGGCTGTCCCAAGCGGCCCGCCGGCTCCATGAGCAGGGTATTCAACACGCCGCCAGCCTGCTGCAACGCCGCATCGCCCGGCTTGGCCAGCGCCTCGACGACGTGGATCAACGGCTCCGCCAGCACGATCCTCGTACCCGCCTGGCGGCCGGCCGGCGGCGTCTGGACACTGCCGCACACGCGCTGGATGACCGCATGCGCCGGCGCGTGCTCGCCGTGGGCCAGCGTCTCCAGAACGCGGCACAGCCGCTGCCGGAGCTCATGCGCCGCCGCCTCGATTCGGCATCGCTGCGCTTGAATCCCCTCTCCGCGCAACTCCAGGCCCTGAGTCCGCTCGGGGTCCTGGACCGGGGCTACGCGATCGTCCAAACCGGTTCCGGCCAGATCGTGAAGTCGCCCGCCGATGCACCGCCGGGCACGGGTCTCGCCATCCGGCTGCGCTCCGGGCAGCTGCGCGCCACGGTCGATGACCGGGCTGCCGGTTCCGGGGAACTTCCGCCCGTTTAAGCAACGCCCACCGGAAACTCATCCCGGGCGGCAGCCCGAAATGATACGTGGCTCCCAATTGACGCGTGCTATATTGGCGCCAAGGGATGCTGGGTTCCACACACCTCAGTCGCTGGGGGCAACGTGTCGTTGCCGGAACACTGCTCGTCCTGTATTCGCTGCTGCTGCTTTTGCCGCTGGCGGCGGCCTCGCCCGAGCGCTCCATGTCCGGCATGGCCTGCTGCCGCACCGGCAAGAAGTGCTGCTGCCGCAAGACCAGCCCCGCCAACGCGATCCTCTCGAATAAGTCCTGTGGCGGCCAGTGCGGACAGACAGCCTCCGCCACCCGGCTCGCGGCGGAGTTGTTCCCCCCTGCGATTCCGGACGATTCCCAGGAATGGCCCGCCGCCGGCCTGATTGCCGGCCGCGCTGTTCGGACCGTTACCACTGCATCAGCCTTCAGCCTGCGGCAGCGCCCACCGCCCCTGACATCCGCCTGACACCCGCCAAAAATTCGACCGTACGGCCTAGGCGCCGTCATGTCAGGGAGATGTGTATGCAAGTACGCCCGATTTTTCTAATTTATTCGATCTCTATTTGCCTTTTATCCTCCGCCCAGGAAACAATCAGCCATGCCAGCGTCAGCGGACGTGTGACCGACCCGTCCGGACTGGTCGTCGAGAGTGCCGCTGTGCAGGCACGGCAGCTGGAAACCAACCAGGCGAGCAGCACCATCACCAGCCGCGAAGGCCGGTTCCGCTTCCCTTATTTGCGTCCCGGATCCTACGAAGTCTCCGTCAAGCAACCCGGCTTCGCCCCTGTCACGCAGCGCGTCGTGCTCACCGTCGGCGCGGCCTTCGAATTGCCGTTTGAGCTGCGGGTGAGCGGGGCGGAGACTGCCGTGGACGTCAGCTCCGAAGCCAGCCTGGTGGAAGCAGGCCGCAGTCAGGTGGCGGGCACCGTCCCCCAGGCCGAGGTAGCAAGCCTCCCCCTGAATGGCCGCAACTTCACCGACATCGCCCTGCTTGTGCCGGGCGTCTCGCCCACCAACACGGCCAGTACCCAGCTCTTTCCTGAGACCTCCGCCGTGCCTGGACAGGGCATTTCCATCGCCAGCCAGAGGAACTTCTCGAACAGCTTCATCGTCGACGGCCTCAGCGCCAACGACGACGCGGCCGGCCTGGGTGGCATGCTGTACAGCGTCGATGCCGTCAACAACTTCCAGGTGGTCACCTCCGGCGGGCAGGCGGAGTTCGGACGCGCACTCGGCGGCTATATCAACGTCATCACCAAAAGCGGAACCAACCAGATGCACGGGGATCTTTACGGCTACTTCCGCAACCAGCGCTTCAATGCCAGCAACGCACTTTCCGCCACGCGGCTGCCGCTCACCCAGGCGCAGTATGGAGCCAGCCTCGGCGGGCCCATCCTGGCCGACCGCACCTTCTACTTCGCGAACTTCGAGCAACGCAACCTGAACCAGTCCGGCCTGGTGACCATCTCGCCCGCCAATGTCGCGACCATCAATTCGCGCCTGGATGCCACGGGCTACCAGGGGCCGCGCCTCGCCACCGGCATCTACTCGAATCCCGTCCGCCTGACCAATGTCATCGGTAAAATCGATCACCAGTTCCGGCCGGCCGATCAATTCAGCCTGCGCTTCAGCCTCTACGACGTCAGCAGCAGCAACACCCGCGGAGCCGGTGGGCTGAGCGCCTCGACCGCCGCGGCCGGACTGGAGAATACCGACTACAACCTCGCTGCCAGCAACATTCTCACTCTCTCGCCCCGCCTGGTGAATGAGACTCGCGGCCAGTTCACCGCCAGCAGCCTCGCGGCCGAGCCCAATGACATCTACGGGCCCTCCGTCAGCATCGCGGGCGTCGCCACCTTCGGCCGTCTTGCCGGCTCACCCACGGGCCGCAAGAACAAGCTCGTCGAGCTGGTGGACAATGTCTCCTACCAGGCAGGAACCCACGCCCTTCGCGCCGGGGGCAACTTCCTCTACAACTCCACCACCATCACTTATCCCCGGACTCTCCGCGGAAGCTATTCGTTCTCGTCCCTCGCCAACTTCCTCAGCGGTGTCTACAACAACGCCGGCTTCACCCAGACCTTCGGCAATACGGTGAATTCGCAAACCAACCCGAACGCGGGCTTCTACCTCCAGGACGAGTGGAAAGTCGCGCCGCGCTTCACCCTGAACCTCGGCGTTCGCTACGACCTGCAGTTCCTCGAGTCCATCCACACCGACACCAACAACGTCTCTCCTCGCGGCGGCTTCGCCTGGTCCCCCTTCGCGGCGCGGCGCACCGTGGTTCGCGGCAGCTTCGGACTCTTCTACGATCGGGTGCCGCTACGCGCCCTCGCCAACGCCCTGCTTTCCAGCGGCAACTCCACCATCGTCACGCCCGCCAGCCAGATCAGCGTCAGCCTCAGCCCCACGCAGGCCGGCGCTCCGGTTTTCCCCAATGTCATCGGGGCCCTGCCCGCGTCGGTGCTGCCGAACTTCTCCACCATGGACGTGAACATGCAGAACGCCTACTCCACGCAAGGCAGTCTGGAAGTGGAGCAGCAGTTGGGCGCCCACGGCACCCTGAGCGTGGGTTACGAACATCTGCGCGGCCTGCACCTGATCGTGTCGCTCAATCGGAACGTGCCCACGTGCGTGGCTGCCGGCACGAACAACGGCTGCCGGCCGAATCCCAACTACGCGAATAACACCCAGTACGCCCCGCTGGCCGATTCCCGCTACGACGGACTGCATGTCTCCTTCGTCCAGCGGCCCTCGCGCTGGGGCAGTTACCGGATCTCCTATACCTACTCGAAGGCCCTCGCCAATGTGGGCGAGTTCTTCTTCAGTTCTCCGGTCGACCAGTACAACATCTGGCAGGACTGGGGCCGCTCCGACGACGACCAGCGCCACCGCGTTGTCTTCAACGGCACCATCCATTCCTCCATGAGCCCGGCGAAGACGGCATGGCAGCTCCTGAGTCACGGCTTCCAACTCGGCGGCATGCTGCAGTATTACTCGGCCCTGCCCTTCAACATCACGGCAGGCAGCAACACCGTGCAGGGCACGGCGGCGCGGCCCATGGTGAATGGCGCGTTCATTGAACGCAACGCCGGACAGGGCTTCGACCTCTTCAATCTGAACGCGCGCCTCAGCCGCGCCTTCCAGTTCACTGAACGCCTGCGGATGGAAGCCATCGCGGAGACATTTAACTCCTTGAACCGCGCAAACGGCGTTACCCTGAATGGAGTCTTCGGATCCGGCGCCTACCCCGCCAATCCCTCATCCACCTTCGGGCAGGTCACCTCCGTGGCCGATTCTCGCACGATGCAACTGGCCCTCCGCATCTCTTTCTAGACAGGAGACCATCATGTTCCTTTTCGCTTTCCTTCTGCTGATGAACTCAGATGGTCCGACCGCCCCAGTTGGGCCGATGCGGCAGCCGCAGGTGGCTGTCTCGAACGGCCAAGTGGGCATGACGTATGGCGGACCGGGCGCCATTTACTTTGCCGCTTCTCCTGATCAGGGCAGATCTTTCGGTGCGCCCGTCAAGGTGGCCGACACCGCCGTCCTCGCCTTGGGCCGCCATCGCGGACCCCGACTAGCCATCACTGATTCCGCATACGTCATCACCGCCGTGGCCGGCGCCGCAAAGGACACTGGCCCCCACGCGCATGGCCTGCCCGCGGACGGCAACCTGCTGGCCTGGCGTTCGACCGACAAGGGGAAGACCTGGAGTTATACGGGGCCGGTGAATGACGAACCTGGTTCGGCGCGGGAAGGGCTTCACGCCATGGCGGCCGGCCCTAATGGCAAGGTCTTCGCGGTGTGGCTCGACCTGCGGACGAAGGGCACGAAGCTCTACGGTTCCCAGTCCTCGGATGGCGGCAAGACCTGGTCGAAGAACGTGCTGGTCTACGAATCGCCCGGCGGCACCATCTGCCAGTGCTGCCACCCCTCGACGCACATCGACGCACAGGGCAATATCTGGGTGATGTGGCGGAACGCCCTGGATGGCTCGCGCGATCTCTACGTGGCGAAGTCCACCGATGGAGTACATTTCGAGGCTGCGGCCAAACAGGGCGAGGCGACCTGGAAGCTGGATGCCTGCCCCATGGACGGCGGCGGCTTCTATGTTGAGAATGGCAAAGTCACGTCGTCCTGGCGGCGGGAGTCCGACGTCTTCCTGTCGGAACCCGGCAAGCCGGAGCGGCGCATTGCCGCCGGCAAGGACAGTTCCATCGCCAAGGGCCGCAAGGGTGCTTACGTGGCCTGGACGCGTGGCACCAGCGGAGTCGAACTCCTCACCCCCGGCTCCAGCCAGCCGCGGGTTCTGTCTCCAGACGGCTCCTTCGTGAATCTCACTTCGCTGCCCGATGGCTCAGTGCTGGCCGCCTGGGAGACGCCCAGGGGCGTGGAATCCAAGCGGCTGGATTAGCTCTTCTTCGCGTGCCGGGCTTCCTTCATGATGGGCCCGTACACCAGCTTGTCGAAGGGCGGGCACCCCGCGGGGTACTGCCCCAGTTCATTGGATTTCTGCCGCATCAGGAAGGTGCAGTAAGTGAGCGTCTTGCACACCCGGATCTCGTCCAGTTCACCCTTCTCGATGACATCTTTCGCGAAGTCGGGATAGGACAGCACGCCCCGGCCCAGGCCGAGGAAGGCTATGTTGTCGTCTTCCACATTCGCCGCGCCCGCGTTGATAGCGTACTTCTGCAGCCAACTGTAGCCGGTGCCCACGATCGGCAGCTTCGGGAAGGTGCGCTGCAACTCGCCCGCAATGCGGAAGTGACGGTCCACTCCGTGGAACGGATGCTCCGGCTGCTCGTAGTTTCCGTCATCCGGCTTCTCAAAGGGACGCCCGATGTGCGGGTTGTAGTAAGGGCTGCCCAACGAGACGTTCAGCAGCTGGATGCCCCACTCCTGGAACCAGGTGATGGCCTGTTTCACTTCGGTGAGGTCTTCTTCCAGGGGATTATTGGGATTCACGCCCCAGCCCCAGGGATACGGGGTGGGGAAGGGCAGCGGCCGGCCCAGGCCTGTCGCTTCGTCGCGCACGAACGGCACGCTGTCGAAGCAGCCCAGCCGCATGCAGAGCAGCATCTTATCGCCGAACCGCGCGCGCATTTTGCCCAGGACATTCTTCAGGAACCGCGTACGGTTCTCCAGTGATCCGCCGTAGCGGCCTTCGCGCGTCTTGGCGCCCAGAAGTTCCGCCAGCAGGTAGCCGTGCGTCGCCTTCAGGTCGAGGGCCGTGAAGCCAGCGCGCTGCGCCAGCGCCGCCGTCTCGACGTAGGAATCCTCCAGCCGCTCCAGTTCGTCATCGGTGATGACGGGGTAATCGGCCGGCACGCCGTTTTTCTGGTCGATCAGAGGATTGTGATAAGCGATGGTGCGTGTCGGTACGGAGTAGCGGCCCGAGGACGTGAGCTGCATTGGGATCAGCAGGTCGTCCGTCGTACCCCACACTTCCGTATGCGACCGGATCATCATCTCGTACAGCCGCGCGAACGAATCGTAAGTGTTTTCGTTCAGCCAGATCTGCCGCGGATTGGCGCGTCCGCCTTCGTGCACGGCCGTGGCCTCAAACCAGATCAGCTTGCAGCCGCCGCGTGCAAAGCGCTCATACCGCCGCCAGGTCAGTTCATCCGGATGGCCTGCCAGCGTGCCGTCGCAGCCCTCCATGGGGTGGATCGCCATGGAATTGCCGGCCGTGCGGTCGCCCACCTGCACTTTGCGCAGCAAGGCCTGCTGCACCTTGGCCGGGTCGTGCTCAAAGCGGACGTGTTGTGTGCCGAGAGCCCGAGCGCCGGCTTCGAGCTCAGCAAGAGAACGGTAGATGAAATGACGCATCCGTAGCTACTAGTTTAGTTGGCCTGGCTGAACGACTTGTGACGGGGCAGCAGGGCGATCGCCAGCGCTCCGACAAATGCGACGCCCAGGACGACGCCCATGGCTCCTGAATACGAGCCCAATTCGCGGCGCAGCACGGACACAAAGAACGGGAACCATGTCTGGCCGATCGTGTTGACCGGCAAGATCACCGCCATCGCGCGGGCCAGGGAATTGACGCCAAACTGATCGGCTGCCATCAGCGGGATCATCATGTAGTCCGCACCCATGCCGAAGCCGAAGAGGATGGCGAAGGCGTAGAGGAAGAAGTCGGCGCCCGGCTTCACCTGCAGCAGCAACGGGATGGTCGCGGCCACGATGAAGTAGGTGGCGAACATCACCCACTTCTTCGAGAAGCGGTCAGAGAAGTAACCGATCGACAGGCGGCCGGCGATGGAGGACCACAGGATCAGGATCGAAGCGGTGCGCCACGCGCCATCCACCTCGCCGCCCTTGGTAAAACCCTCATCCAGGAAAACGAACTTCATGTGGAAGTTCACCGCGCCAATCGAACCGATGGAGCACAGGCTGCCGATCAGCAGCAGCCAGAACGCCTTGCTGGCGGCGAGTTCCTTGAAGGTCTTGGAGACAACAGCCGCTTCGGCGCCGGGCTGATCGTCGCCGTCCGGATTCTGTCCGATATCGGATGGACGGTCCTTCAGCACGAACAGAACGAGCGGCCACGACAGGAACAACATCCCGCCCAGGATCATCAGCGCCGTGTGGTAGCCGAACTTCTCCGTCAGCGGCTTCACCAGGTAGCTGCCCAGCGAACCCATCAGGCCGACGCCGACATACACAATCGCCATGGCCTTGCCGCGATTGCGGCGGAACCACTGGGAAACCATGATCTGGTGCGGCGGCGGGCCGGACAGGAAGTAACCGATGGTGTAGAGCACCCAGAAGCCGTAGTACATCCACAACACGCCGGGCATGTTGCCGAAGCCCATCAACGCGATACACGTTAAGGCCGTCCCGATCAGGATTAGTTTGCGCGGGCTGAAACGGTGGATCACCAGCGGCCCGATCCAGATCGTCAGCGCCGCGGCTAGCGGAAAGCCGAGAGTAATCTGCTCGCGGGTCCAGCCAAAGTCCCGGGCGATGTAGTCGTAGAAAAACCCGATGTTGTAGTACGGGATACCCGTGGAAAGGCCGAAGGTGAAGCAGGCGGCGGCGACAATCCACCAGCCGTAGAAGGATTTCTTCATTCGAGTGCGAGGCTCCTGGCGCACGGCCCGCCAGTGAGCGGGACGGCAGTGTGAAATGCCAGTTATATCACACGATAGGGTCCCGGCCCCGGATTGTTCCAGGCGGGTGGACGCAATCGGCTAGAGAATGCGCAGGTGGAACCCGCCGTCGGCGTTGATCACGGTGCCCGTGCCGTAGTCGATCAGGCCGTCCGCGATCGCCCGGATGGGCTTCGCGACATCCGCCGGATCGCCCAGCCGGTTCTGCGGCAGCAGGCCGTTCTTGGCCTTCTCCTCGTAGGCGTCCTTCACCTTCTCGATCATGTCGGTGCGGATGATGCCGGGCCGCACCTCGAACACCTGCACATTGTGCGGAGCCAGCCGGGCCGCCCAAAGCTGCACGGCCATGCTGAGCCCGGCCTTGGAGACACAGTATTCGCCGCGCATGATGGAGGCGGTGTAGGCCGAAATCGATGTGACGAAAACCACACGGCCCGAGCCTTGGGTAATCATCTGCCGGGCGGCCAGTTGCGTCAGGAAATACGGTCCCTTGAGGTTCGTATCCAGAACCTCGTCAAAGATCTCTTCGCTCGCCTCGAGAATGTCTTTCCGCTCCCGCGGAGCGATGCCCGCGTTGTTCACAAGCAGGTCGATGCGGCCATACTTGTCGACGGCGTACGCGATCAGCGCGGCACGATCGGCGGGGCTGCCAATGTCGCACTGCAGGATGTCTGCTCCGCACTCAGCCTGGAGCGACTCGGCTGCGTCGCGGCGCCCGCGATAGGTCCCGATGACGGTGTGTGTGCGCGCCAGTTCCAGCGCGATGCCGCGGCCGATGCCCCGTGAGGCGCCGGTCACAATGGCGACAGGTTTAATGCTCATTGAATTCCGTTTTCTTTCAAAGCGGCGTCGATCCCCTTGGAGATCTCTTCGGCGGTGAAGGTCTCAATGAAAGGGGCGCCATTGACCAGGGCAGTGGGCGTGTGGGCGATGCCGCGCGCCACGCCGTCCTCGAAATCTTTCTGGACAAGCGCTTCCAGTTTCGGATCCTGCAGCGCGGCCAGCGCCTGCCCCGCATCGACACCGTTGGCTTCGCAGAACCTGGTCAGCCACGCGTTGAAGTTCTCGGGTTTGATCTCGGTCTGCGACTTCATCGTCTCCTGGCGAAACTTCACAGCCTTGGCAAGATCTACGGTTTGGAGGTAGCGCGCGGCGAGGGCCGCCGGGCGGGCCCAGAGATGTTTGGCCAGCGGAAAGTCGCGGTGCTCGAAGGCCACTTTGCCGCCATACTTCGGCAGCAGTTTCTCGTCCAGCATGACCCGGAACACGGCGCAATCGGAGCACTGCAGATCCTCGAAGATCAGTACACGGACGGGACTATCGGCCTTCCCCTCCACCAGACGCTGTTGAGCAGACATAGAAATGGCGACTACGGCGGCCAGGACCAGCGGAATCATTTCCGGCGTACCTTGTCCAGCAGCCCGGCCGCGACGTCCTTGCCCTTGGCGAGGGCGGCGTCGTAAGCCTCTGACCGTTCCGCGCGGGTCAAGCCGTAACCGATGCGGTAGATACGCTCCAGCGAGAGCCCGACAACGTAGGTTCCAGCGTAAGCAATGGCGGCTTTCGGGATGATCCCGCCGCCAAAGGGAATCTTGCCGACAAGTTCCCGGGCGGCGGCGCGCCAGCCCCAGGCTCCGGCGACGATGGAGCCGATCTCGGAACGCTGCTCCCGGAAGCCCACCTCCCGGTCGCTGGCCGCGGCCAGCAGGAAGGCCATCCGAATCTGATTGGTGGTCAGAACGGCGGTATCCGACGCAAATTCGCCCACCATCCACGGCAACTCAGCCAGGCTGGGAATCACATTGGGCAGGGCCGTCAGGATGGAGAACAGCGCGTTCTCCTTCGAAACCGTGTGGATCGTCTTGTGAATGGCGGCCTGCCGGAACGGAGGGAACAACCGGGCCAGCGGCAGCGTGGCCTCGTCGAAGTTCTCTATCACGTTGTGAACCAACCGGTTCGGATGGGCCGGGTCGAAAATGAAGGCGTCTTTGTTCAGGTCCCAGCCCGCCGGAATGGTGGAGCCGGACTCGGCCACAATCAGGTGATAGCGGCCGTCGGGATCGGCGTCGCCGGCACGGCTGAGCGTGCGCGCGACCTCCATGCGTTTTTCCCGCGAAACGTCAGCCGGTGCCAGGAAGTCTTCCAATTGCGCGTAGAACGCGCTGGACGACCCCAGCATCAGGACCCGTACAGGCCGCTCAGCGGACTGCCGGATCTCGTTCGGATTGATGCGCGATATTGCAGTGCGCACCTGATCAAGGAAGCGGAGGGACATGATTTAGTAGTCCGTCTGATCCCACTCCGGGCTCCGCGCGCCAAGGGCGCGCAAAACGACGCGGGGTATCCTCTGCCATTCTACGCCAAGGCCGATTCTCTCTACCTGTATGTTAGAGGGGAAGAACTCCAGCAAGGTTTCGGTCGTAGGGTGGAACTGCAGGGCCGGCGCCACGAGAAGCAGCCGTGGCGGGCCGCAACTGATTGGCAGGCCAGGGAAATACCCGTTCACTCGAAAATCCCCCCGGGCCGCATGGTGGGCCACCCGGATCCAATAATCCAGTGCTTGTAAAGGGAGATTGGGGTCTTCCGAGGCCTTCAGTTCAATTACGGCTAGGCGTCCGCTGCGTTCAACCGCCAACAAGTCCAGGCACGACCGCTCGCAGCCGGTCAACGCCGGCACCTGACCGTACACTGGGGCCGGCAAGAGGCAGGCGTCCAGCATCGTGACATGGTTGCGAACCAGCGATTCCAGCCACGACTCCGGCTGCTGCAGGCGCCAGGGGTGGTCGGGTACCGGTCCGCCGGCCTGGCGGAACGTCGAGATCTCCTGGGCCAACTCTTCGACCGCGGCCAGATTCCGGGCCGGCTCTTTCCGGAAAACACCCGACCACAGCATCCCCGTCTCGTAGCGTGCGAATTCCAGGCCGTTGACGCGCAGGCTGCGCGCTCCTCCGGTGAGCTGCACACCCTGCACGTTGGGTTGGAGCTCCACCTGCCGCGCCCACGATTGCGCCTCGTTCAGCGGCTCCGGAGGACCGTCCTGCCAGGGTTCCAGCCTGGTGATCAGATTCCCGTGGTCGTCGGGATCGATGGGCGCCTCAAACCCGGTGTCGTCATAGCGGAACGGCCGGCAGACGACGTTCAAGTGGCGGAGTCGCAGCAGGGTTGTCGTTTCTGATCCGCAAGGCAGGAAGAGCGCGATCTCCTGGACCGGATGCCGGCGCCGCAGGTACGCCAACCAGAGCAACGCATGGGTGAGGGCGTCATCGGCGTGCTGCGGCGGCACAGCCAGCGCGGCCGCGCGCCGCTCGCCTTTCCTCAGACAGGCCCGGGGACAAGCGGGCGACAGCGTGTGCTCCAGATCGGCGCCCGAAGAGATGTTCTCCAGAGCCCATCCGGGAAACTGCCGGGCCAGCCAGCGGCGCAGCAGCTCCCTGAGCACTGAGCGTGTACTGTCCAGCAACGGCGCAGCCGACTGCGGCCGGGCCAGATCCGTGAACGTCAGCAGCCCCGGTTTGCCGCCAAACCGCGCGGTTTCGACCGTGAGCCGCGCCGTCCGCTGCTGTTGAATCGCCGTGATCCGCCGCATGAGAGTGCGCTGTTCGTCCCAGATTTCAAACTGCAGATGTTTCGGAAAGTCAGTGAAAGTGAACGCTGCGGGCGAAAGCGCAAACGGCGCTTCACCGGGTTCCAGGGCGGCGGGTTGGCGGCAGCCAGCGAGAAAACTCTCGATCTGCTCGCGCAGCGCGGGGACAGGCGTTGGGCGGGCCGCTTTCTTCTGAGCGGACACCATGGCCATTATAGAATGTCTGGAAGTGGCTGTAGGTATTACCCCACTCGTTCGTATGGGTGTAGGCTCAAGCAGTCCGGCAGGTTAGACAGGAATTCTAAAGGAGCGAGTTTGGAGACGCTGGCAGATCGGTTGACGGAAGTGGAAGGGCGGATCGAGGCTGCCTGCCAGGCGGCGGGGCGCGCCCGCGAGGAGGTCACGCTGCTGGCGGTGACGAAAGTCTTTCCCGCTCAGGTGCTTCTGGACGCCTACGCCGCGGGGCTGCGCGAGTTCGGAGAGAACTACGTGCAGGAGTTCGAGGGCAAGGCTCCTCAACTCGGACCTCTACCTGGCGCCCGCTTCCACCTCATCGGCCATCTGCAGTCTAACAAAAGCCGCAAGGCTGGCGAGCTCTTTCAGGTCATCCAGACCGTGGATTCGGCCAAACTGGCGCGCCGGCTCTCCGAAATGGAGAAGCCGCTCGAAGTCATGATCGAGGTGAAGCTCTCAGAGGAAGATTCCAAACACGGGTGCGCGCCGGAGGATCTGCCCGCGCTGGTGGACGCGATTCACGAGCTTCCGCACCTGACGCTGACCGGCCTCATGACCATGCCGCCCTGGTCAGAAAACGTTGAACTCTCCCGGCCCTACTTCCGCCGCCTGCGTGAGCTGGCTCAACAGTTCGGACTGCCGGGGCTCTCGATGGGCATGTCGCACGACCTGGAAGTGGCGATTCAGGAGGGCTCCACCATGGTGCGCGTGGGCACGGCCTTGTTCGGCAGGCGCAAGAAGGTCTAAGCTGCCATGCGCTGGTTCCTGATGTTGCTGTGGTTGGCCGGTTGCGCTGCTGAGCCGCTTCTGACCCTGCACGTCAAGATTCCAATGCGCGACGGCATCCGCTTGTGCACTAATGTGTTCCGGCCGGCGCCGACGGGCCGCTATCCCGTGGTGATCCAGCGCACACCGTACCGCAAAGTGTCGGAACTCACGCCGGGTCTGCAGGCCTTCCTGCGGCGCGGATACGCCGTCATCACCCAGGATGTCCGGGGCCGTTACGACAGCGATGGCGAGTTCAATCAGTACAACCAGGAGATGAATGACGGCGACGACACCATCTCGTGGGTCGCCCGCCAGTCGTGGAGCGACGGCCGCGTCGGGATGTTCGGCGGATCCTATGTGGGCTTATCGCAGTGGCGCACGGCCCTGAGTGGCAACCCGGCGTTGAAGGCGATCACCCCGGCCGTGGCTGGCGGCGACGAGTACACTGATCGCTACTACTCTCGCGGCGGCGCCTTCAAGCTGGGACACCGGCTGCGCTGGATCGCCGAGAACTACAAGCCGGCGGAGACACCGGTCGTCGACTTCCAGCGCATGGTGACCTACCTGCCGCTGCGGCGTGCGGACCGTCTCGTCAGCGGACGAATCCTGGAGTTCTTTCAAACCGTACTCAATCATCCGAGCTACGACGACTATTGGCGCAGGTTGAGCACGGTGGAGCACATGGACCAGCTTCACGTCCCGGCCTTCATCGAAGCGGGCTGGTATGACAACTACGCGCAGAGTGACATCGAAATGTGGAGCGGGCTGCGCGCGCTCGGCCGTCCGGCCCGGATCATTGTGGGACCGTGGGGCCACAACCTGAGCCCTGTCATGCCCGAGGCCCAATTTGGCGACATTGCCAACCAACCGCTCCGCCGAATGGAGATCGAGTGGTTCGATGCGTATGTGAAGCAGACCGCGCCCGCGCCGGTGGCGGCCGTACGCTACTTCCTGATGGGCGCCAATGAATGGAAAGAGAGCGAGTCCTGGCCGCCCAAGCCCTATGTCTGGACGTCACTCTACCTCTCCAGTAAGAAGGGCGCTAACTCATTGAATGGAGACGGGAAACTGTTGCCGAAGCAGCAGAAGAAAGGTGCGTCGGACTTCTACACGTACGATCCCCGCGTTGCCGTGCCGACGGTGGGCGGCGCGCTCTGCTGCAATAACAAGGTCCTCCCTTGGGGACCACTGGACCAGCGCCGCGTTGAGGGACGCCACGACGTGCTTGTCTACTCCAGCGAGCCGCTGAAGAAGGCGATGGAGGTCTCCGGCCCCATCAGAGTAGTGCTGCACGTGGTGAGCAGCGCGGAAGACACTGATTTCACAGCGAAATTCGTCGATGTGGCGCCGGACGGACGCGCGACCATCCTGTGCGATGGCATCCTGCGCCTGCGCTATCGCCAAGGTATTGAAAAGGCAGTGAAATACGTCCCCGGCGCGGTGGAACGCATCGAGATCGACGCCGGCGTGACCAGCAACCTGTTCAAGGTGGGGCACCGCATCCGGGTGGATGTCTCTTCCAGTAACTTTCCGAAATACGATCGCAACCTGAACTCGGGCGGGTCGCAGGCTGACGAGAAAAACATGCGCACGGCCAGGCAGGAGATTCGGCACGGCCAGGAGTGGGATTCGCACGTTCTGCTGCCCGTTGTACAGTGACAGACCGATCCGGGCTGTTACCATAAGAAGAAATCATGCTGCCTGAGTCTCTCACTGAAGGCCTCACGTTTGACGACGTATTGTTGAAACCGGCGCGTAGCGGATTGGTCCCCGCGGAAGCCGACACGAAAACGCAATTCACCAGAAACATTTCACTGAACATTCCCATCGTGAGTTCGGCCATGGATACGGTGACGGAGAGTCACCTCGCCATCGAGCTCGCGCGCCAGGGCGGCATCGGCATCGTTCATAAGAACATGTCGATCGACAAACAGGCGGAAGAAGTGGACCGCGTGAAACGGTCGGAAAGCGGGATGATCGTCGATCCCGTCACCGTGGATCCGGACCAGAAGATTTATGAAGCGCTGGACATCATGAAGCGCTTCCGCATCTCGGGCGTACCCGTGGTGAAGGATCAGAAGCTGGTGGGCATTCTCACCAACCGCGATCTCCGGTTTGAAAACCGCTACGACCTGCCCATTCGCGAGGTGATGACGCACGAGCCGCTATTCACGGTCTCCGTCGGCACTACCCTCGAACAGGCGCAGGAAGAGCTGCACAAACACCGCGTCGAAAAACTCCTGGTGGTGGATGAGAACTTCGCCTTGAAGGGCCTCATCACCGTCAAGGACATCCAGAAGAAGCGCAAGTACCCCAACGCGACGAAGGACGAAAAGGGCCGCCTCCGGGTGGGCGCCGCCATCGGCGCGACGGGCGACTTCCTGGAGCGCGCGCAGGAACTGGTCAGCAAGAAGGTGGACGTGCTGGTGATCGACACCGCGCACGGCCACTCCGAACGGGTCATGCAGGCCGTGGTTGCCATCAAGCGCAGCCTGCCGAATGTGGATGTCGTGGCCGGCAATGTGGCCACCTATGACGGTGCGCGCGACCTGATCGCCCTCGGTTTGGATGGCGTCAAGGTCGGCATCGGGCCGGGTTCCATCTGTACGACCCGCGTCGTCAGCGGCGCCGGTGTACCCCAGATCACCGCCATCGCGGAGTGCGCGCGGGCGTGCCGCGGTACCGGTGTTCCGATGATTGCGGACGGCGGTGTGAAGTATTCGGGCGACGTCACCAAGGCGATCGCGGCGGGCGCGGACTCCGTCATGATCGGCAGCCTGCTGGCCGGCACGGACGAGAGCCCGGGTGAGATGATCCTCTACCAGGGCCGCACATTCAAGGCCTACCGTGGCATGGGTTCGATTGGCGCCATGTCCCAGACACAAGGCAGTTCCGACCGCTACGCCCAGGAAGGCGGCGGCAAGCTGGTACCGGAGGGCATTGAAGGCCGCGTCCCGGCAAAGGGCCCCCTGGCCGACCTGGTGTTCCAGTTGGTAGGCGGCCTGCGGGCCGGCATGGGCTACTGCGGCTGCCGCACGATTCCTGAACTTCAGGAGCGCGCGGATTTCCTGCGCGTCTCCATTGCCGGTTTGAAGGAAAGCCACGTTCACGACGTGATCATCACGAAGGAAGCTCCGAACTATCGTCTGGAGTAGTCCTCCAGGCTGCAATTGAACTATCAGGGGGAGTGGCGCCGGCCCGGTTGGGCTTGCAGCCCGCTCCCCTTTTGTTTGCCCCGCGCGATGGCGCGTTGGATCGATTCAGCCTAAACTTGACGTCCATCCTCTGATAAACTCGTTCCAAAGCAGGAGGCTGGGATGGCTGTCCCCGATGACGTCGGTCGACCTCTGCGGATTCGTTTGCTCCCTGGATTGAGCAGCGCCCGCCACATTGTTGGACTGTTGGGCCTTGGCACGTTAGGTGTGTTTGTCCCTCTCCAGGCTGCGGAAGTGCCCGCCGCTCCGGCCGCCGCGATCCTCAAAAAGAACTGCTTCCTCTGCCATGGCCAGGCCAATCACATGGCCGGCATCAACCTGCAGGAGATGACCGCACAGCCCGATATCGGCGCCAGCTTTGAGAAGTGGGAGAAGGTTGCCACGGTGCTGGAGCAGAAGCGCATGCCGCCGGCCCGGATGCCGCAGCCCGAGGACGCGCAACGCTCCGACGTCATCAATTGGGTTCGTTCCAGCCTGAAGGACTACGCCAAAAAGCATGACGGCGACCCCGGCCGTGTCACGGTCCGGCGGCTCACCTCCGGCGAATACGGTTATACGATTCAGGACCTCACCGGGCTGGAACTCGACGTCCAGAGAAACCTCGTGAACGACGAGGTTGGTGGGGAAGGCTTCACCAACTTCGCGGATGTTCAGTTCACGCAGGATGCCAACATCGAGCGCTACCTCGAAGTGGCGAAGAGCGTGGCCGACCGGGCGGTGCTCGGCGCCGGCCCCCTCAGTTTCTACCAGGACCCCGGCAAGACCGGCTTCGAGATGTCGGCCATCCACCGCATCCAGAAGATCTACCAGGACAATGGATTCCGCACCGTCTCCGGCGAGGGCGGGCAGCCCTTTGGCCTGGAGCGCTACGGTAAGGCGCTGTTCGTAGCCTGGAATTACAAGCACCGGCTGGCGCTGGGCCAACCCACTGCGACGCTGGTCGCACTCGCGCAGAGGGAGGGCATTGCGCCTCGTTTCGCTGAGCATATCTGGACAGTGATGAACACGCCCGCCCTGATGCACCCCTCCTCCGATGTCGTCGAGCGCTGGCGCAACCTACCCGCTCCGATCGCCGGCAAACCGGCGGACATTGCTGCCGCGCGCAAGGGTTGTGAAGAGATCCAGAAGTACCTCACCACCTGGCCGAGCTGGCTGTTCGCGCGCGGTGATCTCGCCGCTGGCGGCGCGGGCGATGAGCGGCCGCTGATGTTCAACGACGAGTCGTTGAAGGCCGAGGTCCGGCAGAAGTTCAAGTTCGCCCGGCTGGGCCGGCGTGCTGGGCCGACCGGGCCGCCTCCGGTGACCGGCGGCATCGCGCGCATCTATCTCAACGTGGTGCTGGTCAATTCCTCGGGTGACGAGAAGCCTTCGATCGTGTGGCGGAATCCGACGGTTCAATTCCGGTCGGCGAGGATGGCGACTCCGCCGGCAACGCCCCCGGTTCCTCCCTCCAGCGAGTCGACTTCAAGCCAGGCCACCAGCGGTTCGCAGAAGCCGCCAGCGCCTGGAGTGACCGAACTGCAACTGGCGAACCCAAAGTTCGTTGGAGCGGACAAGCTGCCGCGGCACCCCCTGCAGAGCGTGATCACCGACGAGTTCGCCGCCAAACTGGGCTTCGGCAAGAGTCTGGATGGCACGGAAGTGGGGCCGGCGGATTTTGCGAGCCTGGGTTCGACCTTCTTTGACGTGAAAGTGCCGGATGGCATCTCCGTCTTCGAGCTTCAGGTAGAGGCCGAAATCGGCGGCAATCACGAACAGGTCCTCCGAGTAACTTTCTCCGATCGAGCCGATGGAAGCACGCGCGGCGTGCCCGTGTGGGGCCTGGTCGGCGACCCGAAGAGCAAGGGGTATCAAGCCTGGAAGGCTGGGGTACTCGAGTTCGCGCGCATCCTGCCGCCCAATTCCAACAGCGAGGCTGCGCCGGCCGACAAGGACCCTATTCCGGAGCCCTTCGACAACACCTATAACGTTCCGGAGCATGACGACTTCGTGATCAAGGTGAAGTACATCCGCGACGACCAATTCCTGGTGAATCATGTCCTGGACAAGGCGACCCGCACGCGGCTCGACCAGGCCTGGATGGACCTCTACGCCTCGTTCGACTATCACGACTCCTACATGCAGTTGCTGGCGGCCAAGTTCAAGTACGACCTCAAGGGCTTGACCATGACCAAAATGTCCAAGGCCGAGGTCGAGGCGATGCCGGACCCGCTCCGCAAATATGTCCGTCCCATCATTGCTCACTACGGCGTGGTGATGGCCGCGAAAACAGCGGGGCAGGCGGGACACCTGGACGACTGCCTGCGCTTCGCCAGCCGTGCCTGGCGCCGCCCGGTGACGGAATCAGAGAAGGCCGAACTGCGAGACTTCTACACCCGGCTGCGCCAGGAAGAGAACCTGGATCACCAGAAGGCGATCCGGGCCCTGCTCACACGGATTCTGGTGTCGCCCGCCTTCCTCTATCGCGTGGAGCAAGCGCCTCAACAAGCAGGACTGCGGCCCGTGAGCAATTGGGAGATGGCCAGCCGGTTGAGCTATTTCCTGTGGTCCTCAATGCCCGACGAGGAGCTCCGGCGGGCCGCCGCGACCGGCGAACTCTCGAATCCGCCCCTGCTGAACAGGCAGGTGAAGCGCATGCTGGCCGACGAGAAGGCGCGCCGCATGGCGACCGAATTCTTCGGGCAGTGGCTGGGTTTCTACCGTTTCGACCAGCATCGCGGCGTGGACACGACGCGCTTCCCCGAGTTCAGCGACGAAGTGAAATCGGCCATGTACGACGAGTCGATCTCCTTCTTCGAGCACATCATCCGCAAGGACCGGCCGGTGCGCGAGATCCTCCACGCCGACTACACCTTTCTGAACCAGCCCCTGGCCAAACACTACGGAATCCAGAAGGAGATCAAGTCGAAGGACGAGGTGGAACTGGTGGAAGGCGCCACGGCGCTCCAGCGCGGTGGCGCCTTGCGCCTGGGTACGATGCTGACGGTGACCTCCGCGCCGCTGCGGACCAGTCCCGTGAAGCGCGGCGATTGGGTACTGCGACGGATCCTCGGGACGCCCACCCCGCCGCCTCCGGCTGACGCGGGCTCGATTCCCGCAGACGAGAAGGCCTTCGGCGGCCTGACCTTGCGCGAGAAGCTGAAGGCCCATCAGCGGAACGCCTCCTGTGCCGGCTGCCATACGCGCATTGATCCCCTGGGCTTCCCCTTTGAGCGCTACGACGCGGTGGGCCGCGTCCGGACGAAGTACAACGACGGCAAACCCGTGGAAGACTCCAGCGCGACCGCCGACAATACACAGATCTCCGGCGTCGACGGCCTGCTGAAGTACCTCGACACGCAGCAGGATCTGGTGAACCGCACCATGGCCCGCAAGCTCATCGGCTACGCGCTGGGCCGCACCATCCTCGCTTCCGACCAGTCGCTGGTGGAACGCCTGAGCCACGAAGGACCCAACGCCACGTTCTCCCAGCTCGTGAACGAAGTGGTGGCCAGCAAACAGTTCCGCTACCGCCGCGGACCCGAACCCGCTCCGGCACGGCCGGCTGCAGCCGCCACGGCTTCGGCCGCAACGCTACCCCGCAACGATGTCCTGACCGCGAAAGCAGGTGCGCAATGAGAGGCACGATTATGAAAGCCGGACGCAGGCCGTCGCGGCGCAATTTTCTGCGTGGGGCCGGCGTCGCGCTATCCCTGCCGTGGCTCGAGTCACTACAGCTGAAGGGCGCGCAGGCGGCATCCGGGCCTCCGTTGCGCTTCGCGTGCCTGTACTACTCCAATGGCGTCGAGCCCATCCACTGGTGGGCCAAGGGCAGTGGCGCTTCCATGGAGTTGGGCCCGGTGCTGGAGTCGCTCAAGCCGCTGAAGGAAGACATCGTCTTCCTTCGTGGCCTCTTCAACCAGCAGGCGTTCAAATCCACCAGCCCGCACCTGGGCCGCATGCCCAACATGCTGTCCGGAGCGACGGTGAGCCTCGATCCGGCGGTCATCCGCGTTGGAACATCGATGGACCAGGTGTTGGCCCAACAGATCGGCCACCAGACCGCGCTCCCTAGCCTGGTGCTGGGTATTGAGCCGAACGAACTGCGGCTGGAAGACGGGCTGTCGATGATCTACGGGTCGTCGCTGTCCTGGACCTCGCCCTCCAAGCCGGCCACCAAGGAGATCTACCCGGCGCGCGTCTTCGATGCCCTGGTGGGCGACCCGCGCGGACGGCGCCTGGATCGCAGCATCCTCGACGCGGTGCTGAAGGACTCGCACGACCTGCAGCCGCGCATCAGCGGCGGCGACAAGCAGAAGCTGGGCGAGTATCTGGAGTCCATCCGCGATATCGAGAAACGCATCGACCGTGCCGCCAAGGACGAACGGCTGGAAGGCTGGCGCCCAACACTCAAAGAGCCGAACATGCCGCGGCCGGCCGATCAGTTGCCGCAGGATGTGCCGGATCACATGAAGCTGATGCTGGACCTGATCGTCCTCTCGTTCCAAATGGACAAGACCCGCATCGCTACCTGCATGCTGAACAACGACCTGTCGCAGATGAACTTCAAGTTCCTGAAAGGCGTGCAGGGTGCGTTGCACCTGGACCTCACGCACAACGGCAAGGCTCCGGCGGCCGAGGCGATGTACCTGAAGACGAACCAGTTCCACCTGGCCCAGTTCGCTTACCTAGTGAATCGCCTGAAGTCGATCGACGAAGGCGGGCAGTCGCTGCTGCAGAACTCCATCCTCCTGAGCGGATCGAACCTCTTCGATGGCGACACTCATGGCGCCGACCAGATGCCGCTGCTGCTCGCGGGTCAGGCCGGCGGAGCGCTGAAAACAGGCCGGATTCTCGATTTCCTGGGAGCCGGCGACGACAACCGTCGCGCGTGCAGCCTGTATCTGTCGCTGATGGACCGCATGGGCGTGAAGCTCGACCGGTTCGGTGATACGGATAAGCGCCTGCCGGACCTTTGGGCGCACGACGTATAGTTCAACGGCGGGCATGACGATGCGGTGACGCAGTTGATGGCCCGAGCTCAGCTCCTGCCACGCGCTCCAGGTGGGTTGTGGATTTGCACTGGATTCGACGTCGATGGCCGCCGTCAACCGCTGCCGTTCCCCGATCATCAGGGCGAAGAGCTTGCAGCGCAGGAATTCGCGGATCTTAAACGAGGCGGGAACGATGGCGTACTCGTCTTCCTGGCGGATCCTGTCCCGCTTCCACTCCGCTTCCAGCGTGCCGGTGCCACCGCGTAGCTGGCAGGCGATGCGGGCGTTCCTGTCCAGGGCCTCGATCTCCGCTGCCGGAAAGCGAACCTCGATCTCGAAGTCGGGCCGCACCCCTGGGCCGAAATCCTCCCGGAGTTCCGTGCCGGGCGAGAGGGCATACGTCAGGCCAATGGCGACGGCGATGAGTCCCGCCACCACCGCCAGCGCCACCGATCCCGCGCGAGCCGCGTCCTCCAGCGTGTTCCAGATGAGATAGCCACCACCCGCCAATCCGATGATCGCCGCCAGCGGGCCGGTCACGAAGGCGCCGGTCATGCTCTCCGATTCCTCGCGGGCTCCGCCGGACGTCCTCACCAGAAGCGAGGCCGACCAAAAGGCGAAGATGCTCCAGAAGGCGGCGGCCCAGGCCAGTGCGCCAACGCCCGTGAGTAGTATTCGTGCCATCCACAGATGAAAGCGCGGTGGCCCGGCGGAATCGATCACCGGCCGATCGATTTCTAAATTTCAGGCAAGTGCGCCGTGCGTTCCGGGATGCGGTAGAGATAGAGCGTGCGGCCCTCCACGATGACTTTCCGTTCCGGCGGCCAGTCGCGTAACGGGAAACTGTGTGACACGATGCGGGTCCCCGGAGCCAGGTCATGCAGGAAATGCCCCCGGAACTGCTCCAGAATGTTTGGCATCAGGAAGACCGTGATGACGCTCGCCTGGGAGATGTCGGCCTGAAAGAAGTTCTGCTGGAAAAAACGGGTGTGTCCCGCTACGCCCGCGGTGACAGCGTTCCGGCGCGCTTCGGCGATGCGCTCCGGATCGATGTCATAGCCAATTCCTTCCGCGCCGAATTCGCGCACGGCGGCGATGGCGATGCGGCCGTCCCCGCAGCCGAGGTCCATCACTACGTCTCCAGGATGGACCCCAGCCAAGCGCAACATGGCCGTAACGACGCCCGGGGCCGTTTGCACATAGGGGACATCCAAACCGGCGCCGAACTCGAGGGAAGGGCGGCTCTTGCAGGCAACGCCGGTCAGCAATGAGGCGGCCAGCACCAGGCAGGCGGACGGTCTCGAGTGAGGATGGACGGTGAACATGGCCGGCTCCGGGTAGACTGGGCGGCCCCATCTTCACGAAGGATTCAAAAAGGCAGGGTCTTCGGGTCTGTCCACTCTGTTTGACGCCAGCGGACAGGGGGCGGTTCCTGGCGCTCGAAACCGGGTGGCCGTCCACGGACGAACCACCCGGTCCTGACAGGCGTTAGCGGACGGCGAGATCGTCCTTGGCGGGCAGCTTCGGGAACGGATTGTGCGGCTCCATCTGATACCAGTAGCCGACGGAGGCGATGTCGTCCTTCAGCGGCAGGTAGCGGCCGTTCTCCTTCCAGCCCAGCGCCTGAATCGTCACGCGCAGGTCGTTCTCAAACCGTACCGGGTCTGTGATGTGCCAGCGATAAAGCCCGAACCGCTGCTGCGACTGATACAGCCCGTCGGGCTTGATCACCTGCGCCAGCCCGGTGTACGGTGTCGTGAACGGCTGGTACTGGTGCGTCTCCTGGTTCTCGAAGTTATACGAACCGCAGAAGTAATCTTCCGTACCCGTGCCGCTGATGGTCGGGAATGCCTTGTCTCCATCCATGTAGAACTTGATCTCGCCCTCGCCCCACCAGCCGTTGTTGTTGACACCCCACGCCATGTAAGTGCCCACATAGTGCCCGCGGCCTTTCACGTTGTCCAGGATGGTGTAGACCTCCTTGTACGGCAGCGGATTCGTGCGGCGGAACTGGGCGTGGAAGTAGGCGGCATCCGCCGGTACGGGCGCCTGCGTGTAGTCGATCTGGTAGTAGATCGTCATCGGCTTCTCGTCGATGTTCTCCAGCGTGAACTTGGCCTTTTTGCGGAACGGCATCGGCCAGTAGGAGTTGAAAGCGCTGCCCGGATTCACGCAGATCGCCTGGGAGGTCAGCGGCGCGTACTTCCCCCAGCCCATGGCGAAGAAATCGCCAACCGGCACTTCCACAGACGGTGCGGCCTCGTCGTCCCAATACATGCGCAGGATGGAGTAGCGCCAGTTGCCGGTGGGCGTCATCCAGATATGCTGGACGGCGCCGGAGCCGGTGACCTCGCCCAGAGTGAACGTTTGGCCAGGCGCGATCACGATGAACGGGTTGATCTTCCAGCCCTGCCCCAGCTCCGATGCCGCGCGCGACGCCGAGCCCTGGGACGCCATCGCGCCTTTCCCCTTCTCGCCCGTCAGGTTCTCGGGGCTGATGGAGAACGTCTTCGCGCTAGCGACCCTGTAGAGATTCTCCAGACTCGAAGTGAGGCCTGTAAAAGAGCCGTCCTGGGCGTGGGCCGGCTGCGCGAGCCAGCAGAGAGCTCCGATCAATGCAATCGTGGATGCCTGTTTCATGGGCTGCTTGTCCTTGTGTCGAGGTGAAGTGCTGGCCCGCTCCGGAAAGAGGAGCGAATCCTATTCGAAGTCAGGATGTCACAAGTGGGCAGCGCGGAGAATGACCTACGTTCCAACGGACGCTTTGCGCTCCAGCTTGCCCCAGCCGACGAGTCGGCCCTGGATGGCGTAGAGCACCGATTTCCCGATTACGTAGTTCATCAACTGGCGGTAAAACAGACGCTGCGGGAACAGCAGCAGCAGGTCGCGCGGGCTTTCGCCCTCCAGGTAATAGGCGAGGAATCCGGTCAGCAGTTCCACGCCGAAGAACGCGAAATAGTAAAGCAGGATCACGGGCCAGTTGCCGGCAAAGAGCGTGGCGATCATGGCCAGGTCGGCCAGCGGCGAGATGGCGCCCAGCAGCACCTGGAAGATCCAGATGCTGGGCAGAGCTACAAATCCCAGCGATCCATAGGAGTAGTTGAACAGCGCGTCGCGATGCTTCCAGGCGGCCTGCATGGTTCCGAACGACCAGCGGAAGCGCTGCTTGGCCAGGCTGCGGATATCCTCGGGCGCTTCCGTGTATGCCACGGCACTCTCTTCGTAACGGATCTCATAGCCGAGTTTGCGGATCGCCAGGGTCAGGTCTGTGTCTTCGGCCGAGGTGTCGTGACTAAATCCGCCGGCTTGCTGGACGAGCGATTTCCGCCACGCGCCGACGGCGCCGGGCACGACTGTGATGGCATTGACCAGGTCGAGCGCACGGCGGTCCAGGTTGAAGCCGTAGATGTACTCAATCGACTGGAAGCGCGTGAGCCAGTTGTGCCGGTTGCCCACTTTGGCGTTGCCGGAGACGGCGCCCACTTTCTCTGATGAGAAGTGCCGCACGAGGTGTGCGATGGTGCTGGCGCCGAAGATCGTATCCGCGTCGACGGCCACCAGGATCTCATGCCGGGCGGCGGCAATCGCGCGGTTCAGGGCGGCGGACTTTCCGCTGTTCTCCTGGCTCAACAGCGTCACGCGCGCATCGGCCCCGTACGCCTCTTTCAGCACCTGGAGAGTCGCATCGCGCGAGCCGTCATCCACCACCAGTACCTCGATATGGGGATAACCGTTGGCCAGCACGGATTCCACGGTGCGGCGGATCACCTTTTCCTCGTTGTAGGCCGCGATCAGCACGCTCACGGGTGGCAGGAAGGTCTCGTCGAAGACGCGGCGGCGCGTCTGCCTCTTCTCGATGACGGCCATGGTGGCGTAGGCGAGGCTCCGCAGCAGTGTCAGGAAGATTACCGAAAGGAAGGCCACGCCTAGCAGGTAGCCCATCAGGCCCTTGAAGTCGAGCGCCTGGCCTTCGATCAGCGCCCAGCTTCTCTCGTCGCCGGCCGGCTTCGGCATGATCTCATCCCGCGACTTGCCCAGCAGTTCGCCGATCGTGACGAAGCGATAGCCCTGGGCATGAAAGCTGTCGATGATGCGCGGCAGCGCCTCCAGCGTGGAGGTGCGGTCTCCACCCGCATCATGGAGCAGGATGACGCTGCCGTTATCCTTCTCCTCCATCACGTCCTGCAGGATGGCGTCGGCCGTGATGCCTTTCTGCCAGTCCCTGGGGTCGATGCGCTCGCCCACGGTGAGGTAACCCATCTCCTGCGCACGGCGCACCGGTTCGATCTCCTGCGGAGTCTGCGGTTCACTGTCTGCGTTATAGGGGGGACGGAACAGAATGGTCGATCGGCCGACGGCATGCTCGATGATGCGTTGCGTTGCGTCGAGCTCCAGCCTGGTTCGCTCCGCGGACGTCAGCGCAATGTTGGGGTGCGAATAGCTGTGATTGCCGATCTCGTGGCCTTCCGCATACATGCGCCGCAGCAGTGAGGGCTCGGCCTCCGCATTCGCACCGACGACAAAGAACGTAGCGTGGACCTTCTTTGCTTTGAGGATGTCCAGCACCGCTGGTGTGAAGCGGCTATCCGGGCCGTCGTCAAAGGTGATGCACAGCCGCTTGTCCTTCGCCTTGCCGTAGCTCTCCATGACGTAGTAGGTGGGCGCGGAGAGATACTGCTCGGCAAATGAGCCATCCTGGTCTTTCCAGATGCGCCGCTTGCCTTCGTGCGGCGTCTCGGCGATGCGAATGATCTCTCCCTCGCCATACTGGTTGACGCTCTGTTGCACGCCTAGGGTGTCCAGGATCGAGGTGTCGAACGTGTGTGCCGGCCAGTTGGCGTGCGAGAGAACATGCCACATGCCGGGATCCTCGCCGCCCAGGCGCCAGATGCCTACGCCGCGGAAGCCGCGGTCCGCCACTTCCACTGCATGGTTCAGGGCCGTGATGGCATCCAGGAACCAGACCTCATGCTGGGCTCCGGCAAGCGTGTAGCGCAGCACCGGGTTGTCGGTGTCGTCATCCCATTCGACGCTGGTCTTATTGGAGACCGAAGCGGCCATCACGTCGTTGAACGCCACCTCCGCGGCGCCGCGACCGCCGATCACCCAGTCGTAGCCGTAGTTCCCGACCCCGATCACCACCTTACTCGCCGGAGCCTGTGTCAGCAGGCGGTCCAACTGTTTCTCGAACCACTCCTGTGACGCCACCGGACCCGGCGGTCCGCTCTGGTAGTGCTCGTCGTACACCATCGGCACGATGAAGTTGCAGATCGAGGCCAGGCGCCGCAGATCGTAGGCATCGTCATCCGTCGGCACTGCCTGGGTGACCATCAGGCCGGCGGGCTTGAGCTTGTCACTCACCTGGGCGACGAAGTCGGCAAGCTTGGCCCGGTCCACCCGCTTCGCCATCTCCAGGTCGATCATCACTCCGGCGAACTTGTGCTCGACGACATTGCTGTAGATGTTGTCGGCCAGATTCTCGCGGGCCGCTTTGTTGTTCAGCAGCTTGTGCAGGTCGTCCGCGCGCCAGCCATCGCGGAAGTTGGTCAGCATCGCCAGCACCGGCAATTCCGCCTGCCGGGCGATCTCGATCACTGTGGGATCGGACTCGTCTTCGATGTCGCCGTGGGCGTTCTTCAACACCAGCCACTCCGGAGCCAGGTGCGTCAGATGCCGGGCGTTCAATCGCAGCGAGACCAGGCTGGCGCGATCCCAGTTCACGTAGTAACCGACGACGATCGGCTTGTCCTCCGCCACGCGAGCGGCGCGCACCGGCCGGGCCACCGGCGAGGCGCTGCGGACATACTTCAGGTCTTTCGCCGCCTTGCGCATCTTGAACGGGATGTTCTTTTCCGCTCGTTCGCCTCGAATGATGCTCGGCACTTCCCCGAAACTCGTGATGTGCTGCACAATCGGCAGGCCGAGAACCGGCAACTGCGGGCTGGAGAACGCAGCCAAACCCAGCAGGACAACCAGCATGGCAACGACGATCGCGGCGGTGCCCAGCGCTCGGCGGAAGCGCGCCCGGCGCCGTCCGGTGGGGTCGTGAAAGACGATTCTGCGTTGCATAAGCACCAACCGGAAACCGCGGCGGCCTGTTCGACGCCCGCCCGCTGGATAGGCCAAATTGCGGCCGCCACCTCATCCTGTCACGGCGCGCTGTGAAAGAACAGCACAGGTGGTGGATGTGGGCCACCTGCTGGAATTCAGCCACCACCTGCCAGTCCTTCCCCTTCGCAAATTCTTTGATTCCAGGCTGCTTACGGTTTGGCTGCCAAATTGCACTAGCAGGGATAGAGAGTTTTAGGAGAGCAACCAATGCGTGCCCCAATGATGAAACAAACGTGGCTGGGTGTTGCCGCGGTAGCCTTACTGGCTATGCCCTTGTCCCTTTCTGCCCAAACCGGCAGGCGTACCACTTCCGATAACGGCGGCGTGGGTGTCGCTCGCGTCAGCATGGTGGCCGGCGATGCCACCCGCCGGCACGGCCGCGACCGGATGACCGCTGAATCCGGCATGCCCCTGGTGAGCGGCGATTCCGTCTCCACCGGACCCGCCTCCCGCGCGGAAGTCCGCCTGGACGATTCAAACTACATTCGCCTCGATTCCAACAGCGAGATCCTGTTGAAGCAACTGGGCGAGCGTGCTTTCCAGATCAACGTCGTGAACGGCTCAGTTTCGTACACGATGATGAAGTACGGCGAGGCTGATGTGGACCTCCGTACGCCCAATGCCAATGTTGTGCCCCAGAAAGACGGCACTTACCGCATTGAGGTGATGGGTCCCAAGGAGAGCAAGATCATTGTGCGGAACGGCGAAGCCGAAGTGCTGACCCCCGCGCAGAACCTGCATGTGAAGAAGGGCAAGAGCTTCGTGATCAGGGAGTACGAGCACGGCGCACGCCAGGAGATTGTGTCGGCGCCCGGCAAGGACGCGTTTGACGAATGGGCGCAACGGCGTGACAGGATGCTCGGCGACGGGCGCGGCCGCTACGCCGGCGGACCCTGGTATCCCGGCCGTGTGCATGTCGGCGTAGGCTGGGGCGGCTATCCCTACTGGGGATCGTATTGGGGCGATCCGCTGTGGGGACCCTACTGGGGCGGCTACGGCTTCTACCGGCCTACCGTCATTGTCCGCGGTGGCGGCGGGCATCGCCGCTAAACTGCATCGGTGGCGCGAACTGGGGGGAGCCGCCAGGGCTCCCCTTTTTCGTCTCTACAGCCAGCTCGCCGGCTGACCCGTCACTGCCAGAACACCCTTCCAGAGAGCCCCTTCCAGGCCCACCTTCTTCCGGCCATTCGTCGCCATCTCCATCGGCACATGCACCATCCGGTTGTGCACATACCCGATGATCAGCCCGGACCGTCCGGCCATCGCCGCATGCGCCGCATTCCTCGCCAGCATGTCGCACAGCACCGCATCGTCCGTATTGGCGGCCAGGCCACGGATCGCATAGCTGGGGTCGATGTAACGCACGTTGATCGTTTGGCCCTGCGCCTTGAAGTGGGCGGTGATCCGGCCTTTGAGGTGAATCCCAATGTCCCCGAACTTCACGTTGCCGGACGCATCCACTTCCAGGGAATCCTGAGCCAGGATACTCTGCCCCGCGCCCTCGGCCACAACAATCACCGCATGGCGTTTCCGGGCCAATCGTTGTTCCAGCACGGCCAGCAGCCCGCGCTCGCCCTCCAGCGCGAACTCCTGTTCGGGGATCAGGCAGTAGTTCACCTCACCGCTGGCCAGCGTGGCGCCGGCCGCGATGAAGCCCGAGTCGCGGCCCATCAGCCGCACCAGGCCCACGCCATTCAGCACCGCGCGCGCCTCGGTGTGCGCAATGTCGATGATGCCGCGGGCACGGTCCACGGCCGTACCGTAGCCGAAGGTTCGCGAGACGTATTGAATGTCGTTGTCGACCGTCTTCGGCACGCCCACCACAGCCAGCGGGTAGCCCTGTTTCCGCGCCTCCGCGTGCAGCTTCAACGCCCCGCGCTGCGTCCCGTCTCCGCCAATCGTGAACAGCATCTGGACACCCAGGTTGCGCAGGTACTCCAGCATGACGGCCGGATCCTCAGGCCCGCGCGAAGTCCCGATAATCGTTCCGCCGATCTCATGGATGTCGCTGACATCGTCGACATCGAGTTCCATCGGGGGGTAGCCGTGCGCCGGATTCAGGCCGTGATAGCCATAACGGATGCCCATCACGCGCTGCACGCCGTAATGGCAGCGCAGGCTCAGCACCAGTGAACGGATCACGTTGTTGAGGCCCGGGCAAAGCCCGCCGCACGTCACAATGGCCGCGCGCGTCTGCGCCGCGTCGAAGAAGATGGATTCGCGCGGTCCGGCCTTCTCGAACAGCAGATTGCCCTCTCGCTCCTGCTCCAGGTCGACCGTAATCTGCAGCGGAATGAACTGGCTTTCCTTCACGAAAACATTCGGGTGTTCGGGGTCGGCCTCATGCAGCTTCAGGGGAGAAGGGTGTACGGTATCTCCGAGCCGGTCAACGGCTACGATTCGTGGTGTCATCCTATGCGCCAGTCTATCCACTGGAGGACGGGCCCGCCACGATAGAATCGTCGTCGCCATGACCTCACTCACCCGCCGGACCTTTCTCGCCGCCGCTCCGGCCCTGGCTCAGCCGCCGGCCCGCAAGATCAGCATCGCCTTCCTGGGCGCCGCGCACTCTCACGCGGAAGGAAAAATCGCCGTTGTACGGGCCAATCCGGCCTTTTCCCTGGCCGGCATTGTCGAAGACGACCCGAAGTTCCGGGCTCGCTACGAGGCTGCGGGGCTGCCCCTGATCACGCGGGAAAAAGCGCTGACTGATTCCGCCATCGAAGTGATCGTGGTGGAGTCCGAGGTCAAGCGTCATGCCAGGGACGGCTTCGCGGCCCTGAACGCCGGCAAGCACGTCCATCTCGAAAAGCCGCCCGCCGACAACATGACCGAGACCCGTACGGTGATCGAGGCCGCACGCCGGAAACAACGGCTGCTGCAGCTCGGCTACATGTGGCGGCATCATCCGGGCATGAACCTGATGCTCGACGCCGCCCGCCAGGGCTGGCTCGGCGACATCTATCTCATCAAGGGCATGATGAACACACTCATCACCGCGGAGCAGCGGCCCGAGTGGAACCTGTTCCCGGGCGGGCAGATGTTCGAACAGGGCTGCCATCTCTTCGACCCCATCACCCGCCTGCTGGGCAAACCCGCGAAGATCAGCTCCGTCCTGAAGACCAGCGGGGATTTCAAGGACACCCTGAAAGACAACACTGTGGCCGTCCTGGAGTATCCACGCGCCGTCGCCGTCATCACGACCGCCGTCCTTCAACCCACGGCGAACCCCTACCGCTGCCTGGAGATCTTCGGGACTAACGGCACGGCGGTCCTGCGCCCCATTGAACAACCTGTGCTTGAGATCGACCTGGCCAAGCCCGCCGGGCCCTACAAAGCCGGCCGCCAGAAGGTGGATTTGCCGCCCTTCCGCCGCTATGAAGGCGACTTCGCCGAATTAGCCCGCTGCATCACGGAGCACAAGCCGCTATCCGTGACGCTGGAACAGGAGTTCATCCTGCAGCAGGTGCTGCTCGAAGCTTCACACATGTAAAGGATACAATCAGGCCCATGGCACGCATCACCCGTCGTACGCTCCTGGCCGCGGCGCCCGTCCTGGCTTCGGCCGCACCGGCACCCACCGGCGTCACGCAGTTTGTGCGTTACCTGCGAGGGTCCGAACCCACCCACGGCATCGTCGAAGGCGACCTCATCCGGCGCATCACCGGAGACCTGTTCGGCTCGTTCAAGACAACCAAGGAGACGGTGAAGTTCAGCACCCAGAAGCTGCTCTATCCCGTGCAGCCGTCCAAGGTGCTGGCCGTCGGGTTGAACTACAAGTCGCACATCGGCACCCGAACGCCGCCCGTGAATCCGGAGATCTTCTACAAGCCCATCACCTGCCTGCAGCATCCGGGCGCGGACATCGTCATTCCCAAAGACTCGAAGAACACCCACTACGAAGGCGAACTCGTCATCGTCATCGGCAAACACATCCGCAACGCATCAGCGGCCGATGCCAAGGACGCCATCTTCGGTGTCACCTGCGGCAACGACGTCAGCGAGCGCGACTGGCAGAACGGCGCGCAAAAAGACCTGCAGTGGTGGCGCGCCAAAGGCGCCGATACCTTCGGGCCCTTGGGGCCCGGCATCGTGCGCGGACTCGACTACGCCAACCTGGATCTCTCCACCAAGCTGAACGGTAAAGTGGTGCAGCACTCCAATACGTCCGACCTGCTGTTCGACTGCCCCACCATCGTCAGTTTCATCAGCCGCTATGTCACGCTGCTGCCCGGCGATTTGATCTATACCGGCACGCCGGGCTCCACCCAACGGATGAGCCCGGGCGACACAGTGGAAGTGGAGATCTCCGGCATCGGGACGCTCTTCAACCGCGTGGTCTAGAGGATCCGGCGCTCCGTCTCGTCGATGGCGGCGTCGTTGATACTCGCCAGCCGGCGGCGCATCAGCCCGTCGTCGTTGAACTCCCACAACTCCACGCCATACGACCGGTACCACTGCCCGGCCGCGTCGTGCCATTCATACTCGAAGCTCACCGCGATGCGATTCCCGCGGAAGCCCCATAGCGTCTTCTTGAGCTTGTAGTCGAGTTCCCGCGTCCACTTCTGGCGGAGGAACTCGACGATCTCCGCGCGGCCCTTCACGAAGGTGGTCCGATTGCGCCACTCCGAATCTTCCGAGTAACCCCGCGCCACCCGCTCCGGATCGCGCGAGTTCCAGGCGTCCTCGGCAAACTGGACGCGATTCAGTGCCGTTTCCAGTGTGAATTCCATGGCTATTGCTCCAGGGAGACCAGCGGCCAATCGAGTTTGGTCTGGGCCACGTTGTTGAAGTAGTTGGTGAAGATCATCAGCGCCACATTGGCGACGATCTCGGCGATCTCCTCATCCCCATACCCCGCTTCACGGATGTCCGTAAAGGCGCCATCGGTTACCCTCCCCCTCTCCGCCACAATGGCCAGTGCGAAGTCGAGGGCGGCTTGGGCTTTGGGATCGACGGACTGACCCTTGCGTGCGGCCGCCAACTCCTCGGGCGGCAGGCCGCGCAGCTTGCCCATGGTGGTGTGGGCAGACAGGCAGTACTCACAGCCGTTCGCCTGGGAAACCGCGATGGCGATCTGCTCGCGCAGCTCCGGTTTCAGGGTGCCTCCTGCAAGAGCGCCGGAAAGGCTCAGTGCGCCGCTCAGGACGGCGGGCGACTGCGCCATCACCTTCATCATGTTGGGAACTCGCCCCAACTGGGCTTTGACGCCGTCGAGAAGCTCTTTGGCCTTACCGGCCGTGGTGGGGTCTACTGCGCTGATTCGTGACATGCCCTCTTCAAAGCAACCCGGTAGCCAATCTGGATGTTATTGAATATAAAGGGCCTTGCAGATTGCCTGGATCATGAAAATTCAAGAATCATGAAAATTCATGGGTCGGTTGTGAAGTTTCAGCATCCATTGCCCATGGACATCACCATGCTGCCGTCGATCATCCTGGCCATCGCCGAGCAGCGCTCCCTGGATGCCGTCCTCGACTCCATCATCCAGGCCATCGTCCAGCAGCCCGAAGTGGGCCTGGCCCGCATCTGGTTAAAGGAGAATGGCTTCTCCTGTCCTGCCTGCGACGGAACACCAGAGGTCGCCCTGCACCTGCGAGCCAGCGGCGGCACTCCGCTGGAGGCTGGCGTCGATTGGCATTACACGACCGGCCGCTTCCACACCGTGCCGCTGGACTCAAAACTGAAGATCGCCCAGATCGCCGGAACAGGCCGCGGCGTGCGCATCGACGATCTGGCGGCCGACTCGCAGTGGGTGGGCGAGCCCGATTGGATCCGCCGCGAGCAACTCGTCAGCTTTGCCGCTCACCCCATGGTCTTTCACGGCGAAGTCCTGGGCGTTCTGGCCGTGTTCCGGCGCGTCATTGCGGATGACGCCTGCTGGGAGTGGCTGCGTGTTCTGGCCGATGCCGCGGCCGTCGCCGTGGCCAATGCCCGCGCCTTTGAAGCGGCGGAGAAACTCCAGAAGGAACTCCAGTTGGAGCGCGACTACCTCCGCGAAGAGGTCCGCGAAGTGGGTTCGTTCGGCGAAATCCTGGGCAACAGCGCGGCGCTCCAACGGGTCCTGCGCCAGGTGGAAATGGTGGCGGCGACCGAGGCGACAGTGCTCATCCTGGGCGAAAGCGGCACGGGCAAGGAACTCGTCGCCCGGGCCATCCACCAGCGCAGCGCCCGCGCCCGCAAACCCCTGGTCAAAGTGAACTGCGGCTCCATCCCGCACGAGCTCTTCGAAAGCGAGTTCTTCGGACACGTGCGCGGCGCATTCACCAGCGCCGTCAGCGATCGCCTGGGCCGCTTCCAGTTGGCCGACGGCGGCACGCTCTTCCTCGACGAGGCCGGAGAGATCCCCATGGACCTGCAGGCCAAGCTGCTGCGGGTCCTCCAGGAAGGCGAGTTCGAACGGGTCGGCGAGAACGTCACACGAAAAGTGGATGTCCGCGTGGTGGCCGCCACCAATCGCGACCTCAAAGAGGAGGTGGCGAAGGGCCGCTTCCGGCTGGATCTTTACTACCGCCTGGCCGTCTTCCCGCTCGAGATGCCGCCACTGCGGGATCGCCGGGAAGACATCCCGGAACTGGCCGCCCAGTTTGTCCGCCACGCCGCCGCACGCTTCCACGTGGCCGAACCACGCCTCAGTCACAGGGAGCTGCAGCGGGCCATGCGCTACGACTGGCCGGGCAACATCCGCGAACTCCAGAACGCCGTCGATCGCGCGGTCATCCTGGCCCGCGATGGCCGGCTCGAACTGGATCTGCCCGATGGACCCGCGGCCGAGCCGGCGAGGATCCCTCTCGAACTGGCCGACGTCGTGCCGGAGCCGCGTTGGCGCGAAATGGAGAAGGCGAACCTCACCGCCGCCCTGAGGCGCACCAATTTCCGGGTTTCCGGTCCGGGCGGCGCGGCTGAACTGCTGGAACTGCATCCGGCCACCCTCAGCTCGCGCATGAAGGCGCTGGGGATCCGCCGCCAGCCGGATCGGTCTCCGAACCCTGGTTTGTGATACATTCGCACCTTGCGCGCGTCTGGCCTGTCCCCAGCGCGCAGGCCGCCTTTTATGAAGCTCAACTCCTATCTGTTGAAGGCCACCATCGTGGCCGCCCTGGGTGGGCTGCTCTTCGGATTCGATACCGCCGTCATCGCCGGGGCTACCCATGCCCTGACGGCCGTTTACGCCCTCACCCCCAGCCTGCTCGGCTTTACCGTCGCCTCCGCTCTCTACGGCACCATCCTCGGCTCCATCTTCGCGGGCATCCCCGGTGACAAATACGGCCGCCGCGCCAGCCTGCGCGTGCTGGCCGTCTTCTACCTCGTCTCCGCGCTTGGCTGCGCCTTTGCCTGGGATTGGTACTCCTTCGTCACCGCCCGCTTCCTGGGAGGCCTGGCCATCGGCGGATCCTCGGTCCTCGGGCCCATGTATATCGCCGAAATCGCGCCCGCCCGTTGGCGCGGCCGCCTGGTCGGCATGTTCCAGTTCAATATCGTCTTCGGCATCCTGCTCGCTTACCTCTCCAACTTCCTGGTGGGCCTCGCCGGCTTCGGAGACTCCGAATGGCGCTGGAAGCTGGGTGTCGCCGCGATCCCCGCCGCCTTCTTCCTGGTGATGCTCTTCACCATTCCCGAGAGCCCCCGCTGGCTCGTCAAAATGCGCCGTGCGCCCGAGGCCAGCGAAGTGCTTCGTCTCAGCGGCGAGCCGGACTACAAGCAGGAACTCAGCGACATCGTCACCTCCATCGACGCCGACCACGGCCGTGCCAACGAGCCGCTGTTCTCCTGGAAATACCGCTTCCCCATCTTCCTTGCCGTCACCATCGGCATGTTCAACCAGTTGAGCGGCATCAACGCCATCCTCTACTACCTGAACGACATCTTCGCCCAGGCCGGCTTCTCCAAGGTCTCCGGCGACCTGCAGGCCGTCGCCATCGGCGCGACCAACCTGCTCGCCACCATGCTGGCGATGACGGTCATCGACAAGATCGGCCGCAAAACCATGTTGCTGGTCGGGTCCGTCGGCACCGCTATCTGCCTCGCCGGCGTCTCGTGGATCTTCGCCTCGCACGCCAACCAGCATCTGCTCGTCTGGCTTCTGGTCGGCTTCATCGCTTTCTTCGCCTTCTCGCAGGGCGCGGTCATTTGGGTCTACCTCAGCGAGGTCTTCCCCAATCGTGTCCGTGCCAAAGGCCAGTCGCTGGGCAGCTTTACTCACTGGGCCGCGAATGCCGTTATTTCGGGCATCTTCCCGGTGATCGCTGCGACCTCCGGCGCCGCGCCCTTCGTCTTCTTCGCTGTCATGATGGCTGTCCAGTTCTTCGTGGTGCTGCTGTGGTACCCCGAGACCAAGGGCCATTCGCTGGAAGCGATGCAGAAACGCCTGGGTATCGAATAGTCAAGATCGTGGCGGCCGGCGGAGTTTCGGATATAGTGGTCCGTGAATGCGGCGTGCAATCCCTCTTCTCCTCCTGGCTGCGGGCCTCCTCCAAGGTCAGGCCGCCCGCCTCGATCTCTCGGGCGAATGGACCTTCGAAGGCGGCAAAATCTTCCTGCCCGGCAGCACCGACCAGGCCGGCTACGGGAAGAAGACCGACGGACCCGAGAAGGGCTGGCTGTCCCGCCCCGCCACTTTCGAAGGCGCCGTCCATTTCGAACGCACCATCCTGATCCCCGAGCCATGGCGCGGCCAGCACATCACCCTCTTTCTCGAACGCGCGCACTGGCAGACCATGCTCGAAGTCGATGGCCAGAACCTCGGCACCCGCAACAGCCTCTCCACGCCGCACATCTACGATGTCTCGCAGGCTCTCACCCCGGGGCTCCATAAGCTCCGCATCGAGGTCGACAACACTTATCAGATCGACGTCGGCCGCGACGCCCACAGCGTCGGCGAACACACGCAAACCAACTGGAACGGCATCATCGGCCGCATCGAACTGCGCGCGACTCCGCCGGTCTGGATCGAAGATGCCCAGGTCTACTCCCAGGGCCGCGTCGAAGTCACCCTGCGCAACAACACCGGCCGCCCGGTCGACGCCGAACTCCGAGCCGGCAACTCCTTCCTGAAAGTCACCGCTCTCGAGGCCGAGCGCAAAGTCGTCCTCACCCTCCCGCCCGACCCGGCCGCGAAGAAGTGGGATGAGTATGAAGGCAACCTGCAATCCCAGGAGATCACCCTCACAGCGGGGACCCTCTCGCAGCGCTACCAGCTCAACTTCGGGATACGCGACTTCACCACCGCCGCCGGACAGTTCTGCCTCAATGGCAGGCCCCTGCTGCTTCGCGCCACCCTGGAGTGCAGCATCTTTCCCCTCACCGGCTATCCGCCCACCAGCGAAGCCGCCTGGGACCGTCTCTACCGCATCGCCCGCGAGCACGGCCTGAATTCGTTCCGCTTCCACTCCTGGTGCCCGCCCGAGGCCGCCTTCGCCGCCGCCGATCGTGCCGGCTTCCTCCTCTATGTCGAACTCCCGGTCTGGAGCGGCAAGGCCGGCCTGGACGAGAAACTCGACGGCTTCATGCGCCAGGAGGGCTTCCGCATCCTTCGCACCTACGGCAACCACCCGTCGTTCATCGCCATGGGCCTGGGCAACGAACTGCGCGGCGACTTCAAGTTCATGGACAACCTGGTCGGCGAGTTCATCCAGGCCGATTCGCGCCGCCTGTTCACCTTCTCCGCCGACTATGTGCGCAAGGTCCCCGGCGAAACCTCCGAGTTCTACATCGCCCAGAGCACGAAAGGCGGCTACCTCCGCATTCACAGCGACCGTTGGGACAAGACCCCCACCGGCACCGATCTCGACTATGCAAACCGGCTGGAAGGCATCAGCGTACCGGTCGTCGCCCATGAACTCGGCCAATGGGTGACCTACCCCGACTACCGCGAAATCGCCAAGTACACCGGCGTCCTGAAGCCGCGCAATCTGGAGGCCTTCCGCGCCCGGCTGGAAGCCCAGGGCATGCTCGACCAGGCCGAAGCGTTCCAGCAGGCCTCCGGCCGCTTCGCCTGGCAGCTCTACAAGGAGGACATCGAGGCCGTCCTGCGCACGCCCTCCATCGGCGGCTACCAGTTGCTGCAGCTTCAGGACTTCCCCGGCCAGGGCGAGGCGCTGATTGGCCTGCTCGACTCCTTCTGGGACTCCAAGGGCCTGCTCACCCCGCAGCAGATGAACAGCTTCGCCGGACCCGTCGTCCCGCTCGCCCGTTTCTCCAAATTCGTGTGGACCAATGACGAGGTGTTCACCGCGAAAACGGAAGTTGCGAACTACGGCAAGCGCCCGCTGGCCGGCGTAGCCCGTTGGACTCTCACCGATGAAGCCGGACAATCCGTCGGCAATGGTACGCTTCCGGCCGTCAAAGCCGCCGTCGGTGAACTCACGCCTCTGATGGAAATCCGTGCGCCGCTGTCCGCTCTCCACCGCGCCACCCGGCTCAAGCTCACCGTCTCCATTTCCGGCTATCAGAACGACTGGGACATCTGGGTCTATCCCAAACAGCTCGACACCGCGAAACCTCCGGGAATCCTCGTCACTTCCTCCTTTGACGAGGCAGCTCGCGCTGAACTCGCCCGCGGCGGCCGCGTCCTGCTGCTTGCCAGGTCAGCCGGCCTGCCCATGGCCTTCCAGCCCGTCTTCTGGTCCCTCAGTTGGTTCCCCAAACAGCCCGGCACCATGGGCATTCTTTGCGACCCGGCGCATCCGGCGCTGAAAGGCTTCCCCAACGAGGGCCGTTCCAACTGGCAGTGGTGGGAGCTGACTCACGACTCCAAGGCGTTCCTGCTGGACAACCAGCCCATGGCGCTGCGGCCCGTGGTCCAGGTCATCGACGACTACCACCGCAACCACCGTCTCGGCGCGGTGGTCGAGGCCACTGTAGGGAAGGGAAAGCTCCTCGCCGTTTCGCTCGACCTCGAGTCTGATCCGGAGCACCGGCCCGTCGCCCGCCAGCTTTACCGCGCATTGCTCGACTACATGAGCAGCCCCGCGTTCGCCCCGGCCGTCGAGCTTACAGCCGTCCAGGTCGAGCAGATCCTCAAGCCTTCAAACCCCTAACGCCGGCGATCCACTGAAGCAGCGCGGAATCCAACCGCCGGTGGTCGGCGGGCTAGCGCGCGGGCTGGTCCTTCGAAGCCGTCGGCGCTGCCACCGCCGGAACCCATACTTCCATCCGCGCTGGACCTCGATTGTGGAATACGTAGTACGGCACGAACGTCAGCTCCGCCGGAGTACCCGGCCTCAACTCCTTCGTCGAGTAAAGCGGAGCCGACTCCAGAGGCGACCCAAACGTCAGGCCCTTGTGGTGCAGCACCGTGATCCCGCCCAGCAGCTCGGGCTTCTCCTCCGGCACCAGCGCCGCGGGCAGCGACATCGCCGCGTCGAACACCTGGGTCCCCGCCTGATCCTCCTGCTCCAGGCAGTACACCAGCGGACCCCGCTGCACCGCCACCTTGCCGTAGTCCTCCGGCACCCTCGGATTCGCCCTCAGCAGCCGCGGTTCCATATCCAGCGCCACCCGCACCCGGTCTCCCGCCTTCCATTCGCGCCGCAGCGGCAGGTAACTGTTCGGAGTCCCCTTCACCTCCGCCGGCTGGCCATTGATCGACACGGTCGTCTTCTCTGACCAGCTGGGGATCCGGACATACAGCGTGAACGTCTCCGCCTTCGCCGGGCTCACCACGATCTCCACCTGCCCCGTCCAGGGCTGGCCGGTCTTCACCTCCGCCTGCACGCCCGTACCGGATTCCAGCCTCCAGACTAGTTTACTGTTGTCAAAAAAATGAACCCACAGTCCGTTTTTTGAAGTGGAGTAGAAATATCCACCCAGCGCCGCGAACGTCCGCTGCAGGTTCGGCGGACAGCAACACGTGTCGTACCAGGAGTTGCGGATCTTCTCCCCGCCGCTCGACAACGGGTTCCGGTAACAGTACAACGTGCCATCCAGCGACATGCCGGAATTGATCCCGTTATACAGCGCCCGCTCCATCACATCCGTATACTTCGCATCTCCGGTAGCCGCCAGCATCCGCTGGTTGAACAGGAACCCCGCAATGGCCGCGCACGACTCCGTGTAAGCCTGCCGGTTCGGCAGTTCATACGCGTCCCCAAACGACTCTCCGGAAGACCGGGAACCTACGCCCCCCGTCACGAACATCTTGCTGTTCACCAGGTCCGCCCACAGGGTCTGCAAGGTCTTCCAGTACGCCGGATCGCCGGTCTCCAGGTAGTAGTCCGCCGCCCCCGTAGCGGCATACAACGCGCGCACCGCGTGCCCCTCGAACTGGGTCCGTTCCGTGAACGGACTCCCGCTGAACATGTACTCCAGTTGCGACGGCCGCAGCTTCAACCGTTCCCGCTCCACACCGCTCAACAGATAGCCTGCAAGCTTCAGATAACGCTGGTCGCCCGTCGTCCGGTACAACTCGGCCAAGGCCAGTTCCAGCTCCGGATGGCCCGTCAACAGCGGCTGCTTGCCCGGCCCCGTATCCCGCAGCAAATACTCCACAAATCGTATCGATCCGTCGAGCAACTTCCGCTTTCCGGTAGCCCGGTAATACGCGATCGCCCCCTGGATCATGTGACCCAGGCAGTACAGCTCGTGGCCCGATGTCTGCTGCTGCCAGCGCTGCCCGGCCCGCTCCTCCACCCAGTAGGTGTTGAGGTAGCCATCCGGCTGCTGCGCCGCCAGGATCACATCCACCAGCCGGTCAATGGTCGCTTCCAGCTTCGGATCCGGCCGGCTCGTCAGCGACCACGCCGCGCCCTCGATCCACTTATAGAGGTCCGAATCCGTATACAGAGGACCCCTCCTGGGCGTGTAGTCCGTCGCCGATCCCAGCCTCCGGAAGTTGTCCACCACCCCGTGCTCTTCCAGCAGCGTCAGCAGCGTGGGAATCGATCTCTCAATCGTGATCCTCTGCCTTTCTGTCCAGAATCCGCCCGTCAGTTGGACCGCCCGCACCGGCACCGGATGCAGCTTCGCCTGGGGGCTCCGCGACAGCTCCAGCAGTCCTTCATCGCGCCACGCGGGCTGGCCAAATATAGGAAAAACAAGGAGAAACAAGAAAGCACTAGGGCGCATGCTTGAGTTGTACCAAAACAAAAACCGGATCGCCACATGAATTCCAGATGAAAAAAATCACAGCGTTTCAAAAAACTGGAAACTGGTTCACTTTGATGCTACACTCCATCTCGAATGCGTCTGGGAGTTCAAATGCACCATAGACTTCTTGCTTTGTTTTGCGTGTTGGGCATGTCTCTCTTTGCCCAGAACCGTGGCTCGATCTCGGGCGAGGTTCTGGATAGCACGGGAGCCCTCATCCCCAACGCGAAGGTGACTGTGTCGTCGCCAGGCATCGGCGTGACGCGCGACACAGTTAGTAATGAAAACGGATACTTTACCGTCCCCACGTTGCAGGCCGGCGACTACGAAGTCAGGGTCGAAGCAAGTGGGTTCAAGGTGTTGACCCGTACGAACATCAGGCTGGACTCGGATCTAGCGCTCAACCTCAAGCTCCCGATGGAAGTGGGCCAGGTTTCCGAACGGGTGGAAGTCACCAGCGACGTCCCCATGGTGGAAACCTCCAACGGCGAAGTCTCGCGCACGCTCACCATGCAGCAGTTGCAGAACTTCGCTCTACCGGGCCGCAATCCTTTCTATATGCTCGGCATCATGCCGGGTGTGATCTCGCGCTACGGCAACTTCATGACCGACTTCCGCGGCGGCAGCTACTCCATGGGCGGCCTCCAGGTGAACGGTCAGCGCAAGGACACCAACTTCATCGCGGTCGACGGCATCAACAACGGCCGCAACCGCGACGGCGTCCAGCAGAACAACATCCTCGGTGTCGACTTCGTGGAAGAAGTGAAGGTGGAAACCACCCACTACGCGGCTGAGTACGGCCGCTCCACCGGCGCCCAGATCAACTTCATCACCCGCCGCGGCATGCAGGACTACCACCTCTCGCTCTACGAGTTCTGGTTCTCCGACGGTTTCGCCGCCTGCCCCTATGTCGTGGGCTGCGCCTCCAAGGGCCGCATCCGCTACCACAACTACGGCTACACCCTGGGCGGTCCCATCTACATCCCCGGCAAGTGGAACAAGGAGAAGAACAAGCTCTTCTTCTTCGCCGGCCTCGAAGGCCGCTACACCGCCGGCTTCAACCAGAAGACCTCCATCCTGCCCACCACCCTGGAGCGCAACGGCGACTTCAGCAACAGCACCATCAAGCCCATCGATCCGCTCAGCGGCGCGGCATTCCCCAATAACGTCATCCCCGTCTCCCGCATCAGCGGCCTCGGCAAGGCGCTGCAGAAGATCTACCCCGACCCCAACTACACGGGCCCCGGCGGTAACTACTACGCCAGCAACAGCCAGCCCACCGATAGCACGGACATGGTCTATCGCGTTGACTACAACATCAAGCCCAACTGGCAGTTGAACGTCCGCACCCTGCCCGGGTCGCAGGACTTCACTTCCTACTTCGACAACACCGGCAACAACATCCCGTTGTTCCAGGTGCACCGCAAGCGCTACGGCGACAACTGGGTGGCCAGCCTCAACACCGCCATCAACTCCACGACCATCAACGAGTTCAGCGCCGGCTACTCGGCCTATCGCGAAGGCTTCGACATCATCGGGAACGGCGGCAAGCGAGCCACCTACGGGCTCACCATCCCCTCCCTGCTGTCCATCAACAATCCCGACCGCATCCCGAATGTCAGCATCGCCGGCTATCAGGGGCTCGGTTCCGGCCAGGCCAACTACGCCCACACGCCCACCTTCATCGTGCGCGAGAACTTCAGCAAGATCATGGGCGCCCACACCATCAAGGCCGGCTTCTACTTCGAGAATATGAACATGAACGAAGTGAACAACCCCAACGACAATGGGACGTTCTCTTTCGGCAGTTCCTCGTCCAACCCCAACGACTCCAAGAACGCCTGGGCCAACGCCCTGCTGGGTTACTACAACTCATACAGCGAGACCGGCCCGGCCGTGCAGACCGTCTATAAGGCCTTCGACCGCGAGTTCTACGTCCAGGACAGCTGGCGCGTAAATCGCCGCCTTTCCGTGGAGGCCGGCCTGCGCTACGCCCTGATCTCCCCCTGGGGCGCCAAGCTGAACAACCTGGTGGCGTTCATGCCCCAGTTCTACGATCCCAGCAAGGCCCCGCAAGTGGCCGCCAACGGCGCCATCGTCAACGGCACTGGCGACCCCTACAACGGCCTGGTCCTGCCCGGCTCCGGCTTCCCCGACGCCGCCAAGGGCCGCATTCCGCAGTACGGCGACTCTTCCATCACCGCCCTCTTCCGCGGCGTGCCCAACCAGTTCAACCCCCTCCGCAAGACCAACTTCCAGCCCCGCTTCAGCGTGGCCTGGGACGTCTTCGGCAACGGCAAGCTTGCCGTCCGCACCGGCGCCGGCATCTTCCAGGGTGTCACCGGCATCGCCTACTCCGGCTGGTACCTCGGCGCTCGCGCACCGCTGACGCTGAACCCCACCGTCACCAACGGCAATGCCGACAACCCGGGCAGCGGTGTCGCCAACACCACCCGCTTCCCCATCGACGCGGGCGCTCTGCCCACCGACTACAAGATGCCGACCATGTATAACTACAGCTTCGGCATCCAGACCATCCTGCCTTACAAAACGCAGTTGGATATCAGCTACGTCGGCAACGCCGGCCGCCACCTCTCCTATCAGCGGCCGCTCAACTTCCTCACGCCCGACCAGCAGGCTGCCCACGTCGGCGTCGACCTCCGCCAGTACATGCCCTACCGCGGCCTCAACAGCCTGAACATGGTCGAACCCTCGGCCACGTCCAGCTACAACTCGATGCAGATGTCGGTCCGTCGCCGCACCGGAGCCTTGACCTACGCCGTCTCCTACACGGTCGGCAAGATCATCGGCTATGGCAATGAGGGCGTCGCCGGTGGTCCTCAGGATCCCCTGAACGTCCGCGCGGAGAAGTCGGAACTCGAAGAGAGCCGCCGCCACTACGCCGTCATCAGCCACACCTACGAAACTCCCTGGTTCAAGAGCCAGCAGGGCTTCCTGGGCCGCATCCTGGGCGGCTGGAGCGTCTCCGGCGTCTGGACCCTCACCAGCGGCCGCCTGTTCGCGCCCACCCTCACCAGCGTGGCCGGCAACGTCGCCAATCGTCCCAACGTCGTGGGCGACTGGTACATCGACCCCAATCAGCGGTCGCTGTTCAAGTACTTCAACACTTCCGCCTTTGCCCGGCCCGCCTCCTGGACCTACGGCAACTCCGGCAAGTGGGTCATCCGCGGACCCGGCTCCATCGACCTCAGCGCGTTCGCTCTAAAGAACGTCCGCGTCGCCGAGAAGATCAACCTCCAGTTCCGCGCCGAAGCGTTCAACGCCATGAACCACATGAACCTCGGTGGCTTCAACACGCAGTTGGGCAGCTCTTCCTTCGGCCAGATCAACGACGTCGGCACGCCGCGCTACATCCAAATCGGCGCCAAGCTGATGTTCTAACCCGATCATCCAAGCCTGTTCAGAAACGCCCCGAGCCCAACGGCCCGGGGCGTTTTCTTGCTAGGAGGGAACGGAGCTGCCCAAACGGAGCCGCGATCGTAAGAGAGCGGATAGCCCGCGACCAATCCGCAACGACCCAATCCAGACGCGACCCCCACCAGCCCGCAAGCCCGGAGCCCGCCCCCACCCCGTCTCCAGTAAACTTGGATCGTCCCATGCCACCGCAAGACCTTTCCCGCCGGGCTTTCTTCACCAGCACGCTCGCCACCCTCACCACTACGGCCACCCTCCGAGGCGCCGCCCCCGCCCCGGACGCCCCGCTCACCCTCTGGTACCGCCAGCCCGCCTCCACCTGGGTCGAAGCCCTCCCCGTCGGCAATGGCCGCCTCGGCGCCATGGTCTTCGGAGGCGTCGAAAAGGAACGCATCCAGCTCAACGAGGAGACCGTCTGGGCCGGCCACCCCCACGACGGCAACAACCCCATCGCCCGCCGCAACCTGCCCGACGTCCGCCGCCTCCTCTTCGAGGGCAAGGAGCAGGAGGCCACCGAACTCGCAGGCAACACGATGATGGGCGTTCCCAAAACCATCCAGAGCTACCAGACCCTCGGCGACCTCTGGATCGAACTCCCCGCAGCCACCCAGGCCACCGAATACCGCCGCTCCCTCGACCTCGACCAGGCCATCGCCGCCACCACCTTCCTCCTCAACGGCGCCCGCGTCACCCGCGAAGTCTTCGTCTCCGCCCCCGACCAGGTCCTCGTCGTCCGCCTCGCTTCCGAAAAACCCCTCCAGGCCCGCATCCGCCTCGACCGCCCCGCCCAATCCCAAACCACAGCCGACCCCGCCAACGCCCGCCGCCTCTTCCTCCGCGGCCAGCTCGGCGAGGACGGTCTCCGCTTCGAAGCCCACCTCGACGCCACCGTCACAGGCGGCACCCTTCAGTCCGAGGGCAACGTCCTGGTCGTCGAAGGAGCCACCGAAGTCGTGCTCCGCCTGGCCGCCGCTACCAGCTACCACGACCAGCCCTGCGAAGTGATCCCCGCCAAAACCCTCGCCAAGGCCCCCAAGGCCTGGCCGGAGCTCAAGGCCCGCCACCTAGGCGACCACCAGGTCTACTTCCGCCGCGTCTCCCTCCAACTGCCCGCCAACCCGGCCCTGTCGACCCTCCCCACCGACGAGCGCCTGAACAAGGTCAAAGCCGGCGAACGCGACGAATCCCTGGCCGCCCTCTACTTCCAGTACGGCCGCTACCTGCTGCTCGGCAGCTCCCGCCCCGGCACCCTGCCCGCCAACCTCCAGGGCGTCTGGAACGAGCACCTGAAGGCCCCCTGGAACAGCGACTACCACACCAACATCAACCTCCAGATGAACTACTGGCCCGCCGAGGTCACCAACCTCTCCGAGTGCCACCTGCCCCTGTTCGACTACATGGATTCGCTCGTCCAGCCCGGCACGCGCACCGCCAGGCTCCAGTACGGAGCCAAGGGCTGGGTCGTCCACCACCTCTCCGACATCTTCGGCTTCACCCAGCCGGCTGACGGCACGCAGGGCATCTGGCCGATGGGCGCCGCCTGGCTCGCCCAGCACCCCTGGGAACACTACCGCTTCACCGAGGACCGCGACTTCCTCGCCAAACGCGCCTACCCGCTGATGAAGGGCGCCGCCGAGTTCATCCTCGACTTCCTGGTCGAAGCCCCGGCCGGCACGCCCGTGGCGGGCATGCTCGTCACCGCCCCCTCGCACTCGCCCGAGAACCGCTTCCGCAAGCCCGACGGCACGGTCTCGATGTTCACCTACGCGGCGACCATGGACAATTCCATCATTCGCGACCTGCTGGGCAACGTGATCGCCGCGTCCAAAATCCTGAACACGGACGCCGACTTCCGTGCTCGCTGCGAAGCGGCCCTCGTCCGCCTGCCCCCGCTCAAGATCAGCCAGCGCACCGGCCGCCTCATGGAGTGGGTGGAGGACTACGACGAGCCCGAGCCCCAGCACCGCCACGTCTCCCATCTCTTCGCGCTGCACCCCAGCGAGCAGATCAGCGTGAGGAAGACGCCGGAATTCGCCGCCGCGGCCCGCAAGACCCTGGAAGTGCGAGGCGACAAATCCACCGGCTGGTCGACCGCCTGGAAGATGAACTTCTGGGCCCGCCTCCAGGACCCCGAGCGCGCCTACAAACTCTGGACGATGCTGATCACCACCTGCACTCTCCCGAACCTGTTCGACACCCACCCCCCGTTCCAAATCGACGGCAACTTCGGAGGCACGGCGGGCATCGCCGAAATGCTGCTGCAGAGCCACTCCGGCGAGATCCACCTGTTACCGGCCCTCCCGGCCGCCTGGGCGGAAGGGAAGGTCACGGGGCTAAGGGCGAGAGGCTCGGTCGATGTGGACATGGAGTGGAAAGGCGGAAAGCTAAAGACCGCGCAACTCCGGTCGCGGGTGCCGCGAACTCTACGAGTCCGTTGCGAGTCTGGCTTGAAGCTGAGGCAGGGAAAGCAGGAAGTGAAGACGAGGACAGAAGACGGAGCCATGGTCTTCGATGCGGCGGTGAACCGCGTGTACACGCTCTCCTGAGCCATCGCGGAATCTCGAAGTACCCGCACAGCCCAACGCCACGAACTACGAAAGTGAGGGACTGGTCCAAGGCCGCCCGGTGCCGCGAACCGGCTGCAAATTGAGTCGCGCACGTCAGTAAGCGGATAGCCAGCCGAAACTCCGCAATCAACTCAGCAGTGCGACCCCTTGCCGGAACGCCTTCCACGAAGGCACTCAAGGCCCTCCGCAAGTCGAAAACGAGTGAATCATCGCCTCTCACCCAGTCAGGGAACGTAAGTGACGGGCTACTCGCATCCCCTCAACGGAGCACCCGCCGGCAACCCGCATCGCCCCCGGGCCCCTACCCCAGAGCCGCACACCCTACTCGGAAGTTTTGCATCCTACTCCACTTCCGAGTAATATGCAGAGTAGTGGACCTCGTCACCCTGCTTACCCGGCAGGAAGGCAAGCCCCCCGAGTTCAAGCGCGATCTCTCCTCCCCCCCGACCGAATTCTCAAAGCGATCGTAGCGTTTGCCAATACCTCCGGCGGCATCATCGTACTGGGGGTGGAGGACGGTACCAGAAAGGTCGCGGGGATTCGTAATGTCCTGGCGGAAGAGGAGCGGCTCGCCAATCTGATTGCGGACAGCATCACGCCCAAGCTCGTTCCGTCCATCGAGGTGCTGCCCTGGCGAAAAACTCAGGTCTTGGCGGTCGAGGTCTATCCCAGTTCCAATCGGCCGCACTACCTGACTCGGCTGGGTCCGGAGCAGGGCCTCTTCGTTCGCGTAGGCTCCACCAACCGCCGCGCCGACTCCTTCCTGATCGAGGAGATGCGGCGCTACAACCGGATCTCTTCCTTTGACGAGCAGCCGATGCCTCAGTTGAACTCGGAAGGCATCGACTTCCGAGCTGCTTCCGAGTTCTTCAAGCCAGCTCGCAAGCTGACAGCGCATGGTCTACAAACACTGAAACTAACCGCTGCCTACCAGGGAAAAACGGTGCCGACGGTGGGCGGCATCCTGCTGTTCGGCTCTGATCGGCTGAACTACTTTCCCGATGCCTGGATTCAGGTCGGCCGGTTTGCGGGCCGCGACCGGCGCCGGTTGGTCGATTCAAAAGAAGTACGGTCGTACCTGCCCGCCGCAGCCGAAGAAGCAATTGGATTTCTCCAAAAACACATGACTCGCGAAGCGGTCATTGGCCCGGTCAAGCGAGTCGACCAATGGACATATCCCGTCGTTGCCGTCCGCGAGGCCATCATGAATGCGATCGTTCATGCTGACTACGCCCAGCAGGGTGCGCCCATTCGAGTCGCCCTCTTCGACGATCGGTTGGAGGTGGAGAACCCCGGACTCCTCCCGTTTGGGCTGACCATCGAAGACATCCGGAAAGGGGTATCCAAACTCCGCAATCGTGTCCTGGGCCGGGTATTCCAGGAGCTTGGCTTGATTGAGCATTGGGGCAGTGGCATCCAGCGCATGACCGCCGCCTGCCAGGACCGTGGGCTCGCCGCTCCTCACTTCGAAGAAATCGGCACGCACTTTCGGGTTACGCTTTCCTCCAAACGGATACACGAGCCACCCACCGATAGCCGCGATCAGGCCATCCTCAGCGCTCTGGCCGCCAGTGGTGGGCAGGGGCGCTCTACCGCGCGCATCGCCAAGGAAATTGGGATGTCCCCGCGTGCCACGCGAACGAGGCTTGCTTCGTTAGTGGAACGTGGGCTGGTGGTGGAGATTGGCAGTGGACCACAGGATCCCCACCGCCGCTACCACTCCGCGTCTGACTCGGCGTGAGAACACCGAGGGTTCCAGATCCGGATCTTCGCTTCCCCCGGCTACCCCTCCACTCCCGTAGCCAACCCCGCCAACGCCGCCCTCAACTTCGCCGCCGCCACCTTCCCGATCGCCGCCGCCAGCTCTTCCTCGCTCGCCGCCTTCACGCCCGTCAAACTCCCAAACGTCTTCAGCAGCTTCTCAATCGTCTTGGGCCCCACTCCCGGAATCTCCGCTAGCTCACTCGTCAACGTCCGCGCATCCCGCCGGCTCCGGTGGAACGTCACCGCAAACCGGTGCGCCTCATCCCGGATCATCTGCACCAGGTGCAGTACCGGCGAATTCCGCTCCAGCAGGATGGGCTCGTCTTCCTGCCCATAGACATACAGCGTCTCTTCCCGCTTCGCTAGCGACGCCAGCGGCTGATTCAGGATCCCCAACGCCTCCAGCGCCGCCGCCGCCGAGTGCAACTGCCCCAGCCCGCCGTCGATCAGCACCAGCCCCGGCATCGGCTTGTCTTCCGCCTGCAGCCGCCCATACCGCCGCGTCACCACCTCATACATCGACGCGAAGTCGTCATTGCCCACCACCGTCCGGATGATGAACTTGCGGTAGTCCGACTTCTTCATCCGGCCCTCTTCCCACACCACCATGCTCGCGACCTTGTCAGTGCCCTGGATATGCGAGATGTCGAAACACTCGATCCGCTTCGGAGCATCCGGCAGATTCAGCGCCTCTTCCAGCGCCTCGCTGATCGCCGCCGATGTCGGCCGCAGCACCCGGAACCGCTGCTCAAAGCTGTGCCGCGCATTCGACCCCACCAGCGCCAGCAGCGCCCGCTTCTGCCCGCGCTGCGGAGTATGGATCTCCGTCTTCTTGCCCCGCTTCTCGCTCAGCAGCTCTTCCAGTACCTCGCGATCGTCCAGCTCCAGAGGCACATGGATCACCGCCGGCACCGGTTGCCCCGCGCTGTACACCTGCATCAGCAGCGTCGTGAAGAACTCCTGCGGCTCGTACTCGCTCAGGTCCTCCCAGAAGAACTCGCGCCGGTCGACGATCCGCCCGTTGCGCAGATGGAACAGGTTCACCGCCACCTGCGGCGGCTCGGCATACGACGAGAAGATGTCGATATCGTCCCCCGACGCCGCGGCCATCTTCTGCTTCTGCTCCACCTCTTCCACCGTGTGGATCAGGTCCCGCAGCGCCGCCGCCCGCTCGAACTCCATCGCCTCCGACGCCTGCTCCATGCGCTTCCGCATCTCCGACGCCAGGTCGTGCGTGCGCCCTTCCAGGAACATCCGCACGTCCCGCACATGCTCGGCGTAGATCTGCTCCGTCGTCAGCCCCTGCACACACGGACCCAGGCAGCGGTGAATGTGAAACTCCAGGCACGGGTGCGTGTGGTTCCGCGAGAAGTCCACCGTGCACGACGGGATCTTGAAATGCCGGTGAATGAAGTTCACCAGCCGGTGCGCCAGGTTGCCCGGAAAGTACGGACCGAAGTACGTGCCGTCCTTCCGCAGCCGCCGTGTCACATACACCCGCGGCCACTTCTCGTTCGTCAGCTTGATGTACGGATAGGTCTTGTCATCCCGCAGCAGTACATTGAAGCGCGGCTTGTACTGCTTGATCAGGTTGTTCTCGAGCGCCAGCGCCTCCTTCTCGTTATCGAGCAGGATGTAGTCGAGATCGTGCGCTTCCCTGATCAGGCTGCCGGTCTTCGCCTCCGCCAGCCGGTCTTCGTTGAAATAACTGCGAACACGGTTTCGCAGGTTCTTCGCTTTACCCACATACAGCACCGTCCCGGCGGTGTCTTTGTACAGGTACACGCCGGGCTGCAGCGGCAGTTGCGAAGCTTTCTCTCGCAGCTCATCAACGCGGGAGCTCATCTATGGGGCCTATAATTTAATTGTGGCACGCATACTCCCGCTGCTTCTGTTCTCCGCCGCGCTCGCCTGCGCCCAGCAGGCTGAGCCGCCCAAGGAGAAAGCGCAGCCTCCCTTCGCCGAACCGGAGGAGGAGGACGCCAGCGCCAAACCCAAGAAGGAGTACGTCTTCAATCCGCTGCAGGCGGAAACGGAGATCAAGACGGGCAAGTTTTACATGAAGCGCGGTAAGTGGAAAGCCGCCACACTTCGTTTTGAAGAGGCGCTCCTGTGGAACGGCCAGGCCGCCGAAGCCTATCTTTTACTGGGCGAGGCCCGCGAAAAGATGGGCGAATCCGCCGCCGCGAAATCGGCTTACGAAAAGTACCTCCAGGTCGCCCCAGACACCAAGGAAGCGCCCGAAGTGAAGAAGCGCCTCGCCAAGCTGCCCCAGGGTACCCAGGCCAAAAAGTAGCCTCCTACAACGGCCGCCGCGGCCTCTGTTTGGGGGATATCGATTTGATCACCAGGAGCCGTTCCTTCCGCGCCTTCTCCATCGGCTGCGCGTCCCGGTCCATCGACACCGCCAGCGCCACGAAGTGCTCCAAAGTCGGGTCCGCGAGTTCTTCCTGCTTCTTGAACGTCAGGCTCCGCACCGTGCTGCCCGAGCCCTTCAGCCGCTTCCCTGGATCCGGCAGCGCAGCCCCCGACAGGAAGAAGATGTTCACCCAGCGCGGATACAGCGCCACGGAAAACAGCGCGTCCGAGACCCGCTCCGTCGGCCCAAACCCGACCACCAGCGCGTTGTAGTTGTCGTAAACCATCTCCACCGCGCCGGGCAGCCGCTGCCTCATCCAGCTCACGGCCGCCCGGCCCAGTGCTTCGACCTCAGGTTCAAACCGCGCCAGGAATCCGTCCAGTTCCTTCTCGGCCGGAGTCTTTTTCATCCTGAGATCCTGCCACAAATCGGCAGCGGGACCAATAGCTATTCCGGCTTCCTCCAGGCCACCATCGAGCAGGGGAACCCGAACCGCAGCTCGCCATCCCGCTCATACGCCTGAATCGACAGCCTGTCGACCCCGACGTCACCTTGGATCAGCGTACGCAGCTTCTCCGCATCTCCTGGATTCGGGAACGATGCACCCAGCAGCGCCTCCACCGAGGTGTCCACTCGGTGGAACGCCAGCCCTATTTCGGCGAGACCCAGCTGCCGGCCCAGCTCGAGAAGCTCCGGCAGCGGCACCGCCCGGGCGTGCGAGGGATCCCGCAACGTCTCCATCGCATCGTAAGCGGCGCCCTTTTCCGGCTCCGGGGTGACATCATTCACGACCACCCGTCCGCCCGGCCGGCACACGCGAAGCATCTCGCGCAGCACGGCGCGAGGGTCCATCAGGTGGTGGAAGGAGTACCGCGTCACCACCAGATCAAAGCTGTTATCGGGGAAGGGCAGCTGCGTAGCATCCCCCAGCCGCCATTCGACGTTGGCGAGTCCCTTCTCGTCTTGCAGCACCCGCGCCTGCTCGATCATGGCCGGCACGAGATCCATGCCAACCACCCACTTCGCCACACCCGCGAAGGCGCAGCTGACGATCCCCGGTCCGCAGGCGATATCCAGAACTTCATCGGATCCCTGTACCTGTGCGGTTTCCAGAAGAAGCCGCAGAGAATCCTCCGTGGAATGCGAAGGCGCCTGGGCAAAAGGCACGGCCTGTAAAGTGAATTGACTGAGAATGCGCTCGTTATGTTCTACGTGGGAACGATCCATAGTCCATTATCTCCCACCCACCGCGTCCTCCACTCCGTCCCGCGCCATCCATCTCGCCGACCCACCACCTCGTCCACCCCGGTGGAGGGCAGACGCCCTCGTCGGCAGCGGATCCCCCGATCCGCTCAACCCGGAACCACCCCGTCCCGAGCCACCCCCAACTCCTGCTCACCGCGCCGTCCACCCCGTCGGGAGGGCGGACGCCCTCGTCCGCAGCGGATCCCCCGATCCGCTCAACCCGGAACCACCCCGCCACCCGTCGTGATTCAATGCAAGGTGTGATTCGGCCCCACGTCCTCCTCCTGGCACTCGCCCTCGGCCCGCTCGCATCGGCCCAACCTCGATTCAAGGTGGAGAACCACCAAGTTCAGATCCTCTCCGGCTCGGAACTCATCGCCCAATCTCTAAGCGAAGGACTCTGGTCCCTCTCCTGCGACTGGCGCGAGAACTGGCCCGCCAACTGGCAGCACGCCCAGCCGGCCAAAATCTCTACGGAAGGCGAATGGACCATCCTCACCGCCGACCTGCAGGCCTGCGGAGGCACCTGGTCTCTCCAGGACGCCTACCGCCTCGAAAACGGCCTCATTCACGGCCTCCGCCGCTTCACCTGGAAGGGCGCTCAGCCCGCCACCCACGTCACCCTCTCCGTTCGATTCGAAGTCCCGGCCGATTCCGCCCAGCCCGTCCTCCCCGGCATCAACTACTACGGCAACCCCTCCGGAGCCCGCAGCCATCGCGTCCCCGTCTCCACCGGCCAGCCCGGCGAAGAGTCCCTCTACGAAGAGCACCGTTACCCGATGCCGTTCGCGTCCCTGGAACTCCACCGCGGCAGCAGGCTCTGGGGCGCCGCCCTCCATTCCATCCCCTCGCCCGCGCCGTATGGCAATCGCCCTGACCAGTGGTGGTCGCTTGGCTTCGTTTCTCAACAGGGATCCACGGAACTCACCCTCCTCAGCGGACCAGCCGCCTCGAACGGCCAGCGCTCCGTCATTAAGGGCCTGCAGCGCGGTTTCATGCCCTATCCCGACGCCTGGCTCACCGTACCGCCCGGAGCTGTCATCGAAAAATCCTTCTACCTAGAAGCCTTCCCCGTCGACCGCGAAGGCTCCGCCTTCCAGCACTCGGTTCTGTCTTCCCTAGACCTCTTCCATCCTTTCTACGCCGGCGACTTGCCGGCCTTCTCCGACATCGTCCGGGCCAAGTACCGCTATGCCAAAACCCGCTGGCACGAGTCCCCCGACTTCACCACCTTCCAGAAGTACGTCGACCGCCCCCAATCCGTCATGGGCTGGACCGGCCAGGCCGAAGCGCCCGGCTACGCCCTCCAGGTTCTAGCGCCGGGACTGAACGACCCTGCCGCCCTCACCTACGCCCAGAAGTCCCTCGACTTCCTCTCCGCCGCCACCTTCTACGACGGCGGCTTTCACAACTGGTACGACCTCCAGAAGAAGACCTGGGACCGCGCCGAGGTCCTCAACCAGGGCCAGGCCATGCTCGCCTTCGCCCGGGCCATCAATACCGGCCGCAGTGCCCATCGCAACACGGCCAAATGGGAAGCCTTCCTCCGCAAGGCATCCGGCATCCACGCCGCCCGCATCCTCAAAGCGGATTGGAAACCTGCCTCCACCAACGAAGCTTCGTTCATCGCCCCGCTCGTCGAAGCGGCGCGCCTCTTCCAGACTCCGCTCTACCGCCAGGCCGCCCTCAAGGCCGCCCAACACTATGCCGATCGCCATCTCGCCATGCGTGAGCCCTACTGGGGCGGCACGCTCGATGCCTCCTGCGAAGACAAAGAGGCGGCCGCCCTCGCCTTCCAGGGCTTCCTCTCGCTATATGAGGACACCCATCAACCCGAGCACCTCACCTGGGCTCGCCACGCCGCCGACGTTGTCCTCACCTACACTTACGTCTGGGATGTCCCCTTCCCGGCCGGCCGCCTGACCGACCACCGCGTCCGCACCCGCGGCTGGACCGCGGTCTCCGTCCAGAACCAGCACCTCGACGTCTGGGGCGCCATCGTAGCCCCCGAGATCTACCGCCTCGGCCAGATCGACCATCGCGAGGATCTCAGACAACTGGCCCTTGTCATGTACCGCTCCTGCGGCCAGATCATCGACCCCTACGGCAGCCAAGGCGAACAACTCCAACAGACCAACTACGCCCAGCGCGGAGCCGATGTCGAACTCGCCAAGCTCCGTGGAGACTACAACGAGTCCTGGACCGTCTTCTGGATCACCGCCCACTTCCTCACCGGAGCCGCCCGTTTCGCCGAACTCGGCGTCCCCATCTGGACCCAGCCATGACCCCGATCTCGCGCCGCGCTATCCTGACCTGGCCCTCCCTCGCCTGGGCCCAGCCGCCCGCGGCGGCTCAGTCCAGCCTGGCTCTCCATCTCGCTGCCCAACTCGACAACCTTGCTATCGAGTGGGACGCCCGCCGCGCCGCCATCACAACTCCAGCCGCCTTCCAGAACCGCATCCGGTTCATCCAGGCGCGCGTTCGCGAAATGCTCGGGCCCCTCGGACCGGCCACTCCGCTGCATGCCGAAGTCACGCGCATTACCCAACGCGACGGTTACCGCATCGAAAACCTGCTCTTTCAATCCGCGCCCAATCTTTGGGTCACGGCCAACCTCTACGTGCCGGCAAGCCCCGGCCCTCATCCGGCCGTTCTCTCGCCTTGCGGCCACTACGAAATCTCACGCCAACACCCCGACTACCAGCGCGCCTATATCCTGCTCGCCCGCGCCGGCTTCGTGGTACTCGCCTATGACCCCACCGGCCAGGGCGAACGCCGCCAATACTGGGACCCCGTCACCAAAACGCAGCAGGGCATGCTCCGCAGCGTCGACGAGCACTCCCTCTCCGGACACCTCCTTCTCCTGCTCGGACAATCCCTCACCGGTTACCTCGTGCGAGACGGCATGCGCGGCATCGACTACCTGCTCAGCCGCCCCGACGTCGACCCGCAACGCATCGCCTGTGCCGGCCACTCCGGCGGCGGAACCCTCACCATGTTCCTCGCCCATGCCGACCCGCGCATCCGCTGCTTCGTCATCAACGAGGGTGGCACCTTCCACCGCTGGCCCATGCACCTCCAACCCGGAGCCAAAGTCCCCATCGCCGACGCGGAACAGAACCTGTTTCCAGCCGCCATTCACGGCATCGACGCCTGCGACCTGCACTCCGCTATCGCTCCGCGACCTCTCCTGGCCTTGATCGAGAACTACACCCCGGCCTTCCAGGAAACGGCCGCGCACATCCGCCGGCGCTACAGCCTGCTGGGCCATGACGCCGATTTTGAAACCGCCGAAGCCCAGGCGCCACACGCCTGGACTCAAAAACTCCGTCTCGCGACGGCCGACTTTCTCTCACGCCATCTGCTACAAAAACCAGGGCCCACGGAAGAGCCGCCGGCCAACCCCGAGCCGCCCGATGTCCTCAACGTCACCCCATCGGGATCCTTGAAACACGAGCAGCGCGGCCTCACGCTGTTTCAGTTCGTCCAGCGAGAAGTCCATAAACATCAGCCAGTTACCTCCGCGGCACTACGCCAGTTCCTGCGCCTGCCGGCCCAGCCCAAACCCGAGCCCCGCCGGATCCACGGCGAGACCATCCACAACATCCGAGTCGAGACCTACGACCTGCCCATCGACTCAACGCTCGCCCTCAAGGCCACCGCCTATCACCCGGCCAGCCCTTCTCGCGAGGCGCCCATCGTCCTTATCGGCGATCAGCCCCATGTCATGAATGCCGAACTCGCTAGTCAGGGCCGCCGCATCCTCGCCGTCGACGTCCGAGGACTGACCGGGCCTCCGTCCGCCAACTTCAGCCACCTCTTCGCGCCCGAAACCGCCCACGCCTACCTCGCCTGGTATCTCAACCAGGACCTCTGCGGCCTGCGCGTCGCGGACACCCTCCAATCCATTGCCAGCGCACGGCTTATCTTCAAAACGACAAGTGTTGTTTTGGAGTCTCGCGGCCTCGCCGGCGTCTGGGCGCTATGCGCCGCCGCCATCGAGCCCGCCATCTCCGCCACCACCTGCCTCACCCCCTTGCTCTCCTACGCCGCCCTCACTCGAACGGACCGCCACCTTGTCCCAGCCAGCTACCTGGTCCGAGGCCTTCTCCAGCTCGCGGATCTGCCTGAAATCGCAGCCCTGATCGCGCCCCGCCGACTCACCATTGCCGCTCCGGTCGACGCCATGCTCCAGCCCATTCCGTTGAACGAAGCCATCGCCGAATACCGGCCCACCCGCGACGCCTATCGCCGCGTCGGACACGCCGGCCGCTTCACCCTTGCCGCCGGGCCGCTTCCTTCCGCATAGCCGCGATCAGCCGCTCCATCCCGGCTGTAAACTCTGGAAATAAATCGACATACTGCCATTGTTCACTGATCCGGGATGGCACGCCGCACTCCTCCAGCCGCACCGGCAGGAAGAACAGGTCGTCCAATGGCAGGCTCCGCGCGCAATCCAACGCATAGCGCAGCTCGCTCTGGAACGTCCCGCGCTTGCCCACGGACCGCCACGACAGGCACGCCACGAAGAAATCCGCCGTCCGGATCGCTCCTTCTATGGCTCGCGGCCAGTTCTGTCCCGGCACCAGCGCGTGCCGGTCCATCCACGGCTGAAAGCCCGCCTCCAGCAGCGCAACTCTCATCCTATCCACTACTTCCGAGTCCTCCACGGCGTAGGCCAGAAACACCTTCGGCCTCTGCTCCCGCTGGAACTCGACACCCTCCACCCCGCGCGTAAACACGCCCAGGCTGGCAATCTCCACCGCTTGCCCCTGATTCAGGCACCGTTGCAGCAGCCGGGCCACCTGCCGCGTCGTCACCGGCCTATTTGCGGCCACGGCCGGGACTCCTCATCACGCTCGCCTTCTCGAAGCGGAACGACGAGTTCCGTTCCGGCACCAGCCGCCCCAACCCCGGCAGGGAAACCACCTCGCCGTTTCTCAACCGGCTGAGGATCCGCTCCACCGTCCGGTCCAGTTCATCCGCGGCCTGGGGGATGCTCTGCCCGCCAGCCGTCAAAAGATCGATCAGATACTTGTTCGTCATCGGCCGGCATTAAACACCACGAAAACAAGAATCTGCTCGGTGTGCTCGCCACGCCTGCAGCTAAGCAATAGAAAAAGACCAAGTTGTGGCTTGAAGAAATATTTCGAAAGGCTGTGACCGCTATTTCAAAGAGCCCGGAATCGCGATTTCCACGCCGCTCCGCTCGAACCGCCGCACCACCCGCACGCCTTCGGGACGGGGCAGAGCCGCCTCGTCGGTCCGCAGGACATAGACCTCGGCCGTTACTCCTGGCCGCAGGACTACGTAGGACGCGGGCCTGTAGAAGCGCAAGCCCTGCTCCATCGGGAACTGCACGGCCACCGGACCTTTCGGGTGCAAGCCGTCCAGTGCCGCGGCCACGGCCTGGTTGTCGGCGTCAAAGCCCCACGCTGCATAGACTTGCGGCTGCACCGAGGAGACGGAAACCAGCGCCAGCAGCGACAGTGGCAGCGCACCCCAGCGCAGTCGCCGGGCCGCCTCGGCCGCTAGGAGAAAGACCAGTGGTATCAGATAGATGCCGGTTCGCCCGTAGGGCCAGGGGAAGTGTGCAAACCCATGCAGCAAGGCAATTCCAGCAAGACTCAGCCCGAGTGTGATTGTCAGTGCCCCCCGCTCCATCCAGGCGCCCCACACCACGGCCAAGGGGACGGCTACAACCAGGACCGTGGACAAGTCCGGCCAACCCGGCACATCCATCAGGCTCCGCCACGAGATCCAGGGTGAAGCGACGCCATAGTAAAACCGTTCGCTGACGGCTCGACTCACGGGGATCGCCAGAACGACCAGCGCCGCCACCAGGCCGGGAGCCGCCAGTTCATCCACCCGCCGCCACAGGCGTTTCGTGACCAGCACCGAGAACAACCAAGCTGCCGCCGGCACGACGTAGACGGGATTCGAAGCCACCGCCAACCCAAGTGCCAACGACGCGCGCCGGTATCGCTCTACCCCAGTCTCAGTCATGGCGTAGATGACGAACCCCATCCCCAGGCTGTAGCCCCGGGCCAGGGAGAAGTAGTCGATCAGGCCGGCATGCACCGCCAACAGCACTGCTGTCGCCGCCATGAGAGGCGTATCCCCCAACCGCTGCCGGGTCAGCCTCCAGACGCTCCACAGGTACAACAGCGTGCCCAGCAGCGCGGGCAGCCGGAAGCGCAACTCACCCTTACCCAGCAAGGAGATAACGGCCTTGCACAGCAGGCTGTGCAGGACGTGGTGGTTCGCGTCGTAGGTGGTGAGCACCTGCAGCAGCGGCGGGGCCACGAACTCGTTGAAAGTAAAGGCCTCATCGGTCGTGATGGAGGTCGTGGCCGCCCGCCACAGGTGAAAGCAGAACACCGCCGCCAGCAAGGCGCCAGCCCATCGAGACCACTGCAACTCATTCCAGCGCAAAGAGATGCACCTCCTCGCGCTGCCCCGTCTCCTTGGCGCCCCAGAATGCGGCGTTGCGGTGCAGTTCGTCGGCCAGGGCGCTACCCTCTCGTACTACCACATGCGTGATCCCTAATCTTTTCAGGAAGATCACAGCACCTCGGCGCAGCCCGGCGGGCGGCTCGACGGAGCGGCCGTAGCTCCCTAAAACCCGGACCTCGTCGAACTCAAACGGTTGTCCAAAATCGATCTCCACGGCACAGTCGCAGCCGCTCACCACGCTGTTGTCGAACGCCCATCCGGCCCGTTGTTCGCCCTCAGTCGCCCGGATCCGCCATGCGGGCGAGCGAGGCACTTCCACGCCCGCCCGATAGAACCGCACTTCCCCGTTAACCCCTTGCCGTGGAAGGGCATACGTCCTGCGAGCCCCGCCAGGCACGGGGATGCGCGATTCACGCCAGGTCCCGAAGGCGCGGCTCATCGTTGCCAGGAGCGCCGGGTCCCCGCTCACGGGATGCGTCATCAGGCTCCGGGCCAGGGGTATCTCGCTCAAAAAGAAGGCGTTGGGACCGACGGAGCGCTCCAGCATCCGCGCGTCTTCCACGCCCCGGCTCAGCTCCTGAACCGGTGCCAGACGCTCCGCCAGACCAGGCCAAACCGTCACCAGTTGGAAGCCCACCAACACCGCCGCCACCGCCTTCTGACGCCGCACCAGCCAGCCCAGGGCAAGCGCCGCAAACGGCACGAGGACCCAGGGCAAATGCAGGAAAAGAAAGCCAGAGAACGCGTTTCCACCCGACTCCGGAGCCACCCGCCAGGCAAACCAGGCTAGAAAGAAAGCCCAGGGCAGAATCAGCCACTGGCGCGCGGCGGCGACGAGCCAGATGGTCGAGAATATGCAGAACGCAAACAGCACCTGCGATCCGCCAAACCCGGCAAACCCAAGCAGGGGCGCAGCCGTGAAAACGAGCAACGCCGCGGTGACCGCCCCCAGCGGCTCCATCCATCGCCGGGCCGCGGCCAGGACCGTCAAGGCCAGGGCGGCATGGAAACAGAGGTGGACCAGGCGGATGGCCGGCTCCGCCCCGAAGCGATACGGCAAGGTCCAGAATGTACCTGCGTCCCACCCCGGCGGGGTCCAATGGCGCACGATCCCGATGGCTTGCACCAACGCCTCGTCCCAAACGACAGGCGTTGTTTTACCGTTCGTGAGGGCCCAAAAGCCGAACACCCCCATGACGACAGCCATCAGGGCCATCAGCCATCGGGGCAGTGGTTCGTCCGCCTCCACACGGATGTCCTTCCGCCGCCAAGTCGCCAACGCTGTCAATAGGATCGAGGCCCAGAGCAGCGCGCCTTTCCGTGGGCCGGCCCACCAGACGGCCGCCGCCGACAGAGGCACTCCAACGGCAAGTGCGGCCGGCCAGCGTTCCCCCGCGCGCAACCGGATCCGGCACAATCCGAGGATAAGCCAGCCCAGCGAGCCCGTGAGCACCACGGTCGCCAGCGAGCCCTCCAGAATGTGCCATACCTCTTTCATTCTTCGAGGAATCCAGCCCCCGTGACGAGTACGCCCAGCTTCGCGCCATCGCCAGGGGACACCCAGGGCTTATCGACAATGCCGACAAGAGTAATAACCTGCTCTTCCTGGGCCAGGGCTTTTGGGATGGGGGCCCGGAATCTGTACTGCGCCGCATGGTCACAGCGCAGTGTGCCCACCTTCTGCCCATTTACTTCAAATGTCAGAGTGATGGGGCCGGTGTCCCTAAGCGTCGCGTCCGCTACCTCGAAGTCGAAGGCCGCCAACCACTTGCCGTCCCATGGGAGGGTACAGCGCACGGTAGGCCACGCACCCGTCCAGCGCTTCCATCCAGTGTTCGCTATGTCATTCAAAATGAAGGAGCTGGTGCGAGGCTCGCTCATGGACGCAAAGCACGGCATCTCTAGCGGATCCTCTGCCGTAACTTGTGCAAGTTGCTCAGGAATCGGGGCGAACCGCGGCGTGCGCGAGCATCCGGCCAGGACGCCCGCCAACACGAGAACCGCTGTTCGCCACATCGGAGTTAGCGCAAGACCAAACGCGCCAGGCCCGGATTGCCAGCCGAATCGAATACCCGCACGACGACACTGTGCTCGCCGGAAATGGCGTTGAACCGGACGATGAAGCGTTCCTGTTTGCTGTCCGCAATGCCATCGGCCGCATCCATCAGTTTCCAGGCGGAGCCGTCAAACGAGAACTCTCCGCGCCTCACTGGGGAATGCGCATCGGAAGCGTCGACATCGATCTCGATCTGATTGCCGTTCACGCGGGGCGTGCCCATCGTCACCGTGGGCGGGGTCTGGTCGATCAGCACAGGCTGGCTCACCAGTTCGCCCTCGCGGGCCGAGGCCGGGCTGTTGGCGAGTCGGTCCGACGCCAGTACGCGGAAGTAGTAGCGGCCGTCCGCGAAGACCTCGGTCTCCTGCATGTAGGTGTTGTCGGCGATCTCGCTTTTCAACAACTTCCAGGTGACCTCGTCTTCAGCCCGGTACCACAGAGAATAAATGAGCTTGTCGCCGTCCGGGTCGTCCGCCTGCCAGGCGATGAAGAGCTGGGGCGTGCCACTGCGGCTGATGTTTTGGGTGGGTGTCCCGCTGCTGGTGGCCGTGCCGGCGTCGCCCGAGTCAGTCACCGTAATGCTATACGAGATCGGGGTTTGCGGCGCGGCGGCGGCAGTCTTTTGGGCCGAGGCGACCCACTGCGGCGTGACCTGAACGCTACGCACCACAGGGCGCCCGTTCTGCGGCTGGTAACTCACTGAAACGGAATCGAGTAGCGGCGACTGGCCGTTCACGGGCTGGAACTCGGCCTGCCACTGGATATAGCGGGCATTCGGGCTCGAGATCAGGGCCTTGGCCAGGTCCGAGACCGGCTCGGACCAATCACTCCAAGTGCGGTCCGGCCGGGCCGAGTTGCCGGCGCGCGTCCGGAAGCTCATCTTTCCAGACGAGTTATCCGTTCGCCACTCCAGCCGGCCCCAACGGGCGACGTTGCCCGCATCATGGACAGGCGACTCGTAGGTGCCCTTCGCTATGGGCTGGTTTGAAAGCCGGTAGAGTTTGGCCTGATTGCTGGTCGCGGCCACGATGCCCTGCGCCGTGGGCAGCAACCGGGTGGTCTCGGACTCGTGCGTTTCCAGCAGCAGCGTAGCCTTTAAGTCCTGGGAAAGACGGTAGATGCGGCCGCGCTGGTCGGTTGAAAAGACCAGGTCTCCGTCTTTCAGGATGAGATCGAAGACATTCTCTTCCTTGGACGACCAGACCGTCTCCACCATGTTGTCGGGCGCAATGCGGTAGAGCGCCGCTTTCTCCACTCCGGTGACATCGACGGGAGCCGGCGTGGGCGGGGTTTCCGCCCCGGTGGCGGCCGGCGGCTTGGCGGCCTCGGGTTTGGGTTTGATGTCGACGCCGGCTTGCGCGTCGGATGTGACTGTAATCGTGGAGGTTACGACGCCCTGGGGCTGCTGGCTGGTGGCCGCCGCTGCCGCTGCCTGGGCCTGCTTCTGGGCGAGGGCTCCGCCGAGCGCGGCTACGAAGATCGACCCGTCCGGAGCGAGCACGATGGAGCGGATCTCGGGCAGGCTGGAGTCGTAGAGAACAAAGGCCTTATCTTTGGCCTCGATACGGAAGAGGATGCCGTTCGGCTCGGTGCCGGCCAGCACCCGGCCATTCGAATCGATGGCCAGGGCCGTGACATGGGATTGGCCGGTCTCGTACCAGACTGAGCCCCTGCCCTCCGGGGTCACGCGCCATACCTGGCCCTGGTCGCCCGTGGCGGCGTAGACCGCGCCATCCGGACCGACCGCCAGGCCCCAAATGTACTTCGACCTGGGGTTGAAGAACTCCGTCGCCTTGCCGCCTTCGATGCGGTAGATGCGGCCGTCGGGCGAGGTTCCGGCATACAGGCGGCCCTGGCTATCCAATGCCAGCGCAAAGACTTCCGGCTGCTGCGAGGCCCAAACCACGGTGGGCTGGCCGCCGGGCTTCACCTGATAGACGCGGCCGCGATGGCCGGTGGAAAAGTAGATGGTGCCGTCGGGTGCGGAGATGACGCTCCAGATGCCGGCTTCGCCGGTGGAGGCGAGGGTGTCGAGCGAAGGCGCGAGCGTCAGGCGGCCGTCGCGCGTCAGGGAAATGCCCTGGAACCGGCCCTTGATGAAGTCGGCGAAGGTGTTGCTTTCCCAGGCCGTGGAGCCGCCGGCCCAAAGGCTCGCCATGGCCAGTGCGGCGCACGGCAGGAGTCGTCTCAAGCGATTCATTCCTTTACATCCACTTGAACAGTCTTGGAACCGGAAAACTGGAAGCCCGCGGAAGGCATCTCAATGGATGCTACCAGTGCATTGGCCTGTTGGGTAGCGGTGTGGCTCAACGCCATGGCCATGGACGGCGGAGGACTCGGCATGGTCTCGCCCTGGACCAGCCAGGACGGTTGGGACCGCCAGACCCTGAGGTACGGCCGGTCGTTGGGATGGAGGCCGGTGAGGAAATCGTACAACTGCGGCGCGGAGCGCGGCGGGGTGAGAAGAAACTGTTTGAAGTCGGAAAGATTCGCCGAGGGGCCGTCGGTGACCGTGAAATAGAGCGGACCCACCGGGGCACCGATGGGCACCTGATACTTCGCGGTGCGCATCATTTCGACGCCATGTTCACCGGCGAAAGTGGCTGTAATCTCCACCGATTCACCGGGCCGGACCTCGCGCTGCGAGGCCCAGATGGAATCGAGCTGAAGCTGCTTCTTCTCATTCGATACCTCGATGTCCAGATCGAGGCCGCGCAGCTTGAGGGCATCGAAGCCGCTCTGGAGGACGGCCGAGACCGGAGCGGCGATGGCGGCGGAGACCTGCTGGGGGGCGCCGAGGTCGGCGGCATAGATGTTGTCGAACTTGACGGCCGGCGCTCCGTCCATCAGAACCTGGCCGCGCAGGGTGATGGTGCTGACTCCGGTGCTGCGCTCAGTGGCGTCGATGGCCGAAAAGACCGCCATCTGGACCAATAAAGGGGTGAAGAGGCGATCCTCCACCATATCCATCTTGTAGGACCACTCGCGCGTCGAGCCGCC